>NZ_NISQ01000001.1:0-2990908 GCF_002335755.1 Bacillus sp. FJAT-45066
AGCGGAAGTAGTTCAGTGGTAGAACACCACCTTGCCAAGGTGGGGGTCGCGGGTTCGAATCCCGTCTTCCGCTCCAACAGAAGTGCCGGGGTGGCGGAACTGGCAGACGCACAGGACTTAAAATCCTGCGGTAGGTGACTACCGTACCGGTTCGATTCCGGTCCTCGGCACCAAACTTTTTTCACTTAGTGAAAATAAGTATCCTTGAATTGCACAAAAGGTATTAAATTTTGACTGCAGTAAAACAAGAAATAAATAGCGCCCGTAGCTCAATTGGATAGAGCGTTTGACTACGGATCAAAAGGTTAGGGGTTCGAGTCCTCTCGGGCGCGCCATATCGGGGAGTAGCTCAGCTTGGTAGAGCACTTGGTTTGGGACCAAGGGGTCGCAGGTTCAAATCCTGTCTTCCCGACCACTTAATATTTATAATGGGGCCTTAGCTCAGCTGGGAGAGCGCCTGCCTTGCACGCAGGAGGTCAGCGGTTCGATCCCGCTAGGCTCCACTTATAACCTATATAGTTAGATTTTCAAAATGGCGGTGTAGCTCAGCTGGCTAGAGCGTACGGTTCATACCCGTGAGGTCGTGGGTTCGACTCCCTCCGCCGCTACCATTTTGGACCTTTAGCTCAGTTGGTTAGAGCAGACGGCTCATAACCGTCCGGTCGTAGGTTCGAGTCCTACAAGGTCCACCATTATTATAAATATACGGAGGAATACCCAAGTTCGGCTGAAGGGATCGGTCTTGAAAACCGACAGGGGTGTCAAAGCCCGCGGGGGTTCGAATCCCTCTTCCTCCTCCATATTTTATTTCAACTACTGTATAAATTAGTTTCAACATAGTTATTATTATCGCGGGGTGGAGCAGTCTGGTAGCTCGTCGGGCTCATAACCCGAAGGTCGTAGGTTCAAATCCTGCCCCCGCAACCAAATGGTCCCGTGGTGTAGCGGTTAACATGCCTGCCTGTCACGCAGGAGATCGCCGGTTCGATCCCGGTCGGGACCGCCATATTTTGGCTCGGTAGCTCAGTTGGTAGAGCAATGGACTGAAAATCCATGTGTCGGCGGTTCGATTCCGTCCCGAGCCACCATTTATTTTTAATTTAATAATTAGTGTATGCCGGTGTAGCTCAGTTGGTAGAGCAACTGACTTGTAATCAGTAGGTCGTGGGTTCGACTCCTATCGCCGGCACCATTACATTATGGCGGTTGTGGCGAAGTGGTTAACGCACCTGATTGTGGTTCAGGCATTCGTGGGTTCGATTCCCATCAGTCGCCCTTTTTATGCGGGTGTAGTTTAATGGTAAAACCTCAGCCTTCCAAGCTGATGTCGTGGGTTCGATTCCCATCACCCGCTCCATTATATGGGCCTATAGCTCAGCTGGTTAGAGCGCACGCCTGATAAGCGTGAGGTCGATGGTTCGAGTCCATTTAGGCCCACCATATTTATTATTCCACCATAGCTCAGCGGTAGAGCATTCGGCTGTTAACCGAAGGGTCGTAGGTTCGAATCCTACTGGTGGAGCCACTTTTGGAGAAGTACTCAAGTGGCTGAAGAGGCGCCCCTGCTAAGGGTGTAGGTCGTGTAAGCGGCGCGAGGGTTCAAATCCCTCCTTCTCCGCCATATTATTTAAATAATTATGGCCCGTTGGTCAAGCGGTTAAGACACCGCCCTTTCACGGCGGTAACACGGGTTCGAATCCCGTACGGGTCATCTAAAAAACTAGTAACTAATGTTACTAGTTTTTTTGCATTTATATATAATTTTTTGAAACATTTGTTGAGTATACAACGACTTGTTATATAGTAAAAGAAAGGAGGCAAATCATGAGTGAGAGTGAATGGGGAATAAGTGAGATTTATCGAAAACATCATGAACAGGTGTATCAATATTGTTTGTTTTTTACGAGTGACATTTCGTTATCACAAGATTTAACGCAAGAAACTTTTATTAAAGTGGTGAAAAGTATTTCAAACTTAAAAGACACTGCAAAGATTAAGCCATGGATATTAAAGATTGCTAGACATACAATTATGGATCACTATCGTAAAAAGAAATTATTGACTTACTTTAATGACTTTTCTTTTAATAAACAAGTAACTCCAGAAGGAACACCTGAAGAGAGGCTATTTCAAAAAGAAGAGCATATGGAGTTGCAAAGAGCTATCTCTAAATTGAAATTAAAATATCGAAATATTGTTATATATAGAGGGATTTGGGAGTTATCTATTAAAGAGACGGCAGAATTATTAGATTGTCCAGAGACAAAAGTAAGGGTGGATTATCATAGAGCTTTAAAGCAATTAAAAGAAATATTAACTGTAGATGTGGAAGGAGGAATAGCAACCAATGAGCAAAGAAAAAGAGCACAAAATTAATTTTTCCGTTTTATATAATCAAGAAGGCATTAAGCCAGATGAAGAATTTGTTGATGCTTTAGAAGAGAAATTAAATAAACTAGAAAAAAAGCATAAGAATAGGCGAACCTCCATAAAAATACCGTTTCTAACAGCAAGTGCTGTAATCATTGCTGCTATCATTTTTATTAGCTTTATTCAAAGTTCCACTGTGGATAATTTGATAAATAGACCAGCTACAGAGAACCCACAGCCCCCTGTAATAGAAGATAAAAATGAACAAGATAAGGAGATAGATACTCCAAATGATAGTGAGGAGGCTGAGTTTAATTTTGACGAGTTGTTTATTAGATTTTCTAACCTAGAGGAAATTTATAATAATCTAATTGATTCTTATGATGTTGTCCTAGCAAATCACACAATAGGATACTTAAAAGCTTTATCTAATCAAGATATAGAACAAGTTAAAAAATATACTCAATATGCTAATGTCGACCACTTGCTTGAAAAATATAAGCATATTGATTTTCATACAATTGAATTAGTTTACCCGTTTCCTAGTTGGAAGGAACCTAATTTAACTTTTATGTATGAAAAAGATGAAGAATATGTATGGAATCATAGTCTAACTACAGGGATAAAATATACAACGGATATTACCCCTGTTTATCAAGATGAATCAAAGGTTTTAATTAGTGAACGCTTCATTAGGGAACAGGCTAGTTGGAGAGGGATTGATTTTGAAGCCAAAGGAAACAACGATATTACAATCACGTCTTCTTTTGCTCACAGCAATAGCCAGTCACTTGAAGAAGTGAACACTTTAATAGCAACTACTATTGAGTTGATGCAGAGCAAAGTTGCAGTGGATACTAGAGTAGAGGTTTTATATCATATGTACCCTTATTTTAGTATGGTTTTAGTGGATGAGGCTGGGACGGTAGTAGAAGGAACATTAGTTAATGTTGAAAAGCTGTTAATCATGAAGATGTTTGATAGATATGACGATTACACAAATTATGGTTCTCTAGATAGTAGCATTATAGAAAATTTAGATGGTATGCTAGAGTTTGTAAATGAAGTGTATAATTTAGGTTGGACTGAAGTAGATCTAGAACAAGCTTCTTTTTACTTTGATGAGGAGAGGCAAGTTAGGCTTATTGTCGAGGTGAAAGGGGAAACAAAATACCTTCCTTTAACTCACGCGTATTTAAATAGTAAAGCTTCTTATCAATAATAAAAAAATATGCCCGGGTTGTATGAGTGCAATGCACTGATACAACCCGGGCATGTGTTATTTTGTAAGAATGATTGGTTCTCCTTTTGTTACGACAATTGTATGTTCATATTGAGCAACAAAGCTTCTTTCTTTTGTTGTATATGTCCAGCCATCTTCTTTTTCGTACACTTCTTCTGCCCCTGTAGATACGAACGGCTCAAATGCAATAACCATACCCTCTTTGAACAATTCATTATCCCACGGATCAAAATAGTTAAGAATATGGCTAGGTGCTTCGTGTAGCGTACGTCCAACGCCATGGCCAGTTAAATTCTTTATTACTGTGTAACCATGTTTTTTAGCAGTATTGTGTACAGCTTTTCCAACGTTGTTTAGTTTTCCACCTGGACGGAATTTTTTTAGACCTTCATCAAACGCAAGCTTGACTACATCACATAATTTTTCAAGTTCAGGGTCAGCATTCCCAACAACGAAAGATACACCAGTATCAGCGAAGTATCCATCCTTTGAACCGGAAACATCTATGTTAACTAAATCTCCGTCTGCGATTACTCGGTCTCCCGGAATACCGTGAGCTACTTCTTCATTTACACAAATACACGTAAATCCAGGGAAGTCGTACTCTCCTTTTGGACCAGATATGGCACCGTACTGCTCAAACAACTTTCCACCTAATTCATCTATCTCCCTAGTCGTTACTCCAGGTTTCGTAATCTTCACCATTTCATCACGAATGGTTCCGACAATTTTACCAATCTCTTTTAGTTTTGCTAATTCTTGTTCATCTTTAACAATCAAAGTATTTCTTCCTCCTTAATACGAAGCACAGCTAATATGTCATATCTTAATATTTTATCACTTTTTTAGATAACAATAAAATATTATAAAATATGTGTTTTGGTGCAACAATTAATAGAATAACTGAGCATCAATTGCAGCAGTATTTTACCCCCTGAATACAAAAGTCCTACACACAATGGACTATGAGAAAATATTATTCAAAGAATAATAAATGTACTTCTCACACATATGAAAGCGTTATCGAGAAAAAAACTTTTCGACAAAATAAAAGAATATGATGCAGACGTCTGACGAGTGAAAACACTTTCAAAATAAGCCTTTTTATGACAAATCCTTAAATACATACAATGAAAACGTTTGCCCATTTGCCGAAACTATTCGACAAATACTAACACTATGTGAAATTTGTAACATTATGTCTACAAAAACATTTCCGCTGCGAAAGGAATTAATTTATCATAATAGAATATTAGAATAATCAAAACATTCGAACGTAGTGAAAGGATGAAAAACTTTGCAAGTGGTAGCAAATCCAACTGATTTTGAATTGCACTTATTTCACGAAGGAACGTTGTATAAAAGTCATGAGTTATTCGGAGCGCATGTTTTAAAAAGAAGACGTAAATTAGTAGGTACAAGATTTACAGTTTGGGCACCAAATGCAGCAGAAGTTAGACTGATAGGATCGTTTAATAATTGGAACGGAGAGAATACTCCATTACAACGAATAAATAATGAAGGCGTGTGGAGTGTCCTTATAAACGAACAAGATTTATCAGGGGAAATGTATAAATACGAATTGGTAACACAACAAGGTGAGGTCTTACATAAGGCAGATCCATATGCATTTTATTCAGAAGTTAGGCCAAACACGGCTTCCATTGTTTATAGCCTAGACGGATACAAATGGAAAGATGCTAATTGGAGACGGAAGAAAAAACGAATTACAATTTATGAAAAGCCAATGTTTATATACGAACTCCATTTAGCTTCATGGAAAAAGAAAGAGGAGGGGTCACTATTCACCTATTTAGAGCTTATTGATGAACTTATTCCATACATTCAAGAACAAGGTTATACCCATATAGAACTATTGCCAGTCATTGAACATCCGTATGATCGGTCTTGGGGATATCAAGGAACAGGTTATTTTTCCGCTACAAGCAGATACGGTACACCACAAGAATTAATGACATTTATCGATGCCTGTCATCAAGTAGATATTGGAATAATACTTGATTGGGTTCCTGGTCATTTTTGTAAAGATGCACACGGGCTTTACATGTTTGATGGTACACCAACATTTGAGTATACATCTTACAATGATAGAGAAAATGAAGTGTGGGGAACGGCCAACTTTGATTTAGGAAAGCCAGAAGTAAGGAGTTTTCTAATTTCAAATGCTTTATTTTGGATGGAGTATTTTCATATAGACGGCTTTAGAGTAGATGCGGTTTCTAATATCATCTACTGGCCGAATACGAATGAATCTCACGAGAATCCTTTTGCCATTGAATTTCTTAAGAACTTAAACAAAGCAGTATTTGACTATGATTATAGCGCTCTAATGATAGCGGAAGATTCTTCTGATTGGCCACTTGTTACAGCTCCGACATATGAAGGCGGACTTGGCTTTAATTATAAGTGGAACATGGGTTGGATGAATGACATGTTGAATTATATGGAAACTCCGTCGCAAGAACGTTCGATGATACACGATAAAGTGACGTTTTCGTTAATGTACGCTTTTTCCGAAAACTTTGTTTTGCCATTGTCTCATGATGAAGTTGTACACGGGAAAAAGTCACTTCTCAATAAAATGCCTGGTAGTTACGAAGAAAAGTTCGCTCAACTCCGCTTATTATATGGTTATTTTATGACACACCCAGGAAAGAAACTTTTATTTATGGGTGGAGAGTTTGGTCAGTTTGATGAGTGGAAAGATTTAGAACAAGTAGACTGGATGCTTATAGACCAATATGAGTCTCATCGTAATATGAACAAGTATATGAAAGAACTTACTCATTTTTATCTAAATAATCCTTCATTGTTTGAACAAGATCACGCACATAGTGGATTCGAATGGATAGATGCGAACAACCGTGAACAAAGTATTTTCTCTTATATACGCTACGGCAAGAACGCAGGAGATTACACGGTCGTTATATGTAATTTTACTTGTAGAGCTTATCAAAATTTCACTTTAGGCGTTCCGGAAGAATGCGGTTATGAACAAGTTTTTAATAGTGATGATGTTCATTTCGGAGGCACAGGAATTACTAATTTAGACGAAATTGAAGTGAAAAAAGGGGAATATCACGGTAAACCTTATCATATGATGGTCAATGTTGCGCCGTTCGGTGTATGTATGTTGCAACCTGTGAGAAGAAGAGGGGAGAGAAAGTAAAGATGGTCAAGAAGAAATGTGTCGCGATGTTATTAGCAGGTGGAAAAGGAAGCCGTTTAAGTTCATTAACTAAAAATTTAGCGAAACCGGCCGTACCTTTCGGCGGAAAATATAGAATTATCGATTTTGCTTTAAGTAACTGTACGAATTCGGGAATTGATACAGTTGGAGTACTAACTCAATATCAACCACTCGTACTGAACTCTTACATCGGGATTGGAAGTGCATGGGACTTAGACCGTAAAAATGGAGGAGTAACTGTTTTACCTCCATATAGTGAATCTTCTGGTGTTAGATGGTATACGGGAACAGCTAGTGCTATCTATCAAAATATGAACTATTTGCGCCAATATGATCCGGAGTACGTGTTAATTTTATCTGGCGACCATATTTATAAGATGGACTATTCGGCAATGCTGGATTATCACGTTAAACAAGATGCGGACGTTTCTATTTCCGTTATAGAAGTTCCGTGGGAAGAAGCAAGTCGATTTGGGATCATGAATACAAATGAGAAAATGGAAGTAACCGCTTTTGACGAAAAGCCAGCAAATCCAAAAAATAATTTAGCATCGATGGGAGTCTACATTTTTAAATGGTCTATTTTAAAGGAATATTTAGAGATGGATGACCGTAATCCTGAATCAAGTCATGATTTTGGTAAAGATGTCATTCCTCTATTATTGGAAGAAAAGAAACGTTTAATGGCTTATCCATATAAAGGTTACTGGAAAGATGTTGGTACAGTTAAAAGCTTATGGGAAGCAAATATGGATTTACTAGATGAAACGTGTGAATTGAATTTATTTGATTATAATTGGAGAATTTATTCTGTTAATCCAAATCAACAACCACAGTATATTGCACCAAATGCGGAAGTGACGGAATCATTAATTAACGAAGGGTGTGTCATTGAAGGAAAAGTCGATCATTCGGTTGTTTTCCAAGGTGTATCAGTTGGTGAAAACTCCGTTGTACAGCACTCGGTTGTCATGCCAGAGGCGAAAATTGGTAACAATGTTTATATTGAGAGAGCAATTATTCCAGCAGGAATGGTTATTCCAGATGGAGCAATTATTGCCCCTGAAAAAAATGAAGATGAAATTTTACTAGTTTCGGAAGAATTTTTGGCAGTTTAATAGAATAATTGGAGAGGGTGTACTTCCATGAATAAATCAATGTTAGGGATTATAGATGCAACAACACATATAGATGAAATGAGCGAGTTAACGTGGAAACGTTCTTCAGCAGCAGTACCATTTGGAGGTCGTTATCGCTTAATCGACTTTGTCTTATCCAATATGGTTAACTCAGGTATTTCAAGTGTAGCCATTTTTCCTAAATATCAATATCGTTCGTTAATGGACCATCTAGGTTCAGGGAAACAATGGGATTTAAACAGAAAGAGAGACGGATTGTTCTTTTTTCCAAGCTCGGAAAAATCCTTATTAGAAGGAATCGGCTCATTCCAGCAATTCAAGGAGAATGAAGACTTTTTTCTTAGAAGTTCACAGGAGTATGTTGTTTTAGCCAATAGTTACACTGTTTGTAATATGGATTATAGAGTGATGTTAAAAAGACATTTAGACAATAAGTGTGATATTACACATGTACGTCAATTAGGTAAGTCATTAGATGTTTATATATTAGAAAAAACGTTGTTAATTGATTTATTTAAAAATGCTGATACAACAGGTTATCGAAATATTTCGGATTGTATTAGAGATCCAAAATCTGAATTAACCATTTGTGATTATGAATATGAAAGTTTTGTCGCTGTCATCGATTCTGTAAACAGCTACTATCAGAATAGTTTAGCGTTACTTAATCCTACTGTATGGAAACAAATTTTCCGCCGTGAACAGCCAATTTTTACAAAAGTAAAAGATGAACCACCAACTAAGTATTCCAAAGATGCTTACGTGAAAAATTCTATGATTGCTAATGGTGCTATTATACAAGGCCATGTAGAAAACAGTATCATTTTCCGTGGAGTAAAAGTGGAAAAAGGTGCGGTAATTAAGAATAGTATCGTGATGCAAAAAAGTGTTGTGGAAGCGGATGCTGTTTTAGATTGTGTTATTTTAGACAAAGATGTAAAAGTAGAACAAGGTACAGTATTAAAAGGAGAAAATTTTGATCCGTATTTAGTGAAAAAAGGAACAATACAAGGAGCGCTGATGAATTCGTGAAAGTTTTATTTGTCGTCTCGGAATGTGTCCCATTTGCAAAATCCGGCGGACTAGGGGATGTTGCAGGAGCACTGCCAAAAGAGTTGAAAAAACTTGGTACTGATGTACGCGTTATTTTACCAAAATACGGGCAGATTCCAACTAAGTTTAAAGAAAATATGAATCATATAGAGGCAATTACATTATCGGTAGGTTGGAGAAAACAATATTGTGGTATTGAGATGCTTGAGTTCGAAGGCGTGACATACTATTTTATTGATAATGAGTACTATTTTAATCGAGATTCATTATATGGACATTTCGACGATGGGGAGAGATTTGCTTACTTTTGTAGAGCGGTATTAGAGTCTTTACCTATTATTGATTTTATTCCGGATGTTGTTCATTGTCACGATTGGCATACGGGAATGGTTAACTTTTTATTAGAAAAAGAATTCAAATCTGATATTCGTTATAAACGTGTTCAAACTGCTTTTACGATTCATAACCTACAATTTCAAGGAGTCTTCCCTAAAGGAATTTTAGACGATTTACTAAACTTATCTGATGAGTATTTTACAACAGAACAATTAGAGTTTTTCGGTCAAGTGAATTTTATGAAAGCGGCACTTGTGTCATCATCTGTTATCACAACGGTTAGTCCCACTTATAAGGATGAAATTCAAACACCTTACTACGGAGAAATGTTAGATGGAGTTTTAAGGTCAAGAAGCAGTGCGTTAATTGGAATTATTAATGGGATCGATGAAGATATTTATAATCCAAAGCATGATGAAATGATTGTTTCGACGTATGATGCAAAAAATATGGAACGAAAGAAAGATAACAAAGAAGAGTTACAACTTTTGGCTAATTTACCTGTACGTGTGGAAGTACCGATAATTGCGATGGTAACTCGTCTTACGAAACAAAAAGGACTAGACCTAGTAACAGCGGTAATGGAAGAGTTGTTAAAGGAAGATGTACAGTTAGTAGTCCTAGGAACAGGTGAATATGAATTTGAACAATTTTTTGGCTATCTGGCACATCGTTATCCTGATAAAGTAAAAGTATTTATCGGTTTTGACGAAGAACTAGCTCATAAAATTTATGCAGGTTCTGATATGTTTTTAATGCCATCCAAATTTGAGCCGTGTGGTTTAGGGCAACTTATCGCGCTAAGGTACGGCACGATCCCAATCGTTCGTGAAACGGGTGGGCTAAATGATACGGTTCAGTCATATAATGAAGTGACAAAAGATGGGAATGGATTTTCGTTTACAAACTTTAATGCCCACGATATGTTGTTTACGATTTGTCGTGCCATAGCGTGTTACCAAAAGAAAGACGTTTGGCAAAATATTATGTTAGAAGCTATGAATAAAGATTATAGTTGGGCCAAATCAGCTTTTAAGTACAACCAGTTATATTCATCTTTGATTGCTAGGAGTGGAGTACATGTTCTGTAACAAGGAAACATTTAAAACAGTCTTTGCTAATAAAGTGGAGCGGATGTACGGAAAGAGCTTTGCTGAATCAACCCCTAGAGACCATTTTCATGCATTAGGTAGTATGGTCCGTGAATACATTAGTACGAACTGGATTGAGACAAACGAGCGAAACCGAACGACTAACAATAAGCAAGTGTATTACTTGTCGATTGAGTTTTTGTTAGGCAGATTGTTAGGAAATAATTTGTTGAACTTAGGAATAAGAGATTGTGTAAAAGATGGGTTAGAAGAGCTAGGATTAGACCTTCATTCCATTGAAGAAATAGAAGCAGATGCCGGCCTAGGAAATGGTGGACTAGGTCGTCTTGCTGCTTGTTTTCTAGATTCATTAGCTTCTTTAGATTTGCCAGGGCACGGTTGTGGTATACGATATAAACATGGTCTGTTTGACCAGAAATTTGTAGATGGATATCAAGTAGAACTACCTGAACAATGGCTTCGTCACGGAAATGTGTGGGAAGTGCGAAAACCAGATCAAGCGGTAGAAATTCGTTTTTTTGGAAAAGTCGAAACGTATGAAGAAGATGGAAAGACTTTGTTTCGTCATGCTAAAGGGGAAAAGATTACAGCTGTTCCATATGATATGCCAGTAGTGGGATATGAAACATCTAACGTTAATACGCTAAGGTTATGGAGTGCTGAACCAGCTCCATATCCTACGAATAAAGACATATTACAATATAAGCGTGACACAGAAGCAGTGTCAGAGTTTCTTTATCCAGATGATACGCATGATGAAGGAAAGATCCTAAGATTAAAGCAACAATACTTTTTAGTCTCAGCAAGTCTAGGTAGTATTGTGCGTTCCTATAGAAAGAAGAATGGTAGTTTAGTAGACTTGCACGAACGAGTTACGATTCACATTAATGATACGCATCCTGTGCTAGCTATTCCAGAATTAATGAGAATTCTATTAGATGAAGAGGCGATGAGTTGGGAAGAAGCTTGGGAGATTACTAAAAATACGATTTCATACACAAATCATACAACATTATCGGAAGCTTTAGAAAAATGGCCTGTTTCCATTTTTCAACCGTTATTACCTCGTATTTTTATGATAGTAAATGAAATAAATGAGCGCTATTGTCAAGAGTTATGGGATCGATACCCTGGCGACTGGGGACGTATCGAGGAAATGGCTATTATCGCGCATGGGGTTGTTAAGATGGCCCATTTAGCTATTGTCGGTAGCTACAGTGTGAATGGCGTTGCCAAAATTCATACGGAAATTTTAAAAAAACGAGAAATGCGCCTTTTTTACGAAGCATTTCCTGAGAAATTTAATAATAAGACTAACGGAATTACACACCGCAGATGGTTGTTAAAAGCAAACCCACAGTTAACAAAACTAATAACTGATTCTATCGGCACTGCATGGATACATGACACGCGTCATTTAGAGCAGTTGAAGGACTACGTCCATGACCCAAGTTTTCTAGAAAACTTGGCAAACGTTAAAAAAGAGCGGAAACAGATTTTAGCTGACCGCATTTTTAAGCAGCAAGGAATACATGTTGACGTGAATAGTATCTTTGACGTTCAAGTGAAAAGGTTGCATGCGTATAAACGACAGTTGTTGAATGTATTGCATATTATGTATCTATACAATCGCTTAAAAGATGATAGCCACTTCGATATACAGCCGCGTACGTTTATATTCGGTGCAAAAGCGTCGCCTGGCTATTATTATGCGAAGAGGGTAATTAAGTTAATTAACTCGTTAGCAGATAAAGTGAATAATGATCCATTTACGAATGATAGATTAAAAGTTATTTTTCTAGAAAACTATCGGGTATCGTTAGCGGAAGATATTTTCCCAGCTGCTGATGTTAGTGAGCAAATATCAACTGCTAGTAAGGAAGCATCTGGAACTGGAAATATGAAGTTTATGATGAATGGTGCTCTTACGATTGGAACGTTAGATGGAGCAAACGTCGAGATGAAGGA
Source organism: Bacillus sp. FJAT-45066 (assembly GCF_002335755.1). Taxonomy (NCBI): domain Bacteria; kingdom Bacillati; phylum Bacillota; class Bacilli; order Caryophanales; family Bacillaceae; genus Bacillus; species Bacillus sp. FJAT-45066. Next base: position 12,433 of record NZ_NISQ01000001.1, read on the forward strand.
AGAAGTTGGGTCAGAGAACATGTTCTTGTTCGGTTTAACGGCAGAAGAAGTGTTAAACTATTATCAAAATGGGGGATACAGGTCTTCTGAATATTATCATCATGATAAAAGAATTCAACAAGTACTAGAACAATTAATTAATGGCTTTTTCCCGGACGCGCAAGATCACTTTGAGCCAATCTATGATTCTTTATTAATGCAAAACGATGAGTATTTTGTATTGCGCGATTTTGATTCGTATGTAGATGCACAAGCAAAAGTGGATGCATCGTATCGAAATCCGTTAAAATGGTGGACGTTAAGTGGTTTAAACATTGCTTCGTCTGGATATTTTTCAAGCGATAGAACCATTAAGCAGTATGCAGATGAAATATGGGGATTAACGAAAAGTAAATAGAAAGAATGGAAGGCACCTTTACTTTAGGCATATAAAAAGTAAAGGTGTTTTATTATTTGAATCAATTTCATAATTACGGTTCGTTTAGTGAAAAACGAGTTATTTTCCAGGAAAAAGTATAGGTTGTTCGTCTTTTATGCGTTTAAACTAGCAGATAGAGTTATATAATTCGTTTTTCGTAAAGTAATCATACATTATGAAACGGACTCATTTAGGAGGAAAACTTTTCCTTGTTGTGGAATATCATAGAATGTAAATTTGTTCATAGGGGGGACGTATAGGTGGTATGGAAAAACCCTAATAAGATGTCTGTTATTTCTCTTTGGAGCACGGTCATCGTTTTCTCGGCGCTTTGGATTTTTCTTTCATATGTTGATTTTTCAAATGCGTTTGTTATGGTATTGGGTAAATATTTTATTATGGTGGCTTTACCGTTTCTATTAATCAATCCAATAGCTGGTTTTATTTACACGTTTTTTATGGATAAGAGTAGTAAGATTGTGTACGGAATCATTCATTTTGTTTTCATCTGTACGGTCTCAGTGTTTGCCTTTATTTCTATTATGTTTAGATACTTTGTGCCGTTTGGACCGTAATTGTTAGATTAATTTGTAGTAACAAGTTATTAGAGTTTAAGGGGATGTAAGAAATGGAATTGCAATTTGAATTATTAAATGAAAAAAATGCCGTTGACTTAGTTACTTTTTTAACATCATGTAGGTGGCCTTTTCATGGCGATCCTGAGCCAAAGAAAGAAAGCATTTTGGAAAGAATAGAAAAGGGATGGTACGAAGATAATCGCCATACTTTTTGGGTAATAGAAGACGGGAAGAGAATAGGGTTAGTAATTATTTATGATATAAATGACTCTATACCTTTATTTGATATCCGTATTCGTGAAGATATAAGGGGTCGAGGGTTTGGTGCACAATCTGTTAAATGGCTAACAGACTATGTTTTTAATATGGAACCTTCTAAAATAAGATTAGAGGCCCATACGAGAAGTGACAATTATGCAATGAGAAAAACATTACACAAATGTGGTTTTGTTAAAGAAGGTTACTTAAGGTACTCATGGGAAAATGATGACGGAACTATACATGATGCTATTACATATTCCATTATAAGACCCGATTGGGAGAACGAGCTAAGAACGCCGATTCGGTTAGACGATTTAGCATATTGATTTATTTTTGTAGATTACGACATTGATCTATTTAAGAGGCGATTGGAAAATAAAAATTCCATATCGCCTTTTGTTTATAGAAAAAACACTTAGTAAATAATAATCTCATTAGTATTATCTCTCTTGTCACTAACTTCCTTCTCGATTGTTTCAATATACGTATCAATACTATGGTTTTTCACAATGGATCCTTCTCTTCTTATAAAATGAATGGCTTTTGGAACGTGGCGATAATACCACGTTTTTTTTGAAATAGGTCCGTACAATTTAGTCGTCGGTAAAAATGGGACAGCATCTAGTAGATTTACGTATCTGATGGAGGCTGGGCAAACTTTTTTATATTCTTCTACAAATTGCTCATCGCCTACCCTAGGAGCTCCATAATTGTACATGTAAAAGTGATCATGTAATTGATTGCTTCCTATGTCAAAAGCGTTTAGTACCGCAAGCGCCCCTCCTAAACTATGCCCAGTAATAAATAGTGCTTTTTCTTTTGGAAGTGATTTTAGTGTTTCTAAAATTTCGTCCCTTGCTGATTCATAGACAGACAAGAATCCACTGTGTACAAATGGTTTGCTTTTGCAATGTTGGAATGGATGTTGATAAATCTCAGCGTCAGAAACCCAATCTAAGTCAGTGGATGTACCTCTAAATGCAATAATAATCGCATCATCCGACTCTAAAATAAAGCCAAACCACTCTAGATGATGAAAAGACTTTGCTTTGAATTCTTTTACTATATTAAATCCTTTAGGGACGGTGAAAAGTCCATTTTGATGGAACTGGTCGTAAGCTAAACGTGAACACTCCGCTAAAAATAATGCCCATTCTGGAGAATGGTATGGAATAGAACGCATTAAATTCACATCCTTGGTATTTGCTTTTACTAAAATATGTCTGGAATGGGGGAGGAGTGAAAGGAAAAGGGAGGATTGAGTTGAAAAAGTAAAGGTTTTAATAGGAATAGAGGAGGATTAGAATTGAAACACAAGTGACGAGGATTGAAACAGAAAAGAGTAAGATTGAAACACAACAGGGATGGTTTGAAACACAAATGTTCAGTAGGACGAGTATGAATTGGAATTGAAACACAAGTGACGAGGATTGAAACAGAAAACAGTGAGATTGAAACACAACAGGTATAGATTGAAACACAAATCGAGAAATAATTAGAATTGAAACACAAAACAACCGATTAGAAAATAAACAAAATGAATAAGCTTAGCTACTACTAATATAAAAGGTAATAACTAAGCCTAATAAAATGTCTTTATTCCTCTGTATACGATTCTTTCTCCCCGCTTGGCAAATCACCGAACGAAGTCATCAAACCTTCTTCATCTAAGGATTGTTCATACTCCTCGTGTTGTTTGTTAGGATAAACGGTTATCTCTTTACCGTACATATCTGTTCCTACAAAATTTTCATAATCTTCTACATATCCTTCATTTTCTTCATTTTCGATGTAGGCATTTTCATATCGGCCCACTTCTTCTACAAAATCAGACGGACTTTCAGAAGTACCATACTTTTGTAAAGTTTGCCATGTGTCCTCTGAGTCAAATGCAACGGATTCGTGTTCATCATCTAATTCAAATTTTCCGAATGGAGGCATTAATACCCCTTCTTCAATAGGTCTGTTATGAGAAACTTCCTTATTGGGACTATGTTCTTTACAGTAAGTTGTTGTTGGTATTGCCTCTATACGATCTGGATCAATGTCAGTGCCACAAACCTCACATTTCCCATAAGTACCATTAGTCATTGCTTGAAGTGCATAATTTACATCGTGCAATTCTTTCTCTGTATGTTCATTTAAGGAGAGGTCCTTTTCACGTTCATATAGTTCTGTTCCTAAATCACCTGGGTGGTTATCATATGCAGATAATTCTCCTACTGAATTATAAGGATGCTCTCGCTCTAATTGAAAATGGTCGTTATCACCAAGACGTTCCTCTAATGATTGCCTTTCTGATTCTAGTGTGGCTTTTAATTTATTTAATTGCTCATTAGAAAGCATTGATTTTTCTCCTTCCGAATTGCCAGTAATAATAGACTTACTTGTATTATTAACGGAAGTAGGAAAAACATAATTGGAAATTAAATAGTAATCATTTTACGAACAAAAAAAAGAACCTCAAAAGAAGTTCTTTTACATGAAAAATCCAATTACTAAACCGATGATTAATAAGAATCCAAATATTGTATTCGTTTTTGCTGTTGCAATCATCGCGGGCATCATTTTTACGTTGCTATTGTTTCGCTTAAACTCTTTTACTGCTGTAATGGGTTTACCGATAGACAAGAAAATTAAAAATGTCCAGAAAGATGTGTAACCAGCAAATGCAAAGTAAACAATAAGTCCATATGAAACGATAAACATTGCTGCTAATAAGTGGATGGCATTTTGTCGTCCAACAAGAATCGCAATTGTTTTACGGCCATTTTCTTTATCACCATCTAGATCACGAATGTTGTTAGCTAGTAAGATTGCTCCAACTAATATGGAAGCTGGAATAGAAACTAGTATGCTTAACGTTGAAACAGTGCCAGTTTGAATGAAAAATGCTATAGCGATAATGACAAGTCCCATGAAAAAACCTGCAACAACTTCACCAAATGGAGTATAGGCAATCGGTATTGGACCTCCAGTGTAAAAATAACCTGCAGCCATACATACAGTACCGATAACAGCTAGCCACCAGCTAGTACTCATACAAATATAAATACCTAAGATTGTGGCGATGCCTAAAAAGATAAAGGCTAGTCGTAGTACGGTAGTAGGAGATACACCATCTCTTACAATCGCCCCTCCAATTCCAACGGAGTTTTCATTATCTAGACCGCGCTTATAGTCGTAGTATTCATTAAACATATTTGTAGCAGCTTGAATTAAAAGACTCGCAAAAAGCATTGCAAAAAATAACGGCCAATGAAGTGGTGCTTCATATAAAGCTAAAACTGTACCAATAGAAACAGGAACAAATGCAGCTGTTAATGTATGTGGTCTCATTAAATTCCACCATACTTTAAACGGGGGTCTTGTACTCGTTACTATATGTGTTGAAGTATTCGTTTGTGCAGTTTGAGGTTGCATAATTAGCCCCTCCTTTTCCTATTTAAATTAAGTTATTTTAGAAAAATAATTACATGAGTCCGTTTCCTAATATATGATTACTATACGAAAAGTTATAAAACTAACTGAAGTCAGTACTGTATAGCTTTTTAAGCGAACAGAATTAACTTTTTATAGCATAACAAGACATTCGTTTTTCATTAAACGAACCGTAATAATGAATATAATTACATAACTAAGTGTATGTAATGTGTGTACAACTGTCAACGAATTTTCGTATGTAAGTGAGGAAAAGGATGGAAACAATTTTATAATGAAGAAAGTAGGTTAAAAGAAGGGGATATTGTTGACATTAAAAGCTTTTGAGGTGTATCTTAGAGTAAGTTATTAGAGGAGACAAAATGTCTTCTTACGTTGTTTAAAGGTTTTTTGGGGGGAGTACTTTGGTTATTATTCAAGCAAACGAATGGATACAACTATTAAAGCAGGTTGATAAAAATAAGGACAAGCCTGTATTAATTAGTTTTACAAAAAAAATAAAAAATGTAGATCCCCTGCAATTTTTTCGAGAAAGTGAATCACATTTTTACAATGAGCGTTTTTTTTGGACAAATCCAGAGCGGTCTACATACATTATTGGAGCGGGAGTTACGAAAGAATTTCAATCGAGCGGAAAAGAAAATCGTTATAAAGAGATAGAAGATAGTTGGAAAAGATTCCTCCAAGATGGGATCATAAATGATACTTGTACTACTCCTTTGTTGTTTGGTGGTTTTTCTTTTGACCCAATAAAAAAGAAAACAAACCTTTGGAATAGTTTTTCAGATTCCATTTTTGTGTTACCGACTTTTATGTTGACCATAAAAGAAGATCAGTGCTTTATAACAATAAATATCCTTAATGACATTTCTAAAGACGATATTGATTTACTCAAACGTATAGAAGAGAAGCTGCTATCTACTAGCATGACAAAAGAATTGGAAGTGCTTCCAAGTTTGGTAAGTTACGAAGAATTGGAGCCGGAAATGTGGAAAGAGTCCATTCGTGATGTTACAAGAAGAATAAGTAATCAAGAAATGGAAAAAGTTGTACTAGCACGTGAGCTTAGAGTAGGTTACTCACATAAAATTCCTTTATCAAAAGTCACGGAAAATCTTCTAGAAGAACAGCAAAATAGTTATGTTTTTGCTTTTGCAAGAAATGGAGATTGCTTTATTGGAGCAACGCCGGAACAACTTGTGAAAAAAAACGAGGAAGATATAATTTCCATGTGCTTGGCCGGATCAACGAAACGAGGTCAAACATTACAAGAAGACGAACAACTAGGAAAAGAACTCTTAACGGATGAAAAAAATCTACATGAGCACCATTTAGTTGTAAAAATGATTAGGGATTCATTGCAATCAGTATGTGCAAAAGTTGAAACGGACGATAGTCCCTCTTTACGTAAGCTAAAACACATTCAACATTTATATACACCTGTGAAAGCAACCGGTGATGGAAATACATCTCTACTTCAATTAGTAGAAAGGTTACACCCAACGCCTGCTTTAGGTGGCTATCCTACTGAAATCGCTATTAAAACAATTAGAGAAGTAGAGTTATTAGATAGAGGTTGGTATGCTAGTCCAATTGGATTTGTTGACAGTAATAATAATGGTGAATTCGCAGTAGCGATTCGATCTGGCTTAATTCAAGAAAAGGAAGCATCTCTTTTTGCAGGTTGTGGAATAGTAGGAGATTCGGATCCAGATAGTGAGTACGAAGAAACGAAAGTGAAATTCAAACCGATGCTATCGGCTTTAGGAGGCATCAATTTAAATGAGAGAAACAATTGATTTAACCTATTACGTTGGGGCTTTTGTAGACGAGTTAGTAAAAAGTGGTGTAGAAGAAGCCGTTATTAGCCCTGGATCTCGCTCTACACCCTTAGCAATCATGATGGCTGAACATGCCAAACTAAAGGTTACGGTTTTAATTGATGAACGGTCAGCATCTTTTTACGCACTAGGATTAGCGAAAACAGCGAAGAAACCGGTTGCCATTTTATGCACATCTGGAACTGCAGCAACGAATTATTATCCAGCGATTGTGGAAGCACACTATTCAAGATTACCGCTAATTGTTATTACAGCAGATCGCCCTCATGAATTACGAGATGTAGGGGCACCACAAGCGATCGATCAAATTAAGATGTATGGAAACTATGTAAAATGGTTTGCGGAAATGTCTCTTCCTTCGAGTGAAAAAAAACATATTCAATATGTGAGAACAGTGGCTGCTAGAGCAACGGGAACTGCACTTTCATCTCCTGTAGGGCCAGTTCATTTGAACTTCCCATTCCGAGATCCACTTGTTCCTGATTTACAGTTACCAGACTTATGGACGCATGAAAATGAATTAGAGATATCCATTATGGAAACGAAAATCGGAAGTTACACGATCAGTGACCAAGAGGCTAGAAAGTTTGCTACTATGTTTTCTACAAAACAAAAAGGACTTATTGTTTGTGGAGAAATGAATAGTAGCAGAGATTATAGAAATGAAGTTGTTCAGTTGTCAAAGAATTTGAATTTCCCAATATTAGCAGACCCACTTTCCCAGTTACGTAGTGGACTACATGAAACAGATGCCATTATTGAAACATATGACGCATTATTTAAAAATGAAGAAGTGGTCAGGAGCTTAAAACCGGAAGTAATCATTCGTTTTGGTGCAATGCCTGTTTCAAAATTTTTAACTCAATACATACAAAAAGCGAACTGTGTTCAGATTGTGGTGGATGGTGACGGCGGTTGGCGCGACCCAACGTTAGAAGCTACTCATATGGTACACTGTGATGAGAGAACTTTCTGCAACAGTGTTCTACAACTTCTGGAGGAAAAGGCTAATAATAGAGATTGGTTGCATCAGTTCCAAAGAATTAATACGCAAGCAAAGAAAGTTCTTTCTCGTCATTTAGATGATGTTTCGTTATTTGAGGGTAAGGTCATTACAGAATTACAAACTCTTCTACCTCAAAATGCTGCTCTTTTTGTCGGGAATAGTATGCCAATAAGAGATGTTGATACTTTTTTCTACTGTGATAACAAGAATATAACGATTCTTGCCAATCGAGGTGCGAACGGAATTGACGGCATTATTTCTACAGCACTGGCTGCAAGTAATGCTTTTGATCAACTTGTATTAGTGATTGGTGACTTGTCTTTTTATCATGATATGAACGGTTTACTTGCATCAAAATTATTGGACTTAAATATTACAATCGTTTTAGTAAATAATAACGGTGGTGGAATTTTCTCTTTCCTACCTCAGTCTAAAGTAGAACAGCATTTCGAAACTCTATTTGGCACCCCTTTACATATGGATTTTGCACACGCTGTCAAATTATATAATGGCTCATACGACAAAGTCGAAACATGGAGTCAATTCCGTGATTCAGTCATTCGATCTTTTACGCAAAATGGACTTAAAGTAATTGAAATTCCGACAAGTCGTGTAGAAAATGAACAGCTTCACCGGAAAATGTGGAAAAATGTTTCCCAGGAAATTACTTGTCATGAATGAAAGAAATATGATGTCTATTAATGCGGTACAATACCATGTAAATGTCATTGGAAATGGTCCAAATGTTGTCGTTTTTTTACATGGATTTACTGGTCGTGGTGCAAACTGGGTGGATATATTACCATACATTCAGAATAAAGAGTCGTACACTTTTGTGTTTCCTGATGTTCTTGGTCATGGATTAAGTGAAAAGCCAATGGAAGCTAGTCGCTATTCTATGGAAAATACGATAGAAGATCTTTATGAAATAATAAAGAACATTACGGAGAAAAAGATTCATGTAATTGGTTATTCTATGGGGGGAAGGATCGCTCTTTCTTTTGCACTAAAGTATCCTTTTATCGTAAAAGGATTACTACTAGAAAGTGCCTCTCCAGGCTTACAAACAGAAAGTGAACGTCATATGCGTCAACTAGCCGATGAGAAACTAGCTATAAAAATAGAGGGGGAAGGGCTAGAGAGATTTATTGAATTCTGGACTAACATCCCGTTATTTGAGACTCAAAAGAAACTGACTAGTGAGGAACAAAGGAAAATCTTACAACAAAGATTAGATAATGATGCTGCAGGTTTGGCAAATAGCTTAAGAGGTATAGGAACAGGCAGTCAACCTTCCTATTGGGGAGTATTAAAATCACTACATTTACCTGTAACACTCGTAGCAGGTAAGGATGATAAAAAGTTTATAGAAATAGCCAAAAGCATGAATTCATTGTTTCCGATGTCAACTTTTATCGAAATAAATCGTGCTGGTCATGCAATTCATGTGGAACAATCCGAAAAATTTGGTAAAATAGTAAGTGAGTTTTTGTCAGAAGAACAATAAGGAGGAAGAATGATGACTAGAGAATGGGTAACAGAACGTGAATATGAAGATATTCTTTATCAAACATATAATGGTATTGCGAAAATCTCCATTAACAGACCTGAAGTACATAATGCATTTCGTCCTAAAACAGTAATGGAGTTAATTGATGCATTTTCTCGTGCTCGTGAAAACGCTAACGTTGGAGTAATTATTTTATCTGGTGAAGGTGGAAAAGCTTTCTGTTCAGGTGGAGACCAAAAAGTGCGTGGACATGGTGGGTATGTTGGAGATGATGAGGTTCCACGTTTAAACGTGTTGGACTTACAACGTTTAATCCGCGTTACACCTAAACCAGTCGTAGCAATGGTAGCTGGTTGGGCTATTGGTGGCGGACATGTTTTACATGTTGTGTGTGATTTAACAATTGCAGCTGATAATGCAATGTTTGGCCAAACAGGTCCTAAAGTTGGTAGCTTTGATGCTGGATATGGTTCTGGCTATTTAGCGCGTATTGTAGGCCATAAAAAGGCTCGTGAAATTTGGTACTTATGCCGTCAATACAATGCTCAAGAAGCATTAGATATGGGATTAGTAAACACAGTTGTGCCGTTAGATCAATTAGAAGATGAAACAGTTAAATGGTGTGAAGAAATGTTGGAGAAGAGTCCAACAGCACTTCGTTTCTTAAAAGCTGCATTTAATGCAGACACTGATGGATTAGCTGGAATTCAACAGTTTGCTGGAGATGCAACTTTACTTTACTATACAACGGATGAGGCGAAAGAAGGACGCGACGCATTCAAAGAAAAGCGTACGCCAGACTTTGGTCAATTCCCTCGTTTCCCTTAATAGGTAAGCCAATTCATAATTATGGTACGTTTAATTAAAAACGAATACTCTAGATATTTTTGTAGAATATTATGCCATATAGTATAGCTTTGAAAAATGCTAAAAATAGGTAGTGCTTCGTTTTTCGTAGTGTAGTCATACATTATGAAGGGACTCAGGTAAGATTCATGCAAGAAGAAAGGATGACCTCACACGATTTTTCGGATGTGGTCATCCTTTTTATTAAGTTTTCATCTTGGAGGTGAAGAGATGGACGTCTCGATTCCTAACTTTTTGCGTAAACGCGCAGAATTATCACCAAATAAAATTGCGATAGAAACGGACTCAGAAAAAATAACTTTCCTAAAACTACTACGAAAATCAGAAAACCTAGCTAGGAAAATGGCTTCCCTTTCTATAAAAAAAGGTGATATAGTATCTGTGTTCATGTCGAACAGTATAGCACAAGTAGAAGTGATTTTTGCATTAAAACATATAGGTTGCATCACCGTTTTACATAATACTCGATTAACTCCTGCTGAACTTCACTATCAGATAAAAGATGCTGGTTCAAAGATCGCTTTCTCAGATGAAGAAAAATTGGAGCTGTTTAGCCATATCAAGCTAAATGAAACAAGTGTAATGACAATACAAACGTTAAAAATAGCCAAAGAAGATTCTACTATTTGTCTACAAAAAGAATTTTGTATGTCTGAAACCGATACGATTATGTACACATCTGGAACGACTGGAAATCCAAAAGGGGTGAAACAAACGTACGGTAACCATTATTGGAGTGCAAGTAGCTCTGCACTTAATCTTGGATTGTACGAGGAAGATTGTTGGTTAGCTGCTGTTCCATTGTTTCACATTAGTGGTTTATCCATTATTATGCGTGGTGTTATATATGGAATGCGTGTTGTTTTACATACAAAATTCGAACCAAAAAAGGTAAATAAAGCAATAAGAGAAAATCATGTTACCATTGTTTCAGTAGTTAGCTCAATGTTAGTCGGTCTTTTAGATGATCTAGGTGAAAGGGAATACCCTAATAGTTTACGTTGCTTGCTAGTTGGCGGTGGACCAGTACCAATCTCCTTATTGGAGAAATGTAGAGAAAAAAAGATTCCAGTTGTACAAACATATGGAATGACTGAAACGTGTTCGCAGATTGTAACATTATCATCAGATGATGCAATCAAGAAAGTGGGCTCAGCGGGTAAGCCGTTATTTCCGTGTCAAATGAAAATAATGAAAGATGGAAAAGAGCTTGGAGCAAATATGGATGGAGAAATTGTTGTAAAGGGACCAAATGTTTCACCAGGATATTGGAAATTTGAAAATTCCATATTACAAAATGGTTGGTTTCATACTGGTGATATTGGTTACATAGATGAAGATGGATATTTATTTGTATTAGATAGAAGAAGTGACCTAATCATATCAGGTGGAGAAAATATTTATCCAGCCGAAATTGAGAATGTATTAGTTAGCCATGAAGGAATTACGGAAGCTGGAGTGACAGGATTACGCGATGAAAAATGGGGTCACGTGCCAGTAGGTTTTGTTGTTTTACAGAAAGGTGCAGTTTTGACGGAAAACGACATTCTTCACTTTGTTAGCGGGCGTATGGCGAAATATAAAGTGCCAAAGCGAATTGTGTTTATCAAAGAACTACCTAAAAATGCGACAAATAAATTGCTTAGACGAAAATTAATCGAATTATTGCCAGGGAAAGAATAGGGGGAAGAAGAATGTCGGTAAAAATAAAAAAAATAACGATGTACCAAACGACAATGAAGCTTCGTTCCCCTTTTATTACACACCTAGAGACTGTTTCTGATAGAGAAAGCATTTTACTAAAAGTAGAGGATAGCGATGGCGTTGTTGGTTGGGGCGAGGTGGTTGCCTTTTCGTCACCATGGTATACAGAAGAAACAATCGAAACAGCTTGGCACATGTTAAAAGATTTTTTTATACCAGGAGTTTCAGATGTAAGATGGACTAATCCTACCGATGTAAATAAATGCTTAAAGAAATGGCGTGGCAACAATATGGCAAAGGCTGGAGTTGAGACGGCAATATGGGACTTGTTTGCAAAAAAGGCTGACAAAGCTCTAGCAACCTATATAGGTGGAGTAAGAGACAATGTGGAAGCAGGGGTTGTTGTTAGTAGTGGTAATCCTTCAGAAATTGTCAAGATGATAGACAAACGATTGGATGAAGGTTATAGAAGAGTGAAGGTTAAAATTGATCCAACTACAGACATTTCTGTTTTACAACAAATAAGAGACTTATATCCTGATTTGTTATTGATGGTAGATGCTAATTCAGCTTATTCTTTAAACGACATAGATCATTTGAAAAAGCTAGACAAATTCGGTCTAATGATGATAGAACAACCTCTAGGAATTGATGACATTGTAGAACATGCAGAACTACAAAAAGAGATATGCACACCTGTGTGTCTGGATGAGTCCATTAATTCTTTGGAAGATGCAAAAAACGCCATTAAGTTGAGAAGTTGTAAAGTTATCAATATAAAGATAGGTCGAGTAGGTGGATTGGCTGAAGCAATTGCTATACATAATCTTTGTTTAGAAAATGATATTCCTGTTTGGTGTGGCGGAATGTTAGAAACGGGGATTTCAAGAGCTTTTAATATTGCTTTATCGACTTTGCCCAATTTCACGATTCCAGGTGACTTATCAGCTTCATCAAGATATTGGGAAAAAGATGTCATTGTTCCAGAAGTAAGAGTTGTTAAAGGTAAGATTAACGTTCCAACCAGCAGCGGTATCGGATTTGAAGTAGATGAAGAATTTATACAGCAAATATGTAAACGAAGCCTAACGTTTCAATAAAACAATTTAAAGAAATAAATTTTTTAATTCATTCGGTAAATTGCCGTATGAATTTTTTTTATAAATGAGCTAGTCCAATAGTTGACAAAAGTTTGCTTAAGGTTTAAATTTTGTAGTAAGGCAACTTTTTGTTGCATAACCATAAAAAATGAGTTTGTTCAAAAGCACTTTTTAAACATTTCGTGCATAAAGTAGTTTTGAGTCAATTAAATATAATAATAAAAATGCTCGTTTCCTTTTTTTGACTAAAATTTTGCCTCTAGGCAAAATTTATACCCTGAGCAAACAATTAGTAATTAACAAAGTAAGGAGAGGAATGAAAAAAATGAAATCTTTGTTTAAATTATTCGTTATTGGATTATTTGTATCAGTTTTAGGTGCGTGTTCTTCCGATTCAACATCGAATGAGGAAACTGGAACAATTCTGGTTACAACAACAATTGCACAAATTGCAGATGTTGTGGAGAATATTGGCGGGGAAAAAGTAACGGTGGAATCTTTAATGGGCCCAGGTATTGACCCTCATTTATACAGAGCCTCTCAAGGTGATATTCGTAAGTTGAATGATGCAGATATTATTTTTTACAACGGTTTGCGGTTAGAAGGTAGAATGGGTGAAGTGCTAGGTCAAATGTCCAAAGACAAACCAGTAATTGCTGTAGCAGAAACGATTCCTACCAACCTTCTTTTAGAGGATGAAGAAGAAGAAGGCGAACCAGATCCGCACATATGGTTTGATATTTCGCTGTGGATTTATGCTGTCGATGCCGTAACAACTTCCTTGATCGAACTAGATAAAGAGAATGCAAGTTTCTATGAAAATAATGCAAGTCAATACAAAGCTGAGTTAGAGAAGTTACATGACTTTGCAATTGAACAAATCGCTACTATCCCTAAAGAGAGTCGAGTACTAGTTACTGCACATGATGCATTTCAGTACTTCGGAAAAGCATATGATATAGAAGTGATGGGGCTACAAGGATTAAGCACTGATTCGGAATACGGATTACGTGACGTACAAGAACTTATTGATGTTATTACTTCCAGAAACATTAAAGCTGTTTTTGTAGAAAGTAGTATATCCGATGATTCCATAACAGCTGTAGTGGAAGGTGCGAAAAGAAGAGGCCATGATGTGGTTATCGGGGGAGAGCTATACTCTGATGCAATGGGTGAAGCAGGAACAAAAGAAGGAACTTATAAGGGTATGTTTGAACACAATATAAAAACTATCGTTGATTCTCTAAAATAGATAAAAGAAGGCATCAGTGTACATCTACACTGGTGTCTATCCTGTATTTATGAAATGCACAGTAACAGTTTTTAATGCACTTTTTGGGCAATTATTGAATATGAATGTAAGACAGAGTTTTTTCGAAGCGTCATAACTAACACAAATGGTTCAATTTCTATAGGCGGTGAACGTGAATGGATCCAGTAACAATTGAAAATTTAACGGTAGCTTATCATCGTAAACCAGTATTGAAAGAAATTAGTTTTTCTGTACCAGAAGGGAAACTTATTGGGATTATTGGTCCAAATGGAGCAGGAAAGTCTACACTTATTAAAGCGATTCTAGAGTTAACTCCAAAAGCATCTGGAAGTGTTTCTATATATGGAAAGCCTTATAAATCTCAACGAAAGTTAATTGGTTATGTTCCACAAAGAGGTTCCGTTGATTGGGACTTTCCTACAAATGCACTGGATGTAGTGTTAATGGGAAGATACGGTCATATAGGTTGGTTCAAACGTCCGAGTAAAAAAGATATTGAATTTGCTTATGAATGTCTTGAAAAAGTTGGAATGAAAGAATATGCATCAAGACAAATTAGTCAACTTTCTGGTGGACAGCAACAGCGTGTCTTTTTAGCAAGAGCGCTTGCTCAAGATTCTAGTATATATTTTATGGATGAACCGTTTGTAGGCGTAGATGCGGCAACAGAAAAAGCGATTGTCACGATATTAAACGAGTTAAAATCTCAAGGTAAAACGGTATTGGTTGTTCACCACGACTTGCAAACAGTAAAAGAATATTTTGATTGGATTTTGTTATTAAACATGAGAAAAGTAGCGATTGGGCCAACGGAAGAAATTTTCACAATGGAAAACCTACAAAAAACATATGGTGGACGATTGGCATTTTTAGATAACAATAGTGCAATCGTAGAACAATAGGAGTTGGAAGTATGAGCTCAATTATTTATATGCTTCAAGATCCTAATGTCCAATGGGTTTTAATAGGGACTGTGCTACTAGGGGTTGCAAGTGGTGTACTTGGTAGTTTCGCCTTATTACGAAAGCAAAGTTTATTAGGGGATGCGATGGCACATGCTGCCTTACCTGGTATATGTATAGCTTTTATAATTTACGGAGCTAAATCTATGTCGTGGTTCTTAATAGGTGCAGCCATTTCTGGGTTAATTGGAACGTACTGTATTCAAGCAATAATTAAACATTCTCGCATAAAAGAAGATACTGCTATAGGGCTAGTTTTATCCGTATTCTTTGGTATTGGTATTGTTCTCTTAACATATATCCAACAAAACTTAAGAGGAAACCAAGCGGGGCTTGATTCATTTATTTTCGGGCAAGCAGCTTCCATCGTTGGGAATGATGTAATCATCATCACTTCTATTGCAACCATATTGATTTTTGTGACGTATATTCTATTTAAAGAATTAAAACTAATAACTTTCGATCCACAATTTGCACAAGGCATTGGCCTTCCAGTAAAGTGGTTGAACGGACTTTTGATGACATTAATTGTTGCTGCAGTTGTTATTGGTTTACAAGCTGTTGGTGTCGTTTTAATGGCTGCCATGCTTATTACACCTGCAATCGCAGCAAGATATTGGACGGAACGACTTGATCATATGGTTATTTTTGCAGGATTAATAGGAGGTCTATCAGGTGTAATTGGTACATTATTAAGTACGATTACTCGTGGTATGCCAACTGGTCCCTTAATCATTGTAGCGGCTACAATCGTTTTTATTTTTTCCCTGATATTTGGATTTAAGAAAGGGTTACTTATTAAATTTATTCAACACGTAAAAGTACAAAAACAAGTAACTCGAGAAAATATTGTTACTTCATTATACGAATTATCCGAATTGTCATTGATAGATTCAAATGGAAAAGAAATTGGAAGTTTTCCTATTGAAAAAGTAGTGAATGGACGTAAATTAAATGCATTTATGCTAAAGCAAGTATTAAGAGATTTAAGGCATGAAGGTATCTTAATTATAAACGCGAATGGCCGATTAGGACTTTCTCCAAAAGGCTTACAGCAAACTCATAACGTTGTTTTAAAAAATAGACTGCTTGATATGTATTTAATGAATGAAAGTAAGTTTCCCGAGTTAAGCTGGCGAGATCAAGGATTTGATTTATTTCAAGAACAAAAAGAAATAGTTCAAGAACTGACAGAACTACTTAAAGAGTTTGGTAGAGAACCGATGGCGTTGTTCTTATATGAAAGTAGAGGCGGTAGTAAGCAACGCATCCACCCGCGAGTGAAAGGGAGTGCAGGGCATTCATGAGTTATGAAGGATGGATTATATTAACTGGCTCTCTAGTAGGTATTACTTGTGGGATTACAGGTTGTTTTTTAATTTTAAGGCGAATGGCAATGCTTGCTGATGCCATAAGCCATACTGTTTTATTAGGTATAGTTGGTGCATATCTTGTTAGCAGTAGTATGGAAGGTTTATATATGTTTGTTGGTGCTCTAATAGTAGGATTACTTACTGCGTTGTTCGTTCAGTTGTTACATTCATCCGGTGTGCAGTCAGATGCCGCTATCGGGGTAGTATTTACATCACTTTTTGCTCTCGGTGTAATTCTATTATCGTTATATGCAGGAAGAATTCACTTAGATGTAGACCATGCATTAATGGGAGAAATCGCATTTGTTCCTTGGGATACGTGGGCAATAGCTGGTATTAATTTAGGTCCAAAAGCTGTCTGGATGTTAGGAATCGTTTTATTGATTAATTTAATTGTCATTGTATTATTTTACAAAGAGCTTAAGATTTGTTCGTTTGATCCAGAAATGGCTTTAGCGATAGGAATTCCTGTTTTATTTATTCATTACTTGCTGATGGGTATGCTTTCTATTACAACTGTTGCAGCCTTCGATAGTGTTGGGGCAATTTTAGTTGTCGCGATGTTAATTGCACCAGGGGCAAGTGCTTATTTATTAACAGATCGACTACTTATCATGCTTGTCTTAAGTGCAGGTCTTGGGGTGTTAGCAGCAATAAGTGGTTATTATGTTGCTGTTTGGTGGAATGTTTCTATTTCTGGTTCGATGGCAATGATGGCTGGTGTAATATTTTTATTAGCCTTTTTATTCTCACCAAAACACGGTACTGTTACAAAATGGGTATTCAGAAGGAATTTACAACGAAATGGATCAGACCTTGTGTAGTTCATATACACAAGGTCTTTTAGATAGAAATTACATAGATGCGCTAGGTTCAAACGTTTTACAATCTGTTTCTTCACTATGAGATGCAGTACTTCCTTTATGGGAAACAACATAAATGGAATCAGCGTTACAGCGGTTTCCATTTCCCCAATAATGACAGTTTTGCACTTCACATAAAACTTCGACTTCTTTGCTCATTCGGTTGTGCCTCCTTTTTGAATAAGAGATACAAAAGTATTTTCTCCGAACTGCTTATTAGTCATCCTTGCCAATAAATTGAAGTAACGAGTTTGGAGAATAATTCACAAGTGAATGAAAAACATTCTCATATGCTGAGAAACAAAAAGAGTGACACTTGCATATCACTCTTGACTAATTTTTTCATTACGAATGTATCGTTTATCTTTCATAAATAAACTCCAAAAGTAGATAAACCCTGGAAATAAGATGACAAAACCAACGATGTAAGAAATAAATACGGCTCTGAATGATGCAGGATCAGTAAAGGAATTTTGAATGGTTACATTTGGATAAATGATATACGGTAAATGGGCACGTCCATACGCATAACTTGCTAATGCATATTGAATAAATGCAGATACAACGGCTAAACGTGGTAAACCCGTAAAACCTTTTTTCTTACCGGGGATGATAAGCGCTAAACCTGTAACGATAAACATAAAAGCAGATGCTACAAGCCAAGGTAAATAATCAAGCATAGCGTTATAAAGCCAAGTAGACTCTGTTCTCATCGTAGTCATAATTAGAAATGCCCCTACCAAAGAAATAGGGCCTACAATTAAAGCGTCACGTCGATAAATATCGTATGCTGACCGATCCTCTGCTACTTTAGAAAAATCAGCTAGCAATAAAGAAGAAAGGAACAATGTACTGCTAATGGCGAATAATATAAAGGAGAGAGCATGTGGACTTGTTAAAAGTTTGCCGAGCATTAAGTAATCAACTCCGTCTCTATTCTCCACAAAACCGCCATGTGTAACAGGTAATACTAATATTAAAAAAGCTGGAATTAAAAAACCAGTAACACCAGAAACAATCGTTAATGGGCGCTTATACTCCTCAGCAATATGGGAAAATACGAGAAAAGCACTACGAAATGTAAGTAGCAATAAAATAATGCTTCCAGGCAACAATAACACTGTTCCTAAACTATATGCTGCGCCGGGGAAAAAACTGTAGATAGCTACAACAACTGCAACGATAAACACATTTGTAACTTCCCATGTTGGGCTCAAATATCTATTCGCAATATTAGTTGCGTTTGTTTTATTTTTATTTAGATAAAGCATGGACCAAAAGCCAGCCCCAAAGTCCATAGTCGCCATAACGGCATAAATAAATATGAATCCCCACAGCAGCGTTATAGCCAAAATTGCATCTGTCATATATTCCACCTCACATATTTACTGAATTATTATCTTTTGTTTTTTCTCCTAAATCATCTAATAATGGATGGCGTTTAAAGTAATAAAGGAGAACAAAAACTACCGCTACAGCTAAGAAGATATACATGATTAAAAATAAGAAAAATAGTGTCCCTAAGTTTTGATTGCCTGTTACCGAATCAGCTGTCAACATTACTCGGTAAATTACCCATGGCTGTCTTCCTGTACAAGCAAATATCCACCCAAATTCAATGGCCATCATAGATAGTGGACCTGCTGCAACAAATAACCACATTAACCATTTTGGGAATGTTTTTTTTCTTAAAATTTTGTGCCAGAAGAACCCTATAATAGATAAGAACAATAACATACTTCCTATCCCTACCATTGCATTAAATAAGGTGTGCACAAAAAGTGGTGGCCAATATTCTTCTGGAAAGTCGTTTAGTCCGACAACAACTGTATCGAAACGATCATCTGCTAAAAAACTTAATGCCCAAGGTATTTCGATTGCCCACTTTACAGTCTGAGTTTCACGGTCAGTAAATCCACCAATAGCTAAAGGTGCATATGCTTGGGTTTCAAATAAACCTTCGGCTGCTGCTAATTTTTCAGGTTGATATTGGTGCAAAAGTTGTGCAGATTCATGTCCATTAAAAGCGGTTAGAACGGAAAAAATCCCTCCAACAATAAGCCCCATCATTAAAGCTTTTCGGTGAAATTTATACAGCCGTTCATTGTTTTTATTCCTTAACATTTTATATGCAGCTACAGATGCAATGACGAATGCGCCTGTCATAAAGGCAGATACAACGACATGTCCAGCTGTGACAACAAAACTAGGGTTGAAAAAAGCAGCCCATGGGTCGACGTCAACGATTTGTCCATTCTCAATTCGAAAGCCAGCAGGTGTCCCTTCAAAAGCATGTACATTAGTAATGAGAATAGCTGATGCTGCAGCACCAATCGTTACGAAGGTCAAACTCAATATTCGCATCCATGGTGAAATTCGATCAGCTGCGTAAACATAAATTGAAATAAAAAGAGCTTCCACGAAGAAGGCATATATTTCGATTTGGAATGGTAGGGCCATTACTTTTCCGATCACTTCCATAAAACCTGGCCATAACAAGGAAAGTTGAACACCAGCAATCGTCCCGGTTGGTATTGCGACTCCAAGGAGGACAGCCTTTGCTTTTGTCCAACGGCTAGCCATAACGGCGTAATCTCTGTCTTTTGTTTTTTGATATAAAAGCTCAGAAATTAATATCATTAAAGGTATTCCAACACCTAAAGTAGCAAAAATGATGTGAAAACCCATTGTTGTCCCAAAAAATGATCTCGCTGTTAATACATGATCCATTTACAATACTTCCCTTCTCCAGCACATGTTTAAAATCTTTCCTTATTGTCCACGAATTACCATTTTTTATGTATAAAGAAAACAAATTAATAGAATCAATTTCATAATTACTGTTCGTTTAGTGAAAAACGAAGGTTCCGTTTATTAGAATTAAATAACGTTCGATATAAAACGTAAATTATAGTACAGAATAGGTTTAATATTCGTTTTTCGTTTAGTAATTGTACATTATGAAACTCACTCAATTGAGTGAGAAAATAATAAAAGTATGTTATTATGATAAACGTAATCATTTCGTTTTGTTGTTTGTTATTTTATATATTTGACATTTGTTTAGTATAATAAGGGTATAAGAAGTATTAGGAAGGGGAGAGGGTTCATTGAATAAAAAAGTTCCAGTATACGTGATAAGTGGTTTTTTAGGGAGTGGAAAAACAACGGTACTTTTACATATGTTACAACATTTTAAAAGCCAAAATAAAAAACCTGCCGTCATATTAAATGAGCTTGGTGATGAAAATGTAGAAGGCCACCTCTTTAAAGATCATAAAATGGTAGAACTATTAAACGGGTGCATCTGTTGTACCATTCAAGATGATTTAAAAACGACAATCAAAGAGTTGAATATAGAAGAAATAGACGTACTATTGATTGAAGGTACAGGAGTCGCTAATCCGTTAGAAATTAAAGACGCTATCTTAGATCCATTATTTATTGATAAATACGAACTTTATTCGATGGTAAGTATTGTAGATGCTAGTCATTACCTTGAATATCAAAGCTTTTTTACAAGCTCTAAAGATATAAGAGAGCTTCTTAAAGAACAGGTTGTTTCTGCAAGCTTTTTAATTATTAATAAAATTGACTTAGTAACGAAAGGTCAGTTACAAAAAGTAGAGAAGAAGGTTATGTCTGAATTGAAAAAAGAAGTACCGATTTTCCAAACTAGTCATGGTGAAGCGCCACTTGATTTATTGTTAGAAAAACGAATATGGGTAGAGGAAATGACGGATGTCAAAGTGCATACACATAAACATCATCATCACCACCATCATATAGAGGCAATAAAGTTGCCACTCCTTGAACCAGTAAGTAGAACTGGGTTAGAAAATGGATTGAAAAGTTTAAGTAAACATGTCATTAGAGCAAAAGGTATTGTAAGGTTATACGATAATGAAAAGGACCTGTTTGAGTTTCAATATGCTGCAAACCAATTAAGGATAAAGCCTATGGAAAATAAGATAGGAACAATAAAAGAATGTATTATATTAATAGGAAGCAAAATTCCAAAAGAGAAAGTGGAAAAAGTGTTTCTTGGGGAAATAATAAAATAATAATAGAGAGCATCTATTGCATAAAAAACAGTGGAGTACTAATACTCCACTGTTTTTAAACTGTATTTATTTAGTTTAACGCCTTTTTCAATGTTTCAATATTACGCTTCATTAAGCTGAAATAATCTTCATTATTATCAACATCTTCTTGAGTAACTGCTTCTAAGTTGTGAAGAACTAATGCCTCTGCACCAATCTCGTTACGAACGATTTCTGCAATGTTACCAGTAATGTTTTGGTCAAAAATAACATATTTAATGTTATTTTCTTTTGCTGTGTTCACAATATCAACTAGTTGTCGTTGTGAAGGTTCTTGTGTAGGAGAAAGGCCTGTTACGCTAATTTGCTTAATGCCGTAACGCTCTTCCCAGTAACCGAAAGCAGCATGGTTTACTAAGATTTTGTTTGTTGAAGCTTCCATTACCATTTCTTCAAACTCATGGTGTAATGCTTCTAAATCTTCTTTCACCTTTGCGAAGTTAGCTTCAAAGTCTTCTTTTGCTTCAGGTTTAAGTTCTACTAAGGCATTTTTGATATTTTCTGCTAACTGAATAGCTAATACTGGATCAATCCAAACGTGTGGATCTTCATCGCCATGGTTGTGGTCATCGTCTTCGTTTTTATGTTCATCATCATGTCCATGGTCATGGTCATCGTCTTTGTTTTTATGTTCATCATCGTGTCCGTGGTCATGATCATCGTCTTCGTTTTTATGATCATCATCGTGTCCATGGTCATGATCATCGTCTTCGTTTTTATGTTCATCATCGTGTCCATGGTCATGATCATCGTCTTCGTTTTTATGATCATCATCATGTCCATGGTCATGATCCTCATCTTCGTGTTTATGGTCTTCATCGTGAGCGTGATCATGATCGTCGTCTTCATGTCCATGGTCGTGGTCATCATGATCATAGTCTAATAAGTCAATGCCTGCAGCAGCAGCAACAATTATTACACTTTCATTCTTTAACACTTCGTTAGCTTTATCTGCAAATCCTTCAACACCAAGACCACTATAGATAAATGCATCTGCAGTAGCAATGTTACTCATCATTCTAGTTGTCGGTTCATACGTATGAGCATCTGCTCCAGGTGGATATACAGATTCAACTACTACATGTTCTCCGCCAATTTTTTTCGCAAAGTCTTCCAAAGGATAAATAGTTGTATATATTTTTAACTTTTCCTCTTCAGAAGCAATTTGTTCATTGTTACATCCAACTAAAAAAGTAAAAAGTAATAATAACAAAATAGATAATGTAGCTTTTATTTTCATTTCGATCTCCTCTCAAATAAGAATCATTTTGATTTGTCCCTTTGCTATTATATCGTAATAGTTACGATTTGAGAACAGGAAAATTTATTTTAAAAAATTTCGTACAATTACTCTACGATAAATGCAGGAAATGAATCATTAAAAGTGGACCAATCTGCAAGCATTTCATCTTCAGTTAACAAGCATGCGTCTAAAGTTGTTTCGACTTGATCTTTATTTAAGTTAACACCGATAAATACTAGCTCCGTCATTCTGTCCCCGAATTTTGGATCCCACTTCTCTAAAAGTTCTGGTTCTTCTTTTAAGGTTTGCTCTCTTTCTTCTTCGCTATAAGAAGCAACCCATTCCCCAGCAGCTTGTATCATGATGGAAGATCCAGCCTGAGAAATCAAACCTGTCATATCGTTTCTAGATGCTAACCAGAAAAATCCTTTGGCACGTACTACTTCAGCTGGCCAATTTTCAAGCCAGTTCAATAGCCTTTCTGGATGAAATGGCTTTTTTCTTCGATATACAAAAGAAGAAATACCGTACTCTTCTGTTTCAGGAATATGCTCTTCATTTAACTCTTTAATCCATCCTGCTGCTTGACTTGCTTTATCAAAGTCAAAAAGGCGAGTGTTAAGTATGGATGACAATGGTATTTTTCCAAAACTTGACTGAATAACAGTAGCTTCGGGATTAAATTTCTTTAAGATTGCATCAATTTCTTCTACGTGATAAGGGTCAAGTAAATCTGTTTTATTTAAAACTAATACATTAGCAAATTCAATTTGATCAATAAGTAAATCTGCCACTTCACGTGTATCCGTTTCATCTGTTCCTTGTTTTCTGTCTAGCAAGCTCTCGCCGGATTGATAGTCATCCCAAAAGCGATTACCATCTACGACGGTTACCATCGTATCTAGTCTACACTTAGAAGTTAAATCAATATTGAATTCCTCATCTAAATAAGTAAATGTTTGGGCAACCGGAATAGGTTCACTAATACCAGAAGACTCGATGACAATGTAGTCAATATTTCCTTCGTCTACTAATCTTTCTACTTCTTTCATTAAATCTTCTCGTAACGTACAGCAAATACAACCATTTTGTATTTCTACCAGTTTTTCTTCTGTTCGAGAGAAACCGCCTTGTTGGATAAGAGCGGAATCAATATTAACTTCACTCATATCGTTCACAATCACTGCAACTTTTAATCCTTCTCTGTTGGATAATATATGATTGAGTAAAGTAGTTTTCCCAGCTCCTAAATAGCCACTTAATACTGTAACAGGTACTTTTTTCATTATAGAAAACCTCCTAATTCGTAATAATTACGATTTAACATAGTGATTATAGTACTAAAAATAAATGCGCTTGGCAATAAAAACATTTGGCATTTAAAAATCGACTATGTAATATTAAAGTAGATAGGAGAAAGGATTGATGCAAAAGTGGTATTAAATGAGATTCTTGAACATAATAAAGTGTTTGTAGAAACGAAGGAATATATAAAGTATGAAACAACCAAATTTCCTGATAAGAAAATTGTCATACTTTCATGCATGGATACTAGACTTCTTGAATTATTACCTAAGGCAATGAATTTAAAAAACGGCGATATAAAAATAGTGAAAAATGCCGGTGCACTAGTTTCACATCCGTTTGGAAGTATTATGAGAAGTATTTTAGTTGCTGTTTATGAACTAGGCGCAGACGAAGTAATTGTTTGCGGACATCACGATTGTGGTATGGGGAAAGTAAACTATGAGGGCATTCGTGAGAAGATGGAACGAAGAGGAATAACAAAGAAAAGAATAGACGCATTAAAATATGCAGGTATTGATATTAAAAACTTTTTAAAAGGCTTTAACAGTGTAGAAGAAAGCGTAAGAGAAAGTGTAGATATGATTAATAATCATCCACTTTTAGCAGAAGATATACCAGTGCACGGACTTGTTATAAATCCACACACTGGTAAGTTAGACTTAATTGTTAATGGGTATGAGGATTAGACTTACTTTTCTTTTCTGGAACATGATCAATACCGCCTGGATGAAAAGGATGGCACTTTAGTATTCTTTTGATTGTTAACCATCCACCTTTTAGTGCTCCAAATCGTGTAATAGCTTCAAAGCCATAACTAGAGCAAGTTGGATAAAAACGACATGTTGGTGGTTTTAACGGTGATATGATTTTTTGGTAAAAACGAATAAACAATAAGAAGATATATTTCAACTTAGTCACCTCATACATATTATAATAGCAATTTACTGTTATAGGAAATTAATTAATTCATTCTCTATAAAACATATTGGTTTTGTCGGAATTAATATGTTATACTTTAAATGTAAAATAATATGTTAGGAGTGTTGTTCATGCCTTCAGTAGAAAGTTTTGAACTTGACCATAATGCTGTAAAAGCTCCATATGTACGCCACTGTGGTGTTCATAAAGTAGGAACAGATGGAGTTGTTAATAAATACGATATTCGTTTTTGCCAGCCAAATAAACAGGCAATGAGCCCTGAAGCTATCCATACGTTAGAACATTTACTGGCATTCAATATCCGCACTCATGCTGAAAAATACGACCACTTTGACATTATTGATATTTCACCAATGGGATGCCAAACAGGTTACTACTTAGTAGTAAGCGGAGAACCAACTGTAGCAGAAATTATTGGTTTATTAGAAGATACATTAAAGGATGCAGTAGAAATTACGGAAATTCCTGCAGCAAACGAAAAACAATGTGGCCAAGCGAAGTTACATGACCTTGAAGGTGCAAAACGCCTCATGCGCTTTTGGCTTTCACAAACAAAAGAAGATTTAGCAAAAGTATTCGGATAAGCAACAAAAGACTTCTAAGGGGCATACCTTTAGAGGTCTTTTTATTAGAGTAATTCTAAATTCATAAGAGGCTAGCTCTATTAAAATAGAATCTCGCTAGCATATTTTAATAGACTATACATATATTTCTAGTATACATGTTTTTAAACACTATACTTCATTATGGTATAATACAAACTAGATTATAGAGATAGGAGTAGAAAAATGAGGACAAACATGAGTCTTTTCAAAGATTTAGTTGGACTTGCTTTAATAGGGTTCTTCTTATATCTATTCTTTTTTGTGGATCTGCAAAATATTTCATTTAATTTACCTGGTTCATGGTTGAACGTAAATACTATCTTTCTAAGTATTGTACTAGAAGCCATTCCCTTTATTTTATTAGGTGTTTTTGCGTCGGCTCTTATACAAACCTTTGTTTCAGAAGAGACGATTAAAAAATTCCTCCCGAAAAACGCAGTTGGAGCAATCATTCCAGCCGCAATTTTAGCTGCTATTTTTCCTATATGTGAATGTGCTATCATTCCAGTCGTTAGAAGACTTATTAAAAAAGGAATGCCATTACATGTTGGGGTTGTGTTCTTAGTCGGTGCGCCTATTTTGAATCCAGTTGTAGTTGCTTCAACATTTTATGCATTTAATGGCGACACAACTATTCTTTACGGTCGTTTTGGATTAGCATTTGTTTTATCAATAACGATAGGTTTACTTATGTTATTACTATTTAATAACCAAAACCAATTAAGATGGACGAAAGACGAATTAGTTGGCCGTGTAGAGGAACAACCACCTGTTGTCGCTCAAAATAAATTAAAAGCTACTTTTAATCATGCAAGTGATGAGTTTTTTAGCATTGGTAAATATTTTATTGCGGGAGCGTTTATCGCAAGTTTATTCCAAACATTTTTAGACAGAAGTATTTTAATTGCGATAGGCTCAAATGATGTATTGTCACCAGCCGTTATGATGGCATTTGCATATGTACTTTCCCTTTGTTCTGAAGCGGACGCTTTCGTTGCAGCATCTTTCGGTTCTACGTTTACAACGGGATCACTCCTTGCTTTCTTAATATATGGACCAATGTTAGACCTAAAGAATACATTTATGCTTTTTGCTTATTTCCGTACAAAGTTTGTATTAACCTTTATGGCAGTTGTAACTGTTGTAGTATTTTCGGCAATCTTAATCTTTCAACAAGTAGCATTGTAAGGAAAGGGTGATGAAAGTTGGATAATGAAAGAGATTATGGCTTTCATGTGTATATACGAGGAATTATTTTACTTGGATTCACATTGCTATTTTTTAAACTAATTGTAACAGGTGACATAATAAACTTTATCGCTCCAAGAATGTACCCGTTTATGTATTTTGCAGCAGCAGTCCTTTTTATACTTGGTGTTTTACAAATTTGGAGAAGTGGTTCGAAAAACAAAGAGGAACTTGTGTGTGATTGTGGATTTGATCACGGGGAAAAATCTACTCCCATTCAGTCACTACTAATCTATTCTATGTTTATTTTACCTATTGTAACTGGCTTTATGTTTCCGGATAATATTTTAGACAGCTCTATTATAGAAAAACGTGGATTTACGAACTCGAAAATTATTGCAGAAGAAAGACAACAAATGAATGAAAATAATTATTCCACATCACGTGCAGAAGAATATTTAGATGATCCTGAGAAATACTTAGATTCTTTAGAAGAAGGAACCGATGAAGTTCCACTTGAACATCCGGATGGGTTTGAAATACAACAACCACCAGAAGGGTATTATGAGCAGTTAAAAGAAGAAATTCTACAAGATGACATTATCATTGTAGATGATGACCGATATATACCTATCATGAACGTATTAGATATGTATATGGATGAATTTATAGGTAAGAGGATAGAAATATTAGGGTTTGTTTATCGAGAAGAAGCGTTTAACTCAGATCAATTCGTTGTAGCTCGATTCGGATTATCTTGTTGTGTAGCGGATGCAGGGGTTTATGGAACATTATCCACAATGCCTGGTGCGGAGGAATTGCAATTAGATGAATGGATTAAAGTTACAGCAACTATCGATGTAACAGAATATAACGGTTGGATGTTGCCGTATCTAAAGGTAGAAAGCTTAGAAAAAGTAGACCAACCAGCTACGCCTTATGTTTATGAATATTATTAATGTTGTAGTTATCTGAAAACATCATGTTAAAAAATAAGAGAAGGCCTATTCAAAATGGCTTTCTCCTTTTTGTTTAAGGCTCTGTGATAGACCGCTGTTGATTTACGCCCAAGCCTTCGCTTTCCGCGGGCGGGCCGGGAGCCTCCTCGGCGCAAGCGCCTGTGGGGTCTCCCGCTCCCCGCTTCTCCCGCAGGAGTCTCGGGCTCGGGCGTAAATCAACAGCTAGATATGTAATAAACAACACTAACTTTTAACACAGCGTTGTTTAAAGTTAATAATAATTGTCTATACTCTCGCTGATAAATTATTATTTTCGCCGATAACAATCAGTTTTCGCTGATAACCAAATGGGAGTCGCCGATAGAATGCCAATAATCGCCGATTAAATTCAGATTTTCGCTGATAAAAACCTAATTTTCGCCGATAAAGGGCAAAATATCGCCGATAGAATATCAGGAGCTGTCTTGAGAACTCTTATTTTCACCGGTAACGCCATGTTTTTCACTATCGCCATCTATTTCATCCACAGTATGCTCGTATTTATAAGCTTTATTTGTCGTTAACAACGTTAAAAATAAAACGACAAATACAATAATAATACATATAATCATGACAGTCATCATCGTAAAAGACCTCCTTATCATACATCCATATTGTAACATGAACCCGCTACTAGTAAAGATACTAGAGCATAAACGAAATGGTTAAAGGAAAAACTAAATGGGTATGAAAAAAGTAGGGAGGCGATTCAAAATGGAAAAAAAACTAGCCGAAGTAGTAAATCTACAAGTAGCAAACTGGAGTGTATTGTTTATTAAATTACATAATTATCATTGGTTTGTGACAGGTACGGAATTCTTTACTTTACATGATAAATTTGAACAGTTATATAATGAAGCTGCTAGTCACATAGATAATTTAGCAGAAAGATTATTATCTATCGGCGGAAAGCCTGTAGGTACAATGAAAGAAATCTTAGAGATTTCTACCTTAGAAGAAGCAAGTGGAAATGAGTCTGCACAAGAGATGGTTCAGAGTATTGCAAGAGATTTTGATAGTTTAACTAAACAGTTAAAAGAAGGCATGGAAGTAGCAGAGCAAGCTGGAGATGAAACAACAGGTGATATGCTACTGGCCATTCATGCAAGTGTAGAAAAACATAATTGGATGTTGAAAGCATTTTTAGGAAAATAAGAAAAGGATGGCCAGACAAATTGGCCATCTTATTTAATGTAAAAAAGGACTATTTCCGATAAAAAATTCATCATCGGTTGATATATGATTTTTAAATTGATTAGATAAAACTATTGCCAACAAACTTTGGACTTCTTCCTCATACAGACTATCTATTATCTTAATACACTCTTCCTTATTCAACTGTTCTACTATAGAAAAAACAAGTGCATCAATATCTTCATCTTCTCTTAACAATTTGAGACGATTCTTTTTATACAATTCCTCAATTAAATTCATATATAAATACCCCGTTCTTGGATTTTTTTAAAAAATTACGATGATATCTTATCTTTATTATTCGAATAATGTACCAATCCTATGTAGAAAATAAGAAAAGATAAAAATAGGATGGTGATGAATGTGGAAAAGAAAACGTATTATGTAAACTTAGGACACGGTTTAATTTCACAAGTTAAATCAGTGGATTCATATGATTATGTTATTCAAGCAAATGATGATGAAATAGTAACGTTAAGGGAGTATTTTGATCAAAATTATTCTTCTGACTGGCAAGGTTTTTGGCGGGCACATGTACCGTATTTAGAATATCATCACGATAAGCAAAATGATGCTTATGACGACGGATTACAAAAGATTTTGCAGTTAGTGTACGAGCTTGGAGATGAAGAAACAAGAGCCCATATTAAAGACAATCATCTCATGGAAGCAAGGTTAGAGGATTAAATTTTAATAAAATATATAAACCTTGTTCATCACATTTTTGTCATAATGTGATATGATGAGAAAAACTTTTGATATATGGGGTTTAGATAGTATGTATGAATTTGAAGACATTCACCACAACAATGTAGTATTTTCATTTGAAGACCATCCTTTCTCGAAAGAGCCAAAGCATGTATGGGTCATATGCACGTTTGAAGATAAGTGGCTACTTACACAACATCGTAATCGAGGGTTAGAGTTTCCTGGTGGAAAGGTGGAGGTAGGAGAAAGTGCACTTGAAGCCGCAATTCGTGAGGTAAAAGAGGAAACTGGTGGTATCGTTACTACTATTAATTATATTGGTCAATACAAAGTTTCAGGAAAAGAAAAAACGATTATAAAAAATGTCTATTTTGCAGAAATTGCAGAGCTTGTAAAACAAGAAAGTTACTTTGAAACACATGGACCAATTTTATTAAAAACATTGCCAGATAAAATTAAACAAAATGGTAAATATAGTTTCATTATGAAAGATGACGTTTTACCTTTAAGTTTAAACAGGCTAAAAGAAAGCAATCTACTCTAAAAAGAGAAGGTTGCTTTTTTATTGCTAAAGATGTTAAAAAAAACGTAAAATTACAAAAAAGGAGGTTTTATTTTGATTAAACTAATAAAAGGTGGAATCCTTTATGCCCCCGATTATAAAGGAATTAAAGACATATTAATTGCTGACGGTAAAATTGCAGCTATAGAAGAGGAAATAAATTTAGAAAGTCCATATATTGAATTAATTGATGCGATGGGGAAAATAGTTGCGCCAGGCTTTATTGACAATCATGTTCATATTACTGGAGGAGGTGGTGAAGGTGGCTATAAAACAAGGACGCCAGAACTTTTCTTATCTGATGCGATAAAAGGTGGTATCACTACACTAGTTGGGGTAATTGGTACGGACGGTACTACTCGAACAATGACAAGTCTCATTGCTAAGGCGAAAGCTTTAAAAGAAGAAGGTATATCTTGTTTTATCCATACAGGCTCTTATCAAGTTCCCGTAAAAACACTAACTAGTAAAATAGAGGATGACTTACTATTAATTGAAGAAATTATCGGTGTAGGGGAAATAGCTATCGCCGATCATCGTTCCTCGCAACCTGATTATAGAGAGTTAGCAAAAATAGCGGCAGCTGCTAGAGTAGGTGGTATGTTAAGTGGAAAGGCTGGTATTGTTAACATTCATATAGGTGATAGTGAGTCGAAATTATCCTTATTATCAGATGTCATAAAAAATACAGACTTACCAATAAAACAGTTTTTGCCTACTCATATTAATAGAAATAGAAAGTTATTTGAAGCTGGAATCGAATATGCTAAACGTGGTGGATACGTAGACTTTACAACATCTAGTATTGCTAAATTTATTGAGAATGGTGAAGTGAAATGTAGTAACGGTTTAAAAGAAATGCTTGAGAATGGTGTGTCTATCGAACAAATAACTTTTTCTTCAGATGGGCAAGCGAGTTTGCCTGAATTTAATCATAATGGAGAATTTGTAGGTCTACAGGTTGGGAGAGTAACATCTTTATATAAAGAAGTGAAAGATGCAATAGTTCATGAAGGAATAGATATTGAGGTTGCTTTGAAAGTTATCACTTCTAATCCTGCAAATGTTCTTAAACTATCTCAAAAAGGAACGATTGAAGTTGGAAAAGATGCTGATATTATTTTTATTAATAAAGATTCTTTCGAAATAGAAACAGTTATAGCTCAAGGGAAGCTAATGATGCATGAAAATAAATTGCTTGTTAAAGGTACATTTGAATAAAATTAAAAACTAGCCACATTGCATTTGGCTAGTTTCTTATTGATTTAGTAATAATAAATGGAACGTATTCAATTGGAAGTGTGCTTTACTAATTTCTTTTCTAAAAGCTCTACTAATTGATACATTATCGTAGCTAAAACAGCAATGACAAGCAAACTTAAAAGCACGAGCGTAAAGTTAAATACTTGAAACCCGTAAATAATCATATAACCTAATCCTTTGGAGGATACAAGAAACTCTCCTACAATGACGCCTACCCATGATAAGCCTACGTTTACTTTCAGTGTGGAGATAATGGTTGGATAGGAAGCAGGTAAAACTGCTTCAGTAAATAATTGTCTTCTTGATGCACCGAACGTTTGTAGCACTTTCAAATAGTTTGCGTCCACTTCTTTGAATGCTGTATAAACAACAATCGTCGTAATAATTACAGATATTAAAGCTCCCATTGCTACGATGGATGTCATATTTGGACCAAGTGCAACGATAAGTATAGGGCCGAGTGCAACTTTGGGCATGGCATTTAAGACTACTAAATACGGTTCTAAAACTTTAGCTAATCGCAATGACCACCAAAGAATCGCTGCTAAAACTGTACCGAGGAAAGTACCTATAAGAAAGCCAAGAACCGTTTCAAACAATGTTATACTAGTGTGCATATATAACGAACCATCTTGAACTTTTTCAATAAACAGCTTATAAATTCTTGATGGATAACTAAATAATAGAGGATCAATCCATCTGTTTTTTCCAGCTAATTCCCATAGTGAAAAACAGCTTATAAAAATGACTAGTTGATAAAATCGTATCCACCATTTTTCTGTTTTACGTTTTTGTAAAAAATGCTCATGAAGGAGTTTTGTGTTTTCTTTCTGTTTCAAGTTGCTCCAACTCCTTCCATATCTTTTGGAAAAGTTCTGCGTATTGAGGGTGTTGTCTTGCTTTAAATGGTGTTAATTTCCTTAGATCTTCAGGGACAAAAAATGTCTTAGCCACGCTCCCAGGATTTGCTTTTAATAGAAAAATACGATCGCTCATGGCGATAGCTTCACCAATATCATGAGTAACTAGAATAGCTGTTTTATTAATAGACTTAAGTGTTGTTTGAACCAAATCTTCTAGCCTTAATTTTGTTTGGAAATCTAATGCAGAAAACGGTTCGTCTAGTAAAAGCAATTTAGGATTTGTAGCAAGAGTTCGAACGAGTGCAACACGTTGCCTCATACCACCTGACAATTGGGATGGGTATAACTTTTCAACATTTTCCAACCCCATTTTACTTAAAAGTTGTAACGTTTTTAACTTATTTTCGTTATTGATCGTGCCCGTCACTTTAAGGCCAAGAAAAATATTCTCTTCGATTGTTTTCCAAGGAAATAAATAGTCTTGTTGAAGCATATAACCTATATCATCCTTTGCTTGTTTGGGGGACCTTCCCTCTAATTGCACTTTTCCCCCAGTAGGGTATAATAGCCCAGCGATGATAGAGAGAATAGTTGTTTTCCCACAACCACTCGGTCCAAGGAGGGAGATAAACTCCCCCTCCTCAACCGACAAGGAAACATCTTCTAAAACTTTGGTCGCTTGTTCTATCGTGAAATATACATGTTCAATCTGTTCAATTGATAGAAAGCTCATAATGATTCATCCTTATTTGCCGATAATTTTATTGGCAATTTCTGTATTTACTAATTTTTCATGCTCCACATATACTGGCAATTCGCCAGCTTCTTTCATAATGTTTTGCAAGTTTTCCCACTCTTCTTTATCAAGGATAGGGTCTGTTGCATATGAACCTTGGCTCTTGTAGCGGTCCACAACTGTTTCGATTAAATCGATGGAAGTATCGTCAAAGTACTTTTGAATCACTTCTGCGACTTCTCTTGCAGTCTGCGTTTCTACCCATTGCTGTCCTTTATAAAGCGCTCTAGTAAATCCTTGTACTTTCTTGTCATCTTTTTTCATATAACTCTCTTTCGCCATAAATGTTGTATATGGCACGTGCCCCGATTCTACACCAAAGGAAGCGACAATGTAGCCAATGCCTTCTTGTTCAAACACACTTGCTTGAGGCTCAAATAATTGAACGTAGTCTCCTGTTCCAGAGGCAAAAGCGCTCGGGATATTACCGAAATCTATATTTTGAATGAGATTTAAATCTGATTGAGGGTTAATGCCATGCTTCTTTAACACAAACTCCCCTACCATTTGTGGCATGCCACCTTTTCGTTGACCAAGGAAAGTAGAACCTTTTAAGTCGTCCCACGAGAAATTATCTACTTTGTTTCTAGCAACTAAGAAAGTCCCATCTGTTTGTGTTAATTGAGCGAAGTTAATGACTGGATCTGTTGCTTCTTGCGCATAAACATAAATGGAAGTCTCAGAACCAACTAAAGCAATATCTGCTCCATTGCTTAGCAGCGCAGTCATTGCTTTATCTCCACCCCAAGCAGTAGTTAACTCAACCGTAATTCCTTCTTCCTCGAAAAAACCTTGTTCTATTGCAGCATAAAATGGAGCGTAAAAGATAGAACGGGTAACCTCAGAAACTCTAACAGTTTCCGCCTTGCCATTACCGCATGCAGCGATAGAGACTATTAATACCAAACATAGTGAAAGATACAATCCGAACCTTAAGTAACGTTTCATTTTGGCTAATCCTCCTTGTAAAAAGACCTACTTGTTGTGATGTTTTATAAGATAAAGTATGATGAGGAAAAAAATGTGTGAATGCCTATTAGGTTTAAATGGAGGTTTTTGTTTTGTATAGGAATGGAGAGATTTTAGAAAAAGAGCGTTTTCCATCACCGAACCCGACTGTACACTTATTTACCGTTACATACTGGAGCGATGGACTTAAAGTGAAAGGACTGTTGGCAGAGCCGAGAACGGAAGGTAATTATGAAGGTTTTCTATATTTGCGAGGTGGCATTAAAAATGTAGGGCAAGTAAGGCCAGCTCGAATTGCCCAATTTGCTTCGGAAGGGTTTATTGTAATGGCTCCATTTTATCGAGGAAATCAAGGTGGAGAGGGGAATGAAGATTTTGCAGGAGAAGACCGTATGGATGCTTTTTCGGCGTATGAACTGTTAAGAAGTTATCATCGAGTCGAAAGTGGACTAGTACATGTTTTTGGTTTTTCCCGTGGGGGCGTAATGGCACTGTTGACCAGCATAGAAAATAAGGATGTATCCTCCGTTGTATGCTGGGGTGGGGTGTCTGACATGTTTTTAACATACGATGAACGTGTGGATATGCGAAGAATGTTAAAGCGTGTTGTTGGAGGAACGCCTACAAAATTTCCTGAGCAATATGAATGGCGAACACCTTTATATTTTTTAGAGGAGTTACGAGCACCTGTATTAATCATTCACGGTGAAAAAGATGACAATGTTTCGATCGAGCATTCCTATCGTCTAGAAAAGCGGTTAAAGGAGTTAAACCATGATGTAGAGTCTTGGTATTTTAAAGGATATGACCATTACTTTCCCCCAGCGGAGAATAGAAGAGTTGTGAGAGAGTTAGCAAGGTGGATGAAAAGTAAGTAAATCTATTAAAGTTGGTGTGAAAAATGATTCAAGTTCATTTAGGTAGGTGTATAGGGAGTAGATGAACTAGATAATGGGGCTGACGTTCATTTTAGTTAAGGAAGAGAGAGAAAATGAACATGAAGAGGCTGTTCACGTTCATTATGGTAAAGGAAGAGAGAGAAAATGAACATGAAGAGGCTGATGAAGTTCAACTCGACGGAAAAAATAGCCAAAATGCATCTTTATAAGGGGAAGAAGACTACTAAAGAAAACTTCATGCAATTCCCACCTAAATAAAAAAGGCTATCTTAGTAAGTCAGCAAAACTGACTTCTAGGATAGCCTCTTTTAATTTCATACGATAGGAATATTAAACTGTAGGACCACCAAGCTCTAACACTTCACGTGGGACAGAATTAAATTTTTCAAAGTTAGCTTTAAATTTACCAGCTAGTTCACGAGCTTTAGCATCATATGCTTCGTCGTTATTCCAAGTCTTCATAGGCTGTAACACTTCATCTGGAACACCTGCAACATGTACAGGAATCTCAAGACCAAAGTATGGGTCCTTAGTAGTTTCTGCACTCGTTAATTCACCTTCAATAGCTGCTTGAACCATTGCGCGTGTGTAAGAAAGCTTCATACGACTACCTACACCATATTCGCCACCAGTCCAACCAGTATTTACTAAAAATACTTGAACGTTGTGCTCATCAATTTTCTTCCCTAACATTTCAGCATAAACTGTTGCAGGAAGTGGTAAGAAAGGTGAGCCGAAACATGTAGAGAATGTTGCTTGTGGAGAAGTGATTCCACGCTCTGTACCAGCTAATTTACTTGTATACCCACTTAAGAAGTGGAACATTGCTTGCTCTTTTGATAATTTACTGATTGGAGGTAAAACTCCAGTAGCATCAGCAGTTAAGAAAACTATCGTTGTTGGGTGCCCAGCAACACTAGGGTCAACGATGTTATCCATTGCTTGTAGCGGATAAGCTGCACGAGTGTTTTCTGTTAATGTAGAGTTATCATAGTCTGCAACACGAGAGTTCTCATCTAAAACAACATTTTCTAAAACAGATCCGAAGCGGATTGAATCAAAGATTTGTGGCTCTTTTTCACGAGTTAAGCCGATACATTTAGCGTAGCAACCACCTTCAATGTTAAATACACCAGTATTAGACCAACCGTGCTCATCATCACCGATTAGTTTGCGGTTAGCGTCTGCAGATAATGTTGTTTTACCAGTTCCGGAAAGACCAAAGAATAATGCAACATCGCCTTCACGTCCCACGTTTGCAGAACAGTGCATTGGCATGATGCCTTCTTCAGGAAGTAAGTAGTTCATGATAGAGAAGATGGATTTCTTCATCTCTCCAGCATACTCTGTTCCACCAATTAATACGATTCTTTTACTGAATGAAACTAAAATGAATGCTTCAGAATTTGTACCATCAACAGCTGGATCTGCCTTGAATGTAGGGGCAGAAACAATAGTAAAAGCTGTTTCGTGTTTTGCTAATTCTTCATCAGATGGACGAATGAACAATTGGTGTGCAAAAAGATTGTGCCAAGCAAATTCGTTTATTACTTGAATAGGTAGGCGATATTTTTCATCTGCACCAGCAAAACCTTTAAATACAAAAATTTCTTCTTTTTCACCTAAGTATTGAAGAACTTTTTCATATAAACGATCAAAAATATTTTCAGAGATTGGTTGGTTTACTTTACCCCAATCTACTTTACTTTTACTTACGTCATCTTCTACAATGAATTTATCTTTAGGGGATCTCCCTGTATATTTACCAGTTGTCGCCAGAATTGCGCCAGTGGAAGACAATGTTCCTTCATTACGGTTTAATATTTTCTCCACTAATTGCGGAACGGATAATTGAATTTGTGCATTTGTTCCATAAACTAATTTTGTTAAACCGCTTTCAATACCAACCGTTTTCATCATGGATAACTCTCCTTCAAATAAGTATTATGTTATTTCTCTAATAAAAAGTATAACACATTAACTGAAATAGTCCATACTAATTATCGTATTTTATGAAATAATAATTAAAATGGTTAGTATTATGACAAAAATTCTTCATATATATTTTCCACTTATTATTAATGATAAAACACTTCGTTCATAGAAATATCATTCCCTTTCTTATTTTACTCCATTATGAAACAAACTCAACAAAAGAATTATAATTTCGTATCGTTTTTTGTTGACATGCAAGGTTTGACTACGTTAATATAAATCCTTGAACGGATACTCTTATCCCGAGCTGGTGGAGGGACAGGCCCTATGAAACCCAGCAACCTGCTCATATTATGCGATTTCCTATAGGAACGCTTTGTTAAGAAATTTTTTCCACCTTGAGCAAAGGTGCTAACCTGACGCAAGGATGCTTATGCCCTTGAGCGATAAGAGTGAAAGGCGAACGTAGTGATTAAAACCTTTCCTCAAATTTTTAGGGAAGGTTTTTTATATTTTGACACATGATAAGAAAGAAACTCAAAACGACCAATACTTTTTAATAGAAGATAATGGACCGTCATTCTTTCATCTCAGGCTTGTCACTTAGTGTTACGTCTTAAGTAACAGATAAGCTAATTACTTATCTTCTCATTCAAAGGGAAACTGGAGATCCGTATCAAAAATGGTGATTTCACCGCAATGTAACTCATATGTTACATACCTTTATAATTCCAAAGGAGGAAACGGACAAAATGACAAAACAACGTCGTTTATTTACTTCTGAGTCAGTAACAGAAGGACACCCGGATAAGATTTGTGACCAAATTTCAGATTCAATTCTAGACGCTATTTTAGCAAATGATGCTAACGCTCGTGTTGCATGTGAAACTTCTGTAACAACTGGTTTAGTATTAGTGGCAGGAGAAATTACAACTTCTACTTATGTAGACATCCCGAAAATTGTTCGTGAAACAATCCAAGGTATTGGTTATACTCGTGCAAAATACGGATTTGACGCGGAAACTTGTGCAGTATTAACTTCTATTGATGAGCAATCTGCTGATATCGCAATGGGAGTTGACCAAGCATTAGAAGCTCGTGAAGGTCAAATGTCTGATGCGGAAATCGAAGCCATCGGTGCTGGTGACCAAGGATTAATGTTTGGTTTTGCATGTAATGAAACGAAAGAGTTAATGCCTCTTCCTATTTCATTATCACATAAATTAGCTCGTCGCTTAACGGAAGTAAGGAAAGACGAAATCTTACCTTACCTACGTCCAGATGGCAAAACTCAAGTAACAGTAGAATATGATGAGAACGACAAGCCTGAACGCATTGATACAATCGTTATTTCAACACAACATCATCCGGAGGTTACGTTAGAGCAAATTCAACGTAACATTAAAGAGTATGTTATTAAGCCAGTTGTACCTGCTGAGTTAATTGATGAAAACACGAAATACTTCATTAACCCAACAGGCCGTTTCGTAATCGGTGGTCCTCAAGGGGATGCTGGTTTAACTGGAAGAAAGATTATCGTTGATACGTACGGTGGATATGCTCGTCACGGCGGTGGTGCATTCTCTGGTAAGGATCCTACAAAAGTAGACCGTTCTGGTGCTTATGCTGCACGTTATGTTGCGAAAAACATCGTAGCTGCTGGCCTTGCTGACAAATGTGAAGTTCAGCTTGCATATGCAATTGGTGTAGCTCAACCAGTATCTATTGCAGTGGACACTTTCGGAACTGGGACAGTTACTGAAGAGAAATTAGTGGAACTTGTACGTAACAATTTTGATTTACGTCCAGCTGGAATTATCAAAATGTTAGACTTACGTCGTCCAATTTATAAGCAAACAGCTGCTTATGGACATTTTGGCCGTAATGACTTAGATTTACCATGGGAGCAAACAGATAAAGCAGAAGCTTTAAAAGAGCAAGCAAACGCATAATTTAAAATACCACTATCTTTTGAAGGTAGTGGTATTTTTTTAAAAAATATATGTTCAAGCATAGTGTTAATAATCAAATACTAATACATGTTGATTTCCGTGCAAGCTTGAGGCTTAAAAATAAAAATATTTTGTCGTGAAAACTTTTTAAAGCAATTGAGGGTAGTATATAAGAGAATAAAATATAGTTGGCATTAAAATCCTAAAGGAATTTATTAAAAAAATGTCGAAAAATAGAGAAAAGAATTTCTTTTTATTATTACTATTCTAGTATATTCTCAAAGTATTTAGGAAAACTAATACTATTTTTAGTGGAAAATGGGTATTTATTTTAATAGATAACTTTAATGCTTACTAAAGAGGTGTAATTATGTGTGGTTTTGTCGGATTTTATTCTAAGTATGGGAAAGCAAATGAATATGGTCAGATGGAAGAGATGCTTTCTGCAATACATCATCGTGGACCAGATGACACTGGAGTTTTTCAAGATGAGTGGGTTCAATTTGGGTTTAAAAGACTTAGTATTATTGATTTAGAAAATGGTGCACAACCGTTGAACGACTACTCAAAACGTTATTGGATCATCTTTAATGGTGAAATCTATAACTATGTTGAATTAAGAAAAAAATTAGTGGAGCAAGGGTATCCATTTCAAACTGAATCAGATACAGAAGTCATTATAGCTCTTTACTCTTTATATAAAGAAGAAAGTGTGAAGTACTTAGAAGGAATGTTTAGTTTTTTAATATGGGACACAGAAGAAAAATCTCTATTTGGTGCACGTGACCCATTCGGTATTAAACCTTTGTTCTATTATGAAAACGAAGAAGCGTTTATTTTTGCATCAGAAGTGAAAAGTGTTTTTCAAGGTATTCCCGTTGAAGAGTCGATCGATGAGACTCAACTTCAACACTATTTAACCTTTCAATATGTACCAGAGCCAAACACATTATTTCCATCTATAAAAAAGGTGAAGCCAGGTCACTATTTTACACTAGATAAGAAAAATGGTTTACAATTTACGGAATACTGGCATCCAACTTTCCATCCAGTTGCACAATCAGAAAAAGGTTTAGAAAACCATATTCAGGAAGTGCTAAGGGAATCCGTTAAAAAACATATGCGCAGTGATGTGCCTGTAGGTTGTTTCTTATCTGGTGGTATTGACTCGACGATTGTCGCAACTCTTTCTAAAGAGTTTAATCCTAATATTAAAACATTCTCTGTTGGGTTTGAGATAGATGGATATAGTGAAATAGATGTTGCGAAAAAGACAGCTGAGGCTTTAGGTGTTGAAAACATTAGTTATAACATTAAGCCGGATGAATTTATTAAAGAGTTACCAAAAATAATTTGGCATTTAGATGACCCTGTTGCAGACCCTGCAGCCATACCTTTATATTTTCTAGCTAGAACTGCTAGAGAGCACGTTACCGTTGCTTTATCTGGAGAGGGTGCGGATGAACTTTTCGGAGGGTATAACATTTACCGCGAGCCACAATCGTTAAAAATGTTTGAATACATTCCTGATACGTTAAAGAAAAGTTTAATGAAAATATCTATGTCGATGCCTGATGGAATGAAAGGGAAGAGCTTCATTTTACGAGGATGTACTCCGATAGAAGAAAGATTTATTGGCAATGCAAAAATATTTACAGAAGAAGAAAAAGCAGCTTTCTTTAAAGGTTATAACAGAAATGTAAATTATCGACAAGTTACACAAAGTATTTATGACTTTGCAAAAGAGTACGACGATATCACGAAGATGCAATATGTTGATATGCATACTTGGTTAAAAGGGGATATCTTAGTAAAAGCAGATAAAATGTCGATGGCACATTCCTTAGAAGTACGCGTTCCGTTTCTAGATAAAGTAGTGTTTGAAGCTGCGTCGTCTATCTCTAAAAATTTAAAAGTAAATGCTACTCAAACGAAAACATTACTTAGAAACGCGGTTACTGGACTTATTCCTGAGCATGTTACAAATAGAAGAAAGTTAGGTTTCCCTGTACCGCTACGAGTTTGGCTTAAAGATGATTTATATGACTGGGCGAAGATGCTTATTCAAAATAGTGCTGCTGCCGAGCAATACTTTCACCAATCGTACTTGTTAAAGCTATTAGATGATCACCGTGCTGGAGTGAGTGACAATAGCCGTAAACTATGGACTGTATTTGTATTTTTAATTTGGTATAGTTTATATGTAGAACAATATCAACAAAAAATGGAGAAGTATGAGTGGTTGAGTACGAAGAGAGAAATTGTTGAAAGTGGAGCATGAATTATCTAATAAAATGAGGCTGTGACAAAACCCAGTGAATTAAATGGAAGAGGCCTGTAAGAACATTTTTGTTCTTGCGGGCCTCTTATTGATGGAACAAAGGTATTATCCGAGTCGAACGAAAGAAAGTCCTTGAATCACTCTCTACACAAAAGAACTTCATCAGCCCTATGAAGTTCAACTACAACAAATTTTTAACGCCAGATGAACTTCATCGGGCATATGAAGTTTATCTACAACTATATATTAACGCTAGATGAACTTCATCAACCTTATGAAGTTCAAGCACAACCAATTTTTAACGCCAGATGAACTTCATCAGCCTTATGAATCAACTACAACAAATTTTTAACGGCAGACGAACTTCATAAGACCTTTTTGTCCCAGCCTCTATTTAAATTAAGCCAGTATTTTCGCATTCTTTTCACTCGTTAGTACTTTATTGTATTCTTCTAACAAGTTATGAAAGATAGTATCCCAGCTTTGTGAGAGGGCATAGTTTCTTCCGTTTACAGACATTTCATTTCTCCACAAATCGTCTGATAAAATCGTTTTGATTGCAATCGAAAAGTCATCTATATTTTTTTCTTCACATAATATCCCGGTTTCTTTATTCTTTATAATTGTTTTTACTCCCCCAGCATTTGCTCCTATGACAGGGGTACCACAAGCAAGGGATTCCAATACAACATTCCCGAAAGTTTCCGTTGCAGATGGGAAGACAAGCAAGTCAGAATTTGCGTATGCTTCTACTAATTGTGGTCCGTCAAGGAAGCCAGCAAAGGTCATGTTTGATGGTGCAGTATTCTGTAGTTCTTCTTTTGAAGGACCATCTCCTACGATAAGCCAGTGGACATTTTCTTGAATGTTTTTTGGAAGCTTATTTGCCATTTTAGGTAGCATAAAGATATCTTTTTCTGGTGCGAGCCTACCAACATATAATAAAACATGCTTTTCTTTTATATTAAATTTGTCTTTGAAGCTACCTTTGTTGAATGAGGGCTTAAAGATAGTGCAATCTACCCCACGTGACCAGATAGAAAGATTAGTAAAACCGAATTTTTGAAGATGTTCTCTTGTGACTGTTGATGGGACAAATATTTTACTTAGTGTTCGATGAAACCATCGCATATATTTCCATAAAAGGGGGTTTAAAAACTGTAAATCATAGTACTCTAAATATTTATCAAAATCGGTATGGTAAGAGCCAACTACAGGAATATCCAACTTCTTCGCATAATGAAGGCCACATAGCCCTATATTAAAAGGTGTGGCAACGTGAATAATGTCTGGTTTGAAGGTTAAGAGTTCTTCTTTAACATGGAGGACGTTAGGTAAAGCGAGCCTACATTCTGGATAAAGGAAAAATGGAAGGCTAGTAAAACGATGAACATGGTTATTGTAAATACTCTCATTTGAACTCTCAGGAGCAAATACTAGATATTGTATGTTGTTTCTCTCTAGGTGATCAGTAAAACGCTTTAGTGTTCTAGCTACTCCATTAACATCCGGAGCAAACGTATCAGTAAAAATAGCGATTTTCATGATAACCCTCCAATAATAATTGACTTAATTCATAGTCATTTTTCTAACAAAGCCTATTTATAAAACAGTTAGAACAACTAGAGTAAATGCTACAACACCAGACACCCCTCCGAGCAGAGCTCCAGCTAATACATCAGAAGGATAATGTAAACCTAAGTAAATTCTTGAAATTCCAACAGAAACCGCAATAGGTAATAAAATAAACAGTAGTGCAGGTTGATACATAAGAAATGGTGTTATGATTGAAAAGATAGCAGTTGTATGACCTGATGGAAATGAATGGTCTTTTAGCGGGTTTGTTGTAACATTTATTTCATCCAATGCTAAATAAGGTCTGCGGCGAGGATAAATCTTCTTAGCAATTGCTACAGGAATATGACTAACCGTAAGTGCTAAAAGTGACGACATGGCTGTGAATTTTAAGTTGCCTGATGTAAGTAAAATAATGAGCAAGACAGAGCTTATTGAAAGTGTTGCCCCCCCTACATGTGTAATGGTTTGAAAGAAACGGTTAATCATTTTATTATGAAAATGCTGGTTGACGAGTCGAAATAAATGGCATTCCATTTCATAAAAATGATGAAGTAATTTATCCATTAACAATACCTCTTTTCTCTTGTCTTTCCCTACTATAACTATTCTTAATTCTAAATGGATAATATTTAGAATTTGCAAATTATTTGTAAAGATATTATTTAAAATTTCGCGTGCAAAAAAACACTGCAACTTAGAGATTTGCAGTGTTTTTGTTTAACATGATGAAAATGTTGGTAAATTAGTATTATGAATCAATAGATTTATAATACTGCCCTTTTTCTACGTATTCAGTTCGAATACGGTGCATATCTTTTCGGTCTTCTTCCGTCAATTCTCTTACTACTTTTACTGGTCGACCGAAAGCTAACGTATTTGGAGGTATTTTTATACCTGGTGGGACAAGACTGCCTGCACCAATGAATGCGCCTTCACCAATTTCAGCGCCGTCTAACACAATTGAACCCATTCCAATAAGGGCGCTTTTCCTAATAATTGAACTATGTAACGTGCATTGATGGCCAATTGTAACGTCATCTTCGATTAATAATGTTTTATTTGGGCTTTGATGTAACATTGATTGGTCTTGAATGTTCACTCGATCTCCGATTATTGTTGGTGCTACATCGCCTCTAATAACGGTATGAAACCAAATGCTACATTCTTTTCCTATCGTTACATCACCAGTAATAACAGCGTAATCTGCTACGTATGTAGTGGGATCAATGTTAGGGAATTTATCATGATAAGGAATAATTTTACTCATCTTTTTTCTCCAATCTTCTTATGATATATTCTTATTTTATCAAAACAAAAGGTGATTGAAAATTTTCATTGTATATATTGAATACAATGAGAGTGATACATTAAAATTTATAATACAACCATTTGTACTAAAGGGAGAGGACACACATGCGAAAATGGTTAACAGAGAAAGACCCGAAAGGAACGATTGTTATTGTACATGGTGCTTTAGAGTATCATGGTCGATATAAATGGTTAGTCGAAAAGTTTAATGAAGTTGGATACCATGTTGTTATGGGGGATTTACCTGGACAAGGTTTGTCAACGAGAAGAAGAGGACATATTTATAGTTTTGACGAATATATGGATGAGATTGAATTATGGATAAAAGAGGCATACTTGTTAGAGCCTCCAGTATTTGTATTAGGTCATAGTATGGGTGCATTAGCAGTTATTCGTACTTTACAAGAAAAAAAGGAATTATTGTTAAATGGCATTATATTGTCTTCGCCCTGCTTAGGTTTAGCACGTTATCCGAACAAAGCGGTTGAATTTATCTCTCGAGGTCTAAATGTTGTAAAACCGACTATGTTGTTTAATGCTGATATTACGTTATCAAAGGTAACAAGAAATAGAGAAGTACAGGAAGTTGGTAAAAAAGATACGCTATATGTGAAAAAAGTGTCAGTGAGATGGTACCGGGAATTGTTAGAAGCGATTAAATTGGCCCAATTAAAAACAAACGAACTTCCAAAACATGTACCACTTCTTGTCATGCAAGCAGGTGAAGACCTTATTGTTAATAAGGAAGATACGGTTCAATGGTTTAATCTTTTTAAAGGGAAAAATAAAACTTATGTCGAATGGGAAGGGTTATATCATGAAATTTTTAATGAACCTGAAAGAGAGGAAGTATTTCGGTATGCCTTCTCATTTGTTGAAATGCATTTAAAGGGGAATTA
This sequence comes from Bacillus sp. FJAT-45066, assembly GCF_002335755.1. Classification (NCBI taxonomy): domain Bacteria; kingdom Bacillati; phylum Bacillota; class Bacilli; order Caryophanales; family Bacillaceae; genus Bacillus; species Bacillus sp. FJAT-45066. The sequence goes on from NZ_NISQ01000001.1 coordinate 57,221, forward strand.
ATTTCATATACGGTTTATTTTCGTATATAAATGAGATTATGAACCTTACTAAAGGAAGTGATTAGTTGAAAATTCCAACACAGCCATTCGCCTTAATGAAACTTGTGTACAAAAAAGTATTTCCGCTCGTTTATAAAGAGTTAGACTATTGGAAAGAACGAGCGGCAGCTATTTCTGATGATGAGCTACGAAAACAAGCACTTGCTAGTATTGATTCAAAAACATTTCATTGCGAAGGTGGGGCAATACTGGCATTGCTAGCACAAGAAAATATCGAAGAAAGTATTAAGTTTATTGTTGCTTACCAAACAATAAGCGACTATCTGGATAATTTATGTGACAGAAGTACTTCACTTGATCCAACGGATTTTCGAGCATTACATGACTCTATGTTAACTGCATTAAGTATTGATAGGAAGCAAGAAAATTACTATCGTTTTCGTTCTGAACAAAATGATGGTGGATACCTTTTTGATTTAGTTGATACTTGTCAATCTGTCTTAAAGAAGAACATACACTATGCCAAAATTAAACCTTATTTACTGGAACTCGCACAATATTATTGTGACTTACAAATACATAAACATGTAAAAGAAGAAGAAAGATTACCGCGTTTGCAATCATGGTTTAACGAACATAAACAAAACCTACCACCAATGGAATGGTATGAATTTTCCGCTTGTTCTGGTTCTACATTAGGTATTTTTTGCTTAGTTTCTAACAGTTTTCAGCCTTCATTTACAGATCGATGTGCGGAAAAAATTATGGCTGGCTATTTTCCTTACATACAAGGGTTACATATATTGCTGGACTATTTTATTGATCAAGATGAAGACATAGAAGGCGGCGATTTAAATTTCTGCTTTTATTATTCAAGTGAAAAGAAAATTCTTGAAAGACTTCAGCACTTTTTAGAAAAAGCGGACGAGTATACAAAAGGTTTACCTTATGAGAAATTTCATAAGTTAATTAATCGAGGTTTATTAGCGGTTTACTTATCGGATGAAAAAGTTCAGGGGAATAAAGATATTTCTACTATTGCAAGAAAGATGATTCGTTCTAGTGGCGGAACAGGTTATTTCTTTTACATAAATGGAAGAGTTTATCGCACCGTTCAAAAATGGAAAAGATCTTCATGATTTAAAGGGGGCTATATAAAAGTCTTTGTTAGATTTAATAATATAGTGAAGTCTGTTCAAGTGCCGGTGGTGTGGCCGACTCCTGCGGGAGAGGGCAGGCTGGTGAGACCCCACAGAGCCCTTGGGCTCGAGGAGGCTCACCGCCTCTACGAAAAAGTAAGAGCGGCTCGTTCAGCTCCGACTAGTATAAGACAGGGACAGCTTGAGGGTGTTTTTTGCCCTCGAGTTGGCCATGGCTTATACTCGAGGAGCTAGCCGCTTGACCTAGACACCCGCGGAAAGCGGCCACACCACCGGCACGACTTTTAATTTCTAAACTACCTTTATTTTTTTTCAATTGCAATAACAAAAGGTGGATCATTTACTTGATTTAAGAATCGATATTGCAATACGCTTGCTTGTTTTTGGTCTAGTGAACTAACGTAATGTAGAAGGTGATCTTTTTCTAGCTTTCCTTCTGGATGTCCATGATATACAACGATCACAATAATTCCACCGCTAGCCATCGCATTTAATAGTTGTTCAATAGCACTTACTGTACTTTCTGCTACTGTAACTATTGATTTATCTCCACCAGGTAAATAACCTAAATTAAAGACAGCACCTTTAATATTTCCAATATGATGCTTTGTAACATAGTTTAATGCATTGCTATGACTGTCTTGAATGAGCGTAACATTTTCATCACTCATTTTTTCCTTTAACAGATTCTGGGCAATATGGATTGCTTCTTTTTGAATGTCAAATCCATACACATGGCCAGTTTTTCCAACCAATTGTGATAAAAAATGTGTATCATTACCATTGCCAACTGTCGCATCAATCGCAACGTCACCTTCTGACAATGAAAGTTGTAATAATTTTTTACAGTAAGGTAATACTCTCTCTAACTTCATTTCAACTCAACCTTTTTTGAAAAATTTCCCTTGAAAGCTATTCCTTCTAAGCAATTCTGCATCAATGCTATTCATTACTTCCCATTTGTTTACACTCCACATCGGTCCAATCATTAAGTCAATTGGTCCATCACCAGTAATTCGGTGAACAATCATTTCAGGTGGAATTACTTCTAATTGATCACAAACTAAGTTTACGTATTCTTCTAGTTGTAAAAATTGTACCATCCCTTTCTCGTATTGCTTTACCATAGGTGTTCCTTTAAGTAAATGTAAGAGATGGAGTTTAATCCCTTGTACATCGAGTTTTGCTACTTCTCTAGCTGTTTCCATCATCATGTCGTAATTTTCTAGCGGTAAGCCGTTAATAATATGGGAACATACTTTAATGCTATGTTTCCGGAGTTTGTTTACTCCTTCTTTATAACAATCATAGTCATGTGCACGATTTATTAATAGTGCCGTTCTTTCATGGACAGTTTGAAGACCGAGTTCTACCCATAAATATGTTCTTTTGTTAAGTTCCGCTAAATATTCAACTACTTCATCTGGTAAACAGTCAGGTCTTGTGGCAATGGAAATTCCAACTACACCTTCTTGATTTAATACTGATTCGAACTTTTCTCGAAGTTCTTCAACAGGAGCATGTGTATTCGTATATGCTTGGAAATAAACCATATACTTGCCGTCTTTCCATTTTGTATGCATTTTATCTTTAATCGTATGAAATTGAGTTACTAAATCTTCTGTGCGATTACCTGCAAAATCGCCAGAACCAGCAACGCTACAAAATGTGCAACCACCATGAGCAACAGTGCCATCACGATTTGGGCAATCAAATCCTCCGTCTAAAGCTACTTTAAACACTTTATGTCCGAATGTTTGGCGTAAGTGATAGTTCCATGTATGGTATCTTTTATTGTCAGAAGAATATGGAAACGCGTTTGGAATTTTTTGTAGATGTTTCATAAGTTCGCATCCTTTTATTTGACCTAATTCTTTAGCCATTTTAGCATTTAAACCGTCAATTTAGAAGTGCAGTCTATTGGATAAAAGTGGGTAGTAGTTTTTATGGAATGTATATAAGAAATTGGAGCAAAATAAAGGGGAACATGACATATCATGATCATTGAGGTGATACTTTTGGCAACAAGACAATCTGTAGACCATTTTATGCAACAATGTGAAGATAGTATAAAGTATGCAGAAGATCAATTTACAAGTGCACAAGCACAAGAGCATTACAATGATAGTGAATATTTAAATGCACAGGAAAAACTCGAAGAAACATACAATGACTTAATGCATCTGTCAATGAGTTGTAATGCACAGCAAAGGGAACAATTAAACAGAATGCGTATACAATTACAACAACTTCAAAACGAAATGACCTTGTTAAGACATTAAAAGGAGTTGTAGTACACTATGATAAAACGTTCCAAGCAAAACAATCCAGAACAAAAAACGAAAAATGGTGTGAACAACGTAGAAATGGGACAAGAATATAATCCTGTGAAGGAAGTTAAGCAAAAGAACTTAAAAAAAGCCCAGCCAGTTCGTTCTAAAAACCATAGTGAAAATGAATAGTGGAATGTAAGAAGAAGGGTGTTTGTTGCCCCTTCTTTTAATTTTGCGTTTTAATGTGCAATGTGTCCAAAAGGTTTATTTGAAGATATACCTAGGTGAGGTATATGATGACTAGGTGCACGAAAAATCATTCTAGCAGCACAACATTTCTACTTTGGCGAACATGACCGAGCGTTTGGCGAACTAAATTTAGCTCTCGGCGCACGATAATTATATCTAGGAGCACAATATCACTAGAAAAATAGAGAATTTAAGGGGGAGGGTATACCTTTTTAATCATAATCACTCACTATTTAATACTAAGAAAAGAAGACGATTATCTTATATTTTTTGGTTAATAATGAGTAAATTATCATGATTCTTTGCAGAAATGAATATAAGTTAACTTGTCCCACTAATTCCTTATTGCAACTTTCCTTAAAACGAATTACAATTATTTTGGATTTCGAAATAATTGTAAAGGAGGGCTTCATTTGAAGAAAATGCCGAAAGCCCTTTGGTTATTAATAATTGGAATGGCTATAAATGTTACAGGATCTTCTTTTTTATGGCCGTTAAACATGATATATATTCACGATATTCTTGGCAAGTCATTATCCGTTGCAGGATTAGTTTTAATGGTCAATGCTGCTGCTAGTGTAGTCGGTAATTTAATAGGTGGGTATCTTTTTGACAAAATAGGTGGCTACAAGTCAATTTTATTAGGTATCCTTATAACGATTGTGGCACTCATTGGTATGACATTTAATCATGATTGGCCTTTTTACGTTATTTATCTAACGATTATTGGTTTTGGTTCAGGTATCGTTTTTCCTTCTATGTATGCGATGGCTGGTTCTGTTTGGAAAGAAGGAGGACGTAAACCGTTTAATGCCATGTACGTTTCCCAAAACGTTGGAGTAGCAGTCGGAGCTGCATTTGGTGGACTAATTGCGCACTATAGTTTTGATTACATATTTATGGCAACCACTGTTACGTATGTAATTTTCCTAGCAATTGCGGTATTTGGCTATAAATCCATTCAATCGAATCCAACAAAACAAACTAGTGTTATTGACCAATCTGGCAAGATAAAAGACCATACAAAACTTTATGCGTTATTAATTGTTTGTACTGGTTACTTATTATGTTGGATGGGTTATGTTCAATGGCAAACAACGATAGCAACTCATACGCAGTCACTTGGAATTCCGTTAACTCACTATAGTTTGCTTTGGACGATAAATGGATTGTTAATTGTATTTGGGCAACCCATTATATCTTTTATAATAAAAAGGTATACGAAAACATTAAAAACCCAAATTATTGTTGGGCTCATCATATTTATGGGGTCGTTTGCTATTATCGCTCAGGCACAACAATTTACAGCATTTGCTGTGGCGATGATCATCATGACGATTGGTGAAATGTTCGTATGGCCAGCAGTTCCAACCATTGCGAATGATCTCGCTCCAAAGGGAAGAGAAGGTTTTTACCAAGGTATTGTTAATAGTACAGCTACTGGTGGAAGAATGTTAGGACCATTAATGGGTGGTATTTTAGTAGATTACTACAATATGAATATTTTAGTTTTTGCTTTAATGGGACTTATGGTTATAGCAATCTTCACCACCATGATTTACGATAGAAAAATAAAAAATGCAGATGAAACAGAAGCTACTTTACAAAAGAGTGCTTCATAATTTGGAAAGCGATAATTTTAAAAGAGCTGTCTGAGAATTCTTTTTTAGAATTTAATTGTAAAAAGTAAATTAAAGTGCCGGTTGTGTGGTCGACTCCTGCGGGAGAGGGCAGGCTGGTGAGACCCCGCAGAGCCTTTAGGCTTGAGGAGGCTCACCGCCTCCCCCGCGGAAAGCGACCACACGACCGGCACTGCTTTTGTATTCTATAAAAAGGCAGTTTAGAAAGTACTTCATAGGCAGCCCCTAATTTATATACTGTATTATTTGAAAATTATGATAATATATTCATAGAAGTACAGGAGGGATCTATATTGGTACTCAGGAGTAGTAGGTTAACAGAAGAGATGATAGAGACGATTGTAGCTAATGCGTTTGAGTGGATCGTTGTAGTAGACCGCCATGGCAAGATTTTATATATGAATGATAGTTATTGCCAGTTTCTTAGTGTAGAAAAAGAGGGTGTAATAGATAGACATGTAACAGAAGTAATTGAAAACACAAGAATGCACATCGTAGCGGAATCTGGCAAAGCTGAAATAGCAGACTTACAATACATAAAAGGAAACTATATGATTGCCAATAGAGTCCCTATTCTAAACAAGCAGGATCAAGTAATAGGCGCATTCGGTACGGTGATTTTTCGAGATACGAGCGAATGGGATAAGATGAATACCCATGTAAAAAGTATGCTCACAAGAATTCAATCGTATCTTCAAGAATATGAGCTACATACAGGTGTGAAATATTCTCTAGATGATATTATTGGTGAATCAGAAATTATTCATTCCTTAAAAAGAAAAGTAAAACAAGTAGCAGCAGGTGACGTGTCCGTATTAATTCGTGGTGAGAGTGGCACAGGAAAAGAGTTATTTGCTCATAGCATTCATCAATTAAGTGAACGTAGTCAAAAGCCTTTTATAAAAGTAAACTGTGCAGCCATTCCGGAACATTTGCTGGAATCGGAGCTTTTTGGTTATGAAGAAGGGGCTTTTACTGGTGCGAAAAAAGGTGGAAAAAAAGGGAAGTTTTTACTAGCAAATGGAGGTACGTTGTTTCTTGATGAAATAGGGGATATGTCTCTTGCTATGCAAATTAAACTTCTTCGTGTTCTACAAGAGGGAGAAGTAGAACCTGTAGGGGCAAGTAGTTCACAACAAGTAGATGTACGAATAATTGCAGCTACTAACCGTCCTTTAGAAAAAATGATGGAAGAAAAAAGGTTTAGAGAAGACTTGTATTATAGAATACATGTTATCCCATTTTATATTCCCTCATTAAGAGAGCGAATAGAAGATATACCGCAACTAACTCAACATTTTATTCAAAAAATATGTAAACGAACAGGTAGAAGGATAAGCAATGTGGAAGAAAGCGTCATACAAACATTTTCTACTTATCAATGGCCTGGTAATATACGTGAACTAGAAAATGTAATTCAAGCTGCAGTTCATTTGTCTTCAGGTGAGTCACTCACGCACGATGCATTGCCAGATTATTTAAAGGAATCGTTTGCACTCCCAATTGGCAAAAAGAACTTAAAAGAGATGTTAGAAGATACAGAGAAACTAGCTCTTTTACAAACTTTACGTAATTGTAATGGCGATAAAGTACTTGCTGCCAAACAACTTGGAATTAGTAAATCAAGTTTTTACGAAAAGCTAAAAAAATACAATAATTGATTTGTCCAGAAAATTGGAATACAGTCCAGATTTCTGGATTTTGCTATTTACAGGCTTTTTAACAAGAAATCAGCACTCACTGTCCGGATTCTTGGAAAAATATTAATTCGAAATATTGAAACAATTACACTTTGAAGTTGGCACGGTTTTTGCATTAGAGAAGTTGAAGGAGGAAAAATAAATTTTTCTAATGTAAGCGTTTACTATTAATGTGTGGCAAAGGAGAGAGAGTAATATGTTGAGTATGATTGGTTTAATTGGAGGTTTAGGACTTTTAATTTTTTTAACGATGAGGGGAATGAACTTATTAGTAGTCGGACCACTTTCCGCATTAGTCGTTGCATTATTTAGTGGAATGCCTCTTTTTCCACAATTAGCAGCAGAAGGGCAGGCAAATTTAGTTGGTAACTATATGACTGGCTTTTCTGGGTTTATTACATCCTGGTACTTAATGTTCTTACTTGGTGCTATCTTTGGAAAAGTAATGGAGGATAGCGGTGCGGCTGATAGTGTGTCAAGGTTAGTAGTAGATAAGCTTGGGATGAAATATGCGGTGGTAGCTATCGTGGCCGCATGTGCCATTTTAACTTACGGTGGAGTTAGTTTATTCGTTGTAGCATTCTCTGTGTATCCAATGGCAATTAGTTTGTTTAAACAAGCAAATTTACCGAGAAGGTTTATACCTGCTGCCCTTGCATTCGGATCCGTTACATTTACAATGACTTCTGCTGGTTCTCCAGAAATTCAAAACTGGATTCCGATTCCATATTTAGGAACGACTCCTTATGCAGGATTGGAAGTAAGTATTATTGTTGCAGTATTTATGATGGTATTTGGTTATTGGTGGTTAAAGCGAATGCTGACAAAGGCTGTTGCAAGAGGAGAAAAGTTTGAAGCTCGTGACAGTGATCCGACTATTGATGAAAATAGAGCATTACCAAATCCGTTGTTAAGTATGATACCTTTAGCTGTTGTATTAGTAATCTCTTATATTTTCCATGATTCCTTAAAACAATCTGCTTTAATTATTGCTCTTTTAGGTGGAGTAATCACAACGTACTTACTTGCAAGAAAGTTTTTCCGTAACTTCTGGGAAGCAGTGTCTGCTGGAACAATGGGAGCATTAATTGCAATCGGTAACACTGCAGCTGTTGTAGGGTTCGGTGGAGTTGCAAAAGCTGTTCCTGCATTTGACGTAGCCGTTAACGCAATGACTAGTATTCCAGGTAGTCCACTAATTGGAGGAGCTATCGCTGTAAGTGTAATTGCTGGTATGACAGGTTCTGCATCAGGAGGTCAAGCAATAGCGTTACCGATCCTTGCTCCACATTATTTAGATATGGGCGTAAATGCTGAGGCATTGCATCGTACAGTAGCCATATCATCAGGAGCGTTAGATTCACTGCCACATAACGGGTATGTGGTAACTACAGTTCGTGCGATTTGTGGAGAAACACATCAAGCAGCATATGGGCCGGTTGCGGCGTTAACAGTAGTTGTTCCATTAATTGGATTAGCAATTGCAATCGCGCTATTCTCATTAGGTCTTGGGATATAAAAGGAGCGATGTTAAGTGGTTGAAAATAAGGTAGTCTTAATTACTGGTGCAGCACAAGGGATAGGGTATGAGATGGGCAAGATTTTTGCTAAAAACGGTGCAAAAGTAATTTTAACAGATATTAATGAATCATTAGTGATAGAAGTCTCTAAATCTTTAAATGACGGTGGATTCGAAACGTTAGGATTAAAATGCGATGTTACAGATGAAGAAAACATAAAAAATGTTATTGAAACAGCTGTAGCAACCTATGGACGATTGGATGTATTAATAAATAATGCTGGATTACAGCATGTGTCAATGATTGAAGATTTCCCAACGGAAAAATTCGAATTTTTAACAAAAGTGATGTTAGTTGCTCCTTTTGTAGCCATAAAACATGCCTTTCCGATTATGAAGAAGCAAAAATTCGGTAGGGTATTAAACATGGCTTCTATAAACGGGTTAGTTGGTTTTGCGGGTAAAGCAGCATACAATAGTGCCAAACACGGTGTAATTGGTCTTACAAAAGTAGCTGCTTTAGAAGGTGCAGCACACGGAATAACAGTTAATGCTATTTGCCCTGGTTATGTAGATACACCACTAGTTAGAAATCAATTAAAAGATCTTGCAGAAACAAGAAATGTGCCATTAGAAAAAGTGTTAGAAGAAGTAATCTATCCACTTGTTCCACAAAAACGCTTACTAGAAGTATTAGAAATAGCTGATTACGCTATGTTTTTAGCAAGTGACATTGCAAAAGGGATTACAGGTCAAGCAGCAGTAATTGATGGTGGGTATACAGTTCAATAAGATAACAGAACCGCTCTATAAAGGAGCGGTTTTTGTCGAAAATATTAATCAAAAATATTTGATTTTTCGGTTGCTAAATATTACTAATTGAAATATACTTTAATTAATCAATAAAATTTGATATTAAAAGGAGTGGTAAGAAATGTTTAAAATTAATTTAGTTAAATTATTCGAAACCAACAAAAAGGATTGCTGTGATATTCAAATTATCGAAGTAGAAGAAAGTGATTGTTGTGAAAATGAGCAGGATGAAAAGTGTTGTTCTAACTAATTTTATGTTTTATTAATCAAGGAAAATTGATTTAACAAAAGCGAGGGACAGAGAGATGGAATTTTTTAAATCATTTATATTTTTAGCTGTTGAATTAACGGTTTTATTTTTGGTTGTTTCATTTTTAGTAAATGCACTACAAGGTTTTGTACCTTTTGAAAAGCTAGAAAAACGTTTGGCTGGCAAAAATCAATATGTAGGTGGACTATTTGCATTATTATTTGCATTCGTTACGCCATTTTGTTCTTGCTCAACCATTCCAATAATCGTAAACATGTTGAAGAAGAAATTTCATTTCGGTGTTGTGATGGTTTTCCTTTTTGCTTCTCCAATATTAGACCCAACAATAATAACCGTAATGTCAGTTGTATTAGGTTGGAAAGTGGCTCTCATCTACACGTTAGTAACGATGATCTTTTCCTATATAATTGGATTCACGATTCACGCACTAGGTTTAGAAAAAGAAGTGAAAAAAGTAGTAATGTCTGGCTACGAGACTTCTAATCAAAAATTCAGTTGGAAGATTGCACTACAAGAAACATTGCAATTAATGAAAAAAGTAGTTCCATATTTAGTAATTGGTGCATTCGTAGGAGCATTAATAAAAGGTGTTGTTCCTACAGAGTTTATTGCAAGTACTTTTGGGCAAGATAGTTGGTGGTTAGTCCCTATCGCAGCCATTATAGGTGTACCATTATATATTCGTTTAGCTAGCATGATACCAATTGCCAACATCTTACTCCTAAAAGGAATGGCTCTAGGACCAATAATGGCCATGTTAATAAGCTCAGCAGGAGCAAGCTTACCTGAAGTAGTCATGCTACACTCCATTTTTAAGAAAAAATTAGTATTCATCTTCATCGGATCCGTCATCACCATGGCAAGTATGTCTGGGTTTCTGTTTTACCTTATTTAAAAATTCTTCTTTTGCATCTTTGTTGTTCTTAATTGATTTTGGAATAAAACCTACGCCATTTCTTTCCGCTGCACTTTAGGTTTTAAATAATGTGAAAAACAACAATCTATGCAAAACAGCGAAAAAAATATAAATTTCCATCTGTCCCTTGCATCTTTGAAGTAAAAAGATTAAAATACAAATTAATCAAGTCCGTTTATAATTTATTACTACTAATGAAAAACGAATAAATAGTTAATATTAATAAGTAATAACTATTATAAACTGCAAATAGGTTTTGATGAAACTAAACTGATTTTCGTTTTTCATTAAACGAAACGTATTTATGAAATAACTCAAATATATATTGACTACAGTGATAAGGATTAGTAGTGAACGAATCGAGCAGAGAGAGTTGACGGTTGGTGGAAGTCAACAAACGAGCGTTTATGAACTCGCCTTGGAGTAGCAAGTGTGAACCCTTTCTAATTAGAAAGGTTGTAATACTCGCCGTGTCGTCCGCGTTAAGGATTTGAGCGAACACTTTTTTATATAGTGTTAATGTGGGTGGTACCGCGGGAAGTTAACTATTAAACACAACCTCTCGTCCCTTTTTGGGATGGGGGGTTTTTTATTTTTTCAGCTGTGTTAAAGCTTAGTGTTGGTATTTTAATATAAACACCTGTTGATTTCCGTGCAAGGCTGAGACTCCTGCGGGAGAAGCGGGTAGCGGGAGACTCCACAGGCGCTTGCGCCGAGGAGTAGGTTTTTTCACGACGGTGAAAATAACCTTCCTTTTTACCGCCCGCGGAAAGCGAAGCCCTTGCACGGAAATCAACAGCAATCTTTAACACAGCCATTTTTTAAGGAGGAATTTACTATGTCATTTCCACATCAGGAAATAGAGAAAAAGTGGCAACATTATTGGGAAGAAAACAAAACATTTAAAACAACAGAAGAAGCAGGAAAAGAAAAGTTCTACGCGTTAGACATGTTCCCGTTCCCTTCAGGAGCAGGTTTACACGTAGGACACCCTGAAGGTTATACAGCGACAGATATTTTATCACGTATGAAGCGTATGCAAGGTTTTGATGTGCTTCACCCAATGGGCTGGGATGCCTTCGGTTTACCTGCAGAACAATATGCGCTAGATACAGGGAACGATCCAGCTGAATTTACGACAAAAAACATCAATACATTTAGAAGACAGATTAAAGAATTAGGCTTTTCTTATGACTGGGATAAAGAAGTAGCAACAACAGATCCTGATTATTATAAATGGACTCAATGGATTTTCTTAAAGCTTTTTGAAAAAGGATTAGCTTATGTAGATGAAGTACCAGTTAACTGGTGTCCTGCACTAGGAACCGTATTATCAAATGAAGAAGTTATTGATGGAAAAAGTGAACGCGGTGGCCATCCTGTTGAACGTAGACCAATGAAACAATGGATGTTAAAAATAACTGCCTACGCAGATCGTCTAATTGATGATTTAGATGACCTTGATTGGCCAGATAGCTTAAAAGAAATGCAACGTAACTGGATTGGTCGATCAGAAGGTGCGAACGTTCACTTCCATATTGACGGCAAAGAAGAAACGTTTACAGTGTTTACAACGCGCCCAGATACACTATTTGGTGCAACCTATGCTGTATTAGCTCCAGAACATCCACTAGTTGCTAACATTACTACTGCTGACCAAAAAGAGGCGGTGGATGCATATATTGCGAGTGTTCAGAGTAAGAGTGACTTAGAGCGTACAGAACTTTCAAAAGAAAAAACGGGAGTATTCACTGGTGCATACGCTGTTAACCCTGCAAATGGCGAAAAGCTTCCGATTTGGATTGCTGATTATGTTCTTATTTCTTACGGAACAGGTGCTATTATGGCAGTCCCTGCACACGATGAAAGAGATTATGAATTTGCAACAAAATTTGAACTGCCGATTATCGAAGTTGTTGCAGGCGGCGATGTAACAAAGGAAGCATACACTGGTGATGGAGAGCACGTAAATTCAGACTTCTTAAATGGCGTTGGTAAAGAAGAAGCAATTACTAACATGATTCAATGGTTAGAAGCAAACGGCAAAGGTGAAAAGAAAATCTCTTTCCGCTTACGCGACTGGTTATTTAGCCGTCAACGTTATTGGGGTGAACCAATCCCAGTTATCCATTGGGAAGATGGCACTATGACTGCTATACCGGAAGATGAGTTACCACTTCTTTTACCTAAGACAAAAAACATCCGCCCATCTGGGACTGGTGAATCTCCATTAGCTGCAATGGAAGAGTGGGTAAATGTTGTAGATCCAGTTACAGGTAAAAAAGGGCGCCGTGAAACGAATACGATGCCTAACTGGGCAGGTAGCTGTTGGTACTATTTACGTTACATTGATCCAAACAACAGTGAAATGTTAGCAGATCCAGAAAAACTGAAAAAATGGCTACCTGTTGATATATATATCGGTGGAGCCGAACATGCAGTACTTCACTTACTATACGCTCGTTTCTGGCATAAATTTTTATACGATATCGGTGTTGTACCAACAAAAGAGCCATTCCAAAAGCTTTTCAACCAAGGGATGATTCTTGGAGAAAACAACGAGAAAATGAGTAAGTCAAAAGGAAATGTTGTAAATCCTGACGATATCGTTGAAAGTCACGGTGCAGACACACTTCGTCTTTATGAAATGTTCATGGGGCCGCTTGAAGCATCGATCGCATGGTCCACTAACGGACTAGATGGTTCTCGTCGTTTCTTAGATAGAGTATGGCGCCTATTCGTAGATGAAAACGGTAAATTAAGTAGTAAAGTAGTAGAGCATACAGAAGAAGATGCGTTAGAGAAAACATACCATGCGACAGTGAAGAAAGTAACGGAAGATTACGAAGGTCTTCGTTTCAATACAGCTATCTCGCAAATGATGGTGTTTATCAATGAAGCATATAAGGTAGATGTTATACCTAAAGAGTATGTAGAAGGATTTGTTAAACTTCTATCCCCAATTTGTCCACACGTTACGGAAGAACTTTGGGAGAAGCTTGGGAATGAAGGAACAGTTACTTATGAAGCGTGGCCAGCTTATGACGAATCCAAACTTGTTGAAGACGAAGTAGAAATTGTTGTACAGGTTAACGGAAAACTAAAAGCTAAACTTCACGTTCCAGCAGACGCGACTCGTGAAAAGATGGAAGAAATTGCACTAAACGATGATACAATTCGTGAGCAAATCGAAGGGAAAACAGTAAGGAAAATAATTGCTGTTCCTGGCAAGCTTGTAAATATTGTAGCTAATTAATGGGTAAACCGTCTGTCCTTTATAGGGGATAGACGGTTTTTTAGATGAAAATCACCGTGAAATTAGGATGTTAAGATGAGTTTAGTTATAATATATATTATTAAATTTAAAGCAAAAGTGAGGAAAAAGTGATGTCAAATATTCCTGAAATTACAACAGAAGATTTAAAAAAGAAGTTAGAAACGGGAGAAGATGTTCTTCTTGTAGACGTTCGTGAAGATGAAGAAGTAGAAATGGGAATGATTCCAAACGCAAAGCACATTAAAATGGGAGATATTCCAGCAAACCTTGATAAGTTAGACAAAGAAAAAGAATATGTTTTCATCTGTCGTTCTGGAAGACGAAGTGAAAATGTTTGTGCATACTTACAAGATCAAGGTTATAAAGTACGTAACATGGTCGGCGGTATGCTAGAGTGGGAAGGCGAAGTCAAGTAAGTTATTAGTGGTTAGTTACTAGTGATTAGGAAAACCAACTGATAAGGGGGCAGGTCAAAAAACTGCCCCCTTTTAATTATGCATTAGCCAATTAGGGTAGCTGAATTTAGGTTTGCTCAGGAGACATTTTGCCTCCAAGCTAACCACTAACCATTATATAACTCCATTTTTCATCCACTCACGCAAACGAAAACTGCCGAATGTAGCAACAGCAAAAATTGCTCCTGCAAACGTGACATACAAACTAATCTGTCCCGAATCCCTCAAACTTTGTAAATTCACGATAATATAAATAACTATCCCAATCCAAACAACATGCATAAAAATATTCGGAAGTAAAACCGAAGCTCTACTTTTCTTTACTTCTTTTAAGCTCACCATACATCACCTCAACTTACCTAGTCCGTTTCATAATGTATTACTACTATACGAAAAACGAATAATCACAGCAAATTTTTATTGAAAACAACTTTAAAAACGAATAAATAACTCCGTATAATAGTATAACAATCGTTCCTCACTAAACGAACCGTAATTATGAAATTGATTAAACTATCTATAGTTATTATGAATCAATCAAATAAAAAGTAAAGTATTCGAATGAAAATCACCTAATAGATATTTTATGTTAACGCAATATTTTTTGATTTACTATTTAGCTGTTGATTTCCGGGCAAGGCGGAGACTCCTGCGGGAGAAGCGGAGAGCGGGAGACCCCACAGGCGAAGCCGAGGAGTAGGTTTTTTCACGACAGTGAAAATAACCTACCTTTTTACCGCCCGCGGAAAGCGTAGTCTTGCACGGAAATCAACAGCGGTGATTAAAGGAATTTATTTGAAAAATCTTTCGACAAGCGCATCTATTCGTCCAAATGCATGTATAAAATGAAAAAAATTCGTTATATATAGTAGTAAAGCGAGGTGCGTAAGTAATGATTCAAATAAAAGTATTTGATGAAGAACATGAAAAAGACTTAGAAGAGAAAGTGAATTATTTTTTACGTGGCATTGCAGATAGAGATCTAGTAGACATAAAATATCAAATTAGTTGTATAGGGGAAGAAAACGATCAAATATATTGCTTTTCCGCAATGGTCATATATAGAGCGTGATAACATTTAGAAAATTAAATGTTTATCACGCTCTTATTTTGGTTATTTAACATATATAAGCTTGTAACATTCAATAGGTAAACTCGTCTAACATATAAATAAAAAATAAAGGAGACTATTACTATGAAAAAAATAGAAAATATTCAAGACAATCACTTTTTTGTTGAAATGAGCTACTACGGTGTTGGCCTAGGTATGGTTTTACTATTTGTATCAGTAGTAACTTCGTAGGCTGGCCGCCTTTTTACCGGCGTTCAAGCCTGCAAGTCTACCTGTAACTAATGCAGACGTTATATTGTATCCACCTGTATAACCGTGGATATCCAATATCTCACCACAGAAATATAGCCCTTCGGTTAATTTAGAAGACATTTCTTTAGGATGAATTTCTTTGACAGAAACACCACCACCTGTAACGAACGCTTTTTCTAATGGAAGAGTTCCATTTACAAAGAATTGAAACTGTTTACATGCCTTAGAGAACTCTCTCATTTTTTCTTGAGAAACAGTTGAACCAAGAGCCTGGGCATCAATCTCGCTTTGTTCTAATAAAAACAGTAAATATCTTTCTGGCACAAGCCCTTTTAAACTATTTTTCACGGCTTTTTTAGCATCTTCTTTTAAACGTTTGTTCACTTCTTGAAAAACGTTTTCTTCATTTTGGTATGGTAATACATCTAAACTTACTGTGACTTTATTAACATTGAATTTTTTCATCGTTTTCACTACATATTGACTACACCTTAAAACAGCGGGACCTGATATCCCAAAATGTGTGAATATCATATCCATTTGATGTGTTTTGACTATTTTTCCTTTAGGGTTTAAAACGCTTAAGGCCACATCTCGCAAAGAAAGCCCTTGTAGCTCTTTTGCTTTAATAAACGGCTCACTTGAAGTTAGAGGGACTTCGGTAGGAAATAGTTCTGTTATTGTATGACCAGCTTTTTCAGCCCAAGCATAACCGTCCCCGGTTGAACCAGTGTGTGGAACAGAAGCACCTCCAACTGCAATAACGACAGCTGATGTTAAAATCCGTTCACCATCTTTTAATAAAACACTGTCCACCATACCGTCTTTGTAATCTACCGTTTTTACTGGAGTATTAGTACGAATGTCTACTTTTAATTTTTTTAATAAAGAAATTAACGCATCGACTACACTTTGAGCCTTGTCTGTAACGGGAAACATTCTACCATGGTCTTCTTCTTTTAACTCAATTCCAAGCCCTTCAAAGAATCGAATTATATCTTCGTTACTAAATTCAGAAAAAGCACTATATAAAAATCTGCCGTTACCTGGAATGTGCTTTATAATCTCTTCTACTGGAAGTCTATTTGTTACATTGCATCTACCTCCACCAGAAATCGCAAGCTTTCTTCCGAGTTTATTTCCTTTATCAATTAATAACACTTTTACTTTTTGCTCTGCAGCTGCAATAGCAGCCATTAAGCCGGATGGACCTCCACCAATTATTACTACATCATATTTCATTTTTTCACCAACCATTTTCTTTTCTATTCGTATTATATCCTTTCTTGCAAAATAGGCAAAACTGTCTTGTCTACATTTCTAGACATTCCATTCTTTTTTCGTTAGTCTGTAGGAAATAAAGAAAAAAAGTGGTGTGAAAAATGAATGAAAATACAAGTATTGATGCACACATTCCAGAGGATGGAGGATGGACAGAGGAAAATGGTAAATCTATTTTACTTCTTTCTATTCCATCATCCAAAAGCTATATAAACAAAACAGTTCATAAGTTTTCTTATAAATGGGTGTATGACCGGGAAGAAAAGGCATACGTACTAATAATAGAAGCAAATAATACGAATCCTTTCGCTATCATTTTCCATGAAAAGCATGCTGGCGAACTTTTACTAGATGCAGATGCTTATGGGGAGTTTATTCTTTATGTAACTAGTGAATTAATAGAAGAGATAGATGAAAACACTTCATACCTAATTTTACCTAAAATAAAATTAACGAGAAATGTGCTAGCTGGCTGGTGAAAAATAAATCCTAACTAGTATATTTTATGTTAAAATACAAAAGTTGAGTTCATAAGTTTATTAGAGTAAGTAGGGATTACATGTCAACATCGAAAATTTTAAGAGGTACGTTTATCCTAACGATGGGAACAATGCTTTCTCGTGCGTTAGGATTATTATACATTATTCCATTTTACAATTTAGTAAAAGAGGATGGAGGAGCATTATATACATACTCGTATATTCTTTATTCCGTAGCATTAAGTATATCAACTCTTGGTCTTCCTTTAGCGGTTTCTAAATTTGTTGCGAAATATAATGCTTTAGAGGAGTATAAGGTTGGTAGAAAACTATTTTCATCTGGTTTAATTATAATGGGAGCTATGGGTGTAATATCCTTTTTAGGGTTATTCTTATTAGCGCCACAGCTAGCACCGTTAATTATTAAAGACGTTGAAGATTCCGCTAATTCCATTGAAGATGTAGTTTATGTCATACGAATGGTCAGTTTTGCTTTATTACTCGTTCCGATTATGAGTATGATACGAGGATTTTTCCAAGGACATGAGTCGATGGGACCAACTGCATTATCTCAAGTTGTGGAACAAATTGTCCGTATTGCGTTTCTATTAGGTGGAGCGTATGTTGTTCTTCATTTACTTGATGGAGATATACAAACGGCAGTAGGAATGGCTACATTTGCTGCCTTCGTAGGAGCTTTAGCAGGTTTAGCTATTCTCGTGTGGTATTGGATAAAAAGAAGGGCGTATTTGGATGCATTATTAGAAAAGGATAAAGGTACCGTTAATTTATCGATTAAATCGATGTATAAAGAGCTTCTATTGTACGCTGGGCCATTTGTGTTTGTTGGACTAGCGCTACCACTATATCAATTGGTAGATATGTTTACTTTTAACCATGCAATGGCTCAAATAGGTTTAACAAAAGTTTCAGAAGAAGCTTTTGGCATGATAAATACGTATGGGCAAAAATTAGTCATTATCCCGGTAACGTTAGCAACATCGTTCGCATTAACTTTAATACCGGCGATAACGAAGTCATATCAACTTGATGACCAACAAGTATTACAAAAGCAAATAAGTAAAACGTTGCAGATTCTTTTATTCTTAACAGTACCAGCATGTGTTGGCTTATCTGTTTTAGGTGGCCCTGCATATGCAGCATTTTTTGATTATAGAGAGCTTGGTGGCTATTTACTTTCATGGTTTGCGCCAGTGGCTATTCCCTTGGCTGTCTTTACAGTTACAGCTTCTATTTTACAAGGCATTAACAAGCAGAAACATACTGTTTACAGCTTAATTATTGGGTTATCATTAAAGCTTAGTTTGAATTATGTATTCATTCTTTGGTTTAATGCAGAAGGTTCAATTATAGCAACAGGGATCGGTTATTCAGCAAGTTGTGCTTATAATTTATGGGTCATTAAAAAACACGCTAGTTTTGATTACTCATTTGTAGCAAGAAGATTTTTATTGATGGCAATCTTTAATATGGCAATGCTATTAACAGTGTTACTAACTAGTTCACTAATTCAGGGAGTTATCCCTTATAGTGAAGGAAGAATGTACGCCATTTTGTTCTTACTAATTTGTGCGACAGTTGGCGCAGGAGTTTACTTGTATTTGAGTTACAAATCAACACTACTTTACTATTTACTTGGTGATCGAATTCGCTTTTTAAGAAAGCAAAAAGAGGTCTCGTAAACGAGGCCTCTTTTTCCCTACATATTAAAGGTTAATAAGGTGATGAACCAAAACCTAATTGTCTTTCTAAACGAGTTACTCTACGTGTTAAGTTATTAACTTGGCGCTCTAACTGTTGGTTCTGACGTTCTAATCTGTTTAAACGACGGTTTATGTCAGCTAAGCCACCACCAGGTCCAGGAAAACCAGGTCCTCCTCCAGGTCCACCTGGAAATCCTATTCCGATGCCACCAGCACCTGGGATAGGAATAAATGAAGTTCCAACTTGTTGACGATAATGCATGACATACATTCCTCCTTTGTTTTGCATGAAACATTTCTATATAGTGTATGAAATAAGGATAAGAGCGGAATCCGCACATGCCTATTTTAAAAAACTAGGACATTAAAGGAGAGATAAGTAAGTGAGAATGGACAAATTATTAGCCAATAGTGGTTATGGAACGCGAAAAGAAGTGAAGAAATTATTAAAAAGTGGCGTCGTTAAGGTTGACGGAAAAGTAGAAAAAGATGCGAAAAAACACGTTGAACCGGACACACAAAATGTAGAGGTTCATGGTGAGATTGTTGAGTATAAAGAATTTATCTATCTAATGATGAACAAACCTCCAGGAATATTATCTGCAACAGAGGACCGATCGCAACAAACGGTTGTCGATATTTTAGAAGAGAAAGATCAATTATTTTCGCCTTTTCCAGTAGGTAGACTTGATAAAGATACAGAAGGACTTTTACTATTAACAAATGATGGTCAACTTTCTCACTCGTTATTGTCACCTAAAAAGCATGTTCCTAAAACTTATTATGCAGTTATACTAGGCGAAGTAACGAATGAAGATATTATAGCTTTTAAAAATGGTGTTACGTTAGATGACGGATACCTAACAATGCCTGCAGACTTAACTATTTTATCTTCAGGGAATCAATCGGAAATAGAATTAGTAATAAAAGAAGGTAAGTTCCATCAAGTAAAAAGAATGTTTGAATCAGTTGGGAAAAAGGTTACTTACTTAAAACGTATACAAATGGGAGATTTACCGTTAGATGAAACGTTAGAGTTAGGCGAATATAGAGAGCTAACAGACGAGGAAGTAGAAGTATTAAGAAATAGCAATTTATAATAGAAAGGAGCTAGCATTTTAACATGCTGGCTCCTGTTTTTATATTTAGGCAACTTTTTTTACTGGTTGCTCTGCGTATTTATTTGTAAATAAAAGATTAGCAGATATTAATCTTTCACGTACTAAAATTCCGATCCATGCTGCTAACACAGCTTTAATGACACCACCGATTAAAAACGGAGTAAAACCAGCTGTCATCGCAGCACCTAGGCTTAATTGGTAAGAATAAGCTAACCAAGCTGTTCCAATTGTTAATGGAATAAATATAGCGATCGTATTTGCAATTAAAGCTTGAATAAATGTAAAAGATGTTTTTTGTAAGTACCATCCAATAAACAATGCTGTTGGAATAAATGCAACTAAATATCCTCCAGTTGGTCCAACAATGATAGAAAGTCCTGCTTTCATTTGTGCAAAAACAGGTACTCCTGCGGCACCGATTAATAAATATAAAATAATAGCATAAGTGCCATAACGTGCCCCGAGAATAGTTGCTGCTAATCCGATTGCTAGCGTTTGGCCTGTAATTGGTACAGGTGAGAATGGCAATGGAATTGATAATTGTGCTAATACCCCAGTGATTGCTGCGAACAATGCAACGATAATCATTGTTCTTAATTTTAGTTGTTCTTTACTCATGATTGTTTCTCCCTTCGACCCTTTGTAAACTTGTTGTGTAATTTAGTTAACATAAATAATATAATATTTACTGAATTTTATGTCAAACAATTTTTTATTGAAAATCAACATATATTAATATACTACCGTTGATGATAGCACGAGGCACTCGCTTTCCGCAGGTGGTAAAAAGGAAGGTTATTTTCACTACCGTGAAAAAAACTACTCCTCGGCGCAAGCGCCTGTGGGGTCTCCCTTGACGCACTTCTCCCGCAGGACAAGGAAGGCTACGACAGCGATACATCGCACTAAGAAAATGCGGATGCATTTTCGAGGAGTCTCGCGCCTCGTGCTATCATCAACTTATGTGATATTAAAGATTAAGCAAGTGGTACTAATCTTTACTAAAAATATTACAAAAAAAGACAACCCTATGTTACATATTTAAATGTAACAAGGATTGTCATAAAATTCATTATTTATAAGTGTATTTGAATTATGTAATTTAGGAACTTAACCTAACTTTTTTCTGTGTAGTTGTCCATCTCCCTTTAGCAGGGCTGCGAACTAAGTCGTTATATGCTAACACATTTAAATCGCGCTGAATAGTCCTCGGTGTTATACCGAATTCATCAACGAGTTGCTGTGTGGACACTGTCCCCTTCTCCTGAATAAACATGTAGATAGCTTTAATACGGGTTAGCATACGGTTTGTTGAAGGCTTCAAAAAACCACTCCTTATCCGTTTTTCTGGAACTACTGAGTTTGTTCGTGCTGTTAGGGTGAAAAAATTATTAAGTTATTATTATTCTATACGAAATTTGTGAAAAAATGCTAGGAATATAAGATAATTTACAGAAAATTAACAAATAATTGTATGACATGATGAATCGTTATTCATTATTTTATACTATTTATTCCTACATGACTACTATTTTGTGTGAAGATTCGAAACTTTTAGCCTTTGTGATCGTATTAAATATTGGCTGAAGGAGGTCTTTTCTATGGAAAAAGTACTAGACTTACATATTGAATGTGCAGGGTATAGTGATGACTTACTGGTCATTCATGACATAAATTTAGAAGTGAAAAAAGGGGAAATGATTGGTTTATTAGGTCCAAATGGCTCAGGAAAAAGTACAACGATAAAAACATTATTAGGTATGAATCCATTTTATAAAGGAAATGTTTCTTTACCTAATGGTCAAAGTTTTGCCTACTTACCTGAAAAGCCAGTATTCTATTTTGAAATGACATTATATGAGCATATCGAATTGATGGCTACATTACTCAATCTAGAAGAAAGCTACTGGAGAAAACGTACGGAAAGTCTACTACAGTTATTCGAAATAGATCATGTTTTACATGACTCTCCATCCACTTTTTCAAAAGGAATGCAGCAAAAGGCAATGATTTCGTTAGCTTTCATGAAAGAAGTAGATTTATATGTAATCGATGAGCCGTTTATCGGTTTAGATCCGAATGCAACAAAAAAGCTATTAAATCTCTTAGAATATGAGAAAAGAAGGGGAGCAGGAATTTTATTATCCACGCATGTTTTAGATACTGCTGAAAGAATATGCGACTCTTTCGTTCTATTATCAGACGGTAGAATAAAAGCTAAAGGAGCATTATTGGATATTCAAACTCAGTGCAATCTTGAAGGTGCATCTTTATTAGACTGTTTTTATAAACTGTCGAGTAAAGAGGTGGAGAGAAGTTGATAGCAAAACAATTATTTTATAAAAGATTTTATAAAAACGTGGAGTACCAAAGGAATAACATCAATACAATACTAGATTGGACGACCGTCATATACGGATTTTTGTTTATTTTGCTAATGTTTGCACTTTTAGACGGATTAAGAAGTGAAGCAACAATATTTATTGAACAAATTCCTCTAGCTGTTTCTTTATTATTTATCTACCATTTATGTTGGTCTGGCCGAATAAGAGTGTATGTGGAAGAAGCGGATGAATATTTTTTGCTACATAATAAACAGTTTATAGAAATAATTAAAAAATACAGTATCATAGTTTCGTTCACTTTTAACACAATATTAACTATATTTGTTGTTACCATCTATCTCTTTTTTACGACTGGGTTAACTTTTACCTATCAAAATCTTTCTTTCTACCTCGTAATTCTATTATTAAGCTATAGTGCATTGTTAATGAAGAAATTATGGAAAAGAATGTTTACTGGCTGGAATTATAAAATCGCTATAGTGGCTATTTACATTCTTTTATATTTATTATTTATCCTTTTCTACAAAGAAGTATATTTTTCTATAATACTTTTAGGGATATTCCTTTATTTAGTTTACTACTACTATAAATCAAATAGTTTTGCGGTGGACGTAACAGAAAATGAGGAAGAACGAATGAAGTATGTTCGGATGATGTTTCAAATGTCTGAGTATGTACCTTATTCAAAACCACAACAAGGGAATAAAAAAATCATTTTTTATAAATCTAAGGGGATTTTTCATGAAAGAACAGAACAAAACATTATTAATGAGATGTTCTTGAAATACTTTATACGAAATTATCGTTATGTCTTTACATTTTTACAACTTATTAGTCTAACCGTGTTTGCTATGGCTTTCTTGCCACTATGGTTTAAGTATGGGTTGTTCTTCGGGTTTTTCTTTTTCATAAAAGAATGGTTAAATACAGTATATGAGGAATTTGTTACACATCCTTTCTTAAGTGTTTTTAGAAAAAGATTACTAGACGAAACATCCCGAGAGAAAGCAACACAAAGCTTTTATTATGGGGCATGTGGATTGGTCGGCTTTATATTAGCCATATCTACAATTATTCATTTTTCTTAGAGGTGACAAGATGACAACTATTAATTGGATGGAAGAAACATTAAAACGTAAAGAGGAATTACTGAAAGAAACGCAACGTTTTTTACAAATAAAAAGTGTGTTAGATGAAGAATCGGCAAGTGCAACAGCTCCTTTTGGACAAGGAATAGATGATGCGCTTCAGTTTTTATTAAAAAAAGGCGAGCAAGATGGCTTTATTGTCAAAAATGTAGACCATTATGCAGGACACATTGAACATGGACAAGGTGAAGATATTGTTGGGGTGCTTTGTCATGTGGACGTAGTACCAGAGGGAGATGGTTGGACAAGCGCTCCGTATAGTGCTGAAATACGCGAAGGCAAGATATTCGCGCGCGGTGCGATGGATGATAAAGGTCCAACAATGGCAGCTTATTATGCAATGAAAATAGTGAAGGAGTTAGGCCTTCCACTCTCTAAAAGAGTTCGAGTTATTATTGGGACAGATGAAGAAAGTAGTTGGAAATGTGTGGATCACTATTTCAAACATGAAGCGATGCCAACTCTTGGCTTTGCTCCGGATGCTGACTTTCCAATTATCTACGCGGAAAAAGGGATTGGAGATATTCAATTATCCTTTCATCCAGAAAAAATGGAAAGTAGTGAAGAAACTATTCTTTTAAGTTTTTCTTCTGGTAGAAGATTAAATATGGTACCAGATTTGGCAACAGCAACAGTGCAAGTAAGTGGAGACTTATCAGACTTCTCAGCTGCTTTTAATTCATATTTAGAAAAGAATGAGCTAGATGGCGAATATACAAAAGAAGGGAATGCCATTACGTTCAACTTAAAAGGTGTTTCTGCACATGCAATGGAGCCGAACAACGGTGTAAATGCTGGGTACCATTTAGCTACGTTTTTATCGGAACAAGAGCTTGACTGCAATGGGAAGAACTATGTTCAATTTGTTGCTGATAAATTAGCATTTGATTCTCGTGGGGAAAAATTAAGCATTGATTTCCAAGATGATATTACTGGCGATTTAACAGTAAATACGGGAATCTTTTCTTATACAGCCGACAACGGTGGAAAGCTTGGAGTGAACATTCGTTTCCCTGTTACATGTGATACAGATGAGGTGAAACAAAAATTAGTGGAAGCAACTGCAAATTATGGAATGGAAGTTACGAAGTATGCCGTTTCAAAAGCACATCATGTACCACAAGACCATCCGTTAATTCAAACATTACAAAAAGTGTATGAAGAACAAACTGGTGAGAAAGCTGAGCTTTTATCTATAGGTGGAGGAACGTACGCAAGGTCATTAGAAGCAGGTGTTGCCTTTGGGCCACTTTTTCCAGGTCGTGCCGACGTTGCTCACCAAAAAGACGAACATATTTATGTAGAAGACTTACTAAAAGCAACAGCTATTTATGCACAAGCTATTTATGAGTTAGCAAAATAAAAATATTCGGAAAAAAATAGTGTGGTAAAATGAGAAGGTTGCTGACAAAGCAACCTTTTCTATGAAAAGAACTTCATTAAGAAAGAAGGGCTTTTTTGTGCAAGTGGCAGTAAAAGCAAAATATTCGACGAAATCAAACTTTCAATTATTTTATTTACTAGTGTTCTTTAGTTTTGGAGCGCTATTTCCGTTATTAACCGTGTACTTAAAAGATACTGTTGGTTTATCAGGATCACAAATTGGAATGGTTATGTCCATCAGTCCTGTTGTGATGATTTTGATTCAACCATTATGGGGAATTTTAAGTGATTATACGCAAAAACCAAAGCAAATTTTAATTTATACGTTGATTGCTACTAGTGTATCTAGTATTGTTTTTTCTTTTATAGATAACTATGTTGGAATTATCATCATTGCCTTTTTCTTAGCGGTCACACAAAGTGCGCTAGTACCAATATCGGATAGTATTGCGCTTAATTATGTTCAAAAAGAAAAAGAGAATTACGGTGCGATTCGTTTGTGGGGAGCGATAGGTTTTGCAATTGCTGTACTCGTGGCAGGGTGGCTTTCTGACTTCTTTACATTAAAAGTAATCTTTTATACTTTTTCTGTTGCGCTTCTTTTAAGTGCTGTAGTGACACTTTACTTACCGAGTGAAAGTCAACCGATCAGAGTAAACGTAAGAGATGGACTTTCCACATTATTAAAGATGCCTAAGTACTTATTGTTTTTAGTGACAACCTTTTTAATTTTTGGCCCAGTATTTGCAAACAATTTTTACTTTGGTTTATTTATTACTGACATAGGTGGAACGGTTACAGGCATAGGGATTGCCTTTTTACTCGCAGCAGGTAGTGAAGCTCCATTTATGAAAGTGGCGGGAGGGTGGATTCAGCGTATTGGCTTGACTCGAATAATGATTGCTGCAGCATTCGTTTCTTCTGTACGTTGGTTGTTGTACTTTTTTGAACCGCCTTTAGCAGTTGTTTTTGTAAGTACAATTGCCCAAGGCTTTTCCGTTGGGCTGTTTATTCCAGCCGCGATGCAATTTGTGCGTGAAATTGCTCCTGCGAATGTAAGGGCAACAGCTGTGTCAATGTATACAGCTATTGGGAACGGTCTTGGTAGTTGGTTTTGTACATTTTTTGGTGGATTTGTAGTGGAATATTATTCTGTAAGTATGCTGTATTTATGTTTTAGTGTGCTAACAGCTTTTGGGATTGTTATTTTGTTCATCATTTATCGAGTAGACAACGGTAAATTATAAAGACTCACTCTTATAAGCACCAATAAAATAGAAATATAGATAGGAAAGCAAAAAGTACCGATAGAAACTTAAAAAGTATAGATAGAGCATTACAAAAGTACCCATAGACTTGCAAAAAGTACCCATAGAATAGGAAAGTGTAGATAGGAAAGCAAAAAGTACCGATAGTACCGTAAAAAGTATAGATAGAGCATTACAAAAGTACCCATAGACTTGCAAAAAGTATCCATAGAATAGGAACGTATAGATAGAAAAGGAAAAAGCAACGATAATACCTTAAAAAGTATAGTTAGAGCATCTCAAATGTACCCATAAAAAGGTAAAATAACAAACTAAACTAAAAAGAGCCATTAAACAAACAAAAAGTACCAGCATCATTAACACCTCTGCTGGTACCTTCCTTATTTTTATTTTTCAAACTGAAACAAATCTGTAGACAAATATCGTTCTCCAGTGTCGCAAGCGATACAAACGACTACATCATCTTCTGTTAAGCGTTTTGCTACTTCGATTGCAGAATAACATGCTGCACCACTCGATGGACCAACTAAGATTCCTTCTTGAGAAGCTAATTTTCTTGTAATTTCATACGCATCTTCATCTTCAATTTTAAAAATTTCATCATATACATCAGTATTTAAAATATCGGGCACAAACCCAGGGCTAGTTCCAACAAGCTTATGCTTACCAGGTTTACCACCAGATAAAACTGGGGATCCAGCTGGCTCAACAACATGTACAGTCAAACCTTCGTAATGCTCTTTTAACACTTCACCAGTTCCAGTTATTGTTCCACCAGTACCAGCAGTAGCAACAAATGCAGATAACGGCTTACCAATTTGCAACATCGATTCGATAATTTCTAGAGCGGTAGACTTTCTGTGAGCATCCGAATTAGCTTCATTTTCAAATTGCATCGGCATAAAGCTATTTGGGATTTTTTTAACAAGTTCATGTGCTTTATTGATCGCACCTGGCATCTTTTCGTCACCAGGAGTTAAAACAACTTCAGCTCCATATGCTTTTAGTAAATTGATACGCTCTTGGCTCATCGTATCAGGCATAATTAAAATAGCTTTATATCCTCTTGCAGCTGCATTCATAGCTATGCCTATTCCAGTGTTACCACTTGTTGGTTCAATGATTGTTGCACCAGGCTTAATTAATCCCGCTTTTTCAGCTTCGATTATCATATTATAGGCTGCTCTATCTTTAACGCTACCACTAGGATTTTGGAATTCTAATTTTAAATAAACAGAAGCAGCTCCTTTAGGAACAATGCGCTGTAATTTAACCAGTGGAGTATTGCCGATTAATTCTGCCATATTGTTATATACTTTCATTCGCTCACGACCTTTCGTTCTTAACCACTTACTATAGTTTAAACGTATTTTATCATAAAATGTATCTTTATTTGTAAGAAAAGAAATAGGGAAAGTAGGAGAATAAGCAAATATTTCTAGCTCAAACATTCATAAAGAGTTCAATAAATAGTAAAATAAGACGTAACAAGTTGAATTAAAAGTAACATAGGGAAAAGGATGATAGGAATGAGCTTATCACTTCATTATTTTGTAGCTGTAGCATTACCAGACGAACTTAAAAAGTCATTATCTATATATATGAACGAGCTAAAAAAAGAAATTCCATTTGAACGTTGGGTGCATCCTCAAGATTTGCATATTACGTTAGCTTTTTTAGGCAAAACGAATGAAGAAATGCTAAAAAAGCTACATGAAGAACTAAACAACAAGAAAAGACAGAAAGAACCATTTACCATAACATTACAATCTTTAGGAACTTTCGGAAATAAACAAAGCCCGAGAATATTTTGGTGTGGAGTAGAAAAAAACGAAAAGTTAAGCGATTTAAGAGATCAAGTATTCACTAGCTGCGGGCGAGTTGGCTATGAGTTAGAAACAAGACCGTTTCACCCACATGTTACACTAGCAAGAAAATGGAAAAGCAAATCATTCGAAGAAGAAAGATTGAATGTTTATAATCAAAGAAAAGATACATTTATTTGCGATAAGTTCGTTTTATATAAAACGAATCTACATTCGTTGCCAAAGTATGAAGTGGTTGAAACATATCATCTACAACTTGAGTAGGAGTCTAAGATCATTGAAAATAATAATAATATCATTACAAGTAATTCTTTTATACGGTTTATATCAATTAGGTACAATTATTAAAAGTTTATTCAACCTCCCAATACCTGGGAGTATCATTGGCATGCTTTTGCTATTTTTATTACTATCCTTTGGTATTATAAAGGATTTTTTCCTTCAAGAAGGTGCATCTTTTTTATTACTCTACATGCCCTTATTATTTATTCCAGCAACTGTAGGAATCATGGAGTACTTTTCTCTATTTGGTGGTAAAAGTATGTTAATGCCTCTTGCTGTATTGGTAAGCACATTACTAATTATGGCTGTGTCAGGAACTGTCGGACAAAAAGCAGCTGTTAGAATGGAACGAAAGCAACAAGCTTTAGAGAGGAACGCGTATGACAATGTTAGTTAGTGTTAGTTTTATCTTATTAACTGTAATTATCTTTATTTCTATGCGTTTCTTTTATGAAAGGTTTAAGTATGCCTTTTTTGTCCCTGTTTTAACAAGTAGTGTGATAATCATTTTGTTTTTACTTTTATGGAATATATCTTATTCTGAGTATAGAGAAGGAACGAAGTGGTTGCATGAACTGTTAGGACCAGCTGTTGTAGCGTTAGCCTTTCCCCTTTATCATCAGCGGAAGATGATTATGGAGTATAAAGGGCCATTAACATTTTCAATCACTTCTGGAATAGTTACTGGTATTGTATCTGCGTTTCTTTTTGCAAAAATAATACCTGTAGATACGAAAATAGCCATCTCATCCATTCCGAAATCAGTTACTACACCTGTAGCCATGGACATAGCTCATATTATTGGTGGAAGCCCAAGTTTAGCTGCTGCTTTTGTTATGATAGCTGGTGTAGGAGGAGCGATGTTAGGGCCATTTTTATTTAAGACGTTAAAAATCTATCATTATATTGGGATTGGAGTAGGTCTTGGGGCTGCCTCGCATGGAATTGGGACCGCTCGTGCTTTGGAATTTGGCAAAAAAGAAGCAGCGGTGAGTTCTATAAGTATGACAATCTCAGCAATCATATATTCTATTATCTTACCATTTGCAATATTATATTTCTTATAGATGGAGTTGGCGGTGTGGCTCAATTAATTAAGTTACAAGATTATATTTCAAGATATGAACAAGATATTTATCGATATTCCAATCAATATATACGTTTTAAAAAGCAACAGTGGGAAAATTTCCAAGACCGAAAAAATGTAATAGAAGAAGATGAACTCCCCTTTTCTCTGATGGAAGAAGAAGATAGTAATAATAAACTCCTAGATTTCTTGAAGAATGGTTTTAAAAGAAAGAAACAAAATGAAGAGGAAGAGTTTAATGTAAAAACCTACGAGAGAAATGGTGAAGAGGATGATTTGCATGAATATTTTAAGAAGGCAAATTCATTGAACTTATCAAAAGAGGGCGAAAAACAATACTTCCTTGATGGGCTATACCCGTATCAATTAAAATGGGCAAGCTCCACTATAAGAGATAAGTCTTTCTTAGATGTAAGATATAAAAAAGATAAAAGGTTAAAATACTTGCTACAACGATTTCCTGATACATTTTTAGTTATGTATAATCCTATTTTTTTAGTAAAACAAGCTCCTGTTCAGTTAGAAATCATTTTGGTCACTCCAGGTGAAATCAAATGTATTAATATGACGGATGTAAAAGACGAAAGTGTGTTAATTGGGAAGAATGATCGATTTTGGCAATTGCGAGATGGAGAATCAGAAAAGAAAATCGTCAATCCAGCTATCAGCTTGAATAGAATGGGGAATATTGTTAAGAACATTCTTATAGCAAGTGATGTTACCTTTCCTATTCATAAATTAATTTTAAGTGAAAATTCGTACATTGATTTTCCAGATAAACAATCTGATATCGAAATTTACGATAAAAGAAATTACGATTCCTGGTTTCAACAGATGAGGGGATTTTCATTGCCAATTAAACATAGTCAATTAAAAGCAGCAGCTACTTTACTAGAACAATGTCAATCAAGTTATGTAGAACGTCCTGAGTGGAAATAATATAAGGGTATGGGGGTGTAATGAATAGGTGATTACTGTTAAGCGAGAATTCGAAGCCTTTATAGATAAATTAGACAGTATTACAGTATTATTGCCCAAAAGTGAATATAGTGGTCTAAGTAATAGTTTCACATTAGAAACTAACTCATTACCCCCAAAGTCATTGCGAATCGGCGAAAAAATTGATCTGCCAGATAAAATAAAGTACATTTGCCAGCTAGAAGAACCACTACAAATCGGTGTTGAATATTGGATAACGGACGAACATAGTAGAAAAACAGACTTACAAATTGGTGCAGTCATCCGAACAGAACAATGGGATGAATTGTTTTATTATGATTGTAATGATTTAGGAGTCACGTACAGTAAAACAGATACTACTTTTACAATATGGGCTCCAAGTGCAAGTGCTGTAAAAGTAAAAATTATCGAGCTGAATGGAAATGAAAATTTATATAGTCTGTTACGAGAAGAGAAAGGTGTATGGAGGTTAACTGTAAACGGGGACTTAGAGTATTTTACCTATACATTTTTAGTTTGTGTAAATTTAGTCTGGCGTGAAGCAGTAGACCCGTATTCAATAGCAGTAAGCGCAAATGTTGAAGCAGGTATCATCATCAACCCAGAAAAAACAAGGATGGCCATTCATCCCCTTCCACCTTTTAAAAGCATAACAGACGCGATTATATACGAGTTACATGTGAGGGATTTTTCCATCCACGCAGAAAGTGGGTTGAAGCAAAAAGGGAAGTATTTAGCTTTTCTTGAAGAAGGCACCAAGACATCTTCGAATCATATAACTGGTTTGAACTATCTAGAAGAACTAGGAATAACCCATGTGGAATTACTACCTATCAATACATTCGGAGGAGTCGATGAATTACACCCTGATAAGCAATACAATTGGGGGTATAACCCACTGTTATTCAACGTACCACAAGGTAGTTATGCGACAAGTGTGACGAATCCACTTTCAAGAATAAAAGAGCTGAAACAACTTGTGGACACTTTTCATAAGAAAAACATTAGAGTGATAGTAGATGTGGTCTATAACCATGTATTTATAAGAGAAGAATCTTCTTTTGAAAAAATTGTTCCAGGATACTATTTTCGACATGATGAACATGGGATGCCGTCTAATGGTACTGGGGTTGGAAATGATATTGCCTCAGAGAGAAAAATGGTAAGAAAGTTCATCTTGGATTCTATCCTGTATTGGATAAAAGAATTTGACGTGGATGGCTTTCGTTTTGACCTAATGGGAATTTTAGACATAGATACGATGAATGACATTCGTAATGCAGTAGATGAAGTGAAAAGCGGTTGCATCTTGTTAGGAGAAGGATGGGAATTAAATACTCCTATAAGGGCTGAACAAAAGGCGATGATTAGCAATGCACAGCAGATGCAGGGGATTAGCTTTTTTAACGATCGCTTTCGTGATGGAATAAAGGGAAGCACATTTAATTTATTTGATAGAGGGTTTGCATTAGGAAATACACACAAAACACAAATTTTAAAAGAATCTGTCATAGGCAGTATTTGTTTAAACAATGAAAATAAAGGTTTGTTTGTCGAGCCAACTCAATCGATCAACTATGTTGAATCACATGATAACCATACTTTATGGGATAAAATGAACATTTGTAATGCACATGAAGAAGAAAACTTAAGAATTAAGCGTCACTTACTAGCAACAGCAATTGTATTTTTATCACAAGGAGTTCCCTTTATCCATGCGGGTCAAGAATTTTTCCGAACAAAAAACGGCCATGAGAATAGTTATAAATCCCCTGATACGATTAATGCACTTGATTGGGAAAGAAGAGATAAGTACCTAGAACAAGTATCGTATGTACAAGGCTTAATAGCTTTACGTAAGTCCCATAGTGCCTTTCGATTTTCCAACGCTTCCAAAATAAGAAAACATTTTTCTGTTGTAATGGAAAAAGGTTCATTGTTCGCCTACACGTTGAAAGATGTACAACAATACGGAAACAGTAAAAATATTTTAGTAATATATAATAATGCTATACAAAAGGACATGGTGAAATTGCCAGGTGGGAAATGGAATGCGTGCGTGTTGGGAGAAAAGGCAGGAACAACCACATTAAAAACGCTTGAAAATAGCATAGAAGTTCTTCCTGTAAGTACAACCGTGTTAATTCAACATTAAACTTTCATCAAGTACTTGATTTAAATGGGAAATGACGATAAAATTTATTAAGATAGCTATTGTGTAAATTGTCCAATAGCTGTCTTTTTTGTTTGAAGTGAATATACCATTAAATTTTATGAAAATTAAAGATAAATTTTTAGAAATAGACTCGTATTAGGAAAGTATTCGTACAATAGTGTAATGAATGCTTGATACAAATTCTTATGAAAAGTTGTGTTGAAATTGAAGGTGAATTGGTTGGAGCATTTATTAGGTGATGAATGGAAAATTAGTCCTGCAGGTGGTTTAACTGGAGAGGCATATTTTGCAGAAAATAATGATAAGAAGCTTTTCTTAAAAAGAAATTCTTCTCCATTTTTAGCTGTATTGTCTGCAGAAGGAATCGTTCCAAAGCTCGTATGGACGAAAAGATTAGAAAGCGGAGATGTTATTACTGCGCAGCATTGGATTAGTGCTAGAGAACTTAAAGCTCACGACATGAAAATGGAAGGTGTCGCTAAGCTCTTGCATAAAATTCATCATTCCAAAGAACTTTTGGACATGCTCACTCGCTTAGGCAAGGAACCTTTAGAGCCTTCTGTAATTGTAGAAGACATCATACATTGTATGGATCCTCAACTAGCGAAACTTCAAGTCATTCAACAAGCTTTACATTTCTTAACAGAAGAAATGACAAACGTATCATTTCAAGATAGAGTCGTTTGTCATTGTGATTTAAATCATAATAATTGGTTATTGTCCGAACAAAATGAATTATTTTTAATTGATTGGGATGGCGCAATGATTGCTGACCCAGCTATTGATCTTTGCATGGTACTATATTGGTATTTGGAAGAATCGGAATGGGAGAGTTGGCTAAGCACGTATGGTATTGAATTAACAAGCCATTTACGTCAACGAATGCACTGGTATGTTATTGCACAATCCATTTACTCCATTCAATGGTATTACAAAAGTGGTGTGGAAAAAGAATTAAATTACTGGTTAACTTACCTTGAAAGTTTACTGCCCACTAACATTTAAGAAAATTGGTCGATGCTATTAATCCAATTGGTTAAGTCCCCTTGGTGAGACGTAACATGATTAGTCACGTCTTTGATGCCTCGTCCCGTTTGACTATAGGAATATATATCCATTAGAACGTGTTTCACATTTTGGTCCACTTCCGTATTGACCATTAGTGATTTTATGACACGTTCTAGTTGCTCGTATTCGGCAACAGATGCGCAACAATCTATTTGGTGATCTGCTAATATGTCTTTTAGTAAATGCATTTGGTCTTGGTGATTTAATGGCATTATAAACACTCCTTTAACATACCGTTCTAACATTATCGTGTGTTTTTTTTTGTTTCTTATACACGGAAATTCAATCGGTCTTAAAAGATGGATTTTTTTACGGGTTTTCTTAGCATAACAATAAAGATATATATTGGTTACAAATTGTTGTTGTTCCCTGTAGGTGCTCGCTTTCCGCGGGTGGTCTCGGGAGCCTCCTCAGCGCAAGCGCCTGTGGGGTCTCCCTTGACACACTCTCCCGCAAGACAAGGAAGCTACTTGAGAGATGCTTCGCACGAAGAAAATGCGTATGCATTTTCGAGGAGTCTCGCACCTACAGGGAACAACAACTTTTTATTGCATTACATTGATAATAAATCCATTATAATAAATCAAATCAACTAGAGGTGAATACAGTGAGAATTAGAAATAAGCCGTGGGCTAAAGATTTAATTGAGGGTAACCCACATATTATTATCCAAAGTCCGGAGGAACATAAAGGGAAATGGCATGAAGTTTTTGGTAATAATAACCCTATCCATATTGAAGTAGGCACTGGTAAAGGGAATTTTGTTACTGGAATGGCAGCAGCAAATCCTAACATTAATTACATTGGTATTGAATTGTATGAAAGTGTAATTGTAGTTGCCTTACAAAAGGTAATTGATTCAAAATTACCAAACGTAAAGCTACTGAATGTTGATGCAGTTAATCTACCTGAAATATTTGCTTCTAGTGAAGTAGGACAAGTTTACTTGAACTTTTCAGATCCTTGGCCGAAAAAGCGACATGAAAAAAGAAGACTAACACATAGTGATTTTCTTGACCTATATAAAAAAGTGTTAGTGGACAAAGGAGAAATTCATTTTAAGACAGATAACAGAGGTTTATTTGAATACTCATTGATTAGTTTTAATGAGTATGGTTTACAACTAAAATATGTTAGTCTAGATCTTCATAATAGTGATTATGAAGGTAATGTAATGACTGAATATGAGCAAAAGTTTTCAGAGCTAGGACAACCAATTTACAGATGCGAAGTAAAATATAAATAAGAAACTGGGACAAAACCAAGTGAATTAAATGAAAGAGGCCTGTAAGAACATTTTTTAGTTCTTGTGGGCCTCTTTCTTCATAGGCCGTATGAAGTTCAATACCAACAAAATTTTAGTGCCAGATGAACTTCATAAGCGGGTATGAAGTTCAACTTCAATTTTTAGGACAATGTAATCTTATTAGCTTCACCAAGCTTTATGTTAAAATATTTATTGAAGGGGGATGACAACAATGGAAACGTTAACATTAGGTAACTGGAAGTTAACTTGGCTAAACGGTGGTGTGACGAACCTTGATGGGGGAGCAATGTTTGGTGTCGTACCAAAACCGTTATGGTCAAAAAAGTATAAAGTAAATGAAAAGAACCAGATAGAACTAAGAACTGATCCAATTTTACTGCAAACTGGTGATAAAAATATTCTCATTGAATCTGGAATTGGAAACGGAAAACTCAATGACAAGATGAAGCGTAATTTTGGTGTAACTGAAGAGTCAAGAGTAGAAGAGCAACTGGAACAACTTGGACTTACTCCAAGTAATATAGACATCATCCTAATGACTCATATGCACTTTGACCATGCCTGTGGCTTAACAATGTGGGATGATGCACGTAAAGAGTTTGTATCTGTCTTTCCTAATGCCACAATTATTACTTCTGAGACTGAGTGGCAGGAAATGAGAGATCCGAATATACGCTCTAAAAATACATATTGGAATATGAACTGGGAAGCTATTGTAGACCAAGTACAAACTTTCACAAATGAACTAGAAGTAGTAGAGGGAGTAAAGATAATTCATACAGGTGGACATAGTGATGGTCATTCCGTTATTTACATTCAGAATGGGGACGAACGTGTACTTCATATGGGTGATTTAATGCCAACACATGCACACCAACAATCACTGTGGGTATTAGCGTATGATGACTATCCGATGACTTCTATTTTTGCAAAAGAAAAATGGATACCATTTGGCCAACAGCAAAACGTTTGGTTCACTTTTTATCATGATGCACAATATCGAGCTATAAAATGGAATGATGCGTATGAGATAACAGATAAAGTGAATAGACAAATATAAAAAAGACTGTCCTTCCTTGTAGATAGGTCAGTCTTAGTAAAGATTAAACAGTTGTTAGTTGTTTAACATCAAGCAAGTTACCGTCTTTTAAATTTACTACAAATTCATATTGTTCCAATGTGCCATTATTTCTTCTTGAAATTCCACCTTTATATACTTTATAAGGAATTTCATTTACGTAATAGTCTTCTGGTAGCATATGAATCCAGGACCCGTCTACTGGACCTTTTTGCTTAAATGCATCTTTTGCGACTTTTAATGCTTTCTCGGGCTTAATGGGCTGACCTTTCGTTGCTTCATTTATTAACAATGCAGCAGCAGCCCCAACGCTTACTCCAAGGAGAAAAGTTCTACATTTCATTAGGGAAACCTCCTAATTTTTATATAGTTATTATGCCTAACGTTCTTCTCATACCATATTCATTAGTGTATGCAAAAGTTAATGTTATTTATAAGTATACAATCTAAAACAATAAAAGTAACGGGAAAACTGGAAAGAAGTTTGAAAGTTCGGTACAATAGTAGTAAAAATATTTCGATAACCTAAACGAAATAAAATTCACTACATACTTACAAAGGGGAGTACATAATGAATAACGAAACAAAAGCACTTTTTCAAACATTAACAGAGCTACCAGGAGCACCTGGATTTGAGCATCAAGTACGCAAATTCATGCGTTCAGAATTAGAAAAGTATTCAGATGAAATTGTTCAAGACAAATTAGGAAGTATTTTCGGGGTAAAAAGAGGAGACGAAACTGGTCCAACTGTAATGGTAGCAGGTCACATGGACGAAGTTGGTTTTATGGTATCATCCATTACAGAAAATGGTATGTTACGCTTTCAAACATTAGGTGGCTGGTGGAGCCAAGTACTATTAGCACAACGTGTACAAATTATTACTGATAACGGTCCTATTATCGGTGTGATCGGCTCCATTCCTCCACATCTTTTAGATGAAGCAAAACGTAGTAAGCCAATGGATATGAAAAACATGCTAATTGATATTGGTGCTGACGATAAAGAAGATGCACTTCGCTTAGGTGTAAAACCTGGACAACAAATTGTTCCAATCTGTCCATTTACACCAATGGCAAACGAAAAGAAAGTATTAGCAAAAGCATGGGACAATCGCTACGGATGCGGACTATCTATTGAGCTGTTAAAAGAATTACAAAACGAAAAATTACCAAACGTTTTATATTCTGGTGCAACAGTGCAAGAAGAGGTAGGATTACGTGGTGCGCAAACAGCTGCAAATATGATTAAGCCTGACATTTTCTTCGCACTAGATGCATCACCAGCGAATGATATGACTGGTGACAAAAATGAGTTTGGCCACTTAGGTAAAGGAGCGCTTTTAAGAATTTACGACCGTTCCATGATTACACATGTTGGAATGAGAGATTTTATTTTGGATACAGCTGAAACTAATAAAATCCCATACCAATATTTTATTTCGCAAGGCGGAACAGATGCAGGAAGAGTTCATACTTCTAATGAAGGTGTTCCTTCTGCGGTAGTTGGAATTTGTTCTCGTTATATTCATACACATGCTTCTATCGTACATGTAGATGATTACGCTGCAGCAAAAGAACTAATTGTGAAACTAGTGAAATCTGCTGACAGAGCAACAGTTGATGCAATAAAAGTGAGATGATTTTTACAAGCGATGGGATATTTCTCTCATCGCTTTTCTCTATTTAATTTAAGGAGTCTGAGGTATTGTGGAAGATAAGGTGGTTATCGGTTCGAGGAATCCGGCAAAAATAAAAGCTGTTGAAAATGCAATAAAGGCCCTTGGTTTACATCTTACGGTGATTGGAAAAGAAGTCGAGTCTGGAGTTTCAGCTCAGCCTATGACGGATTCGGAAACGTTACAAGGCGCTAAAAATAGAGCGTTTAACTGCTCAACTGAAGATGAGACTGTTTTTGCGATTGGACTTGAAGGTGGTATTGATATAGTAAATGAACAGTTAATTGTTTGTAATTGGGGTGCGTTAGTAGATAAGGAAGGAAACGTATTTTTGGCGAGTGGAGCAAGAATACCATTGCCTGACCATTTTCAAGCGGAGCTTAAAGGTGGAAGAGAACTTGGGCAAATTATGAATGATTTTTGCAATCGAAATGATATTAGTAAAAAAGAAGGTGCAGTTGGTATTTTTACTAATGGAGCAATAAACCGAATTGAAATGTTTGAACATGTATGTAAATTGTTGATTGGACAATGGCAATTTAATAAAACGAGGCTGAGCCAAAACTAAATTAATATAAGTAAAATCCGAACATTAACCCTAATAAATCGAGGGTTTTTCGGATTTTTTAAATTTTTCAAAATGGAATTTTACATTCTTAACTTTCCAGCAGATGATTGGAGTGCAAGCCGAAGACTCCTGCGGGAAAGCGTGTTAAGTGAGACCCCACAGGCGCTTGCGCAGAGGAGTAGGTTTTTTCACGACAGTGAAAATAACCTACCTTTTTACCGCCCGCGGAAAGCGAAGGCTTGCGCTCCAATCATCTGCGGTATTTAAAAGGTAAGTTACATTAGTATTTTATTTAAGAATGAGAATTAGTTTTATCCCAAGCTCTGTTTTATTTTTTCTTATTCAAAGATATAATGTAAAACCTTTAATGCTTGATCAACAGTTTCTACTGTAACATTTGCTTTGTTAGAAAGTTCTTTTAATGGATGGTGTAAATTTTCTGGCCTTATTAAGATAAGTGGTTTATTCATCGTTATAGCAGTACTAGCATCCATAGCAGTGTTCCACTGTTTATATTTTTCACCGAACAAAGCAATGACTAAATCTGATTTTTGCATAAGTATTTGTGTTCTTACATTGTTAATTTTAGATGCGGCCTCATCTTTTGCAACTGGGTTTGGTTGCTCTCCTAAGATCATTTCCCCAATATTATCCGATTTATCGTGGTCTGTCATAGGACCAACGAATCGGATATCAAAGTTTAATGCCTTCGTTTTTTCTTTTAATTCCTCACGCCAATTTGTATGAATTTCTCCTGCTAAGTATACGGTTAAGTTCATCTGCTCACACGCCTCCTTAGATTCTGAATAAAAAGTATTCAACTATCAAATTTTAACATAAGAAAAAGAATTAAGTAAATTTTTAAAATATGTTGTCACACTATACATTGATAGTTATGATAGTATTAAAGAAAGATAGTAGAAATGTACTAAGGAGTGGAA
The DNA here is from genome assembly GCF_002335755.1 of Bacillus sp. FJAT-45066. Lineage (NCBI taxonomy): Bacteria > Bacillati > Bacillota > Bacilli > Caryophanales > Bacillaceae > Bacillus > Bacillus sp. FJAT-45066. The sequence continues at coordinate 96,498 of NZ_NISQ01000001.1, forward strand.
GTATTGTTGAATAAGAATAGCTTCATACATAAAATATTATATTTATCATTATTTTCATTAATAATAATCTCTTTAGCTGGTTGTAGTATAACTGAACAAGAAGCGGTTGATGCTTCTATTCAAATTGTTGAGTCTTCATTAGCTGAAGAAACGAAAGAAGCTAATACAGAAACAGAAAACATCTCTTATTATCTACCATCTGCATTTACCATTGAAAGTGAAGTAAATAACAATATTGTCATTGAAAATAATGATCAAACATACATTTTATTTGTTAATCCTTTAGAATCTGTTTCATCTGTTGTTGTATATGAAACAACACTAGGTTTTTATGAAGATCCTATTGTTAATAAACAATTAAACAATGAGGAACACTTTATATTCTTTATAGTAGACAATGGGCCTAGTGAACAGACTTACGAAGTAATAGTTGGTATCGGCGGAATGAAGATGACTACCATCACATCTGCTGCAAATATGAAACAAAGCGTTCAAGATATGATAGATATTATTAATTCGGTTAACATTAAACAATAAGGATCCATTTTATAATCAAAGCTTACAAAAAAGAGGAGACCAGTAGTTAAACTATTGGTCTCCTTTTTCTATTTCTGGTAGTGTTCTTCCGAATCTTTTTCTGTATGAAGAATTTCTTCCTCCATATTGTTATCTTCTACACTTTCATCTGTAGCTTCATTATCTTCAAACGTTAGTTCTTCTTCCGAAATAATTGGTTCTTTTTCTTCTGAGTTTTCAAATGACATTTCTTCTTTTACAATGAACTGACTAACTTCATCTTGTAATTCATTTGCAATATCAGTTAACGAGATCGCTGCATAGTTCACTTGTTCTATTGCAACAATTTGATGTTCACTTGAAGCGCTTACTTGTTCGGAAGTTGCTGCTGCTTCTTCTGAAATGTATTGAACTTCTGAGATTTTTTCTGTTAAAGAGTTGTTTGCTACATGAACTGCATTCATAGATTGTTCTACTTCTTCGACTTTTCCATGTATTTCTTTTACATTAGAAGCAATGGATACGAAAGATTGTTGAGTCACTTCCACTGATTTTTCTTGTAAGTTTCGGTACTCGCTGAACTGTTCCGCCTCTTTTGATAGTTTTGTCATTTGTGATCCCATAGTAGAAACTAGCTTTTTAATTGATAATGCTTCCGCTTTGGAACGTTCTGCTAGCTTGCGGACTTCTTGAGCTACTACAGCAAAACCTCTACCAGCTTCACCAGCTCTAGCTGATTCAATGGCTGCATTTAATGCTAGTAGGTCAGTATTTTCTGCAATTTCTTGTATGGTACCAACAATAGAGCTGATTTGTTGTGATTGATTTGTTGCTGTTTGAACTTGTTCCGTTAAATGATTTGCTAATTGTAAGAATTGATTCGATGAGGCCTTAAGTTCTTGAACAATACCTAATCCTTCTTCACCTTGTAACTGCGCCTGTCCAGCTTTTTCTTTAATAACAAGCGTTAATCTCATCGTCTCATTTATAGCTCTTTGTACATGCTGTAAAATATCATTACTTTCTTCTAAATGTCTTGCTTGATCACTTGATCCAATGGCAACTTGTTTTATCGCTTCATTCACTTCTGTTGATTGTGCTGTCGTTTCCTCCGAAATAGCCGCCAAATTTTGAGACGAAGAATGGAGCATATCTGTTGCATCCATTACTTTAATTAGAGATAATTGCATCTTTTCCGCCATTTTATTAAAAGTTTCGCCGAGTTCCGCCATTTCATCTTTCGTTGTAATAGGCACACGGTGGGCAAAGTTGCCTTCTCCTATTTTCGATGCGCCTTCTTTTAATGACTTAATAGAACGATATATATTTCTATTTAAAAAGTAACCGATAATCGTTAAGAAAATTAAAATGATAATACTTAAAATAACTGTGGCAAGCATTGTTGTTTGTAAAGTATTGTTTAGTTCCGTTTGAATTTCTTGTTGTAGGGTAGAAATACTATCTTCCACTCTACTCACACTTAATTCTACTGTTGTACTAATCTGTTCAAAATTACGAATTAAACTAGAAGATTGCATGTAGTTATCCTGAATAGTTTTCATGGATTCTACATAAGGATCAAATAATCGAACAATAGTAGATTTATTAGATTCCGAATAATCACCTTCTGTTAGCAACTGCCTAAAAGTGTTCGTTGCATTTGTAAAGTCTCTAAAAATAGTGTCATGACGTAAAGTTAAATATTGTTGTTCATATAAACGAATATTTGTTAGGAGTTCATCCATTTCTGGATCACTCAAACCTCTAGTGTTAGCAGTCAAGTTTCTAGCTAAGCTCGTAATTTCTCCTCTCAAACCTTGAAACTCGCTAAAGCCTATCTCGCGGTACAAGCTTTCTAACTCTTCGAATTCAGCAATATATGTATTTGTTGCTCGTTCAATTTGCTGGAATTGACCTAAAATTTCCTCTTGATCCGTAAAATTAGTTGACAATGTTTGAGACATGTCATTGATGGAAGCAGCTGTTTCTTTAATTTTTTCTGCAGTTCCATCGGTAGGCTGACGTAAAAATTCTTGCTCAAATCGTCTAGTTTCAGCAAATGAAAATTTAATTTCTTTACTGCCATTAACGGTTTCTAGTAGCGCAACTTCTTGTTGTTTAGCATTTGACTGAATAAAATAAAATAAAAAGTTACATAATAGCACGATTACCAAACCAGCAATTGCAGTTGCTAAAATAAATCTTACTCTTCCTCTAATTGTTTTCATTCTGCACCCCCATAATAAATCGACTAAATTCGAATTATATGTATTTTGATAATTATCTGATATTTTAAGACAATTATAGACATAATTCTACGTATTTCTCAATAAAATATTTTTATTGTGTAGCCTTGTAATATTGATATCGGTAGAATATAGGCTATTATTAAGTTAGAAAGGAGATGAAATTATTTGAAAAGATTTTTTACTAAAAAAGGTGTTACTTTATCTCCAAAAGTTTATTTGATTGATGGTTTATCTTTCATGGCTTTAGGGTTGTTTTCAACTTTAATTATCGGCTTAATTATTAAAACAATTGGGGAACAGCTTCAGTTAATTCCTAATTTCTTTACTATTGGTACATATTTTCAAGACATGGGTGTACTAGCCATGGGGTTGATGGGACCAGGTATAGGTGTTGCGGTAGCTTTTGGACTTAAAGCACCTCCATTAGTAATTTTTTCTGCACTAGTAGCAGGGGCAGCTGGCGCGCCACTTGGTGGACCAGCAGGTAGTTTTATTGCGGCTCTTTTAGCGACAGAATTTGGGAAGCTTGTTTCTAAAGAAACAAAGGTTGATATTATCATAACCCCATTCGTAACTATATTTGTTGGATTTTTAGTTGGTACATTTATTGGACCACCAATCAGTACTGGATTACAATATTTCGGAGAAGTTATTATGTGGGCAACAGAACAACAACCTATTATAATGGGTGTGATAGTTGCTGTGTTAATGGGATTAGCTTTAACTGCACCAATCTCAAGTGTAGCCATTGCGTTAATGTTGGGACTTGAAGGGTTGGCAGCTGGAGCAGCTACGATCGGATGTGCAGCTCAAATGGTTGGCTTTGCAGTGAGTAGTTATAGAGACAACAAAGTTTCTGGATTGTTTGCATTAGGAATCGGTACGTCTATGTTACAAGTCCCTAATATTATTAGAAATCCACTCATTTTAATACCGCCAACAGTAGCAGGTGCTATTTTAGCTCCAATTGGAATTGCATTGTTTTCAATGACGAACATTGCAGCTGGTGCTGGAATGGGTACGAGTGGCTTTGTTGGCCAAATAATGACGTTCAATGCGATGGGGTTTACAACCGCTGTATTCTTACAAGTGTTGATGCTTCACATTGTTGGTCCTGCTGTGATAAGTTTAATCATATCCGAATGGATGAGGAAAAAATCTTACATTAAAGATGGCGACATGAAAATTAATTTAGGGGGATAAGGAAGAATGGAAAAATTACAATCAATGGAGCAATTTCATACATTAAAAGAAACGGAAAATGTAGTACTTATGTTCTCTGCAAGCTGGTGTCCAGATTGTGTGATAATTGAGCCAGTATTACCTGAAATCATGGAAAAGTTCTCTCAATATAAATTTTTATATGTAGATCGCGATGAATTTATTGATTTATGTAGTGAGTTAAGTGTCTTTGGTATCCCAAGCTTTGTAGCTTTTAAAGGTGGAGAAGAGGCAGGGCGCTTTGTAAGCAAAGACCGTAAAACGCAACAAGAAATTGAATCGTTTTTACAATCATTATAATGAAAAAAAAGACTTAGTTAGCCACGAGTGGCCACTAAGCCTTTTTTTGTATTAGTTTCGTCCGTTCCCTTTACCTGGCTTATCTGGTTTTCCAGGTTTATCTGGCTTTCCAGGGCCGTCATTATCACTACCTACATTGATGAATAGCTTTCCATCAGCAATTTGACGTGTAACGTTACCGTATTCATCAGCCACTTTCACTTCAATTTCAGCGCCTTCTGCAACGACACTTGAAGTTGCTGTCCAGTAACCTTCGTAATTACCAGGAGATGTTTCAACTAATGGTAATTCCATCGCATTTGCAACTTCGACCTCACTACCTAAGTTAGTTAGCGGCATGCGGATTGTAAAAGATGCTTGTAATCCTGGCTCACTAGTTAACTCAATTTTTACCGTCTGACCTGCATTTAAGTGAACGTCTTGATCAGGTTTGACATTAGAAATTTCTGGTGCATCGTAGTTTGCGTATACTACTACACTTTCCGTAGAGGAGTTACCTGCTTTGTCTAACGCAACTACTACAATATGGTTTTCCCCATTTTCAAGCATTACTCGGTGAGAGAAAGAACCATCTGTAACAGTTACGTTTTGACCGTTCACTTTCACAGAATCTAAGTTTGTATCTGCTACAGTACCTGTAACTGTAACTGTTTCACGATTTGTTTTATCTCCATTCTCTGGGCTTGTAATTGCTAGCTCAGGAGCATGTTGATCTAAAACAACTGTAACTGGTGCGGATTCGTCTGTTATTCCGCTATCTGTAGAAGCTTTAGCTGTGAACGTGTTTGTACCTTCTGTTAATGTTGTATCAATTGTAAATGTTCCAGCTTCTGTAGCTGTTGTTGTACCAACTTCTTCACCATTATTGAATAAGTGAACAGTTGTAGTCGGAGCAGCTTTACCTTCTACTGTAACATTCTCATTGCTAGTGTAAGTTTCATCACTAGGAGAAGTAATAGCTGGTGCTGTTACTTCGTAATTAACGATAGCGCGAATCATATAGTTACCTTCTGCCGCAGGAGCAGGTGACCATGCACCGCCAACATATTGCCAGCTACGACCTGCATTTGGTCCGTTTTCATCTGTACCTAAACCAGGTGCATTAGGATTTGGATTCGCTTGTATATATACCATGTAGAAGTCTTGTTCTACGATGATACCTAATTCAGATAAATCAACTTCTGTCCATCCGCCATCACGTTGCGCAATTGCGTCAATTGGACCAGCTAGTCTCTGACCTGGTGCTCCATCTGGACCAGTTGCATCGTATACAGCTACTTTAAATGCTGTTCCACCAGGAGTTGGCCATGAAGTATCCCAGAATCGGAATAATCCACCAGCTACAAGAGCTTGATCTTGATTTTCAGGTAAAGACATTTTTACAGCCCAACCGTTACCAGCATCAAAGAATGCACGTGCATTTTCTGCTGTTCCATCATCGTAACCAATTTCACCAGGGTATCCGATAAATGGTCTTAATTCTAAGTTAAGCTCTGTGTCACCAGAAACTGTTACCTCGATTGTTTCACTGTAGTAAGAAGGAGCCATAATACGTAACGTGTAATCTCCTTCATAAGCAGTGATGGAGAAATGCCCATTTTCATCAGTAGTTACTGGAGCAACTGCTGCATCTTCTACAAGAAGAAGCGTTGCGTTTGTAACAGGTTGACCAGTAGCACTGTTTGTGATTGTACCACTTACTGTACCTTGAGCTAATTCTTCAAGTACAAAGTTAGCAACTGCTTCACCATCAGCTGGGATATCAACAGTTTGTTCAGCTGAATGATAACCGTAAGCTTCAGCTCTTACCGTATATTCTCCAGCAGCATGTAACAGCTCGTAATAGCCATTAGCAGGATTTGTTTGAATAGAACGGTTAGATTCCACTACCGTTACTGTTGCACCAAGCGGAAGTACGTTTGGATGATATTCATTTACTTTTACTTCCTTAAATTCTTGAAGTGAACCAGCAGGAACAATCTTGCTAGGATCTACTTTTAATTCTTTTGCTGCAACTGATTTATCAGGTGTAGCATTTACATGTGTACTAGATAAGTTAAGTGACTCATCAGCTAAATGAACGTCATCTAAATACCAACCTACACGTACAACACTACCATCGGTTGTTACGTTGAATCCAATTAAAATAGTTTGACCAGCATATTGTGATAAGTCAACTTCACGGTCAACCCATCCATTTGTTACATCATCAAAACGATATGCTTGAGTCCAAGAATCTCCGCCGTCAGTCGAAACAAACACATGACCGAAATCCCAACGAGTTTCTAGGTTATGCCAACTCTTATATTGTAAATAAGCTGGACTGTTTGCAGGTAATTCTACTGGAGGCATTACTAGCGTCATGTTCGCATTGTTCGCATAGTTACCAGCTAAGTTTGTTGCATATACTTTTTCGCCAGAAAATGCACCATTAGGACCGCTTGTAGGAACTCCCCACTCCCAGCTGTTGTTGTTACCGAAAGAATACCAACCAACTGGATCAGACTCAAAGTCTTGGAAATATCCGATAGAAATACCTGGTTGAACACTTACTTCATAAGTATCTGTTGTTACTTCGTTTCCACCAAAATCAACGATGTGGAATCGGTAAGATACACTTGGTACTGCAATGTCTTCACCAGAAATAGCTGCACGGAAAGTAGCGTTATTGTACGTACCAGAAGTACGAGTAGCAGCAACATCTACCCATTGGCCATCTTGATTTTCATACTGTAATGTTACAGCAGAAATACTTACGTTATCTTGTACGTTAATGCTTAAAGGTAAAGTCATGCCAGCGTATGTTTCAGAAGGTGCTGCATGTTCGAAAGTCGGAGGTTCGTTATCTTCACCATCTTTTGCAACTTGCCCTTTAATTTTTCCTAATCCAGAGATAATCGAAGAAACAGCATCATGTACATTAATAATCCCATGACCGAAGCCGTTGTTTGGTGCTTCAGGGTATTGAGAGTTAGTTCTTGGAGTTGCTGTTGTTTCTAAAATTTCTGCAATCTCATCAATGGATAGAGAAGCATTTACTTGTTTTAATAATGCAACTGCACCAGCTACGTGTGGAGCAGCCATGGAAGTACCGTTCCATCCACCAGTATATCCACTTCCGGGGGTTGAAGATCGGATACTTACACCAGGAGCAGAAACATTTGGTTTCATTTCTCCATATGGAGAAGGACCTTGTAAAGAGAAGCTACCTAAGTTCATGTTAACGTCAGTTGCACCAACTGCGTATGACTCAGGGTAGTTTGCTGGAACGGCTACAGATCCAGGACCACCAGGGTTAGTTGCTGTTGTATTTCCAGCTGCGAATACAGGATAGATGTCCGCTGCTTTCCATGCTTGCACCATAGGACGGAACCATTCGTTCATTCCAGCACCGCCACCCCAAGAGTTGTTTACAATATCAGGAGCCATAGCTGGATTTGGTGTACCATTTGCATCAGTTGGAGCTAGTAACCATTGAGCTCCTGCTAAAATCTGAGCTTGAGTTCCTCCACCAGATGCAGCTAAAATCTTTACTCCTATCCATTTTGCGCCAGGAGCAACACCAACTTTATTCGTGCCGTTTTGCTCTCCGCCAACAGCTGTACCAGCTACGTGTGTACCATGACCATGGTCATCGTAAGAAGCTGATTGACCGTTAACAGCATCAAAGAAGTTGTAAGCGTGAGATGGACTGTTAGGATTGTTAGGATCAAATCCACGATATTGGTGCATTAATGCTGGGTGATTCCATTGAACACCAGTGTCCATTATTGCTACAACAGTACCTTGCCCGTCAACACCCATTTCCCAAGCTTGTGGAGCTCCTACTTGTTGAATATTCCACTCTACATTTTCGGATGAAGGCTCAGGAACATCTGCCTCAACTCCAACCGATGCAGTAGGTGATTCAATTGCTGGATATAATTCTACTTCTTCATTTGGCGTGATTTTTTCTACTTCAGGAAATGCTGCTAATTGTTCCATTACTTCTTTAGTAGCAGTCACTGCAAGACCGTTAACAATGAAGAAAGATTGAACATCTTTAGCAATTCCTTTTGCTTCTGCTTTTTCTAAGTAAGAAAGAGCATTTGCCTGAGTTTCAATTGCTGTAGCTCGAAGCTCAGAAACAATTGCATGACGTTTCATTAAAGTAGTTTGAGCTGGAGTGTTTTTTTGAAGTTGTGCTTTTTTCTCCATTTCAGCTGCTACTTCCATTGTATCTACTTGATCCTTGAACTTTACAAGGAATGTAACCATTTCATCTTTTGAAAACTCACTTTGGAGTTTATTGCTAATTTTATTAGCAGCTGCTTCTTTTGCATCCGTCGAAAAGGAAGTGCTAGCCCCTTTTGATTGAGCTGATGCATTACTTGCCAAAAAACTTGGTACAATTAGCATGAAACACATTGCTACTAGTAAAAATTTAGAAAAAACTTTTTTCGTTCGACACTTCATTTACCCATCCCCTTTGTTTTAATAGATATGAAAAGCTATGAAAAACCCTCCTTCCACCGTTGTATTTGTCTGACCTTTACTCTATTTATCAATAGGATAAAAGAGTATGCCTTAATGCTTTTCAGCTAAGTAGGCTTATGTAAAAGTCGTGGTGACAAGTAAAGCGTATTAAACAATGTGAAAAAAAAATGTCGAAAAAACAATTAATATTTCTGAATATTCTAAAAATGATAGAAACGTCGTACAGCTCGTTTTTTGTCATAGGGATAAAGAAATGGATGAGAGTCTAAAGTAATTTTGTGGAGTAAGGCTAAAAGCGTTGATGGATTAACATAAATTGAGAATATAGGTATTTTTTACATATAGTAATTTACTAGATAAAAATTACTAGAGATGGGGAACCGAAAATTAAATTAATAAAAATATGGATTTTACCCTATTGAATATATGCCTAGAAGAATAAAGAGGAAATAAGTCATCTAATAAAATTTTAAAAAATAGGACTTGATACCACTTGTTTAAATGTTTGGTTAAAAAACCTAGTGCAAATTATTTAACAAGAGAAAAATAGGTTGTCTACATTGATTGTAAAAATAAAAAAGTGAGGAAGCGTCTATAGCAGGTTTCTTTTTCCTTCTTATTAAATCAACTTTATTGTACAATATAGTATGCGTGTTTATTTGTATGTTTTTTGGAAATAAATGTAGCAATTAAGAAATGGAAAGGGGAAACAACCTTGACCAAAATGACAAGTTTAAAAATGAAGAAACTGTTGCAAGAGAGTTTAGACCATCCTAACTGGATATTTACATATAATAGAGAGAAAGACTCTGTGAGGGTAGAAGATAAAAATTCTAGTAAAGGAATTACTATTTCACTTTCTGGTCTAATTGCAAAATACGAACAGAATGGCCAGAAAGCAGTAGAAGAGTACGTATACTATGTACAAGAAACTTTAACAAGTATGAGAAAGCAAATAACGCTAAATGGACAGGAACGCCACATCTTCCCTGTTATTCGTTCCACTTCTTTTCCGATAGTAAATAGTGATGATGTTTCGTTGGTTTATGATGACCATACTGCTGAAACTAGAGTCTACTATGCTATAGACCTTGGAAGTACTTACCGTCTTATCGATGAACGTATGGCTGCTAAAGAGGATTTAACAAATGAAACAATAAGAGAAATGGCCATGTTCAATGTCCGTTCGCTTTCAACAGAGATGAAAGAAGATCGTGTCGCTGGAAACTCTTATTATTTCTTAAACACTAAAGACGGTTATGATGCTAGTAGAATTTTAAATGAGTCATTTTTACAGCACATGAAACAAAGTGTTAAGGGAACTATGACGATTTCTGTTCCTCACCAAGACGTATTAATTATCGGTGATATTGAAAACAAAACAGGTTATGATATATTGGCTCAAATGACAATGGGATTTTTCGTTAACGGAAAAGTACCAATCACTGCTTTATCATTCTTATATGAAGAAGGTAAATTAGAACCTATTTTTATTTTAGGAAATATTAAAGTAGAAAAAGATACGGAAGAAAATGAGTAATAATAAAATGCCACTAGATCTTTTTCTAGTGGTTTTTTCAAAAGATTATAGAAAGTGTGATGTATGTTGAAATGGTTAGATAAAGTTCGTTCTTTATGGAAGGAAGAAAATGAACAAGAGGTACGTAAAACTTCTAGTAATTCAGTAGAAGCAGAAAGCCCAATCGAATCAATAGATATTAAAACAAAAGTAAAATACCAATATCCTGAAAAGTCGGATCTATTTCCTGTGTTGCAAGAAACAAAACAAAAGCCACCTAAAAGAATTAGAAGAAATAATGAAAGAAATAATGAGACTACATTTAACAAGAAAAACAATACAAGTAAAAGAAACAAAGAACAAGAAAAAGAAGAAAGTGTACCATTAATAGAAAAACCATTAGAAGAAAAACAGTGGGAAAAAGCGTTAAAAGCACAAGCATTGAAAAAAAGACCATTTTATCCGACAGAGGTACCATCCCCTGTGTATGGCTTCAATAGGCGAAAAAAGCAAATAGAGCTAGATGCTATACCTGAGTTTGAATTAAAAAGCAACTGGCAGCCAACTTTTGTTGTCGATACGGACGGAATAGAACAACAAACATTTATAGAGGAAAAAGAGACAAATGAAGTGCTTTTAAAAGTGGAAGATACTTCGGTCGAATTAGAAGAGAATAATTTTTATGATGAAAATAGTGATTCTCATGAACTTATTGAAGTAGTAGAAGTGGCAGAGATAAGTGAAATGGATGAAGCGGAAATAGTACAACAGGAAGAAGAAATCACCTTAGTTACTACTACTAGTTCTAATAATAATAGAGAAATAGATTCAAAGAACCAAACAGTAAGCAATAGACAAAGGGAAGAACGAAAACGCTCACCTATTCCTTACAACGTGTTGATGTTAAAACAAGATAGACGTATGTTAGAGAAGAAGAAAGTAGAACAACAATCTCCGAGCATGAATGAGTCTACTTACAAACTACCGACTATTACATTGTTAAATCCTCCTATTAAGAGAGCAGACGATAACGATGAGTGGGTGGAAGAACAACGAAGATTGCTGAATGAAACCTTACATCATTTTAAAGTTGGTGCAACAGTTGTCAATGCAACACAAGGACCTAGTGTAACTCAATTCGAAGTACACCCCGAGCCTGGTGTTAAAGTAAATAAAATAACCAATCTAAGTGATGATATAAAATTAAGTCTTGCGGCAAAGGACATTCGCATGGAAGCACCTATACCTGGAAAAAATACGATTGGAATCGAAGTGCCTAATAGAGTTAGTCAACCTGTAGTGCTGAGAGAAATTGTAAGACATCCATCATTTATTCAAAATCCATCACCATTAGCTGTTGCTTTAGGACTTGATATTGCTGGTAGCCCGGTTGTTTTAGATTTACAAAAGATGCCACATGGACTAATTGCAGGAGCGACAGGATCAGGGAAAAGTGTTTGCGTAAACTCCATTATTATTAGCTTGTTATATAAAGCGAGACCAGATGAAGTAAAACTATTATTAATTGATCCAAAAATGGTAGAGTTAACACCATACAATCATATTCCGCACTTAGTCAGTCCTGTAATAACAGATGTAAAAGCGGCTACTGCTGCGCTTAAATGGGCAGTGGAAGAAATGGAAAGAAGATATGAATTGTTTGTTCATGCACAAGTAAGAGATATTGCTAGGTTTAACGAAAAAGCACTATCTCATAATCAAGAAAAGCTACCATATTTAGTTATTATTATTGATGAGCTTTCAGATTTAATGATGATGGCTCCTGGTGATGTAGAGGAATCCATTTGTAGAATCGCTCAGAAGGCTAGGGCATGTGGAATTCACTTACTTATTGCTACTCAAAGGCCATCCGTAGATGTTATTACTGGTTTAATTAAAGCTAACGTTCCAACTAGAATTGCTTTTTCTGTTTCCTCACAAGTAGATTCGCGAACGATAATTGATATTGGTGGAGCGGAGAGGTTGCTTGGAAGAGGAGATATGTTGCTTTTAGAGAATGGCGCGACAAAGCCTAGACGTGTTCAAGGTAACTTTGTTAGTGATGAAGAGATGGAACGTATTGTAGAGCATGTGAAACAACAACAAAAGCCAAACTACCTATTTCAACAAGAAGAACTTTTACAAGAGCTAAAAGTTCAGGAGGAAGAAGACGACTTGTTTTATGAAGCTTGTGAATTTGTCGTAGAACAAACTACAGCTTCAACCTCAAGCCTTCAAAGGAAATTCAGAATTGGTTATAATCGAGCAGCTCGCCTAATTGATATGATGGAAGCAAACGGAATAATTACTGGTGCAAACGGAAGTAAAGCAAGAGATGTACTAATTTCCGAGCGTGAGTTGCATAATAAGGTAACAAATGAATAATTAAAGTATTATTTTTCAATTATTTTCGCCCCAATTTATTTATTGCTATACTTTGTAAAACATTATTATTAACTTATATATTCAATCTAGATGTTGATTGGAGCGCATGTCGCAGACTCCTGCGGGAGAAGCGGGGAGCGGGAGACCCCACAGGCGCTTTCGCCGAGGAGTAGGTTTTTTCACGTCAGTGAAAATAACCTTCCTATTTACCGCCCGCGGAAAGCGGAGACATTAGCGGAAATCAACAGCCTCTAATAACAAAGTATAGTTGTAAAGTACCTCTTACTTATATATTATAGTTGGTAGAAAAATAATTGGTGACGTAAGGAGCTTTAATAGGATGAAGGAAATAGAACTTAAACTACATGGAAAAATAAAACGCTTAACAAACAACACATTCAAATTTGACGAAAGAGTCAAAGAAGGATGGTTCTCAGCGGTTTATTTTCTAAAAACTCGTGAAATCGTCAAAGCTACGAAACCGAATAATGTTGTAACCATGCAATTTTTTCAGAAAAACCATGCTGTCCTATGTGGTACAGATGAAGTGATTGCACTAATTAAAACATTTGCTGATGATCCAGATTCTTTAGAAATTTATTCGTTAAAAGATGGAGATAAAATCAGTCCATTTGAAACAGTGCTAACGATAACTGGGCCGTACCAAAACTTCGGATACTTAGAAGGAGTCATTGATGGTATATTAGCTCGGAGAACATCTGTTTCTACGAATGTATACAATGTTGTCAAAGCAGCAGGTGAGAAACCAGTCATTTTTATGGGAGACCGTGACGACCACTTTACCCAACAATCTGGTGACGGTTATGCAGCACATATTGGTGGGTCAACTGCACAGGCAACACATGCTATGAATGAATGGTGGGGCAAAAAGGGAATGGGCACAATGCCTCACGCCCTCATTCAATTGTTTAACGGTGATGTAGTAGCAGCAACTAAAGCATATAAAGAAACATTCCCAGAAGACGACTTACTAGTATTGGTTGACTATAATAACGATGTCATTACAGATGCTCTGAAAGTAGCAAGAGAATATGGAACAGAATTAAAGGGTGTAAGAGTTGATACATCGAAAACGATGATTGATCAATACTTCATTAGAAACCAAGACGTTCTTGGAACTTTTGACCCGCGTGGAGTCAATGCTCCATTAATATTTGCTCTTCGTAAAGCGCTTGACGAAGAAGGTTTTCAACATGTGAAGATTGTCGTAAGTGGTGGATTTAACGAAAGTAGAATTAAAGAGTTTGAAGAACAAGAAGTTCCAGTTGATATTTATGGAGTAGGTAGCAGTTTACTGAAAATCCATGTTGGATTCACTGGAGACAACGTTATGTTAGACGGAAAACCACAAGCGAAAGCAGGGCGAAAATATCGCTTTAATCCGCGTCTGGAAAAAGTAGACTAAAACCTATTAAGTTATTCATATAATGTCTTTAAGCTGATAGATAATACTCTTCTGTCAGCTTTTAATTTTTTGAACTTTATCCTAAATAGGTGTAATCTTAAGCAGTTTCGTAAAAACTAAAACGAATAAAAATATTAAAGTACTATTAAGCTTTTTATTTTCATGGAGTTATAGTTGCATTAATGCTATAATTTTATGATGTTGGAAAGCAAGATTGTAATAAGTTAGCTATGATGTTGAATAAGAATAGTATGGAATGACAAAAAAGTGTTTGAATGTATGGGAAAGTTGGGCATACAAAAGAAAGTGCTTGTAAGAAAACGTCTGCCGCTTTTACAATAGCATATTTAGGCATTCTTCATATACTATGTACATAGATAATAACTTGGATAAAATTGTTTTAAAAAAAGTAGATAGATGAGTTGTTTTCAACTCAGATAAATGTTGGAGGTTCTATGCATGACCATTTATCATTTTGTTGGTATAAAAGGGACGGGAATGAGTGCTTTAGCACACATTCTTCATGATATGAAATTACATGTTCAAGGTTCGGATTTAGAAAAAACATTTTTTACACAAAAAGGGTTAGAAGAAAAAGGAATCAGTATTTTACCTTTTGATCCGGACAATATTAAAGAAGATATGATTGTTATTGCTGGGAATGCATTCCCAGATACACATGAAGAAATAGTTACTGCAAAAGAACATGGTTTACAAGTTATTCGTTATCATCAATTTTTAGGACAGTTGATGGAAAAGTTTACGAGTGTTGCTGTTACTGGTGCACACGGAAAAACATCTACAACTGGATTGTTAGCTCATGTAATACAAGGAGCTGCGCCTACATCCTATTTAATTGGAGATGGAACTGGTAAAGGACAAGAAGATAGTCAATATTTTGCTTTTGAAGCATGCGAATATAGAAGGCATTTCTTATCCTATCATCCAGACTATTGCATCATGACAAACATTGATTTTGATCACCCTGATTATTTCCATAGTGTAGATGATGTATTTAGTGCCTTTCAAGACATGGCACTACAAGTTAAAAAAGGAATCATTGCATGTGGAGATGATGAACATCTTCAAAAAATACAAGCAAAAGTTCCAGTGATTTATTATGGTTTTGGAGAAGAAAATGACTTCCAAGCTCGTTCTATTGAAAAATCAACGGCAGGAACCACTTTTGATGTATTTGTACGTAACAATCCTTATGCGACATTTTCCATAACTGGTTATGGAGATCATAACATCTTAAATGCGTTAGCTGTAATAGCACTATGCCATTATGAAGGTATAAGTGTAGAGGTTATTCAGGATAGATTGCTTACTTTTAATGGAGTTAAAAGAAGGTTTTCTCAAAAAATAGTTGGAGATCAAGTGTTAATTGACGACTATGCACATCATCCAACTGAAATACGCGCAACTATACAAGCAGCGAGACAAAAGTATCCAGAAAAGGATATTATCGCAGTCTTTCAGCCACACACGTATAGTAGAACACAAACTTTCTTAAATGAATTTGCTGAGACGTTAAGTAAAGCAGATTACGTCTATTTATGTGATATTTTTGGTTCGGCAAGGGAAAATCAAGGTAAGCTATCTATTAATGATTTAAAAGATAAGATTGAAAACAGTGCAACTATTTCTGAAGATAATATTAAAGTGTTAAATAAGCACGATAATAGCGTTATTATTTTTATGGGTGCTGGAGACATTCAAAAATTCCAGCAAGCATTTGAGGCTCAATTATAGAATCAATGGGAAAGTACTCTCTCTACAGTGCGTGGGGAGGGCATTTTTTCGTTAGGGTATGTTAAAGGCCACTGTTGATTTCCGTGCAAGGCTTCGCTTTCCGCGGGCAGGCCGGGAGCCTCCTCGGCGCAAGCGCCTGTGGGGTCTCCCGCTCCCTGCTTTTCCCGCAGGAGTCTCAGCCTTGCACGGAAATCAACAGGTTAGTTTTTAAATAGCAACACTAAGATTTAACATAGCTTTTCGTAAAAAATCCCCGCCAAACTTTTAGTTAAACGGGGCTGTCAAAATTATTTTAAATTTTCTGGATTTAAACACTCTAATTCAGGTAAAACGAAACGACCATCTTTTCGTATTAATACTTCATCAAAGTAAATTTCCCCACCGCCATACTCAGGGCGTTGAATCATAACCATATCCCAGTGAATGTTAGAGCTGTTGCCATTCCATGTATCTTCATAAGCCTGGCCTGGTGTAAAATGGAAACTTCCATCAATTTTCTCATCAAATAAAATGTCTTGCATTGGATGAAGGATGTAAGGGTTTACTCCAATCGCAAACTCACCGATAAAGCGAGCTCCCTCATCCGTATCGAAAATTTTGTTAATTCGTTCTGAATCATTTGAAGTTGCCTCAACAATTTTCCCATCTTTAAAAGTCAGCTTTACATTTTCAAATGTAAAACCTTGATAAGGTGACGGCGTGTTATAAGTAATCGTTCCATTAACTGAATCTTTTACAGGTGCCGTATAAACTTCTCCATCAGGTATATTCATTTGACCAGCACATTTTATAGCTTGGATATCTTTTATGGAGAATGTTAAATCCGTTCCTACTCCAGTAATATGGACTTTATCTGTTTTGTTCATAAGTTCAACAAGATTATCCATTGCCGTGCTCATTTTTCCATAATCTAAGTTACAAACGTCAAAGTAAAAGTCTTCAAACGCTTCTGTACTCATTTTCGCAAGTTGAGCCATTGAAGCATTCGGATAGCGTAATACAACCCATTTTGTTTTAGGAACACGTATGTCGCGGTGCACGCGTTTACCAACTGTATTTCCTTGAATTTTTAATTTATCATCTGAAACGTCTGCAAGTTCGTTAATATTATCACCAGAACGTAAACCTATGTAAGCATCCATTTTTTCCATAACATTTGCTTCAAAATCAGCAATCATGTTAAATTGTTCTTCCTGTGCCCCCATTAATAAAGCACGATCAACTTGGTGATCTTTTAAAGAAACAAATGGATAGCCACCTGCTTTGTATGCTTCTTGAACTAGTGCTGTTACAAGTTCCTTTTGTAGTCCAAAGTTTTCAATTAAAACTTTTTCTCCTTTTTGTAGACGTACGGAATAATTAATTAAATTTTTTGCTAAAGTTTGAATACGAGGATCCTTCATTATTATTTCCTCCCTTTTTGTGATTGAATGATTAGTAAGTGCAAATTTTTTGCAAATAAACATAAATTTAATACCTAATGTTGATTGTAGTGGCAGGTGCGAGACTCCTCAAAAATGCCTCCGCATTTTCTTCGTGCTATGTACCGCTGTCGTAGCAGTCCTTGTCCTGCGGGAGAAGAGCGTCTCGTGAGCCTCCACAGGCGCCGTGCGCCGAGGAGGCTCACGAGACCATCCGCGGAAAGCGAGCTCCTGCCACTACAATCAACAGACAAGGTTAGTAACCAAATAAAATGCTACTTACTGGAATTTTTCAAGAATAACTAGTAGTATATGACGTACAACTATTATTTTAACCGAAAAAGGAGAAATTGTAGAATGTTTTGTATGATAAAAAATTCTTATGAAGGTATTTTATGTTCAAAATAGAATTATAAGGTAAGATGTTTACAATAATGTACATGGGGTATAGTTTAATATGTCAACAGGAGGTGTCAAAAGCCCATGGTGAATTTACTTTACATTAGTGCACTTATTGTCGCAATAGCTTTCTTTGTACTAGTGATTTATGTTTCTAAAACACTAAGATCAGTACAAGGCACGCTAGATCAAGTTGCAGGGACACTAGGTGGAATTGAAAAACAAATGCAAGGAATTACAACAGAAACAGAACAACTATTACATAAAACAAATGTATTGATGGAAGATATTCAAGACAAGTCTGAACAGCTAAACTCTGTTGTAGTCGCAGTAAAAGATGTTGGAACATCTATTCAAGGTTTTAATCATTCCGTTCAACGGTTATCTAATAATGTCACGTTTCAAATGGACAAAAACCAAGAAAAAGTTACACAAGTTGTTCAATGGTCAAATGTTGTCATGGAACTTGTTGAGAAGTGGAATGAAAGAAAAAAGCGTCAATATAATGAATAAAGGGAGGAATATTCAATGAGTAAAGAGATCAATACGAAAGATTTTTTAATCGGTACGTTAATTGGTGGAATTGTAGGAGCTACTACTGCTCTATTTTTAGCCCCTAAATCAGGTAAAGAGTTACGCGATGATCTTCAGGAACAAGCAACACACTTAAAAGAAAAAACAGATGAGTGGACAACACAAGCTGTTCAATACACAAATGAGATTGCTCAAACCGCAAAAGAAAAATCGGAACACCTTTCACAAGTTATTACGGACCAGTCCCAACAAGTAATGGAAAAAGTGAAAATCTTAAAAGAGCAAACGAAAGATGCATCCGAAGAAATTAAAGAAAAAGTTCAAGAGATAATTGATGAAGCTGCTTCAGCAATTGAAAGTGGATCTGAAGAAATGACAGAAGAAGTACAAAAACGATTAGAAGATACAAAAACTGCTATTGATGAAGTGGAAAAGAAAATAAACGGATAATTTGATTCAAGATGCGGTGAAGTGATATGATTACTTCGCCGCTTTATTTTGTGTGTATTAACCGGAAGGATGTTGAAACTATAATGAAAAAAGTAAAAGTAAATACTCTTGAAGAATTCAACGAAGTTGTGGAAAAAAACGACACCTTTTTATTATTAAAAAACAGTACGACATGTCCTATTAGTCATGCTGCTTATGAAGAATTTGAAAATTTTGTAGCAGATCAAAACGATGTAGCATGTTTCTATTTGCATGTTCAGGAAGCAAGGGACGTGTCTAATCATATAGCTGAAAAATACAGTGTGAAACATGAATCTCCACAAGCTTTATTTATTAATGGTGGCGAAGTAGTATGGAATGCATCACATTGGAAAATTACATATTCATCATTACAAGAGAATGTAAAATAAAAAATGAGGCCAATTTAAACTGGCCTCATTGTCTTGCTATTCCCAATATAACTCCAGTGAATCCCCATGAGCTATAGGCTCAAAGAAGGTTGCCTCTACACCATTTTTCTTCATAATAAGTTTTTTAAACTGTGTCGGCTTATCTAAGTCTACAAACTTAAAAATGTCTTGAAAGATAAATCGCTCCTTCTTTATCTCAGTTAGTTGCAAATGATCCCCATGTGAAATTATTTCGTCGTCCTTTAATAATTCTCCATTACGCATAATTTTTACTAACGGTTGTGTTAAAGTGATTAGCTTGTTGTTATATAAAACTTCTATTGTTTCTTCCATAACTAACTTTAATTCCTGTATTAATGAGGAAGCATCTGGGCTATCCATAGGTAAAATTATAATTTCATCTCCCGAAGAAAAAGTTGTATTTCCAGTAACCTGTTGGCCGTTCCATAATATTTTTGTTGAGAAATTTGGAAAAGGTACTTCTTCATTATTAATGTAGACAGTATAGATGGTATTGTCTAACTTAGTCATTCCAGTTGCCTCTACTACTTCTGATATAGTAGAAGGAAAGTTAGCGGTGATTTTATCGCGATCTGTTACAATTTCATCAATGGAAACGTTGACGCCATTTTTGAAGTAGACTGGCGAAATGGTAAAGGATTCGCCGTTTATCTTTATATTCTTGTCTGCCAAATCAACAGTTATAACATCTCTTACTTTTATTGATTTTGACAATCCATCGTCCCCTTTAGTAATAGTTATTTCATCATTATTACATATGGAGGACTGAATGTTTGTAAGTTGCCCATTCTTTATGATAGTAGGTGGTTGTCCTAATCCTCCAGGGAATGTCATCATCTTTCCATTGTATTCAACCATATGAGCTAAACCTGGTTTTCCGTACATTTTCTTTAATTCAATACCAGCAGCTAATAATGCATCACCAATCGTTAGTTGTTTCACATCAAAAAGTCTAATCGATAAACCATTAACCGTTACGGAGACATAGTGGATTGGCTTTTCTTTTGCTGCGATCGCAATTCCAATTGGTGTAACTAACTCTGGTCCGCGTTGTAACAAGCTAGATGTATCTAACAGTTGAATGGCGTCAAGTCCTCTAATAGCGACTCTATTTTCAGGGAGCTGCAAATGTTTTGCAACGTAGTATGGAAGTAAAGGAGTTAAACTTCCCCCACCAACTAACATGACTGCTTTAGGTGGTTTATTATTGTTTTGTTTTAATACTTCTTTTGTAATGCCTATTGCTAATTTCTCTATATATGGCTTTATTTTATCTACTATTTCGGATTTGCTTAACGTTTGTTGAAACCCAAGAATATCAGTAAAAGGGACAGTTTCTTGAGAAATTAGCTCTCTTTTTAACGTCTCTGCATTAGGGAAATCTAATAAAAATTCATCACTCAAACCTTCTGTAATTTCGTCCCCAGCAATTGGAACCATTCCATAAGCAGTAACGGTACCGTTGTTTGTAATAGCAATATCGGATGTTCCTGCACCAATATCTATTAATGCAACATTCAATCTCCTCATACTTTGAGGTATTAATACGTTAATTGCTGCAATTGGTTCTAATGTCAATGCCTCAAGCTCCAAATCAGCACGTTGCAGGGCAGAAATTAAAGATTCTACAACAACCTTAGGAAGGAAAGTCGATATGATATCAACAGTAGCCATTTTCCCTTGCTGATCTAGTAAACTACCTATTTCTTCTCCATCTAAATAATAGTGAAGGACGGAATATCCAACACAAAAATATTGAGTTTCACTTGCAAACTCATACTCTCTCATTAGTAAACGTTGTGCTTCCTGAACCCCCGATAACTCTAGGAAAATAATATCGTCTTTATTTAATAAAGGAGTGCCATAAATCTCTTTTGAGGCACTACTTTTTCTTGTTTTTAAAGCTCTTCCAGCCGCGGCTACACATACTTTAGAAAGTTTTCCATGCCTAGCTTCTAACATAAGCTTAACTTCACTTATAACCGAAGCAACAGCAAGAATGTCGTGAATTTGGCCGTCGAGCATTGCTCTTTCTTTATGTTCTTGAATGACTATGTCTAACACGTTGTATTTACCATCTATATTTTCCAAAATGAGGCCAACGACAGAACGAGTTCCAATATCTAGTGCGAAAACTCTTGAACTTTCTGACATAATAAGGCACCTTCCTTCCAACTAACACATACATTACTTTATCGGTAAAAAGCGTTAAAGCAATAAAATGTTTTTTCGTGACAATCTGAAATCGTTCGTTTATAATAAACACTAATTGAAATGTACCACAACTTTGATGTGTTATAAATATGAAAGGGTGAGATTTACAATGAGTCATAACGAATTAGACATCTTGAGAGATCAAGTGGAGGATATAAATTTACAATTATTAAAACTAATAAATGATCGTGGTAAATTAGTTCATGAAATAGGGAAAATAAAAGAGGCACAAGGTGTTAATCGATTTGATCCTGTAAGAGAAAGAAAAATGCTAGATTTAATTACAGAACATAATGATGGACCATTTGAAACAGCTACTCTTCAGCATATTTTTAAAGAAATTTTCAAGGCGGGCTTAGTACTACAACAAGTAGAACAGCAAAAAGGGTTGTTAGTTTCTAGAAAAAGAAAGCCAGAAGATACAATCGTTAATATTAAGGGAGTAAAAGTTGGTGATGGCAACCAACATTTTATCGTTGGTCCTTGTGCGGTTGAAAGCTATGAACAAGTTGCTCAAGTTGCTCAAGCAGCAAAAGCTCAAGGTTTAACATTGTTAAGAGGTGGAGCTTTTAAACCTCGTACGTCTCCTTATGATTTTCAAGGGCTTGGTCTTGAAGGGTTAAAAATTTTAAAACAAGTCGGCGATGAGTTTAATATGGCAGTCATTAGTGAAATTGTAAATCCAGCGGATATCGAAATGGCTTTAGACTATGTAGATGTGATTCAAATTGGCGCTAGGAATATGCAAAACTTTGAATTGCTAAAAGCTGCAGGTGCGGTGAGAAAGCCAGTCTTATTAAAACGTGGTTTAGCTGCAACGATTGATGAATTTGTTAATGCTGCTGAATATATTATTGCACAAGGAAATGACCAGATTATCCTATGTGAAAGAGGAATTCGTACGTATGAGAGGGCAACTAGAAATACGCTTGATATTTCTGCTGTTCCAATTCTAAAGAAAGAAACACATCTACCAGTGTTTGTAGATGTAACTCATTCGACTGGTAGAAGAGATTTACTGTTACCAGCAGCTAAAGCTGCTTTGGCAATCGGTGCTGATGGAGTAATGGCAGAAGTACACCCTGATCCGGCAGTTGCTCTAAGTGATTCCGCACAACAAATGGATATTGACCAATTTAACGAATTCATTACGGAACTTCGTAGTCATTATGCATATAAAAAATAATGTGAAATAGTTATTTAATAGTTTTTTGAGCTAAAAATGTATAAAAACATATTCAAGTGCCGGTTGTGTGACTGACTCCTGCGGGAGAGGCCAGGCTGGTGAGACCCCACAGAGCCCTTTGGCTCGAGGAGGCTCACCGCCTCCCCCGCGGAAAGCTGTCACACAACCGGCACGTTTGCATTCCAAAACAAGTAACTCTGTAAGGACATTGAGTTTGCATTCATTAATTTTAGGTAAATTATATATAAAGCGTGTAAACACGTTGCTCTTACATAAATAGTATCGTATGATATAAACCATAGAATTAAACTACCATAATTATTAACTTGACATATATGGAATGTGAAAAAATAAAAGGAGTGTCGTATTCATGACAGTAACGATTTATGATGTTGCAAGAGAAGCAAACGTTTCAATGGCAACCGTTTCCCGTGTTGTTAACGGGAACCCAAACGTAAAACCGACAACTAGAAAAAAAGTATTAGAAGCAATTGAGAGACTGGGCTACCGTCCAAACGCAGTTGCAAGAGGATTAGCAAGCAAGAAAACAACAACAGTTGGTGTTATCATCCCGGATATTTCAAGTATTTTCTACTCTGAATTAGCAAGAGGGATAGAAGATATTGCTACAATGTATAAATACAACATCATTCTAAGTAATTCCGACCAAAACGCTGATAAAGAATTACATCTATTAAATACAATGCTTGGAAAACAAGTGGACGGAATTGTGTTTATGAGTGGAAATATTACCGAAGAATTGGCAGCTGAATTTGAACGTTCACCTGTTCCAATCGTCCTAGCTGCATCAGTTGTAGAAGATAATAAAGTGCCTTCTGTAACAGTAGACTACGAGCAAGCATCATATGACGCCGTAACGATGCTAATGGAAAGTGGACATAAACAAATCGCTTTTGTTTCAGGGCCTTTTGAGGAACCAATAAATAAGGAAATGAAATTAGCAGGTTATAAACGTGCTTTAGCTGGAGCAGAAATTGAGTATAATGAAGCCTTTATTTTGGAAGGTGATTATACATATGACTCAGGCATTGAAGCTGTTGAAAAATTGTTAGAGTCCGAAGATAAACCAACTGCTATTTATGTTGCAACAGATGAAATGGCATTAGGTGTTATCCATGGTGCTCAAGATAGAGGATTAGTTATTCCAGATGATTTAGATGTAATTGGTTTCGATAATACAAGATTAGCTTTGATGGTTCGCCCACAATTAACAACAGTTGTGCAGCCAATGTATGATATCGGTGCAGTTGCAATGAGGTTATTAACTAAGTTTATGAACAAAGAACAAGTAGAAGATCATACAGTAGTACTACCACATAGAATTGAAAAAAGACACTCAACAAAATAAAAATAATGCCGATATATGTAGTAAAAGAGGACAAGAACATAAAAATTGTCCTCTTTTATTTATTCTTTAACTTCAATTGAGCTATTAAGTGGGGAGAGCGCATGAAAAAGTTTGATATTTTTACACCAATAGGCATTGCATTAGGTTTATTAATGATTTTCTTCGGGATATTTAGTAACCCAACAACAAATTTTGGTAGCATTGTTTTATTTCTTCATTTTCCTTCTATTTTCATCGTGTTAGGTGGAACTACTGCTGCATTACTTGTTACGTTTAATCTAAAGGAAATAAAATTGGTACCAAATGTAATAAAATCTGTTTTTTCTAAAGAAGAAAATGAACTATCTACACTAATTGAAACATTTGTAAGACTCTCCGATAGAGCGCGTCGAGAAGGATTGTTAGCACTTGAAGCAGAGTTAGAAGATGTTGATGATGCTTTTTTGAAAAAAGGTGTATTATTAGCAGTTGACGGTGTGGAGCCAGAAGTCATCCATGACATTATGAATGCAGAGATTTCTGCTTTAGAAGAAAGACATCAAAAGGGAAGAAGCATTATTGAAAAAGCTGGAGATTTTGCACCATCATGGGGAATGATAGGTACATTAATCGGACTAGTTTTAATGCTTAGTAACTTATCTTCTCCTGAAACTTTAGGACCTAACATGGCTGTGGCTATTATGACGACACTATATGGTACATTGTTAGCGAACTTAGTTTTTATTCCAATGGCAAATAAACTTGCAAATAAGACAGAAAAAGAAATCTTTTTGCGTCAAATTATTATTGAAGGTGTTTTAGGAGTGCAATCTGGGCAAAATCCAAAAGTTCTGGAAGAGAAACTATCTGCCTTCTTGTCTAATCAAGAACGAGAAAAAGAAAAAGAGGTGGAGCTAACGGAAGGAATTGAGGAGGATGTTCGATGAAACGAGTGAGGAGAACAAAGCCTAGACAAGAAAGCGGTGCACCGAAATGGATGGTAACTTTTTCAGATTTGTTCATGCTCGTTCTAGTGTTTTTTATCTTACTTTTCTCGATGTCACAAATCGATGTAGTTAAATTCAGGGCAGTTGCAGAGTCATTTAAACAAGTAAATCTACTTGATTACTATCCTTCTGCTGTACCATTTGAACACCCTACGGATTTTAGTATTGATTTTGAATCTACTAATAATAAGGACGCAGATGCAGAAACCAACAATGAAAATGAACAAGATAATTCAAGTTCGGATACGTTAGATGAACTGTTAGAAGAATTACAAGATTTTCTAACATTGAACGGCCTTGATGACTTAATAGTCGCTAATAGAACAGAACGAGGAATTGTGCTTATTTTAGAAGAAAGAGTATTATTTGAAACAGCAGAGGCAGGAATATTACCTATCGCTCACCCATTTTTAGATAAAGTCGGCAAACTATTAGTAAAGATTCCAAATTTAATAAAAGTAGAAGGCCATACCGATAATAGGCCGATTTCTACAAGCAAATTCCCATCAAACTGGGAATTATCAACAGCGAGAGCAAGTAGTGTTATACGATATTTAATTGATGAACATGATTTAAGTCCAGAAAGATTTGTTGCAGTTGGTTATGGAGATACACGACCAGTTGTCCCGAATAATAATGTTGAAAACTGGCAAAAAAATAGAAGGGTAGAAATAGTCATTTCTGATCCTAATAAAGAAGAGAAGATCAATTGGTAAAAAATAAAAGAGGTTTTTCAGAAGGTATTTTCTGAAAAATCTCTTTTTTAGGAAAACGAGGGACCTGTTACCATTTCTAGCTTTTAAAAAAATCCTAATTATCCTTCTATATGACGAATAGGATATAATGCTTTTTCTAATACTTGCTTATTTTTTTCTGTAATTTCGTTTTTGCGTGGAATAGGTGGATAAAAACCTTCCGGATCTTCCCACATACTTGGTAGAGTTACAGGTGATTGATCGGTCCAACTGTTTATCCATTCTGTAGGAAGTGGCCCAGTCCCCGCAATATTTTCGGTCATCTCTAACCACAAATGCCCCCAAGCTCTTGGAACGACGCGCCAAATATCATATCCGCCACCACCAACTGCAATCCATTTGCCATTGCAATATTGATGAGCAACCTTATGAGCTATTTTAGGAATTTCTTTATAAACATTAATACTAGTCGATAGATGTGTTAATGGATCATAGTGATGGGCATCTACACCGTTTTGTGTAATAATTACGTCAGGTTTGAAGAAAGCAGCTACTTTTCTTAACGACTGTTCATACACTTCTAAAAACGATTCATCTTCTGTAAAAGCGTCTACTGGAATGTTAAAAGAGTAGCCGTATCCGTCCCCTTGTCCACGTTCATTTACATTACCGGTACCAGGAAAAAGGTATCTACCTGTTTCGTGAATAGATAATGTACAAACATCTGGATCTTCATAGAAAGACCATTGAACGCCATCTCCATGATGTGCATCCGTGTCCACATATAAAACTCTAGCATTATATTTCTTTTGCATATATTTTATCGCGACAGAGCTGTCGTTATAAATACAAAAACCAGAAGCTTTACCACGGAATCCGTGATGAAGGCCTCCCCCTAAATTAAGTGCATGTTCAGCTCTACCTTGCATTACTTCATCAACAGCTGTTAGTGTACCACCAACGAGTAAGGCACTTGCTTCGTGCATATTCGGAAAAATAGGGACGTCCTCAGTACCTAAACCATAACTACTTGCTTTTTCTTTAGAAAGAAGACCTTTTCCAGCAAGCTTTACTGCTTCTATGTAATTTACATCGTGAATGAGTGATAGCTCTTCATCTGTTGCCATACGTGGTGGAATCATGTCTTCTTCTGAGAGAGCATCGGATTTTTTTAGTAAATCTAAAGTCAATTGTACCCTTAATTGGTTAAATGGATGTTTTTCACTAAATTTGTAGGATAAAAAGTCATCAGAATAGATGAAGGCTGCTTTTTTCATGCATCCATCCCTGGCAAGTTTGGCCACAGCACTTCATATCCCTCTTCTTTCAAATCAAAAATCACTTTTGTAGGATCCATAGTTTGAACACGAAGTACTAAAATTTTATACTTTTCATTATCATCCGGGTACACTAACACACTTAAAATATTTAACTTTCTTTTTCTTAAAATTGAAGTTACTTCTGCTAGCTTACCTGCAATATTTTCTACTTTAATTTCGAACTGAGATGCAGGTTGATGGGCACCTGTAAGCTGAATGAATGTGTGTAATAAATCAGATTCAGTAACAATGCCAATTAGTTTTTGGTCTTGTATGATAGGAAGGCAGCCAATTTTATGCTCGTAAAATTGGGCAGCAATCTCTTCAACAAAATCAAGAGGATGCCCAAAAATAACATCTTTTGTCATCACTTTAGAGAGTGGTTGCGTTATATCTTCTTTCTTCCATTCACTAAGAAGGGAAGAAGGTAAAACATCTCTTATATCTCTATCAGAGACAATACCGACCATATTTTGATTTTCATCTAGAATCGGAATGTGCCTAATACGCTTTTTTGACATCATTTGAATGGCAGATTCAACTGTGTCTGTAGGCTTTAGTGTATAGACATCTCGTTTCATAATTTTTTCTACAATCATATCTGTTTCCCCCTTTGCTGAACTACTAACTATATGAATTTATTTATATCATCTAATACATAAAACGGTTTTTAAATCTTAGTTGATCGAATTGTTGTACGGACTCAGGCTTTATGTTTTTTCCGATTCGTGCCATTAAACAGTTTGCAGGGTGTGAACTGATTTCTGGCTCATCTGTAGCATAATATTCAAGGCCGCCGGCATGCATCATTTTTTCCATTACTTTACGATAGTCCCATACGTTTAAACCAGTACCTTTTAAGTCCCAATGCCAGTAATATTCGGTTGTAATTACAATGTAATTTTCCATCATTTCATCCATCATGGATACGCGTAATAGTGTCTTCCCTACGGAGAAACCTCTAAAGGCTGGAATTACTTCTATTGCACCTAGCTCAATTAAGTTTTCAATGTTGCCTTCTGACCAGCGTTCCATTGGGTCTGGGTATAAATAAGTTACATAACCGACAATTAAATCATCCATTCTTGCAATAATAATTCTTCCTTCAGGTAATTTTGCAATTTCTACTAATGCAGCATGTTGTTGTGCTGGTGGCCTAAATGCAACTAAGTCTTCGTGAAACTCATAACTAGCTAGTTTCTGAGAAGAAACTGGCCCTTCCACAATCACTCGACCGTGTGGTGTTTTGATTTCTTGTGCGTTATACGTTTTTTTATGTTCCATTGTCATCACCTTCTTGAAGCAGTTTTCGTTAATTCTATTATTATGGAAATTTTTAAAAAAAGGAAGAACAATTAAACAGAACTTTAGTCTAGTATGTGAATGCACTTTTTTAGTAAGCGTTTACAAATAGACTATAATAATAGTCTACTAAAAATTCATAAGAAAATCATGGTTTTAAACAAACTTTTCAAAAAATTGAGAAAAAAATAATTTTGTTATATAATAGATTCGAATATATACATAAGGGGGAGTTTGGGATGAAAGTGGAAGCGCTGCCAGTGACAAAGGGGAACTATAATCTTGAAGATTATGATAAAACAAGTGCAAGCTTCGATTGGTCAGAGGTAGAGAAAAATTTCAGTTGGTCTGAAACTGGTCGAGTAAATGCTGCATATGAAGCAATCGATCGCCATGCTTTAACTCACCGAAAAAACAAAGTAGCATTATATTATCGTGACGGAAATCGTGACGAAAAATACACTTTTAAAGAGATGAAAGAGTTCTCTAACAAAGCCGGAAATGTATTAAAGCAAGCTTGTGATGTGGAAAAAGGGGATAGAGTATTTGTTTTCATGCCACGCTCGCCAGAACTATATTTTGCTGTGCTAGGAGCTATTAAACTAGGCGCCATCGTAGGGCCATTATTTGAAGCATTTATGGAAGGTGCAGTAAAAGATAGATTAGAAGATAGTGAGGCAAAGGTATTAGTTACGACGCCTGAACTGTTAAATCGTGTACCATTAGATGAACTTCCAGCTTTAAAGCATGTCGTTCTTGTGGGAGACGGTGTAAAAGAAGAAGGACCATTTGTTGATTTTCATACTAGACTTAAAACTGCTAGCAAAGAGTTGCAAATAGAGTGGGTAGAAAAAACAGACGGATTAGTTCTACACTATACGAGTGGATCAACAGGTAAACCAAAAGGTGTTTTACATGTTCATAACGCTATGGTGCAACAATACCAAACGGCTAAATGGGTACTAGACTTACAAGATGACGATGTATATTGGTGTACAGCTGACCCAGGTTGGGTAACGGGTACCGCTTATGGTATTTTTGGTCCTTGGTTAGTCGGAGCATCAAACGTTATCGTTGGTGGGCGTTTTAGACCGGAAGCTTGGTATGAAACAATTGAAGATTATGGTGTATCGGTATGGTATAGTGCTCCGACAGCATTCCGTATGTTAATGGGTGCTGGAGATGAAGTAGTGAAGAAGTATAACCTGTCTTCACTTCGTCATATTTTGAGTGTAGGTGAACCACTAAATCCTGAAGTAGTTCGTTGGGGTTCTAAAGTATTCCAATTACGAATTCACGATACATGGTGGATGACAGAAACTGGGGCACAGTTGATTTGTAACTATCCTTGTATGGAGATTAAGCCTGGCTCTATGGGGAAACCTATTCCTGGAGTTAAAGCGGCTATAGTAGACGATCAAGGAAATGAATTACCACCATATAGAATGGGTAACCTCGCAATCAAAAAAGGTTGGCCATCTATGATGCACACGATTTGGAATAATAAAGAAAAGTATGAATCTTATTTCATGCCAGGTGACTGGTATGTTTCAGGGGACTCAGCTTATATGGATGAAGATGGGTACTTCTGGTTCCAAGGGCGTATCGATGACGTAATTATGACTTCTGGTGAGCGTGTAGGGCCATTCGAAGTTGAAAGCAAGCTTGTGGAGCATCCTGCAGTTGCTGAAGCTGGTGTAATCGGAAAGCCAGATCCGGTACGTGGTGAAATCATTAAAGCTTTCGTTGCTTTACGTGATGGCTATGAGGCAACAGATGAGCTAAAAGAAGAAATTCGTCTGTTTGTCAAAAAAGGTCTTGCAGCACATGCAGCTCCTAGAGAAATTGAATTTAGAGATAAACTTCCAAAAACGAGAAGTGGTAAGATCATGAGACGTGTGTTAAAAGCATGGGAATTAGATTTACCAACTGGCGATTTATCTACGATGGAAGATTGATAGAATGTTGAAATGTTCTGTGAAATTATCTCACAGAGCATTTTTAAATTATAAAATAGAAAAAGGAGATCTCATATTGTTGAGATCTCCTTTTCGTGAATTCTAATAAATTAATCTTCATCCTCAGAATCGCTAGGATCTGAAGGTGGATTTGTAGATGGATTACGGTTGCTATTATTTCTGTCGCTGTTGTTTTCTTCTTCTTCCTCTTTAGGAGGTTTAACATCTCCTAATTCTATTGGTTTTGATGAAGAAGATTCTTTTCCAGTTGCATTTACAGCTGTTACGTAGAATACGCCTGAATTTTGATTAATATTCGTTTTCATATCATCACCAGCTCTTACAGAAGCAATTTTTCTAGCTTGAGCTTCGGTGTTTTGTGCGTAGTATACGTAATAGCCAATAACGTCTTTTTCTGAACTAGAATTCCAACTTAATGTTTTACCAGATAACTTTACATTAGCTACTTGTTTTGGTGCATTGTTGTTCGTTGGTAAAGTTTCATCAGAGATAGCGACTAAATCTTTAAATACTGCATTATCAGCCATTAGTTTTGTAAACTCTTCTTCTGTTAGTTGTAATCTCTTTAAGAAGTCTGTTTTTAATACAGGTCCTTGTTTTACAAATTCAGAAGGAGTTGAACTTAAAGGAGCATAAGCAATATCGCCGATTCTTACAAATTTTCCAATCGATAGACTATCATCTACTTTTGTTGGCGCAAATTCAGCGTTAAAAATATCTTCTCCAACTAAACCAGCCTGTCGGCATAGGTCTGAAGGTAATAAACCAGTTAACTTACAGTAACTTCTTCTTACGATACCCCCTGGCATTTTAAAACGCTCAGAAGGACCGATGTATTCTGGATTTGCTTCATATGCAGAATTCAATAAGTTAGCCCACATTGTCTGTGTTCTAGTTGAAGCACCACCAGCTAAAGATCTTCTTTGTTCGTAACCAAACCAAACACCTAATGTGACATTCGGATTAGAGGCAACAAACCAGCTATCATGCGTATAATTGGAAGTACCAGTTTTACCACTCCAATCAGAAGAGAACTTTAATCTACTTCTAACGTTTCCAGCTGTCCCACTTATTACTACGTCTCTCATAGTATCTATCATTAAATAAGCAGTTTGTGGAGAGTAAATTCTTTTTGGCTCAGCTTTATGTTCATAAATTGTTTCTCCAGTATTGGAGACAATTTTTTGAATTAAATACGGTTTATTGTATTCTCCATTATTAGCAAAAGTAGCATATCCTGACGTGTTTTCTAATACAGTTACTCCTGTACCAGATGCACCTAATACACCAGATATTATAGCGGCATCATTTTCTGTTAAATACTTGAAATTTTGTTCGAATAAGAAATCCATCGGTCTATATTGTGCTTTTAGGTCAACATATGCTCGGACAGCAGATATGTTGTAAGAATGTTTTACTGCGTCCCGAACGGTTACTAAACCATACTCTTTACCCGTATTAAAGTTAACTGGAGTATATGGTGCCTGTCCACGTATTTCAAATGTTTTCTTAATATCGGCTAACATACTGCCAGGTTGAAGCTTACCGTATTCATATGCTGGAGCATACAATAATAGAGGTTTCATTGTTGATCCATTATGCCTAGGTGATCTTGTTGCATAGTTTATTTCTGAATGATTGAAATCCCGTCCAGGAATAAAACTTAAGATGGCACCAGTCTTATTGTCTAATAAAACAGCTCCAACTTGTTCTGGATTTTTAACTGTTTCTCCAGTTTCTTCGTCAATCTTTGGAGGACCAATTCTAAATCCGTCACGATCAAAAATTGGTTTAGCTGCATTTTCATCAGCCCAATCAAGTTCTGGTCCAAATTGAAACTTGTCTTTTGCTTCTTGCATCTTATCGAACATTTCTTTGTTTATCGTTGTGTGAATGTGATAGCCACTTTGTCTTATATTTAAATGAGCTAATTCCTTATATTCATTTAAGAGATTAGTGTTTTCTTTTAAATCTTTCTCTTCATAACCATCTTGTTCAGCTAAAATAAATGCAATAATTTCTTTTGCATGCTCTTCAATTTCCATTGTTAAATGTGGATATTGTTGGAATGCTGTTCCTTCAGGGTCAATAAAGTCTTTCGTAATGTCATAAGCCAAAGCTTTTTCATGTTGTTCTTCTGTTATATATCCTAAAACATTCATTCGGTTTAAGACATGGCGCATTCTATCTAAACCAGGTCTTAATCCTTCTGGTGATTTTACTTCAGCTGTACGAGTAAAAGGTGTATATGCAAAAGGACTTTGTGGCAAACCAGCGATATAAGCGGCTTGCTCTAAAGTTAAATCGTTAGGTTCTACTCCAAAGATTCCTCTAGAAGCCGTTTTCACTCCTGCAATATTTCTGCCTGAAGAGTTTCTACCGAATGGAGAAACATTTAAGTATGCTTCAAGAATCTCTTCTTTTTCGAAGTAATGCTCTAATCTCAGTGCTAACAAAATTTCTTTCGCTTTTCGATCGAAGGAGACTTCGTTTGTTAAAATTTGATTTTTTATTAATTGTTGAGTTAATGTACTACCACCAGTTTGATTGGCAGAGTTTAATACTTCTTGTAACATTGCACGTAAAAGAGCCTTTGGAACGATTCCTGGATGCTCATAGAAATATTCATCTTCTGTTGCGAGTAATGCTTGAACTAACACTTCAGGTACTTCGTCTATTTTTACTTCTTCTCGATGCAAATCTGCCCTATACGTTCCAAGAAAAAGATTATCAGCGAAGTACATATTAGATGTTTCTTCATAATCATATATGTTACGTTTCATGTCTTCATAAGGACGTAAAGGTTCATCCTTCACAAGAGCAGCAAAGTAACCAGCTAACGTACCGCCAGCAAAGCCTAAGCTAATCACTCCTATAAGAATAAAGATTAAAATTAAATTCCAAACTACTGAGTATGTAATATTAAAGCCTTTTTTCGTTTTTTTATTTACAAAGAATTGATAGAACGACAAAAATTGTTCTTTTGTTTTATCGAACTTTGACATAATATAATCCCCCCATTAAACATTATTATTATAGCATACTGTAAAGATTTAGATGGGGATTTTTTTATTACAAAAAGGTCCATTCAAAAAATATGTAGTTGACAAATAGCTTGGGGATATGATAAAAGTACTTTATAATTATTTTGAATAGTGATAAGCAAAGATAGGAATTAGTAATATTTAATAGCGAGCTTACAGAGAGCTGGTGGTAGGTGCAAATCAGTACTGCATTAAATATGAATTACCTCCTAGAGCTTCTTTTGTGAACAGCTTTTGAGCCTATTAGCAAAAGACGGTTATCAAGCCGTTATGAACAAACAAGTGGTAAAGCAATGATTGTTGCTTTGCAAGTTGGGTGGTACCGCGAGATATAAACTCGTCCCTTCTATATAGGGATGAGTTTTTTTATTTGACTAAATCAAAGGAAAAGAGGAATTGGAATGAGTAACTTATTAGAAGATTTGAAGTTCCGCGGCCTAGTTAATCAGATTACAGATGAAGAGGGCTTGGAGAAGTTGTTAGAAACGGAAAAAGTAAAGTTATACTCTGGATTCGATCCGACAGCAGACAGTTTACACATCGGTCATATGCTACCTGTTTTAACGTTAAGAAGATTTCAACAAGCTGGACACTCTCCAATCGCTTTAGTTGGTGGAGCTACAGGTTTAATTGGTGATCCAAGTGGTAAAAAAGCAGAACGTACGTTAAACACTTCCGACGTTGTTGCGGATTGGTCCAATAAGATTAAAGACCAACTTTCTTGCTTTCTAGACTTTGAAGCTGCTAATAATCCAGCTGTTATTGCGAACAACTTTGACTGGATTGGTAACATGGATTTAATTACCTTCCTACGAGATGTTGGTAAAAATTTCGGGGTTAACTACATGCTTGCAAAAGATTCTGTACAGTCTCGTATTGAGTCTGGAATTTCCTTTACAGAATTTACTTACATGATCTTACAGTCACTAGACTTTTTACATTTATACAAAAATGAAAATTGTAAAATACAAATAGGTGGAAGTGACCAATGGGGTAACATAACTGCTGGTTTGGAACTTATCCGTAAATCCGAAGATGAAGCAAAAGCTTTTGGGTTAACAATTCCATTAGTTACAAAGTCAGATGGAACTAAGTTTGGTAAAACAGAAGGCGGAGCTATTTGGTTAGATAAAGAGAAAACATCTCCTTACGAGTTCTACCAGTTCTGGATTAACACAGATGACCGCGATGTTGTTAAATACTTGAAATTCTTTACTTTCTTATCCCATGAGGAAATTAATGAGTTAGAAACTGAGATGGAACAAGCACCTGAAAAACGTTCCGCTCAAAAGAAACTGGGTGAAGAAGTTACAAAACTTGTTCATGGTCAAGAAGCATTAGAGCAAGCAATTCGTATTTCGGAAGCATTATTTAAAGGTAACATCGCAGATTTAACTGCATCAGAAATTTCACAAGGTTTTAAAGATGTTCCTTCGTTCCAATTGGAAGGAGAAGATGATGTTGCTTTATTGGAACTTTTAGTGATGAGCAAAATTGCACCTTCTAAGCGTCAAGCTCGTGAAGATATAACAAACGGTGCAATCTCTATAAACGGCGAACGTGAAACAAGTTTAGAGCGTGTCTTAACTAAAGAAGATCGTATTGAAGGACAATTTACGGTTATTAGAAGAGGGAAGAAGAAGTACTTTTTAATTAAATACTAATGCGTTCTTTTTTAGAAATAGATTTTTGTGGAATAAAGTCAATGATATATGTATGAATGGCCTTAGAGTAATTTCTAAGGTCATTT
The DNA here is from genome assembly GCF_002335755.1 of Bacillus sp. FJAT-45066. Lineage (NCBI taxonomy): Bacteria > Bacillati > Bacillota > Bacilli > Caryophanales > Bacillaceae > Bacillus > Bacillus sp. FJAT-45066. Next base: position 131,424 of record NZ_NISQ01000001.1, read on the forward strand.
TTCGTTTTTGCTTCGGGTAGGTGTGGTGGTGTTGTTTGTATTTGCTAAAGATTGAAACAGAAATTGATTGGATTGAAACACAAGTGGATGAAGGAGTATGCGGTGAGATGGATTGAAACAGAAAAAGGTGGAATTGAAACACAAAGTATAAGGATTGAAACAGAAATTGCTTGGATTGAAACACAATTGGGATGAAGGAGTATGCGGTGAGATGGAATGAAACAGAAAAAGGTGGAATTGAAACACAAAGTATAAGGATTGAAACACAAACTACATGGATTGAAACACAAAATAAATGAAAAACTCTAGAAACAAATTTTAAAATAAAATGAGGATTAATAAAATAGTTGTACGTAGAAAATAGAAAATCACCATAAAAAAACCCCAATCGAATAATCGACAGGGGTCTCCGAAACTATTAACGAGAGTAGAACTCAACGATTAATGCTTCGTTAATTTCAGCAGCTAACTCAGAACGCTCTGGTAAGCGAGTGAAAGTACCTTCTAACTTGTCAGCATCGAAAGTTAGGTAGTCAGGAACGAAGTTGTTCACTTCTACTGATTCTTTCACAACTGTTAAGTTTGAAGATTTTTCACGTAGAGAAATTGTTTGACCAACTTTCACGCGGAAAGAAGGGATGTCAACGCGTGCGCCATCAACCATAACGTGACCGTGGTTAACTAATTGACGAGCTTGACGACGAGTGCGAGCTAAACCTAAACGATAAACTACGTTGTCTAAACGAGATTCTAAAAGAACCATAAAGTTTTCACCGTGTTTACCAGGTAATTTGCCAGCAATATCGAATAAGCGACGGAATTGACGCTCATTCATACCGTACATGTGACGTAATTTTTGTTTCTCTTGTAATTGTAAACCGTATTCAGAAATCTTCCTACGTTGGTTTGGACCGTGTTGTCCTGGTGCGTAAGGACGCTTGTCTAATTCTTTACCTGTTCCGCTTAAAGAAATTCCTAAACGGCGGGATATTTTCCAACTTGGACCTGTATAACGAGCCATGAATGACTCCTCCTTTAATGTGTTATTATTTTTGTGCAATAATAACCCTTAGCGAAATTACTAACAGGATTATGATGTTTTCATGTATCCTCGCTCTGCAGCAAAGAGTTACTCGATACACCTCCGATATAGATATCGGGGAACAAAATAATCAAACTAGCATATCACATAGGCTGCAATATTTTACACAAACGCTATTGTATAAAAAAAACAAATGAAAGTCAAGGTTTTTTCATGGTATAAATATAATAGTAGGTTTTGTAAAGGAGAATTTGATGAAGAACGAAACAAAAAACGAGAAAATAATTAGACTTAGTTTAATCGTCATTATTAGTATTATTACCATGCTATTATTTAAAGTTCAATTCCAAATGTTTACTTTCTCTTCCGATGATTCATTCGAAAATGTAAAGTTGCAAGTAGAAGTTTTACATGTGATGGATGAAAACAACGAATCCCCAATAGTAGCAATGGTAAAAGATTACGAAGGGAAGCCAATGTTAGTTACATATAGAATAAATGTGAACGATAACTTTCGCTTCGAAACGATCCAAGCAGTTGAATTAAAAGAAGTGCCCAATAGTATTAGTAAAAATGCAAGTTCAAACGATGTTTGGGTTGAGTTAAAAGATGAATTTACGTTATTTACAAAAGAATTAGATGTGGTGAAAACGCAACTTGAAAAGCCAGTTAAAAAAACTCAAGAACAATACAACATTCAAATAAGTGAGATGGACACTGTACAATATTTAATAGAAGTTTATAAAAATGATATAAAAGTAGTACAAAAAGCAATTCAACAAAAGCCGGTTCATGTACACAAATTGTCAACTGATGATTCATTGTGGTTAATTCAATTAGAGGAAGATGTAATGCTTCTTTTTTCATAAATTAATAATAGGAAATATTAACTAGATTTGGTATAATGTAAGTAGTCAAAAAATAAAAGGTGAATGAGATGAACCAATCTAAAATGAGCTTAAAGCAATTGAAAATGTTAATGTATGATTACTTTCTTCATTCGGAAATTTTTGATTTGGAAACAATAAATGTAATTGTTGAAGATTTTTTGAAAGAAAATATGGAAGTTGAAAATGTTAAAGTCATCTCATGCAACGATAAAGAATTATTTATAAAAGAACCTAACGACTTAATTAATGCTTATCAAAATAAATATAGCATTCCACTAATTCATAATGAGGTTTATGAAGGGGAATTGCTTTTACATGTTTACAAAACAAAGAAAATACCAACTGATTATATAAACGAGCTTTCCAAAGAGCTGGCATTAGTTTTAAATAAAGTGAAAAAATTAGTCTTGGCAAAAAATGAACAACATAGATACGAACAATTATATCGGGTAACCTCTAAGTTTCATTCAACGATGGAAATAAATACGATACTATCAGAAATATTTGCAACGTTACGAAACATGTATAATGATTACACCTATTTTTTAATGTTAACATCAGACTATGATAACCTTCAAAACCTGCCTGTTAAGCGCTTCAATTTTGACGAGGGTGACTCGGTTGCTATGCAAGCTTATGTTACTGGTGAAGTGCAATTAGAGGACTCTATAAAAGAAAAAAGATCGTATATTTATATACCGCTAAAAGGGAAACAAGGGATTTACGGAGTATTACAGATAATCGCAGTAGATGCTGTTGTTTTCCCGAAAGAAGAAATAATGTTTATTACACTTTTAGCAAATACGGCTGGAACTGCTTTTGAAAATGCTCAATTATACCAACAGTCAAGGCAATCCATTTCAGACCTTCGATTAATTAATGAGGCATCCCATCAATTAAATACGAATTTACGATTGTCAGAAGTGACAGCTTATTTATACGAAAAGATAATGGATACATTCCAAGCAAAAGAACTCGGTTTTTTAGTTTGCAGTCGAGATGGAAGAAAAACGGAACAAGATATATTAGAAGGGTCAACTTCCTTTTTTGAAAAAGAAAATGCAAACGTCCTTATTGATTACGTAAGACAAAGTATCATTCAACAGAAAGAGCCGATTTTCATTAGTGATACTAGAAGTAATCCTACTTTAAAAGACTTAGAGTTTTATTCATGTATCGTTATTCCAATGGAATTATCAAATGATAAAATTGGAGCTTGTATCGTAGGGCATACGTTGCCATATTTCTTTAGTTTTGACCAGTTTAAATTGTTACAATCATTAATTCACCATTCTACGCTTGCCTTCAGTAACTCCATGTTAAGGGAAGAGTTAGAGAAATTTGTCATTACAGATTATTTAACGCGATTAAGATCAAGAAAGTATTTAGATGAAAAAATACAAGTATCGATGAAAAACGATTCTTTCGGAACATTTTTACTAGTCGATATAGATGATTTTAAACTTGTTAATGACCGTTACGGACATCAAGTTGGTGACGATATATTAATTCAAGTGGCCAATATAATAAAAGAAAATATTCGCGATACAGATATTGCAGCACGTTGGGGTGGCGAAGAATTGGCAATCTACTTACCTAAAGTAGACTTGTCCCTTGGTACTCAAATTGCTGAACGTGTACTAACACAAGTAACTACGAAAACAACACCAACTGTTTCCATCTCATGTGGTATCTCTTATTGGGAAAAAGGAGATAGTATTACAGCGAAAGAACTATTTTTAAACGCGGATTCCGCTCTTTATGAAGCAAAAGAAACTGGTAAAAATAAATATTGCATACAAAAAGAAAATACAGCATTCTCATCATAGCTTTGAGCCCTGAATTGGTTTCGGGGCTTTTCTTTTTGGTTATTAAGGTAGTACATAGTTGTTCGAAATGCCATAAATCTTTTAAAAGAAAACGCTTTCATTTTCATGTTAAATGCCATATGCTAATGGTAGGTGTTAACAAAGGGGGAAATAGATATGGACAAAAAGAGATTTGAGACTACGGTAATTCATGACGGATACGATAGTACGCAATTTCACGGAAGTCTAGCACCACCTATATATCAAACATCGACTTTTTCTTTTGAAACAGCGGAACAAGGGGAGAAGCGCTTTGCAGGAGAAGAAGAAGGGTATATTTATTCCCGCCTAGGAAATCCAACAGTAAAAATGTTAGAAGAAAGAATTGCTGCATTAGAAAAGGCAGAAGCAGGCTTAGCGTTTGGCTCTGGTATGGCCGCAGTTTCTGCAACTTTAATTGGTTTAACGAAAAGTAATGACCATATTTTATGTTCACAGGGGATATACGGATGTACATTTGGACTTTTAACACTGTTAGAGTCAAAGTATAACGTATCCCATAGCTTTTGCATGATGCAAACAGAACAAGAAATTCGCGACGCCATCAGACCTGAGACGAGCTGTATTTATTTAGAAACACCGGTAAATCCTACTATGATGTTGATTGATTTAGACTTGGTTGTTTCTATAGCAAAGGAAAAGAATATTCCAGTTGTAGTTGATAACACATTTAGCTCTCCATATTTACAAAACCCAATTGAACTAGGGTGTGACATCGTACTACACAGTGCTACGAAATATATTGGTGGTCACGGGGATGTTATCGCAGGATTAGTAGTAGGAAAAAAAGAATGGATACAAGAAATTTCGATGACTACTTTAAAAGACATTGGTGGTGTAATGGCACCGTTTGATGCGTGGTTACTTTTAAGAGGATTAAAAACGTTGCCTGTTAGAATGGATCGTCATTGCGAAAATGCCGAAAAATTGACGAATATGTTAAAAGAGAATGAGCTTGTTGAAAAAGTATTTTATCCTGGGGATGTAAATAATCCGAGTTACCCTATTATGAAAAAACAAATGCGTAAAGGTGGAGGCCTAATTTCATTCACTATTAAAGGTGGAAAAAAAGAATGCCAACAGATTTTAAACAACTTAAAATTAATAAAAATAGCTGTAAGTCTAGGAGATGCTGAAACCCTAATCCAACATCCAGCTACGATGACTCATTCTGTCGTACCGAAAGAAACACGCGAGACAATGGGGATTACAGAGAACTTAATTCGTCTATCTATTGGACTTGAAGCATGGGAAGATATTTGGGCAGACTTACAGCAAGCTTTAGAAAAATTGAAAAAATAATAGCTGATTTGAAAAAGCTCAAGCACTTATAGTAGTACTTGAGCTTTTCATTATCAAGTTTTAACCTTCTAATAATACATTTACAAACTGCTGTAAATATTTTTTATCTACTTCATCAAATCGAGATTTAATTGGACTGTCAATGTCTAATACTCCAATAACTTCTCCGTCTTTTAACATCGGTACTACAATCTCTGATTGAGAAGCAGCATCACAAGCGATATGACCTGGGAATTGATGAACATCATCCACTAACTGCGTTTCTTTTGTAGATGCTGCAGTTCCGCAAACTCCTCTTCCAAATGGTATTCTTACACAAGCAGGTAAACCTTGGAAAGGCCCTAAAACAAGTCCATTTCCTTCCGTTAAATAAAATCCAACCCAATTAATTTCTTTCAAGAATACATTTAATAAAGCAGACGCATTGGATAAGTTTGCGATGAAATTTGGCTCATCACTAATCAATGCTTTTAATTGTTTTAATACTAACTCGTAATTTTCTTCTCTAGTTCCAGAATATAGTTCGACTTGAAACATCATTTTCCCCTCACTTTTTCACAAATCATTTACTCAAATTGGCAATTCATACACAATTCCCATGTACTTTGTCGACATTTAATAAAAGGATAAACGGAACCGTTATAGAAATCAACTATAGTAACTCCATTTACATGAATCAATTTCATAATTTCAGTTCGTTTAATGAAAAACGAATATTTTAGTGATATACAAAATAATATGTTCATTTATTAAGGTGTATAAATACAGAATACGATGCTATTATTCGTTTTTCGTCTAGTAGTCGTACATTATGAAACGGACTCACATAATAAATACAATTAATCTAAAGCACTAAATTTGTTGGGGGTGAAGGAATTGGATAGTACTAGGAATAGGATAGTAGAAGCAGCGATAGGATTATTTCATGCGAATGGCTATAGTGGAACGAGTGTAAGAGATATTGCTACAAAAGCGAAAGTAAATGTAGCCCATATTTCTTATTATTTTTCTAGTAAAGCTGGCTTGCATGAGCACTTAATAACTAGCTTCCTTGAAGAGTATATGCTAATTTTAGAATACCAATTTAAAAAAATAAAGACATACTCGGCAAGAGAATGTCTTCTATCGACAATATCATCTGTTTTACAATTTCATAGGGAGAATAGTAAACTTGCTAGCTACGTCTATCGTGAAATAATGTTACAGACAACTTTAGCAAGAGAAATAATGATAACGTACTTAGCGAAAGAAAAGCAATTTTATAAATATGTATTTGAGTATGGTAGAAAAACAAAAGAATTTCATGCTATTTCTGTACCTCTTACGGTTGCTCAATTAAGAAACATGATAAGCATGCCTTTTCTTCACGCTTCTTACTTGTCAGAAGTATGGCAAATAATGCCATATGATGCGAATGGTTTAATGCAGTATGAAAAAATTATTGTAAAATGGTTAGAACAGATGGTTTTTATCCAGGGTACAAAAAGAATTGCTTTATAATAGTTGCTTGTTAATTCTTTCTAACCCTTGACCTAAATCCTGCGCGTTATGGGCATCAGAGCCATAAATGAGAGGGATTTTTCTTTTTGCTGCCTCAAACGCAATGTGTTCTGGCGGATATGTATCTTGGCAATATTTTTTATTTACTCCCGCACCATTATAATCAAGTTGCATTTCATGTTTCTTTATTAGGTCTAATAATGGTAATACGAAAAGTGATAGATTCCCATTGTATGGATAAAGCAATTTGAATTTCTCCACTAATGTGATGTGGCCTATACGCTTCGGCTTGAATATTCCTAAGTCAGATGTAATAGACTTTTCAACAGTCTCAAAGTAAGCTTTGTAAACTTCATCAAGACTTCCGTATACCTTCACTATTTCTCCAAATTGCTGTTCACTGTAGTCTAAACAATAGTAGTTTATATCTTTACGTAAAAAATGCACGGATAAAATGCTGTCATCAAGTAAACTGCCATACTCTTGTAAGAAGTATTTTGTCTCCCCTTCAAATTCTTCAATAAAATCTACTTCTAATCCACAGTTTATCGTTAACTTTCCTTGATAACGTTCTTTCAGTTTTCTTACCCCTTCCAAATAAATACTCAAATCATTCCAATTCATCGCACTGTCTTTGTGTGGAGTAGGATCTGTAAACCTCTTTGGAAGTGGAGCGTGTTCGGTGAAAGAGATTTCATCCATTTTTAGCTTAATAGCCTGTTCCACATACTGCTCTAACGTATCTCTTGTCCCATGTGGACAATAAAAAGTATGAATGTGCTTATCCTTCATTTCTTCTACCCTCTTTGTGCAAATAATTTTTTACTATCATACTTTACTTACATTCTAATTTCTATTAAATTGTCTTTATTTATGTAACTTTTGACAGCAATAAATGAACATAGACAATTTTAATTCTTAAAGATAGTATTGATTTTCATACTAATCTCGCTATAATCACCCGCGCTTTTGAACAGAACAATGAGTAAAAAGTATGATATAAATTTCTCATCTACAAAAAAACGGACAAATTACTAGTTTTTATGTAAAAAAATATTAAAATTTAGGTCAAAAAATGTCGGTAACATGGTATCATAAATACATTGAATATCAAATAGAAGTTTGTTTTTTTCATGATAATGTTATTTTACTAAACGTTTTATTAATGTTTTTACATACAAAAGGTAAATCGGCTTAAGAAGACCAACAGGGATAAAGGGGACTTTCGGATGAAGATAGTAATTGGAATATTAGTTTTAGCTATTACATTTGTTACGTTTAGTTATTTTACTAGAAAAAAGATTTATAGTGAAGTTGACCGACTAGAAGTGTGGAAAATGTCGATCATGAACAAGCCTGTTACGGAAGAATTGTCGAAAGTAAAAGATTTGAATATGACAGGTCAAACAGAAGAACTTTTTGAAAATTGGAGAAATAAATGGGATGATATTTTGACATATCAACTTCCAAACATTGAAGAGATGTTGTTTGATGCAGAGGAATATGCTGACAAGTATCGATTTAAAAAAGCAAAAGCAGTTGCTAAAAAAGCTGACGAGCAATTAACAGAAATAGAAAAAAGTATAGATGAAATATATGCTGAGCTACAAGAATTGATTGGTAGCCAAGCGGATAGTAATGAAAAGGCGACAACATTAGAAGAAAAATATAAGCAATGCAAAAAGCATTTATTAACGCAACGACACCAATACGGAAATGCAACAACAAAACTTGAAAAAAATTTAGAAGCTTATGCTGAGAGTTTTACAGAGTTTAAAGAAGCTATTGATAATGGTAATTACCTAGTTGCAAGGGATCTTATTAATAAAGTAGAGAATGAAATCGCTGAGTTTGAATACAAGCTAAATGAGTTACCAAATCAATTAATAGAATGTCACTCTATCATTCCGGGGCAACTCGCGGAAATAGAATCCGGCTATAAAGATATGATAGAAGAAGGATATAAACTAGACCACTTAAAAATTGAAGAAAAAGTAGAAACGTTGCGTTCTAAATTGAAGGTGCTTTTAGAACTATTAAACAATACTGATGTAAAACAGGCGTCAGAAGGTGTATCTTCTGTAAAAGAGGAACTCGAGTCACTTTACGACCTTATAGAAAAAGAAGCTCTTTCCAAACAATATATCAATAAAGAAATTCCAACGATTCATACGAACTTAGGTCAGCTAACAGAACAATCAACAAATTCTAAAGAAGAAACAATTATTGTTCAAGAGAGTTATCAACTATTAGAAGACGACCTTACAACGCAAAAAACAATGGAAAGCAATATTCAAAAATTAAATAACAGATTTTTAATATTGAAACAACATCTAGAGGAAAAGTCCATTGCATATTCCATATTAAAAGAAGAATTAGAAGATATATGTGAGCAAATTAATTCTATTCAAGAAGTACATGAGCAATATGTAATAATGTTACAAGCATTGCGTAAAGATGAAATGGCTGCAAGAGAACAGTTAGTTCATTTGAGAAAATTACTATTTGAATCTAGAAGAATGATTGATAAAAATAATTTACCAGGATTACCTAAAGATTTTTATGATCTTATTGCAGAAACGAATAGTAATATTAAAGCTGTTACGGAAAAATTAGAAGAAAAACCATTGAATATTATTGAGGTTAATGTTATTTTGCAACATGCCGTTGCTTCCGTTGAAAAATGTTATAATGAGACGAAAGACATTATAGAAAATGCAGCATTAGCAGAAAAAGTTATTCAGTATGGAAATCGATATAGAAGTAAATATAATTCTGTACATGAAAGGCTAGTAGAGGCCGAGCAATTGTTCCGTAGTTTTCAATATGCTGCGGCATTGGAAGAAGCGGCTACATCGCTAGAAGAAGTAGATCCAGGGGTACTTAAGAGAATCGATAAACTAATTGAAAAAAGAATTGGAAATGATGAAGGTGAAGTGGAACAACAAAATATTAACTAGTATAACAATCATGTTAGTACTATTCATCGGGATTATACTGACATGGGGAAGTGCTTTTTATAACTTTCAAACGAATACTCCTCCCGCACCAACGATTGTTACTGATATTCCTATAGAAGAAGTTAGGGAAGTGGAAAAAGAAGAATCTAATCCACAAAAAGAAGTAACTACTGAACGCGAAGAAGATGCAGTAGTCCATATTACGTTAGAAGATGGGCTAACGGTAGAATTGTTAAGAAAGTTAAAAATTACAGAAACGAACATTTCCATTGATCGTTTACTTTCCATACTTGATATAAAATAAAAAAGGGCTGTCCATATTGGGCAGCCCTTACGTTTTCGTTTTTATGATTTTATTTTCCCTAATATAAACCCTATTAGTGCTCCAACTATAGCAGGTACTAACCAGCCGACACCTTCTGCATATAGTGGTAAATTACTGAAAATGTTTTGTAAGAATGTGATATTAATATCTGCAATTGCAAGTCCGTCCACTACACTAATAATTCCAGTGAATAGTAATGCGAATCCATAAACAGATGATGGGTTATCCATTTTCACGAAGGAGAGGACGATTAAAACAATCGCGAGTGGATAGATCATAATTAATACCGGTAATGAGAAAGTAATCAATTGATTAAGGCCAACGTTTGCAACAATCATACTAAAAACACTTAAAATTCCAACGAACATTTTATAAGAAATAGTTGGAACTACTTTTGCAAAAAACTTACTACATGCTGATACAAGTCCTACTGATGTTGTTAAACATGCAAATGTAATAGCAAGACCAAGAATTACCGCTCCAATGGAACCAAATAAATAATTTGCAGATCCAGATAAGATGACACCACCGTTAGCTGCATCTCCAATCGCATCTTTACTTGTTGCACCTAGATAAGCAAGTGCAGCATACACAACGGTTAACCCAGCTGCCGCAATGAATCCAGCTTTAAGGCAAAGGTTTGCGATCGTTCTCTTATCTGTCACTCCTTTATCACGAATAGCAGATATGATAACGATACCAAATACTAGCGCAGCGATTGTATCTAATGTTAAATAACCTTCGATAAACCCTTTAAAGAATGGTGATTCTTCATAAGCTAGAGCAGGTGCTTGTATTTCGCCCATAGGTGTTACAATACTTTTTAAAACTAAAATTCCTATAACAGTTAAAAGAATTGGAGTTAATATCTTTCCGATACGATCTACTAATTTAGATGGATTTAATGCTACGTAGAATGTAATGGCAAAAAACACAATTGTATATAAAAATAGTGGCCATCCTTCTGTATTCCATCCAGCAGGAAGAAATGGTGTCATACCTATTTCATATGCTACCGTTCCTGTACGAGGAATTCCGAAGAAAGGACCAATAGCTAAGTACATAATTAAAGTGAAAACTAATCCAAAAACAGGATTAACACGGTTAGCAAGTGTTTGTAAGTCCCCACCTGTTTTGGCAATCGCAATTATACCTAGTAATGGTAACCCTACACCGGTAATTAAAAACCCGAGTACAGAGATCCAAAGGTTTGTACCTGCAGATTGACCTAACAGTGGTGGGAATATCATGTTACCTGCCCCTAAAAATAATGCAAATAACATTAACCCTAATATAAGAATATCCTTATTTGAATATAATTTATTACTCATATGTTTCCTCCTGAAAATTAAGAAAATGAATACGTTTACATAGTATCATAATTGATGAGAAAATTGTCGAATATTATAAAAGTTAAATTATTAACTATATTAAGAAAGTGTTGAATATTTTGAATCTATATTAAAACATCACTCAATTAGTAATACTCTTTTCTTTCTCTGAACGAGTATGCTAACATTAATAATTGCCAAAAGGATAAAAAACGGGGGCATTGCCTTGATTTATTTAGATAATAGTGCAACAACAAAACCATATGATGAAGTTTTAGAAACCTATATAAAAGTAAGTAAAGATTATTTTGCCAATCCTTCATCTATTCATTCATTAGGTGGAAAAGTGGAAAAATTATTACAACAGTCTAGAAAGATGATAGCAAATCTCATAGGTGTACACGATAGTGAAATTATCTTTACATCGGGTGGGACGGAAGGTAATAACCTTGCAATAAAGGGGACGGCTTTAGCTAAGAAAAATGTCGGTAATCATATTATTACTACAACAATAGAGCATCCTTCTGTAAGTGAAGTATTTAATCAATTAGAACAAGTTGGTTTCCGTGTCAGTTATTTAGACGTTTCTTCAGATGGAAGAATCAACTTAACACAATTGAGTGAATTATTAACAGACAGCACCATTCTATTATCATTAATGTATGTGAATAATGAAGTTGGAATCGTTCAACCATTAGAAGAGGTTAGTAAAATTTTGTGTAAATATCCTAATGTCACTTTTCACGTGGATAACGTGCAAGGTATTAGTAAAGTATCTTTACCTCTAAAGGAATGTAAAATTGATTTATGTACGATGTCCGCTCATAAGTTTCATGGACTTAAAGGAAATGGAATTTTATATAGAAGGAAAGGGATTAAGCTCGCTCCCTTATTAGTGGGAGGAGAGCAAGAGTGGATGGTTCGATCTGGAACCGAAAATGTTGCTGGAATTGTGGCGATGACAAAAGCATTGAGAATGTCATTAGAACAAAATTTGCATTCCCTCCACCAATTAAGCACACAAGCAAAATTAGAATTACAAAAAGTGGATGGTGTCGTTATAAATACACCGGTAGAACATAGTGCGCCACATATTGTTAATTTTTCCGTGCCTGGTATTAAGTCAGAAGTGCTTGTCCACGCATTAGGAAAAAAAGATATTTACGTATCAACGACATCAGCTTGTTCATCAAAACGAAAAGCACCAAGCAAAACGCTAAAAGCGATGAACGTTAGTGATGAAGTTGCTAATAGTTCCATACGCATTAGTTTTTCATTTGAAACGACAAAAAATGAAATGAATATCTTCATAAGAGAATTAGATAAAAGCATTAAACAAATAAAAGAAGTAACGAGGTAATGAACATGATATATGACCATCTCTTAATAAGGTACGGTGAATTATCTACAAAAGGTAGAAATAGAAGTAAATTTATAAAAGCATTAAATGCAAACATCATGCAAAACTTGGTAGATTATCCAAACTTAAAGTTTGAGAAAAATCGAGATCGTATTTTCATTAAGTTGAACGGTGAACCTCATAAGCCAATTATAGAAAAATTATCTTTAATCTTTGGTTTACATTCATTCAGTTTAGCTGTTAAGTCACCTACAGTATTAGAAGACATTAAAGATAATGCATTATTGGCATTAAAAGATCAACCATACGAAGGCAAAACATTTAAAGTTACAGTAAAACGTGCTTATAAAGAATTTGAATTAGATACAAATGAATTGAACTACGCTATTGGGTCACATATTCTTAAGAATACAGAAAACCTTAACGTTGATGTTAAAAAGCCAGATATAAACGTGCGAGTGGAAGTTAGAAAAGAAGCAACATATATTACTTGTAAAGATTATAAAGGTCCTGGTGGGCTGCCAGTTGGCACTGGTGGAAAAGGAATGCTAATGCTCTCAGGCGGGATAGACAGTCCTGTAGCTGGCTATTTATCGATGAAAAGAGGAGTCGAGATACATGCCATTCACTTTTTTAGTCCTCCTTACACAAGTGAACGGGCAAAACAAAAAGTAGTTGATTTAGTAAAAAAATTAACGAACTTTGGACCAAAAATAAAGCTTCATATTGTTCCGTTTACGGATATTCAAGTAGCCATTCAGAAACAAGTTCCTGAAAACTACACAATGACTTCAACGAGAAGATTTATGCTACGTATTGCTGATGAAATTAGAAGGAAAGAACAAGGCCTTGCCATTATTACCGGGGAAAGCCTTGGACAAGTAGCAAGTCAAACGTTGGAAAGTATGGTTGCCATTAATGATGTTACTACAACCCCAATTTTAAGGCCATTGTTAACAATGGATAAAACAGAAATTATGGAGATAGCAACGAAAATTGATACATTAGAAATTTCTAATCGACCATTTGAAGATTGTTGTACCATCTTTACACCAACTTCTCCGAAAACAAAGCCGAAAACAGAGAAAGTCACCTATTATGAAAGCTTTTTCGATATAGAGGCAATGGTGGAAGAAGCAGTAACAAATACGGAAATAGTAACAATTTCTCCTAAAGATTTAACTAATGAAGAGGAATTTAACGAGTTATTCTAGTGCTCTATACAATGACATCACACTCGCTTTACTGTTTTTGTACAAAATGTGAACAATTTCCAAAAGGATTTTAGAATGAAGCCATGTGTTTTTACACACTCTATACTCACAAGGAGGTGAAAACACATGGCAAACAACAACAGCTCAAATCAATTATTAGTACCTGGAGTACAACAAGCTCTTGACCAAATGAAATACGAAATTGCTTCTGAATTTGGTGTTCAATTAGGCCCTGATGCTACAGCTCGCGCTAACGGTTCTGTTGGTGGTGAGATCACTAAGCGCTTAGTTCAAATGGCTGAGCAACAAATCGGTGGTTACCAAAAATAATTATATAAAATGGCTACAAGGTGGGGGAAACCCCACCTTCTTATACTTTTGACATATTAGAGGTGGGACATACGATGAAAGAACAAGATCAAATCCATAAGCAGCAACAAAAGCAAGGGCGTAAACGCCGTAATGAACCGAAACATGCGGAGAAGTCGAACGAACAAAAGGGCTGATGATTCAGCCCTTTTTTACTATCTAGATTACCGCTGTAGATTGAGCACAATACAATCCGACTTACATAAAAAGAATATAATATACTTCAATCATTCACAGCTACATAACCGCTTTTCTTTACTAGTTGTTGTCCTTCGTTTGATATGATCCAATTGATGAATGGTTGAATATTCGGGTTGGTGTTTTCTTCTATTGTAACTGCGTAAAATTCACTTATTATGGGGTAAGTATCGTTCTGGATGTTTTCTTTTGTTGGCTCAACTCCGTTAATGGATAGGTGCTTTATTTTACCGTTTTGAACCATCTCTTGAGAAAAGAAGCGGAATGAAAAACCAATTGCATTTGTTTTGTTTTTGTATTCTGCAGTCGATTCAATGATACCTCCCATTCCGGAAGCTACTTGTTCTTTAGGTGGTGTCATTAATCTTTTTGTACCCATTAATTTTATGAGTGCTTGCTGACTTCCGCTATCCTCAGGTCGTTGGAAAGCGTGAATCTCTTCGTTTTTACCTCCAACTTCACTCCAATTCGTAATTTCTCCAGCATAAATTTGTTGAATCTGTTCCACTGTTAAATTATCGACTGGATTATTTTTATGAACAAAAAATACGAATGCTTCTCTACCTATTGGAGTTTGTTTTAGCGTAACATTTTGTCTCTCAGCTTCTCTTACAACTTTATCAGGTGGTGGTGGAACAAATATAATGTCACGTGTACCTTTTAACAATTCACTCCATGCTCCACTTGTTTGAGTAGAAACAACGTCTCCCTTTTCGTTAGAATACTTTTTCTCCGGATAGACTGCTTGAACGAATGAAGCAAAAACGGGATACAGAGCTGTAGATCCATCTAATTTTGGCAAATTGTTTGTAAGTGATAAAGATGCAGGTTCATCTAATGTAGCAAGCTTATTATCCTCAGTGAACGGTTCATAAAGATATAAATCAACGTCTTGCGTACTCATTATCTTTAGACTATTAACGTACGAACTATGTCCAATGTTTACGAAAAAAGGATTGCTCCCGTAACGAATACACTAAAACAAATTTTTGGCCATCTCTTTTTAAATTGATTAAATATAAATAGGTTAGAAAAGGTAATTAGACCTAAGATAACAATCAATGTGAATATAACGTACATTGCTTTACTGGAAGAAAGTGCAATCATAATGGTTGCATAAAAAACGATGAATAACATAATAGCAGTTAAAATAATGGCTCCTAAAATTTTCACAACTAAAACCTCCATTCAAAGTGAATTTATTTACAATAATATTCCACAAAAAGAAGATATACCTTTCCGCTTGATAAAGAATGGTGTTTAAAAAAGAAGCATCACTAGTAAAGGAAACAAAGAAAAGGAGTGTAAGATAATGTGGAGAAACATAAGAAATAAAATATGAGATAGCACACCAAATCACAAACTAAATGGTATTCTATTTTTTATTGACATATTGATATTTATAGGAAATAATTGGTATGAAATAACAATGAAATATCAATTCTGATAATGTTGCAATCCCGACCATATAAAGCCAGACGTTGGTATGACTTTTGGCTATCGTACTACGGCTATGTCTAACTGGTCAATTACTGAAGAAATCTCAAGATTAGTTCGTATCAATCAGCAGATGAAGATGGTTGATATGCATGAGAAATTACTCAAGGAAGGTTATTCAATTAGCTACACGACAGTTAGGAACTTTGTTAATAAAGATATTTCTAAAACAAGTGAAGTATACATTTAAAAAAACTGTCTACCTGGACATGAAGTTGAGTTCGACTGGGGAGAGATAAAACAAGAAAATGAAAATAAAATAAAATAAAAAGCTATTCCTTAGACGCTTTCACGTTAGCACATAGTAACTATCGATTTGCAAGGTTATATCAATCCGAATCACAAGTATGAGTATTAGATGTTCACGCAAAGTTTATAGTTCATATAGAAAGGTTCCGCATACTTATGTAATTAGTCTCTCTGTACATATGAATAACCTACTACTGTTCTCATGTTGGCATAAGTTAATACAGAAGGGACAAAACCACTTGCCCATATAGTGAATTCTTTTCCACTCATTTCCTTTAATAAAATAACGTAATTGCTCCATCATTTCCTGAGTGAGGGCTTTATTACGCCCAACTCTCTTTTTGTAGGAAGAAGCTTTTAAAATCACTTCAGTAATCGGAAGATTACGTAAGTCTGTCTTTCTACTTAACTCAAATTCATTAATATATTTATCCGTTGTATTTCTTGCTTTTTTGGCTAGTGCAATGCTCCTCTTCCTTTTCCCCTCCAAATAAAGGTGAATTATATTCTTTTTATCTCGCAATTTGATCACTCCTCATTTTCCCTAATTGATACAACTAGGGTCTGTTTTCTATCAGAGTGGCTCGGGTTTCAATTGTCATTGTGGCTAAGATACCATAAACAGTTTTCATAAAGCCTCACTAATTGCAGTTTAAATTCGGCTATAAATGTCCGACGTTGACGTGGCTACAGCACACTCCTTAATATTAGTAGTCTTACTTTACATGCCCTTATTTTTTCTTTCCAACTTAGTGTAGCCTATTCATTTTCAGTTATCAGCAGGAAAAGCAGTTATAAGTTCAGAGGAGTATCATCCCTTATCCTTCTAGATAAGCTTATGTTAATCATTATTTATATTTTTATATGCTAACCCTTTCCTATCAGGTGCCATTGGGGGTTGTTCCAACCATTTGTTTTTTATCAGGAGATATGCTCCATTCTCAGAAATTTTCTGAACCTCAAGTATCAATCTGTTATACATAATAGCTATATCCATTCTAAGACTTTGAGCTATTGCTGTGCCATAATACCCAATACTTAAAGCCATCAATCCAGATGTATAGTACATCATAAGTTTATCTGAAAATGTATAGGATGTACTTTCTGTTAAATCTGAACCCCAAGACAATGGAAGAGGGAGATTGCTTTCCTCCAGTTTTTCTCCAAATAATTTAACATGTTTCTTTGCAATTTCTATTAGCTTTAGAAAGAATTGTGTTACATCCTTTGAATTTGAAACCTGACTAAATCCAGCTAGTGTGACTGTTCCTAAAGCATTTCTTTGAATATTAGTGTATAGATTAGATACTTCTAGTGCTATTAAAGGCCTTTTATCTCCAAAGAAATCCAAAATAAAACTTTGTTTCTCCACATATTCAAATTCTCCTATATTTGGAAAGAAAGGAGGTCTTGTATATAGACCTTTTGATAAAAGTAAATCCTTTGCCATCTTATATAATTGCATAGTCTCAGTAAGACATTCCATATAAAAGTCTGTAATATCAGCTCTTATAGCTACAGATAAACTAGCTGAATAAGCTGTAAGTCCAACTTTAGCCATATTATGTACAAAATTTAAAACATAGCTATCAGAAAAAAGCCTAGGTGCTGTTAAATCAACATCCTCCTCTACCTTAAATCCATGAGGTAATTTGTTCTTTTCCTCAGAAAGTATTGCAGTTGCTTTTTTCACATGAGTTTGAGATAGCTCCAAGGCATGAGCAATTACAGGCTTTATTTCTGCATCTTCAGCTTTTTCTAAAAAGTAAGTTAGCATACAAATACTTGCACTATCATTCACGTACTGAGTCCAAAGCTGAGCTATTTCTGTGGCTGTTAGCCTTATCTGTTTTCCCTGTCCCATTAAAAATGACCTCCATAAAAAATATACTTTTATTAAATTTCTCCAAAGTTTCTTATTATATGTATAGGGCTTTCAAACAGAAAAAGAGTAGATGCCTCAGCACCTACCCAATAAACATTCCACTTTACTTAATAGACTAATTCTAAAGAGATTTTTAATTAAAAAGGGAAATAATCAATAAGCTCTATCCTCTAATAATAGGTCTAGCTGTTCATCATTAATTGCCATCCATAAACCTCCAAAAAATTTTAATTTGTAAACCGCTCATCTTCTGTATATACCTTTATTTTTGTGAACTTGATGTTTCTCCCAAATCAGATGATAACCATATTATTAACAGAGAAAACCTTGATGTAAATGCATTCCAGTTTACTGCAATTCTTTTAAGCTGTAATAATTATTGAGACAAAGCACCCTTTTGTTTATTAGGCATTAAGTTTCATTTTTAAATTACTAATATACAATTGTTATAAAATTTGTTTATTTTTGTAAATTATATTTGGTGTGTAATTTCGGCTGTTATTTACCCTGATTTATTAGACGCTTTTATACTTTTTCTCCACGTTTTCGGAACTACTTAATAATTTCTTGCACTCGCTTTTTTTCAATACAAGTAATGTAGTTTCATTTGAAATTATGATAATCTTTATTTAAGAATAATTGTGTTTTTATACCAATGTGCAGATTTTAAAACCTTGAGTGAATTGTCGCGGAAGCCACTTGACTCCTGCGGGAAGAAGAGCGAAGCGTGAGACCCCACAGATGGGACGCCGAGGAGGCTCACGTCACTCGTCGAAATGCGGACGTCGCTCGTTCTGCCTCATCAAAACTGGACCGCTACGGAGGGAGATAAAGGAAACACGATTTACGACATAAGGAGCAAAGCATGTTGACTTATCGACCGGAGGAGAGGTAAGTTTTGAATGGAGCAAGCGCCTGGAACAGACACCCCGCGGAAAGCAAGTGGCTGCAGTGGAAAGGAAAGGGCAAGATTTTAAACAAAGAACTTGTTGTATTAACGAGATTAAAGGAGCATGAAACACATGGGAGAACTATGGTATGGCGGTACAATTTATACAATGCAAAAGGAAAACGAAAAAGTAGAAGCATTATATATAGAAAACGGTGTAATTGTAGCACTTGGAAGTAAAAGTGAACTAGAAGATAAGTACAGTAGCAATATCGAAAAGCGAATGGACATAAAAGATTCTATTCTTTACCCGGGGTTTGTTGATAGCCACATGCACTTAATCGGTCACGGTGAAAAACTACTGCGCTTAGATTTATCTAACTTCACATCGCCTTTTGAAATGAAAGAAGCGCTTGAGAAAAAAGTTAACGAAACAAAAGAAGGCGAATGGGTGTTTGGAGAAGGTTGGAATGAAAATAATTTTCCAGATAGAAAGATCTTTCATGTAAATGAGTTAGACGAAATAGCCCCAAACAATCCAATGATCTTATCAAGAGTTTGCAGGCATGCAGTATTAGTGAACTCGTATGCATTAAAACTAGCTGGAATAACGAAAGAGACAGAAAATTCTGTAGGAGGAGTTATTGTAAAAGATAATGATGGTGAACCTACTGGTTATCTTTTAGATGCAGCTGCAGACTTAGTAAAAAACATTATACCGAGAGCTACGGAAGAGTACTTATACTCGGCTTTAAAAACTTCCATTAAAGATTGCTTATCTCTCGGATTAACTGGAAGTCATAGTGAAGATTTAAGTTATTATGGAAGTTTTACGAAAACATACGATGCGTTTAAAAAAGTAATTGAACAAGATGGATTAAACTATAGAGCTCATTTGCTTGTTCACCACGAAGTTGTAGACGATATGCAAGGTGAAGGACATAGATACAAGGAAAGTACTGCTTTTATAGAATTCGGTGCAATGAAAATCTTTGCTGATGGAGCATT
Source organism: Bacillus sp. FJAT-45066 (assembly GCF_002335755.1). Classification (NCBI taxonomy): domain Bacteria; kingdom Bacillati; phylum Bacillota; class Bacilli; order Caryophanales; family Bacillaceae; genus Bacillus; species Bacillus sp. FJAT-45066. The sequence continues at coordinate 151,311 of NZ_NISQ01000001.1, forward strand.
AGGTGGAAGAACAGCGCTTTTAAGTCAACCTTATAACGATGCCCCTGAAACATCTGGTGTAGAAATGCATTCAAAAGAGAATTTGTTTGCCTTAGTTAAAAAGGCAAGAGAGTACAATATGCCAGTTGCGGTTCATACGATTGGAGACTTAGCTTTTGAATATGTATTGGATGCAATTGAATTGTATCCATGTCCAGCTGGTGAAAAGGATCGACTTATTCATGCGCAAATTTTACGAAGAGAATTAATTGATCGTGCAAAGAAGTTACCAATCATTTTAGATATTCAGCCTAGATTTGTTGCTACAGATTTCCCATGGGTAATTGAGCGACTTGGCGAAGAAAGAATGAACTATTGTTATGCATGGAAAACATTAATAGACGAAGGGTTTATTTGTGCTGGTGGCTCAGATGCACCGATTGAACCGGTAGATCCTTTGTTAGGTATCCATGCAGCTGTTACACGTACGGTTCCTGGAGATCTTAATAAAACAGTATACAATGAACAAGAAAGATTATCTGTTTTTGAAGCCATTCAACTATTTACTTTAGGATCAGCTCAAGCCATTGGAGCAGAAAACAAGCAAGGCTTATTAAAAGAAGGGTACTATGCAGACTTTACAATACTTAATAAAGACCTATTTCAAATTCAACATGATGAAATGTTGGACACAGAAGTAGAAATGACTGTTGTAAATGGTGAAATAATGTATCAAAAGTAGTGTGCAGGTTCTAATCTGTTTTTTCCTCTTATATTAATAAAACAACTAGTTTTTATAGGAGGACAAAATTATGAAAATACGACATATTGTTATTTTCGTAGTAATGTTGATTTTTTTATCTGGATGTTTACCTGGAGATGGAACTTCTTCATCTCATTCACCTGCTGGATTTTGGCTTGGTTTCTGGCATGGATTTATCATTGTCATTTCCTTTATTATCTCTCTTTTTTCAGATACTGTTGTTATTTACGAAACGAATAATAATGGCGGTTGGTATAATCTTGGCTTTATTTTTGGCATAGGGATTTCGTTAAATATACCATCGTCTTCTCGGAAGGAGTAGTAAACCGTTTGTAGAATAATCTACAGACGGTTTTTTATTTTTATGCGGTAAAAGACCGCTGTTGATTTCCGTGCAAGGCTTCGCTTTCCGCGGGCGGTAAAAAGGAAGGTTATTTTCACTGTCGTGAAAAAACCTACTCCTCGACGCATTCGCGTCTGTGGGGTCTCCCGTCTCCCGCTTCTCCCGCAGGAGTCTCCGCCTTGCACGGAAATAAACAGCTAGTTGGTATTAAATACTAAACATCATTCTTTAACACCAAGCCTATTATTTATTATTTTTTTCAAAAAGTGTAGGGCTTTTTCTATTTCATCTCGTCTATATAGTAGATTAAAAGAAAGGGGGAGAGCGTAATAGAGGAGAAATTGATTCGCGAAGCAAAGCTTGGAAGCGAGAAAGCATTCCGGCTTTTAGTAGAAAAATATAAAAAATATTTATTCAAGATCGTTTTTTCCGTGCTAAGAAATGAAAAAGATGCAGAAGATGCAACACAAGAAGCGTTTATCAAAATCTATTACGCGCTTCCCAATTATGAAAATCAAGGTTTTAAAACATGGATTACCCGAATCGCCATGAACCATTCGATAGACACGAAAAGAAAACAACAACGTCAAAAAGAACAAGTAACAGAGACGGAACATTTAACTAATTTATACGGCGAGTCAGATAATACAGTACCACCGTTAATAAGGAAGCAAGAAAAAGAATTCCTACAAAAACGAATAGATGACATGCCAGCAAATTATCGAGAAGTAATCTTAGCTTACTACATAACCGAAAAAAGTTATCAAGAAATAGCAGCCGAACAACAAGTAGAAGTGAAAACGGTAGAAACAAAACTTTACCGTGCAAGAAAATGGATGAGAGCTCACTGGAAGGAGGAGGACTTTTATTGAAACACTTAACTCTTGAAGACTTGCAAAATTATGTTGAAGATTACCTATCAGAAGAAAAAAGAGAAGAAGTAGAAGGACACCTTTTTTCATGTGACGACTGTTTAGCGGTTTATATGACATTAGTAAATGAAGAAACTCTCCCAGAGTTAGAAAATAGTAACTTTACCGATGAAGTGATGTCGCAAATACCAATGAGTCAATCAAAACAGAGAAAAAGGACTAATCCGGCATTTTTACATTATGTTATTGCTGCATCCATCACATTCATCTTAATGACATCAGGTGTATTCCAAAGCATGCTTGGTATTTCAAGTGTAATGGAAACCTCCTCAGTTAACACACATGAAGCTACTGTTTCACAAAATATTATGGATAGAGCATTAACTTTACTAGAAAAAGTTGAAAGAACACAAAAGGAGGAGAAGAAATGAATAACAAAAGTAGTGTAAAGGCGTTTTTTCTATCGTTTATTCCTGGCCTCGGTCACTTTTATGTGAATAAAAAATTAATGGGCTTTTTATACTTTTCAGCGGTTATCTTCGTTGGCATATTTGCATTAGCTCTAACGGCTATGTATCCATGGGAAGGTGCACTTTTTATAGCCTTTGGATTGGTAGGGATTTTTGTCATTTGGCTTGTGAATATGTTTAATATGATTTTGTTTTTATTAAAAAATCAACCGATGCAAGCAACCGAATCAGATTCACCAACTTCCCAAGACAAAGACGCTAGGTTTCAAACTATCTTACTTTCATTCGTTCCAGGCTTAGGTCACTTTCACCTCGGCTTAATGAACAGAGGATTAACGTTTTTGATTGGATTCATTGGACTGGGTATCATGATTATTTTTATAACTGCTATTACGAATCAAGGTGTTTTCATCGTGTTTTTAGGAGTTTTACCTGCCATTTGGATCTATAACATGTTTGACACTTTTCAACAGTTAGCGAAAAAAGAAAGAGGAGAACCATTAATAGATAGAACCGTTTTAGAAGATTTTGAAGATACGAGACAACTTGGTAAAAAGAGTAAGACGATTGCAACGATTCTATCCATGTTCCCTGGTGCTGGCCACATGTACTTAGGGTTGCAAAAACGAGGACTGCAACTCATGGCGGCGTTCTTATTTGCAATTTATATACTAGATACATTAAGACTTTCTATTTTCTTATTCTTAATACCACTCATTTGGTTTTATAGCTTCTTTGATGCATTGCAAAAAGCTTCTAAAAGTAGCGATGAAGATCTAGAAGATATACCAATTGTGTCTTATTTTATCTCCCACCAAAAGTGGCTAGGAATCGGGCTTATCATGCTAGGAGCATACTATATGTTTGTCAATATATTCTTGCCTGCCATCGGTCCATTGGTAGAAAATCATTTCGGTCTTAATGTATATAACTTGTACTATAACTACTTCCAAATGATTGTCGTTTGCACACTATTAATTGGTGGCGGCTTGAAGCTACTTGTTGGAAGTAAAGTGAAAAAGGAGAGTGTGTAAGGTGAGGAATTGGAGAGTTGGAACAGTTTCCATGGGGATTTCTTTAATTGTACTAGGTGTCATGCTTGCACTCTCTCAATTTAAAAGTTGGACGGCTGTTGAACCTATTCTAATTTGGTGGCCTGCAATATTAGTAGTGTTAGGGATAGAAATCATTCTTTATCTTTTCTCTAGTAAACAAGAAAATCCGAAAGTGAAATATGATTTTTTAAGCATTGGATTTGTTGGAATTTTAGGAACGGTAGGAATCATTTTAACGGTGTTTATGTCTACAGGTCTTTTAGGAGAAATTCGTACTTTAGTCGCTTCGGAAGAAAGAACATTTGATTTACCGGATTTACAAATTGCCATTGGTTCATCGATAGATTCTGTCATAATTGAAACAGGAAACCAACACTTAAACATCGAAGGAACCAATGGAAAAGAAATACAAGGATTCGGAACATATCGTACTTCTTATAATGATGGGGATAAAGAGCTATTAACGAATTCAGAAGATTTTTGGAAAGAGAAAAAAGTAGGGAATACGTTGTATATATATTTAAAAGAACCGACTAGAAAAATTGGTGTATTAAGTACCTATACGTCTGTTTCTCCTACTATCGTTATTCCAGAAAATATAAAGTTAGAGGTTAGAGGGAACTCTAACAATATAAATCTACACGTAAATTCATTACAAAATGATTGGACTGTAGATCGTGCAGGGTATGTAGATATTTCATTAAATGCTGCATCCGATATTCAGCTCCAGACGGTATCAAGAAACGAACCTAGTGATTCAGGGATTGAATGGGATGAATTAAAAGGTTCAAACGATGGCGATGAATGGTCTGATTGGTACAGTGGAGTACTTAAATTAGGAGAAGGGCTACATTCATTAAATATTACGAATACTGATTTTGTTTTTGTAAAGGTAAAATAGAGAACAAAAAAACGAGGCGACCCAAGCGGTTCCTCGTTTTTATTGCCATTTTACAAGAAAGTTCTCTTCACTTTTTCCCAGAAAGAGTTGTCTTTTAATTTAACTGTTTTTATTTTCTCTTCACTTAAATTAAACTCTAATTTTTCCACATGACGTACACTTAACGCTTCATTGTCAAATGCAATCGTTGGATAATCATTTCCGTCTTGGACTACTCTTAAGACAAGCTTACGATTACCTGATAAAACAAACGGAGAGCCAAGTGTTCTATATGTGTTATTATTCAATGAAGCTAATTCACTCACTTGAAAACAAGGTAACATTGGATCTACCACAGCACCATTAACAGATTTATTATAAGCAGTACTACCAGTTGGTGTAGAAACAATCATCCCATCACCACGGAATGTTTCAAAATGGATGTCATCTACTATAACGTCTATAACAAATGCTTTTACAATTCCTGAGCGGATTACACACTCGTTTAAACATTTGAATGTTGCAGTGTCATCCATTGTTACTTCAATCGTCGGGTACCTTCTAACCTCAATTTGCTCAGTTGTCATTGCTTCAATCATTTTTTCTGTGTCATTAATATGGAAGTCACAATAAAAACTAGTAGCTTCACCAGTTGCAATACCTGCATATAAACAATCAGCACTAAAGCCGGTTTTTTGAACAGCCTGTAAAAATGCACCATCGCCACCAATTGCCACTATAATATTTGCTTCTTTATGGTCATTTACAACGTTAAAGTTATATTGTTCTGCTAACATTTGGAGTTGTTGAACTTTTTCCACTAATTCTTTTTCTCTTTTATAGAAAAAATACATATTTCGACGGTCCATTTTCCTGCCTCCTAATTTGAAATTACACTTCATTACCATTTTGCTTTATTTTTTAGTACAATTCTATAATGTGAATAGTTTACCATTTTCATGAAACTTTTTGTAATGATATGTCGTACATATTAAGTAGATAATCTGCAATGACCAACTAAAGTTGAAATTCACTGTAGGTGCGAGACTCCTGCGGGAAAAGTGTGTCAAGGGAGACCCCGCAGGCGTGTAAGGCCGAGGAGGCTCCCGAGACCACCCGCGGAAAACGAGTACCTACAGTGAATTTCAACGTTTTGTACCCTATGATAACTTTGCAGATAGACTTTTGAGGAGGTAATTTAAAAATGAGCGGGAAACGCTGGCTAGCTTTAGGAATAGCAACATTATTATTTTTTGTTTCCATCATGACGAGTGTGAGTACTAGAAATTCTACAAAAGAAGGTGGGGGCTTTTTCTCTAGTGACCTTTTTCCGATGGAGGAAACTGCATTTGTTGAAAAAGTAATAGAGAAAGGAAATCAAAACAGAAAAGTTATCGTATTAGAATTAGATGGTGTTATTCAAGATGTCGGGGCGGCAAATTTATGGTCGACTGGCTACAACCATCGTCAATTTTTAAAAATGTTAGACCAAGCGAAAGAAGACGATAAGATTAAAGGGATTATCCTACGTGTTAATACGCCTGGTGGTGGAGTGTATGAAAGTGCCGAAATCCATAGAAAGATTGTGGAGATTCAAGAGGAAACGGAAAAACCAGTATACATATCAATGGGGTCTATGGCTGCGTCTGGTGGCTATTACATTTCCGCACCTGCTGATAAAATCTTCGCAACCGAAGAAACAATCACCGGTTCTTTAGGTGTAATCATGCAAGGAATTAACTTTGGTGAACTAGCTGAAAATTACGGTGTGAAATTTGAGACAATTAAGAGCGGCCAATATAAAGATATAATGTCGCAAACGAGAGAGATGACAGAACCCGAACGTGATATATTACAAACGATGGTTGATAACATGTATAACCGTTTTGTTGATGTTATTGCAACTGGAAGAGGCATGAGTGAAGCAGAAGTAAGAAGTATCGCTGATGGACGTATTTATGATGGTGGACAAGCAAAACAAAATAATTTAATTGATGAGATTGGCTACTTAGACGATGTCATTGCAGCTATAAAATCCGATAATAACCTCGGCAATGTTCAAGTTGTTCAATATCAAGAAAACGTAGGTTTAGGCTCCTTATTCCGAATGCAAGCAAATAGTTTCCTTACTCCAAATCCTGAGATGCAGTTGTTAACTAAACTATTTACGCAACCAAACTCTCCAAGATTAATGTATTTGTATGCGGAATAGGAGGAAAGACATATGAGAGAAGAGGGAAAAGTAAAAACGCATTTTGAAGATTATGTACAGGAAGATGGGCAGGCGCTAGATTCAAACAAAAAAATAGATCACTATCATTTTGCAGGGTTTTGGATGAGGTTTTGGGCATATTTGTTGGATCTTATTGTAATAGGAAGTATTGGGCGCATTATCATCCACCCAATTTTCCAAGCAGTTGGATTAACGACTAATGACAGCTTCTTATTTTCTCCGTCGTCTATAGCAACCGCCATCGTTTGGTACGGTTACTTTATTGTTATGACAAAAATTTATAGTCAAACATTGGGAAAAATGGTATTTGGTTTAAAAGTTGTGCCGTTGAAAGATGACATATTAACATGGAGCACGGTTTTGTTTCGAGAAGGAATCGGGCGATTTATCCTAACTTTTCAATGGTTTACAACCATCCTATATGTAGTCGTTGCATTTACTACAAAAAAACAAGGAATTCACGATTTCATAGCGGACACATCAGTAGTTCATGAACCCAAATAATATATCAATAAACGTATTGCAACCAGCAATACGTTTATTTTTTTTTGTCACGGATATAATGGATAAAAGGAAGGGAAGTGTGCATATGTGGTGGATAATTATTGGGCTATTCTTCCTTTTAATTTTTATTATTATTCTATTAACGAAAATCACTGTGCAAATAAACTTTCACCATGAACAAGACAATGACCAATTGACAGTACAGTTAAGAGCTTGGTTCGGATTAATACGATATACAATTGATGTTCCGCTCGTAAAAGTTAACAAAAATACCGGTTCAGTTGTAGTGAAAGAAAAAACAAAAATGAGTGGTTCTTCTAATAATAAAGAAAAAGATAAGGATTATAGTCCGAAAGATATTTTTTACAGTATTCGTGATACTTACGAATTAGTTCGACATGTCGTTGGAATGCATGAAATAGCACGTAGATTTTTATCAAGAGTAGAAATAAAGCAATTTGAGTGGCATAGCAACTTAGGGGTTGGAGATGCTGCGTATACTGGAGTGCTAACAGGATTTGCGTGGTCTGTTAAAGGTGGAATAATAGGTTTTATGAGTCAGTATACGAGATTACAAGCGCAACCTTTCATATCTGTTACTCCATATTTTCAACAAAAGGCGTCCCAAACGCTTTTTAAATGTATGATTCGCTTTCAAATTGGAAATGCTATGTTAGCAGGGATAAGAACCGTTAAATATTGGAAGGGTGGACGGCCAAAATTTAAAACCCAACCTTTAGCAATGTTTTCTAAAGATAGTGAAAATGAATCAATGTAAGGAGGATTAACAGCATGTCAGAGCATCCTATTAAAAGTCTTATGACAACGGCAATGGAAAACTTAAAAGATATGATTGATGTAAACACTATTATTGGTGACCCGGTAGAAACCCCAGATGGTAGTGTTATTCTTACTGTTTCTAAGGTTGGATTTGGTTTTGCAGCTGGGGGAAGTGAATTTCAAGGCTCTCAAGCTTCCGGATCAGAACGACACGAGCACAACCAACATAGTGGTGGAAAGCAAATGCCGTTCGGTGGTGGTAGTGGTGGAGGAGTTTCTATTACTCCGATTGCGTTTTTAGTAGTAAACTCTCATGGTGTGAAAATGTTACATTTGGATGAAAACACGCACATTATAGAAAAGTTACTAGACCTAGCACCGCAAGCAGTTGAAAAAGTACAACAAATGATGAACAACAAAAAGCATGATACGTCACAAAGCGCATTTAACAATCAACCATTTAACCAAAATTATAATAAACCAAAGCAAGATTTAGATATTTAAACAAATCTAAGAAGCTAACTGATATTTGGTTAGCTTCTTTATTTATATATGCTACCCTGAAAATAAATAGAAACGGTACTAATTGTTGATGATAGCACGAGGCACCCGCTTTCCGCGGGTGGTAAAAAGGATGGTTATTTTCACTATCGTGAAAAAACCTACTCCTCAGCGCTTTTGCGCCTGCGGGGTCTCCCTTGACACACTTCTCCCGCAGGAGTCTCGCACCTCGTGCTATCATCAACTTGTTTGGAATATAAATTCAGAATGCATCACAACTTTTCATGTCCCCTGGTGCGAATTTCATTAGCATGGGGGTCTACCCTGAAAATAAATATATAAGCTACTAACTGTTGATGATAGCACGAGGTGCTCGCTTTCCGCGGGTGGACTTGCGTGCCTCGGCATATATGTAATATGTAATAACTATTAGATTTACATTCTTAATGGTTAATTATTTTCATTAATCAAATCACATTCATTGCAAAACGGATTAGAGAAAGCTATTATAAACAATGTACATACCTTATTTAATTAGGAGGAACTTTTCATGGCAAATGTAACATTCAAAGGGAAAGAAGTTACTTTACTCGGTACAGAAGTAAAAGTGGGAGACCAAGCACCTAACTTTTCAGTTTTAGCAAATGACTTATCGGAAGTTACTTTAGATAGCTCTAAAGGTTACAAACGTATCATTAGCGTAGTACCTTCAATTGACACTGGTGTTTGTGATGCACAAACTCGTCGTTTCAACGAAGAAGCTTCTAAATTAGATAACGTAAAAATCTTAACAGTAAGCGTAGACTTACCATTCGCTCAAAAGCGTTGGTGTGCGGCTAACGGTATCGAAAATGTAGAAACATTATCTGATCACCGTGAAGTATCTTTAGGAGAAGCTTATGGCGTATTAATTAAAGAATTACGTTTACTAGCTCGTTCTGTATTTGTTGTAGATTCTAACGACAAAGTTACGTATGTTGAGTACGTAAGTGAAGTTACAGACCACCCTAACTACGAAGCTGCAATTGAAGCTGTCAAAGCTGCTAACTAATACTTAATCTTTTAAAGCAACTAGATAAACGCAAAAGAGGGTGACTCCTAACGAAGGGTCATCCTCTCTTTGTTCCTTTCCCCATGAAAAGCTTCCACTTACATTATTTAAATAAAAGGCTGTGTTAAAGCTTAGTGTTGATTATTAACTTTCTAGCTGTTGATTTCCGCGCATATCGGAGACTCCTGCGGGAGAAGCGGGGAGCGGGAGACCCCGCAGTCGCGAATGCGATGAGGAGGCTCCCGGTCCGCCCGCGGAAAGCGAAGATATGCGCGGAAATCAACAGCGGTCTTTAACAGAGCAATAAATAAAAAGGAGAAACAAAATATGACTTTAACCCATATAGAAAAAATCTTTACAACGTTCGATACTACGGCCAACATCCTACAAGAAGAATTGTCTTGCACCTATTTAGAAGCACTTGCAGAAACATCCGATAATATTTTTCATGGTTCTGTTTTACAAGATGAGCTATCTGAGCTTACGAAAAAAAGACTAGAAAAAGAATACGAGCAAATAAAGATTAAATCGTATGCAAAAGAAGAAATAAGAAAAGGACTACAACTAACGATTCTTAAAGGAATGAAAGAGGCTGCGCAAGTTAATCATCAAATGACACCTGATGCAATAGCTATTTTTGTTGGTTATTTAGTTGGGAAATTTACTAGTAAAAGTCCGTCATTAACATTACTTGATCCTGCAATTGGTACTGGAAACTTATTAACAGCCATCCTCAATCACCTTTCAGGAAAACAGACGCAAAGCTTTGGAGTAGATGTGGATGATTTGTTAATTAGTTTAGCGGCACAAAACGCAAACTTACAAGAACATGCATTAGAATTGTACACACAAGATAGCTTACAAAACTTATTTATTGAACCAGTAGATGTAGTTGTTTCAGACTTACCTGTTGGATTTTATCCAGATGATGAGAATGCTTCGAATTACACGCTTAAAGCTAGTAACGGGCATTCTTTTGCGCATTATTTATTTATTGAACAGAGTCTTCGTTACACAAAGACAGGAGGATATTTATTCTTCTTAGTTCCAAACAGCCTTTTTGAAGGAGAAGAAGCATCTAACCTACACAAATTCTTAAAAGAACAAGTATATATTCAAGGTTTTTTACAATTACCAATGACTGTTTTCAAAAATGAAAATCATGCGAAAAGCATCTTAATCTTACAAAAGAAAGGTGTAGGAGTAGAGCAACCAAAACAAGCTTTACTTGCAAAACTACCTAGCTTTTCTAATAAAGTTGAATTGACTAAAACAATGGATGAAATAAGTAATTGGATTGAGACAGAAAAGAACAAATAATCCGAAAAAAAGAAATTTAACGAGTAAGCGTTAACAATAAAGGATTCCTCTTGCAAATGCAAATGTGCGGTGTTTAAATGAAAAAGGTATATATATTGAGGGCTATTTGTGCAACATAAGGTAGATGACATAAAACGCCTCATTTCCTTGTTTATTGGACATATCAAAAGGAGTTGTTTTTTTAGATGGCAAAAATTATTGCAATTAACGCGGGGAGTTCCTCACTTAAGTTTCAACTATTTCACATGCCAAGTGAAGAAGTAATCACAAAAGGATTAGTAGAACGTATCGGCTTAGAAGATGCGGTTTTTAATATTAGTGTGAACGGTGAAAAAGTAAAAGAAATAACAGATATTCCTGATCATGGAGTAGCAGTAAAGATTCTTTTAAATAAATTAACAGATTTAAACATTATCGAAAGCTTTGATGAAATTACTGGGATTGGACACCGAGTGGTACACGGCGGGGAAAAGTTCAACGATTCTGTATTAATTACAGATGAGCTGCTAACAGAATTAGAAGGTTTAGCAGAACTTGCACCACTTCATAACCCAGCTAACATTGTTGGAATTAAAGCGTTTAAAGAAATTTTACCAAATGTTCCAGCGGTAGCAGTTTTTGATACGGCTTTTCACCAAACGATGCCTGAAAAATCTTTCTTATATAGCTTACCTTACGAGTATTATGAAAACTTCGGTATTCGAAAGTACGGATTCCATGGTACTAGTCATAAATACGTTTCAGAACGAGCAGCAGAATTACTAGGTAGACCTATTGAACAATTACGTTTAATCTCTTGTCATTTAGGTAACGGAGCTAGTATTGCTGCGATCGAAGGCGGAAAATCTATCGATACATCTATGGGATTCACGCCGCTAGCTGGAGTTGCGATGGGTACGCGTTCTGGTAACATTGACCCTGCCTTAATTCCATTTATTATGGAGAAAACAGGTAAGAATGCTGATGAAGTATTAGATGTTCTAAATAAAAAGAGTGGTATCCTTGGAATTTCAGGTTTCTCTAGTGACTTACGTGACATTGAAACAGCTGCTGACGAAGGAAACGAACGTGCAGAATTAGCATTAGAAGTTTTTGCTAGCAGAATCCATAAATATATTGGTTCGTACGCAGCAAGAATGCACGGTGTTGATGCGATTATTTTCACAGCGGGTATTGGCGAAAATAGTGATGTCATTCGAGCTCGAGTATTACGCGGATTAGAATTTATGGGCGTTTATTGGGATCCATCCTTAAACCAAGTACGTGGAGAAGAGGCGTTCATCAACTACCCTCATTCACCAGTTAAAGTAATCGTTATTCCAACTAACGAAGAAGTAATGATTGCCCGTGACGTAATGCGTTTAACATAATAACATTTTGGGAAGAAGTCTGCTATAGCAGGCTTCTTTTTATATATGAAAATTTATTTCATGCTTAGTGTTGATAATTTATTACTAATACCTGTTGATTTCCGTGCAAGGCTGAGACTCCTGCGCCGAGGAGGCTCCCGGCCCGCCCGCGGAAAGCGAAGCCTTGCACGGAAATCAACAGGAGCCTTCAACATATCTAACTGTTAAAGTGGTGGAACACCTGCATCTGAAATCAACCATTAGAACCCCAACTATTTGTTAAGTACCAACTACATTATGTTATAATAAGTAAAACAAAGGCGGTAAAGTGAGGGATAAAGATGAACGAAAAAGATTCTTTACTACTTGAAGAGTTACAACAATGGGAAGATTCAATACGTAACTACGAACCAACACAATTCGAAGAAACAATCGACACATGGATAGAAGTCTCATTTCAATACATACCAGAAGACCTACGCGATATATTTTACAACCAGTTAGATACGTGGCTATTTCATTTACATGGATTAATTCAACAATCTGCTTTTCAAAAAGATGCAGAAAAACGTATTGTGGAAACAGCAAAAGTTTTTGACAAAACGATATCATCCATTGAAGATATTAGGCACTTAACTTTAGAACAAAAAGCATTTATTGCAAAGCAACAAATGGCTAAACATCGACTTTATGCATTAATTCAAGGTGGAATGACCGGAACTGGAAAACTATCTACTATTAGTGTTGATATTCCTGCCTTCGCGGCATTAAATATCCGCACAACACAATTAATTGCTATGTCACACGGATATAAACCAGACACACCTTATGAAATGGTGAAACTTTTACAAATATTTTATGCTGCTACATTACCGAAAAAATATCAATTTGAAAGATGGGAACAGCTGAAAAGGGAAGCCGGTGAAGAACACGATCCGTATTTTTATCCATTAACAGAAAGAGAGCATCCTTCTGTATGGTTAACACAACCTTTAACACACTTGATAAAACTTATCTTTATTCTAACGGTAAACTCGAACAAAAAAGGCAAAACGCCTATCTTTGGAATTTTGACTGGTGCAGCAACAAACTATCATTGGACAAAAAAAGTATCAACTTTTACCAATAACTATTTTTACATGAAACATTCTATGAAGTCTGAAAAAGACAATTGGTGAGAAATAAAACACATGGTCAACTGGCCATGTGTTTTTCACATCAAAAAAGACCACTAATGAAAGTGGTCTTACAATTTAAGCGTGTATTTTTGAAGATACTTCTTGGTTTAGTCTATACCATAACCACAAATCATTAATGATACTTGCGAGTTCTGCGATTTCACTATTTAGCTTACATGATTTTTCGAAGTCTGATTCGTTGTTCAATTGTTCTTGTTTTGTGTTAATGGAATGCTCTAAGTCTTTAATTCGATCAGGAATACTCCCACGGATTAATTCCCATTCCATTATAATTTTCAGTTGTTGTTCTTTACTATATTGTGACCATTCGAGTTCAAGTTTTGGTAAACGAATACCTAGTCTTTTGTCGTGAACAAAATATGCCATGAAATACTTCCTTCCCTTTCTCCTCTTACCTTTATTGTATAATAAGCGGTTACATATGAAAAGGATAGTTACTTTTAATTGTCTTCGTTTCTTACTACTAGTACATCACATTTTGCGTTTCGAACAATATGTTCTGATACGCTACCGATGAATAATCTTTCTACTGCATTTAGCCCAGTCGCGCCACAAATAATTAAATCCACTTTTCTCTCTTTTGCTACGTCTTTAGCAATTCGTACTTTAGGTGAGCCATACTCAATAACCGTCTCTACAGTCTCAATAGAAGTCTTTGCCATCTCTTGATAGTTTGCTAACATATCTGCTGCAAACTTCTCTGCATTTTCTGTCATACGGATATCGTATGCTTCCATCGTTGCATAGGCTCTTGTATCAATAATGTGTGCAATAACAAGTTCTGACTGATTACGATTGCAAATTTCCACAGCCTTTTTGAAAGCTAAATCTGCCTCTTTTGAACCGTCAACCGCAACTAATATTCGTTTGTAAGTGTACATCATGATGAACACCCCTTACTTTTTAAGTGGAAGGATTCTCCCTACTTTTATTTTATAGTATTTTTTACCACATTTAAATGTAGTTGAAACAACAAACTATAACAATGTAGTGACAATTTTATGTAGTAAGGAGCGGATTGGATGGCGGATAAGCAAAACCAGAAACAACAATTCTTTTATGATGACGCGGCAGCAAACGAAGTACACAACATGATTACGGATGCATACACAAGTGGGTATGTAAATCAACAATACGGACAAAATGCAGCACAACAACAAAGCCAACAAAGCCAACAACAAGCACAAGAGGAACGTTACGAATAAGGGTAGACAAAAAAGGACTGATGTAACATTCAGTCCTTTCTTCTATAAATAAACAACATTAAATAGATGAGTCCAGTAATAAGGAACGCTATAAATCCAGGTGAATAATCTTCAGGTAATAAAAAGTAAACTGGCATTCCAAGTGTAATAGAATAAAAAGCTTGTTTATTGTAGAGTGGAATGATTTCATCCGCATTTAAAGTTAATCTTTTCTTAAAAATGAAATCTACTACAATGACGGCGGACAAAGGTATAACCAATCCACCTAACAAGGAAATGAACTGTTTTGCTTCATTAACAAGTGTTGGAGTTAGAGATAGTGTAATGCCAAGTAATCCAAATAAAATTGCTGCTTTCACTCTTCCTAGTCCCGGTAAGGAATTAAGGAGTGAAAATCCGCCAGTATATGCATTACTTAAATTTATGGATATCATCGATAAAATTGCTGCAATTATGATAATGAAAACAATTATATAAGAATCTGTCATATTCGTTGTAACGATAAAAGGATTCCATTCATTCGTTAAGCTAGCCGTATATGCTCCGAAAAATGCGGTTAACATAAATCCGATTACATTTCCGGAGAAGAGTCCTATAAAACCTTCTTTAGGTGTAATAGCATACCTTGTCATATCAGCTGAAGAACTAACACCTGATACATATTGAACAAAGGCTAAACTCGCAAAGAAAAGCATGGTGCTTATGTTGTTAGACGCTGCAGCTGTTGATTCTACTCCAGTTAATAGATTACTTTCTCTTAACAATAAGAAAATCATCATTCCCTGGCCAATGAGTAAAATTGGCATAAAGTATTTCGTCGCTTTTTTTACGGCTTCAAATCCGATTAATGCTAAGACAGTCATAATGATTGCTAGCGATGAAGCGACGAGAAAAAAAGGCAGTGAAATAGCGAATACACTTTTTAATAAATGTTGAATAACGAGAGCTCCGCCGACCGTTTGCACTGAAAACCAATATAAAGATGTAATGGTTCTTATAGGAGAGGAAATAAATCTTGCTCCTTTAACACCAATCATAGATCGAATTGCAAATTGTGATGGTATACCATTTTTTGCACCTGGGATTGATAATAACGAAACAAATACAAAAGCAAGGGTAGCACCGATAATAGTACTTAAAAATGCTTCTGTAAATGATAGCCCACCTTCTAGTACAGCTAAAGCTGGGACTAAGAAGTTGCCTGCATTGACGGAAAAAGCAATTTGTATAATTGTATATTCATACCAACGAGTTTTTCTTAATTCTTGTGGAACGGACTCTAAGCCGAATCGTTCTATTCTAGATGGTTTTGAAGAAATATGTTTCACTGCTTGTTCCATTGTATTTCCTTCTTCCTATTGAAAAAATTATAGCCATAATAAGTTTACTTTGGAATGTAGAATATATCCATTCTAAATTCTTTTTGCACCTTAATAGTTGTATTTTTTCTTTATCTGCGTTACCTTCATAATATATTTTGAGTTTTTTCAAACAGTATTAGAACAAGTAAACGGACTCAACTTAATATATAGTTCGCAAGGGGGAAACCTAGTTGCGTCACGCAATTATTACAGCAGGTACAAAAGGTCTTGGTAAAAAGGTAACAGACCAATTCATCAATAAAAACTGTACGCTTACGATCCATTATCGAAGTGATACAGAAGCACTTATAAAATTAAAGGAAGAACTCCAACATGTAGACCAAACTCGCCTTCATTTTTTTCAAGGAGATGTTACGAAAAAAGAAGATATGTACAGGTTAGTTGATGAAGCGTATGAGAAATTTGGACGAATAGATTATCTAATTTGTAACGCTGGCCCATATGTTTTTGAAAGAAAAAAGTTGGTAGATTACAGTGAAGATGAATGGTACAACATGATGGAAGGGAATTTAAGCTCCGTTTTTCATCTAGTAAAAAAAGTAGTGCCAATCATGCGTAATCAAAAATTTGGCAGAATTATTACATATGGCTTTCAAGGTGCAGAATCAACACCAGGATGGATATATCGCTCCGCGTTTTCCGCAGCAAAAGTCGGATTGGTCTCTTTAACGAAAACAATCGCTATTGAAGAAGCAGAAAATGGAATTACAGCTAACATGGTTTGCCCAGGAAATATTCTCGGAGAAATGAAAGAGTCAACGATTGAAAAATCTAGATTGCTGGAAGATAAAACAACACCAGTTGGCAGGTCAGGCACTGGAGAAGACATTGCAAGAGTGGTTGATTTTTTATGTAATGACAATTCCGATATGATTACAGGATCCGTCATCGAAGTTACAGGTGGATTAGACGTTATAAACCGATATCGATAAAAAGCAGGAAGGACTAATAAAAGTCAATCCTGCTTTTTTGTATATTCTCTTTATCTTTTTAATGAATGTATCAAGGTAAATCTCAATGGAAACACTTTATGAGGATTTTATAAAATATTAGCGAATTATTCTATCATTTCAGATTAAACTATTAATTAAAAAGCGCTTACATAAATTAATGAAAAAATGTTTTACAAATTATTTTTTAATGTTATATTTAATACGTCTTAATAGTTTAATCAAATGTTTATATATTTGTAATATAGGAGGAATGCTTGCGATGCGTATCGGAGTACCTAGAGAAATTAAAAATAATGAAAATCGTGTTGCTATGACTCCAGCTGGAGTTGTTAACTTAGTTGGTTTCGGACACGAAGTATATATAGAAAAGGATGCTGGTGTAGGGTCTGGATTTATGGACGAGCAGTACACTGCAGCTGGTGCTAAAATTGTTGACACTGCTGCTGAAGCTTGGTCCATGGACATGGTTATGAAAGTAAAAGAACCACTTCCATCCGAGTACAACTATTTCCGTGAAGGGTTAATTCTTTTCACATACCTTCATTTAGCTCCAGAACCAGAGTTAACTAGAGCATTAATTGAGAAAAAAGTAGTTGGAATTGCATATGAAACAGTGCAAACGCCAAACGGTGCCCTACCTTTATTAACTCCTATGAGTGAAGTAGCTGGACGTATGGCTACACAACTTGGTGCTCAATTCCTTGAGAAAACTAAAGGTGGTAAAGGTATCTTACTTGGTGGGATTCCTGGTGTACGCCGTGGTAAAGTATCGGTAATTGGTGGTGGAGTTGCTGGGACGAACGCTGCTAAAATGGCAATCGGCTTAGGTGCAGATGTAACAATCTTAGACTTAAACCCAGAACGTCTTCGTCAATTAGATGATATTTTTGGTCGTGACGTGCAAACATTAATGTCAAACCCATTAAACATCGCACAAGCGGTGAAAGAATCTGATTTAATTATTGGTGCAGTATTAATTCCTGGTGCAAAAGCTCCTAAATTAGTTTCAGAGGAAATGATTCAGTCTATGTCTCCTGGTTCTGTAGTAGTTGATATTGCAATTGACCAAGGTGGTATATTCGAAACAACAGATAGAATTACTACTCATGATGATCCAACTTATGTGAAACATGATGTAGTTCACTATGCAGTAGCGAACATGCCAGGTGCAGTTCCACGTACTTCTACGATAGGATTGACAAATGTAACAGTTCCTTATGCTGTTCAAATTGCAAACAAAGGGTACAAGCAAGCATGTCTTGATAATCCTGCATTATTAAAAGGTATTAACACAATTGATGGCTATGTAACATATGAAGCGGTAGCTCAAGCGCATGAACTTGCATATGAGGATGCACATACATTACTAGCAAAAATGTAATAAAATAAATAAAGGAAGCCATTATGGCTTCCTTTTTGTTATCTTTTAATAATTTGCAGTTCTTTTGGATATTTCGTTAATAGCTCCACGCCTGATTCCGTTACTAAGATGTCATCTTCAATTCTTACTCCACCTACATTCGGAACGTAAATACCAGGTTCAATGGTGAACGCCATTCCTTCCTGTAGTAACATCGTATTCGTTTCGTTCATAGAAGGATATTCATGCACTTCAATTCCTAATCCGTGACCAATACGGTGTGTAAAATATTGTCCATATCCATGCTCTGTAATAATGGAACGAGCAGTACGGTCAATTAATCCGATTTCAGTGCCTGGTTTACACACTTCTACAGCTGCTAATTGAGCTTTTAATACCGTTTCGTAAATTTCTTTTTGTTTCTCGTTAATTTCCCCGAATGCAACTGTGCGAGTAATATCGGAACAATAACCGTTTAAGACAACCCCAAGATCAAATAAAACTAAATTCCCATCATTCACTTTGTCTCCACTAGGTTTTCCGTGCGGAGAAGCAGTTTTTACACCTGAAAGTGCCATAGTTGAGAATGACATCTGACTTATGCCTTTTTTCTTTAACTCATATTCAATAGTTGCCACTAATTCTTGTTCAGTTCTCCCCTTTTGTAA
Source organism: Bacillus sp. FJAT-45066 (assembly GCF_002335755.1). NCBI lineage: Bacteria > Bacillati > Bacillota > Bacilli > Caryophanales > Bacillaceae > Bacillus > Bacillus sp. FJAT-45066. The sequence continues at coordinate 170,178 of NZ_NISQ01000001.1, forward strand.
AAAATGCACACCTACTTCAACACCAAAGTCGGCAAGTTTGGCAGCTTCACGTAAAATTTCTTTTTCCTCTTCATCTTTCACAATTCGAAGTTGATACATCTTTTCTTCAGCAGAAGTGAAAGTAGCATCAGGAAAAATAGATTGAACATTTTTAAATCTAGAAACAATCATATGCTCTTCTTCCACAGCTAACTTTTGAATAGTGACGCCTCGTTGAGCCACTACTTCTTTTATCATTATCCAAGGGTTATCTGTATCGGAATATCCAATAACGTCAAATTTCCACCCTGTTTGTCTTACTTGTTCCACTTCCATACCAGGACAAATTAAAATAGGATCGTGATTAGGGAAGACAAGTAATCCTAATAAACGTTCGTGAGGGTCTGTGTAAAATCCAGATAAATAAAATACATTAGGAGTAGATGTCAAGAAACTAGCAGATATATCTTCTGTCTTCATCCATTCCACTAAATTATGTAAACGTTGTTCTTTCATCGTATCAAATCCTTTCCATTCTTATAAAAAAACGTTTACAATTAGATTAACAAGGAAAATCAAAACTGTACAGGGGGAGCAATCCTCTTACAATAGAAAGGGTGCAATCATTCAATGAAAATTTCGTATCACGGTCATTCTGTTGTGAAAGTAGAAGCACATGGTAAAACAATTATCGTAGATCCTTTTATTAATGGTAATAGTAGTACAGATTTAAAAGTAGATAATTTGAAAGTGGACGTTATTTTACTCACACACGGTCATAATGATCATGTAGGAGACACCGTTGAGCTTGCGAAAATAAATGACGCACTAGTTATAGCACCTTTTGAATTAGCCACTTTCTTAAGTTGGAAAGGGGTAAAAGTTCATCCAATGCATATTGGTGGATCTCATATATTCGACTTCGGAAAAGTGAAGTTAACCCAAGCATTTCATGGATCGAGTTATGAAGATGCAGAAAACCAAACGATTACATATACAGGGATGCCTGCCGGGATATTATTAACAATTGGTGGAAAAACAATGTATCATGCTGGCGACACAGCCCTATTTTCCGATATGAAGCTTATTGGTGAACTAAATAGTATTGATATCGCCTTTTTACCAATCGGAGATAATTTCACAATGGGGATTGAAGATGCCTTAATCGCAGCACAATGGTTGAATGCTAAAAAAGTAGTGCCTATCCACTACAACACATTCCCAATCATCGAACAAGACCCAACATACTTTATAAGCGAACTACCAGATGAAATCGGATTATTATTAAAAGTCGGAGAAGGAATTGAATTATAATATAAAATTCTTTAAGATTTAGTTTATGTTAATGAGCCAAGATCAATAGAATATTAAAAGTTTGTATAACAATTTATTTTTTATTTTAATAATAAAGTTGATGTTCGATGTAGGTGCGAGACCACCCGCGGAAAGCGAGTACCTACATCGAACATCAACAGTTAGTACCCTTCTTAATGACTTTTATAAGTTGTAGGCTAAAAAGAAGCTATTATAGCTTCTTTTTTTATTTTATTTGAATATAAATAAAACAAGCTATGTTTAGAGGAGGATTCGCAGTGAAAAAGAATAGATGGTTATTAAGTTTACTCTGCATTGCAGCTATGTTTTATTTAGCTTTTCCAAGATTACCAATACACGAAGATGGCCTTGCCGCTTGGTTTGCTATCGCTTGGGTTGTTTTTGCATTAATGGCTATTGGAGGAAACTTAGCGGCGATTATGTATTTGCCAAAAAGAAAAAGAAAAGTTTCTAAACTAAAATTACAAGAACAAAAACGCATAAGATTAAGACAATATACGTAATGGACATTGAATGTCTAACACTTCACTCGTATAATAGAAGAATACTATTAGTGAACGGGTGAAAAATTTGGCAACTAAACATGAACAAATACTACAATATATTGAAAAACTTCCAGTTGGGGATAAAATATCCGTTAGACAAATCGCGAAAGCATTAACAGTTAGTGAAGGTACTGCTTACCGTGCTATTAAAGAAGCAGAAAACAAAGGGTATGTTAGTACAATCGAACGTGTTGGGACGATTCGTATAGAACGAAAGAAAAAAGAGAATATTGAAAAGCTAACATTTGCTGAAGTAGTTAACATTGTAGATGGACAAGTGTTAGGTGGTAAAGAAGGATTACATAAAACGTTAAACAAATTCGTTATCGGTGCGATGAAATTAGATGCGATGATGCGCTATACTGGCGCAGGGAACTTACTTATTGTCGGTAACCGAACAAACGCACACCAGTTAGCTTTAGAACGTGGTGCCGCAGTTCTTATTACAGGTGGATTTGATACAGATGAACATGTGAAAAAGTTAGCGGATGAACTGAAGCTCCCAATAATATCAAGTAGTTATGACACGTTTACAGTTGCAACATTAATAAACCGCGCAATCTATGATCAATTAATAAAAAAAGAGATTGTTCTTGTGGAAGATATATTAACTCCTTTAGATGAAACAACACATTTATTAGTAGATAATAAGATTGTTGATTGGCTTTATTTTAATGAAAATACGAAACATAGCAGATTTCCAGTTATCGATAAACATGGCAAAGTGCAAGGTGTTGTTACTTCCAAAGATGTTTTATCAAAAGACGATCAAACGTTAATTGAAAAAGTGATGACGAAAAATCCTATTACCGTTAATCGTAAAACAAGTGTCGCATCTGCAGCCCATGTTATGGTGTGGGAAGGCATAGAAATGTTACCTGTTGTCGATCAGCATCATAAGTTAATAGGTATTATTAGTAGACAGGATGTATTAAAAGCATTGCAAATGATTCAACGTCAACCTCAAGTAGGAGATACGCTAGATGATATAGTTACAAATCAATTTGTGGAAAGACAAGGAAAAAGTGGCGAAGAGATGCTATCCTGTGAAATTACCCCACAAATGACAAACTCGGTTGGTACAATTTCATATGGTGTATTTACTACTCTAGTAACAGAGGCGGCGAAACGTACACTTCGAAACTTGAAAAAAAGCGACATGGTTGTAGAGAACATTACGATCTACTTTATTAAGCCAGTTCAAATTGACAGTACGATTCAAATAAAACCGAAAATACTAGAAGTTGGACGTAAGTTTGGGAAAATAGATGTAGAGGTATATCACGAAGGGAATGTCGTCGGCAAAGCATTAATGATGGTCCAACTTATTTATTAAAAGGCTATGTTAAATACCGCTGTTGATTTCCGTGCAAGCTTCCGCTTTCCGCGGGCGGGTCGGGAGCCTCCTCAGCGCTATCGCGCCTGCGGGGTCTCCCGGTTCCCGCTTCTCCCGCAGGAGTCTCCGCCTTGCACAGAAATCAACAGCTAATTGTAATTTATTAATATCAACACTAATCTTTATAGCTTTTAATAAAAAAGATGGTAGTTTCCTTTCAATAACGAAGCTACCATCTTTTATTATTTTGTAGTCTCAACCGTTTATTGTTGTTTAATTAGTTCTGCTTCTTCACGTGCATGAGGTAAATAAAATTTATATGCCTTAGATCCAGCCCAAATACTTCCCGAACCAATCAAAATAAATAGTATGCCTACAACAATAGCCCAAGTGGAAGTAGGATTAATCATGGCGTTTAAGCCGAATAAAGCAACAAAAATACCTAGAGCAATACTAGATTTCGCACTAAGCCATTTTTTCTCAGCGGGGTATTTTGCTCGGAAAAAATAAAGGCACTTATAGTAAACATAAAACATTATGGAAAAGATCATAAAAAATACGAGCAATGCGTTCATAAATAGAACTCCTTTCAAAATCAATGTCCAAACTCTATTCTACCTATAAATGATTAAAATATCTAGTAAAGTCCAGCGTTTAACTACTTTGATATTAATGGGAATTATGATTAAATGATAGTAAACATATAAGAGGAGAATGGACAATGAAACAAGAAATTATACGAGAAATAGTGAATGCAGACACAATTATTATTCATCGTCATGTAAGACCAGATCCAGATGCCTACGGTTCACAATGTGGATTAGCTGAAATAATAAGAGCTTCTTTTCCAGATAAAAAAGTGTTCCGTGTCGGGAAAGAAGAAAAGTCGCTCCATTTTTTAACGAGGTTGGATGAGATTAGTGACAATACATATGAAAATGCTTTGGTAATAGTTTGTGATACAGCGAATGCCGAGAGAATTTGCGATGAAAGATACAACCTTGGAAGAAAACTAATAAAAATTGACCATCATCCAAACGACGATCAGTACGGAGACCTTATTTGGGTAGATACCGACGCAAGTTCAACAAGTGAAATGATTTATGACTTATTTTTAGGAGGTGTTCATCAAGGCTTTCAAATGACAAAAGAGGCAGCTAGACTTATATATGCAGGGATTATTGGAGATACAGGCAGATTTTTGTTTAAAAGTACGAGTGCCAAAACCTTTAAATATGCATCAGAACTTGTTTCTTATGGATTTGATTTTCCAAAATTGTACAATGAGTTATATGAAGTAAAACTTCATATAGCGAAGTTAAACGGATATGTACTAGAGAACTTCCAAATTCATGAGTATGGTGTAGCTACAATGAAACTAACGAAAGAAGAATTAGCACAATTCAACGCTACTCCTGCCGATGCATCACAATTAGTAGGATCTCTAGGAAATATTGAAGGTGTTCTGACGTGGGTATTTTTCATAGAAGAAGAGGATCAAATTAGAGTAAGATTGCGCTCAAAAGGGCCAATAGTAAACGATATCGCCAAACGCTACAACGGTGGTGGACATCCTCTTGCATCAGGAGCTTCCATCTATAATTGGAATGATGCACAACTAGTCTTACAAGACTTAAAAGAACGAGCAAAAAGCTATTCATAAGAATAAATGAAATAGAGCGACTTCCTTTAAAAGTAAGTCGCTCTTTTAAATAGGTTTAAGTTGATTGTTCCATCTTTATAACAGATAGCTCTATTTCAACAGTAGTGTCAAAGTACAATCGAAAAACTTTAAAATAGTAGCTTTTGTTATCAATCTTATAAGGTGTGCTCTCAATCGATTTTACTAAAAAGTCTTTATTATCATTGATACTCTTTATATCCCTTGAAATAAGATGGTTCAAATCTTTTTGAATGCTTTCAATAATGTGAACTCGGTCGAGAGAGTTTAGCTTATATTTATCATGATTGTTAATCGTAATATAAATGTCTTCAACTTTTAATTTTTCCTTTTCTTCTTTTAACTTTTCATTGTCTTCTGTTAATATGTGAAGTCGATCTTCTAGCTTTTCGACTTGTTTTTTATATTGTACGATGAAATTGACTTGGCGATCTTGAATGGCCCCAAACAGAAACACAAAAATCCCCCAACTTAAAATAGCACCAACAACAGCTCCTGCAAAAAAACGTTGCCAACTCGGTTCACGATGATAGGGAGGTATGCGCATTACAAGTTCTCCTGCTGTGTTAACCAATTTATAATTAATGCACCTAATTGTGCACCACCTGTTGCTGTAATGATAAGCAATATTTGTTTTACTAAAAACTTGGTTTCTCCACCAAATAAGCCTTTTTCAAAGTTGTAAAAAGTGTCAAATGTTCCACCAATCGCAGCAACAATTGCCCAAATTTTTAATGAAGAAGCTAACCTAGCCATTCGATTAAGTGGGGCATCTCCAACTAAGAAAGCAGCGAATCCCCCAATTAATGCCCCGCCAATTAAAACACCTAATGAAATAAAAAAACTTAACAGTAGTGTAGCAATAAATGGATCTTTTACTTCCATCTTCATCATCCTTTCAGTCCATATATCATATATATGGACAAGAAGAAAGAAGTATGTTTTTCTTGCAGTAGAAACCAATTGAAATTTCCGTTACTTTTTACTATGTGTACGGTCTATAATAGAATGGAAAGTGAAAATAAAGGTGTGAGAATAATGAGTTACGTTCCTTTACATATAATGAGTTGTTACAGTTTGTTAAATAGTTCTGTTAGAATTGACAGGCTTATTCAACGAGCCAAACAAGAGGGTTTTGAAGCAATTGCAATAACAGACGAAAACGTTATGTATGGAGCCGTGGACTTTTATAAAGCATGTAAAGAAAAAGGAATAAAGCCAATTATCGGCATAACTTTATCTGTAATAGAAGACATAGATGAAACATCTAGTAGTCAATTGTTATTGTTAGCTGAAGACTATCAAGGCTATGTTAACTTAATGAAACTATCTAGTATTGTACAAACGAAATCGAAAAATGGTGTACCAAAAAAATGGCTAAAGCACTATGCAAAAGGACTTTTCGCTATTTTGCCAGCAACAACGTGTGAATTAATTCATGTACTAGATGAAAAAGAAACATTTTTACAACGAACGAAATTTTACTTTGACGTTTTCACAAAAGAAAAAGTTTATTTAGGGATGGAAAGACACTCTCAAGAAGCCCATCACATAACCGAAAAGTTGTTAGTAAGATATTCATTTCAAACAGTTGCTTTAAATAAAGTACATTATTTACAAAAAGAAGATGTTTTTAGTTATGAATGTTTAAAGGCTATTAAACGAGGAGAGCCTTTGGAGGATTTTCCAAAAGATGCTCCGTTTTATTTAAAGAGTAGCGATGAGATGTATGAGACATTTTCAGATTGCTTAGAGGCTTTAGAAAATACAATTTTACTAAGTAGAAATTGTAATGTTGAAATAAAGTTTAATCAACGATTATTACCTAAATATCCTATTGAAAACGATATGTCGGCAGAAATTTTCCTTGAGGAACTTTGTGTACAAGGGCTAAATAAACGAGTGAAAAATGTCAATAACCATTACAAAAATAGATTGCAATACGAGCTTAATGTTATTAGAAAAACTGGGTTTAGTGATTATTTTTTAATTGTTTGGGATTTTATGTTGTTTGCAAGACAAAATAACATATTAACAGGGCCTGGACGTGGTTCTGCTGCTGGATCATTAGTAGCTTATTGCTTATATATTACGAATGTAGACCCAATACAACATAATTTACTTTTTGAAAGATTTTTAAATCCAGAGCGCGTTTCTATGCCAGATATTGATATCGACTTTCAAGATAATCGAAGAGATGAAGTGATTCATTATGTCACAAATAAGTACGGTTCGCTGCATGTAGCGCAAATTATTACGTTTGGAACACTTGCAGCCAAAGCTTCTTGGAGAGATGTGTCAAAAGCTTTACGTTTATCTGTAAAAGAAATCGATGGGATTTCTAAGCTTATCCCTTCGAAACCTGGAACAACATTAGAAAGTGCTTTTACAGAAGTGGATGCTTTTAGGAGAGCGGTTACAGAAACGAAAGAGCGACAGCGAGCATTTGAGGTTGCAAAACAACTAGAAGGTATACCTAGACATACATCTACACATGCAGCAGGTGTCATCATTAGTGAAAACCCTTTAACGGAACTTATTCCGATCCAACAAAGTACACAAGAAACGTATTTAACACAATATCCTATGGAAACATTAGAAAATATCGGCTTACTGAAAATGGATTTTTTAGGATTGCGGAATTTAACAATCATTCAAACGATTAAGTCCCTTGTTCAAAAAGCAGACCTAAAAATAGAAGAACCTATTCCACCAAACGATGAAGCAACTTTTGCTTTGCTGTCTGAAGGGGATACATCCGGCATATTCCAGTTAGAATCTCCTGGTATGAGGAAAGTGTTATTGAACTTAAAGCCAAATTCATTAGAAGATATTGTAGCTGTTAATGCGTTGTATAGACCGGGTCCGATGGAACAAATACCTTTGTTTATCGAGCGAAAACATGGTGTAAAACCAATTGAGTATCCACATGAAGATCTAATACCGATATTAAAAAATACTTACGGCGTTATCGTTTATCAAGAGCAAATTATGCAAATAGCTTCAGCGCTTGCTGGTTTTTCATTAGGAGAAGCAGATTTGCTAAGACGAGCCGTTGGAAAGAAGAAAAAAGAAGTACTGGCAGAAGAAAGGCAACATTTTGTGAAAGGTTGCTTGAAGAACGGATATGACGAAAAAACTGCCAACCATATTTATGACCTTATCGTTCGGTTTGCTGACTATGGATTTAACCGCTCACATGCTGTCGCCTACAGCATGATTGCATATGAATTAGCATACTTGAAAGCGAATTTTCCGATTCAATTTATGAGTGCATTCATGTCTAGCATAATCGGAAATGAGCAAAAAATAAGTCAATATGTCAATGAAGCAAAAAGAAAAGGAATTCGTGTTTTACCACCATCTATTAACAAAAGCGCTTTTAGTTTCCTAACAGACAAAGATGGTATCAGGTTTAGCCTTCTAGCAATAAAAGGCGTAGGTAGACAAATAGTAAGATATATCGTAGAGGAACGTAAAAAACAGCCTTACACAGACTTGTTCGATCTAAGTGTGCGAACATCCTCCAAGTTGAATAGAAGGTTACTAGAGCAATTAATATACGCAGGTGCGCTAGATGAATTTAATGAGGATAGAGCAACGCTGTTAGCAAGTATTGATGTAGCGATGCAACATGCAGAATTAGTTACACCAACAACAGATGAAGATCAAATGGGGTTAATGCTAGAAGTTGAATTCGATATTAAACCGAAGTATGTAAAAGTAGAACCTATGCCACTAATACAGAAGTTAGAATTAGAAAAAGAAGCATTAGGATTTTATTTATCTAACCACCCTGTCGAAATGTTAGAAAGTTATTTTAAATTAGCTGGTACAACAAATATTGAAAATGCTCTGTTTTCTAAAGGGTATGTTAAGTTAGGTGTTTTAATTGTAGGTGGTAGGACGATTCGAACGAAAAAAGGGGAACAGATGGCATTTTTAACTTTAAGTGACCAATCAGGTGATTTAGAAGCCGTAGTGTTTCCTGATGTTTTTTCTCGCTTCACTACACAATTCAAGCAGGGAGAAATAGTTTTGCTCGAGGGTAAAATAGAGTCAAGGAACGAAAAAGATCAATTAATCGTTAAAAATATACTTTCTTCTAATCAAATAATACAACAATACGAGCATTTAAGAGGAAAAGTCTTTTTAAAAATTGATGAAGCAAAACAATCGAGTACCATTTTGCAAGATTTAAAAAGTGTTCTAAACAAGAATCGTGGTCCAGTGGAAGTATACGTACATTATGTAAAGAATAAAAAAACAATCCGACTTCCTGAAGAAGATTTTATCATGCCAACAGATAAATGTTTACAACATTTAGAACAGTTACTAGGGACCCAAAATGTCGTATTTAAGAAAGATGTACCTTTACAATAAAAGAGATATGTTATAGTATGAGGAGGTGGTCAGACCACCTCCTTATTTTTTATTTTTATAAATAATAGGTTAAGTTATGCAAACAATGTGATAAAAATAAATATTTTAATTAAATAGGCAATGTTAAAACGTAGTGTTGATAATTAGAAACTTACCTGTTGATTTCCGTGCAAGGCTGAGACTCCTGCGGGAGAAGCGCCAGTAATCAACTTTTCAGGGTAGTATGTATTAACTTTGGCATCCTAACAAGGAACATAGTAAAATAAGGTCGAAGCGTAAAAAATAGCCAAAACATCAAAGATGAAAAATATAACTAATAGAATCAGTTGCGCTTTTTGATTAAGGAGGATCCAAATGGTATCACTAAAAGAAGAAGCATTACACATGCATAAAGTACATCAAGGAAAACTAGAAACAATATCAAAAGTGCCAGTAAGAAATGCAAAAGATTTAAGTTTAGCATATTCACCTGGAGTAGCAGAACCTTGTAAAGCCATTTATGACGATAAAAATAAAGTGTATGACTATACGATGAAAGGCAATATGGTAGCAGTAGTTTCTGATGGTACAGCTGTTTTAGGATTAGGTAACATCGGACCAGAAGCTGCATTGCCTGTTATGGAAGGTAAAGCAGTACTTTTCAAAAGTTTTGCTGGCGTAGATGCTTTTCCTATTTGTTTAAATACAACAGATGTAGAAAAGATAATTGAAACAGTTAAATTACTAGAGCCGAACTTCGGGGGAGTAAACCTTGAAGATATCGCTGCACCAAACTGCTTTGTCATTGAAGAGCGACTAAAAAAAGAGACAAATATCCCTATTTTCCATGATGATCAACATGGTACAGCAATCGTTACAGTAGCAGGTCTAGTAAATGCACTAAAAATTAGTGGCAAAACGATGTCTGAAATTAAAGTAGTTGCTAACGGTGCAGGAGCGGCAGGTATTGCCATCATAAAATTATTATACCGCTACGGTGTTCGCGATATTATTATGTGTGATTCTAGAGGTGCAATTTATGAAGGTCGCCCAACTGGGATGAATAGTGTTAAGGCCGAAGTGGCTGCATATACGAATCGTAACCGTCAAGAAGGCACTTTAGCTGATGTTATAAAGGATGCGGATGTTTTTATAGGAGTTTCTGTTGAAGGTGCACTTACACAAGATATGGTAAGAAGCATGAATGATAACCCAATTATTTTCGCAATGGCGAACCCAGTTCCAGAAATAATGCCAGAAGATGCAAAGGCTGCTGGGGCAAGTGTTATCGGTACAGGGCGTTCAGACTTCCCTAACCAAGTAAACAATGTATTAGCTTTTCCAGGAATTTTTAGAGGTGCCCTAGATGTTCGTGCTACACATATTAATGAACAAATGAAAATTGCTGCAGTAGAAGCAATTGCAAGTCTTGTTTCAGACGAAGAACTAAAATCAGACTATGTAATTCCTGCACCTTTCGACCCGCGTGTAGCTCCAGCTGTTGCATCTGCTGTAGCGAAAGCAGCAATGGAGACTGGTGTTGCTCGTCTGCAAGTAGATCCAGAAGAAGTTGCCGAGAGAACGAGACGAGAAGCTAGTATTGGAAAAGGTGAATAATCAGTGACATCTACTCCAAAGATGTATTTAGAGATAGTAAAAGAAATTAGAGCTATCATTACAGAGGATGGCTTAACAGCAGGAGACAAAATACCATCTGAACGTGAACTGTCTGACCGACTTAAAGTCGGTCGGTCATCTGTTCGGGAGGCACTACGGGCATTAGAATTACTTGGATTAATAGAAACGCGACGTGGTGAAGGAACCTTTATGAAAGACTTCACAGAACACCATCTTGTAGATTTACTTGGTACATTCATTTTGCAGTCCGAAAAAACGAAAGATGATTTAATAGAAACAAAGATAGAGATGGAAAAGCTTTGTTTAAGTCTTATTCACACACGTCAAAATCGGAATATTCTTTTAAGTGATTTAATAGAATTTGTTAAAATAGAAAAAGAGTTAACACATGCAATTTTCTTTAAGAAAATCGCCTACGCAGCCGGCAATCATCTTATTTTTCGAATTTGGGTAATTGTTAGTAGCTATTGGGATACGTTTAATCACTCAAATTTAATAGACAGTAAAACTTGTTTAGAATTGTTGAGAGCATTAGAACAAGATAGTCTATCAAATGCCTTTAAAATATATGAAAAACATTTTCTGCAAAAAATGTCGATAGAAGAATGACATCTTTCTACAACAAATAAAATATAATTTCGTTACATTAATAGTACAAGCAAATGTAAGTATAGGATCTGAAAAAATAATTCTATTATTAGAACTTCCTTACTTACTTAATTTTTGACCTGTTATTAGTACCAAATACCAAAACTAGATAACAATATTAGGAGGTTCAATTGTGTTAAAGGATTTATTTACGAAAAAGAAAAAGTATGCATCAATACCTTCAGAACAAGCGAAACAAGATGTACCAGAAGGAATTATGACCAAATGTCCAAAATGTAAAAAAATAATGTACACAAAAGAACTAAATAAAAACTTAAAAGTTTGCCTTCACTGTGGACATCATCACCCAATGAATGCGAAAGAACGTATTGAAAGTCTTTTGGATGAAGGTACATTTTTGCAATATGATACAAACATGATTTCAGAAAACCCTTTAGATTTTCCAAGCTACCTAGAAAAGCTAGAAGGTGACCGCAAAAAAACGGGTATAAATGAAGCGGTTGTTACTGGTGAAGGTACCATTAATTCATTCCCTGTTGTAGTAGCGGTGATGGATTCGACTTTCCGCATGGGAAGTATGGGTTCTGTTGTTGGAGAAAAGATTACTAGAGCCATTGAAAATGCCAAGGCAAAAGGACATCCATTTATCATTTTTACAGCTTCCGGTGGAGCACGTATGCAAGAAGGTGTATTAAGTTTAATGCAAATGGCAAAAACAAGCAGTGCATTAAAATTATTTAGTGAGAGTGGTGGATTAATTATTTCCATTATGACTCATCCAACTACTGGTGGAGTATCAGCTAGTTTTGCATCCCTAGGTGATTATAATTTTGCTGAACCAAAAGCATTAATTGGTTTTGCAGGAAGAAGAATTATCGAGCAAACAATCCGTGAAGAATTACCTGAAGATTTCCAAACGGCAGAGTTTTTATTAAAGTGCGGTCAATTAGATGCTGTTATTCACCGAGCAGATATGAAAGAAACCTTAACAAATGTGTTGGATATTCATCATGTAGGAGGTGACCAAAAGTGGTAGGAGAATTAGAATTTGAAAAACCAGTAGTGCAACTTCGTTCGAAGATTAGCGAATTACGTGAATTTACAAAATCTACAGATATGGATTTAACAGATGAAATTGAAAAGTTAGAAGCACGATTAGAAAAATTAGAGAACGATATTTACGGAAATTTAAAGCCGTGGGACAGAGTACAAATTGCACGACATCCTGAAAGACCAACAACATTAGACTACATTCAAAGAATCTTTACAAACTTCTTAGAATGTCATGGGGATCGTTTTTATGGAGATGATGCTGCAATCGTTGGTGGAATTGCAAAGTATAATGATATCCCTGTTACAATCATCGGTCATCAACGTGGGAAAGATACGAAAGAAAATATTAGAAGAAACTTTGGTATGCCTCATCCTGAAGGTTACCGCAAAGCCCTTCGCCTTATGTACCAAGCAGAAAAATTTGGTCGTCCTATTATTTGTTTTATTGATACAAAAGGAGCTTACCCTGGTAAAGCTGCGGAAGAAAGAGGTCAAAGTGAAGCTATTGCTAGAAACTTATTTGAAATGGCTGGCTTAAAAGTTCCTGTAATTTGTATTGTTATTGGTGAAGGTGGTAGTGGTGGTGCTTTAGCTCTTGGTGTTGGGAACCATGTTCACATGCTAGAGAACTCAACATATTCGGTTATTTCACCAGAAGGGGCTGCTGCACTATTATGGAAAGATGCAACACTTGCCAAAAAAGCAGCTGAATCGATGAGAATTACTGCTCCGGATTTAAAAGAATTAGGAGTTATTGATGAAATAATTACAGAATCTAAAGGTGGAGCACACCGTGATGTTGAATTCCAAGCGGAGAAGATTAGAGAAGTAATCGGTGCATCATTAGAAGATTTAATGCCATTATCGGATGATGAAGTAATTGAACAGCGTTATGCTAAATACAAACGTATCGGCACTTATACTTTTTTAAATGAAGAAATAGAAGTGAAATAATTTTATTCTATTTAGAGCCGACATAAAGTACGGCTCTAATTTTTTGTATGCATTACCCTTTTGAGGTTAAATTTGCCAGTGGATTAGAAATGTATGCGTTTACCTTTTTTTTTACCATGAAAGTTTCACATATTCTAATGTTTCTCTATTGTTTTCGCTATATCTTCATGTTATTTTTTTAATAGACTTAGAAAAGAAAATGCTTATAGTATTATTTTTACATACACACAATACGCATAAAAAAACCAAAAAGTGTGCTTATCTTTTTACAAAAGCTACATACTAATGATGTAGTAAACGGATGCTTATGTCACATTTTTCCTGTATGTATAACTTACTACTCAAGTAGGGAAGTAGTATTGATATAAAGCTTATTTTTGGCTTGCACTATATTCTTTTCTTTTTGAAACAATAAAGTTAGAGGTGAAATGAATGAAACGAATTGGAGTTCTAACAAGTGGTGGGGATTCACCAGGAATGAATGCAGCTGTTCGTGCAGTTGTTCGTAAAGCAATTTTTCATAATGTAGAAGTGTACGGTGTATATCGTGGATATGCTGGATTAATTGAAGGAGATATTAAAAAACTTGAAATTGGTTCAGTTGGTGATATCATTCATCGCGGTGGTACAATGTTATATACAGCACGCTGTGAAGAATTCAAAACAGTTGAAGGTCAACTGAAAGGTATTGAACAATTAAAGAAATTCGGTATTGAAGGATTAGTTGTTATCGGTGGAGATGGATCTTATCAAGGTGCTAAGAAACTAACGGAACATGGTTTTCCATGTGTTGGTGTACCTGGTACAATTGATAATGACATTGCAGGTACTGATTTTACAATTGGTTTTGATACAGCGCTTAACACTGTCATTGATGCTATTGATAAAATTCGTGACACGGCAACTTCTCATGAACGTACATATGTTATCGAAGTGATGGGTCGACATGCTGGAGACTTAGCTTTATGGGCGGGCCTTGCTGGAGGAGCGGAAACGATACTTATTCCTGAAGCAAAAGATGATATGGACGAAGTAATTGCACGTTTAAAACGTGGTGCAGAACGTGGAAAGAAACATAGTATTATTGTTGTAGCTGAAGGTGTAGGTAGCGGCGTAGAGTATGGTAAAAAGATAGAAGAAAGTACGAAATTCGAAACAAGAGTCAGTGTATTAGGACATATTCAACGTGGAGGTTCACCAACAGCATTCGATCGTGTACTTGCAAGTAGATTAGGTGCATATGCTGTCGAGCTATTATTAGAAGGTCAAGGTGGCCGTTGTGTTGGAATCGAAAATAATGTATTAGTAAATCACGATATTATTGAAGCATTATCACAAGAACATACTATCGATAAAAAAATGTATAGCTTATCAAAAGAATTATCGATTTAGTGGAGTGCTATATGCATAATGGAATCGTTTTCATAACATTCATAGGAGGACAAAATTAATGAGAAAAACGAAAATAGTTTGTACGATTGGACCAGCAAGTGAAACAGTAGAAAAGTTATCACAGTTAATGGAGGCAGGCATGAACGTATCACGCCTTAACTTCTCACACGGTGATTATGAAGAGCACGGTGCAAGAATTAAAAACATTCGTGAAGCGGCAGAAAAATTAGGTAAAAACGTTGCAATTCTTCTAGATACAAAGGGACCAGAAATACGTACACATACAATGGAAAACGGTGCTATTGAGCTTGTAGAAGGAAATGAAATTATCGTATCTATGGAAGAAGTAGTAGGTACAACTGAAAAGTTCTCCATTTCATATGCTGAACTAATGAACGATGTAACTCCAGGTTCTCGTATCCTTTTAGATGACGGATTAATTGGATTAGAAGTATTAGAAATTGGAAACAACGAAATTCGTACGAAAATCCTTAACAGTGGTACATTAAAGAATAAAAAAGGTGTGAACGTACCTGGTGTTAAAGTGAACCTACCTGGTATTACGGAAAAGGATGCAAACGATATTCGATTCGGTATTGAGCAAGGTGTTGACTTTATTGCTGCATCGTTCGTTCGCCGTGCATCAGATGTTTTAGAAATTCGTGAGTTACTAGAGCAAAACAATGCACCAGAAATTCAAATCATTCCTAAAATAGAAAACCAAGAAGGTGTCGACAACATTGACGAAATTCTTGAAGTTTCTGATGGCTTAATGGTTGCACGTGGAGATCTTGGTGTGGAAATTCCAGCAGAAGAAGTACCTCTAGTTCAAAAAATGCTAATTAAAAAATGTAATCAATTAGGTAAGCCTGTAATTACAGCTACTCAAATGTTAGATTCGATGCAACGCAACCCACGCCCAACTCGTGCAGAAGCAAGTGATGTTGCGAACGCTATTTTTGATGGTACAGATGCTATTATGTTATCTGGTGAAACTGCTGCAGGTTCATACCCAGTTGAATCAGTTCAAACGATGCATAACATTGCATCTCGTGCAGAATCAGCATTACAATATAGTGAACTGTTAAGTGCTAGAATTAAAGAAGCTCCACACTCAGTAACAGATTCAATTGGTCAATCTGTAGCTTACACAGCTATTAATTTAAATGTATCTGCTATCGTTACTCCAACTGAAAGTGGACATACAGCTCGAATGATTTCTAAATACCGCCCGAAAGCACCAATCGTTGCAGTAACTGCTAATGCTTCTGTTTCTCGCAAATTGGCGTTAGTATGGGGTGTACACCCTCGCATCGGTCGCATAGCAACGACAACTGATGAAATGTTAGAAGTTGCAATTGAAGAATCATTAAATACTGACCTAGTTTCACACGGTGACTTAATTGTTATCACTGCTGGTGTACCAGTTGGTGAAAAAGGTACAACAAACTTAATGAAAATTCATGTTGTAGGTGACGTATTAGCTAATGGACAAGGTATTGGCAGAAAGTCTGCTTACGGTAAAGTAGTTGTAGCAAGAACTGCAGAAGAAGCAGCGACTAAAATGGAACAAGGTGCAATACTTGTAACGATTGGTTCAGACAAAGACATGATGCCTTCATTAGAAAAAGCATCTGCTCTTATTACAGAAGAAGGTGGTCTAACTAGCCACGCAGCGGTTGTTGGATTAAGCTTAGGAATTCCAGTAATCGTTGGGGTGGAAGATGCAACTTCTGTTTTAAAAGATGGACAAGAAATTACAGTAGATTCAAACCGCGGGACAATCTTTACTGGTCACGCAAGCGTACTATAATTATTATTATCACGAAAACCGATTTTCCAACTCTTATAGGTTGGTAAATCGGTTTTTTATTGTAATAGGATTTTTCTGCCAATGGGATATATACCTATTCAGGGTGATTTAAAGAAGCGTACTTTAGTTATATCTGCTATAATAAGCGTATAAAGGTATAGAATGGAGAGACTCTTCATGTTCAAATTGCTTTTAGCTTTGATCATAATTGTGCCTGCACTAGAAATATGGTTACTTATTTTCTCAGGCAAAACATTAGGTGTACTTGTAACAATTCTTTTAATTATTTTTACAGGGGTTTTAGGCGCTTGGTTGGCTAAGTACCAAGGAATAGAGGCGTTAAGAAAAGCACAACAACAAATGAGCTATGGACAAATGCCAGGAGACGTTATTATAGATGGACTTTGTATTTTAGTTGGTGGAGTTGTTTTACTAACACCAGGTTTTTTAACGGACGCACTAGGCTTTATGCTATTAATTCCTACTACTAGAAACTTTATTAAACCTCTAATATACAACACATTAAGAAAATTGGTAGATAGAGGCCAATTTATTATTATAAATAAGCGGTAAATGCAAAAAAGGCAGCTACTTTATTAGCTGCCTTTTTCTTATTATCTACCCATCTAGGCACTCTTGCCACCAATTACATAATTCCACACATCTTTAAAAACGTCCGCCTTATGAAGAGTATTAATAATTACTAATACAACAGGTCCTACTATTAGTCCTAAAAAGCCAATTAATTTAAATCCTACAAACAGTGAAATTAATGTAGCCAAAGGATCTAACCCAATGTTAGACGAAAGAATCTTAGGTTCCATTAATTGCCTTTGAACCAATACAATAATATATAGAATGCCTAAGCCAATAGCTAACTTAACATTTCCACTTATAGCCAAATAAATAATCCAAGGTACAAACACTAATCCTGTACCTAAGTAAGGAAGTAAATCAACTATCCCAATAATAATGGCAATTGTAATAGCATATTCAACGCGTAATATTAGTAACCCTATTAAGACAATGATCGTAGTAATGCTAATAAGTGTAGCTTGAGCACGTAAGAATCCGAAAAAGGCAAGCTTTAAACTAAAAATAACTTTTCGAATACTTTCCTGAGGTTTATCTGGAATATACTTTTTAAAACGTAATTGTAATCTATACCAATCTTTACTAATAAAAAATGTTGCCAATAAGGAAAATACAATTACGGTTGCTACATTTGGTATCCACGTAAATAATTTAGGTAATGTTTGCAGAAATTGTTGGATAAATTGACCAAGATTTGCACCAATTGTACCACCTAAATTTTCTACATTAGAAAGGATAGATTGTTGTTGCCCTTGTTCTAAATTATGAAACATAGCAGTTATTTGATTAAAAAAGGGCAAGAACTGTGTCACAATGAATTGTTCAATATAAATGATAAAGTTTTCTAAGTGACTTGGAACTACTTTTGCTAAATACTCCGTACCAGAAACAATCTCTACTATTAATAAAGTTAATAACCCAGCTACAATAGAAAAAAATAAAACTAATGATATGAAAACTGATAAAGTACGAGGTAAACGACCCTTGGTCTCAAAAAAATTAACGATAGGGTTTATGAAAAAAGCTAAAGCAAATCCAATCACAAATGGATAAGTTACTTTAAAAATAAAGTAAAAGGAAAATAGGCTTACTAAAATAATTAAAAGAACAGCAACGGTTCGAAAACCGATATAAATATAATTCCAATTCACTAGCAAATCCCCCCGTTAACAAATCCAACTATACTTTAAGTTCTCTAACTTGTTATTTCTTTCCTGCATGAATGTAAAGACAAAAGTCGTATTTTTTTAATTTGCAAGACAAATATGGTACGATAAGGTGTAGTGTTATATAGTTTGGAAGGATGAAACTACTTGTTAAGTCATGCAACGCTTTTTTTAATTGTATTACTCATTATCGGAATTATTGCCAAAAACTCTTCCTTGATTGTTGCAGTAGCAGTTTTACTAGTGATTAAAGTAATTGGACTTGATAGTAAGTTATTCCCTACTATACAAGCAAAAGGGATTAATTGGGGTGTAACTATTATTACTATAGCTGTACTAGTCCCAATTGCTACAGGGGAAATTGGCTTTAAACAATTGCAAGAAGCAGTTAAGTCTTCTTATGCTTGGGTCGCTTTAGGAGCCGGTATTGCCGTTGCATTAATAGCCAAGAGTGGTCTTACTTTATTAGCTAATGATCCACATATCACGGCAGCATTGGTTTTTGGGACAATACTTGCGGTTGCATTATTTCAAGGGGTGGCGGTTGGTCCATTAATAGGTGCTGGAATCGCTTATCTCGTAATGAGAGTAATTCAATATTTCACATAATATTTTTTCGTTATAATAATTTTCGCATGACTTTTGTACTTTTCGTTCACAAATTTCAGAAATTTGATATAATAATACCAAGAGCATTTCCTTCCTACATATAAAAGTAAATTATATAGCTGAACAAGGCACCATTAAGTCAAAGTTTACTTTGCTATGTGTGCTTTTCTTTTCACAGGAAATGTAAGCATTTTCTTTTTTCGAAATGTTTGCTAACATTATGGTGAGCAAACGTTCAGTTATCAGTAGATTAGGATTTGAAAGACATTTTTGCAAAGGAGAGGTTGAAAATGACAGCAACAAAAGGTCTTGAAGGGGTAGTAGCTACAACTTCATCTATTAGTTCTATCATTGATGATACATTAACGTATGTTGGGTATAATATCGATGACTTAGCAGAACATGCTAGTTTTGAAGAGGTAATCTACTTACTTTGGCATTTAAAACTTCCAAATAAAGAAGAATTGGCTACATTAAAGAAAGAATTAGCTGAAAATGCAGCTTTACCTGAAGAAGTAATCAACCATTTTAAAACATATCCAATCGACAAAGTACATCCAATGGCAGCATTACGCACAGCGGTATCATTATTAGGTTTATATGATGCTGAAGCTGATGTAATGGATGCTGATGCAAATTATAGAAAAGCAGTTCGCCTACAAGCGAAAATGCCTGCTATCGTTACGGCATTCTCTAGAATTCGAAAAGGATTAGAGCCTGTTGCACCAAGAACAGATCTTAGCTTTGCTGCTAATTTCTTATACATGCTAACTGGCCAAGAGCCATCCGAAATTGCAGAAGAAGCATTTAACAAAGCATTAGTTCTTCACGCAGACCATGAGTTAAACGCATCTACTTTTACTGCACGTGTATGTGTAGCTACTTTATCAGATGTATATTCTGGTGTTACAGCAGCAATCGGTGCATTAAAAGGTCCATTACACGGTGGAGCAAACGAAGCTGTTATGAAGATGTTAACGGATATTGGTTCTGTTGATAAAGTAGATAGCTATGTTCGTGAGAAATTAGCAAACAAAGAAAAAATTATGGGCTTCGGTCACCGCGTATATCGTCACGGAGATCCACGTGCAAAACATTTACGCGCTATGAGTGAGAAGTTAACTAAGTTAACTGGCGAGCCACAATGGTACGAAATGTCTACAAAAATTGAGGAAATCGTTACTTCAGAGAAGCCGCTTCCTCCAAACGTAGATTTCTATTCAGCGTCCATGTACCACTCTTTAGGTATTGACCATGACTTATTCACTCCAATCTTTGCAGTGAGTCGAGTATCAGGTTGGTTAGCTCACATTCTTGAGCAATACAGCAACAACCGCCTAATCCGTCCACGTGCTGATTACACAGGACCTGGTATGCAAGAATACGTACCAGTTGAAAAGCGTTAGTAAAGTAAGGGTTTGCTTCGAATGACAATTTTAAAGTAAGGCGATTTAATATAATTGCTAACAAGCTGTGATTTCCGTACAAGGTGGAGACTCCTGCGGGAGAAGCGGGGAGCGGGAGACCCCACAGGCGCTTGCGCCGAGGAGGCTCCCGGCGCCACGAAAAGTTTGAGGTGGCTCGTTCAGCTCCGACAAGCATAAGACAGGGTCAGCTTGAGGGTGCTTTTCCCCTCGAGATGACCATGGCTTATGACTAGAGGAGCTAGCCTCCGAAGCTAGACACGCCCGCGGAAAGCGGAGCCTTGTACGGAAATCAACAGCGGTGTTATCATTCGAATAAATTGACGAAGCTCTCGAAAAAAGAGTAACATTTTTATGGGAGCTTCTGACTCTATCAAAATAAGAAGACAATTACCAGGAGGTTTTACAAGTGACAGGAGAAAAAATTACAGTAACGAATGGTGTATTAAACGTACCAAACAACCCAATCATCCCTTTCATTGAAGGTGACGGAACTGGTCCAGATATTTGGGCAGCAGCATCTCGCGTATTAGAAGCAGCTGTTGAAAAAGCATACAATGGCGAAAAGCAAATTGTTTGGAAAGAAGTATTAGCTGGTGAAAAAGCTTTCAACCAAACTGGCGAATGGTTACCTGCAGAAACTTTAGATGTAATTCGTGAGTACATAATTGGTATTAAAGGACCTTTAACTACTCCAGTTGGAGGCGGGATTCGTTCTTTAAACGTTGCACTACGTCAAGAATTAGATCTATTTACATGTCTACGTCCTGTACGTTATTTCCAAGGAGTACCTTCTCCAGTTAAACGTCCTGAAGACACAGATATGGTTATTTTCCGTGAAAACACAGAAGATATTTACGCGGGTATCGAGTATGCTAGTGGGTCAGAAGAAGTACAAAAACTTATTAGCTTCTTACAAAACGAAATGGGCGTTAACAAAATCCGTTTCCCAGAAACTTCTGGTATCGGTATTAAGCCTGTATCACAAGAAGGTACATCTCGTTTAGTACGTGCTGCAATTAACTATGCACTTGAGCATGGACGTAAGTCTTTAACTTTAGTTCATAAAGGTAATATCATGAAGTTTACAGAAGGTGCGTTCAAAAACTGGGGTTACGAACTTGCTGAGAAAGAATTCGGTGATAAAGTATTCACTTGGGCTCAATACGACCGCATTGCTGAAACTGAAGGAAAAGACGCTGCTAACAAAGCTCAAGAAACTGCAGAGGCAGAAGGTAAATTAATCGTAAAAGATTCTATCGCAGACATCTTCTTACAACAAATCTTAACTCGTCCACGTGAGTTCGATGTAGTTGCTACAATGAACTTAAATGGAGACTACATTTCTGACGCTCTTGCTGCACAAGTTGGTGGTATCGGAATTGCTCCTGGAGCAAACATTAACTACGAAACAGGTCATGCTATCTTTGAAGCTACTCATGGTACAGCTCCTAAGTATGCTGGTCTTGATAAAGTTAACCCATCTTCCGTAATCCTTTCTGGCGTGTTAATGCTTGAGCACTTAGGTTGGACAGAAGCTGCTAACTTAGTAGTAGAAGCAATGGAAAAAGCTATTTCTTCTAAAGTTGTAACTTATGACTTTGCTCGTTTAATGGACGGTGCTACAGAAGTTAAATGCTCTGAGTTCGGTGACGAATTAATTAAAAATATGTAATTACAAATAAACAATAGCTCCAGCATCTTGCTGGGGCTATTGAAAAATAAACATGTTTTTATTTTTTTAAGCATATCTTCTACTGAAATCAAGTTGGGGAGGAAATATTTATGACAATGAAGCGTAAAAAGATTTCCGTAATTGGTGCAGGTTTTACAGGTGCAACTACTGCATTTTTATTAGCACAAAAAGAACTTGGTGACGTAGTATTAGTTGATATTCCACAGTTAGAAAATCCAACAAAAGGAAAAGCTCTAGATATGCTAGAGGCTAGCCCTGTATTTGGATTTGATGCTAATATTATTGGTACATCTAATTATGAAGATACAGCAGGTTCAGATATTGTTGTTATTACTGCTGGTATTGCCCGCAAACCTGGCATGAGCCGTGACGACTTAGTTAATACAAACTCTAATATTATGAAGAGTGTTACGCGAGAAATCGTAAAGCATTCTCCTGATTGTTTTATCCTTGTATTAACAAACCCAGTGGATGCGATGACTTATACAGTATTCAAAGAGTCAGGATTCCCTAAAAACCGTGTTATTGGCCAGTCAGGGGTATTAGATACTGCACGTTTCCGTACATTTGTTTCTCAAGAATTAAATTTATCTGTTAAAGATATTACTGGTTTCGTTCTTGGTGGACATGGAGATGATATGGTTCCGTTAGTAAGATATTCTTATGCTGGGGGAATTCCTTTAGAAACATTGATTCCGAAAGACCGTCTAGACGCTATCGTAGAAAGAACGAGAAAAGGTGGCGGGGAAATTGTTAACCTTCTAGGTAATGGAAGTGCTTACTATGCTCCAGCAGCTTCTCTTGTAGAGATGTGTGAAGCGATCCTTAAAGATCAACGTCGTGTTCTTCCGTCTATAGCATACTTAGAAGGTGAGTACGGACACGATGGAATTTACCTAGGAGTTCCTACCATCTTAGGTGCTGGTGGAATTGAAAAGATTATTGAATTAGAACTTACTGAAGACGAAAAAACTGCTCTTCAAAAATCTGTTGATTCTGTTAAGAGTGTAATGAACGTTTTAGCTTAAATATAATTTAATTCGGGGATCTCTTCCCCGAATTTATTCTACTTATTTGTAAACGCTTGCATACTAATTAACTTACTATCTGTGGAGGTGCTTCACGTGTTACTAGGTAAAAAAAGAAAACTTGGTAGAAGATTGGAAGAAATTCAAGTTGGAGAAAAACTTGCATTAACAGAAAAGATTGAAGATAAAGATTTACTTCTATATCTAGGTTTAACAAACGACGCCAATCCATTATATATACAACACGACTATGCATCACAGACTCCATTCAAAAAACCTATTGTACCTAGTATAATGTTAACAGGAATTGTTACTTCAGCTGTTTCTAAATACTTACCTGGACCAGGTAGTCATGTTGTAGAACAACAATTGTCTTTCCCGAAACCTGTTTACCATTACGGGACAATTAACTATTTATTTGAAGTAACAGATGTAAATACGGACAAGCATACAATTGATCTCCATGTTTCAGCGACAAATGAAAAAGATGAAACAGTAATAAAAGGAACATTAACGGTATGCCCACCACACAAATTAGAATCAATGGAAAGCGTAACACTAGAGAACTTCTAAAAAAACGAGAAGCGGACCCAAAACTGCTTCTCGTTTTTTCTATGTACTTACATGTAATCTTCGTTTGAAAAAGAAAATTGTGTACAATTCTAAACTTGTGTAGAATGTAAATAGAAGGTTCTTTTCACAAGGTTTGTTTTACTTTATACATTCAAAGCCTTGAGTGAATTGGAGCGGAGGACACCTGACTCCTGCGGGAGATAGAGCGAAACGGGAGACCCCACAGGCGGAACGCCGTGGAGTAGGTTTTTTCACGGTAGTGAAAATAACCTTCCGCTAAGCTCCCCGCAGAAAGCAGGTGTCTGTAGCGAAAAGGAACGGGCCTCTTTATACAAATACAACAAACTTTTGAAAAGAACCATATATAAATAGATAAAATGGATGAAGGGTTCTTAAACTATTAGTGGAGGCCTTTAAATGAACAAAAAAGTATTAATTGTCGACGATGAACAGTCTATTGTTACGCTTCTTCAGTATAACTTAGAGCAAGCTGGCTACGAAGTAGTAGTTGCCAACGATGGAGCAGATGGCTTACATAAAGCAATCGAAGAAAAACCAGAACTTATAGTCTTAGATCTAATGTTACCTAAAATGGATGGCATTGAAGTTTGCAAAGAACTTAGACAACGAAAAGTAAATGTACCAATATTAATGTTAACAGCTAAAGATGACGAGTTTGACAAAGTGTTAGGATTAGAACTTGGGGCAGACGACTATATGACAAAGCCTTTTAGCCCACGTGAAGTAGTGGCACGTGTAAAAGCAATATTACGAAGGTCTCAAACAGTAGCACCTACTGAGCAAGAAGGGGAACAAGAGCATATAGAGAAAATAGTGATAGGTGACTTGAAAATTTTACCTGATCATTATGAAGCATTCTTTCAAAACGAACAACTAGAACTAACACCAAAAGAGTTTGAGTTACTTATATACTTATCCAAAAATAAAGGTCGTGTACTAACACGCGATCAGCTATTAAGTGCTGTTTGGAACTATGATTTTGCTGGTGATACACGAATTGTAGATGTACATATTAGCCATCTGCGGGAAAAAATCGAACAGGACACGAAAAAACCTGTATATATTAAAACGATAAGAGGCTTAGGATACAAGCTAGAGGAACCGAAAAAAAATGACTAAGTTCCGCTCTCGCCTTTTATTTGCTCTCATCACATTAATCGTTATCGTATTATTGTGTTTAGGGCTTCTATTAGGGCAATTGTTCAAAAGTTTTTACTTAAATACGTTTAATCAAAGACTTGAAAAAGAAACCAATTTAATTGCATTATTTATATCAAAAGAAGAATCGATCAGCCCGACTTTACAATTACAGTTGAATGATGTTAGTAAAACTCTTACAGCAAGGATTACCATTGCTGACAAAGATGGAATGGTTCTTTATGATTCAAGAAGTGCCAACCCTAATACACACCATCTTCATCAAGAATTAATATCCAGAATAGTAGCTAAATATGAGAATGAAAAGAGTTTTTATTACGAACAAGACGATGAAATGTTTTATTACGGTTCTTCTTTTGAACAAGGTAATGGTGTAGAAGGATTTGTTATTTTAAGTACTCCAGTAGATTCATTACAAAAAGTAAACCAGCAAATATGGGGACTTTTGATTGCAAGTCTAGGTACATCATTTTTCGTTATTCTACTATTAGGTGTTCGAATAACAACTCAATATACGCTTCCGATTGATTCTGCAACGAAAGTGGCAATCGAACTAGCAAAAGGAAATTATAAAGCTAGAACATATGAAGAACATCATGATGAAACAGGAATGTTAAGTCAGTCCATAAATATTTTAGCTCGGAACCTTCAAGACATTACAAAAGCGCAAGAAATGCAACAAGATAGACTTAAAACAATAATAGATAGTATGGGTAGTGGTTTAATATTAATTGATGGACGAGGCTATATTAATTTAGTTAACCAAACGTATAAAGAAACGTTCCATGTAGATCCAGTAAATTATTTGTACCGCTTATACTATGAAGCTTTTGAACATAAAGAAATCACTTCGCTTGTAGAAGAGATTTTTATGACAGAAGTAAAAGTAAGAAAACAAATTCTTCTACCGCTAGGAATAGAAAGAAAGCACTTTGAAGTTTATGGAGCCCCTATTATTGGGACGAATAATGAGTGGAAAGGTATTGTATTAGTTTTTCACGATATTACGGAAATAAAAAAATTAGAGCAAATGAGAAAAGATTTTGTTGCAAATGTTTCTCATGAATTAAAAACACCGATTACTTCAATTAAAGGTTTTTCCGAAACTCTTTTAGATGGTGCAATGAACGATAAAGACACACTAGAACACTTTTTATCCATTATTTTAAAAGAGAGTGACCGTTTGCAAACTCTTATTCAAGACTTATTAGATTTATCCAAAATGGAGAAGCAAGGGTTTCCGTTAAATATCCAAGTACTAGATATACATGAACTTTTAGAAGAAGTAATCGTTATGTTATCAGGAAAGGCTAAAAATAAGGAAATAAATTTAAATCTAGTTAAAAAAGATAGTCCGCCGTTATTTATAAAAGCAGATAGTGCAAGGTTAAAGCAGATTTTCATTAATTTAGTAAATAACGCTCTAGCTTACACAAGCATTAATGGAACGGTTTCGGTAAAAGTAACTGAAGATAGAGAGAATATAGTAGTAGAAGTTTCAGATACAGGAATTGGCATAAGTGAAGAGGAATTACCGAGAATATTTGAACGTTTTTACCGAGTGGATAAAGCAAGAAGTCGTAATTCAGGTGGAACTGGTTTAGGATTAGCGATCGTAAAACACTTGGTTGAGGCACATCACGGTCAAGTATCGGTAAGAAGTAAAGTGAATGAAGGAACAACCTTTGTTGTAAAATTATTGAAAAAAAACAAAGATTTACAATAAGTTTACAATTGTTTCATTGTCTCTTAATAATCCTTTGCTAATATAATTATTGAAAACCCCTTCATCCAAGGAGCCAATTTTCATGGCAAGGACACTTTGTGTTCTTGCCACTTTTTTTTATAACAAGTTTTCCTTTCCTTTTCGCTGCAGGCACGTGCTTTCCGCGGGGAGGGCAGCGGAAGGTTATTTTCACTATCGTGAAAAAACCTACTCCTCGGCTTCGCCTGTGGGGTCTCAGCCTTCCCTCTTCTTCCCGCAGGAGTCACGTGCCTTCCGCTACAATCCACTCTCGGTGTTAAAGTGAAAAAATTAGCTCCTTCATGAATCCCATCATCTTACTATTTCAATTATTATCCATATATTCCAATACCATTTGTTACAAAAATGAAAAAAAGTTTATTAAAATGTAAAAGAAGAGAAACTTTTGTCATATGTATTCGTATATAAGACTGGGTTAAAAAAGTTCATTTATAAAATGGATAATTTTCTGGTGTTATATTTACTATTTTTTTAGTTTAGTAAATTTCATAATTGTATTTCGTTTATTGAAAAACGAACTATTACGTATAAATATTAAATATATATAATATTGCATTTATTATAGTATTTAATGATATCAATTTTTGATTGTTCGTTTTTCGTAAAGTAGTCATGCATTATGTATGGTACTTAGTTTACTAGTAATGCCATATTACAGCATAAGAGAGAGGAGAATGAATGTTGGTTAGTTTAAAACAGATTTATACCGGTATTTTTGCATTAATATTAATTGTTGTCTTAGGTGTTTCAGCTGTTACAACTTGGTACACTGTTGACCAATCAGAACAAGCGGTAGTGTTAACGTTCGGTAAAGTAGATGAAGATATTAAGGGGGCGGGGTTACATTTTAAAATGCCTTGGCCAATCCAACGTGTAGAAATTTTATCAACTGAAACGTTCAGTTTACAGTTTGGTTATGAGGAAAAAGACGGTGTGATAGTTGAATTTCCTAAAGATACAAAAATGATAACTGGTGATGAAAACATTGTATTAGCTGATATGGTTGTTATGTGGAGAATAACAGATCCAGGAAAGTTTTTATTCCAAGCAGATAGACCTGAGCAAATCTTGTACAATGCAACGTCAGCTAGTTTAAGAAGTACGATTGGTAGTTCACAAATAGATGATGCGTTAACAAGTGGTAAAGCTGAAATTGAAGCTGATGTTTATGAGCTGTTAAAAGAGTTAATGGAGAAATATGACATTGGCATAGGTATTACAGCAGTAAAACTTCAAGATGTAGAGATTCCTAATGAAGACGTAAGAAAAGCATTTACGAATGTTACAGATGCTCGTGAAACGATGAATACGAAAATAAATGAAGCGAATCGATACCGAAATCAACGTATGAATGAAGCCGAAGGTGAAAAAGCTGCAATCATGTCCCTAGCGGAAGGCGAAAAAGCGGCTCGTGTGGAAAGAGCTCGTGGTGATGTAGCTAGATTTAACGCTCTTTATACAGAGTATGTTAACTCTCCAGAGATTACAAAGAGTCGTATTATTATAGAAACGTTAGAGGAAGTATTACCATACGCACAAATCTATATTATGAATGATGATGGAAATACGATGAAGTACTTCCCAATTCGTCAGGAAAGAGTAGATAATACTCCGAAACCACCTGCAAATCAGGAAGGGAGTGGAAACTAATGAGTGATCAAAACATTATTGATATTGAACAAAGAAAACCGAACTTCGAATGGAAAAAGTCCATACGTGGTGGTATCACCTTAGTAATTATAGCAATAGTCCTTGGATTGTTCGCAAGTAACGTCTATATCGTAAAAGAGGGCGAAATTAAAGTTGTTAGACAGTTCCAGGAGGTAATAGGTATAAAACAAGATCCGGGAATTTATGTAAAAATACCATTTATTCAAGAGGTTTCCACTCTACCAAAATATCAAATGGTTTATGATGTAGCGGAAGCGGAAATTAACACTCGAGATAAAAAGAGAATGATAATTGATAACTATGTAGTGTGGAGAATCGAAGACCCTACAAAAATGATTCAAAATGCTAGAACATTTGTAAATGCAGAAACTCGTATGTCAGAGTTTGTATTCTCTGTTTTAAGAACAGAACTAGGGAGACTTGACTATGATGAGATTATTAATGATGAAAAATCTTCCCGTGGGAGTTTAAATGACATCGTAACGGAGAGAGTCAACGAACTTTTAGAAAATGCAAACTACGGTATTGTTGTTACAGACGTACGAATTAAAAGAACAGACTTACCGGAAGAAAATGAACAGTCTGTATATACTCGTATGATTTCAGAGCGACAGTCAACAGCGCAAGAATATTTATCTATGGGTGATGCTTCCAAAACAAGTATTATTGCTAATACAGATCGTGAAGTAACGGAAATGCTTGCAAAAGCAAAAGCAGACGCCGATGAAATTAGAGCAGAAGGAGATGGGGAAGCTGCTAGAATATATAATAATGCTTTCTCAAAAGACCTAGAGTTCTACAACTTATACCGTACGCTTGAATCCTATAAAACAACAGTAAATGGAGAAACTGTAATCGTGTTACCATCAGATTCACCATATGCTCGTTTGTTACTTGGATACATGGATTAATAGTTAAAATCATTATGTCATCTTTTTCTTTCTTTTCTATTACATGATAGAATATAGGAAGAAAAGGATGGCATTTTTTTATTTCTCTATGTAAAAGCTTGTTGTAGAGTTGATTTCAATCTAGCGGTTGGATTTCCGCGCATATCGAAGACTCCTGCGGGAGAAGCGGGAAGCGTGAGACCCCACAGGCGAAGCCGAGGAGGCTCACGGCCCGCCCGCGGAAAGCGAAGATATGAGCGGAAATCAATAGCGGTGTTTAAAAAAGACTATTTTTTAGAGGAGGAATTATGATGACTAAAAATAAACTCGTTTTAATTGATGGAAATAGTATAGCGTACAGAGCATTCTTCGCCCTGCCGCTCTTAAATAATGATAAAGGAATACATACTAACGCAATTTACGGATTTACCATGATGCTCATGAGAATTATAGAGGAAGAAAAGCCGACACATATGCTAGTAGCATTTGATGCTGGAAAAACAACGTTCCGTCATAAAACGTTCGGTGAGTACAAAGGCGGCAGGCAAAAGACACCACCAGAGTTATCTGAGCAATTTCCATTCATTCGTCAATTGCTAGATGCCTATAATATTCGTCGCTATGAGCTCGAAAACTATGAAGCGGATGATATTATCGGCACGCTTTCTTTACAAGCTGAAAAAGATGGATTAGAAGTGAAAGTTATTTCTGGCGATAAAGATCTAACACAACTAGCTTCTAAAAATGTAACAGTAGACATTACACGAAAAGGAATCACAGATGTGGATTCCTACACACCAGAGTTTATTACGGAAAAGTATGGCATTTCAGTTGATCAGATCATCGATATGAAAGGACTCATGGGAGACTCTTCCGATAATATTCCAGGTGTCCCTGGTGTTGGAGAAAAAACGGCGATTAAATTATTGAAAGAGTTTGGGACAATTGAGACTCTGCTGGAATCGATTGATAAAGTAAGTGGGAAAAAGCTGAAAGAAAAATTAGAAGAAAACAAAGAACAAGCTATTATGAGTAAAGAGCTTGCAACTATTTTAAGGGAAGCACCAATAGAAGTTACTGTTCCCGATACATCTTATGATGGCTTTGATGTACAAAAAGTAAAAGAAATGTTTAAAGAATTAGGATTTAACTCGTTACTTGAGAAACTAGGAGAAGACGTTTCGGAAGAACAAGAAGAATTAAAAGATATTACATATGAGATTTTGGAAGAAATAAGAGAAGACCATTTTGCAAACGAAAACTTCTTGTTAGTGGAAGTATTAGAAGAAAACTACCACCAAGCAGATATTCAAGGAATTGCTCTTGTAAATGAAAAAGGAAACTTCTTCATTCCTACAAAAGATGCATTAAAATCAAATGTGTTTAAAGAGTTTGCTGAAAATGAAAAACAAAGAAAAACAGTATTTGATGCGAAAAGAGCCATCGTTTCATTAAGTTGGAATGGGATAGAGCTAAATGGAATTGATTTTGATTTAATTATCGCAGCATACATTGTTAATCCGGCTGAAAGCTCTGCAGATTTAGCTGAAATTGCTAAGAAAAAAGGCTATGCCCAAGTACAGGCAGATGAGGCTGTTTACGGAAAAGGAGCTAAACAAAAAGTTCCAGCACAAGACGTTTTAGCAGACCATCTAATGCGAAAAGCTCTTGCACTCGAAGGATTAAAAGAAGATTACATCCAAGAATTAAAAAATAACGAACAGTTATCGTTGTTTGAAGAATTAGAAATGCCGTTATCATTAGTTTTAGCAGAAATGGAAGCTACGGGTATTAAAGTAGATAAGGGTCGCTTAAAAGACATGGGAGACAACCTGTCTTCCCAGCTTAAAACAATCGAAGAGAAAATTTTTGAGTTAGCGGGAGAAAAATTTAATATTAATTCTCCTAAACAACTTGGTGTTGTACTATTTGAAAATTTAGGTTTACCACCAGTTAAGAAAACGAAAACAGGTTACTCTACGTCTGCTGACATTTTGGAAAAGCTAGCTGATAAACATGAAATTGTAGAACAAATCCTACATTATCGCCAATTATCGAAATTAAAATCTACTTATATAGAAGGATTATTAAAAGTAATTCACACAGATACAAACCGAGTGCATACAAGATTTAATCAAGCATTAACACAAACTGGACGTTTAAGCTCGACAGATCCAAACTTACAAAACATTCCAATTCGTTTAGAAGAAGGAAGAAGAATACGTGAAGCGTTTGTACCTAGTGAGGCTGGGTGGGTTATTTTTGCAGCAGACTACTCCCAAATCGAACTTCGTGTATTAGCTCATATTGCAAAAGACGAAAAACTTATCGAAGCGTTTAAAGAGGATCATGACATTCATACGAAAACCGCGATGGACGTTTTCCACGTGAGTGAGGAAGAAGTAACATCTAATATGCGTCGACAAGCAAAAGCAGTTAACTTTGGTATTGTGTATGGAATAAGTGATTATGGGTTATCCCAAAGTTTAAATATTACACGTAAAGATGCAAAAACGTTTATCGACCGCTACCTAGAAAGCTTCCCAGGTGTAAAAGAATATATGGATGAAATTATTCGTGATGCAAAAGACAAAGGCTATGTTAAAACACTGCTTCATAGAAGACGTTATTTACCTGAGATTACAAGTAGTAATTTCAACATTCGAAGCTTTGCAGAGAGAACGGCAATGAACACACCTATTCAAGGGAGCGCCGCTGATATTATTAAAAAAGCAATGATAGAAATGGCAAAGCGTTTAGAAAAAGAGGGATTAAAAGCACGTCTTCTTCTGCAAGTGCATGATGAATTAGTATTTGAAGTACCTGAGGATGAAATAGAAGTGATGAAAAAAATAGTTCCAGAAATAATGGAACAAGCAGTTGAACTTGAAGTGCCACTTAAAGTTGATTATTCATATGGCTCCACATGGTTTGACGCTAAGTAAAGAATAATAGTAGGTGAGATAAATGCCAGAACTACCAGAAGTAGAAACGGTCAGAAGAACGTTAGAGCAATTAGTAACAGGAAAAACAATAAGCTTTGTCACTGTACATTGGCCCAAGATGGTTAAACATCCTGATGATGTACACCTTTTCTTACAGCTTTTACAAGGACAAACGATTCAAGAAGTAAAAAGAAGAGGGAAATTCTTATTATTTTATTTAACGGACTATTGTATGATTTCCCACCTAAGGATGGAAGGGAAGTATGGGCTTTATCCAAAAGAAGAACCAGTAAGTAAACATACACATGTCATTTTTCACTTCATAGATGATATGGAACTTAGGTACCAAGATGTTCGGAAGTTTGGAACGTTCCACCTCTATCCTAAGGGATCGGAGTTTCAACAAAAACCACTAGTCACATTAGGACCAGAACCGTTAGAAGATATGTTTACGTTAGAATTATTAAAAGAACGCTTAAAAAAGACGAATCGTAATATAAAAGCAGCGTTATTAGATCAATCTGTTCTAGTTGGACTTGGTAACATCTACGTAGATGAAGCACTGTTTCGTTCAGGCATCCATCCAACAAGGCTAGTATCTTCTTTATCGGAAGACGATCTAAAAAAGCTACATAGTGAAATTGTAGCTACTTTAAGAGAAGCAGTTGTTAAAGGTGGTAGTACAGTAAGGTCATACGTAAACTCACAAGGACAAATTGGAATGTTTCAATTAGAACTTTTCGTATATAGTCGTGCTGGCGAACCATGCAAAAAATGTGGAACTTTGATTGAAAAGTCAGTCGTTGCAGGTAGAGGAACACATACTTGTCGAAAGTGCCAAGCTGAATAATAAAACCGATATACGTTAGTAACACATCGGATGGGCTCCTGCCATATACTATTTTAGTGTTAGGTAGGGAGGAGCTCGATATGGTTCAATATATCTCGCTTTTACTTTTAGCTTTTGCAGTAAGTTTAGACAGCTTTAGTGTTGGCTTAACATATGGCTTAAGAAAAATGAGAATGCCATTAAAATCTTTAGCAATCATTGCCACGTGTTCTGCGATGGCTCTTTTACTAGCCATGTTTGTCGGTACTCTTATTACTAATTTTCTGTCTCCTAAAGTAGCAGAAACTATTGGAGGCTCTATTTTAGTTCTACTTGGAATGTGGGTACTATATCAGTTTTTCCGCTCAAGCCAACAAAAGGACGAAGTTTGTGTTGGAGAGAAAATGATCTTAAATCTGGAAATTAAGTCATTAGGTGTTGTAATAAATATCTTAAGAAAGCCAACAGAAGCCGATTTTGATAAGTCTGGTTCCATTACTGGGCTAGAAGCATTTTTCCTTGGAGTAGCACTTTCATTAGATGCATTCGGAGCAGGAATTGGTGCTGCATTGTTAGGCTTTTCTCCAATTATCATGGCACTTAGTGTTGCATTAATGAGTTCGCTTTTTGTTATTTCTGGTATTAGAATTGGGCAAATATTCTCAAACATAAGTTGGGTACAAAAATTTGCCTTTTTACCAGGCGTGTTATTAATTGTAATAGGGGTAATTAAACTTTAAAGGCTGATACTTTTATCAGTCTTTAATTTTAGTAGGGGGGGGTCAAGTATGGCTAAAATCATTGGTCTAACTGGTGGAATCGCAAGTGGAAAAAGTACTGTAGCTAATATGATGCGCAATGTTGGTATACCGATTGTGGATGCTGACATAGTAGCAAGAGAAGTAGTGGACATTGGCAAACCAGCTTATAGGCAAATTGTAGAAGTCTTTGGAAAAAGCATTTTATATGAAGATGGTTCCATTAATCGGCCTGCGTTAGGGAATATTATTTTCCACCAAGAAGAAAGAAGAAAAAAGTTAAATGAAATTGTTCATCCTGCAGTTAGAACAAAAATGAAAGAAGATGCTGCCAATTACATAAAAGAAGGTCATCCTTTAGTTGTAATGGATATACCATTGTTATTTGAAAGTAAGTTAACACATTTAGTAGAAAAAACTTTACTCGTATATGTAGATGAATCAACACAATTAGAAAGATTAATGGAGCGTAACCTTCTAAGTAAAGAAGATGCTATAGCTAGAATAAAATCACAATTACCACTAAAAGAAAAAATAAAATTAGCGGATGAAGTAATCAACAACAACGGCTCTATCGCCGAAACAGAAGCCCAACTACAAGATTTATTAGAAAGACTTTGTAAGTGAAAATTATTATAAGATATTATTTTGTTGATGTCCGCTGTAGGCGCGAGATCCTCGAAAATGCTATCGCATTTCCTTCGTGCGATGCATCGCTCGCGTAGCCTTCCTTGTCCTGCGGGAAAAGCGTGTTAAGTGAGACCCCACAGGCGCTATGCGCCGAGGAGGCTCACGAGACCGCCCGCGGAAAGCGAGTGCCTACAGCGGACATCAACAGTTTATATTACAAAAAAAATCTGAACATAAATTCCCGCTGTTTTTTTAATTTTTTCATGACACGAAAAATCAAATATGTTATACTAATTGTAGATTATCAGATTAAAAGTATAACATAATGGTGAAAAGGGGAATTGTTTATGAAGGCAAAGGTTGCAATTAATGGATTCGGAAGAATCGGAAGAATGGTATTTAGAAGGGCTATCCTAGAAGGAAATATGAATATCGTTGCAATCAATGCGAGCTATCCTGCAGAAACATTAGCTCACTTAATTAAGTATGACACAAATCATGGTCGTTTTGACGGAGAAATTATTCCTCAAGATAACGCATTAATTGTAAATGGTCATACTATTCAATTATTAAACAACCGTAATCCAGAGGAATTACCTTGGAAAGAGTTAAACATAGATATCGTTATTGAAGCTACTGGAAAGTTTAATTCACGCGAAAAAGCAGCTTTACACTTAAACGCTGGAGCGAAAAAAGTAATCTTAACTGCACCAGGGAAAAACGAAGATGTAACAATTGTTATGGGAGTTAATGAAGGTGAATTAGACATTGAAAACCATGATGTAATTTCTAACGCTTCTTGTACTACAAACTGTTTAGCACCAGTTGTAAAAGTGTTAGACGATCAATTCGGAATCGTAAACGGTTTAATGACAACTGTTCATGCATATACTAACGATCAAAATAATATCGATAATCCTCATAAAGATTTACGACGTGCTAGATCTTGCGCTCAATCCATCATTCCAACATCAACTGGAGCAGCAAAAGCATTATCATTAGTATTACCTCACTTAAAAGGTAAATTACATGGAATGGCTTTACGTGTACCTACACCAAATGTATCTTTAGTTGACCTTGTTGTAGATTTAAAGCAATCGGTCACAGTGGATCAAATTAACGAAGCATTTGAAACAGCAGCACGCGGTTCACTAAATGGTGTAGTAGATATTACGATGGAACCATTAGTATCTATTGACTTTAATACAAACCCTAATTCCGCAATCGTTGATGGGTTATCAACAATCGTTATGGAAGAAAATAAAGTAAAAGTATTAGCTTGGTATGATAACGAGTGGGGCTACTCTTGCCGCGTAGTAGACTTAGTAAACTACGTTGCACAAAAAATGTTTCAAAAAGAAGCAGTAACAAATTAATTTGAATAACAATTTGTAAGCGGTTAACTTTCTGTTAACCGCTATTTTAATTTCATTAAATCTTTTTTATAAATCTATTTTAGTGATATTTCTAGGAATTCTTAGTTCTTTGTGAAATCTTTTAAAAATAACTTTAAATTAGTTGCTGTACGCTGTAGGAGCGAGATCCTCGAAAATGCTATCGCATTTCCTTCGTGCGATGAATCGCTCCCGTAGCATTCCTTTTCCTGCGGGAAAAGTGCGTCAAGGGAGACCCCACAGGCGCTTGCGCCGAGGAGGCTCCCGAGACCACCCGCGGAAAGTGAGCACCTACAGCGTACAGCAACGATTTGTACCCAATTCCAAAATCCGTATATAAAGAATATTTTAAAATAAAATATACCAAACTACATAGATTGACCACTTTTCTATAAAAATATACCCTTTAACAAAAATAAATGTAAAAAGTTTATTGCAAAACGAAATAAAAGAAAGTATACTATGATTCGTGAACTTCTTGAAAGGCTAATGTGGCTACTTAAAGGGTTAGGACCTCTCTGGACTAACTTTCCCCCGTGGTAGTTAAGACATTAATAGCAGTTAACATTGAGAGAAATTCATGTATCCAACAATAATAGTTAAAGGGGGAACGTGAGATGGAAACTGTAGGTCGTCACGTTATATCAGAATTATGGGGTTGCGATTTTGACAAGCTAAATGATATGGAATTTGTGGAAAAAACATTTGTTGATGCTGCGCTTAAATCAGGTGCAGAAATTCGTGAGGTAGCATTCCATAAATTTGCACCACAAGGAGTTAGCGGAGTTGTTATTATCTCTGAGTCACATTTAACAATTCATAGCTTCCCTGAACACGGCTATGCAAGCATCGACGTTTATACATGTGGACATTTAGATCCAAATGTTGCTGCAGACTACATTGCTGAAGCACTTAACGCTCAAACACGTGAAACAATTGAACTTCCACGTGGTATGGGACCAGTTCAAGTAAAGAAAGCAAAAGCACTTTAAAATAATACGTAAATCGAGTAAAATGAGAAGAGGTGTACATGTACACCTCTTTTTCTAATGGTAAAAAAAATTCAGTTTTACATAGAGAATAGAACTTCCATAAAGGGGTTGTCAACATAATGGCACTAATACAAAACGTAAAAACATTTTTCTCTACACACGCAGAAACAAGAGAAAATCACATGGACAAACAATTAAAAAGTCGGTATTACAAAATAACAAACAAAAATGCTCTAAAAGCAGTTAAAGAAGTTGTTGAAAAAACAAATGGTTACACCGTTAAATCAGTTTCAGAAGAACATGGCGAAATAGCTGTATCCATTAATAACGGGAAGAAAGCTTTTATGATTATTACGGTAATTTCTGTACGTGCATTTGAAACAGCAGTAGATTTCTCTGTTTCAACAGAAACTTCATTACCTTTTGACTTTGGATTTAGCAAAAAACAAATTGTACATATGTACGAAAAGCTTGACAAATCTTTAACATTTATAGGATCTGGATTAAACGATTAGACGACACGGGAGTTGATGAAAAGATGAAATGTCCATCTTGCCAACATAACGGCACAAGAGTATTAGATTCACGCCCTGTAGAAGAAGGGCGTTCTATTCGTAGAAGAAGAGAATGTGAAGAGTGCCTATACCGTTTTACAACATTTGAAAAAGTAGAAGAAATGCCGTTAATCGTTGTAAAAAAAGAAGGAATACGAGAAGAATTTAGCAGAGAAAAAGTACTTCGAGGACTTATACGTGCATGCGAAAAACGCCCAGTTGCACTTAAACAACTAGAGGATATCGTAATGAATGTAGAAAAAGACCTTCGTAACATCGGTGTATCCGAAGTAAATAGTAATACAATTGGAGAAATGGTAATGGACAGACTAGCAACCATCGATGAAATTGCTTACGTGCGCTTTGCTTCTGTTTATAGACAATTTAAAGATATAAATGTATTCCTTGATGAACTAAAAGAACTGATAGAGCGAGAAAGAAAATAAGAACAAAAAAATTAACTGACTAACAAGGATTCGTATAACTAAAAAGTAATGAAATTATTTAAAGTGCCGGTTTTGTGGACGACTCCTGCGGGAGAGGGCAGGCTGGTGAGATCCCGCAGAGCCATTGGCTCGAGGAGGCTCACCGCCTCCCCCGCGGAAAGCGGCCATAAAACCGGCACGGTCTTTATATACTGAAAAGTGGCGAGCATTCAGCTCTTTTTTTCTATAAACCAGCAAGAAAGGAGAGGAAACCGTATGTCAGCAAGACATTGGAATGACCTAGTTCCTGTCGACCGTTACATCGTTCGGTCGAACGGGCTTATCCATGAATACGATAGAAAAATCTTAACAATGTTATACCAGCCACTACTTGGTTTTCGTGGGTTTAGTCTGTATATGACACTCTGGAGCGAACTTGAACAAGATCGTCTATGGGGGGAAGATAAAACACATCATAGCCTCATGGCGATGATGCAGTGCAATTTGAAAGACATCCATCATGAGCGACAGAAGTTAGAAGGAATTGGATTATTAAGAACGTATGTAAATGAGAAAAATGACGCAAGAAATTTTATATATGAAATTCAACCTCCGTTAACACCAGACGCTTTTTTCTCAGATCCAGTCCTAAATATTTATTTATATAACCGGCTAAGTAAAAGTAAATACTTGAATGTTAAAAAATTCTTTACGGAAGACAAGCTGATAAACGAACAGTATGAGCAAGTGACAAAATCATTTAACGATGTTTTTCAATCTATTCAAGCTGAGCAAATGGTAGGTAGTTTGAATGATGAAGCTTTTGAAGACATTTCAATTACGAGTGAAAAAGAATGGATGAATAGAGCGCAAGGAACCGAACCTGTAATAAAGCACACTAACTTTGACTTCGAGTTATTATTTGCGGGCTTATCGGATGTTGTTATCCCTAATAAAGCGATAACGACAAAAGTGAAGGATGCAATTGAAAAATTATCATTCTTGTATCAAATTGATGCCTTGCAAATGAAAGATATTTTAATGAACACGATAGACGAAGATGACAATATAAATATTGAAAAATTAAGAAAGTCATCTCGTGATTGGTACCAGTTAGAATATAATAACGAGCTTCCAACATTAGTTGAAACGACACAACCTTTCACACTTCGAAAGATGGAAAACAAAGAGCCAACTTCTAAAGATGAACAGTTAATTAAAATGTTAGAGACTGTCTCACCTAGGAAATTGTTGTCTGACTTATCAAATGGTGGTGAGCCAATTGTGTCTGACCTTCAAATTGTGGAAGATATCATGTTTAAGCAGCATTTACCGGCTGGTGTTATTAACGTTTTACTGTACTACGTCTTACTAAAAACAGATATGAAGTTAAATCGTAAATACATTGAAAAGATTGCAAGTCATTGGGCGAGAAAGCATATAAAAACAGTTCCGGATGCAATGGAACTTGCTAAGCAAGAACAACGCCAGTATCAGTCATGGGCAGAAACAAAAAGTTCCACTAAGACACCAGCGAAGAAAACAGAAAATAGAAATCGCTTTATTAGTAAGGAACAGAAAATTACAGAAGAGAAAAATGAAAGTACGACTACTGCTCAAGAAGAAGATAAGCGAAAGCTTGCAGAGCGATTAGAACGTTTAAAATTGCAGAAGAAAGTCGAAGAATAAATTTGTTATAGCCCAATTGTTGTGGGCTATTTTTTGTCTATAAAAACATAACAAGAACTTTAATCAAACACTCATTTTTTTACAACTACCCCCATATACATAGAAACAGGTGTATTAAAGGGGGGACAAACTTGTTTGACATTTCCTTTCAAGATCAAATAGATGCGAACATTTTATATAATAAGCTCATTCAAACTGATTCGAAAAGTGTTCATGCACTTTCTTTAAATAAAGAAAAGATGACAATTTCTACTTTCGATGATCATTGGTGTCAACAAATATTCATACCAGCATTAAAGTGGTTTATACAAACAAAAAAAGAAACGAATTGGATTATTTCTGTGTTAGAGAATACATTTTATTTTAAGGATTTCGAGGAACAAGAACAAATATTATGCATTTACCAAAGTATTAGGAAGGGCGAGATAAACGATATACCAAATCTCCCGGAAAATACCGAACGAGAGAAAGAACTGCAAAGTGTATTAGAATCTCTAATCAACAGCAATGTTTCATTTTCCATTGAATCATTGATTACCTTTCGATTAAAACATTATTTTGATCAACTAATGCCGTACATTGAGGCGGCCATTGACGAGTATAAGTTAGAGCAAGAATATCAAGCTTTTATTCAACAATTAAGAGAAGTGTTGTTCTGTACAGATTCTTCATTTGATGAGGTGCACTTAGTATACAACTATCAATTTGATTTCTACGATAAAAACGGAATACTTATAAGTAAAAACCAATTAATTAAGTTTATTAACCGAACTCATTTTAATAATTACGGTTACTACATCGATTCCGTTGTGTTGGCACCACTTGTTTCGATTGCACCGAAAAAACTATATTTATACACCGATCATACGGATCATTATCTCGTCCAAACGATACGAAATATATTTCAAGAACGTGCGACGCTGTTGCCTTATCAACAATTTCAATTGAAAAAATGGAGAGTTAATTGAAAATTTATCATTTTTACCACCTATTGTGAAAATTTTTCAATTAATGAATAGTTGGGGTTGCTTTTCCTTCGTAAGGAGAATATAATAACGTACATATACAAAACTATCCATTTAAAAGTAATGATAAGGACAACAGTATTTAAATACGAATCCCAGAGAGGGAAGCATTTGGTGCAAGCTTCCTATTACGATTTGAATGCTTACCACCTTTAAACTTCAATTGCGAACCCTTGAGTAGTAGCAGTTGACGGTAGACCCGTTATCCAGCTTAAGCCATTATTCTGCTTTCTTTTTAGCAGTCTATGGGAACTAGGGTGGAACCACGATGAGAATAATAACTCGTCCCTTTTATTAGGGGCGAGTTTTTTATTTTGTTAGGGCTTTTGTCTAGTGGCTAGTGATTAGGTAAAGAGTGTAGTCCTATAACTAAAGCTAAGCGCTAACGACTAACAACTAAAAAATTTAAGAGGTGATTAGGATGTCTGAATTAGTAAAGATTTCATTTCCAGACGGAGCGGTAAAGGAGTTTGAGAAAGGCACAACAACAGAAGATATTGCGGCATCCATTAGCCCAGGTCTGAAAAAGAAAGCAATTGCTGGATTATTAAACGGCGAACAAATAGATTTACGTACTTCAATAAACGGTGATGGGCAAATTAGCATTATTACTCAAGACAGTGAAGAAGCTTTATCTATCATGCGTCACAGCACGGCCCACTTAATGGCACAAGCTATTAAACGTATATATGGCAATACCGTAAAACTTGGAATTGGACCTGTTATTGAAAATGGATTCTATTATGACATTGACATGGAACACTCATTAACACCAGAAGATTTACCAGTTATTGAAAAAGAAATGAAAAAGATTGTGAATGAAAACTTGGATGTAGTTCGCGTGGAAGTTTCACGTGAAGAAGCAATTCGTCGTTATGAAGAAATTGGCGATGAGCTTAAACTTGAATTAATTCGTGAACTTCCTGAAGGAGAAACAATTACTATTTACGAACAAGGTGAGTTTTATGACCTTTGCCGTGGTGTACACGTTCCTTCAACTGGGAAGATAAAAGAATTCAAATTGTTAAGCATTGCTGGAGCTTATTGGCGTGGTGATAGCAAAAATAAAATGTTACAACGAATTTACGGAACTGCATTTTTCAAAAAGGCAGAGCTTGATGAGCACCTTCGTTTATTAGAAGAAGCAAAAGAGCGTGACCACCGTAAATTAGGAAAAGAGCTAGACCTTTTCTTTAACTCACAAAAAGTTGGGCAAGGCTTGCCATTATGGCTTCCGAAAGGTTCAACAATTCGCCGTGTAGTGGAACGCTACATCGTAGACAAAGAAATTCGTCTTGGATACGATCACGTATACACTCCTATTATGGGAAGCGTGGAGTTATACAAAACTTCCGGTCACTGGGATCACTATCAAGATGGCATGTTCCCTCCAATGGAGATGGACAACGAACAATTAGTGTTACGTCCAATGAACTGTCCGCACCATATGATGGTTTACAAAAATAGCATACACAGTTATCGTCAGTTGCCAGTTCGTATTGCCGAGCTTGGAACAATGCATCGTTATGAAATGTCCGGAGCACTATCAGGATTACAACGTGTACGTGGTATGACTTTAAATGACGCACATATTTTTGTTCGCCCAGATCAAATTAAAGATGAATTTAAGCGCGTAGTTAACTTAGTACAAGAAGTGTACAAAGATTTCAGCTTAGAAAACTATTCGTTCCGTTTATCATACCGTGACCCTGAAGATACAGAAAAATATTACAATGATGATGCAATGTGGGAAAAAGCTCAAACGATGTTAAAAGAAGCAATGGATGAACTAGGCTTAGACTACTTCGAAGCAGAAGGGGAAGCAGCATTCTACGGTCCTAAATTAGATGTTCAAGTGCGTACTGCTCTTGGGAAAGATGAAACGCTTTCCACTGTACAACTTGACTTCTTGTTACCAGAGAAATTTGACTTATCTTACGTTGGAGAAGATGGAAAGCAACACCGTCCAGTCGTTATTCACCGTGGGGTAGTTTCAACGATGGAACGTTTCGTTGCCTTCTTAATTGAAGAATACAAAGGAGCATTCCCAACTTGGTTAGCACCAGTACAAGTTCAAGTAATCCCTGTTTCTCCTGAAGTTCATTTTGACTATGCAAAGGAAGTGCAAGAGCGCTTAAAAGCAGAAGGAATTCGTGTAGAACTTGACGAACGTAACGAAAAAATCGGCTACAAAATTCGTGAAGCACAAATGCAAAAAATCCCTTACATGCTAGTCTTAGGAGACAACGAAATCACAGACCGAGCAGTAAACGTCCGAAAATACGGAGAACAAAAATCCGAAACAATCTCCCTAGACGCATTTGTAGATGCAATAGTTAAGGAAGCAAAAAAGTAAGTTAGATGTTAGTGGTTAGCTTTTAGCATTTAGAAAAAGCTAATAACTAAAGAACAGTGGCTCTTTTCGCAAAGGTTTTTCCCCACCTTTCTTTAAAACAAAGAGTGGATTGAAGCGGAAGGCACTCGACTCCTGCGGGAAGAAGATCGAAGCGTGAGACCCCACAGGCGGAACGCCGAGGAGGCTCACGTCGCTCCCCGCGGAAAGCGAGTGCCTGCAGCGGAAAGGAACGGACAGGCGTTGTATTTGTAGTTATCTTTAAATCGACAAATTGAAAAGTATGAAAAAAAGTATTGCATAATACAATTTCATCTGATAGAATTTAAATCGTTGTTTGTTTTAAATTTCGATTCCTTGACAACACCTAGTTGTTAATGATATATTTCTAAGGTAAATAATACTTTTTATGAACAAGAAGAAGCACCCGCTTCTCACCTGATTGACGCATAACGCAGTTGGCAGGTTTTACGACAAGCTTTTTATTACTTGTAAACGTAAAGTGTGGGTGTTTAGTGCACCCACACTTTTTTATATGTAAAAACAAAGCAAGTAAAACTTTTGCTTTTCATCAGGATGCAGTATTGTTCATGATGAGTATTTGGATAAAACCTTGGAGGTGGCTAATTATTAGCAAAGATATGATGGTTAATGATGGGATTCGTGCCCGTGAAGTTCGTCTGATTGGTCAAAATGGAGATCAACTTGGAATCAAAACGAAAACAGAAGCACTGGAGATTGCTGCAAAAGCAAATCTTGACTTAGTAATGGTTGCGCCTACTGCAAAACCTCCTGTATGCCGAATTATGGACTACGGAAAGTTCCGTTTCGAGCAACAGAAGAAGGATAAAGAAGCCCGTAAAAACCAAAAAGTTATTAGCGTAAAAGAAGTTCGTTTAAGTCCAACTATTGATGAGCATGACTTTAACACGAAGCTTCGAAATGCGATTAAGTTCCTTGAAAAAGGAGACAAAGTAAAAGCATCGATTCGCTTTAAAGGTCGTGCAATTACACATAAAGAAATTGGTCAACGTGTTCTTGATCGTTTCTCCGCAGCTTGTGCGGAAGTATCAACAATTGAATCGGCACCTAAAATGGATGGCCGTAGTATGTTCTTAATGTTAGCACCCAAAAACGAAAAGTAATGAATGAGGAGGAACACCAATGCCTAAAATGAAAACTCATCGCGGTTCAGC
Source organism: Bacillus sp. FJAT-45066 (assembly GCF_002335755.1). NCBI lineage: Bacteria > Bacillati > Bacillota > Bacilli > Caryophanales > Bacillaceae > Bacillus > Bacillus sp. FJAT-45066. The sequence goes on from NZ_NISQ01000001.1 coordinate 214,260, forward strand.
AAAAAGATTCAAAAAGACTGGATCTGGTAAACTGAAGCGTGCTCATGCTTACACAAGTCACTTATTCGGAAACAAATCTCAAAAGCAAAAACGTAAATTACGTAAAGCTGCTGTAGTAAGCAAAGGTGACTTCAAGCGTATCCGTCACATGTTAGACAACATCAAATAATATCGGTAATCGTTTTAGATAGATTATTAGGAGGGAAACAAAATGCCAAGAGTTAAAGGCGGTACAGTATCACGCAGACGTCGTAAAAAAGTTATAAAATTAGCTAAAGGTTATTTCGGTTCTAAACATACTTTATATAAAGTAGCAAATCAAGCAGTAATGAAATCATTCAACTATGCTTATCGTGATCGTCGTCAAAAGAAACGCGACTTCCGTAAGCTTTGGATTGCTCGTATTAACGCAGCAGCTCGTATAAATGGTCTTTCTTACAGCCGTTTAATGCACGGATTAAAAGTAGCTGGTATCGAAGTTAACCGTAAAATGTTAGCTGAATTAGCAGTTAGCGACGAAAAAGCATTTGCTGAATTAGCAACTGCTGCAAAAAACAGCTTAAACAAATAATAAAGCATAGAGCTTTCTCTATACTTATAAAAGGGACTAATTAACTTTAGTCCCTTTTGTTATATAATTAATGATACAGAAACTTTTTATGAAGAGTTAAATGAACATTTTCGAAGGCTCTTTATATTAATGAAAGTATTATAGTTTATTCAAAGAAATGAAGTTGATGTTCGCTGCAGGTGTGAGACTCCTCGAAAATGCATACGCATTTCCTTCGTGCGATGTATCGACAAGGGAGACCCCACAGGCGCTTGCGCCGAGGAGGCTCCCGAGTGCCAAGAAAAGTGAAAGCGGCTCGTTCAGCTCCGAAAAGCATAAGACAGGGGCAGCTTGAGGGCGCTTTTTGCCCTCGAGATGTCCATGGCTTATGTCTCGAGGAGCTAGCCGCTATAACTAGACAAACCCGCGGAAAGCGAACACCTGCAGCGAACATCAACAGTTAGTATAGAAAAACTAATACGTATAACAAACCAAAAAAAATGTTAATACTGTTCACTAGCGGAGGTAACATGAAAGAGTTTTTTCTCATATATATGTTTATTAACCTTTTATCATTTCTCTTAATGAAAACGGATAAAGAAAGAGCAAAAAAACAACAATGGCGCATTCCAGAGTTTCATCTTTGGACGGTATCGTTACTTGGTGGAGCTTTAGGTGGATGGATCGCTATGCGTATGTTCCGTCATAAAACAAAGCACATATCCTTTCGTTACGGCTTACCACTGCTAACCATTGTGCAAATAGCATTAATTATCTATTTTTTAATCGGATTAACATAAGCATAAACAAGCTCGAATAAGCTTAATTTATGCTTCTACTTTTGTGAAGATCGTGGGGTGAGGCGTCAATGGATGAGCGATTAACCGTACTATACATGATGATAGAAACACATTGGTTACTAGCATCTATCGCATTTATACTTTTCCACATCGTCAGGCAAATTTTATTCATACCTGTTGTCATTATTTGTATTGCAGGTGGAGCCCTTTTCGGAGGCTTAGTAGGGAGTATTTACTCTATCGTTGGATTAACGTTATCTAGTCTATTATTTTATATTTTATATAATCAAATGCCAAGAGTGTTTGCAAAAATATTAAAAATGAAGGAAAAGTGGTTTGGGAACAGAGCGAAAATTTCTGTCGGTCAAGTAACTGTATTACGACTAATACCATTTATCCATTTTCATTTATTATCATTATGTTTAATAGAAACTACTAAAAACTTCCGCGACTATATAAAGGCTTCATTTTTATCAAACATCCCCATTGCTATCATTTATACTGTTTTTGGTCAGGTAATCACGGAATTATCTCTAGTTTCCGTTATTGTTCTATTAGTTGTATTACTAGCTGTGTCCCTTTTAGCTAGACAAAAATATGTCATTATTAAATGGGATACATTTTTCAGAAAAGAAAAAGTGATGAAAAAAGGGTAATTGTTAAAGTGTCTAGTCTTCGGCTAGGCACTTTGTAACATTTTCTAACATAAAGCGTCTTAATACATAGGGGTGATTATTTTATGAAAGCTAAACTTCCGCTTATCATGCTTTTAATTGTTTTTCCTATAATTGCAGGTATCTCTATCTATATTTTTTATGATTTAACATTAAAAGATCAAGTACAACCTAATGTGAACACGAATCAACCAAGTTATAATAATTTGAGTATTGTCTCATCTGAGACTGTAGATGATTTTCATTTATATTTGGCTTCTGAAAAAGAAGTATATGATGTGAACGACGAAGTAATGATGATAGCCGAGCTTACATATAAGGGAGAAAAGCATACGATTGATATTTTTCATGCGGCATCCCCGTTCTTTTTTAACATTAAAGAAGAGACTCGAGGAATAAATATTGACTATGCTATGGACCAGCCATTATTACAAACAACACTAGAAAAAGACTTACCACTTCGTGAAAAGTATGAAAAAACAGGCGGATACAGCGATCAAGATGACAAAGAATTTGTTGCTTTTATGAAGGAGTTTTTAGCTGGAGAAACCTTTCCTAAAGGGAAGTATACGGTGGAAGGTGTAGCGGATTTTTACATTTCCGAAGATGGTGGAAATAAAACATACAATATTAAAACGATTATTCAATTCGAAGTAAAATAAAGAACCGCAAGTAGCCTGTAAAAATGGCACTTGCGGTTTTTTATAATAAAAGAGAGTACTAACCGTTGATGATAGCACGAGGTACTCGCTTTCCGCGGGTTTATGTATTGTTTATACATTCTTTTATATCTTCTATCTAATTATTTTTCAGAAATTCTTTTATTGGACTCTTCCAATCTATAATTGCGTTAGGATAAGTGCGTCGTACTTCTTTTTCGATATATTGGAAGTCGTGCTTTTGAAGGCCTTGTAACTTGGCATTGCTTTTAGGGAATATAAAAATAGATACAACTTCAAAAGATTGATCAGTCGTCCCTAAATATTTTTCACCTTCAAACATGACGCCTTTATAAGTTAATATGAAATTTTTCCTTACGTTTTCCTTTGCATCTAGCATGAAGAAATTTTTCTTTTCGTGAGCAAGTTCAAGCTTTCGCTTAGGATTCAGTATATATTTAATGGTAAAATAGATAAGAAAAACAATAAGGGCAATTACAAGTAAACGAATGAGGATAACAAACAACATAAGTGTTCTCTCCTTAAAATCAAAGTAATAGTAACATTATATACGTATGAGAGTATGAAAGGTTTCATTTTTTTAGAAATTGGAGGAAAAAATATTGGATTATGAATTAAAAGTAAAACGAGTACATACTGATGCACAATTACCTTTTCGGGCAAATGTTGGCGATGCTGGCTTAGATTTGTTTTCTGTGGAAGAAAAAGTAATAAAATCGGGTGAAGCGGCTTTAATTCGTACTGGTCTCGTCCTAGAATTGCCAAAGGGTACAGAAGCCCAAGTCAGACCTAGAAGCGGCCTTGCTTTAAAACATTCCGTTACCGTTTTAAATAGCCCAGGTACAATAGATGAAGGTTACCGAGGAGAAGTGAAAGTTATCTTAATAAACCATGGGAAAAAAGATTTCCTTGTAGAGAAGAATATGAGGGTCGCGCAAATGGTTATGGCACCAGTTACCAAAGTAAATATTGTTCAAGTAGAAGAAGTTACGGATACCAGTAGAGGAGTAGGAGGATTCGGCTCGTCTGGTATTAATAAGGAATAGTTTTTACATATGTAAGATTTTTCTGTATAATAGGCATTGATACATAATTTAGGGGGGCGAAATAGATGGCAAAGTTAGATGAAACATTAACAATGCTAAAAGACTTAACGGATGCGAAAGGCATCCCTGGAAACGAGAAAGAACCTCGTGATGTAATGAAACGATACATAGAAGCATATGCCGATGAAGTAACCACAGACGGATTAGGAAGCTTAATTGCCAAAAAAATCGGTAAAGCAGACGGTCCGAAAATTATGGTGGCAGGTCACTTAGACGAAGTAGGATTCATGGTAACAAACATTGATGACCGTGGATTCATTCGCTTCCAAACAGTAGGTGGCTGGTGGTCACAAGTAATGCTAGCTCAACGTGTTACGATTGTAACGCGTAAAGGTGATGTAACAGGTGTAATTGGCTCAAAACCACCTCACATCTTACCTCCTGAAGCTCGCAAAAAGCCAGTTGATATTAAAGATATGTTTATTGATATCGGGGCATCTAGTCGTGAAGAAGCAGCGGAGTGGGGCGTAACTCCTGGTGACCAAATCGTTCCTTACTTCGAATTTACTGTAATGAACAACGAAAAAATGCTACTTGCAAAAGCATGGGATAACCGCATTGGTTGTGCAATTGCTATTGACGTATTAAAGCATTTAAAAGATGCTGACCATCCGAACGTAGTGTACGGAGTAGGTACAGTTCAAGAAGAAGTTGGCCTACGTGGAGCGAAAACTTCTGCTAACGTGATTCAACCTGATATCGGTTTCGGCGTTGATGTTGGTATTGCTGGTGATACACCAGGCATAACGGAAAAAGAAGCGTTAAGCAAAATGGGTAAAGGTCCTCAAATTATTCTTTATGACGCTTCTATGATTTCTCATAAAGGATTACGCGACTTTGTTACAGGTGTAGCAGATGAAATGGAAATTCCATATCAGTTTGATTCTGTAGCTGGTGGTGGAACGGACTCTGGGGCTATTCACTTAACAGCTCAAGGTGTACCAGCACTGTCTATCACAATCGCAACTCGCTACATTCACTCACATGCAGCGATGTTACACCGTGACGACTACGAAAATGCAGTAAAATTAATTGCAGAAGTAATTAAACGTTTAGATACAGAAACAGTTAAAACTATTACATTTGAATAATAATGACTTAAAGCCCTATGTTTGTAGGGCTTTTGTTTATAGCTGAAGATAAATTAAACTATAATAAAAAAAGAGCTGGCATGAAACCAGCTCCAAATCACTTATTTTAATCCGCTTTCTAAAGTACCTAACATCTCTTGCTTATCTTGCTCAGAAGAGTTTTGCCAAATTACTTCAAACAATACCCCAAGACCGGGAAGCATTTTTTCTTCACCATTTTGAATCGCATCCACGATCGTTGCTTGTAATTCCTCCTGGTTGTTGCCTTCTACATTTTGACGAATAGCGTGACGTAAATTCAAATTCATTTTTTTCACCTCGAGAGAAAAATAGTTTACAAAAGTATCTTTTCCTAAAATGGAATATTTATGTGCAAATTTAACTTTTCACGTCACACTTTCATCCTCATCTCACATTGAGTATAATACGAATATAAAAGAACCAAAGGAGTTATCACTTTTGAAAATAATTGAATCTGTAAAAAATCCAAAGGTAAAGCAGTGGAAGAAGCTACATAAGAAAAAAGAAAGAGAAGCTAGTAACACATTTCTAATAGAAGGATTTCATTTAGTAGAGGAAGCCTTAAAAATAGATAACCTAGTAGAAGACATTATTATTAGTGATAAGGAAACTTTGCCGTCCAGTTGGAAAACGGACTACGTGAATTTGTACAGTGTTCCCAATGATGTGTTAAAAGCGATTAGTGAAACGCAAACACCACAAGGAGTTATTGCTATATGTCGAATGAAAGACGCGCTGGAGGTATCAGTGTCTACTAATAGTAAAATACTTATGCTTGATCATGTTCAGGACCCTGGGAACGTCGGTACGATGATTCGAACAGCTGAAGCGGTCGGAATAGATTTAATCGTATTAGGAGACGGGTGTGCAGATATATATAATGGAAAGGTTATTCGTTCAACACAAGGAGCGATGTTTCATTTACCGATCGTGCAAGGCTCACTAAACGAATGGATGGAAAAATGTAATACGCAACAAATCCCCATATTTGGGACAGCTTTAGAAAATGGAGTAAGCTATACACAAATCAATCCTCCAAAGTCATTTGCTTTAATCGTTGGTAATGAAGGAAAAGGAATGGCAAAAGACCTGTTAGACAAAACAAATCAAAACTTGTATATTCCAATTTACGGAAAAAGTGAATCCCTAAACGTTGGCATTGCAGCGGGAATATTAATGTACTATTTAAGAGGCTAAAGAAAAAACTGTAAGAGAGTAACGATACTCTCTTACAGTTTTTTTGTTTGATTATCTTTAGCTCTTTTTTCATTACGAAAATACACAACCCCAAGAGAAAGGCCAATAAGGTTAATCACAAACATGAAAAGAAAAAATGGAGAGATATCACCTTGTATTAAGTAATAAGAGTATCTGATTGTATTAACAACAATTAATATCATTAATACAATATAAAATGTTTTCCTCATAAATCCTCCTTTAAAACTAATTAATTGAGTCCGTTTCATAGTGTATGACTACTAAACGAAAAACGAATAATAGCATCGTATTCTGTGTTTTTACACCCTCATAAACGAACATATTATATTGTATATCACTAAAATATTCGTTTTTCATTAAACGAACCGTAATTATGAAATTGATTCAATTATCACTATAACATAAAGATTAAAACTTACCCCCAATACCTCAATGCTATTATAGTACTTGTTTTTTAAAAGCTATGTTAAGCTTAGTGTTGTTATTTAACAATATTCCTGTTGATTTCCGTGCAAGGCTGAGACTCCACGGGAGACACGCCCGCGGAAAGCGAAGCCTTGCACGGAAATCAACAGCGTTCTTTAACAAAGCCTTATCAAAAACTAATATATTTTCGTTAGTTGCAAAAGCATCTATATTTCCATATAATAAGAAAAGGTAAATAACAACATAATAATTTTTATAAAAACGATGAAAGAGACAAGTAGCTTTTCATGCGCTATGTAGGGAGAAGATGCCTGAGACTGAAAGCATTTTTATAGTGGCAATTAGTGAAATTTCACCTCTCGAGTTGACGCTTGGACCAGCCATGAGCTGTAAAAGTGTTCCGGTTAAAAAACCGTTATTTGGAATGAAGTGAACTAGACATGTCTATTAACCATTTGTTTAGTTAATTAGGGTGGTAACGCGATACAACTCGTCCCTTACATAGGGAGGAGTTTTTTTATTTGCCTAAAAAGCCACCTTATACATAAGAAAAGGCTGCTTATGTAAAAGTTGTTGTTTTTATTAGGGTGTTTACTCAAAGATTGTCGTATTTTACGCTTTTAAAACCGTGAGTGGATTGAAGCGGAAGGCACTTCACTCCTGCGGGAAGAAGAGTGAAGCGTGAGACCCCACAGGCGGGACGCCGAGGAGGCTCACGTCGCTCCCCGCGGAAAGGAAGTGCCTGCAGCGGAAAGGAACGGACAGAGTATTATTCCTAAATTTATTTTAAAAAACTTTTAACACAAGAGCCTGAAAAAGGAGGAAACAACAGTGGAACAACGTTTAAAAGAATTACAACAACAAGCACTACAACAAGTTAGCGAAGCACAAAGCTTAAAAGAACTAAATGATGTTCGTGTCGCTTACTTAGGAAAAAAAGGACCAATCACAGAAATCTTACGTGGAATGGGTCAATTATCAGCGGAAGAGCGTCCAAAAATGGGGGCACTAGCAAATGAAGTACGCGAAGCTATCGCATCCAAACTAGAAGAAAAAGTAACTCTACTAGAAAAAGAAGCAGTAGCACAAAAGTTAGCTTCTGAAACAATCGACGTAACATTGCCTGGTAGACCAGTTCGTACAGGAAACCGTCACCCTTTAACAAAAGTGGTCGAGGAAATAGAAGATCTTTTCTTAGGAATGGGCTACACAATCGAGCAAGGGCCTGAAGTAGAAACAGACTACTATAACTTTGAAGCGCTAAACTTACCGCAAGATCACCCAGCTCGTGATATGCAAGATACTTTCTACATTACAGAAAATACGCTATTACGTACGCAAACATCACCAGTTCAAGTTCGTACAATGGAAAAGAATGTAGAAAAAGGACCAATCAAAATTATTTGTCCCGGTAAAGTGTATCGCCGTGACGATGATGATGCAACACACTCTCATCAATTTACGCAAATCGAAGGACTTGTTATCGATAAAAACATAACAATGAGTGACTTAAAAGGCACACTACAAGTATTTGCTAGAAAAATGTTCGGAGACGATCGCGAAATCCGTTTACGCCCAAGCTTTTTCCCATTCACAGAGCCATCAGTTGAGGTAGATGTTTCATGTATGAAGTGTGGAGGCAAAGGCTGTAACGTATGTAAGAGTACAGGTTGGATCGAAATCTTAGGTGCTGGAATGGTTCATCCGAACGTATTACGCATGGCTGGATATGATCCAAAAGTATACCAAGGATTCGCATTTGGTATGGGACCAGAACGTATTACGATGTTAAAGTACGGTGTAGATGATATTCGTCATTTCTATACAAACGACCAACGGTTCATTCAGCAGTTCAACCGAGTTTAAAAGGGAGGGTCAAACATGTTAGTTTCTTATAATTGGTTAAAAGAGTATGTAGACATAGATGGAATTAGTGCAGAAGATCTTGCAGAAAAAATTACACGTAGTGGGATAGAAGTAGAAGGCGTAGCCACTCTAAACGAAGGAATTACTGGTGTTGTCATTGGACACGTTTTAGAGAGAGAACAACATCCTGATGCAGATAAGCTTAGCAAATGTTTAGTAGACGTTGGGGATGAAGAGCCAGTTCAAATCATTTGTGGTGCACCTAATGTCGGTAAAGGTCAAAAAGTTGCTGTTGCAAAAGTTGGTGCGGTTTTACCTGGTAACTTCAAAATTAAGAAAGCAAAACTACGTGGTGAAGCGTCTCACGGAATGATTTGTTCTTTACAAGAGTTAGGTATTGAGTCAAAACTAGTTGCTAAAGAATACTCAGAAGGAATCTTTGTATTTTCAGGCGATGTAGAAGTTGGGCAAGACGCATTAGAATACTTACAACGAGAAGACAAAGTTCTAGAACTAGGCTTAACGCCAAACCGTTCGGACTGCTTAAGCATGTTAGGTGTAGCTTATGAAGTGGCAGCTATTTTAGGCAAAGAAGTAAAATGGCCAGCAGCTAACTTCCAAGAAACGGCTGAAAAAGCTTCCGATTATATATCTGTTCAAGTAGAGGCGATAGAAGATAACCCTCTTTATGTGGCGAAGATTGTAAAAAACGTAAAAATTGGTCCATCACCACTATGGTTACAAGGACGCTTAATGGCAGCTGGCATTCGCCCTCATAATAACGTAGTAGATATTACAAACTACATTTTACTAGAATACGGTCAACCGTTACATGCATTTGACTACGACCGTTTAGGCAGTAAAGAAGTATTAGTACGTCGTGCAAAAGCTGGCGAAAAAATCATTACACTTGATGATGCAGAAAGAACGTTAACAGATGACCATTTAGTTATTACAAATGGTACCGAGCCAATTGCTCTTGCTGGAGTTATGGGTGGAGCAAATTCTGAAGTTGGTGCAGACACAACTACAGTACTAATTGAGTCCGCATACTTTAACGGAAAAACAGTACGTAAAGCTTCAAAAGACCACGGATTACGAAGTGAGGCAAGTGCTCGTTTTGAAAAAGGAATTGATCCAAAACGTACACACGATGCTGCAGAACGTGCTGCTGCATTAATGGTTCAGCATGCAGGTGGCGAAGTTGTAGGAGGATCTGTTGAATTCAATGAAATGAAGATGGAACCTGCAGTTGTAACAACGACAATTGAAAAAATTAATGCAGTGTTAGGAACTTCTATTTCTGCTGAAGAAGCGAAAACAATCTTTACAAAATTACAATTCGACGTGGTAGAAGATAATGGTACGTTCAATGTAACGGTACCTACACGCCGTGGAGATATTACAATTGAAGAAGATTTAGTAGAGGAAGTTGCACGTTTATTCGGCTATGACAACATCCCGACGACTTTACCAGTTAGCGCATCTACTCCTGGAGCATTAACAGTTTATCAAGCAAAACGACGTAAAGTTCGTAACCTACTAGAAGGTGCTGGATTGCTGCAAACAATCACGTATTCTTTAACAAGTGATACACGCGCAAAACAATTCGCACTTGAAGATGGAAATGCAATTCGTCTAGCAATGCCAATGAGTGAAGAAAGAAGCACGCTACGTTTAAGCTTATTGCCACACTTACTAGAAGTTGTTCAACATAACATCGCTCGCCAAATCCATACAAATTCTATTTATGAAATAAGTTCTGTTTTCGTTGGAAAAGAAGGAAACGACTTACCAGAAGAAAAAGAAAGATTAGCAGGTGTATTAACAGGACTGTGGCATATGCATCAATGGCAAGGTGAGAAGAAAGCAGTAGATTTCTACGTTGCAAAAGGTATTTTAGATGGCATGTTCGAAACACTTGGTTTAGCAACTTCAGTAGAATATCGTCGTGGAGTAAAAGACGGTTTACATCCAGGCCGTACAGCAGAAGTATTCTTAAACGGGGAGACAATCGGATTTGTAGGTCAACTTCACCCAGAAACACAAAATGAGTTAGACTTACCAGAAACGTATGTGTTTGAGATTGCATTAAGCACTGTACTTTCTGAAAACGTAGAAGAAATTAAGTATGGTGCAATTCCACGATTCCCATCGATTTCACGCGATATCGCTTTAGTTGTGGAAAGAAGTACACCAGCTGGTGAGTTACAAAAAGTTATCGTAGAAAATGGTGGTAAGCTATTAAAAGATGTAAAAGTATTCGATTTATATGAAGGCGATAAAATTGATGCTAACATGAAGTCCGTAGCGTTCTCTTTACGTTACTACCACCCAGAGCACACACTAACAGATGAAGAAGTGACAAAAGTACACAATAAAGTGTTAGTCGCTTTAGAAGAGAAGTGTGGAGCTATGTTAAGAAGTTAATTTGAGATGAGCACTCTAACAATTCTTTGTTGGAGTGCTTATTTATTATATTGCGAAAATCTGATTTCTGGATATATTAGATAATTTCCCGATAAAAAAGAAGCGTTTGTGACAAAAAGCCAATGACGTTTAACTTGTCTTAGAAATTAGTTGAAGTTGAACTTCATAAGACCCCGATGGAGAACATCTGGCATTCAAAATTTATCGTAGTTGAACTTCATAAGGCTGATGAAGTTCATCTGGCATCAAAAAATAATCGTAGAAGAACTTCATAAGGCTGATGAAGTTCATCCGGCCAAAAAAATTGTTGAAAAAGATAACTTCTTCAACATTCAGTAAGTATAGAGGCCTTGGATAAAATCCGGTTAATTTAAATGGAAAGGCCCCGAGATTAAAATTTTTGATCTTTGGGGCCTCTCCTTAAATATTATTCGTTTTTTCACTAGTTTTGTCCCAGCCTCTTAAGACTATAATATTTTTTTTGCTTTTTCTGTATTGGCAAAATGGAGTTTGGCTACTTCGCCAAGTTTCTGCTGACCGTGAGTTCTAATAAATCTAGCAGCAGCTTTGTCGACTATAGCTCCAGCACCTTTGGGAATCGTAAAGCCCGCCAAACTACTGATCTTGTCCATTTCACGTAAAAAGGCATATCTAGCAATGATGGATGCAGCTGCTACTGATAAATGAAGGCCTTCCGCTTTCGTTTGAAAAAAGACTTTTTCCTTCACGATCGATGGCTGTTTACTTAAATGTCTGTAATACACATCAGCTTCAGCAAATTGATCAATTAAAATCGCTTCTGGTTTATCTGGGCCAATTTTTGCTAAAACATTCTCAAGTGCTTTGTTATGCAAAATAGCCTTCATTTTTCCCTGAGTCATTGTCTTTTGCATTTCGTTATATTTATCATTATGTAACACTAATAAACTGTAAGGAACAAATGGTAGAATCTCTTTTGCGATGGCACAAATTTTTTCATCCGTTAAAGCTTTAGAGTCTTTCACACCAGCCTGTTTTAAAATATCCATATCTTCTTTTCTAACGTATGCGGCACAAACAGTGATTGGGCCGAAGTAATCGCCTGTTCCAACTTCATCTGAACCAATAACACTTAAAGAAGAGAAACCAGCAGGCAATGGTGTACCAGCTTGTTTTGTTTTTTGGAAAGGATTTGGTTTCTTTTTAGTAGAAGGACTAGTTGAACTAGCAATGCTAGCCCATTTGCTGGCCTCCGTTGCAGCATCTTTCCCTTGAAAAAGAACTTTACCAGACTTATAACCAGTTATCGTACATCCACCTGTTTTAGCAGAAAATACAGCCCCATTTGGTGGAGTATTTACTAGCCCTTTTTCATAATGATTCTTCATTTTTAGTAAGTGGTCACTAGAAACAGTTAATACTTGATTAGACAATTCTTCATCTCCTACTACAAAAATTTACATAAAATGCTTTTTCATTTATTGTTTACTTTCCACTTTCAATTAGTTCGTGTTATTATTAAGATTAGCATTTACATATATTCATGCAATTGTATTTAAAATAATAGTTAAGTTAAAGCTTAGTGTTGATGATTAACTACTAATGCCTATTGATTTGCACGCAAATTAACAACGAACTTTTACACAGCCAAAATAATAAAGTTAACTCTTTTATTTTAAACGAAATAGATGAAGGAAAACACCTAAAATGGAAAGTTTTACGTGATGAAATGGGGGCATACACGTTGTCAGATCAAAAAACGCGTACTACTGTCGACATTTATGGCCAACAATATTCTATTGTTGGAACAGAGAGCATCAGTCATATGAGACTAGTTGCATCCATTGTCGATGAAAAGATGAGAGATATTAAAGGGAAGAACGCAAATCTAGATATAAATAAATTAGCTGTTTTAACAGCAGTAAATGTTGTCCATGATTATATTAAGATTAAAGACGCATATGAAGAACTAGAAAAAGAACTTAGAAAAAGGGATTGAGCTTTCATGATCGACATAATTATTATATTCTTCCTAATACTAGGGTTAATAATCGGTATTAAACGTGGATTTATTATGCAGGTTATACACCTTTCTGGATTTATTGCTGCATTTATTGTCGCCTATAAATTTTATGAGGAGCTAGCACCTAAATTAGTATTATGGGTTCCAATGCCGAGCTTCGGTAATCCTGATACAGCTATGTTTTTCGAGGCTACTAGTTTAGATGTCGCCTATTATCGTGCGGTTGCTTTTGCTATTCTTTTCTTTGGAACGAGAATTGCACTGCAAGTAGTAGGATCTATGCTTGACTTCTTAACACACTTACCGATATTAAAGCAAATAAATGGTTGGGCAGGCGCTATGCTAGGACTAGTAGAAGTATACTTATTAGTCTTCATCTTATTATACGTCGGTGCACTAGTACCAGTTGAAGCGGTTCAAGTTTCTATCAATGACTCTTCCATGGCAAGAGGAATCGTTGAAAACACCCCCGTCTTCGCAGAAAAACTAAAAGAATTATGGCTAGGATAACAAACTCGCATCAAAGCTCCCCTACTATTAGCGGAGCTTTTTTAGTGTAAAAAAACTACACAACATAAATAAAACAGAAATTGTACATTTTCACTAATTATTTGTATCATTTTAATTAATGATTCAGTAACCATAAGGAGTTATACGATTATTTCCGGTATTATGGAAGAGAGATTATTATAGGTGATTTTATTACAACCTAAATAAGTTGCTGTTCGATGTAGGTGCGAGACTCCTGCGGGAGAAGTGTGTCAAGGGAGACCCCACAGGCCAACAGGCCGAGGAGTAGGTTTTTTCACGATAGTGAAAATAACCTTCCTTTTTACCACCCGCGGAAAGCGAGCACCTACAGCGAACAGCAACAGTTAGTAGTAATAAATTAACTTTTCTGGGGAATCAAATAAGTACACGAAAGGCGTGAATAAATAATGAACAAAAAACAAGTCGTAAAACACTTAGAAACGATCGCTACATACATGGAACTAAAAGGTGACAACACCTTCAAAATATCCGCATTCCGAAAAGCGGCACTAGCATTAGAAAACGACGATCGAAGTCTAGCTCAAATAGAAGACTTAACCAAATTATCAGGCATTGGAAAAGGAACAGCAGCAGTCATTCAAGAACTAATAGAAACAGGTAAATCTTCTGTATTAGAAGAATTACAAAAAAAAGTTCCAGAAGGACTTATTCCCCTCCTTAAACTGCAAGGTCTAGGCGGCAAAAAAATAGCGAAACTTTATCAAGAGTTAAACGTAATAGATATACATACATTAAAAGAAGCATGTGAACAAGAAAAAGTACAAGCATTAGCTGGATTTGGAAAAAAGACAGAAGAAAAAATACTAGCAGCTATTGAAGAAGTAGGAAAAAGACCAGACCGACTTCCTATCGCGTTTATGACAACCATTGCAGTAGACGTAGAAAAGCAAGTAGAGAAAATGGAGGCGATTGAGCAATTTTCAAGAGCTGGAAGTCTTCGCAGATACCGAGAAACGATAAAAGATTTAGACTATATTATTGCTACAACCGATCCAGATAAAGTTAGAGAACAGCTTATCAGAATTGAAAGAGTAAAAGAAATCATTGCAAACGGAGACACGAAAGTATCCATTGTTCTCCAATATGATTATGACGTTTCTATCGATTTTCGCTTAGTAGAACCAAAAAGCTACGCGACGACTTTACACCACTTCACTGGATCAAAAGACCATAATGTCCGATTGAGACAACTAGCAAAAGACCGTGGAGAAAAAATAAGTGAGTATGGTGTCGAAAATGTTGAAACAAACGAAGTAACACACTTCGAATCGGAAGAAGCATTTTTCCAACACTTTGGTTTACCATGGATTCCGCCAGAGATTAGAGAAGATGGAACAGAAGTGGATTTTGCATTAAAGCATGGCGACATACCATTAATTAAACTAGACGACATTCAAGGCGATTTACATATGCATACAACATGGAGTGACGGAGCCTATACACTAGAGGAAATGGTAGATTCTTGTCGTGCAAAAGGCTACAAATATATGGCCATTACAGATCACTCGCAATATTTAAAAGTAGCAAATGGACTAACAGCAGAAAGATTACGTCTTCAAAAAGCAGCAATTAAAAAATTAAATGAAAAATATGAGGACATTACCATACTGGCCGGTGTAGAAATGGACATTTTACCAGATGGTCAATTAGATTATGATGACGAATTGCTAGAGGAAATGGATATTGTTATTGCATCAATCCATTCAAGTTTTTCACAAAATAAAGAAAAGATAATGAGCCGACTAAAAATAGCATTAGAAAATTATCATGTCGACATCATTGCTCATCCAACTGGTCGATTAATAGGAAGAAGAGAAGGATACGACGTAGATGTAGAAATGTTAATACAACTTGCCAAAGAAACGAATACAGCGTTAGAGTTGAATGCGAATCCGCATCGTTTAGACTTAGCAAGTTACTACGTGAAGCTTGCACAAGAAAATGGCGTAAACCTCGTCATTAATACAGATGCACATAGTATCGACATGTTAGAACATATGGAAATAGGTGTCGCAGCTGCAAGAAAAGCATGGTTACGTAGGGAAAATGTAATAAACGCTTGGGATTTTGAAAAGCTTGAACAGTTTTTAAAACGACACCATACGTGACACGAAGAAGGGAGTTTGTCTCGTGCAACCTAGAACATTAAAAGTATTAGAGTTTGAAAAGATAAAAGAAACGTTAAAATCATTCGCGGCCTCTTCTCTTGGAAAAGAAAAAGCAGAGCAGCTTAAACCCTCTACAAATGTAGAAGAAGTAAAAAATAATCAACTACAAACGGATGAAGCAGCTACAATATTACGTTTAAAAGGGGAAGTTCCACTAGGTGGAATTTCAGATGTTAGACCACATATAAAGCGAGCAGAAATCGGAGGAGTATTAAATACACAAGAATTAAACGAAATTGCAGGAACGATTTATGCAACGCGTCAGTTAAAAAAGTTTCTTGAATCATTACAAGCTGCGGAAATTGCTGTGCCATTTTTAGAGCAACTTATTGAAGAGATGGTCGCTATTCCAGAACTAGAGCGAGAAATTAAAAACAGTATAGACGAGTATGGAGAAGTACTAGATGGAGCGAGTGATAAATTACGTGGTATTCGTCAACAATTACGTTCGACTGAATCCCGTATTCGTGAAAAACTAGACAGTTTAACACGTTCTGCTAATGCACAAAAAATGTTATCTGATGCCATCGTTACGATTCGTAATGATCGTTTCGTTATTCCTGTAAAGCAAGAGTATCGCGGTGCTTACGGGGGAATTGTTCACGATCAATCAGCTTCCGGTGCGACTCTTTTCATTGAGCCACAGCAAGTGTTAGAACTAAACAACACGCTTCAAGAAGCAAAAGTGAAAGAAAAGATGGAGATAGAGAGGATCTTACGCGAGCTTTCTATACAAGTAGCAGAACATGCACAAGAACTACGAGATAATGTTTATTCACTTGCTGAAATTGACTTTATGTTTACGAAAGCCAAATATGGAAAATCCATTAAAGGCTCCATGCCAAAAATAAATGAAGAGCGCTATATGCGATTAATACAAGCTAGACACCCACTAATTCCAGTAGATGAAGTTGTGCCAAATGATATTGTACTTGGTAACGATTATACTTCTATCGTTATTACTGGCCCAAACACTGGTGGTAAAACGGTAACGTTAAAAACAATTGGATTAGTTACGTTAATGGCTCAATCAGGTTTACAAATTCCAGCCCAAGACGGTTCCGAAATTGGTGTGTTTCATGCTGTATACGCAGATATCGGTGATGAGCAATCCATTGAACAAAGCTTAAGTACGTTCTCCTCACACATGGTAAACATCGTAGATATATTACAAAAAGTAGACCATGAATGTTTAGTATTGTTTGATGAACTTGGAGCAGGAACTGACCCTCAAGAAGGAGCAGCACTTGCTATATCTATTCTGGATGAAGTGTATAGTGTAGGGGCAACTGTTGTCGCAACTACACACTATCCAGAGCTAAAAGCATATGGATATAATCGTCCTGGTGTCGTGAATGCTAGTGTGGAATTTGACATCGAGACGTTAAGCCCAACATATAGGCTATTAATCGGTGTCCCAGGTCGTAGTAACGCATTCGAAATATCCAAAAGACTAGGCTTAAAAGACAATGTAATACAACACGCAAAGACGTTTGTAAGTGATGAAAGTAATAAAGTGGAAAACATGATTGCTTCACTCGAGGATAGTCAAAAGCGAGCAGAAAAAGAGTGGAAAGAAGCAGAACAAATTCGTAAAGATGCTGCAAAGCTACACGAAGAACTCCAAAAGCAAATAGTTGAATATAACGAAAAACGAGACAAACTTTATGAAAAAGCTGCTAGTAAAGCAGAAGATTTGGTAGAAGAGGCAAAAAAAGAAGCAGAAGGTATTATTCGAGACCTGCGAAGAATGCGACTAGAACAACATGCTAACGTAAAAGAACATGAATTAATTGACGCGAAAAAACGTCTTGAAGGTGCCATACCAAACATTCCTGCATCCCAAACGAAGAAAAAGAATGAGACAAAACAAAATCAAAAACTTGAGCCAGGTGATGAAGTAAAAGTGTTAACTGTAAATTCAACTGGTCACTTAATAGAGCGCGTGAATGCAAAAGAATGGCAAGTTCAAATTGGTATTTTAAAAATGAAAGTGAAAGAAAAGGACATGGAATATGTAAGTAGGCCGAAACCTATCGAGAAAAAACCACTTGCAACGGTTAGAGGTAAAGACTATCACGTAAATTTAGAATTAGATTTACGAGGTGAAAGATTTGAAGATGCGCTTATGAGGGTAGAAAAATATATAGACGATGCTCTACTTGCTGGTTATCCTCGTGTGTCAATTATCCATGGTAAAGGTACAGGGGCATTACGCACTGGGGTACAAAACTATCTGAAAAACCATCGGTCTGTCAAAAACTTCAAATATGGAGAGGCTTCAGAAGGTGGACTAGGTGTTACAATCGTTGAATTAAAGTAAGGGGGATAAAGTATGCAAGGCTTTTGGGAGAATGAAGCGATCCGAACAGCAGCCAATTTTAGCGTAGTCGTATTATGTAGCATCGTATTTTTAGCAATTTTTGAGCTAGTAACAAAATATAAAAATTGGGAAGAAATAAAAAACGGTAACTTGGCAGTAGCAATGGCGACAGGTGGTAAGTTATTAGGGATAGCCAATATCTTCAGGTTCTCTATAAGTGATCATGATACGCTAGTTACAATGATTGGTTGGGGAGCCTTAGGGTTTCTTTTACTGCTATCTGCATACTTTATCTTTGAATTTTTTACACCTAAATTTAACGTGGACGAAGAGTTGAAAAATGATAATAGAGCAGTTGGTTTTATATCGTTCATCATTTCATTCGGATTATCATTCGTCATAGGTGCAAGCATTGGGTAAGGAGTGAAAAAAAGATGGAAACATTAGCGAAAGTATTAATTGGTCTTTGTGTCGTTTTTGTATTGATAGGGGTAATATACTTAGCTCTTAATTAGATTAAATAACCTATAAAAAGATAGGGGGTTCATATGGAAGAAATAAAAGAGTCAATATTAGAAGTAGTGTTTGCCGTATTGCCTATTACTGTCCTCATTATTATTTTACAGTTTACATTAATCTGGCTTCCGATGGATGAGTTTCTCAAATTTATAGCAGGGACGATTATGGTTTCCTTAGGGCTTATTTTTTTTCTAATTGGAGTAAATATTGGTCTTTTGCCCGTAGGAGAATTGATTGGAGCAACTTTGCCTAAGACTAAGAAGTTATGGCTAATTATATTATTCGGATTCATATTAGGATTTGTTGTAACGGTGGCAGAACCAGACGTAAGAGTACTTTCTTCCCAAGTGGACCAAGTTTCAAATGGTGAAATATCCTCTAATGTACTAATATATTCTGTTGCACTAGGAGTAGGGTTCTTTGTTGGAATCTCTATGCTTAATTCTTTCTTAAATATCCCTATTAAATTTTTATTAGTTGGAAGCTATAGCCTTGTTTTTTTACTAGCTTTTTTTATTCCGAGAGAATTTATACCTATCTCATTTGATGCAGGGGGAGTAACCACCGGTCCAATGACAGTACCATTTATACTCGCACTAGGTATTGGAGTTGCCTCTGTTTTAAGTAGAAAAAAATCATCCACTGACGGATTCGGTATTGTTGCTTTAGCGTCTATTGGTCCTATTATAGCTGTGATGATATTAGGGGTGTTATTTCAATGATGGTAGTGTTTGAAGGATTCTCTCACGTTTTGTTAGAAGTAACTTTTGCTCTAGTACCACTAATTATTTTCTTCTTGTTTTTTCAACTAGTTTATTTAAAACTACCTATGAAAAAATTAATGAATATTGGTGTAGGAATAATCTTTACGTATATTGGATTAGCATTATTTTTGCAAGGTGTTCATGTCGGATTTCTCCCAATTGGTGAAATGATGGGAGAAAAACTAGGTTCTCTATCTAATAAATGGATTCTTTTACCTGTTGGTTTTGCCTTAGGATTTGTCGCTACTTTTGCAGAGCCGGCAGTAAGAATTTTAAATAAAGAAGTAGAAAAAGTATCTGGTGGATATATACCACAAAAAGTCCTACTTTATACGTTATCAATTGGAGTTGGGGTTTCTATTGCATTATCAATGTGGAGAATAATTGCAGGTATCCCACTATTATATTTTGTTATTCCTGGTTATTTAATTGCACTTGTTATGGTGTTTTTCTCCACGAATACATTTACTTCTGTTGCTTTTGATTCAGGTGGAGTAGCAACTGGTCCTATGACTGTAACATTTATTTTAGCACTAGCAGTTGGTGTTGCTTCTGTAACGGAAGGAAGAGATCCACTTATGGATGGATTTGGTTTAATCGCTTTAGTAGCCTTGGCGCCAATCATTTCTGTTATGACACTTGGATTACTTTATGGCAGAAAGGAGAAGGGGAAGAAACGTGAAGCTAAATCTAATGCATAAACTCATAGTTACTATTGTTAAGAAAGGGAACGCCAAAGTAGTCATTAATGCATCTAAAAAAGCAGGTGCAGAAGGTGGAACTGTTCTTTACGGTAGAGGATTTGGTATAAATGAAAAAGATAAATTTTTCGGGATCATTCCATTAACACATGCGAAAGAAATTGTCCTAACAATGGTACCGACAAAAGACTATATCAATGTATTAAAAGCAATAGAAAATGAAGCAGAATTAAAAATAGTAGGTAAGGGAATGAGCTTTGCTATTAATCTGCAAAGCATATTAGGAGCTTGTCACTTAGACGAAGTAGAAGAGTTAAAAGGATCAGAGGAAAGTGGTGATTCGATGAATAAACAAGATTATGACTTAATTATAACAATTGTGAATAAAGGTGATTCAGAAAATGTCGTGGAAGCTTCTAAACGTGTAGGTGCAGAAGGTGGCACAATATTAACTGGAAGAGGTACTGGTATTCACGAACAAGCAAAACTATTTAATATACAAATAGAGCCTGAGAAAGAGATTGTCTTAACTTTAATTAAAAAAGAAATCTGTAAGAACGTACTACAAGCTATCACAGAAGAAGTGAAACTAAACGAGCCAGGACGAGGAATTGCTTTCGTGTTAGATGTAGAAAGAGTCGTTGGTATTAATCATTTATTAAAAAACAGTGAAATGGATCAATAATATATTTTTAAGTGTAATCCGTTCTTCGTAAAAGAGAACGGATTTTTTGTACGAAGATAATACAGTATTTAAATTTTAATAATATTCAAAAAAATGTTATAATTTTATCAGTATTCTTGATATACTAGAACAAACTAGTTAGGCCAATTGTAGTAGTACAGGTTTAACTAAGGAAAATAGAAGGAGGGAGCAAAAGTGGAAGCTACAAATAAGCCTTGGTTGGCGCACTATCCTAACGAAATACCTCAAGAGATTGACTTCGACGAAAAAACTCTACAGTCTTATTTGAAAGATGCCGCAATAGAACATCCAGAAAAAACATCAATACAGTTTATGGGCAAGAAATTAACGTATCAACAATTGTACGAACAATCATTAAAGTTTGCTAACTACTTACAGGACCTAGGAATAACAAAGGGAGATAGGGTAGCTATAATGTTACCAAACTGTCCGCAAGCTGTGATTAGTTACTATGGTGCTCTTTTTGCTGGTGCGATTGTAGTCCAAACGAATCCGTTATATACGGAACGTGAAATTGAATATCAGTTAAATGATTCTGGATCAACAGTAATTATCACGCTTGATATTTTGTATCCAAGAGTATCTAAAGTGAAAGCGTTAACAAAGTTAAAAGATATTATTATAACTGGAATAAAAGATTACTTACCATTCCCTAAAAACTTAGTTTATCCGTTTATTCAAAAGAAGCAATATGGAATAGTGGTAAAAGTGGAACATAGCGGAGAAAATCATTTGTTTACGGAAATTATGAAAAGTAGCACAGCGCAAGAAGTGGATGTACAGGTTGATCCTAAAGAAGACTTAGCCTTATTGCAATATACGGGAGGCACAACTGGTTTTCCGAAAGGTGTTATGCTCACCCATTATAACTTAGTGTCGAACACCATTATGTGTTCAAAATGGATGTATCGTTGTAAACGTGGCGAGGAAAAAGTAATTGGTATTTTACCATTTTTCCATGTGTATGGCATGACAACCGTAATGAACTTATCCATTATGAATGCATTCGAGATGGTATTGTTACCTAAATTTGATCCTGAAACAACTTTAAAAACGATTCAAAAAGAAAAGCCAACATTATTCCCAGGTGCACCGACGATTTATATTGCCCTACTCAACCATCCAGATATTAAAAAATATGATTTATCTTCTATTGATTCGTGTATAAGTGGGTCTGCTCCTTTACCTGTAGAAGTGCAAGAAAAGTTTGAGGAAGTGACAGGTGGTAAACTAGTTGAAGGTTACGGTTTAACAGAAGCATCTCCAGTCACACATGCAAATTTCTTATGGGAAGAAAGAGTTTCAGGTAGCGTTGGTTTACCTTGGCCAAATACAGAATCTATTGTACTATCCATGGAAAAGGGGGAGCAAGCTGAAGTTGGTGAAATCGGAGAAATTGCAGTACGCGGACCACAAGTAATGAAAGGTTATTGGAATCGACCAGAAGAGACGGATGCAGTTTTAAAAGATGGCTGGCTTTTAACAGGTGACTTAGGATATATGGATGAAAGAGGTTATTTTTACGTAGTTGACCGAAAGAAAGATATGATTATAGCAGGTGGATTCAATATTTATCCTCGTGAAATAGAAGAAGTTTTATATGAGCATGAAGCAGTTCTCGAAGTAGTAGCTGCAGGTGTACCAGATCCATACCGTGGAGAAACAGTAAAAGCGTATATAGTAAAAAAAGAAGGCGCTACTGTTACCGAAGAGGAACTTGACAAATTTGCTCGTAAACATTTAGCAGCATATAAAGTTCCTAGAATATACGAATTCAGAGACGAACTGCCAAAAACAGCGGTAGGAAAAATATTAAGGCGATCATTGGTAGAGGAAGAAAAAGAAAAAATAGCAAAATAAGTCCTCTGATGATGGAGACATCATCACTCTTTTTTCACTAAAGGTGGACAAGTTCATTGTGACATTTTCTGTAGCCAGCATATAAAGTATTTGGTAATATATTAATTGACAGAAGGAACACTGTGCAGTATTATAAAATTATGAATGATGATTCATTCATTTAATTTGAAGGGATGAAGAAAGTGAAGCAGCAAAAACCTAAATATAAACAAATCATAGATGCTGCGGTAATTGTCATTGCAGAAAATGGCTATCATCAAGCACAAGTATCGAAAATAGCAAAACAAGCTGGAGTTGCAGACGGTACGATTTATTTGTATTTTAAAAATAAAGAAGATATATTAATATCCCTTTTTAATGAAAAAATGGGCTATTTTATCGAAAAGATTCAAGAAGAAATTGCAGATAAAACATCTGCAAAAGAGAAACTGTTAACTTTAGTAGAAAAACATTTCTCAATGATTGCCGCTGACAAACATTTAGCGATTGTAACGCAAATTGAGTTAAGACAATCCAATAAAGAACTGAGAATGAAAATAAACGAAGTGTTGAAAGACTATTTAGTCGTTGTAGATACTGTCTTACAAGATGGTATTAATAATGGTGAACTTCGTGAAAACTTAGATGTTCGCTTAGCACGCCAAATGATTTTTGGAACAATGGATGAAACCATTACTACATGGGTAATGAATGATCAAAAATATGATTTAACGAAACTTGTTCCAAAAGTACACGATATGTTCATACACGGTCTATGCACTTCTAAGTAATTTTCCGAATAAATTTTTAAACATTCCACGAGTAAGAGTACAAACTTTTGCTCGTGGTTCATGTTATAATAAAGCTGAGTTTCATATTTTTACATAGTACATATCAGGGGGGATGGGAATGGATTATTTTCAACTAAGAGAAGAGAACCACGTCGCAGTCATTACAATCAACCGTGCACCAGCTAATGCTTTATCCTCTTTAGTTTTGAAAGAGCTTACATTGCTGTTAGATAAAGTAGAAAAAAATGATGAAGTGCGAACTGTACTTCTGCACGGTGAAGGCAGATTCTTCTCTGCAGGAGCTGATATTAAGGAATTCACAACTGTGAAAACAGGTGAAGAATTCTCGAAGTTAGCGAAGTTTGGACAAGATTTATTCGAAAGAATGGAGAACTTCTCCAAACCAATCATTGCCGCTATTCACGGAGCAGCTCTTGGTGGTGGACTTGAGCTTGCGATGGGTTGTCATATTCGATTAGTTTCGAAAACGGCTAAACTAGGTTTGCCAGAGTTACAACTTGGACTAATCCCTGGATTTGCCGGTACTCAACGTTTACCAAGATTAATAGGTTCTGCGAAAGCTTTTGAATTATTATTTACTAGTGAACCAATCACGGGTGAAGAAGCAGTTCAATGGGGATTAGCGAACAAGGCGTTTGATGAAGAGGTGCTCTTTGAGGAAGCGTTAAAAATGGCGAAAAAAATCGCTACAAAAAGCCCAATCTCACTTGCAGCGGTTATTGACCTAGGACGATATGCAAAAGATTCTTCTTTTTACGAAGGGGTAGAAAAAGAAGCAAATTACTTTGGAACTGTTTTTACTTCGGAAGATGGAAAAGAAGGTATTCAAGCATTTTTAGAAAAAAGAGCTCCAGTGTTTAAAGGAAAATAATATTTTTTTATCTTAAAATATCTGAATCTTACTAATAGAGTGACTTTCATAATGTTCAATTACTATACGAAAAACGAACAATCCCCAGAAAATTTAAATGGTAAGTAAATAAAATACGAACATATAAGATGAATGTAATATAGCTCAAAAAACTTAATGTTAAAACAGGAGGTAAAGTTATGAATATTTACGTATTATTGAAAAGAACATTCGATACAGAAGAAAAAATCACTGTTTCAAATGGTGCTATTAACGAAGATGGAGCAGAATTCATTATTAACCCTTATGATGAGTATGCAGTAGAGGAAGCAATTCGCGTACGTGACGCTCACGGCGGAGAAATTACAGTTCTTACAGTAGGTACAGAAGATGCAGAAAAAGAACTACGTACTGCTTTAGCGATGGGTGCTGATAAAGCTGTACTTATTAATACAGAAGACGATGTAGAAAACGGTGATCAATTCACAACATCTAGAATTTTAGCAGAGTACCTAAAAGATAAAGATGCAGACTTAATCATTGGTGGAAATGTAGCAATTGATGGTGGTTCTGGTCAAGTTGGTCCGCGTGTGGCAGAACTTTTAGATATTCCTTACGTAACAACGATTACGAAGTTAGACATTGACGGAACAAACGTAACAATCGTTCGTGATGTGGAAGGAGATTCTGAAGTTATAGAAACAACATTACCTTTATTAGTAACGGCGCAACAAGGTTTAAACGATCCTCGTTATCCTTCATTACCTGGAATTATGAAGGCGAAAAAGAAACCTCTAGATGAGTTAGAACTAGATGATCTAGATCTAGAAGAAGACGATGTGGAAGCAAAAACAAAAACATTAGAAATCTATTTACCACCACAAAAAGAAGCAGGAAGAGTTTTACAAGGTGATCTTCAAGACCAAGTAAAAGAACTTGTAACTGCATTAAGAAACGAAGCAAAAGTAATCTAATAGTTACAGCTGTTAGCTAAAGCATTAATCAAATCTAACAGCTAACGCATAACAGCTCAACAACAAGGAGGAGAAAATTATGGCAAGAAAAGTTTTGGTACTAGGAGAAACTCGTGACGGTTCATTACGTAACGTATCATTTGAAGCAATTGCTGCTGGTAAAACAGTTGCAGAAGGTGGAGAAGTTGTAGCTGTATTAGTTGGAGATAGTGTTTCCTCTTTAGCTAATGAACTAATTACTTATGGAGCAGATCGCGTTGTAACGGTAGAACATGCTAACTTAAAAACATACACGTCAGATGGTTATTCACAAGCATTAATGGCGGTAATTGACGCTGAAAAACCAGAAGGATTAATATTCGGTCATACTGCTCTTGGAAAA
This sequence comes from Bacillus sp. FJAT-45066, assembly GCF_002335755.1. Taxonomy (NCBI): domain Bacteria; kingdom Bacillati; phylum Bacillota; class Bacilli; order Caryophanales; family Bacillaceae; genus Bacillus; species Bacillus sp. FJAT-45066. The sequence goes on from NZ_NISQ01000001.1 coordinate 239,714, forward strand.
GATTTATCTCCAAAGATTGCAAGTAAGTTAAGTGCAGGTCTTGTATCAGATTCAACTAGTGTAGAAGAAGTTGGCGGAAACATCGTTTTCACTCGTCCAATCTTCTCTGGTAAAGCATTTGAAAAGAAAATTGTAACAAGCGAAATAATATTTGCTACAATCCGTCCAAACAACATCGCTGTTTTAGAGAAAGATGATGCTAGAACAGGTGAAGTTTCTTCATTAGATGTGGATGTGAAAGATTTACGCACAGTAATTAAAGAAGTTGTACGAAAAGCTACAGAAGGTGTAGACTTATCTGAAGCGAAAGTAGTAGTAGCAGGTGGACGAGGTGTAAAGAGCGAAGAAGGGTTCGAACCTTTAAAAGAGCTTGCGGATGTTTTAGGCGCTGCTGTTGGTGCTTCACGTGGAGCATGTGATGCAGAATACTGTGATTACTCCTTACAAATTGGGCAAACAGGTAAAGTTGTAACGCCAGACCTTTATATCGCTTGCGGTATTTCAGGTGCAATTCAACATTTAGCTGGTATGTCTAACTCAAAAATCATCGTAGCAATCAATAAAGATCCAGAAGCAAACATTTTCAAAGTTGCGGACTACGGAATTGTAGGCGACCTATTCGAAGTAGTACCAATGTTAACAGAAGAATTCAAAAAATTATTAGTTACGAACTGAGTACCTCTCATTATGTATGACTACTATAACGAAAAACGAACTTTACAATATTATTCCTTCTAAGATTGCAATCTAAACTTGAATTTCGTCCTAGTGTTATTAGCGAAAATTTTGTTTTTCAATAAAGTGAATGTAATTATGAAATTCACTCAACTAAATAATGATAAAAAAAGCAAGAAGGTTATCCTTCTTGCTTTTTTTAATGGGCTTGAATAGGGGAAATATATGGGGAAGTTATTGAATTTGAAATGTTCACGTTGAGGGAATTTTAGATTAAAAAGGGATTAAACAATCCCTAAATTAATTGAAAAGTAACAAAATATGCGAAAAGAGGCTTAAATTAAGACTAAAAGCAAAACCTATACGAAAAGATTCAAAAAAAATGAAAAAATCTCATTGACAATGATTATCATTACTAATATAATAATCATTGTGGGTGATGTTGATAATCATTATCAATGAAAAACAACAAATAAAACTACATAATTTAAATTGGGGGAAATAAAAATGAATATTTCAGTTAGAAAAATCTTATTCTTTGCAGTCTTGTCTTTCTTACTAGTTTTCACATCAGCTTGTGGACAGAATGCAACAGAAAACAATGCTCAAGGGAATCAAGATGTAGCAGATGAAAGCGGCAACAACGAAGAAGTTAAAGAAGAAGAAAAAGATCCAGGTGTTGTAAATCTATACACTAGTCGTCACTATGATTCTGACAGAGAGCTTTACGACCTATTTACTGAACAAACAGGTATTACAGTAAATGTAATTGAAGGTAAAGGTGACGAACTAATAGAGCGTATTAACATAGAAGGTGCAAATACAGAAGCGGATGTGTTTATTACTGCAGATGCTGGTAACTTACACGTAGCAAAAGAAGATGGACTATTTCAAGCAATTGAGAGTGAGACTTTATTTAACAATATTCCTGAAAAATTACGAGATGTAGATAATACATGGTTTGGATTAACAAAAAGAGCACGTGTAATTGTTTATGCAAAAGATCGTGTTGATCCTTCAGAACTTTCTACTTATGAAGCATTAACTGAGCCAGAGTGGAAAGGAAGAGTATTAGTACGTTCCTCTGAAAATATGTATAATAAATCAATTTTAGCATCTTTCATTGAACTAATGGGGCCAGAGGCAGCTGAACAATGGGCTGCTGGTATTAATGAAAACATGGCTAGAACTCCTCAAGGTGGAGATACAGACCAAGCGATTGCTGTTGTTGCTGGCGAAGGCGACATAGCAATCATGAACACATATTATGTAGGGCGTTTATTAAATTCAGAAGACCCTGCTGATGTAAAAATTGGAGAAGCAGTTGGAGTATTCTTCCCTAACCAAGAAACAACAGGAACACATGTTAACATTAGTGGAGCTGCTGTAACAAAGCATGCTAAAAATAAAGAAAATGCAATTAAGTTCTTAGAGTTTTTATCTAGTGAAGAAGCACAAGGTAAGTTTGCAGAAGGTAATAATGAATATCCAGCGAACCCTAATGTTGAATGGTCAGAAACTGTTAAGGCATGGGGAGAATTCAAAGAACAAGATATTGAGTTATCTGTTTTAGGAAAAAATCAACAGGAAGCAATCAGAATCTTTGACAGAATTGGCTGGAAATAATATTAATATTAAGTACCGGTGCACATAGTGGCCGGTATTTTTCTTTTTCTATAAGTTGCTATTTCTTTAGATATGCGATTTCTGTATAATATATTTTAGAGCGTATTAGTAGTTTCATTGATTAATAGGTCATTATTAAATGAGTGCAAACAAGGATGTGTCTAGGTTGGGATTTTTACAAAGAAGTAGAAAGCATTTTGATGTTTGGGCAATCTTGAGTATTTTTTTTATTTCTATTATTATAATCCCAAATATCTTAATAGGTATTAATTTTTTTTCAGAGGCAACGGAAAATTGGCAACATATTAAAGATTATCTACTTAAAAATTATATAACTAATACTGTTGTATTAATAATATTTACTGCTTCTTTTACAATGATTATTGGTACAAGTCTTGCGTGGTTAATTTCGAATTATCACTTTCCATTAAGAAAATTTTTTCGATGGGGGTTAATTTTACCATTAGCAATTCCCGCTTATATTGGAGCTTACACATACAATGGAATATTAAATTACACTGGTGTTATTCAATCAACGTTAAGAAATACGTTTGATATTCATGTCACTAGTCAAAAGTATTTTAATATTATGAATATACCGGGAGCCATTTTCATTTTTACCATCTTTTTATATCCTTATGTTTATGTAATTACAAAAGGGTTCCTTGAAAAACAATCAGCAGCTTTATTCGAGAATAGTAGAATATTAGGCGGTGGACCTTTTAAAACGTTCTTTCGTGCAGGATTACCATTATCACGTGCAGCGATTACAGGCGGAGTGGTGCTAGTTATTCTTGAGGTTTTAAATGATTATGGTGTAGTAAGCTATTTCGGAATTCAAACGTTCAGTACTGCTATTTTCAGAACGTGGTACGGAATGAAGGATCTTGACTCAGCTTTAAAGCTAGCAGGTATATTAATGGTTATCGTAATTTTTGTGTTAGTTTTAGAAAGGTTAGCAAGAGGAAAGAAACAGTATAGTTATACTTCTGCGAATATTAGACCGATTGAACCTCAAATTTTAAAAGGATATAAAGGTTGGTTAGTATCTGCTTATTGTGCACTAATTTTTGGAGTGGCTTTTCTAATTCCAGTGTTTCAACTTACTCGTTGGAGCGTTATGACGTTTGAAAAAATTTGGAGTGCTGAATTTATATCATTAATTTTCAATTCTGTTTTTGTAGCAACTATCGCTTCCATAATTATTGTAATAATTGCATTGATTGTAGGCAACTATACACGTTTACACAAAGGTTTGATGCCAAAAGTTTTTTCAAGAATTATAACACTAGGTTACTCGATTCCGGGGGCAGCAATTGCTATAGCAGTTATCACTTTATTTATGTCAATAGATGGATTTTTGGCGTCTGTTACTAACTTTTTTAATATGAACACTCCAATTGTATTACGTACAACATTAGTGATGCTTGTTTCTGCTTATATCATCCGCTTCATGGCGGTAGGGTATAATGCGATTGAAGCGGGTTACGAAAAAATTGGTACTAGCTTTACGGAAGCCTCTAGAAGCCTTGGAATGTCTACAGTAAAAACTTTTTATAAAGTAGATGTGCCAATGTTAAAGGGACCTCTATTTGGTGGGTTTATCCTTGTTTTTGTGGATATTCTAAAAGAGCTTCCTTTAACACTTTTCTTACAACCATTTAATTTTTCAACACTTGCAACACAGGCATACAGATATGCGAGTGATGAAATGGTGCAAGAAGCGGCGTTAGCTTCAATGTTAATCATAATAGTAAGCGGATTGTGTATTTTTTACTTCCATAAAATACTGGATAATAAATAGGGTATGACTATCTAATTTGTAACTTTAAAATGTAAAATATAATTAACAAGGCTGCCTAGAAGTGCTTTCTGGCAGTCCTTTTCTATGTTAAGAAACTCTATCATATGCGTTTGTATTTAATCTAAATTTTCCTTATAAAACTACAAAATTTACACAATATTAAAACGATATTAATTTTACTTCATTGACGAAAAAAAATAGCCTATGCTATAATTAATACTGAAAATCATTATCATTGAATATATATATACAGAAATTTTAAGAGGGGGGCAAATCATGAGTTTTATACAATTACATCAAGTAACAAAATATTTTCATAATTCCAAGCAACCAGCAGTGAATTCCCTCGACTTATCAATAAATGAAGGTGAAATTATTACATTACTTGGCCCTAGTGGATGTGGAAAAACAACAACATTGAGAATGTTAGCGGGTTTTGAACAACCATCTACTGGTACAATTAGAGTTGGCAATGAGATAGTGTATGATCACCGTCGTTCACTTCCACCGGAAAAACGCGGAATTGGAATGGTTTTTCAAGATTACGCACTTTTCCCACATTTAACAATAGAAAAAAATGTAGCATTTGGCTTAAATAAATATAAATCAAAAGAAAAGAAAGAACGTGTACAAGAAGTATTAGAGTTAGTTGGTCTGGCTGACTATGCAAAGAGAGTTCCAAGTGAATTATCTGGTGGACAACAACAACGTGTAGCTCTTGCTAGAGCACTTGCACCGAAACCATTAGTAGTACTGATGGATGAGCCATTTAGTAATCTAGATGCGGGACTTAGAGAAAGAATGCGTTTTGACATTACAAACATTTTACGTAAAGCTAATACAACTGCAATTATCGTTACACATGATCAAAAAGATGCTTTCGCTGTTTCTGACCGTGTTGTAGTCATGAAAGATGGAGAAATTCAACAAGTTGCTTCACCACGCGAAATGTATCGTTGTCCGAAAAATTGCTTTGTTGCACAATTTGTAGGAAAAACGAACCTATTAACAGGAAAACTAGACCAAGACTTAAAGCATGTTCAAACTCATATAGGTAAGGTTTGTCTACCTGTAGCTACTGAAAAATCAATGGATGAAGTGAAAATCTCTATTCGTCCAGAAGGTTGTAGGCTTGTAGAAGAAGGAAAAGGACGTTATTTTGGCGTAGTGGAACGAGTTACCTATAGCGGAGAGTATCAAGAGTTATATATAAGACTTCGTTCAGATATAAATGAAGAGCCTATGGTCTTATACGCACCTGTAAATCAAGATATTGAAATTGGAGCTGTAGTATCATTTGATATTCAATCCGAATTAGTGGCATTAGTGGACTGAAATTAACCTTTGCACATAAAAAACCTCATACAGAGGTTTTTTATTCTTTTATGGATGATTAAATATTCACAGGAAAAACTAATTCATGAAGCATATAATTAGTAACTTTCTTTACGAAATGCTATACTTTTCGTATGTAGTAAGAAGAAAGTTTTTCCAAGTAAATTAAAAGCTTGCTTCATCCTACGTTATATTCAACGTATATTAGGAGGTATTTGAATTGGCAATTTTAAACGTAACAGACCAAAACTTTAAGCAAGAAACTGGCGAAGGTGTAGTCTTAGTAGACTTCTGGGCACCTTGGTGTGGACCTTGTAAAATGATCGCACCTGTATTAGAAGAGTTAGATGCAGACATGGGTGACAAAGTGAAGATCGCGAAAGTTGACGTTGATGAAAACCAAGAAACAGCTGGTCAATTCGGCGTTATGAGTATCCCAACTTTATTAGTATTAAAAAATGGTGAAGTTGTAGATAAAACAGTTGGTTTCCAACCGAAAGAAGCTCTAGCTGAATTATTAAACAAACACCTATAATAAACACGAAAAAAGCCTAGCCTATGCTAGGCTTTTTTCATTTCTTTCGTTTTTCTTGGGAATATACGGAAGTGAAGTTGCTGTTCACTGTAGTAGGAGACTCCTGCGGAGAAGTGCATCAAGGTAGACCCACAGGCGCATGCTCCGAGGAGGATCCCGAGACCACCCGCGGATAGCGAGTACTACAGCGAACAGCAACGATTAGTATCCAATACTTTATGCTTAGGTTTTAAAAAATTTCTTGGGAAATTATGTCGAACTCGGGAAGAGTTGAATGCTTCTTTTTAAAAGAAATTATGATAAAATATCGTTATGCAAAATCGAGAAGAACGGGGGGATAAGAGTGAACACATTAATTAAAGAAAAATTAGCCGTATTACCCGACCAACCAGGCTGTTATTTAATGAAAGACGAACAAGGTACTATTATATATGTTGGTAAAGCCAAAGTGTTAAAAAATCGTGTTCGATCTTATTTCACGGGCTCTCATGATGGAAAAACATTAAGACTAGTCAATGAGATAGTTGACTTTGAATATATCGTCACCTCTTCTAATATTGAAGCACTTATATTAGAACTTAATTTAATAAAAAAACATAGTCCTAAATATAACGTCATGTTAAAAGATGACAAACGATATCCGTTTATTAAAATCACATCAGATCGCCATCCTAGATTAATAATTACTAGGAAAGTTCAAAAAGATAAAGGGAAATATTTTGGCCCATATCCAAATGTACAAGCTGCAAATGAAACAAAAAAATTATTAGATAGAATTTATCCTTTAAGAAAATGCTCTACTCTACCAGATAGAGTTTGTTTGTATTTTCATATGGGACAGTGCTTAGCACCATGTGTTGAAACAGTAACAGAAACAACAAACAAACAAATTGTAGACGAGATTGTTCGATTTTTAAATGGTGGTTATAAAGAAATTAAACAAGAACTAACAGAAAAGATGACAACTGCAGCTGAACAACTAGATTTTGAGCGAGCAAAAGAATTTCGAGATCAAATATTACACATAGAAGCAACAATGGAAAAGCAAAAAATGGAGATGAATGATTTTGTAGATAGAGATGTATTTGGCTATGCGGTTGATAAAGGTTGGATGTGTGTTCAAGTTTTCTTTATTCGACAAGGGAAACTTATTGAGCGTGAAGCTTCTTTGTTTCCGATATACAATGAACCTGAAGAAGACTTCTTAACTTTCATTGGCCAATTTTATGATAAAGCAAGCCATTTCGTACCAAAAGAAATCTATTTACCATCTACAATTGAAATAGAATTAGTAGAAAAGTTATTAGATACAAAAATATATCTGCCTCAACGAGGAAAGAAAAAACAGTTAGTCACTTTAGCAGAAAAAAATGCGAACGTTGCATTAAAAGAAAAATTCACATTAATAGAACGAGATGAAAATAGAACGATTAAAGCAGTTGAAAATATTGGTGCAAAGCTCGGTATTAAAGCTCCATTACGCATTGAAGCTTTTGATAACTCGAATATTCAAGGTACAGATGCAGTTTCGGCAATGGTAGTATTTATTGATGGAAAGCCTAATAAGAAAGATTATCGAAAATATAAAATTAAAACAGTAAAAGGACCTGATGATTACGAATCGATGAGAGAAGTCGTTAGAAGGCGATATTCGAGAGCGTTGAAAGAGGGATTGGCACTTCCTAATCTTATCATTATTGATGGTGGTAAAGGGCATATCCAAGCAGTGAAAGATGTATTAGAGAATGAGTTGAATTTGTTTATTCCACTTGCAGGTTTATCGAAAGATGAAAAACATCGAACGAGTGAACTTATTTCAGGCGATAATTTCGAATTGGTGAGATTAGATAGAAATAGCCAAGAATTTTATTTACTACAACGAATACAAGATGAAGTGCACCGCTTTGCTATCACTTTTCACCGCCAACTCCGATCTAAGTCCGTTTTTCAATCTTCTTTAGATGGGATTGAGGGTGTTGGTGAGAAGCGGAAAAAAGCATTATTGAAACATTTTGGGTCCATTACAAAAATAAAAGAAGCTTCTATAGAAGAGTTACAAAAAGCGGGAGTCCCATTAAAAGCAGCAGAAAATATTTTCCAACACTTAAGAAATGAAAATTAAGAATTGTAACTTCTTTCATAGTTTGATATACTTTGTATGAATTTCATAATGTACAAACTTCAATCTGAAGTAAGATAGAGGTGCGAACTCAATGAGTATGTAGCGGGAGAAGTAAGAGCTTCTGAGAACGTTACAAAAAGGGGAGATTCGCCGAAGTAAAAAATGACTCTTAACTTTTTTTGCTGGTTCTGCGTTTAAGAAATGTAGGACTGTCAGGTAGGTTTAATCTACTTGGAGGGCTATCTCAAGTGCGTGAACGGTTATTTTTATTTAATCTATCACAGCAATGAGAATTAGCTCATTGCTGTTTTTTTATTGCGAAAATTTAGCTTCCCTGTCTAACATTATGAAAAAAATTTAGTAAATAGAAAAGGATGAATAGCATGTCAATCATTGTACAAAAGTTTGGTGGAACTTCTGTTGGATCAGTAGAACGCATCCAAAATGTTGCAGAAAAAGTAATTAATGAAGTGAAAAATGGTCACCAAGTAGTAGTAGTAGTATCTGCGATGGGTAAAACAACAGATCAATTAGTGAAACTTGCGTCAGAAATAAATGCTGAGCCAAGTAAACGTGATATGGACATGTTACTTTCTACTGGAGAGCAAATTACTATTTCATTACTTTCAATGGCGCTACAAGTAAAAGGTTATGAAGCTGTATCGCTGACTGGATGGCAAGCGGGTATCCGTACAGAGCCCGTACACGGAAACGCAAGAATTACGGATATAGAAACGGATAATGTTATAGAGCATTTAAATAATGGAAAAGTCGTTATTGTTGCAGGATTCCAAGGGATTACTTCTAATAATGAAATTACAACGCTAGGTCGTGGCGGTTCAGATACATCAGCGGTTGCTTTAGCAGCAGCATTGAAAGCTAGGAAGTGTGATATTTATACAGATGTTACTGGCGTTTTTACGACTGATCCACGATATGTAGAATCAGCCCGTAAACTACCATCAATTTCCTACGATGAAATGTTAGAATTAGCAAATTTAGGTGCAGGCGTACTTCATCCTCGCGCAGTGGAGTTTGCGAAAAACTATGGGGTAAAGCTTGTTGTTCGTTCAAGTATGGAAAATGAAGAAGGTACAATTATTGAGGAGGAAGTTTCAATGGAAAAGAGTTTAGTAATTAGAGGGATTGCGTTTGAAGATCAAATAACGAGAGTGACAGTTTGTGGATTACCTAATGAATTACACACATTATCAACTATTTTTACAACGCTTGCAAAACACGGAATAAATGTAGATATTATTATTCAATCTATTCTAGATAAAGATACAACAAACATTTCTTTCTCTGTAAAAACGAATGATGTGAAGGGAACAGTGGATGTGTTAGAAAACTATCGTGAGCATTTAGCCTTTACACATATTGAACAAGAGAGTAACTTAGCTAAAGTATCTATTGTAGGCTCTGGCATGATCTCCAACCCTGGTGTTGCAGCTGAAATGTTCCAGGTGTTAGCTACAGAAGGTATTCATGTGAAGATGGTTAGTACGTCAGAAATTAAAGTATCTACAGTTGTAGATGAAGAGAAAATGCTAAATGCAGTTGAAGCATTACACGTAGCGTTTGAATTAGGAGAAGGTGCGGTAGAAGAATTAAAGGCCTAATTAATAGGTTTTGTAAGGTGCGAGATTGAAGACATCACGATGAAGCTCATTTTCAACTTGATAAGGCTGACGAAGTTCATTTCGCTCAAGAAAAAAAGAGAAAATGAACTTGATAATGCCGATGAAGTTCATTTTGCTCAAAGAAAAAAGAGAAAATGAACTTGATAAGGCTGATGAAGTTCATTTTGATCAAGGAAAAATGAGAAAGTGAACTTGATAAGGCTGATGTAGTTAAATTAGCCTCAGAATAAAGAGCCAACTTGATAAGCTCGATGAAGTTCAACTAGCCCCAGAGCCAGATGAACTTCATAAGCCCGATGAAGTTCAACTAGCCACATAAAAAAGAGCCAGATGAACTTCATAAGCTCGATGAAGTTCAACTAGCCCCAGAAAAAAGAGTCAGATGAACTTCATAAGGCTGATGAAGTTCAACTAGCCCAAGAAAAAAGCAAAAGATGAACTTCATATACAAGATCAATAACAATAGAAAAAAACTGCCCAGAATCTTATAAAAATCCTGGGCAGCTCTTTTCTTTAACCTATCTGACTCCGTAATAACCTATAATAACTACTTATCCCACTGAACCGTAATAACTCTTTTATTTTTCTTTTTTATTTCTTCTATAGCTTCCGTTGTTTTATCTTTCATGCGCTGTATTTGCTCGGCAATGAATCCTGCTTCTAATTGGAAGGATGCATCTTTATTTACATCACATCTTCTAGCAACATATCCACCTTCTAACACAAACGTCATTTCATATTTCTTTTCATCCTGAATATGTAAATTTCCCCAACCTGCTTCATCGAAAAAGGAAATAATTTCATCTATAGTAGATAAAGGGAACTTTCTTGCTAGTTGTTTACCAGACCAATACATCAACTGGGCATGATCTTTGCCGAATACTTCTGGAAGTAATACTTCACGCAATAATTCGTATCCAAAGGCGGGCACTTTAACTTTTTCTACTGTTTCGTTTATTGATTCATTACTCATAAATAATTCCCCACTTTCTTTTCACCAATCATTATTATATACCATTCCCACTAATTTCAGAAATGAAGCAATGGAATGATTTCATTCTAGTAAAATATTATTTCCCTAGCTTATCGATGTAAGTTAATAAAAGATTTTATAAAATTACAATTTATGCCCACCTTTCCTTGACGCTCGGTATACATGGGAGTAAAATAAAACTTGTCGAAGAATTGTCGATAAATATGCAAAGGCTTTCATTTTATCGAAAATTTAAACAAGGATGGGCAGAGATTGAGAAGTTTTTCACTATAATAGTGAAACGGAATCTTACTAACATCTAATCTATTTTTTACACGAAAAAGGGGGTACAGAAATGGCTCAAAATAATGAATTCTTATTAAGAAGACTCCATTCACTACTAGGGGTAATTCCTGTGGGACTCTTCCTAATTCAGCATTTAGTTATTAACTACTTTGCTACAAGAGGGCCAGAAGCTTTTAACAACGCGGCACACTTTATGGAAAACTTGCCGTTTCGTTACGTTTTAGAAATTTTTGTAATTGCACTTCCTATTTTATTCCATGCTATTTACGGATTATACATTGCATTCACTGCGAAAAACAATGTAAGTAAATATGGCTATGTACGTAACTGGATGTTCGCATTACAACGTATCACTGGAGTTATTACATTAATATTTGTTGTATGGCACGTATGGGAAACGAGAATTGCTGCTGCACTTGGAGCAGATGTTAACTACAATATGATGGCTGAGATTTTAGCTTCTCCAGCTATGTTCTGGTTCTATATTGTTGGTGTAATTGCAACGATTTTCCACTTTGCAAATGGCTTATGGTCATTCTTAGTAAGCTGGGGTATTACTGTAACTCCTCGTTCTCAAATGATTGCTACTTACGTAACGATTGGTATTTTCTTTGCCCTTTCTTACGTTGGAGTAAGAGCATTACTAGCATTCGTATAATACGCAACTAGCATTAGAAAAAGGAGTGAGTTACCAAGATGAGTAAAAAAGTTATTGTTGTCGGCGGTGGACTTGCTGGTTTAATGGCGACTATAAAAGTAGCAGAAGCTGGCGTTCCTGTAGATTTATTTTCATTAGTTCCAGTAAAACGTTCTCACTCAGTGTGTGCCCAAGGTGGAATTAACGGGGCGGTAAACACGAAAGGTGAAGGAGATTCTCCTCTTGAACACTTTGATGATTCCGTATACGGTGGAGACTTTTTAGCTAACCAACCACCTGTAAAAGCAATGTGTGAAGCTGCACCTGGAATTATTCACTTATTAGACCGTATGGGAGTTATGTTTAACCGTACTCCAGAAGGATTACTAGATTTCCGTCGTTTCGGAGGTACACAACATCACCGTACAGCATTCGCTGGAGCTACGACTGGTCAACAGTTACTTTATGCACTAGACGAGCAAGTACGTCGTCATGAAGTTTCTGGTTTAGTAACAAAGTATGAAGGTTGGGAATTTTTAGGTTCTATCATTGATGATGAAGGAATTTGTCGTGGAGTTGTTGCACAAAACTTAACATCAATGGAAATCGTATCATTCCCTGCAGACGCTGTTATTATGGCAACAGGTGGACCTGGTATTATCTTTGGTAAGTCTACAAACTCTGTTATTAATACAGGGGCAGCAGCTTCCATCGTATATCAACAAGGTGCATACTATGCAAACGGAGAATTCATTCAAATTCACCCAACAGCAATTCCTGGAGACGACAAGTTACGTCTAATGAGTGAAAGTGCTCGTGGTGAAGGTGGACGTGTTTGGACATATAAAGACGGTAAACCTTGGTACTTCCTAGAGGAAAAATATCCTGCATACGGAAACCTAGTACCACGTGATATCGCAACTCGTGAAATTTTTGATGTGTGTGTTAACCAAAAGTTAGGTATTAACGGCGAAAACATGGTTTACTTAGATCTTTCTCATAAAGATCCGAAAGAACTAGACATTAAACTTGGTGGTATTATCGAGATTTATGAAAAGTTCATGGGTGATGACCCACGTAAAGTACCAATGAAAATCTTCCCAGCGGTTCACTATTCTATGGGTGGAATTTGGGTTGACTATGATCAAATGACAAACATTCCTGGATTATTCGCAGCAGGTGAGTGTGATTACTCCCAACATGGTGCAAACCGTTTAGGTGCTAACTCATTACTTTCTGCTATTTATGGTGGTATGGTAGCTGGACCTAAAGCTGTTGAATATATGAAGGGCTTAGAAAAGTCTGCTGATTCTTTATCTTCTTCCCTATTCGATCGTTATGTAAAAGAAGAAGAAGCAAAATGGAACAACATCATGAGCATGAATGGTACAGAAAATGCTTATGTACTTCATAAAGAGCTTGGTGAGTGGATGACGGATAACGTAACTGTTGTACGTTACAACGACAAGCTATTAAAAACAGATGAGAAAATCGTAGAGTTATTAGAGCGTTATGAAAACATCAATATTAACGATACTGCAAGATGGAGCAACCAAGGAGCGGCGTTCACTCGTCAATTATCCCACATGTTACAACTTGCTCGTGTTATTACAATTGGTGCTTACAACCGTAACGAAAGCCGTGGAGCTCACTATAAACCAGAATTCCCAGATCGTAACGATGAAGAGTTCTTAAAGACTACAATGGCTAAATTTACTGGCGCTAAATCTGCTCCAGCATTCCATTATGAGGATGTAGATACGTCACTAATTCCGCCACGTAAGCGTGACTACACAAAGAAAAAATAGGGGGGAAATAATGATGGCTACAGAAACAATGGTTACTTTTATCATTGAGCGTCAAGATGGTCCAGATGGTAAAACATATGAAGAAACATTTAATTTACCTTATCGACCAAATATGAACGTAATTTCTGCATTAATGGAGATTCGTCGTAATCCAGTGAACGCAGATGGTAAAGAAACAACACCAATCAACTGGGATATGAACTGTTTAGAAGAAGTTTGTGGAGCATGTTCTATGGTTATCAACGGAAAGCCTCGTCAGTCTTGTACGGCGCTTGTTGATCAATTAGAGCAACCAATCAGACTTCAACCGATGAAGACATTCCCAGTAGTACGTGACTTACAAGTTGATAGAAGTCGTATGTTTGATTCTTTGAAAAAGGTTAAAGCATGGATTCCTATCGATGGAACGTATGATCTTGGACCTGGACCTCGTATGCCAGAGAAAAAGCGTCAATGGGCTTATGAACTTTCTAAATGTATGACGTGTGGAGTATGTTTAGAAGCATGTCCAAATGTGAACAGCAAATCTGACTTCATCGGACCTGCTCCATTATCTCAAGTTCGTCTATTCAACGCACATCCAACTGGTGCAATGAATAAAGGTGAACGTTTAAATGCGATTATGGGTGATGGTGGGTTAGCTAACTGTGGTAACTCCCAAAACTGTGTTCAATCATGTCCAAAAGGTATTCCTTTAACTACATCGATTGCTGCACTAAACCGTGATACTACTTTCCAAATGTTCCGTAACTTCTTCGGAAGTGACGAAGTTTAATACTATTATAAAACGCCTCTATATGAAGAGGCGTTTTATTCTATCTATTTCCTCACAGAATACTACCTCAATGAACCTTCAAAAAATAGGAGTTGAATAAATTGAAAAAGATAAATTATATTAACGACTTTTCCAATTGGATGAATGAGTTCTCATTCAGTCATCTTATTAAAGTAAGATTTTCCGAAACAGATATGTTTGGTCATATGAATAATACTGTGCCGTTTGTATATTTCGAAGAAGCTAGAATCGAATATTTCAAGAATCTTGGCTTTATGCAAGAATGGGCAATGCCTTCAAGTAATACAATACCGGTAGTTGCAGATCTCCAATGTGATTATGTGAATCAGGTTTACTTTGGTGAACAGATTAGAGTGTTCGTTAAAGCAAATGATATTGGAACATCTTCTGTCGATCTGCATTATATGGGATTAAAGGATAATGGAGATGTTTGTTTTGTAGGAAGAGGGCGAATGGTCCAGTTAAACAAACAAACTGGTAAAGGTGACCCTTGGACAGCAGAAATGAAAGATAAATTCTTTACAGCAGTATCAAAAAATATTTGAGCCAGTTTCATTAGGTATGTTTACTAAAAAAAATCCTTAAATCTGTTCTTTCAACTGTAACTTTAACCAACATTTTCACATATTATACCATGACTAAATATCCACCCATCCACGATGTTCAGCTCTGGCTAAGGCAAGGAGGGTTACATTCATTGAAGGAGAAAGAGTTTCAACCAAAGCCATTGCTCACTAAAAGAGAAAGAGAAGTTTTTGAACTGTTAGTACAAGATAAAACAACGAAAGAAATCGCGGGAGAGTTATTCATAAGCGAAAAAACAGTTCGGAACCATATTTCAAACGCTATGCAAAAGCTTGGAGTTAAGGGGCGATCTCAAGCAGTTGTCGAGCTACTTCGTATGGGAGAGCTAGAGCTTTAACCACTTGCAAAGCTGACAAGAGGGAAGGTTATCTTGAACAACATGGAACCTCTTATTTCACATAAATTCATGATGCCCTTTCCTTTTTTCGTCAGCTTAAAAAACTAGGTTTAGTGCTTTTATTATCGAGAATACCTTGCAATTTTCATAGAAAAATAAGAAAATGATAAGTGAACATAAGTTATTGTTTAGTAAACATATCTATTTTAGAAAGATTATCAGCCATGACCTAACAAAAAATTGTACAAGCTTCAGCTGATGTTTATACATATCAATATAGGGGAAGAGGGTAGAGAATGACACAACAACAAAATGTTATTAAAAACGAAAAATCAGTAGCAAATATTGAAAAGTCATTACGATATATCGCTACTTTAGTAAAACAAAAAGGACGCGAAATCTTAAGTAATTATACGATTACGCCTCCACAATTCGTTGCTTTACAATGGTTATTAGAAGGCGGAGATATGACAATTGGAGAGCTATCTACTAAAATGTATTTAGCTTGTAGTACAACGACAGATTTAGTGGACCGTATGGAAAAGAACGAATTAGTCCAACGTGTAAAAGATCCAAATGACCGTAGAGTAGTACGTATTCATCTTCTAGAAGAAGGTGAAAGAATTATCGCGGAGGTAGTAAAGAAACGTCAAGAATATTTACAAGGAATATTAGTGAACTACACTCCTGAAGAAATATTAGTTTTAGAAAAATGTTTATCGCGTTTACATCAAGATATGAAAGAATGAGGGATATTTTTTGCAAAGACCGATTGGAGTTATTGATTCTGGAGTAGGTGGCCTTACTGTTGCAAAAGAAATAATGAGGCAATTGCCGAAAGAAAGAATCATCTACCTAGGAGATACAGCTCGGTGTCCTTATGGCCCGAGAAATAAAGAAGAAGTTCGAGAATTCACATGGGAAATGACAAATTACCTATTACTACACCATGACATTAAAATGTTAGTAATTGCTTGTAATACTGCAACTGCTGTAGCGTTGGATGAAATAAGTGATAGATTACCTATTCCAGTTATCGGTGTTATTGAACCAGGTTCACGAACGGCGCTTAAAGTTACATCAAATAGGCATGTAGGTGTTATAGGTACAGTAGGTACGATAACGAGTGGTGCATATGAAAATGCATTAAAAACAATAAACTCAGAAGTGCTAGTAGAAAGTTTAGCTTGTCCTCCATTTGTTCCATTAGTGGAAAGCGGCGAATATGAGGGAGAGCTTCCAGACCAAGTTGTTAAAGAAACCTTATTGCCTATACTTAATAAAGGAATCGATACATTAATTCTTGGGTGTACACATTATCCTTTACTTAAAGAATCCATTCAAAAAGCTGTAGGTCCTTCAACGGAAATTATTTCCTCTGGAGATGAAACTGCTAGAGAAGTTAGTACTATTCTTGATTATAAGAAATTATTAAATCGCCAAAAAGCAAGATCTCAAGATCATCTTTTCTTAACAACAGGACCGAAAGAGATTTTCCAAAAAATCGCATCTAAACTATTTGAACAATCTATCGAAAACGTTGAAACCATCGTACTAGAAAAAGTAAATAGCTAAACCGTACCCCGCTTACTAAAAATAAGCGGGGTTTATTTCAGGGAAATTACAGGTGCCTGTAATTTCCCTGAAATTTTTTGGGGTGAAAAATTTATGGTTAAGCTTGTTCTAATTTTTTCTAAGGCTCGTATACATATTAGTACAAACCGTCATGGGAGGGAAAGTTATGTCTAAGAGAAAATTAAAGATTACCGCTGCTTCTGTGCTTGCTTCTTCAATGTTTTTAGCTGGATGTGGATTGTTTGGTGGGGATGAGAAAGCAGGTAATGAATTAAAAGTACCAACAGATGTTTCATATCAAGATGATACAGAAAACAATGATACATCGAATAATGGCGATGAAAACGTTGCTGCTGATATGGTGGAAAGAGAAATTTATTTAATTGATAGCAATGGATTTGTTGTTTCTCAATCTGTTATGTTACCAATTACAGATTCACCAGCAAAACAAGTGCTTAGCTATTTAGTTACAGGGGGACCTGTTGATGAAATGTTACCAAATGGTTTTCGAGCAG
The DNA here is from genome assembly GCF_002335755.1 of Bacillus sp. FJAT-45066. NCBI lineage: Bacteria > Bacillati > Bacillota > Bacilli > Caryophanales > Bacillaceae > Bacillus > Bacillus sp. FJAT-45066. The sequence continues at coordinate 256,986 of NZ_NISQ01000001.1, forward strand.
TTTTACCTGCTGGAACAGAAGTGGATGTCAATCTGAAAGAAGATGGCACAATTGTTGCTGACTTCTCAAATGAATTTTCTGACTATGAGCCACAAGATGAAATGGCCATTTTGCAAGCTGTAACGTGGACACTAACGCAATTTGATAATGTGGAAAAAGTAGAATTAAGAGTAAATGGCCATGAACAAAAGTTTATGCCTGTGAATAAAACACCAATTAACAATAGTTTAAGCCGTGCAGATGGTATTAACCATGACACGACAGAAGTGTTAGACATTATGAACACACGTCCTGTAACGTTATATTTCTTAGCGGAATCTAACGATGGAGAAACGTATTATGTACCTGTTACGAAACGTATGAAAGTTTCGGAGTCAAACAACTATGAAGCAATTGTAAAGGCATTAATTCAAGGACCAGCCTATACTTCAGGTCTAGTTGGAGACTTCAATCCGCAAGTGGCACTTATGGCGGAACCTAAATTAGAGAATGGTAATTTAACATTAAACTTTAACGAATCTATTCTTGGTAGTTTCGAAGGAAATAAAATCTCAAAAACTGTAGTGGACGCACTAGTACTAACGTTAACAGAACAAGCTGGAGTTGATTCTATCTCTATCACTGTTAACGGTGAAGGTGAGTTAATGGCGACAGATGGTACAAATGTATCGGAACCAGTGTCACGTCCTGAAAAGGTGAATACAGGAAGGTTTTAATCTTTGATTTTTGATATACTATAAAGGAAAACTGGAAGGGGTTAGCGTAAGCTACCTCTTCTTCTGTTTGTGATGAATGTGAAAAATAAAGGAGCACAAAGCAAATGACAAGAGTAGATGGTAGACAAAAAAACGAAATCCGTACTGTTGAAATTATTCCTAACTACATTAAACACCCAGAAGGATCTGTACTTATTTCTGTCGGTGATACAAAAGTTATTTGTACAGCAAGTATTGACGAAAGAGTACCTCCTTTTATGCGTAACCAAGGGAAAGGTTGGATTACAGCAGAATATTCTATGTTACCTCGAGCTACAGAACAAAGAACAATGAGAGAGTCAACAAAAGGAAAAGTTACAGGTAGAACGATGGAAATTCAGCGTCTAATTGGCCGAGCACTTCGATCTGTCATTGATTTAGAAAAAGTAGGAGAGCGCACAATTTGGATTGATTGTGATGTTATTCAAGCAGATGGTGGAACTAGAACGGCTTCCATCACAGGTGCGTATGTGGCATCAGTTTTTGCGTTACATAAACTTTTAAAAGATAAAAAAATAAAGAAGTTACCTGTTCATAACTTTTTAGCGGCAACTTCAGTAGGCGTTGACCCAGAACATGGCGAGATTTTAGACTTAAATTACATAGAAGATTCAAAAGCAAATGTGGATATGAATGTTATAATGAATGGAAAATTAGAGCTAGTGGAGGTCCAAGGTACTGGTGAAGAAGCTACATTCTCACGTAGTCAATTAAATAACCTTCTCGACTTAGCAGAAGAAGGAATATTAGAATTAATAGAGCACCAAAAAGAAGCGTTAGGTGAAATTGCTACATTAATAGGTGATGGGAAATGAAAGAGTTAATAATTGCTACAAATAATAAAGGCAAAGTAAAAGAATTTCAAAATATTTTTTCAGCTAAAGGGTATTCAGTAAAATCATTAAAAGACTTTCCAGAAATACAAGACGTAGAAGAAACAGGTACGACATTTGAGGAAAACGCGCTCCTTAAGGCTACAGAAGTTTCTAAAACACTTAACGTAGTAGTTATAGCCGATGACTCTGGTTTGGAAGTGGATGCTTTAGATGGAGAACCTGGGGTTTATTCAGCACGCTATGCTGGGAATGAAAAAAGTGACGAAGCAAACATAGATAAAGTGTTAGAAAAATTGCAAGGTGTTCCTGCGGAAAAAAGAACAGCCAGGTTCGTTTGCGTACTAGCAGTTGCAATGCCAGACGGTGAAAGTTTTACGGTAAGGGGAACGTGTGAAGGGTTTATAGCTTCAGAGCGAAAAGGTGAAAATGGCTTTGGTTATGATCCGATTTTTTATATAAAAGAAATAGATAAAACGATGGCTCAACTTTCAAAAGAAGAAAAAAATAAAATTAGCCATCGTGCAAGAGCGATAGAACGATTGGAAAAACGTTGGGAGAAACTGTAAAATCAAGGAGATTTTATTCCATGAAAGTATTAATAATAAGTGATAATCATGGCGATGAGGAACTGTTAAAAGAAATAGCAAAAAGGCATTCGCCTGAAGTTAATGCACTGTTTCATTGTGGGGATTCAGAGTTAGCTGCAAACAGTGAAGCAATGAAACATTATGAAAGTGTTCGTGGTAACTGTGACTATGATTCGAATTATCCGCAAGAATTAACGAAAGATGTAAATGGTGTACGTTTTTACATAACACACGGTCATCTACATCAAGTGAAATCAACGTTAATGCCAATAAAATATAGAGCGGAAGAAGTAGGTGCTAGAGTTGTTTGTTTCGGACACTCTCATATTGCAGGGACTGAGATGGTAGATGGCATATTATTTATTAATCCAGGCAGTATCCTACTTCCTCGTATGACAAAGGACCAATCCTATGTTATACTAGAGTATAGTGATAATGATTTTTCAGTACTTTACTATAATGAAATAGGTCATTTGTTAAAATCTTTTTCTTTTAAAAACTAATATTTAACAGGGAAGTATTAATACTTCCCTGACTTATAAAAATTATGGTAGAAAAATTTACGAAAAAGTGTTGACTTTATTATTTGGTTCTCCTATAATAAATCTTGTCGCTGCTAGTTAACATGAAAAAATTGCTAACAAGTTAAGACCTAAACATAATATGTCCCAGTAGCTCAGCTGGATAGAGCAACGCCCTTCTAAGGCGTGTGTCGGGGGTTCGAATCCCTCCTGGGACGCCATTTTACACCATAGAATTTTGTTTATGAGCACTTTGCAAAGAGTGTTGATAAATTTAATTCTGTGGTGTTTTTATTTTTCTACATAAGCTAACCCCTAACAGCCAACTTCTAATTACTATCTACTAAAAGCACCTTGTACTCTCCACCAACTACTGATAAACTTTAAACAAATAATTCACAAAAAAAACAGGGTGGTACAGATCAATGAAAAAAGACAAACAAAATATCGTACAATTCCCTAACCTAAAACAACGATTGCTCGAAAAAGCGATGGAAACAATGAAGCAAAAAAATTTTCATGACGCCTTAAAGCTATTCGAAGAAGCACAAGACTTTGAATTTGCACCTGCAGAAGTGGAATTAGGTATCATCGTTTGCCTAATGGAAACAGGAGACTTACAGGAAGCGAAACAAAGGTGCAAAAGACTATTACAAGAAGACATTGGAGACTATTTTCATACATTACAAATGTATATCACGATCCTCATCCAATTAAAAGAGTATGAAGAAGTGAAACTCACGATTGAAGCAATCCTTCAAGAAGAAAGAATACCAGCCCAACAAGCACAAACGTTTTATCAACTTTTAGAATTTGCAAGAAAGATGCTTCCATATGAAGAACAGAGCGAAAAACTAAAAGACGAAACAAAAGATGGTCAGCTTCAAATAGACGAATTAATAAATGGCGACACTCAAAAACAATATATGATCATTCAACAACTAAAACATTTACACGTACGACCGTATAAAGAATACATATTAAATTACTTAGAGGATTCCAATCGACATCCAGTATTAAAAACATTTTTATTGAATGTTCTAATGGAACAAGAATGGAATATAGAAGTTACCGTTCAAAAGCTTAGTCGAACAATTAAAGTAAAGCCAATTGAACTAAATTTTGATACAAAGTCATCATTTTTACTAAGTGTGGAGTCTATTCTTGATGATAAAATAAACTCGAACAATCCTACAATGTTTGACACACTACAGGATATGATTGTTCGTTTACATGCTGTACTTTTTCCGCTTACATTAGAAGGGGAAAACGCTAAAGTATGGGCTGCGGCATTACATAGTTTAGGAAACGAATATTACGGTTTTACTGCGGAACTTGACCATGTTGCACTAGATTACGATGTGGACATAAATCAACTATCCACAATCAGAGATACAATTGTAAAACTTGAAGAATTTTCATATTTACAATTATAATCGTTATTGTTGAAGAAAAAGAATCATGTGTTATAATATAATGGTTGTAAACTGTATATAAATCATATTTTAAATTTATGTAGATATGGGAATACAGTAATTAGACCTTATGACATAGGGAAAATTTAATCGCTATGTACATGTACCACCTACATATAAGTAGTGTGCAGAATAGGTAATGTTAGTTTCATTAGGTTAGACTGACCATTATCATTTCGAAAATAGATTGTTGGAGGGAAAATCAATGTCTGCAAAATGGGAAAAATTAGAAGGTAATGAAGGCGTATTAACAGTAGAAGTTGATGCAGAAACTGTTAATAAAGGTCTTGACGAAGCTTTTAAAAAGGTAGTACAAAAAGTTAATGTTCCAGGTTTCCGTAAAGGGAAAATGCCTCGTGGAATGTTTGAACAACGTTTCGGCGTGGAATCTTTATTCCAAGACGCTCTAGACATCATTCTTCCAGAAGCATATGCTAGTGCAATTGTTGAAGCTGGAATTGAGCCAGTAGATCGTCCAGAAATCGATGTTCAAGATATGGCTAAAAACCAACCTTTAGTTTTCACTGCTAAAGTTATTGTTAAGCCAGAAGTTAAATTAGGCGACTACAAAGGGTTAGAGGTAGAACGATTAGAAGCTACTGTAACAGACGAAGAAGTAGATGCAGAATTAAAAACATTACAAGAGCGTCAAGCTGAGCTTGTTGTAAAAGAAAGTGGCGCAGTTGAAAACGGCGACACAGTAGTAATGGATTTCGAAGGTTTCGTTAACGATGAAGCATTTGAAGGTGGAAAAGGTGAAAACTACTCCCTTGAAATTGGTTCTGGTCAATTCATTCCAGGTTTTGAAGATCAATTAGTTGGTTTAGAAGCTGGAGTAGAAAAAGACGTAGAAGTAACTTTCCCTGAAGAGTACCATGCTGAAAACTTAGCTGGTCAACCAGCTGTATTCAAAGTTACTGTACATGAAATCAAAACAAAAGAATTACCAGCATTAGACGATGAGTTTGCTAAAGAAGTTGATGAAGAAGTAGAATCTTTAGAACAACTTAAAGCAAAAACAAGAGAGCGTTTAGAAACTTCTAAAAAGCAAGATGCTGAAAACCACTTAAAAGATACTTTAGTGGAAAAAGCTACTGAAAATGCAGAAGTAGAAATTCCAGAAGCAATGGTTAACACAGAAGTTGACCGTATGGTTCGCGAATTCGAACAACGCCTTCAAATGCAAGGTATGAATCTTGAACTTTACTTCCAATTCTCAGGTCAAGACGAAGAAGCTCTTCGTGGACAAATGAAAGAAGATGCTGCTAAACGCGTAAAAATGAACTTAACATTAGAAGCGATTGCAGTAGCAGAAAACATTGAAGTTACGGAAGAAGAAGCGAACGAAGAGTTAGAAAAAATGTCTGCAATGTACAACATGCCTATTGAACAAATTAAACAAGCATTAGGTAGCATTGAAGGCGTAAAAGAAGATTTAAAAATTAGAAAAGCAATGGATCTACTTGTAGAAAACAGTAAAGATGTTGCATAATAGTAAATAAGAAACAAGGCGCGATTTAACTCGTGCCTTGTTTTGTACAATAAATTAATATTTACATTCTAAGTTTCGGCCATTTCTACTCCTTCTGCGTGTGTTATTTCATATAAGGATGGATACAATAGTACAGACTCTATTTTTAAAGTCCATACATAATGTTTTAAAGAGATATTATTACCATTGTTAAGTAAAGATGTGGTAAAATGCAGTACATAATAATAGAATATTTATAAAAGCAGATGGACGAGATGAGAGAGAAATGATAAGGGGTGAAACATTATGTTTAAGTTTAACGATGAAAAAGGACAATTAAAATGTTCTTTTTGTGGGAAAACCCAAGACCAAGTTAGAAAATTAGTAGCTGGTCCAGGAGTATACATATGTGATGAGTGTATTGAATTATGCACAGAAATCGTAGAAGAAGAATTAGGTACAGAAGAAGAAGTAGAGTTTAAAGATGTGCCAAAACCTAAAGAAATTCGTCAAATTCTTGATGAGTACGTAATTGGGCAAGAGTCTGCTAAAAAGGCGCTATCAGTAGCGGTTTACAACCATTACAAGCGTATTAACTCAAATAGTAAAATTGATGAAGTAGAATTAGCTAAAAGTAATATTGCCCTAATCGGTCCAACTGGTAGTGGTAAAACATTACTTGCACAAACGTTAGCTCGTATTTTAAATGTACCATTTGCTATCGCAGATGCGACATCATTAACTGAAGCTGGTTATGTAGGAGAAGATGTAGAGAACATTCTTTTAAAATTAATCCAAGCGGCCGATTATGATGTAGAAAAAGCAGAAAAAGGTATCATTTACATTGACGAAATTGATAAGGTAGCACGTAAATCTGAAAACCCATCGATCACTCGTGATGTTTCAGGTGAAGGTGTTCAACAAGCTTTACTGAAAATTCTAGAAGGTACAGTTGCTAGCGTTCCTCCTCAAGGTGGAAGAAAGCATCCACACCAAGAGTTTATTCAAATTGATACAACAAATATCTTATTTATTTGTGGTGGAGCATTTGACGGTATCGAACAAATTATTAAACGCCGTTTAGGTAAAAAAGTAATTGGTTTCGGTACTGAAAGTAAAATGACAGAAGAAGAACAAACGCAACTTTTATCTAAGGTATTACCAGAAGACTTATTAAAATTCGGTTTAATTCCGGAATTTATTGGGCGTCTACCGGTAATTGCTAGCTTAGAGCAACTTGATGAGTCTGCGTTAGTTGAAATTTTAACAAAACCTAAAAATGCTTTAGTTAAGCAATATTCCAAAATGTTAGATTTAGATGACGTTGAGTTAGAATTTGAAGAAGATGCACTTGTTGAAATTGCGAAAAAAGCAATCGAACGAAAAACTGGTGCACGTGGACTTCGTTCTATCATTGAAGGCATCATGCTTGATGTAATGTACGAACTTCCTTCCAGAGATGACATCAAAAAATGTATTATTACAGCTGAAACAGTAACAGACAATATAACACCAAAGCTAATGCTAGATGACGGTTCCGAACTAAAAGAAGACAAAAAAACTTCTGCATAATAATAAAAAGCGTATTTTTACTTTAATATGTAAAAGTACGCTTTTTTTGTTGTTAGAAAGTTTTAGACTAGTTTAATACAATACAAATATAAACTTATGTAATGTAGATAGAAACTTTAAGGTGATTCCTCTCTGGCTACTTTATGAGGACCAACTTAGTGCTAATTTCGAAGCAAGATGGCTATAAAAACCGCTATGGGAACTATTTGTTGTCTAGTCCAAAACAAAATAGTGCTCATCACAAACCGTTCAATTATGCATGCAGATGAAAAAATTGGCTAATTTAAAAATCAAAATTACATATTTTATCCAAATCATTTTTAGTGGTTTATTCCACGTTTTCCACGGAGATACTAGCATTAATTACAACATGTATTTTTGCAGGAGGGAAACTATGACTTGGACAGGGATTGCACTGTTTATACAATTGTTTTTCGGAGTGATTATTGGACTTTACTTTTGGAATTTGCTAAAAAATCAACGAACTCAAAAGGTTTCCATTGATAAAGAATCAAAAAAAGAAATGGACCAACTCCGAAAAATGCGTAGCATATCATTGACAGAACCGTTAGCGGAAAAAGTAAGACCTACATCATTTAATGATATCGTAGGGCAAGAAGATGGCATAAAAGCGCTTAAAGCAGCTATTTGTGGACCTAACCCACAGCATGTTATCATTTATGGCCCCCCTGGTGTTGGAAAAACTGCAGCAGCGAGACTTGTTTTAGAAGAAGCAAAAAGCAACAATAAATCACCTTTTAAACAGAGTGCCGTTTTTATTGAATTAGACGCAACAACCGCAAGATTTGATGAGAGAGGGATAGCAGACCCTTTAATTGGTTCAGTACATGATCCTATCTATCAAGGTGCAGGAGCAATGGGGCAAGCTGGTATCCCACAACCGAAACAAGGTGCTGTTACTCATGCGCACGGTGGAATGCTTTTTATTGATGAAATTGGTGAACTACACTCTATTCAAATGAATAAGCTATTAAAAGTATTAGAAGATCGAAAAGTATTTTTAGAAAGTGCCTATTACAGTGAAGAAAATAATCAAATTCCTACACATATTCATGACATATTCCAAAATGGTTTACCTGCAGACTTCCGTTTAGTTGGTGCTACAACAAGAACACCAAATGAAATTCCACCAGCTATACGCTCACGTTGTATGGAAGTATTTTTTAGAGAGCTAGATAAAGATGAATTAATTGCAGTTGCTAAAAATTCAGTGTCGAAGATTTTTATGACAGCGGATGAACATGGAATAGAACTATTAGCTACATATACAAGAAATGGTCGTGAAGTGGTGAACATGATGCAAATTGCAGCTGGTCTTGCCATAACAGAAGATCGATCAAATGTAACTCTTGCTGATATTGAATGGGTTATTCATTCTAGCCAACTTACGCCTAGATACGAAAGTAAGATTAAAGAAGAATCTAGACTCGGCCTCGTAAACGGACTAGCTGTTTATGGACCGAATAGTGGAGCTTTATTAGAAATAGAAGTAACTGCTATACCAGCAGAAGAGAAAAAAGGAACCGTTAATATTACTGGAATTGTTGAAGAAGAAAGTATTGGTGGACAAGGTAAATCTATTCGTAGAAAAAGTATGGCAAAAGGTTCTGTTGAAAATGTTATTACTGTACTTCGATCATTAGGTGTACCAGCTGCTGACTTCGACATTCATGTCAATTTTCCTGGTGGCATTCCCATTGACGGGCCATCAGCTGGGATAGCGATGGCAACGGGTATATATTCGGCAATCTTTAAAATTCCTGTGAGGAATACGGTGGCAATGACAGGAGAAATTAGTATTCATGGTGCTGTTAAACCAATAGGTGGGGTTATACCGAAAATTAAAGCAGCCAAACAAGCAGGAGCAAAAAGAGTTATAATTCCAGACGAAAATATGCAATCAATCATTAAAGAGATTGAAGGAATTGAAATCATTCCAGTTAAACAATTCCAAGAAGTATTAGATCTAGCGCTACAACGTGAACTAGTACAGGAACCAAGCTTCGATCACGTTATTCCTAACATACAAAACATATCACAAGCAGAATCAATGTAATAGTACAAAAAAGCATCGGAACGTGACCCGATGCTTTTTTCTTAATTGAGTGAGTTTCATAATGTACAATTACTAAACTAAAAACGAATATTAAACCTATTCTTTCATATAATTTACGTTTTATATCGAACGTTATTTAATTATATAATAAACGGAACATTCGTTTTTCACTAAACGAACCGTAATAATGAATTTGATTCAATTAATAAAGAATATCATTAGCAAAGCATTTAATAATTGCACTTAACAAGCTAAACAGGTAAAATTTTTAATACTAGAGCTCAATCATAATATATGACTACTTAACGAAAAACGAAATATAAATGCATAGTTCTTGTTAATTAAACCTATAGATACGAAATTTTACAACCCAAGAATACAATGATTCGTTTATCATTAACCGAATTAATTATGAAATTAAATCACTTGAAAAAACATACTGTTAATAGGAATTGCAAACAATACTACATGAGACTCATCTTACGTCAAATTGAATCTTTTCGTTATGTAAAAGTTCGATGTGAAAAGGTGTTAATTAGACAGTGTCTAGTAAATAAGATAGAATTGTACAAAGAACAACGTTGATTGAGCGTTCGGAGGTGTTTCCATGGCTAACAATAAAGAATATATTGTGCCTCTTTTGCCCTTACGCGGGTTAATGGTATTTCCTACGATGGTGTTGCATTTAGATGTAGGAAGAGATAAATCCATTCAAGCGTTAGAGCATGCGATGTTAGAAGATAAAAAAGTACTACTCGTGACTCAGAAAGAAGTTTCAGTGGATGACCCTACAGAAGACGATTTGTTTGAATGGGGTACCTTAACGAAAATTAAGCAAATGTTAAAGTTGCCGAATGGCACGGTGCGAGTATTAGTCGAAGGTTTAGAAAGAGCAAAAATTGTAGAATATCTCGAAGAAGATTTTTATAGTGTGAAATTATTAACTTACCCTGACCGTGATGAGAAAGATCCGGAAGATGAAGCATTGATGAGAACTCTTCTAGAATATTTCCATACATATACGAAGCTTTCGAAAAAAACGACAATAGAAACGTATCACTCTATTTCGGATATTGCAGAACCAGGAAGAATGGCAGATATCATTACAAGTCACCTTCCACTAAAAATGAAAGATAAGCAAATAATTATAGAAACAACGGATTTAAAAGATCGTATTCATAAAGTAATTAATTTTGTTAACAATGAAAAGGAAGTTCTACAACTGGAAAAGAAAATTGGACTTCGTGTAAAACGGTCCATGGAGAGAACGCAAAAAGAATATTACTTGCGTGAACAAATGAAGGCAATCCAAAAGGAACTTGGAGATAAAGAAGGAAAAACTGGCGAAATAGAGGATTTAAAGGCAAGAGTAGAAAAAGCACACATGCCAGAATCCGTTGAAACTATAGCCTTAAAAGAAATTGATCGCTATGAAAAAATCCCTTCCAATTCAGCAGAAAATTCGGTTGTTCGAAATTATATTGAATGGCTATTAACATTACCCTGGACAAATGCAACCGAAGATAACATAAATATTAATAGAGCTGAAAAGATATTAAACGATGATCATTTCGGATTAGATAAAGTAAAAGAACGAGTTTTAGAGTATTTAGCAGTACAACAATTAACGAATTCACTTAAAGGGCCAATTCTTTGTTTAGCTGGACCTCCTGGAGTAGGAAAAACTTCTTTAGCAAGGTCAATTGCCAAGTCATTAAACAGAAATTTTGTCCGCGTTTCTTTAGGTGGAGTAAGAGACGAATCGGAAATTCGTGGACATAGAAGAACATACGTAGGTGCAATGCCAGGAAGAATTATTCAAGGAATGAAAAAAGCTGGTACTATTAACCCTGTTTTCCTACTAGATGAAATAGATAAAATGTCTAATGATTTTAGAGGAGATCCTTCATCGGCATTATTAGAGGTGTTAGATCCGGAACAAAACCATAATTTTAGTGATCATTATATTGAGGAAACGTATGACTTATCTAACGTAATGTTCGTAGCAACGGCGAACAATTTGGGTACTATTCCTGGGCCGCTTCGTGACCGAATGGAAATCATCACCATTGCAGGTTATACCGAAATAGAGAAACTTCATATTGCCAAAGACCATTTACTACCAAAGCAGTTAAAAGATCATGGATTAACGAAAAGCTCTTTACAAATTCGTGATGATGCCATCCTATCTATTATTCGTCACCATACGAGAGAAGCGGGAGTAAGAAGTCTTGAGCGACAATTAGCTTCCATTTGCCGTAAAGCAGCGAAAATCATTGTTTCGAATGACAAGAAGCGAATTGTTTTAACAGAGAAGTCACTTCAAGATTACCTTGGAAAACCAAGATTCCGTTACGGTCAAGCAGAACTAGAAGACCAAGTAGGTGTGGCAACTGGGTTAGCTTATACAACTGTAGGTGGAGATACTTTAGCAATCGAAGTTTTACTTTCACCTGGTAAAGGTAAGTTAACGTTAACGGGTAAACTTGGTGATGTAATGAAAGAATCAGCACAAGCAGCATTTAGTTATATCCGTTCAAGAGCAAAAGAATGGAAAATCGACCCCGACTTCCATGAGAAAAATGACATTCATATCCACGTTCCAGAAGGAGCTGTACCAAAAGACGGTCCGTCAGCAGGTATAACGATGGCAACAGCGTTAATTTCTGCGTTAACAGGCCGTGCAGTTCGTAAGGATGTTGGAATGACAGGTGAAATCACTTTAAGAGGTAGAGTGTTGCCAATAGGTGGTTTAAAAGAAAAGTCGTTAAGTGCTCATCGGGCTGGATTAACGAAAGTAATTATGCCGAAAGACAATGAAAAAGATTTAGACGATATACCGGAAAGTATAAGGAATGAACTAACATTTGTCCCAGTTTCCACTTTAGACGAAGTGTTAGAACACGCATTAGCAGGAGAGAATTCATGAAAGTAAATCAAGCAGAAATAGTAATCAGTGCCGTAAAACCAGAACAGTATCCACCAGATCCGATGCCGGAATTTGCATTAGCAGGAAGATCTAATGTTGGAAAATCATCCTTTATTAATAAGATGATTAATCGTAAAAATTTAGCGCGTACGTCATCCAAGCCTGGAAAAACGCAAACGTTAAACTTTTATTTAATTAATGAAATGTTACATTTTGTAGACGTACCTGGTTATGGGTATGCCAAAGTTTCAAAGTCGGAACGTGAGGCATGGGGCCGTATGATTGAAACGTATTTAACGAAAAGGGAACAGCTCCGTGCCGTTTTATTAATTATTGACTTACGTCATGCACCCTCTAAAGAGGATGTTATGATGTATGAATTTATTAAACATTACAAATTACCTGTTGTCATTATCGCTACAAAAGCGGATAAAATTCCAAAAGGAAAATGGCAAAAACATAAAAAAGTAGTAAAAGAAACGTTAGGATTGCACCCGGAAGACGAAATCGTTCTATTTTCAGCCGAAACTGGCCACGGAAAAGATGAGGCGTGGGGTATTCTTCAAAAGAAAATGTAGTGAAAAAACAGTAGGAAGCAACATTCCTACTGTTTTTTTTATGTTTAATTCTGTCTAAAATTAGGGAATAGAAAGAAATGGATAGCATTGGTGAGGAATTATAAGGTTCGACTCTCTAAACTTACGTAAGGCTAAAATATCAAGATTTATCAGTAAATAAACTGATAAATGATATTTGTTCCTATGTTGGTAAGTTGCTACCATTAAATTGGACAGGAAAAACAAAGGGGGAAATAGAGAGAATGAAAAAATTATTAATGTATGCTTGCTTGTTTTTACTAGCAAGTATCCTGGTAGCCTGTAGTAGCGGGAAAGTGACTACAGATGAGGGATATGAGTTAGTGGAAGATGGGAAATTTATTTTTGCAGCATCTGGAGAATTCACTCCATTTAGTATGACAGATGGAACCGGTACGATGTCTGGTTTTGACATTGAGGTCGCAGAAGCTGTTGCAAGAGAGCTAGGCTTAGAAGCGGATCAACGTAAATATACTTTTTCGGGAATTGTAGAAGGTGTTAGAAGTGGTCGCTTTGATGTAGCGGTTGCGAGTCATACAATTACAGAAGAGCGAATGCAGGAAGTAGATTTTACCGTACCATACTACTATTCCGGGGCACAAATCTTTGTTAGGCCAGATAGTGATATTCAGACATTAGATGACTTACAAGGAAAAACTGTTGCAGTATCACGAGGTTCTACATACGGTGATTTAATAGAAGGAGTACCAGGAGAAATCGTTAACTATGATAGTGACGTAGTAGCATTAGAATCATTAAATAACGGTCGCTATGATGCAGTAGTTACAGACTTCATAACTGGACGCGAAGCAATCGGCGCTGGAATGAACTTAGAAGGTAGAGAACTTTTAGATCGTAGTGAACAAGCTATTGCAGTAGCAAAAGGTAACGAAGCACTAACGAAGGCAATTAGTGAAGCTTTAGAAAAACTTCGTGAAAGCGGAGAATTAGCGAAGATTAGTGAGAAGTACTTTGGAGAAGACATCACAACAGACCCAGAACAGCAATAATATCACCATGCGTACTTAGTAAAGTAGTGTTTGTCCATTTTAGCTTTTGGCCCAGTAAAATACGAGGAAATTTAGGCCAGTGACAAAAGGATAAATAAGGCAAAAAAGTGTGGTGAAGTTTCACCACACTTTTTTGGTATTTGAGTTCGTTTCAGTATGTATAAATACGAAACGAAAAATGATTTTAAAGCTTACACAGAAAATAATATTACTGTAAAGGAGTGAGTTTCATAATGTACAACTACTAAACGAAAAACGAATATTAAACCTATTCTTTATTATAATTAAATAACGATTTATATCGAACGTTATTTAATTATAATAAACGGAACATTCGTTTTTCACTAAACGAACAGCAATTATGAAATTGATTCAAGTACGAACAAATTGTACATAGTATGTAAAAATTTCGTTTTTTATTAAACGAGCCGTATATGAAATTAATTAACTTGATTTATTTTATTGAGGAGTGTGAGTAATTTGCCAACCTTTGCCCATTTTCTTGAAGTATTTATCGGAAACTATGATATATTCCTCCGAGGAATGATAAAGACATTACATATTACAGCAGTATCTATCTTTTTAGCACTATTTATTGGACTATTTTTTGCTTTCTTAAAAATATCTAAAATCAAAGTTCTAGAATGGATTGCGAATTTTTATATTTTCTTAGTCAGAGGAACACCATTAATTGTCCAAATCTTTATCTTTTATTATGGCCTTGTAAATTTAAATATTTCACAGTTTTGGGCGGTTACTTTAGCACTAGCCTTCCATAACGGAGCTTATATTGCAGAAATCTTCCGAGGTGCCATTCAATCAGTGGATAGAGGACAAACAGAGGCTGGAAGATCCCTTGGAATGTCGCGTACCTTAACAATGAGAAGAATAATCTTACCTCAAGCTATTAAAAGGTCGTTACCACCTTTAGGAAACCAATTCATTATAGGATTAAAAGATTCTTCCTTAGCAGCGTTTATCGGTTTTTACGAACTATTCAATGTGGCGCAAACACGTGGTGCCCAAACGTTTGATTATATGACAAATCTACTTGTAGTAGCAGTTTACTATTTAATTTTAGTCGGTTTATTATCAATCGTTGTTAGTTTGTTAGAAAAGCGTTATTCAGCAAGTGATAAATAAGATTAAGGAGTTGATAACATGACAAGTCGGAAACTAATGATCGATGTGAAAGATTTAAATAAATCATTCGGAGACTTACATGTACTAAAAGATATAAATATGTCAGTAGAAAACCAAGAAGTTGTTTGCTTGATTGGTGCAAGTGGTTCTGGGAAAAGTACACTACTTCGTTGTTTAAACTTTTTAGAACTAAAAGATAGTGGAACAATTAAGCTAGAAGATAGAGAGATTGATATAAAAAAGGATAATTTAAATAAAGTTAGACAACGTGTAGGAATGGTTTTTCAACATTTTCATTTGTTCCCACATATGACAGTACTAGAAAATGTAATGGAGGCTCCTGTTCAAGTTAGTAAACTACCAAAAGCAGAGGCAAAAGAAATTGCATTAGATATTTTAGCTAAAGTTGGACTATCGGATAAAGTGAATGTTTATCCAGGAAAACTATCTGGTGGACAAAAACAGCGTGTTGCTATCGCAAGAGCACTTGCAATGAAACCTGATGTGATGTTATTCGATGAGCCAACATCAGCTCTAGATCCAGAGCTTGTTGGAGAAGTGTTAAGAACGATGAAGAAGCTCGCTGAAGAAGGAATGACGATGGTTGTTGTCACACATGAAATGGGATTTGCGCAAGAAGTAGCAGACCGAGTAGTATACTTACACGATGGCAAAATCGTTGAAGAAGGGTGTCCTGAAGAAGTATTCAACAACCCGAAAAACGAAAGAACAAAAGAATTCTTAAATGCAATACTATAAATAGTAAGCCTGGGGTAGATAAATAATACAACTACCACAGGCTATTTTTTGCTGTTAAAACATTGATAAAGTATAGATTTACTTAGCTGTTGATTGGAGCGCAAGTCGGAGACTCCTGCGCGAATGCGACGAGGAGTAGGTTTATTCACGATAGTGAAAATAACCTTCCTTTTTAGCGCCCGCGGAAAGCGAAGACTTGCGCTCCAATTAACACAACCAACAGCGGTGTTTTAGGGAGAATTATAAATTATGTATAAAATCTATTTCCTTTTAAAGAATAGTAAGTAAACACCGATTACAATTAGTAACGCTGGCCAGAATGTATGTATCAGGGAAAAGCCTTTTTCTACTAAACCGAATACTTCCATGATTGGATTAGAAAATAAGAAAAAGCTAGCAATAAACAATAATATTAATCCTTCCGCTAAACCTTGTTTCGTCTTTTGCCAACGAAGCAAAAATCCGAGGCCAACAATCAAAATGATTGTAGAAACATGATCAGGCCAAAATGCAAACTTGTTTTTAACTTGAAAATGCAAACCAACTCCAAATAGGACAACACCAGGTAAAATATTTGGGTAATCATTTTGTTTGTATGCTTGTATTAATAATGCTAGCCCAATAATGATTAGAAAGGTAGACCAAGTGAACATACCAGACCACATTTCTATATCAAATTGTTCCAAAAGGAAATATAAACCAAACCCTATCAGTAAAATACTAGGTAAAAAACTATTTTTCTTCATCTTTTCCTCCAAACTTAAAGCTCAGTATTAAATTAATATAATAATTACGGCTCGTTTATAATAAGGTCCTTTAAATACTAAGTTGAATGAATTATTCTTTTTTCGTACTGTAGTCATACTTATTAAGATTACTCACTTGATTATCGACAAAATTTTTGGTAATGTACGAGTGGACGTAATCTTATTATAAATAGATAGTAATAGAACGTAAAAGCTTTGTTACTTATTTCATTTTCTGTTCACATTTTACCAAAAGATAATGAAACAAGTCATGATATAATCAAAAGAGTAAGTTAGATAGGGTATCAAAACTACCTCAAAAACGAATTATGAACTAAATAATACTTGATTAATACAAACATAATACGAAATACACACAATATCAACAATTGAAAACTCGTTTTTCAATAAACGAAATACAATTATGCAATTAATTGAACTAATGATAAAAAAATTTTAGGGGGTGCCATTTTCACATGCATATTATAGTTGTTGGACTTAATTATAAGACTGCCCCTGTTGAAATCCGTGAAAAATTAACGTTTAATCCCGCTGATATCGAAAGAGCAATGGTTGCATTGAAAGATCGTAAATCGATTTTAGAAAATGTGATCGTTTCAACATGTAATCGTACGGAAGTGTATGCTGTTGTCGATCAACTTCATACTGGGCGTTACTATATAAAAGCATTTCTAGCTGATTGGTTCGGTCTAGATAAAGAGGAGTTTTCTCCTTATTTAAATATATATGAGAACGACGGGGCATTAGAGCATTTGTTCCGAGTAACGTGTGGACTGAACTCGATGGTAGTAGGGGAAACACAAATATTAGGACAGATTCGAAATAGCTTTTTTATGGCTCAAGAAAATGAAACGGTAGGTACAATTTTTAACCGTTTGTTTAAGCAAGCTGTTACACTTGCGAAGCGTGCCCATTCAGAAACAGAAATTGGAGCAAACGCCGTTTCTGTTAGTTATGCTGCTGTGGAACTTGCCAAGAAAATTTTTGGTGAGTTAACAGATAAGCATGTTCTTATTTTAGGTGCTGGAAAAATGGGAGAACTTGCCGTACAAAACCTTCATAGCAACGGTGTAAAGCAAGTGACGGTGATGAACCGTACGCTTGAAAAAGCAGAAGATTTAGCAAATCGCTTTGCTGGTAATGCCAAATCACTAGAAGAAATGTCTTGTGCTCTAGTAGAAGCAGATATTTTAATTAGCTCAACAGGAGCAAAAGACTATGTTTTACGCAAAGAAGATATGGTACACGTGGAAAAAATGCGTAAAGGTCGTCCGCTATTCATGGTGGATATTGCTGTACCACGTGATTTAGACCCAGAATTAGAACAATTAGAAAGTGTTTTCTTATACGATATAGATGACTTAGAAGGTATTGTACAAGCTAACATGGCGGAGCGTAAAAAAGCTGCGGAAGCGATTGAATTAATGATTGAAGCGGACATTGTAGAGTTTAAAGAATGGTTAAATATGCTTGGAGTTGTTCCGATTATTTCAGCTCTACGCCAAAAAGCGTTAGATATCCAAGGTGAGACAATGGCAAGCATTCAACGAAAAATGCCACATCTAACAGAGCGTGAAGTGAAAGTCTTAAATAAGCATACGAAAAGTATTATTAACCAAATGCTACGTGACCCAATTCTTCGTGCAAAAGAACTGGCTGCTGAACCAAATGCAGAGCAGTCATTAGCACTGTTCTCTAAAATCTTCAACATTGAAGAAGAGGTTATTCAAGAAACAACAACACAATACTACTCCATGAAGAAGGACAAGAGCACAGCAAAACTAGTTGCTCCTAACCTTCAAGCGACATTACAGTCGTAAGCGAGGCATTCACATGTTAGAGATAACGATATTAAGGTTGTATGAGTTAACGATTATTTTGTACGCCTTGAGTGTCCTAATGTATTTTATAGATTTTCTTCATAATGACCGGAAGGCAAATCGTATTGCCTTCTGGTTGCTTGCAATTGTTTGGGTGCTTCAAACAATTTTTTTGTTTCTACGAATGATTGAAACAGGAAGAATACCTATATTCACCCTATATGAAGGAATGTATTTTTACACATGGGTACTCATTACTTTTTCTTTAATTATTAACAGAATTTTACGAATGGATTTTATCGTATTCTTCACAAACATCATCGGTTTTATCGTAATGGCCATACATACTTTTACGCCGTATCAACATGAATCTCAAGTTGTGGCACAAGCTTTAGTTTCTGAATTATTAATCATTCATATTACAATGGCAATTCTAGCTTACGGAGCGTTTTCTCTTTCGGTAACCTTTTCGATCCTATACTTACTACAATATAAACTATTGAAAGAGAAAAAATGGGGAAAAAGGTTGTTAAGAATTCACGATCTAGCTAAGTTAGATCATATGTCATACGTTTTAAATGTGACTGGTGTACCTTTGTTTCTTTTATCTTTGATTCTTGGTACAATTTGGGCATATATTAAGTTGCCTGAATTTCAATGGTATGACTTGAAAGTTATCGGTTCCTTTTTTGTTATTGCCGCCTATAGTTTCTACTTCTATAAACGGTTGGGAGAAGGAGTTAGTGGCAAAGCTAATGCTAACTGGAATATAACGGCATTCTTGGTTGTATTAATAAATTTCTTCCTACTCGGAAGATTGTCAAACTTTCATTTTTGGATTTTATAAAAATATACTATCGCGTCTAACGCTTTTTAATTAGGAGGAACTATGACTAGAAAAATAGTAGTAGGTTCAAGAAGAAGTAAATTAGCATTAACACAAACGAACTGGGTAATGGATCAATTGAAAAAACTAGGGGCACCATTCGATTTTGAAGTAAAAGAAATAGTAACAAAAGGTGACCAAATTTTAGATGTTACCCTATCTAAAGTTGGTGGAAAAGGCCTATTCGTTAAAGAAATCGAGCAGGCAATGGTCGATAAAGAAATAGATATGGCAGTTCATAGTATGAAAGATATGCCAGCGGTTCTTCCAGAAGGATTAATGATTGGATGTATTCCTTACCGCGAAGACCACAGAGATGCATTTATTTCTAAAAACCATGTGAAATTTGAAGATTTACCAGCTGGTTCTATCGTTGGTACTTCTAGTTTGCGTCGTGGAGCACAGCTTTTAGCGAAACGTAACGATATCGAAATTAAGTGGATTCGCGGAAACATTGATACTCGTTTAGCTAAACTACAAAACGAAGATTATGATGCTATTATTTTAGCAGCAGCAGGACTTGCTCGTATGGGTTGGTCAAATGATGTGGTTACTGAGTTTTTAGATGAAGAACTTTGTGTACCGGCAGTAGGTCAGGGTGCCTTATCAATCGAATGCCGTGAATCTGATAAAGAATTATTAGATGCTCTTCAACTATTAAATGATAAAACGACTGAAAGAGCAGTTACTGCGGAACGTGCTTTCCTTCATAAAATGGAAGGTGGTTGCCAAGTTCCAATTGCGGGATTTGCTGAAGTTACAACGGAAGATAAGGTTAAGTTAACCGTATTAGTAGGTGCTCCAGACGGTTCTGTATTGTATAAAGAAACGGTTGAAGGAAACGATCCAATGCAAGTAGGATTAGAGGCAGCCGATAAATTAATAGAGCAAGGTGCTAAAAAGTTAATTGACGATGTGAAAAAGGAGCTAGATAAGTAATGAAAAATTCGTTGCCACTCTTACATAAACGTATTCTTATAACGAGAAGCAAAGAGCAGGCAACAGATTTTTCACATCTAGTGGAAGAGTTAGGAGGGACTGCACTTGTTGTCCCTCTTATTCAATTTTCACTACCAGCAAACGCTGAAGAAATCTCGAACCAAATACAAGAATGTATGGCAGAGATGGATATTGTGGTTTTTACGAGCACAAATGGAGTTGACTATTTTTTTCAACTTTATGATAAGCCAATACATAAAAAAATAGCTGCTGTTGGGGAAAAGACAAAAGAAGCATTAGAAAGTAGAGGTCTTTCTGTAACGGTAATGCCTAATAAATTTACAGCCGAGCATTTACTAGACTCATTAACAGATGAAGTGAAAAAACAAGCATCCATCCTATTGATTCAAGGGGATTTAGCTCGACCTATATTACGTGAACAACTTGTAAAATTAGGATACAATGTAAAACAAATAGTGGTTTATGAGAACACCATGCCAAACGCATCCCTACATAAGTTAAAAGAACTATCCAATGAAAAATTGGACATTGTTACATTTACAAGTCCTTCATCTGTTAGAAATTTTTCAAAAGTCATTCCACCTGATTGCTTAAAATCAAACGTTGCTGTTATCGGCCCTATTACAGAAACAGCAGCAAAGCAACTAGGGTATACTGTCCAAATAAGCCCTGAAAAATATACAGTTCAAAGTTTAGTGGAATCAATTGTTGATTTTTATAAATGATAAATACGTTTGAGGAGGAAAACAATGGAGAAATTACAATTTCAACGTCACCGCCGCCTTCGTGGTTCAGATAATTTACGAGCTTTAATTAGAGAAACAAAATTACAAAAGGAAGATTTAATTTTTCCTATTTTTATAGTAGAAGGCGAAAATCAAAAAAATGAAGTAGCTTCAATGCCTGGAGTATACCAAATTTCTTTAGATTACTTACATGCTGAAATGCAAGAATTAACGGAATTAGGAATTAAGTCTGTCATTGTTTTTGGCGTACCAGCACAAAAAGATGAAGTTGGTTCTGAAGCATATCACGACCATGGTATCGTTCAAAAGGCAATTGTACAAATAAAAGAAAACTTCCCAGAATTAGTAGTAATAGCTGATACTTGCCTATGCCAATATACGAATCATGGACATTGTGGAATAGTAGAAGAAGGACAAATCTTAAATGACCCTACACTTGATTTATTAGCAAGAACAGCTGTAAGCCAAGCAAAAGCAGGTGCAGACATTATTGCACCGTCAAACATGATGGACGGATTTGTTGCTGCCATTCGTCACGGTTTAGATGAAAACGGATTTGAACATATTCCAATTATGTCTTATGCCGTTAAGTATTCTTCGGCATTTTACGGCCCGTTCCGTGATGCTGCACATAGCTCACCGAAATTTGGAGATAGAAAAACATACCAGATGGATCCTGCAAACCGTCTAGAAGCAATGCGTGAGGCAGAATCCGATTTAATGGAAGGTGCCGATTTCTTAATCGTCAAACCTGCCCTATCCTACTTAGATATCATTCGTGATGTAAAGAACAATTTTAATGTACCAGTTGTTGCTTATAACGTAAGTGGAGAATATTCCATGGTGAAAGCCGCTGCTCAAAACGGATGGATTAATGAGCAAGACATAGTAATGGAAAGTTTAACAAGCATGAAACGTGCAGGTGTAGATTTAATAATTACATACTTCGCAAAAGACGTTGCACGTTGGTTATCAGAAGAAAAATAATAGCTGAAACTTGTAAGTCCAATCGATTAGGAAAGGATGATAAAAAATGAGAAGTTATGAAAAATCAAAACAAGCTTTTATTGAATCATCGAAAGTATTACCAGGTGGGGTAAATAGCCCTGTACGTGCCTTTAAATCAGTAAATATGGATCCTATATTCATGGAGCGTGGAAAAGGCTCGAAAATTTACGATATCGATGGAAACGAGTATGTAGACTACGTACTATCATGGGGACCACTTATCCATGGTCACTCTAACGACAGAGTAGTAGAAGCGATTAAAAAGGTAACGGAAAGTGGTACAAGCTTTGGTGCACCGACTTTAATTGAAACGGAACTTGCTAAACTTGTAATTGACCGCGTGCCTTCGATTGAAGTAGTACGTATGGTAAGCTCAGGTACAGAAGCCACAATGAGTGCTTTACGTTTAGCTCGTGGTTATACTGGCAGAAACAAAATTGTGAAGTTTGAAGGCTGCTACCACGGACATGGTGATTCATTGCTTATTAAAGCAGGTTCTGGTGTCGCTACGCTTGGTTTACCTGATAGTCCAGGTGTTCCTGAGTCTGTTGCTCAAAACACGATTACAGTCCCTTACAACGACTTAGAAAGCATTCGTTATGCATTCAAAGAATTTGGAGAAGACATTGCAGCAATTATCGTAGAACCTGTTGCAGGAAATATGGGTGTAGTACCACCTCAACCTGGATATTTAGAAGGTTTACGTGCTGTAACAGAAGAGTATGGCTCTTTACTTATTTTTGATGAAGTAATGACAGGGTTCCGAGTAGATTATGGATGTGCTCAAGGGTATTACGGAGTTACTCCTGACTTAACGTGTTTAGGAAAAGTAATCGGTGGTGGACTACCAGTAGGTGCATACGGTGGAAAAGCGGAAATCATGGCGAGAGTGGCACCAGCTGGAGATATTTATCAAGCTGGTACATTATCAGGTAATCCACTTGCAATGACTGCTGGATATGAAACGTTAGTTCAATTAACACCAGATACGTACAAAGAATTCGCTCGTAAAGCAGATCGCCTTGAAGAAGGCCTGTTAGCTCTAAAAGCTAAATATGACATGCCGTTAACAGTAAATCGTGCTGGGTCCATGATTGGCTTCTTCTTTACAAATGAAAATGTAACAAACTATGAACAAGCCAAAACATCCAACCTAGACTATTTCGCAACATATTTCCGCGAAATGGCTAATAACGGAGTATTCTTACCACCTTCCCAATTCGAAGGATTATTCTTGTCTACAGCACACACAGACGAAGACATCGAACATACATTACAAGCAACAGAAAAAGCGTTTGCGGTAATTAAAGGTTAATAAGATGCAGCTAAATTAAAATAGACACTCATTCTCCTACTTGCTAGGAGAATGGGTGTTTTTTGTTGTTTGGGTAATTATAAAATCCTTCTATAACTGTTTTGAGGAATGATAAATTTTGAGGTGTAGAATAAAATTGTCTAAGTGTAACAAAATTTTAAGAAAGTGTAGCATAAATCCATGAAGGTGTAGCATTAAGGTTGAGAAGTGTAACAAATACATTGATAGTGTAGCAAAAAGTACCCGAAGTGTATCATAAATTATCAAAAGTGTAGCAAAAAATTTATAAAGTGTAACAAACATTAGTTTCACCACGTATTGAAAACAAAGATATAGACAAAACGGTAAAAAACTCTATTTTTCAAAAAATAATCATATTTCATCACTAAGACTCATACACATTTTTAGTGACATAGTAAAATTTTTTATAGATTGAAAGGAGGAAGCCCTTTGTCTTCAGAACAACAATCGTGCTTACGTTTTTCAGTAGAGGAGTCTGTATGGTTTCAAAAAGGACAGGAAGTTAGCGAACTTATGTCTATTTCATTAGATCCTGATATACAAATCTTTGATCAAGATCAATACGTTTCCATAAGGGGAGCTTTATATTTAACAGGGGAATATCAAGTGGAACAACAAGAAGATCCAACGTATGAACCGGTAAATTTAGCTCGTTTAGTGGAAAACGTGGAAGAAAGAGAAGATGGTTGTTTTGAATTAAACCACCGTTTTCCTGTAGATATAACGATTCCGAAAAATCGCATTCAAAATCTAGAAGACATATTTGTTTCGATTGAATCGTTTGACTACCATTTACCAATGCGTGGATGCTTGCAACTTGATGCAGAGTTATCTATTTCAGGAATTTATGGCCATCAACAAAGTGTGCCACAAGTAGCAGAACAACAAGAGCAAGAGGAAGAAAGAGAATTAGAACCTCTTTACCTTAATGGACAAGAAGAGGAAGAGGATGAGCCATATAATCCATTTAAGTTTTATAGTGAATCAGATGATTCATTTGGAGTAGAGCAAAATGAGGAAACGGTTAGAGATGCATACTACCAAAATCTAAGTCAAGAATCTGTTAATCAAGAAGAAGCAGATGAAGTGGATTATAGCGAGGTATTACGTCAAGAAACAGAGGCTGTATCGCCGGAATATCAAAATGAAGATGAACAAGAAGAACTAGAGCACGAAGAAGACTTCGATACATTTGAAGTAGAAGTCAGAAAAGATGCAAATATAAGCGAAACACAAGAAGATGACTATGCAAATAATCCTTTCTCAGCACCTAACTATGCGTTCCAGTCTAAGCAAGAGGAAGTAGAAGAAAAAGAAGAAAATGTTATTTCTTTCTTAGCTAGACGTGAAGAAAAACAAGAAACACCTAAAGCTGTAGTGAAGCAACAACAACAGCCCCAAGAGCAATGTGAAGCAGAACGTGACGAGAATGATCTCAGTCTAACAAAGTTCTTTGCGAGTGAAGATAATGGTGAGGACTTTACACGTTTAAAAATCTGTATTGTCCAAGACGGAGACACAATGGATACAATTGCGAAACGCTATGATATAACGATTCAACAATTAATTAGGGTGAACCGTTTATCCACAGAAGACGACATCCATTCTGGCCAACTACTATACGTACCAGCTACTGCATATTCAAACTCTTAAGCTAAAAACATGTGAGTTAGGGTTTCCCTTTCTCACATCTTTTTTATTGGGATGACACAAAAAATAGAAAGAGAGTTTTTGCAAATGTCAAACGAAAAACAATATGTGGAACAAGTGTTAGCGCAATACAACATCCAACCCGAACTACTTCAACAATACGGAAAAGTCTGGAGAGTTGGCACAAAAAAAGACACGTTTGCGTTAAAAAGAATAAATAAGCGGGACGCATACAGCTTATTCATGAACATTCATTCCATGTACCAAAGAGGAATTCAGTCGATCGTACCAATCTATAAAACTAATCAAGGATATTACTATGTAGAAGACCAACAAGATGTATACTATTTAATGCCTTGGATAGAAGCAAAAGAAGAGAGAGAAGTCGACTTTAAAGATAGTCTGCTTTTTAAAGAACTGGCAAAGCTTCATAACTTAACCGTTCAAGAAAAAGAGTATGAGGAAAAGGATATAACAGACTTTTTTACTAAAACATCAGAAGCGTGGAAAATTAATGCAGAGAGATTAGAGAAATATGTGGATGAATGTGAGAAGAAAACATATATGTCGCCATTCGAATTACAAGTTTGTACAGCAGCTCATGAAATCTCATTAGCAAACAAGTTCGCAAACAGTCAATTAGATAATTGGTATGAACAAATGAAAGAAGAAAAAAAGCATCGAACAACATTCACACATGGTAGAATATCTTTTCACCATTTTCTGAAAGACGAACAAGGAAGAGGGTATTTTACAAGTTGGGAGCGCTCGAGAAAGGCACCTCCTGCAAATGATATTGTTGCATTTTATCATCGTTATTTAAGCACATACCCTTTATACTGTGACGAGTGTGTAGACTGGTATTATGAATATCAAAAAGACTTTCCGTTAAGAGAAACAGAGAAATCATTAGCCTTGTGCCATTTAAGTTATCCGAGGCCATTTATGAATGTATTAAACAATTATTTAGAGAATAAAGAAAGTAATAAAAAAATGCGAAATGAAAGGGAATCAGTACGCAAACTACAAGATTCGTATTGGTTGGCAAAGAATATTGAATATGTAGCTGGACGAATTAATCAGATAGAAGAGCAAAAGAAAAACAGCGCTCAAACATAATAAAAGTTTGAGCGCTGCCGTTTTAAATACGTTCAGATTTTTTTAGTAAGTCTTCTGTTAATAGAGTTAAATTACTAGTGTTGTTTGAAATTTCATTGAAAGAAGAAACAATTGCCTCTAAATCTTCTTTATTTTGTTCAAACCTTTCTAAGTAATTGTCCATCTCCATTTTTACCGTCATTAATCCGCCTTTTACTTGCTGGATTTTCGTTTGTGATTGTTGAGTTGCTTCATTCATTGAACCAAATCTATTTGTTAAATTTACTATTTGGTTACTACTTTGTTCAATTTGCTTTTTAATTTGTGTGCTCATTACTTTACTATTTTCTGCAAGTTTCCTAACTTCGCTAGCAACAACGGCGAAGCCTCTACCTTCTTCTCCAGCACGCGCTGCTTCAATCGAGGCGTTTAACGCTAGTAGGTTTGTTTGATCTGCAATGTCATCAATACCTTTTGTCATCTCCACAATTTGTTCAGAGATTTCTTGAAGTGTTTTTATTTGTTGAAGTGATTCGGAAACATCGCTTGATACGACATTAAATGTTTCCATCATCACGTTCATTTGCTTTTCATTTTCATGTGTTAAATGTAAAAGGTTTGTACTACTTTTTTGTGTAATAGACGTATCTTTTAATACTTGTTCGGCTTTCATATTCACACTGTGGATCGTTGCTTCTGTTTGTTGAGCAGAAGCAGCAACTTCTGAGCCAATACCTGTCAATTCTTGCTGAAGGTGTAGATTACGTAGATTGGCTTCCTCTAGCAATTCCAAACGAGCATTTAAATAATTATCGACAACTAATTGTGAATCAAGGTTAAACAATTGTTGTACTGCCGTTAATAGCTCAGTAAGCTTTTCTGGTTCTTTATGAAATGCTTCTACAACTTTTGGTATTAAGAGTGATTGAATGGTGGAGTAGGATGCTAAAAACCAAGTTACTGGTAGTTGTGCCCCGTTATGTGTCTTACCAATTCTATCTCTTAAAGCAAAAAACTCATCATTTAAATCCCCACTTAATAAACTAGTAAAATATTGCACAAAAACAGCTTTTAATCGTTCTCTACTAGTTTTTGTTTTTGCAATATGTGTTAGTGTCGGTTGTTTATATAAATGATCTAATACTACATTTAGAAGTTCACTTAAATGCTCCTCAAATAATGGCTTTGCTTCTTTTAATACTTGTATATGTTTTTTCGTTAGACCCATATAATAAATACGAGATGCTAACTCTTTATTATCTACTTTCACTACTTCTTCGAGCGATGGTAATCTTAATTCTGGATGATACGTATGTACCTCTTTCTTCTTAAAAATTGCCAACATGCAATAGGACCCCTTTACTAGTTCGTTTCTCTCATTGTATAATATCGGCTAGTCCTAATCTATTTTGAATATGCTATATAAAATATAAATAAAATAAAATGTGTATTGTATGGAAGCGCAAGCCGGACCGCCATTAATAACGGGGACTTGCGCCAAAAATTATTAGTTGTGTTGTGTTTTTCTGATTAAATCCACTCAAGATGAAAGCAAACAGCTAGTATAATACAAAACGATAATATAAGAACGTCAAAGGTTGTTGGTAGAAAGATCGTTCGAATTCCTTGAAAAATGCAGATGGGAATAATGAATTGCGCCACTAATGCACGAATTTGTCTTAACCAGGGTGGTAGTGAATAAGGATTATACTTTCTCACAGTCGGTTCTCCTTTCTAACAATTACTTCTCAAAACTACTTATTAATACAACGTATGTAGAAACAAGAAAAATAGTGCCCAACCCAACACTTTTTTTCCACAGAGTGCATATTGTGTGAAAAAGGTGGAAATGCTTATTGACGTCACCTATCTTTTTTAGGTAACATATATAAGTAAATAATATATATGATTGTAAATACTGTGATTGGGAAGAGTACAGCGCAACCCCTTTAAGAGAGAGAAACCCGTGGCTGAAAGGTTTCTTAGGCAACGTTTCGTTGGAAGGTAGCCCATGAGTAGCTTCAATGAACATATGAACCATTAGTTGAAGCCGGTGAAGAGCCGTTATCTTTATTGAGAGTGCTAAAAATAATCTCATTATCTTTAGCAAAAAAAGGTGGTACCGCGAAACTTAACTCCTTTCGTCCTTTTAATTGGATGAAGGGAGTTTTTTTATTTAGTGGTTAGTGGATAGTCTTTAGTGGTTAGGTGTAAAAAAATCAATAGACATTCCTAACTATAAAACAATAGCCAAAGCTAACCACTAACCACTAACCACTAATCACTAAAAAGGAGGCATCAGTTTGATGGAAACTAAAGAAATCAATCTTCCAACCAAATATGATCCAAACACAGTAGAAGCAAACCGTTACCAGTACTGGTTAGACGGCAAATTTTTCGAAGCAACAAACGACCAAGGAAAAGAACCATACACAATCGTTATCCCACCACCAAACGTAACAGGTAGATTACACCTAGGCCACGCTTGGGACACAACATTACAAGATATCCTAACACGCATGAAGCGTATGCAAGGTTACGACGTACTTTGGTTACCTGGAATGGATCATGCTGGCATCGCTACACAAGCAAAAGTAGAAGAAAAACTTCGTAACGAAGGAATTTCTCGCTACGACCTAGGTCGTGAAAAGTTTGTGGAAGAAACATGGAAGTGGAAAGAGGAGTATGCTGAACATATTCGTCAGCAATGGTCCAAATTGGGGTTAGGCTTAGATTACTCTCGTGAGCGTTTCACATTAGATGAAGGGCTATCAAAAGCAGTTCGTGAAGTATTCGTTGCCCTTTACAAAAAAGGGTTAATCTATCGTGGCGAATACATTATTAACTGGGACCCTGCGACAAAAACAGCTCTATCTGATATCGAAGTTATTTACAAAGACGTACAAGGTGCGTTTTACCATATGCGTTACCCGTTAGCAGACGGTTCTGGTCATATTGAAGTAGCAACTACTCGTCCAGAAACAATGCTTGGAGATACGGCAGTAGCAGTTCACCCAGAAGATGAGCGTTACAAACATTTAATTGGCAAGAAGGTTATTTTACCTATCACGAATCGCGAAATTCCAATCGTTGGCGACGATTATGTTGATATGGAATTTGGTTCAGGTGCAGTGAAAATTACGCCAGCACATGACCCGAACGACTTTGAAATTGGAAATCGTCATAACTTAGAGCGTGTTCTAGTAATGAACGAAGACGGTACAATGAACGCTAACGCCTTAACATACAACGGCATGGACCGCTTTGAATGCCGTAAGCAAATCGTGAAAGACTTACAAGAAGATGGCGTTCTTTTCAAAATAGAAGAGCACATGCATTCTGTTGGTCATAGTGAGCGTAGTGGAGCAGTTGTGGAGCCTTATCTTTCTACTCAATGGTTTGTTAAAATGCAGCCTTTAGCAGATGAAGCAATTGCACTACAATCAAAAGAAGACAAAGTAAACTTTGTTCCAAATCGATTTGAAAACACATACTTACGTTGGATGGAAAACATTCGTGATTGGTGTATTTCTCGTCAACTATGGTGGGGACATCGAATTCCTGCTTGGTATCATAAAGAAACAGGTGAAGTTCATGTGGACCACGAACCACCAGCTGATATCGAAAACTGGGAGCAAGATACGGACGTATTAGACACATGGTTCAGTTCAGCATTATGGCCGTTTTCTACAATGGGCTGGCCAGAAACAGAATCAATTGACTACCAACGTTTTTACCCAACTTCAGCATTAGTAACAGGTTATGACATCATTTTCTTCTGGGTATCGCGCATGATTTTCCAAGGACTTGAGTTTACAGGCGAGCGACCATTCAAAGATGTACTTATCCACGGATTAGTTCGTGATGAGCAAGGGCGTAAAATGAGTAAGTCACTTGGTAATGGTGTAGACCCAATGGATGTTATCGATAAGTATGGTGCAGATTCTTTACGTTATTTCTTATCCACTGGAAGTTCTCCAGGTCAAGATTTACGTTTCTCTATGGAAAAAGTAGAAGCAACTTGGAACTTTGCGAACAAAATTTGGAATGCATCTCGTTTCTGCCTAATGAATATGGGAGATTTAAAATTCGAAGAAATCGACTTAACAGGTGATAAATCTGTTGCAGATAAATGGATTTTAACTCGCTTAAATGAAACGATAGAAACAGTAACGAAGCTAGCGGATAAATATGAGTTCGGTGAAGTTGGGCGTGTTCTTTACAACTTCATTTGGGATGATTTCTGTGACTGGTATATTGAGATGGCTAAATTACCACTTTACGGGGAGAATGAAGCGGCGAAGAAAACAACGCGTTCTATCTTAGCTTACGTATTAGATAACACGATGCGTTTATTACACCCATTCATGCCATTCATTACAGAGGAAATTTGGCAACAACTTCCGCATGAAGGTGAATCCATTACGGTTGCGAAATGGCCGGAAGTTCGTGCAGAGTTAACGGACAACGAGGCAGCAAGTGATATGCGTTTACTAGTAGATATTATAAGAGCAGTTCGTAACGTTCGTGCAGAAGTTAACACGCCAATGAGCAAGCAAATTAAACTTCTAGTTAAAACAAAAGATGAAACAATTACAGGTAAATTAGAAAGAAATCGTTCGTACTTAGAGCGATTCTGTAACCCAAGTGAATTATTAATTGGTACAGATGTATCGTTAGACGAGCAAGCTATGACAGCTGTTGTTACTGGTGCAGAGTTAATCTTACCTTTAAAAGGATTAATCAACATCGATGAAGAAATAGCACGACTAGAAAAAGAGTTAGCGAAGTTTGATAAAGAAGTGGAACGTGTACAAAAGAAATTATCGAATCAAGGCTTTATCGCAAAAGCTCCTGCAAATGTAATTGAAGAAGAGCGTGCGAAAGAAAAAGATTATGTGGAAAAGCGCAACGCAGTTCAACAACGAATTACAGAGTTAAAAGGATCCTAATAAAAAACAGCACTTACGGCATGACCGGGAGTGCTGTTTTACGTTTGTGACTTTCCAATGTGCTTTATGGACACTTGTAGTTGAATTTACCCTTGAGATGTCCATATAAAGAAAATAAAGACCAACTTTCAGTGTGAATAAATGCAAAGTGTCCATAAAAAGAAAATAAAGATCAACTGGCTCAAAATATAAATGAAACATGTCCGTAATAGAGTGGATTATGGACATATATTAACATTTCGAGACTTAAATTGGTCATAAAAATATAAACATTACTAAAAAGACCCAATAACTATAAATTTAGTAACTCATCCTTCCACACTTCCTTAGCACTACCAATTAATGATTGAGTACCTACAATAAAGATGACGGAAGGGGAGAGGTTTTTGGCGATTTTAATTGCATCAGTCATTTTCTCCGCTTTTTGCACAGAACCGTGATAAGAACTGGCTACGGCAAATGCGTCATCAGGAAACTGTTTTACCGTTTTATCCGGTGTTGTCACAATTAAATGGTGAGCAAACTCGCTACATGTCCCAATGACACCTTTATAATCTTTATTAGCTGGTACCGCAATAATGCATACAACCATCCTAGCATCAACAAAAGGTAAAATTTCTTTTAGATACATAGCAGAATCTTTATTTATTGATCCATCTAATATTACAACAGGATCTCGCGCTACAACTTCTAATCGGCCAGGCCACCTTAATTTTTTCAAAGTAGAAGAGACGATGGACTCATCTAACAGATTACCGAGAACAACTTCACACGCTTGAATAGCCAAAGAAGCATTTTCTGTTTGATAAGAACCTAACAGCGGGAGGGCTAGATTGGAAAACTCATTCCCACCAAATGTTGTGACACTAAATTCACTTCCCTCAATCGTCATGCCGTTTAGAGTAGAATGAAAATGCTCACCGTAAAACAATGTCCGATTGGCTTGCTTTTTTACTAATGGAATAACTGAATCTGTTTGCTTACCAATAATTGCACTCTCGGTACAGTCTTTTATAATACCTAACTTATGTTCAGCAATATCTTCTATCGTTTTTCCTAAAAATCCAAGGTGCTCTTCCATTATCCTTGTAATAACAGCCCACTTGTTCGGCAAAACGTTTGTATCATCAAACATCCCACCTCTTCCAATTTCAATAACATTCATATCTGTTTCTTCTTCTCTAAAATGCTTCAATGCAATAGATAAAAAAATGCCAGTCGGGCCAAGATAGTGAAGCGGCTGTTTGATCATCTTCTCTACCTTTTCGATTTCTAAGCGATTTTCGTTTATGTATTGCAAAAATCTTTCATCCGTAATTGCTTTTCCGTTCACACGAATACGTTCATTGTAATGTACTAAATGAGGGGACGTAAACAATCCAACTTTTAAGCCATGATTTTGCAAAATAGAAGCTATCATACGAGAAGTAGAGCCTTTGCCTTTGCTGCCTGTTACTAAAAGAATTTTGTTTTTCTCTGGTATAAGATCCAACCTTGTTAACAATTCTTCCGTTAAATATGGTGCTCTCGTTACGGCGTCATCTTCAAATGCTTGATAAGGTTTTGCTTTTAATAAGGAGCGATACACAAAAGAAACAGCTTCATCCATCGTTTGAAACGGATTCATCTAGTTCACTCCTTTTGTAACTTGCTCACATATAAACTCTAAATATAGCTTCACAACGTTAATGTCTGTAACTTCACATAAAGTCCTACAACCAACTACATCTTCTATTTCGTTAAAAAGAAACTTCCCCTCTATATCAAAAAGAAAATCAATGCCAGCCATCCCAAATGGAAATAGTGATATTATGTTTTCTACTATACGTATTTCTTCATCACTCAATAAATACTCTTTCGCTTGTCCACCGAGTGTGTAATTAGCTTTAAAGTCGTTGTCGTTGTAACGTAAAACAGCTCCGACAATAGTTTTTCCAACAATAAATACTCTTACATCTTTCCCAGGTGAACCTGCTAATGGTTGTAGAATTAAATCATTATTCTCAAGTAACTCTAAAGTATGAGCCAACTCACGTTCATTTTGAATCAAAAAAACTTCCTTGCCACTTCGCCCCGTCCGAGTTTTTAAGACGAAAGGAAAGGGGAGTGGAGCTTTTTTTGTGATGAGAAGTGTTTTTCTATTTGCAAAATATGTATCTAACATCGGAATGTTATGTGATGCTAATAATTGGTGTGTGAACGCTTTGTCGTTGCAAATAGAAGATACAAAACTAGAATTAAAACAAGGAAGACCGAGAGATTCTATTTGCTTGCTAAACAGCGGATTGATGTCTCGCATAATAACAAAGTCGGGAAGTGGAGCTTTATTTTTCTGGACTTCAATAAATAAATGGTTGTTCTTCACACCGAAACTAATGTCAGATTGTACGTAAAAGTGTAAGTTGATGTTTAATTTTGGTGCTTCCTCTAAAAACCAGTGGATAAATGCTTTATTTTTACTCGCATGTTCATCCTCATAAATAATCCATCCTGTTAATTGCATCCTGTCATCCCGTCACTTTCTTTAACACATGAGGAATAATAAATTCAGCTACGTTCACACCAGTACAATTGTAAATGTTACGGATGTGGGCGTTTGAATTAATTTCGCAAACAATTGGAGAGCCATCTTCCCCAAATAAAAGGTCAACACCAGCGAAATCCGCTCCAACAATATTTGCGCACTCTATAGCCAGTTCTTTTTCTTCTTGTGTTGGTTCATACGTTTCCATTCTACCGCCATTACTTACGTTTGCTCTAAAGTCGTTCTCAGAAATTCGCTTCATAGACGCTACGACTTCATCGCCAACAACATTGAGGCGAATATCTTTCCCGTAGCTAGACTGGATGAATTGTTGTAGCAAAAATGGTTTGTTTCCAATTTCTTTTATTTTCGTATGTAATTCTTCTCGAGACTGAACTAAGAAAACTTGCATGCCAAACGAGCCAAAAGCTTCCTTCACAACAAGTGGGAACTTCAGCTCATCTATAGCTACTTCAAACGGTTCCATATCTCCATGCTCGATAAAAACGAGAGGAGCTAACAACGTTTTAGGCATTGGAATACCGTGGTTTGCTAAAGTTTGAAAGGTAAGAGATTTATTATCACATATAGAAATACAAGAGGAACTATTAAAAACAGGAATCCCCATCATTTCTAAATGCATAGCTAATGGTATATCTTTGTCTAGAAAAATAACAAAGTCGGGAAGGTCATGACTCCATCTTCCTTTCAGAACAGCCTTGCCATTTTCAATAGTAGGGAAGAGGTCATTATTCTTAACTAATTTACTCGTTACCTGGTGCTTTTTTGCAGCTTTATCTATCCACTCGGCTAAATCAACAAACTTAGCTTCTTGTAAGTTACCATTATATATAATCCAGCATGTATAGTTAGTCATTTTGTTACTCCTTTAGTGAGAAAAAGTATAACTTCTTCAAGCGATTGCACGATTGTAGAGAAAGAGTGCATTCCCTCTAATAATTGCCAATTCATTTCGATTTGCAAGCAAAACACGTTACAGCTTTTAGCAATATCTGCCGAAACGGTATATGGAAATCCGGCAGTAAAAATATTATCCACTCGGACTTCTTTCACACCGTTCTTATGGAACACATCCTCGATCCGCCTTATTAGGTCGGTTCTTCCTTGAATGTTCTTGCCACGACCAGTTCCAAGGTCAATGTCGTATGGTCGATGAGGTGCCATAATGTGCAAATCTAGCACGTATTGGATGTTTTCGTCGCATATTAGTTTTTTAGCAATTTCTCTATACGTGCTAACAGGATCGTAATTTGCATCGTCCTGTTTATTTCTCGTTTTAAATATGGTAAAACAGTTTGTTGATTCTTGGAGTAGTTGAGCTATTACGCCAGTTCGAAACTCTCCTGTTTTCGGCTGTCCCTCGCGCGTTTGAGTGACACTATGTGGTGCGGAAACAAGGACGGGAATCTTTCCAATTATAATATGAAAGTCTCCTTGATTGCTCTTATATCTTTCTTCTTTAAAGACGGCATCCATCTTTACTATTTGCTCGGTAGAATATATCATGAGGAACTCCCCTTTTTTGTCGAAATACTGTATCGAACTCTCGATAGTGTTACATACATGGAGAAAGGAATAAACACAGTAATTAATAGTATTTGCATCCATGTAGTGAAAATATCAAGGGTTAATACGGTGAAAAGAACGGCCATAATAGGAACGAACTGGATATTCCAGTTTTTCTGTAAAAGGAACATCATATCTCGGCGAACCGTACAAACTTTCCCGATATTTGTAATTCCTAATTGTTCTCGAATGGAAGAGGGGACCGCCACACATATATTCATTGTACTACTAGTATTCATTACATTCGTTTCTTTTACTAATTCTAAATCGCTCATTTCTAACACTTGAACTCTAGCTGTTTTATTACGGTATTGTAAAAGAACGGAATCAGCTTCTTCAATACCGAGTAACGTCATTGTACTTTTCGTTAATCGAATAATAGAGCTTGTTTCATCAGACGTATACGGTCGGATCACTTTTAAGTCAATCGCTTTATCTCGAATAAAAACATTTAAAATTGTATCTCGTACTTTTTCTTTCCAATCTTTCTTTTCTTCTACTTTGTAATAATGATTCACAGGATAAATATATGTTGTGCGATAACCAACTTTATTTAATAAACCTTTCATTTTTAAAGACTGAGTAAATTCTAATTTATCGAGCGATTTTCCGTTCTTATAGGAGTTCTCCAATAATTCTTGCTCTACATCAGCTAAAATGCATTCTTGACTATTTGTTTTCTTTTTATGGATAAGGCTTTTATAAGTAGGTAAAAGCTCAGGTAATTGCTCATATTCAAGAAATTGACGTTGAATGTAGTTTAGCTTTATTTCATTGTCCGTTATATCTTCGTCCACCTGCACGTTATGAATATTAAAGTCGAATGAAGTTCCTGTATACGGATTCACTAATTCTAGAAAAGGTGACTGAAGACGTTGTAACTGTTTAAACGTATTTTCAGACACAATGACACAATTTTCTTGAACGAGTGATGCTCTTTGTGTTTGAATACTAGTAAACTCAAATCTAGCTGCTTGTTGAATGGAAAGTTTTCCGGTATATTCCTCATTTAAAAACTGTTTCTTTACAGATTTCGCTAGAACAATCTGTCCTCTTTCTAAATCAGCTCTTTTTCTTTCATAAACCACACATTTCTGAAAAAAACCATTGGAAGGATTGAATAAAACGAGGTAATCATGTTCCATTAGCTGTAATTCTTCCATTGTATCTTTTGAAAGTTCCACCCGATTCCACGGAACGATGCTACCAACTTTTTTATCTATTACAGGTTCAATTGTATGCCAATCATTTTTGCAATTTTCAACTTGAGTTGGCAGTATATTCATTAAAGATAGAATGATAGTGAATAAATCAGAAGGGAAATTATTCTTACTATTGATAGAGAATTTAATAGAAGGAAGTGCGTCTTTTAAACAATAATCTTCCGTATCACATATGTAACTTTCAAAGTTTGTTAATCCACATGCATTTGCTATACTGTTTACTAATGGATGAAAATGATCATTTTGCATATAGGCATATTGATTTACTTCTGAAAACTCTAACCCAATGACACCACGTATCATCTGTTTCGATATGTATTGATTAACTTTACTTTCCGTTTTATTCGTATGTTTTTTTAGGATAAGCAAATGGCAATTTGTTATTTCTTTTAACGTCATTCCAGCAGCAATAAAATCAGGTGAATCTGATTGTACAATAAGCAAGATAGGCAATGTGCCTTTTTTATATTGGTCTTTTTTAAAAGGAAAGAATTTTTCTCTTTGTAATTTACTTTTTGTTTTTGAAAAATAAGTCAAAGCGCTCTTCTTTGTAGAAAAACGATTAGAAAATAAATGTATCATTTCACGTCACCCCCACGTACAGACAATATCATCTGTCTGCTATACTAAAATATTTTACTACTTTTTACAACACATATGGAAGGAAATCACTATGTATAAAGATATTACGAAAATAGCTGAAAAGTTACTTTTACAATCCGGTAACAAAATAGAATTAGGTTTATCTAGAATGAATGAATTTTTACAATCGGTTGCAAATCCGCAGGAACAGCTTAAGTGCATCCATGTAGGTGGAACAAACGGCAAAGGCTCTACCGTCAAATATTTAGAAGGCATGCTAATGGAGTCTGGCCTCACTGTTGGTGTCTTTCACTCCCCGTATTACGAAGCAATAAACGACCAAATAACAGTTAACGGTACATACATAAGTGACGAAGAAATTCATCGTATTATAAAGCATTTCGAAACCACTGTAAAAACGAAAATAACAGAATTTGAATTGTTAACCGCCATAGCTCTTTACTATTTTTCATCGGTGAAAAAAGTAGATATTGCGCTAATCGAAGTCGGGATGGGTGGGGAAGACGATTCAACAAATGTCGTTGAGCCAATTGTATCGATCATTACAAATGTAGGAATGGATCATGCTGATTTTTTAGGAAACAGTTTAGTAGAAATAGCCAACAAAAAAGCGGGAATCATAAAGCGTGGAATTCCCCTTGTTTCAAGTGTAAGTCAAGAAGAGTTACGTCATTTGTTAAAAAATAAATGTGCCGATTTCGGATGTGATTCCTACTTTTTAAAGGAAGAGTTTAAAGTAGAGTCTATTAATCAAGATACATTAGGAGAAACGTTTATTTTCAATTATAAAGACCAAACGATAGAAAATATTTATATCCCATTGACCGGTGAACATCAAATACAAAATGCTGCTCTTGCAGTGATGACTTATTTATTATTAAAAGACAAGCAAATGGTAGTCAGTAACGAGCAACACATGAAAAAGGGACTAAAGAATGTATCACACGGAGGTAGATTTGAAATTATGTCCACCTCTCCAACCATAATACTAGATGGAGCTCATAATCTTGAAGCAGTCGAGATGCTAGTAAAAACGATACAACATAAGTTTTCTAATAAAGATATCACAATTGTTTTCTCTGCATTTAAAGATAAACCTATTCGAGAAATGGTAAACGAACTCACAAAGCTAGGTGGCAAAATTATCTTTACAACCGTGCCTTCTCCAAGAAACATTAGTGCGAAGGAGCAATACAACATTGCTGGTATAACGAAAGCATCCTATGAAGAAAACTGTGAAACCGTAGTGAAGCAAGAAATATTAAATTGTAAACAACATAACAATCTATTAGTAATTACCGGTTCCTTACACTTTATATCAATAGTTCGGAAGTATTTACTAGATTTATCGAAAGTAGAAAAATAGGGGGAAATTCTCCTATTTTTAAATTATTTTTTTAATGACAAAAGTTAGAAAATTTGTTAAACTTAGCTTAATTATATTGTTTTCGGAAAAAGCGAAATAGAGGGGAGGTAAGTGAGTGTCAGGACTTGAACTTAGTTGGCAAAGAAACAGTTTAATTTGGGCTGCTTTTGTTATCTTTTTCCCAATTATTGTTTGGACAGGTTACATAGTAT
The DNA here is from genome assembly GCF_002335755.1 of Bacillus sp. FJAT-45066. Lineage (NCBI taxonomy): Bacteria > Bacillati > Bacillota > Bacilli > Caryophanales > Bacillaceae > Bacillus > Bacillus sp. FJAT-45066. The sequence continues at coordinate 295,455 of NZ_NISQ01000001.1, forward strand.
CACCAGTATCTATAGCAGAAATACCGGTATGGCACGTAGTAGGTTTTACTATTTTAATGATCATCCTTGCTCTCATCCCCATTATTGTTGCTGATGTTCCAATCTTTTTAATGCAAGGTGTTTCATTGGCAGTCTTTTTATCGTTTGGTTTGTTTGTTGAAATGACCCTAACTATTTTAGGTGTTGTTGCCTTATTAATATATGTAAGAATAAGTAAAGCAGAGTCGTACAGAATACCTATTAACCTCTTAATGTTTTCATTAGCTTCATTAGCCTCTGGGTTTATTTTCTATTTTCTTGGAGGAGTGCACGGAAGCACAAATTTACTCTTACCATCGGTTATTGTTCCTATTCTAGCTCATCAATTCACATATTTTATGATGAATCAGTTAGGACTCTACTTTATAACAAACTACATACATAGAATGAAAAAGAAGTTTTACTCTATTGATACAAAGTGGGACGGTGTTACAAGTATAGTAGTTTTACCAGTTGGGATCATTCTTTATATGTTGTACCAGCAGGTGGATGTTGCTGCATTATTTTATGTAGGACTACCGTTTGTCATTTTAGCGCTAATTTTAAGGCTATATCATAATAGTGAAAAGGTAAATAGCTATTTACAACGTGCCGCAGATGTGGGACATGAGATGACAGAAAAATTAAATGTGCAAGGTGTTTTAGATATTTTTCTAGAAAAAGTAACGGCTATTTTTCCTGCTGACTATGCGGCGATTATAAATGTTTTGGATGAAAAAGAGTTTCGGTTGTTACGTGAAATAAATAAGCATAACATTGATGCAGAAACTAAGTTTATGTACTACGGTGGGATCTGTTATGATGTACTCATTTCTAAAAAAGGTGTTTGTTATGAAACAAATAAGAAGTGGAAAAAACCTGAAGTAGATAAACAATATACGCTAAACAGTTTAATGTGTGTGCCTGTCATACGTAACCAACAAGTAGTAGGGTTAATTATATTAGCAAAGAAAAAGAAACGTGCGTATGATAAATCACAGCTAATGATATTAGATATTCTAGCTTCTCACTTCGGCGTCGCAGTTGAAAAAGCACGCCATTACGAAGAGACGAAGAAAAACAGTGAACGTTGTGCATTAACGAAACTATATAACTATCGCTTCTTTGAAAATGTGTTGGAAAATGAGTTTGGAAAGCTAGTTACAAAGGAAAATACTAGTCTTTCACTTATTTTACTTGACCTAGATCATTTTAAGAGGGTAAACGATACGTATGGTCATCAAAGCGGAAATGAAATATTAATCCAAGTCGCAAACAGATTGTCGACGATTGTTGGTACAAACGGAATCGTTGCTCGTTACGGCGGAGAAGAGTTTGTCATTCTCTTGCCAAATATGGAACGTAAACATTGTTACGAACTAGCAGAGAAAATAAGACTTAATCTTGCAAATCGTGCATTTACATTGAAACAACATATAAAAGAAACGAACACAGCTCAACTTGTTAAAGTCACAGCGAGCATCGGCTTTGCAACAGCTCCAGATGACGCAGAAGATGGATTAAGCCTAATCCGCCACGCCGACCGTGCAATGTATGTAGGAGCGAAACAAGCTGGAAGGAATAAAGTAGCGGAGTATCGGAAATCTTCGTGACGCTATAGTGTTAATGGATAGTTTATAGTTGGTTAGGAAAATAGAAGAAAAACACTAGTAACCGAATTCACTTGGCTACTAGTGTTTTTTTAGTTTAATAGTTAACATCAATATCGAATATTCCCCATTCATTTATATCGTAGGCAAATTTCACACTTTCATAAATTTGAGCTGGGCACTTTGAATCAATAATATTTTGAGCAATAGGTTTAAAAACTCCATCTTTTTTCTCGAAAGCATTTCCTCTAACACAAATATAGTTTCCACTACCACCTTGATCAATACCTCTACTAAAATAAGCATCACCTGAAATGAGTAGTTTTCCGCTACCACCTCTGAAGTCTATAATACCTTCAAACCATGCATTCCCAGCAATAGATAATGTTGCACTACCTCTTATATCAACTGTATTAAGGAATCTTGGAGAGGATTCAAAAAATGTAGAGCCAGAACTCCCTGATATGGACAAAGAATTACGAGTAATCAATGGTAGAGTAGATGGATCAACAGGTACTACTTGACCATTACTATCTCTTTGCTCTTGCGAAATACCAGCAGAATTACCATTCGAGATAGTGAAAGCGGCAGTAACAACTTTTTCTTTCCCACCAACTATACCAGTACTCTTAATAGGGATGGTAATATTATTAAATCCATCACATGTAGTGTTGTTCCCCGATTTAAGTGTGAATGGACCGTTTGAATCCAATTTATATTTATAATTAACATTTTGTATAGTAATAGTTTCTGAAGTAGGATTCAAAGGCCTAAAAAAGCTTAATGCTCTTAAATTAGTTTGTATTCTATTACAGAATAAATTGTCATGTTCACTCAATGGTCTATTTAGATTTTTAACTTCCTTTATAGTTGCATTTACCTGGCTTTGAATAAGTGCGTGTGCATGAGTTACGCCCATTTCCGCTAAATCTTTCGTTTGTGTCATCTCTTCACTTCTATTTACTTGAAGAGCAGTATTAACTGATTTTGGTATAAGCATCATCGCCAATAACGAAATTAGTACAATCGATAGGAGGACCATTACCATCGTGTAGCCTTGATTATTTAAATGTTTTTTCATTTTTCACCTCTCCTAAAGACGACTTATAATCGTAGTCAATTCAAATGTTAGTGAAGGATCATCTTTATTTATTAATTTTAATTGTTTTATATCTATAGGGTTACCCACCACAACGGAAAAAGATTTAGAAGAGGACGGATCATTATTTTTCGTGTTAATGGATACGCTTCGTGCTTCATTTTCAGCTGATAGATTGTTAAAAGTTAATTCAATATCATAATAACGACTATTCATCGTAATTTCCCCGATTTTTAATTCCCAATCACCGTTGGCCTTCTTTGTATATTGAAAGGTGTAATCTTCTTTTTCATGTGCGGTAGAAAACATTTGGATGATAATGTTTGCTTCTTGACGTAAATTAATGTGCGAATCGCTTTTATCTGCATTACGGAATGTTTGGAAAAAAATCGCCGCGACTAATCCAGAAATGATAAACGCTATCATGAGAGCTGCTAAAAGTTCTACAAGTGTTATCCCTTTTTCGTTGTTTATTTTCATACCTTTAGTTTCCTCCTCTTACATACCCAAATGTTTCCGATAGTAATGTTCGCTTTGTAACATCAGCAGAATCAAATATTTTCACATGGACTACATACAAGGTAGGAGTAGTGAAACTAAGTGTTTGTTTCGTCAAAATTATTTCTGGATAGTACGTTTTATGGTTCACCTTATAAAAACAGGAAGAAGGTTCTAGTGCCTCTTTTAACTTCGGATGGTAATTTGTATCAAAATTGGAACATGAAATGACGAGGTTTTGTGAAGAACCAGTGTAGTTTTCCGTTACAATGTTTAACGTTTTTCTAGCTAAATTATAAGCAACAAGTTTGTCTTCATTTTTCGTGGAGAAAAATAGTGCTTGATTGGAGAAACTAAAAAATGTTATTAAGACGAACGATAAAATGACAAGTGAGACTAGAATTTCTAGTAATGAAAAGCCGGACTCATTTTTCAGTGCATATTTGAAGTTTTTTATTTTCATTTCATTACCTTCCTAGTATAAGTGATAGAAACTTTTTATCTAGTAATCTCCTATTTCCAATTACCTACAATTATTATACAATATCATTAACTTACTTTGTTCTACAAAATATGCAGAAATTGATATAAATGTTGTTTTTTGTTGATTTATCAACAGAAGGAAAAATGTAGAAAAGGATGATCGCCATGGCAGTAACTAGAAAGCGATTAGGAGACTTATTAGTCGAAGCAGGAATTATTACCGAAGAACAATTGCAAACAACACTAACTGAAAAGTCAAAGGGACAAAAAATAGGAGATGCACTTTTACAAAGAGGGCTTATCACGGAGCAACAATTAATAGAAGTACTAGAGTTTCAATTAGGGATACCTCATGTTAGTTTGTTCCGTTATCCATTTGATGAAAAATTAGTTCATGTCATAACGAAAGAGTTTGCAAAACGTAATCTTCTTATTCCACTTAAAAAGGAAAATGAAAAACTCTATGTCGCAATGGCGGACCCAATGGACTTTTTTTCCATTGATGATTTAAGGCTTTCTACAGGATTCGAAATAGAGCCTGTCATTGCCACAAAAGATGACATAATACGCTCTATCAACAAATTCTACGATTCAACCGATTCGTTAGATGACCTGTTAAGTGGATTCACTCCAACAGAAAAAGTAAAAGTAGAAGACGAGCGTATAACAGAAGACGATTCACCGATTGTTAAAGTAGTGAATCAAATTTTACAAAATGCTATTCAATTAAAAGCAAGTGATATTCATATCGATCCACAAGAAACGAAAGTGTTAGTCCGTTACCGTATTGATGGTGTTTTACGTACAGAGCGTACACTTCCAAAGCATACACAAAACGTTCTGTCGGCTCGTATTAAGATTTTAGGAAATATGGACATTACTGAGCATCGTATCCCTCAAGATGGCCGTATTAAAACGAATATTGATTATCATCCAATTGATGTTCGTGTTTCAACGTTACCGACTGTTTTTGGTGAGAAAATCGTTATGCGTATTTTAGACATGAGTAGTTCGTTAAACGACATAAGTCAACTCGGTTTTCACGAAAAAAACTACGCACGATTCCTAAATTTAATTCATCAGCCGACTGGAATTGTTTTAATAACAGGTCCAACTGGTTCTGGTAAATCTTCAACACTTTATGCAGGATTAAATCATCTAAATAGTGAAGAAGTAAACATTATTACAGTAGAAGACCCTGTTGAGTATCAATTAGAAGGTATTAATCAAATTCAAGTTAACGCTAATGTTGGGATGACGTTTGCGAAAGGACTTCGTGCGATATTACGTCAAGACCCGAACATTATTATGGTAGGGGAAATTCGTGATAGAGAAACAGCCGAAATTGCGATTCGTGCGTCACTAACAGGTCACTTAGTATTAAGTACCCTTCATACGAACGATTCTATTAGTACAGTAACTCGTTTAATTGATATGAAGGTAGAGCCGTTTTTAGTGGGTTCCTCTGTTAATGGGGTATTGGCACAACGTTTAGTACGAAAAATTTGCCGTGACTGTTTGAAATGGGAAGAACCGACGAAAAGAGAAGTGGAGATTTTCCAAAAGCGTCATCTGACAGTGGAAAAGGTTGCGAAAGGAAAAGGATGCGGAACTTGTAATATGACGGGCTATAAAGGTCGTATTGCGATACACGAATTATTAGTCGTTAATGATGAAATGAGAAAAGCGATTGTAAACAATGAAGGTGTGTCTAAATTAAGAGAATTAGCATACAAAAATGATACAGTGTTTTTAATTGATGATGGATTAGAAAAAGTGAAGCAAGGTTTAACAACAACAGAAGAAGTACTTCGAGTAGCTTTATATGAGTAGGTGTCGTTATGATAAATAAAATACAAGAGTGGCTTCATACTGCATATGACAGAAATGCGTCTGATATCCATTTATCTGTCGGTGTTCCACCAACGTTTCGTGTGAATGGCGAATTAGTCCGATATGGCGACAGTATTCTGTTACCAGAACATACCGAATCGATTGCGAAAGAAATGATACCAGACTTTTTATGGGGAACGTTTCAAGACAAGGGTGAGCTTGATTTTTCTTATAGTTTACCTGGATTATCGCGATTTCGTGTAAATGCCTATAAACAAAGGTCTTCGGTTGCGATGGCCATACGTATTATTCCTACAAGTGTACCGACACTTGAATCTTTACATTTGCCGCCTGTTCTTAAAAGTCTAATCGAAAAACCACAAGGTCTTATTCTTGTTACTGGCCCAACTGGAAGTGGCAAATCTACGACACTATCTTCGATGATAGATTTTATGAATCGAACGATGAAAAAGCATATTATCACGTTAGAAGATCCGATAGAGTATTTGCATAAACATAATTTATGTATGATCGACCAGAGGGAAGTAGGTTTTGATACAAAGTCATTTGCTAACGGCTTAAGAGCATCGCTCAGGCAAGATCCAGATGTTATTTTAGTTGGAGAAATGCGTGATTTAGAGACGATTCAAACGGCTATTACGGCAGCGGAGACAGGGCATTTAGTATTAGGAACACTTCATACAACAAATGCTCCATCAACCATTGATCGAATTATTGACGTATTTCCGCCGCAGCAACAACCACAAATACGTATTCAGTTGGCGAATGTCCTAGTATCGGTCATTTCGCAAAGACTTTTCCCTACGATGGACAGAATGGGTAGAAAAGTAGCGACAGAAATATTAGTGAACAATGCAGCAGTTGGTAATTTAATACGGAATGAAAAAATTCATCAAATTAAAAATGTCATGCAGACGAGTCGTGCCCAAGGAATGCATACGTTAGAGATGAGTATTAAAGAACTAGTAGACTTAGGGCACGTATCAAAATATAGCGTAGAAAGCTTTATGCAGGAGTCGATGACGTAATGCCAAGGTTTAAATATACAGGTAGAGACAATAAAGGCAAAAACGAAGGAACGATTACAAGTAAATCTAGACGTGAAGCCATCGTTCAATTAAAAGAAAATGGTGTAAAAGTAATTTCAATGGAAGAAGTGGCAGAATCTTTTTTAACAAAAGATATAACGATCGGTAATCCGGTTAAACTACAAGATTTTGTCGTTTATTTACGACAATTTTCAACATTGATTCGAGCTGGTGTAACCGTTGTCGAATCGACGAAAATTTTAGCTAATCAGACAGAGAGTAAGCATTTACAACGCGTGCTTTTTGAAGTAGAAGAAGACCTTCGCCAAGGAAATGCGTTGTCTGAATCAACAAGTAAACACCCAAAAGTTTTTACTCCGATGTTTGTTAACATGATTCGGGCTGGTGAAGCAAGTGGTACGTTAGATGACACGTTGGACAGGCTCGCAACACAGTTTGAGAAACAACATGAAACAAAACAAAAAATCGTATCAGCCTTAATGTATCCAGCAGTATTAAGTTTAGTAGCCGTTGGGGTAATTATCTTTTTATTAGTTGGAGTTGTACCGACATTTGTTAGCATGTTCTCTGATTTTGGAGCAGACCTGCCAATTATCACAAAGCTAGTACTTGGAGCAAGTGAATGGATGCAGAGCTTTTGGTGGTTCATTATTATCTTGTTTATTGGAGCAGTTGTTGGAATTTCCGTTGTTAGGTCTAAAGCAGAAACAAAGTATTACTTAGATTATTTTTTACTTCGTATGCCAATATTTGGCCCGTTGCTAAAAAAAGCTGCCATTGCACGTCTTACACGAACATTAAGCTCTTTATTTGCTAGTTCTGTTCCTATACTACCTGCTCTCGGAATGGTAGAAAAAATAGTAGAAAACGAAGTGATTTCTAGGGTACTAGCACAAGCGAAAAAATCGCTTGAAAAAGGGGAATCTTTAGCAGAGCCAATGAAGGATCATTGGGCGTTTCCGCCACTCGTAACACAGATGATTTCCATTGGAGAAAGTACCGGTTCGTTAGATACGATGCTAGAGAAAATTGCGGAGTTTTATGAGAAGGAAGTAGACGCTGCAACCGACCGGCTAAAAAGTCTCATAGAGCCACTCATGATTGTTGTGCTAGCTGTTATAGTCGGGACTATTGTCACGGCGATTATGGTGCCAATGTTCGACATTTTTAACCATATTCAACCATAGGTTTCTAGCAAAATATGTATTGTGCTTTTATTTGTAGTATAATAGAATTAATCTTGTAAACGGTTGTAGATTTTTATCAAATATTAGAAAAAAATGGAGGAAATAAAATGCTAAAAAAATGTCGTAACATTTTACGCAACGAAAAAGGTTTAACACTTATCGAATTACTAGCAGTTGTAGTTATTTTAGGAATTATCGCAGCGATCGCTGTACCAAGTATCGGTGGATTAATTGATAACTCTAAGAAGGATGCACATGTGGCAAATGCACAACAGATGGTTAATGGGGCTAGAATGGCTGTAACAACAGATTTAAACTTACAAACAGGTACTAAAGTACTTACTTTAGGATATCTAGAAGCTAATGATTTTGTAGAAAAAATTAAAGATCCAGATGGTACTATTGATTCTTACGAACGTGGTGGTACAACAGTAGTAGGCACTGTTCCTACTGATGCTTCTTCATATGTAGTTGTTGTGGATGGTAAAATTACTTCTGTTAAACTTGTTAATAACACTAAAAATCGTGGTGTACAAACAGTAGGAAATGCTGCTGTTGATGTAAATGATTTAAAGCGTGGATCTGTTAATTAATATCTAAAAATGACTTACATTATTATAGTAATATCTTTATACGCACTTCTACTAGGCTCCTTTTACAACGTAGTCGGACTTCGAGTACCTAAGGGTATAAGTATTGTTACACCAAGATCACATTGTACAAGTTGTAACACAACACTGACGGGAATCGATTTAATTCCCGTTCTTTCCTATCTATTTTCAAAAGGGAAATGCAGGTACTGTAGTACTAGAGTTTCCCCGATTTATCCGTTCTTTGAATTACTAACTGCTATACTATTCGTACTTGCTCCGATTTTTATGGGGTGGAGTTACGAATTAATTTTTGTTTGGACTTACCTTTCCATGTTAATTATCATTACGATTACTGATATTCACTACATGATCATTCCAAACAAAATATTACTATTTTTCTTTAGTTTGTTTGTCCTTCAAAGTTTCTTTTTAAACATACTACCATGGGAACAACAATTAATTGGCTTAGCAGTTGGTTTTCTACTACCATTTCTCATTGCCGTCGTTTCAAAAGGTGGAATGGGTGGCGGAGATGTAAAACTACTAGCGGTGATCGGTTTTGTTGTCGGATGGCAACAGCTTTTACTCATATTTTTCTTATCATCACTAATCGGCACCATTGTTGCCTTATTAGGAATGAAACTAGGAAAAGTACAAAAAGGCAAACCATTCCCATTCGGCCCATTCATCGCCATCAGCGCCGTAATCACCCTATTCTTCGGCGAAAACCTACTAAACTGGTACATCACACTATTAACCTAAAAAGGTAGTAATCCACTTAACCGATTACTACCTTTCCATATGAAATACAACATAAAAACATTATTGAAATTTGCTAATATCTCTTTACTGAATGGTCTTATTACTTTGATTTGTATATTAATAAATTTCAACAATGTTTTAGTATTACTTGTATTGTGCTATTACTATCCCTTGATGTTCACTGCAGGTGCGAGACTCCTGCGGGAACACAGGGACATGGAAGACCCCACAGGCGCTTGCGCCGAGGAGGCTTCCGGACCGCCCGCGGAAAGCGAGCACCTGCAGTGAACATCAACTTTAGTAGTAAACATCTGTGTATAAAAGTTATAAAAAATAATCTTAAGGGGTTTATTATATGGAAATTTCCCTTTTTCAATCCAATAAAAACATCATCAATTTAATAATAAAAGACCACGTCATCCGTCTAATCGAACTTAAAAGCACCGCCCCATTAACCGTCAAACGATTAGAAGAACGCTTCCTACCACTAAACATAATAAAAGACGGAAAAATCGTCGATGCTACAAAACTAAAACAAATCATTAATGAACTCGTAAAAAAATGGGGACTAAAAAACAAACAAATACGCTTTACCGTACCAGATGCATATGTCATTACAAGAAAAGTGTCCATACCGTCCACTGTCCTTGACGACGAAATCGTAGGTCACCTTTATTTAGAACTAGGTGCGAGTATCCACTTACCGTTCGATGACCCTGTTTTTGATGTTCACATCTTAAGTAGAGACGAAGAAAAAACAGAAGTAATCCTTTTTGCTTCTCCAGAAGATATGGTAATGGAATACGCTAGCTTACTAGAAGAAAATAAAATGGTGCCAATAGCAGCAGATATTTCTCCATTATGTTTATACCGTTTTTACCACCATTTCGGAAATGTAAATGAAGGAGACAACCTTTTATTTATACAGTTTGACTTAAGTAGTATTACACTAAGCATCTTTAAAGATAACGTCCCGCTGTTTGTAAGAACAGTAAACTTAACGCAAGAAACAAAAGTGTGGGAAGTAACCCGTACGAATAGTTCAATAGAATGGACGGGAGATATCGTCCAATTCAATGTGTTTTTAGAAGATTTTATTACAGAAATACAACGAGTAATGAATTTCTTCCGCTATTCATTAAACCAAGGCGATCAAGAAGTGAATAAGTTAGTATTATTTGGTGATCATCCTAATCTGCCACTTGTTGAAAGTAAATTAACCGAGAGAATCAATGCAACCATTTCAACTGTAGAAAATGAAGTGAAAACACAAGACCAAGAAGTAGTTGATGCACGGTATTATTACGGGCTTGGACTAGCGTTAAAAGAGGTGTAATAATGTTAGTAGATATTAATTTATTACCAAAAAAACAAGCACGTGATATTACGATGCCAGCTGTAATAGGTATTAGTATATTCTTTATCTTATTTACTGTCGTTGCTTTACTTGCGATGAATTATTTTGTTCAGAGAGAATTAAACAAATCCCAAGTAACGCTCGATCAAGCTGTTCAGCTTCGAATTGTAATGGAAGAAGCGGCGAAGGGACCACAAGCAACGTCTTCGGTCATTCAACTACAGCAATCTATTGATTGGGTAGAAAGTCAATCTCAAGATGTGGTGCCGATACTGAATCATATAGTAGGAATATTACCAGCATCAGGATATATAGATAATTTTTTATACACCCTGGATGGGGCTATTAGTGTTACAGTGAAATTCGATAACCAAAGAGATGCGGCATACTACTTACATCATTTAACTTTATCACCATTCGTTCAAGAAGCTACGTTGTCTAGTATAACTAGTAGTGATGAAGGAACTACTGGACAATATACAATCAATTTAAATAAGGCATATTTAAAAGGCGAGCAAGAGCGAGGTGATAGATAATGGTAGTGAACTTAAAGAGTAAGCATTACGCAATCTTCATTGCTTCAGTCCTTGTATCTATATTATCAATTGTTTATTTTTACTACACGGTCTATTCAGCCAATCAACTTGAATTGAACCGAATAAAGCAAAATATAACGATGGAAAACCAGTTAATAGAAATACTAGAAAGTGATAGAAACAGTGAAACACCAACAGACGGTAGCTCAACCGACCTTCAAAGAAAGTTACCGGTCGCTCCATATGTAGAACAATTTGTTCTGCAAGTAGAAGAGGTGGCTAAAAATTCACAAGCAAACGTAACGAACTTACTATTTTCTAGCTCGATACCAACAGAAACAACTTTAGAAGAATATATGGAATATAGAGAAGATATGGATGAAGAAGAGAATACGGAAATGTCAGAAACAACTAATACAGCAATAGCGATGCCTAATGGTATTGAAAAGTTAACTGTTAACCTCTTAGTAGAAGTAAACAACTATAGTAGTTTGAAAAGGTTTTTAGAATTGCTAGAAGGATCTACAAGAATTACACAAATTGAAACAGTATCATTTTCAGGTAATGCGGAATCGTTATCCTTTACCGTTACCGCATCAACTTATTATCACCCACATCTTACGGATTTGATGGACGAGTTACCACCATTATCCATTCCAAACCCAAGTAATAAAACAAATCCATTTTCCGGCAATTAATATTTTGTAAACTTCACAAGATTTTTGTCGGAAAACATTTAGGACAAGACGACAAAAGTCTTGTTCTTTTTTTTTGTCGATATGATAGGATGGAAAAAAATTGGTGCTGACAAGCTGATGTTTTACACTGGAGGTGAGATGAAGTATGCACGATCAAGTTCGGATAAAAATAAATGGAAAAATAAAATCGTATGTGCAAAAAGAAGTAGAGAATAAGGATAAAGATATTCTAATTCAGCCATCTGATTCACTATATCAAGAAAACGAAAATGAAGATGTCCAAGACCTGCCAGTAATTATTTTTGATGAAGTTGCATCTGCAGTGGAAAAAGAAGATAGCGATGAAAATTTTGATTGGGTACTACCGAAGGAAACGAATGACAAAAAAGCAAAGACTGCAGAAAAAAAGAACGCTTATATAGAGGATTTACGAGAATATCAAAGAAAGTCGTATCCTAAACCTACCGGTACAACTTCCTTATGGAGAAAAAAAGCGAAGCCTGGCTTAATCAAACAGTTTATCTTCTCCGCTATTTTGGCAATTGGTGTTGGACTAGGATTTGGAGGAATCATTTTAAGTATTATGAACATGTCTGATTCTACTATCGAACCAGCCGTCCCAGTGACGAAACCAATCGATAATCCTACCGGAACGGATACTCCAGGTGATGTTACAAGTGGAGGTTTAAGCTTTCCATCATTTACTTTTGCTGTACTACAAGGTGGCGTTTTTTCTTCTAATGATGGTGCTGATGCAAGTATTAATGAATATAAAACGAATGGTTTTCCGGGAGTTTCTGTAAAAGATGATAATGTGTTCGTTTTTGTCGGTGTCGCAAGTGATGTAGATACGATGAAAACTTTAGCAACTATAGCGGAAGAAAAAGGACTAGAACCTTATGCAAAAGAAATTTCAACTAAAGAAAAAAAGTATGAGTCTGTAACTGACAAAGATAAAGAGTTTATTCAAAGTGCACCACCATTATTAGAAAAAATGATTGGCGTCACAGGCAAAATACTTGTAGGAGAAACGGTCAATCCAAACGAAATTTCTTCTATTGTAGAACAAAGTGCTACCCTAGCTACATTAAATGCAGAAGAACTTTCGGAACCGATAAAAGTATTACAGCAATACTTTGTTGCAACAGCGCAAGATATGAACAGCTACACAACTTCAAATGACCGCAACGATATAGTAAGTGCCCAACAAAATCTACTGTCCATCATAAAACAGTTATACTAAAAAAAAGCCGTCTTTGATTTTTATCAGAGGCGGCTTTTTGAATTTGAAAAATGTAATTACTTTCCGCGCAAGTCTCCGCTTTCCGCGGGCGGGCCGGAGCCTCCTCATCGCTCAGCTCCCCGCTTTTCCCGCAGGAGTCTACGACTTGCCCTACAATCAACAGCTAGTTAGTAATATAAATATTAAATTTTTTATTATTAGTATATAAATTCACTGTTGCTTATATTGTACATGCCTTCATTTTTTTGGTAATATTACTTTGTATCTCAATTTCTGAAAACCAAAATTGGAAAGGTGATTATATGCAATGAAACGCCTTATTTTAGCCTCAGGTTCGCCACGACGAAAAGAACTTCTGGAACAAATAAACCTCTCATTTGAAATTATCGCAAGTAAAGTAGAAGAAACATTCGACCCGAAAGAATCCCCAGAAAATATTGCAATGAGCTTAGCTAGCCAAAAAGCATCAGACGTGTTTACACAAAATCAAGACAGTATCGTAATTGGAGCAGATACAATTGTTGTCTTTAATAATGAAATTTTAGGTAAACCTAATGACGAAGAAGATGCATTTCGTATGCTAAAAAAGCTAAGCGGGCAAACTCATCATGTTATTACAGGAGTAGCGATAATTTCCTCCGAAAAAGAAAAAATATTCTATGAAAAGACGACTGTTACGTTTTATGAGTTAACAGAAAAGGAATTAAAAGACTATATCGCAAGTAAAGAACCGATGGATAAAGCTGGTTCGTATGGCATACAACAATTAGGAGCTTTATTTGTCCAAAAAATCGATGGCGATTATTTTTCTGTCGTTGGCCTCCCAATAGCTAAAACAATGCGTGAATTGTCAACTTTTCAATAAAAAGGCGAGATTCCCTTTATTAGTAAACAATTAAGGGAGGATGCTTATTGAAAACTGAAACATTATTGATCAAAGATTATCCAGTTGAAGAAAGACCAAGAGAAAGATTGCTCAAAGATGGTCCGAGTAGTTTATCAAATCATGAGCTTTTAGCAATACTTTTAAGAACCGGAACAAAACAAGAATCCGTATTACAAATGGCTAATCGTCTACTAACGAACTTTGAAGGACTACGTTTATTAAAAGATGCTTCCGTTGATGAAATTACGAGTATAAAAGGTATCGGAGCCGCAAAAGCTTTACAAATAATTGCTGCAATAGAACTAGGAAGACGTATTCATCGTCTACAATATGAAGACCGTTATGTTATTCGTTCGCCAGAAGATGCAGCAAACTATGTAATGGAAGATATGCGCTTTTTATCCCAGGAGCATTTTGTTTGCTTATATTTAAATACAAAAAACCAAGTCATCCATCAACAAACCGTCTTTATTGGAAGTTTAAATGCTAGCATCGTACACCCGCGCGAAGTTTTCAAAGAAGCATTTCGTAGGTCGGCAGCATCATTCATATGTCTCCATAACCACCCGTCTGGCGATCCTTCACCTAGTAGAGAAGACATTGAAGTAACGAAACGCCTGAACGAGTGTGGTAAGTTAATTGGCATAGAGCTTTTGGACCATCTAATAATAGGTGATCAAAAATTCGTCAGCCTAAAAGAAAAAGGCTACGTGTAATACTATGATTTTTCTCATTCCTACGCTATAATATATCTCATGAGTTTTGGAGGCTACTTTTCGATAGCCTTCAATTTTTCAAGTTATTATGTTGATTTTAACTATACGATACGCTTTTGTATAATGGCTAAACACAACTATAGGGCAATCTCGTCCTTATTAATCACCGAATAAAATTATTCTAATAAAAGTAACGGTTTCAGAAAGGGAGATACATTAAATGTTTGGTTCAAGAGATTTAGGAATTGACTTAGGTACAGCAAACACACTCGTATTCATTAAAGGAAAAGGAATTGTAGTACGTGAACCGTCTGTAGTAGCAATGCAAACAGACACAAAACAAATTGTTGCAGTAGGAAACGACGCAAAAAATATGATCGGCCGTACACCAGGTAACGTCGTAGCACTTCGCCCAATGAAAGATGGAGTAATCGCTGACTACGAAACAACAGCTGCGATGATGAAATATTATATTAAACAAGCTTTCAAAACGCGTGGTATGTTTGCTCGTAAGCCATACGTAATGGTATGTGTACCATCTGGCATTACAGCTGTAGAAAAACGTGCAGTAATCGATGCAACACGTCAAGCTGGTGCACGAGATGCCTACCCAATTGAAGAGCCATTTGCAGCTGCAATTGGTGCGAACCTACCGGTAATGGAACCAACAGGAAGCATGGTAGTGGACATCGGTGGCGGTACAACCGAAGTTGCCATTATCTCTTTAGGTGGCATTGTAACGAGTCAATCGATTCGAGTTGCCGGCGATGAAATGGACGACGCGATCATTTCATTTATTAGAAAAAATTATAACTTAATGATCGGTGAAAGAACGGCTGAAACGTTAAAGATTGAAATTGGTTCCGCAGGTGATTCGGATGATATCGAGCCAATGGAGATTCGTGGGCGCGACCTTTTAACTGGATTACCAAAAACAGTAGAAATTACTGCTAAAGAAGTAGAATCTGCATTAAAAGATACCGTTACATCTATTGTGGATTCGGTAAAAGCTACGCTAGAAAGAACGCCACCTGAACTTGCTGCAGATATTATGGATAGAGGAATTGTGCTAACTGGTGGTGGAGCACTATTACGTAACTTAGACAAAGTGATTAGTGAAGAAACGAAAATGCCAGTTATTATTGCAGAAAATCCGTTAGATTGTGTAGCAATCGGAACAGGTAAAGCGTTAGATTATATTGATGAATTCAAGAAAAAATCAAAAGATTACCGTTATTAGAATCCGAAATTACGGTGCGAACAACCAAAGGTAAATTTGATTTAATAAAAGAAGGTGTAAAAAATGCCACAATTCTTCCTTAACAAAAAATTAATTGTCTTGTTAGTTAGTTTGATTGTGTTAGTGGCATTGATTGGTTTTTCATTAAAAGAGCGTCAAGAGTTATCTTGGCCAGAGCAGTTCGTAAAAGATACTTCAGGCTTTGTTCAATCCATTTTGTATAGACCCGCACACTATGTCGCGGGTTTCTTTGAGAATGTAAGCCATTTGAAAAATACGTATGAAGAAAATAAACTACTTCGTGCTAGATTGGAAGAATATGCGATTCTTGAAACAAAAGTTCAACGATTAGAACAAGAGAACGATGAAATACGTGAAGTGTTAGGGGAAATAGAAACATTGCGTGACTATAACCCGATGCCAGCGACTGTAATTGGACGAAATCCTGATCAATGGCGAGAACAGATTATCATTAATAAAGGAAAACAGCATGGAATAGAAAAAGACATGGCTGTTATTACTTCAACTGGATTAATTGGAAAAGTGAAACACACAACTCCATTTACTTCTACCGTCCAACTATTAAGTTCATTAGACCCGAAAAATAGAATTTCTGCATATATACAAGGGGATGAAAATTTCTTCGGACTTATCGAAGGATATGATGAAGAACGAGAAGCTTTAATGTTAAAAAGAATTCCACATAATGCAGAAATTGAATCTGGATCCAAAGTATTAACATCTGGTTTAGGTGGTATTTTTCCACAAGGTCTTCTAATCGGAGAAGTATTAGAAGTCGTTTCAGACGAGTTTGGTTTAACACAAACCGTTTATGTAAAGCCAGCTGCTAATTTTTATGATATAAATCATGTTATGATTACGAAGCGAAAAATGGCATCAGAATTTGACGCGTTTGACGAAGAAGTAGAAACGGAAGCAGACGAAGAAGAAGGCGAAAACGAAGAGGAGGGCTCAGAGTGAGAAGATACTTCTTACCAGTCATCATCATTTTCCTTTTCGTATTTGAAAGTATGGCGATCGACTTTTTCCCGCTACACTCATTGCATGAAGATTGGATTATTGCTCCACGCTTCGTCCTAATTGCCCTTATCTTTATTACCATTTATGGTGGCTTATATTTCGGTATCGTCTACAGTCTTGTGTTTGGTTTTTTAATAGATATTGTCTATACAGGAATTATGGGGATTTATATTTTTTCCTTTACGTTAGTAGCTTATGGTGCGTTTTTACTAATGCGCATTATTCATAATCATGCCTTAGTGGCTGTTTTTGCTGCTGCTATTAGTGTTGTATTCGTTGAATATACAGCTTATAGCATCCATTCCATTATAGGATCTACGAGAATGATGCATGATCAATTTCTTTATACTCGATTGCTTCCGACCCTATTATTTAATGCAACAGCAGCAATCATTTTAATCTATCCACTGAAAAAATTTCTAAATAATCTCGTATTAGAAATGAATGAAGAGTAAAATAGTATATAATAGTAAATATGTACTCACCTAATTTTTTAGGTGAGTATAAATTAGACTAGCAATTATTTCCTTGTAACAGTTAATAGGTTTATAGATTGTACATAATTATGATGCAAAACAAGGAATTTTAATAGCCTATGTCGAAAGTTATACTCGTTGAGGTGAACGTCATGAGTAGGCAAAAACAACAATATGTAACGATAAAAGGAACAAAAGAAGGACTAACGTTACATCTTGATGATAGTTGTTCTTTTGAAGAATTAGTAAGTGAGTTAGAAGCAAAACTTTCTACAGATAGTAACCGAGAGCAAGATGATTCCCCTTTACTTGGGGTTCGTCTAAAGGTAGGGAATCGCTACTGTACAAATAAACAAGAAGAACAACTTCGTAATGTGATAAGAAGTAAAAAGAACTTAATGGTGGAGTCTATCGAAAGTAATGTAATCACGAAAGAACAAGCACAAAAGTGGAAGCAAGAAGAAGAAATTGTCTCTGTTGCAAGAATGATTCGTTCTGGACAGGAATTACAAGTAGAAGGCGATTTACTCTTGATTGGTGATGTGAATCCAGGTGGTACGATAAAAGCTGGTGGAAATATTTTTGTTTTAGGCTCTTTACGTGGAAATGCATTTGCAGGGCAAGCTGGAAAAAAAGATGCCATCATTGCAGCGAGTGTAATGAAACCGAACATACTATCCATTCATGATGTTATTAATCGAGCTCCTGATTTAACAGAACAACTAGAAGGAAGCAATGAAATGGAATGCGCTTATATTGATGATAACGAAGCGATTATCATTGACCGCTTACAAATGCTTTCGCATCTAAGACCAATGTTAACTAGGCTTGAAAGGAGAATGTAACAAGTGGGAGAGGCTATCGTAATTACTTCTGGTAAAGGTGGAGTTGGTAAAACTACAACTTCCGCTAATGTAGGAACAGCTCTAGCATTACAAGGAAAAAGAGTATGCTTAGTAGATACCGATATTGGCCTACGCAACTTAGATGTTGTCATGGGCTTAGAGAACCGTATCATCTATGATTTAGTAGATGTGATTGAAGGTCGTTGTAAAACGCATCAAGCGTTAATTAACGACAAACGTTTTGAATGTTTAAAACTATTACCTGCTGCACAAACAAGTGATAAATCAGCGGTAAATCCTGAGCAAATGAAAAAACTTATTACAGAATTAAAGCAAGACTATGATTATATTATTATTGACTGCCCTGCTGGAATTGAACAAGGCTATCAAAATGCCGTTGCTGGAGCAGATAAAGCGATCGTTGTAACAACTCCAGAGATTTCATCTGTTCGCGATGCAGATCGAATTATTGGCTTACTAGAAAAAGAAAACATTGAACCGCCACGCCTTATCGTTAACCGTATTCGTAACCATATGGTAAAGAACGGTGAAATGCTAGATGTCGAAGAAATTGTATCAATCCTTGCGATTGACATTATTGGTATTGTTGCTGATGATGACAGCGTTATTCGCGCATCTAACAGTGGCGAACCAATCGCCCTAGATCCAACAAGCAAAGCATCCATCGCATACCGAAACATCGCTCGCCGTATTTTAGGTGAGTCTGTACCTTTACAATCTTTAGATGAAGATAATAAAGGTGTTATGCATAAACTAAAGAAGTTTTTTGGAGTAAGATAATAAAAAAGCTATCTTCCGTTACTAGGAAGGTAGCTTTTTACCGTTTAGTTAGATGTATCCGTTTCTGGAAATGGAGCAACTCTATCTATTACAGTATCAATCGTATATGCGTTGTTGTAATCATCTTTTATAGTGAATTTTACTTCTATAGGTACATGTATATCTATATTTTCTATACACTTATTTGTAGCTTCTATTATGTTACCTTCTTGTTTAATTACTACATCTTCGAAAAAATATTTAGAGTGTGCTAATGCGCTTGATAATGAATTGTCTAAATAAATCTTTTTATCTGTATGGTAACATATGGTGTATGGTTCAACATCGTGCAAATTTCTTAAATTAGTTATAATGAAATTTGCTTCCTGGCGAATGGCGTTATGTGTTTGTGTCATATTATTTTGCTTTTGTGTAGCGATTAATAAAGTAGTAATAAGAACTAGGACTATAGAAGCGATGGCTATAGTAGCTAGTAGCTCAATTAATGTTAAACCATGATTGTTTTGAACAAAAATTAATTTTTTTTTCAAATTTTTCACCATTTTCCGTAAAATATAGTAAAATATAGCTAGACTTGTAGAATAGTAGGGTGAGTCGAATTGTTTATAAAAAATAAAAAAAAAATACTAGAAAATAATAAAGGTTTTACATTAATAGAAATATTAGTTTCCATTGTAATATTAAGCATCATTATTGTAACATTTTTAAGTTTTTTCTCACAAGCGTTGTTTTACTCTGTGAAAGAGGAAGATAAACTTACAGGTATTAATATAGCAGAGAGAATAATGTTTAATGTGAAGCAAAGTGACGACATTATTGATTTGTTGTTTTTAAACGAATATGTATGTGGTCAAAACCCATTAAATATTAATAATAGTTTTAGTGGGGATGTTGACCTAGAATACAAGGACGATGTAAATCTATTTTATTATGAAGTAAATAATAAAGAATATTACTTAGACATTATCATCTGTTCGACTCCGGAGGAAAGAGATCTATTTTTGTCCCGTACACATATTAAGATTTATCAATCTGTTGGTACAAATCCAAAAGGAAAAATTGTGTATGATACGTTTCATTATATTAATTTAAATGATTATGAATAAGAAAGGTGTGAATAAATGAAGTACTTAAACAATCAACAAGGATACACGCTTGTAGCAGTAATTTTAATTATCGCAGTTGTAGGTTTAATGACACCACCTTTGATTAACAGTGTGACGAATACATCTAAGCAAAATCAAATAACGGAACAGTCGGTGCAGTTGAAAAATTTAACAGACATGGGAAAACTCTACTTTAGAGAAGATGTTAAAAAGGTAACAGTTTCTTCCACTAGTTTAATAACAAACATGAATGCGGATGAAGTGAAAGAGGAATTATCAAGTATTGACAAAGCAGTAGAAATTTCATTAACACCTCAAAACGGTAACCTTAAATTTAAAGTGGGTTATGAAGATGTAACAATGGAAGGCGATCAAGTAGTTATTACTTATATTAGTAAAGGAATAGCTAATGGGGCTACCTTGAAAGAAAAAGAAGTGATTCGCTTATTGTACGTGAATGCTACCTTACCAGAACCAGAAGATGAAGAGACTCCCGATCCACCAGGAACACCTGGAACTGATCCAAATCCAGATGATGATTCTGATTCAGATGACACAGGATCCCAGCCTGGTACAGATGCTCCTGTTTTTAATGATGATGATGAAAAGGGGAATTTTATACACAGCTGTAGAAGAAGAGTCGGTAATGGTAATATAAGTGGTAAAAATATCCCATATGACTTTCAAGGCAATATTATTTGTGATTTGGTTGTTAGCGGTGGAAAAGTAATCATTAATGAAACAATTAATATCGGTGGCAACTCTATTTTGAACGTAAGAAGTAGTGACAGCATTAGCTCCGTAGTATTCCAAGGTCCAGTTAACGTAGTTAGTAGATTTTCTGAATTGAATGTTATAAATATCTCAGATGTTCAATTTACTAATACTGTAGAAGTTGGTGGAAACGCCTCTTTATCTATTACTGGTGTGAAGAGAATAGAAGGGAAAAAAGTGTTTTTAATAGATCCAATTGGTAAAGGTGCAAAACATAATATTTCTGTGAAGTATCGATAAAAGAGTAGATTTTTCTACTCTTTTTATTTTTGGTTTTTAATTGTGTATTGACATATTTCCTACTGGACAAGTCATATAATGCTAGTACTAGAAATACAGTTTGGGGGATGTGTGTATGAACGAACAGATTGAAGCGATGAAAAAACGAGCTGCTAAGCGAAGACAAAATAAATTAAAAAATCGAACGAGGCAAAGTCAAGTGTCGTCGTACATGTTAAAGGATGAAGAAAAATATTCCAATACGTATACATCTTTTGAAGATGGGCCAATGGATGGAAATGGACATCCTTTGTTCAATAAAGAAGCGTTTATATTTAAAATACTAGCTTCGGCCATTTTAGTACTAGTAGTAGGTATCATGTTTAAAGATGGGTCACCAACCTTTGAAAAGCCTCGACAATTTGTTGTTCAATCGATGGAACAAAGCTTTCAGTTTGCCGCTGTTTCCAAATGGTATGAAGATCGATTTGGCAGTTTGTCTGCCATTTTACCAGCACAATTACAACCGACACGTACCAATCCAGAACAAACGAACACTCAATATGCTGTACCAGCAACTAGTCGTGTGATGGAAAACTTCGAAAGCAATGGACAAGGCATTCTTGTAGAGACTATTCTTCACTCAAAAGTAGAAGCAATGAATGAAGGATGGGTAAATTTTGTAGGGAAAAAACCTGACACGGGAAACACGATCATTGTTCAACACCCAGACAAAACACAAACGTGGTACGGTCATCTTGCAACGATTGATGTTAAGTTATTTCAATTTGTTGAAACTGGAACAGAACTAGGAAGAACGAGTGAAAGTAGTGATGGTACAAACGGAGTTTTTTACTTTGCAATTAAAAAAGAGGATCAATTCATTGATCCAATCCAGGTGATATCATTTGAATAATAAATGGCTTGCATTGGCACAGAAAATTCATATTCATCCAATCTTTTGGGTCATTATTGGAATTTCGATTGTGACAGCAAACTTCTGGGAGTTACTTCTTTTATTTATTATCGTCTTCGTGCATGAATTAGGCCATTCAGTCGCGGCGACGTTTTTTTCTTGGAGAATTAAACAAATATTAATATTGCCGTTTGGCGGAGTATGTGAAACGGAAGAACATGGAAATCGACCAGTGAAGGAAGAATTAATTGTTACCCTTGCGGGACCTTTCCAGCACCTTCTTCTCGGTATAGGTGCCTATGTTCTTCACACTCTTCAATTTCTTTCAACTAGTACATTCGAACTTTTCATGATAATGAATATAATGATCTTTATTGTTAATCTTTTACCAATATGGCCACTCGATGGTGGAAAATTGTTGTTTCTAATCTTAAGTAAAAAACAGCCATTCATAGATGCTTTTGAGAATGTATTGCGTTTTTCTAGCATTTTTTTAGCATGCTTTTTTATTGTTTATTTATTTATAGACCCTTATCACTTAAATATTTGGATTATCGCTAGTTTCCTTTTTTATTCGCTATACCATGAGTGGAAGCACCGGCATTATGTGTTTGTTCGATTCCTTGTGGAACGATATTACGGTAAATCTATTAGTTTTTCGAAGATTGAACCGATAGTGGTGGATGAGAAAGAAAAAATCCAACACGTCCTACAAAAGTTTCAACGTGGATGCAAACACAATGTCATTGTCATGAAAGGCGACAAAAAACAATCACCTCTTGACGAAAACGAAATTTTACACGCCTACTTCACCGAAAGATTGACGACAATCGATATAGGAGATATTCTTTATTCATACTAATAAGTTAATGCTACTGAGTTGTTTATAAAGCAAGTTAGTACAATAAACTGTATTATTAATACTTATTAAGTTGCAGTTCGTTGTAGGTGTGAGACTCCTGCGGGAATGCGTGTCAAGGGAGACCCCGCAGGCGCAAAACGCGCCGAGGAGGCTCCCGCGACCGCCCGCGGAAAGCGAGCACCTACAGCGAACTGCAACGTTTAGTACGTAAATTTATTTTAATATAAGCGAGGCAAATTAGTTTGAAAGAACTTTGGATGAATATAAAAGGAACCGAAAAAAGGATTGTGTTAAAAGAAGACGGCAAACTAACCGAACTATTTTTCAGCCGTCCAACTTACAAACAAATCGAAGGAAACATATATTTAGGTCGCGTCTTGAATGTACTACCTGGCATGCAAGCTGCTTTCGTCGATATCGGTGAAGGGCAACCAGGCTTCATTCATCGCGACCATTTGTCGTCCTACCAAGCCTCTTTTACACCAAAAGCGGAAAAAGAAAAAACAAGCATCTCTAAATGGGTGCACCAAGGAGAAGCAATCATCGTTCAAGTATTAAAAGATGGCGATGGAAATAAAGGACCAAAACTTACTGGCATAATAGAGTTCACTAGTGACCATGTCATCTACCAACCACACGGAAGGTTTAAATCTGTGTCGAAAAAAATGAAGAAAGAAGAACGAGAAAAGTGGCGTGAACTTGCAAATAGTTGGTGTACAAAAGAAGAAGGCATCATCATCCGCACAAACGCAGAAGGAAAAGCTGTAAGCTTAATCGAAAAAGAGCTTGCGGATTTGCAACAGCAATATATTGATTTGCAAAAGAAATCACAAAATAGGAAGGCTCCTTCCTTACTCTTTGAAGACAACGACTTTATCGGTAAAACAATAAAGGATATTGGAATAGAAGAAATCCATAAAATCTACGTAGATGATTCAACGACGTTTCAGTTTTTGAGAAATCACAATGCTCCTGTTCACTTTTACAATGGAAAAGAAAATATATTTTCTCATTATGGAATTGAACAGGAAATAGAGAAACTAAGGAAGAAAATTGTATGGCTACCAAGCGGGGGTTATATAATTATTGAACATACCGAAGCAATGACGGTTATTGATGTTAATAGTGGAAAGTACACAGGGAAAACGAACTTTCAAGAAACGGCAACGCTCATTAACAAAGAAGCGGCAACTGAAATAGCAAGACAACTGAGAGTAAGAGATATTGGCGGCATTATCATCATTGATTTCATTGAAATGAAAAGCGACAAAGATAGAAACGTAATCCTTTCTACTTTTAAAGAAGAAACGAAAAAAGATAAAGCAATCGTCGTACCAGTTGGATTTACCGAACTTGACTTACTGCAAATAACAAGAAAAAAAAGAAGAGAGCCATTAACTAACTTACTCAAGCAATCGTGTGAAGCGTGCCATGGTGCTGGGAGAGTTCTTTCTGCAGAAACAGTTGCTTATCAATTAGAAAGGGAGCTTTCAAGCGTTTCTACTGACATAGAGGCGGTGATAGTTGAAACAACTAGTAACGTTAAAAGATATCTTCAAACTTTAAGTAACGTACAAGTTGAAGTATTTTATATAGTAAAAGAAGGGGCTCCTTTTTTTGAATTAAGATTTTTAGGGTCTGTTTTAGATGCGAAAGAACGATTGAAAACGCTAAAAGTATATTGACATTGCGATTCTCGCTATGCTAAGATATACTTTGTTAGTTTGTAGCGCACCCGTGCTACAACCGCACAGTCCAGGTACATATAAGGATGAACTAGATTCATACACCTGATGCTGGCGAGTCTTAGTCTAATGAGGAGGTGCAGAGAATGTACGCAATTATCGAAACTGGTGGTAAACAAATCAAAGTTGAAGAAGGTCAAATGATCTACATCGAGAAACTTGATGCAACTGAAGGTGACACTGTAACGTTTGACAAAGTTCTTTTCGTAGGTGGCGAAACTGTTAAAGTTGGTAGCCCTGTTGTAGAAGGTGCTTCTGTAACAGCTAAAGTTGAAAAACAAGGTCGTGCGAAAAAGCTAACTGTATTCAAATACAAAGCTAAAAAGAACTACCGTAAAAAGCAAGGTCATCGTCAACCTTACACTAAAGTAACTGTTGAAAAAATCAACGCTTAATTTGGTATAACAGATGATAAAAGTAAAGATTAAACGAAACGACTTTAATAAAATCGAATCGTTTACAATCAGTGGACATGCTAACTTTGCCAAAAAAGGGTCCGACATTGTATGTGCTGGAGTTTCCGCTGTTTCATTCGGAACAGTCAATTCTATTATAGCGCTATGTGGCGTTACTCCTCATATTGAGCAAGGAGCAGACGGTTTTCTTCGCTGTTCGATTCCATCTAATTTAGAAGAATCAACAAAAGAAAAAATTCAATTGCTTTTAGAAGGCATGGTCGTGTCTCTAGAGACAATTGAACGTGATTATAAAAAATATATAACCATTTCTAACTAGGAGGTGGATCTCAATGTTAAGATTAGATCTTCAGTTCTTTGCTTCCAAAAAGGGAGTAGGTAGTACTAAAAACGGACGTGACTCTATTTCTAAACGTCTAGGCGCTAAGCGTGCAGACGGTCAATTCGTTTCTGGTGGATCAATTTTATACCGTCAACGCGGTACTAAAATCTATCCAGGTGAAAACGTAGGACGTGGTGGAGACGACACTTTATTCGCGAAAGTGGACGGAGTTGTTAAATTCGAACGTTTCGGACGTGACCGCAAAAAAGTTAGCGTATATCCTGTAGCTCAAGAAGCTTAAGGTGATGGAATAAAACTCTAGCCGATTGGTTAGAGTTTTATTTTTTTGTTGATTGGAGTAGAAGGCACTCGTTTTAAGCGGGCAGTCTCGTGAGCCTTCTCGTAGCTTTCGCACAAGCGTGTATCACTTTACCTGCATTTAGGCAGGAGTCTCGCGCCTTCCACTCCAATCAACAAATTAATATTTTACAATTCAATTATCTTTTCCATTCTTTTCTTATCTTTGTTATAATTTGAACAGAAAACTGTTTCGGAAAAAGTGGTAGGAGACTAATGAAATGAAAAATAGAGATACGATTGAAGTATTGCGTCATTCGAGGCATGATTGGTTAAATAAAATCCAGTTAATAAAAGCAAACCTTGCGCTACAACGATATGAACGGATTGAAGACCTTATAAGTGAGATTGTAATGGAAGCCCATCACGAAGCTTGTTTATCTAACTTACAAGCTCCACAATTTGTCGAATATATTCTAACATTTAGTTGGGAGCCAAAATTATTTTCCATAGAGTATGAAATGCTTAACAACCCACAAAATTTATCGAATTATGACAACAAGCTCTACACAGCCATTCAAACATTGTTTCAAACAATTGAAAGTAGTGTGGACAAGCGAGCAGAAAATAAATTATTCTTTAGTATCGAATGTGAAGATGGATTCGTTCGTTTCTTTTTCGATTTAAGTGGAATAATATTAGAGAACGATAATGTGAAAATGTGGTTTGATAGTGAAAACTGTATTTTTACGAATGTAAATCAAATTGGGACTGACTTGGAATACACAGTAGAGTGTGAAATAATCACAAAATAAAATTCCAATTCTTTTTAGTAGGACGGAGTGAATAAAAAATGTTTGTCGATCAGGTCAAGATATATGTAAAAGGTGGAGACGGCGGTAACGGTATGGTTGCTTTCCGTCGTGAAAAATATATACCCAATGGTGGTCCAGCTGGTGGTGACGGAGGAAAAGGTGCTAACGTTATTCTTGAGGTAGAAGAAGGACTAAGAACGTTAATGGACTTCCGTTACAAGCGTCACTTTAAAGCAAACCGTGGGGAACATGGGATGAGTAAAAACCAGCACGGTCGTAATGCAGAGAGCATGGTTGTTAAAGTTCCACCTGGAACAATCATTAAAGATTTAAAAACAGAAGAGATTTTGGCGGATTTAACCGTACATGGTCAACAGTTTGTTGTTGCAAAGGGTGGTCGTGGTGGTAGAGGAAATAGCCGATTTGCTACTCCTTCAAATCCTGCTCCTGAGCTTTCGGAAAACGGGGAACCAGGACAAGAACGTGACATTATCCTTGAGTTAAAAGTGCTAGCAGATGTAGGTCTTGTAGGATTCCCGAGTGTTGGTAAATCAACTTTATTATCAGTTGTTTCAGCTGCAAAACCTAAAATTGCGGAATATCACTTCACAACGATTGTTCCAAATCTAGGAGTAGTAGAAACGGATGATAACCGAAGTTTTGTAATGGCAGACCTACCTGGTTTAATTGAAGGTGCACACGAGGGTGTTGGCCTTGGCCATCAATTCCTACGTCATATTGAGCGTACACGTGTTATTTTACATGTTATTGATATGGCAGGAACAGAAGGGCGCGATCCATTTGAGGATTACAATGTAATCAACCAGGAATTAAGTGAGTACAACCTTCGATTAACAGAGCGTCCACAAATTATTGTAGCCAATAAAATGGACATGCCTGGTGCAGAAGAAAATTTAGAGACGTTTAAAGAGCAAATAGGGGATGAAGTGAAGATTTTCCCAATCTCTGCGATTTCCCGCACAGGTTTACGTGATCTTCTATTTGCAGTAGCAGATGAATTAGAGGATGCACCAGAATATCCTTTACACGAAGAACAAACGGAAGAATTAAATGTTCTTTATAAGCATGAAAAACAAGAGCTTGGCTTCAAAATTACGCGTGAGCCAGATGGCACATGGGTAGTGTCTGGTGAGCAGTTAGAGAAGTTATTCGTTATGACAAACTTCCAACGAGAAGAATCTATTCGTCGTTTCGCTCGCCAATTACGTGGTATGGGAGTAGACGAAGCCCTACGCCAACGCGGAGCAAAAGACGGCGACATCGTACGCCTAATGGACTTCGAATTCGAATTCATCGATTAATATATTCACTAAAGAGGGGATGCTTAATCCTCTCTTTTCTGTATATTATTAATAAAAAATACGAGGCGCGAGACTCCTGCGGGTGCTATCATCAACTTGTTTTGCTTAATAGTATATTTAGGTTTTTAGGTTTTTTCACTATAGTGAAAATAACCTTCCTTTTTACCGTCCGCGGAAAGCGAATGCCTCGTGCTATCATCAACAGTTAGTACCCTATATCTTAGGGTGTCTTGTATTTCATTTAAGGAGAGAGGCTGTGCTTAACGAGAAATTTTACTTAATTAGAGAAGATGTACTACCAGAAGCAATGGCAAAGGCACTAGAAGCCAAAGAACTACTAGCCAGAGGTAAAGTACCCTCCGTCGCCGAAGCCGTTAAAAAGGTCGACTTAAGCCGTAGCGCATTTTATAAATATCGCGACACCGTGTTTCCATTTCAAAAAATTGTAAAAGAAAAAATAATCTCCTTGTTTTTCCATTTAGACGATCAAAAAGGAGCACTCTCAGAATTGTTAGCCATTGTAGCTACATCTGGATGCAACGTATTAACAATCCATCAAACCATTCCGTTACAAGGAAAAGCTAACGTCACGTTATCTCTAGACATTTCAGCAATAAACGACGATATACATACATTATTAAATAAATTAAAAGCACTAGATTACGTTAATAAAGTAGAAATTTTAGGAACCGGCGCATAAAAAGGAAGAAAAAAACGCATGGAAACATATTCCTCTGCGTTTTTTTCTTATTCTACTAACATTCCAGCTTTCTTCAAAGCATCACACACTACATTCAATTTCTCTTCACTATCCGCTTCAATCAAATGCAGATGTGTCCCATCTGTGAGTTGAGACAAATAAGATGCATTCGTACTTTCGATTCGTTTAATGAATTCATCTACTTCCCTTCTCGTTTCCACCATAACGGAAGCTGTTAAGTCTCCATATACAGGATGCTCGATCCGTACGTCTTTCACTTTTACACCGTGATCTACTAGTAAGTATAGTTCTTCTTTCGTTCTTTCGGGTGGATGAAAGGACACGATAATCCGCTCTACTTTTTTCTCCTTCACTGGACTTTTAATATATACATAGCCTTGACTAGTAGCTAAAATAGGCTCGTTTTTAGCTTTAAGAAGCGAAATATCTTGAACGATTACTTGCCTGCTGACATTTGTTCTTTGGGCAAGTTCGCCTCCTTTTAGTGGCAATTTTTCTGTTTGTAGCCAATCTAAAATTAATTTTCGTCTCTCTTCACCTAATACTTTTTTATCTGATGGTGTCATAATGGCATTTTCACTCCTTTAATTTGCCAGTCTGCCATAATTTGCTTTAACACTTGAGTTAAAAATACAATATCTTCTTCGGTCGTTTGCTTTCCAAAGGATACGCGAAAAAGTTCATGTGCTTCCTCTACGCTCTTACCAGTCGCTATCATGACACGCGAAGGGGATGTAGAGCCAACTTGACATGCGCTTCCTGTTGAAATAGCAATGCCTTTCCGATTACATTCTAACATAACATGTTGACCTTCCACTCCATGAAGTCGTAAACCAACAATATTTTGTAAAACATTTTTAGGATGGCCTTCCACATGAATGAAATCCAACTCTTCCTCTATTAATTGGATTAATAATTTTCGAAGCTCATTTGTCCGTTTAGCATTACTAAGCATTTCTTGACACGTCAATTGAGCAGCTGTTACAAAAGCTGCCACGCCAGCGACATTCACAGTTCCATGGCGCATGCCACGTTCGTGTGTTCCTCCTGGAATAACTGGCTCCCAACGTACCGAAGGCTTAATGTATATAGCTCCAACTCCTTTAGGTCCATAAATCTTATGAGCAGAAATCGACAGGGCATCTACATGTAACTGCTTAACGTCGACCTCGATTTTTCCAAAGGTCTGAATACAATCACTATGGAAAATAATCCCTTTGTCATGAAGGAACTTACCTATATCCTGCAAAGTTTGGGTTGTGCCAATTTCTGAATTTCCGTGCTGAATAGAAACAAGGCAAGTGTCATCTCTTACGGTTTCTTTTAGAGCTTGAAGAGATACTAAGCCAAACTCATCTACAGGTAAAAAAGAAACGTCATAACCTTCCACCTCTAACTGTTTAACAAGGTGATAAATAGATGCGTGTTCTATGCTGCTTGTAATAATATGTTTTCCTTTTTTGGAATTACCTCTAACTAATGATTGAATGGCAAGAAAATTAGATTCTGTACCACCGCTTGTAAAATAAATGCCATCCTTCTCGCAATGTAGTAATTTTGCAAGTTCGTTTCTGCAACTTTCTAAAATATGTTTAGCAGTTGTACCCTCATCGTGCAAACTGCTCGTATTTCCATAAATAGCTTTTGACACATGTTCATACGCATGCATTGCTTCACTACTTAAAGGAGTTGTAGCCGCAAAATCTAAATAAATCATCCTTGATGAACCCCTCTCTTTAGTTGGGTTGAAAATGATATTTTTTAGGTAAAATAATTTTCATAAATTAATCAAGTATTAACCTGAATCTGTTGAAAATCTCTAAAATTTGCGAGACTCCTTGAAAATGCATCCGCATTTACTGCGTGCGATGTATCGCTGTCGAAGCATTCCTTGTCCTGCGGAAAAACGAGCCAACCGAGAAGATAGCAGGAACGAGGAGGCTCGGTGGTTCGTCCGCGGAAAGTGAGCGGTTTTTAGAGAATTTCAACATTAGCATTATAAAACTTAGTTTAAACAATAGTAAACTAGCTATCTAAAAAAAACTCTTGTCATTAATTAAAATATATGTAAATATAGGTGTCAAGACACCAGTGTATACAGGAGGGCTTTTTATGCCTAACCGAAAAATAGATTGTTTAATTGTTGGCAGTGGATTATCTGCATTAATGACTGCAAAATATTTAAGTGAGCATATGAATGTGATGATTTTCACAAAGTCGAAAAAATCTTCAAATAACTCATTTCTTGCTCAAGGTGGAATAGCTTGTGTAATAGATAAACGTGATCACTGGCAATTCCATTACGAAGACACATTAGTTGCAGGATGCTTTTTAAACAACAAAGAAGCGGTTGAACTTCTAGTTAAGGAAGGCCCACAACATGTAACGAACTTAATTCAAGAAGGAATGAAATTTGATAAAACGAATAAAGGTACACTTTCCCTCGGAATGGAAGGTGCACATTCTCATCATCGCATTTTGCATGCAGGTGGCGATCAAACGGGAAAAGAATTGATGACATTTTTGCAAGAAAACACAAATGTAAAAGTGGTAGAAGATGAAACCGCTTACGAGCTATTAGTGCACGAAAATAATTGTTACGGTATCAAAACATTAAACATACAAGGGAATATACAAAAATATATAGCTAAGCGTGTTGTATTAGCAACAGGTGGTGTAGGCGCTATCTACTCTTTCACTTCAAACGACGAATCTGTTACAGGATCTGCTTTAGCAATGGCTTACAAAGCAGGGGCATCATTAATTGATTTAGAATTTATGCAATTTCATCCGACAATGCTATCAGTCAATGGCAAGGCAGTCGGATTGATTTCCGAAGCAGTAAGAGGCGAAGGAGCATTTTTAGTTAATGAAAAAGGGGAAAGAATCATGAAAAATCTTCATCCTTTAGAAGATTTGGCACCCCGGGATATCGTATCAAGAGCCATTTACAAGTGCCTACAAAAAGGCCACAGAATTTATTTAAATATCAAATCCATTCAAAACTTTAAGCAGCGCTTTCCTGCTATTTCCGAGTTATGTTGTAAAAATAACATAAATATTGAATCAGGATTTATTCCGGTAGTACCTGGCGCGCATTTTTTCATGGGAGGTATCCAAACGAATGTGTATGGAGAGTCGTCTGTGAAAAATCTGTACGCAGTAGGGGAAGCTGCATGTAACGGTGTTCATGGTGCTAACAGATTAGCTAGCAACTCTTTATTAGAATGTATCGTATTTTCTAAAAAACTTGCTGAAAAAATAGTGGAATTAGACGAAAAAGAAGTCTTAAATCCTCTAAGTATTAACGAAGAAGTAATTTGTAATAAAGTATATTCACTTGTCTTACCTGCCAAAAGTGAAATCCAAACTATGATGATGAAACATGTAGGTATCGTTCGCTCAGAAGAGAAATTACTACAAATGAAAAGCTGGTTAGAGAAGTACGAGGCATACTGGACAGAATATACACCAGATAATTTATTAAAATATGAAGATATTGAAATTGTTCAAATGTTACAGCTATGCTATTTAATGGTGGACGCCTGTCTACAACGAGAAGAAAGTCGTGGCGCACATTTTAGAGACGATTTCCCAGACTCCATGGAAAGTTGGGACAATCGAAGAATTACACATACAACAGGTGAAACTTTATTCGTTTAAAGGGGGAAGAGAACGATGAATAAAATAAAACTAAAAAAAATGTTAGAAAGCTTTTTCATAGAGGATATCGGGGAGAGAGATGTTACATCCTTATCTCTATTTCCTGAGGAAATGATAGGTTCTGGCAGATTTATTGCAAAAGAAGATGGAATCTTTGTAGGGCAAGAAATAATGAAACAAGGTTATAAGCTTTTAGATGAGAAAGTGGAATTTCATTTTATGAAAAAAGATGGGGAGCTATTGCAAAAAGGCGATGTTATTGCGACTGTTCACGGACAAATGAGTGCTCTTTTAACAGGAGAAAGAGTTATTTTAAATCTTATTCAACGTATGAGTGGTATTGCTACCATCACGAATAAGGCAGTAACACAGTTAAATAGTGACGTTACGAAATTATGTGATACGAGAAAAACGACTCCTGGTTTACGTATGCTTGAGAAATATGCAGTGCTTTGTGGTGGCGGTTCGAACCACCGTTATGGATTGTATGATGGAGTTATGATTAAAGACAATCACATTGAATTTTGTGGATCGATTACGAAAGCTGTTGAAAAAGTACGTGAAACAGTTGGACACATGGTGAAAATCGAAGTGGAAACAGAAACGCGTGAACAAGTGTTAGAAGCAGTAGAAGCTGGTGCTGACGTTATTATGTTTGACAATCGCACGCCAGAAGAAATAAAAGAATTTGTCAAACTAGTTCCAGCCCATATCATTACAGAAGCTTCTGGTGGGATTAATATGTCTACGATTGCCGACTTCAGCGACACAGGTGTACATTACATTTCATTAGGTTTCTTAACTCATTCCGCTCGTGCACTAGACATTAGCTTTAATGTTGGGAAAAAAATATAAGGGAGAGATACAGATGAGCATGTTAGACATCATTAAGAATACAAATGTGACACTTCCAGATAAATATAAAAATATGTCAACAGAAGAAATGGAACAAAGAGTGAAAGATATTAAGATGAAGATGGGAGATACACTGTTCATTCCTGGTCATCACTATCAAAAAGATGAAGTAATTCAGTTTGCAGATGCAACTGGAGACTCTTTACAATTAGCGCAAGCAGCTGCTAATACTACTGCAAAATACATTGTATTTTGTGGTGTACACTTTATGGCAGAAACAGCAGATATCTTATCAACGGATGAACAAACTGTTATCTTACCTGATATGAGAGCAGGCTGTTCTATGGCAGATATGGCTGATATTCATCAAACAGAACGCGCATGGGTAGAGTTACAGCAAGTATTTGGGGACACTATATTACCATTAACGTATGTTAACTCAACTGCTGCAATCAAAGCATTTTGTGGAAAACATGGTGGGGCCACGGTAACTTCTTCCAACGCAAAACAAATGGTGGCATGGGCATTTTCTCAAAAAGAAAGATTGTTATTCTTGCCTGACCAACATTTAGGAAGAAACACTGCGTACGAACTAGGTATTCCTTTAGAGCAAATGGCTGTATGGGATCCAATTGAAAACAAGCTAGAATGGGAAGGAGACCCAACGGACGTGAAAGTGATTTTATGGAAAGGGCATTGCTCTGTCCATGAAAAGTTTACGGTATCCAACATTGAACATATTCGCAAAACAAAGCCTGAAATGAAAATTATCGTACACCCAGAATGTACACGCGAAGTTGTTGCGTTGAGTGATGATGCGGGAAGTACTAAGTATATTATCGAAACGATTGAAAATGCGGCTAGTGGAAGCTCATGGGCAATTGGAACAGAGATGAATCTGGTGAATCGTATCATTCAGCAGCATCCTGATAAAGAAATCGTCTCACTTAACCCTTATATGTGTCCGTGTTTAACAATGAACCGAATTGACCTGCCGCACTTATTGTGGGCGTTAGAAGCAATTGAAACAGGCGAGGTTCATAATCAAATAGAAGTAGAAAAAGAAGTAGCAGACTACGCAACAAAGGCTTTAAACGTCATGCTACAGCATGCATAATAATGGATGAAGGGCAGAAGCAAACTACAGCTTTTGCCTTTTTATTTTTGTTTTTTTAAAAATAATATTTTTTCTGCTTATTTTAGAAACTAGAGTGGATTGGAGCGGAAGACACTTCACTCCTGCGGGAAGAAGAGCGAAGCGTGAGACCCCACAGGCGGTACGCCGAGGAGTAGGTTTTTTCACGATAGTGAAAATAACCTTCCCTTGCGCTCCCCGCGGAAAGGAAGTGTCTGCAGCGGAAAGGAACGGTTTAGGAAATACAGGGATATTTTAGATACAAATAACAAACAGAATAGCCAAGTTTTTATCATAAAGTCCAAATTATTCGCATAATTTGTGTTGAAGAATAGTGGCAAAAAGCCCATTTGACACATAGACTGTAAAGACTTTGCTAAGGAGGGAATATCCTTGAAAATCCATATTGTCCAAAAAGGGGATACGTTGTGGAAGATTGCACAGAAATATAATGTGAATTTCGAAGCGTTAAAAAGTGCAAATTCACAATTAAGCAATCCAGATATGATTATGCCCGGTATGAAAATTAAAGTTCCAACAGCAAGTGTGCAAGTTAAGCAAGAAACCCAAGTGAAAGGTGTTGCAAAAGAAGCTCAGGTAGCGGGCGTACAAAAAGAAGCACCGGTAGTAATGGGCGTACAAAAAGAAGCACCTATAGTGAAAGAACATCCATTTAAAGAAATGCCGAAAAAACCTGAAGTCATGGGTGTAAAAGAAGTGAAAGAAGAAGCAAAAGCTCCTTTTGTTCCTAAGTTACCGCAAATAAAACCTTACTTCCCTGAAGTGGATGTAAATAATTATGTAACATTTAATATTCCGATTACGCAACAAAAGGCAAATGTCCAATTTCCAAAAATGCCACCAAAAGCTCAACCCAAACAAGTAGCACCAAAAGCAGTAGCACCAAAAGCAGTAGCACCAAAACAAGTAGCACCAAAAGCGGTTGCATCAGAAAAAACACCAATGAAAGAGCCAGTTGTGAAGGGTGTTCAAGAGGCTCCAACTCAACACATGAAAATGCCGGAACAAATGCCAACTATGCAAATGCCATTACAGCACATGAAAATGCCGGAACAAATGCCAACTATGCAAATGCCATTACAACACATGCAAATGCCAGCACAGCAGATGCCAATGGGTATGCCCCAATGGCCGATGCCACATCCATATTGTATCCCAGTTCCTTGTACTCCAGTTATGCCTGGTTCTGGATTACATGGTCAAATGGGCTATCAACCAATGCAACCTTACTATGGTCAACCAACTCCATACGGAATGCAAGGTATGATGCCTCAAGCAGGTATGCCACAAATGATGCCTGAGATGATGGAGTCAGATGATGATTTTGATGCAGCAATGATGATGCCTCACATGCAACAAGTGCAACAAATGCCACAAATGCAACAGTTCCCACAAATGCCTCCATATATGGGAATGAATGATATGGATATGGACATGGACGTAGATTTTGATCAAACACAAGTAGCAGGTTTGGATGAAGAGCAAGATTATATGACAATGTTGCAACAAATGCAACAACAAATGGAGCAACAGCAAAATATGGGAATGGGAATGCCACAAATGCCAATGGCACCAGGTGTACCATTTGGACAATTGCCACAACAAGGCTTTGGTATGAATGGTGGAATGCAGCAAATGCCAGGTGCTAGACAAGGTGACTGTGGATGTGGACCTACTCCAATGCCATATGGTATACCACAACAAATGCCACAAGTTCCATTCGGATTATCTCCACATGGTTATGGAATGCCAATGCAAGCTGGCTATCCGATGGGAGCACCTTTTAACCCACAAGGTTATGGCTATGGTTATCCACAAGATATGCGTTCAACAAATGACTTTAACGGTCCTGACAGGGAAGATGATAACGAATAATTAAAAGAAAGAGGCGATTTCAATTAATCGTCTCTTTTTCTTTAGTAATTTACTATTATAAAAAATTAAAATGTAATTATTGGTTATGGAGGAAATTTTTTGACGAAATGAAAGTACATGATAAAATAAATACATTCCATATTATTTGAATTAATTTCATAACTACGGTTCGTTTAGTGAAAAACGAAAGCTGTAATATCGATTATGTTTTATGTTTGTACTTTATTTATTTCTCAAATAAGAATTATTTGGTATCATTCGTTTTTCATATAGTAATGAAATAGTATGAAATTCACTCAAATGGGTATAGGTAATGAAAAGCATTAATCTAGTCATATACGTTGGAGGGAATACATCACATGGAAGAGAAAATTTCGAAGTTAGTTATGTGGTTACAAGAAAGAGTAAATGTTGCTGGATTGAACGGTTTAATTGTTGGTGTAAGTGGTGGAATCGATTCCGCAGTCGTGGCTCATTTAATTAAAAGAGCGTTCCCAAATAATTCATTAGGCGTTATTATGCCTTGTAAAAGCAACCCGAAAGATGAAGAATATGCATTAGAAGTAATTAATAGTTGTGGAATTGATCACGTTTTAGTTGATTTAACAGAAACACATACAGTCCTATTTAATGCGATGGAAGAACAATTAAAGGCTAAAGGGGAATGGAACGAGGAAACGGCGAGATTAGGCGATGCAAATACCCGTGCTCGTCTACGTATGACAACATTATATGCTGTTGCAAATAATTACGGCTATTTAGTAGTTGGAACGGACAATGCTGCTGAATGGCATACAGGTTATTTTACAAAGTTTGGTGACGGTGGAGTGGACTTAGTACCTTTAGTTCATTTAACGAAAGGCGAAGTACGAGAAATGGCAAAAGTTTTAGGCGTACCTGAATCTGTTATTACAAAGCCACCAAGTGCTGGTCTTTGGGAAGGTCAAACAGATGAAAACGAAATGGGAACAACCTATGACATGATTGACAACTACTTAAAAGGGGAAAAAATCCCTGAAAAAGATAAAGCCATTATTGACAGACTGCATGGTCGTTCTGCGCATAAACGCGAACTAGCTTATGCACCACCTAAATTTTAACTTGGGGTTAACTGCCATCTATAAAAATCCCCTTATTATGTCAAGCTAAGGTAGAACACGACTATGTGTTCAAGACATGTGAGGGGGTTATTACATTGAGGAAGTCAGTGCTTACATTAACTTCTTGTGCCCTATTGCTTGGTGGATTAACGGCATGTGGAGGAAACGCTGGAAATCAAGCTGCCGATACACGTTATTATGACAACTCTAGGCCAATTGGGTACTATACAAGTGAAAACAACCCTTATGCACCTAATCGTGCGAACAATTTCGGTACAAAAAATGTAAATACACGTGGAAATCAAAATGTTGACCAACGTGGCAATGCATACCGTATTGGGGATAACGATGGTCCATTAATTGAGATTATGGACCGCGCAGTTATTAACGGTGACCGAAATGCAAATTTAACAAATCCTACTGTTCCACTTGCAAATGAAGATCGTGGAATGTTTGGCCCAAACGATAATAGATACAGTCGTAGTGATAGAAACTATCACCGTCATTTAGATGGTACAAATGTAGGTGCTAGACCGTCTTATTACAACAATTACAATGGTGCACTTTCTGAACAATTAGCGGAACGTGCTTCCACTGTAAGAGGGGTAGAAGATGCTAGAGCGATTATTTACGGCAACGATATAATGATTGCGGTGGAACCTCAAGAAGGATTTAGTGACGCACAAGTAACACGTGATGTTCGTCGTGCTGTACAACCGCTAATTGGAAATAGAGATTGTCGTGTAGTAGCAGACCAAAGTACGTTAAATCGTATGAGTCAAGTCGATAATGATTTGCGTGATGGTGGTCCTGTAGAACGTTTAAACCAAGATATACGTAGTATGTTTGATACCATTACTCCTGGTCGATAACCATACTTGAAAAGAACAGCTTTTATAGCTGTTCTTTTTTTATAGTTAAAATTACCTCTTTTTACCTCTAAATACCCAATTTCAAAAATTCTCCAAAAATCTTGGATAATCCTTCTATTTTTGGTCAAAATAGAAAAAGAATTTAAAGATAATCTAAAAAGAATGTGAGGGGGAAACAATGAAACCCATCATTCCAAAACAAATAATGATCCTTTTTGCTGCTTTTGTAGCGATGTGTGGAATGCTTTACACTGCCCTAGTTTTAACGGAAGCAGTAGAACAAGAAGCGGAACCAAATGATTATTTGTTTCAACATCATAAAAACGAAGCATATGAAGTAAATGGACCTTTAACTTTACGCGTTATTTTGGAAAGAATATATATTGATGGTGAAGTAAGTGAAGAAGTTATTGAAGAAACAATATGGGCAATGGAAGATTTCTGGGCTCAATATGAGGATTGGCTATTAGTCGATCAAGACGAGGAACAAGTTGTTTTTTTACAGCATATAGATGATATTTCTCCATTACTTAAAACGAACGGATATTTTGGGATCTCGGAAGACGGTATTCTCACTATCTATGATGGAAAGCCTACGGAAGCAACAAAAATAATTCAGTCTTTTTTTCAAATTGATGTAGGTAAATTAGAAAGTCATCAACATATAAAATTAAAAACGGGTATTAAAGTAATGTCAAAACATGAATATGAAGAAGTAATAGCAACATTCAAACCATATTCTTCTCTACAATAAACAAAATTTTATATTGGGAATTAACTGTTGATGTTCACTGTAGGTGCTCGCTTTCCGCGGGCGGTAAAAAGGAAGGTTATTTTCACTGTCGTGAAAAAACCTACTCCTCGGCGCAAGCGCCTGTGGGGTCTCACTTAACACGCTTTCCCGCAGGAGTCGAGCACCTGCAGTGAACATCAACAATATATATTTTAGAATTGGTTTGTCGTATTATAATCTTCTCAAATTCTAACTTAATTAATTTTGGCTAGCGTAAACTGCTGGCCTTTTTTTGTTAAGTTCTTTTTCGTATACTATTCTTTAAAAGTAAGTTAAAAGTAGAACATTACCGCAGGCACTTGCTTTCCGCTGGGAGGAAGACGAGCCTCCTCGACGTACCGTCTGCGCGGTCTCGCCCTTTCCTCTATGTCCCGCAGGAGTCAAGTGCCTTCCGCTTCAATCCACTATAGTTTTTAAATAAAGTCAATGATCAACCCTTTTTTTACGAAAAGGACCTATCAATGTTTATGTAACAAACAAAATATACAAATGAAAGACTACAGTGAACAGTAACAGTTTCAATCCCTGTTTCTTATATTAAAACGAAATCATTCCTTCTACCGTACAAACGTTCTAAGATTATGGTAAAATGTTAAACAGACATTACGTTGATTGGAGAAGGATAGATTTTGATCGAATTTGTTAAAGGCTACGTAGATTTTGTAAGTCCCGAATATGTTGTTTTAGATGTAAATGGAATTGGTTATCAAATACATGCACCAAATCCATTCATCTATCAAGTAAATAAAGAAAAAGCTATTACGATTTATACATACCAGCACGTAAGAGAAGATATTTTAGCTCTATACGGCTTTCATACAAGAGAAGAAAAAAACTTATTTTTAAAACTTTTAAATGTTACAGGAATTGGTCCAAAAGGTGCACTAGCAATTATTGCTACAGGACAGCCAAACCAAGTCGTACAAGCAATAGAAAATGAAGATGAAAAATTCTTAACGAAATTCCCTGGAGTCGGAAAAAAGACAGCTCGCCAAATTATATTAGACTTAAAAGGCAAACTGAACGATATTGTACCAGCTGCAATGCCTAACCTTTTTCAACAAGACGTCGAGTTATTTCCGCCTAGTGAGCAGCCTGCTTTAGATGAAGCATTAGAAGCGTTAAAAGTGTTAGGGTACGGTGATAGAGAGATTAAAAAAGTTGTCCCAGCCCTTCAAAAAGAAAATTTAACAACAGATCAATATGTTAAGAGAGCGTTACAGCTCCTCCTCAAATAAAGGGGTGAAAATAGTATGGATGAACGAATGATTTCTCAAGATGCCAATAGGGAAGACCAGTCGCTAGAATTTAGCTTGAGACCGCAAAATTTAAAACAATATATTGGGCAAGATAAAGTAAAAGAAAATTTAGAAGTATTTATTGAAGCGGCAAAGCTAAGGCAGGAAACGTTGGACCATGTTTTACTTTACGGACCTCCTGGGCTAGGTAAAACAACATTAGCTGCGATTATTGCTAACGAAATGGGGGTTCAACTTCGTACAACAGCAGGACCTGCGATTGAAAGGCCTGGTGACTTAGCTGCGATATTAACTGCTTTAGAGCCAGGTGATGTGTTGTTTATTGATGAAATTCATCGTCTGCACCGTTCCATTGAAGAAGTATTATATCCGGCAATGGAAGATTTTTGTCTCGATATTGTAATAGGAAAAGGTCCAAGCTCTAGGTCTGTGCGCTTAGATTTGCCACCGTTTACGTTAGTTGGTGCAACAACAAGGGTTGGTTTATTAACAGCACCATTAAGAGACAGGTTTGGTGTTTTAAGTAGGTTAGAGTATTATAATGAAGCTCAACTAACAGAAATTTGTATTCGAACAGCGCAAATTTTAGAAATTGGGATTGAAGTGAAGGCTGCATCTGAAATTGCAAGAAGAGCCCGTGGAACACCGAGGATTGCAAACAGGTTACTTCGTAGAGTGCGTGACTTTGCGCAAGTTTTAAAGAAAGAAGCAATAAGTGAATCACTTGCAAAAGAAGCGTTAGATCGCTTGCAAGTAGATAAATTAGGTTTAGATCATATTGACCATAAACTTTTAACAGGTATAATGGAAAAGTTCCGGGGTGGACCTGTGGGAGTGGATACAATCGCAGCCACCATTGGTGAAGAGTCACATACAATTGAAGATGTGTATGAACCGTATTTATTGCAAATTGGGTTTTTAC
Source organism: Bacillus sp. FJAT-45066 (assembly GCF_002335755.1). Taxonomy (NCBI): domain Bacteria; kingdom Bacillati; phylum Bacillota; class Bacilli; order Caryophanales; family Bacillaceae; genus Bacillus; species Bacillus sp. FJAT-45066. The sequence goes on from NZ_NISQ01000001.1 coordinate 336,457, forward strand.
AACGAACACCAAGAGGTAGAATTGTAACAGCTTTAGCTTACGAACACTTTGGGCTGGAGGTGCCACAGCAGTGATAGAATTACCAAAGATGTTAATGGTAATAGGCGGAGTTCTATTGTTAATTGGACTCCTTTGGCAAGTAATCGGAAGAATTCCAGGTGACATTGTCATGAAAAAAGGAAACTTTACCTTTTATTTTCCCATCGTAACGTCTATTATTATCAGTGTTGTATTAAGTTTAGTATTTTATTTTATTGGAAGAGTGCGTTGAAATAATTTGAATTAAAAATACAAATGAAGTTGATGTTCGTGGTAGATGTGAGACTCCTCGAAAATGCATCCGCATTTTCTTCGTGCGTAGAATCTCAAGGAAGCCCTCATTGTCCTGCGGGAGAAGCGTGATAAGGGAGACCTCGCAGACGCTTGCGCCGAGGAGTAGGTTTTTTCACGACGGTGAAAATAACCATCCTTTTTACCGCCCGCGGAAAACGAACATCAGCCATGAACATCAACGGTTAGTATCCAATAAATAATATAGATTAAGATTAAAGCGAAAAGGTGAACATTTTTTATGAAAATAGATCTATTTGATTTTCATCTACCAGAAGAACTAATTGCACAAACACCACTATTAGACCGTGAAGCATCCAAGTTAATGGTATTAAACAAAGAGTCTGGAGAACTAACACACGAACCATCCTTTCGTTCCATTTTACAATATGTAAAAGAAGGGGACTGCTTAGTATTAAATGACACAAGAGTATTACCTGCACGACTTTTCGGTGTAAAAGAAGAGACAGGCGCAAAAGTAGAAGTGTTATTACTAAAGCAAACAGAAGGTGAAACATGGGAAACGCTTGTGAAGCCTGCCAAAAGAGTAAAAGTAGGTACAGTGCTCACATTTGGTGACGGCAGACTTAAAGCTGTTTGTGTTGGAGAAAGTGACCATGGAGGACGTCATATCGAATTTCAATACGAAGGAATTTTTTATGAAGTTTTAGAAGGATTAGGTGAAATGCCATTACCTCCTTACATAAGAGAACAATTAGATGACCAAGAACGTTATCAAACAGTTTTTGCTAAGGAAAGAGGTTCTGCTGCAGCTCCGACAGCTGGCTTGCATTTTACAGAAAAGCTACTGGATGAGCTAAAAGAAAAAGGTGTCCATATTGCCTTTATTACGTTACATGTAGGACTTGGTACGTTTCGTCCAGTTAGTGTGGATGATATTTTGGAACATGATATGCATGCAGAGTTTTATCAAATGTCAGAAGGTACGGCTAGATTGCTAAACGATGTTCGCGCAAATGGTGGAAGAATAATTTCAGTTGGAACGACTTCTACCCGTACGTTAGAAACAATTGCATCCGAACATAAGGAGTTTAAAGAAGCTAGCGGTTGGACAAACATATTTATATACCCTGGTTATGAATTTAAAGCAATTGATGGAATGATCACAAATTTCCATTTACCTAAATCAACACTCATTATGTTAATTAGCGCATTAGCAGGTAGAGAAAACGTATTACATGCTTATGAAGCAGCGGTTACAGAACGTTATCGATTCTTTAGCTTCGGCGATGCAATGTTGATCTTATAGAAATAGAAAAGTAAGAAGGAGTTAACTATGTCAGCTATCAGATATGAATTAATTAAAACGTGTAAACAGACTGGAGCTCGTCTTGGAAGAGTTCATACTCCACACGGTTCGTTTGAAACACCGGTATTTATGCCGGTTGGGACGCTTGCAACTGTAAAAACGATGTCTCCAGAAGACTTAAAAGCAATGGATGCTGGAATAATATTAAGTAATACGTACCATTTATGGCTACGTCCTGGTCACGAAATAATTCGTGAAGCTGGTGGATTGCATAAGTTTATGAATTGGGACAGAGCTATTTTAACTGATTCAGGTGGATTCCAAGTTTTCAGTTTAAGTGAATTTAGAAAAATTGAAGAAGAGGGCGTTCACTTCCGCAACCACATGAATGGTGATAAGTTATTCTTATCTCCAGAAGGTGCGATGGATATTCAAAATGCATTAGGTTCTGATATTATGATGGCATTTGATGAGTGTCCACCATTTCCCGCAACACATGAATATATGAAAAAATCTGTGGAACGTACAAGTCGTTGGGCAGAGCGTTGTTTACAAGCACACCAACGTCCACAAGACCAAGGGTTATTTGGAATTGTGCAAGGTGGAGAATATGAAGATTTACGTAAGTTAAGTGCACAAGACTTAATTTCCATGGACTTCCCTGGGTATGCAATTGGTGGTTTATCTGTAGGAGAGCCAAAAGATATTATGAACCGAGTACTAGAGTTTACAACTCCACTACTCCCTAGTAGTAAGCCTCGTTATTTAATGGGAGTTGGCTCACCAGACTCATTAATTGATGGTGCTATTCGTGGGGTAGATATGTTTGACTGTGTACTTCCAACTCGTATTGCTCGTAATGGTACATTAATGACAAGTGAAGGCCGATTAGTCGTGAAGAATGCAAAATATGCACGTGACTTTGGTCCACTTGATCCAGAATGTGATTGCTACACATGTAAAAATTATAGTCGTGCGTATATTCGTCACTTAATTAAATGTGAAGAAACATTCGGAATTCGACTTACAACTTATCATAACCTTCATTTTCTGTTAAAATTAATGGAGCAAGTTCGTCAAGCTATCCGTGAAGATCGTCTTGGTGACTTCCGCGAAGAGTTTTTTGAAAAATACGGTTTTAATAAACCTGGAGCAAAAAACTTTTAGTATGATATTATAAATGTAGATTATTATTGAAAGGGGGTTAGAAATATGGAACTATTAGGTGTTATTTGGCCATTACTATTAATGTTCGCGATTTTCTATTTCTTACTAATTCGTCCTCAGCAAAAGCGCCAAAAAGCTGTACGTGAAATGCAGACAAGCCTTGCAAAAGGAAATAAAGTTGTAACGATTGGTGGCTTACACGGTATCGTTGATGCATTAGACGAAGACAAAGTTGTAATTAAAGCTGGAGATGGTTCACGTCTTACATATGATCGTGCTGCAATTCGTGAAGTAATTAGCGAATAATCTATTCTAGCAAACAAAAAAACCGAAATCGGCCAATGGCTGTTTCGGTTTTTTCTGTATTGAAAAGGTAGCATTTACGCTCTTGAAGAAGTTAAATTAACTCCAATAATTCCACCAAGTGCAGCGACAGCTACAAAAGCTGTGTGGAAAAATAGTTGTGACATCGTAAATAACATATCATTCCCTAAGTATTGAAATAAGAAAATTACTAGCGTATACATTCCACCAGTTGCTGCACCAAGTAACCAGCCCTTTTCTTTTCCTTTTCCGCCAGAAACAAATCCGCCAATAAACAAAGCAACAAATGAAAGTGCAAGGATTATCCACGCAACGGATGCTTCTTGTAATGAAGTAAACCTTAATAATGTTGAAAATACTAAACCTGTTAAAATGGCAATAACAAAAATCGTCACAACCCCAAACATAACTGCATAACCAAGTCGTTTAGATTCCATTTATTTTCCCCTCCCTAAAAAGTACATGCTCTGTAATACAAGCATATTCATGTCCAAAAATTTTTAGAATACAAATATTTTCATGGACATGCATCATATGATGTAAAGAGGGGAGAGGGACACATGTTTACTACGTTAGCATTAGCTATCTTTGTTATTACTTACATTGTTATTATGTCTGAAAAGTATGATCGTGCGTTAATAGCCTGTATCGGAGGAGTGGCAATGCTACTTGCAGGGGTGTTAACAACGAAAACTGCTTTTCTCAAATATATTGATTGGAATACAATTGCTTTACTATTTTCCATGATGGTTATTGTAACGATTACGAGTAAAACAGGTATTTTTGAATATATGGCAATTCTCCTAGCAAAAGTAGTGAAAGGAAGGGGAATTCCGCTTTTATTTGCCATATCTCTATTAACCGCTATAGGCTCTGCATTTCTTGCTAATGTAACTACTGTTTTATTGCTAGTGCCTATCATTTTGACCTTAACTAAATTCTTAAAATTACCGGCCATTCCTTATTTGATTTCTGTTATTTTGGCCTCTAACATTGGAGGTACTGCAACATTAATAGGTGATCCGCCAAACACCATGATTGGTCAAGCAGTTGAACATTTGAATTTTAACGACTTTTTGTTTCATTTATCACCAATCGTTATCATTATATTTTTCGTTACGATGTTCGGTTTAATTTTATTGTACGGCAAAAAACTACACGTTCAAAAGAAAGAGCAAGAAGAATTACGAAAATTGAAAGCGGCAAATTATTTAAAGTTAGATGCAACTTTAATCAAATCTTTATCTATATTAGTTATTACGATTGTAGGTTTTATGTGTCATACATTTTTAAATGTAGAGCTAACAACTGTAGCGATGGCAGGAGCACTTTTGTTATTACTTTTAACTCATGATGTTAATGCGCCTGAGGAAGTGTTAAAACAAGTAGAATGGGGTACATTGTTCTTTTTTATCGGCTTATTTTTATTAGTAGGTGGAATGGAAGAAGTGGGTATAATCGATGAACTAGCACGAGGTATGATCTACGCTACGGAAGGAGATTTGCCAACAACCGCTATTTTTATTTTATGGCTAACAGGTATATTGTCAGGTTTTGTGGACAATATTCCATTTGTAGCAGCGATGATACCAGTAATAGTTGAGTTTGAGGACTATGGGATGACAAACTTAGATCCATTATGGTGGTCGCTTGCACTTGGAGCTTGCCTCGGAGGAAATGGGACGCTTTTAGGTTCATCTTCTAATCTTGTCGTGGCAGGGCTTGCTGCAAAATCAAATAATGGGATTCATTTTGTACAATTTATGAAAATTGGTATTCCAGTTGTGGTCGTTTCGCTTGTACTTTCAACGGTTTATATCTATTTCAGATATTTAATTCATTTTTAAAATCCACATGGAAAATGCTACAAAACATTATTTCTTCCAATGAGTTCATACTAAAAATAACCTTTGCTGTTAGATAAATTTTTGACATATGAAGGAACCTTTCGAATTTCAAAGGAGGCCTTTTCATTGGATGATGTTTTTATTATTATAGCCCGGACTATTTTCTTATATATCGTAATCCTGTTCATCTTTAGAATTATGGGGAAGCGGGAAATTGGGGAACTAAGTATATTAGACTTAGTTGTATTTATCATGATTGCTGAAATGGCAGTAGTGGCTATTGAAAACCCTCAAGATAAAATGTGGCATACACTGTTACCAATTTTTCTTTTAGTAAGTATTCAAATTTTGTTGGCTTTTCTTTCGTTAAAAAGCCAAAAATTTAGGGACATCATTGATGGAAAGCCTTCGGTAATTATTAATAAAGGTAAAATTGATGAAAAGGAAATGAAAAAGCAGCGTTATAATTTTGATGACTTATTAGTGCAATTACGTGATAAAAACGTAAAAAATGTAGCGGATGTGGAGTTTGCAATATTAGAGCCTTCCGGGAAGTTATCTGTCATTGAAAAAGATAAAAAGAAGTCAAAAAAGAAAGAACCAACCTTGAATTTACCGTATGTTATGGACGGAACTATCCAAGAGGACAATCTAAAAACAGACAACAAAACAAATTTATGGTTAAGACAAGAACTAAGAAAGCTTGGTTACAAAGATATTAAGAAGATCTCTTATTGTAGTTATGATAATGGTGTATTTTTTATTGACCTAAAAGACGAATAAAAGAGCACGATTTCTTATTCTAACTAGAAATTGTGCTCTCTTTAATTTTATTAGTGGTTCAGTTTTTAGATAGACTTTGAAAGCTTTATGAAGTTCAATCACAAGTTTTTTTGGAGCCATAATGAACTTCATCGGGCTTATGAAGTTCAATCACACCTTTTTTTGGAACCGAAATGAACTTCATCGTGCTTATGAAGTTCAATCTCAAATTTTTTCAGAGCCATAATGAACTTCATCGTGCTTATGAAGTTCAATCACAACTTTTTACAGAGCCGAAATGAACTTCATCGTGCTTATGAAGTTCAATCACAACTTTTTTCAGAGCTGGAATGAACTTCATCGTGCTTATGAAGTTCAATCACAACTTTTTACAGAGCCGAAATGAACTTCATCAGCCATATGAAGTTCATTCACAACTCCTTTCAAAGTCAAAATGAACTTCACAAAACAGACCTTTTCATTATCGTACAAATTTCTTCAAAAACGGTATTCTTGCAAGTTCTTCTTTTTTAACTAGACCAAAAATTAAAAGTAAAAGAATGTAAAGTAGGATGGTAATGGTTACAAACAAAATACTCCTTGTTCCGATAGATGCACCTAGGAGAAGGTGTCCGTACATCCATTTCCCGCTAAAGACACATATCCCCATTGTAATAAAGCTTTTTACATAATCTCTAACATAAAAAGTGTAAGATAACACTTTCATAATCGTCGCCATGTGTAATACTGTAACAAGCACTATCCCAATTACAATCGCAAGTGCGGCACCCATTATACCAATCTGTGTTGCTAAAATAAAGATTAGAGCTGTCTTAATAACTGCACCAATTAAACTGTTAATCATCGCTGCTTTGGCTAGATCAAGTGCCTGTAATGTTGCTTGTAATGGTCCTTGAAAATAATAAAATAAGAAAAACGGTGCCATAACTTTAATGTAAATGGCAGAATTACTTGTGCCATACATTAACAACATGATTGGATCAGCATATACGTACAGCAAAACAACGGCAATACCTCCACTTACAAAACAAAGTCGTAATGCTTGTTGAAGTCTATGTTCAATAAGTAACGTATTTTTTTTCGCTGCAGCCTCACTAATAGCAGGAACTAACGATGTTGATAAGGAATAAGTAATAAAGGAAGGTAGCAAAAGTAATGGCAAAGCAAATCCTACTAGCTCTCCATACTGTTTTGTTGCAACGACGGTAGCAACACCAGCGATTGCTAAACTTTGAGCAACAACAATTGGTTCAAAAAACCATGCAATAGACCCGATCATGCGGCTTCCTGTTGTGGGTAGGGCTATTTTCATGAGTTCGTTAAATGTTTGCTTTCCTTCACCGACAAAAGTAAAGAACTTTTTACGTAATCGGAATTTCTTTTTCGTTTTGAACATGAAAAGCATATATAGAAGGGACATTAATTCCCCGATAACAGCTGATAACATGGCACCGGCTGCGGCATACTCAATTCCGTATGGTAACAATGCTTTTGTAAAGGCAGCTACTAAAGAAATACGTACAACTTGTTCTATAACTTGGGAAATGGCAGACGGCTTCATATTTTGTTTTCCTTGGAAATAACCGCGCAGAACCGATGAAATAGCAATGATAGGTACAACAGGTGCAATTGCCAATAACGGATAATACGTTCTTGCATCAGTAAAAAGATGATTTGATAAATATGGTGCCAAAAGAATCATGGCTGGAGTGAAGATAAGACTTAACGTACCAGTAGTCGCTAAAGAGACGACTAAAATCTTTTTTACTTTACGTCTGTCCCCTTGAGCTTCCGCTTCCGCAATAAGTTTCGAGATGGCGACAGGTAAACCTAATTGAGTGATGGTAATGGTTAAAACGAGAGTAGGTACAGCCATCATATACAAGCCGACCCCTTCTTCACCGATGAAGCGGGCGACAACTATTCGATTAATAAACCCTAAAATTCTCGTAATAAACCCTGCAAAAATAAGGATTAATGTTCCTTTAATAAAGGTTTGTTTTGTCATTAGTTTCCCTGCCTTTATTTAAAAAGTTTTCATCATAAATGTGAATCAATACGTACTACCACTATATGCTTGTACATTGGCCAAGCATGACAAGTATAGGAAAAAACAAAGGAGGTATTTATTTATGGGGACAAAAAAAGAACATGCATACGATTTGTTTCGTTTTGATTTAGAGCCTGTTTTACAAAGTAAAATGGAAGAGTTTCATATGCTAGGGTACGACAAAGTGACAGTAGGTGACGTATGGGAGTGTATGACGAAGAAAAAATGGAAAAAGCCAGAATCAAAACAGTTACACGAATTAGTATCGGATGTATACAGATTGAAAATTGTGGATTACATGAGTTACATAACGATTGAAGCATATAAAGCACCTAACTATTTTGAATCGGTAAAAGATTCGTGATATGTCTTTAAGTGTCTAATTGACACGTGTTGTTAGTTGTTTCATAATGAGAATATTAGTTTTATTTGAACTTATACATACTTTACATGCAGCGATTGAAAAGTGGTTGTACACATCGAAGGAGGATTTAAGACAATATGGTTAAAAGAGGCCGGATTGTTGCGTTCTTTTTGCTTCTAATTTTATTAGCAAGTGTAATTGGAACGACGGCAAACCCGATTACGAAAGAAATTAAGCTAGGGTTAGATTTACAAGGTGGTTTTGAAGTACTTTACGAAGTTCTACCATTGCATGATGAAGACGAAATTAATCACGAAGTATTATCGAGTACTGTTAGTGCCTTAAATAAACGTATAAACGTTATTGGTGTAAGTGAGCCAAGGATTCAAATCGAGGGTGACGATAGAATTCGTGTGCAGCTTGCAGGTGTTGACGATCAAACAAAAGCACGTGAAATCTTATCTACAGAAGCAGTATTAACGTTCCGTGATGTGAATGACAACGTGTTGTTAGATGGTGCAGACCTTGTGCAAAATGGTGCAAGACAGTCGTTTGATAGTCAAACAAATGCTCCGATTGTAACGTTGAAATTAAAATCTGCAGAAAAATTTGGCGAGGTTACAAGAGACGTATTAAATATGGGTGTGGGTCAAAATCGGTTAGTTATTTGGCTTGATTTTGACGAAGGTGACTCTTATCAAGCGGAAAGAGGACAAGCAGAACCTAAGTTTCTATCAGCCCCAGTTGTAGAAAGAGTTTTAAACTATCAAGACATCCAAATTAATGGTGACTTTACTATTCAATCTGCTCAAGAGTTAGCAGACTTGTTAAATGCAGGTTCACTGCCTGTTCAGTTAGAAGAAATTTACTCTACATCTGTTAGTGCACAGTTTGGTGAAACAGCACTACAAAAAACAGTGTTTGCTGGTATTGTAGGGATAAGCTTAGTGTTCTTATTTATGTTAGTGGTATATCGTTTACCAGGTATGGTTGCGGTAGTAACATTAAGTGCCTATATTTTCTTCATTTTAGTAGTGTTTAACTGGATGAATGCGGTATTAACATTGCCAGGTATTGCGGCCCTTATTTTAGGGGTCGGTATGGCCGTTGATGCCAATATTATTACGTATGAGCGTATTAAAGAAGAAATAAAACTAGGAAAATCGACCATGTCGGCATTCCGTGCTGGTAATCGTAACTCCTTGTCCACGATTTTAGATGCGAATATTACAACACTATTAGCAGCAGGTGTTATGTTCGTTTATGGTACAAGCTCTGTTCAAGGGTTTGCGACGATGTTAATAACAAGTATTTTATTAAGCTTCTTAACTGCTGTTGTAGGTACACGTTTCTTGTTAGGACTTTGGGTTAATAGCCGCTTCTTAAATGATAAGCCTGGATACTTCGGAGTGAAAAAAGAAGAAGTGCTAGATATTAACCAAACTACAGATGATACGGAGCCACCGAACCGATTTACTGGTTTAGATTTCGTAAAACATCGCAAAAAGTTTTTCATGTTCTCTGGTGGAATGATTGTTGTTGGTATTTTATTGTTAGCATTTTTACGCTTAAACTTAGGGATCGACTTTGTAAGTGGTACTCGAGTGGAAATAATGGCGCCAACTTCCTTAACTGCTCAAGAAGTAACAGAGGAATTATCAACTATTAATTATGAACCACGAGATGTTGTATTGGCAGGTACTAATAATGAAATTGCAGTTGCTCGTTTCTTAGATGAATTGAATCAAGTGCAAATTGCAGAGATTAAAGATCATTTTGAAGCGAAGTATGGAATTGAACCAAATATAAGTACCGTATCTCCAACGGTAGGAAGAGAACTGTCGATGAATGCATTCATTGCAGTGTTAATAGCTTCAATCGGAATTATTATTTATGTAACAATCCGATTTGAATGGTTGTTTGCAGCTGCGGCAATCGTTGCCTTGTTCCATGACGCGTTCTTTATTTTAGCATTCTTTAGTTTAGTTCGACTCGAGGTGGATATTACATTTATTGCTGCCGTCTTAACAATTGTCGGTTACTCGATAAATGATACGATAGTAACCTTTGACCGAATACGAGAAAACTTAAAGAAGAAGAAACGTTTGAAAACATTCGATGACTTAGCTGAAGTCGTAAATAAAAGTTTACAACAAACGCTTGTCCGTTCATTAAATACAGTAGGCACAGTAATCATTGCTGTTTTAGCGTTACAGTTCTTAGGAAGTGAATCTATTACAAACTTTGCTGTAGCACTATTAATTGGACTAGTTGTTGGTACGTATTCTTCACTATTCCTAGCTGCTCAATTATGGTTAGTGTGGAAACATAAACAGTTAGAAAGACAAAAAAGAAAACCTGTCGTAACAGACGAAGACCCAGAACCACAAGTTTAATACACATACAAAACACCGCAGCTTTACAGGCGGTGTTTTGTTTTGTGAAAATATTACAGGTGCCAGGCACTTTTAAACTGTTTGTAACATAAATTATTTGATTGAATATGGTGAATCATAAGTTGTGTTAAGAGAATATTTCAAGTGCCTGGCACCTGTAAGGAACCTGTAATATTTGTGCAATATTGGGATGGTTTAGGGTACAATATGAAAAGAGTAAGTTTTGTGAGGGAAGGGTGAGTGCAGTTGGATCGTGATGAGCGGTTTAGAAAGGCCGAATTTGCCGCAATGGTCGGGATTGTAGGGAATATTATCCTTGCGGTACTTAAAGCTGTTGCAGGGGTACTTGGAAACAGTAGAGCGCTAGTAGCGGATGCTGTTCACTCAGCTTCTGACGTTGCTGGTTCCCTTGCCGTTTACATAGGGCTAAAAGCAGCTAAACAACCACCAGATGAGGACCATCCTTACGGGCATGGGAAGGCTGAAAATATTGCGGCCATTATAGTAGCAGTGCTTTTATTTATCGTAGGTGTAGAAATCGGGAAATCTTCATTCCAAGCCTTTTTTATGGAATTAGAGCCTCCAAATATGATTGCCGTGTATGCTGCGATCATTTCGATTGTTTCGAAAGAAGCAATGTTTCGTTACAAATATAATTTAGGAAAGAAAATAAAAAGTGATGCCATTATAGTTAATGCATACGAGCATCGATCAGATGTGTATTCTTCTATCGCAGCCTTAATTGGTATCGGTGGAGCTATCATTGGTGGATATGTAGGAATAGAATGGTTAGTTTATTTAGACCCGGTAGCAGGAATTGCAGTTGCTTTACTTATTTTAAAAATGGCATGGAAACTTGGTGCAGAATCGATTCACAATACGATGGACCATGTTTTACATGCGGAAGAAACAGAGGAGTTTAAAGACATTGTTAAAACAATGCCCGGTGTTCTTCGTTTGGATGAACTTCATGCACGTGAACATGGGCACTATATTATCATTGATCTGAAAATTTCAGTCGATCCCGATATTACAGTAGAACAAGGTCACCAAATCGGTAAAAAAGTTAAAGGTAAATTAATGGAAAATATAGAAGTACAAGATGTTTTCGTCCATATAAATCCATATAATGATGATAACTGAGTGAGTTTCATAATGTACAATTACTAAACGAAAAACGAATATTAAACCTATTCTTTCAGATAATTAATGTTTTATTTCAAACGTTATTTAATTATAATAAACTTAACATTAGTTTTTCACTAAACGAACAGTAATTATGAAATTGATTCAACTAGAAAAAATTAAAGGGAGGTTACCGAATGCGTGCTCAATGGTATATACTTGCTGGTCTGATTTTTGCTATTATCATCGCGATCTTTGCTGTACTAAATGTTGCACTAGTGGAAGTAAACTATCTTTTCGGAAAGGCAGAGTGGCCACTAGTCTTAGTTATCTTGTTTTCTACCCTAATGGGGGGAGTTATTGCTGGTACATTTGCGATTTATCAAATGATGAAAATAAAAAAAGAGAATACGAATACACCAAGCTTAAATTATTCAGAAGAAGAACAGACGGTAGTTGAATCACAAGAGAAGTAGTAGCCTCGGCTATTACTTTTTTTTATTCCCAATTCCTAATCCTCCATTGATGGGACGTTCTCACTCTAGTATAATGAGGAAGGCTAAAGGGGGAAGATATATTGTTACAATCGAAGGCACGTTGGAAAATTAATCAACCAAATGAACAAAAAATAAATGATTTAGTACAAGCACTATCTATTTCTCCTCTTGTTGCTTCCCTACTAGTGAATAGAGGAATAGATGAGATAACGAGTGCTCAAAAATTTTTAAATAAACAATTATCCCAGTTTCATGACCCATTTTTACTTGAAGACATGGATATTGTTGTAGAAAGAATACAAACTGCTATACAAAATGAAGAAAAGATACTAGTATTCGGTGACTATGATGCGGACGGTGTAAGTAGTACGACTGTTATGTTAACAGCTTTAAGAGAAGCAGGCGCAATTGCCGATTTTTATATTCCTAACAGGTTTACAGAAGGATACGGTCCAAATGAACAAGCATTCCGTGCTGCTAAAGAGCAAGGGTATTCCATCATTATCACGGTGGACACCGGAATATCTGCTCATAATGAAGCACTCATTGCAAAAGAATTAGGCTTTGATCTAATCATTACCGATCACCATGAACCAAGTCCAACTTTACCAGAAGCTTTTGCCATCATACATCCTAAAAAAGAAACATGCCCATATCCATTTAAAGACCTTGCTGGAGTAGGTGTTGCATTTAAAGTCGCACATGCATTACTTGGAAAACTACCTGAGCACTTATTAGAAATAGCAGCTATCGGTACAATTGCAGACCTTGTTCCGTTAGTAGATGAAAATAGACTTCTAGCTTACTTCGGTATCGAAAAAATGAAATCTACGACAAGACCTGGCTTAAAAGCATTATTGAAAAAATGCTCGGTCGAATCAAAAGATATATCAGAAGAAACAATCGGCTTTTCGATTGGACCTAGAATAAATGCTGTTGGACGATTAGATGATGCAGATCCAGCCGTACATTTACTAATGACAAATGACAATGAAGAGGCTGTAATGTTGGCCGATGAAATTGAAAGCTATAACAAGGAAAGACAACAAATTGTAAGTAAAATTTCGGAAGAAGCTATTAAGCAAGTGGAAGAGAAATATCCACCAACTGACAATTCTTTTATAATTGTTGAAGGAGAAGGTTGGAACGCTGGTGTTGTAGGTATTGTTGCATCAAGGTTAGTTGACCGCTTTTATAGACCAACTATTGTGTTAAGTTTAGATAAAGAAAAAGGCATCGCAAAAGGATCTGCTAGGTCCATAGCTGGCTTTGACTTATTTGAAAACTTATCAGAATGCCGAGATATTTTACCTCACTTTGGTGGACACCCTATGGCAGCAGGAATGACACTTGAAATAGGTAATGTAGAAGAACTGCGTAACCGAATGAAGGAGAAGGCTAACGAGATATTAAAAGAAGAAGACTTCATCCCAATAAAAGAAGTGGATTTGGAATGTTTACTAGAAGATATTTCACTACAAACAATTGAACAATTAGAAAAACTAGCACCATATGGGGTAGCTAATAATAAACCAAGAGTAGTCGTTAGAGATGGAAACGTCCATCAAATTCGTCATATTGGAACGAACAATAATCATTTGAAACTGACAATCGAAAAAAATCAAAGCACACTAGATTGTGTTGGGTTTGGTTTTGGAGAATCGTTTCATGATATTTCACCAATCGCATCCGTTGACGTTTTAGGAGAACTTACAATAAATGAATGGAACAATAATCGTAAACCGCAATTGTTTATCCAAGACATACAAGTAGCTGATTGGCAATTGTTTGATATTCGTTCAACAAAGCAATTGAAAAACACACTTCAAAAATTAACGACAAAAAACACAATATTTGTTTACTTTAATGAACATATTATTAAAGAGTTATCATTAGAAGATTTTTTACCGTACATGAAGCATGTTTCGGAAGTTAGTAATTTACATCAAACATCAACTGTTCTGTTGGACATGCCACCTTCGAAAGAGGCGATAATGGACATCTTTAAAAATGGCCAACCAGAACGAGTGTATGCATGTTTTTATCAGTCCGAGAGTCACTTTTTCTCTACCATACCGACTAGAGAGCATTTTAAATGGTATTACGGACTGCTACTGAAAAAAGGCTCCATAGATTTAAATAGATATGCTGGAGATATTGCTAGACACCGCGGATGGTCAAAAGAAACAATAGATTTCATGTCACAGGTGTTTTTTGAACTAGAATTTGTTACAATAGACAAGGGCTTTATTGCGTTAAGTAATCCTGCAAGCAAGCGTGACCTTTCTGAGTCACCGACTTACCGTAAAAAGCAGGAACAAGCTGAGCTTGAAAACTTGTTTCTATACTCATCATATAAACAATTAAAAGAATGGTTTGATGAACAACTTAAAGAACGTGAAGTTGTTCACTCATAGGAGGAAATGAAGATGGATTTAAAGCAATTCGTAACAATTGTTCCAGATTGGCCAAAACCAGGAATTCAATTCAAAGACATTACAACACTAATGGATAATGGTGATGCGTATAGATACGCAACAGACCAAATCGTTGAATATGCTCGTGATAGAGAAATAGATCTTATCGTAGGACCAGAAGCACGTGGATTCATTATCGGATGTCCTGTTGCTTACTCTTTAGGAATTGGCTTTGCACCTGTTCGTAAAGAAGGAAAATTACCTCGTGAAGTAGCACGTGTGGAATATGGTCTTGAGTATGGTAAAGACGTTCTAACTATACACAAAGATGCTATTAAGCCTGGTCAACGTGTATTAATTACAGACGACCTACTTGCTACAGGTGGAACAATCGAAGCTACAATTAAACTTGTAGAAGAGCTTGGTGGAGTTGTTGCAGGTATCGCTTTCCTAATCGAACTATCTTACCTAGACGGCAAAAACAAGCTTGATGGTTATGATATCTTAACATTAATGAAATATTAAATTATATGGAAAAACTAGAGCTTGTATTTGGCTCTAGTTTTTTTAAAACTTCAATATTTCCCCACCAACTTATACTATCTTTCTATTTTTTCCATCTTTCCCTAAAAAATTTGTCGATAAATTTAATTTTTATGCCCTTAGCCCTTTACATCTATTTGAAATTTCACGATAATAATTACAATATATAAATTTATGAGAAAGCTTAAAGGTGAGAAAACAAATGGCGAATGAGCAAGTGTTAACAGCTGAGCAAGTCATTGACGACGCAAGGCGATATTTAAAAGAGGACGATATTGCATTTTTACAAAAAGTATATGACTTTGCAAAAAATGCCCATGCGGAGCAATATCGTAAATCAGGTGAGCCATATATTATCCATCCGATACAAGTTGCCGGGATACTTGTCGACTTAGATTTGGACCCATCCACTATCGCAGCTGGGTTTCTTCATGATGTTGTAGAAGATACAGACGTTACATTAGAAGAAATAAAAAATGCATTCAATGTAGAAGTAGCAATGTTAGTAGATGGCGTTACAAAGCTAGGAAAAATTAAATATAAATCAAAAGAAGAACAACAAGCTGAAAATCATCGAAAAATGTTTGTTGCGATGGCACAAGACATACGTGTTATTTTAATAAAACTAGCTGATCGCCTTCATAACATGAGAACGTTAAAACATTTACCTCAAGAAAAACAACGTAGAATCTCAAATGAGACGTTAGAAATCTTTGCACCACTTGCCCATCGTTTAGGTATTTCCAAAATTAAATGGGAATTAGAAGATACATCGTTACGTTACTTAAATCCACAACAATATTATCGCATTGTTAACTTAATGAGGAAGAAACGTGCGGAGCGAGAAGAGTACATCTCGGAAGTAATGTCCGAAGTGACAGAAAAATTAGCAGAAGTTAATATTAATGCAGATTTATCAGGAAGACCAAAACATATTTATAGCATTTATCGTAAGATGGCGCTCCAAAATAAACAGTTTTCCGAAATATATGACCTACTCGCTGTTCGAATCATCGTTAAAAGCATAAAAGACTGCTATGCCGTATTAGGTATTATCCATACATGTTGGAAACCTATGCCAGGACGCTTCAAGGACTATATTGCGATGCCTAAACCAAATATGTATCAATCCCTTCACACAACCGTTATCGGTCCTAAAGGGGATCCGTTAGAAGTACAGATACGTACGGACGAAATGCATCAAATTGCTGAATTCGGTATTGCTGCGCACTGGGCATATAAAGAAGGAAATGCACAAAGTGAACGTGCATCATTTGAAGAGAAGATTACATGGTTCCGTGAAATTTTAGAATTCCAAAATGAGTCAACGAATGCAGAAGAGTTCATGGAATCTTTAAAGTTCGATTTGTTTTCTGATATGGTATTCGTTTTCACTCCAAAAGGAGATGTAATTGAGTTACCATCTGGCTCTGTGCCGATCGATTTCTCTTATCGTATTCACTCGGAAATTGGTAACAAAACGATAGGTGCAAAAATTAACGGAAAAATGGTTACGTTGGATTACAAGCTGAAAACGGGAGATATCATTGAGATATTAACTTCCAAGCATTCTTACGGACCTAGTAAAGACTGGCTTAAACTTGCACAAACTTCCCAAGCGAAGAATAAAATTCGCCAATTTTTCAAAAAGCAACAAAGGGAAGAAAATGTCGAAAAAGGCCGTGATTTGGTCGAAAAAGAAATTAGAAATATGGATTTTGAAGTAAAAGAAATTTTAACTTCTGATAACTTAAAACGTGTAGTTGAAAAGTTCAACTTTGCTAATGATGAAGATATGTTTGCGGCAGTAGGTTACAACGGGATATCTCCATTACAAGTAGCCAATCGATTAACGGAAAAACTAAGAAAACAACGTGATCAAGTACAGCAGTTGTCTGAACTTCAAGAGCCAATTGAAAAGAGAAAGCCATCTCCAATTAAAAAGCGTGATGCCGGAATTGTTGTAGAAGGGATCGATAGTTTATTAGTTCGATTATCTAAATGTTGTAATCCGGTACCAGGAGATGACATTGTTGGATTTATTACAAGAGGCCGTGGGGTTTCTGTTCACAGAGCTGACTGTCCAAATGTGCATACAGATGACGCGAATGAGCGCCTCATACAAGTAGATTGGGAAGGCGATAAAGGCTCACGTGAATATAGTGTCGAGATCGAAATATCTGGTTACGACCGTCGAGGATTGCTTAATGAAGTTTTACAAGCAGTCAACGAAACAAAAACAAATATTACAGCTGTAGCTGGTAAGTCAGATCGTAATAAAATGGCAATTATTCATATGACCATTTTGATTAAAAATACTGGCCACTTACAAAAAGTCGTAGAACGAATCAAACAAATTTCTGAAATTTATTCCGTAAGAAGATTAATGCAGTAGAAAGGGTTCTATTTATGAGAGTTGTTGTGCAACGTGCTAGAAATGCTCAAGTTAGAGTAAACGAACAAGTAGTAGGCAGAATTGACTTTGGATTAATGCTACTTGTTGGGGTTACCCATTCCGATACAGTGGAAGATGCTGCATATGTGGCAGATAAAATTACGAACTTACGTATTTTTGAAGATGAAAACGAGAAAATGAACTTGTCTTTATTAGATGTTGGTGGACAAATATTATCGGTATCTCAATTTACGTTATACGGTGATTGTAAAAAAGGGAGACGTCCTAATTTTATGGAAGCGGCCAAACCTGATCATGCAACACCTATTTATGAGGCGTTAAATGAAAAGTTTCGAAAAAAGGGAATTACAGTTGAAACAGGAGAATTTGGAGCAATGATGGATGTTGATTTTATTAATGAGGGTCCTGTAACTCTAATTGTTGAAAGTAAATAAAAACAGCCATTCCATATAAGGGATGGCTGTTTTTTACTTTATCTAAAATGTTGTAGTAACCCTTGGAAGATTGCTGTTGCTGCTTTGTTTTGATAGTCTGCACTTAAGATGATGGCCTCTTCTTCACGATTACTAATGTAACCTAATTCTAATAAAACTGAAGGTTGTTTGTTTTCTCTTAGTACAAGGAAGTTACCTTTGTTCACTTTTCTATCACGTAAGTTTGTTGATTGGATTAATGCATTGTGAATATGTTCTGCTAGTTTTTTCGATTCGTTACTAAGGTAATATGTTGTAGTTCCTCTTACAGAGGGTATATCAATGCTATCGTAATGGACGCTAATGAAAGCATCTGCCTTTTGACGATGTGATACTTGCACGCGGTCCCTCAATGAAATCGAAGTGTCGTTATTTCGTGTCATGTGTACGTTTGCACCAGCAGCTACTAATTTATCATAAAGCAATTTTGCGGTTCTAATCGTGATGTCTTTTTCATAAGCACCACTTACTCCAATTGCTCCAACGTCCTTACCACCGTGACCAGCATCAATGACTATCGTTTTATTTTTTAATGGTGAACTACTGCCAGTTCGAGTAACTGTGGGAACATTACCTAAAGTTTGTACGATCCAACCAGCTATATAAGCTTCTGATCCATCTCTAAGACTAATTTTATACCAATCTTTCTCCATACCTATAATTTGAAATTGGTCTCTTGCATTCGCTCTAGCTACTACAGCTGAATTTGTAGATGGAGATTTTCGAATGTTTGTACCATTATGAAGGACAACAACATTGCCGTTTACTGTATTTGGACTTGATGGGCTATCTAACTTTTCTAAATACCACCCAGCAACCCAACCTTTTTTGCCGTTGTTATACTCAATTTCAGTCCAACTATTAACATCACGTAAAACAGAAACTTTACTCCCTTTTGTCAAAGAGCTAATCACTTTCCCATTTAAGGACCCACTGTCTCTAACATTTAAACTAGATGCTGTAACGGTTGCACTTTGTTTGGATGTCAACGTTGTAGAGTTAGAAGAATTTGTTACAACCTTTGTGTAGTCTTGATGTATCCAGCCTTTTATAGAGTTGTGTGAAATCTCATACCAGTTGTTTCTACTGTTGACTACACTCACTCTATTTCCTTTTTGTAGTTTACCAACAATTGTTGATGTAGTGTTTGGCTCACTTCTAACGTTTAAAGAATTTGTCGTTATTTCTAATATAGTACTTGTCGATGTATTAGTAGATGGTGCCCCACTTTGTTGGTCGATTGCAATAAAATCTTTCGATATCCAACCTTCATGGGAATGAAAGCGAATCTTTAGCCAATTGTCTTTCGTTTCAAGGACTGTAACTTTGTTCTTATTTGATAAAACAGTTACAACCGAGTGATTCATTCCTGGTCCAGAACGGACACGGAGACCGTCCGTTGTAATCGTACCATTTGTCCCAGTTGATTGGTTTGCAGTCGCGGTGACTCCTCTTACACTTGTAACAAGAAAACCAGCAACCCACCCTTGCAATGAATTGGATACTTTAATCTTTATCCAATCGCCCTTTCTTTCTAATACCTCATAACGTTCTCCACTTCTAACCTGTGTTACAACTGCTCCAGTCGTTGAATTTGTTTCTCTAACATTCAATATGTTAGCGGAAACTTGAATCATATCGGAGGCACTTACATAGGAAGGAGTGTGGGTTGATAACAATAGAAAAAATATAATAATTGCAAGAAACACTCTCTTACGGATCAATGACGTTCCTCCTTAATAAAAATTGTCCAATCCTTTCATTCGACAAATAACGAAAAAATCCTTCCTTTCATGTAAATAAATTTGAAAAAAAGGGCAACATAGATGTTAGGCATATATAAATCTATTTTCCAAGTATTAGTACCACTTGTCATCAGGGAATATATGGTTTTTTGAATTGTTTTGTGTAAATGTTAAAAAAAGGAGAGATTAGGATGAAATACGGCGATAAGCATTCACATAGTTATGGTAAAAAAGATGTGTTCGGAGTTAGCTTTCATGATTTCTTAGAAAAAGAGAAAGATTCTAGTTACGTAGAACTTGCATCAGAATTTGGACTTACAGTAAGAGATGTTAGAACAATAAAAAAACAAATAAATCGTTCGTATTAGTATTGACAAGAAGGTTTCGTTCTTTATATACTAGCAAGTATCATCTTAATAAGTTGAACAATACATAATCAATAATATAAAGCGAAACCGATGATGGGGAATAGTAGTTAAGTTCCATTTGGAAAGAGAGGAAATGCCTTAGGCTGAAAGCATTTCTCCAATATGCCTTAACGAATGAACACCTCGTAGGATTCTTTCTGAAAAAGTCACTTCTATACGGAAGATGCTCTAGTAGGAAGCGAACGTTGCAGGCGTTAACTGTTTGAGTGGTAGCATATTGCACTACATATTCCGTATGGACTGTTTGTGTAATTTGCTTCAATTAGGGTGGCACCACGGGAATTTAAAACTCTCGTCCCTTGTTTGTATTATCAAACAAGGGATGGGAGTTTTTTTGTTTAGTTTTTATTTTTAATCTATTAACAATCCCACCCACTAACCACTAACCACTAAAAGGAGGACTTATAATGGCGATTCAAATACCACGTGGTACGCAAGATATTTTGCCTGGTACGGTAGAAAAATGGCAATACATTGAAGAAAAAGCAAAAGAGATTTGTAAACTTTATAACTATAAAGAAATACGCACACCGATTTTTGAACATACAGAACTATTTTTAAGAGGTGTAGGTGACACAACTGATATTGTACAAAAGGAAATGTACACATTCACAGATAGAGGCGAACGAAACTTAACACTTCGTCCAGAAGGTACAGCATCTGTAGCTCGCTCGTTCGTAGAAAATAAAATGCACGGCAATCCTCAGCAACCGACAAAGCTATACTATGTTGGTCCAATGTTCCGTTATGAACGTCCTCAAGCAGGAAGATTCCGTCAGTTCGTTCAATTCGGAGTTGAAGCATTAGGAAGTAATGACCCTAGCATTGACGCAGAAGTAATAGCATTAGCTGTTGATTTATATAAAAGCTTAGGATTAAATAACTTAAAAGTCGTCATCAATAGTCTTGGAGATAAAGAAAGTCGCGATGCACACCGTCAAGCGTTAATAAATCACTTCCAACCTAGAATCGAAGAATTTTGCTCCGACTGTCAATCAAGACTAGAGAAAAATCCACTTCGTATTTTAGATTGTAAAAAAGACCGTGATCACGAGTTAATGAAAACAGCACCATCTATCTTAGAGTATTTAAATGAGGAATCAAAGAACTACTTTGATAAAGTGGTAGCCTATTTGACAGCATTAAACATTGATTACGAAATTGATCCTAATTTGGTTCGTGGCTTAGATTATTACTACCACACAGCATTTGAAATCATGAGTACCTCTGAAGGATTTGGAGCCATTACGACATTATGTGGTGGCGGACGTTACAATGGTCTTGTACAAGACATTGGGGGACCAGAAACACCTGGTATCGGCTTCGCGTTAAGTATTGAAAGACTTTTGGCCGCTATGGAAGCAGAAAATGTTGATTTCCCTATTGAAAATGAGATCGATTGTTATGTTGTTGCGCTTGGTGTACAAGCAAAAGATGCGGCAGTGAAAGTGTTATATGATTTACGAAAAGCTGGTATTTTAGCAGAAAAAGATTATCAAGACAAAAAATTGAAAGCACAATTCAAAGCAGCTGACCGTCTTCATTCCAAATACACGGTAGTATTTGGCGAAGATGAGTTAAATAAAGGCGTTGCCGCAGTAAAAGATATGGCGACTGGTGAACAACAAGAAATTCCTATATCAGAAGTTGTTGCATACATTTCAGAAAAGAAAAGTGGGGAGAGATCATGATGCAAGGAAGAACGTATTTTTGTGGCGAAGTACCAGAATCATGTATTGGCGAAACGATCGAACTAAAAGGCTGGGTACAAAAAAGACGTGACTTAGGTGGATTAATTTTCATCGACTTACGCGACCGTACTGGACTTGTTCAAATTGTTTTTAACCCAGATGTTTCACCAGAAAGCCTACAAATTGCGGAATCTATTCGTAATGAGTTTGTATTGTATGTTAAAGGAAAAGTTGTAGAGCGTGAAGCAGGGCAAGTCAACTCGAATTTGAAAACAGGTAAAGTGGAAATACACGTTGATGAAATTCAAGTGTTAAATGCTGCGAAAACTCCACCGTTTGTTATCGATAATAAAGCAGAGGTTAGTGAAGATGTACGATTAAAGTATCGTTATTTAGACCTTCGTCGTCCTGTTATGTTTGACACATTAAAAATGCGCCATGAAGTAACAAAGACTATTCGTAATTATTTAAACGACAATATGTTCATGGAAGTGGAAACTCCGATTTTAACAAAAAGCACACCTGAAGGGGCACGTGACTATTTAGTACCGAGCCGAGTGCATCCTGGTGAATTTTACGCTTTACCACAGTCACCACAAATCTTTAAACAATTATTAATGGTTTCCGGTGTAGAACGTTATTATCAGATTGCAAGATGTTTCCGTGATGAAGATCTTCGTGCTGACCGTCAACCGGAATTTACACAAGTTGACATTGAAACTTCTTTCTTAACTCAAGAAGATATTATTGCGATGATGGAAACTATGATGGCGAAAGTAATGAAAGAAACAAAAGGAATCGATGTACCGAGTGCGTTCCCACGAATGACATACAATGAAGCAATGAGTCGTTACGGGTCAGATAAGCCAGACACACGCTTTGGTATGGAACTTGTTGACCTTTCAGAGCATGTGAAAGCATGTGGCTTCAAAGTATTTGCTGCTGCAGTCGAAAACGGTGGCCAAGTAAAAGCAATTAACGTTGTTGGAGGAGGAGCAAAATATTCTCGTAAAGACATCGATGCTCTAACAGAATTCGTAGGTCGATATGGTGCGAAAGGGCTTGCTTGGATGAAAGTAGAAGAGGACGGTTTAAAAGGTCCAATCGCTAAGTTCTTCAATGAAGAAGAACAAACTAACTTCCGTAGTGTCCTAGAAGCTTCTGTTGGTGACTTATTACTATTCGTTGCAGATAAGAAGGCAGTAGTTGCAGATGCTTTAGGCGCGTTAAGAATGAAGTTAGGAAAAGAACTTGGCCTTATTGATGAGAGTGAATTCAATTTCTTGTGGGTTACTGACTGGCCATTATTGGAATACGATGAGGAAGCTCGACGTTACTTTGCAGCTCACCATCCATTTACAATGCCTGTTCGTGAAGACATTGAAAAATTAACAACAGATCCAAGCAGTGTTCGTGCACAAGCATATGACCTTGTATTAAATGGCTATGAACTTGGTGGAGGTTCATTACGTATTTATGAGCGTGACATTCAAGAAAAAATGTTTGAAGTTTTAGGATTCAGTAAAGAAGAAGCAAAAGAGCAGTTTGGATTCCTTCTTGAAGCATTTGATTACGGTACACCACCTCATGGAGGCATTGCCCTAGGATTAGACCGTTTAGTTATGTTATTAGCGGGTAGAACAAACTTAAGGGATACGATTGCATTCCCTAAAACAGCAAGTGCAAGTTGTGTGTTAACAGAAGCACCAAGCCCTGTAGATAACGCCCAATTAGATGATTTACACTTGTCACTTAATGTTGAAAAAGGGTAAAACTTCCTATACGAACGTCCCTTGCATTCGCTTTTTTCGTATGATATTATACTAACAACAAGTGAAATGAATGAAGTCCTGATGTGTTCGTCGTATAACCTATTGTGTTTTGACCGAACAATAGTTTATACGGGAGTTCAGAGTTTTCTAGTTGCGCACATGCCTTCCAATTAGAGTAGGACGTGTAAAACACGAAACAGAACACCCACCTGCAGTAAGCGGGTTCAAAACGAAGGCATCAAAACGACGGCACGATTGGGACTTCGTACATAACATACGAACGTCACAAAAACCCCTTCTCAACAAAATGAGAAGGGGTTTTTATTTTGAATTGTTAAACATAATATCAAAACTAAGTCGTTTTTCTTTGAACCTATCTGCATGAAAAGTGAAGCGGAAGTTGTGGAGTGAGATGAACTTAGCATGATGAACGTACGGAAATGGATAATTATTTTATTAATGGGGAGTGTTGATATTATAAAACTTAACTACTTACCTGTTGATTTCCGTGCAAGGCTGAGACTCCTCGAAAATGCTAACGCATTTCCTTCGTGCGATGCATCGCTCTCGTAGCCTTCCTTGTCCTGCGGGAAAAGCGTGGAGCGGGAGACCCCACAGGCGCTTGCGCCGAGGAGGCTCCCGGCGCAACGAAATGTTTGAAGCGGCTCGTTCAGCTCCGACAAGCATAAGGTAGGGGCGAATTGAGGGTGCTTTTTACCCTCAAGGCGACAATGACTTATGACTCGAGGAGCTAGCCGCTGAAACTAGACAAGCCCGCGGAAAGCGAACCCTTGCACGGAAATCAACATTTAGTACCCTATTGTATGTTAGCTTAGTTCAAATAAAATCCTATCGACATACTTGCAATTAATCATAAGTATGATATATTCAATTTCGGGTAAACAATAAGAAGATAACGTATATTGGAGTTGAGAAGATGTTACACCAGTTTTCACGTAATGAATTAGCGATAGGACAAGAAGGATTAAATGCGCTAAAAAACAGCACAGTAGCCGTACTAGGTATCGGTGGTGTTGGTTCTTTTTCAGCCGAAGCATTAGCACGTTCTGGAGTAGGGCGCTTAATCTTAGTTGATAAAGACGACGTTGATATTACAAACGTAAATCGTCAAATACATGCATTACTTTCTACAGTTGGAAAACCGAAAGCAGATTTAATGAAGGAACGTATTGCGGATATTAATCCTGAATGTGAAGTAATTGCACTAAAAATGTTTTATACAGAAGAAACATATGAAGAGTTTTTCAGCTATAATCCTGATTTTATTGTGGATGCTTCTGATACGATATCCTATAAAATTCATTTAATGAAAGAATGTTTAAGAAGAAAAATCCAAATTATCTCAAGTATGGGTGCAGCGAACAAAATGGACCCTACTCGTTTTAAAATTGCAGATATTTCCAAAACAAACACAGATCCAATTGCAAAAGTTGTTCGCACAAAGCTTCGTAAAGAAGGAATAAAACGTGGTATAAAGGTTGTTTTTTCAGATGAAAAGCCGATTATTATTCGCGAAGATGTAAAAGAAACGGTTGGGAAAAAAGATGCTCCAATTCGAAAAGCACAAATGCCACCGTCTTCTAACGCATTCGTACCATCAGTTGCAGGACTAATCATGGCTGGCCATGTTATCAATACATTGTTAAAAGATATAAAAATCGACCGTGTTGGTGTAGATAAAAAATAAAGTAACGGATAGAAAAGCTCAACTTTTCTATCCGTTTTTTCTATGGAATTTATAAGGTTCTAAATTAAAAACTAGTATTTTACCTACTACACCCACCCAATCTACTAAAAATATGCTAGGGCGAAACCCTTATTTTACGCACAAAAAGACTAGCGTTCATCTATAATGTATGGAAGTCAATTATAGAGTTGAAAGTTACACTAGCAAGACGGGAGGGATTTACATTGGAAATGAATCAGTTATTTAATCTAGAAAACAAAACTGCCATTATTACAGGTGGTGGAAAGGGTCTCGGTGTACAAATGGCTCATGCATTAGCAGAAGCAGGAGCAAATATCGTCCTTTGCTCCCGTAATCTAGAAGTTTGCGAACGAGCTTGTGAGGAATTAAAAGGAATTGGTGTAAAAACTTTAGCTTTAAAGTGTGATATTACCAAATCAAAAGATATTGAACATGTGGTCAATGAAACAATTAGAAAGTTCGGTTCTGTTGATATTTTAATTAATAATAGTGGAACATCGTGGATTGCTCCTTTTTTAGAACTACCTGAAGAAAAATGGGACAAAGTCATGGCTGTAAACGTGAAGGGAGCGTTTTTGTTCAGTCAAGCAGTTACAAAAGAAATGATAAAACAAGGTGGAGGAAAAATTATTAACATTGCTTCCGTTACTGGATTTGGTGGAACCCCACCTAAACTTCTTGATACGATTGCCTATAACACAAGTAAAGGAGCTTTGATGACATTTACGAAAGATCTAGCTGTAAAACTAGCTCCACACCATATACAAGTTAATGCAATAGCGCCAGGTTTTTTCCCTACAAAAATGACGGAAAAAGTGTTATCGGATATGAACAAAGCAATTGTTAGGAACATTCCAGCTGGTCGATTTGGAAATGAGGAAGACTTAAAAGGAGCTGCGTTATTCTTGGCTTCAAAGGCTTCAAATTACGTGACGGGACATGTATTAGTTGTTGATGGTGGAATTACAGCATTAGTATAAAAAAGTAAAGGAGGCTTCAACATGGATCGAAATAGCTTTAGAGTTTTAAGTAAAAAAGCAGTGGAATTAGAGAAACAGTTAAACGAAGAAATAAAAAAGCATTTAAATAAACAAGGATTAGCGACAATGGCTACAGAGAACGGTGAAATGTATGCAATGCTATTGAAACAGCTACAAGATTATATGGAGATTTTATCTATCCATTTCAATCAACCGACAAAAAATGATATAGCAAATCTAGCAAAACTAGTTATTCAAACAGAAGAAAAGATAGATAATTTAGAAGAAGAAATATTAGATTTAAAAAAATCTATTAACGATTTAACAAATAGAGCAATAAAACTGCCAACCATGCAAATGGTAACAGATAAAAGAAGCAAAAGTGATGAGCATTCGCCCTTATTTTTTCCAGTAGGTGACGGCTTGTTTAGTAAGAAAAGAGGCAGTAAACATGAGTAATTTCAATAACGAAAAGCCTTTTTTTAGATTGCAACATGTGACGATGGATGGTCCAACTAAAAGAGAAGCGCTTTGGAAAAAAAACAAAGCAACGTTATGGTATTACAAATCCCCTAAAAAACAATATAAAGAACCATTATTCCTTATTTACTCATTGGTGAACCAACCTTTTATTCTTGATCTGTTGCCTGGTGCAAGCATGATTGAATCGTTTGTCAATAATGGATATGATGTTTATTTGTTAGATTTTGGTATTCCTGGATATGAAGACAAAGATATAACAGTAGATGAATATATTGTTGACTATATCCAAAATGCTGTGCGCCGTTGTCTAAGGCATGCAAGCGCAAAAGAGGTTTCCATTATTGGTTACTGTCTAGGGGGCACGTTCGCAGCAGTGTATGCAGCTATTGCGGATGAACCAATTAGAAATCTAATCCTTGATGTAACTCCGATAGACTTTAGTGAACTAAATCAATACGACCAATTGATGAAAGATTTTAGAAATGGAGATTTGCAAGTAGATGAAATTATTGATGCATATGGAATAATTCCTGCGCTTTTTATGAAGGCGGGAGTGAGAATGATAACATCGCCAGTATATTATAGTAGATATTTAGCTCTTTTGAATAAACATGAAGATGAAAAGTACGTTCAAAAGTGGCATCGTTTTAATGATTGGGCAGAAGGGCATATACCTTTTGCAGGTGCAGCTCTAAAACAGTTAATCAACGATTTCGTCCGTGAAAATAAGTTAGTAAAAGGGAAAATAAAAATAAAAGGTAGTCCTGTTCACCTCGAAAACATTACCGCAAATTTATTAGTAATATCCGCAAAAGATGACAAACTCGTACCACAATCTCAAACATATCCAATCATGAATCTAGTTTCGAGTAAAGATAAAACATACAAGCTTGTAAGTGGTGGGCATACATCCATGAGCTTTAAAGATGGTGGGCTACCAGAACCATTAGATGAATGGTTGCCGAAAAGATCCACTAGATTAAAATAGCCCTTAAACTAAAGGAGGTAGATACAACGATGTATTTTCTATATACTCATTTTGAAAAAAAGATGGACCCTCATTTAGAATATTTGGGATTCGGTCCATTTGTGTATAAAGAATTTTTTTATTATATGGCAAACTGTTAATGGTATAGGTCATGAAGAGGTGCTGTTCTCATGAACAGTACCTCTTTGTTTTTTTTTAGTCAGAAAATTTGAAACTTTCTACAACTATAAACGTATATTTTTATAAAAGCTATATGGAGGTGACAATGTTTGAAAAAATACTTATTATTTGTTGGTATTGTATTGGTAGTAGAACTAGGAATTTTATTTGGATTTTCCTTTTTCTTTGACACAAATTTATTATCAACATTGTTTTTTGGTTCTTTATTCTTTGTTTTCTTTGCCTTTTTAATGGGTTCAACTGGGGATGCTCTATCGAAAAACTCACAGGTCGCAGTTTTTGACGCCCTACTAGGGAGTTACAAACCGGAACATGAAAAAGCGACATTAACAATTGGCCCTTTTTTAGTAGGATCGATTTTATGTTTCATATGTTACTTCATTATTTACGCAATCATTGGATAATAACTATACTAAAAAGAAAAAATCCGTGGACTCATTCCACGGATTTTTACATTACTTCATTTTCGAATCCAGTTAATTTACGTGCGCGGTCCATAATTTGAACAAGCATTTGGTAGTCTTCTTGAACCGTCTCTTGTTGTTTCTCTAATTTAATAACTTTTGCTAGTAGTTCATCATGTTTCCTTTTTAGTTCTGCATTTTCGCGTTGGAGTCTCTCATTTTCCATTTTCATTGCATATTCGTTTTGATTATTTCGCTCGAATGTTGTTAAAAAGGAA
Source organism: Bacillus sp. FJAT-45066 (assembly GCF_002335755.1). NCBI lineage: Bacteria > Bacillati > Bacillota > Bacilli > Caryophanales > Bacillaceae > Bacillus > Bacillus sp. FJAT-45066. The sequence goes on from NZ_NISQ01000001.1 coordinate 365,137, forward strand.
ATGCAATCATCGAGTGTTATATTTTGATTAGTCCTTTGTGGAACAGGAGTAAGCTCCTCTGATGCCTCCACTGTAATAGTTTCACGATCCATGTTTTGAGTTATTCCTTGATATGCTCTAGAAAATGAAACTGGTAGCAATTCCATTGCAGAAGGTGCAACAACTGTTGTAGCAAGAGCTTGTTGTTTTTCTTCTTGCTTTTTCATTTTATCAAATGCACGCTTTTTCTCTTTACGTTGTTTTTTTGCAATGGAAACAGCATGCTCGTACTTTTTTCTTACTTCAGCGTTCCAGCGAAAACCACAAGCAGCTGATGTTCTGTTAAGCTTATCTCCAACTTCATCAAATGCACCTAGCTGTGTTCCACCATCACGAATATATCGTAGGACTGTTTCTGCTAATAATAGATCTTCTTCATGTGACCATGCATCTTGTCTTACTTTTGTCATATTCTTCACTCCCCTTAAACCGACATTTTTTTACCATAGTTGCCAGGTTAGGGAGAAAATATACTTTTTTTATATAATAGGCCTCTTCTATTAAAGATTTTTTGCTGTGTTAAAGTCCGCTGTTGTTTTCCGTGCAAGGCTTCGTCTGTGGGGTCTCCCGCTCCCCGCTTCTCCCGCAGGAGTCTCCGCCTTGCACGGATAACAACAGCTAGTTCTTCCAAAATTAAAAATAAAGTTTACATTTCTTCAGGAGCTTCCATTCCTAATAGGTGTAATCCTTCTTGGAGTACGATTGTTACTGCTTTTACTAGTGCAAGTTTTGAGCTGAGTTTGGGGCCTTCTTCTAATACTTTTACATGACTGTAAAACTTATTAAATTCTTGTGAAAGCTCAAATAAGTATTTGGTAATTTGAGAAGGATCATAGTTTGCAAAACTTTTTTCAACAACTAGCGGGAATTTCATTAATAATTTAATGACGGACCAACTATATTCGTCACTAAGACCAGTAAGCTTCTCATCTGCTGTGGTTGGTGCTTTTCTTAAGATGGAAAAAGCACGAGCATTTGAATATTGCACATAAGGACCAGTGTTACCTTCAAACGTAAGCATTTCTTCTAATGAAAATTCTATATTGTTCAAGCGGTCATTTTTTAAATCATGATAAATAACGGCTCCAACCCCAACTTGTTTAGCGACTTTATTTCTTGAAGCTAAATTTGGGTTTTTCGATTCAATATTTTTCTTAGCAAGGTCAATAGCTTCTTTCAACACTTCTTCTAATAGAACTACTTTTCCTTTACGAGTAGACATCTTTTTCCCATCCTTTAAAATAAAGCCAAATGGAATATGTGTCATTTCATTGGACCAAGCAAAGCCCATTTTGCCTAATGTTTTAAATACTTGTTGAAAATGAAGGCTTTGTTCGTGCCCAACGACATACAACGCTTTAGAAAAGCCATACTCCTTTTGACGGTAAAGTGCTGCTGTTAAATCACGGGTAGCATATAATGTTGCCCCATCTGATTTCTTTATTAAACAAGGAGGAAGATTATATTCTTCAAGAGAAACAATCTCAGCACCATCGGAAGTCTCTAACAAACCTTTTTCTTTTAATAATTCAAGCGTTTCTCCCATTTTGTCATTATAAAACGCTTCTCCATTAAAACTATCAAAACGAATATTTAATAGTTTATATATTTTTTTGAATTCTTTTAAAGACTCATCATGGAACCATTTCCAAAGAGAAAGTGCTTCTTCGTTACCGTCCTCTAATTTCTTAAACCAACTTCTTGCTTCGTCTTCTAATTGTTTATTTCCTAGAGCTTCTTCATGGAATTTCACATATAAACTTAGTAACTCTTTAATTGGATTACTTCTAACTTGCTGTTCATTTCCCCATAATTGATAGGCCACAATCAATTTTCCAAACTGAGTGCCCCAGTCGCCTAAGTGATTTATTCTTACTGTTTTAAAACCACATTTCTCGGCTAAATTGGCCAGTGCATTTCCAATTACAGTTGAACGTAAGTGCCCCATTGAAAATGGTTTTGCTATATTCGGAGAGGAGAGGTCGATCGTAATCGTTTCGCTGTTTCCGAATGTTAAGGAACCGTAAGTATTTCCTTCTGTAAGGACACTATCCAAAACCCCAATACTTACTAATTCTTTTTTTAGATATACATTTACATATGGACCTTCAGCGACTACTTTTTCAAATACATCATGTTTTATTTTGTCAGCCAATTCTTTTGCAATGACAACTGGAGATTTTCTTAATGTTTTTGATAAAATAAAAGCTGGGAAAGCCAGGTCCCCAAGGTGTGCGTATTTTGGGTGTTCGATGAGTTTTTCTATTTCTACTAATGATAAGGTATCTTTTACTTGTTCATGGATGACTTTTGCATACAGTTTACTATAGTCCATTGTTTTTCCTCCTTTTTAAATAAAACAAAAAAATCCCGCCTCTGAAAAAGAGACGAGATTTACCCGCGGTACCACTCTGTTTGTTTCAAAAAGATTGAAACCTACTTTCGTTGTTAACGGGGGCGTTCCCCGGCAAGCTCTACTATCGGTTCGAGTTGCTTCTCAGAAGTGCGGTTCATCTTAGCGTAAACTATTAGGCTCCCACCATCCCTAACTCGCTTTAAATATCTGCTAGACTACTCTCTTCCTCATTGATCACATATAATTTTAGCTATTATAATCAAAAAAATGGAAAGTTACAATAGGTATGTTTATTTCTTTTTCAATTCTTCTAATTTTTCGTAAATAGCATGGAAGCTCTTTTCTTGACCTGATTGTTTTGGCACATAGTATTTCTTTGCTTTCAATAAGTCAGGTAAATATTGCTGCTTTACCCAGCCACCTTCAAAATCATGAGGGTATTGATACTCTACACCTCGACCTAAATCTTTCGCTCCTTTATAATGAGCATCTTTTAAATGTAAAGGGATTTCTCCAACATGTCCTGAACGAATATCTGCTAGAGCTTGATCTAACGCTTTGTAGGCAGAGTTTGATTTTGGAGACAAACATAATTCAACTACTGCATTTGCTAAAGGTATTCTTGCTTCTGGAAAACCAACACGTTCCGCTGATTCAATGGCAGCCAATGTTCGTGAACCAGCTTGCGGACTTGCCAAACCAATGTCTTCATACGCGATAATAAGAAGCCTTCGCCCAATACTAGTTAAGTCGCCAGCTTCAATTAGTCTTGCTAAGTAATGAATGGCTGCATCCACATCGCTTCCGCGGATCGACTTTTGAAATGCAGACAATACATCGTAATGACCGTCACCATCTTTATCATGGTAAAAGCTTTTCTTTTGCAAACATTCTTCCACAATATTCAACGTGATTTCTGCTTCACTCTTGTCATTTGTAGTAGAAATCACCGCAAGTTCCAACGCATTTAATGCCGACCTGACGTCTCCTCCGCATGCGGTAGCTAAATGGTTTAGCGCATCATCCGTGATGATAACGTTATACTCACCAAGCCCTCTGGAGGTATCTTTCAAAGCTCTATATAAAACTTCCTTAATTTGATTAGGAAAAAGAGGCTTTAATTCGAATATTTGACATCTGCTTCGAATGGCTGGGTTAATGGCATGATAAGGATTACTAGTAGTTGCCCCGATTAACGTAACTAATCCGCTCTCTAAATGAGGAAGCAAAAAGTCTTGTTTTCCTTTATCAAGTCTATGAACTTCATCCAAAATCAGTATGATTCCACCAGACATTTTTGCTTCTTGTACAACTATCTCCATATCTTTCTTATTATGAACAACAGCATTTAATGTTCGAAAAGCGTAATTCGTACTGCCTGCAATCGCTGTGGCTATTGAAGTTTTCCCTATACCTGGAGGGCCATATAATATCATGGATGATAAATGTTTTGCTTTTACCATTCGATGAATGATTTTTCCTTCTCCAACAAGATGGTCTTGTCCAACAATTTCCTCTATCGTCTTCGGTCGCATCTGAAATGCTAACGGTTTTTTACTCATGCTTTTCACCTGCTTAATCTTTCTTTTCGTGTAAGCAAAATCTTTGACGTCGATTGATAAACTATTTAAACTAACGTAATTATAATCTACCATACAAACCTTCATTGTTTGAAATGAAATACACTTTTAAATATGCTATAATAGCGTAGGTTTAATGAACGGATAAGTTTCATCATGTATGTTTACTATAGCGAAAAACAAATTACAAATAGTCACACGTTTGTTTATCTAACACGAAATGCGAACATACAACATTTTGAGGATACTAAAAACGTTTTTCATTAAACGATAAGCATGAATGATAAAGACCTAATAAAATATATATAATGATTGCAATAGGAAGAATAAGGGGTGCAGGATTATGAAGATTTCAACTAAAGGTAGATATGGATTAACGATTATGATTGAATTAGCTAAAAATGTTGGGGAAGGGCCATTGTCTTTAAAGTCAATTGCTCAAACACATGACCTATCTGAGCACTATTTAGAGCAATTAATCGCGCCTCTTCGAAATGCGGGACTTGTAAAAAGTATTCGCGGTGCATATGGTGGATATATTTTAGCTGATGAGCCAAGCAAAATTACAGCTGGAGATATTATTCGAGTATTAGAAGGGCCAATTAGTCCTGTTGAAGTTTTAGATGACGAAGAGCCAGCAAAGCGCGAACTTTGGATACGTATTCGCGACGCTGTAAAAGAAGTGTTAGACAACACAACACTAGAAGATCTAGCTAATCACTCAGGCGGAGACCAAGAAGCATACATGTTCTACATCTAAGATAAAAAGTAGTTGCTTATGCACAAGATTAACCAACTAACAACTAATCACTAACCACTAAAAAGGAGGATTTTGCTGATGCCAATTTATTTAGATCATGCTGCTACTTCTCCTATGCATCCAGCTGTGGTGGAAGCGATGATTCCTGTAATGAAAGAAGCATTCGGAAATCCTTCCAGCATCCATTCATTCGGTCGACGAAGCCGTCATTTAGTAGATGAAGCAAGACTTGCAGCTGCTACAGCAATAGGAGCAAAAGAAACAGAAATTATTTTTACGAGCGGTGGTACAGAAGCAGACAACTTGGCCATTATTGGAGTAGCCCGCGCAAACAAACATAAGGGTAACCATATCATCACAACTCAAGTGGAGCACCATGCAGTGCTTCATACGTGTGAACGATTAGAAAAAGATGGTTTCGATGTAACGTATTTACCAGTAGATGAGACTGGTAGAATTTCTATAAATGATCTTGAAACTGCACTAACTGCTGACACGATTTTAGTCACGGTAATGTTCGGGAATAATGAAGTAGGAACAATACAGCCAATTCAAGAGATTGGTACATTACTAAAAGAACACCAAGCCTATTTCCATACAGATGCTGTACAAGCATTTGGATTAGAACGAATAAATGTCCAAGAACTTGGAATTGACTTTTTATCTATGTCAGGACATAAAATAAATGGTCCAAAAGGTATCGGCCTTCTTTATGCCAAAACTGGTGCAAACTTTCATTCTCTAACTTTTGGAGGAGAGCAAGAGCGCAAACGTCGTGCAGGTACAGAGAGTGTGCCAAGCATTGTTGGATTGCAAACAGCAATTGAAATGTCGATAGAAGAGTCTAACTCAAAACGGGACCTTTATAAAAAATTCAAGCTGCTGATGCAAAGAATTTGGGAAGAAGAAGGCGTTGAATTTTCTATAAATGGGAACGGTGCCCATACATTACCACACGTAATGAACGTTTACTTCCCCGGAACGAATGTTGAATCGTTTCTAGTAAATATGGATATGGCTGGCCTTTCTGTTTCAAGCGGCTCTGCTTGTACAGCGGGTTCTATCGATCCATCACATGTACTTGTTGCGATGTTTGGAATAGATTCCGATAAAATTGCCTCTTCCATACGATTTAGTTTTGGACTTGGTAATACCGAGGAACAAATAGAAAAAGCAGCGAGAGAAACAGCAAAGATAGTGAAAAGATTAGCAAGAAAGAAATGAGATGAAGAAAATGAAGAAAGAAAATAAAGATATACGCGTTGTTATTGGTATGTCAGGTGGAGTAGATTCATCCGTAGCAGCTCTTCTTTTAAAAGAACAAGGGTACGAAGTTATCGGTATTTTCATGAAAAACTGGGACGACACAGATGAAAATGGCGTTTGTACTGCAACTGAAGATTACAACGATGTTATTCGTGTATGTAATCAAATTGGTATCCCATATTATGCAGTCAACTTTGAAAAACAATATTGGGACAAAGTGTTTCAATATTTCTTAGATGAGTATAAAGCAGGAAGAACACCAAATCCTGACGTTATGTGTAACAAAGAAATTAAGTTTAAAGCATTTTTAGAACACGCAATGGAACTTGGTGCAGACTATTTAGCAACAGGTCATTACGCACAAGTTGAATTCCGTGATGGTGAATATAAAATGCTAAGAGGTTTAGATGAAAATAAAGATCAAACGTATTTCTTAAACCAACTAGGACAAGAACAACTATCGAAAGTTATGTTCCCAATCGGCAATATTGAAAAGAAGCGCGTTCGTGAAATTGCAAAAGAAGCAGGTCTTGCTACAGCAACTAAAAAAGATAGCACAGGCATTTGCTTTATCGGAGAGCGTAATTTCAAAGAGTTTTTAAGTGGCTACCTTCCAGCACAACCAGGCGACATGGTTACGATGGATGGAGAAGTAAAAGGAAAACATGACGGTTTAATGTACTACACAATTGGCCAACGTCAAGGACTTGGTATTGGTGGAAGTGGTGAACCATGGTTTGTTGTTGGAAAAGACTTAAAGAAGAACGTGCTGTATGTTGGTCAAGGTTTTGAAAATGAACTACTTTATTCCGATTCAATCATCGGTGTAGAAATGAGTTGGGTATCAGATAACAAACCTGAAGGAGAATTTGCTTGTACAGCAAAGTTTCGCTATCGCCAACAAGATAACCCTGTGCGTGTAACAGCTATTGGAGATGGAAAAGTGAAAGTAGTGTTCGACGAACCTATCCGCGCCATTACACCAGGACAAGCAGTAGTATTCTATAAAGGCGACGAATGCCTAGGCGGCGGCACCATCGACCAAGTATTCAAAAACAACGAGAAATTAACGTATTTAGGTTAAACAACAAGAGCTTGGGCAAACGTTCCTAGGCTCTTTGTTTGTGAACTTGTCAAAATTGTCGTGTTTAATTACTTTGAAACCTAGAGTTGATTGCAGCGGAAGGCACTTGACTCCTGCGGGAAATAGAGGGAAGTGCGAGACCCCACAGGCGAAGCCGAGGAGGCTCGCATCCCTCCCCGCGGAAAGCAAGTGCCTGTAGCGGAAATCAACGGACAGGTTATGAACAGTTCTATAGAACATGTAAGCAATTGCGTAAAAGCATATGCTATAATAACATCATAAAAATCGATTAGGAGCATGAAAAATGAAAGACAACAACGCAATCGGAATAGAATTTTTCAAACAAGGAAAATACGAAGAAGCAATCAAAGCATTCACCGAAGAAATAGAACAAAATCCGAAAAACGCAGTAGCATACGTCAACTTCGGAAACGTTTTAAATACAGTAGGTGAGACAGCAAGAGCAATCAAATTTTATGAAAAAGCGATCGAAATCGACGAAAATGCTGCATCTGCATACTACAGTTTAGGAAATACATACTTCGAACAAGAAAACATTCATAAAGCAAAAGAAAACTTTGAACTAGCGATGAAAAAAGGTCTAGAAGACAGCGACACGTTTTTTATGATAGGAATGACAATGCTTAGGTTCGAACAACCAAAGCTTGCACTACCTTATTTTCAACGTGCGGTAGAGTTGAACGAAAACGACGCTGAAGCACGATTTCAATTTGGTTTATGCTTAGCCGGGCAAGGCATGTTAAACGAAACAATTGAACAAATGGATCATGTACTAGCTTTAGATGAAAACCATGCAGATGCCCACTATAATTTAGGCGTTGCTTATGCTTATAAAGAAAATAGAGAAAAAGCATTACACCACTTAGACCAAGCAGTAGAAATTCAACCAGATCATATTTTAGCCGCTCATGCGAGAAAAGTAATTTCGGAAAACTAGTAGTACGGAGGGGAAGCCGATGACAAATAACCAATCTTCCTTGGATTTGTTTGAGGAACAAGAGCGTTTTATGAAAGGCACACATTTAGTTACTATCTTTCATAACGAAGAAAATCTGTACTCTGTCGTTCGAATTCGAGTGAAAGACACGAACATGGATTACAGTGAAAAGGAAGCTGTTGTCACGGGATATTTTCCAAGAATACATGAAGATGAGACATACATTTTCTTTGGAAATATAAAAGAACACCCTAAATTTGGAATGCAACTTCACGTAGAACATTTCCGAAAAGATTTACCGCAATCAAAACAAGGAATTGTGGCTTACTTATCAAGTGATTTGTTTACTGGTATCGGAAAAAAAACAGCAGAAACAATTGCAGATCACCTCGGGGAAAATGCAATCTCGAAAATATTGGAGAATCCTTCTCTTTTAGACTCTGTTCCTAAACTCAGTGTAGAAAAAGCGAAGTTGATTTGTGATACGTTGATGGAACACCAAGGGTTAGAACAAGTAATGATTTCTTTGTCACAACTTGGGTTCGGTCCCCAATTATCGATGAAGATATATCAAACGTATAAGGAAGAGACGTTAGACATCATTCAAAAAAATCCTTATCAACTTGTGGAAGATGTAGAAGGTGTAGGTTTCAACCGTGCGGATGAGCTTGGTTCGAGGATGGGCTTGTCTGGGGCACATCCTGATCGGATAAAAGCTGGTTGTATGTACACGTTAGAACAGTTTTCCTTACAAGAAGGGCATTGCTTCTTGTTAAAAGATCAAATTTCCAAACAAGTGTTAACCTTACTGAATGCTACAAAAGGAGAAAAAGTGTCATTAGACGACATTTCTCGGGAAATATTGCACTTAGTGGAAGAAGGTAAACTAATTTCTGAAGAAGAAAGAGTTTATTTGCCTTCGTTGTTTTTTTCTGAAAAAGGTTTAGTTAAAAACATTAAACGTGTATTAGAACAAAATCAATACGAAAAGCAGTTTCCTGAGTCTGAGTTTTTAAAATCACTTGGTAGCTTGGAAGAACGTTTAAAGGTAAGTTATGCTCCTTCACAAAAAGAAGCCATCCAACAAGCGTTACAGTCGCCTATGATGTTGTTAACTGGAGGGCCAGGAACAGGAAAAACAACCGTTATTAAAGGAATTGTAGAACTATATGCGGACTTACACGGATGTTCGTTGGAAACAAAAGATTACAACAAAGAGAACCCATTTCCGATTTTGTTAGTAGCTCCGACAGGACGAGCTTCTAAAAGGATGAGTGAAGCAACAGGACTTCCTTCTTTAACTATTCACCGCTTGTTAGGATGGAATGGCGTAGAAGGTTTTCAATTTGACGAGGATAATCCGATTCCAGGTAAATTGCTCATTGTTGATGAAGTTTCCATGGTTGATATTTGGCTAGCTAATCAACTTTTTAAAGCGTTACCTGCTGACATACAAGTTATTCTTGTTGGAGATGAAGATCAGTTACCTTCTGTTGGTCCGGGACAAGTTTTAAAAGATATGTTAGATGCTAATGCAATACCAACAGTTAAATTAACACACATTTACCGACAAGAAGGCGGATCATCCATTATTGATCTAGCCCATGATATGAAAAAAGGGGAATTGCCCCCTGACCTAATCGCTCCCAAAAAAGATCGGTCTTTTTTGATATGTGGACAAAATCAAATCATTGATGCGGTGAAAAAAGTATGTGCCAATGCTGTGTCAAAAGGTTACACCGCTAGAGACATTCAAGTGTTAGCCCCGATGTATCGTGGAAACGCTGGGATAGACATTTTAAATAAAGAACTTCAGGAGTTATTCAATCCTAAAACAGAACAACGACGTGAAATGGCGTTTGGAAATGTGGTATATCGTACTGGTGATAAAGTATTACAACTTGTAAATCAACCAGATAGCAACGTATTTAATGGAGATATGGGTGAAATAGTCTCGATCTTTTATGCAAAAGAAAATACGGAAAAACAAGACATCGTCATTGTGTCCTTTGATGGAAATGAAGTAACGTACACGAAACAAGATTTAGGTCAGATCACACATGCCTATTGCTGTTCTATTCATAAATCACAAGGAAGCGAATTTCCGATTGTCGTCTTACCAGTTGTTAAAAGTTACTACCGAATGTTGCGTAGAAATTTATTGTACACAGCGGTAACTCGAAGTAAACGTTTTTTAATAATTTGCGGAGAAGAAGAGGCACTGCAAATTGGTGTTAAACGAACGGATGATACAAAACGGCAGACGACATTAAAGGCTAGATTAGCAAAATCAAATTTGTCTACGGACCAAAATGTGGAAGAAGAGCTTTTTGATCCGGAATTAGTGGCGTTGTTAAAGGAAGCTCCATTTGCAAAAGATGCAAATATTGGGATGGAAAACGTTTCGCCGTATGACTTTATGGAGGATGACAAATGATATAAATGTTCGGAGAGAGGTGGTTCCTTTTGCGAACATTTTCAAGAATCATCGGAATGAATGTAATGAACAAAACTACGGGAAATGTGATTGGTAAAGTAACCGATTTTTGCGTAAGTGAACCTGGACAAGTTAAAGGTATTCTCGTTGATGAGAAGGGAATTTTTAATCGTACGAAATTCCTTCCTTATGAAAATATACAAGGGTTCGGTGACTTTGAAGTAATGGTTGTGGATTATCAACTATACCCAATTGTCAAAAACGAACAAGGTCAAGTATACTTTGAGCACTATCATGGGCTTAAAGGAAAAGTCTTTCTAACAGAAGAAGGAAATAAACTTGGCTTATTAGATGATGTATATTTTGAAGAAAAACTGGGCACAATCGTAGGGTATGAAGTGACGGACGGTTTTTTTGCTGATATAACGGAAGGGAAGAAAATTGTTCCCTATCCATCAGACTTAGTTATTGGAAAAGATGCCGTCGTTGTTACTGTAAGCCCATAACGCGAGGTGTCGGAAGTTGGTTCTTTCTTGTCCAAATTGCAAAAGCAAAGATATCGGTAAAATAGGTGTAAATCAGTACTATTGTTGGGGTTGCTTTATTGAACTAACCGTTTCCCAAGGTGTCGTGCATACCCATCAAGTTGAAGAAGATGGTACGTTAAGTTCACTAGATGATTTGTTTCATGAAGATGACCGACGAATAAGTATGTAAACTTCAAAGGAGTGAGTCGCATGAACAAAACAATGACTTCGTTGTTGCTAATCGGCATAGGTGCAGCAGCGTCCCAAATGAACCGTAACGGTCAAGTCAAAGACTTTTTTGGTGACTTAACATCTACACGAAATATGAAGAAAATGAGAAAACAAGCGAAGAAGATGTTTTCTTAGTATAAAACCTCTAGTTAGCTGTCTCCATCAACTTTTGTTGGTGGTGGCAGCTTTTTTTCTTAAGAAAGGATTAAAGCACAAAGCGGGAAGAGTGAAAAAGCATATTCTATCGTAAGATGTTTTTTTAATTTTATACTTTTCGTTCATAGTTACCGAGTTGAGAGAATAAAATCATGTAACTTTACTTTGAAAGGAGAAATTCGGGTGGAATATCATTTAAATTGCAAAGAGAGTGCATTTGGCTGCGAAGTTACGATTGATGAGGAAAATGGGCGATTCACAATTCGAAAAGCAGATTCGAGTGGAGAATTTTTCAACTCACCGGAAGAGCTTATTCATTGGATTCTTCAAAATTGGGAATCAAGTGACTTTAATGATGAAAAAGAATTTAAAGAAATGTTAACGGAGATCCTTGTTTATTTTCCAATCAATAGCCATCAATAAATTCCACCACAATTCAAAAAAGAGGTGCAGAACAAATGTCTGATACAAAGCAAAAGCACAAAACACTGCTAGAATTAGACGATAAATACGTTTGGCATGCGATGAAGCCATATAATCCTAATTCTACAATGGTCATTAAAAAGGCGAGCGGTTCATGGATAACCGACATAAATGACAACAGTTACTTAGATGGAATGTCAGGACTATGGTGTGTAAACATAGGGTATGGCCGAAAGGAACTTGCCGAAGCAGCGTACGATCAACTAACTGTCATGCCTTATTACCCACTGACAAACAGTCATCCACCCGCCATTCAACTTGCTGAGAAATTAAATGAATTATTACAAGATGAATATGTTATCTTCTTCTCCAATAGTGGCTCAGAAGCGAATGAAACCGCTTTCAAAATAGCGCGTCAATACCATGCACAAAAAAGTGAGCCAAATCGCTATAAAATCGTTTCAAGATATCGTTCTTATCACGGAAATACAGCAGCGGCATTAGCAGCCACTGGGCAGGCTCAAAGAAAATATAAATATGAGCCACTTACAACAGGATTCATTCACGTACCACCTCCAGACCAGTATAGAAATGAAGAAGATGAAACAATACCACCTCAACATCTACAATCTGTACAACATATTGACAATGCTATGACCTGGGAAGTAAGTGAAACAATCGCAGCAATGATAATGGAACCTATCATTACAGGTGGTGGTATATTAATACCTCCAGATCAGTACATGAAAGGTGTAAAGGAAGTTTGCGACAAGCACGGTGCCTTACTAATAGTTGACGAAGTTATATGTGGATTTGGTAGAACAGGAAAGCCATTTGGTTTCATGCACTATGGAGTAAAGCCAGACATCATTACAATGGCCAAAGGAATTACTAGTGGTTACATGCCACTTTCAGCTACTGCTGTTAGAAAAGAAATTTACGAACACTTCAAAGGATCTCAGGAATATGACTATTTAAGACATGTCAATACATTTGGTGGCAGTCCAGCTTCTTGTGCAGTCGCATTAAAGAATTTAGAGATTATGGAGCAGGAGAACCTTTTCGAGCATTCTGAGAAAAAAGGAAACACCCTTTTAACACAATTACAACATAACTTAGCCATTCACCCTTTTGTTGGGGATGTTCGTGGAAAAGGTTTACTTGTTGGAATTGAATTAGTGAGAGATAAACATACGAAAGAACCATTAGAAGTGGATTTGTTAAACGAAGTAATCGCTGAGTGTAAACGTAAAGGGGTTATTGTCGGGAAAAATGGAGCTACAGTAGCTGGTTTCAATAACGTTTTAGCCTTATCCCCGCCACTATCTATTTCAGATAAAGATTTACAGTTTTTAATTAACACGGTGACAGAAGCTTTGAACAAGATAGGGCCTTGACCGAACGGTGTGATTGCGGAAAAATTGGTAAGTGTAGCATAAAAAGCTCGAGGTGTAGCATAAAGTCCATCTTGTGTAGCATTAAAAGTGTAAAGGTAACAAAAGTCTAGTAGGTGTAACAAAAAATGGTCCAGGTGTAACAATTATTTCATCACGTGTATCATAATTAGTCCAAGGTGTATCATAAAATTCAAAAGGTGTAACAAATATTCTAAAAAGTTCTAAATTAGCAAATTCATAAATACAAAACAAAAGGCGTCCTTCCAAGAAGGGGCGCTATTTTTAATGAAAAATACGAATAAATACTAAGAACTCACTAACAATAACAAGTAGGAGGCGTTTCGCTTGAAAACTCAGTGGAAATGGCTAATTCGCTTAGGTTATGTCCTGCTTGTTAGTTTAATATTATTTGTGCTAATGAAGCTAAGTCCGTTTTGGCAGCCTATATTAAAGGTTGTATTAGTTGTATTAACGCCTTTTATCATCAGTTCTTTTATCGCGTACCTGCTTCATCCAATAATCGAAAAAACACACGATGCCGGCATGCCTAGACCAATTGCTATTCTAATTATATATTTATTATTTTTCGGTGGAATTGGATTTGCCTTATACAAAGGAACCCCCGTTATGATTAATCAGCTAAAAGAGTTATCCGAAAACTTTCCTCGTGTAGCTGAAACGTATCGAAACTGGATTTTCCAAATCCATACCAGTACTTCCAATTGGCCAGAAGGAGTACATCAGCGTGTTGATGGCATGTTTGCAGAATTTGAAGGCATGATTGGCGTGCTTATACAAAAAATAATCAATGGCATTAAAACTATTTTGAATTCCTTTTTTATTTTAATCGTCATTCCGTTCATCGTTTTCTATCTATTAAAGGATTTTCAGGAAGTGAAAAAATCCGTCTGGTATTTAACTCCGAGGAAATGGAGAAAAGGTGGAATAGCGTTTTTAAATGATGTGGACAAGTCGTTAGGAAATTACATACGAGGACAATTGCTAGTATGCCTAATTATCGGCTTTTTAGCTACGTTAAGCTTATGGTTAGCAGGTATGAAATATCCACTAGTTCTAGGAATTATTATCGGTGTTACAAATGTCATTCCATACTTTGGTCCAATCATTGGTGCATTTCCAGCGGTTATCATAGCCGCAACCATTTCGATTAAAATGGTGATCCTTGTTCTTGTCATTATTTTTGGTTTACAATTTATTGAAGGTAATATTTTGTCTCCACTAATTGTCGGGAAAAGTTTGCACATTCATCCTGTTTTAATTATTTTTGCTCTCATTGTAGGTGGGGAGATTGCAGGTGTACTTGGGTTAATTTTAGCAGTTCCGGTATTTGCGGTATTAAAAGTTACTGTGATGCACGTAACTACTCATTTTATCAAACATTGACAACTACGAAATCGTTTCATATAATCAAAACAATATTACATATTTATTAATTCGAAGAAGGACCCGAGTACGTTACAGACCATCTTACTTAGAGAGGAATTCCGAGGCTGAAAGAATTCTAAGGTGAAGGGTAACCGAACGCTAATCCTGAGTGCAGAGTCAAACCCTGCCGGCATGCTCCGTTACAAGCAACTTGAGAGATGATCTTTCACTAAAAAAGATCATAATCAGGGTGGTACCGCGAGAATACATACTCTCGTCCCTGTTTTTGGGACGGGGGTTTTTTGTGTTTTTAAGGAACTTTTCACTTCGGATTTCAACATAATTAAGAGGAGGAAATACAAATGAAAAAACTAACATCTGCTCAAGTTAGGCAAATGTTTTTAGACTTTTTTAAGGAAAAAGGACATGCAGTAGAGCCGAGTGCTTCCTTAGTTCCACACGAAGACCCTACATTACTTTGGATTAATAGTGGTGTTGCGACGTTAAAAAAATATTTTGACGGCCGTGTTATCCCAGCAAATCCACGAATTGTGAATGCCCAAAAATCCATTCGGACCAACGACATTGAAAACGTAGGGAAAACAGCTCGACACCATACATTTTTTGAAATGCTTGGTAACTTCTCTATCGGAGATTACTTCAAAAAAGAAGCAATCGATTGGGCTTGGGAATTTTTAACGAGTGAAAAATGGATCGGTTTTGACGCTGAAAAGTTATCCGTTACAGTTCACCCGGAAGATGAAGAAGCTTACCAATATTGGAACGAAGTAATTGGTGTTCCAGCAGAAAGAATCATTCGCTTAGAAGGGAACTTCTGGGATATCGGAGAAGGTCCATCAGGTCCGAATACAGAAATCTTCTACGACCGTGGGGAAGCGTACGGAAACGATTCTAACGATCCTGAGCTATATCCAGGTGGCGAAAATGAGCGCTATTTAGAAATTTGGAATCTTGTATTTTCTGAATTTAACCATAATCCAGACCATACATACACACCGCTTCCGAAGAAGAATATTGATACGGGAATGGGCTTAGAGCGTATCGTGTCTGTTATTCAAGATGTACCAACTAACTTTGACACAGACCTTTTCATGCCAATCATTCAAGCAACAGAAGAAGTATCTGGTGAAAAGTACAATGTGGATAAAGAGAAAGACGTTGCATTCAAAGTAATTGCGGACCATTTAAGAACGGTAACGTTTGCTGTTGGTGATGGTGCACTACCTTCTAATGAAGGCCGTGGCTATGTATTACGTCGTTTACTTCGTCGTGCAGTACGTTATGCGAAGCAAATTAACGTTAACCGTCCGTTTATGCATGAGTTAGTACCTGTAGTGGCAGAAATTATGGTTGATTTCTATCCAGAAGTTAAAGAGAAGCAAGACTTCATTCAACGTGTTATTAAAACAGAGGAAGAGCGTTTCCATGAAACATTAAATGATGGACTGGCTATCCTTTCTGAAGTGATTAAAAAGGCGAAAGAAGAAGGTAGTAACGTTATTTCTGGAAAAGATGCTTTCCGTTTATACGACACATATGGCTTCCCGATTGAATTAACACAAGAATTTGCAGAAGAAAACAACATGGAACTGGACCATGAAGGTTTTGAAAAAGAAATGGAAATGCAACGTGAGCGTGCAAGAAGTGCTCGACAAGATGTTGATTCCATGCAAGTACAAGGTGGAGTTTTAGGTGATGTAAAAGTGGATAGTGAGTTTGTTGGCTACAACACACTTACAAACCAAACGGAAATTGCTGTTATGGTACAAAATGGTGAGTACGTTCAAACTGCCAATGCTGGAGAGGAATTACAACTAATTCTTTCATCCACACCGTTTTACGCGGAAAGCGGAGGACAAATTGCAGATGCTGGAGTAATCCAAGGGGCTAACGGTAAAGCTCGAGTAAAAGACGTACAAAAAGCACCAAACGGTCAAAACCTTCACACAGTCGTTGTAGAAGAAGGAACACTAACAACTGGTGAAGTAGTATCGACAACTGTAGAACGCACGAACCGTGAAAAAGTTGTCAAAAACCATACGGCAACACATTTATTACATCAAGCATTAAAAGATGTGCTAGGTACTCACGTTAACCAAGCAGGTTCACAAGTAACAGGCGACCGTTTACGTTTTGACTTTTCTCATTTTGGGCAAGTAACTCAAGAGGAAATCGAAAGAATTGAACAAATTGTTAACGAAAAAATTTGGGCTAATATCGATGTAGTTATTGAGAACAAATCACTTGCTGAAGCAAAAGAAATGGGTGCAATGGCACTTTTCGGTGAGAAATATGGAGATGTAGTTCGTGTCGTTCAAGTTGGAGAATATAGTTTAGAGCTTTGTGGTGGATGTCATGTACCGAACACTTCTGTAATAGGTCTCTTTAAAATTGTGTCTGAATCGGGTATCGGAGCTGGTACACGAAGAATGGAAGCAGTAACTGGTGAAGGTGCATATCAACTACTAAATAGCCAAGTTCAATTATTAAAAGAAGCAGCAAGTAAATTGAAAACAAAACCACAAGAAGTAAGTACTAGAATTGATGCAGTTTTAGCTGAAATGAAAGAATTACAGCGAGAAAATCAGTCGTTAACGACTAAATTAAGCAACATTGAAGCATCTTCTATTCTTGATAACGTGAAAGAAGTAAATGGTGTGAAAATGCTAGCAGCTAAAGTTGCACCTACTGACATGAACAACCTACGTACTATGATGGACGAACTAAAAGGTAAATTAGGGTCAGCAGTAATCGTACTTGCAAGTGTCCAAGACGGTAATAAAGTAAATATTTCTGCTGGAGTAACAAAAGATTTAATGGAAAAAGGATACCATGCAGGAAAACTTATAAAAGAAGTTGCAACACGTTGTGGTGGAGGCGGTGGTGGCCGTCCTGATATGGCTCAAGCTGGTGGGAAAAATCCAGAGCAAGTAGACAGTGCATTACAATATGTTGAAGAATGGATGAAATCCATTTAACATTCTTGTTAAATAGTGTACAATAAAGGTAACTATTGACAAGCAGATTTTGAATAAAGTCTGAAAAGAGAGGTGCATACTATGAGCTCCTTTGATAAAACAATGAAATTTAATTTTCATGAGGACTCTGTTGAGACGAATGTAGAAGAAGTATTATTTACGGTTCACGATGCATTAAGAGAAAAAGGATACAATCCTATTAATCAAATCGTTGGCTACCTTCTCTCCGGAGACCCAGCCTACATTCCAAGACATAATGATGCAAGGGCATTAATTCGTAAACTTGAAAGAGATGAATTAATCGAGGAATTAGTGAAATCCTATTTAAAGCATCATCGTAAGGAGTAATACATGCGTATAATGGGTTTAGATGTTGGTTCCAAAACTGTTGGTGTTGCCGTTAGTGATGAACTAGGGTGGACAGCACAAGGTTTGGAAACGATTAAGATTGATGAAGCTATAAATAATCTCGGCTTTAAACGATTAAAACAAATCATTGCTGAATATAATGTAGAAAAAATCGTGGTTGGTTTGCCGAAAAACATGAATGGTACGATTGGACCAAGAGGAGAAGCAAGTCGAGTCTATGCAGAAAAACTTCACGAAAAAACAAAATTGCCGGTTGTTTTTTGGGACGAGCGTCTTTCAACTGTTGCTGCTGAAAGGACATTGTTATCCGCTGACGTAAGCAGAGCAAAACGAAAAAAAGTCATAGATAAAATGGCAGCAGTGTTTATTCTGCAAGGATTTTTAGATAGCAAACAATAAAACTAGAGGTGAACAAATCATGGAACACGGTGAAAAGCATATTACTGTAATTGATGAGCAAGGAAACGAACAACTATGTGAAATTTTATTCACATTTGAAAATGAAGAGTTCGGAAAGTCTTACGTTCTTTACTACCCAGTTGGTGCGGACGAAGATGATGCGGATGATATCGAAATTCATGCATCTGCATTCATTCCAGGTGAAGGCGATCAAGGCGGCGACTTAATGCCAGTCGAAACAGATGAAGAGTGGGACATGATCGAAGAAATGTTAAACACTTTCATGGAGCAAGAAGAAGAAGAGTAATATAAACGAAAAAAGCTCTGGCAGCGTAAAAGTTGCTAGAGCTTTTTTCATTTTAAAGTGATTAGTGATTCGTTACTAGCAAGCAGCAAACCCCTAACCACTATTCTACATTTAACAACGACGCTAACTCTTCTTTGTTATGCATCAAATCCTCTAACGTATACTCATCCAACACTTGAATAAACGCCTGCAATGCTTTGTGTAGTACATGCTTTAATGTGCAAGCCGGAGTTATCGCGCAAACTGAATGATCCCCAAAACAATCTACTATATGAAAATCCTCTTCTGTATGTCTAACTAACTTCCCTATATTAATGGCGGATGGCTCCATCGCTATACGGATACCGCCGCCTCTACCGCGAATCGTCTCAATGTATCCAAGTTTCCCTAAGTGGTAGATAACCTTCATTAAATGATTTTTAGATATATTATAGCTTTCTGCGATATCTTTAATTTGTACAAGCTTTTCTTTCTTAGGGATACATGCTAAGTATAGTAATACTCTTAACGAGTAATCTGTGTACAGCGTTAACCTCATAATAGTCACTCCTTCGTAAATATAGTACCATATCTTTAGTTTGAAATAATAAATAAAAAATGTTGGAAAACAGATTTTTATGTCAATTTTCCTACATAAATGTTGTATAATAAATAGTTGAGCGAGAGGATGGTGTTTTTAGTGGGATCTAAAAAGAAAAATGATGTTCAACAAAAATTAATGGAAAAACATCAGGAAGCAAAAATCGTTCGCCGAATTGTATTTGTAGCATTTATAGTCTTAATGTTAGCAATAACGACAGTAATTGGCGGAGGATATTATTATATTTCAAATGCACTGAAGCCTGTAGATGAAGTATCAGAACATACAGAACAAGTGGAAATACCGATTGGTTCGTCTGGAACAGCCATTGCAAACATTTTGGAAGACGCAGGTATTGTTCATAATGCAAGAATTTTTCGTTATTACGTAAAATTTAAAAATGAATCGGGATTTCAAGCAGGTACGTATACATTAAGTCCTTCTATGACATTAGATGAAATCATACTTTCCTTAAAATCAGGTAGAATTATGAGAGAAGCGTTGTTTAACGTAACAATCCCAGAAGGTCGTCAATTAACACAAATAGCAATCATTCTATCAAATAGAGCAAATGTAGATGAAGAAGAATTTTGGGAAACAATTAACGATGAAGAGTTCGTTCGTGAAATGATGAAAAAGTTCCCTAATCTTATTACAGAAGAAGTATTCGCAGAAAATGTAAAATATCCGTTAGAAGGTTACTTGTTCCCAGCAACATATCCGTTTTATTCAGAGAACCCTACAATTGAAGAAGTTGTAGTACCTATGTTACAAAAAACGGAAGAAATTATCGCACCTTATTATGCGGAAATGGAAGAAGCAGGATTTACAGTGCATGAACTTTTAACTTTTGCTAGTCTTGTTGAAGAAGAAGCAACGGATCAAATACACCGTAAAAAAATTGCTAGCGTATTCTATAACCGATTAAATCAAGGAATGCCATTACAAACAGATCCAACTGTGTTGTACGCTTTAGGAGAGCATAAAGATAGAGTTCTATATGTGCACTTAGAAGTAGATGACCCTTACAACACCTATAAATACGCTGGTTTAACTCCAGGGCCAATTGCAAATGCTGGTGCATCTTCTATTGAAGCTGTATTACAACCAGAAGAAACAAACTATTTATACTTCCTTGCTACACCTGAAGGAGAAGTAATCTTCAACGAAACATACGATGCGCATTTACGAGACAGAGAAATTCATATAACAGGTAGAAACAACAATTAATACTATCATCTGGAATGCGATACCATTCGCATTCCATCTTCTTTTATGATAAAATATATCGAGTTGTTTTTCATACTACTAATTCCAAGTAGAGTTCCTCTCCACGAGTCGAACTCTCTTTTAATGCAATTATAATATATGTGATAAGTAAATAATGATTTCTGTGGATAGTATACCTAACTAAGTTGATGATAGCACGAGGCGCGAGGAGCTAGCCGCAAGACCTAGACACGCCCGCGGAAAGCGAGTGCCTCGTGCTATCAGCAACAGTTAGTACCCTATAATGACATAGTTAACATATTTAGATAGGAGGAAACATCCATTGGACGAAAAAATAATTTCCTATCTGGAATCATTAATAAACGAACGAGAACCTCTATTAAATAAAATGGAACAACTTGCAAAAGAAGAACAAGTACCAATCATGGATTTAGTTGGCATGGAAACACTTTTGCAACTTCTTCGCATACAACAGCCAAAAAAAATCCTAGAAATCGGAACAGCCATTGGTTACTCTGCTATTAGAATGGCAAAAACAATAGAAAACGCAGAAATTGTTACCATTGAACGCGACGAAAAACGATATGGACAGGCTGAACAGTTTGCAAAAGAAGCAAAGTTAGAAGATAGATTACATTTTATTTTTGGAGACGCAACAGAAACACACGAACTTATAGAAAAGATGGCTCCTTATGATGTAATATTTGTTGATGCTGCCAAAGGTCAATATGAGCGGTTTTTTACGATGTATGAAAAATATTTAGCACCAACAGGAATCATTGTAACGGACAATGTTCTATTTAAAGGTCTCGTTGCAGAAAACATAGAAGAAATCGAACCAAAACGGATTAAAAATTTAGTGAAGAAAATCGACAAATTTAATCGTTGGTTAATGGAAAATGAAAAATATGATACTGCTATTTTGCCTGTTGGAGACGGAATAGCGATAAGTAAATTAAAGAGGTGAAAACGATGAACAAACCTGAATTATTAGTTACCCCAATTGATTTAGACAATATGAAAGACTTAATAGAAGCTGGTGCTGATGCGTTCATGATTGGTGAACAACACTTCGGTTTAAGACTAGCTGGTGAATTTAATCGTGATCAAGTGAAAGAAGCGATAACACTAGCACATGAGAACGGCAAAAAAGTATATGTTGCTATGAATGCTCTTTTTCACAATGACAAAGTAGAAGATTTAAGTGATTACCTACAATTCTTAGAAGAAAATAGTGCAGATGGAGTTGTGTTTGGTGACCCAGCGGTGCTTATGGCAGCAAAAGAAGCGGCACCTTCTATGAAATTACATTGGAATACAGAAACAACTGCGACAAACTATTTTACTTGTAACTACTGGGGAAGAAAAGGCGCAAAGCGTGCTGTTCTTGCTCGTGAGTTAAACATGGATACCATTGTAGAAACAAAAGAAAATGCTGAGGTTGAAATCGAAGTTCAAGTTCACGGTATGACCTGTATGTTCCAATCGAAACGTTCATTACTTGGAAATTATTTTGAGTACCAAGGAAAAGCGATGGAAATTGAAAATCGTACACAAGGTAAAAATATGATACTACATGATAAAGAGCGAGAAAATAAATATCCGATTTTTGAAGATGAAAATGGCACACATATTATGAGTCCAAACGATATGTGTATTATCGATGAATTGGAAGAGATGATTGACGCTGGTGTGGATAGCTTCAAAATTGATGGAGTTTTACAATCTCCTGAGTATATCGTGGAAGTAACAAAGAAGTACCGTCAAGCAATCGATTTATGTGTGGAAGATCGTGATCAATATGAAGAAATAAAAGAAACTCTATTAGAAGAAGTCGAGGAGTTACAACAAGGTCACAGACCATTAGACACAGGATTCTTCTTTAAAGAAACAGTTTATTAAGCAAGAAAGGGAGGTTTGTAAAATGACAACAATTTTAAATGATAAAATTTCGAAAATAGTAGATGGAAAACGTGTAATAGTAAAGAAGCCTGAGTTACTTGCTCCAGCAGGTAACTTAGAAAAGTTAAAGATTGCTGTACGATACGGAGCGGACGCAGTATTTATTGGTGGACAAGAATACGGATTACGTTCCAATGCTGATAACTTCACACATGAAGAAATGGCAGAAGGTGTACAATTTGCTGCAAAATACGGTGCAAGAATTTATGTTACAACCAATATTTTTGCCCACAATGAAAATATTGACGGCTTAGATGATTACTTAATTGGACTACAAGGTGCAGGAGTACACGGTATTATTGTTGCAGATCCGTTAATTATTGAAACATGTCGCCGTGTTGCACCAAAATTAGAAGTTCACTTAAGTACGCAACAATCTTTATCTAACTGGAAAGCTGTTCAATTCTGGAAAGAAGAAGGACTAGAGCGTGTTGTACTTGCTCGTGAAACAAGTGCAGAAGAAATTCGTGGAATGAAAGAAAAAGTAGACATCGAAATTGAAACGTTCATTCACGGTGCTATGTGTATTGCTTACTCTGGTCGTTGTGTATTAAGTAATCATATGACGGCTCGTGACTCTAACCGAGGTGGCTGTTGCCAATCTTGCCGTTGGGACTATGATTTATATGCTGTAGAAGGTAGCGATGAAAATCCACTTTATGCAGAAGGTGATGCACCATTTGCAATGAGTCCAAAAGACTTAAAATTAATTGAATCTATTCCTCAAATGATTGAACTTGGAATTGATAGTTTAAAAATTGAAGGAAGAATGAAATCTATTCATTACGTAGCAACAGTAGTAAGTGTATACCGTAAAGTAATAGATGCGTATTGTGCGGATCCAGAAAACTTCCAAATTCAGAAAGAATGGTTAGAAGAGCTAGATAAATGTGCAAATCGTGAAACTGCTACTGCGTTCTTTGAAGGAACTCCAGGGTATAAAGAGCAAATGTTTGGTAATCATAGCAAAAAGACGACGTTTGATTTTGTTGGATTAGTGTTAGACTATGATGCAGAGACAAAAATGGTAACATTACAACAAAGAAACTATTTCAAACCTGGACAAGAAGTGGAATTCTTCGGACCGGAAATTGAAAACTTTACACAAGTTATAGATAAGATCTGGGATGAGGACGGGAACGAACTAGACGCTGCTCGACACCCACTACAAATTGTTACATTTAAAGTAGACAAGCCGATCTATCCGTACAACATGATGCGAAAGGAGCAATAACATTCAATGGGGAAGAAACCGATTGTTATTGGTGTAACCGGAGGATCTGGCTCTGGTAAAACAAGTGTTACAAAATCTATTTATGAGCATTTTCAAAATCAATCGATTTTAATGATAGAGCAAGATTACTATTATAAAGATCAATCAGCATTACCATTTGAAGAACGTTTAAAAACGAATTATGATCACCCGTTAGCGTTCGATAATGATTTATTAATTCAGCATATTGAAAAATTACTTCAATATCAATCCATTAATAAGCCAGTCTACGATTATACACAGCATACTCGTTCTGACGAAGTAATAGAGGTAGAACCGAAAGATGTAATAATTGTAGAAGGTATTTTAGTATTAGAAGATGAAAGATTGCGTAACTTAATGGATATAAAACTTTACGTAGATACAGATGCTGATATTCGAATTATCCGCCGTATGTTACGTGACATTAAAGAGCGTGGACGTACAATTGATTCTGTCATCGAGCAATATGTTACAGTTGTTCGCCCGATGCACAATCAATTTATTGAACCGTCGAAGCGATATGCGGATATTATTATCCCAGAAGGCGGACAAAATCATGTTGCAATAGACTTAATGGTAACAAAAATTCAAACAATTCTTGAACAAAAGTCAATTTTGTAATAACATATGGTAAGTGAGTGAATTTCATCATATATTTTTACTATCTGAAAAACGAATGACATCCATTTGTTTATTAGGAAGTAAATAATATATGAACTTATATACTAATAGATATAAAATACTTTCGTTTTTCATTAAACGAACCGTATTTAAGAAATTTATTCGAGTCATTAATTTTCCAATCGTGGAAATAACCGTTGATGTATTCCAGTTAATGGGTACATCTTTTTCCACATACATGAGTAATTTTCATAATGTATTACAACTATACGAAAAACGAATATCAACTAGGGAATGTTTTAGTATTACAACAATATTTTAAACTTATCTAATTGATAGTAATACAAAAGTAGTTTTTCAATAAACGAAATACTTATGAAATTACTCTAATATATAAAAGAACACTAATTGGGGAATGTGAATACTAGAAGGAGTTGAAGGATATGGCAGTAGAGAAAATTTATCCAATGACAGAAGAAGGTAAGTTAAAGATTGAACATGAACTAGAACAGTTAAAATCGGTACGCCGTAAAGAAGTTGTAGAACGTATTAAAATTGCGCGTAGCTTTGGTGATTTATCAGAGAACTCTGAGTACGATTCTGCGAAAGAAGAGCAAGCATTCGTTGAAGGACGTATTACACTTCTAGAGCAAATGATCCGTAATGCGAAAATCATTGAAGATAACAGTGATTCTGACTCTGTAACATTAGGAAAAACAGTAACGTTTGTAGAACTTCCAGATGAAGAAGAAGAAACATACACAATCGTTGGTAGTGCAGAAGCAGATCCATTCGAAGGAAAAATATCAAACGATTCTCCAATGGGAAGCGCTCTTATGGGCAAAAATGTTGGGGATTCAGTATCCATTCAAACTCCAGGTGGAGAAATGAACGTACGAATCGTTTCAATAAAATAATTTAGCTTGACTAAATAAAGACCATCTCGTCGAAAATGTAGACGAGGTGGTCTTTTTCATGCAAAAAACAACTTACAAAAGATTGAAAGTCGTTAGCTATCTTTTCATTATAGGTTTATTTTTCTTAATAATGCGGCTAATGCATATTCAACTAATTAGTCCTGAATCATTCTCTAAAAAAGACATAAATTTAATAGAGGCAAGTGTTCAACAACGAACACAAGCATTAACGGTAGATGAAGGCAGAGGTAGGTTTGTAGACCGTAACAACAAACCTTTGACACATGATTATTATCCAACTCTAATTCTTTTTCCTTTTTTACAAAAATTAGATTGGCCAAAAGATGAATTAGCATCTATACTTCAAATTTCTGAAACTCACTTGGAAGAAATCGTTCAAGAATTATCAGCTCCTGTTGTAGTAAGAGACTTAGGGAAACCATTAAAATTAACAGAAGAGCAAATGGAGAAAATTAATAGTTTAAAATACCCTGGCATTATCGCAATGTATAGGAGTTTTTCTTTAGATAAAAAGGCTGCAGAGCAACTGATTGGAATTACAGGAGAAAATGAAACGGAGTTTTTACGAAGATACAAAAAAAGAATAGAAAATCAATATATTTCGCCCAAAACGCCAATTGGTGTCACAGGGCTAGAGCAAGCTTTTGACGAATTTTTATTGCCTGAAGGTTCTACACAACTACTTTATCACGTAGATAGATATGGTGGCTCGTTATTTGGCATTGATGTGAGATATAGTGCACCGTCAAACCCCTTCTATCCACTTTCGATAAAAACGACGATTGATAGAGATGTTCAACTAATCGCTGAAGAAATTGCAAACGAGTATAAAATAAATAGGGGAGGAATTTTACTTCTAGACATCGAAACAAATGAAGTATTAGCAATGGTTTCTAAACCTTCGATTAATTGGAAGGACCCATTCTCCGATAACGGTACGAAGAATGTAATGGTGGAAAGACATTTTCCTGGTTCTGTTTTTAAAACAATCATTGCTGCAGGTGCTATCGAGGAGAATCTTGTATCACATAATCGAATGTTTGATTGTAACTTAGATATGTATGGGGAATCAAAAGATAATAAAGGATTATTAGACTTTGAGGCAAGCTTTGCACAAAGCTGTAATTACACGTTTGCTAAACTTGGCCAAGAGTTAGAAAATCGTCATACCGGTTCTATCGAAGGATATTCAGAGAAACTAGGGCTTTTAACGGAAGTGGTTTGGCAAGGAGATGTTTTTCATTTCCATGAATTCCATCAACTTCCACAAGAGGAAACCGGAATGGTAATGGCTGAAGATAATGGAGACCAATATGGAAAAGATATTGCCCAAACATCTATCGGACAAAGAGAAGTGAAGGTTACTCCTATTGCAGTTGCCAATATGATGGCAACGATTGCTAGAGGTGGAAAAGCCAAACAAGTAAAAATAGTGAAAGAATTAGATTATAAAAACGGAACAATGCTTTATTCCTTTCCAAATCACGAACTGTCTGTTGATTCTGTTTCTAAGTATACGGTGATGAAGCTACAGCATATGCTTCGGGAAGTTGTAGAACATGAAAATGGCACAGGTAGAAGGTTTCAGACCTTACCTTACGGGGTAGCAGGTAAAAGTGGGACTGCCCAAACTGGATTGAAAAGCAGTGGTGGACAGGAGCTTGTACATCGTTGGTTTGCTGGGTATTTTCCATTCGAAAACCCTAAATATTCATTAGTTGTAGTGGAACTAGACGTAGTGAATGAACAAAGCTCTGTCACGAGCATGTATTATGATATGGTAAACAAACTATACCAGTACAACGAGCTCCAATGACATTTAGCACTTTTCATAAATAGACAGAGATGTTAGAATGATACTTTAGAAAAGGGTGTTTCTGTAATAAATGTTGCTTGTTAGTGTGGGAGTTTAATATCATTACTGAGTTGGTTGGAGCGGAGGGCACTTGACTCCTGCGGGAAGAAGAGGGAAGGCTGAGACCCCACAGGCTCAGCTCCCTCCCCGCGGAAAGCAAGTGCCTGCAGCGGAAACCAACGGACGTCCTTAGTAATATTAAAAAGCATTTATTTAAAAAGAGCCTTAGCAAAAGATAAGTTTTGACCAGGAGGAGAAACAAATGTCTTACGATTTAGGATCAAGATATAAAAGAACTTCAAAAAAGAAAAAAGCTAATACGGTTTTAAATATATTAATCGGTGTTGTTTTTGTTGCTATTATATTTTTAGGTAGTTCGTTATTTTTCGGTAAAGGCAACAATACCGAACAAGCTACAACAGAACAAGACCAAACAAAAATTGGCACAGAAGTAGAAGAGAACGATGATGAAACAGAAGAAAAGGAAGAACCGAAGGAAGAGCCTAAAGAAGAAGAGGAACTACCTGAAGAAGAGAAAGAATCTCAAGTAACAGAAGAACCTGTCGAAGAAGAGCCAGCTACTGAGGACGAAGAAGTAGTGGAAGAAGATTCTAACGATCCTCAAGTAAAGCAAGTGATTACTAATTCAAGTTGGGCACCAGTAGGAACAACTCAATCGGAGCCACATACATCAATTTACGATTCTAGTCATGTTGACTGGGCGGAAAAAATAAAAGCCATCAACTTGGCATTAGGAAAATCAGAAAGTGACTATACGTTATGGTTTTTAGGTAATGGTGGAGATGCACATTCTGCGATTGCACGTGTAACGGTTAAAGGTACATCAGAACATTACCGAGTATATCTTCAATGGGTAACAAATCAAGGGTGGAAGCCTGTAAAGATGGAACGAACAAAAGATCAAAATATATAAAAAATAAAAATCAGTGTGCCTAACGTATAGGTGCACTGATTTTTTTGAAAAAAGAAGGGGAACTAGTTTAACGTAAAGAAATATCACTAGAAGCTGGAGGTGAGTTTATTAGTAATCTGCAAAAAGCAGTTATTTACGTTTGTTCTGCTCTTTATTTATTTGTTCTAAGTTATTTATTATTCTTCTCACACTACCGTAGTGCCGTTTCAGGAGTTGTTGATTACAACATAATACCTTTTCGGTCTATTGTTAGGGACATATCAAGTTATAATGGACTTGAGTTACGAATGCTAACCGATAATTTTTTTGGCAATATATTTGCTTTTTTGCCATTAGGTTTTTTCAGTTCTTTGCTGTTTAAGCGACTTCGTTCGATAGGGATGATTTTGTTACTATCAATGGGGGTTTCTGTAACGGTTGAGTTGCTCCAGCTTACATTTAAATTGGGAAGTTTAGATATTGATGATGTTATTCTAAATACGCTAGGTGGGACAATTGGCTACATAACGTTTAAGTTATTGCAAAAAGGAAGAGGATATATAGTGTCGAGTGCAAAATAAAGCTGCACTCGAACTAGTTATCCTTTTTTTAACTTAAAATGAACAACAGCACTATAATAGGTTCTCCCTTCTTCTGAAACGTGCATTTGATGAGAAACAGAATGAACAGAAAGAAGAATCGCTCGATTATGTTCAATTTGCTCATTTATCTTCTGCTGCAAAATCTTCAAACTCGTCGCCTCAAAAAACTCCACTTTATCCTCTAATAACTGAAAATCTAAATTCATCTGATAATATTCCTTTCTAGTGTTGTTAATTAATTTATTATTAAAATTTAGCTCTGTTTGCATACTTTGTTGTTTTTTATTAATTTTAGCAATTGAACGTTATCCGTTCCTTTCCGCTGCAGGCACTGGCTTTCCGCGGGGAGCGCAGGGGAAGGTTATTTTCACTATCGTGAAAAAACCTACTCCTCGGCGTACCGCCTATGGGGTCTCACGCTTCGCTCTACTTCCCGCAGGAGTCCAGTGCCTTCCGCTCCAATCCACTCTTGTTATTTAACAAAGCAAAAAGCAACAATCAATACGAAAAGTGCCTAATATTTATAAACCGATCTAGCTGTTGATTTCCGCGCAAGTTGGAGACTCCTGCGGGAGAAGCGAGGGACGGGAGACCCCACAGGCGCGAATGCGCCGAGGAGGCTCCCGACTCGCCCGCGGAAAGCGGAGACTTGCGCGGAAATCAACAGCGGCATAATAGAGTCAAGAAAAATTAAGTAAAGTATGTATCTACTTTACCAAACATTTTCATTGATGAAAACAACGAACTATGTTAATTTAAGAACAGTTATTATTTTAATTCATACTATACTTATAGGAATTATATAAATTAAAGCGGAGTGATACTCATGGGTAGAGAATTTGTTGAGCTTTTTGACAACTGGGCAAACTATTATGATGATACAGTTTCTGGTCATGATGAAGAATATAAAGAAGTATTTCGTGGATATGACGATATTTTGGCTGATGTAGCGCAAAAATCGATTGGAACAGTTTTAGAATTTGGAGTAGGTACAGGAAACTTAACAAAAAAGTTAGTAGAACGAGGCCATACAATTTACGGCGTGGAACCAAATGAAACAATGAGAAATAAGGCAGCAGAAAAGTTGCCAGCAACCGCTTATTTGTATGATGGAGACTTTATTCAATATCCCGAGCTGCCTTCAGAAGTCAATTCCATCGTATCTACGTATGCGTTTCATCATTTAACCGACGATGAAAAAACTCAAGCCATACAACAATATGGAAAGATGTTAGCGAAAGATGGTAAAATAGTATTCGCTGATACAATGTTTGAAAATAAAGAAGCTTACGTAAAGACAATCAAACAAGTTGAAAAAAGAGGTTTTTTGAGTTTATCAAAAGACTTACAATCCGAATACTACACAACAATCCCAGTCTTGAAGGAGAAGTTGGAATTAAATGGGTTTAACGTAACGTTTTCACGTTTTAACCATTTCGTTTGGGTATTAGAAGCGATTAAAAAATAAATCTTGATTAGTCTACGAAGCTCACTAATTAGCACAATATATAGAAAAGAGGGCTTACACATGAATATCGCAATTATCGGAGCAATGGAAGAAGAAGTGACGATCTTAAGAGACAAACTAGAAGACAAAACAACTACAGTTGTTGCAGGCTGTGAGTATTATACAGGAACAATCAATGGTGCAAGTGTTATTTTAGGGAAATCTGGAATAGGAAAAGTAAACGCAGCATTAAGTACAGCATTACTTTTAGAAAGATTTTCTCCAGATGTAGTTATTAATACAGGTTCTGCTGGTGGCTTCTTATCTACTTTAAACGTAGGCGATGTAGTTATTTCCTCAGAAGTTCGTCACCACGATGTAGACGTGACTGCTTTTGGATATGAATATGGCCAAGTACCAGGAATGCCAGCAGCTTTTACAGCGGATGGCAAACTAATCGAAGTAGCAAAAAAAGCGGCTGAAAATGTGCAAGGCATGCAAATTGTAGAAGGATTAATTGCAACTGGTGACTCTTTCATGAACGATCCAGTTCGCGTTGAGTATGTTCGTGAAAAAATGCCTGAATTATATGCAGCAGAAATGGAAGCTGCTGCAATCGCTCAAGTTTGTCATTCCTTTAATACGCCATTCGTCGTAATTCGTGCATTATCAGATATCGCTGGAAAAGAGTCCAACGTATCGTTTGAGCAATTTTTAGTAAAAGCAGCAGAAAACTCTTCTCAATTAATTGAAAATATGTTAACTGAACTACAAGCATAATTTTTGATAAGGGGATGGGGAAACGTGAATGTCTATAAAAATGTAAAAGAATTGATAGGAAACACACCAATTGTGGAACTAACACAATTCCCTCTTCCTGAAGGGGTTAGGCTATTTACAAAGTTAGAGTTTTACAATCCAGGTGGTAGTATAAAAGATCGCCTTGGAACAGAGCTAATAAAAGCGGGTATTCGCTCTGGACAATTAAAGACAGGTGGAACAATAATTGAGCCTACAGCAGGTAACACAGGGATAGGTTTAGCGTTAGCTGCTGTGGGAACTAGTTATAAAGTGGTAGTTTGTGTCCCAGAGAAGTTTAGCATTGAAAAACAAGAGCTGATGAAGGCCTTGGGAGCAACAATAGTTCACACTCCTACAAGTGAAGGAATGACGGGAGCTATAAATAAAGCTCAACAATTACTTAAAGAAATACCAAACTCTTACTGCCCACAACAGTTTGGCAATCCTGCCAACCCAGACACATACTATAAAACGTTAGGTCCTGAAATGTGGAAACAGTTAGATGGAAACATCGATGTGTTTGTAGCAGGTGCTGGAACTGGTGGAACGTTTATGGGGACTGCTAAATTTTTAAAAGAAAAGAATCCCAACGTGAAAACAGTTATTGTAGAACCAGAAGGCTCTATTTTAAACGGTGGTGAGTCTGGCCCTCATAAAACAGAAGGAATCGGTATGGAGTTTTTACCTGGGTATATGGATAAAACTTATTTTGATGCCATCCACACTGTTTTGGATAAGGATGCATTTGATAGAGTGAAAGAGCTAGCAGTGAAGGAAGGTTTATTAGTAGGAAGTTCGGCAGGTGCAGCTTTACATGCGGCACTAGAGGAGGCAAAAGTTGCGCAGCCTGGTACGAACATCGTGACGATTTTTGCCGATAGCAGTGAGCGCTATTTGAGCAAAAAGATTTATGAAGGGGGAATTTAACGTGCATAAGAAAACGAAATTGATACATGGCGGAATTTTTGGTGACCCACATACAGGTGCTGTTTCTGTTCCAATCTATCAAGTAAGTACGTACAAGCAAGAGAGTGTTGGTGTCTTTAACGGCTATGAATATTCCCGTACAGGAAATCCAACACGACACGCATTAGAAGAGTTGATTAAAGACTTAGAAGGCGGAAAAGCTGGGTTTGCCTTCGGTTCTGGTATGGCAGCCATTACAGCGGTAATGATGTTGTTTAATAGCGGAGATCATGTTGTTTTGACGGACGATGTGTACGGTGGTACATATCGAGTGATGACGAAAGTGTTAAACCGCATTGGGATTGAGTCCACTTTCGTTGATACAAGTGATATAAAATCTTTAGAAGCTGCAATCCAACCGAACACGAAAGCGGTATTTATTGAAACACCAACAAACCCATTGTTAAAAATTACAGATATTCAGCAAGCGTCGTTAGTTGCTAAGCGTAACGGACTGTTAACCATTGTTGATAATACATTTAGCACACCATACTGGCAAACTCCTATTTCATTAGGCGCTGAAATCGTGCTTCACAGCGCAACGAAGTATATCGGTGGCCATAGTGATGTTGTTGCTGGATTAGTGGTTGTGAACACAGAGAAATTAGCAGAAGACTTACACTTTGTTCAAAACTCTACTGGAGGAGTTTTAGGACCACAAGATTCTTGGTTATTAATGCGTGGAATTAAGACACTAGGTTTACGTATGGAAGCGACAGAAAAAAATGCCCTTCGCATTGCAGACTTTTTGGATAGCCATCCATTAGTAACGAAGGTATTCTATCCAGGTCTTGAAGATCACCCAGGTCATGATATTGCGAAAAAACAAGCTGGCGGGTTCGGTGGAATGATTTCGTTTGATGTAGGAAGTCAAGAAAGAGCAGATCAAGTGTTAGCAAATGTGAAATACTTTACGCTAGCGGAGAGCCTTGGAGCAGTAGAAAGCTTAATATCGGTTCCTGCTCGTATGACACACGCATCTATTCCAGCAGATCGTCGCGCCGAGCTAGGCATTACAGACGGATTAGTTCGTATCTCTGTAGGAATTGAAGATGTGGAAGATTTGATTGCTGATTTGAAGACTGGTTTGGAAGCTTAAATGTAATAGTGTTGCCCCACTTTCCTTTGGAGAGTGGGTTTTTTTATGTGTATTGTAGTATATAAATCTGGTTTTATAGTTTAATTCTAGTTTTTTTTGCGTAGAAAAATATCCAATCGGCGATAATGTAGAATTTATCGGCGAAAATCCCCATTCTATCGGCGAAAATCAAAGGTTAATCAGCGAAAATCGCAAATCAATCGGCGAGGGAATAGTCTTTATCGGCGACAGGACAGTGTTATCGGCGAAACTTCCACTTTACCGGCGAAAATCTTATGGGTCTATTCAGTTACAGCATTCCTCATCGTATGCGTTGTTCAAAAATGTCTAACTAAAACATTCGTCAACCGAAACAAACCCTGTTATAATCAAAGTAGAATACATAATATTCTTAATACTTTAAATGTTGGGGGAAAACAATGACTACTTCACAAGTTTTAAATGAACAAGTACAACAAGCGATCGACACGTTTACAAAACTAGATGAAAAGCTTTGTCATTATAGTGACGTACTAGGTTTACTCGGTTGGGACTCTAAGACAATCGCACCGAAAAAAGGTCGCAAGCTTTTTGGAAAAGCAATTGGTACACTTTCAACAGAAGCTTTCAAACTATCCATTTCAGAAGAAATGGCAAAATGCTTAGAAGTGTTAACACAAGAGGAAGTATATAGCCAATTAGACGAAGTAACACAAGCATGTGTAAGAGAAAGAAAAAATAACTTTGAGAAATCTTCCAAAATACCTGCGGAAGAATACCAAGCGTATGTTATTTTAGTAAACAATGCAAACCAAGCTTGGGAAGACGCACGTGAAAATAATGACTTCGCTTCTTTTGCACCAATGTTAGAAGAAGTAGTGGCATTCAAAAAGAAATTCGCGGGATATTATGGCTACGAAGGTCATCCATACAACGCACTGTTAAACGAATATGAGCCAGGATTAACAGTAGAGAAGTTAGATCCTTTATTCAAAGAATTACGTGAAAAGAGTGTAGACTTACTTAAGCGTATTAAAGCTTCAGAAGCTCAACCACGTACCGATATTTTTGAACAAAAGTTTGACATTGAAGCACAAAAGAAATTTAACCAATTTATTTTACCTTTAATCGGTTTTGATATGGAAGGCGGACGCTTAGACGAAACAGTTCACCCATTCGCATCTTCTATCAACACAGGTGATGTTCGTATCACTACACGCTACCAACAAGACAACGTAAGATCAGCTATTTTCGGTACCATCCACGAAGCTGGTCACGGGATGTATGAACAAGGAGTAAACGAAGCATACGAAGGTCGCGTAATTCGCCGCGGAGCATCATTTGGAATTCACGAATCACAATCTCGTTTCTTAGAAAACATGGTTGCAAGAAGCAGAGAGTTCTGGAACCATTTCTATGCTGATTTACAAAAGCATTTCCCAGTGCAACTGAATGACGTATCTTTAGACGATTTTTATCGTGCAATCAACCATGTAGATTCCACGTTAATCCGCGTAGAAGCAGATGAGTTAACGTATAACTTACACATTATGATTCGTTATGAAATTGAAAAAGCACTATTCGGTGGAGAAATCGAAGTGGCAGACTTACCAAAAGTGTGGAACGAGAAAATCGAAGAATACTTAGGAGTTACTCCTCCAAACGACACATTAGGAGTGCTACAAGATATTCACTGGTCATTCGGTGGATTCGGGTACTTCCCATCCTATTCTTTAGGAAACCTGTATGCTGCACAAATGCTTTATACAATCTTAAAAGAAATGCCTGATTTCTATGACAGCATTGAAGCAGGTAACTTCCAAGCAATTCGTGAGTGGTTAAGAGAAAATGTTCACCAATATGGTAAGCTTTATTCTCCAAACGATTTAATCGTAAAAATCACTGGTGAAGAACTAGATGCTAAATATCTTGTAAAATATTTAGAAGAAAAATACGCAGAAGTTTATAAGTTATAATAAAAAAAGCTGAGAACTCTTCATTGAATTCTCAGCTTTTATTCTATTTCTAGAAAATTTATATCTTCAACTTTAAATATCCCGTCAGCATATTCAAAACTAATAGTTAACTGACCAACACTAGAAGAAGGTGCCACTTGCCCGTAAAGTGAAGCCACAAGTTGATTATTTTCCGCATCAAACTTCACAATGTTTCCAAAATACACATTCTCAAATCTATGTTCATTGGGAATATGGCTAATATCAATTATATATTTTTTATTACTTATAGTAATCTCTACAGTATCTTGTAAAATAGTTGATTTTACATTATTTGCAACAACAGAAAGTGGGTCTGCCACTTTTACTTCTTTCATTTCATTTTTTTCATATTGAAGCACATGAACTTCCTGGTCCAAGACAGCTGTTCCATACCCTTTTGTTAAAACAATGACTATCTCCGGTAATTGGTCACCACTAATGTCTTCTACGATTATTTTTGGCGCATACGTATGGTTTGTAACATTTACCCAACTAGCCTTTGAAATAATGCCACCTTTATAAACTAGTTGAATATCTTCATACATGCCGTTTCGCTTTTGAGCATATAAGAAAACTTGATTGGATTTAGAACTAGCCACCACTTCATAATCTTCCATGGCAGCAAAGGAAAAGTTCGGAAAGAAACTAGTAAAGAGAAAAGATAAGACAACTATAATCTTTTTCATCATAGAACACCTCAGTATAGTGTTCCCACAAAATTAGAATTTCAATATATTTTCGCCGTTAAGCTACCGAAACAATAACCATTACGATACATAGGCAAAAACAAATGGAAGATAACAAATTATGACTTGGATCGCTGTCATCTTGGAGTGCTTTTATTAAGTACGAGACAAAGAAAAAGGCAAACAAAGCAGCTAAAAAGGTCGTTAAAAGAATCATAGGAATTTCCTCCCAAAAATTAAGTTCATCATTAAGCTAGTTTTAAAGAGTTACATATTTTTTCCTATTATACTATTAATTTGTAAAGAACAGTATAATAGGAAAGACATATTGTAACAAATAGATAAGTATAATCGTCTATTGATTAAGATGAACTAGCTGTTACATAAAAGAGGTGTGTTAATGAGGAAGTATCTTGTTGTTTTCTTATCCTTATTGTTATTATATGCATGTTACAAGACTCCAACAGATACAACAGAAATAAATTGGCAACAACTTACACGTGTTGATTACCACGATTATGAAGGATCAGAAGTAATTATTGTTGAAGAAGAACAACTCAGCAAACTTGTAAATGTATTTGAATCAGTTTTTTGGCAACAAAATGTCATGGTGAAAATGTCGCGTGAGGAAGAGGGGAAAATTACGTTGTTTGTTCAAAAAGATAAAAACATGCCTGAAAGACTTTATGAGTATTACATTTGGTTTAATATTGATGGAAGTGCAGAAGTAGTGGACAGAGAAAACAGTGCATACGGAAAATTAGATAAGGAAAACACCGAAATATTAAAAGACTTTTTTAAGAGGTGAGTAAATGAAAAGAAGATTACTAATGTTATGTTTGTTAATGGTTTTACCTGCATGTAGTAGCAATAATGCGGGTAGCGATTCTACATACAAACCTTATGGTCATTACGAAGATGACAAGATGATCGGTTTTGTTTGGGAAGTAGATGACAAAGAAAGTTGGGTAATTGTGGATATTTCCGAGTGGGAAAAACGTAAACAAGGTCCTAATATTAATAGTGATGGTTATTCCTACCAAGCTTTTGTCTCAGAAGATACGATTATTAAGTATGAGAATGGAGATGAGGCTAATCTTCATAACCTAAAAAAAAGTCAAAAGGTTTTAGTAAATCCACCTAATAGAAATGAAACATACTCAGGTGAGGCAACAGAGATTATTTTATTAAACATGACGTATGAAGAGAAATTTAAACGGGTGTTATCACATTTAGAAGATAAGTTAAACATTGTCATCATTGCGGAGGAAGGGAAACCTTCAACTATTGAGCTAGAAGACATTATATCGAAAATTAATCAAGAAACAGTAGGTGCTTATATTCCGTACGATGAAAACTACGTTGTAGATTATAAAGAAGAGTTTGGAATTGTAAAATTACCTGTCATTCTTGTAACGGATCATGAAAAATTATTGTACAAAGCATACGATGTTGAAAGTGTAATTAACTTTCTAAATGAACTAGAATCCGAATAATGAAAAGCGCTTAGAATTTAAATATATCTAAGCGCTTTTTTCATACTTTCATTAATTTTAATAAGAATAAAATTAAAGTACTATTTTTAATATTTCTAATGTTGTAAAATATTTACTATATAGTATTTCAATCAAAGGAGGCATTTGTGTGAGTAATAAGATAAAAGTAATTATCATTCTACTTTTAATGAGTAATGTTGTTTTGTTTTTTCTATATAAAAATGCAAGTGATGAATCTGAATTTAGATTAAAGATGCTTTATTGGAACTTTGAGAATGGTCTTATTCTAAACGATACAGGACTAATTAACGCTAAGAATGGTCATGGTCAACAACATTTACTTACTACTTATGCTCATTACTATAATAGTTCAACAAATGCTATGTATTTTTTGAGCAGAATTAATCTCCCATTCGAAGAAGTGAGAGGGATACTTGATTTTTATACTGGTATTTTAGAAGAATGGATTGTCACGGACTACGAACCTACCGAAGAAGAATATGAAAATATGATGAAAGATTTTCAGGCTATCCATATCTTAACGAGTTACAGACACAAAGAGCATACCTTACTTGATTGGACCGAAAACGAATTTGATAAAAATATTAAAGAGTTAAAAAGCCAATTAATTTTATTTAAGGAAAAAGATTATTGAGATTGAATCCAACAAGAAGGGAAGATGTTATATGTTGTTTCTTGAAAAAGTTGGAGCAGGATTATTAACGCTTATCATATTTGTCATTGGGATAAATATTATTTCTCCACAAGAAGAAGGTTACGGAATGGCTATTTTTATTGCTATTTATGCGGCTCCGGTTGTGTTCATCGGTGGAATATTGTTCTCATTTTTAGCGGATTATTTAATGGAACGAGTAAAAAAGTTTAAATATTTTGTAATGCTTCTTCTCTATATAGTTGGGGGAGTTTTAGTGAACGTTTACCACTACGGTGCGCTTTTTTATGACGGATTCGGTGAATCGTCATTATTTATGATGATTTTTGGAATTATAATGTCTCTGATCTTCATGCATGTAATGTTGGGGCTAAGAAAGCTGCTGCAATATTTATATGACAAAATTACATGAATTTAAGGAGATCACTTATATGATAAAAAAAATAGTATCTATACTACTAGTACTTTTTGCGGTGTCAGCTTTTTGGTATACATACCCGAAAAAAATCAATAAAACGTATGAAGGAATCTATTTTCAATTTGGTAGTGAGAACAGTGGTTTTGAAGAAGAAATTACAGTAGAGATCAATGGGAAATACAAAAAGCGAATTTTTGGTGGGGATATTTTTACTGGTTCTTTGAAAATAGGTGAAACTTTTATCCCATATGAAAAATTAATTTTCGGAGAGATTTGGGGTGGTGCCTTTATGAATCGTTCTACTTTTTCAATAGATCCAGAAAATGAAATTTCTTATGGTCTGTTTTTTGCTAATCAAGATTTAAGCGAAATTTCCATAGCTGTACATACTTGGAACCAGAGCAGTAGCAGTAGTTGGAACGGAGGAGATGGATTCATGATTTCTGCACCAGCAACGAACAGACAAGAAGCGCTAGCCATCACGAATAGATTATTTGAAGGATATCCGATGGATGAGCTTGAATAATAAGAAAATCCAGTCAGAACGTAGTGACTGGATTTTTTTATGGAATTGACTATGTTAAAGCTCAATGTGTGATTATAAATACACTCTAGCTGTTGATGGGAGCGCATATTGAAGACTCCTGCGGGAGACCCTGCAGGCGCGAATGCGCTGAGGAGGCTCTAGGCCCGCCCGCGGAAAGCGAAGCCTTGCACGGAATTCAACAGTGGTATTTAACACAGTCTTTTAAAAGAAGGGAATTGCTCTTTTTTATTGAAATA
Organism: Bacillus sp. FJAT-45066; assembly: GCF_002335755.1. NCBI lineage: Bacteria > Bacillati > Bacillota > Bacilli > Caryophanales > Bacillaceae > Bacillus > Bacillus sp. FJAT-45066. Next base: position 404,112 of record NZ_NISQ01000001.1, read on the forward strand.
GTAATAGATTTACAATTTTTTGGAGGTTTTATTTATGGCATACAAAGAAAATTGTCCGTTATGTAATCTACATAACGATAAAGACCAAAACATCGTTTTTGAAAATGAAACATGCTACTACGTACAACATAATCTCGAGCAAGACGTGTTAGAAGGCTGTGGGCTTATTATTCCGAAGAAGCATCATGAGAATGCTTTTGAATTGACGAAAGAAGAATGGAGCGATACATACGAATTATTACAAAAAGCAAAACAATATGTAGACGAAAAATATTCTCCAGATGGATTTACACTTGGCTGGAATGTAGGTGATGCATCTAATCAATCTATTCCACATAGCCATCTTCACGTTATACCAAGATATAATGATGAACCTCATGCAGGGAAAGGAATTCGTTATTGGTTAAAGCAACCAGAAAATAAAAGGGAAAAGTTGAAGGTGAAGTAAGGATATGATGTTTTACAAAGAGTTAGGACTAGATGAAATACATAATGAAAATATAAATAAAAGAATAGCCGTTCGAGCGGTAATTATAAAAGAAGATAAAATTTTACTTGTGCAATCTAACCTTGGAGATTACAAATTCCCAGGTGGAGGGGTCGATGAAGAAGAAACATTGGACGCTGCACTAGTTCGAGAGATTGCTGAGGAAACAGGTTATGTTAAGGCGGAAGTGAAAGAAAAAGTAGGTGTCGTTGTAGAAAGAATGAATGATGAGTATGCTTCGAATGCGATCTTCGAAATGACATCTCATTTTTATTTTTGTTACATCTCGGGAGAAAAAGGATTACAAGAACTCGATGGGTATGAGATAGACCAGGATTATACGCCAAAGTGGGTAACTATTGAGGATGCAATCACTCAAAATAAAGAAGTGTACAAGAAGGATGGGCATCGTAGGATTAAAAGAGAGAACTTTGTATTGAAGTTTTTAGATCATTTTTTTAGAAGGAGTTAAGCTAATGTTTATTGTGAACGTAGAAGGTGCTATTTACAAAGAAAATAAGTGGCTTTTAATAAGAAGAAGTGAAAAAGAAGAGCATGAAGGTGGACAGTTATCACTTGTAGGTGGAAAAGTAGAGCAAGAAGGTCATACTACCGATATTTTTGAAAGAACGGTAAAAAGAGAGATTTGGGAAGAAGTGGGGATAGAGGTAGACAATCTACAGTATGTAAATAGCTCAACGTTTGTTACAGATGTTGGTGAACACGTTGTTGATATTGTTCTTCTCTGTCAGCATGTTGCTGGAGTTGCTTATGCGAAAAGTCCAGATGAAGTGGATGAAGTGCTATGGTTAACAACGGAAGAAATAATGAACAATCCAAGCTTACCACCTTATTTAAAGCACAATGTGAAGCTTGCCGACAAAATACTAAAAGAAACAGTTTGCTAAACTTATAGCAAGCTGTTTTTTTATGAATGAATAAGGAGAGTCATAAGTAAACTTAAAATTACATTATTGTTAAATTAATTTACTAGAAATATTTTCTTAACGCATTAAAAATGGATATACTTGTAAGCTTGCAACTATTATAATGAAATGAATGGGTTATTGGAATATTATAACTTTTATTAAGGTGGGAAACTTATGGATTTATTTATGGTCTTAATAGCAATTTATGCTACTCCTTTTTTATGTCTTATTTTAGTTTTAAACAGTGTTACGCTCGCGAAAAAAATTAAAAAAGGTGATGAAAATACAGCATCTAATACAACTTGGATTGCCGTTAGTTTTACACTAATTACGTATTCACTTGTATGGGTAGCTCTTGTTCAATAGGCAACATCCTCCAGGTTATGGAGAAAGCTTAGTGGAAAAAAGCTAATATTATTTATCAATTTAATTATTATAGTTTGCCTGAATTTAGTTATGAGAACGACTGAAAGAAATCTTGCATTCGTGACACCGCTAGAGGCGTTAGAAAACGGCAAACTAATAAACTGAAGAAAAGGTGATCTATTTTATGAAACTGTGCCTACACTGTGAATCAGACATGGTAGAAAAAAAGAATTTTCTAGCGTTTAAAATTCCATTCCTATTGCTGTCGTTTTAGCTATCATTCCTGGTGGAATATTTTTTTCGTTGGATCACATTCCTATTTCCTGGAACTTAGAACTTATGGCTGTAAAAGCTGGACGTGAGTTTAGTAAGCCGAGAGAGATGGACTGGCGTGAATTTGAGAAATATAAGAAGGAAAAAGAAGAAGCCCAATAAATGTAAGTTGAAAGATTAGGAGAGTGCTTTAGTGAAAAAGTGGATAATAAGATTTTCAATTTTAATTGTAATGGTTTTCATCATTTCAGCAGTTTGGTATACGTTCCCGAAACAAATAACGAAAACTGTTTCTGGGATGTCCTATCAGTTAGGGACGGATGATATTTTAGAAAATATAGAAATACATATAGATGGAAAGTTCAAAAGGAACTTTACTGGAGAAAAAACATTCGATGGAAAAATAGATATTAGAGAAAAAGACTCACCAATAAAGGATGATCCTGACTTAAGAGGTGTGAATTTAGCTTTCAGAGATAACAAAGCGACAATGTTTTATTTCTTTGATAAAAATTCACAAGGTAGACTAATTCCTGGTGGACAATGGTACGGGGAAATTTATATAAACGAGGACTTTAGTCAATTTACTATTGCAAAATATGATGAAGATTCAAGATGGTCTGAATCAAACGGGCTTATGATCACCGCTCCAGCTAGTACAAGAGAAGAATCCATTAACATTTCAAAAAACTTAATGAAAGGTGTCTATTCCCTTGAAAATATATGGGAGTATAGTGGCACGATCTTTAAAGAAGATCCTATGTTTAAAATCTTCTCCTACTTTCCTTATGAGGAAAACTTAGAAACATGGGGATATGATAAGGTAGGAAAGGAATACTCCTTATCCTTTTTTTACAAAGATATAGATGAAATGAAACCGGAAAAAGAGTGGCAAGAAATAGTATTATCTAATGCTGCCTACACTTTTGCACTGGTGGAAAATGTAGTTGAGGTAACATTTGAGTTTTCGGAAGAGCATACGTATACGTTATCGAAGGAAGAATTAGAAAAAACGTATGGGCAAAAAATAGACTTTGCAAACGAGGTAGCGTTGATAAAGTTTATTCGTGAAAGTATAGAAGATGAACAAAAGATGAGTGAATTGTGGAGATAGGTTATAGGGATAGTAAGGCGAGTTCGTATGATTATTTTTGATAGTTTTGGAAAACTATAGAACTTTTATTCTTTCTATTCGTAAATAGGGAAACAGGAGGTTGCATGATGGAGGGTATTATAGGCGGAGTATTTATTTTACTCGTTATTTTTCTTACATCCAGATTAGCGCACTATTTTAACAATACAAAAATAAAATTGGAAGAAATGGATCGAAAGTTAGATGAGTTGACAAAGGCTTTGGTTAAAAAAGATTAAAATGTAGGGGAAATATGTAGTATTACAGGTGCCTGGCACCTGTAATAATCTTGAAAAGGGAGGGTAATATTTGAAAAATAAAGTTACTATTGTTATCGGTATTGCTTTGGTAGTAGGTGTATTATCTTTTTTTATGCTGCAAAATGCACAAAGTTTAGAGAAAATGTTATGCAGTCAAATTATTAAAGAAGATTCAGAGTGTTTAAAGATTTTTCATGTTGATAATCAAAGTAATTTAGTTGTTTACCAAAACAATACGCACATTATGATTGCCAGAATGAATGAATCGTATTCGAAGGTAGAAAATTTAAGTGGTGGAGTAGGTTTTCAATCTTTTAAAGAAACAGGCGACTCTTTCTTATGGCAAGGATCGGAATACTCAACTGATGAATCTCCAAAGATTTATGGTTTAGCAAGAGATGAAGTGAAGTCAATCATAATCGAAAGTGAAGGAAACAAACAACCCAATAGAATCTATGTGGGTGATGGCATTTCGCTTTGGTATGTAGAACTAACTGATTCTAATAGACTTAATCTACCCATAACAATAAAAGCTTATGATGAAAAAGGTGAACTACTAAACTAACATAAGTGAGGTAAAAATATTATAGGTGTAGGCATCTATAATAATTTTGAAAAGGGAGTGTGAAATTTGAAGAAAATCGTGACTATGATTTTCTTGATGATTTTGGTAGTAGGTGTGTTAGGCGTGGCTTCATTGTTTATGGGTTCACTATAAACAGTACTATTAACTTCTAACAATCGAGTTTAGTGGGGAAATATCTATGTGTTTGTTGACAATGCATACAAACAGATCCATGCAATTTCCGTAGTTTTAGTGTTAACAATAAGAAAGAAAAAACTATTTTTCATTAGGAGTGACCATTAATAGTGACCAAGAACAATAAAAAGCTACGAACCTTTTTATTACTACTCATTATTTTATCCATATTTTTCACTATCTTTTATTTTCGCCCACTAAGTGCACAAGAAGTATTTCCTGAGATGGATAATATTGAAAAAATAGACTTTCTCTCAAGATTTCATTCACAAAAAGAACCAGATAGATTAACGGTTCAACTAACAGGTGAAGAAATGGAGTACTTTAAAAGTCTTTTAGAAATGCCTAAGTACAGAAGATCACTTGGTAAAACAAACATTCATACTTGGGAAAACGCTTATGATATTGTAATATTTCATAAGTCTAGCAATTATTCAATAGTTATTAACGACAAAGGATATGTTGTTGTAGAAGGTAGGTACAATAAGACAAAGTATAAAATTATAAGTTCAAAAGATCACACTTTATTATCATTATTTGATGAACTGATATTTCCGAAATAACAGTTCGGCCGATTAGAATGACTTGAATAACCGTACATAGGTGCCAGGCACCTGGAAATTTGAGGGAGTGAGATGATTTGATGGAAAAGTACATTAGAAAGTTTGCCATTTATGGTTTTTTTATTGGGTTAGGTTTGGCTATTTTGTTTGTGAAGTATAAAGAGGTTATTAAACTTGACCCCGACACTACTTTGACATCCTATGTGTCGGTTTTTGATTATGTTGTAAACGTGTTACGAACTTCTGTAGTAGGCGCAATTATCGGGGGCGTGCTAGGAGTTTTTATAGGAAATAAACCAGCACCAATTCAAGAAGTTAGTAGTAATACAGAATCAATAAAAGATAAAATGGAGGAATACTAAAAATGGAAAACGAAAATAGTGGCAGCATATATATTCATATGATAGTAGGCTCTATAGGTATAATTTTGATATTTGCCGGTCTTTTTTACCATAATTCGGTGGAAAAAGGTATTACAAGTCTATTAATCCCAATTGGAATAGTTATCACAGTAAATTATATGTATTTTTTAGAAAAAAGAGCTGGTATAAGTAATAAAGTAATATGGATTCAATCATTATCTATGATAGGTGTATTAGCGTTTTTATTATTTCTTTAACCATCATGTAGAAGGTGAGAGAATGGATTTAATAACCAAACAACTGCAGTGTTACGGAGGCTATACATGATCTCACAACTTGAAAAAATAAGAAGCCATTCTGAAATAAGTATGCCAATTGCGAAGAGAATACGAAACGCTTTATTTGTTCTACTTTTAGGTGGAATGTTAGGATTTCTTGCAAAATATACAGATGGTTCACCTATAGGATTAGTTGGTACCTATTTAGGTATATGGGTGTTCATAACGACAATAGTTTCTATATACAGTAGATCTCCATTTGCAGCTGCCTTACATGCCTTTCTGTTTCTATTTTCTATGTTAATTGTGTACTACTTGTATTCTATGTATTTGTTTGGATTTTTACCGAAGTATTACTTATTTGCATGGGGAAGTATTGCACTTCTTTCTCCGATTGGTGGCTTTTTTGTATGGTATGCAAGGGGTAAAGGGTGGTTTGCAGCATTTTGTGCAGCATTGCCGATAAGCTTGTTAATAGTAGAAGGTTACAACTTCTATTATACTTTTTCATTTACTAGCGGGTTGGACCTCTTATTTGCTATCACTTTACTTTTTCTATTAGCAAAAGAGTGGAATCAAAGGTTAAAAATTGGAGCTATCACACTAGTTGTTACTATTTTCCTTATAAGAATTGGAATTCTTTATTACTTGCCGGCCTAAAGAAAAGAGGAGAAATTAGAGTGAAGTTATTTATTCAATCAATAGTAAGTTCCATCGTTGTTCATTTAATTTATCTTGTAGGTACAATGGTTGTAGGGTACATAAAGACGATCAATTATACACCTATTATTACAAGTAGTCATCATACGTACTTACAAAACGAAGTGGCTTTTGGATATGTGAGTTCTGTACCTTATTACATATCAATCCTAACATCTTTTACTATAGTAGCAATAATCTCAGCGCTACTAATTACCTTATCAAAACGTATAAGATTAAAATTCTCATAAACAATTATTTCAACAGTATTACAAGTGCCTGGCACCTGTAATGCTGTTGAAACATTAGGGAGATGATTGTTGTATGAAGAGTGTTAGTTTAGAAGAGTTTAATTGGATTAAGGAAGCCATCCTATTAGAAGAAAGGAAGGACGCCTTTGTTGAACAAGTAGTACCGAAAAGGTTCAGTCATTATTGTAAAATTTTTCATCCAATGTTCCGAGATAACAATATAAAGGACGAAACAATTCTTTGGCCTGATACGTATCCAAATGAACCGTTTACATTTGATGTAGGGGAGAAAATTTCCTATAAACAATTTTGCGCAAAATACAACCTCCCATTCTCTAAAGAAGTAAGCACCCAAAGTATTCTTAGAAAAATGAATCTTCCTCGGTATATTATTGCTCCAACTGAAGGTGAGATAGAAGAAGATTTAATGAAAGAAATAGTAAAAACGATAAAAACCTTTTCAATTAATCAACAGATTTTTTATTTTTTCAACTTTATGAAAATTAAAGGCTTTTGGAGTGGGCGAAAAATCGATGATCTTCTCTATCAAGGGGAGTTAAATGAAGTATTTGATTTTTATCAACACGAGACTGTCTATCTTACTCCAACCTATTTTTGGCCAGAAGACAAAAGTTGGTGCATTTGTAATGACCATGACTTAGACTTTACTCTAGTCGGGGGCTCAAAAGACTTTATCACTAGTCTATTAAGTAATAATGAACTAGAGGCATTTGAAGTCTTTCCTAACACTAGAATTGACTATAAAGCCGATGAAGAAAATAATTAAGAAGAGGTAGATTATGTATTGGAACATAGCAGCAATTGGCATTCTTTTTCTAGCAACATATATAATTATTGATATTATTAAAAATAAGAAAAGAAACATCATAAAGAGAGTTGTGATTTATAGCTTTATTGTTTACGGTATTAACGTACTTAACGTTACGCTGGGTATGCTTACCATTCAACCCGAGCCAATTGCCTTAAACATCCATTGGTATTTACAGCTAAAGCCATTCCTTTTTCTGAGAGAGTGGATTGGCATGTACAACAATAACGGAATGGATTGGTTTTTCTGGAATTCGGTAAAATTATCGTTTTACAATTTCATTTTACTGTTCCCTCTAGGTGTGTACCTGTCTTTTTTCAATGTGAAGAACATGAAAAAAGCAGCATTTATAATCTTTCTCGTTTCTTTAACAATTGAAGCATTACAACTTCTACTTAGCTATGGTGGATTCCTAATGCTCCATCGAACATTCAATGTCGATGACTTAATTTTAAACACAGTGGGTGGAGTGTTTGGATACTTCTCGTTTGAACTATTTAAAAATATTTATAGTAAATATAAATCTATTAGGAGTACCCCTTTATGAGTCAAAAAGCTGATACAAATAAAGTTTTTCCGAGCTCTATTAAGAAACAAGTGGTCATCTCCCTAATTACCTTATTCGTGATATGTGCTATTGTTTTTAGTTTTTATATTTACAAAACCATTCACCACCAAGACATCGTAAATACAGAAACAGTATTGATTAACGAAGTTAAACTAGAGCATCAGCACCTACATATTTCAGGTGACACAATTTATAGTGCCATATTTTTTACTAGAGATTATGAAATTAAGTATGATGGAGAAGATACCCTTTACGTACAATTAATGTACCAACGCACAGATAAAAACAATGCGTCTGGCAGATTCGATATTCATTTTTACTTTGGTGGAGAGTTTTCTAACGTAGAGTCTACCAAGATAAACAAAGTGTATTTACAAGGAAAAGACCCAGAAGATGTTCGGTTAATCTGGGAAAGGTAATAAAGGATAAAAAACATTGATTCTTCCAAGAGTCAGTGTTTTTTTACATAATATTTCTAGAAATTGAAACTTTTAGCTGATTTTTTTCGTAAATATTGTAAAAAGACAAAGAAAGAGGGGAGCACAATTGACATACTTCATAAAAGTAGGCATTACCATCCTATTACTAATCGCTAAAACTGTTTTTGCCATTATGATGGACAAACTAATTACACTCTTAAAAATACACTTACCTGCTAAATTAGTGTTTTTCTCCTTTGCTTTGCTCTTCTTATAATAAAAGTAAGCTCAACGTTATGGTTTGGCTCTATAATGGAATGGAGTTACGTGGATACAGCTTTTGTCACGAGCATGTGTTTCTTTGCGATTGGTTGGTTTACAACTATAACGCTTAAAGCTAGTCTAAATAGAGAAGCAGCATTATCACGTTACATAACAAACGAAAGATCTACAAACGATATCTCTCCATGTAGAGTAACTTATAAAGATCCTTACTTCGTTTCAAGCTTAACGTTTCTAGTAATTAGCTGGGGATCGGCACTAATTATATACATAAGTTATTTTTAAGGCTCTGTTAAAGGTTAGTGTTGATTTTTGATACCAACCTAGCAGTTGATTTCCGCGCAAGTCGTAGACTCCTGCGGGAGTAGCGGTGGCCTGGAGACCCCACAGGCGAAGCCGAGGAGGCTCCAGCCACGCCCGCGGAAAGCGGAGACTTGCGCGGAAATCAACAGCGGTCTTTAACAGAGCCATTTTTAAAAAGGAGTATCAAAATGCGTAAATATATAATTTTAGTGCTTTCTCTACTAATAATTGCTTTACCTTTTTATGTCATATGGGAAATGAATCGCCCTAAAGCAGGACCAATCGGTAATGGACCACCAGAGACTCCCTTTTTATTAATAGTTTCCATCGTATTAATGGGGTTATCCTTTTTAGTTTATAGTATTTTAATGTTTATAAAAAAAATAGAATAATAACAGTAGTTGGAGGAGTCTCTATGCAGAAAAAAGCATTAGTCATCGGAGCAGGGATAGGTGGTTTATGTACAGCCATTGCGTTACAACAAAAAGGATGGAACGTTTCCATTTGGGAGAAATCAAATAAGTTATCTGGACTTGGCGCAGGGATTGTTTTAGCCCCGAATGCTCTTTATGCTTTGGAACTGTTAGGGGTAGCAAAAAAAGTAAGAGAACAAGGATCGCCCGTAAAAGATGCTCATATTTTATCTTCGGACGGCAAAAAAATAATAACTCTTCCGACAGATTTGCAGGCAAAGAAACATGGCACATACAGTTACCTTATACATAGAGGAATCCTTCAAAACATTCTACTAGAAAAAATAAATGATAATATAGAACTCCATTTAAATAAAGAACTTAAACAGTTAAAACAAACAGAGCAAAAGGTAACAGCTATCGCCTCTGTCGGATACGAGGAAGATGGAAATATTCTAATCGGGGCAGATGGAATACATTCAAAAGTTCGAGAATTCATTTTCGGCCCCTCACCTCTACGTTATTCAGGTTACACCGCATTAAGGGGAGTTTGTCAGCTTGATATGAACACGCCAGGTAACGAGGAAGGCGGTTTTGAAGCGTGGGGACGAGGTAAGCGTTTTGGCTTTACAAAGATTGGTGAAGGGAAATATTTCTGGTTTGCAGCAGTAAATAGTTCAGAAGGAAAGAAACTGAATCTAGGAGAAAGAAAAGAGGCAGCACTTCATTTCTTAAAAGATTGGTGCCATCCAATAGAAGAAGTGATTCAAGCTACATCTGAATCTGACATTCTGCATCATGATATATACGACCGACGACCATTAAGCACATGGAGCGAAGGAAGAGTGACATTACTCGGCGACGCAGCACACCCGATGCTACCAAACTTAGGGCAAGGTGGCGCACAAGCGATGGAAGATGCAATCGTACTTGCACACACTTTAGAAAAAAATCCAGCCAATAGAGCTTTTCAAGAGTACGAGGAGAAAAGAATTCCACGTACAACGAAAATCGTAAACCAATCCAGAAAAATGGCAAGATTAGTCCAAATGGAAAGCCAAATAATGCTCCGGACAAGGAATACTCTATTTCGAAATGTATCTGCAGCTCTATTTGCTAGTCGAATGAACTGGGTTGTAGGTTATAAAGTAAAAAAGAAGTAACTTCTCTATGGTGAGAGTTACTTCTTTTTCGTTAGATGAAAAAATCGATAGGACAAGACTATTCCAACAAAATACAACCCTAATGCAAAATAAGCCGGAAGCAAATGAATAAACGTTGTGTAGCCAATCGCATAGTGGATATAAATCCCTGCAATGAATGCGGGGAGGCCACCAATAAGAAATGTCCACCAAACCCATCGGTTACCTTGTTGGAATCCCCATAAAGCAAGCATTAATACTAACAATCCAACACTAAGTAGTGCGCTTCCAAATCCAGCACGGTCATGTGCAAGTACAGGAATTAGATTCTGATTAAATTCAGCTAGCATTTCAGGACTCATGCAAATATACAGTAGATCCGTTGAAACGAAGACAGAAGTAACTCCTATATAGGAAATAATAATACCACCGATGACGAAGGAAAACCCAAGAATAACAAAGGCAAGCTGGCCATATAAACTCATTTTCCAAATTCGGTGATTTTTTCTATTTGTAGAAGAGGGTGTTCCTGTAATGTTTTTTGTTTTGACATAACCAGCAATAAAAAACGGCAAAAGAACAAGCCAAAATATTAAGTGTAGCCAATCAAAATAACCATAGCCAATAAAAGCAAATATACCGAGAAATCCTATGATGGCGGCTGCATCAATTGCTTGTTTCGCCCATTTTAAACCACGTTTTACTCCATACTTTGCAAGCTGCATATAAACAATTCCACCAGAAATCATCGTTCCAGCTAGCGTCATCCTATCGTGTGCCATAAACAACATGATTCGGTCATTAAACGCCCATATCGTATCCCGCTTCATTCCTAAAAAGTATTCATCATACGGTAAGATAATTGTCGTTATGCTAAAAAGGAGGGCAAGTAAGCCACCAAAGAATATAAATAATCCAAACAACCAATAAGAGGACCAACCTGGCTGAGGAGTTGTTTCAGGTTGTAGCTTATCAAGCAAAGCCTCATTTATGCGTTTTGTTAAACCTGGTCCTGAAAAAACATAGCCATCAGACAACATGACTAAATTTGCGCCTGCATCTACCAAGTGTAGAGCATCATCAGGCTCGTAAATTCCTCCAGAGGTAATAATCGTTTGGCTGTATCCTGCTTTTCTTAATTTACGTACTTCTTTCGTTAGTTCGGTTAACCCAGTCTTTTCTTCTAGTAAAACACCAGCGTATCGTTCTAATTTTTCTATAGAGATATCAGTACATGAGTCAAGTGATAAATAAATTGGCTTAGTAGTAGAAGGAAGGGTATCAATTTCACACTCTCCCAAAATGAACCCATCTGCATAAGGCTCAAATGAGTCTATCATCTTTAGTAGCTCATCTGAGTTACCAGATAATCTTACAAATACAGGTTGCTTTTTCTTAAAGTTTTTAAGTAGATTAACAGTTTGAGTCAGCCCAATAGATTCTGCCTTATCCGGAAAGATAATTTTCTTTCTTTCTTCCAAAACAACTGGCTCCGTCCATGATTCGGTAGGTTGAACGGTAACTGGCCCAATTTCTAAAAAGCCAAAACCTAAATTAGAAAAAGCTTTTGTTCCAGACAAAAAAGGATCTACTTTTCCAGCCAAACCAACTTGGTTTTTGAATGTAGTCCCGTTATAAGCCTTTTTAAGCAAAGGGGAACTTTCTTCTCTTCCTAAAAAGTTAATCACATGCCCACCAAGGCCGAATGGAAGAGAGGCAATTGTATTCATTCTTTTATGAATAAATTCTCTTGAAACAGTAGGAGGCAATTTAGATAATACTGGCCTGAAAATGCCGTGATAAGACCAATCTGGCATAACTATCCCTCACAGTCTTTTATTCTATTTCTATTGTAGCATTTTATAGGCAAGATGAAAAAATACGACTTCCAAAATTTGATAAGGAAGGACAATTGATATATTTAGCGAATATTCTATGAAAAGAAATTTATTTGGAGGGGCATTATGACGGATACAATTATTAGCCTTTTATTTATTTGTATGTTTTTTAGTCCATTTCTTTATTTACATTTAAAAAAGAAAAGGATTGCTGCAATCAACGGAGCGGTACTAATCATTTATTTCATAAGCTGGATCTATAATATGAAAAATAAAGGATTACCTTTTGAAATGAATATTGAAAGTGTAATTTGGATTACTTCGTTGCTATTATCGGTTACTTTGTTAATTACGGCTATCTCTCTTATTTTCTATAGAATATCACCTAAATTGAATCGCTATTTGATTCCTGCTATCATCCTTTTTGCTATTGTTACAGGTGGAATCATATCACATGATGAGAGTGTGAAAACTTTGTTAGATACATTTCTAGTATATACTGCCCCGATCTGCATAGCAGCCTTTATCGTAATAGGGACCATTCAATGGGACAGGAAAACTGTGAAGTAGAAGGTGAAATGAATGAATAGACATTTATTTTTATTTGGGGGAGGACCTCCGTTTAGTTTAAAGTTTGCAGAACGTTTTGTTCATCTAGTAAAAGAAAAAGAAGGACCAGTCTCTATTCTGTGTTTAGAAAGAGAAGGATGGAAAGACTACATGCCTAAATATACACAAGCTTTAGAAGAATATGGCTTTGCAGACTTTCGCTATATACCATTACCTACTACTCCTGTAAGAGATGTCATCCATTGTTTATCTGAAAGTGCCGGTATCATAATAGGTGGTGGTGACACAAATCGATATGCCGATTATATTGTAGATTCACCAATTTCGGATACGATAAGAAATCTATATAAGCATGGGGTACCTGTTGCAGGCTTTTCTGCAGGAGCTCTTATTAGCCCAAAACTATGTGTTATCTCACCAAAGGATAATATACAAAAAGAATTCCAAGAACGAAAAGGACTAGGCTTAATTGATAATGTCTTAATCGCCGTTCATTTTTCTGAATGGGCGGATGAGGATCATTTACAAAATGCAGCTAGTAAGTTAAGTGGTTATGATTTTTATGGAATCGATGAAAAAAATGGTATGTACTGCCTAAATGAGCATATAAAAGAGTTAGATGGAAACGGTGTTTATCGGTTAGATGGAAAAGAAATCAAGAATATAGCAAACTCAAATATATAGTGATTATTAAAAATCATTGCACCATGAAGGTGAATTTTGGTTGCTAATGAGTAACAACATGGGGGAGAAGTATTGAAAAAAAATATTACAAAAATATTGATCTTTTCTTTTATGATTGGAGCAATTTTTTTCATAGCTAACTACTTTTATATCAAAAGTGCGTATGCAAAACCATATGAAATGGTTGCTATGGTCGTTGAGGAAGCTAAAGGCGATGCCTCTGAGAGCCTATATGTGTTAAGTGAAGAGGAATGGTCTGCAGTGTCAGAAGAATCTATTTTCAGAAATTATAGAGAGCCAATTGACTGGGAAGAAATTAAGTCATTTATAAATCAATGTGAAAAACCTCATCATTCATTATCCATTTTGAGTGAGGATGCCACTTATAGCACAATGAAATATCAATACAAAGAAGCCTATCAAGTAGTTACTATTAATTGCTTGGAGTATAGCAGAGAGACAAACCAGCATATTAGATCGGTAGTTGTTCAACTTTTTGTAGAAAAAATAAAAGATTCTTGGAAAGTCGTAGGGAAACCTAAGTCATTACAATAAGTACAAAATAAAGGTAGCTAAGGAAGAGTCCTTAACTACCTTTTATTTTATGCAATTTTCTTTTCTTTCTTCTTTTCTTCCCAAGCCTCCGTATTTTTTATCCCTAATTTTAATGGATTGAATGTCGGATTTAACCCAAGCTTGCGCTGTTCTTGGTAATCCTTCAACACTTTTAATGCCACACTACCTAACAAAGCAAGACCGATTAAGTTAATAACCGTCATCAAAGCCATGAATAAATCAGCAAGCTCCCAAACAAAACCTAGACCTGCAACAGCACCTAATATTACAAATCCCATTGTTGCAAAGCGGTAAACATAAAGAATTGCTTTGTTGTCTTTGATAAATTGTATATTTGTTTCTCCATAATAATAGCTTCCGATAATAGAACTAAATGCAAATAAGAATATCGCTATAGCAATAAAGATACTTGCCCATGAACCAATTTGTTCGCTTAACGATGCTTGTAATAAGTTAATTCCTTCATAAGTTCCAGCGTTATAAATATCGGTTGATACAAGAATGATGAACGCTGTTGCTGTACAAACAACCATTGTATCAAGATATACTCCTAATGTCTGGATGAATCCTTGTTTAGCTGGGTGTGAAACGTGAGCAGTTGCCGCGGCGTTTGGGGCACTACCCATACCTGCTTCATTCGAAAATAGCCCACGACGTACACCGTGCATAATGGCTGCACCAATTCCACCACCGACAGCTTGTTCAAATCCAAATGCACTAGAAACGATTAATGAAAGTACAGCAGGTAATTGAGAAATATTCAATACTAGAACAATAAGTGCGATTATGATATAAAGTACGGCCATAATAGGAACGACTACACTTGTAAAGTTAGCAATTCGGTGAATTCCACCGAAAATAATAGCACCAGATAAAATAGCTAATACGATACCTGTAATAAGAGTATTAAATCCGAATGCACTTTCAAATGCTGCAGAAATCGTATTACTTTGTACAGAGTTGAAAATTAGTCCGAATGTTAAGGCAATTAAAACCGCAAAAATAATACCAAGCCATTTTTTGTTTAAGCCTTTGGAAATATAGTAGGCAGGTCCACCACGGAACGTACCAGGCTTTTCTTGATCTTTTACTTTATATACTTGTGCTAATGTACTTTCAATAAAGCTTGTAGCACCACCAAGCAAGCCGACAATCCACATCCAAAATACAGCACCAGGTCCCCCTAAAGTAATGGCAACCGCAACGCCAGCTAGATTACCTGTACCAATTCTTGTCGCAGAACCAATACAAAACGATTTAAAAGCAGAAATAGTTTTTTCACCTGATTTACTTTCGGGTGTTTTTTCAAATACGACTCTTGACATTTCTTTTAAATATCTAAATTGAATGAAACCTGTCTTCCACGTAAAATAAACACCAATTCCTAATAGTCCATAAATGACGACATAAGACCATAGAAAGTTATTGAAGAAATCTATGATGAACATGGTCTTCCTCCTTTAATCCGAATTATTTGAAAATTTAAGGTTATACACCATTATAATGAAATTGAAAGATAAATCAACAAAAAAACTCCAATAACGACATATTTCGACCTTCTAAATAAATTCGTAATCTAAGTTGGTTACTTGCTACAAATGGATCATCGAATAATGTTTGGTAATCGGAATGGAAAAATTTTTTAGTACAAATTATAAAGGAGGATACAAAATAGGAGGTCAATGATGACGAAAAATTCAACGAAACAAAGTGAAGAAGATAAAAATAATAAAAAGGGATACAATCAATCCCAAAAGCCATTGCCTCAGCCAAAAGATTATGAGGAAATCGAATATTAAAATAAGTTCTCGGTATATCTATAATGGTGTACCGAGAATCTTTTTGTTTAAAAAGTTTGAAAATTCTTATGTTTTTCTATTATAATAAGTTTATGAAATACTTCGAATTACGAAATATGTATGTGGAAGGGGAAACTAAATATGAGTAAAACATTGTTACGACCTGAAGTGCCTGTAGAACAAACGTGGAACTTAAATGATTTATTCTCAACAGAAAATGAGTGGGAGGATGCATTAAACGCTATTCATAATGATCTAGTATCCGTTACCAAGTATAAAGGTCAGTTACATGCTAATGCACAAACATTATTAAATTGCTTACTTGCAAGAGACGAGCTAACGGAACGAGTAATGAGAGTCATGACATATGCTTCGTTACGTCAATCCGAAGATGGCACAAACCCTGAAAATCAAGCAAACGCATCACGTGTTTCTTCCATGATTTCTAGCGTCAGTGCGAGTCTTTCATTCGTTGAATCTGAAATACTTCAAATGAACGATCAAAAGCTTAAGAGCTTTATAGACGAGGAAGAGGGATTAGTAGAATTTAAAAATACACTTTCCACTCTTCTAGAAAAACAACCTCATAAACTCTCACCAGAAGCGGAAGAAGTATTATCTGCATTTGGAGAGGTTCTCGATGCACCATACTTAATTTATTTGCGAAGCAAAACGTCAGATATGCAATTTAGTTCTTTCACGACCGATGATGGTACGAAGCACGAACTAACATTCAATTCGTTCCCAAAATACGAAGGATCTGCCAATGCTGAAATAAGAAGAAAAGCGTATGATTCATTTATTAAAACACTTAAACAATACAAAAATACATATGCCGCTACATATGCGACAGAAGTGAAAAAGCAAGTAGTAGAAGCTAGATTACGGAAGTACGATTCAGTAACGGACATGCTGTTACACGACCAACAAGTAACGAAAGAGATGTATCACAATCAACTAGATACCATTCAACAAGAGCTAGCGCCTCATATGCGCAAATACGCAAAATTAAAGCAACGTGTTTTAGGTTTAGAAAAAATGCACTTTTGTGACTTGAAAGCACCACTCGATCCTGAATTTAATCCCGAAATTTCTTATGAAGAAGCGTCTAAAGTCGTTTTAGAATCATTACAAGTAATGGGCGATGAGTATATGGAGATTATGCAAACAGGATTAAGTGAACGCTGGGTAGACCTTTCCGATAATGTTGGGAAAGGTTCAGGGGCATTTTGTTCTAGCCCATATGGCGCACATCCATATATCTTAATGACATGGCATAACTCGATGAGAGATGCATTTACACTGACACATGAACTAGGACATGCGGGCCACTTTAGTTTAGCGGGTCGATATCAACGTATTTCCAATACACGTCCTTCTAGATACTTTGTAGAAGCTCCATCCACGATGAACGAAATGTTATTAAGTCAGCACATTTTAGCGCAATCAAAGGATGAACAAATGCGCAGGTGGGTTATTTTACAATCATTAGGAACGTATTATCATAACTTTGTTACACATATTTTAGAAGGGGAACTTCAACGCCGTATTTACGAATTAGCGGATAATGGTACTCCTATTACTGCTAAAGTATTATGCGAGCAAAAGTTAGAGTTGTTGTCTAATTTCTGGGGAGATGCAGTCGAGTTAGACGAAGGTGCAGGATTAACATGGATGCGACAGCCACATTATTACATGGGGCTTTACCCGTATACGTATTCAGCCGGATTAACTGCATCTACAGCTGCCGCGAAGAAGATTCAAGAAGAAGGACAGCCTGCTGTTGATCGCTGGCTTCAATCATTAAAAGCAGGTGGCACATTAAAGCCACTAGAGCTTATGCAGCTAGCTGGAGTAGATATGTCTACACCAGAGCCAATTAAAGAAGCAGTTGCATATGTAGGACATTTAGTTGACGAATTAGAGAAGAGTTTTTCATAAAAATAAAAACACAGGGACAGCCATTACGGCTTTTCCCTGTGTTTTTTACTTATACTTCCTCTCACTTGATGAATCATTCTTCGTTTTATGCTTCTTTTTTTCGTCTTGTTGTTCTATTTTTAAATCTTCTAATGGTATCGGATCAACGTGTTGTTGATTTTCATATTTCTCATAAAGACTTTCTTTTTCAGTAGGATATTGTTCTGGATGATCTCTAGTAACTTTTTTTTCTCTCAAACTAATCACCTCTTATAAACTTGTTTACCTTCTTAGAGACATTTTTAAACATATGGTTAAAATTACAACCTTACGTATCTACTAATATATGTTAAAGTAATGGTAACGAGGTGATAGAAACATGAAGACGTTAAAAGCTAAAATGACAGATTACACAAGATATTCGATGATTTTACTTGCAGTTAGTGTGTTTTTATATATTGGAGTTGCATTCCAACATGCTGGAAAAGAAGCTTATCAAGTTTTCTCCATGATGGGTGTAACAGTATTATTCTTAACTCTTTCTTTTGTTTTCATCTACAAAGCTAGAAAAATTAAAAAACAACTTCAAGAGCAAGATGAAAAAGACCTTTCTAAATAAAGAGAGGTCTTTTTTGTCGGAAAAATAAAGACAGCTTGCGAAATTAATCTCAAACTGTTTTTTAACTATATTATTCAGTATCATTTTCGGGATAGAATCCATCATCTTGCGCGTAGTTTTCTATACTCCAAATCCCAATACCCTCATTTTTCGCTTCTTCTTGTATAGCCAGAAAATTATCTACATACCTAGTGTTAGGAGGGAAAATATAGGCAACGCGTGCGAGGCCATTTCGTAGTAATTCTTCTTGCACACTCTCCCCATCTACATATAAGTAAGCTAATATTCTTCCATAACGATCACGTTCACTTACATCCAACTCTAACTCCACTTCTCCACCTTTTAACATATCTTCAACAAACTTCGTCGCTTCTTCACCAAAAGGTTGAGGTTCTTCATAATTTCCATGGTTCATCTCTGGAGTATCTATTAACAGGAAACGAATACGTTCTTCTGTGCCATTGATTTCAACTCTTATAGTATCCCCGTCAATTACTCTAGTTACAGGTACTGTAATTCTATTGTATTCCTGTTCACTTTTTTCTTCTTCTTTGTTAAAGGCTGACTCGAAATGTTCACTATCAGTAATGAAATTACTTGCATTGCAACCTGATAAAAATAGGGTAAAACTTAGAAGTAATACAGTTACAAATTTATTCATGTTAGTCCCACTTTCCAAGCAAAATCTACCCTATTATAACACTAAATTCTTTATTTCAATGACAAAATAGCCTTTTTCTAAAAAAGGAGAAAACTCACTTGAGATTCTCACAAAATGGCCACATTTCCTTAACTTTTTGTTCATAATTGCCCCGTAAAAATTGGTAATTTCCATCTATACTATAAGTATAAACAGTCGAAAAGAGGGATGAACATGTTCGCAGTAGTATTAGGAATGACTTTAGCGTTAACAGTAATGTTCGTAATTGGATCTGAACTAAGCACAGAAGAAGTAGAAATGTAAAAAAACTAGGCTGAAAGCGGCCTAGTTTTTTTGTTTGAGTTCATTTAATTTCTCATTGATATATGAAATAATCTCATTGTTATTTTGAAGTTCAAAAATTGTTAGTGCTTTCTTATAAAAAATAATTGCTATTTTATCATTTTCTAATAATGAATGATTATATCCGATGTGATAGTATAACTGACCTAATAGGTAAATACTATTATTCTTCAAACACCATTCTATCCCTTTTTCACTATATGTAATAGCTTCAGTATAGTTCTTAAGTTCAGTGAAGGCTTTTGAAGTGTTGTAAATTATTTTTGTCTTTATGGTGTAATTATCATTAAAAGGTAACTTCTCAAAATGTTTATCTGCAAGGTTAAATTTTTCTATAGCCTTATGGTATTCACTACATTCAGAATGTATTATTCCAATACTATTAATAATTTCTATCTCACTTTTTCCAATTAGCTTGCTAGTCATTCTTGTGACTTCTAAAGCTTCTTCCATTAACTCGAGAGCTCTTCCTTTATTTTTACTCATGTAAAACAAACAAATGCCTTCATTCCATAATAAAAACTGCTTGTTTTTCCTGTTATTCGTAAATAAAGGGTTTTTCTTTTCCCCTTCAATAATTTCGTAAACCTCTTTATAATTATATGTATTCAATGCTTTTCTAACTTGCACTTTTACAGATTTTACATATTCAAGATGGGGAACAGTTGCAAGTTCATAAAAATAATTTACATCTACGCCTAAACGTTCAGCTATAAAATACAAAGTATTTGCTAGAGGATAAACCTCTCCTTTTTCTATCTTACTAATTTGCGATTGAGTACATATTCCATCACTTAATTCTGACTGGGAAATACCAAGACTTTGTCTTAAACTTCTAATTTCTTTTCCAATTACTGAAAAGTCCATAAGCATCACTTCCTATAAAATATTCCTAGAGTTATATTTATTAACGAAAGTTAAAGAAAAGCGGAGTAAAACACATTTTTAATAACGTAAACGCTCGATTTTGGCAAAAGAAAGTTTTATAAGAATAGTGTATTATTCCTATTAAGAAAGAATTTTAAAATTTTAACTATTAAATCTATAATAACAAATTGGAGGAAAATTCAAAATGAAAAAATTAGTATTAGCTACTTTAATTTTAACTTTTGCTTTAGTTGGTGTAAACTCAGTATCTGCTGCGCCAACACCTGGTAACGATATTGGTGTTACGTCTTTACCTTACCAACATTAATTAATAGGAGGCCCAACATGACTAGTACGAAAACGTCCAAATTTACATGCTTCTGGTTTATGGTCGTGGATCGCGAGCAAAAAGGTTGCAAACAATACCGTGTTGCCCAGCTTATAGACTACAAAAATAAATCTTCAAAAGAAGTTGCAAAATGGTTTGAGTCGTTGTTTCAAGAGTACAGTGTCATTAAGGCGGGCAAGGGAACCATTCCTAATCAATTTAAGGAATTTCCTTATATTAATTACTAAATCTCTCCAAAACTGGAGAGATTTTTTCTTTAAGAAAATTGTATCATTATTATACTAATAAAACATATATGTCATTTGACTTATCTTTTTCTAATATTTTGAAAATAATAGGGTATATTATATTATGATAATTGAAAAAGCACTTATCCGAAATGGACAAGTACTTTTAAAGGTAAATTATTTAATTCTTCTTTTTTTCTTTTTCCGCTCGATAAAATTCATGAAACATTTTCATTAACGCTCTTTTTTCAATTCTAGAAACATAGCTTCTTGAGATCCCGAGTTCTTTTGCAATCTCTCTCTGTGTTTTTTCTTCCTGCAAGTCGAGGCCAAATCTCCCAACTATTACTTCCCGTTCGCGTTCATCTAATACATCAATATACACTTTAATTTTTTCTAATTCCATATTCAATTGAATGGTATCAATAACATCCTCGGATTCAGATTTCAACACATCAATTAAACTTATTTCATTTCCTTCTTTATCTTGCCCGATTGGATCGTGTAAGGAAACGTCTTTTTTCGTCTTTTTTAATGCCCTTAGGTGCATAAGTATCTCGTTCTCGATGCATCTCGCAGCATATGTCGCAAGCTTTGTGCCTTTCCCCGTATGGTAGCTCTCAATTGCTTTTATTAAACCAATTGTTCCAATGGAGATTAAGTCTTCAGAATCTTCCCCAGTATTTTCAAATTTTTTCACTATATGCGCAACTAGTCGTAAGTTATGTTCAATTAGTTTGTTTCTTGCATCCTCATCGCCCTCTGCCATGAGGTTTAAATATTTTGCTTCCTCTGCTGGAGATAATGGTTGTGGAAATGCATTATTTTTCACGTACGAAACTAGGAAGATTAACTCCTTTATTAAGAATGATACTGATGCAAATAAACTTGACACATTCTCACCTCCATCAAAATTCATAGGCAAGAGCCTAGTATTAATTCATATGTAGGTGAGTCCATTTTTGTGCATGTACCTGCTCAAATAATAGCTTGAAACTCTCTCGTGAAAAATTAATCTTTTTCTTTAAGTTAAAAACATAATTTCGGTTCGTTTAATGAAAAACGAATTAATTGCCTGTTTTTAACGATAATCATGTTTGTTTATCTCGCTGTTTTTGATACCAAGGATGGTTAATAATTCGTTTTTCGTATAGTAGACATACAGTAAGAAGCGGACGCCATTGACTTAATAGTTAAATATGTATATATTTAAACACGTTAACTAATTATTTCATGTGATTAACTATTAATGAAAGAAAGTAATCTTCAAGAAAAAGGAGTAAATGAATGTTAGATCAAGAGAAGTTAATGCAATTCATTCAACGATATGAAAATGCCTTTATTACATCCGCACGTTTAATAGGCCCAAAAATCCAAGAAGCTTTTGGAGAAGAAATTACTGGTGATCAGTTTTTCGTACTTCAAATTTTAACGAAAGAAGAAAAGGTTACTTCCTCTCAGCTTGCAAAACTATTCAATGTAAAGCCAAGTGCCATTACAGCCATGATTGACAGAATGTACAAAAACGACCTTGTGTTAAGGAATAGAGATGAAAAAGACCGTCGAGTAGTTTTTATAGAGCTTTCGGAAAAAGGAAAAGAGATAAAGATAAAAGCAGAAAAAAAGCGTATGGAAATTATGAAAAAGTATTACGGAAGATTAGAAGAAAATGAGCTTTTAACACTTATAGAAACTACAGAAAAGCTAACGAGAATGATTCAAGAGGACTTAAAGGAGGACCCACAATAATGAAATTACCAAAATTAGCCGTCAAGCGCCCAGTGACGACCATTATGATGATGCTTTTAGTATTAATCATGGGATTTGTATCACTGTCAGGCTTAAAGCTTGATTTAATGCCAAATATTAATCCACCTGTCGTAGCAGTTATGACAACCTATCCAGGGGCAGGACCAGAAGAAGTAGCGGAAATGGTGACAAAACCGTTAGAAGACGTTATCGGAACAAGTGCAGGATTGAAAACATTACAATCGCGTAGTAGTTCCAATTCTTCTTTAATCATTGCTCAATATGATTGGGGAATGGATATGTCAGAAGTAAGGGAAGACTTAAGTTCCAGCCTAGGTTTGGTGCAGTTAGCCGATAGTGTTGGCCAGCCTATGATTGTGAAATTTGACCCTACGATGATGCCAATTTTACAGTTTGCTATTTCAAGTGGCGAAAGTATTGAAGGGTTACAAGAGTATGTTGACGATGTAGTCGTGCCTCAAATTCAAAGTGTGGACGGAGTCGCTAGTGT
Organism: Bacillus sp. FJAT-45066; assembly: GCF_002335755.1. NCBI lineage: Bacteria > Bacillati > Bacillota > Bacilli > Caryophanales > Bacillaceae > Bacillus > Bacillus sp. FJAT-45066. Next base: position 427,140 of record NZ_NISQ01000001.1, read on the forward strand.
TTCGGTTGATGGTGGCTTTGAAGAAGAAATATCCGTTCAATTAAACGAAAGAAAATTAAAAGAATATAACTTAACTTCTCAACAAGTTATTCAACTAATTCAAGGAAATAATTTAACGTTCCCAGGTGGAGTCATTTCGGATGGAACGGAAAATTTAAACCTTCGAATTCTGGGGAAATTAGATACGATAGAATCACTAAAAGACCTTCCTGTTAGTATCGTTCCAGATGGAGAAAGCTTAGAGATTGTTACATTAAGTGATATAGCAGAAGTTGCAGAAACGAGAATAGAAGTATCTTCTGTAGCCCGTAATAATGGAAAAGATAGTTTACTAATTAGCGTTCAAAAAGAGGGTATCGCTAATACAGCTGAAGTGTCAAGAAATGTAAAAGACCGTTTAGATCAAATTAAGTCTAATAACAATGACATAACTTTTTCGATATCAAACGACCAAGGTCAAGTAATTGAGCAATCCGTATCAAATGTATCAAAAGCCTTAATGTTTGGTGGGTTATTTGCCATTATTGTTATTTTAGTTTTCTTACGATCGATACCAGCAACGATTATTGTTGGTATTGCAATCCCGCTCTCCATCGTTTCCACATTTGTTTTAATGTTTTTCTCAGGGATGACATTAAACATTATGTCTCTTGGTGGATTAGCACTAGGGGTCGGGATGCTTGTAGATAACGCAATTGTTGTTATTGAAAATGTGTATCGTCATTTATCGCTTGGTAAAACAAGAAAGCAAGCAGCAATCGACGGAGCATCAGAGGTTGGTGGAGCAGTAACGGCTTCCATGTTAACAACGTTATCTGTGTTTCTTCCTATAGTATTTGTAAGTGGATTAATTGGCGATTTATTTACAGAATTAGCCCTTACTGTATCATTTGCCCTTCTTTCTTCATGGATAGTAGCCTTAACGGTAGTGCCTGCATTAGCTGGACTATTATTAAAAGGAAAAAAAGTAAAAGAAAGAAAGCCATTCAAACTATACAATACTATCATTACGTGGGTTCTACGTAGAAGAGTCGTGACGTTATTAATTGCAACGTTAGTATTAATAGGTTCCATTGCCTTGGCACCGAAAATTGGTACGGAATTTATGCCAACGCAAGATGAAGGGATGTTTACCATAGATGTGGAGTTACCAGAAGGAGCATCTTTTGAACGTACGTTAGAAATAGTTGAAAAGATGGAGCAAGAGGCAGCGAAAATCTCAGAAATTGATGTATTAACTGCAACAATTGGAAATAGCGATCCGCTTATGGCTGCTGTTTTAGGTGGGGGAGCAAATAAAGCGAACTTAAATGTAAAACTTGTGCCAACAGCTGAAAGAAGTCAATCAACAGAAGATGTAATGAAAACTCTTCAAGAAAAAATTGGTCCATTAGATGAAGAAATAGCTGTAACGTTTAATATTACAAACTCTATGGAAGCTATGGGTGGAACGACAAATAAAATAGATTTATTAATTCTTGGCCCAGATGCAGAAGTGGTAGAAGAGTATACAAAAGAGTTAGAGACTCGTTTGTTAGATGAGGTAAAAGGTGTGACGGCAGTTTCTAATAGCTTACAAACTGGTAAACCTGAATACCAATATATTGTCGATAAAAAGGAAGCATTTAAATATGGTTTAACGACATACCAAGTAGCAACATTCGTCAACCAATCATTACAAGGTACCGTGGCAACTACTATTTTTGATAAAAATGTACGTGTCAAAGTAGCGGGAGTTTCCAATTCAAAGAAAGCGATTGAAAATTTAGTAATGACAACTCCAACGAACCAACAAGTGTCATTAAAAGAAATTGGGGAAGTTGTTCGTGGAGAAGGTCCAATTACGATTGTCCGTGAAAACCAAAACGACTCGGTTACTATAGAAGCAACATTTGAGGGCGAGTCTATGGGTACAGTAGTAACGGGTGTTCAAGCGACCATTAATAAAATGATTGACGACTTAAACATTGATACTGGTTTATACACTGTAAAAGCAGCTGGTGGCGCGGAGATGATGGAAGAGTCTTTTGCAAGCTTACTATTAGCGATGTTACTGGCGATTGTGTTTGTGTACATGGTAATGGCTAGTCAGTTTGAATCTATTGTTCAACCGTTCATTATTATGTTTACATTGCCACTTGCGATTACTGGTGTAATTTTAGGTCTCTTAATTACAGGGTACTCATTTGGTATAACCGCCTTTATAGGAATTATTATTCTTGTTGGGATTGTCGTTAATAATGCCATCGTGTTTATTGATTATACAAATAGATTACGTGAAACAGGCTTGTCTGTTAATGAAGCATTAGTGGAAGCGGGATCAACAAGGTTACGTCCAATTGTAATGACAGCATTAACTACGATGCTTGGGTTATTACCATTAGCAATTGGAGCTGGTGAAGGTGCTGAGATGCAAGCACCAATGGCAATTGCTGTAATCGGTGGATTGTTCTCGTCTACTTTATTAACTTTAGTTGTTATACCAGCAATTTATAGTTTAGTTGCGGGAGTTTCGAGTTTTGGAAAAAGAAAAGATCGAAAAAAAGTAAGTATTGATTTAGAGACTTCAAAATAATTAAGTATAGTATTGGAGAGACACGGGGGAGATTTTGCCCGTGTCTTTTTGTATGTTCGGTAATGGATGATGGGGGTAAACACTGTTTTTACGTTAAAAATGGAGATTGTAACAGAAAAGGGTTGAATGGAAACAGAAGAGATCGAGATTGAAACACAAATGGGTTGAATAGAAACAGAAGAGATCGAGATTGAAACACAACCGAGCCAAATTGAAACACAAGCAAGTCAAATTGAAATACAAGCCATCCATCGGGAATTACTATTTTGAGATTGAAACACAAATAGGTGGAATTGAAACAGAAAAGATCGAGATTGAAACACAAATGGGTTGAATGGAAACAGAAGAGGTAAAAATTGAAACACAACCAACCCAAATTGAAACACAAACAATCCCTTAATCTAATTCTGTCCCAAAAACTCTCTACTATATCCGCATTCGTCCTTACAAAACCCAACCTATTGCATATTTTATAAGTAAGATACCTATTAAACTACCAAAGGAGGTAAACAAATGTATCCTTATCAACCTTGGTGTCCACCTCCATGTAATCCATGTTGCCCACCACCATACCCAAGAAGATATGGCGGAGGCTGGCTATACGGAATAGTTGTAATACTATTCATCCTACTGCTACTTGGTGGCTGTAGTTATTATAAACACCATCACTATCGTAAATGTTAGGAAGCCTATGTTCTGCATAGGCTTTTTTTTGATAACCATCATTTAATTCGACTTGCGAAATTTTCCACCCGCTAATTGTTTTGAATTTATAGAAAAATCGAACAAAAGAAGGTATAATGTAAAACGTATACTTATTAGGGGGTATCTTAATGACAACAAAAACGTATGAACAAACATGGGATTTAGACGTATTCTTTGAAGGTGGAAGTGATTCTGAAAGTTTTAAAGCATACATAGAAAAAATTGAAGTAGAACTAGCAGAATTTGAAGCATCAGTATCAAATTTCGAGCTTTCTAGATTAGGAGAAAGCTTAACGTTATATGAAAAAGTAATTAAGAAAATTGCTCAATCATCCGCATATGTTAACTGTTTGTTTGCAGCAAATGTTACAGATAAAAAGGCTGCTCAACTGCAAGGAAAAGTAGCTGAATTATATGCAAAGATGAATGTCCTATTAAACTCTTTAGAAGAGCATTTTATACACGTTAACGATCAAGAGTGGAAAGCATTCATTCAAGAGAGTGGTTTATCTGAATTAGAATACGTATTAACAGAGCGTAGAAGAAGAGCATCTGAAAAGTTACCTGCAGACCAAGAAAAACTAATCTCCTCTTTATCTGTTGACGGGTACCATGCTTGGGGCAAACTTTATAATTCATTAGTTGGCCGCATTAAGGTTTCAGTTAAAGATAATGGAGAAACGAAAGAACTTTCTGTCGGTCAAGCCTATAACAAGTTCTCAGATGGAGATAGAAATGTAAGAAAAGAAATTTTCGAACAATGGCAAAAAGCTTGGTTAAAAGAAACAGATACGTTTGCTGCTGCTTTAAATCATTTAGCTGGTTTTAGAATCCAAACGTATAACCAAAGAGGTTGGGATTCTATTTTAAAAGAACCACTTGAAAACAACCGCATGAAAGCTGAAACACTTGATACAATGTGGGAAGTTATCACGGATTATAAAGGGAAATTCACTGAGTATTTACAAAGAAAAGCAGAACTACTTGGAGTAGATAAATTAAGCTACTACGACGTTAATGCACCTATCACTTCAGAAGAAACAAAGCTTTCTTACCAAGAAGGTGCAGAGTTTATCTTAGAACAGTTTGCTAAATTTGGTCCGGAATTAACGAAGTTTACTGAAGTAGCCTTCGAAGACCGCTGGATTGAGGCAGAAGATAGAGCAGGTAAAGCACCAGGTGGATTCTGTACTGGGTTCATGGACTCAGGTCAATCACGTATTTTCATGACATACTCTGGTTCACTAACAAACGTTTCTACTCTAGCACATGAGTTAGGGCATGCATTCCATTCTTATGCAATGAAAGATGTACCTACATTAAACCGATTCTATTCAAGTAACGTAGCGGAAACCGCTTCAACTTTTGCAGAAATGATCGTTTCAGATGCAGCTGTTAAATATGCAAAAACAGATGAAGAAAAGTTGTCCTTATTAGAAGATAAAATTCAAAGAAGCGTTGCTTTCTATATGAACATTCATGCTCGTTTCTTATTTGAAACAAAATTCTATGAAGAGCGTAAAAAAGGATTAGTAAGTGTAGAACGATTAAACGAGCTAATGGTAGACGCACAAAAAGAAGCATATTGTGACCAATTAGGTGAATACGATCCAACATTCTGGGCTTCTAAAATGCACTTCTATATTACACAAGTGCCGTTCTATAACTTCCCATACACGTTTGGCTACTTATTCAGCCTAGGAATATACGCTCAAGCATTAGAAGAAGGAACAGCATATGAAGAGAAATACATCGCACTTCTAAAAGACACAGCAAGCATGACAGTTGAAGACTTAGCAATGAAACACTTGGGAGTTGACTTAACAAAACGAGACTTCTGGGAAAAAGCTGTACTAAAATCAGTAGAAGACGTAGAAGAATTTTTACAACTAACTTCAAAATAAAAAACACAAAAGCGATAGCCGACTCAAAGGCTATCGCTTTTAAATTAAATATATTATAGTGTAGTTCAAAATGAAATGATATAATACAAAAATAAAATGCTTTTGATTGCATTAATCATCAACCGTTTATACCACTTTATTCATTCGAAGAGAATAAAAATAAATAGATATAACTAATCCTAAAAATAGCATATTGAATTCCTGGAGGTTAATAATGTCACAAAAACTATATAGAACGATGATTGAATTAACAAATCATAAACTATCATCCAATATTATAAAAAACTTCTCGCAATCCAAACTAAGTAAATTAGTTGTCCCTTCCTTTGCGAAAACTTACAAAATAAATATTAAAGAAATGAAAGAGCCAATCCAATCATATCCTACGTTACAAAAGTTCTTCATTCGCACGCTAAAGCCTGGAGCTAGACCAATTGATCAAGCGAAAGACTCGGTTGTCAGTCCTGTAGATGCAGTATTAGAGAAGTTTGGGACTATCACAGACAATCTGGAGATGATTGTTAAGGAGAAAAAATACTCCATTCAAGACATGCTAGAAGATAAAAATGTGGCGGAGAAGTATATGGGTGGAACATTCATGCTATTATACTTAAGCCCTAGCCATTACCATAGAATTCATAGTCCGATTACAGGTGAAGTAGCGAACCAGTGGACATTAGGGAATAAATCCTATCCTGTAAACCGTCTTGGTTTAAAGTATGGAAAAGACACCCTTTCTAAAAATTATCGAAAAGTGACAGAAATGGTTCACGACCAAAAACATGTGGCTATTGTGAAAGTAGGAGCTATGTTTGTAAACAGTATAGAACTTACACACGAAGGAACATCGTTAAAAAAAGGACAAGAAATGGCATATTTTAGTTTCGGATCAACAGTTATTCTTCTTTTTGAAAAAGATGCATTTACTATTGATAAAGACTTAACAGATAAGGCAGATGTTTTTGTAGGACAACGTATTGGAAAGTGGAATTAAATAAATGAAAAAAACAAGCCCTAATGTTAGGGCTTGTTCTGTTATGATGTAGCTTTAATTTTATGATTTAAGCTTCTGCGATTTATTTCAAGTTCGATTAATTGGATAAAATCAGAGCTCAATTGTAATTCTGTTGCTTTTACATAAGATTCAATTAACAGTTCATCAGATAAGTTCCTCATTTTGTAGGCTTGGCCCTACACCTCCTATTAACTGCGGTTTCTTTTCAAAAATTTGTTCTATAAGTTTAAACATTCGCATATAATGTGTAAGTTATGGTAGTTAGTACCATTATCCTAACATGTTTGAATAATTAGAACAACCGTTCTAGATATCCACACTTTCCAGTGGATAACTTGTGGGTATTTTGTTTATAATTACTAAAAACTCATATGGGACAAGTGTGTAAAATGTAGATAAACTTATCCACAGTGTTGAATTGACTTGGATTTTGTCGAAAACTTTTTAAATTATTTTTAAAATTTTCGTAAATTTATACTTGTTTTACTTACAAAAACACAGTTTTTTACATATATAACTTGGAAGTGAGAACATTTTTAGGTAAGATGTAAAAGTATGAAAATGCATCGGTTATTTTTTCAAAATTGGGGGAAACTATATTGTTAAAGTTATTTTTACCTGCAGAACATGCAAAAAGTGTTTTTGAGATAAAACCAGAAACGTTAGTAGATAAAGGAATTAAAGCTATTATTACCGATTTAGATAATACGTTAGTCGAATGGGACCGCCCTGAAGCAACGCCTAATTTAATCCAATGGTTTAAATCAATGCAAGATGCAGGGATTTTTGTCACGATTGTTTCTAATAATAATAAGAAACGTGTACAAGCATTTTCTGATCCGCTTGGCATTCCGTTTATTCATGAAGCAAGAAAGCCATTAAGGAGAGCATTTAGAAAAGCGATCAAAGAAATGAACGTCCAACCAAATGAAGTAGTGGTTATAGGTGATCAATTACTTACAGATGTTCTTGGAGGGAATCGCTTAGGGCTACATACTATTTTGGTTGTGCCAGTAGCACAAACAGATGGTTTCTTTACAAAATTTAACCGTAGAATGGAGCGTCGTATTCTTTCGTATATGAAGCGAAAAGGTATGATAACTTGGGAGGATTAAGATGCAAGAAAGAATAGATTGTGTAGGTTGTGGAGTAACAATTCAAACAGAAGATAAAGAAGGATTAGGGTATGCACCACCTTCTTCATTAGAAAAAGAAATGATTATTTGTCAAAGATGTTTCCGTTTAAAACATTACAATGAAATTCAAGATGTTTCCTTAACAGATGATGACTTTCTAAAAATATTGAACTCAATTGGTTCAACAGATGGTCTCGTTGTAAAAGTTGTAGACATTTTCGATTTTAACGGCAGCTGGTTGCCTGGTTTACATCGTTTCGTCGGAAACAACAAAGTTATATTAGTAGGTAATAAAGTAGATTTATTACCTAAGTCTGTGAAGCATACAAAAGTAATCAACTGGATGAAACAAGAAGCAAAACAACTTGGACTAAAACCAGAAGATGTATTTTTAATTAGTGCAGATAAAGGCTATGGTGTAAAGGAAGTAGCGGAAGCAATAGAACACTATCGTGACGGTCAAAACGTTTACGTTGTAGGATGTACAAATGTCGGTAAATCGACATTTATAAACCGTATTATTAAAGAGTTTACTGGAGAATCAGACGTTATTACTACATCTCAATTTCCAGGAACGACGCTAGATATGATTGATATTCCACTTGACAACGGTGCTTCTTTATTTGATACACCTGGAATCATTAATCATCATCAAATGGCTCATTTTGTAAATAAAAAAGATCTTAAAATTATTTCTCCTAAGAAAGAAATTAAACCGAAAGTATTCCAGTTAAACGAAGGACAAACGTTGTTTTTCGGTGGTTTAGCTAGAGTAGATTATGTATCAGGTGGAAGAAGAGCGTTAACCGCTTATGTGTCTAACGATATATATATTCACCGTACGAAGTTAGAAAATGCAGAGCAATTATACGCGGACCATGTTGGTGAAATGTTACACCCTCCTAGAGAAGATGAATTAGAAGGATTTCCTAAACTGGTGGCGCATGAATTTATGATTAAAGAAGCAAAAACCGATATTGTTATTTCGGGTCTTGGTTGGATAACGGTAAACGATCCGGGTGCTAAAATAGTTGCCCATGCTCCAAAGGGTGTAGGAGTTATGGGTAGAAAATCATTAATCTAATGGAGGTTGGCTCATGAAAAAGCTATTCGGTGTAATAGGGGATCCGATAGCACAATCGATGTCACCACAGATTCATAACGATGCATTTGAGCAACATAATATAGACGGTGTGTATCTCCCGTTCCATGTGGCGAAAGATGCCTTACAGACATCTGTAAAAGGATGGAGAGCCCTAGGGGGTTGTGGTTTTAATGTTACGATACCGCATAAAGTAAAGATTATGCAGTTTTTAGATGGTGTCGATCAAGATGCACAACAAATCGGGGCAGTAAACACCGTTGTAAATGAAAGTGGAAAGTTAGTTGGTTATAATACAGATGGTGCTGGTTTCGTGAAAGGACTAAAAGAAATTACCTCTTTTCACGAAAAAAATGTAGCGATTATTGGTGCAGGTGGAGCAGCTAGAGCAATTCTATATTCTTTGTCTAAAGAAAATGTTGAAGAGATAACGGTAGCTAATCGTACAGAAAGTAAAGCGTTGGAACTAATAAAATCCCTTCATCTAGAAACCTTAGCGAACGCAAGCTCCATATTACAGTTGGAAGAAACACTTAGCAAATATGATATTATCATAAATACAACGTCAGTTGGTATGTATCCGAATGAAGATGAAATGCCAATATCACTATCTTTTTTAAAGAAAAATTGTGTGGTTAGTGATATAATTTATAATCCGTTAGAAACAAAATTTTTAAAAGAAGCAAAAAAGCAAGGAGCCATAACACAAAATGGTGTTCCGATGTTTGTAAACCAGGCAGCGATAGCTTTTGAAATTTGGACAAATATAAAGCCTTGTAATAGCAGGATGGAACAGATTGTTATGGAACATTTAGGAGGAAAAACATGTTAAAAGGTAAACAAAAACGTTTTTTACGCGCACAAGCTCATCATCTTGATCCGATTTTTCAAGTTGGTAAAGGCGGCGTAAATGAAAATATGATAAAACAAATTGCAGATGCATTAGAAGCTAGAGAGCTAATAAAGATTAGTATTTTGCAAAACTGTGACGAAGATCGTCATACAGTTGCAGAAGAATTAGCAACTGGTACTAAGGCAGAACTTGTTCAAGTTATTGGAAATACAATTGTACTTTACAAAGAATCAAGAGAAAACAAACGTATACAATTGCCAACTGTCCGTTAATAAAGGTATCACTACTAAAACGAAAAACGAGTTTTAACACGTTGATTGTAGATGATTATTAAAATAACCAGGACATATTCTGTGTAATGGATACAATAAAATTGTTTTTCCATTAAGCAACAACTGTATATATGAATGATTAATTCTAATTTTAAGGGGGAGTATGAAGGATGCGAAAAATCGGCATTTTAGGTGGTACGTTTGATCCGCCACACATCGGTCATTTAATCATTGCAAATGAAGTGTTGCAACGTTTGTCCCTAGATGAAATCTGGTTTTTACCGAATCGTATTCCTCCACATAAGTTAGATAAATCAATTACGGCCACTAGTTCGAGAGTGGATATGATTAACCTTGCGATTGAGGATAATAATCATTTCACCATGAACTCCATTGAATTAGAACGAAGCGGCCCTTCTTTTACCTATGACACGATAGTAACCTTAAAAGAATTACACCCTACTGAGGATTTCTTTTTTATTATTGGTGCAGATATGGTGGAGTATTTACCGAAATGGCATCGAATCGATGAGTTGATGGAAATGGTTCAATTTGTAGGAGTGAAGCGTGCAGGATATCAGTTGCAAACACTTTACCCAGTAATTGAAGTTGATATACCGCAAATTGATATTTCATCGACTATAATAAGAGAGAGACGAAGAAGTGGTTTGTTATTCCAGTATTTAGTTCCAGCAAAGGTACATCGTTATATAGAGGAGAACAATCTATATGAATAAAGAAAAAGCATTAAGTGTTGTGAAAGAAGTGTTAACTGAAAAGAGATATTTACATACAATTGGCGTAATGGAAACAGCTGTGAAACTTGCTCAAAAGTATGGAGCGGATGAAAAGAAAGCAGAAACTGCTGCAATTTTTCATGATTATGCGAAATTCCGTCCGAAAGAAGAAATGAAACGAATAATTATCGAACAAAACATGCCACACGATTTGTTAGAGCATAACGACGAACTTTGGCATGCTCCGGTTGGTGCTTATTTGGTGGAAAAAGAAGTAGGAATAAGTGATAAAGAAATACTTGATGCGATTAAGTGGCATACTTCGGGTAAAATAAATATGAGTAAGTTAGAAAAAATTGTATTTTTAGCCGACTATATTGAACCTGGCAGAGATTTTCCTGGAGTAGAAGAAGTTAGAAATATGGCAGAGATAGATCTTAATAGGGCTGTAGCTCAATCGCTACGGAACACTATCACATTTTTATTAGAGAGAAATCAACTTGTGTATCCAGATACACTTCATTCTTATAACTATATGATTACAGAGATTAAAGGAGGAAATAGAAATTGAACGAACTATTAAAAATTACAGCAAAAGCTGCAGATGATAAAAGAGCAGAAGATTTAGTAGCACTAGATATGAATGGGATTTCTTTAGTAGCAGATTATTTCTTCATTTGCCACGGTAATTCTGATAAGCAAGTACAAGCAATTGCAAAAGAAATGAAAGAGAAAGCAGAAGAGCAAGGAGTTACTGTTCGTCGTATGGAAGGTTACGATGAAGCTAGATGGATATTAGTGGACCTTGGAGATGTTATTGCACACGTGTTCCATCGTGATGAGCGTTCTTACTATAACTTAGAGCGTTTATGGGGAGATGCAGAGCGTGTCGATATTTATAAAGAGTTGATGTAAAGATGGCATACGGTAAATTTGCCAATATTTATGATGAACTAATGCAAGATATTCCCTATGACTTGTGGATTACCTTTGTTAAAGAGTTAAAAGAGCAAAGGAACATTGGGGTGGAATTCTCCATCTTGGATGTGGCTTGTGGTACAGGTGAGTTGTCTATACGTTACGCAAAAGAGGGATGGGATGTAAAGGGTGTGGATCTTTCTGAAAGCATGCTCGCAGTCGCTTACGAAAAGTCTATGATTAACAATGTGTCTATCCCTTTTTACGAGCAAAATATGACCGAGCTTACAGGTTTTGAACCGCAAGATTGTGTGGGGATTTTTTGTGATTCGTTAAATTATTTACATACAGAAGAAGAAGTGATTCAAACCTTTCAGGCTGTTCATGAGACATTAAAAAATGGTGGATTATTTTTATTCGATGTTCATTCTATTTTTAAAATGAGTAGAGTTTTCATGAATGCAACTTTTACTTTAATGGATGACCATGTTTCGTATATTTGGAATTGTTACCCTGGAGAACATCCTAATAGCGTGGAGCATGATCTCTCATTTTTTGTACAAACAAACGAAGAATCAAATCTTTATGAACGCTTTGATGAAACGCATTATCAACGAACTTTTAGTAAAGATATATATGAAAAATGGCTAGAAGAAGCAGGTTTTCAGATAGAGGCGATATACGGAGATGAACCGTTTAATCCATACTTTGAGGAATGTGAACGAATCTTCTTTGTGGCAAAGAAAAAAGGGTGAACCTAATTGAATTAGGTCACCCTTTTTTGAAGGTTCTGTTAAGTACCACTGTTGATTGTAAGTGCAAGTCTTCGCTTTCCGCGGGCGGGCCGGGAGCCTCCTCGGCTTCGCCTGTGGGGTCTCCCGTTACCCGCTTCTCCCGCAGGAGTCTCCGTCTTGCACTACAATCAACAGCTAAAAGGTATCAAAATCACCATTATTCTTCCACACATCTTTTTGAAAAAAAATATTTGACGAATTTTGTTTTCTGTGTAAAATAAAAGTATAAATCTAATCGTCGAACTGTTCTGACACTTCGCGGATATCTTCGTTATATTTATCATGAGTTTTTTTGAAAAGGTAGTGAAACATGCTACCTAACTCAGATTCTAATACTTTAATACCTTCTCCAGTAACACCGCCTTTTACACAAACTTTCTCTTGTAATGTTGGCAAAGTGAAAATATTCTTTTCTAACAACTCACCCATTCCAATCATCATTTGACTAGCTAGCACAGTTGCTTGTTCTTTAGTGATCTCTGTCTCTGCCACAGCGGCATCAATAAACCTTTGTAAAAGATAACTAAAAAACGCAGGTCCACAACTCACAATATCCGAGGCTACTCGTGTAACATTGTCCTCTATTTCTACAGGCGTAGATATTTTTGAACATAAACTCCATAAATACTCTCTATAATGAGCAGATAAAGATTCGCCAAATGTTATAAGTGTAACTCCAGATAACGCTCTATTCGTAATGCTAGGAATTATTCTAGCTACTTGGCAGTTAACAATACTCGATAGTCGTTCTACGGAAACTGGACTGGTGATGGATATTAAACACTTAGAGCTACTTAATTCACTAGATACTTGGCGTAATAGGGGGTGAATGTCTAGTGGTTTAACGCATAAAAAGATTAAATCCGACTCATTAATTACTTCTTTGGCACTAAGTTTTACACTAATTTCATTGTATTTGTTTTTTAATAATATTGCTTTATTTAAATTTCTATTAGTAATGGTTATATTTTCAGGAGGTACTGCTTTCGACTCGATAAATGCATCAATTAGAACGTTCCCCATGTTCCCAGTACCGATAATTCCGATCTTCATCTGTTTCCCTCCTTTAGCAAAGATTTCTCTCGTACACTATATGAATCTAAACCAAAAATTATGAATAGGAAAGGAAGAATCTCTATGAAAGAACGCTTGTTAGAACAAAAATATGCCATTGTTATTAGTGTCATAGCCATTGCGATAATAGGCTATATGCAATGGACAAAAGATCACCCAACATTAGCAAGTGAAAGTAATTTAAGTTTACTTATGGAGCAGAACCTAGAGGAACAAGAAGATAATCAAGGTGGACAGGAAATAGCCCTTACAAATGAAAAACCCGAAGCGACGATATTTGTCGATGTGAAAGGTGCAGTTAAATATGAGGGAGTGTATCACTTATTAGAAGGCGAACGAATTATGGATGCGATTGAAAAAGCTGGAGGATTGGTTGAAGGAGCAGATCATAGAAAAATTAATTTTGCGGCAAAATTACAAGATCAAATGGTTGTCTTTATCCCTCTCGTTGGTGAAGAGGTGGACGCTAGTTCTTTGCTTATAAATAGCGGAGTTTCTGAAGAAAGTGGTAATAAAGATGGTAAAATTAATATAAATACAGCAACGGTAGAAGAGCTACAAAGCCTAGCTGGAATTGGACAAGCTAAGGCGAAGGCTATTGTTGCCTACAGAGAAGACAATGGTTATTTTAAATCATTGGAAGAACTAACAAATGTATCAGGAATAGGTCAGAAATCTTTAGAAAACATTCGAGATGAAATTACGGTTGGCAATTGACTCAACATGTACAAAGTAAGTAAACTAGTCGTATGAAAAACAGTATGTAAAAGGGGGAAGAAGATGTCTAGAATATCTTGGGATGAATATTTTATGGCTCAAAGTCATTTGTTAGCATTAAGAAGTACGTGTGAAAGGTTAGCTGTTGGTGCGACAATTGTACGTGATAAAAGAATTATCGCTGGTGGATACAACGGTTCCATTGCTGGTGGTGTTCATTGTATAGATGAAGGCTGTTACGTCATTGACAATCACTGTATAAGAACGATTCATGCAGAAATGAATGCGTTGCTGCAATGTGCAAAATTTGGTGTTCCAACTACAGATGCAGAAATTTATGTTACCCATTTCCCTTGTTTACAATGTTGTAAAGCTATTATTCAGGCTGGAATAAAAGTAGTTTATTATGCTATGGATTATAAAAACCATCCATATGCGATTCAACTTTTTGAACAAGCTGGTGTGAAGGTAGAACAAGTTAAAGGAAAAGAAAGTTTTGTACCGGATGAAGATAATGAGAAGTTAAAATTTATTACAGATATATTAGAAAAGTTAGAGAGAGCTGGAGCAGATGAAGACGAAATAAAGTCAATGTTCGAACGAGCGAATTCTTTATTTTCTGTAAAGGTGTAGCTTTTCTTGCAAAAAGGCACTTGTTTTTGGTTAGCAGTCGCAATGTGTATTGGAATAGCGCTAGCTGCTTTTTCTTTCCATATTGGGCTGCTACTACTAACAGTAATTTTTATATTATTTATCTATTCTCGTTTTCGCTCGTTACTGTTATGGATCCTTATCTTCACTTGTTTCTCAGCTTTATACTTTAGTCATACCGATAAAAATAATAAAACAGTCTACCATGACAAGGTGACAGATTTTTATGGTCATATCGTTTCACTAGTAGATATAGATGGGGATAAAATCTCGTTTGAAGTGATAACGATGGAGAAAGAAAAATTAATTGTAAATTACTTTTTGAAAAATGAAAGGGATAAAGTAAATGCAGAAAGTGTTTTGTATCCTGGTGCTTTTTGTCACTTTCAAGGTGAATTTAACCCCCCACCTCTACCGACTAATCCACACATGTTTGACTACAAAAAACATCTCTATGAAAGAAAAATAAATTGGATAACTACGTTAAACAATGCCCCTATAAACTGTATAAAAGATTACAAAACGAATATCTTTATGGACTTGCAAAAGCATCGCCAAGAGGGAATCCGGCTGATTTTGGATAACACCCATCCAACTGTTCAGAGTTTTTTAATAGCACTAGTATTTGGAGAGAGAAGGTATATCGATGAGGAGGTTATTAACGCCTATCAAAAGCTAGGTTTAATTCACCTTTTAGCGATATCTGGATTGCATGTCGGTGTGCTATGTACAACTTTGTTCTTTTTGGGAATAAGAGTTGGATTAACGAAAGAGTCAATGTACAAAGTATTACTAATGTTTTTACCAATATACATACACCTGGCCGGGGGAGCACCTTCTGTATGGAGAGCATCCATTATGTCTTTTATCGTTATCTTATTGTTAATTCAAAACAAAAAGATAGCAGGGATAGATGTAATTGGAATGGCATGTATTATTTTGTTGTTTCTTAACCCATATTATTTATTCCACGTAGGTTTTCAACTGTCGTTTGCAGTAAGTGCATTCTTAATCTTATCTCATAAAATAATTCAGCGAACTAACTCGTATGTGCTTCAACTTTTTTTCGTATCTATTATTGCGCAATTGGCATCCTTTCCAATTATCATCTACCACTTTTATGAAATATCTATTTGGAGTATTTTCTTAAATGTTGTGTATGTACCTTTCTTTTCTTTGTTTGTTTTACCTTGTGCGTTAATGCTTTATATTTCGTTAAAATTTTTTCCTGTTCTTTATCCTATATTAGAGACAGTACTTCAATATCCACTCGCGTTTTTTAATTACATTGCCATTCAGTTTGCGGAAATTCCGATTGGACATTTTCTATTCGGAAAGCCCTCTATTTTAATAATGCTATTTTATTACATCACATTTATCTTTTTTTGCATTGCCGTTGAATTGCAACGGAAGAAGTTAATTCATTTTTCTATTGTATTCATTTTGTTGTTGCTTTTTTATCACTGGAATTCGCCACTATTCAATAAATATGGACAAGTAACGATGATCGATATTGGTCAGGGAGATGCTATTTTTATTCAACTTCCTTTCGGTAAAGGAAATTATTTAATCGATACAGGGGGAATACCTTCTATTCCTAGAGAAGAGTGGAGAAAAAGAAGAAAAGAATTTAATAATGGAGAAGGTGTTTTAGTACAAGTTTTAAAGGGGAATGGCATAAGAAAACTTGATAAATTAATTCTCACACACGGCCATTATGACCACGTAGGAAATGTAGAGATGTTATTGAAAAATATAGACGTGAAGAATATTTTAGTCCCTCCAGAGTTCGGGCAAGATGAATTTGAAAAAAATATTTTAGAGCTTGTAAGGAACAAGGGGATAGAAGTGAATTTTGTAAGGGAAGGAGATCGTTGGAGAAATGCTAATTTCGAATTTCTAATTTTATATCCATCTAAAAAGCATGAGGACAAAAACGACCAATCCATTGTACTTTTGACGCGTCTGGGTGGTTTAACTTGGTTGTTTACAGGAGATTTAGAACAACAAGGAGAGATGGATTTGCTGTCCTTATATCCAAATATTACTGCTGATGTGTTAAAAGTAGGCCACCACGGTAGTAATACTTCGACGACCGAAGCATTCTTGGCAAAGTTAAATCCTTCTTTCGCTTTGATTCCAGTAGGCACTAACAATCGCTTTGGCCATCCGCATCCCGAAGTGATACGTAGATTAGAAAGTAGGGGAGTCCAAATTTATCGAACGGATGAAAATGGGGCGATTGTCTATAGATTTTCTAATAAGTATGGAACCTTTTCGCCAACGTTACCATAGTATACATTATGAAAAAAGAGACTGCGTGAAGGCAGTCTCTTTTACCTAGCAAGTAGAAACTTGTAAGGTTAGTACCCTATTTTGTTTCACAACGGGTATATGGAATTGTTAGACCGGCTATGTATCCCGGTATTATGATCCTAAGAAATGAATAACCGTAGCCATAACAAAAATCGTTGCGAAAAACCCGAAGGATACGACAAAGCCGACAGCAGAGTCTACTGCATCGTTACGTTTACTTTGGACGCTTTTTTCAAATTCGTTCATAAGTATCCCTCCTTTTCACTCAATAGTATAAGCGAAAATGCAAAAAAAATCTACATGACAATTTTTAGATTTCCACCTTTAGCAAGAGTTGTCACAAATAGTTCAGAAAGATTCGGATAACCTAATATTACATCAGGCCGATGGTTTAATCGTTAACGAGTAAGTATCCTGGGGCTTATTGGTTAACGTTTATATAAAATGGGGGTTGCGTTTCTAATCGATTGAGATGTAACCCCCTCTGAAATACATAATAGTGAAAGATATTTACTACCTGAGTAAATATCTTTTCTTGTTTTCTTCACGGTTTCTAGTTACGATTAGATTAGTGAGTGAATTTTGTATACGTTTCGTTTAGTGAAAAACGAGTAGTTTATGAAACGCTCACTATTAAGGAAAACAAGTGGGAGTAAAAATATGTTATTAAATGCAATCAAAAAGTTAAAATCACAAAATTTTGCCCAAACATACTTATTATTAGGTACAGAAAATTTCTTATTAAAAGAAATGAAAACCGCTATTGTTGAGCATGTCATTGAAGAACACGAGCATGATTTCAACCTATCAACATACGATTTAGAAGAAACTCCAATAGAAGTGGCAATTGAAGATGCAGAAACGTTGCCTTTTATAGGGGAACGACGAGTTGTCATCGTAACTAATCCTTTTTTTCTTACTGGAGAAAAGTCGAAAAGCAAAGTGGAGCACAACACAGATAGATTTTTAGCGTATATACAACAACCGGCTCCCTACACGATTTTTGTAATTCTGGCTCCATATGCTAAATTAGATGAACGTAAAAAAATTGTTAAAACATTAAAAAATCAGTCTGAAATTTTTGAAGCGCAAACATTAGAAGAAAAAGACTTATTACAATGGATGTCTCATCGTGCCAAACAATATAGTGTTACACTATCTCCAAACGCTGGGGAAGAGTTATTGAAGATTGCAGGTGTGCACTTAGCTGTTCTTGCGCAAGAGATCGATAAAATGGCCATGTACATCGGACCTGGTGGCGGAGAAATTACGCTAGAAATAGTACAGAAATTGGCTGCCAAAACAATGGAACACAATATTTTTGAGTTATTCGAAAAAATTGTCCACCGAAAAATCGATCAAGCACTGGAAGTTTTTTATGAACTATTAAGAAATAATGAAGAGCCAATTAAAATTTTAGCGTTAATGACAGCCCAATTCCGCTTAATTTACCAAGTGAAAAACTTAAGCGAACAAGGATACAGTCAGCAAAAAATGGCCGGAACATTAAAAGTACACCCTTATCGTGTAAAATTAGCCGCTGGCCAAGCGAGATATTTCAAAGACAAAGAGCTCATGTCCCTTATGGACGGACTAGCAGAAGCCGACTACTCCATGAAAAGCGGTAAAATAGACAAAGTCCTAGCGGTAGAATTGTTATTATTAAAAATAGCTAACGTAAAATAAAAAAGTGGTATGACTTTTATTAATTTAGAGTCATACCACTTTTTTGTAATGCTATTTCTCCCGCTTACATTATCAAGACCAGTTTAGCTGTTGGAAAAGGGCAAAGTAGTTAGTAATTAGAGAGGTTAAGACCAATTTTGGATGTGAAAGATTAGAAATTGTCCATAAAAGAGAAATTAAGACCACCTTCAAAGGAGAAAGAGTGGAAAATGTCCATAAAAATGAGATTAAGACCAACTTCAAAGGAGAAAGAGAAGGAAATGTCCATAAAAGTGAAATTAAGACCATCTTCAAAGGAGAAAGAGTGGAAAATGTCCATAAAAGTGAAATTAAGACCATCTTCAAAGGAGAAAGAGAAGGAAATGTCCATATAAAAGAAATCAAAATCATTTTATAAGGAAAAGATTAAGAAATGGTTATTTTAGGTTTTATGACCAAAATCAAAGTGCGAGAATCGTCATCGGTGTCATCTGAAAAATAAAAAACGACCCTAAGCGGATCGTTCTTCATTATGCTGTAGCTACGTTAAGTTTCTTCGCTAAGCGAGATTTTTGACGGTTAGCTGCATTTTTGTGGATTAATCCAGATTGAGCAGCCTTGTCTAAACGTTTTGCAGCTTCTAAGTATGCAGTTTTTGCACCTTCCACATCGTTGTTAGCAACGAATGCTTCTACTTTCTTCACCGCTGTACGCATTGCAGACTTAACTGTTGCGTTTTGAGCACGACGCTTCTCTGTAGTTTTTACACGTTTGATAGCAGATTTAATGTTTGGCATGTATTTCACCTCCATACGTTCTATAACGATCGAGATTATGTTAACTCGATTTATTTACTTATGAGAACAAGTGATATTTTATCAAAATGGACAAGAATATGCAATAGCAAGTCAAGGTAATTTTCTTGAAAGATAAAAATAAATTTACTTAGCCCAACTCTTAAAGTGTGACTTCAAAAGAAAAACAAATGCATGAATAAGGCAAATTTAGGAAACGATAACATTAAAATTTACATAGAGGGGATGGGAACATTCATGAATGAACCTTCCATTGATTTAAGTAAATATGCTATTCGAACAGACTTAGCTGTTGAAGCTGGACAAATGGCTTTAGAAAAACATAATAAAACAGCTCAGCAACCTGCAACATCATTAGAGGGAATCGTTGTTAAGGAAAGAGAAAGTAAAGGAGTTAAGATCACAAACGTTAACATAACCGAAAAAGGTGCGGAAATGACTGGGAAAAAACCAGGAAACTACCTGACGCTAGAAGTGCAAGGTATTCGCCAACAAGATACAGAACTGCAACAAAAAGTAGAAGAAGTTTTTGCTTATGAGTTTAATAAATTCATGGAACAGCTAAATATCCAAAAAGATGCAAGTTGCCTAGTTGTTGGATTAGGTAACTGGAATGTGACACCAGATGCATTAGGGCCAGTTGTTTGTGAAAATTTACTAATTACAAGACATTTGTTTTCTTTACAGCCAGAAGCTGTACAGGATGGCTTTAGATCTGTTAGTTCAATTGTTCCAGGAGTAATGGGGTTAACGGGAATTGAAACGAGCGACATTATTTTCGGTGTCGTAGAAAAGTCAAAACCAGATTTTGTCATAGCTATTGATGCACTGGCAGCACGTTCCATTGAGCGTGTTAACTCTACTATTCAAATTTCTGACACGGGAATTCACCCTGGTTCAGGTGTAGGTAATAAACGAAAAGAAATTAGTAAAGAAACATTAGGAATTCCAGTTATAGCTATTGGTATTCCAACTGTTGTCGATGCTGTTTCGATGGCAAGTGACACGATTGATTTTATATTAAAGCATTTCGGTAGAGAAATGAAAGAAGGCAATCGTCCTTCTCGCGCACTAGCTCCAGCAGGATTGACATTCGGTGAAAAAAGAGTTCTAACAGATGAGGACTTACCTTCAGAAGAGCATCGTCAAAACTTTTTAGGTGTTATAGGAAATTTAGAAGAAGAAGAAAAACGAAAGCTTATTCACGAAGTTCTTTCTCCATTGGGCCATAATCTAATGGTAACGCCAAAAGAAGTAGATGACTTTATTGAAGACATGGCCAATGTTATCGCTAGCGGCTTAAACGCAGCACTTCATGGTGAAGTGGACCAAGATAACGTTGGAGCGTATACACATTAGTTTAAAGTGACTAGTGGTTAGTAGCAAGCTTCTCAGGCATTTGTGAACCACTAATGGCTAACTGCTAATCACTAACCACTAGATTGGACAAGTTGTTCTAATCCTTTTTCTTGTTGCATACATATAGTAGCAACAGATGTAGAAAGGGTGAGAACAACTGCCATGAAAGGCTACCGCACGTCGAACGTCATCGTATCATTCAATGGGACAAGCATAAAAAAAACAATCGTAGCAATAATCGCAGCATTCATCTTCATATTTGCGGTATCAGGTTTGTTAACTTCACTAAAGCCAGAATATAGAATTACATTCTCAGCAGTAAACGAGTTTTCAAAGCGTTTTTCTGGTGAGTCACTTTTATTTATTTTTGGATATGAAAATGCTTATTTTACACAAGGTATGTCAGCGGAAATTAAAAAGCCAAACTATGGTGCAGCCCTGTTTGAGTTGACAACTAGCTTGAATTTAGACGATCCAAGAAGCTTAATTCGAAATGAAATACCTGGATTCCGCCAGTTCGATAGTGAAATTTTAATTGCTGGAGACGGAACTAACTATACAGACATTTCGATTGAATCACCTCCACCATATGAAGTGTTAATGGGGGAAAGGGAAGCAGCCATAGTAAATCTTGACGATATAGAATCGGATAAAGAAGATAATGAATCAACACCTCCTCCACTTTCAACTGGAGATAAAAAAGTAGTTTATATATATAACTCTCATAACTATGAATCATTTTTGCCGTACCTAGACGGGGTGGAAAATCCTGACGATGCTCAACATTCAAAAGTAAATGTAATGCGTTTAGGTGAGAGGTTAAAGGATGAATTGGAATTAAGAGGTGTGGGCTCTCACTTTGAAACAACAGATATTATGGCAATGTTAAAAGAAAACAGATGGCTATATCCACAGTCTTACAGAGCATCTAGAAAAGTTAAGGAAGCGGCAATTCAATCTAATCGTGATTTAAACTATTTTATAGATATTCATCGTGATGGAACTAGAAGAGACTCAACAACGACGAATATAAACGGGGAAGACTATGCAAAGATAATGTTCGTTATTGGTACAAACCATAACGGCTGGGAAAAGAACTTAAAAATTGTAGAACAATTAGATGCTCTCTTAAAAGAAAAATACCCTGGAATAAGCAGGGGGGCACGCCGTCAAGGTGGAGCAGGTAATAACGGAGTATACAACCAAGATTTATCCGAACAATCTATCCTTATTGAAATTGGTGGGGTCGACAACACTTTTGAAGAAATGTATCGCACAGTAGAAGCATTTGCCGATGTATTTAGCGAATTCTACTGGCAAGCAGAAAAAGTAGACAGTAAACCACAAGGAAGTAGTCAGTAACTATTATGAAAAGAGGTGCTAAAAGTATGATGAAAAGGTTTATGTTGAAATGTACATTCATTGCATTTGTTCTATTTCTTGGAGTGCTTTTCGGCATGCAACAAGCAAACATTGGAATGCAGAAAATGAAAGGGTATGAAGACCCAGCGTTTTCTGGGTCAGCTTTTCATGTAGCAAGTGAAGAAGGATTCAAAAGTACATTGCACGGAACTAATGTAACAAGCCAAGATATAAGAGAAAAACAAAAAAAATTAGAAGAAATTAAAACATTTAATGCCTTTTCTTCTATGGGAAAAAAATTAGCTGGTAGTGTATCGGATATGGTTGATAAAGCAATAAAGGATACAACTGATAAGGTAGAAGAGAAAATAACGAATATAAATAGTAAGGAAGAGGGTAGCTGAAAAGCTACTCTTTTTAAATTAGGAAAATGGTTAAAGAGGCTAGTTTACTTTGCTTACTTATAAATTTCATTGAATCTTCACACCCTAATTGCTATAATGAGAAATAGTGTACTTTGCCGAAAATTGTAGGAGTGAAAGTAATGAATAATGAAAAAAGATTAAAGCGTCAGTCCAATATCCGTAACTTTTCGATTATTGCCCATATTGACCACGGGAAATCAACGTTGGCTGACCGTATTTTAGAAAAAACATCTGCGTTAGCACAACGTGAAATGAAAAATCAGTTGTTAGACTCAATGGATTTAGAGCGTGAGCGTGGAATTACAATTAAACTGAACGCAGTCCAATTAAAATATAAAGCAAAAAATGGAGAAGAATATACCTTCCACCTTATTGATACCCCAGGGCATGTAGACTTTACATACGAAGTATCTCGAAGCCTAGCAGCTTGTGAAGGTGCAATTCTCGTAGTCGACGCAGCACAAGGTATCGAAGCACAAACGTTGGCGAACGTTTATCTTGCTTTAGATAATGATCTAGAAATCATGCCTGTAATCAATAAAATCGACTTACCAAGTGCAGAACCCGAGCGAGTTCGTCAGGAAATTGAAGATGTAATTGGCTTAGATGCATCCGATGCTGTTCTTGCGAGTGCAAAATCTGGAATTGGTATTGAAGAGATTCTGGAGCAAGTTGTAGTAAAAATTCCTGCACCAGAGGGTGACCCTGAAGCACCATTAAAAGCGTTAATATTCGACTCTTTATTCGACCCATACCGTGGAGTTGTTGCATACATTCGTGTCGTGGACGGTACAGTTAAAGTTGGCGATAAAATTAGAATGATGGCAACTGGTAAAGAATTCGAAGTGAATGAAGTAGGAGTATTCACTCCTAAGTCACTTATGCTTGACGAGTTAACGGTTGGGGACGTAGGGTTTTTAACAGCGTCCATTAAAAATGTTGGAGATACACGTGTAGGTGATACAATCACAAACGCAAAAAATGGAGCAACAGAGCCGTTACCAGGTTACCGTAAATTAAACCCAATGGTATTCTGCGGACTTTATCCAATTGATTCTGCGAAATTCAATGACTTACGTGATGCCTTAGAAAAATTGGAATTAAATGATTCTGCTCTACAATACGAGCCTGAAACATCGCAAGCATTAGGATTTGGATTCCGCTGTGGTTTCTTAGGACTACTTCACATGGAAATCATCCAAGAGCGTATTGAGCGTGAATTCAATATCGACTTAATTACTACGGCACCTTCCGTAATATATAACGTATTTTTAACAGATGGTTCAGAGCTTAGAGTAGACAACCCGTCTAACATGCCAAATCCTCAATCTATTGATAGAGTAGAAGAGCCATACGTGAAAGCAACGATTATGGTACCAAACGATTATGTTGGTGCAGTAATGGAGCTTTGCCAAGAAAAGCGTGGGAACTTCATAGACATGACGTACCTAGACGATATTCGTGTAAGTGTGGTCTATCATATACCACTTGCAGAAATTGTATATGATTTTTTTGACCAGCTTAAATCGAGCACAAAAGGATATGCTTCTTTTGATTATGAGTTAATTGGATACAAGCCTTCTCACTTAGTGAAGATGGATATTTTATTGAATACTGAACAAGTGGATGCATTGAGCTTTATCGTGCATAGAGATTCTGCATATGAACGTGGGAAGATTATCGTTGAAAAACTAAAAGAACTTATTCCGAGACAACAATTCGAAGTGCCGATTCAAGCTACTATCGGGCAAAAAGTTGTTGCGCGTTCAACCATTAAAGCAATGCGTAAAAACGTACTTGCAAAATGTTACGGTGGAGATATTTCTCGTAAACGTAAACTTCTTGATAAACAAAAAGAAGGAAAAAAGCGTATGAAATCTGTAGGATCTGTAGAAGTACCGCAAGAAGCATTCATGGCAGTACTGAAAATGGACGATACCAACAGTAAAAAATAGAAAACATACCGCAGAATTTCTGCGGTTTTTTCTATATCAACCAATGAAAGTGTGAAAAGAATGCCTAAATCAGCATACTTACATATTCCGTTTTGTCACCATATTTGTCATTACTGTGACTTCAATAAAGTTTTCTTGAAAAATCAGCCAGTAGACGAATACTTAACCTATATGGAAAGAGAAATGGCAAATACGATGCAAAAGTTCCCTGCAAAAGAGCTTGATACCATTTTTGTTGGTGGCGGAACACCGACAGCGTTATCTGTCTCACAATTAGAAGTGTTTCTAACTTCTATTGAAAAACAACTGCCATTCAGCAAAAATAACGTAGAATACACATTTGAAGCAAATCCAGGCGAACTGTCTTTAGAAAAACTACAACTATTAAAACAATTCGGAGTTAATCGTCTTAGCTTTGGAGTGCAAAGTTTTAACGATGACTTGCTTAAGTTCATCGGTCGATCTCACCGTAAACAAGATGTTTACCGCACATTAGAATTGGCGAAACAAGCAGGATTTACGAATATTAGTATTGATCTCATTTATAGCCTCCCTAACCAGACAGTAGAAGACTTTAAAGAAACGCTAAAAGAAGCTTTGTCACTAGAGATGAATCACTATTCCGCATACTCGTTAATAATTGAACCGAAAACAGTATTCTATAACCTAATGAACAAAGGGAAACTACCTCTTCCTACACAAGACGATGAAGCTATGATGTATGATGTGCTCCTTAATGAAATGGAAAAACATAACATTGTTCAATACGAAATAAGTAATTTTGCAAAGCCAGGCTTTGAAAGTAAACATAACTTAACGTATTGGAATAACAATGAATATTACGGATTTGGTGCAGGGGCTCATAGTTATGTTGATGGTGTAAGACGTTCAAATTTTGGTCCATTAAAAAAATACATGGATCAAATAAACGAAACAAACTTCCCTTACAATAATGAACAAAAAGTAACAAAACTAGAACAAATGGAAGAAGAATTGTTTTTAGGATTAAGAAAATCGGATGGTGTATCTATCTCACTTTTTGAAAAAAAATATAACGATTCGATTTTTACTATTTTTGAAAATCCAATAAAAGAGAACTTAAACAAAAGGTACTTAGAGCGAAATAGCGATAATATTTACTTAACAAGAGAAGGTAAGTTTTTAGGGAACGAAGTATTTCAATCTTTCCTTTTCGTATAATTTCCGTTCCTTTTCGTTGACATTGCTATTTCAATTTGGTAATTTATTTATAGAATTAGCACTCGAGTTAAGTGAGTGCTAACAGAGGTGATGTTGAATGCTTACAGAACGTCAGTTGTTAATCTTGCAAGTAATCATTGACGACTTTATCCGCTCTGCGCAACCAATTGGTTCGAGAACATTGTCTAAAAAAGAAGGTATTTCCTTTAGTTCAGCGACAATCCGTAACGAGATGTCTGATTTAGAAGAACTTGGTTTCATCGAGAAACCACACACTTCCTCTGGAAGAGTTCCATCTGAAAAAGGATATCGGTACTATGTGGATCACCTTTTGTCACCTGAACATCTTTCTAAGCAAGATATAACAGAAATTAAGTCGCTTTTTCGAGAACAAATTTTTGAACTTGAAAAAGTTGTACAAAAGTCTGCGCAAATTTTATCGGAATTAACAAAGTATACATCGATTGTGCTAGGGCCAGCTTTCCAACAAAATCGACTCAAACGTCTACAAATCATTCCGATAAGTCAAGATAAAGCAGTCGCCATCATCGTGACAGACACTGGACATGTAGAGAATCGTACGATTACGTTTCCTACATCGATGGACCCGTCTGATTTAGAAAAAATGGTTAACATTTTGAATGAACGCTTAGTAGGGGTGCCGTTAAGTGACCTAATTAATAAGCTATACAAAGAAGTAGCTATCTTACTACGCTCGCATATTAGCAACTATGAAAATGTGATGCAGTCATTAAGCACGACTCTTACAATGGATGAACAAGATAAGATTTTCTTTGGCGGTAAAACAAACATGTTAGCACAACCAGAATTTAATGATATTAATAAAATCCGCTCCCTTTTACTTTTAATCGATCAAGGGAAAGATTTATACCATCACTTAAGGTCGAAAGAAGAAGGAATACAAATTAATATTGGTAGTGAAAACAACATTTCCGGTATGGAAAATTGCAGTCTAATAACGGCAAGCTACTCGTTAGGGCCAAAACAATTAGGAACAATCGCCATTTTAGGCCCTACACGAATGGAATACTCAAGAGTAGTAAGCTTACTACAACTAGTAAGCCATGACCTCTCCAATGCCATGACAAACTTGTATCAAAAAGATTAGCGTTGGAGATATTGTTAAAGGGAATTTAAACAGGCAATGGCGCTATTGAACAATTAGCGCTGCGCCTGATCTTTTAAGGGAGGTGAAACGATTGACTACAAATAAAGACAACGTAACAGTGGAAGAAACAAACGAACAAGAAGTACAAGAAGAAATCATCACTGAAGAATTCACTGAAGAAGTAAAAGAAGCTCCAGTTTCCAATGAAGAAGAAAGTACTTCTGAATTAGAAGAACTTCAATCAAAGTTAAACGAGTCTGAAAACAAATACTTACGTTTACATGCAGACTTTGATAACTTCCGTAGAAGAGTAAGATTAGATCAAGAAGCGACACAAAAATATCGTGCGCAAAACCTTGTAACAGACATCTTACCTGCATTGGATAACTTCGAACGTGCTCTTAAAGTTGATTCGGAAGATGAACAAATTAAAACGTTTCTACAAGGAATGGATATGGTGTACCGCCAGTTAATGGATGCCTTGAAAAACGAAGGTGTTGAAGTAATTGAAGCGGTAGGTCAATCATTCGATCCACACTTACATCAAGCTGTAATGCAAGTGGAGGAAGAAGGAGTAGAACCGAACACTGTCGTGGAAGAGTTCCAAAAAGGATACAAACTTAAAGATCGAGTAATCCGACCTTCCATGGTAAAAGTAAGCCAATAAAGGTTCAGATTAACGACCTACATATAAATTAACATGCAGATTTTAGGAGGAAGACCAAATGAGTAAAATTATCGGTATTGACTTAGGTACAACAAACTCTTGTGTTGCTGTACTTGAAGGCGGCGAAGCAAAAGTAATTCCAAACCCAGAAGGAAACCGTACAACACCTTCCGTTGTAGCGTTTAAAAATGGAGAGCGTCAAGTAGGGGAAGTAGCTAAGCGTCAATCTATTACAAACCCAAACACAATTGCTTCAATTAAACGTCACATGGGTACTGACTATAAAGTGGAAATGGAAGACAAGCAATATTCTCCACAAGAAGTTTCAGCAATTATCTTACAACACTTAAAGAGTTATGCAGAAGACTATCTAGGAGAAAAAGTAACAAAAGCTGTTATTACAGTGCCTGCTTACTTCAATGATGCAGAGCGTCAAGCGACAAAAGACGCTGGTAAAATTGCTGGTTTAGAAGTAGAGCGTATTATTAACGAGCCTACTGCAGCTGCATTAGCATACGGTTTAGATAAAATGGAAGAAGACCAAACAATTCTTGTTTATGACTTAGGTGGCGGTACGTTTGACGTATCTATCCTAGAGTTAGGAGACGGAGTATTCGAAGTTCGTTCAACTGCTGGTGACAACCGTCTAGGTGGAGACGACTTTGACCAAGTTATTATTGATTATTTAGTAACTGAATTCAAAAAAGAAAATGGAATTGATCTTTCTAAAGATAAAATGGCACTTCAACGTTTAAAAGACGCTGCTGAAAAAGCGAAAAAAGATTTATCTGGTGTAACTAGCACTCAAATTTCTTTACCATTCATCACTGCTGGTGAAGCAGGTCCATTACACTTAGAGTTAACATTAACTCGTGCTAAATTCGATGAAATCTCCTCTTCATTAGTAGAGCGTACAATGGGTCCTGTTCGTCAATCATTAAAAGATGCAGGTATTTCTGCTTCTGAACTAGATAAAGTTATTCTTGTTGGTGGATCCACTCGTATTCCAGCAGTACAAGAAGCGATTAAACGTGAAACTGGTAAAGAACCACACAAAGGTGTAAACCCTGATGAAGTAGTTGCACAAGGTGCAGCAATTCAAGGTGGAGTTTTAACTGGTGATGTGAAAGACGTTGTATTACTTGACGTTACATCTTTATCATTAGGTATTGAGACAATGGGTGGAGTTTCTACAAAGCTTATTGACAGAAACACGACAATCCCAACAAGTAAGTCTCAAGTATTCTCAACTGCAGCAGACAATCAAACGGCTGTAGACATTCACGTTCTTCAAGGTGAGCGTCCAATGGCTGCAGATAACAAAACACTAGGTCGTTTCCAATTAGCAGATATTCCACCAGCACCACGCGGAGTACCTCAAATTGAAGTTACATTTGATATCGACAAAAATGGTATCGTTAACGTACGTGCAAAAGACTTAGGCACAAATAAAGAACAAGCAATTACAATTAATACTGCAAGTGCATTAACGGAAGAAGATATCCAACGTATGGTTCGTGAAGCTGAAGAAAATGCAGAAGCAGATAAAAAGCGTAAAGAAGAAGTTGAACTTCGTAACGAAGCTGACCAACTAGTATTCCAAACGGAAAAAACGTTAAAGGATCTAGAAGGTAAAGTGGAAGAAGCAGAAGTGAAAAAAGCAGAAGCTGCAAAAGATGAGTTAAAAGCTGCTATCGAAAAGAACGACCTAGAAGAAATTCGCACAAAGAAAGATGCTCTTCAAGAAATCGTTCAACAGCTTACAATGAAACTTTACGAGCAAGCTGCACAAGCTCAGCAAGCAGCTCAAGGTGCTGAAGGAGCACAACAAGGTTCAACTAACCAAGACGACAACGTTGTAGACGCTGAATACGAAGAAGTAAACGACGACAAGAAGTAAGATATAAAATAAAGAAAGTCAAAGTGTGTCTTTGGCTTTCTTTTTAATGTGAATAAAGGAAAACGTACAAAATATTAAAGCATAAACTATCATTGTGGAATCAAATACTTTTATTGCAAAGTCTATTTAGTAGATGATACAATTACCTTTATGTGAATAAAAC
Source organism: Bacillus sp. FJAT-45066 (assembly GCF_002335755.1). Lineage (NCBI taxonomy): Bacteria > Bacillati > Bacillota > Bacilli > Caryophanales > Bacillaceae > Bacillus > Bacillus sp. FJAT-45066. Next base: position 456,549 of record NZ_NISQ01000001.1, read on the forward strand.
GGGAGTGGGTATGAATGAGTAAACGTGATTACTATGAAGTACTCGGCGTTAGTAAAGGCGCTTCAAAAGACGAGATAAAAAAATCGTATAGAAAGCTATCGAAACAATATCATCCAGATATTAATTCAGCGCCAGATGCTGCAGACAAATTTAAAGAAATAAAAGAAGCATACGAAGTATTGAGCGACGATCAAAAGCGTTCGCACTACGACCAATTCGGTCATACTGACCCTAATCAAGGATTCGGTGGTTTTGGTGGTGGAGCAGGTGGCTTCGGTGGCTTTGAAGATATTTTCGAAACATTTTTCGGTGGCGGTGGTGGTAGACGTCGCGATCCGAACGCACCTCGCCAAGGAGCAGATTTACAATATACAATGACGCTTTCTTTTGAAGAAGCAGCTTTCGGAAAAGAAACAGACATTGAGATTCCAAGAGAAGAGTCATGTGATACATGTAGCGGTACAGGAGCCAAACCTGGTACGAAGGTAGAAACATGTTCACATTGTCGTGGAACGGGGCAAGAAAGTATTGAACAAAACACGCCATTTGGACGAATTGTTAATAAAAGAACTTGTAGTAAATGTCAAGGGACAGGTAAATCTATACCGCAAAAATGTTCGTCATGTCATGGTGCAGGTAGAATTAAAAAACGTAATACAATTAACGTGAAAATCCCTGCAGGTATTGATGATGGTCAACAACTACGCATCTCCGGTAAAGGGGAAGCAGGTATTAACGGTGGACCTCCGGGAGATCTATATATTGTTTTCCACGTACGCTCACATGAATTTTTCGAGCGTGATGGCGATGATATTTATTGCGAAATGCCGATTACCTTTGCACAAGCAGCTCTAGGTGACGAAGTTGAAGTACCAACACTTTCAGGAAAAGTAAAGCTAAAAGTTCCAGCTGGTACACAAACTGGTACGAACTTCCGTCTAAAAGGAAAAGGTGTTGCAAACGTAAGAGGTTATGGACATGGTGACCAACATATTAAAATTAGAGTGATTACTCCTACGAAATTAACTGAAAAGCAAAAGCAATTATTAAGAGAATTTGCTGATATTAGTGGTCAAACGCCGGATGAACAAGACGCTGGATTTTTTGCGAAAGTAAAACGTGCCTTTAAAGGTGAATAAGAAAGGATTGAGTTGGTAGATGAAATGGTCTGAAATTAGCATCCATACAACAAATGAAGCGGTAGAACCTATTTCCAACATATTACACGAGGCAGGTGCAAGTGGAGTCGTTATTGAGGACTTATTGGACTTAACAAAAGAGCGTGAAGATATGTTTGGAGAAATCTATCAACTTGATCCTAAAGACTATCCAAATGAAGGTGTCATCATTAAAGCTTACTTACCAGTCAACAGTTTTCTTGGAGAAACAGTCGACGGCATTAAAGAAGCAATCAATAATTTACTTGTATTTGATATTGATCTTGGTTTAAATGAAATTTCTATTAGCGAAGTTAATGAAGAAGAGTGGGCAACTGCTTGGAAAAAGTATTATAACCCGGTAAAAATCTCTGAAAAATTCACTATCGTTCCTACATGGGAAACTTACGAGCCTGTAAGCTCTGATGAGAAAATTATTGAACTTGACCCAGGGATGGCGTTTGGTACTGGTACTCACCCTACAACAGTGTTATGTATTCAAGCATTAGAAAGAACCGTGCAAGATCAAGATAAAGTAATTGATGTTGGTACTGGATCTGGTGTTTTAAGTATTGCGGCAGCTATGTTAGGTGCTCAGGATGTACAAGCACTAGATCTGGATGAAATAGCGGTAGAAGCGGCCAAACTTAACATAAAGCTAAACAAAGTTCATTCAGTTGTTACAGTTAAACAAAATAACTTACTAAACAATGTTGAAGGACCTGTTAACGTTGTTGTTGCCAATATTTTAGCAGAAGTTATTTTACGCTTCACAGATAAAGTATTCGAAGTATTAGAACCAGGAGGAACATTTATCTCTTCCGGTATCATTGCGACGAAAAAACAAGAAGTAAAAGATAGTCTATTAAAAGCAGGCTTTGTCATCGAAGAAACAATGATGATGGAAGACTGGGTTGCTTTTATTGCTAGAAAGAAATAAATATAGGCAATGTTAAAGTTAAGTGTTGATATTTAATAACTTCTAGCTGTTGATTTCCGTGCAAGGCGGAGACTCCTGCGGGAGAAGCGGGGAACGGGAGACCCCACAGACGCGAATGCGTAGAGGAGGCTCCCGGCCCGCCCGCGGAAAGCGAAGCCTTGCACGGAAATCAACAGCGGTTTATATCACAACCAATCTTAAATAAACTTTCAAGGGCGTGTATTTGATGCAACGTTATTTTGTAAACAAACAACAAATAAATGAACAAACTATTTCAATTATTGGAGATGATGTTCATCATATTACACGCGTTTTACGAATGAGTGAAGGTGACGAAATCTTATGTAGTTGCCAAGAAACAAAAAGAACAGCTCATTGTAAAATTGCTGAAATTTCCAATGAACAAATAACAGCTCATGTTGTAAAATGGATAGAGGCAAATTCAGAATTACCAGTGAAGGTCACGATTGCGAGCGGGTTGCCTAAAGGGGATAAACTAGAATTGATTATCCAAAAAGGTACAGAACTAGGAGCTGAAAGCTTTATCCCTTTTAATGCTGCTCGTTCTATTGTAAAGTGGGATGAAAAAAAGGCAGGCAAAAAAGTAGAACGTTGGGAGAAAATCGCGAAAGAAGCTGCAGAGCAATCACGTCGCGTGACAATTCCTACAATTAACGCCCCTTTTAGCTTTAAACAATTATGTGATGTTAGCACACAATACGATAAAAAAATCGTTGCATATGAAGAAGAAGCAAAACGTGGAGAGAAATCGGCATTTGCAAAAGTTCTTTCTGAAATGAAAGCAAACGAATCAGTTCTTATTGTTTTTGGACCAGAAGGCGGTCTTACAGAAAAAGAAGTAGGAGTGTTAACGGAACTTGACTTCGTTAGCTGTTCTTTTGGCCCGAGAATTTTACGTACAGAAACGGCTCCATTATACGGACTTGCCGCTATTTCTTACCATTTTGAATTAATGTGAGGTGAATTCAATGGCTACTGTAGCATTTCATACATTAGGATGTAAAGTAAACCATTACGAGACAGAAGCAATATGGCAGCTATTTAAAGCAGATAGCTATGATCGAGTAGAATTTGAAATTCAAGCAGATGTATATGTCATTAATACTTGTACAGTAACGAATACTGGAGATAAAAAAAGTCGTCAAGTGATTCGTAGAGCTATACGTAAAAACCCTGATGCAGTCATATGTGTAACTGGTTGTTATGCACAAACATCTCCTGCAGAAATATTGGCAATTCCAGGCGTTGATATTGTAGTCGGTACACAAGACCGTACAAAGATGCTCGAGTATATTGAACAATACAAACAAGAACGTCAACCGATAAATGGTGTAGGGAATATTATGAAAGCTCGTGTATACGAGGAATTAGATGTACCTGCATTTACGGACCGTACACGCGCTTCTTTAAAAATACAAGAAGGTTGTAACAACTTCTGTACGTTCTGTATTATTCCTTGGGCACGTGGTTTAATGCGTTCTCGTGATCCTAAAGAGGTAATTGCTCAAGCTCAACAATTAGTAGATGCTGGCTACAAAGAGATTGTTTTAACAGGTATTCACACAGGCGGATACGGTGAAGACATGAAGGACTACAATTTGGCAATGTTACTTCGTGATTTAGACGAGCAAGTGAAAGGTTTAAAACGTATTCGTATTTCCTCTATTGAAGCAAGTCAAATTACCGACGAAGTAATTGAAGTATTAAAGTCTTCGGATAAAGTGGTACGTCACTTACATGTGCCTTTACAGTCAGGATCAAATACGGTGTTAAAACGTATGAGACGTAAATATACGATGGAATTCTTTGGTGAAAGATTAGACCGCTTAAAAGAAGCACTTCCTGGACTTGCTGTAACATCCGATGTTATAGTTGGATTCCCTGGTGAGACTGAAGAAGAATTCATAGAAACGTACAATTTTATTAAAGAACACCAATTCTCAGAACTACATGTTTTCCCTTATTCAAAACGTACAGGTACTCCGGCAGCACGCATGGAAGATCAAGTAGACGAAGAAGTGAAAAATGAACGCGTACATCGCTTAATTGCATTATCTGATCAATTGGCGAAAGAATATGCATCTAACTTTGAGAACCAAGTGTTAGAAGTAATTCCAGAAGAAGAGTACAAAGAAAAACCAAACAGTGGTTTATATGTAGGATATACAGATAACTACTTAAAAGTTGTATTAGAAGCTACTGAAGAAATGGTAGGTAAACTAGTACGAGTTAAAATTACGAAAGCAGGCTATCCATTTAATGAGGGCCAATTTGTCCGCGTAATGGATGACGAAGATGAAACGGTACAAGAGAGTGTAAAATTAACTTCATAATGATAACAGATTAAAGTGTCCAATTTTTATTGGGCACTTTTTTACATTGTGGGTTAATTTGCATTTTTATCAATTAATTGTTACATGATGAGCTAAATAACAAAACATATATCGTGGAAAACTTTAAAAAGGTTATACATTTTAGTACTACACAAATTAAGTAGGACATGTTATGATGTTAGAGGTCAGACGACTTAACATATATTTTCGGTAACACGGAAGGAGAAACAAATTATGAATGAAGCAGTAGCAAATATAATAGATCATACAATACTTAAAGCGGATACAAAAAAAGAGCAAATTGAAAAAGTATGCCTAGAAGCAAAAGAATATAACTTTGCATCTGTATGTGTTAACCCTACTTGGGTAAAATTGAGTGCAGAACTTTTGAAAGATAGTGGTGTACAAGTTTGTACTGTAATTGGTTTTCCATTAGGAGCTAATACGCCAGAAGTAAAAGCGTTTGAAACAACAAATGCAATTGACAATGGTGCAACAGAAGTAGACATGGTTATTAATATAGGTGCTCTAAAAGATAAAGATGATGAGCTAGTTGAGCGTGACATCCTTGCAGTTGTAGATGCTGCTAAAGGCCGTGCATTAACAAAAGTAATTATAGAGACTTGCCTATTAAACGAGGAAGAAATCGTTCGTGCTTGTAAGTTATCGGTAAAAGCTGGTGTTGATTACGTGAAAACATCTACTGGTTTCTCTACTGGTGGAGCAACAGTTAAGGACGTTTCATTAATGCGTCAAACAGTAGGCCCGGAAATTGGAGTGAAAGCTTCAGGTGGAGTTCGGGACGCAAAAGGAGCACAAGAAATTATTGCAGCTGGAGCATCACGCATTGGAGCTAGCGCAAGTATTGCGATTGTAACAGGCGAAACATCTGATAGTGATTATTAATATTCAAAAAATCCTGTAGGAGTTCCTGCAGGATTTTTTACGTTTTATGAACTTTAAGGATAAAGCTAGCGAACTGTTTTACAAAAGGTAAAACAACAATTGAACAAAGTACATTAAAGATGACGCTAGAGTGTGCAAGTTGCAAATCAGGACTTGATGTGAGCCCGCTAACAAGACTGCTTAAATAAGGAATCAGGGGGATAAAAAGCAAAACTCCTCCTACGTTTAACCAAATGTGAGCATAAGCAGCCAATCTTGCCTCTCTCAAACCACCCATACTCGCTAGAAAAGCCGTAACACAAGTTCCAATGTTAGCTCCAAGCATAATGGCTATTCCTGTCTGGATGGTTAGAACATCGTTATTTAAAAAACTCATACTTATTCCTGTAGTGGCTGTACTAGATTGTATAATAGCAGTAAGAATAGTACCGAGTAGAACACCCATAACATATTGTTCATTTGTCCATATAAGTAAGTTTTCCACAGCTGGGATGATAGAAAGTGGCAAGGCTAAAGTTTCAAAACCATTCATCGCAACAAACAAGCAGCCTAGACCAAACATAGTGGCGCCTATACTAAATAATATTTTTTTATTCATAAGCATAACAAATGCACCAATAATTAAAAGAGGTACAACGAACTCTTCTATCCGAAATGTAATCAATTCTGCTGTAATAGTTGTTCCGATATTCGAACCTAACATAATGCCTATAGACTGATAAAAGCTTAAATAGCCGGCTGCAACTAAACCAATCGTAATTACCATTACCGCCGAACTACTTTGTAATACCGCGGTAATCAGAGCACCTGCAACTAATCCTTTAAGAGGATGATTTGTAAACTTTAGTATATATGTTTTTAGCTTATCTTCAGATAAATGAGATAAACCTGTCCGCATTACGGTCATGCCGAACAAAAAAATTGCTAAATAAACTGCAAATAACGTTATAATGGAAAACAAAGCAACCACCTCTTTAAGAATATATGGTAAGAGGTGGACAAGAATGACAAAAATATAAGGGGATTTGTATGAGGACTTTTACGAATAAAACAGTGATGCATAGTTATCCTGGTATGGTGGCACTAGTCACAGCTACATGGGAAGGAAAAACAAATGTTATGTCTGCTGGTTGGCACACTTACATTTCATATGAACCATCCATTTATGGCGTAGCAATAGCAAAAGAAAGATATACCCATCATTTAATTGAAGGATCAAAAGAGTTTGCGGTAAACTTTGTTTCGGCTCAATATGCTCATTATATTCAGCATTTTGGTAGTAATAGTGGAAAAGATGAAAATAAATTTGAGGCTGTCGGGGCAAACTATGAAAAAGGTAAAACCGTACGAGCACCTATATTAAATAATGCTTATGTAGCATACGAATGTAAAGTGATGGACCAACAAACATATGGTGACCACGATTTCTTCGTTGGCGAAATAACAGGGTTTCATAAAGATGAAAACCTGTTTCAACCAAACGGTTTACCCAACTTTAATGAAATTTCTATACCACTGTATTTAGGCAGATCGCAATACTTAATTGGAAATAAGCAAAGCGAGATTATCGACTTATATAATAGTGATAAACGGGAAACATCTTGATAATTGTTGACCTCTCTTAGTGAATATATTATAATTGCTAAGTACATGTTCTATACATGTTTTTTGGCGTGTAGGAATATGTTGTTGAAAATGTTAGTGGTTGTTCTGGAGGGAGGGAAACAGAATGTCTAAAACTGTTGTTCGTAAAAACGAATCTTTAGAAGATGCTCTTCGCCGCTTCAAACGATCAGTTTCTAAAACTGGAACGTTACAAGAAGCTAGAAAGCGCGAATTCTATGAAAAGCCTAGCGTAAGACGTAAGAAAAAGTCTGAAGCTGCTAGAAAGCGTAAATGGTAAAAAGAGGGTGTAAGTAATGAGTCTTCTCGAACGTTTAAATACTGATATGAAGCAAGCGATGAAAGAGAAAGATAAAGAAAAACTTTCTGTCATCCGTATGATAAAGTCTGCTTTGCAAAATGAAGCAATTAAGACAAAAAATGATTTGTCCGAAGACGAAGAACTTACTGTTTTGTCTCGTGAATTAAAACAACGTAAAGACTCCCTCCACGAATTTAAAAAAGCCGGTCGTGACGACTTGGCAAATAAATTACAAGCGGAAATTGTTATCGTTGAACAATACATGCCTGCTCAGCTTTCTGAAGAAGAAGTTTCTGAAATTGTTAAACAAACTATTTCAGAAGTTGGAGCTTCATCTAAAGCAGAAATGGGCAAAGTAATGGGCGCGTTAATGCCTAAAGTAAAAGGCAAAGCAGATGGAAGCTTAGTAAACAAATTAGTACAACAACATCTTTCATAAAAAAACAAAAATAGCACCTTGCAAATTTGTAAGGTGCTATTACCATTCCTATTTCTATTTTGAATCATCTGTATAAACATACAACCTCAACCTAACAAAAAAATACATACAAAATTGAAACTTAATGCTTTTCTTTGCGTATTACTTAATGGGAATGGTAATCATACTAAATAGTGTAACGTGGAGAGGAGGATTTTATGAGAAAGTATCTTCGATTAGGATCAATTATTTCTATATTATTGGGTGTTATTTTACTTATACCATCTTTGTTACCTTCTAAAACTAGTGGGGCAGAACCTGTCGTGCATGTAATCCCAGTCCATGACACAGTGGAAAAGGGATTATACAAATTTTTAGAACGAGCTATAGAAGATGCAGAAAAAAATGGCGCAGACTTAATTGTTTTAGATTTAAACACTCCAGGTGGTACTGTTGACTCTGCAAAAGAAATTGCTCGTCTATTAAATCGAACGACTACGCAAACTGTTGCATATGTAAACACTTGGGCAATTTCAGCTGGAGCATATATCGCACTTTATGCGGACAAAATATATTTTGCCCCTGGTGGTAATATGGGATCAGCCGCGGTTATCGAACAAACTGGTAATGCTGCAGACTTAAAATCACAAGCAATGTGGTTCACTGAAATGACTACAGCAGCTGAGCTTACAGGAAGAGACCCGCTATATGCACAAGCTATGACAGATCCAGAAGTTGATGCTCCGGAAGTTGGTGCACCAAAAGGAAAGTTATTAGCGCTAGGTCCTAACACAGCGTTGGAAGTAGGCTACTCAGAAGGAACAGCTGCTAACCTAGATGATCTATTAGCACAGTTAGGTTATGAAAATGCACAAATAGTTATAGCTAAAGTATCTTTTGCAGAAAACCTTGCACGCTTTATTGCTAACCCTATTGTTGCTTCTATTTTAATCTCAATTGGATCTCTTGGCTTAGTATTAGAGTTGTATTCCCCAGGCTTTGGGATTCCGGGTGCAATGGGAATCAGTGCTTTATTGCTATTCTTCTATGGTCATTTAGTTGCCGGCTTAGCTGGTATGGAAACATTGTTATTATTCCTTATAGGGATTATCCTCGTTGTTTTAGAAATATTTGTTCCAGGAGGTATACTTGGAATAATTGGTTTAGGAGCAATCATCACCAGCTTCTTCTTAGCAACAGACGATGTGGCTCAAATGGGTATTTCTTTACTTTTTGCAATGACAGTAACAGTTGTTGCAATGGTTATAATATTTAAAGTATTCGGTAAGCGTATACGAGTGTTTGACCGTCTAGTCCTTAGAGATTCAACAAATACCGAACGAGGTTACATCTCCAACGTTTCTAGAATAGAACTTGTTGGTCAAGAAGGAGTAACCCTAACTACGTTACGCCCTTCAGGTACTGCTATTTTCAATGAAGAGCGGGTAGATGTAGTGACGGAAGGTAGTTATATTGAAGCGAACAAACAAGTAAGAGTTGTGAAGGCAGAAGGGTCTCGAGTTATCGTGAGAGAGATTCATTCTTCAAAATAAATTTTTAAATAGGAAAGGTAGGCAAAATGATGAACGATCCAACTACATTAATTATTCTTTTAGCAGTAGCACTAGGTATTATCTTCTTTGCTGTATTATTAACATTTGTTCCAGTTATGCTGTGGATTTCCGCACTAGCAGCTGGCGTACGAGTAAGTATTTTCACTTTAGTAGGGATGAGATTACGTCGTGTAATTCCTAGTCGTGTAATTAATCCGTTAATTAAGGCACATAAAGCTGGTTTAGATGTAACAACAAACCAACTTGAGAGTCACTACTTAGCTGGTGGTAACGTGGACCGTGTTGTAAACGCACTAATCGCAGCACAACGCGCAAACATTGAATTAACTTTCGAACGTGCAGCAGCAATTGATCTTGCTGGTCGTGACGTATTAGAAGCGGTACAAATGTCCGTTAACCCTAAAGTAATTGAAACGCCATTCATTGCCGGTGTTGCGATGGACGGAATTGAAGTTAAAGCGAAAGCTCGTATTACGGTTCGTGCTAACATTGAACGCTTAGTTGGTGGTGCTGGTGAAGAAACAGTAGTCGCTCGTGTAGGTGAAGGTATTGTTAGTACAATCGGTTCAGCTATAGGCCATAAGAAAGTTCTTGAAAATCCAGATATGATTTCTCAAACTGTTCTTGCAAAAGGATTAGATGCTGGTACAGCATTCGAAATCTTATCCATTGATATTGCGGATATTGATATCGGTAAAAACATTGGTGCAGAATTACAAACAGACCAAGCGGAAGCAGATAAGAAAATTGCCCAAGCAAAAGCGGAAGAGCGTCGTGCTATGGCCGTTGCTCAAGAGCAAGAGATGCGTGCTCGCGTAGAAGAAATGCGCGCGAAAGTTGTGGAAGCAGAAGCAACAGTTCCACTTGCTTTGGCAGAAGCATTACGTTCTGGAAACATTGGTTTTATGGATTATATGAACATTCAAAACATTACTGCGGACACTGATATGAGAGATTCTATTGGTAACCTAACGAATAATAACTCGGAAGATAAAAAGAAATAAGTTCGACCAAATAAGGACTTCTAATTAGAAGAAGGGAGGTTCACTCCTTTTGGGAATTTTTGAAAACTTGTTATCCAACCCGATTCTCTTGTTTATAATAGTTTCTTTTCTGTTTAGTATGTTTAGGAAAAAGAACCAAGATTCAAGACAACAACAAGAGCAACAGCAGGAATATGACAATATTGATGATTATTTTGAAGAGGTTCCTGCAAAAGATGATAAGAAGCGTGAACGTGATTGGGACTTTGATGTTTTTTCAGAAAAAGTCGAAGAGTGGGAGAAAAAAGGACGAGAAACCGTATCGTCGTATATCGAACCTAAACCACAACCTAATAAACAAGACACGTTTCTATCAATGCGCGAAGATCTAAAACGCAAACAGAATGAAATGAAGAATTATGAAATCGCTGGTGATAGTCCAATTTTACAAGGTGACCTGAAAAGGTCTGAAGGTATCGTTAGTCGTGCTAGTAAAATAACTACTAAAGAAGTAGTGGACGGTGTAAAATGGGCGGAAATCCTTGGCCAACCAAGGTCGAGAAACCCATATAAGCCGATATATCAGGAAAGATTTCGAGCGAAATAATAGTTTTAAAAGAGTTGTGTCCCTGTGGATGCAGCTCTTTTTTTGTATTGGTAACATATCAGGTTAGATTGAAACACTAGTATTGTGAATTGAAACAGAACAAGCTAGAAATAAAGTAGCGGTTCAGGATTGAAACACCAAGTACAGAAATTGAAACACAACCGGGTAAAATTGAAACACAAGTCATAGAAATTGAAACACAACTAGGTAAGATTGAAACACAAGTAGTGAGGATTGAAACACAAGAGACTAGAAAAAGAGAACTGATTCAAGTTTGAAACACAACCAAGTAGAATTAAAACACAAGTTGAAACAGAACAAAGGTTATCCATCACAAATAAGTGAAAGAAAACTACTCAAATTTAAATTAATCATATTAAAGCAAACTTACCAATACCTATAACAAATTCCCCCATTAAATTTAGTGATAGAAACCCCTTTTCAAACATAAACATGAGATGAAAGGGGGTTTTTCCATGCTCAAAAAATTCCGCTCACGAATGAACAATTGGTTAACTAAAAATATGGAATTACCCGCGGACGTTATGATGGATCTGCCGCGTATAACAATGATTGGTCAAATACATATATATATTGAAAATCATAGAGGATTATTAACTTTTTCAGACACAGAATTACGTCTACTTCTCAAACAAGGACAACTACTTGTAAAAGGAGAAAATTTTGTTATTAAAACAATCTTGCCAGAAGAAATTTTACTTGAAGGGAAAATACACCAAGTTGTTTATTTATCTGAATAACAACGGAACAAATTAGGGGGATATAAGTCAATGAAGAATCAATGGACAAACTTTTTTTCAGGCTCCGTCAAAATAATTATTCACGGTAAAGGGGTAGAGCGATTTCTAAATGAATGTACCCGAAAAGGAATTTCTATTTGGACAGTCAAGAAACTTGGTAGTGAAGCATACACTTGTTATATTTTATTAAAAGATGTTCATCATCTACGTGCACTAATTAAGAAGCATGAATGCTCTTTTCGATTTTTAACTAGGAAAGGTTTTCCTTTCCTAGTGCAATACTCTATAAAAAATCTTGGCATTATCATTGGGTTAGCTCTATTTCTTGTTTCGATATTCGTTCTATCAAATATGGTCTGGAGTATTAACGTTAATGGTGCAAACCCTGAAACAGAGCACAGGATTAATCAAGAATTGACCAAGCTAGGGGTAAAACCTGGAAAACTTCAATTTTTTATTAAAGATGTGGAAAGTATTCAACGATATCTTACAGAAACAATCGAAGAAATAACATGGATTGGTGTGGAGTTAAATGGGACATCCTATCATTTCACTGTAGTAGAAAAGAACGAACCGGAAAATATTACAAAACCTAGACCCCAACATTTAGTTGCAAGAAAAAAAGCGACAATCACAAATATGTTTGTTGAAAAAGGACAACCAATGGTGGAAATTAACCAATATGTAGAACCGGGGCAAATTCTTGTCTCCGGGCTTATCGGTAGAGAAGAGAATACGAAAGCAATTGCTGCTGAGGGTATTGTTTTTGGTGAGACTTGGTATGAACAAACTGTTAACATTGAGCTAGAAGACAGACTAGGTGTTTTAACAGGCAATTCATACCATAAGCATTATGTTGCTTTTGGGAATTTACCAATTAAAGTATGGGGATTTTTTAAACCAGAGTTTACACAAATAAAAGAAGACGAAATCATTAAACCAGCTTACTTCTGGAAATGGAAATTACCAATATCTTATAGAAAGAAGTCTCTATACGAAAAGGAAAATATACAAATAATATATACGGAAGAAGAAGCGGTAGAGAGGGCGCTTGAAAAAGGGAAAGAGGATTTAAAGAAACTTTTAGAAGAAGATGCAGTGATTAAAGGTCAAAAAGTTTTGCACCAAACAGTAGAGAATGGTAAAGTAAAATTAATCATACATTACCAAGTTGTAGAAAATATAGTAAAAAAGCAGCCTATTGTTCAAGGAGACTGAGTAATGACAGAAGAATTAGTCATGATGAAACAACAAGTAGAAAATCCAAATGAAGCTATTGCGTTATTCGGGAATCAAGATGCTCATTTAAAAATATTAGAAGATGAGCTAAACGTTTCCATTGTAACGCGCGGTGAATCATTAAATGTATCCGGAGAATTAGAAAACGTTGAGTTAGTGGACAAAATAATACATCAATTAATTCAGGTAATACGAAAAGGTGTCTCGATATCAGAGAGAGATATTTTGTATATTATTCAACTTGCAAAAGAAAACAACATTGATTCCTTTTCAGAACTGTATGAAGAAGAAATTACAAAAAACTTAAAAGGTAAGCCAATCCGAGTCAAGACTCATGGTCAGCGCCAATATGTGGCTGCCATTAGAAAAAATGACCTTGTATTTGGAATTGGGCCAGCTGGTACAGGGAAGACATATTTAGCCGTAGTAATGGCAATTAGTGCTCTAAAAAATGGTCAAGTAAAGCGTATTATTTTAACAAGACCAGCAGTAGAAGCAGGCGAAAGTTTAGGTTTTTTACCTGGAGATTTAAAAGAGAAAGTAGATCCGTATCTAAGGCCATTATACGATGCGCTCCATGATGTTTTTGGTAGTGAGCATACACAACGTCTTATAGAACGTGGAGTGATAGAGATTGCTCCATTAGCGTACATGAGAGGTCGTACACTAGACGATGCATTTGTTATTTTAGATGAAGCTCAAAATACGACACAAGCTCAAATGAAAATGTTCTTAACGAGATTAGGATTTGGCTCTAAAATGGTTATTACAGGGGATGTATCCCAAGTTGACCTACCAAAAGGTGTTAAATCCGGGTTAGCGGTCGCTAAAAACATCCTATCTGGTGTGAAAGGAATTACGTTCATTACATTGGACCAATCAGACGTAGTTCGTCATCAGCTAGTTGCAAAAATTATTAATGCATACGAAACATTTGAAAAAGAATAATTGAAAATATCTAACCGATTAATTGTATTATACACCTCAGAAAAAGCCCCTTGTCTTTGGGGCTATTTAACTTTATTTCAGGGTACTTCGGAAAAGGGGGGAATAAAGATGAGCCGAAACAATAAAGAATTTTATACATACTTAAACAAATTTAGAAAGTTAAAACTTTATCCTATCGTTCTTTATTCTTTATTATCATTAGTACTATTTGCCATGATGTATAACAATGTTACACCTGAAAAAATGAACGTTAAAATAGCCGAAAGAGCCGAACAGACTATAAGAGCTCCACAAAATACAATAGATAAAGAAAAAACGGAGGCATTACGTAATGAAGCTGCGAATGCTGTAGAATCTGTTTATGAAAAAGAAACAGATAAGCCATTTATGCAAGCTGAAAAAATACAAGCCCTTTTTGAGTCAATTGTTAGTGTGCAGAACGAAGCTCTTAGATTAGAATCACAACAGCAAACAACGGTAGACGGGGAAGAACCTGCAGAACCAATAGTTGTTACAGAATCTGATAAGCTTGATATGCTAAAGGGAAAATTAAGAACAAGGCTTGGAGATGAGTGGAATAACGATTTCAAAATAGCTGATGAGGAATTGGTAGTTCTAATCAATGCGAGTACAGAGCAGCTTTCTGTCATTAGTAACGCAACGGTTACAGCAATGCATAATGCAATGCAAAAAGATATACTGACACCTACTGAGTTGGAGAGTGCTAAGACTAGTCTTGAAAGAGAGATGGGATACACGGTTGTTCCTGGGGATAGGGATAATCAAATACGCACCGTTGGAGTTAAAATTGGAACCATGAGTGTTGTTCAAAATAAATTTTTTGATTCCAAATTAACGCAAGAAAAAAGACAAGCTGCTCGTGATGCGATAGAACCTGTCGAAATAGCAGCTGGTCAAATCCTAGTCCAAAAAGGAGACACTATCACTAGAGAAATTTATCGACAATTAGAAGTGGTTGGTCTATTAAATGCTGACAGATCCTTTACGCCATATATTGGTCTTAGTTTATTAATAGGATTAATAATTTCCAGCTTGGTTTATATTTTTCATGTAAAAGATACGACCAACTTGCAAAAAAATAATAGTTATTTAACGATGTATATTCTCATCTTTACGGTAACTCTTATTTTAATGAAGGTGATCGCTTTATTTCAGCAATTCGATGGAGCAGCACAAATTGGTTTTATTGCACCAGTTGCAATGGGAGCAATGCTTGCGAAAATTTTAATAAACGAGAGAGTTGCTATCCTAACTAGTATTATATTAGGGCTTTGTGGAAGTATTATATATAATGAATTCCCTGGAACGATGAACTATACGATAGGAACTTATCTAACTGTTTCTGCTATCGCTGGAGTGTTATTTTTAAGTCAACATAACCGTAGATCAACCATCCTACAAGCGGGTCTATTTATTTCACTCATTAACATAATTACTATTGTTGCTTTGTTAGGAATAAAAAATAGCAACATATTTATGGTGAATGGCCTAATTAACTTAGGTACTAACCTTACCATGGCTATTGGTTCAGGTATTGTTGCCGCGGTTTTAACAATTGGTCTTTTACCATTCTTTGAAGTAGGATTTGGGATGTTATCAACGATGAAATTACTAGAACTTTCGAACCCGAATCATCCCCTGTTAAGAAAAATATTGATGGAGGCACCTGGTACGTATCATCATAGTGTTATGGTCGCTAACCTTTCAGAATCAGCATGTGAGTCTATTGGTGCAAATGGATTGTTAGCGAGGGTGGCGGCTTATTATCATGATGTAGGGAAAACGAAGAGGCCTGGTTATTTTATAGAAAACCAGATGGGTGGAACAAATCCACATGATAAACTTCCTCCACAAACTAGTAAGAATATCATTATCGCACATGCAACAGATGGGGCAGAAATTTTGCAAAAACATAATATACCAAAAGAAATAGTAGATATTGCAGCTGAACATCATGGGACAACTTTGTTAAAATTCTTTTATTATAAAGCGAAAGAACAGAATGAAGAACTAGATGAAAAGGAATATCGTTATCCAGGTCCAAAAGCTCAAACGAAAGAAGCTGCTATTGTAGGAACAGCTGATAGTATTGAAGCGGCAGTAAGATCATTAAATAGCCCTACACCTGAGAAAATTGAATCTATAGTTAAATCAATTATTAAAGACAGATTACAAGATGGACAATTTAGTGAATGTGATTTAACTTTTAAAGAATTAGAAATAATGACAAAATCTTTTTGTGAAACACTCTCAGGAATATTCCATTCTAGAATTGAATATCCAGATGACAAAAAGGAGAATGAAAACTAATGTTACACATCGATATGTATGATGAAACAGACTCATTAACAGAACAACAGTTAGAGGCAGTAAATGAGCTTTTAACGTTTGCTGCTACTCAAGAAAATCTACAGCCTGATGCAGAAGTATCTGTTACATTCGTATCAAATGAAAGAATTCAAGAAATAAATAAAGAATATCGCCAAAAAGATAAGCCAACGGATGTCATTTCTTTCGCATTAGAAGAAATGGGAGAAGGGGAAATAGAAATTCATTATGAAGAAGATGCTCCTTCTGTCCTTGGAGATATCATTATCTCTGTTCCTATGGCAAAGGAACAGGCAGATGATTACGGTCATAGTATAGAAAGAGAAATGGGCTTTCTAGCTATTCATGGTTTTTTACATCTTTTAGGATATGATCACGAAACAGACGAACAGGAAAAAGAAATGTTCGACAAACAAAAGGAAATCTTGGATGCCTATGGACTTAAAAGATCGTAATAAAAATTTTAGAGGCTCTTTAGCGCGAAGTTTTTTATTCGCGCTTGAAGGGCTAACTTTTGTGATAAAAAACGAAAGAAATATAAAAATACATTTAACGCTAGCTATAATAATGATTGGACTATCGTATTTGCTTCAAATAACAAAAATAGAATGGATTATTTTATTTTTGTTAATTGGTGGAATGATAGTGATAGAAATAATTAACACAGCTATCGAAAATGTTGTAGACTTATTTACGAATGAATATCATCCATTAGCAAAAATTTCTAAAGATGTCGCAGCATCGGCTGCATTAGTTTATGCTGTAATGGCATTAGTGGTAGGGGTATTTTTATACACCCCTTATTTAATAGGGTTGTTCAAATAAAAAGAAAATTTAAAATTATTAATTTTTTGTGTGAAAACGGATGATTTATTGGTTCAATTCGTGTAAAATAAATGGTGAGCATGCAAGGTTGTATGCTTGATGAAGGGAAGAGTCATGGTGAATATCGAAGCATTGATGGAAGAAGCAAAACTAGCAAGACAAATGGCATATGCACCTTATTCAAAATTTCAAGTTGGTGCAGCAATACTAACAAAAGATGGAAAAGTATTCCGAGGCTGTAATATTGAAAACGCTGCCTACAGTATGACAAACTGTGCTGAAAGAACTGCACTATTTACAGCATATGCTCAAGGAGAAAAAGAAATTGTAGCAATTGCAGTAGTTGCAGACACAGCTCGTCCTGTACCACCTTGTGGAGCTTGTCGTCAAGTTATCTCTGAGCTTTGTTCTGGAGATACAAAAGTGATTTTGACGAATTTAAAAGGTGATGTACAGGAACTAACAGTAAAAGAATTATTGCCAGGAGCATTTTCAGCGGAGGATTTACATGAATAAAAATAGTTATAAATCAGGTTTCGTTTCTATTATTGGCCGACCAAATGTAGGGAAGTCTACGTTTTTAAACAGAGTTATCGGTCAAAAAATTGCCATAATGAGCGACAAACCGCAAACAACAAGAAATAAAATTCAAGGGGTATTAACAGTAGATGATGCACAAGTTGTTTTCATTGATACACCTGGAATTCATAAACCAAAGCATAAGTTAGGCGACTTTATGATGAAAGTAGCACAAAACACATTAAAAGAAGTCGACTTAATTCTATTTATGATTAATGCAGTGGAAGGGCTAGGAAAAGGCGATGAATTCATCATCGAACGATTAAAAGAAACGAAAACTCCAGTATTTTTAGTCGTTAATAAAATTGATGAAGTACACCCTGACGAATTGCTACCACTCATTGAAAAATATAAAACATTATATCCATTCAAAGAAATAGTACCTATCTCAGCACTACAAGGTAATAACATCGAAACATTATTAACGCAAATAAAGAAAGTGTTACCGGAAGGTCCGCAATATTATCCTGCAGATCAAGTAACAGACCACCCGGAACGCTTTATTATATCTGAGTTAATTCGTGAAAAAGTGTTGCACTTAACAAGAGAAGAAGTTCCCCACTCCATTGCGGTGGCGATTGACGGGATTAAAAAGCGTGAACGCAGTGAAATGGTGGATATCCAGGCTACAATCGTTGTAGAACGCGATTCTCAAAAAGGCATTGTTATCGGAAAACAAGGGAAAGTCCTTAAAGAGGTTGGACAGAAAGCTCGAGAAGATATCGAAACATTGCTAGGATCAAAAGTATTTTTAGAACTTTGGGTAAAAGTTCAAAAAGACTGGCGCAATAAACAAAGCCAATTAAGAGACCTTGGATTTAGAGAAGACGAATATTAAAATCATAAAATGTTGTTGATTTTTGAGACTTATCCAGCTGTTGATTGTAGCGCAAGTCGTAGACTCCTGCGGGAGAAGCGGGGAGCTGGAGACTTGCGAGGAAATCTACAGCGATGTTTAAAGTATTAAAATAATTGGCGTGCAAACTTGTATAGGATATTAGACTCAGTAAAATTAGCAAAAATTATCTAACATTGTTTTAGGTAAAATCGGTCAACATAAAGGTATAGGAATTGGATAGTGTTTGCTTGTCTTTACAACAGAAAGGGTGAGGTTTTCAATGTTGGATTTTACCTGGAAAATCTTTTCAGAAACAGGTAGTATAGATACCTATCTACTTTTTAAAGAGATTGAGAAAGATCGAACTGAATTACCCGAGCAAGAGGACGAACTAGCACATAGAGACGTACCAATTTCATAATGATTTGCACAATGGATAAAGGCAATCTAATGTAGGTTGCCTTTTTTCTGTGGTAAAATATATAGAATAATTAAGTTGCGTTAATTGCGCATAATGGATGGTGTCAACGTTGTTACATAAATGTGAAGGTATTGTCATTCGAACAAATCATTATGGTGAAACGAATAAAATCGTGACACTTTACACACGAGAACAAGGAAAAGTTGGTGTAATGGCGCGTGGTGCAAAGAAACCAAGTAGCAGATTAACAGCAGTTACACAATTATTCTGTTACGGTCATTATTTATATAACAGAGGCAAAGGCCTTGGTAGCCTGCAACAAGGTGAAATTATAGATTCCATGCGTTCCATAAGAGAAGATATTTTTCTAACTGCATATAGTTCTTATATTGTTGAATTAACAGATAAAGCTACCGATGAAGGAAAACCGAATCCATATCTATTTGAGTTTTTATTATTAACTCTTCAAAACATGGAAGAAGGTGTAGACCCAGAAATATTAATGTTTATTTATGAAATGAAAATGATGTCTGTGTTAGGGATAGCACCTGAACTAAGTAAATGTACAAGTTGTGGTACGATGGAAGGTGATTTTTCGTTTTCCATTAATGAAGGTGGCTTTATTTGTCATCGTTGTGTACATAAGGATAAATATGCTAAGAAAGTAACACCTTCCACATTAAGATTATTACGGATATTTTATTTTTATGACTTGCACAAAATAGGAAATGTGTCAGTCAAAGAAGAAACAAGAGTTCAAATACGGTCTATTATTGATGAATATTACGAAACGTATTCGGGAATTTTATTAAAATCAAAAAAATTTATTAAACAAATGTCTTCTTTTCAAGATGCATTCAAGAAAGAGGATTGACATTCGCTGCAAAATAATTTAGAATCCAATTATTATTATACTTTGCTGTTACGAAGGAAAAGAGTACTTATTCTCCTCTATAAAAGCGACTCTAGAATGGTGTAAGCTAGGGATAGAGCAATAAGGAATGGCATTCTGGAGCAGTGTTCTAAAGTGGTAAAAGTACAACATGACTTTTACAAATAGGGTGGAACCGCGGGTTAACTCTCGTCCCTATGCTAATCAATAATTAGCATAGAGACGAGAGTTTTTTGTTTTATAAATCGCCAAGAAAATCTCAAAAGTTAACGTGTTTTAACCAACTTTAGTTGATGTTCGCTGCAGACGCGAGACTCCTGCGGGAGAACAGGGACATGGGAGACCCCACAGGCGCTTGCGCCGAGGAGCAGGTTTTTTCACGATAGTGAAAATAACCTTCCATTTTACCGCCCGCGGAAAGCGAGCATCTGCAGCGAGCATCAACGATTAGTTCCCTATATTTTTTCTTTATAGCAGTTAAAAAAGTGGAGGTGCCATTGAATGAACATTCAAAACATGATTTTAACTTTACAAAATCATTGGTCAGAACAAGGCTGTGTATTAATGCAAGCATACGATGTAGAAAAAGGAGCAGGAACAATGAGTCCATATACGTTTTTACGTAGTATCGGACCAGAGCCATGGAATGTAGCTTATGTAGAACCATCCAGAAGACCTGTAGATGGAAGATATGGAGAAAATCCAAATCGTCTTTATCAACATCATCAGTTCCAAGTAATCATGAAACCATCACCAGACAATATACAAGAGCTATATTTAGAGTCTTTAAAGAAACTAGGGATTGATCCATTAAAACATGATATTCGCTTCGTAGAAGATAACTGGGAAGCTCCAACGCTAGGTGCTTCAGGTTTAGGTTGGGAAGTATGGCTAGATGGAATGGAAATTACCCAGTTTACTTATTTCCAACAAGTCGGTGGACTAGAGTGTAAACCAGTTTCTGTAGAAATTACGTACGGTATTGAACGCCTAGCATCTTACATTCAAGAAAAAGATAGTGTGTTTGATTTAGAATGGACAACAGGGTTTACATACAAAGATATCTTCTTACAGCCAGAATATGAACATTCAAAATATACGTTTGAAACTTCAAACCCAGAGATGTTATTTCAACTATTTGATATTTACGAAAAAGAAGCACACGCACAAATGGATCATGGACTAGTTCACCCGGCTTATGATTTCGTTTTAAAATGTTCCCATACGTTTAACCAACTAGATGCAAGAGGAGCAATTTCGGTAACTGAGAGAACGGGGTACATTGGTAGAGTTAGAAACCTTGCTCGCAAAGTAGCCAAAACATTCTATGAAGAGAGAGAAAAACTTGGCTTCCCAATTTTAAATAAAGGGGGAAATAAAGATGACAAGTCGTGATTTATTAATTGAAATAGGATTAGAAGAAATGCCAGCTAGGTTTGTTACAAATTCTATGAATCAGCTTGAAGAAAAGATGGTTTCTTGGGCAAAAGAACACCAACTTTCATTTTCTACAATAAAAAGTTATTCTACGCCAAGAAGACTAGCAGTTATTGTTGAAAACCTAGCAGAAAAACAAGAAGATGTAACCATTGAAGCGAAAGGACCTGCTAAAAAAATTGCACTATCAGATGCAGGAGAGTGGTCTAAAGCAGCTCAAGGCTTTACAAGAGGTCAAGGGGCAAGTGTGGAAGACATCTATTTCAAAGAAATAAATGGTGTAGAGTATGCACATGTTCAAAAGCATGTAAAAGGAAAGAATACACCAGAATTAATTCAACTTTTAGAAGAAGTGATAACTGGTTTGCATTTCCCTAAAAACATGCGCTGGGGTTCGGAAGACCTTCGCTATGTAAGACCAATTAAATGGTTAACAGTTTTGTTTGGAGAAGAAGTAGTACCACTAGAAATTGCAAAAGTTCCATCTAGTAATACGTCTATAGGTCACCGTTTCCTAGGAAATAAAGTGGAGATCCTTCATCCAGAATTTTATGCGAAAACGTTGTTAGGTGAGTATGTAATAGTTGATGCGTTGGAACGAAAAGAAGCTATTAAACAACAACTTCAAACAATTGCTGAAGAAAACAACTGGGATATTCCTGTTGACGAAGATTTATTAGAAGAAGTTAACAATTTAGTAGAATACCCAACTGCATTATACGGAAAATACGATGAAAGCTTTTTATCATTACCAGAAGAAGTTTTAATAACATCGATGAAAGAACATCAACGATACTTCCCAGTGAAAAATAAGGAAGGGAAATTACTTCCATTCTTCATCACAGTTCGTAACGGTAATCATGAACACTTAGACATTGTTGCAAAAGGAAATGAAAAAGTGTTAAGTGCTAGACTTTCTGATGCTGCCTTTTTCTTTAAGGAAGATGAAAAACTTGTTATTGCTGATGCGGTTGCAAAGTTAGATAAAGTTGTATTCCATGAAGAAATAGGAACAACTGGAGAAAAAGTGAAGCGTGTTCGAGGATTTGCAACTCATATTGCAAACGTTCTCGAAATGGATTCCTACACAAAAGAACAAGTTGTCAGAGCAGGGGAAATATATAAATTCGATTTAATATCTCAAATGGTGTATGAATTCCCAGAATTACAAGGTTTAATGGGTGAACGCTATGCATTAGAAAAAGGGGAAACAAAAGAGGTAGCAGCAGCTATAAATGAGCATTACATGCCTCGTTCTGCTGAAGATGCTACACCACCATCCGATGTAGGAGCTATATTAAGTGTCGCAGAAAAGCTAGATACCATTGTAAGTTTCTTTGCAATAGGAGTAATACCAACTGGATCACAAGACCCGTATGCTTTAAGACGTCAAGCTGCAGGAGTTGTACAAACGATTATTAATAAAGAGTGGTCCATTTCGTTACACGAATTATTTACTAATTTAATCAACACGTATG
The DNA here is from genome assembly GCF_002335755.1 of Bacillus sp. FJAT-45066. NCBI lineage: Bacteria > Bacillati > Bacillota > Bacilli > Caryophanales > Bacillaceae > Bacillus > Bacillus sp. FJAT-45066. The sequence goes on from NZ_NISQ01000001.1 coordinate 479,179, forward strand.
AATCAATCGGAATACTTAAGCGTGATCCTGAAGAAGTTTTAAGTGATGTAGAATCTTTCTTCCGTATGCGATTAAAGAATATACTGAGTGAAGATAATATTTCATATGATATAGTGGATGCAGCTCTAGATTTACCTTTAGTTAACTTATCTTCCGTTATCTCTAAAGCTCATATATTAAATAACAACAAGAAAAATAATGACTTTAAGTCCATTGTCGAATCATTAAGCCGTGTATTAAACATAGCAAAAAAAGCAGAAAACAGTCTGTTAAATGTGGAATTAATAAAAGAAGAAGCAGAAAAATCGCTATATGAGACTTATCTAGAAACAAAAGAAAAAGTATATCATTCTCTTACAGAGCAAAATTATTTACATGCTTTCGATGCACTAGCTTCTATGCAACATGAGATAGACAATTATTTTGACAATACAATGGTTATGGCCGATGACGAATTAATTAAACTAAATAGACTTGCTCAAATGAAGCTGTTAGCAGATGTGATTAAAACATTTGGTGACTGGAATAAAATCCTAGTTAAATAAACGACAAACACTTGGCATTATGTTGTTCGTAACTTAAGAGAAAAAGTTATAGAAATAGGAAAAGGCTGACTTTTGGAAGAATTTTCGTCAGCCTCTTTCCAATTCTGCGTTTTATCAGTATAATTAGTATATATTATTTTTTATTAAGTATGACATATTTACTTGTGACTAGCTCCTTGTTGTTACATATTTCAACAAGTGAATAATGGATATATTGTCTAGGTGGTGAGTGAAAATAGAACTCAATAAACGGCAAGAACATATTTTGCAAATTGTAAAAGAGAACGGGCCAATCACTGGTGAAGCAATTGCGGAACAATTAAATTTAACTAGGGCTACATTACGACCGGATTTAGCTATTTTAACTATGGCAGGTTATTTAGATGCTCGTCCTCGTGTAGGCTATTTTTATACAGGAAAAACTGGTTCACAATTATTAAGTGATCGAATAAAAAAAATCCAAGTAAACGACCATCAATCGATTCCGGTTGTAGTAAATGAAAGTGTCTCCGTGTACGATGCTATTTGTACGATGTTTTTAGAAGATGTAGGAACCTTATTTGTAGTGGATAAATCTTCTATCCTAGTTGGTGTTCTATCAAGAAAAGATTTACTACGTGCGAGTTTAGGGAAACAAGAGCTAACGACGATACCAGTAAATATTATTATGACGAGAATGCCGAACGTAACATATTGTTTTAGAGAAGACTTAATTATTGATATTGCAAAAAAACTAATTGAAAAACAAATAGATGCACTTCCAGTCGTAAAAGAAACGGAAAAGGGCTATGAAGTTGTCGGTAGAATTACGAAAACGAACATTACGAAAATGCTTGTAGCTTTATCAAATGACGAGATTATTTAATGGGATTGGAGGAGTACAATGAATAAACGCACCATCTATGTAGTTTCTGACTCTGTTGGAGAAACAGCAGAATTATCTGTTAAAGCGGCAATAAGCCAATTTAGTGGTGAAGAGTTTTCTCTAAAACGAGTTCCATATGCAGAAGACTTAAATACAATTAATGAAGTGGTAAGTTTAGCCAAGTTAAATCAAGGAATCATTGCCTTCACATTAGTAGTACCTGAAATGAGACAATATTTAATTAGTACAGCTGCACATGAACAAGTACCTGTATACGATATTATCGGCCCTCTCATTGAGTTAATGGAAACAGAATATAATGTGAAGCCAAGTTATCAACCTGGCCTTGTAAGGAAATTAGACGAAGATTATTTCAAAAAAATCGAAGCGGTTGAATTCGCTGTAAAATATGATGATGGCCGAGACCCACGTGGTATTCTTAAGGCGGACATTGTATTGATTGGTGTATCCCGTACGTCCAAAACTCCTTTATCACAATACTTAGCACATAAACGCCTAAAAGTTGCAAATGTACCGATTGTTCCAGAAGTAGACCCTCCTGACGAACTATTCAAGGTTGCTAAAACGAAATGTATCGGTTTGAAAATAAGTCCAGAAAAACTAAACGACATCCGACGTGAACGTTTAAAAGCACTAGGTTTAAACGATCAAGCTTCCTATGCAAATATGGAACGCATCAAAGAAGAACTAAATTACTTTGATAACCTAGTAAATAAGCTAGGCTGTGAAGTTATTGACGTAACAAACAAAGCAGTAGAAGAAACAGCAAATATTATTTATAATCTTTATCAAAAAAAGAATGGATAAATGTTTCTATGAAAGAGCGCCAAAACTGTGTGCTCTTTTTTCTTTTGTAATATTTGAGTTTAAAAATCATTTTCAACAAAAAAATAGTAGTCAATTTAAAAAGTTTGTATTATAATAAAAAATTGTGATAAAAAAATACATTCGCACGTTTAGACTTTGCAATAAAGGAATAAACTAAAACTATCTGTAAGTCAAGGTTCAGAAAGTAAAATCGTTCGACAAACGAAAAAAACATATCGAAAAAAGAAGGTTTTTGGGAAGGGATGTAGAATCAAACAAACATGCAATTAAAAACATCTCCCATTATCTTAGTAGATGCAGACGCATGCCCAGTAAAGGAAGAAATAAGTCTTCTAGGTAATGCATATAATGTAGAAGTTTACTTTGTTGCTTCCTATTCTCATGTATGTAATAAAGATTTAAATGGTTCTTTGATTTACGTAGATGAAGGAAAGGAGTCAGCAAATCTTTACATATTAAATAAGGCAAAAGTAAAGATGTAGTTGTAACGCAAGATCTTGGATTAGCCAGCATGTTGGTAAATCGAAAAGTTTATGTTCTTTCTCCTCGTGGAATTGTTTATACAGAAGGAGATATGGACCAGCGTCTATTTATGAGACACGTATCAGCGAAAGAACGTCGTAAAAGTGTATATAGCAAAGGGCCAAAACCTTTTACTGATGAAGATAGACAGCAATTTAAGAACAAACTTCAAGAAAATTTGTCGAATCTTGCAGGAATTCGTTGATAAATAAAGAAATAGTATACTATGGAGTGTCATTATGAGTAGAATTCCTGAACAAGCAATTGAACAAATTCGCCAATCTACTGACATTGTTGATGTAGTCGGAGAATATGTACAATTAAAGAAACAAGGAAAAAATTACTTCGGACTTTGCCCTTTTCACGGAGAGTCGACACCTTCTTTTTCTGTTTCGCCAGATAAGCAAATATATCATTGTTTCGGTTGTGGAGCGGGTGGCAATGCCTTTAACTTTGTGATGGAAATAGAAGGCGTTAGTTTTGTCGAAGCAGCAGAAAAGTTAGCAAAACTTTCTAACACTGAAATTGAACTGCCTGACTTACCAAAAAATGAAGCTTCTGAAGAAAATTCAGAAACAAAAAAAATGATTGGAGCACATACGCTTCTCCAAAAATTTTATCATCATTTACTGCTAAATACAAAAGAAGGTCAAGAGGCATATGACTATTTAACCGCAAGAGGATTTACAGATGATGTGATGAAAAGGTTTGGTATTGGATATTCTCTCAATTCGTGGGATTTTGCCAGAAAGTTTTTAACAAAACGTGGCTACAAGGAGAATTTGCTTGAGCGAGCAGGCTTAATCATTGAAAAAGAGGACAGTTTAGAGTATTTCGATCGATTTAGGGACCGAGTTATGTTTCCTATACACGATTTGAAAGGAAATATCATTGGTTTCTCTGGCCGTATTTTAGGGGAAGGAAAACCAAAATATTTAAATTCACCAGAAACACCAATTTTTATTAAAAGCCAAGTGCTATATAACTTTCACCAAGCACGACCACATATAAGAAAACAGCAACAAGTAATTTTATTTGAAGGTTTCGCGGATGTAATTGCTGCAGACGGAGCGGGTTTCCCTCAATCTATTGCAACGATGGGAACGTCTCTAACTGAGGATCAAGCAAGGATCATTCGTAGAAATGTGGAAAGTGTTGTTATTTGCTATGATGGAGATAATGCTGGAGTGGAAGCGGCTTACCGTGCTGCAAACCTTTTATTGGAACATGGATGTTCAATACGAATAGCAATGATTCCCGATAAAATGGACCCTGATGACTACATTAAAAACAAAGGAACGGAATCGTTTAAGCACGATGTAATAGGGGCAAGTTTAACATTCTCAGCATTTAAGCTTAGATATTTAAGGCGAGGCCGAAACTTAAATAATGAAGGAGAAAAAATTCGTTATATTGAGGATGCCTTAAAAGAAATAAGCACGCTAACAAAAGCGGTAGAGCGGGACCATTATTTAAGACAAATGGCAGACGAATTTTCCATTTCTTTAGATGCATTAAAGCAACAACAATTTCAAATATACAAAACAATTGCAAGAAAAAAGGATTATAACGAACAAAATAGAAATACTACTATACGTAATCAAAAGAGTATTTTATCCAAAAAGTTACTTCCGGCTTACCTGAATGCAGAACGATTTTTATTAGCACATATGTTAAAAGATCGTGATATATCAGATAAAGTTCAACACGCTATAAAAGGTTCATTTAACTTAGATGAACATAAAGCCATTGCTACGTATATATATGGTTTTTATGAAGAAGGAAATGATCCAAATATTAGCGTTTTGTTGGAAAAAATGGATGATCATCAGCTGAAAAGCTTAGTATCTGAGCTAGCAATGTTAACGCTTGAAGATGAAGTGAGTGACATTGTTTTAAACGATTATATGAAACAGGTGTTGAATTACCCAAAGTTGTTAACAATAAAAGAAAAAGAAAAAGAAAAGCAACATGCAGAACAAAATAAAGATTATTTAAAAGCAGCACAAATAGCGATGGAAATTATTCAGATGAATAAAGCATTAAAACAATAAATTGCCTCTTATCGCGTTTCAATGTTGGAAGGAGGGACTGTGATGGCAGAAAAGTCAGCACACTCAAAAGATTTGGAAACGGAATTAACGTTTGAACAAGTAAAAGAACAACTAACTGAAGCGGGTAAAAAACAAGGATCGTTAACATACGAAGAGATTGCCGAGCGTATGTCAGGATTCGAAATTGAATCTGACCAAATGGATGAATATTATGAGTCCTTAGCAGAACAAGGTATTGAAATTATTGGTGAGGCAGATAGTACAACTGATAATCTTAATATAAAAAAAGCTAAGGAAGAAGAATTCGATTTAAACGACCTTTCAGTACCACCTGGGGTGAAGATAAATGACCCTGTTCGAATGTACCTAAAAGAAATCGGTCGAGTAGACTTATTATCCGCAGAAGAGGAAATTAGCTTAGCCAATAGAATTGAAGCTGGTGATGAAGAAGCTAAGCGCCGTTTAGCGGAAGCAAACCTTCGTCTTGTTGTTAGTATTGCAAAAAGATATGTAGGACGTGGTATGTTATTCCTTGATTTAATTCAAGAAGGTAACATGGGACTAATTAAAGCGGTTGAGAAATTCGATTACCGTAAAGGATTTAAATTCTCAACATATGCAACTTGGTGGATTCGTCAAGCAATAACTCGTGCTATTGCGGACCAAGCTAGAACGATTCGTATCCCTGTTCATATGGTTGAAACAATTAACAAACTTATAAGAGTCCAACGTCAGCTTTTACAAGACTTAGGTCGTGAGCCATCTCCTGAAGAAATAGCAGAAGATATGGATTTAACTCCGGAAAAAGTACGTGAAATATTAAAGATTGCACAAGAACCTGTTTCATTAGAAACACCGATTGGTGAAGAAGACGATTCCCATTTAGGTGACTTTATTGAAGACCAAGATGCTACGTCTCCATCCGATCACGCTGCCTATGAGTTGTTAAAAGAGCAGCTAGAAGATGTTCTTGATACATTAACTGATCGAGAAGAAAATGTTTTAAGACTGCGCTTTGGATTAGACGATGGACGTACTCGCACGCTTGAAGAAGTTGGTAAAGTGTTTGGCGTTACTAGAGAGCGTATTCGTCAAATTGAAGCAAAAGCACTTCGTAAGTTAAGACATCCAAGCCGTAGTAAACGACTAAAAGACTTTTTAGAATAAACCTTTACAAGAAATAGTTTACTTTTTAAACTAAAAGTAAGCTATTTTTTTTGTTAAAAGAAACAGTATGAATTTTCAGTTATTTTATCATGAGGTGAGGACATGAACAAACAACGAAAAGAGATAATAATAAAAGAAATCACCTATTGGAAAAAAAGTAAGCTACTACCTGGACACTATTGCGATTATTTACTTGCGTTATATTCAGAAGGTGAAGATACTTCTAAATCAGAAAGCGCTAATAACAAAAGAGGTTTTATGAGATTAATGATCGCATATTCTGTGCCTGTATTTGTGCCAATAATGTTTCTTGTCACTTATTTTACTGAATTGTCTGTTGAATTGCAAATGCTCCTTTTAATAATATTTACCTTGTTGTCTTCCATAGCATACTTCATGTTTAGGAAAGAAAAGCAATACATACACATTCCGGTAATAGTAATTGCTATTTTATTATTATACTGGAATATAATGTTACTGAATTATTTCCATTTTACAGGAAACAGTTATTTTATTGCAATATTTATTCATGCAAGTTGTTGGTTGTTAGTTGGATGGAAAATGAAATGGCATTATTTTAGTGTAGCTGCAATTATTTCTTATTTATCTTTAATAGCAATAATGATACTAGTATAATTTCAGAAATTTTTATGATTTTTAAATGTTGAGAAAATTCCCTTACTTCTATTATAATACATTTGAAAGCGTATACAAGAAGTTTTACATTTTAGGGGGGACTTTCATGAACTTCGACTTAACAACTGAACAATCCATGATTAAAAAAACGATCCGTGAATTTTCAGAGGAAATGGTAGCACCTGGAGCTTTAGAACGCGATAAAACTAAAGAATTTCCTGTTGATATATTTAAATCTTTAGGCGATTTAGGGATGATGGGATTACCGTTTCCAGAGGAATATGGTGGAGCAGGAGCAGATACTGTAAGTTTTGCAATTGTAGTAGAGGAATTAAGTAGGGCTTGTGGTTCTACAGGTATCACTTATTCCGCACACGTTTCATTAGGTGGAGCGCCAATTAATATGTTTGGTACAAAAGAGCAAAAGGAAAAATATTTAACTCCTATTTGTACTGGTGAGTCGTTAGGAGCATTTGGCTTAACAGAACCTAATGCTGGTTCAGATGCAGGTGGCACTCAAACAACTGCTATAGAAGATGGAAGCGATTATATTATCAACGGAAATAAATGCTTTATTACGAATGCTTCTTATGCGAAGCACCTTGCACTAACTGCAATTACGGGCCGTGAAGGAAACAATAAGGAGATCACTGCAATTATTGTACCTACAGATGCACCAGGCTTTGAAATTGTCGATAATTATGAAAAGATGGGTTTAAACGCTTCTAATACAACAGAATTAGTGTTAGAAGATGTTAGAGTACCTCAAGAGAACATACTAGGAAAACGTGGAGAAGGCTTTAAACAGTTTTTAGTTACGCTTGATGGTGGACGTATTGGTATTGGTGCAATGGCTGTAGGGATTGCACAAGCAGCTTTTGAGCGAGCGCTCGCTTATTCAAAAGAAAGAAAACAATTTGGTCGCTCAATATCAAGCTTCCAAGTAAATCAATTCAAACTAGCTGATATGGCAATGAAATTAGAATTAGCTAGAACAATGGTTTACAAAGCAGCTTGGTTGAAAGACCAAGGGAGACCGTATTCAAAAGAGGCTTCCATGTGTAAGCTATACGCTTCGGAAGTTTGTATGGAAATTGCCGACCAAGCAGTACAGTTACATGGTGGTTATGGATATATGAAAGATTACCATGTAGAACGTTATATGCGTGATGGTAAGCTTTTAGAAATCGGAGAAGGAACTTCAGAAGTACAAAGAATGGTAATTGCTAGACATCTTGGCTGTTAATTTATATATTGTTTTTGAAAGACTTCATGTAACAATGAAGTCTTTTTTGTGTCTAATATGTGAATAAATTGGGCAAGGTAACAAATAGGTCTTTTCCTATTGTAAAATATAAAGTAAAATAGAAATTGCTTGTATAAGTTTAGGCTCGTACATAAGGAGGTAAAATAGCATGAATCGAAATCCGCTAATTCCTTTTGCATTTATTGCAGTGTTAGGTTTAGGACTAATGTTCTTATTTTCTTTCGTTGGATTAAACCAAGCTAAAAATATGGCTGATGGTGATGCTGGTGGATCAGTTGAACTTTTATCAGGTGAAGAGCTTTACCAAAGGTCATGTATTGGTTGTCATGGTAACGAATTACAAGGTGTAGCAGGTCCAGGCCTACTTAACCTTAATTTAACGGAAGAACAAATTAAAGACGTTATCGTAAATGGTCAAGGAACAATGCCAGGAAACCTAGCATCACCGGAAGAAGCAGCTGTATTAGCTGAATGGCTTACAAACTACGGCCAAGAAGGCGACGCTGAATAATTCTATTTAAGAGTTGAAAAAGTCCTTTACACTTCGTGTAATGGACTTTTTTTCATAATACGTTTACTTTCAATTCAGATATAATGCATTATTGGCATTCCACCCCTTTTTGAACTATAATTTTCCTATACTTAAATTAATGATTGTGGTGAATAATTTGAACGAGTTAAGACTATCAAAAAGATTAGAAACAGTTGCACATTACATTCCTGAAGGATACACACTTGCTGATATAGGTTCTGACCATGCTTACTTACCGTGTTATGCCTATTTAAATGGTATCATTCCAAGTGGCATAGCAGGAGAAGTAGTAGAAGGACCTTTTCAATCTGCTAAAGAACAGGTTCAAAAAACGAGCTTACAAGCTGTTATTGATGTTAGAAAAGGGGATGGACTGGAAGTTATTTCCCCTGGTGAAGTAGATTGTATAACGATTGCTGGTATGGGTGGAACGCTTATTCAATCTATTTTAGAATCTGGGAAAGACAAATTAACTGGTGTAAAGAGATTAATCTTACAACCCAATATCGGTGCCATAAAAATTCGTGAATGGCTACTTCAAAATGGATGGGAGCTTACACAAGAATCCATTCTAGAAGAAGATGGTAGAATATACGAAGTGTTAGTAGCAGAACCAGGCAACCCATCAGCACCATATACCGAAAATAAGCAGGCTGGTTTATTAGTAGGTCCATTTTTACTAGAAGAGAAGAATGAAACATTTAGAAAAAAATGGACACATGAATTGTCTCATTGGCAAAAAATATTTTCCCAAATTGAAAATGCTCCAATAACGGAAGATAACGTACAAAAAATAAAAGAATTACAAGAAAAAATAAATATTGTACAGGAGGTGCTCTAATGATGAGTAAAACTCCCAACGGCCACTCAATAATCCAAGCGTTTGAACAATTCTCTCCGAAAAAATATGCAATGGAGGGAGATAAAATAGGGCTACAAATTGGTAACCTTAATAAACCAGTCCAAAAAGTAATGGTAACATTAGATGTACTTGAGAGTGTTGTAGATGAGGCGATAGAGAAACAGGTAGATTTAATTATTGCGCACCATCCTCCCATTTTTCGTGCGCTTAAAACTGTTACGGAGGATTCTGCTGCAGGGAAAATAGTAACAAAGTGTATTAAACATGACTTAGCTGTTTATGTAGCTCATACGAATCTTGACATAGCTGTTGGTGGTGTAAATGATTTATTAGCTTCGGCTCTACAATTGACAGACACAAAAGTATTAGCACCTACACAAGAAGATAAGTTAAAGAAGTTAATTACTTTTGTTCCTAGTACACATGTTGAGCAAGTGAGAGAGGCGATTAGCCAGGCGGGAGCAGGTCATATAGGCAACTATAGCCATTGTACATACAGCACAATAGGAGAAGGTACATTCTTACCTTTAGATGGCTCTCAACCTTTTATCGGCGCATCAGGGGCTTTAGAAAGGGTGCAAGAACATAAGCTCGAAACAATTATTCCTTCTTCTATAGAAAAAAGAGTTGTAAATGCATTATTGAAATCCCATCCGTATGAAGAAGTGGCTTATGATATCATTCCGTTAGAAAATAAGGGAGAAATTATCGGGCTAGGGCGCATCGGAAAGTTACCAAGTAAAATGTCGTTAAAAGAGTTTGCACAACATACAAAAAACACGCTCGAAGTTGACAATGTAAGAGTTGTTGGCAACCTTGAAACAGTAGTAGAAAAAGTGGCGGTAGTTGGTGGAGACGGTAACAAATACATTTACGATGCAAAATTTGCTGGGGCTGATGTGTATGTGACTGGAGACTTGTACTTCCATACTGCACACGATGCAATGTCACTTGGATTAAATGTTGTGGATCCAGGACACTATGCAGAAAAAATAATGAAGCAAGGTGTTAAAAGAAAAATGGAACAGTTCGCATCTCAATTAAATTGGGAAGTAGAACTAATTGTCTCCGAAACAAATACAGATCCATTTCAATTTTTATAAAAAATCTTATCTCATCAATATGAAAAAGAGCTAGTCATGAAGGTAATCGTGACTAGCTCCTTTTTTACGTTGTTTTTTGTTTTTTAACTTTTGGTAAAATCTTATTTAATGGAACTGTTTTTTCACGCTTCCACGTATCAGGATTAATTGGATCAAACTGTTCAATAAATGCAATAACTTCTTTCGTAATTGGTGTTGGAGTAGAAGCACCAGCAGTAACAGCTACTGTGTTTGCACCTTTTAGCCATTCAATGTCAAGCTCCGAAATATCTGCAATTCGGTAAGCACGTGTTTTGGCGATTTCTTCCGAAACTTGTGCAAGGCGATTGGAGTTATTACTTTTCGGATCTCCAACAACTATCGTTACATCTGCAACACCAGCTTGCTCAGCGACTGCTTCTTGTCTCACTTGTGTTGCTAAACAAATTTCTTTATGTTGTTCAACGTGGGGATATTTTTCTTTTACTTTATCCATAATGTCTAATACGTCCCATTGACTCATCGTCGTTTGGTTCGTAACAATAATTTTGTCACTTTCGATGTTAAGGGCTTCTATATCATCTTGTTTTTCAACAAGATGTACGATATCAGGTGCGACACCAACAGCACCTTCTGGCTCTGGATGCCCTTTTTTTCCGATGTAGATAACCTGGTATCCTTCCGCCTTTTTTTGGCGGATTAAGTCATGAGTTTTTGTAACATCAGGACATGTGGCATCAATGGTTGTTAGTCCTTTTTCTTTTGCACGAGCTTTCACTTCGGGAGATACACCATGTGCTGTAAATATAACTGTACCATGGTCAATTTTGTCTAAAATCTCTAAGCGGTTAGCACCGTCTAATGTAATGATTCCTTCTTCTTCAAAAGCATCTGTAACGTGTTTATTATGAACAATCATTCCAAGAATATAGATTGGACGAGGTAATGATTTATCTAATGCTGCATTTCTAGCAATCACCATTGCGTCTACTACACCATAGCAATAGCCACGAGGAGCAATTTTAATAATTTCCATGCTACATCCTCCTTAAACGTTAGCTAAATTCGTTAATTTACACTAAATGAGTGAGTTTCATAATGTACAATTACTAAACGAACAGTAATTATGAAATTGATTCGAATATATCGAATTAGCAAATAAATAAAGAGAGTGATAAAACACTCCCTATTACTATTATCATTATATAAGAGAAAGGAGGATTTTACAAAGAATTATAAGTAGAGCTTAGGCTTAGATACTTTAATTTCCGATTGAGGCTTTTTCTTTTTTACAGCAATATTCTTTTTTACTTGTTTTTTAGTAAGTGGCACATCTACTTCTTCAGCTTTTGATTCAGTTGTAGTCTCTTCAACTGAATCTGTTGTTGTATCTTTTTCTTCATCATCATCAGCATTTGTATCAACATTTTTTAATTCACTGTAAAGTCTCCACATCGCTGGTAAATTTCGCACTAAAGGTCCATACTGTTGTACCATTGGCATCACTTGTTCTGCCATACCAAGAGCTTTTTGAATATTTGTTAAAAAACCCGTAATGTTAGATGGATTTGCTAATTGCTGTAGAGTAGAAGGTGCTGCCATTTGTCCAACACTACTCATATTTCCGATACTACTTGCACCAGTTCTACCGAACAACTTTGCAAGAAGTCCGCCTCCACTACGAGCCCCTCTAGCAGCTCCGAACATTTGCATTTGTGGTGGAGCACCCCTCATCATCATTTGATTAGGAATATTTCTTGGCATAAACCCACCAGGTCCAAACTGATTAACGGGAGGCATCGGTGGATAAGGTGGTCGACCGGGACCATAAAACATGTTACATCCTCCTTTCACTTATATAAAAAATTTTCATATTATTTTAGTAGTCAATTGTCACGAATTCTCACTTATAAGGTATGCAATTTATAGCGGAATTGTTTATATGTTAATGAGAATGGGCGCTACTGGTCTAGCCAAACTAGTTGAAATCCTTTATAATAAAATATTGGACTTATTGGATAAGCTATAAATAAACATATTTGTATGGAATCATTCTCATTTTTATTTGAAATAGTAAGGCCTTTTCAGATCGAAAGAATAACTGCCATTACATATAAAAAAATTAAACTTACGGAGGTATATTATGACAAATCCATTCGAGCGGTTACAATTAAAACCATTTCTTTTAGAAGCAATTGCAGACTTACGCTTTAAAAAGCCAACAGAAATACAAGAAAGGTTAATTCCATCCATCCTAAAAGGGGAAAGTGTAATCGGCCAATCACAAACTGGAACAGGAAAAACACATGCGTATTTATTGCCTATTCTTAATGAATTAGATTTAGAAAAACAAGAGGTACAAGCTGTCATTACAGCGCCAACACGAGAACTAGCAACTCAGATTTATCAAGAAGTTTTAAAAATCACAAAATTTGCAGAAGGTTCTATCCAAGCCCGTTGTTATATTGGTGGAACGGACAAGCAAAAGACGATCGATAAATTAAAACAACAACCACATATAGTTGTAGGTACACCTGGAAGAATTAAAGACTTAATGAGTGAGAAAGCATTATTTGTTCATACAGCGAAAACGTTAGTAGTGGATGAAGCGGACTTAATGTTAGACATGGGCTTTATTGAAGATGTTGATAAGGTAGCTGCGGCTATGCCTGAGAAATTACAAATCTTAGTTTTCTCTGCTACAATTCCAGAAAAGTTAAAGCCATTCTTAAAAAAATATCTAGAAAATCCTAAATTTACTCACGTTGCACCAAAACAAATTACAGCACAAAATATTAGTCACGTTTTAATACCAGTCAAATCACGTAACAAGTTAACCCTTCTTTATAAAGCGTTAGTTGCCTATAACCCGTATTTAGCGATTGTATTTACAAACACGAAGAAAAAAGCGGATGAAGTGGCAGACAGTTTGATGGAGCAGGGACTAAAGGTTGGTAGAATCCACGGAGACCTAAATCCACGTGAGCGTAAAAAAGTGATGAAACAAATTAATGACCTTGAATTCCAATTTGTTGTTGCGACAGATTTAGCAGCTCGTGGAATTGATATTGAAGGGGTAAGTCATGTTATTAACTATGAACTACCGTCTGATTTAGACTTTTATATACATCGAGTTGGACGTACAGCACGCGCCGGTTCTTCTGGTATTGCTGCAACATTATTTGAACCTTCTGATGAAAATAAAGTCCAAACGGTTCAAAAGCTAGGTATTACTTTCAGCCTAGTGGATTTGAAAAATGGTGAATGGGTAGAGCATGGAGTATTAAACAAACGCCAAGATCGTAAAAAGAAAGTCGATGAAATAGACATCCAAGCAAAACGAGCTGTTAAAAAGACTGAAAAAGTAAAACCAGGCTATAAAAAGAAACACAAAGAAGAAGTAGAAAACTACAAAAAACGCCAACGCCGCTTAAAGCGTAAGTAATAAATAGAATAAGAAAGTTTACTTCTGGTGTCTCATGTAATACTCAAATTATCTTTGGGTTAAGGTTGTTGTCTTTTATAAATCATAGTGACTTGGAGCGGAAGGTACTGGACTCCTCGAAAATGCATACGCATCTTCTTACGGAGGATGCATCGCTCCGCAGCCTTCCTTATCCTGCGGGAAATAGAGGAAAGGTCGAGACCCCGCAGGCGAAGCCGAAGAGGCTCGACTTCCTCCCCGTGGAAAGCCAGTGCCTGTAGCGGAAAGGAACGGACTACGTTTTAGTAGTATTCTAAAAAAGACAAGCCACCTCTTTTGTGTTAACATATTGTAGGACAGAAAAGAAGAGGTGACAGATTTGAAAGACTTAATTATTGGTTCTCATGTATCAATGAGCGGGAAAGACATGATGTTAGCTGCAAGTAAAGAAGCTGCTTCATACGGTGCAAACACTTTCATGATTTACACAGGTGCACCACAAAACACAAGACGCAAAAAAATCGAAGACTTAAATATAGAAGCCGGACAAAAACACATGAAAGAGAACGGCATCTCCAATATTATTGTTCATGCTCCTTATATAATCAACATTGGAAATTCACAGAAACCAGAAACATATGAACTAGGAGTCAACTTCTTACGAGAAGAAATCCGTCGTACAGAAGCGTTAGGTGCAAGACAAATTGTTCTTCATCCAGGGGCTCATGTTGGAGCAGGTTCTGACTTAGGGATTGCTCAAATCATTAAAGGTTTAAACGAAGTATTAGTACCAGAACAACAAGTACAAATTGCACTCGAAACAATGGCCGGAAAAGGTTCTGAATGTGGTATTACATTCGAAGAAATCGCAGCAATTATGGATGGTGTACATTTAAATGAAAAGCTATCTGTATGCTTTGATACTTGCCACGTTCATGATGCTGGCTATAATATTGTCGATGACTTTGATGGTGTTTTAGAACAATTCGACTCTATTATCGGTTTGGACCGTTTAAAAGTTCTTCATATTAACGACAGTAAAAATGAACGAGGTATGAGAAAAGATCGCCATGAAAACATTGGCTTCGGTAAAATCGGTTTTGACGCAATTAATTACATTATTCATCATGAACAACTAATGCACGTACCGAAAATATTAGAAACACCTTATGTTGGAGAAGACAAGAAAAACAAAAAACCTCCATATAAATTCGAAATCGAAATGCTGAAATCTAAAACATTTGACGAAAATATTTTAGATAATATTCTTAATGGTTGAATCAATTTCATAATTACTGTTCGTTTAGTGAAAAACGAATGATAAGTTTATTATAATTATATAACGTTCGATATAAAAAAACGTTAATATATTAAATAATAGGTTTAATATTCGTTTTTCGTTTAGTAATTGCACATTATGAAACTCACTCGGTTAATTGAAAAAAGATTGGGCTGGTGTCGTTAACATTAACACTAGCCTAATCTTTTTTTATTTTGTAAACTCCACAAACAACTGGTTTACTTTTTTCGCCGTATCATGGCCAGTTATTCTCGCAATTTCTTTCATTAACTGAAGACGTTCGGATGTATTAAAAATATTTACCTTTTTCGTCTGTAACAAATTCGAAACTTTTTTCGCTTGATCATTCGTTAACGGAATTTGGTACTGCCCGGCATACTCAATAAGTTCGCTTGAGGTAATACTATTTAGTTTTTTGTTCACGATAGTCTGATAAATATTCATTTCTCAATCCCTCCTACTTCAACTTATGATGGGTCGCCTAGAAATGTGTATATTGAAAAAAATATGACAAGAAGTGGTAAATTATTGTATACTATTTGTTATGAGGGTTAGGAGGGAAATTCCTTGGTTGCGAATATTGAAAAGAGCCATGCTTCTATACTTAATGAGTTACGCGAAGAAATAGTATTTGTTTTACATTTGAACGGCACAATTGAAGAGTTTAATAACTTGGCAAAAGAGATTTTTCAAACGGATTTATATGACAGTGCTTCATTCTACTCATTATTTACTCAAGAGATTAGAAATGATGTTTACACGTTTTTAGATCAAATCATTTCTGGAAAAGGTGATGTGTTAAAAAGAATTTTAATTCATTCAGCACCCCAATCTCACCCCCAACTTCAAAATGAATTCTATTTATATAAAGGCAAACTTTATGAAAATAAAATATACTTGCAAGCCCAAAAGATACCTGTAAGGGATAATCAATTACCAATTCAATTATTAGGTGGTAAAACACAGGAATCTGTTAGGCTCCTCCAGTTTATAACGGTACAATTAGATTTGGCGATTTTTGTCATCTCAGATAATGGAATTATTCAATATTTGAATAAGAAAAGTCTTAATTTGTTAAACCTTCCTCTACAACAGAGTAAATACATAGATGTATCATTACTAGATATTCCTGCAAATGAAATATTAAAAAATAAATTTTTAGCCATACATGAAGAAATAGTAACGGAAAATTCTTTTGTTGAGAGATATTTTTATTTAGACGATCAATTACTACAAGTTCAAGGTCTATATTTTCAAGAGGAAAATAGAACGTTGTTTATCATTCATGATAGAAGTTATCAACAAAAGTTTGAAAACTTGTTAATCTATAAGCAACAAATGGAGTCTGTCTCTCAAATTTCAGCTGGAATGGCTCACGAATTGAGAAATCCTCTGTCTGTTATTAAAGGTTTCATTCAACTCTCTCAAATAACGAATGAATGGGAAAAGTATTATCCAACTGTTTTGGATGAAATCAATCGGATGAACGACATTATTGAAGATTTCTTGTCCGTCTCAAAAAAGAAACTAACAAAACAATCTATGAAGCCTCAAGATTTATTTCAGTCACTTGTTTATATTTTTCAGTCAGAATGTTTACTACATAATGTTCAATTTGACTGTTATATTGAGCCAATAGAAGAAGAGCTACTTGTTAATGAATCTATGATTAAACAAGTTATGCTTAACTTGTTGAGAAACTCCATAGAAGCTCTGGAAGAAATAAAAAAAGACAAAAGAATTGAAATGAAAGTAGTAAGAAGCGGTAATTGTATCCTAGTTTCTGTAAAAGATAACGGACCTGGAATAGACGAGAAAACACTAGAAAAAATTGGTCAGCCATTCTTTACAACAAAGCAAAACGGCAATGGGCTAGGAGTCCCGCTTTGTAAAAAAATTATAGAAGATCATGATGGCGAACTTAAAATTGATACCGAATTAAAAGAAGGAACAACCTTCACCTTCTCCCTACCACTATCCAAAAGCCTAACATAACTGTTTAGGCTTTTATTTTACGGCCATGTTTTTAAAAAAATAATATTTCTTTGAGTGTTTTATTTAAATATATCGTAAAATACTTTGTAAAAAATAGGTTGATGTTCGCTACAGGTGCGAGACTCCAGCATACGCATTTTCTTCGTGCGATGCATTGCGGCGTAGCTTTCCTTGTCCTGCGGGAGAGCGCGACAAGGGAGACCCCACACAGGCGGCAATGCGCCGAGGAGGTTCCCGATTCCATCCGCGTAAAGTGAACTCCTGTAGCGAAGATCAACAATTAGTCCTCAAATCTAATTTTATTTACTTTCTCCTAACACTCCTGTATACTAAAATATTGTTATAAAATCGTAACGATTCTTATCTATAAGGTGTGAGCAAGTTGCAAAATAATGAAGCAGTTTTAAAAATAGAACACGTAACATTTAAATATGAACAACAAAATGTTATAGAAGATATTAACTTAACTATTCCAAAGGGAGCATTTCTAGGTTTGGTAGGTCCAAATGGATCAGGTAAATCCACCCTATTAAAATGTGTATTAGGTTTACTTAGACCGCAAAAAGGAACAATCCAACTATTTGGGAAAGATGTTCGCAAGTTTAAAGAGTGGAATAAGGTAGGGTTTGTGTCTCAAAAAGCAAATAGTTTTAATACCGGTTTCCCTGCTACTGTGTTTGAAGTAGTATCAACAGGGCTAGTTTCGAAAGTCGGCCTGTTTAAATTTTTTAATAAAGAAAATAAAAACAAAGTGCTAGATGCAATAAAATCAGTTGGAATGGAAGATTTTATTCATCAAAACATTGGTGAGCTCTCTGGTGGTCAGCAACAACGTATCTTTATTGCGCGCGCGTTAGTTAGTGAACCAGAATTGCTAATTCTTGATGAACCTACTGTTGGGGTAGATAGTAAAAATGTTCAAAACTTTTATCAAATGTTGGAGCATTTAAATAAGAATTTAAATATTACTTTGATATTGGTGACACATGATGTTGGAACTATTACAGATAAAGTAACACACGTAGCTTGTATTAATAAAAATTTACATTTCCACGGTGTAACAAAAGAGTTTGAAGAACTACGTACGAAAGATTTATCACAATTTTACGGTCATGACCTTCATGTATTAAGTCATGATCATCACCATCACCATCACGATGGAGGCAATGGAGCATGATTTCAGCATTAATGCAATTTGAATTTTTACGCAATGCGTTTTATACAGGTATTTTGATAGGTTTTATAGCTCCATTACTCGGTGTCTTTGTTGTTGTAAGGAGACTGAGCTTAATTGCCGATGCGCTAAGTCACGTGACACTTGCAGGTATTGCGGCTAGTTTATTCGTAGAAAAAAAGTTTGGATTCATGGTGGGAGTTAGTCCTCTATATTTTGGAATGGGGTTCTCGGTCGCTGGTGCGTTGTTTATTGAAAAGCTTAGAAGTATTTATAAACACTATCAAGAGTTAGCTATTCCGATTATTTTATCAAGTGGTATTGGACTTGGAGTTATTTTCATTTCTTTAGCAGACGGTTTTAATACAGATTTATTTAATTATTTATTTGGTAGTGTAAGTGCTGTATCGAGAGCAGATTTTTGGACAATTTTAGTTATTTCAGCCATTATCATCATTACAATTATATTGTTTTATAAAGAATTCTTCGTACTATCATTTGATGAGGAGCATGCTCGTGTTTCTGGAATAAACGCGCGGTTTTTTCACTTTTTATTTATCATAATGGTAGCATTAGTTATTGCTTCTTCCATGAGAATTGTTGGAATATTATTAGTGTCTTCCTTAATGACTTTGCCTGTAGCATCAAGTATCCGGATTGCTAAAGGATTTAAACAAACGATTTTTCTTTCTATATTATTCGGAGAAATTGCGGTAATTGGAGGACTGATTACGTCTTTTTATTTAGACTTAGCACCAGGGGGAACCATTGTCATCATTTCTGTAATTATACTTATTGCAACGATTGTTTGGACTAAGATAAGGAGAGGAAAATAATGAATGTCACACAGGCACTAGATCTAATGAAAGACAAAGGTTATAAATATACGGGAAAAAGGGAAGAGATGCTACAACTTTTTGCTGATTCAGATAAATATTTAACTGCAAAAGATGTGTTAGATTCATTAAAAGATAATTACCCTGGTTTAAGTTTTGATACGATTTATCGAAACTTAGGCCTTTTTGAAGAGCTTGGTATATTAGAAAAGACAGAACTACAAGGAGAAAAGCATTTTCGATTCACTTGTAGCACGAAGCACCATCACCACCATTTTATTTGCATGGATTGTGGAAAAACAAAAGAAATCGAAACTTGCCCAATGAAGGCACTTTCTGACAACTTAAAAGGTTATGATGTTACAGGGCACAAGTTTGAAATTTACGGTAAGTGCCCGGAATGCATATTATAAAAGGAAGAAAGGTGTGATTTTTACACACCGTTTCTTCTTTTTTTTGAACATTTTTAAGGTGTTTACATAAAATGCTATTAATATAATTGGACTTCTACCCGACATAAAGCGACTACCCTTATCGAAGTGTTGTACTAAGAATTGAGAAATAGGGTGTAAACAATGAAGAAACAATATGCTTCGATTAAAAAAGAACAGTTAATGGACATTTTATCAAAAGCAAAGAGAGTTGGGGACACTTCTGAACAAATATCAGCTCAAGAGCTTGTGGATTTTATTCAACATCAGTTGTTATGGGTTATGGATAATAAAAAGTGAATACAAAAAAGCTCGCTTAGGAAGCGGGCTTTTTATTGAACAAAGTAAGTTAAGCAAGCTGCAATAGAGATTGCAAATAGTATTAATATTGCATTTAAAAGTTTGTCTTTTCTGGCTGGTGTTAACCATGATTCTCCATTTGTCACTTAGCCGTCCCCCTATGTAAAGCCTATACGGAGTTATTTCGGTAGCTGGCAAGCATAGTAAAAAATTACATTAGCCCCTTAGCTTTGCGTCTCCATTTTTCAATGGGTTTGCCTTTTCGTATGGCTTTTCTATCATACTAATTTTAGTATAGGGGAAAAGAACTAAAAAATAAATGGATTTTATAGAATTTTTTACAAATTAACTTTTGACACTTAAAAATTCATTTACCCATTTTTCAGCTTCAAACCAGTCGTTCACTCTAATAACATTTTTAGGTACAGGTAAACGATTGTAAGGAGTATCAAATAAAATAACTGGTATATCACATTCTTCACTAATGTCACAAGCATTGTCATGTTTGTCTTCAAAGAATATATCTATTTCATGCTTTTTGGCGGTAGCTACTTTATTATGAGTGCCGATTAATTCAAGATGATCAAAGTCAATCTTTTGATTAGCAAACCAATTGGATGTTACATCGTATAGGTGTTGTCTCCGTGCACTTATAAAATAAAGATCAAATTTATTATTCCATTTGTCCAGTATAGATTTAGCGCCAAAAGCAAGTGGGTTACTTTTATATATTTCTGGCTCCACCTTGTCCATCCATTTCCAAAATTCCTCATCAGAAATACCAATAAGAGGACTTAGTTCATATTGCTTTAGATCTTCTAAAGTAATGTTCATATTAAAGGATTCGTTTATATATGGAACAAAAGAACTTGGACATGTTAAGGTTCCGTCTATATCTATACCTAATCTTTTTCTCATTTTTTTTCCTCCATCTTGGGTTTATGCTTATTTATATTATGTGGGTCCGTTTCATAATGTATTACTACTATACGAAAAACGAATAATTGCAGCATGTTTTTATAAAAATAACTTTAAAAACGAATAAATAACTCCGTATAACGGTAAAGCATTCGTTTTTTCACTAAACGAACCGTAATTATGAAATTGATTATGTAGAATATATAATCAAATTATCATTTTAACATAGTTAGAAAACATTAACACCTATGTTTTTTAGTTTAAAGGCCTATACTATAAATGCTCCTTACCTTACGAAAGCGAGGGATCAGCATGGCAAATGAATTTGAGCGAAATGAACTCAATGAGCCGATTGAAAATAGATTAGCTTACGAAGAGCCGCATGTAGCTAGAGCGAATGCGCATCGTGAGCATTTAGAAGAAACGGCAGCGGAAGTGGCTGCGGTACCTCCTGCAGTATCATTTGAGAGGGAACGTGAAAGAGAAGCCATTTTTGAGGAAGAACGCGAAGATGTAATGGGAATGAGTGGAAGAGGGCTTGGATATTTAGGACTTGCTCTATCTGTTCTTTCGTTATTTATCTTACCAATAATCCTTGGTGCAGCAGGGATTATTATAGGATTCATTGCCCGCAGACGAGGAGCAACTGGATTAGGGGCATGGGCAATTGGACTAGGAGCTGTATCCATTATCGTTGGTATGTTCATATTGCCGTTTTTCTAAAACAGACAAAAACAAAAGCTTGACACTTAGTGTCAAGCTTTTGTTTTTTCTGCTTCTTGTTTTGCGAAATATTCTTCCGCAATTTTGTCTATTTCCTTTTTTAATTCATCAACCATAGTAGCTTCAGGAACTTTCCGTACAATTTCGCCTTTACGGAATAACAATCCTTCTCCACGAGCACCAGCAATTCCAATATCTGCTTCACGAGCTTCTCCTGGGCCGTTAACCGCGCAACCTAAAACCGCTACTTTAATGGGTGCTTTAATCGTTGAAATATATTCTTCTACCTCATTAGCAATAGAAATTAAGTCAATTTCAATTCTTCCGCAAGTAGGACAAGAGATAAGCGTTGCAGCGTTAGAAGCAAGTCCGAATGACTTTAATAACTCACGAGCTACTTTTACTTCTTCAACAGGATCTGCACTTAAAGAAATACGTAATGTGTTTCCGATTCCTTTACTTAGAATAGCCCCTAAACCAGCGGCACTTTTTACTGTACCGGCAAAAAGTGTACCCGATTCGGTGATACCTAAATGTAGAGGATAGTCAAAAGCTCGAGATGCTTTCTCATAAGCTTCAATCGCTAAGTTTACATCGGATGCTTTCATGGAAACAATGATATCGTAAAAATCTAAGTCCTCTAAAATTTTTATATGGTGAAGTGCGCTTTCAACCATTCCATCAGCAGTTGGGTAGCCGTATTTATCTAATATACGTTTTTCAAGGGAGCCAGCGTTTACACCAATTCGAATGGGAATTCCTTTTTCTTTACAAGCTTTTACAACAGCTTCTACCTTTTCACGTCGTCCAATGTTTCCTGGATTAATCCTGATTTTGTCTACGCCGCCTTCAATACATTTTAATGCTAATTTATAGTCAAAATGTATATCGGCAACTAAAGGGATGTTAATTCTTTTTTTGATTTCAGGAATGGCATTTGCAGCTCTTTCATCAGGGCAAGCTACACGAACTACTTGACAGCCTGCTTCTTCTAAACGTTTTATTTCAGCGACGGTTGCTTCCACATCATGTGTTTTCGTCGTTGTCATACTTTGTATAAATAATTCATTGCTTCCACCAATTGTTAAATCGCCGACTTTAACGGGACGGGTTTTCGTACGATGTGTCATTTCATTCACGATTAAATCGCTCCTTTTAACTATCAAAGATGTGGAATATACGATATATCCACCTATTAATTACAGTTCAAAAATATGCTGTACCCAAAATATTGTATCAATCGAGAGTGTGAATTGACAAGTATTAAAATCTTTAGCGATAGATTGGAAATTTGTATTCCCTTCCAATTTGTATCTTTTCAGGAATAACATTGTCATTAAGTAATTGGAAATCTTCTATTAATTTGTTTATAGGTACAGGAATAGGGCCGTTTGTTATCCTTTCGGCTATAGTTAATACCGTATCTCCAGCTTTTATTTCCACAATCATATATAGTGAATCATTCAATTTTTCTTCTGCAGTGTTATCATTCTTTTGTAAGGAAGAAATTGCTTTCTGTGTTTCTTGAGATTGGGCTGTTGTTGGTATTGTACCCTTTGTAATATCTGTATATATACTAAATATAGTAAATCCGATAAGTACAACAATGAATAATCGAAACATTTTAATTTCCTCCCTTTTAAGCATATTTATGTATATGCTTGTCCAAGAGGAATATGACAAACAATAGTCTTTTCTTAACTATTGTTATTAAAACAATCTGCTATGGAATTTTAATTAGTTTCTTTGCGCTACAGGCACTGGCTTTCCGCGGGGAGCGCAAGGGAAGGTTATTTTCACTATCGTGAAACCTACTCCTCGGCGTACCGCCTGTGGGGTCTCACGATTCGCTCTATTTCCCGCAGGAGTCCAGTGCCTTCCGCTCCAATCCACTCTAGATTTTAAATTATTTAAAGAAAAAAACATACAAGAAAGAGCGTTAAAAAAAACCGACAAATAATTGCCGGTTTGGTAGAAGATTATTGTTCAACTGTTTTTTTTACTTTTACTTCTTTAATGATTAAATACAGTACAAAGATAGAAGCAGCAAAGCTGATTATGCCTGTTGCGGGAATGTAGAGACCAAGTAAATCTGTTAAGGTAAATAAAATAGTAGGGATTGTTACTGCATATGCAGCTAGTATCCATGTATGACGATACTTTAAATTAGTTCTGTCTAAACTATTT
Organism: Bacillus sp. FJAT-45066; assembly: GCF_002335755.1. Lineage (NCBI taxonomy): Bacteria > Bacillati > Bacillota > Bacilli > Caryophanales > Bacillaceae > Bacillus > Bacillus sp. FJAT-45066. The sequence continues at coordinate 502,848 of NZ_NISQ01000001.1, forward strand.
TTAATTATTAAGCCTACAAGTCCTAAAATAGTTACTTGAATAAATTTTACTGCGCTAAATGCTACATACATAACTATTAAAATTAGAGTTAAAATAATAGGCATTAAAGATCCTAAACCATCCATAAAAGATACGATGTCATCTCTTGTTAGAGTAAAGCCTTGTAAGTCGGCAAAGTTAAAGAAATCTTCTTGGCCTCCCATTACAAATACTAGCTCATATTGTTGGATTGCTATAACATCACCATAGTTATTGATTTCTGAAAGCGTTAGTTCATTATTTGGATCAATTATAATTGTAACGTCATCTTGTTCAATAAAAACAGGTTCATCAGTTTCAGCTGTAAATTCACCATCTTCAATAATAAAATTTGGAACATCGGCATCGACGACTGTTTTTGTAGCATTGAAAATTTGATAAGTACCTGTACCTACAAAAACAAATGCAGGAATGGATGTTAATAGGACAAGAAAGAATACATATAAAATGGATTTTCCGATTCCCTGGAAGCGAAATGTTGCCATATCTTTAGGGGAATACAAACTTTTTATAAACTGTTTAAAAATGTTCACGAAGCTCACCCTTTATGAAAAAATATTTTATGACCATTTTATGTTATCTTATTTTGGGTATCTTAACAATAAATACATCGGATTATTACAACAATGTAAATATTAAGGAGGCTAATGTTAAGATATTGTAAATTTCACATAAAAGTATTTACAATTGATTTAAAAATCGTTAATAATTGTTATTGGCTTTGTAGATGTTTGTCGAATTACATATTTGGATTAAGGGGTTGAATTTTTTGGAATTAGATGTTCAAAGAATTATATTTGAATTTATCGGTGGCCTGGGTATTTTCCTATTCGGAATTAAGTACATGGGTGACGGATTACAAAAGTCTGCAGGTGATAAACTTCGTGATATTTTAGATAAAACGACAACAAACCCTTTTATGGGAGTTTTAGCAGGTATATTTGTAACAATCTTATTGCAGACAAGTACTGGTACTACTGTATTAACGATTGGATTAGTTAACGCAGGTTTTATGACACTACGTCAAGCGATTGGTGTCATTATGGGTGCGAATATTGGTACAACAGTCACAGCATTCATCATTGGTATTAAAATTTCAGATTATGCGTTACCAATCATTGCTGCTGGGGCATTTTTACTATTCTTCTTTAAAAATAAACGTTTACAATATTTAGGCCAAGTTGTATTTGGTTTTGGTGGACTATTCCTAGGACTAAAAATAATGGGTGATGGATTAAAACCATTAACACATGTACAAGCGTTCCATGACTTAACCGTTTCGATGAGTACCAATCCAATACTTGGAGTAGTAATAGGAACTGTGTTTACAGTCATTGTTCAAAGTTCAAGTGCAACTATTGGGGTCCTTCAAGAATTATTCGGACAAGGTGCTTTATCATTACAAGCAGCGTTACCTGTTTTATTCGGTGACAATATTGGAACAACCATTACTGCTGTTCTAGCTTCTATAGGTGCTTCAGTTGCTGCTAGAAGAGCTGCATTAACTCATGTAATCTTTAATGTCGTAGGTGCCACAATTATTATCATCATAATTGTACCTTTTACAATATTAATTGATAACATCCAACAAGCATTACAATTAAATCCACAAATGACAATTGCATTTGCACACGGTATTTTCAACGTGTCCAACGTAATCATTCAATTTCCATTTATTGCATTACTAGCTATATTAGTTACTAAACTAATTCCTGGACAAGATAGTGCAGTGGAATATAAAGCAAATAAATTAGATCCATTATTTATTGAACAATCACCTTCATTAGCATTAGGTCAAGCAAAAGAAGAAGTTGTTCGCATGGGTGAATTATCGGTTGTAGGTCTTGAAGAAACAAAAGCTTACTTAGTAAATGGAACTCCTAAACATGCAGAAGTAGGTTTCCAGCTTGAAGATGCAATTAATAATATGGATCGTAAGATTACCGACTATTTAGTAAAACTATCTTCTGCTTCTTTATCTGCAAATGAATCGGAAGAACATTCGATGTTAATGGATTCAGTACGTGACATTGAACGTATCGGTGACCACTTTGAAAATATCCTAGAGTTAGTTGATTACCAAATCTCTAATAAAGTAAAACTTACTGATCAAGCTGATCAAGATCTAGATGAAATGTTCACATTAACTATTAAAACGGTACAAGAAGCTGTTGAAGCTTTAAAAACTGGTAATAAAGAATTAGCAAGAGATGTAAAATTAAAAGAAGACCAAATTGACAGAATGGAACGTACTCTTCGTAAGAAACATATTATGCGTTTAAATGACGGATTATGTTCTGGTCAATCAGGAATCGTATTTGTTGATATTATTAGTAACTTAGAGCGTGTCGGTGACCATGCAGTTAATATCGCTGAGGCTGTTCTAGGAGAAAGTCACGGTACATTATAATAAATGGGAGACGGGGGAATTTAATTCTCCCGTTTTCTTATATTTTCTATAAAGGAGAAAGTGATGATGGATTTCATTTATTGGCTACTATTATCTATATTAATCGTTCTTTCTTTTGTCGGGTTAATATACCCAATCATTCCAAGCGTTTTATTGTTGGTTGGAGCATTTTTGTTATATGGAGTATTTTTCACTTTCGAACCTTTCTCTTTTTTGTTTTGGGCAATACAGCTTTCTTTTGTTGCTTTGCTTTTTGTAACAGATTATGTAGCGAGTGTTATTGGTGTAAAAAAGTTTGGAGGTAGTAATTATTCTGTTTGGGGTAGTACGCTTGGGTTAATTGTTGGACCATTTGTTATTCCGGTTATTGGAATTATTGCTGGACCTTTTATTGGAGCGTTTATGGCAGAACTAATTTTTTCAAAAAAATCTATAAAAGAGGCGATGAAAATTGGAACAGGTTCTGTAGTAGGTCTCTTCTCGAGTATCGTGGCAAAAAGTATTATTCAAATTTTGATGGTAATTTACTTCTTCATAGTAGTCATTTGATATTGACAGAATAGTTTGTTGCATGTTAATTTATAACAAAACATTATACATGGACCCTTAGCTCAGTTGGTTAGAGCAGACGGCTCATAACCGTCCGGTCGCAGGTTCGAGTCCTGCAGGGTCCATTCAAACTAGAAACCTCTTAAATATTGGTTTCTTTTTTTATCTATTCGTGGATAAAATTGTATTTTTTAATGGATATTATATAAGATAAATAGAAGAACAAGCATTTATAAAAGACGGTCTTAAACAGAGCCACCCAAGTTGATGATAGCACGAGTTGCGAGACTCCTGCGGGAGAAGCGGGAAACGGGAGACCCCGCAAGAGCGTAGCGATGAGGAGGCTCCCGGCCCGCCCGCGGAAAGCGAGTAACTCGTGCTATCATCAACTATTAGTTCCGCAAATTTACTTTCAGGGTAGCCAAATAATAAAAAGAGGTGTTCCATTTTGAAGAAAATTGGTGTATTAACAAGTGGTGGAGATTCACCAGGAATGAATGCCGCAGTTAGGGCGGTTGTCAGAAAAGCAATCTATCATAATATAGAAGTTTACGGTATTTACCAAGGCTATGCTGGATTAATATCTGGGAATATAAAAAAATTAGAGTTAGGATCTGTAGGTGACATCATTCATCGCGGCGGAACCATTTTGTACACTGCAAGATGTGAAGAGTTTAAAACATTAGAAGGTCAAAAGAAAGGAATCCAACAATTAAATAAGTTTGGCATTGAAGGGCTTATTGTAATTGGTGGGGACGGTTCTTATAAAGGTGCGCAAAAGCTAACTGAACATGGATATCCGTGTATAGGTTTACCAGGAACTATTGATAATGATATAGCCGGAACAGATTTTACGATTGGGTTTAATACTGCCTTACATACTGTTATTGATGCAATAGACAAAATACGTGATACAGCTACTAGTCATGAACGTACTTTTATAATTGAAGTTATGGGTCGCCATGCTGGAGATATTGCCTTATGGGCAGGACTAGCTGGTGGTGCGGAATCTATTATCATTCCAGAAGTAGGGTATCAATTGGAAGAAGTAGTTTCTCGTATTCAAAAAGGTTTAGAGCGTGGTAAGAAACATACCATAATTGTATTAGCTGAAGGAGTGTGCAGCGGTACTGATTTTGCACAGCAATTAGAAGCAGCCGCTAATATTGATACGCGGGTATCAGTATTAGGACATATACAGCGTGGCGGTTCACCAACCGCTTTTGATCGTGTCCTTTCGAGTAGATTAGGTGCACGAGCTGTAGAATTATTAGTAGAGGGAAAATCAGGACGAGCTGTTGGAATGGAAAACAACAGATTAGTTGATTATACATTTGATGAAGTTTTTGCAATGCCACATACAATCGATGAAAGTATGTATAGACTTTCAAAAGAGTTATCGATTTAAGATGGAATGAATAAAAACAAGCGAAAAAAGAAAATATAAAATTTGTTTGAGGCAGATTGTTTGAAACTAGAATATATTTTTGGTAATCTTGAGTTAAAGAAACCGGTAGTTAATACTGCCAAGTTTCAGAAATTTCTACATATTAAAATTTGGAGGAGATATTTATGGCATACGAATTACCGCAATTACCTTATGCTTATGACGCTTTAGAACCACACATTGACAAGGAAACAATGAACATTCACCACACAAAACACCACAACACTTACATTACAAATGTAAACGCAGCTTTAGAAGGTCATGCTGATCTTGCAGCTAAAAGTGTAGAAGAATTAATTGCTAACCTTGACGCTGTACCTGAAAACATCCGTGCTGCAGTTCGCAACAACGGTGGTGGTCACGCTAACCATAGCTTATTCTGGACACTTTTAACTCCAGGTGGAGCAAGTGAGCCAACAGGTGAATTAGCTGACGCTATCAATAGCAAATTCGGAAGCTTAGAAAACTTCAAAGAAGAGTTCTCTAAAGCAGGTGCAACTCGCTTCGGTTCTGGTTGGGCTTGGTTAGTAGTAAACAATGGTGAGTTAGAAGTAATGAGCACACCAAACCAAGACTCTCCAATCATGGAAGGTAAAACTCCAGTTTTAGGTCTTGACGTTTGGGAGCATGCTTACTACTTAAATTACCAAAATCGTCGTCCTGATTACATTTCTGCATTCTTCAATGTAATCAACTGGGATGTAGTTGCTGACCTTTACAGCAAAGCAAAATAATAATATAAAATTGACGCCTGTTCCTTTTCGGAATAGGTGTTTTTTATTGTTTTACTCTCATACGAAGATGGATCGAGCAGTGTTTTTCGTTTCATGATTAAGAACACTTAACAATTACTTACTTGTGTTTCAATTCGTATGGGTTGTGTTTCAATTTGCATCCGTTTTGTTTCAATTTGAGAAATTTGCGTTTCAATCCAAACGCTCGTCTTTCCATGTGTTTCAATACATATATGTTGTGTTTCAATTCGTGCAACTTGTGTTTCAATTTGGATAATTTGTGTTTCAACCCTACACCTGGCATTTCCGTCTCAGTTAATTTGCTCCTAAAATTTAATTATTTTTCGGTAAAAACTAACATTCCAAACTAAAACACATATCTAAAGTTCCTTTAAGCCAAAATAACGGTAAGTTAAAGGAGCGAGTACATATGGTTAGATTGAGAAAAGTAATTGGAGACGTAGAAGTTAATAAAGATTTAATATTGTTACTTGTCATTGGTGGCCTGTATTCATTAAGTATCGCCTTATCTAATACGTTTGTGAACGTCTATTTATGGAAGCAATCTGGTGAGTTTAAAGATTTAGGAATGTACAACTTAGCTATTGTCATATTACAACCTCTAACTTTTATATTAGCTGGCAGGTGGGCAAAAAGAATAGACAGAGTTATTGTATTAAGATTAGGTGTTATCTTCCTTGCAATATTTTACATAATGGTACTGTTCATCGGTGAAAATGCCTCATCCTTTCTGCTTTTATTAGGAGGATTACTAGGTGTCGGTTATGGATTTTACTGGCTAGCCTTTAACGTGCTAACTTTTGAAATTACTGAACCGGAAACAAGAGACTTTTTTAATGGTTTCTTAGGGATCTTAACGTCGCTTGGAGGAATGATTGGCCCGATAGCTGCTGGACTAATTATCTCCAATATGGCTAAATTTACGGGCTATACTGTTATCTTCTCTACATCACTCCTACTATTCTCAGCTGCAGTCGTATTAAGTTTTTTCCTAAGAAGAAGAGGTGCAGAAGGGAGCTACGAGCTATTTTCTATAATTAAAGAACGAAAAGTGAATAAAAACTGGAGCAATGTGACAGCGGCACACTTTTTTCAGGGACTCCGAGAAGGAACTTTTATCTTTGCGGTTTCTGTTTTAGTTTTTATTACGACGGATAGTGAATTGGCTCTCGGTACATTTGGGTTAGTCAACTCAGCAGTAGCATTTGTTTGTTATTATTTAGCAACAAGACTTATTAAGAAACATATGCGTAAAAAATCGATATTAATTGGAGGACTACTTTTATATGCAGCGGTTTTCTTATTAGTATTTGAGCTAACCTATATTAAATTGTTAATGTATGCAGTAGTTATTGCAATTGCTTACCCAATTCTTTTAGTACCGTACATATCTATCACGTATGATGTAATAGGTAAAAGTAAAAATGCTGCTGAAATGAGAATTGAATATGTAGTAGTACGTGAGTTGTTCCTTAATGGTGGAAGAGCTGTTTCCATTCTTATGTTCTTAGTAGCTGTCATATTTTTTGATGAAGCAAAAAGTATCCCGGTTTTGTTAGTTATCATAGGTGCAGGCCACGCGTTAATTTATCCCTTTATTAGGAAGGTCAATTTAGAACAAAGTCCACCAACTAAACAACCTCCACAAACGGTTGTTTCCACATTAAGAGATGGAGAAGGGGAGTCAACTCCGTAACTAATCTGAGTTAATTTCATAATTACGGTTCGTTGAATGAAAAACGAAAATATTTGGATATGAAGATAAATATGTTCGTATATAAAGTAGTAATTAAATCTTTATTTACAAGTGATATATTTAGTTTTTCGTTTAGTAGTCATAAATTATGTAACGAACTCATTTATTAATAGAAAAAATCAGCTTTTTCATTTAAAATGGAGAATAGGAAAATAAGAATGAAAAGGTGGAATACATGACTTCCCAAAATAAAAAGAAAAAAAAGAAAAATATGCCTAATAGATTAAACCTTCTTTTCTTTGCAGTATTTTTACTATTCTCAGGTCTTGTCCTAAGACTTGGGTTCGTGCAAATTGTTCACGGTGAAAATTACCGAAAAGAGGTAGACCGCACAGAGAACATTACCGTAAATGCTCCAGTGCCACGTGGAAAAATATACGATCGAAACGGCAATGTTGTGGTAGACAATAAACCGTTAAACGCAATTACGTATACTCGTACGCAATCTACACCGCGTAGAGAAATGATCGAAGTTGCTGAAAAATTAGCACAGATGATTGAGTTTGAAGATAAATTTGAAGAGAAAATTCAATTTCGTGACAAACAAGACTTCTGGATTATTAGAAATCCAGAAGAAGCAAGAGCATTGATAACAGATGAAGATCGGGAGAAAGTGAACGAGGGAGAATTGGAAGAGAAAGATTTGTATCCTCTACAACTAAGTAGAATTACGGAAGAAATGGTAAGTGAATTTACTTTAGAAGACTTAAAGATTTTATCCATATTTAGGCAAATGAATAGTGGTTATGCTTTAACTCCTCAAACGATAAAAAATGAAAATGTAAGTGATAGAGAATATGCCATCATTAGTGAACGTTTAAGTGACCTTCCTGGTGTGGATACAACAGTGGACTGGGACAGAGATCGATTGTTTGATAATACTCTAGGTTCCTTGTTAGGAAAAGTGGGGGATATTCCAAGCGAAAGAGCTACAGAATTACTTGCAAGAGGATATAGTCGTAACGATAGAGTAGGTACTAGCCAATTAGAATATCAATATGAAAATGTACTTCAAGGACAAAAAGCCCGTGTGCGTAATGTGACAGACCAAAGTGGGAACTTATTAATGCAAGAACCCGTATTTCCAGGTCAACGTGGGAAAGATTTGGTTCTATCTATTGATATGGAATTTCAGTTAGAAGTGGAAAAGATTATTGAATCTGAGTTGCTTGAAGCAAAACAAAATAGTTATGCAGAGTTTTTGGATCGTGCTTTTGTTGTTGTTTTAGATCCAAACACTGGAGAAGTTTTATCGTTAGCAGGGAAAGTTGTTAATAAAGACGAAAATGGACAATGGAAGTTAGTTGACAATGCCCTAGGAACTATTTTAGAAGCATATGAGGCTGGTTCTACTATAAAAGGTGCAACCATCTTGGCAGGATTTGACACTGGAGTTATTTCTCCGGGAACTGTTTTATATGATACACCGATTTCCATCGCTTCCACACCTACGAAAAGGTCTTGGCAAACAATGGGGAACATTAACGATCTTGAAGCGCTAGAACGTTCTTCAAACGTTTACATGTTTAGAACAGCTATGTTTATGGCTGGAGGGAATTATGTTAGAAATCAACCACTTCCTATCAGAGCAACTGCTTTTGAAGACTTCAGAAGTTATTTAGCTCAATTCGGCCTTGGTGTTCATACAGGAATTGATTTACCAAGTGAATCAACAGGTTTAAAAGGTCCCGGGAAAGCCTCGGGGTTAATACTCGATTTAGCGATTGGTCAATACGACTTGTATACGACGATGCAATTAGCACAATATGTTTCTACTATTGCAAATGGTGGTTATCGCCTAAGACCTCAAATTGTTCGAGAAATTTTAGAACCAAGTGGAGGGGAAAAATCAGGTCAAGTGTTACAGCCTTTCAAACCTGAAGTTCTAAATAGACTAACCATGAGTGATGATCACATTAGCCGGGTACAAGAAGGTTTCCGAAGAGTTTATTTTGGTAGTAGAGGAACTGCAGCTGGTTCTAGTGCAAAGCAATATAAACCTGCTGGTAAAACTGGTACAGCTCAGAAAAACTTTAGTATCTACACTAGAGATGAAGAAGGTAAAATTATTAGTGAAAGAAAAATTAATTCCAACCATACAAACCTTGTTGGTTATGCTCCTTACGATAACCCAGAAATGGCGTTTGCGGTGGTTGTTCCTTTTGCTTCTACAAACACACAAGTTTCTGGTGGTGTTAACTCTAAGATTGGAGACCGAATAATTGAAGCATACTTTACTCTCCAAGAAAGAAGAGCAAAAGGGCAACCGAACATTCAAGAACAAGAAGAATTAGAAGAACAAGAGGACATGGAAGAAACAGAAGAAGAAAATGATTAAAACAAAAGCACTCAATTCCTAAGTTTTAAGGAATTGAGTGTTTTTTTGTCCCCAATTTTCTACACTTTACTACATAAAACATCTACATTTACAAAACGTTAACATTCGATTCATACTGCATTAACAGTTAGGCTTTAATATAAATCTCGTAGGACAAAACAAATACAAAAAACAAAACCTTTAGGGGGAATTTAGAAATGAAGAGCTTTAAACGATTACTTGTATTAGCAACGCTAGCATTAGTTACAGCATTTGCTGCAGCATGCTCAAACGAAAGTACTGGAAGTAACGGAGACTTAGACGGTAGTGTAGTAGTCGACGGATCAGGTACTGTTTATCCTCTAATGGCCAAGCTAGCAGAAAACTATATGACAGAAGAACAAGAGGGAGTTTCTGTTGAAGTAAGTCGAGCAGGTACAAGTGCTGGATTTAAAAAGTTCTTAGTTGAAAATGGTACAGATTTTAATAATGCTTCTCGTCACATTAAAGATGAAGAGAAAGCAGAAGCAGATAAATTTGGTTTAGATGTTATGGAATTAAAAGTTGCACTTGACGGCTTAACAGTTGTAATTCATCCGGAAAACGAATGGGCTTCTGAACTGACTGAGCAAGAGATTATTGATATTTTCTTAGAAAGTGGTAATAAAAAGAACTGGTCGGACGTAAGAGCTGATTTTCCAAACGAGCCAATAAAAGCTTTTGGTCCTAACGAAAACCATGGTACTTATGAGTTCTTCTGGGAAGTTATTTTAGGAAAAGAAGATTTACGCTCTGATGCTAACTTACAACAAGAGTATTCAACACTTGTTAACTTAATTTCTGAAGACAAAAACGCAATTGGATTCTTTGGATTTGGTTACTATGTTAATAACACAGATAAACTTAAGGCTGTAAAAGTAGACTTTGGAAACGGTCCTGTTGAACCTACTTTAGAAACAATTAAAGAAGATGGGGCTTACGCTAACTTTACTCGTCCTGTGTTTACTTACTTAAACGTTAATCATGCGAAAGAAAAAGCACAATTAAAAGACTTCGCATTATACGTAGTTAAAAATGTTAACAACGTCGCAGGTGAAGTAGGATTTGCTCCTTTAACAGAGGATGAAATCAACGCTATGGTAAAAGAATTAGAAGCTATTAACTAAGTAAGTTTCATAATATATTACTACAATACGTTTCAATAAACGTAACGCAATTATGAAATCAGCTCAACTAAATAGATGATGAGAAGATGAGTGTGAAAGTTGCTCATCTTCTATCTATTTACTTATTGATATATAAGTAAACGCTTATATGGCTATTGGATGAAAGGGGTATTCTTAAATTGGCTACCGAAAAAACAGAACAAGTTAATGTGAAAGAGCTAATACAACAAAATAAAAGCTCGATGAACATAAATAGCATTGCTGAAAAAGTTATGCCCAAAGTGTTGTTGCTTGTCGCAACGATATCTATCTTAACTACTATTGGGATCGTATTTACGCTCTTATCAGAAACAGTTGAGTTTTTTAAAAGAGTTCCATTCTTAGACTTTTTCACAGGAACGACTTTAAGACCATTAGGTGAAAATGCTCAATTTGGCGTGTTACCACTTATTACAGGTACATTAATTTCCACACTAATCGCAATGCTAGTAGCAATACCAATTGGTTTAATGGCTGCTGTATATTTAAGTGAATATGCATCGGATAAAACTAGAAGAACATTAAAACCAATATTAGAAGTATTAGCTGGTATTCCTACAATTGTATATGGTTTCTTTGCTTTTACGTTTGTTACACCAATTTTAAGAGAAGTAATTCCTAGTCTTCAAGCAACGAATATCCTCAGTCCGGGTATAGTTATGGGGATTATGATTATTCCAATGGTTGCTTCTTTATCTGAAGATGCAATGAGTGCCGTACCTAATTCGATGAGAGAAGGAGCACTTGCGCTTGGATCTACAAAATTAGAAGTTTCATGGAAAGTAGTTATTCCTGCAGCTATCTCAGGTATCATCGCATCATTTGTATTAGCAATTTCACGTGCAATCGGAGAAACAATGATTGTTACTATTGCTAGTGGTAGTACGAAAAATTTCACGTTTGATGTTACGCAATCTATGCAAACGATGACGGCTTACATTGTGGAAGTAACAGGTGGGGACGCACCAGCAGGTTCAACCCTTTACTATAGCTTATATGCTGTTGCAATGACACTATTTGTATTTACATTAGTTATGAACTTATTTGCACAGTATATTTCTCGTAAATATAGGGAGGAATATTAAGATGAAATACGTTGATGTGGCCCAAGTACAAAAAAAGATGAATACAAGATTACTAATAAATAGCTTAGCGAAATATATATTTTTAATGGCTACTCTAGTTGGATTAGTAGTTTTAGTCATTCTATTTTACCGTGTTATTTCACAAAGTATGGGTTGGATAGACTTTCAATTTATTACGGGTAAACTTTCAACGATGGCAGACCGTGCAGGGATTATGGGTGCCATTTTAGGTACGTTATGGTTAATGGCTGTTGTAGCCCCTGTTACGATGTTGCTAGGTGTTGGTACAGCGATTTATCTAGAAGAATATGCGAAAAAAGGTAAGCTGCAACAGTTCTTGCAAACAAATATCGCTAATTTAGCTGGTGTTCCATCTATCGTTTTCGGAATTTTAGGCTTAACGATTTTTGTAAGGACAGCCAACTTAGGTGGTGTAGTACTTGCTGGGGGACTAACGATGTCTTTATTAGTACTTCCTATCGTGGTAGTAGCTAGTCAAGAAGCAATTAGAGCAGTGCCAGGGTTTTTAAGAGAAGCCTCCTATGGAATGGGTGCAACGAAATGGCAAACAATTAAAAATGTTGTTTTACCTGCATCATTACCAGGAATTTTAACAGGCACAATTTTAGCATTATCTAGAGCAATTGGTGAAACAGCTCCATTAGTAGTAATTGGTATTCCAGCATTATTAATCCCTTTCCCAGGTGGATTTATGGATCGCTTTACAGCCTTACCAATGCAAATATACTATTGGACAATTGATTCAGCTCTTGTTGCAGAATATGTAAACTTGGCAGCCGCTACAATTGTAGTGTTACTTTTAGTTTTATTATTAATGAACTCAATTGCTGTGTTTATTCGAAATAAATATCAAAGAAGATTCTAATCTTGGAGGGGTTTTCCATGGCAGTAACAACGATCGAACGTGAAAAAAAGAACGTACAAATACAAACTTCTGTAAATTTAACTGCAAATAATAATATTCAAAATAAAAAAATCGTTTACGATACGAAAGATTTAAACTTATGGTATGGCAAAGACCATGCTTTAAAAAATATAAATCTATCTATATATGAAAATGAAGTAACAGCTATCATTGGACCATCAGGCTGTGGTAAATCAACCTATATTAAAACGTTAAATAGAATGGTAGAACTTGTACCGATTGTCCGTATTTCTGGTAATATTCAATATAGAGAAAAAAGTATTTTCAGTAAGGATTTTCGTGTAGAAGAATTAAGAACGAATGTAGGAATGGTTTTCCAAAAGCCAAATCCATTTCCAAAATCAATTTATGAAAATATTATATATGGCCCTAAAATTCACGGGATTCGTAACAAAAAAGTGTTAGATGAAATTGTAGAAAAAAGCTTACGAGGTGCAGCCATTTGGGACGAAGTAAAAGATAGACTGCATGAAAATGCGTACGGTCTTTCTGGAGGGCAGCAACAACGTTTATGTATCGCTCGTTGTTTAGCAATCGAACCGGATGTAATCTTAATGGATGAACCAACTAGTGCACTTGATCCTATTTCAACATTAAAAGTAGAAGAGTTAGTTCAAGAATTGAAAAAAGAATACAGCATTATTATTGTAACGCATAATATGCAGCAAGCAGCTCGTATTTCTGATAAAACAGCTTTCTTCTTAAATGGAGAAGTAGTAGAGTACGCGAATACAGACAAAATTTTCTCTAATCCATCTGATAAGAGAACAGAAGACTACATTACAGGTCGTTTCGGTTAAGAGGGGGAAGCAATAATGGCTATTCGTGGACAGTTTCAATTCGACTTAGATGCAATGCGTGATAAATTAATAGAATTAGGTAGCTTAGCGGAAATCTCATTAGAAAAATCTATGGACACATTATCCACTCAAAATATAGAAAAAGCGTTACAAGTAATGGAAGAAGACGATAAAGTCGATCGCCTTGAAGAAGAAATTAATGACTTTGCAATACTTTTAATAGCTAAACAACAACCAGTAGCGATAGATTTACGTAGAATAATCGTTGCCATTAAAATTGCGACAGATGTAGAAAGAATTGCAGATTTTGGTGTGAATATTGCTAAGTCAACGATTCGAATTGGACAAAATACGGACTATATTATTCCTCTAGATAACATTAAAAAAATGCATAAAATAGCAATAGAGATGCTTTCTCTATCATTAAAAGCATATTACGATGAGGATGTAGTTCTAGCAAAGAAAGTTGCAGATATGGACGATCAAGTAGATGAACTTTATGGTAAAAATATTAAAGAATTATTGAGCTTGATGAAAGATCATCCTGATAAGTTACCGCAAATTACCCAATTATCATTTGTATGTCGTTACATTGAACGAATTGCGGACCATACGACAAACATTGCAGAGAATGTATTTTACCTTGTTAAAGGAAGTCACTACGAATTAAATCAATAATTGAAAAAAACAGACTAACGAGTGACAAGTTGGTCTGTTTTTTTGTATGACTGGAAATGAATTGTTTACTAATGTTTGAAAATTTGTTATTATTCATAAAGAATATTTAGTAATACGAAACACTTACATCAATGGAGGATACATATGAATAATAACAAATTACCTGTTAAACCACCTTTTTATTATGGATGGATTATTGTCGCGATTGCTTCCATGGCAATCTTTTTCTCAGGACCTGGTCAGACATATTCCATTTCTATATTCGTTGATGCTTATTTGGCTCACTTCGGTTGGAGCAACACGTTAATTTCTACGATGTATTTATTTGCCACTTTACTAGCTGGATTTTTACTATTTATTGTAGGAAGAATGGTAGATAAATATGGTCAGCGTAGAATGATTGTAATAGTAGCAATATTACTAGCGGCCGCATGTGTTTTTAATGCATTCTTATTAGGCCCGGCTATGTTATTTATAGGATTTTTCTTATTAAGGTTATTCGGTCAAGGATCACTTACGTTATTACCTGGTACACTTATTCCTCAATGGTTTGTAAACAAAAGAGGTAGAGCATTAAGCTTTATGGCTTTTGGAAGTTTTTTAAGTGCAGCGGCATTACCTCCATTTAATGCGTGGTTAATTGACCAAGTCGGTTGGCAGATTTCTTGGTTAGTTTGGGCTTCTTTATTATTCTTCTTATTTGTTCCTCTTGCTTTTGTATTTATCCGTAATCGACCAGAAGATGTTGGGTTGTTGCCAGATGGATTGACGAAAGAACAAGTGGAAAAAGAAAGCAAAGAGACAGGGAAGTCTTCTATTGATGAAGAGGCATGGACGGTAAAAGAAGCAATGAGAACTAGACAATTTTGGATGCTGTTGTTTTGTGTAGCTGTACCTGCTCTTGTTAATACAGGTATTGTATTTAATTTTGTTCCGATTTTAGCACAGAGTGGTATCAGCCGGACGGAAGCAGCATTTATATTAAGTATAATGGCTATAGTTTCTTTCCCTGTAACATTTTTAGCAGGATTTATTGTAGAGAGAGTACAGGTTAATTACATAATTGCTCTATCCTTTTTGGGCCAAATTGGAATTATGTTTTTATTACTTACGACAAACTCCTATTCAGCAGCTTTAATATTCGGTATTGCAAGAGGAATTGTTGGTGGTTTTGAAGCTATAAGCATTGGTATTGTTTGGCCTAATTACTTTGGTCGAGCAAATGTTGGTGGAATAAAAGGAGTATCATCGACTGTCATGGTTATAGGCTCAGCATTCGGACCTTTGCCGTTTGCGTTAGCGTATGATACGTTTGGTGGCTATGAAGAGGTAATTTATTTAATGATGCTACTTCCGTTAGTTGGAATAATTTTTGCGCTTGCTTCTAAAAAACCTTCTAAAGAAAAATTAGTATTATTGAAAAAAGTTTCATAATGGAGCCCGCTTCATAAAGTTTGATTACTACACGAAAAACGAATTATAAGAATGTAACTACTTTTAAAAACACGAAAAAAACGAACAATCTATTCTTCTTCTTGGAAAGTAATTCGTTTTTCACTAAACGAACCGTAATAATGAAACTTATACAATTAAGAAATAGTAAATTGTACAAAAACACTTTCGTTACGCGAGGGTGTTTTTGTAGTATCATCGAATACGATAATATGCTATTGTTATTAGAATGATGGGATTTTTTTCTAGGGGATGTGAATTTGTTGAAGAAAACTTTTTTCTTTTCTTGTATGTTTGTAGTACTTACTACAATAGTTCTATTATCGTTTGTTTACTTTAGCACTCCAATAGCAATTTACGGTATGGCTGAAAATTACAAGGATGATGATGCTTCAATAATTTATCATGTTGAAAATAATGGAAAAAAAGAATTGGTTATTCAAGAGCTTTATATTAATGATGAAAAAAAGCATACAAACGTCACTTTAGGAATAAGTTACGATTCTATGCAGCGTGTACAAGAGGGAACGAATAATTCAAACATTATTTTTCATGCGATTGATGAAAAAGCGGTATTGCCAGAGATTAACTATAAAAATGTTATAGAGGTTATTGAACTAAAAAATATGACGCCTATATCATATGGTATTAGAATTATGGATTACCAACAACCAATAGATACAATATCTATTAAATATAAATATTATGGGATTCCAATTACTAAGAAATACAATGTTAGTAATTGGAATCATGATAGTAATTAACATTTTACAAAACTGGCACGGAATGTTTGTGTTTTACTCAGAATTTATTTGTTTGATGTGATAGAATACTAGAAAGAATATTATACATAGTTGTAATCTTGCGTAGGAGGTAATAGTAATGTTTAAGAATATCTTATTAGCAGCAGACGCTTCTGAAAATTCATTGCGAGCAGCAGAAAAAGCGTTAGAGTTAGCAAAATTGGTAAATGGATCTAAAATTACTCTAATCTATGTAGTAGATGGGAAGACTTCCAAAAGCGATGTATTAAGAAGTTGGGATTTAGATGGTATTAAGCATAAACGAGAAGAAAAAATGCGAGCAATCGAAGTTAAAGCAAACGAAGCAAATGTACAATATGAAGTATTAATTGTGCGTGGCGAACCAGCAGAAACGATTTATGAATATGCAAACAACAATAAGATGGATATAGTAATAATCGGTAGTAGGGGTCTTAATCCATTACAAGAAATGGTATTAGGTAGTGTAAGTCATAAAGTGATGAAAAGAGCAGAATGTCCTGTAATGGTAGTAAAATAAATAATGAAAAAAGTGTAAAAACAATTATAGATGTTTTTACACTTTTTATTTTTCCCTAAAAATTGTAAATTCTATGTGAATATTAAACTTTTGACAAATTTGTGAAAAAAGCTAGAAAAAGAGAGAAAATGAAAGAAAAACAGAGGATTTACTGAGTGTACTCGGTTTCATATATGTTTGCTAGAATCAAAAAATGTGGTATGATTCTTTCTGTTGTAAACGGACCTGACTTTTTTGAGAGTAAAAAGTCATTGAAAATTGAATAAATTTAACAACTAAGAAAGAGGTGTGCTATGAACTTAGCAAACATGAGACAAGAATGGTTTGGAAACGTTCGTGGGGATGTTTTAGCAGGTATGACAGTTGCCTTTGCTTTAATTCCTGAGGCGATTGCATTCTCAATCATTGCAGGAGTAGACCCTATGGTAGGGCTATATGCTTCGTTCTGTATCGCTGTAGTAATCGCATTTACCGGTGGACGACCTGGTATGATTTCAGCAGCAACAGGTGCGATGGCATTATTAATGATTACCCTTGTAGCTGAACACGGGGTAGAGTATTTATTTGCGGCAACAATATTAACGGGTATTATTCAGATACTGATGGGTGTATTTAAACTAGGAAAATATTTATCTTTCTTACCGCAGGCTGTAATAATAGGTTTCGTTAATGCGCTAGCTATATTAATATTTATGGCGCAAATCCCGTACTTCATGCCTGAAGAGGGCGGATCTTTCTTAATGGTAGGATTAGTACTTGCGACACTTGCAATTATTTATATTTTACCACGATTTACAAAAGCAATTCCTTCTGCACTAGCTGCAATTGTAGTTATAACGGCAATTACAGTATTTAGTGGCGGTATGGGGCTAGCAACTGTTGGAGATCAAGGAGCTATAACGAAAACATTACCGTTCTTCCATATTCCGATGGTCGAGTTATCTTTTCAAACTTTAATGATTATTTTACCTGTGGCATTAACTCTATCAATTGTAGGTAACTTAGAGTCATTACTAACAGCAACAATCGTAGATGAAATGACAGATACAAAGAGTAATAAAAACCGTGAAATGAAGGGACAAGGTATCGCAAACATTGTTACAGGTTTCTTCGGTGGTATGGCTGGTTGTGCAATGATAGGCCAATCAGTTATAAATGTTAAATCAGGTGGTCGAGGAAGATTATCCTCTTTAATTGCCGGTGTATTTTTATTATTCTTGATTATTGTATTAGGTGACGTAGTTATTCAAATACCTATGGCAGCCCTTGTTGGTGTTATGATCATGGTTTCTATTGGAACGTTTGACTGGCAGTCATTACGTGAATTAAACAAAATCCCAAGACCGGATGCACTAGTTATGGTTGTTACAGTAGCAATCGTGGTTTATACTCACGATTTAGCAAAAGGTGTATTAGCAGGGGTAGTGCTAAGTGCTTTAATATTCGGTTGGAAGATGGCGAAAATTAAAGCTGTTTCCTCTATGGATAATGAAAGAAAAGTATATAAAATCCAAGGACAAATGTTCTTTGGAACAATGGCTCACTTTATCGACTTGTTTGATTACCAAAACGATCCAAAAGAAGTAGTATTCGATTTTAGTGGATCTCACGTTTGGGACCAATCAGCTGTTACAGCAATTGCAAAAGCAAAACTAAAGTATGAAAGATTCGGTAAAAAAGTAATTATTATTGGATTAAATGAAGAGAGTCAAGAATTAGTGAATAAAATTGGCTTATCTGCTCCTTCAGGACATTAACAGATATAGCACCAGTACTCTAGGAATAGGGTATTGGTGCTTTTTTATTGATAAATCTCTATGAGCTGTGATTAAAAAATGGTAAAAATGCTAACAATGTAGCAATTATAGATCCATTTTTTTCATATTGTTTCTTGATTTCCAGTTTTACTTCTTCTTTTTCTTCTTTGAAACTTTGTAAAGCTTTTCTTCTATATTGATAGTCCATCATGTAAATAACATCCTTCCTACCTATAATGTAAGCGTTTACTTAATTATATTATATGTATAAACAGAAAATTCTGCAAACTAATTTTTAATTATTTATTTTAATAGGATTTCCTAAAGAACTTCGATATAAACTTACTACGCAATAAAAACATTTCATCTATGACAGATTAAGAAATCTAAACAGATGAAATGTAAAAGATGACAAATTATTGTAAGTTGTTTTCTGCAGAAATATTTGACAGAGCTTGACCGGCTTCATTCTGATAATTATGATTAGTTGCTGAATCACCTAATGCAACCATTCCTACTAGTTGGTCATTTTCCACAACCGGAAGTCGACGGATTTGATTTTGCGCCTTAAGTTGAGCAGCTTCGTGAACACTCATGTTTGAACTACCAGATACAATATTAGAGGACATGCATTGTGACACTGGATTGTTGATATCTAAATATCTAACCCTTGTGAAGTACAACGAATCGTTATATCACGGTCTGTAATAATTACTGCGAGGTGACATTTTGTACAACTGGTATGGAACCAATGTTGTGTTGACGCATTAATGCAGCAGATTCTTTAATAGATTGTTTAAACTCGATTGCTACTACGTTTCTTGCCATGATGTCATTTAATTGTTGTGTCATTAATAATTCCTCCTTTTCAACATTAAGGTTCTAATATATTTACTAAAATATGCATGTTTAAAAAATTGAATAAATTTTATTGTAAAACTCTTGTTCTTAGTTCCCTTTATAAGTGTAAACTTACATATAAAAAAGCCACAATCACATGAGATTGTGGCATAAATTATTATCCTGTTTTCTTCCCCTTTTGCAGCTTAAAAGAAAACTCTACTTGGCTACCCGAACCTTTACAAGTACTACACTTTTTTGTAAAGAGGGGAAATATTCGATGTTTGGAATAGCCTTTTCCTTTACAGGAAGTACAAACTGTTTTAATTGCCAATGTATTTCCTCCTTTCATCTTGAATGTAATAATGCAAATTATTTAAGTAAATTTCATATTTCAATTCGTTTTATTGAAAACGGATATAAAGTCTGTTTTTTTTTACCGTAGCAATGCGAAGTTCATCACTACTTCTTTTGTTTACAATTAATTTTTGAACATCCTTGTTCATTTTTGTTTTTTTCATTGTTAATACCGCCTCCGAATTGAATGACTTTCCAATTCTTAGATGAGAGACTATTATGATTATGGGAAAGTATTAAGAAATGTTAATAAAGTAAACTCTGGCCTAAACGAGGAAATAACAAGGCCAGATGGGGTTATTTTTTGCAAATGACTATTCCAAGCGGATAGTCTGTACTATTATCCTTCGGGACAATTAAGGGACCTTTTTGATAAAAAAATTGTACATTTTGATAATGATTAAATAATGCAAAGAACTCTTCTCTTGTTAATTGATGCACATGAAAGTTAGATCCACATGGTTTACCTCTTCCTTGGCCGAAAGGAGTGGACAAGATAAGGGTGCCTCCAGGTTTTAACATTGCATACACATTTGATAAAAATTGTTCTTCTCCTTTAACATGCTCAATGGTTTCAAAACTAATTATACAATCGAAAAGTCCGAGCTTTTCAGGGAGGTTTTTGTCCACTACATCCTCTATTTGAAAAGAAGAAAGTGGGTGGTAATACGTATGTTTGGCATATTCAATGACTTCTTTATTTATGTCTACTCCAACAACTGCACTAATTTTCTTTTTTGCTGCTTTGGCCATCATGTGGGTACCATAACCTGAACCACATGCAAAATCTAATACACGGCCATAAAGGTGAGGAATACTAAATTGGTATCTAGCTAAATGTTCTAATAGTAACCCATTCATTGGTTTCATTTTCTCGGGGATTACTCGTTCATCTGTTAGTTCAAGCAATTTCTTATTCACCGCTTTTGTAGTATTATAGTTATATTTTTTTCCCGTTTTTTAGTTCTTCAATTAAAGCCATTAAGTCATCTTTTTTAACTCGCCAATGTCTTCCAATTTTAAAGGCAGGAATTTTTCCTTCTTGCACTAGTTTGTATGTTGTCATTTCGCTAATTTGCAAATATTCTGCTACTTGTGAGATGGTCATAATCTCTTGGGTCATTACTTTATGTTCCTCCAACCTTTTAAATGAATCTATAATTATTATAACAAATTCAATTAGTTAATAAAATAGACATTTCTTTTATAATTAAATATAATTATTTATAATTAATTATACTGATATGTGTTTTTATAGCGAGAAAAAAAGTGAAGTCATTACACCGGTCATTTCAATTGGAAAGAAAATGAGTTCTCCTTGGAAGAAAATATAAAGAAATGTGCTATAATCAAAAAAGTATCGTTTCCCAAAAGATAGTTCGGGATACGATACTTTTTAGTTTATTTTATAATCATAACAGGACAGTTTGCGCGTTTGGCTACTTTATGACTTACACTTCCCAAAACAAATTCTTGTAATGTATTTAAGCCTCTACTTCCGATAACGACTAAATCGAAATTTTGTTCGTTTGCATACTTAACTATTGTCGGCCCAGGTTCCCCGTGCAACCTTTTAACTGAATAAGTAACATTCGCCGCCTTAGCTTGCTCGACAATCCAACCGACTTTTTTCGTTTTTGTTTCTTCTAATTCAATGGAGTTCCAATTTTGTAGCACACTTGACTTCGCTTGATCACCATCTAAAACAAACACTATTTCCAATGTTGAGCTTTTATCACAAGTTGCTACTTGGATTGCTTTTTCTGCAGCTCTTTTTGAATGTTCCGAGCCGTCTGAAGCGAGTAATATTTTTTTGAACATTCCCCTTCACCTCCTAAGTATTTAATGAGAGCTCAGTTTATTGGTTAGCTTTTTTACAAGCTCTGAGCTATCATCATTTAAACCTGTGACTTCAACTGCTATTCCGCTTTCTTCAAACTTATTAACGATTTTGTCAATGGCGGCTACAGCAGAGTCATCCCATAAATGAGTTCGACTTAAATTCAATTCCACCTGCTTAATTTCTTCTTTAAAATCAAACTTTGTTAAAAGTTCAGTAACAGATGCGAAAAATAATTGTCCTCTCACAATATATCTTCTTTTATGATCAACAAGCTTACTATCTACTTCCACTCTAGATATTTTGGATACAAAGAAAATGGCACTTAACAAAATACCTGTGAATACACCGATAGCCAAGTTGTGTGTGAAGACAACGGTAAGTACAGTTACTATCATAACTACTGCATCTGTTTTTGGTAATAAATGAAGTGTCTTTACCGAATTCCAGTCAAAGGTACTTATGGCAACCATAATCATTACTCCAGCTAATGCCGCCATTGGGATTTGGACAACAATGTCCCCTAAAACAACGATAAGGAATATTAAAAATATACCTGCGGCTAAAGATGATAATCTTCCACGTCCACCGGAACTTACGTTTATGATAGATTGTCCAATCATCGCACAACCAGCCATTCCACCAAAAAAGCCAGTAATTATATTAGCTACCCCCTGTCCGTTACTCTCAATATTCTTGTTACTCCCTGTATCCGTCATATCATCCACAATAGAGGCTGTTAAAAGGGATTCTAATATACCTACTAAAGCTAGAGCTAAAGAATATGGTAATATAATTTCTAATGTTTGGAAGTTTAACGGAATATCAGGTAAAAAGAACGTTGGTAACGTTTTAGATATACTACCCATACTTCCTACCGTTCTAACCCCTACATTCCCAAAGATAGCAATAACCGTCACCACTACGATTGCAACTAATGTAGAAGGAATAGCTTTGTTTAAATAAGGAAACAAGTAAATGATGGCTAATGTTAAGGCAACTAGAACAAACATAATCCATGTTTCTCCAACAAAATGATCTAGTTGAGCCATAAATATTAAAATGGCTAATGCATTTACGAATCCTACCATGACAGATCGAGGGATAAATTTCATATATTTAGCAAGTTTGAAAATACCAAAAAGAATTTGCAAAACTCCAGTTAAGATGGTAGCAGCTAATAAGTACTGATATCCGTGCTCTGCAACTAAATGAATAAACAATAAAGCCATAGCACCAGTTGCACCTGAAATCATACCAGGTCGCCCACCAATAAAGGCAATTACAATAGCGATTACAAAGGAAGCATAAAGTCCTACCATTGGATCTACTCCTGCAATGATAGAAAAAGCAATTGCCTCTGGAATTAGTGCTAATGCAACAACTATACCTGCAATAATATCTCCTCTAATATTTCCAAACCAAGAAGAAAAATAATTTGTGTTTTCCATGATGTATTTCCCCTTTCATCTTTATTATTAGTCAAGTAGGAATTCATATTCAGTGATATTACAGGGAAGTGAATCAACTAATAAATATGTGTGAAAAACAAGCTAAATGATTGACCAAAAGCTTGTACGAGTAATAAACTAATATTCAAATGAACGTTTGAATGAGGTGCTGAAATGGTTAGTAAAAACTTAGTTTGTGAAACAACTATAATAAATGAACAAAAAGTTAAAAGGGTAAAAAAAGTAATAGATGAAAAAGTAACAATAGATGTGGCTAAATTTTTCCGTGCATTATCTGATCCAACTAGGTTGAAAATTAGTTATGCATTATATAAAGGGGAAGAGTTATGTGTGTGTGATGTTGCAGAGATAGTTGGTTCGACAAATGCGACTGCCTCACACCACCTAAGACTTCTGAGAGATTTAGGTTTAGCCAAATACAGAAAAGAAGGTAAGCTAGTTTATTATTCTTTAGATGATGATCATGTGAAACAGTTAATTGAAATTGCTTATGAACACCAAAAGGAAGTGACCGAACGTGGAAAATAAAAAAGAATATCGGTTACAAGGATTAACATGCACAAATTGTGCAGCCAAATTTGAAACAAATGTAAAAGAGATTACAGGCGTCGAGGAGGCAAAAATAAACTACGGAGCGGCAAAAATTACGGTTTATGGAAAAACGACCATTAAAGAGTTAGAAAAAGCAGGGGCGTTTGATCAAATTAAAGTAACAGAGTTAGCTCATAATGTTTCAGAAGAACAGAAAGTTCCTCTTTATCAGAAGCATTGGCGTGTTTTGTTATCATTTGTAGCTTTAATTGTTGGTTGGTATTTTTTCTTTACATTGGGTGAAGACCATTACGCGACAATAAGTGCATTCGCCGTAACGATTATTGTTGGAGGATATAGATTGTTTCTTATCGGTCTGAAAAACTTATCAAGGCTTCAATTCGATATGAAAACGCTAATGACAATAGCGATTATTGGTGCAGCCATCATTGGGGAATGGGCAGAAGGTGCGACGGTCGTTATTTTGTTTGCTATAAGTGAAGCACTAGAAACGTATTCAATGGAAAAAGCTAGATCATCTATTCGTTCCTTAATGAATATTGCCCCTAAAAAAGCGTTAATAAAACGTAATAACGAAGAGCGATATGTTTCTGTAGAAGAAATTGAAGTAAATGATATTATGATTGTAAAACCTGGTGAGAAGCTTGCGATGGATGGAAAGATTTTAAGAGGGGTTGCTGCTATAAACACCGCTGCGATTACTGGGGAAAGTATACCATTAACAAAAACCATTGGTGATGACGTTTATGCCGGAACGCTTAACGAAGATGGGTTTATAGAAGTGGAAGTAACAAAACGTGTAGAAGATACAACGCTTTCTAAAATAATATATTTAGTGGAGGAAGCTCAAGCGGAACGTGCTCCATCTCAAGCGTTTGTAGATAAATTTGCCAAGTATTATACACCTTTAATAATGGTAATTGCATTTTTAGTGGCTGTAATTCCACCACTACTTTTTGGCTTATCTTGGGAAGCATGGATATATCAAGGTTTAGCAGTACTTGTTGTAGGTTGCCCTTGTGCACTAGTTATTTCCACACCTATTTCCATCGTTACAGCAATCGGAAATGCAGCTAGAAACGGAGTGCTGATAAAAGGAGGGATTCACCTAGAGCAATTAGGGGCCATTCGAGCGATCGCTTTTGACAAAACAGGTACATTAACAAAGGGGACTCCTGTTGTTACAGATGTTATAGAGTTGGAAGCTTCTAATGAAGAACTATTAAAAAAGGTTATGGCTATTGAAAAAGGATCTAGTCATCCTTTAGCAAAATCAATTGTTAATCATATAGAAAAGATTAAGATGGGTGAATCAAAAACGTTAGACGTAGAAAACATCATCGCTATTCCTGGAAAAGGAGTATCGGGAACGATAAACGGGGAGAAATATAATATTGGAAGTCCTAATTGGTTTATGGAAAGTGAGCACCCAACAATCTCTTCTTATATCAATAGAATAACGGAATTGCAAAATGAAGGAAAGACGGTAATGGTTGCAGGGACTCCTCAAAGAATAGAAGGAATTATTGCGCTGCGAGACGAAGTTAGAACTTCAAGCAAAAATGTAATATCAAAGCTAAAGGAATTTGGTATAGAGAAAACAGTGTTATTAACAGGGGACAATAAACGAACCGCTGAAGTAATAAAGCATCAACTCGGAGTAGATGAAGTACACGCTGAACTTTTACCTGAACAAAAGCTACGTTTAGTTAAAAAACTAAGAGATAACTATAACCACGTTGCGATGGTAGGGGATGGAATAAATGATGCTCCAGCATTAGCTGCCGCTGATATTGGTGTTGCAATGGGAGGAGCAGGTACTGATACCGCACTAGAAACAGCAGACGTGGCATTAATGGCAGACGACCTACAAAAACTACCTTACGCCATTAGTTTAAGCAAAAAAACATTGCAAATTATTAAGCAAAATATCGCATTTTCAATAGGGCTAAAAATATTGGCTTTATTATTAGTAATACCTGGCTGGTTAACGTTATGGATTGCCATTTTTGCGGATATGGGTGCAACGGTTCTTGTAACGTTAAATAGTTTGAGGTTGCTGAAGATTAAGAATAAATAATAGGGGCACAAAAAAGGCCGACGCTCAGATGTCGGCCTTTAATATATTAATCTTTATCTTGTAATGATTTCCGCAATTTCACGGTAAGACATGCCTGTTTGAATTTCATAAGTTCCTGCACGTACTTTCTTCTCTAATCCAGCATCTCCTAGAAACTTAATAAAATCTTTTGCACTCTCAATCAATCCGTCTGACTCTAGTTGTTCTGCAGCAATTTGAGTAGGAACACCACTTTTTATTTCAAACGTATAAACTTTAGGTTCTTCCTCTACTTTTTCTTCTTCTTTCGGCTCTTCAGAATCCTTTGGAGATTCTTCAGCTACTTCAGCCTCTTGTTCTTCTACCTTTTCTTCTTCCATAGAAGGTAATAGACTATCATATTCTTCTTTTGTTAACAAAAAAAGATTATTTTCTGCAACATAAGACTGAATTTGTTCTTCTGTTAGGGCTACTTCTTTTTTTCCTTCAATAGTGTAAGCACATCCAGTTACGCCGGTTGCAAAAAGAATTCCAACTGCTAATGCTCGGAAAGTCGTCTTCATGACGTTTGTTTTCCTTTCATTTTAGCTTTCATGATGGCACGTTCTACTTTATCCATCGGAATAGAAGTAAATTGTGTTATTTGCTCTGCCTTATAACCTTTATGAAATAAAGAAATAATAATCTCTTCATCACTTACATTTTCACTTTTTTCAACAGAAGGTTTGGATGCTTTTTTGACTGTCATTTTTGATGTTGGCCCAACAAGTAATTCCTCTTCTAATACTTTCATTCTTCTTTCAATCTTGTACTTATCTTGAACAACGTCCATAGATAATTGTTCGAACTCTTCCTCTAAATCTTTTACTCTATCTTTTTGTAAGAAAGATAGACCAATAATTACTAGAGAAGCGATAACTAAAAAGATACTAGCAAATAACATGTGGTCACCTCATAAAAAAATTTAATAAACTATAAGTACACTTATTACCATCCATACTATTCGAACTCGGGTTTCTATTTTTGTCTGTACAACCATAATTATTTTACACGAAAAGACAAGTTCCGACAAAACCTTTTGTTGAGAAAGAAGATATGCAAGTGATACGATTGGAAGGAAAGGTAGGTAATAGACAAATGAATCATGTTGCTATACGTACTTCAGAGCACTTTCCAACATTACATATTTCATGGGATTTACCGTTATGGAAATTTACATATTTAGAAACCTTCTTTAATCGTCCATTAGATTCTCTAACTAGTATTGTGAGGGTTTATAAAACAGATAATAAGCCTCCATACAAGTATGTTTCGTATTTGCAAAAACGAATGAACATGGATGAAAAAGAAATCGATGTCGAAGTAGAAGATAACGAACAATACATAGTAGAACTTCTCTTCACTGATAATGAATGTTTCCTTCCAATTGAAAAATCAATAATTATTTCAATGCAAAACAAAACCAAATCTAATACCCCAACTTTAAACTGGATCACAAATGAAAAAAGCAGCAATTGGCGAAATAACTTTTCTACCTATACCTACTATAACATCTCTAATGAGGATGATTAATATGAGTTCAACAATTACCACTATGTTACAACCTTCCTATGAACAAAAAAGAAAGATTCTAATCCTATCTTCAGAGTACCCTCCAAACATGGAAGGAGGGCTTGGAACACATGTAGAAGGACTAAGTAGTTTTTTAGCAAAAGATTACGTAGTGCATGTCATCACACCAAATATACTGGGTGCGCCATCCTATCAACTGTATAAAGAAGTCCATGTTCATCGAGTTGACACTATTAATAATGAAAGTGAACATTTAATAGAATGGATTGGTCAAGTGAATATAGCTATTGTGGAAAAGGTGTTAGAGTTACATAGTGAGCATAGCTTTCAATTAATACACGCTCACGATTGGCTCGTTGGATATGCAGCCATAACATTGAAGGTAGAGTGTAATGTACCATTAATTACAACCATCCATTCGACAGAATATGGTCGTAGTAAAGTAAATGGATTTATTGGAGATATTCAACATAAAATTTACGAGATAGAAAGTTTACTATTGAAAAAGTCTGACAAGATAATTGTTTGCAGTAAAGGTATGTTCGATGAAGTGTGTTTTATAGAGGATGTTAAGGGAAAAACAACTATTATTCCTAATGGGATACAAATAGAAGAACAAAACCGTTCTTCTAGTAATCCATCATATTTAGAAAAGAAGAAAGTAGTCTTAGCAATAGGAAGGTTGGTTCCAGAAAAAGGTTTTCAACATCTTGTACAAGCTGCAGCAATTGTATCCAATCAAATAGAAGATGTGTTATTTGTTTTAGCAGGAGTAGGTCCAATAAAAAAAAATCTTGAAAAACAAGTAAAAAGACTAGGTTTAGAGTCATCCTTTCTATTTGTAGGGTACGTGAAAAGTGCTGAGAAGAAAGCATTGATACAAAGTAGTGATGTAGTTGTTATACCTAGTTTATATGAACCGTTTGGAATTGTTGCGATTGAAGCGATGAAAGAACGTAAACCGGTCATTGCTGCCTCTATTGGTGGATTAAAATCAATCATTAAACATGAGCATGACGGACTCCTAGTAGAATGTACAAACCGAAATGAACTCGCTCAGGCCATAAGTCGTATTTTACATAATGAACAAGAATCTGCCACATTTGGGGAGCATGCGTATGAAAAAGTTAGAATACACTATAGTTGGAAACGGGTGATAACATTAACAAAAAGTGTATATAATCATGTATTACGTTAAAATGGGGGTAGGTGAATGTGAAGGCGGTTATTTTAGCAGGAGGGCTTGGTACGAGGCTATTACCGTTAACAGAAACAACACCGAAACCATTAGTGCCATTACAAAATAAACCTGTTATGGAGTATAGTATTGAACTATTAAAAAAACATGGAATAACAGAAATTATTGTAACAATTTGCTATTTAAGTGAGAAAATTAAAAATTATTTCGGTGATGGTTCAAAATGGGGAGTACACATTACGTATGTGGAAGAAATAGAGCCACTTGGAACAGCAGGTTGTGTTAAATTTGCTAAAATATTTTTAGAAGATACGTTCTTAGTCATTAGTGGAGATGCATTAACTGATTTTAATTTACAAAAGGGAATTGATTTTCACGAGAAGCACGACGCATTAATGACAATCTTTATGGCTAAAACGAAATATCCAACTTACTACGGAATTATGAAAGTAAATGCAGATGGTGAAATCATTGCGTTTAAAGAAAAACCAAAAAGTAATGAGGTTTTTAGTAATATAGTCAATACAGGAATATACGTAGTAAATCCGAAAATATTTTCTTACTTTCCAAATAAAGAAGCGGTCGATTTCAGCAAAGATATATTACCTATTCTTTTACAAAATGGGAGTAAAATCATCGGTTATTTAGCAGAAGGGTATTGGATAGATATAGGCAATCATGCTCAATACGAACAGGCAAAGGAAGATCTAAAGCAAAATAAAGTTAGTGTGATAGAGAATGAAGGACAAATGTTTTCAACGCGTTTATGGAAGATGATTATGAAGAAAAAGCAAAAGAAAAAAGAAATAAAATAAGCAGTAGGAAGACCTACTGCTTACTTTGTTTCACGGTGAACTGTTACCTTTTTTAATCTTGGGCTATATTTCTTAAGCTCAAGACGATCTGGGTTGTTACGTTTATTTTTAGTAGTGATGTAGTTACGGTCACCACTCTCAGTGCAAGCTAAAGTTACTTGTACACGCATCTTTATCCCTCCAAACTTTTCAAGCTTCTATTCAGACTTTACTATAATATCACTTATCTAAAAGAAATACCAGTCATTTTTTCAGGAGAATTATATTTCTTTCCTGTTAAGCTATGTCAAAGCTTAGTGGTGATTTATAAATACTTGTACTTGTTGATTTCCGTGCAAGGCTGAGACTCCTGCGGGAGAAGCGGGGTGCGGGAGACCACACAGGCGCTTGCGCCGAGGAGTAAGTTTTTTCACGACAGTGAAAATAACCTTCCTTTTTACCGCCCGCGGAAAGCGAAGCCTTGCACGGAAATCAACAGCGAACTTTAACATAGCATCCTGTTAAAGGTTTAATCAATCAAACATACAGCATTATGGTTGATGCTCTCCTAATAAAAACGATACTATTATAGTATTAAATGTTAAATAAAAGGAGAATAACATGAAAGAGATAAAAAATAAACTTAGAAAAGAAATGAAAGCAAAGCTCAAATGTTACACAGAGCAAGAACATACAAATATGTCTACATACATACAAAAACACCTTTTTGAAACAAAACAGTGGCAAGATGCTAAAACTATCGGAATTACGGTATCACGATTTCCAGAAGTGCGTACAGATGAGATTATCGAAAAAGCTTGGAACGAAGGAAAGAAAATTGCAGTGCCTAAATGTAATCCAACATCTAGTACGATGGACTTCTATGAAATTGTAAGCTTTCACGAATTAGAAGTAGTTTATTTTGGACTAAGAGAACCGATAGTGAGTAAAACAAAATATGTACCGCCATCAGAAATAGATTTAATAATCGTACCAGGTCTTATTTTTGATAAAGAAGGTTACCGCATTGGTTTTGGTGGTGGATATTTTGATCGTTATCTACAAAAATTCCACGGCCGAAAAATCTCTTTAGCATTTTATACTCAAGTTAACGAAGAAGTTCCAAGAGAAAGCTTTGATATTCCAGTGGAAGCAATTATTACGAACGAAGGTGTTCTTACGTGTTAAGTAATCCAATCCTTATGATCTCTGGTATTGTTTTCGTTGCTGTTATAGGATATTTATTAAAAGCATTAAGTTTTTCAGGAGCTATCGGAACCATTATCGTTGGTTGCTTCATTTCATTAGGATTTAAAGGAGAAGGGCTGTTACTCATTGGTGCTTTTTTTGCAAGCTCAAGTCTATGGAGCAAAATCAAAAAGAAGCAAAAAACATCCGGAATTATTCAAAAAGGTAGTAGACGAGATATCATTCAAGTCTTTGCAAACGGCGCAATACCGGCTAGTTTAAGTTTGGTTTATTATCTGTACCCACATGAATGGATTTTAGTCGGTTTTATAACAGCTATCGCTGTAGCGAATTCGGATACTTGGGCTTCTGAAATAGGGCCTTTTAGCAAAGCGAAACCGATACATATTCTCACTTTAAGAAAAGTAGAAGCAGGAACATCAGGTGCGGTATCGAATCTAGGAACAATTGCCAGTTTTCTTGGTTCATTATTTATTGCAATTATTGGCCTTTTACTTTTTGAGGTGGGTTATATAATGGCAGGGTGGATTACGTTGTTTGGAATGGTAGGTTGTTTTCTGGATACGATAGTAGGTGCTACTGTTCAAGCACAATATACGTGCAAAAAGTGTGGGCAAACAACAGAACTTACAGAACATTGTAAAGAAAGTACGGTATTAACAAAAGGCATACGAATAGTAAACAATGATTTGGTAAATGTAATGGCGATCATCCTAGCAACAACAGTATCTATGCTGGGTTGGAAAATGCTGTTTTGAAAATGTAACAAAATCGCTTTAATTTGTTCAGTACTTCACAATCTTTTTTAGTATAATAAAGTCATAGATAAAATTATTAGTGAAAGAGGCGGTTATAATGGCAAATGGAATCAATCGTGTAGTACTTATAGGAACTGGATTTGTAGGTTCAAGTTATGCTTTTGCATTATTAAATCAAGGTGTAACAGAAGAACTTGTATTAATAGATTTAAATAAAGAAAAATCAGAAGGAGATGCAATGGATTTAAATCATGGTATTGCATTCTCTCCTGCACCTACGAAAATTTGGTATGGTGATTATACAGACTGCAAAGATGCAGATATCGTTGTAATAAGTGCAGGTGCAAATCAAAAGCCAGGTGAAACAAGACTTGATTTAGTAGAAAAAAACACTAAAATTTTCAAAAGCATTGTCGAACAAGTAATGGGAAATGGTTTTGACGGTATTTTCTTAGTAGCGACGAACCCAGTTGACATTTTAACTTATGTAACATGGAAATATTCTAGCTTACCAAAAGAAAGAGTCATCGGATCTGGTACCATTCTAGATACTGCAAGATTCCGTTATTTGCTAGGTGACTACTTCCAAGTGGATGCGAGAAATGTGCATGCATACATTATTGGAGAACATGGAGATACAGAGTTACCGGTATGGAGTAGAGCGGATATTGGTGGAAAACCAATTTTAGACATGATGGCAGAAAAAGAAGGTTATAAAGAAGAAGATTTAGAAGAAATCTTTGTAAATGTTCGTGATGCCGCTTACCATATTATCGAAAGAAAAGGCGCGACTTATTACGGCATTGCCATGGGTCTCGTTCGATTAACAAAAGCGATTTTACAAAATGAAAATTCTATCTTAACTGTATCCGCCTATCTAGAGGGGCAATATGATAGCGAAGACATCTACATTGGAGTACCAGCTATCGTTAATAGAAACGGCATACGTGAAATTGTAGAACTTGATTTATGCGAAAAAGAAAAAGAGCAATTCAAACACTCAGTTCAAGTCTTAACTGACATTAAAAATAAAATTAATTTCTAAAAATTAAAGTATGCTTTATATAACTTGTTATGAAAATATGTGTTAAAGATGATGATTATCATTAATTACTAAAATAGCTGTTGATTTTCGTGCAAGACTGAGACTCCTGCGGGAAAAGCGGGGAGCGGGAGACCCCACAGGCGCAAGCGCCGAGGAGGCTCCCGGCCCGCCCGCGGAAAGCGAAGTCTTGCGCGGAAATCAACAGCGGTTTTTAAATAGTTATAAAAAACATGCAGATTTAAGCATGTTTTTTTCTATTTGTAGCAACCTAATGTGTAGGAGGGATTACAATATGATTAGTTCAATGACAAAAATGGTCTTTTTTGTACTTGCTATTTATGCTGCCTATCAAAACCGTTATAAAATTTTAAACTACCTTCTCGGAATTAGTAGCATACGCCGATATGCAGTTCAGTTCGGGATGGACATTCCATTTGTACGGGATAGACTAATGCAGTCTGTATTTCGTGGGCAATAAAAGTGAATACTGGTTTAAAAAGCTAACTTCCTCCATATAATGTGAGAAGTTAGCTTTTATTTTTACGCTTATTTTTTTACTTTATAAGAAGAAGAAACTAAAATGATAGTAGATGAATCAATTTCATAATTACGGTTCGTTTAATGAAAAACGAATATTAGTGATATACAAAATAATATGTTCGTTTATTAAGGTGTATAAATACAGAATACGATGCTATTATTCGTTTCTCGTTTAGTAGTCGTACATTATGAAACGGACTCGGATACCGAATCATTGGGAGAGAAGATAAGGGGGTGTCTCATCATGAAGATGGATACCGTATTTTGGAGAATCATTCATCAACTTGTTATTCAGCATGAATATCGATTAATTCATTTAGCAGAAAATGAAAAAGAAATATGGCTAGAAGCTATTGAAAATAAACAGGCACCGATTGTAAGAGTAATAAGAACGGATTTAGATTGGAGCATGTGGTTGCAACGTGACATTGAAAACACTGCTGTGAAAATGCATAATTTTCAAAAGCAACTCCGTAAAAGAAAGTTAGCGACTGTATCTATTTATGTTTCTACATATCCTCCTGTTGATGATTGGGAATTTAGAGTGGATAAACCATATAAATACGAAAATACAACATTATCATCAGTTATAGTGCATAGCCTAAACATCGAGCAGACTTGTAAATCTATTTCTACACTTACCAATAAACAAATTACGATACAAGAAGAGATGGTGTTAGACGAACTTGCTCTAGAGCATTTAAAACATTCGGTTATTTCTGTCGCACAAAAGCGAATAAGAAAAGTAAAGGAATTATTCCAGCATGGTCGTCCATTTTATACGTATATTTTCATTGCGATACAACTGTTTTTCTTTTACTTACTTGAAACCAATGGCGGTAGTCAAAATATTGAAACGCTTATTCAATATGGAGCAAAATATAATCCGCTTATATTAGAAGGGGAATGGTGGAGGTTTTTCACCCCGATTATTTTGCATATTGGAATCTTCCATTTATTAATGAATACGTTGGCGTTATACTATTTAGGAACTGCTGTAGAACGAATGTATGGGAGTGGAAGATTTTTATTTATTTATTTGTTTGCAGGATTTACCGGTACAGTTGCTAGCTTTGTTTTTACCCCTAGCATTTCAGCGGGGGCTTCGGGGGCGATTTTCGGCTGTTTTGGAGCTTTATTATACGTAGGAATCTCTCATCCTAAATTGTTTTTTAGAACGATGGGGACGAATATATTAGTATTAATTGGGATTAATATTTCACTTGGATTTGTTATTCCTGGTATTGATAATGCAGGTCATATCGGTGGATTAATAGGAGGTTTCCTTGCAGCAACTATCATTGCCTTACCAAAACAGAAATTATGGTTGTTACGCCTTGCGACACTCGTTATTTCCCTGGCTATTATTTTTCCATTTTTGGAATACGGCTATGCCAAAAATGAAAACGATCCACAAGTTGCTTTAGTAAAAGCACAACAATTAATGGAAGAAGAAAACTTCCAGGACGCTTATAGTATTCTATATCCAATAGCCTCAAATGAGGATGCTCCTGCAGAAGTATACTTTTATCTGTCGTATGTTGAGATAAAAATGGGTGAATTAGAGAGTGCACAAAAGCACCTCATAAAAGTAACAGAAATGGAACCAAACTTTCATGAGGCGCATTTTAACTTAGCCATCCTATATATAGAGTTAAATGAGTTAGAACTCGCTTTAGAATCCGTGGAACGTGCCATAAACATAAAGCAGGAAGATTCTTACGTAAAGTTAAGAGATGAGATTAATCGTAAGAAATCTTCTGAATAAGTTGGACCGGTGTTCCTTCAGCTGTTTCAAATACAATGAAGACGTGCGTTTTATCAGTAGAAAACAGTAATAACGGAATGGAACTCCCAATCGGGGGGACAATCTGGCCATTATACGTTTTTACTCCTAAAAAATATTCTTTATATAATCCTTCCCAAAGCTTTCCGATGATCTCTTGCGTTTTTTCATACGTAAAGGTAGGGAAAGCTTTTTTGTTATATTCTTGTAATTGTAGTAATGAAATGGCATCATATTTATTTCTCTCAATGTTAAAATAATCAATTGCTTTGTTCCAAGAAAACATTAATTGTTGTTCGGTCACTTTATTTAACACTTGCTGCCACTCTTTTTGCTCATTGTTTTCAGGTTCTTTAAACGCTTGCAATGGAGAAAAGGATGAATCGATGACATATAAATAATCACTACTCATGGATTGGGCGCTTGTGATTTTATCTTCATCATAATGAATTTCCGCGTGGTGAAACGAAATAGATTGAAAGAAGCTACTGTCTTCTCCGTGAATGGAAGCGTATTGACTTAACCCCTGTTTTTCATCCTTCCAATCAGACAAAATAGCTTTTAATCTTCCATCTGCAAATAACAAAGATATATCTTGTCGCAAGTATACGGGTATGGAAGACGACGAAGTGACTTCCCAATTCACGATATATTCATCATTATCTTTCTCATCCATTAACGAAAACTTTGTTGAAGCCTCTTTAATAATAACGGAAGAATCAATAGGAAAAAAAATAATACTCTCCTCGACAATCTCTTGATTTGAATAAATGAAGTAGAAAACAAAGAGAGTACTAATAAGTATTATGACGCTAGATTTACGCATATATGATGCACTTCCATTCAAAATAATATTGATGATAAAAATTAAAAATTGCACATTCTTTAATAATCTTTATAAATTAATCAGTTTCATAATTACGGTTCGTTAAATGTAAAACGAATATTTTAGTGTAATACAAGATAATATGTTCGTTTTAATAAGGTGTTATAAAACAAAAATACGATACTATCATTCGTTTTTCGTATAGTAGTCATACATTATGAAACCGACTCAAATATCAAATAATTAAAGTACAATCTTTAATTCAGTTCGAATTTAAGCGTTGTTAATAGAGACCAATGTTGATTTCAGCTGTAGGTGTGAGACTCGCGGGAAAGCGCGTCAAGGGAGACCCCACAGGCGCTGATGCGCCGAGGAGGCTCCCGCGACCGCCCGTGGAAAGCGAACACCTACAGCTGAAATCAACATTTAGTACTCTTGTATTATTTAAATTGTAAAGTAAATACAAGTTAATTGAAGCTTGTCTTCCATTATATGTTCATCAATCTGCATATATGATGTATGTTTTTCCACCTTAAAGCAAAAAATGGAGAGAGATGAAGCGAATGGGAGGAATCCATCTTGGTATGGGAAAAGCCTACTAGAAAAATGACGGGAAATTTTGAACGCGATGTAGAGTATCTAAAAGAAAGACTCGCGGTCGATAAAAGTTTTGACTTAATCTATTTAGACTTGTATTACGCAGGGCGTAAAGTTGGTTTATTTTTAGTTGATGGCTTCGGTAAAGACGAAGTGATGCTTTTTATCATGAAATTTTTATCTGATTTAACTCCAGAACAACTAGAAGAAGAACCTCTTGAAAAGTTGTTAAAAAAGTACATACCTTATGTGGAGTTAGACGAGGAAGATGACTTAGAAAGAGTAGTAGACCAAGTGTTAGCAGGTCCAACTGCAATGGTAATTGAAGGATTAAGTAAAGTCGTCATTATTGACGCGCGTACATATCCTGTACGCGGACCAGAAGAACCAGACACGGAAAGAGTTGTACGTGGATCACGAGACGGTTTTGTAGAGACGCTCGTATTTAACTGTGCATTAGTTCGTCGTAGAGTTCGTGACAGTTCGCTACGAATGGAGTATATGCAAGTTGGAAGAAGGTCCAAAACGGATATTAGTATATGTTATTTAGAAGATATTGCAGATCATGCAAATGTGGAAGAAATAAAAGAATCGATTAAGAAAATTGATACAGATGGTTTACCGATGGGAGAAAAAACAGTAGATGAATTTGTCGGTGGACGCCATTGGAATCCTTATCCAACAGTAAGGTATACGGAAAGACCAGATACTGCAGCAACTCATTTGTTTGAAGGGCATGTACTTGTAATGGTGGATGGATCCCCAAGTGTGATAATAGCGCCAACTACCTTTTGGCATCATTTACAACATGCTGAAGAGTATCGAAATAAACCAGTGGTTGGTGCGTATTTAAGATTTGTAAGATTTATTGCCGTATGGTCTTCTTTATTTATTTTACCATTATGGTATTTATTTGCTATTAACCCTTCGTTACTTCCAGAACAACTATCTTATATAGGTCCTTCTGAACAAGGTACTGTTCCGTTGTTTGCACAGATAATGATTATTGAAGTCGGTATGGACATGCTTCGAATGGCCGCCATTCATACCCCGTCAGCACTTGCCACTGCACTTGGACTTGTTGCGGCCATTTTGATTGGAGATGTGGCTGTTACGGTTGGGTTGTTTGTCCCAGAGATTATTCTCTACTTAGCAATTGCTGCCATCGGTACATTCTCTACACCTAGTTATGAATTAAGTTTAGCCAATAGGCTTGTAAGGATAGTACTATTAATTGTAACGGCGTTATTCGGAATAAACGGATTAATAATTAGTTTTGTCGTGTTAATTATATTCTTAGCGAGAATGAAGTCTTACTCCATTCCTTATTTGTGGCCGTTCATACCGTTTGATTCCCATGCGTTCCGAGACGTGCTTGTACGCTCACCAATACCATTAAAACACAAACGCCCAACAGTCCTACACCCAGAAGACCCAGATCGATAATATACTATCAGAAAAGCCGTTATTCCAGATTAACGGCTTTTCTTTATGTGAAATTGACAAACAAGATGGTTATTTAGGTTCGTCCGCGGAAAGCGAGCGGATTTTATCAAATTTTAACAGTTTCACAAACAAGATCATTTCATAAAAGCTTCACTTGATTTGTCTTTGTAATCCTTTATACTATAATAGAAATTATTTCTTCTTAAATAAGGGTGGACACTATGAAATCAATCGTTGATGTCAGGAAGCTGTTGACTAAATATGGAGCTTTTATATATATTGGCGATAAAAAAGCAGATCTCGAATTAATGGAAGACGAAATAAGAGAACTATATCGCTCTAACGTCTTAGATGCCTCCGACTTTCAATCAGCAATGATCATTATTAGAAGTGAACTAGCAAAACATACATAAAAAGAATAGGTGATTACACAAATGGAAAAGAAATGGTTAGTAGGCGTAGATTTAGGTGGAACTACAATAAAGATGGCTTTTATTAGTCAATACGGAGAAATCGTACATAAATGGGAAATCCCCACAAACATCAGTGAAGCAGGAAAACATATAACTACAGACATAGCCAAAGCACTAGATAAAAAATTAGATGAGTTAAATGAATCGAAAAAAAGATTACAAGCGATTGGAATGGGAGCACCTGGTCCTGTCAACATGAGTACCGGTTTAATTTATGAAGCTGTAAACTTAGGTTGGAAAGATTACCCTTTACAAGATTTACTAGAAGTAGAAACAGGACTTCCAGTTGTAGTAGACAATGATGCAAACTTAGCTGCAATCGGTGAAATGTGGAAAGGTGCTGGTGACGGCTCCAAAGACTTAATTTGTGTAACACTGGGAACTGGAGTTGGAGGCGGGATTATAAGTAATGGTGAAGTCGTTCATGGAATAAACGGTGCAGGTGGAGAGATTGGACATATTGCGGTAACAGCTGAAGGTGGAGCACCATGTAATTGTGGAAAAACAGGTTGTTTAGAAACAGTAGCTTCCGCAACAGGAATAGTTCGTATTGCCAAAGAAAACATCGAAGCAAATCCAACATCCCGTCTAGCAGAGGAAGCTTCCAATAAAGGACTATCAGCAAAACTAATATTCGAATTAGCAAAAGAAAATGAGCCAATCGCTCAAAGTGTTATTGACCATATTGCAAGTCATCTAGGATTGGCATTAGCTAACTTAGCTAACGCATTAAATCCAGAAAAAATTGTCATCGGTGGAGGAGTTTCTCGAGCTGGAGATACTATTTTAAATCCAGTAATAAAACATTTTGAAAAACATTTATTCCCGCGTACGAAAGTAGGAGTTCAAGTTGCGTTAGCGACACTTGGTAACGACGCTGGAGTTATAGGAGCAGCTTATTTAGCTAAAACAAAAATAAAATAATACGTAGCGTTTTGTATTTATAGAAATTGGGTAAATACCCGTAGCGCATGAAATTGGAGAAGAAACTTCGGCGATTAACTGAAGTTTCTCTTTTTAATTGTGGAAATATGGTCAAAAATATAGTACACAAAACGAATTAATATGTAATAGTAAAATATTGTATTATTTTCTGAAAATTTAAACATTAATATTCTTTGAAACTTTTTTTCGCGCCATTCGTCTATGTATATATGAAAGATTAATAGGAAATTATATCATTATACTTTTTTGTTATGAATTTACCATTGATTTTTTGTGAAAAAAGTTTTAAGATACGTTATGTCTATTTTTTCTTCATCCTAATATTTGGTAGTGGGTGAGTAGACGTGTTCTTTTCGTTTTTTAAAGGGAGGTTTAACATACATGAATAAAAATATAAAAACGAATATTCCATTCATCCTAATAGCTGTAATGCTGTTATGGATAAAAACCTATTTTGTATATAAAGTAAGCTTTGATATTGCAATTGAATCTATAAAACAGGAATTTATCTTGTTTATTAATCCGTTAAGCTTTATTTTATTAATCTTAGGATTAGCACTATTTATGAGTGAAAAGTCCGCAAAGCGTTATATTATTATTACAAGCTTTATTGTAACGTTCGTTTTATACGCAAATGCAGTGTATTACAGGTTCTTTAACGACTTTATTACGATTCCGTTATTATTCCAGACTAGCAACATGGCTGACCTTGGAAGTAGTGTAACAGAATTAATGAAGCCGATTGACCTATTAATGTTTATTGATGTAGTGATCTTAATCGCACTCGCTAAATGGACTCCTAAGTTTGTTACATTAACTACTTGGAGACCAAAAGTTCGAAAAATGTATTTCTTATCGATTGTAGGTGTTTTCTTATTTAACTTAGGTTTAGCAGAAACAGAACGCCCGCAATTATTAACAAGAACGTTTGACCGCGAAATCTTAGTAAAGAATTTAGGAACATACAACTATCACGTATATGATGCATTATTACAAACTAAGACAAAAGCACAGCGTGCACTTGCAGATGGTAGTGAATTAGTAGAAATTCAAAACTATATTAATGCTAAATATAAACAACCTAATCCTGATTATTATGGTATTGCAGAAGGTAAAAATGTAATTATTGTCAAAATGGAATCTGTACAAAGTTTTGTTATAGATAACGAAATTAATGGTCAACCAATTACACCTTTTTTAAATGATCTGAAAAATTCAAGTTATTATTTTGAAAATTTTTATCACCAAACTGCACAAGGTAAAACTTCCGATTCAGAGTTCTTGTTAGATAATTCTTTATATCCATTAGGACGCGGTGCCGTATTCTTTACGCACGCAACAAATGATTACCACACAGCTACACCTAATGAAATTAAAGAAAAAGGATACTTCCCTGTAACATTCCATGCAAATAATCAAAGTTTCTGGAATCGTGATGTTATGTACCGATCATTAGGGTATGAGCATTTCTATGAAATTAATGATTACGATGTAAATGAAGAAAATTCAGTTGGTTGGGGTTTGAAAGATATAGATTTCTTTAAGCAATCTATTCCTTATATGAAAGAGTTACAGCAACCATTTTATGCGAAATTCATATCCCTTACAAATCACTTCCCGTTTGTTTTAGACGAAGAAGATCGTTTTGTGGATGAATTTGATTCGAATAGTAGAACGTTAAATCGTTATTTTCCAACAGTACGTTATATGGATGAAGCTATAAAAGAGTTCTTTAACGAGTTAAAAGAAGCGGGTCTATATGAAGACTCCTTGATAATTATTTATGGTGATCATTATGGAATCTCTGAAAACCATAATGATGCAATGAGCAAATACTTGGATAAAGAAATCCGTCCATTTGAGGTAGCACAATTACAACAAGTACCAATGTTCATTCACATTCCAGGTGTAACGGATGTAGATGCGAAGCAATTTGATACAGTTGCAGCTCAAATTGATTTAAAACCAACTATAAAACATTTACTCGGTATGGAAACAAAACATGATATACAATTCGGTGAAGATTTATTAGCGAAAGATCGTAGTGAGTTTATTGTGTTCCGTGACGGTAGCTTCATTACGGAAGAGTTAATATACTCTAAAGGTATTTGTTACGATAAGAGCACGGAAGAAGAAACAGATGAAGAATCATGTGAACCATATAAAGATAGAGTAAAACAAGAATTAAGCTACTCAGACAAAATTATATACGGTGACTTACTTCGTTTCTTTGACGGAACAACCATCCTTATGGATGCTCATGAGAATGAAGTAATTGCTGATTAATATTAGTATTGAACCCCATTTCCTCGGAAATGGGGTTTTTTATGTTCTCAAGTTCTTTTCTACATTTAACTTCATAGATTAGTAGCAGCATGCCTTTTTAGGAGGATTGAACATATATGAAAGTTAAAGTAAGAAAAGGAGATACTTTTTGGTACTATAGTAAGTTATTCAAACTTCCACTCCAATTAATTTTAGATGCAAATAGCCAGATGAATCCAGATAATTTACAAATAGGGGCAGAAATTTCAATACCTGGGTATGAAGCGGTACATGTATCAAAACATAAATTAGAAACCATTCAAAGCTTCAGTCAAAAAACTCAACTGCCACTTGATAGTTTACAATTATTAAATCAATCATCACCAAACTTAACAGACGTTACTAGCCTGTCCATGCCAAGACGTCTTATAGGTAACGAAATAAACATTGTGCAGAAAATGAACTCTGCTAACCTAGCAAAACACATTCAATATCTTGGAAAAATGTTTCCTTTTGTGAAAGTCGAAACGATAGGACATTCCGTCTTAGGTAAACCAATTCAGCATTTGCAAATAGGTCGAGGGAAAAAGAAAGTGCATTTCAACGGAAGTTTTCATGCGAATGAATGGATCACAACTGTCGTAATCATGAAGTTTCTAAATGATTACTTGCATTCACTAACAAACGCTACAATGGTTCGAAGTTTATATATGTCTCCGTTTTATGATGAAGTAACCTTATCCATTGTTCCGATGGTAAACCCAGATGGTGTTGATTTAGTTTTAAATGGCTTACCAAAAGAAACAGCGTATTCCCAAAACGTCCAACGAATAAATAAAGGGTTAGATGAGTTTACAGCTTGGAAAGCAAATATCAGGGGTGTAGATTTAAATAATCAATATCCGGCCAATTGGGAGATAGAGAAAGAGCGTAAAATACCAAAGAATCCAGCTCCACGCGATTACCCTGGAGATGCACCGTTAACCGAACCTGAAGCGCAAGCGATGGCGGAGTTAGCGCATAAAGAAAACTTTGACCGAGTTCTAGCCTTCCACACGCAAGGAGAAGAGTTTTACTGGGGCTATGAGGGCTTTGAACCAAACGTAAGTAGTAATTTAGCAAAGGAATTTGAAAGTGTTAGTTCGTATAAAGCAGTACAATATGTAGACAGTCATGCAGGCTACAAAGATTGGTTCATAAAAGAATTTAAAAAACCCGGCTTTACACTTGAATTAGGTAAAGGTATTAACCCACTACCACTATCACACTTTCCAAGCGTATACAAGAAAACACTAGGAATCATGTTAGCGGCTTTATATATGTGAAACACTTTATATATGTGAAACAATTTCTTAATTACTGTTCGTTTAGTAATTGTACATTATGAAACTCACTCATATAAAATCATAAAAAAATATAAAGAGTCATAGTGCTTATAAGTCAAACATTTGATATATTCTTATATGCGCTTTTCTTTTTGCTTGAAACGAAACTTTCTATGGTCCATAATCGTAATAAATGAAAAGCCCGTAGAGAAGGAGTTGATGTGAAAGTTGAAAAAAATTTTCTTCATACTCTTCTTTTTATTTTTAGTAAGCTGTGAATCTCAAGTAAATGAAATTGCTAAACCTTCATCGTCTATTCCTCCAAAAGAAAACATTAAAAAAAGCGGAAATTTTTACTCGTATTTTAATGAAAAAATGTTCAAGCAACTAAAAATGTCGGAACATGATTTTATTGGTATAGTTGATTGGCTAGACAATGAAAGTGTACTAGTTTTACAAACTTCAAATCATTATTCAGTTGTGCAAACATTTAATATTCTCAGCGGAGAAATAAATGAAATATATCGTTCTACCTATCCAATAGTTCATCTTGAATTAAATAAAGAAGGAGATGTAGCAATCCATGAGGCAACATCGACCTTTGAAGCAACCATTGTAATTATTGAAAATAGTGGAAAAGAAAAACAGCGGTGGTCATTTCGTTCTAATGAAATCTTCTTTGCATGGAACGAGCAAAAACCTGAAATGTTAATTGTAACTACCTTTTTGGAAGATTGGACTTATGAGAGTATTACTATAAATACGAATAAGAAAGTTAT
This sequence comes from Bacillus sp. FJAT-45066, assembly GCF_002335755.1. NCBI lineage: Bacteria > Bacillati > Bacillota > Bacilli > Caryophanales > Bacillaceae > Bacillus > Bacillus sp. FJAT-45066. Next base: position 546,024 of record NZ_NISQ01000001.1, read on the forward strand.
TGTGGAGGTTGAAGCACCTAACCCTTTTTTACATTGGTTAACATCGGAGGAATTGGGATATTTATATTGGGACTTTGATGAACCATCATTATCCGCACCACTTTATAAATTTTCATATGAAAAAAAGGAACACGAACGGGTGTTAGAAAACATTGTTTCATTTCATAAAAGTGGTGAAGAGTTGTTAACACTACAATTAAATAATGAAGAGTACACGGAAGTTAGCATTTCCATAATGGACAATCAAAGCATGGAAATCAAGGCACAAACAGAATCACCAATATTAACTATGTACTCTACCATTGTAGTACCACATGTAGATTTTAGTGAAAAAGATAATACTTATTATTTGATACTGCCATATGAAAGTGGTTCATTAGATATGTATGATAGAGGATTTAAGTTAGTTTCATTATCGAAAGACGGTGAGCTTCATACAATACTTAATCAAGTAGAAAATAGGCCTTTTAAAATATCTCCTGGTGGAAACTTTGCGTTATTCGGATACCAATTAGAGCAAATTATAGATTTTCAGACGGAAACAATAGTAGAATTAGTTCATGTACAATAATTAGTAGGAGGAATTTAGATGGCAATTGTTGATGTTACCATTATACCAATTGGAACGGAAGGACCTAGTGTAAGTAATTATGTAGCTGATATACAAAGAGTACTTAAAGGATATGAAGAGGAAGGTAAGATTACTTACCAATTAACACCAATGAGTACATTAATAGAAGGAGATTTACAACAACTTTTCGAAGTAATTCAAACGATTCACGAACTACCGTTTAACAAAGGAATTCAAAGAGTAGCAACAAACATACGTATTGATGATAGAAGAGACAAAAAGGCGACGATGCAAGAAAAGCTTTCTTCTGTACAAAAGCATTTAAATGAGTAATGTAGAAAAGGAGAACTGGCAGCTGAGCCAATTCTCCTTTTCGTATTTCTACTGTATTTTGTTTCTCCAAAATATTTTGCCAGATCCATTACAATTTCCACAGCGAATTAAAAAAGGTAAAAAGCCAAGTCTTCTTTTTTTATTACCATCACATGAACTACATAAAAGCTTAATGGTCAATAAAGATCCCTCCAATTCTGATGTTGTTGTAATCGCTTACAAAAGTGTTTTAACACAGTAACTGAAAAAACTGCAATGCCTGTAGGATAATGTACATGTTATTATATTCACCTTATCAATGGAAGTTAATCTTCTTTCCCTAAAAAATTATTTACACTAAACAAAGTGGTAAATAAAAAAGAACACCCCAAGCAGGAGTGTTCTTTTGGTAATTTTAAAATAAATACTGCTACCTAAGCTACTTTACTAAAGGATTAGTGAGGCGTTGGGTAAGCTGAATTTATAATGGTCATTACAGTAAACCAACCGAATACAGCTACTGTGCCAAATGCAAAAAGTAAACCTAAGAAGTTCTTTTCACGAAGTGTACGAACAGCAGCAATGGCAGATAAAATCGTAACTAGTCCGAAAATAATAACTAATGGCATGTTAAAAGCCCCCTCTACAATCAATTCTATTTTCAACTACACTAAATGAGTTCCTTTCATAATGTATAATTACGGTACGAAAAACGAACGTAAGGATGTTTTTCAATAAACGATATACCATTATGAAATGAACGAAATATAACTATGTAATAAGTACATTACACTCTTTTTTATTTTATCTTCTTTATGCTTATTTGTCGAGGACCAAAAATGACACTTCTATGTCATAAGCTTTGGCTACTTTTTCGATAAATTCCTTCTGATGCTTATCTATGATGTATGTAGTAGAATTTACGATCTCCATTCCAATAATGGACTCGTTCATTTGGAGTAAAGCCATTTCCATGTCATCTTTATTTCCACTTACGACTTTGAACATACATATCATATCCTCATACAGATAGTGATGGTTGGATGTTTCAAATCCATAATCAGTAAAACTGCTACCAATTTTAGGGTTATCTAAACGTATTAAAATATACGTTTCCTCTAACATGCATTTGTCATCTAGAAGCTTTTTAATGAATTTTGCCTCAGCCGCAGATTCAAGGATTAACAATTGCTCATCTACATCATAAATGCTAGCAGTTTCTTTTAATGGAGCTATGACATTTTGAAAGTATGCCGGACTTTCTAATGAACAGGAAATTTCTATACCAAACATTCTTTTCATTCTATCATTTCCTTTCATTCGTCTTTCTTCTTCATTTTAGTGTAAAATAGTTAGTAGAATTGTTCAAGAAGGGTGGATGAAAAAAGTTGCAATATATTCAAATTCCGTTAGGACCATTACAGACAAATGCTTACCTTTTAATAAACGAAAACAAAGATTGTGTTATTTTTGACCCAGGTAGTGAAGGGGAGGCATTTAACCATTATTTAGCCCAAAATAAATTAAATCCAATTGCTATTCTTTTAACACATGCTCACTTTGACCATATTGGAGCAGTGGAAGAAGTACGTAAAAATTGGAACATCCCAGTTTATATACACGAAAATGAAGAAAATTGGTTAATTGATCCGGCTTTAAATGGCTCGCATCGTTTCCCGTTTGGAGAAATAAAAGCATCGAAAGCAGAGCATTTAATTAAAGAAGAAGGTACCTTAACAGTAGGCGCATTTACATTCCAAGTGTTATTTACGCCTGGCCATTCGCCTGGAAGCATAAGTTTTTATCATGAGGAAACAGAAGCTGTTTTTGCAGGAGATGCATTGTTCGCTGGTAGCATTGGTAGAACGGACTTGCCAGGTGGTGACCACCAACTACTTATTAAAAGTATTCATGATAAACTATTATCTCTACCTGAAGAAACAACAGTGCTACCAGGCCACGGTCAAGAGACGACAATTGGAGTGGAAATGGATAGCAATCCGTTTTTAAATGGATTTTAAGGAGTTTGTATGACAATACTTACCCACCTAATAGAAAAGATAAAAGCTTCAGATAATAATTGCCTTACATATGCAGATTTCATGCAAGAAGTACTCTACCATCCTACTTACGGTTATTACATGAAGGATACGAAAAAAGTAGGAAAAGAAGGTGACTTTTACACATCTAGTAATGTAAGTAATGTGTTTGGTAAACTATTTGCTCGACACTTTTATAAAGTTTTTCAACAGAAAAAGCTGCCGCCATTTATATACGAAATTGGTGGTGGTACGGGTAGATTTGCGAAGCAACTATTAGAAGAACTAAAGGAAATAGATGTTTCATTTTACAATGGTCTAACCTATTGTATGATTGAGACGAGTAAGTACCATATTTCCGAGCAAAAAAAGTTGCTACCAACTGATGCTAATGTCGTGTACAAGTCAAGCCTAAATGAATGTGAATCAATAGAAGGAATTGTGTTTTCTAACGAATTATATGATGCTTTTCCAGTCCATGTTATTGAAAAGAGAGAAAGAGTAGTTAATGAAGTACACATTACTACTAATTCTAAAAACGAAATGATGGAAGTCCTTTTTCCGTTAGAGAATCAACCTATTATAGATTACTTAAACAAGTTTTCTATCGAGTTAAGTGAGAACCAAAGATTTGAGGTTCCTTTATCAATGGTAAAACATTTGGCCTTTGTTGCTGAGAAGGTAAAGAAAGGGTTAATATATACAATTGATTATGGATATACGTTGGAAGAATGGCTGAGTCCAGAATTAATGGATGGAAGCTTACGTGGCTATTATAAACATGAAATGATAAGAAATCCGCTATTACATGTAGGTGAAATGGATTTAACTACTCATATTCATTTATATGCTTTAGAACAAGTAGGAACAGAATTAAACATACAACATTGCTTTACAAAAAAACAAGGCGAATTCCTCCTTGCAGCAGGGATATTAAATTTTTTACAAGAGAACTATGATACGAATCCTTTTTCTGAAAAAAGTAAACAGAACCGTGCCATTCGTTCACTAGTTATGGAGAGTGGACTTAGCAAAGGATTTACAGTCGTTGTACAATCAAAGAACTGTGAAATGGATTGGAAAGTTATTTTAGAAGAAACACCAAAATTTTAAAAATAATAAAAGCGATGACATTTAATGTCATCGCTTTTATTATGATTAGCTATTTTCAAATTAATGACCTTGACCTGGTACCATCATAAATGTTGTCCAGTAAGAGAAACCAACGAAGAAAATAGTTAAATATGCACCAAAGATATAAATGTACATACGTTCAGATAATTTTAGAAAACTTAAAAACACAAAGAATACCGTTTGTCCAAAGAATAATAATGACGTTTGTGGCATATGGCCAAGATAGAACATTACAGCGAAAATCCCAGTCCAAAAACCTAAAACACGGTACATACGTTCCATATGTATCCCCTCCTTACGCACTTAAATACAAGTTATGTCACTTAACTATTATAATGTACCTTTACAGGCATTGTAAACATAAGTTTATTGTCTTTTATCACAGTAAAAATGTCAACTTTGTGAAGAATACCGTTAGTTTGGTAGAAAAGCCTTATACGTACATTGTTTACAACCATCAGCCATATTATCAATTTCTTGCAAAGTTGCACCGTCTAGCACTTCTTCAAATATTCCTTGAAGAAAAGCTAGATGCATATGACAAATAGAATGCTTTTCACTATCTACCAACTCTTTAAATGGACAGTTGTTAATAGCTAAATGTATAGATTGCTCTTCTTTTCTTACGTGAAAGTCAGCATACAAGCCACAGCTAGTAGCAATATCCTTTATTATATCTACTTTTCTATCTAACGATACAAGTGATGAGCTTTGACCGTAAAAATATTTTTGTGCTATTTCATGACCAAACTTCTTCCCAGTCTGATAAAGCGCTTGTTTACCTACTTCACCTAAAGCTGCCATCGACTCGATCGCAATTTTAGCTAGAAGCTGATAATCACGAAATGGGAATGATAATTGAATAGATTTATCGGAAATTTTATATTTTCTACTTGGACGTCCACCTTTTCCAGTTTTACTTAAGTAGGATTGGATTAAGTGGATATCTTCTAATTTTGATAAGTGAAGGCGAGCTACGTTTGGATGAATGTGAAACTTATCTGCAATATCTTGTACGCCGACCTCATTTTTATGTTGAACTAGATAATCGTAAATAGAGTACCTTGTTTGATCCCCTAGAACATTTGTAATTTTTAATACATCATCCATTTTATCACCTCATTTTCTTCCTATATTATATTACAGACTTTGTAAGAAAAATATATATTCCAAAAAATGTTGTAAATTGTTCACAATAATTTGTGTATTTTTATGTACAAAAGTTATACAAATGGTATACAATAAGTTTAATAATCATACTTTGATATCAAGACAATTAATTGGGAGGGAAACAAAGATGAACGAGATTACGTTTTATAGTTACCCAAGTTGTACGTCGTGTAGGAAGACTAAAAAATGGTTAAAGGCGAACGAGTTATCATTTTCAGAAAGACATATCTTTAGAGAAACCCCATCATTTGAAGAAATGTTAACGATACTTTCTAAAACAACGGAAGGTTTTGATGAGATCCTAGCTACTAGAAGTCAATCTTTCAAAGACCTCAATGTGGATGTAAACGAATTATCCATTTCAGAACTTATACAGCTTGTACAACAAGAACCAAAGTTGTTAAGAAGACCTATTATAGTCAGTGGTAAGAAATTAATCGTAGGTTACAATGAATCGGCCCTTGCGAACTTAGCGAAGAAAAATAAAAAGAAACAATTACAACACAAATCAGTTTCCTGATAAAACTTTTCAATAAAAAAAGCAAAGTCCCACTTTAAAAATGGAACTTTGCTTTTTTTTTGAACTACTATGTAATATTCGGTAATACCCCTATAATTAATAAACCCAACCCAATTACTACTTGATAAAGTACATGAAGCTGCAATCTGCGATTTTCTTGTACTGCACGAAAATCAGGTAATAATTCTTGTAGCAAATAACGATCCTCCAAATGATATGCTTTCATTCGAATAGAAGGGTACTGTTTATTACCGTTATAAACTAATTCAATTTTTTCGTTTTCTTCCTTGAGTTCATATATAACTTTCTTGTCATATCTAGTCCATTGTTCTTCTTTTTCGTATCTTTTATCATACGATATATGCTTTGAATTTAGCATATTTTCCAATATTTCTTCACATTGAACTGGGTTGAATTTTTTCAATGTGTAAAAATCAATGTTTCTTCTGAAAAAAATGAACGAAAAGATAGCCGCTAACAAAATAACCGTTATATATATCGGATTAATTTTCTCGTTAAAATTATGAAGTATAAAATAAAATACCGGTATAACAATCATTGCACGAATAACTAGACTTACATGTCTTTCAAATGTTACTCCTCTTTTTATGAGTGAAAAAAACGCATCCCATAACACAAATATTGCTGGGATAATAGTTGCGAGTAGTAGCAAATTTATACTCTCCAAACCTCTTTTTCCCCTTTCTTACCCGAGTAAGTGGTACGTACTATAGATAATACAAAGGATACCTATTAATAAATCAAATCCAATTAGTCTCAAGTAACTACCAACTTGTAGTTCTTCTCGAAATATAGAAATCATTTCATTTCGTAAATCTTTATCCTTAAAATGTTGAAAAATAATAATGAAAGTAGGCTGTTTCTTATCTACCCATGAGACAGTAATCCGGCCATTTTCAAGTTCCATTAGTGTTTTATATTTTTCACGAAAAATACCAGGCTCTGATTCATCCGTTTGTTTAAATGTATAGTTGTTTTTTGATAAGGTGCTCTCAAGTATATGGAATACTTGCTTGTAATTGTACTGTATTACTTTTACTTCATAGCTTTTACTATCTTTGTAAACGATAAAGAAAAAAGGAATAACAAACGGAATAAGCAAAAATATATAGTCATGTATTGTATAAGGTGTATTAGAAGTATAAAACGTGACCCAAACTATCAGTATTCCAGAAAAACTATAAGCCATCATTCTTGATGTAAAACTTGCTGTAGTAACTCCTTTTTGCCCAATTAATAATATGCAGTGGAAAACAATATAAAACCCTACACCTAAAAACAATGTATAAAAGATTAATTCTTTTTGAAGCAACTCCATAACACACCTCTATAAAAGTTAAGTATAATTATTAAAATATTCTAACATAATAGCACTCTATAAATCTAACAAAAAAAGTAAATTTTTAGTTTGTGTGAGCTTGTTATTTAAAACTTTCCTTTTTAAATAATATTTACTCACTAGCTTTTCTTGAAGATATTACGAAAAAGGCGAATTAAGTCAATCAATTTCATAATTACGTTTCGTTTAATGAAAAACGAATATTTCTGTGAAATACAAAATAATATGTTCGTTTATTAAAGCGTATAAATACAGAATTCGATGCTATCATTCGTTTTTCGTATAGTAGTCATACATTATGAAACGGACTCAAGTAAATAAGGAACTTAAGCAATAAATTTAAAATTTTTTAGTTTATCGTTTATTTTTTGCCTTTATTTCTAATTTAGATAATAATGTGTTAGAGAGGAACTAAAAAAGGATGATGTGTAAATGAAAAAGTCAATTGTATTCACCGGAGGCGGCTCTGCAGGGCATGTGACCCCTAACATAGCCATTATAAATAAACTAAAAGAAAAAGATTGGACAATAAATTACATAGGCTCAAAAAATGGAATAGAAGAAGAAATAATTAATAAAGAAAATATTCCATTTCATTCGATTTCGAGCGGAAAATTAAGAAGATATTTTGATTGGAAAAACTTCACTGATCCACTCCGCATTATGAAAGGTGTATCGGACGCCTATTTTATTTTACGAAAACTAAAACCGCAAATTGTTTTCTCAAAAGGTGGTTTCGTAACGGTTCCAGTTGTCATTGCAGCAAAAATGTTAAACATCCCAATCGTTATTCATGAATCAGATATTACACCTGGCTTAGCAAATAAAATTGCAACGAAATTTGCTACAAAAGTGTTCGTGACTTTTGACGAAACAATGAAACATTTCCCGAAGGAGCGTGTTTTATTTACAGGTTCTCCTATAAGAGAAGAACTTTTCGAAGGAGACAAAGTAGAAGGGAAGGCATTATTAGGTTTTCATGAACCAAAGCCAATCCTAACGATAATGGGTGGAAGCTTAGGTGCAAGAAAAATAAACCAATATGTACGGGAAAACCTACATGTTTTAACAGAAAGTTTTCAAATAGTACATCTTTGTGGAAAAGGTAATGTAGAGGACTCGTTAAAAGATGTTAAAGGCTATAAACAATATGAGTATATCTCTAGCGAGCTTCCGCATGTTTTAGCTGCGTCCGATTATATTATTTCACGTGCAGGCGCTAATTCCATCTTTGAATTCTTAGCATTAAAAAAGCCGATGCTTTTAATACCACTTTCCCGGAATGCTAGCAGGGGAGATCAGATACTCAACGCCAATTCTTTTAAGAAAAAAGGATTTGCGGAAGTATTAATGGAAGAGGATTTAACGAAAGATACTTTTTTACAAAGCGTGCAAACATTACAAAAACATAAAGAAAAGCTGTTAGAACAAATGAACAAAGACAGCTTACACGATACACTTACTATCATTGTAGAGCAAATCGAAAAACAAGCTAAAAAGTAATTTTTAACCACTAGATACATTTCTAGTGGTTTTTTCTTTTTTTACATGTATTTATGCTTATTATTGGAAAAACTACAAGCAAATGAAGTAGAGGAAGGACCGAACAACATGAAAAATCAAACTTTAAAACTCTTTACAATTTCACTCATTGCATTCGTCATTATTATTGGCGTAATGCTCTACTTTTTCTCAGAAAGGTTTACGTCAGCATGGGTGCCAATCGATCATGGTTTTGGGGAAACAGTTACATTATCTCCAGACGATGAGAAAATTGTGTTTCCGTTTTACCAAAGTGGAGATGGAGCACTTTATATTGCGAATGTTGATGGCAGTGACGTTCATCAGTTAACATATCCTCGTCAAAGTGAAAGTCATGTAAGGCCAAGGTTTTCACATGATGGTAAAAAGCTTTTGTTTCTATCACGTGAAAAGTTGGGAGAAAATCTTTTGCAAAGTTTATACATAATGAATGTAGACGGTACAGGTTTAGTGAAAATTTCTGATGAAGAAGATAAACTTATTACGGACGCCATTTTTTCTAAAAATGATCAAGAAATTTTATACTTAGTAGCAGAAGAATATACAAACTATGCTCCAGGTGCTAATAAAAGGCCACACAGAATGGATTTATATAAAATGTCCGTTAGAGGAGACAATAAAATTCGATTAACAGAGGACGATAGTTACGAAAAGAGTGAACTTTCAAGTCCGCTAACTGAAACGATTGTCGGTTTTATTGATGGATTGAAACAAGATACAGGGGTGTTAGGTACGGAGTTAGTCGTTTTTGATGTGGAAAAAGAGACAGAAGTAAAGCGAGTACAACCAAAATCAGATTTTGAAACAGAGGATATATATAGTGCGAAATTTTCACCTGATGGAGAAATAATCGCTTTTTCAGCAGCGACTGTTAATCCGAGGAGAAAATCTCAATTTATTTATGAATTGTATAAGATGAATAAGAGCGGCGATAATGTTGAAGTCTTAACTAGCTTTCGAACGTTTATTACAGAACCAACTTTTTTTCATAACGAACCACGACTTTTATTTATTCAAGACCAAAGTTGGAATCGAGGCAAACCTAATTTTAAATTGTGGGCGGTGGACTTAGACGGTGAAAATATAAGGTCCATCACGTTACAAATGCCGCAATTTACCGGAACAGCGTTATAATTAAGTCTATTTATTATTTCAATTCTTATAGTGAATAACGAATGTTTTACAATAACACGGTCTCAACTAACGGTATATTATTCGAAAATAATTGCTTGTTATGGTACTTTATATGTATAGACATGAAGCAAAGGAGGTTTATTATGAAGCAACATCATATTCCTTTTTTAATAGGAGCATTTATTTTTATTGGATTAATTCTACAAACTTTCATTCAATTAACAGAGTACGGTTGGCCTGCACAATCAGAAGCATTGTTATTTATAGGGCTTTCTGCGGCGATTTATTTTGGTGCTACAGTTTTATATCAAAAAGGGCTAAGAAAAGCGAGCCTTTTACTAATTGGTGCTGTTGGTATTGTCGGATTAATCTTCGTATTTGTTGGTCCGAGTTTATATGGTGGACACGTATAAAAAAATGCCCCGAAAGTAACGGGGCATTTTTTTTAGTTAGTCATTGGTAGTAAGTAAGTAACGATGAACCAAATAATACCGAAGAAAATAACTAAATATGCAGTGTATTTTATGAAAGTAGAAGCTACTAACCCTCTATCTTCTTTTGTCTCATTACGTTCCACTCTTACATCTTTCTCTTCCATGATTCATTCTCCCTTCAAAATGCTTTCTTAGCATTTAAATACCCTTATTTTCTTTTTAAAAACATTCCGTCTTATTTTATTAAAATAAAAGTTGGGAAAGTCGAGGGAGAAAACAAGGAATAATTCACGAATTCTGTCATTGATTTTCCCAACTAGGACTTTATGTTTATTTATAGATAAAGAGTTTATAATATACTTAAGATTGTATTTAGTATATTAATATAAAATATAAACTTAAAAACTTTTAATATAGTAGGAGTTACATATGAGAGAACGAATGCACATCATCACTCCACTTGTATTTTTATTAGTGGGGAGCTTATGGTTAATAGCGACAGATTATTTTTTATATATGTTAGCTCAAACTCAACTAGTAGAAATGGTTAACTTTCTTGATTTTATTAAAGGATGGGTATTTGTTGGTGGAGCAGCAATCCTGCTATTTTTTATGATGAAAAAACAAAACGCATTTAATGATATGCAGGAACGAGAGCAAGAGTTATCTACGTTAATTAACTCCATGCCAGATTTTGTTTGCTTTAAGGATGGAGAGGGGCGTTGGATCCGAGCGAATGATTACGGATTATCGTTATATGAATTAGATAAAGTGGATTATGTCGGCAAGAAAGATAACGAGTTAGCAACGTACACTCCATATTTCAAGGAAGCATTTGAGTATTGTGCAAAGACGGATGAACAAACATGGCGATCCAAAAAGTTAACGAGAAGTGAAGAATCCTTTTTGTTACCTTCAGGAGAAAGAAAATCATTTGATGTTATTAAAGTGCCTTTATACCACAAAAATGGAGATAGAAAGGCACTAGTTGCAATAGGAAGAGATATTTCTGTTTTAAAAGAAGCGGAACAAATGATGTTAAAGAAGGAAAAGTTATCTGTAGTAGGAGAGTTATCTGCTGGTATAGCTCATGAAATTAGAAACCCGCTAACAGCAATAAGAGGATTTATACAATTACTAGATGAAACAGACAAGCCAAATAAAGAACATGTGAAATTAGTCTTAAGTGAAGTGGATAGAATTAACCAAATTGTAAGTGAGATGTTAGTTTTATCTAAACCACAAAGTAGAGAGATGAAGTATTTTAATTTTAAAAAAGCATTACATTATTGTTTAAATATCGTAAGTTATGAGGCTTCTTTATACAATATTGTAGTTAAAGTAGCGGAACCAGAAGTGGAACCTATCGTGTATGGTGATGAAAATGGTATTAAACAAGCACTTATTAATATTATGAAAAATGCAATGGAAGCAATGTCAGATAGTGGTGAACTGCATATACATTACTCTATTGTTGATGAAATGTTAGTAGTAAATATTAGAGATACCGGTATTGGTATACCGAAAGAGATGATTAAGCGACTAGGTGAACCTTTCTTAACTTCAAAAGAGAAAGGAATGGGTCTAGGGCTAAATGTAACGAAAAAAATTATTGAGTCACATGAGGGGGAATTACATTTCGAAAGTGAAGAAGGAAAAGGTACACACGTAACGCTTAAATTAAAAGTGGATTTAGATTAATCTTTTACTAGAAAATGTGCGTTTGCTAGAAGATAAAAGGCCAAGCATATTGTCACAAGATACATACTATATTGTGTGCAGTTTCCTTCTCCTTTCGCACATTTTGACAGAAACTATAGTTTCTGTCTTTTTTTTTGGACAAATAGACGGAAAAGCTTTATTTGGAAAATAGTAGAATAGTTGTGTTGGAATCGGTCACTCCTTTTGGTACGATAAAACAGAACATATGTTCTTTGTGGAGGGATGTTTATGAATGACTGGTTAATTCAATTAATAATTTTGTTGCTTGATGTTCATTTTAATAAGCTAGAAACTTTAAAAACGTTTGAAACCATATTGCTACTCATAAGTTTACTGTTGTTTATAAGTATTTTTTCGATTAACCAAAAAATTGATCTATTAGTTGCTAAAGCAGAAAGGAAAGGGGGTATAACTAGAAGGCGAGGAAAAATAAAAAGGTAAGGAGTAAGCGCATGAAAATATATGATTGTATTGGGGTTGGGATTGGTCCTTTTAATCTAGGTTTAGCATCTTTATTGGCTGGACAAGATACTGTTTCATCTATCTTTTTTGACAAAGAAGACAGTTTTGAGTGGCATCCTGGTATGTTAATCGAACAATCTGACCTTCAAGTACCATTTATAGCTGATTTAGTTTCGTTCGCTGATCCAACAAGCCCGTATAGTTTTTTAAATTATTTGCATAAAACTAATAGATTGTATGCATTTTATTATTACCGTCGTTTTGACATTCCGAGAAGAGAGTATAATCGTTATGCGAAATGGGTGGTGAACCAATTGGATAATTGCCACTTTGGCCATAGTGTCGTTGGTTTAAACTACAAAAAACTCGAAGAAGAAAATGTGTATGAAGTAATAATAAAGCATACAAATTCTAATGAAGAAAGAGTGTATAAGGCTAGACATATTGTGCTTGGGACGGGAAGCGTGCCGTTTATCCCAGATAGTTTGAGAGAAAGTATCAATAAAAATGTTTTTCATACTTCCGACTATTTGACATATGAAAAAGAATTGAAACAATCAAACTCTATTCTAGTTGTAGGTTCTGGACAGAGTGCCGCAGAGATATTTTATGAATTACTGCGTGACCAAACAAAATATAATTATTCTATTAAATGGGTAACAAGAGCCTTCAACTTCTTGCAAATAGACAGTGGTAAACTTAGTCAAGAATTGTTTTCCCCTGATTATGTGAATTACTTTACAGCGCTAGAATATGACACAAGAAGGGAAGCATTAGAGAATCTCCATCTGTTACGAAACGGTGTAGACCCAGAGACATTAAGAAAAATATATGATCTTTTATACAACCGATCGGTTGATGGAAAAGATGAAAAAATAATGATCCAACCACTATCGGAAGTGAAAAATATAAAGGAATTAGACGGTGAGATATCAGTAGACTGTTATCAATGGCAAGCAAAAAAAACCTTCAACTTGAAAGTGGATAAAGTAATCTTAGCGACTGGATATAAACCAGAAATTCCTTCATGGATATGGAACCAAAAAGATAAAATAGAATGGGAAAGCGAAAATGAATTTAAAGTAGATTCTAATTTTCGAATAAAGTTTAAAGATAATAGAGATAACCATTTTTATACTTTAACGAATATAGAGCATAGTCACGGCACTGGTGCAACGAACTTAAGTTTATCTGTCATGCGAAATCAATTAATAATAAATGATATCGCCCAAAAAGAAATATACCCAGTACAAATGAACACAATCTTTCAGCAGTTTTTACCCGAATAAATTAGAAAGTTATTAACAAGTAGTTTTGTAAAAGGTTGTTTTATTGCTTACTTTTGATTTTTATTTAATTTCCGTGCGAGGCGGAGACTCCTGCGGGAGAAGCGGGGAGCAGAAGACCCAACAGGCGCTTGCGCCGAGGAGTAGATTTTTTCACGACAGTGAAAAAAAAACCTTCCTTTTTACCGCCTGCGGAAAGCGAAGACTTGCACGGAAATCAACAGCGGTCTTTATCAGAGCATTGCAAAAAAAAAATTGCAAAACTACTTGAAAAATAATGAAGAACTTTGTAGAATAATAGTGCGGAAGTTTTCAAAACATTTTGATAAAAAGGAGTGATTAAATTTCCAATCTAAAATAATTTAAAGAAGGTGGTTTAGTGAACATTGAAAAACAATGTGAACAGCTTATCCAAACAGCTTTTCAGCTTAAGGTTAGCGACATTCACATCGTACCGATGGAACATGATGCAAAAATATCTTTTCGAATGGATCACCAGCTGTATAACCAAAAAAGAATCCCACTACCAGTTTATGAGAGAATCATTACACACTTAAAATTTAAAGCTGCTATGGATATAGGTGAGCAGCGAAAACCTCAAAATGGACACATGACATTAAAAGTAAACGATACAATAGTAAACTTACGTTTATCAACTCTTCCTACTATTTACAACGAAAGTTTAGTCATACGAATACTCCCACACGACAAAGTTTCACCTTTAAAAAACTTATCCTTATTTCCTACAACAACTAAAAGACTTCTATCATTATTAAGCCATTCACACGGACTTATATTATTCACAGGGCCTACAGGCAGCGGTAAAACAACGACTGTATATTCTCTACTTGAAGCTAGTAAGCAACTATTTCAAAGGAACATTATCTCGCTAGAAGACCCCGTAGAGAGAAGAAGCGAAGATGTGTTGCAAGTTCAGGTGAATGAAAAAGCTGGAATAACATATTCATCGGGCTTAAAGGCGATTTTACGACATGACCCTGATGTGATTTTAGTGGGAGAAATACGTGATGAAGAAACAGCTCGAATTGCAATTAGAGCGGCACTCACTGGCCACTTAGTATTATCCACTTTACATGCCAGAAATACAAAAGGAGCCATTCATCGATTGTTAGAATTAAAGGTTCCAATCGAAGAGTTACAACAAACGTTAATAGCTGTTTCTGCTCAAAGATTAGTAGAGCTAAAATGCTTATTTTGTGAACAGGAATGCACGGCTCTTTGTAGGAAATATCGTAAAAAAAGAATGGCTACGGTCTTTGAATTGTTAAATGGAAGAAAACTCAATGATGTATTTGAGAATATTAAAGGATACGGAGATCAAGTTTCTATCTACACCATTAAAGATGAAATTAAGAAAGGTATCGCCCTAGGTTATCTACAACCTAAAGAGCTAGAAAGATGGGGTCTTGTTGAAAAATAAGGGCTGGCCAATATCAAAACAAGAAGAATTTTCACGTAAAGTGGGAGAATTATATGCAAACGGATATACGATTGTAGAAGCGATAAATTTAGTAAGTTTACATTATACTGAAGCAGATAAAAAAGACACATACAATATGATGGAACTATTGAAAGAAGGACATAGTTTTAATGAAGTTTTACAAAGGTTCCATTTTCATGAAGATGTGTTGTCTTTACTTTATTTCTCTCAAAAACATGGTGATTTAAGTAATGCATTAATTAAAAGTAGTACACTACTGAAACGCAGAAGAAAACTAAAACAAAAATTAATAGATATTCTTCGATATCCCATTCTTTTAATGTTAATCGTTTTCATTATGTTATTTTTTATGAATTGGGTACTAGTACCTCAATTTGTTACATTGTTTGAACAGATGAGAGTAAATCAATCATGGTTTATACAACTAACATTAAAAATTTTAACGGCAGCACCAACCTTCATAACTTTTTTCTTCATTCTAATACTATGTTTATTCCTTTTCTTCCACCTATCTTGGAGGACACTTCCAATATCAAAAAAAATTCAACTATTGTTAAAAACACCATTTATAAGAAGCTATTTCATCGACTATCAAACGTATTTTTTTGCTGAGCAAACGAGTTCTTTATTACATGCAGGATTAAGTATTAAAGAATGTTTGCACGTATTTGAAAATCAACAACATCACGCACTATTAAATTTGCTTGCAAAACAAGTGAAAAGTGAGCTTGTTGCTGGTAAAAAGTTTGAAGAGATTGTGTTGTCTGTGCCTTATTTAAATAATAGTCTGTCAACAGTAGTCATCCATGGACAAAAAAACGGTAAACTTCCGCAACAATTATTAGATTACAGTGAGTCTTTATTACATGTACAACAAAATAAATTAGAAACATATCTAAAGAGGTTACAACCAATATTGTTAATGTTTGTAGGCTTGTTCATTATGTTTCTTTACGTAAGTATTTTTATTCCAATGCTTCAATTAATGGGAGGATTATAGGTGAAAAAAATGTTATTACAAGAAAAAGGATTTACTTTGGTAGAAATGCTAATTGTTATGCTTGTTATTACTATCCTATTGTTAGTTATGTTACCGAATGCAACGAAAAATACTTCTGTTATCGGTACAAAGGGATGTGATGCATTTATAAAAATGGTCGAGTCACAAGTGCAAACTTACAGATTAGATAAAAGGGAAAATCCGACTAGTTTACAAGACTTAAATCATGAAGATTACTTAAAGGAGCACTTTAACAAAAATAACAATACGTTACGCTGTCCAGGAGGAGAAGAATTAACACTTGATGGTGATAAAGTTATCCCAATCAACACACCTCCTTCTAATAATGATTAAGGTTATGACAAAGTATGATGAAAGTGAAAAAGGATTTACGTTAATCGAATCATTATTAGTTTTGTCTATTGTTTCTATACTTTTATCTTTATCGTTTATAAAGTTCTCTCCTGTTATGGAGAAGAAGGTAATACCTCAATTTTTTGAGCAACTTACTAATGATGTACTCTACGCTCAACAGTACGCGATGAGTTCAAAAAGTAGTGTAAACCTTGTGTTTTCTTCTAGTACTAAACAATACTATATCCAGGTACCAACTGAAAATAGAATTTTACTTCGTAGAGAATTTAATCATCACATAGATATTAATACGAGGGTTGCAAGCAGTATTGTCCGATTCAATGCTGTTGGAAACATAATGAATCCAGGTACGTATGGAATAAGTTATAAATCGGAAGAACAATTTTTACTCGTTTTTCAATTAGGGTATGGGAAGTTTTATGTGGAAGAAGTGTGATGGTTTTACTTTATTAGAGACGATATCGGCATTGTTTGTTTGGGTAATGATTGCAACTATCATTTTTCCAAGTCTCTTAACCGTAATTGTGGAGAGGAAAAATATTAAGTTAGAAAGGGAAGCCCGATTTCTTTTACAAGACAAGGTGCAAGTGATGAGGGAGGACGCAGTCTATGAAGAAATGGAGGTGAAGAATGAAGGGATATTTTTTACTTTTATTATTATGAACGAGGATCCATATTCGAAAGTATGTGTGAGTTATAACGATTATAAGAATAGAAAACGGGAAAAGTGTGAACTATTGTATGTGGGAAAAAAGTAAAAATAGTAATGCATTTACATTATTAGAAGTGTTAATCAGTTTAACTGTTGTATTATTAATCACCTCTTTTTTACCGTTAATATTAAAAACGGTTTATCATGTTACTTTTGAAACGAAAGGGATACATCTGTTAGAGCTTGATGTGTTATCTCAAAAGGTACAGTATGAAGCAAGGCATGGACAAGGACTATCGGTTAGTAGTAGGCAACTTACAATTAGGAAAGAAGATGGCCGACATATAACATTTGAGCTTTATCAAGACAAAATTAGAAGGCGAGTAGGTGGAACAGGGCATGTAATTGTACTACAACGTGTGAAAACTTTTGAAGTACAAGCACAGCCATATGGTGCCCTATTAACTATAGTAGGGTTAGATAATATGACATATTCTATCCCTATTTATTCAATTCTCTTAAAAGGACCAAAAGAATGAGAGTGATAAAAAATGAAAAAGGGTACATTTTAGTAATAACGATGGCCTTTTCCCTATTTTTGTCTGCATTACTTCTTCATCATATTGAACTATACACAATTGAAAAACAATTTACTTCTGAAGTAAACGAAGTTTATGTATTGGAAAATATGGTGACTGTATGTTTGGATGAGGTAATATCAGATTTAATGGAAAAAAACATACAACCTTCCAATATGCAAAGAGCCTTTCCGTCTGGTAATGTTAATATAACAGTGACAGGAAATGAGCCAAATCTTACAGTGAAGTTGTATGCTCTTACTAACCTAGGAAGGAAATATGAAGTGGTTATTGAGGTTAATATAGTAACAAAAGAAATTGTATCATGGAGAGAAATATAGTTGTTACGTGAGTCCGTTTCATAAAGTATGACTACTATACGAAAAACGAATAATAGCATCTATTCTGTATTACACCTTAATAAACGAACATATTGTTTTGTAAATCACTAAAATATTCGTTTTTCATTAAACGAACCGTAATTATGAAATTTATTCACGTAAAATGGATATTTTAGGGGCGCATTAATATGTGCTCCTATTAGTAAAGGGGGAAGAAAGGTGAACGCAATATACTTAACTGGATTTATGGGAGCTGGAAAAACAACAATAGGAAAATTATTAAGTAAAAAATTGCAACTAAATGTAATTGATTCAGACCAACACATTGAAGAACAATGTGGCAAAAAAATATCACAAATTTTTAACGAGCATGGCGAATCATTTTTCCGTGAACTCGAAGCAAACGTGTTAAAAACATTACCTACAGAAAACATCATTGTTACAACAGGTGGGGGAATTGTTACAAATAACACCAATGTAGAGTGGATGAAAGCAACAGGAACAGTTATTTATTTACATACCGAATTTAGTGAGTTGATGAAAAGACTTAGAGGAGATAGTACACGGCCTCTATTGCAACAGAAATCACATGAGGAATTAAAAAACTTATTTGCTGAGAGATTGCCAAAATACAATAAAGCAGACATAATCATTCATACAAGTAATAAGACAGTGTCGGAGATTGTGGAAGAAGTTTTGTTTAAGATTGAACAATGATTTATTGGCCAAACTATAAAGAGAAATAGCGTATAGGTTGGTGATAAATATGAAAACAAACGATTATGTAAAGTATGTAACGGAACAACTTGTTAATTATATGGATAAACCTAAGGAAGTACGAAAAGAATTAAAAACGCAAAGAAAGTTAGAACGAGATCCTATGGTCAATCAACTTTTTGGTGTTATACCACTTAGTATTATGCTTTTTGTAAAAAACAGAAAAAATAAAAAGAAAATATAGAAAATTATGTTAAAATGAGTATAAGAACATTAGCGGATAGGATGGGCTTATACTTATGGATGATAAAAAGAAAAAGGAAATATACTGTGAACATTGCTCGGGGGTTATAAAAGACAAATACGATCTTATAGTAGGGGTTAATTTTTTTACTCCAATAGCCATTCACAATGACTGTTTTTTAAGAAGTATTAATGGATCACGAGGGTTATTTTTAGCAGATCAACCATTGAACGGCTTTTGGTCTAATGTGTTTGCTGTATTTGTAATAGCTTTCTTTGCTATTGGATTAATTTTGTTTTCCTTTGGACATTTAACTGATTTTTGGTACTTCATTTTTATACCAATTATAACGATCGTTTATCGATTAATGTCCTATCTTAATTTTGAAAGACACTTATAGAATTGTTACGCCAAAATTGTTGTATAGATGAATAAAGTATGATACTATTTTGCTGAAGTTAATTTATTATTTTGTGCAAGTGCTTTCAATAATATAAAAATATTACGTGTTACTGATACGATCAGGCATGAGTAATAAAGTGTAGGTTGGTGTATACTCACCACTATATTTATTTACTCATGCCTTTTTTATGATTACAAAAAGTAAGTACGGGAAAGTAACTTGTATAACGGTTGAAGTTTATTTCGATTTTCTTCAATAATGTAAGACGTTTTGAAGAAAACTAACGAAGCAACCAATAAACAAACAATAACAATTTAAATAGAAGGAGTTTGATTAAACATGGTAGAAAAAACATTTAAAGTAACAGCAGATTCAGGTATTCACGCTCGTCCAGCAACACAATTAGTACAATCAGCAGGGAAATTTGACGCAGAAGTAAACTTAGAATATAACGGTAAGTCGGTTAACTTAAAGTCAATTATGGGTGTAATGTCACTAGGAATTCCTCAAGGCGCTGAAATCAAAATTATTGCCGATGGATCTGATGAGGCGGATGCAATTGCTGCTCTTGAAAACACGTTAAAAACAGAAGGATTAGCAGAGTAATGTCTAAAAAGCTACAAGGTATTGCCGCTTCAAGTGGCTTTGCAATTGCAAAAGCATATCGACTTGAAAATCCAGAACTTACTGTGAAAAAAACAAGCATTGAGCAAGTGGAGGAAGAAATAAGTCGTTTTCATGCAGCAATCGATGTTTCCAAAGCGGAGTTAAAAAAAATTAAAGACCATGCTCATAAAGAATTAGGTCAAGATAAAGCAGACATTTTTGCAGCCCATTTATTAGTGTTGAGTGACCCAGAATTAATTAACCCTATTGTCGAAAAAGTAAAAAGCGAAAAAATTAACGCTGAATATGCATTAGAAGAGACAGCGAACATGTTCATCTCTATGTTCGAGTCAATGGACAACGAATACATGAAAGAGCGTGCAGCAGATATTCGTGATGTGACAAAACGTGTTCTTGCACATCTATTAGGAGTACACTTGTCTAATCCAAGTTTAATCTCTGAAGAAGTAGTAATAATAGCAGAAGATTTAACTCCTTCTGATACTGCTCAGTTAAATCGCCAGTATGTTAAAGGGTTTACTACCGATATTGGTGGACGCACTTCACACTCTGCGATTATGGCTCGTTCGATGGAAATACCAGCAGTTGTTGGAACGAAAGAAATCACAGAACAAGTACAAAACGGAACGATGATTATTGTCGATGGTATTGAAGGAATAATTATTATTGACCCAACCCAAGAAGAAATAGCAGAATATGAACAAAAACAACAAAAATACGATGCTCAAAAGAAAGAGTGGGCTAAGTTAGTAGCAGAGCCAACTGTTTCAGCTGATGGACAACATGTAGAGCTAGCTGCCAATATCGGTACTCCGAATGATGTAAAAGGCGTACTTGCTAATGGCGGCGAAGGCGTTGGTCTATATCGTACAGAATTTTTATATATGGGTAGAACAGAATTACCTTCTGAGGAAGAGCAGTTCCAATCCTATAAAGAAGTTTTAGAAAAAATGGAAGGTAAGCCAGTTGTTGTTCGTACGTTAGATATTGGTGGAGACAAAGAACTGCCGTATTTAAACCTTCCGAAAGAAATGAATCCGTTCTTAGGATACCGTGCTATCCGTTTATGCTTAGAGGAACAAAGTATTTTCCGTACTCAACTACGTGCATTATTAAGAGCAAGTACGTTTGGTAACTTGAAAATTATGTTCCCAATGATTGCAACGTTAGATGAGTTCCGTCAAGCAAAAGCGATTCTTTTAGAAGAAAAAGCAAAGTTAAAAGCTGAAAATGTTTCGGTATCTGATGAAATTGAAATTGGTATCATGGTGGAAATTCCATCTACTGCTGTATTGGCAGATATTTTTGCTAAAGAAGTAGACTTTTTCAGTATCGGAACAAACGACTTAATTCAGTATACGATGGCTGCAGATAGAATGAACGAAAGAGTTTCTTATCTGTATCAACCATACAACCCAGCAATTTTACGTTTAATTGATAATGTAATCCAAGCAGCTCATAAAGAAGGGAAATGGGCTGGAATGTGTGGCGAGATGGCTGGCGATTCAATCGCAATACCAATTCTACTAGGTTTAGGATTAGATGAATTTAGTATGAGTGCAACGAGTATTTTACCAGCACGCAGTCAAATCAAAAACATTTCGAAAGAAGAAGCGGCTTCTTTCCGCGAAACCTTACTTTCAATGGGTACAGTATATGAAGTAATGGAGTTTGTGAAAGAGAAATTTAATTTATAGTTTTTTTATGAAACTAACTAGATGGTCATCACTGACTGTTTATGTTAGTTTTTTTTATTTAAATAAACCAATAAAGAAGAGGTTGAGACAAAAAGGCCGATGAAGTTTTCATCTGGCATTAAAGATTGGTTGTAGTTGAACTTCATAAGTCCGATGAATTTATTTGTAGAGAGTGCTTAAAGATAAAACTTTTGTTCCATCAATAAGTAAAGGCCCGCAAGAACAAAAAATGTTCCTACAGGCCGAGGCCTCTTTCATATAATTCACTGGGTTTTGTCCCAGCCTCTGTTGGTTATTCATCTTCTACAATGATTCTTATCGTCATAGCAGCATGACCTGCCCCGCATAACACGCTGCATCGACCTTCATACTCACCAGCAGCATTAAATGTAAATACTTCAGGCTTACGCTCTGTTAGTCTAAAGTTAATTCCTTGAAATTGGATACCATGTGATACAGAGTTGCTACTTTCTAAATGAAATCGTATTGTTTCACCTTTCGTTACTGTAATTTCTGCAGGTTCAAAAACATAGTCTGAAACATCAGGTCCAGTTTTTCCTATAATCGTAATCTCTCTATCTACATGTATATTTTCCTCTTTAGAAGTATCATTTCCACCACATCCGGCAAGGATGATGATAATGGCCGTAATAACGAATAAACTTAAATGTTTTTTCATTTCATGCACTCCTTTCCCGTGATAATTATATCTATTTTTGAATTAAATGTCGATATTAAGAGTATATTTTGTTCTTAAAAAAGAATATAAAACTAGTTATTTTTATTATTATCTTGTATAATCGTTCTTAATTAAGAACCGAATGTATATGAAGAAGGTGGGATTTGTTTTGAGCGTTTCCATATTATTTAAAGCTATTCTACTATTAAATGTATTAGATACAATTGCCACTTTTATAGGATTGCATTTAGGTTTAATTACGGAAGCCAACCCTTTTATGGCTTTTTTATATGAAACAGAGCCGGTTCTCTTTGTTTTTGTAAAGCTCCTGTTATCTTTATGCTTATTATTATTTATTTTACTAAAAAAAGTACCAACTTCTAATCTTGTTAAAGTTTTAAGTGTACTCGCTTTAATTTCCTATTCTTCTGTTTCTTTGTTACATTTAACGTGGATTACTGCTTTGATAATATAAAAAACTAAGCAGTCGCTCCATGAACGTTGCTTAGTTTTTTTAACGATTTAATTGTTAAACTTACTCATAAACGAGGGGGTCATGTAGAATAATCCGCCGTTAATAATGTCTACTATAATCTTTGGCTCATATTGTTCTTGTAGTGCTTTTTTCTCCGTTTCGTAAGTTTCCGGTAATTCTTCTTCTTCTAAATCTTCGTAAAAATGATTGAGTAAATTTAAATCCTGTTGCCAACGTTTCTTCGCTTCCTCTGCCCAGGTATGGTCTTCACTTGCGATAAACCCTCTAACATAATGTTCAAGGCGAGATAAACCACTTTGAGGTTTTATGATAGGTGACATCGTAAAACACATATCAGGAATTTTCGGTGTTAAAGGTAGTTGCTTCAGTTTTTCATGGAATCTTTCGACAATAACACCACTAATTAAGTGAATTCCTAGAGACATTAAAATATCTTTCTTACGATCACATTTATAGGAAACTTTTATATTAACATTTAACCACGGATGAAGCGGCGTACTAGCTTGTTGTCTAGGTAATGCACTAGTCTGTTCGTAAAGTCTAATAAAACTACCAATTCGTTTCGTTGATTCGAATATTTGATGCAACCTAGGAGAGCCAAAATGAATAATGTCTCCTTTCAAATCATCTGGTGCAACATTTTGATTCGTGATTAACGTTAATTTCATTGGATTTGCAACGCCACCAGTCTTTTCTAAGTAATGCCAGTAGAAAGGGCGATTCATTAGTTCCTTATCCATATCAATCGTTAGCTGAACGGATAAGTGACTAGCTGTATTTCCTTCGATTGCACAATCATTTGCAATGAAATAACGCTCGAGAAACTTATGAATTTCCTGCGGCTGCACGCTCGTCACCATCCTTTCTCATTTGATCAGCGAATTCAATTACGGAAGTTAAGTTCTCCATTTTAATTCTCATCTCTCCATCAGAACGAGAATGTACCAATATATCTTCTAATTGATCTTCAAAGTCCTTCATTTCAAGTCTTGTTAAAATGTCATCTAGTTCTCCAATTACACGTTCAAACAATTTAATTTTCTCATAAAGTAGTTTTAATATATGTTCTTCCACTGTATTGCTTGTTGCGAAGTTATATATATTAACATCCTTCTCTTGACCTAAACGATGAATTCTTCCTATACGTTGTTCTAAGCGCATTGGATTCCATGGTAAATCATAATTGATTATGTGGTTGCAAAACTGTAAGTTAATTCCTTCCCCACCAGCTTCCGTTGCAATTAAAACTTGTACATGATTTTTAAATAGCTCTTTCATCCAATCTTTTTTCCCACGCTTAAATCCTCCACGAAACGGAACAGAGGATATGCTATTTTGTTTCAAAAACCATTGTAAAAACATTTGAGTAGCGCGATACTCAGTGAAAATAATTACTTTATCATCTATCTCTTTAATAAGTTCTAACGCTTTTTTTGCTTTAGAATTTTCTGCTACTGCATCGATTTTCTTCAGAATGTTATTCATAATTGGAGGAGCTACATACGATGGGTCCTCTTTTTGTTTTCTTTCTATCATGTTTTTAATGGTAAAATAAACGGCTTCTCTACTACTACAAGCCTCACGTTGAAGAGTCATAATAGAAAACTGACTTGTGTTTGGTACAGATGGATCGTTTCTTAAACTGCATATCGTATTATATAAATCCTGCTCTTGCTCATTAAACTCGATGTAACACGATGTAACGTGTCTTTTGGGCCAGTCAATACCGGTGTCTCCACGACGGTTTCGGATCATTACTTTATTCACTAACTCTTTTAAAAACTCATCGTTCTCGAGTTTTCGTTCTTTCGCTTGAAAAAGTTCTGCGAAGTGACTTTCACTTCCTAAGTGTCCAGGTTTCAATAAAGAGACAAGGTTGAAAATTTCTTCCACTCTATTTTGAATAGGTGTAGCTGTTAATAATAAGCAAAACTTCTTTTTTAAGTTTTGAACAAATTCATAGTTTTTAGTTTTATTATTTTTCAATTTATGTGCTTCATCAATAATGACCATATCGTATTCTAAGTTATAAATAATATCTCGATGTGGATTTCGCTTTGCTGTATCAATAGAAGAAACAACCACATCACATTGCTCCCATACATATGCTTTCTTTTGTGCAATAGCAGGGATAAAGAACTTTTGATTTAACTCAATCGCCCATTGCGAAACTAACGAAGCGGGTACAAGGATTAATACTTTTTTTACTAACCCTCGAATCATATATTCTTTTAAAACAAGGCCAGCTTCAATCGTTTTTCCTAAACCAACTTCGTCTGCTAAAATAGCTTTTCCGTTCATTTCTTCCACTACTGTTTTTGCTACTTCAAGCTGATGTGGAAGCGGCGTTAAGTTTGGAAGGTGATTAGGTGCTTGTAAGCCTTCAAATTCTTTAATGGATAAATGATTTTCTACTTCTAAAGCTAATCGAAATAGCTCATAGTTTGTCCAGGGCCCATCATCTTCCACACGTTTCAAAAATTCAGTTTGCCATTCTGCTGGAAATGAAACATCTAAATCCATTATGAGCATCCTTTCTTTACATACTAAATATGGAGATTGCCGAAATAATATGACTTTACATAAAGGGAACGTTTTCAATTGGATAAAAATAGGACTGTCTATAGGTAAACACGAACATTAACGTCAATAAAAATGTTTTCGTTAACTGTTTATGTATTGCTTTTTTTTTACTAGTAGTGGTAGGATAATAGTGAACTAATATTAAGTTTCTTTTAAGATACTTATTGGATAGTATGTCTAAAATTTGACAATATATTCTAATCGTATTTCTAACAGAATACAGCGAATGAAAGCATGGGGAGAGAATGCAATTTAGCATCGCCGAAGGAGCAAACAAGACTATGTGAATCTCTCAGGCAAAAAGACTCTTGCTGGACGCATCTCTGGAGAGCGTTCTGAAATCGTTTTGACGATCTTTAGGACCACCAACGGGGAAAGCCTTATATCAAGGTAAACTTTCAGGTGCCAGGACAGAGAAGCCCTTTACGATGAAGGGGTTTCTCTGTCCTTTTTAGCATTTATTTACTATTTTAAGGGAGGCAACAATTGTGTCTGAATTAAGCAGAACACCTTTATTTGAAGTGTACAAAGATTATGGTGCGAAAACGATTGATTTCGGTGGCTGGGACTTGCCAGTACAATTCTCAAGTATTAAAGAGGAACACGAAGCAGTTCGTACTAAAGCTGGATTATTTGATGTTTCACACATGGGCGAAATTACAGTAAAAGGTCCAGAAAGCCTTCCTTATTTACAAAAAATGATGACAAATGACGTATCCACGTTAAAAGATGGCTCTGCACAATACACAGCAATGTGCTACCCAGATGGTGGAACAGTGGATGATCTTTTAGTATATAAAAAACAAGACAATGATTACTTATTAGTGGTGAACGCAGCTAACATTGAAAAAGACTATGCATGGTTAAAAGAAAACGTAACAGAAGATGTAGAGGTGATAAACATCTCTAATGACGTAGCTCAACTTGCTCTTCAAGGCCCACTTGCAGAAGAAACATTACAAAAATTAACTTCAACAGACCTTTCATCGATTAAATTTTTTAAATTTATCGATAATGTAGAAGTTGCAGGGTTGAATACATTAGTTTCACGTACGGGTTATACAGGGGAAGATGGATTTGAAATCTATTGCCAACCGGAAGATGCTGCAAAGCTTTGGGTAGCCATTTTAGATGCTGGGAAAGACATAGGCGTCCTACCCATCGGACTTGGTGCGCGTGATACACTTCGTTTTGAAGCGAAACTAGCATTATATGGCCAAGAATTATCAAAAGATATTACACCTATTGAAGCAGGAATTGGCTTTGCGGTGAAAACGAATAAAGAAGAAGACTTTATTGGAAAAGAAGTACTAAAAGACCAAAAAGAAAACGGAGCACCTCGTAAACTAGTTGGAATTGAAATGATCGATAAAGGAATTCCGCGTTACGGGTATGAAGTTTTTGTTGGAGACGAAAAAGTTGGGGAAGTTACAACTGGTACGCAATCACCAACATTAAAGAAAAATGTAGGGCTTGTACTAATCAAATCTGAGTTTACAGCTGTTGACACGGAAGTAGAAGTACAAATTCGTCAAAAACGTTTAAAAGCAAAAGTTGTCGCAACACCATTTTATAAGCGTCCTAAAAACTAAAGGGGGAAATACACCATGAAACATCGTTATTTACCGATGACGGAAAAAGATATGCAAGAAATGCTAGATACAATTGGTGTTTCTAACGTTAATGAACTTTTTGCAGACATTCCAGAGAAAGTTCGCTTTGAAGGACCATACAACATTAAGGAAGCAAAATCAGAATCAGAACTAATGAAAGAATTAGCTGACTTAGCTAGCCAAAATAAAAACTTAAAAGAGTATGCATCATTCTTAGGTGCAGGAGTTTACGACCACTATATGCCTGTTATCGTAGACCATGTTATTTCTCGTTCTGAGTTTTATACAGCTTACACTCCATACCAACCAGAAATTTCTCAAGGAGAGCTTCAAGCAATCTTTGAATTCCAAACAATGATTTGTGAATTAACAGGAATGGACGTTGCAAACTCATCTATGTATGATGGTCCAACTTCTTTAGCAGAAGCAGCAATGCTTTCTTGTGGACATACAAAGAAAAAGAAAGTGCTAATTTCTAGCGCTGTTCACCCTGAAGCAAAAGACGTTGTAAAATCTTATGCAAAAGGTCAATACATCGAAGTGGTAGAAGTACCTGCTACAAATGGTGTGACAGACTTAGAAGCTTTAAAAGAATTAATGAGTGATGAAGTTGGAGCAGTTTTAGTACAGTATCCTAACTTCTTTGGTCAAATTGAATCATTAAAAGATATTGAGCAAATCGTTCATGAAACGAAGGCGATGTTTGTTGTTTCTTCTAATCCAATGTCTCTGGGTGCTTTAACACCTCCAGGAAAACTAGGTGCTGACATTGTTGTAGGAGATGCGCAACCATTTGGTATTCCAACTCAATTCGGTGGACCGCATTGCGGTTATTTTGCCGTAACTACAAAATTAATGAGAAAAGTTCCAGGTCGTCTAGTGGGACAAACTATAGATGAACAAGGTCGTCGTGGGTTTGTATTAACACTTCAAGCACGTGAGCAACATATTCGTCGCGATAAAGCTACTTCAAACATCTGTTCAAACCAAGCTCTTAATGCGTTAGCTGCATCTGTTGCGATGACAGCGTTAGGTAAAAAAGGTGTAAAAGAAATGGCGATTCGTAATATCCAAAAAGCTCAATATGCAAAAACAGCGATGGAGCAAAATGGATTAGAAGTTGTCTTTACAGGACCATTCTTCAATGAATTCGTTGTAAAGTTAAACCGCCCTGTTCAAGAAGTAAACGAAGGTTTATTAAATAAAGGTATTATCGGAGGGTATGATTTAGGTCAAACTTTCCCTGAATTAGAACAACATATGTTAATTGCCGTAACAGAATTACGCACAAAAGAGGAAATCGACACACTTGCGAAAGAATTGGGGGATGGCAATGAATAAGCAACAAGATCAACCGTTAATTTTTGAACTTACTAGAGAAGGCCGCATTGGTTACAGCTTGCCTGAAAACGATGTACCTGAAATTTCGTTAAATGACGTTATTCCAAACGACTATATCCGCATGGAAGAGCCAAACTTACCAGAAGTTTCTGAGCTAGATATTATGCGTCATTACACTGCATTATCTAACAGAAACCATGGTGTAGATTCTGGATTCTATCCACTTGGATCTTGTACGATGAAATACAATCCGAAAATTAATGAAAATGTTGCTCGTTTTGCTGGTTTCTCTCACATTCACCCGCTTCAACATGAAAGCACAGTTCAAGGTGCACTTGGGTTAATGTATGATTTACAAGAGCATTTAAAAGAAATTACTGGTATGGATGAAGTAACACTTCAACCTGCAGCAGGTGCTCATGGTGAGTGGACTGGATTAATGATGATCCGTGCTTATCATGAAATGAATGGTGAAACGAACCGTACGAAAGTAATCGTACCGGATTCTGCTCACGGAACAAATCCAGCATCTGCAACAGTAGCTGGTCTTGAAACAATTACTGTTAAATCGAACGAACATGGATTAGTAGACTTAGATGACTTACGTCGTGTAGTTGGTCCTGATACTGCAGCATTAATGTTAACAAACCCGAACACACTTGGTCTTTTTGAAGAAAACATTCTTGAAATGGCTGAGATAGTACACGGTGTTGGTGGTAAGCTTTACTATGATGGAGCAAACTTAAACGCAGTTATGAGTAAAGCACGCCCTGGCGACATGGGCTTTGACGTTGTTCACTTAAACTTACACAAAACATTTACTGGTCCTCACGGAGGCGGTGGCCCAGGTTCTGGTCCTGTAGGGGTTAAGGCTGACTTAATTCCATTCTTACCTAAGCCATTAGTAGTGAAGAAAGATGACAGCACATTCGGTTTTGATTACGACCGTCCACAATCTATTGGACGTGTAAAACCATACTACGGAAACTTTGGAATCAACGTTCGTGCATACACATATATCCGTTCAATGGGTCCTGATGGACTAAAAGCGGTAACAGAATATGCTGTATTAAATGCAAACTACATGATGCGTCGTTTAGCAGAGCACTATGACTTACCATTCGACCGTCATTGTAAGCATGAGTTCGTTCTTTCAGGAAAGCGTCAAAAGAAACTTGGTGTACGTACACTTGATATTGCAAAACGTCTGCTTGACTTTGGTTACCATCCGCCAACAATCTATTTCCCATTAAATGTGGAAGAGTGTATCATGATTGAGCCAACGGAAACAGAATCAAAAGAAACGTTAGATGAGTTCATCGATGCAATGATTCAAATTGCTAAAGAAGCAGAAACAAACCCAGAAGTTGTTCAAGAGGCACCACATACAACTGTTGTAGGTCGTCTTGATGAAACACTTGCAGCACGTAAGCCTATATTAAGATACCAAAAAGCATAACTTTTTTAAAGGAGGCCACTTCATGTTGGCCTCCTTTTTGGCATATGTTAAAAGGAAAGGGGCGATTGTAATATGTTTCTTGAAACGGAGCAGGCTAGAGAATGTTTACTGAATTTGTTAGAACCCTTAGATGATTATGACTTCCAGCTAAAAGTAGATGGTGGTTGGACAATCGGAGAGATTGTAGAACACCTCTATTTAATTGAGAAGAGAATTGTACAAAGTATGAAGAATGCAGTGGTGTACCAATTAGTAACATCAAACAGAGAAGTTCACTTGAAAGATATCTTGAAAAATCGAACTAGAAAAGTAGATGCACCAACATACCTTAAACCGTCTGGTGCCGACTTTACAAAAAAAGAATTGCTTTCATTACTAGAAAATTCTCGTGATGAACTAAAAGAATTCCTTGATAATACGGATATGAAAGAGTTATGTTTGTATGGGTTTACTCATCGGTGGATTGGAGATTTAACATGTAAACAATGGGTGGAACTGATAGGCTACCATGAACTCCGACATATTTCGCAAATGGGAGATATTTTATCTACTCCTATCATAGACGATTAGTGTGTTAATTGCTTTGTTTATATTTATTAACTTGGCTCTGTTAAAGGTTGGTGTTGATTTTTGATACCTATCTAGCAGTTGATTTCCGCGCAAGTAGTAGACTCCTGCGGGAGTAGCGTTGGTCTGGAGACCCCACAGGCGAAGCCGAGGAGGCTCCAGCCACGCCCGCGGAAAGCGGAGACTTGCGCGGAAATCAACAGCGGTCTTTAACAGAGCCATTAACTTAAATAAATAGTACACGCCGTTAATAGGTGTGTACTTTTTTGAAATTTTAATAGGCATACAAATTTATTGGTTTAAAAAATAAAACAAGACAGTTAAATAAAGGAAATTAGTGGGCATATAAAGAATAGGATAGTTATAAGGAGGCGATGTTATGTTATGGCTATATGTCTTACTTTTTGTCGTAGCGCTTTTAGTATTTGGTTATGTTTTAGATAGGAAAACGGATCGTTATAAATCTATCAATGATAAAAAAGCAAAAGAAGGATTGGAAACAATTAAAGACGATGTACAAAAACAAAATCCGCCAAATAGTAATAAGGAAAATCATTGGTTGTAAAAAAAAATTATTGATTAGTTGGGAGAAATTAACGGTGAAAAGAGTGTCATCTTTTATCTTGTTTATTTTTATTTTGAGTGCTTGCGGTCAGCAAGGGGAGAGTAATAATAGCATTAACACTAGTTATATAAACAAACAAGAAGGAATTATTGCAGAAATACAGGAGAATCAAAATAATAGGAAACAGATATTAGTTATTCCTAATACTGATTTTGAAGATATTTCAAATAAAACCCCTAATGAGTTAGTCAAGATAGCTCAAGAAAAAGACGGAGCCTATTATTCGATTGCGCCAGGTAAGTACGAAGAATTAGAATTAGGCACAAAGGTTATTGTGTATTGGGATGGGGATCAAAATGATACAGAACCACCACAACGTGGCGCAGATAAGATAGAAGTGATTACTAATAAGTAACTTGAAAAGTAAGATTAGGTGGCTTAGGAAGTTAGGTAGAAAATTAGTGTAAATATAAAAAACAACCCTTCTATTTTATATAGAAGGGTATTGTTATTAGTTTTTTGCTTTAATTTTCCCGCCCCATTTTTTGAAGCCGCCTTTTAATTGATACAAGTTTTTGTATCCTTTACGACGTAAAAGGTGTGCAGCTCGTCCACTACGCATAGTGTTTTGGCAGTATAAATAAACCGGTTGGTCAGGACGAATTTCTTTCATTCTCATTTTAAATTGAGAAACAGGTATGTTTCTTGCACCAAGAATATGCCCGCCATCAAATTCTTTTGGCTCACGAACATCAATTAACTGAGCTTTTCGGTATCCAGCACGAAATTCTTCTTCTGATAAGGAAGTAATAATTTTACGCTGATACAAAACAGTAACGATAGAATAAATAATAATTGCTGCAGTAATCCCTAGTAATACATATAATAAAGTCAATCCATTCACCCCTCTTTTTCTTTCTCTAAATAGTATTATATAAAACCAAACAAAAAAAGTCATCCTTATTTACCTCTAATGTTCTTTTTAAACAAATTTTGAATTTAATTATATTAATGTTTTGTAAAAACAAAACAGATTTGCTAGACTAAATTACGAAATAGAACTAAAAAATAAAACCTTGATAAAAGAAAAAAGAGGTAACTACATGCAGAAAGAAACTTGGCGTTTTATAGATTCAGGAGAAAAATCCCCTTATTTTAATATGGCATTAGATGAAGCGTTATTAGACTGGCATAGTGAAGGTAGGATTCCACCTACTATTAGGTTTTATGGCTGGAATCCCCCAACATTATCTATTGGCTATTTTCAAAAAGTAGAAAAAGAAGTTAATATGGATGCAGTTAGGGAGAGTAATCTAGGTTTTGTTCGCAGACCTACTGGTGGTAGAGGTGTGTTACACGATAAAGAGTTAACGTATAGTGTTATCGTATCAGAAGAACATCCAGATATGCCACATACTGTAACAGAAGCTTATCGTGTTATTTCAGAAGGTATATTAGAAGGGTTTAAATCTTTAGGATTAGATGCTTATTTTGCAATACCACGTACAGAAGAAGAAAAACAAGGCTTAAAAGATCCACGTTCAGCAGTTTGTTTTGACGCTCCTTCTTGGTATGAGTTAGTAGTAGAAGGAAGAAAGGTAGCGGGAAGCGCGCAAACACGTCAAAAAGGTGTTATTTTACAACACGGTTCTATCCTACTAGATATAGATGAAGATCTACTCTTCAGCCTGTTCAACTATCCGAGTGAACGAGTAAAAGAACGTATGCAAAAGAACTTCAAAAACAAAGCAGTTGCTGTTAATGCTTTACGTGACAAACCAGTTACGGTAGAAGAAGCAAAAGGAGCGTTCAAAAAAGGATTTGAAAAAGGACTTAACATTCATTTAGAGCCATACGAGTTAACAGAAGAAGAGAGAGCATATGTAGATAAAATAGTAAGAGAAAAATATGCCACAGACGACTGGAATTATAAAAGGTAACGGTAAATCCGTTGCCTTTTTTCTATATATAGATATGTGAGTTTCAAGAACTACTATAAGTGGAAATGTAAAGGGGCATCTAATAAAAAAATATTTTTTAATTTTTTGAAAGGATTTTTGGGAAACGTTTATTTATCAATAGTTGAACCGTCTTTACTTTTTTTCAAGTAACAAAATCAGCCAAATAATTTAATGAAAAGGCTTTTATCTCTATTTATCTCTTTTTTCCTTCATTTATTACTAGTTTTAACATTTGACAAAAAAGGAATGACTTGAACGAAAACTATATATGGTGTCGTGTCGAAAGAAAAAGATACTATATATTGATTTATTAGTTGAAATTCTATCACGATATATGGTACCTTAATTTTAGATTAAAACTACCAAATGAAATTCTTGGTAGAGAATAATAGTTTTAAGGAGTTGGGAAGATGGCACTTAGCCTAAGAGAAAAATTAAAAGCAAATGTTGAAAAATTGAACGCAGACATTAGACTTTTTCCTCAAGTGCATGAAATTACAGAAGCGATGAACATTACTCATAAAGGTGTATCTAGACTCGTTATGCTAGATCGTTATGCTTTTAAAGATACAGAGAAATTAACATTAACGACTGGCGATTTTGTTGTGCTAACGATTAAAGAGGACCCTAAGTTTCCAGCTCGAGGTCTTGGATACATTCAAGATATTGACTGGACAACGAAAAAAGCAAAAGTATTAGTAGAAGATGATTACCGTGGCGTGTTATCGAAGCCTGAAGAAGTGGAAACAGGAGTGGTAGAACGTTCTTTGGATGTAATAGAAAAGCCGTTAGAAATTTTCTACGAGCAGATCGCGTTACGTAATGCAACTGGGTTAGCCGCTGTGGAGACGACGGAAGAAAAACGAAAAGAGTGGACGGCTAAATTTTATGATGAACTAGTGAACATGAATTTTGTTCCAGCAGGACGTGTATTGTACGGAGCAGGTGCCGGTACCGACGTTACTTTTTTTAATTGTTACGTGATGCCTTATGTTCAAGACTCTCGTGAAGGCATTTCGGAACACCGTAAGCAAGTAATGGAAATTATGAGCCGAGGTGGTGGAGTAGGAACGAACGGTTCGACACTACGCCCAAGAAACACACTAGCTCGAGGCGTAAACGGAAAATCATCTGGATCCGTTTCTTGGTTAGATGATATCGCGAAGCTGACGCATTTAGTTGAGCAAGGTGGTTCGCGCCGCGGAGCTCAGATGATTATGCTTTCGGATTGGCACCCAGATATAATTGAGTTTATTATTTCTAAAATGCAAAACCCAAGAATTCTTCGTTATTTAATTGAAAATACAAATGATGAAGGAATTAAAAAGGCAGCGGAAGATAAGCTAAAGTTCACTCCTTTAACATTACAAGAAGAAGCAATGTATCAAGGGATTGTAAATTATAAACACATTGCTGGTTACGGAGGATTCAGTGAATCGATTATTAAAGACGCAGAATTGAAGCTGAAAACTGGTGGAACATATTCGGTTCATAACTCTGAATTTTTAACAGGTGCAAACATTTCTGTCTGCTTAACAAAAGACTTTATGGAAGCAGTAGAAAATGACACAGAATACGAACTTCGTTTCCCAGCAGTAGAAAGCTACTCAAAAGCAGAGATGAAAGTTTACAATACAGAATGGCAAAAAGTTGGAGACGTACGAGAATGGGAAAAAATCGGCCATAAAGTTCGTACGTACCGTAAGATTCAAGCAAAAGAACTTTGGAACTTAATAAACATTTGCGCAACTTACTCTGCGGAACCTGGTATTTTCTTTATAGATAATGCAAACGACATGACAAATGCTCAAAGTTATGGTCAAAAGGTAGTAGCAACGAATCCGTGTGGTAAAGTGGCTTGATTTGCCTCACGTTAAAAACTGCGGAATAAAGCGGGAAGGCTGAGATGCTAATCCGAACCGAAGGCTAAGGATAAAACTTTAGTCAGGGGCAACGCATAGATAGTGAACCTGCCTAGGCAGAATATAATCTATCCACGAGGCCGCAGCACTACTTATTTTTTTTATATCTACTAAGGAAGAGGAATAAAATGAATCGAGGATATTCTGGATATTACAAAGAGCATTTTCTAAGAAGTTCCTATGAATTTGCATATGCTAAATATTTAGATTTCTATTCTTTTTATTGGGATTACGAAGTGGAAATATATGAATTTAATAATAAGAAATATAAACCTGATTTTTTTATCTATGATTCAAATAAACACCTTACAAAAATAGTCGAAGTTAAGTCAAACTTATTGTGGTAGAAATTGTTCGGGTAAAGAAGCTATTAGAAACGCCACAGTAGCTTATGTAGCAAATAGAAATCATATTCATGAATGTATTAGGATTCTTGTAATACAATGGTCTATTACAAATAAGGAAATTGTCTTTAAAACACCTTATAACAAAATAAGAACAAGTCTTAAACCTTTACTTGATGAAATCAAAATAAGGTATGGTGTTTCTGATATTAGGGTTATTTGTAAGGCTGTATTAGGTGTTGACACTGGTAGAAAAGATTTAATCAGGTTTATGAAAAAAATAAGTAGTGAAAATATATGCTGAACTAACGGGAACTAAACCGTTAGAACTAGGGGATAAAAAGCCTCTAGGATAACAAACTGGAACAACCACTTGCGCCATATTCAGTCTGTAACTTAGCTGCAGTTAACTTAGCAGAAATGGCTGATAAAGAAAATAAAACAGTAAACTTTGAAAAGCTAAAGAAAACAGTTGAAGTTGGCGTAAGAATGCAAGATAACGTTATCGACGCGACGCCATACTTTTTAGAAGAAAATAAAAAACAAGCTTTAGGTGAGCGTCGAGTAGGTTTAGGAGTAATGGGCTTACATGACCTACTAATCTACTGTGAATCTGTTTACGGCTCTGATGAAGGGAACAAGCTAGTTGACGAAGTGTTTGAAACAATTGCTACTACTGCCTATCGTGCATCAGTTGAGCTTGCAAAAGAAAAAGGAAGTTTTCCTTTCCTTGTAGGTGAAAAGGAAGAAGAAACAGCTAAACTACGAGAAGCTTTCACAAATACAGGCTTTATGAACAAATTACCTGCTGACGTTAAAGAATCTATTAAAGAAATTGGAATTCGCAACTCTCACTTATTAACTGTTGCTCCTACAGGATCCACAGGTACGATGGTTGGCGTTTCCACAGGGTTGGAACCATATTTTTCCTTTTCGTACTTCCGCAGTGGACGTTTAGGGAAGTTCATTGAAGTGAAGGCGGATATCGTCCAAGAATATGTAGATACAAACCCAGATGCAGATCCAGAGCATTTACCTGAATGGTTTATTTCTGCAATGGAATTAGCACCTGAAGCACATGCGGATGTACAATGTATTATCCAAAACTGGATTGATAGCTCTATCAGTAAAACAGTTAACGCTCCTAAAGGGTACTCTGTAAATCAAGTAGAAAAAGTGTACGAGCGTCTATATAAAGGCGGAGCAAAGGGTGGTACTGTATACGTGGACGGAAGTCGCGATACACAAGTATTAACTTTAAAAGCCGAAGAAAACATGATGGATGACGGTGCAGAGCAAATTCAAATGGAAGAAGTAGTAAAAGCAGAACAGAAGAAGCAACCAGTTGTCTTGATTGAAACTATTCGAGACCTACGCTCCACAACAGTAACGTACGGATCTGAAGTTGGAAACACTTGTCCGGTATGCCGTATCGGTACTGTTAAAGAAATTGGTGGCTGTAATACATGTACAGATTGCGGAGCACAATTGAAATGCGGATTATAAAATAAAAGAAAACACCAGCCAGTCAACAGGTTGGTGTTTTTCTCTCGTAAACTTGTCAGCATTACTCACTTCATGTATGATTTTAAATAGACGTATTGAGAGAATAAGAAAATCGTACATACAATCGGGTTTTCCTAAAAGATAGAGAAGATGGAGGGGTTTGCATGCCGACACCGAGCATGGAAGATTATATTGAACAAATATATTTGTTAATAGAAGATAAAGGATACGCCAGAGTTTCAGACATCGCAGAAGCGTTAGCCGTTCACCCTTCATCCGTTACAAAAATGGTTCAAAAACTAGACAAAGATGAATACTTAGTTTATGAAAAATACCGCGGTCTTGTTTTAACAGCTAAAGGGAAAAAAATAGGGAAAAGATTAGTTGACCGTCATGAATTACTAGAACAATTTTTAAGAATTATCGGCGTAGATGAAGAAAACATATACAACGATGTAGAAGGAATAGAACATCACCTAAGTTGGAATGCCATTGACAGAATTGGCGATTTAGTTCAATACTTCGAAGAAGACGAAAATAGAACAAAAGTCTTGCAGGAAATTCAACACAAAAACGAAAATTAAATAATACACACTCTAAGGCTAGCACAAGGATGCTAGCCTTTAATTTTTTTATTTTACAAAAATGTGCAATTAGCTTCATTTTCCAGTCATAAAATTTTCAATCCAAAACTACATTTTAAACAGATGGAGGTGGTACTCCTTTGTTCATTGATGGTGTATTTTCTGGAGGAGGAATTAAAGGATATGCGTTAGTAGGTGCCTTACAAGCAATTGAAAACAAAGGCCTTCGCTTTGTTCGAGTTGCAGGCACGAGTGCTGGATCTATCATTGCGGCATTTGTTGCAGCAGGTTACACCGCAGATGAAATGAATAAAATGTTAGACGAGATGAATGTGAAACAATTTTTAGATGAGCGAAAAACGTTTCTCCCGTTCTCTTTCACAAAGTGGCTCCTTTTATATTGGCGACTAGGTTTATATAAGGGAGATGCATTAGAAGCGTGGCTGACAAAAAAATTAGCTGCGAAAGGAATTTACTCTTTTGGCGATTTACCACCTCAGTCATTACGTATTATTGCATCAGACTTAACTAGCGGAAGAATTGTCACATTGCCAGAGGATCTTCCGAAATACAATGTAAATCCAAGAACATTTCCCGTTGCAAAAGCAATTCGTATGAGCTGTAGCATTCCCTACTTTTTTGAACCTGTAAAATTGAAAAATAAAGGTGCCTGCCACTTATTTGTAGATGGAGGAGTGTTAAGTAACTTTCCACTATGGTTATTTGACAATGATAGAATACCGAAAGTCAGACCTGCTCTAGGAATTCAGCTAAGTTCAAATTTAGAAGACGGCCCAGTTAATAAAATAAATAACGCCATCACGATGTTCGGTGCACTCTTTGAAACAATGAAAGACGCCCACGATGCAAAATATATCTCAAGAAGACACGAAAAAAACATTATCTTCATCCCAACCGACCATGTCATCGCCACCGAATTCGAACTAGCAGAACTAAAAAAAGAAGCCCTCGTCCAATTAGGAAAACAAAAAGCCGAACTCTTCCTAAGAAAATGGTGTTATTGAACAGCGTTGAAGAGTTATATAATGTTGTAGGATTTAAATACTATCTAGCCGCTGAAACTAGACCAGCCCGCAGAAAGCGAAGACTTGCCCGACAATCCGCAGCGCTTGTAATAGCTA
Source organism: Bacillus sp. FJAT-45066 (assembly GCF_002335755.1). Lineage (NCBI taxonomy): Bacteria > Bacillati > Bacillota > Bacilli > Caryophanales > Bacillaceae > Bacillus > Bacillus sp. FJAT-45066. The sequence goes on from NZ_NISQ01000001.1 coordinate 584,568, forward strand.
TTTAAAAGCAAAAAACCAAGCATTCTATTTTAAAAGAATGCTCGGTTTTTTTTCTTGTTTTTCTTTCCTTCAATCACAGTTAAATGCGTAGAAGATTTTCTTTTAATAGATGAAGTCGATTTCGTTGGCTTTCTCTCTTTGCCATTAAGTGTAACGACCGGCTTAGAGTTTGCATTATATTTTTTCTTTGATTGCTGCAATGCTTTTCTGTAATTGGAGTCCGATCCCACAATTCGACCCGAAATAAAATAACGGAACACAAAAAAGATAAGTGTCGCTACTCCAACGATTACAAGCATACTAGTTATAAAACCTCTTGTATTGTTAAAGAGCTCGTAAATAACATAAAAACCTGCCAAAGATAAAATGGTGATTAATATTGGTTTCTGTATACTTTTTTTCATTTTCGGCACCTCCCAACAACCCAATGAGAAGAAACGTTCTATGTTCCTATCGTTCACCTAGATTATTATTTATTATATAGTATAGGATAAGGCTTGTTGCTGATTTTTATACTGTCCTTTACAATCTTTTTTGCTTGTTTTGTCATTTCTGCAACTAATTTGCGAATTACCTAGATTGAAAACAAAATTTAGAAGCTTATTTCTTAATATTCTACCTTATGTACAAAAAAACCTCTAGTCGCACAAATTTGTTTCATAAAGATGAATGGAAAAATAAACAATATGGAAAGATAGGTTTAAAAGTAAAGGTTAGAGGTGAATGGTGTTGAGTGAGAACGAACAGTTAGATCAAAATAAACGTGAAGAACCAATGAGCTTCATGACAAAAGTAATCATCACAGGTTTAGTTGGTGGCATATTATGGAGTTCCCTTGGATATGTAGCTTACATATTTAACTTTACAGAAATCAGCCCAAATTTCGTCCTACAACCGTGGGCCCTAGGAGCTTGGAAAAATGGCATCCTTGGAAATATCATAAGTATTGTCGTCATAGGAATTTTAGGAATCGGAGCCGCAATTGCTTATTTTGCCGCATTAAAAAAATTCCCTCAGTTTTGGATTGGTATTTTGTACGGTGGAGCACTATGGGGGTTAGTATTTATCATCTTGAACCCGATGTTTCCTTCTATTGAAACGGTAAATAAATTAACTTTAGAAACAAACGTTACAAACTTATGCTTATATATCCTTTTCGGAGTGTTTGTAGGTTATTCGATTTCGTTTGAACATAATGAAATGCAGTATAGAAAGCAACATGGTAGCCATCAGCAAACATCAAACAAGTAGAGTAAATGAATAGAATATGATAGAATGTTCAGTAATTGGACATTCTTTTCTTTTTTTCATTTTTAAAATAGGGGAATCGTATAATGCGAATATTAGTAATCAATGGTCCAAACTTAAATAGGCTAGGACTACGGGAGCCTCATATATATGGGGATAAAACGTTATCTGATTTAGAACACAACTTAAAAGGGATGGAAAACCAGCATCAAATTGAAGTGAACTGTGTTCAAAGCAATCATGAAGGTCAAATTATTGATTGGATTCATGAAGCGGAAAATCAATTTGACGGAATTGTTATCAATCCAGGTGCATTTACTCATTATAGCTATGCGATTAGAGATGCGATAGAAAGCGTTTCTATCCCGGTGGTAGAAGTACATATTTCTAATGTTCATGCTCGTGAAAGCTTCCGGCATGTGTCGGTAACTGCACCAGTTACCATTGGACAAATAGTTGGTTTAGGGTTTCATGGATACGAATTAGCAGTACTAGCATTGCTAAATAAAGGTAGGGGGAATTAGAATGGAAAAGTTAACAAAGCTTAGAAATCATTTTCAAGATTCAAATATTGATGCACTTTTAGTAACGAGCGGGAAAAACCGTAGTTATTTAACAAACTTCACAGGAAGTGCAGGAGTTGCAATTATTACCGAAGATAAAGCGGTGTTCATTACCGATTTCCGTTACACAGAGCAAGCGAGCAAGCAGTGTGAAGGTTACACGATTGTTCAACAAAAAGGTGGATTAATAGAAGAGATTGCAGAACAAGTAAAAGAACTAGGAATTAGTAGACTTGGTTTCGAACAAGATCACGTAACTTTCTCTGCATATTTAGCATACAAAACAACTATTAAAGCTGAACTTGTTCCTGTTTCAAGCATGGTGGAAAAATTACGCTTGATTAAGTCTGAGCAAGAGATTAAGATATTAAAGGAAGCAACGCAAATAGCGGACGCAGCTTTCGATCATATCCTTACATACATAAAACCTGGTTTAACAGAACTAGATGTTTCCAATGAGTTAGAATTCTTTATGAGAAAGAATGGAGCGGTATCTTCGTCATTTGACATTATCGTAGCATCCGGTTACCGTTCAGCATTACCACACGGTGTGGCTTCTGATAAAGTAATTCAAACTGGTGAACTAGTAACGATGGACTTTGGTGCGTTTTACAAAGGATTCAACTCTGATATCACTCGTACAGTAGCGATTGGACAAATTAGTGATGAGCTTCGTAACATTTATGATACTGTCCTAGAAGCACAACTTCGCGGTATGAGAGGTATTAAAGCTGGTATTACTGGTCGTGAAGCAGACGCGTTGACTCGAGATTATATTACAGAAAAGGGCTATGGAGAGTTCTTTGGTCACTCTACAGGTCACGGATTAGGAATGGAAGTACATGAAGGACCATCCTTGTCGGTTAAATCTGATACAATCTTAGAGCCAGGAATGGTTGTAACAGTGGAGCCAGGTATTTATATAGCTGGTGTAGGTGGATGCCGTATTGAAGATGATACAGTAGTTACAGAAAACGGTAATGAAAGCTTATCTCACTCCACAAAAGAACTTATTACATTATAATGGCTTAAAAGCATACAGAGTAAACCGTTGTTTCAAAGGAAACAATAAAAGTAGCTCTGTCATATTTGCTTATTAGTAGGAGGATAAAAAATGATTTCAGTAAATGATTTTCGCACAGGTGTAACAGTAGAAGTAGACGGAGGAATTTGGCGCGTAATGGATTTCCAACACGTTAAGCCAGGTAAAGGAGCAGCTTTCGTTCGCTCTAAACTTCGTAACCTACGTACTGGTGCGATTCAAGAAAAAACGTTCCGTGCTGGTGAAAAAGTGGGGAAAGCACAAATTGACAACCGTAAAATGCAATATCTATATGCAAACGGTGACTTACACGTGTTCATGGACACGGAGTCATACGACCAAATTGAATTACCAGCAACTCAAATCGAGTACGAATTAAAATATTTAAAAGAAAACATGGAAGTTGCTATCATGATGTATCATGGTGAAACAATCGGTATCGAGCTTCCAAACACTGTAGAATTAAAAGTAACAGAAACAGAACCAGGAATTAAAGGTGACACTGCTTCAGGTGGTACTAAACCAGCTATAGTTGAAACAGGACTATCAGTTCAAGTTCCTTTCTTCATTAACGAAGGTGACGTGCTAATCATTAATACAACAGAGGGAAGCTACGTATCCCGCGCATAATAAAAAAAGAGGCAAGACACTCATTGAATGTGTGTCTTGCCTCTTTTTATTCTACTTTTCCAACATACCACGTAATGTTGTCTACTTTCGTAATAATCTTTTTCTCTGATTGTCCATCCAATTCACTTAAAAAAACATGTTTATTTCCTTGGGCATCTGATCTTATCCAAGTCAGACTTTTGTAATTATGTAATATAACTGGACGATAATCTGATGAACCTTTAGGGTTATTAACTAACTTTGTTGATTTATTATTTTTTATATCCACTAAATACAAAGAGGGCTCAAATGTGGATGGCTCTGGAGTTTCTTTTCCTCTTGCTACAATAATGTTCCCATCATCTACCCACGTAAAATCAATATCTGCATACTTTTCCGGAGTGTACACCTTTGTTTTCATCGGTAGAACCGTTTGGATCGTAAGTTTTTTATTAGAGTATCCTGCTTGTAATCTGCCACTACCTTGTATAGTTGCTAGTAACGGCTTGCTTGGTGCCCATTGCAGCCATTCTTCTTTGTTTAACATTTCTCCTAACGGAATAAATACTTTATTCTCAGGTGCAAAAGCACCTACAATATTACTATCTTCTGATAAAGAAGCGGTTGGTGTAATAATCATGGCTAACCATTTCAAATCGTTTGACCAGCGGAAATGATCCATAGAAATAGAATGAATAGTTGAATCTCCAACAGTGATTGGCGAAGGAGCAGTAAATAAAGAATTCACAGACACATCCCAATCGTTTACTTCTTTTTCTACCCAAGAAACTGTATATAACCGTGGATGACTCCAACCGTCTGGAAATAAAACAGCTTCCTTACTTAAAAGAATGTTCGAGCCATCTATTGCCCAAACAAATGACCATACTCCATTTGCTAAAGGATGAATGATTGGCAATGAATCCTCTTTTAATTGAGCAATGGACAAGGAGTTGTCCGAAAGTACTGCTAGCTCATTTTTCGTGGGAGACCACTTATATTCAGAACCTTGAATACTTAATTTGTACTGTTTGTTGGTGGGAATATGTAAAATCCAAACTTCCTGAATTTCTGAGCCGTTATTATCTAATGAAGGAACTGCCTTATAAGCTAAATAGTTGCCGTCGTAAGACCAAGCTGGATCTGAAACATACAAATCATCTGTTATCATCGTTTCTTCACCATTTACCCAAATAAAAAGATGTCCATCACGTGTGAATGCAGCTTTTTCATTCGGGATTTCCGCTGCCTGAAACGAATTAGGAAATAACAATAAAATGACAATGAAGCTTAGAAAATATTTATACAAAGTAAATACACCCGCTTTTTAAACTTTTTTAATAGCATTACCAAAATAAGCAAAATAATGTGTAAAAACAGATATACGGAAGAACAGAAAAACTAGGCTAAATTTCATTTGAAAAATAAAGAAAAAATGTTATAGTAAAGTAGTGAGAATAACTATTTATATTTTTTTTGTGCAATTGTGCAAACGTTTACGCAAAAAATGAAATGAAATATTTAATAAGGGTTATAGATAAAGGGAGTGTGCTTTATGAATAAAGTCTGGTGGAAAGAAGCTGTAGCTTATCAAATTTATCCAAGAAGCTTTATGGATTCAAATGGTGACGGAATTGGTGATTTAAGAGGAATTATTACAAAACTAGATTACTTAAAAGAACTTGGAATTGATGTAATTTGGATTTGTCCAATGTATAAGTCACCTAACGCTGATAATGGATATGACATTAGTGACTACCAAGATATTATGGAAGACTTCGGTAACATGGAAGATTTCGACGAGCTTTTAGCTGGAGTTCATGAAAGAGGAATGAAACTTATTATTGACCTCGTTATTAACCATACAAGTGACGAGCATCCTTGGTTTATCGAATCAAAGTCTTCTAAAGACAACCCAAAACGTGACTGGTACATTTGGGAAGAAGATAAAAATGGAAAAGAGCCAAACAACTGGGAAAGTATTTTCAGTGGTTCTGTTTGGGAATATGATGAGAAAACAAAAGAATACTTTATGCACTTATTTGACAAAAAGCAACCAGATTTAAACTGGGAAAATAAAGACGTACGCTTTGCACTTTATGACATGATTAACTGGTGGTTAGATAAAGGAATTGACGGATTCCGTGTGGATGCTATTTCTCATATTAAAAAAGAACCAGGATTTCCGGATTTACCGAATCCAAAGAAATTAGACTATGTACCTTCGTTTGATTACATGATGAATGTAGAAGGCATTCAAGAATTTTTACAAGAACTGAAAGAGCAAACGTTTGCGCGATACGACATTATGACAGTCGGTGAAGCAAACGGAGTAAAGATTCACCAAGCGGACGAGTGGGTTGGCGAGGAGAATGGTAAATTCAATATGATTTTCCAATTCGAACACCTAGGTTTGTGGAATAAAGGTACGGAAGGCGGCGTTGATCTCCTTCAATTAAAAGAAACATTAACGAAGTGGCAAAAAGGTTTAGAAGGAAATGGCTGGAATGCTTTATTCTTAGAAAACCATGACCAGGCACGTTCTGTTTCTACATGGGGCAATGACAAGGAATATTTAGTAGAGAGTGCAAAGGTGTTAGGTGCACTATACTTCTTTATGCAAGGTACTCCATACATCTATCAAGGTCAAGAAATTGGAATGACAAACGTAAAATTTGATTCTATTGATCAATATGATGATGTAGCAATGAAAAACCTTTATCGCATTGAAAGTGTTAAAGGCGCAGAGCATGCTCAAAAAGTAATGGAACTAATTTGGAAAAACGGTCGCGATAATTCTCGTACACCTATGCATTGGAACGCGGACGAAAATGCAGGATTTACAACTGGTACTCCATGGTTAGGTGTAAACGAGAACTACAAAAACATTAACGTAGAAGCACAGTGGAATGATTCTGAATCCGTGCTAAGCTTCTACCGTGATATGATTAAACTTCGCAAAGAAGAAGAAGTTTTTGTATACGGCAACTATGACTTGATTTTAGAAGAAGATAAAAATATTTATGCATACACACGTACTTTAGAAGGTGCTATAGGTCTTGTGATTTGTAACATCAGTGCAGAAGAAGTAGAGTACAGCTATGGAAAGCTACCTGTTGCATCTGCTAATTTAAAGTTACAGAACTATGAAGTTGCAGAACATAAAGATGAAACAACGTTTATGTTAAAGCCTTATGAAACAAGAGTGTATGTAGTGAAATAAGTATAAGAATAGAAAAGGCACACAGGCTAAATTTAGTCTGTGTGCCTTTTTTTGCTTTTATTTTTAATTATCTTGTTAAACACCGCTGTTGATACCCGTGCAAGTCTTCGCTTTCCGCGGGCAAGTCGGGAGCCTCCTCGGCGCATCCGCACCTGTGGGGTCTCCCGTACTTCGCTTCTCCCGCAGGACAAGGAGGGCTACGGGAGCGATGCATCGCACGAAGGAAATGCGTTAGCATTTTCGAGGAGTCTCCGACTTGCGCTCCAATCAGCAGCTAGGTTATTGCTTTAAATGAGTCCTTGTTATTGTTGTCAACCAGATTAGCACTTTCTCATAACTTCAGTAGCATCAGATTACTTCAAAACAACCACAATCAAACCACATTTTACACTTCTTTTTCTATACATACGTGCATAGGTTGTACAAGTAGGAAGTACCACCTGAATGAGGGTGGATAGGAGGACTTGTAATGAAGAAGATTTTCGGTACACAAATAGAATCAGCTGTCCTTTCGATGGCAGGTTTACGCCTTGTTTCTGGTCTCATCGAAATAAGTGCAGCTATTATTATGCTGATGTTAAACGATGTAAAAAAAGCAGTCGTCGTCAACTCCATGCTTGCGGTCGTTGGACCAGTCATCTTTATTTCTACGATGATGATTGGGTTAATAAGTATTGCAGATGAAATATCGTTTTCCAAACTCGTCTTTATTGGGATAGGCGTTTCATTCATACTATATGGAATCTATAAATAATCCTTTAAACATAAGTCCAGAAAGTTTGTACAAGCAAGCATATAAATTGGTCAAGCTTGCATAGATTGTAAGTAACGAAAGAACTAAAGGAGAATTATTTATGTTAAGTAGCGTGATGAGCGTTTTGCCCGCTTCTATATGTAAGATCATTCAAACATTGAGTCCAATGACGTTGGAAAGGATGGAAGAAGTACGAGTGCGTGTAAATCGTCCATTGGAGCTTATCGTTGCTGGAACACCGGTTTTTCCTCCGTATACAGTTACAGAAGAGGACGGCATTCAATTACTCAATAAGATAAGTCATTTTTCCATTTATGCCCTAGAAGAAGAACTGAAACGGGGATTTATTACAATTGCTGGTGGACACCGTGTAGGTTTGGCTGGAAAAGTAATCACACAAAATGGCTATGTGAAAGCAATTCGCGACGTAGCATCTTTCAATATACGAATAGCTAAACAAAAAATTGGGGTAGCTACACCGTTATTGCCATATTTATATGAAGGAAAATGGCACAGTACGATGATTTTAGGTGCACCACAAACAGGTAAAACAACGATGTTGCGTGATTTAGCTAGAGCGATGAGTATGGGAGTAAAGGAAAAAAATATTCCTTCATGTAAAGTTGGTATCGTCGACGAACGATCGGAAATAGCTGGCGCCGTTAAAGGTATTCCACAACATGAATTAGGGATTAGGGTGGACGTTTTAGATGGTTGTCCAAAAGCGGAAGGGATGATGATGCTAATACGCTCTATGAGCCCAGATGTCATTGTAGTAGATGAAATTGGTAGAAATGAAGATAGTGAAGCGGTAAAAGAAGCAGTTAATGCTGGGGTTGGCCTGCTATTGTCTGCACATGCATCTACTTTTCAAGAACTGCTAATACGTCCGAGTGTGAAAGAAATGATAGAGATGAAAGCAATCAAACGATATGTCATTTTAGGTAGAGGAAATGGACCAGGTACGATTCAAAAAATACTAGATGAAGATGGTAAGGTTATCTCCAAAGATAAGGGTGTGATACAATCATGCAATTATTAGGAGCGGTATTAATTATAGTTGCCACTTCTTGGGCAGGTTTTGAACTAGCTCGTCATTTAATGGAAAGACCTAAGCAGTTGAGGCAGCTAAAAGTTGCCTTGCAGTCACTTGAGGCGGAAATAATGTATGGTCACACACCACTTGCAGAAGCTTGTAAACATATAGCGAAACAATTGGATAAGCCACTAACATGGTTTTTTGCGACTTTCGCCGGCAAGCTCGAAAAAGGTGATGTATCGGTAAAACAAGCCTGGCATGATAGTTTAGAAGAAGTTTGGAAAAGTACAGCATTCAAATCAGCTGAGATTGAAATATTAAAGCAGTTTGGCGAAACACTTGGCCAACATGACTTGGCTACACAACAAAAACATATAGTTTTAGCCATGACCCATTTAGAAAGAGAAGAGTTAGATGCAAGAGACAAACAAGCTCGAAACGAAAAGATGTTTAAAAGCTTAGGGATCTTATCTGGATTACTATTAGTCATTTTATTGTATTAATTTTAGGGGGAACGACGATGGGCATAGAGGTAGATGTAATATTTAAAATAGCAGGTATCGGAATTATCGTAGCTTTTATGCATACGGTGTTAAAACAGTTAGGCAAAGAAGAATATGCACAGTGGGTTACACTCCTTGGATTTATTTATATATTATTCATGGTTGCTAGTATCGTAGAGGACTTATTTAAAAAGATAAAATCCGTATTCCTGTTCCAATGATAAGGGGTGATGACCTATCGAGATTATACAAATTGTCGGATTAGGTCTTGTTGCCACGTTCCTAGCATTAATTGTGAAGGAACAAAAGCCGACATTCGCATTTTTATTAGTCGTTTTTGTAGGTTGTGCCATTTTTTTATTTCTAATGGACCAAGTGTTTGAAGTAATAAGTATGTTAGAGCGACTTGCCATTAACGCAAACGTAAACATGGTGTATGTAGAAACAATACTTAAAATAATTGGCATTGCCTACATCGCAGAGTTTGGTGCACAAATAACAAAAGATGCTGGACAAGGAGCGATAGCCTCCAAAATTGAGCTAGCTGGAAAAATACTTATACTAGCCATGGCGATACCAATACTAACCGTCATTATTGAAACCATTATAAGATTGATACCTTCTTAAACTTAAAGGAAGGAGGGAGAAAGAGGATGAAAAAAAACGTCACACTAGCCATTCTAGCCATGATCATTACTCTTTTTCTAGCTGATAATGTACAAGCCTCTCCCTCGTCACCTTCAGAATTAGTAACAGATCAGTTAGAACAAGTAGGAGTAGACGAAATAAAAGAGTACTGGGATAAAGTAATGAATGAATATGGCGGTTTCTTACCGGAAAGTCAGAAAGGCCCGTTCATGGATTTTGTAAAAGGGGACAAGTCTTTCTCTATAGATGAATGGTTCAAAGGTGGACTTAAATACTTATTTCATGAATTACTCGTAAATGGAAAACTACTAGGTAGCCTCATACTGTTAACCATTTTTAGTACGTTCCTTCAAACATTACAAAATGCTTTCGAACAAAAAGCGGTCAGTAAAATTGCCTATGCGGTTGTTTTTATGGTTTTAATCATTCTTTCTTTAAACAGTTTTCATATTGCCATTACTTATACAAAAGATGCCATCCAAAATATGATGGGCTTTATTATCGCACTCGTACCACTATTACTAGCATTAATAGCAAGTTCAGGTGGGCTAATATCAGCATCAATCTTTCATCCAGTTATTATTTTCTTAATGAACACAAGTGGTCTATTAATCCAGTTTGTCGTTTTACCTCTATTATACTTATCGACGGTTCTTAGCATTGTAAGTACGTTAAGCGAGCAATACAAAGTAACCCAGCTTGCTCAACTACTAAGAAATATTAGTATCGGGTTGTTAGGGATTTACTTAACGGTATTTCTAACCGTTATTTCGATCCAAGGTGCAAGTGCAGCAGTAGCGGATGGTATAACGATTCGGACAGCAAAATTTGTCACAAGTAATTTCATTCCAGTAATCGGACGGATGTTTACAGATGCAACTGACACTGTTATTAGTGCGTCGTTGCTTTTGAAAAATACAGTCGGAATATTAGGGGTTGCAACCATTATCATGCTAGCCGCATTTCCAGCTATTAAAATACTATCAATTGCCCTGATTTATAAACTAGCTGCAGCGTTATTACAACCATTAGGTGGAGGACCAGTAATTAAATGCTTAGACATTATTAGTAAAAACGTCATCTATGTGTTTGCCTCCCTAGCAATCGTATCTTTTATGTTTTTCTTAAGTATAACCATCATTATCGCCGCTGGAAACATTACGGTGATGGTCAGATAGTGAGGTGAGTGGATTGAGTTTTTTAACGGAATGGATAACAAGTATTATTATTTTCATTTTACTAGCAACCGTTATTGATATGTTGCTACCTAATTCTAGCATGCAAAAGTACGCCAAAATGGTAATCGGCCTTTTATTGATTGTCGTCATATTAACTCCGATATTAAAACTATTATCCACTGATATGGACGAACTTTTTGCATCTATGACAACGAATTCTATTAACATATCTGAAAAAAATATAAAAAATTTAACAGATTCGAAGAAAAGAGAAATACAAGCCCTACATCATGCATATACATTAGAACAAATGGCTGACAAAATGAAAGATCAAGTAGAAGAGGAGTTGATGGAACAGTATGGGCTAAAAGTTAAATCAATTAAACCCGTTGTAAAAGATGGGCCTCTTTCATCCTTGCCAGAAGATGACTTTTTGGAGTATGTAGAAGTCATATTAGTAGACGCAGAAACTGTTACAGCCATTTCAACAGTAAAGCCAGTCAACATTGATACCTCCAAGCCGTTGGAACGAAACGAGACAAGCGAAGATCATGAAAAGGTCCAAGCTTTTTTATCCGAACAATGGCAGCTACATCCTAATATTATTTCTGTTGCAGTGGAAGGGGGGAAAAGGTAAGTATGGATAAAAACAATAAAGATCTCTTTGAATGGCTTAAAGGATTACTCGGTGATTCAAAAGATAAGAGATCTGCTAAATTTCAATACATTATCCTTGTACTAGCAGTTGGAGTAGGATTTATGTTGTTCAGCAATCTATATTCTAAGGGAGAAGTAAAATCTTCTCCGCCAACATCTGCTGTTAGTAATAACGATGTAGAACAAACGGAAACGGTATTCAACCCAAAAAGTAATGACAGCCAGCCAACTACAATTACCGATTACGAAAGACTCTATGAAAATCAATTAAAAGAGGCTCTACAGAACATTTTAGGCGTTAATGATGTCACAGTTGTTGTTAATGTGGAAGCTTCAGAGTTACAAGTGTTACAAAAAAATCATGTAACACATACACAAAAAACAAATGAAGTGGATAGCAATGGAGGCAAACGTGATGTCGAGGACGTTTCTACCGATCAACAAGTAGTGATTGTGAGAAAAGGGGAAGAAGAAAAGCCTCTTGTAATTGAAACAAAAAAGCCTTCTGTAAAGGGTGTATTAGTAGTAGCGCAAGGAGCTGAAAGTATAAAAGTTCAGCAAATGCTTATCGAGGCAGTTACGAAAGTGTTAGATGTACCACAACACCGCGTAGCAGTTTTACCAAAGAAACCTAAGGGGGAATAAGGAATGTTATTAAAAAAACAAACAGTATGGTTGTTAACAATGTTAAGTTTAGTTTTCGTTCTTGGAGTGTATTATGTTTTTAGTCCTCAGGATGCAAATCAAGTTGCTATGGACAATGAGCCAAAGCAAGGTGCAGAGCAACCAAGTGGTGAAAATGTTGTAACAAATCCTACTGACGAAGAAGCGGACGAGGATAGCGATACTACTACTGGTGGCACAGTTTCTTTTGAAACAGATCGAGATGAAACATTCATGAAACTACGTTTAGACTTAGAGAACTTAAGAAGTAAAGCGAAAGAAAACTTAGAAGCAGTAGTAGCGAACGCTTCATTACCTGCAGATGAAATCAATAGAGCTTGGGAGCAATTCCATGAGTTAAATGCAGTAGAGCAAAAAGAAAAAGTATTAGAGCAAGCAATTAAAGCAAGAGGCTTTAACGATGCATTAGTATTAGTAGATGGCGAAAAAATTCGTGTAACATTAAAATCAGAAGAAAAATCTCCAAAGCTTGCAAACGAAGTATTACACTTAGTGCGTCAAGAATTCACTAACTTACGCAACGAAAACATCCACATCGAATTCCAAACAGCAAACAACTAATTATACTTAGTATTCAAAGCCCTAGGTCAATCCTGGGGCTTTACCTTTATGAGTCCGTTTCATAACGTATGACTACTATACGAAAAACGAATGATAGCTTCGTATTCTGTATTAAGACACCTTAATAATCGAAAATATTATTATGTATTGCACTAATATATTCGTTTTTCATTAAACGAACCGTAATGATGAAATTGATTCATGCAATAAAAAGTTGATTGTAAGATATGTGAATATTACAATAGAAATATGTAAGCGATTTCATATGAACGTGGGTAAGTGGATAAAATCTGTATAAATAAGGCGCCATGCGCCGAGGAGGCTCCCTAGTCCACCCGCGGAAAGCGAGCACCTGCAGGGAACATCAACAGTTTGAACCAAAAATAAATCTGTTTTTTTATGACTAGGTAATAATATCTATTACTATTTTTAGTTGAATTTGGCTTACTAGTATCGTATGATGAATATGAACTAATGTTTTTCTTACTAAAATGCTTAGCCCAAAAAGCTAACATTCTTTTAGTCGAGCACATAAAACATAAAGTGTCCGATTTCTTTACATTCTACATAGCTTCAATCTTGCAAACCATCCAAAAAAAGATACAGTATTCAAGGAGTGAAAGACATGTTAAAAATCCAAGAAATTAGAGAAATTATTAAACTGATCGACCAATCCAATATAGACGAATTTACTTTTGAACATGACGGTTCAAAAATTAAAATGAAAAAAGTTGTCCATGCAGCACCTGCACCTGTTCAAGCAGTACCAACAACTGTAGTGACAGAAGCACCTGCAGTTCAACCTTCAGCACCAGCTGCACCAGTAGCTGTAGAAACAAAAGTTGCACCAAAAGAAGAAGTAAAAGTAGCTGCGGTAAATGACCCAAGCTTACATAAAATCACATCACCAATGGTAGGTACGTTCTATGCTTCTCCATCTCCTGATGCAGATAATTATGTAAAAGCAGGCGATAAAGTAAGTGAGAGCTCTGTTGTTTGTATTGTAGAAGCAATGAAACTTTTCAATGAGATTGAAGCAGAAGTAAAAGGGGAAATAGTAGAAGTATTAGTGGAAAATGGCCAATTAGTAGAATACGGTCAACCATTATTTTTAGTAAGACTTTCATAAGGGGAGAAATTCATGATTAAAAAACTATTAATTGCGAATAGAGGAGAAATTGCTGTTCGAATCATCCGAGCTTGTCGTGAAATGAACATTGAGACAGTTGCTGTCTTCTCGGAAGCAGATCGTGACTCCCTACATGTGCAACTTGCAGACGAAGCATATTGTGTAGGACCGACAGCTTCTAAAGATAGCTACTTAAACTTTACAAATATTATTAGTGTAGCAAAATTAACAGAATCAGATGCAATCCACCCTGGTTACGGTTTCTTGGCCGAAAACGCTGATTTCGCAGAACTTTGCCGTGAATGTAATATTACATTCGTTGGTCCGAGTCCGGAAGCAATTAGTAAGATGGGGACAAAAGATATTGCTAGAGAAACAATGCGTGCTGCGAATGTTCCAATTGTACCAGGTTCACAAGGCATTATTGAAACACTGGATGATGGAATGCGTATTGCAAAAGAGATTGGTTACCCTGTTATCATTAAAGCAACAGCTGGGGGAGGCGGAAAAGGTATCCGTGTTGCCCGCAATGAAGAAGAGTTGAAAAAAGGTATCTCTGTTACCCAACAAGAAGCTGCAACTGCATTCGGAAATCCAGGTGTTTATTTAGAGAAGTATATAGAAGACTTCCGCCACGTGGAAATACAAGTGTTAGCAGACAACTTTGGCAACACGATACACCTTGGAGAACGTGATTGCTCTATCCAAAGACGTTTACAAAAGCTTGTAGAAGAAACTCCATCACCTGTTTTAGATGGCGAATTACGTCAAGAAATGGGAGAAGCGGCAGTTAAAGCAGCAAAAGCAGTAGACTATTCGGGTGCAGGTACGATAGAATTTATATACGATTATCAAAACCGTAAATTTTACTTTATGGAAATGAACACTCGTATTCAAGTAGAACACCCTGTTACAGAAATGGTTACTGGAGTAGACTTGATAAAAGAACAAATTAAAGTAGCTTCAGGAGAAAAGCTATCCCTTAAACAAGAAGAAGTAACATTTAATGGATGGTCAATCGAGTGTCGTATTAATGCAGAAAATCCATCCAAAAACTTTATGCCATCCCCAGGGAAGATAAATATGTATCTTGCTCCAGGTGGTTTAGGGGTACGTGTAGACTCTGCTGTTTACCCGGGATATGTTATTCCGCCTTATTACGATTCCATGGTAGCAAAATTAATTACGTACGGAGCTACACGTGAAGAAGCAATCTCTAGAATGAAACGAGCGTTAAGTGAATTTGTCGTAGAAGGCGATGGAGTACATACTACCATTCCTTTCCACTTAAAACTTATGGATCACGAAGTATTTAAAGATGGTAACTTCAACACTAAGTTTTTAGAGAAATACGATGTTATGAACTCTTAATTAGGAGGAATTTATTATGGAAAGAAACTTACTTGAAATGAACACCAATGAATCACTTGGAAAAGTTGAAATTGCTCCAGAAGTTATTGAAGTAATTGCTGGAATTGCAGCTTCAGAAGTTGAAGGTGTTTCACAAATGCGTGGTAACTTTGCTGCAGGTGTTGCAGAAAGACTAGGCAAGAAAAACCACGGTAAAGGTGTAAAAGTTGATTTAACAGAAGAAGGTATTGCTATTGATGTGTTCTGTGTGATGCAATTTGGTATTTCCATTCCAACTGTAGCTCAAAAAGTACAAGACAACATTCGTCAAGCATTACTAAATATGACAGCGCTTGAAGTAAAAGAAGTAAACATCCATGTAGTTGGCATTCAATTCGAAACGGCGAAAAACGAAGTGGAAGTAGAAGAAGAAATGTAATTTTGACATTTTCCATAAATTGACCTTGTAGGTGTTCAGCTTCACTTGGCATCTACAAGGTTTTTTCTGTTTAAAAGTGAATTCCCAACAATTGAAACACAAACTAGTAAGATTGAAACACAATGAGAAGAAATTGAAACACAAGTCGACCAGATTGAAACACAAAGGAAAAAATTGTAGTGCGTGAAGGGGGAATGAAACACAAACTTGTGAGATTGAAACACAAATTAACCAGATTGAAACACAAAAAGATTAAATTGAAACATACCCAGAGACTTGCGGGAAATCACCGCTTTTATAATTAATTATTATGATTATAAAACAAAATCGTATAAGATAGAAAACGTTCGGAAAAGATGAAAGTGATTTCATTACATAACCTAATCATCCATTTTTTGAATGTTCGGAAATTAAAGTTTTTAAACACGAATAAAAACATTTACTTCGTGCTAGAATGTTTGTGTTTTTGTGAAAAAAAGTGAGAAAACAGTATACTTATCTAGAAAAAGTATGCTATTATCTTTCTATACTCTTTACATGAACGAGAAGGAGCTATTTATATGAAAAGAAGCGAAGCGAGAGAAAAGGCATTACAAGCCGTTTTTCAAATAGATTTAAGTGAAATTGACCCGAAAGAAGCAATAGAAAATGTACTAGAAAACTCCTCTAAAAAGGAAGATCCATTTTTACTTCAATTAGTATTGGGAACAGTTGAAAACATGTCGGATATTGATGTGATGATTACTGATCACTTAGAAAATTGGACATTAAATCGTTTAGGTGCGGTAGATAGAACAATTTTAAGAATTGCTGTGTACGAGATTATGTACGAAGATGAGATTCCTGTAAGTGTTTCAATGGACGAAGCGATTGAACTTGCAAAAAAATTCGGTGATGACAAATCTAGTAAATTTATTAATGCAGTTTTATCTAAAGTAAAAGACGCATTGTCAAAATAAAAAATATCAATGGTTTGTTAGGGGGAGCTATTCATGTCTGCAGTAATTATTTCAGGAAAAGAACTAGCAACAGAAAAGAGAACCTTTATTAAGGAACAAGTAACGAAGTTGAGGCAGTTCGATGCTGTTCAACCAACACTAGCTGTTGTCTTAGTAGGAGACGATCCTGCATCACACTCTTACGTAAAAGCAAAAAAGAAAGCTTGTGAAGAAGCGGGGATTAACTGTTTATTAGAACATTATCCTTCTACTTTAACGCAAGAAGAACTATTATCTCGAATAGACTACTTTAATAGAAATGAAGAAATTCATGGAATATTAGTGCAATTACCTCTACCTAAGCACATACATGAAAATTCTATTATTGAAGCAATTTCTCCTGAAAAAGATGTAGATGGATTTCACCCGATAAACATTGGTAAAATGATGATTAACCAAGATTCATTCATTCCATGCACACCTTATGGGATATTAGAAATGATTAGGTCATTGAATGTTTCCATTACTGGTAAACATGTTATTGTTGTTGGCCGTAGTAATATTGTTGGAAAACCAGTTGGTCAACTGTTTTTAAAAGAAGATGCTACGATTACTTATTGCCATTCCAAAACAAAAAACCTATCAGATATTACTAGACAGGCCGATATTTTAATTGTTGCTGTTGGTCGTGCTAACTTAATTAGTTCAAGCTACGTAAAAGACGGTGCGATAGTAATTGATGTAGGTGTTAATAGACTAGAGAGTGGAAAGCTTTGTGGAGATGTGCAATTTGATAGTGTGAAAGAAAAAGCAAGTTATATTACACCTGTTCCTGGTGGTGTTGGTCCGATGACGATTACGATGCTATTACAAAACACGCTACAATCTGCTCAAAAGAAAGCATCTCAAAACAAGACGAATATCCTATAATATGATATCTTAAAAGGTGGTTGAACACATAAGTGATTCACTGCCTTTTTAATTTGAAGAAATATAGAAATAGCACACTCAGTTATTGTAAACTAAGAAATAGAATCGCCAGTTAAAGGAGTACTTCGAATGTCAGAAAAAAAGTATTTAACTATAACGGCCTTAACAAAGTATATAAAACGGAAGTTTGATGTCGATCCACATATGCAAGATGTATGGCTTAAAGGAGAAATATCCAACTTCAAGTGGCATAGTCGTGGCCATATGTATTTCACGCTCAAAGATAAAAATGCGAGAATATTAGCTGTCATGTTTGCAGGAAACAACCGCAATCTAGGGTTCACTCCAGAAGAAGGAATGAATGTTTTAGTTCGTGGCGAAATTTCTGTCTATGAAAGCAGTGGCAACTATCAAATATACATAAAAGAAATGCAACCAGATGGTATCGGTAGCTTATTTTTAGCTTATGAAGAGCTAAAAAAGAAATTGGCTTCAGAAGGTCTTTTTGACGCGCAACATAAAAAGCCTATTCCGAAATTTCCAAAAGGAATAGCAGTCATTACTTCTCCAACTGGTGCGGCAATTAGAGATATCATTACAACTCTAAGAAGAAGGTATCCTATCGCAAAAGTAACGGTCATTCCTGCACTTGTTCAAGGGGTACATGCTGCTCCTTCTATTGCGAAAGCGATTGCAACAGCTAATACATTAGAAAACATCGACGTGATCATTGTTGGTCGAGGCGGTGGTTCCATTGAAGAGCTTTGGGCTTTTAATGAGGAACAAGTAGCTCGAGAAATATTTAAATCAAATGTACCCATAATTTCTGCAGTAGGGCACGAAACAGATTTTACAATAGCAGATTTTGTTGCAGACTTACGTGCTCCAACTCCAACTGCTGCAGCAGAGCTTGCTGTCCCACACATAATTGAATTAGCAGAGCGCCTCTCTGATAGAGAAAGAAGATTACATCGTTCTGTTCATAATGTGATTTCAGGTTATAAAGAAAGATTAGTTCGAATTCAAAAGTCGTACGCGTTCCGCTATCCACAAAATTTATATGTACAAAAAGAACAAGAATTAGATCGTCTTATGGATAGCTTAGAGACTGCAAGTAAACGTTTGTTAGAGCAAAAAAGAATGAAGCTAGAACAACTTTCCGCCCTAGTTATTAGAAATCATCCGAAGAAGCAGTGGGAGATAGAAAAGAATAACTTAGAAAGACAAGTAAAGCTTTTACAAACAGGGATGAATCAATCACTTTTGAAAAAACAATGGGAATTTCAATCTGCTCTTTCTAAATTAGAAATGTTAAGTCCTTTAAATATAATGAAAAGGGGATACAACATTTCATATAACGAAAACGGCGAGTTAATAAAGTCTACTACACAAACAGAGGTTGGAAAGTCCATACAAGTGCATGTGCAAGATGGAAAGTTAGACTGTACAGTTAAGAATATAATAATAGATAAAAAAATGGAGGGTTAATCATGGCGGACAAAAAAGAAGTAACATTTGAAAACGCGATGAAAGAATTAGAAGTTATAGTAGAACAGTTAGAAAAAGGTGATGTTCCATTAGAAGAAGCTATTTCTTTTTATAAAGAAGGGATGAAACTTTCAAAGTTGTGTCATGAAAAATTACAAAACGTGGAACAACAAATGGAACAAATTTTAAGAGAAAATGGTGAATTAGAGCCGTTCGATGTACAGGAGGAAGAATGATTTGTCACAACTTGCATTAGCACCGTACATGAAGGAAAGAAAAGAAAAAATCGAGCAACATTTGATTCAATATATTAATAAATTAAACGCACCAAAAACATTAATAGAATCGATGAATTACTCTTTAGATGCAGGTGGCAAAAGGCTGCGCCCCATTCTTGTGTTAGCAACATTAAGCTCCTTTGGAAAAGATGAGGAAATAGGTTTACCAGTTGCTTGCGCTGTTGAAATGATTCATACATACTCGCTTATTCACGATGATTTGCCGTGCATGGATGATGATGATTTTAGAAGAGGCAAACTGACGAATCATAAAGTTTTTGGCGAAGCGATGGCTGTATTAGCTGGCGATGGATTACAAACATACAGTTTTCAAATTTTGAAGGACTTATTACAATATAACGTACATCCAGAAACTATCATTGATCTTACATATGAGCTAGCAAAAGCTGCAGGTCCAGAAGGAATGGTTGGCGGTCAAGTAGCTGATATGCAAGGAGAAGGTAAACAATTAACATTAGAACAACTAGAGTATATTCATAAAAATAAAACGGGTAGACTATTACAATTTAGTATTATGTCAGGAGCTATGCTAGCGAATGCAACTAGTGAAGAAGTGAAAAAATTAAGAGAGTTCTCTTATCATATAGGGATTGCCTTCCAAATTAGGGATGATATTTTAGATATTGAAGGAGAACAGGAGAAGATTGGAAAACCAGTGGGCTCTGATACGACTAACAATAAAGTTACGTATCCTTCTCTTTTAACGATGAAAGGTGCAAAAGATAAATTAGCAGAACATATAGACAAAGCAAAAACAATCCTAAATGAACTACCACTAAAAGAAAACCTACTCCATGACTTATGCGACCTAATTGCTTCAAGAGATCATTAAGGATAAAAAATAGGCAGTATTTCTATAAATTGAGCATTTCCTATTTTTATGGTATACTATATGATACTTATAGGAGTGGTGCAGTATTCTAGTCAGTCCACCTTTTCTGAAGGCGGGCCTAAAAATCCGCTAAAGGGCACATCGATGAAGTTTCTTGTGTCGGCTTGAGGCGCCCAGCCTTGGGTTGATGCTGGGAGTTAAGGTTTTAGGGCGATCCACAATGGCATGTGGGCGTGGACCCTATTTCCGTGGAGGCCCATTTTTGCTTATCTTTCTAAAGGGAGAGGAGCGGGATGGTGATAAACCTGCTACTGATTTATCTGGGATAAAAAGGTGCAGCGTAGCCTGCCTTGAGTGGAGTTAGAGGGGATTATGGTATGGAGCTTCTTCTGCTAGGCCAGCGAAGAATGCTTTTACAACCCGTATGAAATCTGTTCTGCAAAAGAGGCTAAGACCTGGTTAAGGGCTGTAGAGGAAAACTCCTAGGCTGTTCGCTTTTAGACATATAATGGGGATTATAGTGCGGGCTAAGTGGTAATCTAGTCTAGCTGGTGGCGACACGGCTAAGGCGAGTTTAAAGGGAAACCGCCAGTATGGCGACATCTGGTACTTGCTTGGGAAAACCTACTGGACCTAAGCCGCAGTTTTTACTCATTATATGACCACTCCACTTACATATGGGGAATTATTGCTAAAAAATTAATATATAAATAAATAGCTATGTTAAAGCTTAGTGTTGATAATTAAAAATCAACAGCGAACTTTAACACAGCCAAATAAATAGATAAAAGGTTGAATATATGAATAAGATGAAAGACGCAATACATTGGAGTCTAGCTATCGCCGTTATCACACTAGTGTTAGCGGCTATTTTTACAATTGTATCAACGATGATTTTATCAGGTGTCACTTGGGCAATTGGCATGATTATCGTGTTTATCATTGTGTTTATTGGGATATTTTTTGATATGGTAGGTATTGCAGCTACTGCTGGAAAAGAAACACCTTTCCATGCAATGGCAGCCGAACGTGTAAACGGTGCCAAACAATCCATACATATAATTCGTAATGCTGACAGGTTCGCGAGCTTTTGTAATGATGTAATAGGAGACATTTCAGGTATAATAAGTGGTACAGCATCTGCTATTGTCGTCATTCAATTTACGCTGTCTATGAACCATGTCGAAGATTCTATCTTCCATTATGTAATAGCAGTCCTTTTTACAAGTGTCGTAGCATCGTTAACAGTAGGTGGAAAAGCTTTCGGTAAATCTCTAGCAATTCGCTATTCTACGCCAATCCTTTTTCAGGTAGGTAAAGTGTTCTATATACTAGAAAACAACTTTAACATTATGTTATTAAATAATAATAAAAAGAAGCGCAATAAACGAAAACAGTAAGGAAAGAGAGTGATCCCCGTTGGATCTTACAAAAATTAAAAACCCAAAGTTTTTAAAAAAGCTTGAAGGTGAAGAATTAGAAGTACTAAGTGAAGAAATTCGTAAGTTTTTAATAGAAAATTTATCGAAAACGGGCGGACATATCGGCCCGAATCTTGGCGTTGTTGAATTAACAGTTGCACTACATAAAGTATTTGATAGCCCAAAAGATAAATTTTTATGGGACGTAGGTCATCAGTCGTATGTGCATAAAATTTTAACTGGACGTGCTGGACAGTTTGGAACATTAAGACAATACAAAGGGTTATGCGGATTTCCTAAAATGAATGAAAGTGAACATGATGTTTGGGAAACGGGTCACTCTTCTACATCCTTATCGGCTGCAATGGGTATGGTAGCAGCAAGAGACGCAAAAGGTACGGACGAATATGTTGTGCCTATTATAGGTGATGGTGCTTTAACAGGTGGTATGGCGCTAGAAGCACTAAATCATATTGGCCATGAGAAAAAGAACATGATTGTTATTTTAAATGACAATGAAATGTCAATTGCTCCCAATGTTGGAGCGCTGCACAATGTACTTGGTCGCATGAGAACTGCTGGTAAGTATAATTGGGTTAAAGACGAACTTGAAATGCTATTGAAAAAAATCCCTGCAGTAGGTGGAAAACTTGCTGCAACAGCGGAAAGAATAAAAGATAGTGTTAAATACTTACTAGTGAGTGGTATGTTTTTTGAAGAAATGGGCTTTACTTACTTAGGGCCAATTGATGGACATAATATCGAGGACTTAATTGAAAACTTAAAATATGCGAAGAAAACAGAAGGACCAGTTATTATTCATGTTGTTACGAAAAAAGGAAAAGGTTTTATGCCAGCAGAATCGGATAAAATTGGAACATGGCACGGAACTGGACCTTACAAGATTGAAACGGGTGATTTAATTAAACCTGTAGGGGCACCTCCTGCATGGAGTAGTGTCATTAGTGAAACCGTTCGAAAAATGGCACGTGAAGATAACCGTATTGTTGCAGTAACTCCTGCAATGCCGGTTGGTTCTAAGTTAGAAGGATTTGCTAGTGAGTTCCCGGAACGTATGTATGATGTAGGGATTGCAGAGCAACATGCAACTACAATGGCAGCAGGAATTGCAACACAAGGAATGAAGCCGTTTTTAGCTATTTATTCTACGTTCTTACAACGCGCTTATGATCAAGTAGTTCATGATGTTTGTCGTCAAAATCTTAATGTGTTTATCGGTATAGACCGGTCTGGCCTTGTTGGAGAAGACGGAGAAACACATCAAGGTGTTTTCGATATCGCATTTTTACGTCATCTACCAAACATCGTATTAATGATGCCGAAGGATGAAAATGAAGGACAACATATGGTTTACACATCACTTAAATATGATGCTGGTCCAATTGCTCTTCGTTATCCGCGTGGAAATGGTTTAGGAGTTCCGATGGAAGAAGAATTAAAACAAATCCCGATTGGTTCATGGGAAGTTTTAAAAGAAGGACAAGACGCTGCTATTTTAACGTTCGGTACCACGATTCCGATGGCATTAGAAGCTGCAGAGAAGCTTGAACAAGAAGAAAATATTTCTGTAAAAGTAATCAACGCTAGATTCATTAAACCGATGGATGAAGCGATGTTACATGATTTATTCAAAGCGGGAATGCCGATAGTTACAATTGAAGAAGCTGTTTTACAAGGTGGCTTCGGAAGTGCGGTCCTCGAGTTTGCGAACGAAGAAGGATATATGGTTCCTGTTCGACGAATGGGAATACCTGACCGTTTTATTGAACATGGAAGTGTAAAAGAATTATTAAATGAAATAGGCTTAACAACAGAAGAAGTTGTTAACAACGTGAAAAAAATAGCAAGAAGAAAGCAAAAAAGGGCTTAATATTTATGGCGAAAAAAGAAAGATTAGATATTTTACTTGTAGAGCAAGGATTAGCAGAAACCCGTGAAAAGGCGAAGCGATCCATTATGGCTGGCCTTGTTTATGCAAACGAAGAAAGATTAGACAAGCCAGGGGAAAAAATTCCAGTTGATACCGTCTTAACAGTAAAAGGAAATGTTTTGCCATACGTAAGTAGAGGTGGCTTGAAATTAGAGAAAGCCCTTAAAATTTTCGACCTAAACATTCAAGATAAAATAATGTTAGATATCGGATCCTCTACAGGTGGTTTTACGGATTGTGCCCTTCAAAATGGAGTGAAGATGAGCTATGCTCTTGATGTTGGGTATAATCAACTTGCTTGGAAGTTAAGACAAGACGAACGAGTAGAAGTAATGGAGAGAACAAATTTCCGCTACGTTACTCCTGCTGACTTACAAAAAGGCTTACCTGAATTTGCAACGATTGATGTTTCCTTTATCTCGTTAAAACTTATTTTGCCTGTACTAAAAACATTACTAGTGGCTAACAGTGATGTGGTAGCTCTTGTAAAACCTCAGTTTGAAGCTGGCAGAGAGCAAGTCGGAAAAAAAGGAATTGTACGGGATAAAAAAGTTCATGAATCTGTTTTAGATAAGATTATCTCGTTTAGTTTAAACGAAGGATATGACGTTCAAGACATGTCATATTCTCCAATTACTGGAGGAGACGGTAATATTGAGTTTTTACTTCATATACATTGGAATGGACAAGCAGAACCTGGGACTGTAAATTGTAATAAAACGGTAGAGCAAATTGTGCAAGAAGCACATGTTGAATTGAATGCAGTAAAAAAAGGGGAATAACAATCATGTTATTCCCTTAAAATTTGTAAGAAGTAGTTGAGTTTTTTTACCATTATAGTTTACTCTAAAGATAAGCAAAAAGGTTATTTACATAGTTAGGGGTGCCGTATAAGGTGAATAAAGGTCAAAGGCATATAAAAATTAGAGAGTTAATTACGAATGAAGAAATAGAAACACAAGACGATCTTGTTGACTGTTTAAAAGAATTAGGCTTTAATGTTACGCAAGCGACGGTGTCAAGAGATATAAAAGAATTACACCTTGTCAAAGTGCCAATGCAGGATGGGCGTTATAAATACAGTTTACCTGCTGATCATCGCTTTAACCCTTTATTAAAACTAAAGCGCGCTCTAGTTGATGCGTTTGTAAAAATTGATGTAGCAGGTCATATGGTCGTGATGAAAACAATGCCTGGTAATGCCAATGCGATAGGTGTTTTAATTGACCATTTAGATTGGGATGAAATCTTAGGCACTATTTGTGGTGATGATACATGTTTAATTATTTGTCGTACACCCGAAGAAGCTACCGAGTTAGCGGATAGAGTAGTGAACATGTTGTAATATCGAAATTTAAGGTGTGATGAAGTATGATTGCAGAATTATCTATAAAAAACTTTGCCATAATTGAATCGTTAACCGTTTCCTTTGAAAAAGGACTAACGGTCTTAACTGGTGAAACTGGCGCAGGGAAATCGATTATTATTGATGCTATTCATTTATTAGCCGGTGGTAGAGGTTCTCAAGAATTTGTTCGGTATGGTGAAAAAAAGGCTGAGATGGAAGGTTTATTTTTAATTGAAAGTGAAACTCATCCAGTTTATAAAGTTTGTGAACAATTAGGAATAGAAATAGAAGATGACATGGTCGTGTTAAGGCGGGAAATACACGCTACAGGTAAAAGTGTTTGTCGTGTGAATGGAAAGCTTGTGACAATTGCCATACTGCGTGAAGTTGGACAAACATTAGTTGATATACATGGTCAACACGAGCATCAAGAACTAATGAATCCAGAACAACATTTACAATTGTTAGATTTTTATGGTCAAGAAAAAATGGCAAAAACGTTAACGGCTTATCAAGAGCTTTTTGAAGAATATCAACAATTAAATAAGAGGTTAACGGAACTAACACATAATGAGCAAAAAGTTGCTCATAGGTTAGACTTATTGCAGTTCCAACTGGATGAAATTGGTGCAGCTAACTTGGAAGAAAATGAAGATGAAACTTTATTAGAAGAGAGAAATAAAATTAGTAATTATGAAAAATTATTTCAAGCACTAAATAATACGTACTACGCCATTCATGGAGAACAAAAAGGACTTGATTGGATCAGTCATGCAATGAGCGAATCTGAAGATTTAGAGTCAATTGATAAAAACTTAAAAGATGTATATGAAGTGATTTCAAATAGTTATTATCAATTAGAAGAGATTATGTACCGAGTTCGGGATGAAATTGATAATTTAGAATTTGATCCAAAACGTCTTGACTTTATTGAGAGTAGATTAAACGAAATGAAGAATCTAAAAAGAAAATACGGTACGTCGGTGGAAGAAATATTGCAATATGCTTCCAAAATAGAAGAAGAATTAGAAACTCTGCAAAACCGTGATTCGCATATTCATCAGTTGCAAGAAAGACTGCAATCTCTCGTAGAAGATTTAGAGTTGGAAGCTAATGCATTAACAGATGAACGCAAATTCGTAGCTGCGGATTTAACAGAACAAATCCATAAAGAATTAAAAGATCTTTACTTAGACAAGGCAATATTTCAAGTGAATATTGCGAAAAAGATGGACAAATCTACAGGTAATGTAAAATTTCAAAAACATGGTGTAGATGAAGTGGAATACTATTTAACGACAAATCCTGGAGAGCCCTTAAAGCCTTTAGCCAAAGTTGCTTCAGGTGGTGAGCTATCTCGAATTATGCTTGCGATGAAAAGTATTTTTTCTAAACACCAGGGCATTACTTCCATTATTTTTGACGAAGTAGACACAGGTGTAAGTGGTAAAGTAGCTCAAGCAATTGCCAATAAAATTTATCATGTTTCGTCAGGATCGCAAGTATTGTGTATATCTCACTTACCACAAGTAGCAGCAATGTCCGATACTCATTTATTTATTAGTAAGGAAATTGATGGGGATAGAACAAAAACGAAAGTAAAACCTTTAACCGAAGAAGAAAAAATAGCGGAAATCGGTCGTATGATTTCAGGTGTTGAAGTAACTAACTTAACAAAAGAACATGCAAAAGAACTGCTTTCACAAGCAGAGCAAGTTAAGCGTGCATAATAATATATTTAAACAGAGCGGTAGTTTTTTTATTGCTCTGTTTATTTTTTGTGCAAAATATCCAAAAAGGGTAGCTTTTTTTATTTGCTTCCTTGTTATAAATGTTGCGTTTAGAGGCAAAATTAGTAATGTAGCCATGAAAGGTGTGGGATAGGAGCGAGGAGAGTGAATCAGTTGACAAAAGAGATAATAAGAAAAATGATAGGCGCATTTCTCCTTGTTTCCATCATGGTTTTAAGTTTTTGGCAACCTTTAAAGGATTATGTCCAACTTCCTACAAACTTAACCATTTTTGAAGGCCAAGGTGTTGCTTTTTCATCATCAATACCTGCAAGTGCCAGAGTGGTAAGTAGTCATAAAACATTAGATGTGGCGAAAGAAGATGGAATAGTTGCTGTAAGTGGTACGAACATTGGTGAAGGTAAAGTCATAATGGAACTTGCAGGTTTTCCAATTAAGCAAATGAATGTGGATGTTATTCCTGAATACAAAGTGTATCCGGGTGGTCAATCGATTGGCGTCAAATTAAATACGGTCGGTGTACTAGTTGTTGGACATCATTTAGTGGATACAACAGGCGGGAAGCAATCCCCTGGTGAAATAGCTGGGGTTCAAGTTGGCGATATCATTACAAAAATTAATGGTAAAACAATTGAACAGATGAGCGATGTTGCCCCATTTGTGCAAGAGTCTGGAAAGACGGGTAAACCATTACAATTAGAAATAGCTCGAGAAGAGAAAACGTTAGAAACAGAATTAATGCCTTTACAAGATAAAGATGAGGACGCATACCGTATCGGACTATATATTCGTGATTCAGCAGCTGGTATCGGAACGATGACATTTTATGACCCGAAGACAATGAGGTACGGAGCATTGGGTCATGTTATTTCAGATATGGACACGAAAAAACCGATAGTGGTACAAGATGGTCAAGTAGTAAGATCTACCGTTACTTCTATTGAAAAAGGTAGCAACGGTGTGCCAGGTGAAAAGCTAGCCCGCTTTTCGAGTGATCGTGAAGCAATTGGTGACATCACAAGAAATAGCCCATTCGGTATTTTCGGTAAGTTGCATAAAGATATTGATAATGGGATTTTAGATGAGCCACTACCTATCGCCTTACCTCATGAAGTAAAAGAAGGACAAGCAAAGATTTTGACTGTAGTTGATAATGATGAAGTGGAAGAGTTTGATGTGGAAGTTGTCAGTACGATTGTACAAAAGTTTCCTGCTACAAAAGGAATGGTTATTAAAATAACAGACCCAGTTTTATTAGAGAAAACGGGTGGAATTGTACAAGGAATGAGTGGTAGCCCAATTATACAAAATGGGAAAATTATTGGTGCTGTAACGCATGTTTTTGTAAATGATCCAACTAGTGGATATGGTGTTCATATTGAGTGGATGTTAAATGAAGCAGGCATCGATATATATCAAAAGCAAAACAAACAAAAAGCGAGCTAAACTTTAGCTCGTTTTTCTTTTTGGGAAAAAACGGTTTAAATATGTATCATATATCTATAATTTAAAGTGTGGTATACTAAAATAAAGATTATTCGACAAAAGGCAAGTTGCTTAGTGTTTTATAGCGTATTTAGTCGAAAAACGAAGAAAATAGAAGCAAATGAAAGGTATTATTATAAATTTACGATTTTTTTAAAAAAATTAAAGGAAATAGGATGGCATTGTCGAATTGAACATGTAGAATAACAATGTTAACAAAAATTCGATAAACGTTTGGATTTTGAGGAGGAATTTTAGAGGATGAAAATGAAAGTTTGTATTGTAGACGATAATCGTGAATTAGTTAGTTTATTAGATGAATACATTTCCGCTCAGGATGACATGGAAGTAGTGGGTGTAGCATATAACGGACAAGACTGTTTACATGTATTAGAAGAAAAAAATCCAGACATCCTTGTGTTAGATATCATTATGCCTCATCTAGATGGCCTTGCTGTATTAGAAAAAATGCGTGAACTTAATATGCCAAAACATCCAAATGTAATTATGTTAACAGCTTTCGGACAAGAAGACGTAACGAAAAAAGCGGTAGACTTAGGTGCATCGTATTTCATTTTAAAGCCATTTGATATGGAGAACTTAGTGAACCATATTCGTCAAATTAGTGGAAAAGGAACACCGTTCTTGAAGCGTTCAACTAGCCCACAAATTCGCCAAAGTGAACCGAAAGTGAAAAATTTAGATGCTAACATTACATCTATTATTCATGAAATTGGTGTGCCGGCGCATATTAAAGGATATTTATATTTAAGAGAAGCTATTTCAATGGTTTATAATGATATTGAATTATTAGGTTCTATAACAAAAGTACTTTATCCAGACATTGCAAAAAAATTTAACACGACAGCAAGCCGTGTGGAACGTGCAATTCGCCATGCAATTGAAGTAGCTTGGAGTCGCGGAAACATTGACTCGATATCAAGCCTATTCGGCTACACTGTTTCTATGTCAAAAGCAAAGCCTACTAATTCTGAGTTTATCGCAATGGTTGCGGATAAACTTCGCTTAGAGCATAAAGCTTCTTGAGAGGGTAAGGGCTGATTTAGTTTGTTAGCTAAAAAAGGAAAAGACCAACAATAATTGTTGGTCTTTTCTATATAAAGGGGGAGGAGGCAATCTAAATATGTTGCACTAGGTGAAAAAAACCCATTATATCAAGAAGCTCATAAACTATACCTTTAGCTTCAGAGATAGTAGTTTGAATTCCAATTTCGTGTGCTGTAACAATTAATTCATACAATAACCTAGCACCGCTAGAATCAATAAATGTAAGCTGAGATAAATCGATCTCTAAAGATTCAAATCCAGAGAATCGTTTAGAAAAAGAAGATAGAAACGTTTCTACTTGATCTGTTGATGAATAGTCGAGGTGTCCTTTTAATGAAGCTTTTATATGGGAACTCTGCTCAAAACACCATACTTGAAAAGATTGATGAGGATAGCGTCGTTGTAATAAGTTTATATAAACATCTAATTCTTGACTCATCGTGATAGCTTTCTCGGACGTTAACTCAATACTATTAATTTCTTTTATCATTTGTCTTCTTTTTGTTTCGAATGTATTAGTAATAGAGAAATTCATCATTATTATCACCCTATCCGCTTGATTAGGCAATTTATCCTATATTAGTATTTTAGACCTAGTTTTTTGTGTTTACAAGGTGAAAATCGTGAAATGGGTGGAATGATGTCTGTAATGCCTAAAATATAACTTTAAATGCTGTGTTAAAATAGTGTACATAAATTCTGAATAATTAGATTTGGATTGGGTATATTGAACTATTTTATTTACAAATAAAAAACAGGTAAGTGCATTTACCTGTTTTAAGAATAGATTATTGTTCTTTTTTCTCTGTACGTTCAATTTCTATTAATTTTTGAATAAGAATATGTTGCGGAGTGTGCATAACTTGTTCTAATGAAACATTTAATGCTTTGGACAGTTTTTGTGCTGTTTCAGCAGATAATTGTAATGGACGCAAGATGATCACCTCGATATTTATTAGTTAAAAATAGCTCAGTAATTAATTTGTACTACATATTTCGAATAGGGTATAGGTTTTATGTCTAATTTATGGAAGGTTGTGAAAAAAATGAGTACAAAAATATTCGGTCATAGAGGATCAGCGGGAACGCATCCTGAAAATACAATGATTAGTTTTCAGCAAGCTTTTAAAGATGGTGCGGATGGAATTGAGTTAGATGTACAGTTGAGTAAAGATGGCATTCCAGTAGTGATCCATGATGAAAAAGTAAATAGAACGACAAATGGTAATGGGCTTGTGAAAGATTTTACAGTTAAAGAATTAAAAGAATTAAATGCCGTTCATAAATTTAAAGATTCTTTTTCCTTTTGTGAAATACCTACATTAGAAGAAGTTTTAGTTTGGTTAGAGCAAACGAATCTACTCCTCAACATAGAATTAAAAAACGGAGTGTTCTTTTACGAAGGTATGGAAGAAAAAGTCATCCAATTAGTTAAAATGTATAATCTAGAAGGAAGAGTTATATTCTCTAGCTTTAACCATTATAGTATCGTCAAGTTAAAAGAATTAGCTCCTGAAATCGAACGAGCTGTATTGTATATGGAAGGCATATACAAACCATGGGAATATGCAAAATGGGTAGGAGCCCGAAGTATACATCCATATATTTACGCTGCTCCGTCAGAAATCATTTTGGAGTCACAACAAAACGGAATAAAAGTAAGACCTTTTACAGTAAATGATGAGAATATAATGAAAAGGTTATACGCAGAAAAATGTGAAGCTTTCTTCACAGACTACCCAAAAGAAGCAGTGGAAATAAGAGATAATATTAGTAATTAAAAAGCATGCAGTCTATCTTAGAGAAAAAGACTGCATGCTTATTATTTTTTGAATCGATTCTGCACTTTATTTCGTTTTCGGTCACGGTGAAAAATGAATCCAGCAACAAATGCTAGTCCTAACAGGAAAAATAATAAACCTATAATAAATTGAAGTAATAAATTTGGTATTGGCGAAACTAATATCCCAAAAACCATATCCCTCATTAACTTTATTCCATAAACCGCTAAAATCGCAGGTAATACCACTATAAGAAGGGCAATTATTCGTTGCATGTTTTCTAAATCCTCACTTTCACTTTCAATGCATAATAAGTATATCATTTTTCTGTTGCAAAGTACGACAAAAAAATAT
The DNA here is from genome assembly GCF_002335755.1 of Bacillus sp. FJAT-45066. Classification (NCBI taxonomy): domain Bacteria; kingdom Bacillati; phylum Bacillota; class Bacilli; order Caryophanales; family Bacillaceae; genus Bacillus; species Bacillus sp. FJAT-45066. The sequence goes on from NZ_NISQ01000001.1 coordinate 615,841, forward strand.
AAGATATGAGTGTGCAATAATTTTCACATGCGTTGCAGATAATATGAAAGATTTTTCAGAAAAATCATAAGTGGTAGAAAATATAAAATTAACCATTTAAGGGGTTTGTTATGCAAAAGGTATTAATTGTTGGAGCAGGTAAAGGTGGATCAGCATTATTAAAAATGTTAACGCATTCAGAACTTTTTTCAGTTGAAATGGTTGTTGATGTTAATAGTGAAGCACCTGGCTTAAATTTAGCAAAGAGATTAAACATACCAACAAGTAATAACTGGGAAAAAGAATTAAGAGATGATATTGACATTATTATTGAAGCAACTGGGTCAGATGAAGTTTTTAAGCAAATTAGGGAGAAGAAAAGTAAAAAAACCGTTCTTGTACCGGGTAGTGTGGCACATATTACTGCTAAATTAGTAGAAGATCGTGAAGAGCTTATAACAAAGTTAGAAAATGAATTCCATAAAAGGGACTTAATCTTTAACTTGTTACATGATGGCTTAGTCGTTATAGATCAAGCTGGAAAAGTAATTCTTTTTAATAAAAGTGCTGAACGCGTCGCCGGTATTAATAAGAAATCAATTATTGGTCAACACGTGCTAGAATTTATCCCATCAAGCCGTTTAATTGAAGTGTTACATAGTAAAAAGGTAGAAAAAAATAAAGAGCTTTTATTAGAAAATGGCAAAAAAATTATTACAACTCGAAGCCCTCTTATTGACGAGGATGGGAAAGTAATAGGCGCTTTTTCAGTTTTTAAAGATATTACAGAAGTAGTGAACTTAGCGGAGGAAGTAACGAACTTAAAAGGTATACAGACGATGTTAGAGGCTATTATTCAATCATCTGATGATGCAATCTCCGTAGTGGATGAATTTGGACGAGGCTTACTTATTAATCCGGCCTACTCTCGATTAACTGGTTTAAAAAAGGAACAAATTATTGGTAAACCAGCCACTACTGACATCTCTGAAGGTGAAAGTATGCATATGAAGGTATTGGAAACGAGAAGAGCAGTGCGCGGAGTGAAGATGAAAGTTGGACCAAGTAAAAAAGAAGTTTTAGTAAATGTAGCCCCGATTTTAGTCGATGGAAAGCTAAAGGGAAGTGTTGGTGTTGTTCACGACGTATCGGAAATACAAACATTAACAACTGAATTAGATCGGGCGCGGCAAATCATTCGTACACTTGAAGCTAAGTACTCGTTTGATGATATTATAGGAAGTTCAGAAGAAATGAGCCTGGCAATTGAACAAGCAAAGCTTGGGGCACGTACACCTGCAACTGTTCTTCTAAGAGGTGAATCTGGTACAGGGAAAGAATTGTTTGCTCATGCAATCCACAATGCTAGTAATCGCAAGTTCAATAAGTTTATTCGTGTAAACTGCGCAGCCCTTTCGGAATCATTGCTAGAGAGTGAATTGTTTGGTTATGAAGAAGGTGCCTTCTCTGGTGCAAAACACGGTGGAAAAAAAGGTTTGTTTGAAGAAGCTAATAATGGCAGTATTTTTTTAGATGAAATAGGTGAGTTATCTGCAAACACACAAGCGAAGCTATTAAGAGTACTTCAAGAGCAAGAAATTATTAGAGTAGGTGGAACGAAATCTATTCCAATAAACGTACGTGTAATTGCAGCAACCAATGTTAATTTAGAAAAAGGTATTGCAAACGGCTCTTTTAGAGAAGACTTATATTATAGATTAAACAGAATGCCGATTCATATCCCTTCGTTAAAAAAACGAAAAGAAGATATTGAATCTTTAAGTAAACATCTGTTAACGAAAATAAATCAAGACTACGGTAGAAATGTGGAAGGCTTAACGCGTAAAGCGTTACATTATCTAATATCATATGACTGGCCGGGAAATGTAAGGGAGCTAGAAAATATATTAGGTAGAGCAATTATTTTCATGAATTATCATGAAGTAATGATTGATATGCATCATATACCGGATTTGCAAATTAAAGGTGACAAGTTAGAAGAAGTGAATCATGTTACATTAAATACCGAGTCCCAATCCCTCTCTCAAATGATGGAATCGTACGAAGCGGCGATTTTAGAAAAAGTACTGAAGAAAACCAATGGAAATAAAACGAAAGCTGCAAAAGAGCTTGGAGTTTCTATTCGAAATTTCTATTACAAAATTGAAAAATATAATATTGAATAAAGTTGCGTGCAAAATATTTCATAGCGCGCAAAATCGTTCAGTCGAAAAATGTTGTTATTAAAGCGTTTTCATAATTTTAAAGTTGGCACGCTTTTTGCATATATGTTTTATGTACAAGAAAGGAAGGGTTGAAAAGTGAGACTAGAAGAACTGATCAACAAGGCAACCCAATTAGAACCAAAAGTAGTCGCAGTTGCCGCGGCGGAAGATGAAGAAGTAATGGAAGCTGTATCGGAAGCCATTAAAAGAAATTTAGCTTCTTTTATCCTTTACGGAAATGAAAAGAAAATTTCAGACCTACTATCTAAACATAATTTAGAAGTGAACGGTACAAGCTTGCAAGTAATGGACGCTTCAACTCCTAAAGAAGCTGCACATTTAGCAGTTAAAGCTGTTTCAAGTAAAGAAGCAGATGTCCTTATGAAAGGAAATGTAGCTACTGCTACTATATTGAAAGAAGTTTTAAATAAAGAATATGGACTTCGTGCAGGTAGCGTGTTGTCACATGTAGCTGCTTTTGAAGTGCCAGGGTATGACAGATTGATTTTTGTAACAGATGCAGCCATGAATGTTGCACCAACTATTGAACAAAAAGTTCAGATTGTACAAAACTCAGTTCAAGTTGCTCGATCTATCGGTGTGGAACTTCCGAAAGTAGCACCTATTGCTGCTGTAGAGGTTGTAAACCCAGCGATGGAAGCAACAACAGATGCAGCATTGTTAACTCAAATGAACAAACGCGGACAAATCACTGGTTGTATTGTGGATGGACCACTAGCATTAGATAATGCAGTGTCACCACTTGCGGCAAAACATAAGGGGATTGAAAGCGAAGTTGCAGGTCAAGCTGATATATTATTTGTTCCTACTATAGAAGTTGGGAACGTATTATATAAATCTTTAATTTATTTTGCTAACGCGAAGGTAGGCGCAATTATTGCCGGCGCAAAGGCACCTATTGTATTAACATCTCGAGCAGACTCAGCAGAGAGTAAACTAAACTCATTAGCTTTAGCGGTTAGCTCGGTTAAATAAAAAACTAAAAACTTATATTATTGGGGAGGATTTACAAATGGAAATTTTCAAATATATGGAGAAATATGATTACGAACAATTAGTTATTTGCCAAGATAAAACATCAGGATTAAAAGCGATTATTGCAATTCACGACACAACACTAGGGCCTGCTTTAGGTGGAACTCGTATGTGGACATACGCAAACGAAGATGCAGCAATTGAAGATGCATTACGTTTAGCTAGAGGTATGACTTACAAAAATGCTGCAGCCGGTTTAAACCTTGGTGGAGGTAAAACGGTTATTATTGGTGACCCACGCAAAGATAAAAATGAAGAAATGTTCCGTGCGTTCGGACGTTATATTCAAGGACTAAATGGTCGTTATATCACTGCGGAAGATGTTGGTACTACAGTAGCTGACATGGACTTAATATATGAAGAAACGGATTACGTAACAGGTGTATCACCAGCATTCGGTTCTTCTGGTAACCCTTCGCCAGTAACAGCTTACGGAGTATATGTTGGTATGAAAGCGGCTGCTAAAGAAGCATTCGGATCTGACTCTTTAGAAGGTAAAGTAGTTGCAGTTCAAGGTGTTGGTAACGTAGCATTCAACCTTTGCCGTCACTTACACGAAGAAGGCGCACAACTAATCGTTACAGATATTAATAAAGAAGCAGTTCAACGTGCATTAGAAGAATTCGGTGCAAAAGCAGTAGACCCAAGCGAAATCTACAGTGTTGATTGTGACATTTATGCACCATGTGCACTTGGAGCAACTGTTAACGACGAAACAATTCCACAACTAAAAGCGAAAGTAATCGCTGGTGCAGCGAACAACCAATTATTAGATACTAAACATGGTGATATCATCCACGAAATGGGTATCGTTTATGCACCTGATTATGTAATCAACGCAGGTGGAGTTATCAACGTAGCTGACGAATTATACGGATACAACCGTGACCGTGCTATGAAACGTGTTGAAGGAATTTATAACAACATTGAGAAAGTTATCGAGATCGCAAAACGTGATAACATTCCAACTTATTTAGCAGCTGACCGTTTAGCAGAAGAGCGTATCGAGCGTATGAAAAACACTCGTAGCCAATTCTTGCAAAACGGACACAGCATTTTAAGCCGCCGCAACGGTCGTTAATATATAATAAGATTCAATTTATTTTTAAATACAACTTCCATAAAAAAGGGACACTATAGGGGATAAAAGAAGATAACTGTTCCGTAAAGGGGTATTTTAAAAATTACTGAACATGGAAAGAGGTGTAACGCTTCTTTCCAGTTTTTATTGGAGGTTTCAACTTTGTTAGAACAAGAATATCGCATTCTAGTCATCAATCCAGGTTCAACATCAACGAAAATCGGTGTCTTTGATAACGAGCGATCAGTATTTGAAAAAACAATTCGTCATGATAGCGAAATAATCAATAGCTTTGCAACTATTTTTGATCAATATGAATTCAGGAAGAAAACGATTCTAGAAACGTTAGACGAAGAAGGAATCAATATTTCAAAACTAAGTGCTGTATGTGGTCGCGGTGGACTATTACGTCCAATCGAAGGTGGCACATATGCAGTTAATGCTGAAATGTTACAAGACTTGAAGGTAGGTTTCTCTGGCCAACATGCTTCTAATCTTGGCGGAATCTTAGCATACGAAATCGCTACTGGTCTAAATATACCTTCATTTATCGTTGACCCAGTTGTGGTGGATGAACTTTCAGATATTGCACGTGTGTCAGGTTTTTCTTTAATTGAAAGAAAAAGTATCTTCCACGCGCTAAACCAAAAAGCAGTTGCTCGTCGTATAGCAAAAGAACTTGGAAAAAAATACGAAGATTTAAACTTAATTGTTACACATATGGGCGGAGGTATTACGGTAGGAGCTCATAAAGGCGGTCGCGTAATCGACGTTAATAACGGTCTTCACGGAGATGGACCATTCAGTCCAGAACGTGCAGGAACTGTTCCTGCAGGTGACTTAGTCTCTTTATGCTTCTCAGGTGATTTTTACCGTGACGAAATTATGAAAAAGCTTGTTGGTCAAGGTGGACTAGTAGGTTACCTTGGAACAAACGATGCTGTAAAAGTAGAAAAAATGATTGAAGCTGGCGACAAAGATGCAGAGCTTGTCTACGATGCAATGGCTTACCAAGTTGCTAAAGAAATTGGTGCAGCAAGTGCCGTTTTCTCTGGTAAAGTAGATGCCATCATTTTAACAGGTGGATTAGCTTACGGAAAAGGTTTTGTTAAGGCAATTTCAGATAGAATTAGTTGGATTGCTGATGTGATCGTTCACCCAGGTGAAAATGAACTACAAGCATTAACAGAAGGAGCACTTCGTGTACTTCGTGGGGAAGAAGATGCAAAAGTTTATCCAGGGAAGAAACTAAACAGTAAAGTACTAAACTAGAAGGGAGCGGAAACAATGGCAGAAGAGTATGATTTAGTCATCCTAGGAGGCGGAACTGGCGGTTACGTTGCAGCAATCCGTGCTTCTCAACTAGGACTAAAAACAGCAGTAGTAGAAAAGAAAAAACTTGGTGGAACGTGTCTACATGCAGGTTGTATTCCAAGTAAAGCTTTACTTCGTAGTGCAGAAGTATATGCACAAACGAAAAAGAGTGAAGAATTTGGGGTAGTAACAAGCGATGTAAAACTTGATTTCCTAAAAGTTCAAGAACGTAAGCAAAAAATCATCGACCAACTTCATGGCGGTGTGCAACATTTAATGAAACAAGGGAAAATCGATGTATTCCACGGTACAGGACGTATTTTGGGACCTTCTATTTTCTCACCAATGCCAGGAACTATTTCTGTAGAATTTGAAAATGGCGATGAAAATGCAATGTTAATTCCTAAAAACGTTATTGTTGCGACAGGATCTCGTCCACGTTCACTTCCAGGATTAGAAATTGACGGTACTTTAGTAATGACTTCTGATGAAGCACTTCAATTAGAAGAATTACCAAAGTCAATCATCATCGTTGGTGGAGGCGTAATCGGTATCGAGTGGGCTTCCATGTTATCTGACTTTGGCGTAGAAGTAACGGTATTAGAATATGCAGATCGTATTTTACCAACAGAAGATAAAGAAATTTCTAAAGAAATGCAACGCCTAATGAAAAAGCATGGTGTGAAAGTTGTTACAGGTGCAAAAGTGCTTCCTGAGACATTAGTAAAATCGGATGTTGTAACAATTAAAGCAGAGCATAAAGGGATAGAAAAATCCTTTACTGCAGAAAAAATGCTTGTATCTGTAGGTCGTCAAGCAAACGTAGAAGGTATTGGAATAGAAAATACGGATATCGTAGTTGATAAAGGATTTATCCTAACAAACGATTACTTTCAAACAAAAGAGTCTCACATCTATGCAATTGGTGACGTAATTGGTGGTCTTCAACTAGCACATGTTGCTTCTCACGAAGGAATAGTAGCGGTTGAACACATTGCTGGAGAAAATCCATCGCCAATCGACTACGTTTCCATTTCTAAATGTGTATACAGCTCCCCAGAAGTGGCGAGTGTTGGTTACACAGAAGAACAAGCAAAAGAAAACGGCTTTGAAATTAAAACAGGTAAATTCTCTTTCCGCGCGATCGGTAAAGCTCTTGTTTACGGTGAATCTGATGGCTTTGTGAAAATTATTGCCAACAAGGAAAATGATGACATCTTAGGAGTTCACATGATTGGACCACACGTTACAGATATGATTTCTGAAGCAGGTCTTGCGCTTGTACTTGATGCGACTCCTTGGGAAATTGGTCACACTATTCACCCTCACCCATCATTATCTGAAGCAATTGGTGAAGCAGCACTTGCTGTTGATGGAAAAGCAATTCATTCTTAATAAGAAAAGCTCCAGGCATTTGCTTAGCTGCTAATGCCTGGAGCTAGACATCTAAAATTAAAAATGGGGCAATTTAGCCCCCTCTACATATAAGGAGGTAACTTTACATGGCTGAAAATCGTCATCAAGCCCTAGGCTTATCAGATGAAAATGTATTAGAAATGTTTGAAACTATGCTACTTGCACGCCGTATTGACGAGCGTATGTGGCTATTAAACCGTGCTGGAAAAATCCCATTTGTTATTTCTTGTCAAGGGCAAGAAGCAGCTCAAATCGGAGCAGCTTTTGCACTAGATCGTGAAAAAGATTACGTATTACCATACTACCGTGATATGGGTGTTGTATTAACTTTCGGTATGACTGCGAAAGACTTAATGCTATCTGGTTTTGCGAAAGCAGAAGATCCAAACTCCGGTGGACGTCAAATGCCAGGTCACTTTGGTCAAAAGAAAAACCGTATCGTAACAGGTTCTTCTCCAGTTACAACACAAGTACCACATGCCGTTGGTGTTGCATTAGGTGGACGTCTTGAAGGAAAAGACTTAGTAACATTCGTAACTTTCGGTGAAGGTTCATCTAACCAAGGTGATTTCCACGAAGGTGCAAACTACGCAGCAGTTCACAAATTACCTGTTATTTTTATGTGTGAAAACAACAAATATGCAATCTCTGTTCCTTATGAGAAACAAGTTGCTTGTGAAAAAATCTCGGACCGTGCAATTGGTTACGGTATGCCTGGTGTAACAGTTGACGGGAACGATCCGTTAGAAGTTTATAAAGTGGTTAAAGAAGCAGCAGACCGTGGCCGTCGTGGCGAAGGTCCAACATTAGTAGAAACAATTGCTTACCGTCTAACGCCTCACTCATCGGATGACGATGATCGTGCATATCGTGGACGTGAAGAAGTAGAAGAAGCAAAACAAAAAGATCCTATCATTTCCTTTGCTAACTACTTAAGAGAATTAGGAATTCTAGATGAAGCAAAAGAAAAAGAAATGAACGACAAGATCATGAATATCGTAAACGAAGCTACAGAATACGCAGAAAATGCACCATATGCTGATCCAGATAGTGCATTAAAGCACGTATACGCGGAGTAAGGAGGAAAAATCATGGCAGTTATATCTTATATTGATGCGGTAACAATGGCGATCCGTGAAGAAATGGAACGCGATGATAAAGTATTTATTTTAGGAGAAGACGTTGGACTTAAAGGTGGAGTTTTCAAGGCTACTACTGGCCTTTACGATCAGTTCGGTGAAGATAGAGTAATCGATGCACCTCTTGCTGAGTCAGCAATCGCTGGTGTTGCAATCGGTGCAGCAATGTACGGCATGCGTCCTATCGCTGAAATGCAGTTCGCTGATTTCATCATGCCAGCAGTAAACCAAATTATTTCGGAAGCAGCACGTGTTCGCTACCGTTCTAACAACGACTGGTCTTGTCCACTTGTTGTACGTGCTCCATACGGTGGAGGAGTTCACGGTGCCCTTTACCACTCTCAATCCGTAGAAGCGATATTTGCAAACCAACCTGGATTAAAAATTGTAATGCCTTCTACTCCTTACGATGTAAAAGGATTATTAAAAGCAGCTATCCGTGACGAAGATCCAGTATTATTCTTCGAGCATAAGCGTGCTTACCGCCTAATCAAAGGTGAAGTTCCAACAGACGACTACGTATTACCAATCGGTAAAGCAGACGTAAAACGTGAAGGGGAAGACATCACAGTAATCACTTACGGATTATGTGTACACTTTGCACTTCAAGCAGCAGAGCGTCTAGCTCAAGATGGCATCTCTGCACACATTCTTGACTTACGTACTGTTTATCCATTAGATAAAGAAGCGATCATGGAAGCAGCTTCTAAAACAGGTAAAGTATTATTACTTACGGAAGATAACAAAGAAGGAAGCATCATGAGTGAAGTTTCTGCAATCATCTCTGAAAATTGCTTATTCGACCTTGATGCACCGATCATGCGCCTTGCTGGACCTGACGTACCTGCAATGCCATACGCACCAACAATGGAGAAATACTTCATGGTGAACCCTGATAAAGTAGAAAAGGCTATGCGTGAATTAGCTGAGTATTAATTTGTTATATGAAATGGGTAGGAAGCTGTTACTTCCTTCCCTTTGAATATTGGTGGGCGAATTAATTCCCACCACTTTTTCACGAACAAAAGGAGGTTATCATCTTGGCAGTTGAGAAAATTACAATGCCACAGCTTGGCGAAAGTGTTACGGAAGGTACAATCAGTCGCTGGCTTGTAAGCGTTGGAGACAAAGTAAATAAATACGAGCCTCTAGCAGAGGTTATGACAGATAAAGTTAACGCAGAAATTCCATCTTCTTTCACTGGAACAATTAAAGAGTTAGTAGCAGAAGACGGTGACACATTAGCAGTAGGAGAAATCATCTGTTACATCGAAACAGAAGGTGGCGGTGAAGCAACAGCTGAGTCAAAACCTGCAGCAACTCCTGAGAAGTCGGAAGTAACTGCTCCAGCAGCAGCTGCTACATCTGATGCGGATGCACCAAACAAACGTCGTTACTCTCCTGCAGTATTACGTCTTGCACAAGAAAACAATATCGACCTTGAGCAATTAACAGGTACTGGAGCAGGCGGACGTATTACGAGAAAAGACATTCAAAAAGTGATCGAATCTGGAAACATACCAACTGCTGATAGTAAGCCAGCAGTATCGGAAACTTCAGCAGCAGCAAAGGTTGAGACGGCTAATGCTCCTGCAGCGGCTCCAGCGGCAGCAACATCTGTTCCTGCTCCAAAAGCAGCAGCACCAGTGAATATACCAGTTGAGCCAGGCGATATCGAAATTCCTGTATCTGGTATACGTAAAGCAATCGCTACTAACATGTTACGTTCGAAACACGAAGCTCCACATGCATGGACTATGATCGAAGTAGACGCAACAAACTTAGTAGGATACCGCAACTCCATTAAAGGAGAATTCAAAGCAAAAGAAGGTTTCAACCTAACATTCTTCGCATTCTTCGTAAAAGCAGTTGCACAAGCATTAAAAGAGTACCCACAAATCAACTCTATGTGGGCTGGCGAAAAAATCGTTCAGAAAAAAGACATCAACATCTCAATTGCAGTTGCAACAGACGATGCATTATACGTTCCAGTAATCCGTAATGCGGACGAAAAAACAATCAAAGGTATCGCTCGTGAAATTACAGACCTAGCTGGTAAAGTTCGCGCTGGAAAATTAACATCTGCAGAAATGCAAGGTGGAACGTTCACAGTGAACAACACTGGTTCATTCGGTTCTGTACAATCACAAGGTATCATCAACTTCCCACAAGCAGCTATCCTGCAAGTGGAATCTATCGTGAAACGTCCAGTAGTAATGGACAACGGCATGATCGCAGTTCGCGACATGGTAAACCTATGTATGTCTCTTGACCACCGCGTCCTAGATGGCCTAGTTTGCGGCCGCTTCTTAGCACGCGTGAAAGAAATCATCGAGAAGATGTCGAAGGAAAATACTTCTGTATATTAATATGTAAGTGTATGGTGACCCCAGCTGAGGCTGGGGTTTTTATATGGAACCAAACATTTATAAGTATAGTTTGGGTAGGAAAAAATAATGATAGAACTTCGAAAAGAAAAGTATTGATAGAGGTGCAAAAAGTATCCATAGGAGAGGAAAGTATAGATAGAGGTCAAAAATGTACCGATAGACCCTCAAAAAGTATAGATAGAGTTCAAAAAAGTATCCATAGAGCTGCAAAAAGTATCCATAGGAGAGGAAAGTATAGATAGAGGTCAAAAAGGTACCGATAGACCCTCAAAAAGTATAGGTAGAGGTCAAAAAAGTATCCATAGACCTACAAAAAGTATCCATAGACCTACAAAAAGTATCCATAGCAGAGGAAAGTATAGATAGAGTTCAAAAATGTACCGATAGACCCTCAAAAAGTATAGATAGAGGTCAAAAAAGTATCCATAGACCTACAAAAAGTATCCATAGCAGAGGAAAGTAAAGATAGAGAAGAAAACAGTACCAATAGAATTCAAAAAAGTATAGATAGCGGCCAGAAAAGTATCCATAGACATGCAAAAAGTATCCATACGCAAAGAAAGTATAGATTGAAAATCAGAAAAATATTCCAATAATAATATTGACCTTTTAAAAATTACATGATAATTTAATCTTGTATTTTACATACATGATAGGAGTGATATTTATTGATAATAAAATATAGAAATAAGCCTTTAAAAATACAAACATATGAAGCATTTTTAACTAGACTTTCCCAAAATCACTACAAAAGACATTTAATAGAATCCGATTTCGGCAAGTATAATGCTGGTTTTCAAGGTGAAAAGGCTACAGATTACCAACTTCAATATATTTGTCCCAGCACATTTAACATTATTCAAAACCTGAGGCTAAAAGTAGATGGAATTACATCACAAAACGATTCCGTTGTTTATTCAAAGAAACAATTTAATATAATTGAAGCAAAAAATTATAGTGGCGAAGTCATATTTGATGAGGCTCAAGTAATTAAGATTAACAATAATGGTAAAAAAGAGAGTTATACAAATCCAATTTGGCAAGTACAAAGGCAAGAACATATGCTTAGAAAATGGCTAAACTACAACAACTTCCCCTCAATTCCAATTAACTCATTTGTTGTTATAACAAACCCTACTACAATATTTGATGTTACAAAACTACCTCCTAACCTTGCTAAGAAAGTCATCGGTATAGATGCCCTACCTTGGAAAATTCAAGAATTAGACGAAAAAATAAAATATACAAAATACAATACAGAACAATTCAATTTAGTTGGAGAAAAGTTGGTACAAGATCATAAGCCTGAAAAGATCGACATTTTATCCAAATACGGAGTTAATAAAGATGAAATAATATTAGGTGCAAAATGTCCTAAATGCAATGCTCTACCTTTGGAATTAAAAAACAATAAATGGAAGTGCATCAATAACTGTAAAGTGAAGACTAAAGATATCGTCCAACATTCATTAATTGACTATTCATTATTAATCTCGTCCAGTTTTAGTAATAGTGAGTTCAGAGAATTCTTTAATTTACCATCTCAAATTAGAGCTAAAAATATACTAAAAAATATAAATTTAATCCAAACAGGAAAATGCAAACACACCCGTTACCACCTCCCCCTAACCGACTAACCAATCCCAAAAACAATTAAGTTGTTACTTACAACCACATTATATTAAAATAAAAATTAGAAATAGTTCAAAATTTGTTACAATAAGGTGTAAGCGGTTACCAACACGCACAACCAACACCAGACGGCATCTAAGGGGGATGGAGATGGACACGACGAATTTTCCAAACATGAAAAATAGTAGTTTTCCAAATGCAACAAAAGAAGAATGGATTGCAAAAGTCGAGCAAACATTAAAAGGAAAACTAGTAGATTCATTAAATAGCAGAACGTACGAAGCAATTGTACGACAACCATTGTATACGGAAGCACCAAACACAACACCGCTTCCACAAACAATAAACAACAACTCATGGCTAGTAAGTCAAACACTACAGCCTCAATCAACACTAAAAGAAACAAATGAACAAATTAAAGGTGAATTACATTATGGCTTGCAGGCTATAAACTTTTACACCTATCCTTCTACAAACCAGAATGCCATTACCATTACAAAAGTAGAAGAATTAGAGCAGGTATTAGATGGTATTGATATTACAAACGTACCTTTGCACGTACATACTGGCACTAACTCCAAACATTTCTTAGAAATTCTATTAAACTATACAAAAGAACCTCAATTATTAAGTGGCTACATCGGGGCCGATCCAATCGGCACATTAGCAGCCAATGGAGAAGTACCAGACCTACCAACTCAACTCGACGAAATGGCAGAAACAATCAAACTTTGCCAAAACAACAATTTAAACGTCAAAACTATATGGATTGACTCACAACCCTACCACAATGCAGGAGCAAATGCCGTTCAAGAATTGGCAATATCCGTTACAACTGCTGTGGAGTATATATCGCAACTACAAAAAAGAGGACTAACTCCAGAAGAAATCGCCAACCAAATCGTATTCACTTTCTCTATCGGCAGCGACTTTTTTATGGAAATCGCTAAATTAAGAGCAGCAAAAATTATTTGGTCAAACATACAAAAAGAATTTGGTCTAAACCAAACACCAATGACCATTCATGCAAGAACATCAAAATTCAATAAATCGTTCCTTGACCAACACGTAAACATGCTCCGTACAACAACCGAAGCTTTTGCAGCAGCTATAGGTGGAGTAGACAGTTTAAACATTGACAGTTTTGCAAACGCTAACGACGCTTTCTCTAGGAGAATTGCTCGCAACACACATTATATTTTAAAAGAAGAGTCATTCTTAGACAAAGTAGTGGACCCTGCTTCAGGTTCGTATTATATAGAAACATTAACGCACGAACTAGCAGAAATCACTTGGGCTTATTTCCAAGAAATCGAGTCAGAAGGCGGCATCTTGGCTTCATTAAAATCAAGCTCCATCCAAAATGACATCAAAATGATTGCCGACTTAAAACTTCAAGATGTGAAAAATAGAAAGAAAAAGCTCGTTGGAGTTAACATGTACGCTAATATCCAAGAAAATATTTTCTCAGAAAAAAAAGACACAAATACACGAACGAACAAAACAACAATCCAACCGCTAAAAGCAATCCATCTAGCGGAGCCATTTGAGCAATTACGACTACAAGCAAAAGAATTTGAAAAAAGGACGGGCCAACTTCCAGAGGCAATGCTAATAAACATTGGGGAGCTAAAAGATCATAAACCGCGAACTGATTTTGCAACGAGCTTCTTATATGTGGGGGGAGTTAACACATCTAGTAGCCCTAGCTTAACGACACAAGATACAGTAAAAGACTGGTTACAATCCAACCAAGAAATATCGAAAGTAGTAATTATTTGTGGTTCAGATACAACGTACGATGAAATGTTAACGAATACAGTGAAAGAAGTGAAAGCTGCATTACCAAGTACTTACATTATAGTAGCAGGCAATCGAAAAGACGAAGTTGCATTAATGGGAGCAGGTGTGCATGATTTTATTCACTTGCGTTCTAATTGCTACACACAACTAGTTGCCATTCAAGAAGTATTAGAGGTGATAACAGATGAGGCCTAATTTTTCAAAAGTAAAATTACAAACAAACACAGTAAAAGAAGAACTATCAGTGGAACAAATAGACGATTTATTTTTTGAAACGAACGAAAAAATTAAAATTAAAGCTCAGTACAAGCAAGAAGATGTCCAAAAGGCAGACCACCTAGATACGTTACCTGGTATCGCACCGTATACCAGAGGGCCGTACCCAACGATGTATGTGAATAGGCCGTGGACGATACGTCAGTATGCAGGATTCTCCACAGCTGAAGAAAGTAATGCTTTTTACCGTCGTAATTTAGCGATGGGACAAAAAGGTTTATCTGTTGCATTCGATTTAGCCACTCACCGTGGATATGATTCCGATCATCCACGCGTAGTTGGGGATGTTGGAAAAGCGGGAGTAGCCATTGATTCAATCCTTGATATGAAGGTGCTTTTTGATGGAATTCCACTCGATCAAATGTCTGTTTCCATGACAATGAACGGTGCTGTTTTACCGATTATGGCTTTTTACATCGTAACAGCAGAAGAGCAAGGTGTGTCAAAAGAACAGCTTGCTGGTACTATTCAAAATGATATTTTAAAAGAGTATATGGTTCGTAACACGTACATTTATCCACCAGAAATGTCGATGCGTATCATTGGGGATATTTTCTCCTACACATCCCAACATATGCCGAAGTTTAACAGTATTAGTATTTCAGGCTACCATATGCAAGAAGCAGGTGCACCGGCTGATATTGAGCTAGCATACACATTAGCGGACGGACTGGAATATGTTCGCACAGGTTTAGAAGCTGGAATCGATATTGATAAATTTGCCCCGAGACTGTCGTTCTTCTGGGCGGTTGGCATGAACTTTTTCATGGAAGTGGCAAAAATGCGTGCGGCTCGGTATATATGGGCAAAGATGTTGAAACAGTTTAATCCAAAAAACGAAAAGTCAATGGCATTACGAACACATTCTCAAACTTCTGGTTGGAGTTTAACCGAGCAGGACCCGTTTAATAACGTCGCAAGAACGGCCATTGAGGCGCTTGCTGCAGCGAATGGTCATACACAGTCATTGCATACAAATGCATTAGATGAAGCGATCGCGCTACCAACCGATTTTTCAGCGCGAATTGCAAGAAACACACAGCTATATTTACAAGATGAAACGGAGATAACAAGAGTGATTGATCCGTGGGGTGGTTCTTATTATGTAGAAACGTTAACGAAAGAACTAATAGACCGTGCGTGGAAACATATTGAAGAGATCGAGTCTTTAGGAGGTATGGCTAAAGCGATCGAAACGGGACTTCCGAAGATGCGAATTGAAGAAGCAGCTGCAAGGCGTCAAGCGAAAATTGACTCTGGTACGGAATCTATCATAGGTGTAAACAAGTTCAAATTAGAAAAAGAAGATACAAACATTGAAATATTGGACATTAATAATGAAGAAGTTTTACAAAAACAAATCAAACGTCTTGAGCAATTAAGAGAGAATAGAAATGAAGCGGAAGTTGCACAAAAGCTAGCTGCCATTATAAAAGCGGCAGAAACAAACACAGGAAACCTATTAGAATTAGCTGTAGAAGCAGCAAGAGCTAGAGCGAGTCTTGGAGAAATTTCAGAAGCAGTTGAAAAAGTTTCTGGACGTCATCGAGCGGTAATCCGTTCTATCAGTGGCGTGTATAGCACTGAATATTCTAATGAAGAAGAAGTTCGACTCGTTAAAGAAAAAACAGATGAATTTTTCGATTTAGAAGGTAGAAGACCTCGCATTATGATTGCAAAAATGGGGCAAGATGGCCACGACCGCGGAGCTAAAGTTATTGCCACAGCATTTAGCGACTTAGGATTTGATGTGGATATTGGACCTCTTTTCCAAACACCTGAAGAAACAGCACTACAAGCAGTAGAAAATGATGTACATGTTGTTGGGATTAGCTCGCTTGCTGCAGGACACAAAACACTACTTCCAAAGCTAGTAGAAGAGCTAAAGAAGTTAGGTAGAGAAGATATTTTAGTTGTAATTGGTGGCGTTATTCCTTATAAAGACTACGAGTTCCTTTATGGGAAAGGAGCCTGTGCTATTTTTGGACCAGGTACTGTCATTCCAGTAGCTGCTGAAAAAGTGTTAGAAGAAATCTTCGAACGTCTCGGATACGAGGAAGTGGAAGAAGAAAATGGCGAGTAAAAAACGAAAG
This sequence comes from Bacillus sp. FJAT-45066, assembly GCF_002335755.1. Lineage (NCBI taxonomy): Bacteria > Bacillati > Bacillota > Bacilli > Caryophanales > Bacillaceae > Bacillus > Bacillus sp. FJAT-45066. The sequence goes on from NZ_NISQ01000001.1 coordinate 632,245, forward strand.
CTCGTGAAAAAAGCAGACACTGATTTAAACAAGTTAAGAGACGAAATAGTGAATGGCAATCGCACGAGCCTAGCAAAAGCAATTACCCTTGTAGAAAGTAATGCAGAGCGGCACTTCCAACAAAGCCAGGAAGTGCTGCAAAAAGTAATGCCCCATACAGGTAATTCCATACGAATAGGCATTAGTGGGGTACCAGGTGCAGGCAAAAGTACATTCATTGAGGCATTTGGCTTATTTTTAGTAGAGCAAGGAAAAAAAGTAGCAGTGTTAGCTGTTGATCCATCTAGCACGAAAAGTGGTGGGAGCATTCTCGGTGATAAAACGAGAATGGAGCAATTGGCTAGGCATCCGAGAGCATTCATTCGTCCTTCCCCATCGAGTGGTTCGTTAGGTGGAGTACATCGTAAAACACGCGAAAGTATTTTACTTTGTGAAGCGGCTGGCTTTGACGTTATTTTAGTTGAGACAGTAGGAGTAGGACAAAGTGAAGGGCTTGTACGAGATATGGTCGATTTTTTCTTGCTACTTGTTTTAACAGGTGCAGGGGATGAATTGCAAGGAATGAAAAAAGGAATTATGGAGTTAGTGGATACCATTGTCGTAAATAAAGCAGACGGTGAAAATGTAAAAAAGGCAAAGAAAACGGCCGAAGAATATAATCAAATTCTACATTTTCTTCAACCTGCCACACCAAGTTGGACCCCAAGTGCATTAACTTGTTCTTCTTTATACTATGAGGGAATGAGTGACGTTTGGTCACAAATTCAAACTTTTCAACAAGAAATGAAGCAGTCTGGATTTTTCGAACAAAGAAGAAATGAACAAAAAGAAAAATGGCTTGATGCATCGCTAAAAATGCATATCGAACGATTATTTTTCCAGCAAGCCATCGTGAAAAATAACTTGCCCTTGTACCGTGAAAAAATAAAAAAAGATGAACTCTCCGTCTCCAAAGCCGTTCAAGAACTCATCGAACTTTATCAAAAAACATAAAAAAGAGGAAAGTGCCCGCATAGCACTTTCCTTCATCTAGGGAGTATAGGGGTATGGATATCTAGATGTATTTATATAATACCCTGAGTTTTTCATATTAAACATGATGGTGTAATTATTTTTAAGTTCTTTTTGTTTTTTCTTTAGAATTATTAGTGAATTGGAGCGGAAGGCACCTGACTCTTGCGGGAAGTAGAGCGAAGCGTGAGACCCCACAGGCGGGACGCCGAGGAGTAGGTTTTACCACGATAGTGAAAATAACCTTCCACTAAGCTCCCCGCGGAAAGCAGGTTCCTGTAGCGGAAAGGAACGGTAAATCAGAGAAAACTTGAAGAAACACATTCATTTAATTGTAATTTTATTATTATTATTGGTATGATATACATATAGAAAAAAATGAGGTGAAACACAATATGAATATAGATTTTAATATGTTTATGAACGATGTCGTTCAACAAGCACGAGCAGATATGGACAATGCTGGTTATGAGCACTTACGCACACCAGAAGATGTGGAAGAAGCATTCGCACGTAAAGGTGTAACATTAGTATTAGTAAACTCAGTATGTGGATGTGCTGGCGGAATTGCTAGACCTTCTGCTGCTCATGCGGTTCATTATGATAAGCGACCAAATTATTTAGTAACCGTTTTTGCTGGACAAGATAAAGAAGCAACAGAAAAAGCACGTGAATATTTCGAAGGCTATCCACCTTCCTCTCCATCATTTGCTATATTAAAAGATGGAAAGATCTTAACAATGGTGGAGCGTCACGAAATTGAAGGACATTCACCAATGTCTGTTATTTCTAAATTACAAGGTTACTTCGACGAGTATTGTGAAGAAGTATAAAAACAACTGGAAGAGAGGCTATAAAAGCTTCTCTTTTTTCTTTCCAAAAAAGGAATAAGCTCCTAAAAGTAGAATAATATTAGTTGATTGCATAAAAACCTTTACTAAAAATTCAGAATTTTATAACTTAAATTATATTTAAAAATAGTATTGTATAAAAATTCATCTGTGATAGAATACATAATATCGAATTAATATTCATGAAGATGTATAAAAATTAGGGGGAACGAAAATGAAAAAGTGGATGAAATTGTTTATAGTAATGTCAATCTTAAGTTTAGTTTTAGCAGCATGTGGAACGAATACACCTAACACAGGTGGAGAAGAAAAGAAAGTATTGAAAATGGGTACTTCAGCGGATTACCCACCGTTTGAGTTTATTGACACAGCAAATGGCGACGAGATCATCGGTTTTGACATAGACTTAGCGAAAGCAATTACAAAAGAACTAGGTTATGAGATTGTTATTGAGGATATTGATTTTGGTAGTTTAATAACAGCAATGAAGTCTAATCAAATTGATTTCATATTAGCTGGAATGACGCCAACAGAAGAGCGTTTAAAAGAAGCTGATTTTACAGATATTTATTTCTTAGCTAACCATATGATTGTTACAAAGAAAGATAGCAATATTAATAGCATTGAAGATTTAGCTGGTAAAACGATCGGTGTTCAACTTGGTTCTATTCAACAAGAAGAAGCAGAAGCAATCGCAGAAGAAATTGATGTAAAAATTGAAACGCGCGACAGAATTCCACACTTAATCTCTGAAGTGAAAATCGGCCGTGTTGATGCAGTAATCATCGAAGATACAGTGATGAAAGGCTACTTAGAAAAAGAAAAAGATTTAACTGGATTCATCCTTGATACAGACGAAGGCGGTTCTGCCATTGCCCTTCCGAAAGATAGCCCATTAACTGCTGAGTTCAACCGTGTTTTAAATGAAATGAAAGAAAACGGGGAACTTGAGAAGCTTGTTCTTAAATGGTTTGGTGACGGAGAAGAGTAATAGAAAGACGATAATCAACATGAAGAATGAAAAGAGGGGGCTAACTCCTCTTTTCATTTCTTACTTAAACAAAGAACTAAATTTCTTTGTTTAAGTAAGAAATAGCTGAATAGGAAAGGAACGATTCACTTGAATTTTGCTGGAATTGTAGATTCAATACCATATATATTAAAAGGGCTTGGTATTACACTTCAAGTAGTGACCATGGCTGGAATACTTGGATTTATTATCGGAACCCTTCTTGCTCTTTGTAAAATTGGACGAGTAAAAGTGTTATCTTGGATAGCAGATGCATATACATCCATTTTCCGTGGTACGCCTCTTGTTTTACAATTAACAATTATATATTACGGATTCCCACAAATGTTTGATATCGTATTAACTCCCGTAGTTGCAGCCGTTTTGGCATTTGGTTTTAACTCTGGTGCATACATATCCGAAGTCATTAGAGCAGGGATAAATGCTGTCGATAAAGGTCAAAAAGAAGCGGCAATGGCACTTGGTGTACCGTATCGTCAAATGATGAAAGATATCATTTTACCGCAAGCATTAAAAAACATTTTGCCTGCATTAGTGAATGAATACATTACATTAACAAAAGAGTCTGCGGTCGTAACGATCATTGGACTAGCTGATATTATGAGACGTGCGATGGTAGTAGGGGCAAACACATTCTTAAATGTAGAAGCATTACTATTTGCGGGTGCAATCTACTATGTATTAGTGATGATTTTAACACTCTTCGGTAAGTGGTTAGAGAGGAGATTACGTAAAAGTGATTAAGGTAGAAAACTTAAATAAATCGTTTGGTAAATTAGAAGTATTAAAAGGTATTTCAACTGAAATTAAAAAAGGGGAAGTTGTGGCGATTATTGGTCCGTCTGGCTCTGGTAAATCCACTTTCTTGCGTTGTATCAACTTACTAGAAACACCAACATCAGGTAGCATTAATGTGTTAGGTGAAGAAATGACTTCGTCAAAAGCAAACATTATGAAAATCCGCCAAAAAGTTGGGATGGTGTTTCAGCATTTTCACCTTTTTCCACATAAAACGGTGTTGGAAAACTTAACGTACGCTCCAACTTTCGTAAAAGGTCTATCAAAAGCGGAAGCAGATGAAAAAGCAAAAAAATTATTAAATCAAGTTGGCTTAGCTGAAAAAGTATTAGAATACCCAAACCGCTTATCTGGTGGACAAAAACAACGTGTGGCAATCGCGAGAGCTTTAGCGATGGATCCAGAAGTAATGTTATTTGATGAACCAACTTCCGCTCTTGACCCAGAAATGGTAAAAGAAGTGCTAGAAGTGATGAAAAGTTTAGTTCAAACTGGTATGACTATGGCAATCGTAACACACGAAATGGGCTTCGCACGTGAAGTAGCAGACAGAGTATTATTCTTAGACAACGGCATGCTCGTAGAAGACGCCCCACCAGCAGAATTCTTCACATCACCAAAATCAGAAAGAGCAAAAGTATTCCTAGAAAAAATGCTATAAAAGAACAAACGTGTGATACATACTTGTATCATGCGTTTTTTATTTTCAAGGTCTAAAATATATATTTTAGTTTTTAGTTGTAACCTAGCGGTGGATTTCCACACAAGCAGTAGACTCCTGCGGGAGAAGCGGGGAGCGGGAGACCCCGCAGGAGCGTTGCGACGAGGAGGCTCCCGGCGCAACGAAATGTTTGAAGCGGCTCGTTCAGCTCCTACAAGCATAAGGCAGGGGCGAATTGAGGGCGCTTTTTACCCTCAAGGCGACAATGTCTTATGACTCGAGGAGCTAGCCGCTGAAACTAGACAAGCCCGCGGAAAGCGAAGCCTTGCACGGAAATCAACAGCGGTTTTGAAAATAGTTGTAAAATTTAATATTCCTAGTATAGAAAAACATGGAAAACGAAAACTATGTATTACTACTTTTTCTTAAGGGGGAGATGTAATACATGAAAAAAACAAGCCTAAAACTAATCGTTATCCTTTCCATTTCTACACTTCTATTTTATATGAATATAAGTTCAACATACGCGTTAGAACAGTACTCAACACGTGATGAAATACCAGTTCAATATAAATGGAACTTAACAAAACTTTATAAAGACGAGGCATCATTTCAAAAAGATGTAAAAAAGCTAAAAAAGCTAGCGGACACTTTTTCTAAGAAAGAAAAAGCAATAAATTTAGATGACCATTTAGAGTCACTTCTTCAAGAATATTTTCAGCTATATCGTCTATTTGAAAAAGTATATGTTTATGCACGGCTATCTTTTGACGTAAATATGAGTGACCCAACAGCGCAACAAAGATCGAATGAATTAGATGCGGTTTCTGTTTATGTAGTAGAAAGAACAAACTGGTTTTCTAATGAAATACAAGCAATTCCTAAGAAAGAGTGGAAGAAGTTAATCTCGTCAAACCTACTTCAACCATACACATACTATTTAAAAGAAGTGTACGAAGAAAAAGATCATTCACTTCCGAAAGAAGTAGAAGATATTTTAATTCAAACAATGCCTTTTTTACATGCTCCGAGTGAGATTTTTACTATGATGTCAAAAGATTTGCAGTTACCATCTTTTAAAGTAAAAGAAGAGGAGTACTACTTAACTCCACAGATGTATAACGTGTATATGTCTAGTGATGATCGTGAATTAAGGCTGGCGGCATTTACATCTTATTATGATACGTTAGGAAAGTATCAAGATAGTTTTGCTACGATTTTGGCGAACATTGTAAAGGCTAATAACTTTTTTGCTACAACAAAAAAATACGATAGTGCATTAGAAGCGAGTTTGGTTTCTAAAGACATTGATCCAAAAGTATATACAGAACTAATTAATACAGTAAACGATTATTTACCATTATTTCATCGATATTTATTGTTAAAACAGAAATATACGGGACTAGATGAAATGTATGTTTATGATTTAGGTGCGCCACCAAAAACGACAGTTAGAGAAGCTGAAGTACCAATTGAGGAAGCCAGAAAACTCGTAAAAGATGGATTAGATCCTTTAGGAGAAGAATATACGAAAAAAATTGAATATGCGTTTGATAACAATTGGATTGATGTATTTACAACAAAGGGTAAGGCAACTGGTGGATATCAGCTTTCCTTTTATGATGGAGACCCAAGTATTCTAATTAATTATCAAGGATCACATCAAGATGTTATGACATTAGCACATGAGCTAGGACATGCCTTACATTCTTATCAATCCAATAAAAGTCAGCCATATCATAATGCTAGATACGTTACTTTTACAGCGGAAGTTGCTTCTACTTTAAACGAACATCTATTACATCAAAAGTGGATTAACGAAGCAAAGTCAAAAGAAGAAAAGCTCCAAGCGATGTACCGTTATTTAGAAGATTTCCGTGTGACATTGTTCCGCCAAACCCAATTTGCAGAGTTTGAAAAAGAAATACACGAAACATTACAAAATGGAGAATCCCTTCATGCAGAAGCGATTAAAGATATTTATTTTTCACTAGTGGAAAAGTATTTCGGAAAAGATGTGAAAATGGATGAAAGAGTGGCAATGGAATGGGCGCGTGTGCCACACTTTTTCCATTCAAGTTTTTACACCTATCAATACGCTACAAGCTTTGCAGCTTCTGCTGCCCTGGCTGAGCAGTTAAAAGAAGAAGGCGAAGATGCTAGAACAAGAATTTCTGATAATCTTTTAGCAGCTGGGGGAAGCAAGCCACCAGTAGACATATTGAAAGACGCTGGCGTTGACATGAGTAACAAGAAGCCAATTGTCCAAACGATGAAGAGATTTGAACAGCTTCTAGATGAGTTTGAAGAAATGTTAAACGAATAAGAGGATAGGCACTGGCAAATGGGTCAGTGCTTTCTCTATGTAAAAATTTCATAATAGTATTTCGAATAGTAGTCATACATTATAAAAAGCACATTCTTATAAGTAAAAGTTAGTAGATTTTTCCGTTTTCCTATATAATGTTATCAGAAAAGTAGGAGAGGACATTTTTATGAAAAAGTTTAAAATTGGCTACAGGACTGCTAAGACTGCACTAGGTACCACACTAGCCATATTCATCGCCCAGTTTTTCGGCTTAGAGTTTTATGTATCAGCGGGAATTATCGCCATTTTATGTATCCAAAACACAAAGAAAAAGTCATTGCATAGTGCAAGCTCAAGGTTTGCAGCTTGTATACTAAGCTTAGTTTTTGCTTTCCTGTTTTTTGAAACAATTGGTTACCATCCAGTCGCAATTGGACTTTTATTACTATTCTTTATTCCAGTAACCGTTATGTTGAAAATAACAGAAGGAATTGCAACTAGTTCCGTTATTCTTTTGCATGTATATTCAGTTAAAGATTATACGTTTAGTTTAGTGCTAAACGAATTAGGTATTATTACGATTGGTATTGGTATTGCGCTTATCATGAATATTTACATGCCGAGCGTTGAAAAAGAATTAAAAACATACCAACTCGAAATTGAGAGCAACTTCCAACAAATCTTGTTACAACTTGCCCAGTTTTTACGTCAAGGAGATACTGCCTGGGATGGAAAAGAATTGACGGAGACTGCATCCATTTTGCATAAAGCAAAAAGCTTAGCTTTTAGAGACGTTGAAAATCATTTACGCCGAAATGAAAATAGTTTCTACCACTATTTTAAAATGAGAGAAAGACAATTAGATGTGATGGAAAGAATGGTACCAATCGTTGCTTCCATTGAAATGAATGTGGAGCAAGCAGCAATTGTTGCTGAGTTTTTAGAACAGTTAGCAGAATCAGTCCATCCAGGTAACACAGCAATTGTACATCTAAATAACTTGAGTGAAATGACGGAAATTTTTCAAGGAATGCCACTACCAGAAACGAGAATTGAGTTTGAAGCACGCGCCTCACTTCGTCATTTAGTAAAAGAATTAGAACAATATTTGATTATTAAATGTGATTTCAAAGGTGGCTTAAAACAATATAATGCATGAATTCGGGCCAATGAATTACACTAAGAGTCAAAAGGCTGATTGATAAAGCCGATTGTAGAGGTGATATTCTTGGTCATTATTTATGCTATCATCGTTGCACTCGTAACATCTCCATTATGGCCACTAGGACCCAATCCGTTACCTGGTGATCCATATATAATCGTGAATAAACAAACAAACGAGCTTGCATTTATTTATGAGGAAGAAATAAAAGAGATTCATTTCGTTGCAACAGGAAAATCAGAAGAATTAACACCAGAAGGGGAATTTAACATTATCGTAAAAGCGAAAGACCCTTATTATCGAAGAACTGACATTAAAGGTGGCGATCCGAAAAACCCTTTAGGAACTAGGTGGATTGGCTTTGATGCCGAAGAAACAGACGGACGAACATATGGTGTGCACGGAACAAACAGTCCAGATTCCATAGGAAACTACGTTACACAAGGATGCATACGGTTAAACAATGAGAACGTGGAGAATTTGTACGGGAAAGTTCCAATCGGAACAAAAATTTGGATCCTCAAAAGCGATAAATCTTTTGAACAGTTAAGTAGAGAGAAAGGCATTATAAAATAAAAAAGTCCAGCAAAAGATTGCTGGACTCTTCTCTTTATATTTTAGAAAAACGCTGCTGCGCCTGCAAATAACGTTGTGATTATCATAACACCAATCATTAAATAAACTACAATCTTCTGGAATTTTCGGTTATGCATCTATCATCACTCCTCGTTCAATATTCTGTCTCTATTGTACCTTGAATGAAAAAACTTCTCAAGTGGACTTTACTAGATTTAGAGGAAGGATTATGCACGAACAATGTCGAAATAGTTGTAAGCTAAGTCAACAAAGGGGGAACTAGGGATGATTAACAAAGTAGATCATATAGGAATTGCGGTAAAATCCATTGAAGATGCCTTGCCTTTTTACACAGAGGTGTTGAAGTTATCCTTTGAAGCAGTAGAAATTGTTCCAGCGCAACGAGTTAGGGTAGCTTTTATCAAGGCAGGCAACTGTAAAATAGAATTGCTAGAGCCAACTTCATTGAATAGCCCAGTTGCAAAGTTCATTGAAAAGCGAGGCGAAGGCATTCATCATATTGCACTAGCTGTAGATGATATCGAAGGAAGAATACAAGAATTTGTAGACAATGGTATTCCAATGATAGATACGTCATCAAGAATAGGTGCAGGTGGAGCTAACATAGCCTTTTTACATCCAAAAGCCGCATCTGGTGTGTTATACGAACTATGTGAAAAGAGGGGTAGTAACAATGACAATTGATATATATGAAAAAATTAATGAATTGTACGATCGCCGTCGTGAAGTAGAGTTAGGTGGAGGCGATGACCGAATCGAAAAGCAGCACGAAAAAGGAAAATTGACAGCAAGAGAACGTATCGAATTGTTAGTTGATGAAGGGACATTCGTAGAATTAAACCCATTTATTGAGCACCGCTGTCATGACTTCGGCCTACATAACAAAAAAGGTCCTGGAGATGGAGTAGTAACTGGCTTTGGAAAAGTTAATGGAAAACCAATTTACTTGTTTTCGCAAGATTTCACCGTGTTCGGGGGAGCACTCGGAGAAATGCATGCGAAAAAAATTGCCAATGTGATGGATCTAGCTGCTAAAAATGGCACTCCAATCGTTGGTCTGAATGACTCTGGAGGAGCAAGAATTCAAGAAGGAGTTCTCTCTTTAGATGGTTACGGCCATATTTTTTATCGAAACTCTATTTATTCCGGTGTAGTACCACAAATTTCTGTCATTATGGGCCCATGTGCGGGTGGTGCTGTTTACTCTCCAGCCATAACAGACTTTGTGTTCATGGTGGAAGAAACAAGTCAAATGTTTATTACTGGACCAAAAGTTATTGAGACTGTTACAGGCGAAAAAATAAGCTCGGATGATCTAGGTGGCGCAAAAGTTCATAACTCCATTAGTGGTAATGCACATTTTTCCGGAAAAACAGAAGAAGAAGTATTAGCACAAGTTCGTAAGTTGCTAAGCTACTTGCCACAAAATAATGAGCAAAAGCCTGATCGCATTTCTTGTGAAGAAGGAGACGACTATCGAGCAGATCTTGCCGATGCAATTCCTTTCGATGCAATAAGACCGTATGACGTTCGAATTGTCATTAATCAAGTGGTGGATGAAGGTTCATTTATGGAAGTTCAAAAAGACTTTGCGAAAAATATCGTGATAGGATTAGCCAGAATTAAAGGTGAAGTGGTAGGACTTGTGTGTAACCAGCCGAAAGTGATGGCTGGTGGCCTTGATATTGATTCATCAGATAAAGCGGCACGTTTTATCCGTTTCTGCGATTCATTCAACATTCCAATTATTACTTTTGAAGATGTGACTGGCTTTTTCCCAGGTGTAAAACAAGAGCACGGTGGAATTATTCGTCACGGGGCGAAAATTTTGTATGCATATTCAGAAGCAACGGTGCCTAAATTAACAGTCATTTTACGCAAGGCTTATGGTGGAGCATACGTGGCATTAAACAGTAAATCAATTGGTGCTGATTTAGTGTACGCATGGCCAAACGCTGAGATTGCGGTAATGGGTCCTCAAGGTGCAGCAAATATTATTTTTGCTAGAGAAATTAACGAGAGTGAAAACCCGGAAGAAACAAGAGCACAAAAGATAGAAGAGTACCGTGAAAAATTTGCAAATCCATATGTTGCCGCTAGTCAAGGTATGGTTGATGACGTTATTGATCCAAGAGAAACTCGTATTAAATTAATTCAATCATTAGAAATGCTTCGTAACAAAAAAGAAACCCGGCCTTACAAGAAACACGGAAACATCCCTTTATAAGTTCTGTTATTGAAGTATTCATCTTTAATAATATAAGGAAAATGAAATTATATTTATATATATTCAACTGCCGGTTGTATGACCGCCTCCCCTGCGGAAAGCGCTCATACAACCGGCACGTTTTTATTTTCACGACTAAGTTGTTCAGAAAGTTCATTTTAAACAGTCAATATTTCCTACAATCGTGAAAATAAGATATAATGTGACATATAGTTATAAGTAATTAGGAGGAAATACATAATGATTAATCAAGAACGCTTAGTAGAAGAATTTTTAGAGCTAGTTCAAGTAGATTCCGAAACAAGATTCGAAGCAGAAATTTGTAAAGTGTTAAAAGATAAATTCTCTACACTAGGTGTAGAAGTTTTTGAAGATGACACAATGGAGCAAACTGGTCATGGTGCAGGAAACTTAGTTTGTACATTACCAGGAACAAAAGAAGGAGTAGACACTATCTACTTTACTGCTCATATGGACACAGTTATACCTGGAAAAGGTATCAAACCTTCCATTGAAAACGGGTATGTAATAACGGATGGAACGACTATTTTAGGTGCAGATGACAAAGCTGGTATTGCAGCAATGTTTGAAGCAATTAGAGTATTAAAAGAAAATAATATAGAGCATGGAACGATTCAATTCATTATCACAGTTGGAGAAGAATCCGGTCTTGTAGGAGCGAAAGTATTAGACCCAAGTTTAGTAAAAGCATCTTACGGTTTCGCGTTAGATAGTGATGGAAAAGTAGGTAACATTATCGTTGCTGCTCCAACACAAGCAAAAGTAAAAGCGACTATTTATGGTAAAACAGCTCATGCAGGTGTTGCTCCAGAAAAAGGTGTTTCTGCAATAACTTTAGCTGCAAAAGCTATTTCGAAAATGCCTCTTGGAAGAATTGATGAAGAAACTACTGCTAATATCGGTCGATTCGAAGGTGGCGGACCAACAAATATCGTTTGTGATCGTGTAGATATTTTAGCAGAAGCTCGCTCATTACTGCCTGAAAAGATGGAAGCACAAGTCGAAAAAATGAAAACAGCTTTTGAAACAGCTGCATCTGAAAATGGCGGTAGAGCAGAAGTTGACGTAGAAATCATGTACCCTGGTTTTAAGTATGGTGAGGGTGACCATGTTGTAGAAGTTGCTAAACGTGCGGTATCTGCAATCGGTCGTACACCAGCACTACAAAAAAGTGGTGGTGGTAGTGATGCTAATGTTATCGCAGGATTTGGTGTACCAACTGTTAACTTAGCAGTGGGATATGAAGAAATTCACACTACTAATGAAAGAATGCCAATTGAAGAGTTAGTGAAAACAACAGAACTAGTTGTTTCTATTATGAAAGAAGTAGCAAAATAATATAGTTTACTTAAGAAGCTTGGTAACTGAAAAGCCAAGCTTCTTTTAAATACAGATTGTTGATTTTAGGGGGTTCATTAGATGGAAGCATTAAAATTAGTAACCTTTGAGACGAATGGTGAAACATATGGGATTGATGTAAAGTTTGTCATTTCCATTGAAAAAGTGTTACCCATACACCCTGTGCCACACTTGCCGAATTATGTGTTAGGTATTACAAAAGTACGAAATGAGTTAATTCCTGTCTTCGATATGAAGCATATGTTATTTCAGACAGTGACTGAAAAAAATGAGAAAGCTAGATTGATAGTTGTTGAAACAGAAGCGTTTGCTGCTTCATTTTTAGTGGAAGATGCTAAAGAAATTATAGATGTGCCTGCAGAAAATATGAAACTATTATCTATTTTAACAGCGACACCATATTTGAAAGGCATCGCTCAATTACCAAATAAATTAATCTCGATCGTTGAGCCTACGGAAATGGTATCTACTTTTACAAATGTGTCGCAAATAAAAGATGCACTTGTAGAGCAAGAAGTTTAATCATATTTAAAAAGTACACCTTGTTTATGTATCATGGACAAGGTGCATTTTTTTTATTGTATAATATAAATAATTATTTTCGAATGGAGGAAGTGGCATGGCCAGAGAAACTAGTAAAGCAAGAATTATTTTCCATGTGGATATGAATAGTTTTTATGCATCGGTTGAAATGGCTCATGATCCTTCCTTACGAGGTAAGCCCGTTGCTGTTGCTGGAAACATAGAAGAGAGAAAAGGGATAATTATTACATGTAGTTATGAAGCTCGTGCATTCGGTGTGAAAACGACAATGCCGATATGGGAAGCAAAGAAAAAATGTCCAGGTCTTATTTTACGTAAGCCAAACTTTGAACGGTATCGTGCCAGCTCCATGGCAATGTTTGATTTACTTCGAAACTATTCGGATATGGTTGAACCAGTTTCTATAGATGAAGGATATATAGATATTACAGATACCGAATATTCTAAGCAAGCGATTAAGCTGGCAGAGGAAATACAAAAGCGTCTAGTAGAAGAGTTAATGCTACCATGTAGTATAGGTATTGCACCGAATAAATTTTTAGCAAAAATGGCGTCCAATATGAAAAAACCGTTAGGAATTACAATTTTACGAAAAAGAGAAATTCCTACTATCCTCTGGCCATTGCCAGTTGGTGAAATGCACGGTGTAGGAAATAAAACAGCGGAAAAACTAATGGGAATCGGAATAAAAACAATTAAAGATTTAGCAAATGCAGACTTGTATCAAGTGAAGCAACTATTAGGAATAAACGGTGAGAGACTTATTAATAAAGCAAATGGGGCGGATAACCGACCTGTTGATCCAGATTCAGTAGATGATTTTAAAAGTATTGGTAACTCTACTACGTTAAAAGAAGATAGTGATAATGAGCGAGAGTTACATTCTGTCCTTCAAAGTCTCTCTAACTCCGTGGCAGAAAAAATGAAAAGAAAAAATGTAGTAAGTAATAATATTCAGTTAACGATTCGTTATGGCAATCGTAAAACAGTAAACCGAAGTAGATTGTTAGAAAATCCGGTTAGTAAAGAAGATGCCATACTTCAAGCTGCATTGTTTTTGCTGAAAAAACACTGGAACGGTGAGCCTATTCGACTGTTAGGAGTTACCGCACAAGACTTAACAGATAAACAATCCTCAACGAAGCAATTAGATATTTTCTCGTTCCAAGAAGATGCAAAAGATGAGCCATTGTTAAAAACAATTGATAAGTTAAAGGAGAAATTTGGGCAAAATGTCATACAAAAAGGCGTTGTTGTGAAAAATGCCCCAAGTAAAGCAAAAATTACAACAAGTTTTCAAAAAGATTTTTTGAAATAAATGAGCTAATCCAATTATTCAGGGTTAGCTTTTTTGTTTTTAAATAGATAGTGAGCTATTTCTTCTTTGCATAAGCTTGTTACAGAAGAAAGTGTATCCAGGTCGTTAGTAACACCTTGGTCGACTAATCTTTTAGCAATGATTAAAGCTTCTAGTTTTTGGTTATGTTTTGTATTAATAGTTGTTTCCATATTCTTCTTCCTCTGTAGTAAAGCTTTGTTTTAATCCAGGAATAAATAAAAGACAAAGGGTAGTTAAAACACTAAAAGCTAAAATAGAAGAGCGTTCCATATTGTTTGTCAAAATAAAATAAAATAAGATTCCAAATCCTATTGTTGCCGTTATTTTCAATAGTACGTATGTAGACTTTTTAAGTAGTGTATTCATAATTTATCACCTCAAAGTATTTTAGAACGTTTGTTCTATTTTTATTATAAGGAACATTTGTTCTTATTGCAAGTATTTTTTAATAAATTTTTAATAGAATTTTTAGTATCTACCAAGTAAAATAAAGTGTAGTAATTACTTCTTAGAAATATTAAGTACAATCCAGATAAAAAAACGTTAAAGAGGCTGATAAATTTGAAAGAACAAACTATTTTTAACCACAAAGGCTATAAGATACAAACGGAAGATAGAGATATACATATTATTGCTAAAATGGAAGAACCTTTAATAGTAGTATTAGGAAATGTATTAAGTGAGGAAGAATGTGACCAACTTATTAGTTTGTCCAAAGATAGAATGCAACGTTCAAAACTTCGTGATTCATTAGAGGCGGAGCTCCGTACGAGCAGTAGTATGTTTTTTCAAGAGGGAGAAAACGACTTAATTACCCGTATAGAGAAAAGGGTTTCTCGAATTATGAATGTCCCATATGAACATGGAGAAGGTTTACAAATTTTAAATTATCAAATGGGACAAGAATATAAGGCTCATTTTGATTTTTTTACTTCTGCAAGCAAACCAGTTAAAAACCCTCGAATCAGTACAATAGTTATGTATTTAAATGATGTGGAAGAAGGGGGAGAAACGTATTTCCCTAAATTGAATTTTTCCGTTTCGCCCAAGAAGGGGATGGCAGTATACTTTGAATACTTCTATGATGATCAAACGCTAAATGAATTAACATTGCATGGTGGGGCTCCCATCATTAAAGGAGATAAATGGGCTGCAACACAATGGATGAGAAGACAAAGAACCAATTGAAAATAAGAAAAAGCAGAGCTGTAACGGCTCTGCTTTCTACATAATTTATAATAAAAGATCGTTCAATACTTTTGCTAACTCATCTAAGTTTTTAACTGTTTTATCGGCAGCTTTCGCTTCGCCTAATTGGTGGGCGTCAATATAAATTGTTTTACAACCAAGTTGTTTGGCAGGTAAAATCTCGTTTATGTAGTTATCACCAATACTTAGCATTTCTTCAGGGGTTACATTAAATGTATTTGCGATCTCGGTTAGGTTTTTCTTCGTATGGATTGGTTTGCTTGCTTCATACACTTTATGTTCAAAATAAGAGGTGAAACCTAGTTTCTCAATGATGACATCACTATCAGATTGCGGACTATTGGTCATTAAGACAACTTTATAATTTTTTGTCAAAGATTTTAACGTGTGGTGAAATGCTGTATTTGCAACTAACACAAACTCAGGTGTCATCATATGTTCACGTGTTTGCATGAAACACGCATAACTCACTTCACGAGTTATGCCGTAATGAGCTGCAATGGAAACAGGTATCCACCATAAATCACCTATGCTTAACTTTGTTGTGAAATCAAAGGCAAGTGGTTCTTGGTAGTCTTGTACAATTATTTCTTGCTCTATACGTTCTCCGTCCCACGTATAACCTTCTAACACATGTCCTTCATCATGAACTAAAATACGGTCTTTATGTACATCATAAACTCTGCCCATCTTCAATGCATGTTTTCCTGCTAAAACATCTTCATAATCTTGTTGAAATAGAAGTTGAGCCTCAGTAGGTAATTTTGATTTTAGTCTTTCTGCATAATAGGAAAAATGGTGTGTATCTTCATATAATGTACCATCCAAGTCAAAAACAATTACTTTTGTATCTTTCATTCCATCCCCTCCAAAAACTTGTTACTGTTATCTTACAATATTTATTGGAATACACAAAGCAGTTCGCATTGCTAAATAGGTAAAACTTCATTACTATTAAAGAAAGGGATTCACGGAGCAATAGGAGGATAAACGATTGAAAATTACTTTTTTAGGTACAGGATCAGGTGTGCCAGCAAAACATCGAAATGTATCATCGCTTGCCTTACATTTAGAAAATAAAGACGGTGCCATATGGCTGTTTGATTGTGGTGAAGCCACTCAACATCAAATTTTACATACATCATTAAAACCTCGAAGAATCGAAAAAATATTTATCACTCATTTACATGGCGATCATATTTTTGGCTTGCCTGGTTTACTCGGGAGTAGGTCGTTTCAAGGTGGAGAAACACCTTTAGCTCTTTATGGGCCACTTGGAGTTAAAGAGTTTGTTGAAACTTCACTGCGCGTTAGTGGTACGCATTTAAAATACGAAATTAGTTTTCATGAATTTGAGGAAGAAGGAATGCTGCTTGATGACGAGGAGTATGTAGTTCGAGTTGCTCCGTTAGAACATGGTCTTCCGTCTTTCGGATTTCGTATAGAAGAAAAAGAGATGCCAGGTCCATTGTTAATGGATAAGGTAAAAGAGGCTTGTATTCCTGTAGGTCCTTTGTTAAAACAGATAAAAGCTGGGCTTACTATACAATTAGAAGATGGCCGAATGATAAATGGAGCGGACTTTTTAGGTGCACCGAAAAAGGGAAAAGTCATTACCATTCTAGGAGATACTAGATTTCACTCTAATAGTATAACGCTTTCTGAAAATGCAGACGTATTAATTCATGAGGCTACGTTTGCTGGCGCGGATGAATTACTAGCCTCTCAATATTTTCATTCAACTACAAAGCAAGCTGCTGAAGTTGCACAAGTAGCAAATGTCGGACTGCTGATTTTAAATCATATTAGCTCAAGATATCAAGCCGAACACATGGAACAACTATTATCAGAAGCAAGAGAGATTTTCCCTAACACCACCATCGCAGAAGATTTTCTATCTATAGAAATAAAATAAAAAAGTGCGAGCACATTTTAATATGCTCGCACTTTTATTCGTTAAATAAGCGTTTCTACATCAGCATTATCAACAAGTTCTTGAATTAATGCTGCTTGTTTCTCTTGGTTCTTTTGATTAGCTAAATATTGACGAATTTGTGGTTCTGCTTCTTCGAACGATGGTAACTCAATTTCAGGGTTACCTTCCGCTTCCGCAACAGCATCGTCATAATAGCTTTGAATTTCTTCGTCCGTTACTTCAGCCATGCCAATTTCATTTTCTAAAAACTCTTGAATCGCAAGGCTGTTTGCAATACGCTCTTTATACGTTTCTAAAGTATATGGTGTAGAAGCTAAAGCTTCTTCAAATTCTTCTTCCGTTTCAAAGTTTGCTCTTACTTCTTCTAAATAACCATCTACTTCTTCTTCACTTGCTGTGTAGCCCTTCGCTTGTGCAGCAGCTAACAATACTTCTTGCTCAATTAACATTGTTAATGTTTGTTCTTTAATTAGGTCTGGTTCAACAGGTTGTCCCCACTGTGCCATCATCATTTCTGTGTCTTTATACATAATGATAAAGTCACTACCTTTAACTTCTTTGCCATTCACTTTTACTACCACTTGGTCAGCTTCAATTTCATCTTCAATGGCATATCCTTGCTCTTCTGTTTGATCTGGAGCATTTGTATCTTCTTGTGCGTTATTATTGTCTCCACTACATGCTGCAACGAACATGCTCATCATTAGTGTAAGAATTAAGATAGTAAATTTGTTTTTCATTTGTTTCCCTCATTTCTTTTTCTGTAACACTCTATACATTGAAACATGCTTTTATTTAGAAAGCAAATAAAAAGGACCCATAAAATGGTCAGATATCCTACTCCAACAACGTTTTCACCGGATTATTAGATTTTCATTAGAAACATATCTATATTTTTTCCTCATAAATACAGGAAATTATTCGATCGCATAGAATTTTATTAAAAGAATTCATCTATGATAGGAGCGTCTTTATGTTCAAAAAAATATTTAAAGAAATAAAAGAGTGGGGGAAGGCGATTGTTATTGCTATACTCTTATCTTTTGTTTTAACGGCATTTGTAGCCCAACCTTTTACCGTCAGTGGAAGTTCCATGCTACCAACGATAGAGGGTTTAGATAAGTACGATAAAGAAAAAATTGGCGATAGACTATTAATTTTTAAAAGTCCATATCTTTTAGGAAAAGAACCGAATTATGGGGATGTTGTTGTTATTGATAGTGATTTAACAAAAGATAGAGGTTTAAAAGATGCCATCGGAGACAATCCTTTTCTCCGAACATTTCAAAATGAAAGAGAAGACCAATACTGGGTGAAAAGGGTAATTGGTAAAGAAGGGGACACCATTTCTTTTTTTGAGGGAAAAGTGTTTAGAAATGGCGAAGAGTTGGAAGAAGAATACTTAAATGAAGAAATGTTCTTTCCATTTGAATCGGTAAAGATACCAGAAAATCATGTTTTTGTAATGGGAGACAATCGAAACGATAGTAGAGATAGTCGCCATATTGGAGCAGTTCCTACAGATCACGTTGTCGGAAAGGTTGTTTTCAGGTTTTACCCGTTTGATAAATTCACATCGTTTTAGACGCTATAGCAAAAGGTTGGATGGCTAAATGCATCCAACCTTTTATACTTATATTTCTAAAGGTCTTAAGCTAGCTTCAATTTCTTTTCTCTTTGGTTCTAAAAATGGTGGAAGTGCTAGCTTTTCTCCTAAGCTTTCCATTGGCTCGTCTGCATCAAAGCCTGGTAGGTCAGTGGAGAGTTCAAAAAGAATGCCGTTTGGCTCTCTAAAGTAGAGTGCTTTAAAGTAGTAACGGTCAACTTTTCCGGAGAAAGGAATACGTTGTTTGCTTAGTTTTTCAGCCCATGCGTTATATTCTTCCTCGTTCGGTATGCGGAAAGCAACGTGATGGACAGCCCCGCGTCCTTGGCGCTCACGAGGAAGGTCCGGACGAACAGCTACATGTACTTCCGCTCCAGACCCACCTTCACCAGTTGCATATACTTCTACATCTGGAAATACACCAGCAAGTGATGGGTAAGTTCCTACTTTTCTAAACCCCATTAGTTCCGTTAACACTTTTACAGTTCGTGTAGCATCCCCAACGGTTAAGGTGACTGGTCCAAGGCCAACTATTCCATGTTCTTCAGGGATATCCTCTCGCTCCCACGGTATACCAGCTGCCACACCTTCTTCACCGTTATCCACAACCAATATTAATTTCGTTCCTTCGTAATCTTCAAAAGCGAGTGTGTCTCTATTTGCTCTTTTTACGATTTTGTCGTGTTTAATACCAAGCTTATCAAAACGATCTTTCCAAAAATGTAGGGATTCTGTGTTTTTTACTCGCAATGAAGTAGATGAAATACTAGATACTCCTTCGTAAGTGCGTCCAAGCCCAGGGATGTCAAAGAATGTAATTTCTGTACCCGGGTTTGCTTTTGCATCTCCATAAAAAAGGTGATAGGAGGAAGTGTTATCTTGATTGACTGTTTTTTTTACTAAACGCATTCCTAAAACTCCAGTGAAAAATTGAAAGTTTTTCTCTGCGTTTGTTGTTAATAATGAAACATGGTGTAAGCCTAATAGTTCCATACATGATGCCTCCTTATTTATATAATAACCAATTTGACTTTGCAGAAACTTTGAATTCGAGATAATTTTATTATAACAAAATTTATCTCGAATTCAAAGTATTTTTTCTCAAGATTCCACAATTGGGCACTATTAAGAAGGATAAAAAGTAGAAATGGAGAATATTGTTATTTAGAGTCTAGAAGTAAAGGAAGGGACGTCAACATGATTATTATAGAGGCAAAAAAAGAAGATGCACAACAAATAGTAGAGTTAATATATGAAGTAGAACAATCTGGATTAATGTTATTCGAACCGTTTGAACGACCGAAAAATGTAAATGGAATGAAAAATAGAATAGAGATGGTCGCAAAGGAAGATAACTCAAACATCTTTCTTGCGGAATTAGATAATAAACTTGTAGGCTACTTATTTGCATTTGGTGGGCAAAGTAAACGAGTAAAACATGTCGCTTATCTCGTTGTTGGGGTATCAAGTGAAGCTCGAGGTATTGGGGTAGGAAGTAGACTGTTTGAATCTTTAAACGAGTGGGCAAATCGCCAAAGATTGAAGAGGTTAGAGCTAACAGTATTGAAACATAACGAAGTGGCTATCAACTTATATAAAAAGAATGGCTTTGAAATTGAAGGGACGAAGAAACATTCATTATTTGTAGATGGTGAATTTGTAGACGAATATTACTTGTCAAAGATTTTGAAATAAGGGGATGAATGGATGAAGAAAAAATTAATCTTTATTATCGTGCCTTTTGTTTTTCTAATTTTTTTGTTCCTTTATAGAGATGGCCTAATACTCGAACATATTGGCATAAAAGTGGATAATCCGTTTGCAAAGAGAATAGATGTACCGCAAACTTTCTCTCAAACTGATAAAAACAATAACGGTGTGCCAGACGCACTGGATATTGTTTATGAAGCAAGAAAAGAAGTGAAGCAAAAAACGCGCTATCAAAGTGCGTATTATGCGGGCGGATACCCTCCTGATAGTGAAGGAGTTTGTACAGATGTAGTATGGCGTGGATTTCTTGGGGCTAATATTACGTTAAAAGATTTAATGGATGAAGATATTGCAGAGAATACAAAGCAGTATTGGCGTATAGATGGGAAAGCAGATCCAAACATAGATTTTAGGCGAGTGCCTAATCAATTTGTTTACTTCGAGCGGTTTGCAGAGAGTTTAACAACTGAACTAATTCCTTATGATATAGAAAATTTACAACAATGGCAGCCAGGAGATATAGTCGTGTTTTTGGATGGGTTTCATCATGTAGGGATTGTGTCTGAGAAACGAGCAAAGGACGGGACACCTTATTTTATCCATAACACAAAACCTTTTGCGGCCGAAGTAAAGCTCTCGTCGATTAAAACTCCAATCGCTGGGCATTATCGATGGAAATATTAAAAGGTAAGTGTTACATTTCATCATTTCGTATTTAAGACAGAAAAAAATAACTCATCCTTTGGCTTGGACTGGCAAATAGGATGGATTAACTCTCCCGTTTAAGCCGTAGCCCTTGAGGTGACCTTGGTAAAAATAAAGGAACAGAATATGGTAATTCTGTTCCTTCAACCTTAGCTACCTTCCACATTACTATGGTGTAATGGTGGCGGAATTAACCAGCCTTTTTCTTTGTTTAGTCGAAGAACTTTTGCTCCAAGTGTTGCTTTTTGGATATGGAATTGTCCAAACATCATCGCAATGTCTTCTCTAATGGATTGCCCAATAATTTGGCTACAAGCTACTAACCCTGCTGCAATATCTTTAGCTAAAGATGCTGCTATCTCTGGGTCTTGAAAACGAGCTCCTGTTGGAATATCATCTAAGCTAGCCTTAGGGCGTTCTGGTGGTGTTGGTGGTAATCCAATCCCATTTTCTTTTAATAAATCTTCTATTTGCTTGATTTCTTGTTGACCACCTTGAATCGCTTCTTCCAGTAATTTTTTTAAGTCTTCATCACCAGCGTGGTTTAATTGAGTTTGATAGCCTGCAATTAATCCTTTAGCCGTTAAAAGAAATGACCAAGTTGCAAAAACTTCTCCATAGTGCATTGGTTCATTTGTTGGATTACCACTTAAAATTCCCATAAAAACACTCCTTATTGATTCTGTAAAATTCATATATCTTCTCCTTGCCGAAGAAATTACAAGTATAGTATCTGTAAGCGAATAGATTTCTATTCAATATTTGATTGTAAAAAGTCAAATAAATGATTTTGGTGGCGATTGCGTAATAAGAGTAGTCGTTTATTGTGCTAAAGAGGAGTTAATCAACTTAAGAAGAGACTGAACGATATTCATGTTCTCTTCTTAAGTTACCGAAACTTTACCTTTGTTTATTATTCTAATAATTAGAATAATTCCTCTACATATTAACAGTTTTAAAGTAAGACTAATTAGTGAGTGATACCAAGTCCATCCTTTTTTCCACTTAATTAGCTTGGTTTTTTTTGCTGCAATAGTCTCGAAGATTGTAATAGGTATTACAAAAGGAAAAATTTTTGCAATAATTCCAACGGGTCTGCTGTTCAGTGTCCATTGATTATAATAAAGTAACATTAAAGGGTAGAATATAAAATCAAAAGGAAGTTGGATTTTATACTTCGGAAAAAGCTTTTTTGGATATTTCAGAAATCCTTTATTAACTAAATATTTATCTGTGAAATAATTACCAATGAAACTTACAAGGTAAACAATAATCCAATCTTTAAATGATCGTTTTACGATAGCAAACGGTAGTAAAACTAGTCCCATTATTGTAGCTATAATTAAAAAGTAATATGAATCACTTTTTTTAATCAATTTATGCACCTCCCATCATATCTTTTAGTAATTTAAACTTTTTTATTCGAAAAATATTATATGAGAAAAAGAGTTATTAACTTTCTATTTTGAAATAGGTGAGTATCCAATCACAAGAAGAATCTACAAGATTGGTATGGAATTGAATGAAGTGATACCATAACGAAGATGAACTAAAAGAACTGATACAAGAATATATAGAAGATGAAAACAAAAATATTAGTTATTAAGATTAAGAAGTGCGGTGGTAGAAATGAAAAAAAATTAAAAAAGAAGACCGCTTAATGAAGCCGATCTTCTTTGTTGATTAAACTGTAGAGTGCAATTTCTCCAGATTATATGGTGTCTACCACCCACGCTCATACTGAACAGGTGGAGCAAGTTCTACATTCAATTCCTTTGCAGCGCTTCTAGCCCAATAAGGGTCGCGTAACAATTCACGGCCGATAAACACTAAATCTGCACGATTGTTTTGTACAATTTCTTCAGCCTGTATGCCTGTTGTAATTAAACCTACCGCACCAGTAGAAATGGCTGCCCCATGCTTTATTTTTTCAGAAAAAGTAACTTGATATCCAGGGAAGACAGGAATAGCCGCAGGCACTACTGCACCTGAGCTTACGTCGATTAAGTCCACTCCTTGCTCCTTCATCCAAGCCGCATACTCTACATAATCTTCAGGCGATAATCCTTCTGGATGGTAGTCATTAGCGGATACACGAACGAATAACGGGCCATCCCACACTTGATTCACGCCATCAATAATTTCCTTTAAGAATCGGTAACGGTTTTCTTTAGACCCACCGTATTCATCAGTGCGTTGATTCGTAAGCGGTGATAAAAATTCGTTAATCAAATATCCGTGAGCTCCATGAAGTTCAATAATATCAAAATGAGCCTCTTTTGCACGGCGAGCTCCTTCCACAAAAGCATTCACAGTATGCTTAATATCATCCAAGCTCATTTCAACTGGTGTGCGCATTTTTTCATTAAAAGGAATAGCGGAAGGTGCAAAAATATCTCCATCAACCATCGCTTTTCGCCCTGCATGTGCTAATTGAATCGCCGTTTTAGAACCATACATTTTCATTTGGCGGTTCAACTCTTTTAATCCACGAGTATGATCGTCATTCCAAATGCCAAGGTCTTTAGAAGAAATCCTTCCTTCAGGCAATACTGCCGTCGCTTCAATCATAATTAAACCTACCTGACCAACAGCGCGCGACACGTAATGTGTTACATGCCAGTCTTGTACATGTCCATCTTCTTTATGACTTGAATACATACACATTGGTGACATAACAATTCGATTTTTCATTGTGACATTTTTCACTGTAAATGGTGTAAATAAAGCTGAATTCATAAACTTACCTCCTGATGTTTCGTATTGCTAAATAAAGTATAGCACGCTCTTTTTCTGAACCCAAACAATAGGTGTTTTTATAGCGAAAAAAATAGTATGATAAAAATCAGAACATTCTTTACTAGGGGGAATTCACATGAACTGGCAAACTAAACTACAACTAACCGACCTATTAGTATCACTCGTACAACACGGTAGCGTTACACTTTCCGACGAAGAAAATCGCCTAGCCTCTTACATATATTATCAACTGCAACAACTTCCTTTTTTTGAGAAAAATCCTGAGCACTTGCAACAGCATCGAATGGAGGATGGCCGTTCCTTCGTTACTGGTTTCGTCAAACAATCGGCCAAGTCTGACACAATCATTTTACTGAGCCATTTTGACGTAGTTGGAGTAGAAGACTACGGTGTTTTAAAAGACCTGGCCTTTCAACCTGTAGAACTGACTCGTGAACTTCACAATCATTTGGATAGTCTACCCGAAGAAGCAAAAGAGCATTTACTTTCTGGGGATTGGTTGTTTGGTCGTGGAACGATGGATATGAAAGCTGGACTAGCGTTGCAAATGGGACTGATTGAAAAAGCCATCCACGAAAACTGGGACGTAAATTTGCTGTTGTTGGCTGTCCCAGACGAAGAGGTAAACTCGAAAGGAATGCTACAGTCCCTACCAGCTCTAAGCCAACTAGCAGCGGAACATAATTTAAACTATTTAGCATGTGTGAATTCAGAACCAATGTTTCAACAATATCCAGGGGATGACAATCTCTACCTATATACAGGTTCAATCGGTAAGCTACTTCCTGGATTTTTTTGCTACGGGAAAGAAACACACGTTGGCGAGCCACTTGCAGGCTTAAATGCTAACTTAATGGTTTCAGAAGTTCATCGTTTACTAGAATTAAATGTGGATTTATGTGAAGAAGTTTCAGGTGAAGTAACACCACCGCCAAGTAACCTGATCCAAAAAGATTTAAAAACCGAATACTCCGTACAAATTCCACATACAGCCGTCACACTATTTAATGTGTTGTTTATGAAAAAATCGCTGCAGCAGTGGAAGACGGAATTTATCCAAATTGCCCGCCAAGCGGCTGTTAATATAGAAGAACACATGAAGCTAAAAATAAATGCGTATGCTCGTTTCGAATCTTTTTCTAAGCCTGAATATCAAGTTTCCGTTTATTCGTACGAGGAATTACTAGCGATGGCAAAAGAGAAGCATGGAGAAGAGGAAATTAACTCTCGTATCGCAGGAGTCATACAAGCCAATGCTCAGTTTGATGAGCGAGAGCAATCAATAAAAGTGGTAGAAGAAATTGCTTCGTTATGTAGAGAAGAAGCGCCGATGATTGTTCTCTTCTTCGCTCCACCTTTCTATCCGGCTGTTGCGACAGAGGAAGAGGACGAGCTAATGAATATAGCAAAGGAATTTATTCATACTTGGAATGCAGAAGGGGTAAATTGGACGAAACAAATCTATTTCTCAGGGCTATGTGATTTAAGTTTTGTAGGAAAAGCAAATTTAACAGATCATCAATTACTAGAAAAGAATATTCCGATATATGACCATTCTTTCTCACTACCTTTTAACGATATGAAGAGCTTGCAAATGCCAGTATTCAATCTTGGACCAGTCGGAAAAGACCCACACCAATGGACAGAAAGATTAAATGTTGCGTTTAGTTTTGGAGAGTTTCCGAGCATGCTAGAAGATCTAGTTAAAAGGCTAGCGAAAGTTAACTAAAATTTCTTCAGATAAACAAATGTTTTTCTCCAAAAAGCGACAAAAGAAAAGTATAATGGTAGAGTAGTAAAATTTCTAAATAAAGGGATTTTTATATGTCTATTACTTTACGAACGTACGTTGCGATTATATTTGCAACATTTATTATTTTATTTACTTCTATCATTAGTTGGTCGATTACAAACAAAACTACCGAGCAAGTAAAATCGGAAATAGGGGATTCTTTAGCAAGTGTTGCCTACGTTATGGCAGATAAGTTAGACCATTTCATGTGGGCTAGGTACGGAGAAGTACAAGTTTTAAGTACATTAAATGCATTTAAAGAATTTGATGATGCAGAAGAAACACAAAACTTAATAAATGAACTTCAACGTAACTTCCCATCCTTTTCTTGGATAGGGTTTACGGACGAAAATGGAATTGTACAAGTGTCAACAGGCAATATTTTGGAAGGGGTAGATATTTCTTCTAGACCAGTATTTACGGAGTCGCAAAAAGAGACATTTATAGGTGATGTTCACGATGCAGTATTGTTATCTAGTCTTTTACCAAATCCATCAGGTGAGCCGTTACAATTTGTTGATATTAGTACACCGATTTTTAATGATGATGACGAATTTAAAGGGGTTCTCGCGACACATTTAAGTTGGGAATGGTCTAAAGAGGCGCAAGCGGTTGTCGTTTCTTCCTTAAAAGAGCAATATAAAAATCAACTAGATATACTAATTATTAGTTCTTTTGATAATACAGTTTTACTAGGACCAGAAGAGTTAGTGGGGCAATCACTTGAACTTGATAGTATTGAACAATCTAGACTTGGTGAAAATGAATGGGCAGTGGAATTATGGCCAGATGGAAAGAAATATGTAACAGGTTATGCTTACGGTGCTGGTTATGCGGAGTATCCAGGGCTAGGATGGACTGTTTTAGTTCGCCAACCTGAATCCATTGCGTTTGAAGCGGTAAAAGAATTACGCCATAGCATTCTGTGGAGTGGTGTAGTCGGGGCGCTTGTGTTTGCTTTTTTAGGCTGGATACTTGCTGGCCGTATTTCCAAATCTTTACGTCAACTTAGTAAGTATGCAGATGAGTTACGAACTGGAAAGCGAAAAGATATCCCTGTACAGAAAGGAATCAATGAAATCGAAGTTCTATCCACTTCTTTGCGTGAATTGGTTCAATCTTTAACGAAAACAGAAGGCAAACTCGGTGAAATGCAAAATTTAGCACTTCATGACAAATTGACCGGCCTGCCTAATAGAGTAGCACTGGACAGATATTTGAGTTGGTTTAAAGAAGAACATTCGGAAGATACTTTATCTTTCTTTTACTTAGATTTAGATGGATTTAAACAAGTAAACGATACGTATGGCCACCATACAGGAGACGTTTTGCTTCAAGAAGTGGCTGCGCGATTAAAAGAAGTGACAGCTAACCACGATATAGTAGTCCGCCTTGGAGGGGATGAATTTGTTCTATGCATGCAAAATGTAGGACAGGTTCATGAAGTAGCCTCAGTTATTATACAGTCTTTAAATAAACCTTTCTTTTTAGTTGAAAATACGGAGCCTATACACATCGGATGTAGTATCGGTATTGCCCTTTGGAATGCTAAGGAAAAGGACGAAGACCCACTAAAAGTCATCAATCGAGCTGACCAAGCACTCTACCAATCCAAACAAAACGGCAAAAACCAATACACCGTCCACTCCACATAACTGTCGGTGCCAGGCACTTGTGATATTTTGTAAAATAATAAAAGTTGTAACGCCTATCAAATTAGATGTTAATTTGGTAGGCGTATTTTTTTCCATTAGCTTAAATTCAGAGTTTGATCAATTTTTCATTATAATTCAAAAATTTAGATATTTGTACTGGGATATTATGTTAAAATTATATTGTCAACTTCATTTATAAAAGGATGAGAAAATGAATATTTACAATACTGTTCCATATTTTTTAGAGAATTTCAAAACAAATAAGCAGCTTCTTCAAAACTACCACGAAAAGTTTTCTCCTCATTTTGAAGAGTATTTTTTATATCATTGCAAAAATGCAGATGAGAAAAGGAGAGCTGCTATTGAAAGATACTCAACTGATATTAATGAAATTAAAGAGTGTAATCGGAAAATCGAATCTTTCATAAGGCAAGTTGTTAATGATTACGAGGTAAAATATGATATCAAATTTATGAACGATGTACATATTATTGTGGGTTGCTACGGATCAAACGCTTTTACACATCGACAAATAATACCTGATATAACGTTTTGTTTAGAGAAGTTATCACCAAAGGATGAGCATTTAAAAGTCATTATTGCTCATGAGTTCGGACACGCACTCCATAACAAGTTGACAGACCTATCGGGTATTGATTGGTCAAAGCTTCAATGGTTTCATCCGTATACATGGTTATTACAAGAAGGCTGTGCAACGTATTTTTCGAAGCA
Source organism: Bacillus sp. FJAT-45066 (assembly GCF_002335755.1). Taxonomy (NCBI): domain Bacteria; kingdom Bacillati; phylum Bacillota; class Bacilli; order Caryophanales; family Bacillaceae; genus Bacillus; species Bacillus sp. FJAT-45066. Next base: position 660,257 of record NZ_NISQ01000001.1, read on the forward strand.
GGTGACGGTGGTAGATGAGGCGGTTTATTTTTCCTATGATGACAAGGGAGATGAATGGTTGAGGTTTGCCCAAAGTAATACGGAAGAAATTATTGCTACTTTTCTAAACGAATCTAAGACAGAGTCACATATGGATGTTTTCCGAGAATGGTTCTCCATTAACGGGGGGACGCAATATGGGCATACACGTTTAGGATATTATATTGGTTATATAGCTCTTAAGCTCCTTATCCAAAAGTTTGGAGAGCTAAAGGCAATTACATTATGGAAGGAACCTAACTTCATAGAAGAAATGGAGCAGGTGCTTATGGAGTTTAAAAAATCCTGAATTCACTAAAAAACAGCTGAGCCTAAAAAAATAAAGGGGGTATGAGAGTGTGGTTTTTCAAAAAAATGTCGTTAAAGAATAGGATAGTAGTTGCAATATTAGTTTTCACCATAAGTCTTTCATTTCATTATTTTGTTCATCTTTTTAAGCCTACTAACTCTATAGATTTATATCAATCTATTTCATTTGCCAGAGACTTTGAAAAAGCCCAAATGTTAATGTTAAAAGGATACGAGGATAATTTTACTGAGGAAGACTTTAAATACTTAAATAAATTAGGAAATCCTGCAAACAGTATTAGTCAGTTCACGATTTTTGAATACGAAGATAAGTCTTATATCATTATGACTACTCCAGGAACGCCAAGAATTCAAAAGCTCAAGGTGCTTGCTGTGGAAGAGTTACCAATAGAAATAAGGGAGTACTTTCTTGAGTTAAAACCGTAATTTTTTTTATCTGGCTATGTTAATTGTTAATGTCGATTTTTGACCTGACACCTTCCTAGCAGTTGATTTTCGTGCTAGGGAGAGAGTGAGAGTATTTATTAAAGATAAGGCTATGTAAAGGCTAATGTTGATTTTTAAACATTTCAAGCGGTTGATTTACGCGCATATCATAGATTCCTGCGGGAGCGAATGTGTCGAGGAGTAGGTTTTTTCACGGTAGTGTAAATAACCTTCCTTTTTAACGCCAGCAGAAAGCAAAGATATGCGTGGAAGACAGCGGTCTTTAACACAGCCAATGATAAAGAAAGAGTATTAAGGGAGACTTCTAGATGCCAAAAATTATAAGTAAGCTAAATTTATTATGGATAACTGTTTTAGGAGCATGGGTATTTTTCAAAAGAAAAAAGAATGTTGGATACACAATGTTTGTTCCCACGGGAGTACGTCACGAATTCCCACTGGTTGATTTAAAGGAACAAAAGGTAGTTGGTACAGTGATATATAAGGATAAGATATATATGAAAGTGATTGTTAATTTAAAAGAGGATTCGGTGACTGTTGAGGATAACGTTGACGAATTAAGTAATTTAAGCATGGATAGGGAGTCTTACATAAATTTGTTTAAAAGCCAAGCAAAATTTTTTGTTGAAAATAATATTTCTGATCCTGAAAAATATTATGAGGAATTAGAGAAACAGTCTTAGGTTAACTGGTGCATTTGAGAGAAGGAACAGAAGAGATTCAGGTTGGCAATTTTATGTTGAATGGCAAGTACTTGCCATAATGTAAAAAAGAATTACTTTAAATAAGGTGGAATTATGAAGAGGTTAGTGATTATGACGGTTGGTAAAACACACAGTGGAAAAACGACATTCGCTAGAAAACTAGAACAAGAGTTGAATAATTCTTTTGTGATGGATCAAGATAACAACGCTGAATTTATAAATACTTTTTATCATAAACTGCAAGTGGAACAGGGGCCAAATATGATAAAGCACGCCCTCTCGAAGTTGATAGTTGACTACGCAATAGCAAATACTGACTTGCATCTTATTATTTGTAATTCAAATCGAAGCCGAAAAAGCCGGTTGAATCTACTTGAAGAGTTGTTTAATGAAAATAGATTCGTTCGTATTCTTGTATTTTTTGATATCCCAGATGATGTTCTTAAAGAGAGAGTTATTCATAGCCAACGTAGTATCAATATATTTAGGGGGGCTTATTCTAATTTTGAGCAAGTGCTATTGAGGCAACAAGCTGAATCACAATTAGAAGATGTTGCCGATCCTGAAGAATGGGAAGCGGACTATTTATTTGTAGTAAAAGATAATGATGATGTAGGTTCTGTGATTAATAAAATTGTCGATATTTCCAAAATGATGTAGTAAAGAATCTAGAACTAGATAATATGAAGGTGATTATAACATGAATAATGCAAAGGAAAGGTTACTTAAAATTATCGATGAAATTCCAGAGCAGGAAGTCGACAAGATTCTAGATAGTGCTGAATATTTAAAAGCGAAAAAAGAAAAAAACCTAACCGAAGATTTAATAAAAGCAAGTGAGAGCAGCATAGGGTTCTGGGATAATAATATAGATGATGAGGTTTGGAATGATGCATAATTAACGAAAGTAGCCCTAATTGTCTCCTCAAGGCTACTTTCTCTTTATATTGTCTACATTTTCATTTTCCGACAACATAGCCCCAAACTTCCATGATCTTTTCACAGCAGAATATAGGCATGATTCTTATGCAATGGAACTAGCAAAAATTTATAAGCGATATTTTTAAATCAATTATTACTTTTTTATCCTTTTTACAATTAAAGTGCCGATCAATATCCCAATTACAATAATGGAAATGGAAAGTACAATTTGAGATGTTGTTAACGAAAATGCCCCTGCTAATTCTATGGAATAAGCAAATATAAAGGTTGTTAACACTTTTGACGTTAGCGCTATTACAAGGAATCTCTTGATAGTAATTTTACTAAGTCCTGCTCCAATACAAATTATTTCATCTGGTAAGATGGGAACAATAAATAAGGCAAATAGATAGAGAATTTCATTTTTTTGAGTATATTTTTGATAGCGAATAAGGTGTTTCTCATTCACGTACTTGGAAACAAGTTTTATTCCACCATACCTTGTAATAAAAAACATGGTCGTTACACCAATTAAAGTTCCAATTAGACCAATAATAAAAGCATTATGTGACCCTAAAACAGTACTACCTGCTATAATTGTTGCGGCTTCTGGAATAGGTAATAATATATTTTGAAGTACACAGATTAAAAAATATATTAATTTAGCGGTTGCGATATGATTTATAAAAAATTGTTCGAGCCCATGTACTTCTTTAAATACAAGGAATGTAGTTATATAGTAAGTAAGCAAAATTGCAATTATGAATACAAAATAATAATTCATTACCGATTTTAAAATATCGTAAAACCTCTTTTTACTTATTAAAAATGAAGTAATTAAACTTATTAGAATTAAGGTGGCGATACTCATAAGAGTTATTCTGTAAATGGGAAACAAATCAGGTAATAAGAAATTGAGAACTAAGATAATTGTGGAATACAAAATTACATGGTGAATAATAGATTTATTGCCAACTTTTTTCATGTTCACACCTCATATAGATTACGATGAACCTATTTTAACTAAAATATATCTGGATACATAACGGCCAACGGTTTATTTTACACTACGTCTCAAGACGTATAAGGAGAAGACATTTATCTATTTTTATTAATGCTAAAAACATCCTGCATATTCCCCTTCATTCCAACATAGCCCCCAACTCTCGTGATCTTTCTGCAGCTGAATGTAGGCATGCTTCTAATGCGATGGAAGTAGCATATTGTTCCAGTACCCTAATTCCAGCTTCGGTCGTACCGCCTGGACTTGTCACGTCTAACCGTAATTGTGCAGCATCTTTTTCCGAAACAGCTAACATTTGAGCGGCTCCGAGTATCGTTTGTCGAATTAACATTTTTGCTACATCTACCCCTAGCCCTTCTTTGACAGCGGCGTTTTGCAATGATTCAACCATGTAATAAAAATAAGCTGGACCGCTTCCAGAAAGCCCTGTAACTGCATGGATTTGTTCTTCTTCTACAACAGTACAAACACCAATACTTGAAAAAATATGTTGTGCAGTAGCTAAGTCTCTTTCACTTACATTACTACCAGCCGCAATCGCTGTGGCAGATAACCCAACAGCTGCGGAAGTGTTTGGCATTGTTCGAATGACACGTGCTCCGGTAACGAGCAATCCTTCAATCATCGAAGTGGAAATCCCTGCGAGGACAGAGACAACTAACATATTAGTTGTTATATATTTTGAAATAGACTGGATGGCTTCTTTTGCATCTTTTGGCTTCATTGCAAGAAAAACGACATCCGCATTTTCTAAAATTACTTCTAAATTACGACTAACAACAACTCCATACGTGTTTTCCAAAAGCTCTAGTCTGTGATCATCTTGCTTGTTTGTCACCATTATGTCACACGGCTTGCTAATCTCCTTCTTCAGTAAACCACTAATAATTGCTTCTGCCATATTTCCTGCACCAATAAATGCAACTTTCATGCTTTTCACCATCCTTTATTAATTGTTTTGTATACAAAAAAGACCAATCCATCCTTATAAAAAAGGACGGATTGGTCTTGTATCCGCGGTACCACCTTTGTTGGCTTAACAATTCCAATTCATTAAGCCCAGCTCCATTACCCTTATCGCGGGTTAACGATTAGGTTATTCCCTAATTGCTCCTAGGTAGGTTCAAGAAAGTAGGGGACGAGGAAACCTTTCAGCCGGTGAGTCTCCATCTCTTTTCGTCGTACGTTCTTTACTAGTCCTATTCAACACGTTTCCGGTTTGATTTTTATTATTATGCAACCGAATGAAAGGAAAGTCAATAGGTTGTTTTCTTAATATTTTTCTTCTGTTTGAGTCCATTTCATAATGTATGACTACTATACGAAAAATGAAACAAATTACCGTATACGCTGATAGAAATCCCTTTAACAACGAACATATAATTCTTTTCTATAGAAAAATATTCGTTTTTCATTAAACGAACCGTAATTATAATGTTGATTCACTTTATAAAAATAATAATTTTTTTCTGAAATTTGTTTACAACCTACACTGTTTTTTGGTTAAATTAGTACATCCTAACAATGAATCGCTATTCATTTTGTGACATATATTTTTTAGTATAATTTTATTTTGGTTTTGTTTATTGAAAAACGAACTTTCGTGGTTCTTATGATGTAACGTTTGCATTTAGAATTGTCATATTTACTAATGATTAGTTACCTTTCGTTTTTCGGATTGTAGTTATACTTTGTGAAACGTACTTTTACAGAAATAACATTAAGGGAGATTGGACTGAAGATGGAAATGGTATCCTGTAAACAACAAATCAAACAAATTACTGTACCAACCCCTTTTGCAGTTGGGGATGTTCATACATATGTAATTATCGGTGAAAGAGTGACACTTGTAGACGCTGGTGTAAAAACAAACGAAGCGTGGGACGTTTTTACGAAAACATTACATAATCATGGTCTTCATTCACGTGACATTGATCAAATTTTCATCACCCACCACCATCCGGATCATGTAGGATTAGTCGATTTTTCCCCTAGCAATGTTCCAATCATAGGGCATAAGCGCTCACATCCATGGATGATCCAAGATAAAAAATATATCCAAACACATGAAGATTTTTATCTTCAAATTTTACATGAAGGTGGAGTAGACCCACGCTTTTTCCCCATGATTAAACGTGTAAATGATATTTTAAGATTTTCGAGTACGATTGGTTTGACTTGTTTTATTGAAGAAGGAGAAACACTTGTCGGTCTAGAAAATTGGAAAGTATACGAAACTCCAGGTCATGCGAGCAGTCATCTCGTACTTTTCGATGAAGAAAGCGGGACACTTATTGGTGGTGACTTAATCTTAGATCACATTTCACCAAACCCTTTAATAGAACCACCTTACCCAGGAGAAATGGAGCGGAAGAAACCACTTCTAGATTATATCGACTCTATTCACAAGATGATGGGGTTGTCTATTCAACAAGTTTTACCAGGGCATGGAAGCATCGTGACGAATGTTCAAGAACATTTACAAGATCGCCTTACAAAACAAGAGAAGCGTTCGAATAAAGTTTTTCGCTTCATTGAAAAAGAAAGATCCTGTACGGCGTATGAGGTCTGCCAACATTTATTCCCTCAAGTGTTTGAAAAACAACTCATGCTAACGATGTCCGAAACAATCGGCCAACTAGACTATTTAGAAAACAAAGGTAAAATAAAGGTAGACAGGTCGAAATTGCCTTTTCAATACGAAGCAATAGAATAGGGGAGTAACAATGACACTAGAAGGAAAATTTATTTGCATTACCGGGGCATCAGGTGGAATCGGTAAAGAAGTAGCGCTAGAAGTGAGTAAACGCGGTGCTACACCAATTCTGATGGCTCGTTCTTTAGACAAACTAGAAGAAGTGGCAGCGCAGATTAAATCTCAATACAATAAGGATGCAGTCGTCATTCCAGTAGATGTAGGTAACTTAGAACAAGTTCAAGAAGCTTTTTCTGTCCTTTTAGAAAAAGTGCCAACTGTCCACTGCCTAGTAAATAATGCAGGCTTCGGTATTTTTGATGAAGTATTACATATGAATCTTTCAGATATGGAAAAAATGTTTGAAGTAAACGTGTTTGGGTTAATGGCTTGTACAAAGCTTGTTTTACCAACGATGATGGAGCAAAACAATGGCCATATCATTAATATCGCGTCTCAAGCAGGCAAGCTCGCAACACCGAAATCAAGTGTGTATTCGGCTACGAAACATGCAGTTCTTGGTTTTACGAATAGCTTACGCATGGAACTTCACGGTACGAATATATATGTAACAGCCGTAAATCCAGGTCCAATCCGAACAAACTTTTTCCAAGTTGCGGATGCATCAGGCGATTATGCTTCTAAAGTAGATAAGTGGATGCTTGACTCGAGTTTCGTTGCAAAGAAAATAGTGGATGCGATGTTTACGGGCAAACGAGAAATAAATTTGCCAGGCTGGATGAATGCGACGGCGAAAGCCTATCAACTATTCCCAACGTTTGTAGAAAAAGTGGCAGGTTCAGCTTTTCGTAAGAAATAAGGTAGAATGCGAAACTTTTCGCTTTTCTGTACGTCCAATAATATGTGAGCCGAAGTTTAGTTAGCTTCGGTTTTTTCCTACATAAGGGAGTGAAAAACTGTGAGGGAGTTTATTGTTAGTTTACTAGTCGTCCTTTTTTTAGGAAGTATTATATTTTACTATATGATAGATATAAAAAACCCAACCACTGTTGGTTATATTATGGAGAAAAAAGATAATCAATTACTCATTGTGGAGCAAGAGAGGAACGAGCACAATTTTTACGAAGCAACGTGGTACAAAATTCCACTTTTCTTAAGAACGACTGGCAATTTTCAAGTAGGTCAAAAAGTGGCGGTAAAGGGTAGTGGAATCGTTGCCGACAGCTATCCAGCTCAGTCTTCTGCTCGGAAAATAAAAAGAATGAACCTTGAAAAGGTCGAAGGCGCTAAGTTGTCTCAAGAAAAAGTGCTTTCTGTTGCTCTAAATGAATCATATAAGCAAGGGGATTTATATGGGGTAGAAGAAATTAATTTCTCAAACGGTATGTGGGACGTAAAGATTGTACGGATTTTAAGCTCGACATACGAGGAAAACTCTGAGTTTACTGTGCAAATAAGCGACTTAACTGGCGAGGTATTTTCGATCACGGAGGAGGATGCGGATGAAAAGGTTTTATAAATGGTTAGGTATTTCACTTCTGGCATTTACCGTTCTCCTATATGGTGTCCACTTTATTACCTATCGAGACTATGATGACAAACATATTATTTACTCTGTAAATGATGAGGGAGTAATTTTTGGTCCAATTAAACTTTACAGAGATGCTGCGTATGGGCCACTGGAGACTCAGCCTATACTAGACTCGACAACAGTTTCTGGATTCGGCTTTATGAGCTTGTTTATTCATGATAAAGATTCTTTAAAAGAAGGGCAACGAGTGAGGGTCTGGTATGAGGAAACGAATGAAATACAAAAGATAATTGTGTACGGACCGTCCTTTCTACCAAAACCTTTTATTCGCTGGCCGTGGTGAGTGAGCAGGAAGGAGCGATGACAGGTGAAGCTTAGAGCTATTAAAAATATAGCTATCTGTATTATCGTGCTAGTTGCTGGATTACTAGGATTGAGATTTTTTCATTTTTCGCTTCAGTCGGATACGACGAAAGTTGCTAAAGAGTACTTAGAACAAGAAGGCTTTATCGTCCTTCATTACGCGGGTGAAAATGGACCATACCGGGTTACAAAAAGAAGTGCAATGGAATTCCCACATAGTAAATTGCTAGCTGTACAAGAGCAACCAGTAGATTTTTATCGATGGAAGGATCTTCATGATAAAAGTTTTTATGTTGCAAATCACCCTCTTCGTACTCTGTTTGGTTATACTTCCGTTGTCCTTATGATGGATGGCGAAGAAGTAATAGGTGCCGTTTCAATAAAGAATGGTCAAATTTATTCTCTGCATGGGAAAACCGCGGAAGAGATGAGTGCGGGGGAATAAGGCAAGAATTTGTTTGACAAATAGAAACACGACACAAATAGAATAGAAAAAACGCTAGAGTACTTTATCGTTACCTCTAGCGTTTTCCCTTGTTTACTTTTTATTTGCCTGCTTGCCACTTTTCTTCTGGCTTTGTGAATTGCTATTACCTACTTGATAATCACTTCCAAATTCCACATCATTATGTTTGTCGTGCTTTTCTACTTGCTCTCGAGTTTGGTTCTTATTTTGTCTGCCTTGTTTAGACATGCATGTCATCTCACTTTCGGGTTAGTATCGTTTTTAATATGTGCAAGTGTTAAAATTACATGCGTTACATAAACAATTATAGAAATTACTATAATTGTTTTTTGCATTTACTAAAAAAATTTTAAAAAACAAAACCTTTTTCCACCTTCACATGTCTAATGCGTGAAAAGTGAAGGTTGGAGTTTTAGGGGGGAAACAACTTGCAGAATGAACTACTTGTTAAAAAGGCACGGAAGGGGGATGAGGGAGCCTTCTTCTCGTTAATGTCTGAACATAAAGAACAATTATATAAAATCGCTTATGCTCACTTTAAAAACGAGCAAGATTCGTTAGAAGCGATACAAGAAGTGACGTTTCGCGCTTTTAAAGCAATAAAAAAATTAAAAGAGCCAAATTACTTTTCAACATGGCTCATTCGTATCATGATTAATTACTGCAGCGACGAATTAAGAAAGAAAAAGCGTGAAACCCCTCGTGGCGATCAGATAGAGATTGCAGCGATGAGTAATAACACACTACGTCTAGAAGTAGAGGAAGCACTAACATCCTTAGATGAACCGTACCATTCCGTCATACAACTGAAATACATCCAAGATCTGCGTATTAAAGATATCGCGCTCATTATGAATTCACCAGAAGGTACGGTAAAAACATGGTTAAACAAAGGGCTAATGGCTCTGCGCTCTTATTTTGACGAGAAAGGTGGGAACAAGCATGTTTGAAAACGAAGAAAAAAAATTACACGAAATGAAAGATAAAATTGATAAAGTAGAAGTGCCATCCAACATCGATGAGTATATTTTAAAAGGAATGCACCAAGCGAAAGAAAAGAAGCGGACTTTCCACTCTTCCTTCAGATGGGGGGCCATTGCTGCAAGTGTACTGCTGCTAATCATGTTTACGTCAATTAAAGTTTCCCCAACATTTGCTGGCTATGTTAGCTCTATTCCTGGGATGCAAAAAATCGTCGAGCTTATGCGCAATGATAAAGGTATGATCTCCATTATTGAAAACGAATATTTACAAATAATTGACACAACAGTAGAAGAGAACGGTGTGAAACTAACGATTGATGCAATTATCGTAGATGAAGACCGCGCGTTTTTATATTACACGATTGAAACCGACAAATCTTATCGAGAGGTGATTTTAAGTGAAGCTCGTTTTACAGACAAAGAAGGAAACGAACTGCCACTTAGTTCCGGTGTATATTCACACGGTAATGTTGAAAAAAACACTCCTATTAGTGGAGAACTTTTACTTGCTTATCCTGTAGAAAATCAACTTCCAAGTGAAATCATTTTACACACAGGGGTTAAAGCTGATGGTGTTGACGTATTAATTTCTCAGGGTATACCGATTACCATTGATTACGAAAAATTTTCTGCCATTAAAAAAGTGTATGAAGTGAATGAGACCGTGGCGATAGAAGGGCAAAAGATACTTGTAGAAAAAGTAGAGATTCGTCCAACTCGTATTGCCGTTTCTATTCTTTACGATGAACTGAATACACATAAAATATTTGCTTTTGACAACATCCGCTTAATGGATGAAAAAGGAGAAATTTGGACAGAACAAACTGCGTCTATTTCCTTCTTTGAAACAGACCCGAACAGATTTACCTTATATTTTGAAAGTAATTATTTCGCTGAACCGAAAGAACTATATTTGGAGTTTTCTTCTGTAAGGGCTTTGCCGAAAGATGAGGTAGAGTTAGTAGTGGATATTGAGCAAGAAGAAATTATCCAACAGCCTAGTGATAACCGATTTATTTCCGTTACAACATCTTTTAAGGATATTGTATTTGAGTATCAATCCGACGACTCATTGGCTCAAGGAGCTATTTTGTCTTCCACTTATGTGGATGCCAATGGAACGGAATTCCGTTCTAGCTTTTTTCATTCGGGGGATAGACTAAATAATATCCGTGAAATTGGATTCGAACTTTTTAGTGAAGCGAAAAGTCCATTAACCTTTACCATTACAGACTACCCGAATCGTCTAAAAGGGGATGTCGGTCTAAAATTAAAGTAAGGAAGCAAAAAGGAACAGTTTCTCGTCACGAGTACTGTTCCTCTTCTTTTGCTTCTTTTATCCCTTTGTACGTTTCATTTTCTACAAGTTTTTGATAAAAGTACATGAGGATTGCCTTGTTAGTGAAAACAAGCCAGAGCTGCCATCTCTTAAATTTCTTTAACGTCCATATTCCATGTTTTTCAAAAAAAGCATAAAAAGGAAATGCAAAAAACCATCCAAAGGCTAGGTTTACTAACATATACAGAGGGAATTTTCCGTACGTCCACTTTAAAATCCATAATGTACCTGCAAAAAATGGCCCTACCATTAAAGCGAATTCTCCAATTAAGGAAGGAAGGATTTTTTCTTTTATGACCCACCATTTTTTCTTGTAGGCGAAGTGACTTTCCATACAAAGATACAAGTTAATGAACGTTATCGCCGGTATAAAACGCCTTATCGACTTCCAACCTAATAACGGAAGCGTACTTGATGAAAGGATTACCATTAACCACAACATTTTTTTTTGCTTATTCATAGGACTTCATCCTTTTTCTGCTAGCATCGTTGATTATAGCTTGTGTTTTGGAAAAGGAAATATGATTTGTAGTTTTTGGAAAGATTGGTTTAGTCCCATTTACTCAAGTACTCATACACGACGTCTTGCACTACTTCAAAAAGATCCGAAGTCCCGTCGCTTTGGATTGTTTTTTGAACTTGTACGGCTAGTTCTATGTATTGTTGCTCCGTGAGCGGAGTGTGTTCATACTGTATGAAAGCATTTCGAATCATTTTTTCAATTAGTTTTATGTCCAACGTAAATTCACCTCGATGGGGGTATTATACTTTGTTTTAAGCAATCAGGATATAAATGTCTGAAAAGGACATAAAACCAAACGCTTTGTTCCTATATATTTTAACACCGTGTTTATAAAAAAATTTTACCATTGAAACAGAACGTATATTCCCTTACAATGAATACTATAATATAAATACGAACATATATTCTTTTGTGAGGTGAACTTTCATGGAGACAATCAATTACAGCCAGCTACCCAACAACAAGATATTGTGCGTCGATATGAAGAGTTTTTATGCAAGTTGTGCAGCGGTCATGATGGGGCAAGACCCGCTCACAAGCTACATTGCAGTCGTTGGAGATACGGAGCGACAAGGAAGCATTGTGCTTGCGGCCTCTCCAAAACTAAAACAAGAATTCAACATTAAAACGGGCTCTAGACTATTCGAAATACCAAACGACCCGCGCATTCAAATCGTGAATCCGAAGATGGCCACATACTTACGAATTTCCACTGAAATTACAAAGTTGTTCCATCAATTCGTACCGAAAGAAGCCATTCATACGTACAGCGTCGACGAAAGCTTTTTGAAATTAGACGGAGTGGAGTCCATTTGGGGAGATGCACACACCATTGCTGCAAAAATAAAAGAAGCCATCGAGCGCGAGTTTCAGCTCCCATGTGCGATTGGCATTGGCCCAAATATGTTACTGTCCAAGCTTTGTTTAGATCTTGAAGCAAAAAAGAAAGGCATCGCCGAGTGGACATATGAAGATGTGAAAACAAAACTTTGGCCATTGTCACCGCTAAAAGAAATGTGGGGAATTGGCTCACAAGTTCAAAAAACATTAAACAAAATGGGAATATTCAATGTAGGTCAGCTAGCCAACTACCCGTTAGAGTTATTAGAAAAAAAGTTCGGTGTGATGGGGAATCAGCTTTACTATCACGCATGGGGAATTGACCTATCCGAACTTGGCGCACCGATTATTCAAGGACAAATTAGCTTCGGAAAAAGTCAAATGTTGCTTCGGGACTACACAGACCCGACAGAAGTAAAACATGTTCTTCTTGAAATTTGTGAAGAAGTGGCAAGAAGAGCGCGTCACCACGGCAAAGCCGGCCGCACAATTAGTCTTGGAATCGGTTATAGCCGTGACGAATTAGGTGGCGGATTTTACCGATCAAAAACAATGGAAGGCCCAACGAATATTACGATGGACCTGTATGAAACATGCCTTCAACTTTTTAAAGAAAACTACGTAAACAAAACCGTTCGGAAAATTTCAGTGTCCCTATCCAATATCGTCGATGATAGTGAGATGCAACTGAATTTGTTCGAACTCGACCGACCAAAACGAAGAGAGCTCGGATATGTGATGGACCAAATTCGAAATAAATACGGATCAGATGCATTGCTACGTGCAGTTTCGTACACAAATGCTGGAACAGCGAGACACCGAAGCAGGCTTGTTGGTGGGCATAAAGCGTAAATAAATAAAGGAGGATAATCGCCATGATTCGTGACCGTGGAACAATTAAATGGACGTCCATGATGCTACCAGAGCATGTCAAAATGCTCCGAGATTGGACGAAAGAAGACTCATATGAAATAAAACCAGAACTAGACGAACAACAAATCGAAATGATGAATGAGCAAATTGGCGAAGCGATGGAGTTCGGAAATGAAGTAACCATCACATACTACGAAAATAAACGCTATCAACTGTTTGTCGGTACGATTCACCATGTTGACCCAATAAAACGCCGTATGCACGTAGTCGACAAGTTCGGCGAAGTTTCCTACTTGCCATTAGGAGATGTATTGGATATTTCTTGAACATATTTCTTGGAAATATGAAGGATAAATACCTATTTAAGTAGAAGTTATTCTAACAATGGAGCAGTATAGGAAAATTGCTCAATTGAAGATAAACAGGAGGTATTTCTTTGCTGATTCTCGGATTTATTGGGTTGTTTTTAACGCTTTTTTCTATTGAAGCAAAACTTAGAAAAACAAATAAACAGAATGATGAAATAATAGACTTATTAAAGAAGTTAAATGACAAAAGTTAGGAAGATATTAAGCTAGCGGGTAGAGTGGAAAATTAAGAGGTGGATAGAAATGAAAAAAAATTTTTTATTAATTTTATTATCATTGATACTTTTAGGGTGCTCAAATGAAAAGGTACATGAAGAATTTTTTGATGAAAAGGTTAAATTAGAAGTGGAATCCATTTACTTGTCTCTAAGCATGAATGAAATTCTCGAGGAAATTCTTGAAGAAGAAGTGTTAAGTTTTAGCAATGCATATTTATTAAGTGAGAAAGCTCGTAGTTTATTTAATTCTCACGAGGAGTTAGTAAAATTAATGAGAAATATGAACGATGTTGATTCAGAACGAGCAGAAAGTAGTTCAGCCATCGGTGTTCTTCATTATGCAACAGATATTTTGTCTAGAAATATGATAGAGCCTCGAAAATTAGATGATTCTTCGTTGGAAATATTTAAGGCAATGCAATCCATTGTTGAGTATTGGAGTAATGAAATTCCACTTCAAAAAGGGATAATAAAACTGGAGTCTCATTTCGTAATCAAAGATGAATATTGGGAACATACATTTGAAGATGATTTTTGGCGTATAGCTACAAGCTTTTTTCATGAGGATAATGAGAGTTTAGAATTTAATTCCAATGTAAGTCATTTACAACAAGCTCTCCAAAAAAACTGGTAAAAAACGTTGAAAGAAATTAGCAACCATAATTCATTACACTACACAAAAAATAGAGTGCCAAAACATATTTTGTTTGGCACTCTATTTGATAAAGTTAACTATTTACTTTTTCTCAAACAACCCTAATCCAAGTAAGGCTTCTAATACTTCTTCGCCTTCGTCAGAAGAAATTTCAACCTCTTGACCAGGCTGTAGAGCTAACGCAAGTAGGCCAAGTAAGCTTTTCGCATCGACTACCCAATGCTCTTTCTTAAATAAGATTGTCCCAGGATAAGCACTTGTCGTATTCACAACACTACTCGCACTCTCAGCAAAAATTGGTTTAAGTACAGTAACTACCATTTCACAACACTCCTTTGTCTCTTTTTCCAAAACGTTTATACCTTTAGTATAGATTAAAACAACGAAACAACAAGCAATTTTTCATGAAAATTTATTATGGATATATTGTTAGAAAAGGAATAAGTAGAAGTGATATGATAAAAGAAATACGAAGTAGCGGGTGGAGCGGTTGGATAAAAAGTTGATAGAAACGATAAGTGATTTTTTAGTTAAAGAAGTAAATCCGTATTATATAACTGTTTTTGGATCAATGGCAAAAGGTACTGCAAGGAAAGATAGTGACATCGACATCGCATTTCTTTCAGACGAGAAATTCGAGCCATATGACCTGTTTATCATCGCTCAAAGATTAGCGTCCATTTTAGATAAAGACGTTGATTTAATCGATTTAAATAAAGCATCCACTGTTTTTCAGGCCCAGATTGTTGGAACAGGAGAAATTATTTTTTGCACTGATGAATACCGCAAAGCAATTTTTGAAATGAAAACATTTAAGATGTACGCAAAATTAAATGAAGAACGAGAAGTGGTTTTTAAGAGGATTATGGAAAGTGGTCAAATATATGAAAAATAAAACGCTTGGGTTCATTAGAATCCAAGCGCTAGAAATGAGATTTAGTCTCCAAGAACCTTCTCCGCGCGAACGCAAGATTCGAAATTTCCTTTATGGGAAGCATCACAGAATGGTAAATTTTTTGATAAGCCACAGCGGCATAGTGAGAATGCAGGCTTTGTCTCGAACTTATTTCCGTCCACATCTACAAGTTCTACATCACCAGTTACACGAAAAGCGCCGTTATCCATTACTTTAATTTGTACTTTTGACATTAGAAAATTCCTCCTTTTTCTCCGTATATTAGTATCCTATACATCATTGCCCAAATTCGCAACCTTTTAATCTGCAAAAAAGTAGGAAGGAATGTCGCATTTAACAAGAAAAAGCATGAAAATCACCATATAACAAAAACTATGGTACAATGCAAGTACAAACTTTTTTGGAGGCAAGTACGGTGAAAGTCACATTTACAGAACGCGCGCTGGGGAAAATTCAGCCTAAACTAGAAAACAGTCCAACGAAATGGATGAAAATAAAATATGATACAGAAGGATGCGGCTGCGTTGTGAGCGGTGTTTCAGCACTATGGATTACGTCTGAAACAGAATGGGATGACGTAGAAGTAGACACTAATATAGAAAAGCTAGTAATGGAAAAATCAAAGCTTGTCTTTTTTGACGAAGACATGACAGTAGATTTTGTCGAGTCTGCTAATACCTTCATGCTAAAATGCCCAAGTCAAATCTTAAATCCACGTATGTCTTTAAAAGAAGTGGGGGCGTAATCATGAGTGATAAAACAAAATCATTAAAAAATATTGCAGCCCAAAAGACTTGGGTAAGCTTTTTAAACCATAATCACCCATACACGTTATTACACTGGTCGATCGGCGGTATTAACCACGACGATAAAGACGTATGGCTTATTCAAGACGAAGTCACATTTGAAGTACAAGAATTTGAAAGCCTAGATGCTGCGATTGAGTGGATAAAAGCAAATATGGACGGAATTACAGACGTACTAGGCTAAGCTTGAGGAAACCCCTCGAGCTTTTTTAATAATCAGTTCTGTTACAATTGCTAAATTTCCCTTTGAAACAAATTAAGTCAATTTTTTATAATATATGATAGTTGCATCAAAATGCCCATTTTCCGACTTTGCATAATCAGGTATCCGACCAACATATTGGTAGCCGAGTGAAGTGTAAAGCAAATTGGAGGGATCTCCTTCTCTCGTATCTAGTACTATTAAAGTTTTCCCCATTTGTATAGCTGTTTCATGAGCCTTCTCCATTAATAAATGGCCAATTCCCATTCGACGGTAGTTAGAGAGAGTCATTAATTTTGCAATCTCCGCTCTATGGCTTCCATTTTGTTTGGAACAAAGGTGTAATTGTACGCTACCAACTACTCGTTCGTTAGCTTTTGCAAGAAAAAGAATTACGTTTGAATCCTGGATGCTCTCCCAATAATCTTGTGCCGCAAAAAAAACTAGAGGTGGAAGAAAGCCAATGGATGCACCATGCTGAACAACATTTATTATTAGTTCACTAAGATCTTTTATGTTTTCCTCAATCTTTATGCATTGTTCAACACTAATAGCTATTTTTTCCAAAGAACCACACCCTAACATGATTTATATGAATAATGTGACACAAGACAGGAGCATATAAAAGGAGTTTGTTAAAAAATCTAACACGATTTTTGTGCTATAATCAACACAATTTGTCTCGCTTGATATTTGAAGGTAATGGAGGTAAAGATAATGGAAACTGGAGAGTTTGAAAGGCTTTGTCACTCAATTGATGATTATATTTGGGTAGAGCAGAAAAAAAGAGAAATAACTGGGGGTACAATAACTTTTAAAGAAATAGATAAGATTAGCGAAATGCAAAAAATTGATAAAGTAATGATTTCAGGACTAAAACAGGATTCTTTTGAGTATTTCATTCGTACCCAGAGTTATAAGTTTCAAGCGATTATGTTTTGGAAAAATAAGCTTGTTGAGGACTGGTCACTTCTATCTACATTAAAAAATGTAAAATTTATCGGCTTCTTCCACAATCAACGGATTACGCAACTATGGGATATGACTGAAAACAATTCACTGGAGGGTCTCTATATTAGCGACTTTACGAGGCTACATTCGCTAGATGGAATAAAAAATGCACCCAAGTTAGAGCGATTGTACTTCGGTGATGCCGTATGGAACACCAGTGTATTAAATGACCTGAAGGCATTGGAAAACTCAAGGTTGAAAGAATTCCATTTTGCGGGTAAAGCCATTAAGGAAGAGGATATAACAATTTATACTAAAATGCCAAATCTTGAAAGATTAAATTTTCGGACCAACCTATACACTACAGAGCAGTTAGCGTGGTTAGTTGCGAATTTACCAAATGTACAAGGGTATTCATTAAATCCATATGTTAAATTTAATGATGTAAATAGTACAGAAAAGGATATTCTAATTTGCGGTAAAAGAAAACCGTTTTTATCTTCAGAAAAAGATGAAATGAAAATCCGAAAATATGTTGATGAATTTGAACAAATGGTAGAACAGTTCATAAATGAAAATTAAATCATTTCGTATTAAATGATAAAATGCACTGCATAAAGCAGTGCATTTTAGCTTGCATTTTGGTCTGTAATTTTATTTTTTGCTATAAAACGGAACCCGTTACGAAAAGAGGAGGTTCCTTTTTACACCAAAAACGATAGTTAAAGTTTAAAATTACCATAATGTTAAAACAGAGTAGTAAAACTACTAGCAGTTACGTTGTTTAGTTACTGCTATTGTCTTTTAAAACGACTACCTTTACTTTTCGATTTTAAGCGATTGATTTGACTCGAAACTTTTTGTTGTGAATTTTGTTCGCTTTGAGAATCGAGAGTGAGTGCTGTAATTTCTTCCCCAAATACAGTTAGATGATAGTGACTACCTTCTTTAGAGCCAAGCGGAAGTTGAGACACGTCTATGACAAACTCTTTTTGCAAATCCTCAACTAAAATAGTGGCGTGCTTTCCGTCAACGATTCTATCTAAAACACCTTTAACATTCATTCGGATCACCTCACACAAGCTAAGTTTTGATTTTTAATATCAGCTAGTCTTCCTGCACCAATCCCTGAGATAGAAGATAAGCTATCGATGCTTTGAAACGGTCGTTTAGAAATAAGCTCTTCTGCCCGAGCAGGCCCAATATGCTTGATCTCTTGTAAGCTATCGAAGCTTGCTGTATTAATATTGATGCAATCACTAGGTGTTGCAGTTTCAGGGTCTTCCTTTTTAACTTCAGGCTTTGAAGCTGTTTCTCCACTAGAAGTTGGTGAAATCGTTCCATCCATTTTAGTCTGCACATCAAAAGTATCGCCATTGGTCGTAATAACAATCGTACCGTGTATGTCGGTACCGTACAAATCAACACCTGCATCCATTACCCGCGTTAATACTTCATCATGTGGGTGGCCGTAATTATTTCCAACGCCGGCAGAATATATCGCTACTTTCGGGTTTACTGCCTGTAAAAATGCGGATGTGGTGGATGTGTTTGAACCATGATGTCCAAGTTTTAAAATGTCTGCATCTAAATGATGACCACGCTTGAGCATGGCTTCTTCTGTTTGTCTTTCAGCATCACCGGTGAAAAGGAAAGAAACCTCTCCGTATTGAACTCTCATCGAAACAGAACCTTTGTGAACATCTCCAGTTAATTTTTCTGGATTTATTATTTCCAAAACTAATGGGCCAATGTCATATACTTCTCCAGCTCTTGGTTCGTGATAGTCTGCGCCACTTCTTTCCACCGCATCCATGGCACGCTCAAACGTTTGGGAAGTTGAGATATCTCCAGACATCCACACTTCCGAAACCGAAATGCCACTGTCCAAAATTTTATCCAATTGTCCGATATGATCGGCGTGAGGGTGACTAATAATGATAATATCTATGTGTTCAATTTTTTGGATATCCAAGTACTGAACTACATCATTTCGATTCCAGTTTCCAGTGTCATAAAGAATACGAAAATCTTCGCCTTCATACGAATAGTTGAAAAGAATGGAATCTGCTTGTCCGACATCGATGTAATGGACAGATAAATTTTCTAAAGATCCGTCACTTATATTTGTTGAAATGTCTTCTTTCTCGTCTTCAGCTGAACTTTCATTAGATGTCTGAATTTCAGTAGGAGAGTCGTCTTCTTGTGAAACTTCTTGATGGTTTATTGTTGTAGTTTCTATTCCACATCCACTAGCAAAGAAAAAAACTAGTATACTAAGAATAGAAAGTAATAGTTTATTATGCATCTCCGACCTCCTTAAGTCACCATACCATTATAAAGGAAAGGGCAGAAAATATGTGATAATAATTGAAATAACAAGTTTGGATTTAGTATAATGGAATAAATTTAAATACAAAGCATTCTAGGGTTCCGTAGCAACTCAAGCTAGTCTGGTCCGAGAGAAGGCGCACGAGTAAGAAGTACGAAAGCTTGTGTACACGGAAGGAAAAAAGCCTGGGAGATATTTCATCACAATATCTCTCAGGCTTTTTTTAGGTTGTTCCGAAGAATATTGTTCATTAATTGAGCCTTTCTAGCGGTTGATTTCCGCGCATATCGTAGACTCCTGCGGGAGAAGCGGGGAGCGGGAGACCCCACAGGCGCTTGTGCCGAGGAGTAGGTTTTTTCACGACAGTGAAAATAACCTTCCTTTTTACCGCCCGCGGAAAGCGAAGATATGCGCGGAAATCAACCGCGGTATTTAAACAGCCTATGATAATTAAGGAGGAACCAATATGACCAAACACTGGATAAAAGTATTCATCGCGGCATTTTTCGAAGTAATTTGGGTCACTGGATTAAAATATGCCACAACTCCAACAACATGGCTAATAACCATCATCGCAATTATAATAAGTTTTTATTTAATGATTATGGCCGGAAAGTTTTTGCCTGTTGGTACGGTTTACGCTGTTTTCGTCGGGCTAGGCACAGCTGGCACCGTTTTTATAGAAATAATCTTTTTCCATGAACCATTGAATCCAACCAAGTTATTGTTTATAGGATTATTACTGCTCGGTGTAATGGGACTAAAAGTTGTGACAAAACCACAGCCGAAAGGAGAAGAAGCTTAAATGGAGTGGATGTACTTAATAATTGCTGGGCTATTTGAAATGTTTGCAGTAGTCATGATTAACAAATTGCACCACGATCGTAAGGTGTCTTCTTTTTTCCTTTTAGTAGGGGGATTTGGACTTAGCTTCTTATTTTTAGCACTAGCAATGGAGACTTTACCAATGAGCACGGCCTATGCTGTTTGGACTGGCATCGGGGCTGCAGGTGGAGCTATTTTAGGAATGATATTTTACAAAGAGTCGAAAGATTGGATGCGAATTTTCTTTATTAGTCTAGTAATTGGTGCTACGATTGGGTTGAAATTATTTTCGTAGTTAAAGGCAGGTAATGTTATAAATGGAAATGTACCAAAGTTTATGTGTGCAGTATTACGATATTGATAAGCCGACTGCTCCGGAAGATGCGTTTCAATTTTATTTACAGTATGTAAAAGAAGCAAATGGACCCATACTTGAGCCAATGTCAGGATCGGGAAGATTTTTAATTCCATTTTTACAACTTGGATATGAAGTAGATGGAATAGATGCATCGCCATCTATGAATCAAGCTTGTTTAGCAAATGCTGAGAAACTAAACTTAACAACTAATGTGTACGAGCAATTTTTGAATGAGCTTAACCTACCGAAAAAATATAACTTAGTTATCATACCAGCAGGTTCAATTGGACTGATAACAGATGATAGTGTATTAAAAGCTTCATTTGTAAAAATAAACCAATATATGGTGCCAGGGGCTAAGTTAGTGTTTGAAGTGGACACAGTAGAATACAAGCCAGAAAACTTTCATGTGGTAACGGGATCTATTAGAGAACGTGCAGACGGAGCAAAGATTTATATGACAAAATTTGCTGACTCCTACGACGCAAACACAAACGTAATGAGGTCTATTCATAAATATGAATTATTTAAAGATGGTAAATTGCTAGATTCGGAGCTTGAGGATTTCCGTGTAAAGTTATTAAAAAAAGAATCTATTTTTCAGCTTTTAGAAGAGTGTGGGTTCACTAATATTAAAACATATAAACTTTACGAAAAAGTCGAACCAGTAAATGATGCGATGGAAATCATAATAGAATGTGAAAAAAAGTAAAACAAAGACGCATACCAACACTAACTAGCATAGGAAAAAGTATATTAAAGTAGTGTATTTCTCACCAGAAAAAACACTGCTTTTTTTGTATTTGTTTGTGTAATTATATGGTAAAATTGGAAAAGGGGTTTGTTGTTTTATTAACCAAACAGAAGTGTTGAGTTAACGTAAGTATAATAACTTTTGTAAAGGGAGAAGAAATCTTGATGAAAAAAAGAATACTATTGTTACTTTCGATTGTATTGTTAAGTGCCTGTAATAACAACGCTGATACTTCAGAACAAAAGGAATTAAGGGAAAAGTTGATTGAAGTTACTCAATTAGCTGGTGAATTAGAGTTAGAAAAAGAAGATATTGATAATGCGATAAATGAGGCTGCTTCATTAGATCTCCAAGGTGAAGCAAGAGATTGGTTAGTTCGTACTTTCTTAATTTATATTTCTGCTGGCAAAGAAATAGAGAATAAAGAACAAGTATATGAGGACAGTCAATTGTATATGTTATATGAACAAACGTGGCAAGATTTAGCTTTTGAAAGATACGGAGTTGAGTTAAACGAAGAAAGATTACAGGAGATTTTAGAAATTACTTTAAACCCTCTAAAAGAAGAAGAGTTTGAAATACCTTATTATCTTGCAAATGCATTGGGGTATAGTATAAATGAATTTTTTTATATCTTTGATAGACATATCTATGAGAGATGGGAAATCGGTGAGAAGTTATATCCGTTATTAGAAGAAGAATATAAACTAAAAGATAATCAAGAAATAAGTAACAAATATAGAATGGAAGTTATTGATGAAATAGTAAAAAATCAAGCTTGAACTAATGGGAGGGGTAGTTTTTGACAAGAAAAGTGTTGTTTTTTTTATTATGTATATTTTCGTTGACAACTTCTGTTCAGGCACTAAGTTGGGCTTATTCTTTTGTTGTTTGGAATGGGAATGTCTACGAAGTTACAAATGAAAATGTGCTTGAAGGTGAAATAGGTAAGGTCATAGGGGAAGTAAAGACAAAACCTAATGAAATGACTGGGAATTATTATGGAGATGCTTCAAATGCTTACCCAAAAGGAACAAAATATTTTGAGATAAGTGGTACACCTACTAAAAATTCTATTGCTGTAGAAGTCGAAGAGAAGAAGTGGCTTAAAGCGAATTTTGTTCACAAAGCACCTTTTCATTGGATGAATTTAGCTAAAAAAATAGCACCTTTACTAATTTTAGGGGCTGTCGTTGTAATCATTATCTTACGAATGAAGAAGAACAATAATTAATAGTTTTGTAGTCACTCGCAAAGAACTAAATGAAAGAATTTCAAGAATTCAAGTAATTTAAATTCATTGAAAAGGAGACAAAAATGGTTTTAGATAATTTTGAAGAATATGATGATCCTATTTTATATGATAAAGAAAATGAATCATATATACCAGAGGTACCATTACTATTAAAATGGGCGGAGAAAAAACAAGGAACCATTATTGATTTAGCTTGTGGTACTGGTAGAGTAACGATTCCTTTAGCTAAAAGTGAGTATAAAATTGTAGGTGTAGATATACATAAAGGAATGTTAACCGAAGCCGAAAATAAGGCTTCCAAACTTAATTTGCAAATAGAGTGGGTAGAACAAGACTGTACGAAACTGAATTTAAACATGAAGAGTAATTTGATATATTCAGTTGGTAACTCCTTTCAACATTTCCTTACAAACGAAGCACAAGATGGATTACTAATGTCTATAAACAAACATTTAGAAGTTGATGGAGTTTTCATTTTTGGTACAAGGTTTCCTAGTGTTGAAGAATTACTACAACCAAGTACAGAAGAGTTTTGGAGAACTTATACAGATAGTGAAACTCTAAATACAGTGGATGTATTTACTATTAGTGACTATGACTCATTGAATCAAATTCAACATTACACAACGATTAGGAAATACAAAAACATTGATGGTGAAATTATAAATGAAAAAAGAACTAACATCAGTTTAAGATATGTATTTCCTAAGGAAATGGAAAGAATATTGCACTCTCATGGTTTTGAGATCCTTCACCTTTACGGCGACTGGAAAGAAACACCAATCACTAACGAAAGTTATGAAATGGTTTACGTATGTAGGAAGATAAGTTAGTTACTAGTAAAGGTATTTAGGAGATTGTTATAGAAAGGAGAAGTTTCTTTGGCTAATTACGAGCTTTTGTCTCAAACTTTTTTGAACTTTGCGGAAAAGGAATGTAAATGGTCTAGTCTATTATATGAATTTTTGTCTATTAAAATTTCTAAAGATGATAAACTTCTTGAAATTTGTAGTTATGCAGGTAAGGGGCAACCTGTCCCAAACCTGTTATTTGGTGCAGTACATTATCTTTTAATAAAAGGTAAAAATCATCCATTAAAGGAGTTTTACCCGAGTATAGTAAGTAATCCAAAATCATATAAAGACTCGTTTGAATTCTTTAAGGATTTTTGTTTAAAATATAAGAATGAAATTGAATCAATCCTCAAAACTAGACTTGTCCAAACGAATGAAGTACGAAGATGTGCCTACCTTTATCCTGTTTTTTGCACGATTTATGAGAAAGTGAAGAAACCATTAGCACTTATTGAAATTGGAACTAGTGCAGGGCTACAACTCCTTTGGGATAAGTATTCCTATTCATACAGACAAAATGATATTTATGGCAATATTGAATCCAAACTTCATATTACAGCAGAAATTAAAGGAGAAAATACTCCAATCCTCCATTCCACACCTCCACCTGTATCAACAAGAATGGGAATAGATTTAAATACCATTGATTTAAATGATGAAGATGAGAAATTATGGCTTAAATCCTTAATTTGGACCGAACATACAGAGAGGCTGTTAATGTTTGAGGAAGCTTCGAATTATTTTAAAGAAGTACAGGTTAGTTTACATAATGGTGATGGAGTTAGTTTATTACCTAATTTTGTTGATACAATCAAAGAAGATAGTGTAATTTGTATTTTTCATACTCACGTTGCAAACCAAATGACTTTAGAAATGAAAGAACAACTGTTGCAAACTGTAGAAGCTATCGGTAGGAAAAGAGACGTTTTCCATATTTACAATAACATTCAAGATAGGTACTTACATCTTGATTACTATTTGGATGGTATGGAAAGTAAAAATACAATTGCTGAAACCGATGGACACGGTAGATGGTTTAAATGGTTTTTAGAAAGCCAAAATGCTAAACAAGTAGAATGATAAAGTTGTTCCAAAAAAGGAATTTAATCCATTAAACAGCCATCTTAGCTCTATTAATCGCTAAGATGGCTGTTTTGATGGTCCCCCTTAAGGGGATAGCTTACTAACTAATTAGTAGTTCATTCTTTTAGAAACTCAATCTCAAAGAGAGGATAGTTAGGATCTTCTTCTATAGACTCTAAGCCTAATCTTTTGTAAAATTCCACTGCTTTCGGGCTAGAGTTCCATTGTAGCCATTTAGTATTTGTAGAAATAGCCCAATCTTTAATAGTTTCCATTAGTATTTTACCAACACCACTTTTGCGGTAAGGTTCGAGTACAAACATATCGTGAATTCTACTAGTGATTTCTCCGCTGCGTAAATGAGGTCCATAAGTTTGAACCCATGTGTAACCTACTATCTTTCCATCATATATCGCTACGGGAAGAAAATAAGCAGTATTTGTTACTATTAACTCAAATCTTTCTTTTGTGTTTTCTTCAGAATCTGTTTTACCAATTTCTTTCAATAGCGGCCAAAGCTCTTCCCAATCTGCTAGCGTAGCACGTCTCGTACAAATTCGGTTGTCCATTTTCTAACTCCTAACTTTTGCTTTTTGCTTAAAGCTATCAACATCATAACCTGCTTTTATCATTTCATCTTCAGCTTCATTAACGATGATATCCTTTAAGCATGTGAGCGTCTCGTCAAAGTTCACATGTTTGCCAAGAAGAAACGTCATTTCAAATTCTATTTCTAGCCAAGTGTCAATTCCGGCTTCGTTATGTTGAAGTTGTGCTTCCAATTTATCAAGGGCATTGGCTACTTTGGCCTCGAAAGTTTGTTTTTCTTCAAATTCATGCCAAAGCATAAATAGGTGCTCACCAACTTCAGAAGGTAGACTGTCTCTAATTTCTATAATGGCAGCCAGTTCTTTTTGCCTTTTGGACTCAACTGTACTTTGGGAAGTGAGGGTGTCAAAGGCAGGGACATCACCAGCAATCGCTTCGATGATATCGTGGATTGAAATCATCTTCAACAACTTTTCCATCTGAACTTTTTGGCTCAAATAAGGCTCGAGTAAAATCGCCATAAATGCAACGCGCCACGTATGCTCTGCAACACTTTCATGACGACCGTTGGATAACCAACTATGTCGCATTTCCATTTTTAATTTTTCTCCAAGCTTTATCATCGAAAGAATTTGTTGCAACGGTGAAATAGAATCTACTTTTCTCGTACGTTCCAGTTCATCCGAATAGTAGCGAACTTTCTTATTATGAACGGTAGCATATTCTATTTCTCTTTTTGTAGACTCTCCAATGTAGCCGCATACATCGATAACAAAAATTTCATCGGATAAATCTATTTTCTTAAAATGTAACTCACCGAAAAGTTTTGCTTCTTCAACGGTAACTTGTTTTCCTTCACTTTTTTCAAAAAATCCAACACTGAAAACAGCATATCCTTGCTTCGTTAAATAGTCGTTCGCTTCCTCGAACTGCGCTTTAAATCTTGTAGAACCACACAACGTAACAACTTTCATCCTTTTCCCACCAATTCTATTAATATATAGTATTAGTATAACAAGAAATTTCTAGAGTCGTTTAGAAAAATAATACAGCACGTACAAGAAAATATAGAAGGTGAAGATAAAATGAAAATCCGTTTTGTAAAAAGTTCAGATTATGAAACAATATCTCTATTAATCAACGAATGGTGGGGAGGAAGAAATATGTCCGACATGCTACCAAAGTTATTTTTTGGTCATTTCACCAATACTAGTTTTATTGCAGAAAAGGACGGAGTAATTGTTGGTTTTCTGATAGGTTTCCTATCCCAATCTCAACCTGAAGAAGCCTATATTCATTTTGTTGGAGTACATCCTGATTACAGAAAACATCAAATTGGTAAAGAACTCTACCATCAATTTTTTCATGTTGTAAAAGGAAATGGCAGTAACGTTGTTCGATGTGTTACGTCTCCAGTAAACAAAGTGTCCATTGCTTATCACACTAAAATGGGATTTGAAATCGAAATTGGCGATTCAAAAGTGGATGGGATTGAAGTCCATTCAAATTATGATGGCCCAAATCAAGACAGAGTACTTTTCATAAAACATTTGAATTAATATCTACATGCGAGCAGGTGAGACAAGCAGGTTTCCTACATCAACTTTAGATATAAAACGAAGATAATGAATGAGGGATTAAATTGATTAAAAGAATTGATATTACTGAAAGAGATAACGCTGAGAGTGTTTTAAGAGTTCAAATACCTTCTTATAAAGTAGAGGCTAAGATAATTGGTTCATATGAGATACCGCCACTAAAAGATACAGTTGCTAGTTTACAACAATGCGGTGAAACATTTTTTGGTTATTACTTAAATGAGGAATTGTGCGGAGCCATTTCAATAAAAGTAGAAAAAGAGGAATTGGATATACATAGGTTAATTGTACACCCAAACCACTTTAGAAAAGGAATAGCACAATCTCTATTAGATTACCTGGAAAACAATTTTGAGTTTGAAACAATAAAAGTAGCGACAGGATCTAAAAACTATCCAGCAGTTACATTTTATAAAAAAAACGGCTTTCAAATGAGGAACGAAGTTTATGTAACCGAAAACTTATCACTTACTTTTTTTGAGAAAAACTAAATATCTTAATGGAGGATAAATTAATGGATTTACTTAAACAAAGGATATTACAGGCCATGAAGTTAACATATGATTTTTACAATTATATTGATGGGGTTTGTTTAACTATGAAAATTTCTAATGTACCTTCTAATACAATTGGGGATCAGGCATATTGTTTGATCGGAGCGAGAGAAAGTTATTTAAAAGCATTGAGAGTTGGAGAATGGGCTGGGTTTGATTGTAGCCTAAATGACAATAAGGATAAGGCATTAATTTTGAACAAACTAGAAGAAACGTATACTAATATACAACGTTTTTTTCATGAACCAACTAAGGAAGATAGGAATATGAATCTGTTAATTGACCTATTAGAACACGAGGTGCAGCATCATGGTCAGTTAATTCGCTATGCTTATGCTAATAAAATGGACTTCCCTAAGAGCTGGAATGAACGCTATACAGTTTAAACTCGATATGAAATGTTAGCCCGAGAGCAGCAACACCAAATTTATGGAGCGGGGGAACTGATTATGATTTTAGACGATGCAGTAGACGCGATAGCAAATAGCCTTATACAAGACAAAAGGGTCCAGTCCATCTTTTTAAAAGGTTCGATGGGGCGGGGTGAGCAGGACGAGCATTCAGATATAGATATGTACTGTCTAGTAGATGAAGAAGATGTAGAGGAGTTTAATCAAAGTAGAATCGGGCACTTAGAGTCTTATACCAAACTACTTTTTCACGATGAAATATTTATTGTGGCTCCGCAAATCCTGGCTGTCTACGAGAACTTCGTACATGTGGACCTGTTTACGGTAACAGAACCAACATATATAGAAAAAGATTACATAAAAGTCCTTTACGATCCAGCCAATAAGCTAGAGAAATTTAAGCAAAATCAGAATTTAACCTTATCAAAAGAGGAGTTTCAAGACGCAGTGGATGATATTGCGTGGTTTATGTTCCAGTATAAAAAGTCTTCTGCACGAGGAAATGATATATGGTCGGTTAATATGCTGCATCATGTTATGACGAATCTATCAAGAGTATTACTCCACAAATATAATCCAAACAAGGCACAATTGGGGTTGAAAACCATGGAGGCCTCTCTTCCAGAAGAGGTAGTTCAATATACTAAATTAATCTATGAAACTATTACACCGAAAAAACACAATGAGGCAGTTAAACTTATATGTAATCTATTAACTAATGAGTCTCAATGGATTTTCGAAGAGGTGGCTAAGCCTGATAAAATAAAGCCGTTGTGGGAGCGGATAATTGATGCAAATATATGAAAGTGAGAGAGGGTGTTGAGAACAAGTTTTACTATAGAGGGAAAATAACTAGAACAGTTGGAATTTTGTGTTTAGATAAATGTAAGATTATCGAAAGGTGTAAATAGTTTCCAAAAAAGTGTTGACTTTAAGTCACAATTTGAATAAACTATCGTTAATTATCAAATAAAGGCTTTGAAGAGAAAAAGTAGAATGAAATGGTTTTTCACCAGAGAGCTTCGGTAGCTGAAAAGAAGCAAAAACCTTCGTTTGAACAATGGTCTCTGAGCTTCGTACTGAACATACTTATGTATAAGTAGGATACGACGAGTTTTGGCACTCGTTATCAATGTCACAGTATAAGAGTAAGATAAGTTAGTTACTCCGTACTCGTTGAGGCAAATAGTGTGAGCTATTTGCGAATTAAGGTGGTACCGCGTGGAGATTCAAACCTCGTCCTTAACTATTACAGTTAAGGCGAGGTTTTTTTGTTGTCAAAAATTAATTTTTATTAGGGGGTACTATGTATGAGTATTTTTATTGGCGGTGCATGGGCTTATGCTAATGGATCTTTGCATCTTGGTCATCTTTCAAGTTTGTTACCTGGTGATATTTTAGCGAGATATTATCGCTTAAAAGGAGAAAAGGTTTTATATGTATCGGGAAGCGATTGTAACGGAACACCAATTACAGTCAGAGCAAAACAAGAAGGTGTTTCTCCGAAAGTGATTGCAGATCGTTATCATAAAGAGTTTGAAGAATGTTTTTTAAAACTAGGTTTCTCCTATGATACCTATACAAGAACGGATACCGAACACCATCACAAAATTGTTCAAGAAATATTTTTAGAGTTACTAGAAAAAGGACTGATTTACAAAAAAGAGGTGGAACAAACGTATTGTGAACATTGTAAACAGTTTTTACCCGACCGATATGTTGAAGAATATTGTCCTTTTTGCAAGGATCCTTGCCGTGGAGACCAATGTGATAACTGTTCAACCATATTAGAACCGCTTGATCTACTTGAAAGGAAGTGTAAAATTTGTGGGAACGAACCTACTACAAGATTAACAGAGCATTTTTACTTTTCTTTAAACTCATTTCAAACTGTGCTAGAAAAGTATACTCAAAAAGCGGAAGAAAATAGTCTTTGGAGGGAAAATGCTATTTCACTAACGAAACGCTACTTACAGGAAGGATTGCAAGATAGAGCAGTTTCTAGGGATTTGCCAATTGGAGTAAGTGTTCCAGTTGCTGGTTATGAAGATAAGAAAATCTACGTTTGGATTGAGGCGGTATCAGGCTACTACACAGCAAGTAAACTATGGATGAAAGACACTAATAAAGATGATTCTCCGTTTTGGAATCCTACTGCTAAATCCTATTACGTACACGGAAAAGACAATATACCATTTCATTCGATTATATGGCCTGGAATTCTTGCTGGCCTTGGAAAAGACCCGTTACCAACACACATTGTTTCAAATGAATATTTAACTTTAGAAAAGAAAAAATTATCAACAAGTAAAAATTGGGCTGTGTGGGTTCCAGATATTTTAGAAAGATATGAACCAGATTCCATACGGTATTTCTTAACAATCAATGCACCAGAGAAGCGAGATGCTGATTTCTCTTGGAAGGAATTCGTTTATAGCCACAATAGTGAATTATTAGGAGCCTATGGCAACTTTGTAAACCGCACATTAAAGTTTATAGAAAAGTCATTTGATGGAGCTATACCAGAAAAGGATGTTACTTTGAGTATTCAAGAAAGAGTTAATCGCCTCTACAAGGAAGTGGGTCATTGTATTGAAGGTGCTTCCTTCAAACAAGGTTTGGAAAAAATATTTGGGGTTGTTAGATTTTCAAATAAATATTTTGATGAACAGCAACCATGGAAACAAATAAAGGATGATACGGAGGCTTGTAAAAATACTTTAGCAAATTGTGTTTATCTTATTGCAAATTTAGCTCATATCCTTACACCGTTCCTTCCTTTCTCAAGCAGAAAAGTTAAGGATATGATAAACACAACAGAAACCGAATGGAAAGCGTTTCTAGTGAAATCAACACACATTACAAAGGTGGAACCGTTGTTTGAACGAATCGAGACAGCTAGAATTGAAGAAGAGCTTCAAAGCTTAAACAATCAAACTATAAAAGAGTAATTTGGAAGCATATATAGAGTATTATAAGTTTTTAGCATCAGCTAAAAGGTAGTAGAAGTGATAACTTTGTAATTAATTTTCATTAAACATAAAATCATCAACATGATATAATCCAATCATAAAAAGTTGCAAGATCAGGTAGGTTATCTAATGAAAATATACGCACTTAAAAAGCAATTTAAAGGATATAAAAAAGGAACAGAGTTCTACTTAGTGGCTGAATCAGAGTTCATTGGGGTTAAAGAGTTTGTATTGAGAACAAGAGATTTAACAAGTAGTGTTTCTATTAATGAAAGTGAAATTCTTAAAAATTTTACCTTGATAAAATATACTGATAACGAAACTTCTTAAATTATAGGTGTAAGAATTGGAGAAGAGCTCTTTTACGGAATTTATTTTACTAAGAAGAGAAAAGGTGAGAAGTATTTAATTGTGAATGAACAGAAAAAGGCGTATCAAATTAATTAGATACGCCTTTTGGACTTAGAAAGGATTTACTCAATCGGAACTATCCGTGGTAATGTTTATACTACCACCCTTAGTAACTTCTTGCATCCCAATAAGCTCCACTTCCAAATGGTCATGTAGAAAAGGTTCATCTATTTTCCAAGTGAAAGAAAACTTTTGAGGTTTATGAAATGATTTTTCCATCTCTTTATTGATATCATAACCTATTAGCCTTCTTTCCCACCATGTTTGAGTTCCAGTAGGAATAAGCCAAAATAAAACCGTTTCTGTATTCTCAGCTTCTACGAAAATGGTTATTTCTTTTGTTCCCTTTGGTACTATTACCCAATTGTGTTCTTCTGGAATATTAGTATAAGCTCCCTTAATGACATTTGGTGGAGGAGCTGTTACCTCGTTGTTAGTCAGAATAGTATTAGCCAGATTGCAAAAGAGACTAATAGATAAAATCATTTTTAGGATAAACATAATATCACCTCATGGGTATTATGCTCCGCCTTTGGGAGACTATGTAATAATATCGAAACAGCTACTTTGTTAAAATATTAACACAGTTTTTTTACCTAAAGGGATAATCATATTTTTTCTGGGATTACTTATACTTGAATTAATTTCATAATTACGGTTCGTTTTATGAAAAACAAATATTACTCTAGGAGAACAACATTTTTTTGGCTTTATTAGAGGTTTATGATGATGATATCATAAAAAAATTTCTTATAAAATTTACTAAGTTCACCTTTATTATGGATTTAAATTAAAGTCTATTTATACCTTCAATAATTTCTTTTGCTTTTTGAAAATCTTTTCTAAAGACTTTTATATGTTGTACAGGTGGCACACTCGCTGCAAATCTAATATCTGTTTTAGTGATACCGATTTTATACTTAATGCTATTTCTATTTAATAAATTCTTTACCTCTTCAATTCTTGAAATATTTGATGACGAAAAAATATCATAAGTTCTTGCTAAAAAAATATCAAATAACCAACTAAACATATATGTTACCCCTTTCAACATATTTAATAGTTATACGAAATACACATAATTTAGTTTCATAAAGTGGCTTAGATTTTTCTATTGATTATACCATTCATCAAAAATCCTACTGATTGTAAGATACTAGATGTATGTTAAATACGGTCTGGTGACAATTGTATGCTAGCTCCTAGCGTGTTTATTAAGGTGTATAAATACAGAATACGATTCTATTATTCGTTTTTCGTATAGTAGTCATACATTATGAATCGGACTCAGCTAGATGGCTTATTTTTTCAATAAAAAAGGCTCTAGTGAAAGGTGGGAATCCGCTACCTTATAATTAGAGCCTTCATTCATTTACGCTGACATCTCCATTTTTTCTTCACCAATTGCGTTGAAGATAATCGTTTCAAAGTTATCAACGTCTACATATTTTTCTGGGATGCGAAGAATAACTTCCCCATTTTCATCTTTGAATTGATAAAATTTTGTCTTAAAAGGAGTTGGGAGTAATTTTTCTCCTTTTTGCCATTTGTCTTTGATTTTTTCAAAATGAGCAACATCAGAGTAATCGATGATAATGGTGTTTCCGTTATGGATGTATTCAATGCCACCAATTAAAAGTGTCACACTTACTTTTTTACGGTTATATTGGCTAACGCCTAATCCAATAAGGGCCAATAAAGCAAAGAAACCATAGAAATAGTAGTCCTCTGTTGTTAATTGTTTAAAGCTCATTATAAACTTTGCAGCTACAAGAACGAGCAATCCTAATGCTCCATAACTTAATTTCGGATGAAACGTAATGATCTCTTCATTAATTGTTTCAATAATATGTTCTTGTAGGTCATCGTATAAGGTAATCATATGGTTTTCAACTGTATCTTCTTCTAATTTTGTAAAAATAGAATAAGTAACGCCAGTGTAATAAGGACTCGGTGGTGCAGAAATTTCTTGTGCTCCAACTAATCCAACATAATAACAATCATCTTCGAGCTCTTCATGGTACATTTTAAAACGAACTAAATGGTACAGCTCTACTTCTTCAGGGTCTTTATAAGGAGATACGTACTCAATGAAAGTAGGTGCTTTATTGTAATCAGAATGTCTGATTAACCAAAGTGTCATATCACTTAATGCGAACGCTTCGTGCGTGCAAAACTCTTTCGGAAAAAGAGAAAGAGAGTCTCTTTCGTCTAAAATAGAATAAAGAATATTTCTTGCTTCGTCATTTTTAGCAATATCATATAAGTAATTTTCTTCAAGGTCTGCTGTAGAGTTATGGGACAATATAGCTTGAACGATAAACGTTTGCACATAAGCATCATTAGTATTGTCTTTTATTTCTACTAACATGTTTTGTACTTCTTCCGATTGGAAGTAAGCTAACATGTTTATAAACAAACCAATGTTTGTTCGGATTTCAAAGTAGCTTTCTTTCCAAACGTTCCACATATTATGGTGACTCAAGCTAGATTGATATCGATAAAATTCAGGAAGTTGTTCTTTTAGTTGCTTAAGAACAAAAGGCTCTAAATCTTGAATAACAGACACTTCCATATTTTTATTTTCAATGTAACTAATAGCCAGTCGGTAAATTTCATCAGCAAAGTACGGTTGTTTCGCATAAGGGTTTAGTGCTGGGAAAAGAATTGGAGCATATTTTCCTTCGTCACTGAAACCTTCTAAGTGCAAATAAGGAATTTCTGTATCAGTGCCCTCGTTTTGCAGTAGCTTAATATATAACTCCACACTAGATTTTCTATTTAATAGTTGTAACATTTCTAGTGCTTTACTTTTTGCTCTAGCTGACATAAGAGGAAACGTCTTTTCAATGATGTTCATCATATCTGGGTGTGAATACTCGTAAACAAAAGTCATAATGCAAAAACTAGGGTCATCCATATCATCAATCGGATCAGGATAGCTTTTACCAGCAGCTATTATCATGTCTATAAATACTGGAATAGCTAGTTGGTCTACATCTAAGTCGTGTAGAGATTCCATCGCCTGGAATCGAACTTCAGGATCTTGAGATTCCATTTTATTTAATAGAGAATAAATTTTCACTTGAGCGTTCACACAGATTCCTCCGGTTAGTAAAATACTTACATTAACATACTACAAACTAATCATATATCGATTTTTTTAGATGATAAGAGTCTAAATACCTATGTTTTTAAGTTTTTCATAGTAGAATTTCTAACTAAGATTGTGTATCCAACTCTATCGCCAACATAAAAAGTGAATTTGGAATATAAACAAGATTGTTGAATTGGATATATATGTTAAAATAAGGATATCTTTATGAGTATTTTCAATTTACAGAAAACAAAAAAGAACTTTAATTGGTTTTTGAATCATCCGGAGTAGACACAATGAATTATAGAACAATAGGTTTATTAATTATTGTCATATAAAGTAGGATGGAAGGAGGGGAAAATGATGAATAAATTGTTAAATGCAGTGTTGTTAGCGACTATAACTCTATTCATGCTATCTAGTTGTGGAAGGGCTGATGGTGGGAAAGTGACTGCCAGAGACGTATTGAAACAAAACAAAAATGCGGACATTATTCAATATGACAGCAGAGTTTTTAGCAATGTGACAAATCTAGAGTGGTTTGAAGATCGCAAGGAAAAAATCTCATTTTCCAAAGATTACTATGTAGGTGAAATCCAAAAACAGTCTAACAGCAGCTTATTATTTACTGATTTTAGTGCAACCAAACTACCAAAAGGGACAAAGATTTATGCTCTTGACGAAAAAGATGGTGGTATGCTGTTCGTTTATTATAAAGGGGAAGAACTCTATTATATGGAACTACTTGAAGGGTAGTTGTGTACTGGTACATACAACTATAGAATCTCAACCTGTGTGAAACATTTTGTGAAACAAGATTTTTCGGGTGGTGCCTGGCACCTGGGGTTTAAAAAGGGGGAAATGTAAATGGAATACTATAAGTATTTGAGGCAGTACGTAGGGCAAAAACCAATTATTTTACCTGGTTCTGTTGTGATTATATTAAATGAAAAAAGTGAAGTGTTACTGCAAAAAAGACACGATGGAAATTGGGGGTTACCTGGTGGCTTAATGGATTTGGGAGAAAGCTTTGAAGAAGTAGCAAAAAGGGAAGTCTTTGAAGAAACCGGGTTGGTGGTCGAAAATCTAAAGTTACTGAATGTATATTCTGGTTCTCAATATTACTTGAAAGTTTCAAATGGTGACGAATTATACTCGGTTACAGCAGTTTATTATACTAGCAATGCAAGTGGAGACATAAAGATTGATTATACAGAATCAGAAAGAATGCAGTATTTCGGTATGGACAATTTACCAGAGAAACTTACTTCTGAGTATAGAGAGTTTATAGTACATTACATAGATCGTGAAAATTCTGCGAAGATTCGATAGAATAATAAAAGCACTATAAAGAAGGCTCAGTTACTGTAACTGAGCCTTTCATTATATGAAAGCAGTTCGAAAGGAGATTCAACTTGATTAGAATAGCTGTAGGTGCACTTATAAAAAATCGAAAGAATGAATATTTGCTCGTTGAGAAAGTAAAATACGGAGAAGATGCTGGTGTGAAAGTAAAGATGAAAAGTGAATGGGATATTCCGAAGGGTGGAGTGAAAAAAGAGGATGAATCACTTGAAGCTGCTTTGCTAAGAGAACTAAAGGAAGAAACAGGTAGTGAAGAGTATAAAATCTTTAAGCAGTACAGTAACAAATTAGAGTTTATATTCCCAAAAAAAGTGCAATATCAATTAGGATACGAAAGACAACTAACAACTATTTTTCTTGTAGAGTACACAGGGGAAGATCCAATACTAATCCCTAACGACGACGAAATAAACTAATGTAAATGGTTTGTCAGAGAAGACCTACTAAACAAACTTAAGCACACAGAAATGAAAGATTTTATAAAAACAAACCTGTGAAACATTTTGTGAAACAATATTTTTCGGGTGGTGCCTGGCACCTGGGAGTAATTGGATTCGCGAGTCTATATGTGTGCGTCAATTTGTTTTGGAAGGGTATAATACCTACATACATAATTTTGACGAATTTAATACATGAATAGAAAGGATTCTGACATGACAAATCAAATTGGATGGAATTTTGATAATAGTTATTCCCGACTTCCCGAAACGTTTTTTTCAAGAGTAAAGCCAACACCAGTTCAAGTGCCACAAATGGTCATTTTCAATTCACCTTTAGTTACATCTTTAGGGTTACAATCCGAACCCCTTCAAAGTAAACAAGGGGTAGAGATATTAGCTGGAAACGCATTACCAGAAGGGGCGGAACCACTTGCTCAAGCATACGGTGGGCATCAGTTCGGATATTTTAATATGCTCGGAGATGGTCGGGCAATCCTCCTGGGAGAGCAGATAACTCCAAAGGGCGAAAGGTATGATATCCAACTGAAAGGACCAGGTAGAACCCATTACTCACGAGGAGGCGATGGCCGAGCTGCAATCGGTCCAATGATTAGAGAATACATTATTAGTGAAGCTATGTATGCCCTCGGTATTCCAACAACTCGTAGTCTTGCCGTTGTCACTACTGGAGAGCCAGTCTATAGAGAAACGGAATTACCTGGGGCTATATTAACCCGTGTAGCTTCAAGTCATATTCGTGTCGGCACTTTTCAGTATGCAGCTAAATTTGGTGGAGTTGAAAACTTAGAGAAGTTAGCAGACTATACGATCGAACGTCATTTCCCAGAGCTTAGAGAAAACAAAGATCGTTATCTTTCCTTGCTTCGAAAAGTAATGCACCTTCAAGCATCCCTAATAGCAAAATGGCAATGTGTCGGCTTCATTCACGGAGTCATGAATACAGACAATGTCACAATATGTGGTGAAACGATCGATTATGGTCCGTGTGCATTTATGAATACGTATAATCCGGATACTGTATTTAGCTCTATTGATACACAAGGTCGCTATGCGTATGGTAATCAGCCTTACATCGGAGCTTGGAATATGGCACGATTTGCTGAAACGTTATTGCCAATTTTACATGAAAATGTGGAAGAAGGGGTAAAAATTGCGCAGGAAGAAATATCCCAATTTACAGAGATTTTTAAACACTACTGGCTATCAGGAATGAGAGCTAAACTAGGTATTATGAACGAAGAAGAGAATGATGAAGTATTAATTACGGAACTTCTTTCATTGATGAAAAAATATGAAGCGGATTTCACTAACACTTTTATTGCACTTACATTTGAAAAAATGGATGAGATTAAAATGTTCCAATCTGAAGACTTCTCTAATTGGAGAAACAAATGGCAAGAGAGACTTGATAGACAAGGACAATCAAAAGAATCCACCCACGAACTTATGCAAAACAGCAATCCATCTGTTATTCCGCGTAACCACCTTGTGGAAGAAGCACTTGAAGCAGCATCTGAACAAGGAGATTTTTCAGTAATGGAAAAACTGTTAGCTGAATTATCAAAGCCATATGAACATACAACCAAAAAAGAAAAATATTGCTCTATACCACCTGATGCCGATTCATCTTATCAAACATTTTGTGGAACATGATAACTTATTAATGCTTACTAAAATGCAGTCGTACTTTTCGACTGCATTTTTTGTTTAACTTTCTATTGCAAGGATTAAAAAAATCCATGTCGAAATAAATATTAAATAATGGAATATTTTAGTGACTAAAGAGGGTGACCTCTTTTTAAGGGGAGATTAAAATGGAAAGAGAAGAAAGAAAGAAATCTCAACAACTAACAGAAAAGGAAAAGCAGTTGATTCTTTAGTTTTTAGTGGACTTTTTCAAGCTATTAAAACTCGGAAAAAAGACTTTAATAAAAAAGTAATTCTCACATTGGTGATTGCAGGTACTTCAACTTCACTTTACCTTCTTGCCATTTGGATTATTGATACTTTCTAATAAAATGGCTCTTTTCATAAAGATTGTTGCTTTTTATGTATTTGAAAACTAGAGTGGATTGGAGCGGAAGGCACTGGACTCCTGCGGGAAGTAGAGCGAAGCGTGAGACCCCACAGGCGGAACGCCGAGGAGGCTCACGTCGCTCCCCGCGGAAAGCCAGTGCCTGTAGCGTAAAGGAACGGATAACATTCTATTGATAAATTAAATTATAAACAACAAAATATGCGAAAAGAGCCTTAAAATTAATAGTAAAGCATGTCTAAATACTCACCGTTAAACAAAAAAATAGGCAAAACTATTTAAATATTATAAATAATTAGAACGAACGTTTCGTTTCATGCTAAAATAAAGTCACAATAGTAGGTAAACTTAAGGGTGGTCAGCATTACCCCATTTTGAAAGGGGGTGATGCTTATGATGACAACATTTCAAACGCTTGTGTTGATGATTTCATTCGCAGGTTTAGTAGTGTCCATCATATCTTTTAAACACAAAAGATAATCCACCCTTGAGCCTGCCAGCAAGATAGGGTGGATTATTTCACGTATTTTTGCTGATCACCCATGAATGGGTATCAACTATTGTATCGACCAATTGGTGTTCTGAACACCTTTTGGTCTTTTTTAGTATATGCATTTAATTATTTCTATTATAACCGAAATAGACGTAGTTGAAAACCTATATGCGTGTACTACATAAATGTAAATTTATACTTATATAAGGAACAACTGATTTTTATTGTCGGAAATGCCCTTTTGTATTATACAAAAAACTTATAAATCTCAAATTGTAAAACGACAAATACGATTAAGAAGAAAAGTCCGCAGTTACTTATAGTAATAACGGCGTCTTTACGCTGCTTATGTGTCCATTCGAATATGCAACGGACAATATCGGGAATAACTGCTAAAAGTGCAATAATTAGTAACACGTTATGAAACAGGATTGACTCATTTATGGACATTTTAACAATGAAATAAAACATCGTACATCCCATAATTATGCGAACAATCCAATCTATTTTTCTATGTAACGGACTTACATAAACGTATGAAAAGAATATTTTTCTGCGTCCCATCCTGAGCAGTTTACTTAGCAAGAGATTAAAAAGGTAAATGAGTCCAATT
This sequence comes from Bacillus sp. FJAT-45066, assembly GCF_002335755.1. Classification (NCBI taxonomy): domain Bacteria; kingdom Bacillati; phylum Bacillota; class Bacilli; order Caryophanales; family Bacillaceae; genus Bacillus; species Bacillus sp. FJAT-45066. The sequence continues at coordinate 699,410 of NZ_NISQ01000001.1, forward strand.
ATTATACCTATCATTAATAGAAGTTTGCTGACAAACATGTGACGACCACCTTTATGATAAAATATAATTACTGAAAATTATGATAAAATAATTATAGCATAAAATGGAAGTTTGAAAAGAGGTTAATAATGAAATTATTCCACGTTAGCGAAGAAGATAATATTAAGATTTTTCACCCGCGTATTCCAACAAGGAAAGATATAGTCGGATCAAAAGATCTAGTATGGGCTATCAATGAGCAATGTCTACCTAATTTTCTCACACCAAGGGACTGTCCACGTGTTACTTATTATTGCAACGAAAACACAACGATTGAAGATAAGAAAAAATACATATCTTCTGATTCAGTAGAGCATGTAGTAATAATAGAACATAATTGGTTTTCTATCATGAAAAATACAAAGCTATATTTATATGAATTCGACTCAACTCCTTTTTATCTTCAGGACGAAAATGCAGGATATTATGTAAGTGAAAAACCGGTGGAACCAGTTGATAAGGTAGTGGTAACGGATTTATTTGAAGCATTATTTGAACGTAATGTTGAAGTAAGAGTCACAGATAACTTATGGAATATAAGTGATGAAATTCAACAAACATCTTTTAATTGGTCTATGTGTAGAATGGGGAATGCCCAGCCTCGAGTATAAAAACTAGAAATATTTTGAAACTTATGATTGTTTCTGTCGTCTATAGTTATGGGGGTGGATTCATTTATGAAATCTTACATACACAAGGCGATAATCTTACTAGTTATTGCTACTTTAGCCGCATGCTCATCACCTAAACAGATCACGACAGAACCTGATGGAGAAAAGGTAATAAAATCCAAGTGTCCAGATGGAGAAATTGATTGGGTAGATTTTGTGATGATTAATGATGTGATGTATTACGGCGAAGATGATGAACTACGTCATTTCAAAGATTTCGAAAAAGGAAAAAAAATTGGCGAAGTAACATTTAAATTAGCGGATGAGGCCTGTTCCAATCACCGATCTAAAAATGGCCATGCTGCTTTTTTAAGGATAGGAACTCCAGTTTACGAGATGGTTGGGTATAAGTCGAATTTCCGTATCATTGCAGGAGATAAAGTATATCAAGTAAGTGAAAATAAAAAAGCAAAAACGATATCGGAGTTATTTGATATTGAAAACAAGGTAGCAAAATTAAGCATGGAAAGTACGTATGATGGTAAACATCTATTAGATTTTACAGAAGAAGAAAAAAATTCATTTATTGAAGAATACTTACAGCTAAAGCATGTAGGATTTAGTGAAATTTATAAAAGTATAATCCATGACGAAGAGATGGTTTTTCTTCGAGTACATTTAAATGATGGCTCCTCTTTCCGAATTAGCTATTGGTTAAAGTCGAATGTGTTAAATCCAGGGGCTTTTGGAACTGAAAATATGAAAAGCATTGTAGAAAACAGGGCAAATGAAACGTAAACAAGGAGTTATGTAATGAAACTAATTAGAGGACTATTAATCTTTGCCTATCAACAAAGTTTAGCATGTATCTTTCCAGTCGTTGTTTTTATGGCGATGGCTGTTTCTTTAAAAGTACAAATACCTTATCTACCTAGATACGATTTTATTTTGCTCGTATGTATTGTAGCCCAGTTTTTAATGGTGAAGTACGGTTTAGAAACGAAAGATGAATTAAAGGCGATTACCTTGTTTCATATCATCGGACTTGTATTAGAAATATATAAAGTGCATATGGGTTCGTGGGTGTATCCTGAGGTGGCTTATTTTAAAGTGTTAGATGTCCCATTATATAGTGGGTTTATGTATGCAAGTGTGGCAAGTTACATTATGCAATCTTGGAGAAGACTAGATTTAGAGTTTGTTCACTGGCCTTCTTCATGGATGACGATCCCTTTAGCCCTATTCATATACGGTAATTTTTTCACACACCATTACGTATATGATGTTCGCTGGGTTCTGATGGGTGCGTTATTTGTAGTGTTTTATAAAACGTATGTTAACTTTACGGTAGACAACCGCCGCCTAAAAATGCCTATCATCTTATCTTATTTTTTAATAGGTTTTTTCATTTGGGTGGCAGAAAATATTTCAACGCTCTTTGATGGATATCGTTATCCAAACCAAAGTGATCAATGGGAACTCGTACATATCGGTAAAATCAGTTCATGGTTTTTGTTAATTGTCATAAGTATTATTATTGTCGCGCAATTAAAAATGGTGAAAGCAAGTAAAGTGGTGGATGAAAAAAAAGCACATGCGCTATAACCACCATAATGTTAGGGGGAGGAAGGTTGCATCCTACAGAAATTATAGAAATTATTTCAGTAGTGGTAGTTATTTCAATTATAATAATTGCCACTTTGTTTTTAAAAGGAAAAATGAAAAAATTCGGCTGGCTCTTAGCAGTTATTGTACTTGTAGCTTATGTTGTTTTTTACTTTGCAAGGCCCATTTGGATTGACACACAAATAGACAAAAAAGTAGACCTACTTATACAATATTTAGAGGAACGCTATCCTGACGAAAGCTGGGCTATCTCAACCGTTCCACATCGTGAAGATGGCTATAAACATTTAAATCCATACTATATTAGTGTTGTTTTTGAAAGTGAACCTGATGTTATTTATAGCTATTGGGTAGAGAAGGACAAAATCTATCAAATTAGTTTTGCTTCGGATAAACATTTTGATGAGTTTGAACATCTAGAAATCAATCTCAATGAGTAATATTACTATTTTTACTAGGGTGGTTATCTGTTATGGTAAAAATATGGTAGAATAAAATAACTAAATTTTCTAAATTTTAGGTGAGTAGAATGAATGATAGTAAAAGAAAAGTATGTTAGAATGAGAGATTATTGAAAAAGAATTTTTGTTAGTTGGCAAAAGCATTACGGCTAACATTCCATCTTCTTTTCCAAATGCAGCAATAAAAGTGCAACAAGAGCTTGAAAAAAAGAGAGATCTAGTAAAGAATGCAGTAGATAAATAAATCTTGTTCAGTCTTTATATGTGTAATGATATCATAGCTACATATTTTGCTTGTTTAGAAGTTTCGGACTTAGAACATATCCTAGAAGGAAATGATAGGTTTTAGAGTACCGTTAGTGAAAGCAAAAGTAACTTGTACAAATAAATCAATCGAAAAGGGATATGGAAAAATCTTTGAGTTAAAAAATCTCTATCGGAAAAGAAGATTCAAACCATTTTTGATTGTAGTTGTTTTCTTTCATCCAGGAGATTGTAGAGATATTAATTCCGATTCAAGGATAGAAGCATAAAAGTGCTAGATTGGAGTGAGGAAGATAATTTACTGTATAAGACATGGCCAAACAGACCTGAACAAAGAAAAAAAATTACAAGGTAGACAAGGTATGCCCTTAAATGAAGAAGGATTATTCCAAGCAAATAATTTAAAAGAAAAATTAAAAGACATAACATTCGATTATGTATACTCTTCGCCTCAAGAAAGAGCCATTCAAACAGCAGAAATAGCAACTGGGTTAAATGCGATTATTGATGATAGATTAGATGTTTTTGATTTAGGAGAAGCAAACACACTAAAAACGCAAGAAGTAAAATGGGCGGGAGCTATTCCAGATTCAAACGTTTATGAAGGAGTAGAAGATCCTCAAGCCTTTGTTCAAAGAGTGTTTCATTTTATGAGCGAGTTGAAGGAAAAACATGGTGATAGAGAAATGAATATCTTATTATCTGGCCATAGATGTACAACAGGTGCTATAGGAGCTTATTTCTACGGTATTCCTGAAGATAAGAATATCATAATGTATTCATCTGATAATGGGGAATATAATATATATAGTTTTAAATTAAATAAGTAGTTAGAGAGGGTGGAGAAAGATGGAGTTAATCGCTATTCTGTTTCCGACAGTCATTGTGATCGTTTTACTATATTCATTTTGGAAAGTGAAAAAGAAAAGGAAGTTGCCTTCCAATAACTATACTCCTTTTGATGATATTACCGAGGGGAGAAAAAAGTAAAACAGGATTAGAGTCAATATAAGCCTGTTTTGCTTTTGTTAAGTTATCTGACAAATTAATGTTATTTCATACGGGTGAATACAGTGAGCTAACGAATCGTTCATATATTATGTCCAAAGGTTCCAAATTTCAGATGAAGTTAAAGGTACATGGTGATTAGTTGTTTCCACTTGTAAACCTCCATTGCTTAATAATGCTCGGCCAAAATTCCTTGTTTATACATAAACTTTCCTTTTTTTATAAGAGTATGTATTAAAACAATTAAATAAATATGAAAATTAGTTGGAGAGTTAAATTTATATGAAAAGAGGAATAGCCTAAATGGTTAATCCTCCAAATGTTCAGCTAATAATTTTCGATGACGTTCGTGCTCATCCAAAATGGTTTGAATCATACTTTTGCTTACTTCATCTAAATCACCACGAACGAACTTTTCCATCATTTCCGAACCTAACTCTTCTCCTTTCATGGCACCTTTTATTAAGTCAATCTTGTTTTTAGGAAAACCTTTTAATGATGAGATTCCTTCTTGAATAGAACCAGTGAAACCAACATCGTCCACCGCTTTCCCTCCAAGGTTTTGAATTCGTTCGGCAACGGTCATTGCATGTTTCTTATGGCTTTGCTGAATGGCTTGAAGTGTTTTTTTCACAGACGCATCTTCTGCATTTTCAATATATTGTTCATACGCATGAATTCCCATAAATTCGCCTTTTAAAAACTCATTTAATTCTTTTACCGTTTCGTTTTCCATTTAGAGTACCCCCTAATCTATTAATAGTATCTCTATTGGAGAGAAAAAAATGTGCAAGCTCTTCTATAAAATTTTGTTGTTTTGAATATGAATTTTGGCCGTTCCTTTCGCTCCAATCCACTTAAGATTAAAATTAAAAGCAAACAGCCAAGTACAAAAAAAGGATGCCTGACAGGGCACCCAAGTTAATGGAAGTTGTTTTCCTCTAAAAATTCTTCAATCGTTTTTTCGTATTCTTCCCGATTTTCCGAATAGCTCATCGCATGAAGCCCATTTTTAGCTAGGTATAACTTTTTAGCTCCTTTCTTCTTTTCGAAAAGTTGTTGTGTCATCAAAACCGGAATATAATCATCTGTCTCACTATGAATAAACAAAATCGGATTGTTTATATTTTCAATAACGGAAATAGGAGAAACGTCTTTTAACGAATATTTGTCCCTTAATCTTAAGAAAGAAGTAGCAATTGGCATGACTAACGGTTTCGGAACTTTAAATTCAACTTGGAGTCTGTATGCAAGTTGCTCTTCTAGGTCTGAAAAAGGACAATCGGCGATGTAAAAGTCAGCTCCATCTTCTAAATCGCCTGCATAAAGTAGTAATGTTGCCGCACCCATCGATTCTCCGTGAATTCCAATGATACTGTCTGGACCAGCGATTTCTTTCACTCTATTCACAACTGCTTTTAGGTCATGCTTTTCATAAAAGCCATAACTCGTCGTCTTACCACCACTTTTTCCGTGTCTACGGTGGTCATAAATAATGGCATTCCATCCACGTTTTAGGAAAATGTTCATGTACTTTATCGAATTTAATGTATTTTGGGTAACTCCGTGGCAAAAAATCATATATTTCTTTGATCCTTCCACTGGTATGAGCTCTCCATAAATGTCATAACCGAATGGAGAAGGGATGGTGAGAGGTTTTTTCGGAAGTTTCGCATACTCTTGTTCATTGTAATGCCCAAGCGTTGTTTCCCTCTCAATGATTTCTTCATTCGTCTTCCGTTTAATGTACATTACTTTGTTCGTGAAAAAGAGGCCAATAATTAAGATGTAGGAAATGATAGTCCCTAAAATAATGAAAAGTCGCTTAAGTTTCATTTAGATTCACTCCAGCTATTTTTATCTATATTTTACCATTATTTTATACAGTTTAAAGAGGGGCATTGAAATTGTTTTATTTACTGAATGTTGTCCAGTGGGATTAATCTGGAATCATAGATTAGATGAGGACCACTTTAGCAATAGAAAGATGAAGATGGTCCTCATAGACAAATTAGGAACTATATTAGCTTTTTGTAAAAGAAAATCACGGACCACATAGACAACAAATATAACGCACGACAAAAAATATAAAAAACCACAGAAAAATCTGTGGCCTAATTGATTACTGCTCTGAATTTTGTCGTTTCGTCGGGTGTGAAGCACGTTCAACCTCTTCTGCCGAAACAACTTGTTTCACCTTTTCTGAATTTGGTTGTCCTTTTTGCCCTTTAGTAGCTCGATGTTTTGCCGCCATTTCAATCAACTCCCTTTCACATACTACAGTTAATGTGACAAGAGAGACTAACTTTTATGCATTTTGCGCAGCATTTAACTCGGCAAGCTTATAATACTTACTTTCATATTTCTTACTCAAATGAGGTTCCAAACTCTCCAAAGCTGCTACTACATCATCTAAACTAACGCCTGTTTCAATCCCTAAAGCACTTAGCATATACACAACATCCTCTGTCGCGACATTCCCAGAAGCACCTGGCGCAAATGGACAGCCGCCTAGCCCTCCAGCTGATGTGTCAAAACGATCCACTCCAGCTTGAAGTGCAGCAAATACATTGGCAACCCCCATTCCACGAGTATCATGAAAATGTGCGGTTACCATGACGGAACTTAATTCCTTCTTTAAGATAGAAAAAAGCTCGAACACTTCTTTCGGATTAGCCATTCCAATCGTATCAGCCACACTTAGCTCATCCACACCAATTGCCTCAAATCGTTTACATAATGCAACTACATCATCTACGTTCATTTTCCCCTCATATGGACAGTAAAAAGCAGTCGAAATACATGCACGCACAAAATAACCTTTTGCTTTTAACTCTTCAATATGTGGAGTTAACTCTAATAAGCTTTCCTCCGTCGTTTTATTAATATTTTTTTTATTAAAAGAGTCACTCACTCCGACAAAAACAGCTGCGTTTTTACAATCTGTTTCATACAATTTTTCAATTCCCTTTTTATTGGGAACAAGCACAAAATCGCGTACAGTCCCTCCAAGTGTAGCGGAAATGACAGAATTTGCATCGGCCATTTGTGGCACCCATTTTGGTGAAACGAAAGAAGTTAGCTCCATTTCACGTAACCCAGCAGATTTTAAACCTTGAATGAAGTTAATTTTCACTTCAGTTTCAATAAAATCTTTTATATTTTGCAATCCATCACGTGGGCCGACTTCAATAATCGTTACTTCTTTAGGCAAGTTCATAAAAATTCCCCCAGCATATCATTTTCTTTTATTCTAGTAATACATGTATAATAATTGCAAGAATAATAGAAACTTTTTAAATAAAAAAGGAATTTCGACAAGAATAAAGAAATATTTTAAGGGAAGGGAGATGGATTCATTGTCAACAAAAGATGTAGTTATTGTAAGCGCTGTCAGAACAGCAATAGGAAGTTTTGGGGGTTCACTAAAAGATGTATCAGCCCCAGAACTCGGAGCAACGGTTATTAAAGAAGCATTAAATCGAGCTGGGGTAAGCCCAGATATGGTAGACGAAGTTATTATGGGGAATGTATTACAAGCTGGTCTAGGGCAAAACCCTGCACGCCAAGCGGCGATAAAAGCTGGTTTACCTCAAGAAGTTAGCTCTATGACAATAAATAAGGTATGTGGATCTGGTTTAAAAGCAGTTCATCTTGCAACACAAGCTATAATAGCAGGAGATGCTGATATTGTAGTTGCTGGTGGAATGGAAAACATGTCTCAAGCTCCTTACTTACTAAAAGGCGCTCGTGATGGATATAAAATGGGCGATCAAAAAATGGTCGATAGCATGGTTAGTGACGGATTGTGGTGTGCATTCAATGATTACCACATGGGACAAACGGCAGAAAACTTATGTGAAAATTATCAATTAACGAGAGAAGAGCAAGATGAATTTGCAGCATGGAGCCAACAAAAAGCAGAAAAGGCCATTCAAGACGGCAAATTCCAAGATGAGATTGTGCCAGTAAGCATTAAAAAGAAAAAAGAAATCATTTCATTTGATCAAGATGAATATCCTAGAAGTGGCACGACAGCAGAAAAATTAGGTGGATTACGTCCAGCCTTTAAACGTGACGGTTCCGTTACAGCTGGAAACGCTTCTGGTATTAACGACGGAGCAGCAGCTGTTGTTGTTATGAGCAGAAAGAAAGCAGAAGAACTTGGTATTACACCACTTGTAACAGTAGTTGCTAATGCAAGCGCAGGAGTAGACCCAAGTATCATGGGGATAGGACCAGTATCCGCTGTGCAAAAAGCTTTAAAGAAAGCAAATACAACACTTGACAATATTGGTTTGGTAGAAGCAAATGAAGCATTTGCTGCTCAAGCACTAGCAGTTGGAAGAGAACTTTCATTTGATAAAGAATTGTTAAATGTAAACGGTGGTGCCATCGCTCTAGGTCACCCAATCGGTGCAAGTGGAACTAGAATATTAGTAACACTTATTCACGAAATGAAGCGTAGAGAAGTAAATCAAGGTCTTGCAACACTTTGTATCGGTGGCGGACAAGGTGTCGCTACTATAATTGAAAACTTTAGGTAATAGAGAAAGGGGACTACAGGATGAAGCCAGTTTATTCTTCTTTTGTAGAAGCGGTAAAAGATATTCAAGATGGTGCAACCATTATGGTAGGTGGATTCGGCCTATGTGGTATTCCAGAAAACTTGATCTTAGCTCTTGTTGAAACAGAAGTAAAAGATTTAACAGTTATCTCAAACAACTGCGGTGTGGACGAGTGGGGACTAGGGTTACTGCTGAAAAATAGACAAATCAAGAAAATGATCGGTTCATATGTTGGAGAAAACAAAGAGTTTGAGCGTCAAGTTTTATCAGGTGAACTCGAAGTAGAATTAACACCACAAGGAACACTTGCTGAAAAAATCCGTGCTGGTGGTGCAGGCATTCCTGCTTTCTATACACCTGCTGGAGTAGGAACTCCAATTGCAGAAGGGAAAGAAATTCGCACTTTCAACGGAAAAGAGTATGTACTAGAAGAAGCTTATACGGCTGATTTCAGTTTAGTTCGTGCTACAAAAGCGGACAAAATGGGGAACTTAGTGTACAACAAAACAGCTCGAAACTTTAACCCGATGATTGCTGCTGCTGGTAAAGTGACGATTGCCGAAGTAGAAGAATTAGTAGAAATCGGTGACATCGATCCGAACGAAGTACAAACTCCGAGTATTTATGTGCAACGATTAATCGTAGGAGCACAAGAGAAGAAGATTGAAAGATTAACAGTAAGAGACTAAGCGAGGAGGAGAACACATTGGCAAACGAAAAATTTCTTACTCGTGAAAAAATAGCGAGACGTGCTGAAAAAGAAATCGAAAGTGGTTTTTACGTAAACCTTGGAATCGGAATGCCTACACTTGTGGCAAACTACATATCCGACAATAAACAAGTTGTATTGCAATCGGAAAATGGACTTCTTGGAATCGGACCTTATCCAAGTAAAAACGATGTGGATCCTGACTTAATAAACGCTGGAAAAGAAACAGTAACTGCTATACCAGGTGCTGCTTATTTTGACAGTGCAGAATCATTTGCCATGATTCGCGGCGGACATGTTAACATAGCAATCCTTGGTGGAATGGAAGTAAGTGAGAGCGGTGATCTAGCAAACTGGATGATCCCAGGGAAGATGATTAAAGGTATGGGCGGTGCCATGGACCTTGTTCACGGTGCAAATAGAATCATCGTCATTATGGATCATGTGAACAAAGACGGAGAAGCGAAAATCTTAAAAGAGTGCACGCTTCCGTTAACAGGAAAAGGTGTTGTCGACCGCATCATTACTGACCGCGCCGTAATAGACATCACTCCTGATGGACTAAAGCTTGTAGAAGTAGCAAAAGGTTATACTGTTGAAGACATCATCAACTCAACCGAACCTACTTTAATTGTTGGTGAGGATGTAGCATTAGAAGCATATTAATAACAAATAATTAACACTATATTTAGCAATAAAAAAGGCATTGTTACAATAACAATGCCTTTTTACTAGATTTTTTACTTCCAAATTACCAAAATGCTATTATCTCTATTGGTTTGGTCGCAACCTGTTAAATCGTAATCAGTTCTTCTTTCACCATCTTTAATCTCGATTGATTTGCAAGTTGCTGTGTTTATGCTACCAGAGCCAAAAGTATCTCTTCTTGTATCTGTCGTTGAAAGGATTATTTCACCATCATGCTCAAGGTCATGCAACATTGGGTCTCCTTCTTCTGTATACCTTACAACTCTAACTTTATCTTTCACACCTAGGTTCACGTTTTCTAGAAATGTTAAGAACTTATCTATGTTTGTAATGTCTCCATGCATATCTACTATATCCTCTGACGATTGAACATATTTAGGGATATTGTCTTGTCTTGTGTTGTTAGATGGTTCATTGCTTTGAATTATCTCATTTGATTGGCATCCTGAAAGAATAAATAGTAATGTTCCGATAAAAACAAAAATCTTTTTCATACTTTCCCTCCTAAAATAGCTACCTTTAATAAATTATATCATTTAATACGAAATCCTAATTAGAATAACCTGACATTTGAGTAGGTGTTGCAATCGCATCTTTTGTCTTATAAGGATTACAAAGACAGTGGTGTTTAAAAAGGAAAAATGATTAATAAACATGTTATAATATACAAAACAACTTACAGGAGTTATGCAAAATGAGCAAAAAACGTAAACAACAAAAGCATCAAGAAAATTTTACGAAATCCAAAAAAGAAGAAACACCAACTCTAAAAGATCAGCTACAAGACGATGTATTCTCTAAACTAAAATCAATGAAACAAAACCTACAAGACAAAGAAACTGCCAAACAAGAAGAGGAAGCCGCAAGAAAGAGAGAAGAAGCAAAACGGAAAGAGAAGAATAAATCTTTTGAAGATTTATTAAATGACAGTAACTTGAACTGGAAAGAATATAAATAAATAGAAAACCGCATCTGCCATTTAAAAGGCGATGCGGTTTTTCTTAATCTCGATGAGAACTATAAACGTTTTCTTTTGAGTTTGATTGTATCCACAAGTACTCTTCATCAGTTAGTGGACCGGCTAGAACTTGTTCCACATTTTCAAGTAGTTGGTTCATAGAACTAGCACCTGGAATAACTGCTGCAACTGCAGGGTGATGCAAACTATAGCGTAACGAAACATTGTTTAATGACTTATTTTCAAAATGATTTTTTAACTTTGGTAAGAAGGTAGTTAAATCATCGGTAGTGTAATCTAAGTATGTAGATCCATTTATCTTTTCAGTGAATTTATCTGTTAATAAACCTTTTGCTAGCGGTCCTCGTGCAATAACGCTAATATGATGATCATATAATAAGTCTAAGATTTGTTCCTCAGGTCTTCGGTCTAATATGCTATATTGCATCATAACAGATACGATATTCGATTTTTGCACATACTCCTTTATAACGTTTGGACGGATAGAAGAAATACCATAATATCTAATTACTCCTTCATCCACTAGCTCATCAAATGCTTCAATAGTCTCTTCCAAGTTGTCTTCCAATGTTCCACCGTGAAGTTGATATAAATCAATATAATCTGTTTGCATACGGTGTAAACTTTTCTTCACTGCAGATTTTATATAAGATTTAGAAGGATCCCAATCCCATCCAGACTTACCTTCTTCAAAACGGTTTCCAACTTTTGTAGCTAGAATAACATTGTCACGGTTTTCTCTAATGGCATTTCCAACGATAGCCTCATTTAAACCAAAATCATATAAGTCGGCGGTGTCCAAATAGTTTATTCCTATGTCTATTGCTTTCTTAACGATGTCAACTGCTTTCTTTTCATCCGTTCCGAGTGACATACAGCCTAGTCCGATTTCGCTAACAAATAAACTAGATTGTCCGATACGATTTTTTCTTAACAAAAAAATCCCCTCCTTGCTTGTTATTTTACATAACGCAGGTGAAAGGGACAAATTATAATACTTAAATTGAACTCGATTATTAGTGATACAAGATCGAATGTACTCATTTACTTTCTTTGAGCGAAATCCATTCTTGAACGGTATCATACATCTTGCAATATTCCTTTAACTTCTCCCTTATTTCCCATGCTTTTCCTACAAGCACAACACCATTTTCTCGCACCAATACCTTCATTTTTCATTCCTCCAACACTTGTATGGTAGAATGTATGTTGGATAAACTTGTCATAGAACGAGGAGTGGTAATGATGGATCATTTAAAAGAGACAACGATAAAAACCGAAAAACTATTTACTGGTCGAGTGATTGATTTATATTTAGAGGAAGTAAAATTACCAAATGGAAAAACGAGCACGAGAGAAATTGTTAAACACCCAGGTGCGGTAGCAATTATTGCGGTTACGGAAGAAAGGAAATTAGTACTAGTTAGACAATATCGAAAAGCGATGGAAAAGGCTCTAGTCGAGATTCCTGCAGGTAAGCTCGAAAAAGGCGAAAGCCCAGAGGTAACAGCATTAAGAGAACTTCAAGAAGAAACTGGCTACACTTGTGAATCTTTAACAAAGGTAATCAGATTTTATACATCACCAGGTTTTGCTGATGAGTTAGTACACTTATTCATTGCAAATGGTTTGAAAAAAGACACAGAAGTACATTCGTTAGATGAAGATGAGTTTGTGGATGTATTAGAAGTGACATTAGAAGAAGCGATACAGTTAATAGAAAAAGAAGAAATTCATGATGCGAAAACGGCGTTTGCTGTTCAATTTTTACAATTACAAAAAGTGAACGGAAAGTAATGCAAGACAAGTTGCATCGTTACTTTGTTGACCTACATATTCACTTAGGATCTACAAATACAGGCAAGCCAGTAAAAATAACCGCATCGAAAAACTTAACGCTTGAAAACGTAATAATAGAGGCTAGAGACAGAAAAGGTATGAACATGATTGGAGTGATTGATTGTCACGTTCCCGAAGTATTGCTTCAGCTTCGCAGGTGGCAAAAAGAAGGGAATTTAATAGAGGGTGAAGAAGGTGGACTGCACTTTCAAGAGCTTACCCTTATTTTAGGTTCAGAACTTGAAATCTACGATGAAAATTGTTCAGGGCCAATTCATGTTCTCATATACATCCCTACGATTGAAGGGATGTGGCAATTTTCTAATTGGCTAAGCGAACGGTTAAAAAATATCACGCTTTCCTCGCAAAGAGTATACGAAAATGCACAAGTGATTCAAGAAAAAGTGAAAGAGTTAAAAGGCTTATTTATCCCAGCGCACATTTTTACTCCTTTTAAAAGTATGTTCGGTCGAGGTGTAAGAAAAGAAATAACAGAGGTATTTAATCCAGAGTTAATAGACGGTGTAGAGCTAGGGTTAAGTTCTAATACAGAGATGGCATCTTCCATAAGCCAATTAAATGGCTACACATTTTTAACGAACTCTGATGCCCATTCTTTACAGAAAATTGGTCGCGAGTATCAAGTGATGCAAATGGCTAGTCCTTCTTTTGAAGAGCTAAGAAAAATTTTACATAACATGGATGGAAGAAAAGTGTTAACTAATTATGGGCTAAACCCCTACTTGGGAAAATATTATAAAACAGCATGTGAAAAATGCTTTTCACATAAGGAAAATGGTGTGATACAATGTGCTAATTGTGGTCATGAACGTTTCGTCAAAGGTGTTAGCTCAAGAATTGACGAACTTTCTGATCAACCCACTAAACTTGAAAATCGTCCACCATATATTCATCAAGTACCACTTGATTTTATTCCAGGTGTAGGTCCAAGAACTCTTTTAAAGTTACGGGAAACATTTCATACAGAAATGAACGTTTTGCATTACACAACAAAGGATCAATTGAGTGAGGTTGTTGGTGAAAAAATAGCCAATTTAATTGATGGTGCTAGAAAAGGAACTTTACAGTATCATGCAGGTGGCGCAGGGAAGTTCGGAAAAGTTTCTCCAGATAAATAAGAAGAGGCTGGAACAAAACTATTTTGAATGAAGAAAAATCCGAATGATTATCCAAAAAAAAGGATTACGTTCGGATTTTTAACTTTTCTAGCTGATGATTGGAGTGCAAGCCGTAGACTCCTGCGGGAAAGCGTGTTAAGTGAGACCCCACAGGCGCTTGCGCCGAGGAGGCTCACGAGACCGCCCGCGGAAAGCGAAGGCTTGCACTCCAATCATCTGCGGCTTAGAAGTCTTATTTTAATTATTCGGTTTTAAAGATAAGAAATTAGATTTGTCCCAGCCACTTTATTATTCTCTTATTTTTGAATAAATACAAGCATTTCTCAATGTTTTTCCATCCACTGCTAAACTTTCATTACGTAAAATCCCTTCTAATTCAAATCCAACTGTTTCTGCAACTCTTCTACTTTTTACATTAAGTTCATCACATCGTATTTCTACACGATTTGCTTCAAAATGTGTAAAAGCAAAATCCGTTAATGCTTGAACCGCTTCTCGCATGTAACCTTTTCCGCTATAACGAGAGTCTATCCAATAGCCTATTTCTACTTTTTTTGTCTTCCAGTCTAAACGGTGAAAACCTGTTGATCCGATGAAATAACCTTCTTCTTTATGGAAAATATGTAGCCTTAAATCTTTTCGTAGTAAAAATGCTGCATGCGCCTCGCGAATATTTGCTTCCATATCTTCCAAGGAAGAAAGCTCTTGCGCGAAAGGCATCCACGGTTGTAACTCTTTTAATGAATGTTTAACCGCATCGTGTACAAATGGGCCATCCCCAGGAAGAGGGATGCGAATAAACAACCGATCTGACGAAAACTCATGAGGAAAATCTAATAATACTGGATTCATCTATTTCCCTACTTTCAATTTTTTCATCTTATTAGAAAATTGTTGAGGTTTGAATATTAATAAGCTGTTGATTTCCGCGCAAACCGCAGACTCCTGCGGGAGAAGCGGGGAGCGGGAGACCCCGCAGGCGCGAAAGCGGAAGTTTGTGCGGAAATCAACAGCGGTGTTACAAAAAGACAATTTTCAACAGTATAGCACAGACAACAATCTAGTAAAATATGAAATTTCCAATTAATGTTGGAATATTTATAGGACGACTTCATACAATCTAGTAAGAGCTTAATAGGAGGAAATAGAATGAAGAAACAGACCAAGTTTTCGTCGATACTAGGACATGTTAGAGACAATTCCTCATTATACCTATTTGTCGTTGTGTTATTTTTCATGGGAGTCATTTTCGGCGCAATCGTCGTCAATAGTATGAACTTTTCGCAAAAGCAAGATTTGCT
Organism: Bacillus sp. FJAT-45066; assembly: GCF_002335755.1. Taxonomy (NCBI): domain Bacteria; kingdom Bacillati; phylum Bacillota; class Bacilli; order Caryophanales; family Bacillaceae; genus Bacillus; species Bacillus sp. FJAT-45066. The sequence goes on from NZ_NISQ01000001.1 coordinate 714,662, forward strand.
CGTGTATCTCAATCGCTTTTTTGGACAAGTATCCGAAGGTCAATTAGCAGATTCAAGAGAAATCTTTTTCCAAAGTTTCTTCAAACATATGAGATATGCCCTCGTAATGTGGGTGCTTGGCATCTCGATAATAGGTTTGCCCGTTATACTAATCTTGCTTTTCTTAAAGGGTGTAGTAGTGGGCTTTACTGTAGGGTTTATTGTAAGTCAATTAAGTTGGAAAGGATTTTTACTGGCGTTTGGCACCATTTTGCCTCAAAACCTAGTGGCAATTCCGGCATACATTGTTATTGGGGCTCTTTCAGTAGCATTCTCGATGAAAATGATTCGTCAGTTGTTTGTAAAAAAAATAACCGAGCCATTTTTTCAATCGTTCCTGCGCTACTCTATCATAATGGTCATTATCGTAGTAGTGTTAGGTGTAGCGTCGTTAGTCGAAGCATATTTCTCTCCTTTATTAATGAAATCAATAGTAAGTATATTAGATTAATTTTTATTAAATAATAATTATTTATACTTAATAAGAATGATTATATTTTTCTTTGACAGTTTCTTTTCTGTTCGCTAAAATATAGAAGATAGCGTTAGGGAGGGAACACATAGATGGAAAATAGAATTGATCGTATTAAAAAACACTTACACTCCGCAAGTTACAAATTAACTCCTCAGCGGGAAGCGACTGTTAGAGTACTACTAGAGCACGAAGAGGACCATTTAAGCGCGGAAGATGTATACCTCCTAGTTAAAGAAAAGTCCCCAGAAATTGGACTTGCTACTGTATATCGAACGCTAGAATTATTAACCGAACTAAAAATTGTTGATAAAATAAATTTCGGTGACGGCGTGTCCCGATATGACCTTCGTCAAGAAGGAGCTAAACACTTCCACCACCATCTAGTTTGTATTGAATGTGGTGCGGTGGACGAAATTCAAGACGACCTATTAGAAGATGTCGAAGCAATTGTGGAACGTGACTGGAACTTCAAAATTAAAGACCACCGCCTAACTTTCCACGGCGTATGTCACCGTTGCCAAGACGAAACAACTGAAGAAGAAACGAATGAATAACCTTTCCTAACTTCTATATTAGGGAAGGTTTTATTTTTTTGAGAGAGGTGATTTGTCTGTCGTGTGACCTAGATTGAGAATTGGCCCGATGTGAGAGCAAACTGGCCCGATCATATGGAAAATTGCCCTGATTAGTAAATGCTAGACCCAAAAATATTACTTTAACTCGCGAAAAATCTCCACATCCATGTATAAAACCACTCCAATTTGTCATACCTTTCTAATAGACATGCTTTAATCTATGGAGGTATACTATGAAATCTATGTTTGAATCCGTTTATAATACAATAAAAGTGTTTATTTTGTTTACAGGATGTACGATTCTTTTTTATTATGGTATTGTATGGCTAAACCAAGAATATGAGAATTACCACAGATACGATGTTCCAGAAGGAGCAGCCGTAAAAGTAACAAAAATGGTGGAGGAGAAGGACGACAGCTGGGTACAGCGTCTATTGTTTTTTTACCACTACGGGGAGTAGAAGTTCATGAAGGACCACTTACAAGATTTTTTGCACTTTTTATTAGTAGAAAAAGGGCTAGCGGATAATACAATTATTTCATACGAACGAGATTTAAAAAGCTATCTACAATATATAGAAAAAGTAGAAGGGATCACTTCTATTAACAACGCTAAACGAAACGAAATTTTACAGTTTCTTAAACATTGTCATGAAAAAGGAAAGTCTTCGAAGACGATTGCTAGGCATATTGCCTCCATCCGATCTTTTCATCAATTTTTATTAAGAGATAAAGTAACCGATCACGATCCAACTGTACATATTGATACGCCTCAACCAGAAGTGAAACTTCCTAAAGTTTTATCAATCGAAGAGGTACAAGCATTGCTTGAAGCACCGAAAACAAACACACCTATAGGTATACGAGATAAGGCGATGCTCGAACTTTTATATGCAACAGGAATTCGTGTGTCAGAGCTAACATCCCTTAAATTGAGCGATGCACATATTTCGATGGGATTTATCCGATGTATTGGAAAAGGGAATAAAGAACGTATCATACCTATTGGAAAACTAGCTCAAGACGCTATCGAGAAATATATTAATGAAAGTCGTCCAGCATTCAATAAGAAACAACAATCAGACGCACTTTTTTTAAACTATCAAGGAAATGCGTTATCTCGCCAAGGATTTTGGAAAATTCTTAAAACCTTAACAAAAGAAGCAGGCATTCAAAAAGATTTAACACCGCATACATTACGGCATTCTTTTGCCACTCATTTGCTAGAAAATGGGGCAGACTTGCGTGCTGTTCAAGAAATGCTTGGACATGCTGATATATCCACTACACAAATCTACACACATGTAACAAAAGGCAGATTAAAAGACGTCTATAGTCAATTTCACCCACGTGCTTAATTTTTCTGATAGAATAAGAGAGGTAAAGTTTACCTCTTATTCTACTTAATTTTTTGTAAAACAATTGAAAAATTGAAAGCGCTTGTATATAATTTAAGATGTCTGACTTCTGACAACTTATTTTTTGGTTATGTTATCCGAAAAAGGGGAAAATATTGTTCGTAAAAAGCTATACTAATAAATGGATAAATTAAAATATTAGGCTGTACTTAAACATAGTGTTATTTTTTGTAAAACTAGCTGTTGATTGTAGTGCATATCGTAGACTCCTGCGGGAATAGCGGGTAACGGGAGACCCCGCAGGAGCGAAGGCGACGAGGAGGCTCCCGGCCCGCCCGCGGAAAGCGAAGATATGCGCGGAAATCAACAGCGGTGTTTAATAGAGCCTAAAACTTAAGGAGGTTTCACTTTGAGTTCTTATACATATAAACGTATTTTTTTAATTGTGATGGATTCAGTAGGTATTGGCGAGGCGCCAGATGCAAAAGAATTTGGGGATGCAGGTTCTGATACGATTGGAAACATTGCACTGCATATGAACGGACTTCACATGCCGAACATAGCACAACTGGGTTTAAGCAATATCCGTGAAATTAAAGGAATTGAAAAAGCCCAAAAGCCACTTGCATTCTATACAAAAATGGAAGAAGCATCAACAGGTAAAGACACAATGACTGGTCACTGGGAGTTAATGGGATTAAGAATTGATACGCCGTTCCGCGTTTTCCCTGAAGGTTTCCCAGATGAATTATTAAATGAACTGGAAGCTCGTACTGGTCGTAAAATCATCGGTAACAAGCCTGCTTCTGGAACAGAAATACTTGATGAACTTGGCAAAGAGCACATGGAAACAGGGGCCATAATCGTTTACACGTCCGCGGATTCTGTATTACAAATTGCAGCTCATGAAGACATTGTTCCGATTGAAGAACTTTATGATATTTGTAAAATTGCACGTGAACTAACACTAGATGAGAAATATATGGTTGGTAGAATTATTGCACGTCCTTTCTTAGGAACACCTGGTGATTTCAAACGCACATCGAACCGTCATGATTACGCACTAAAACCATTTGAAAGAACCGTTATGAATGAATTAAAAGATTCTGGCTTTGACGTCATTTCTATCGGAAAAATTGCCGACATTTATGATGGAGAAGGGGTTACTAACTCTCTTCGCACTGTTTCCAACATGGACGGCATGGATAAAATCGTTGATACGGTAGAAATGGACTTCACAGGTTTAAGTTTCTTAAACTTAGTAGATTTTGATGCTGTTTTCGGACACCGTCGTGATCCAGAAGGTTATGGTAAAGCGTTAGAAGAATTTGATGCCCGCCTACCGGAAGTTATTTCAAACTTAAAAGAAAACGACCTTTTAATTATTACAGCAGACCATGGTAACGATCCAACGTTCCCAGGCACAGACCATACGCGTGAATATGTACCGCTACTAGTTTACTCACCTTCTATGACAGAAGGAAAAGAATTAGAAATAAGAAAAACATTTGCAGATGTTGGAGCAACAGTGGCTGACAACTTTAATGTAAAAATGCCAAAGCACGGCGAAAGCTTTTTGCCAAATCTAAAATAGGAGGACAACTGTCCATGAATAATTCTGTTTCATTTATTAAAGAAAAATTAACAAATACACCGACAATCGGTTTAATTTTAGGCTCTGGCTTAGGAGTTTTAGCAGAAGAAATTCAATCACCAATCGTCATTCCATATAGCGAAATTCCTGATTTCCCAGTTTCAACAGTAGAAGGTCATGCTGGTCAACTTGTAATTGGTGAATTAGAAGGGAAAACAGTTATTGCCATGCAAGGTCGTTTCCACTTCTATGAAGGATACTCCATGGAAAAGGTAACATTCCCAGTTCGCGTAATGAAACTTTTAGGAGTAGAAACAGTTATTGTTACAAATGCTGCAGGTGGAGTAAATACTTCTTTTGAAGCTGGCGACTTAATGATTATTACAGATCATATTAATAACATGGGGACAAACCCATTAATCGGTCCTAACGATGCGCAGTTCGGTGCACGTTTCCCTGATATGTCCACTGCATATTGCAAAGACTTACAAAAATTAGCGAAAGCTACTGCTGAAAAATTAGGCATTAAAGTACAAGAGGGAGTATATGTTGGAAACACTGGACCAACATACGAAACACCTGCTGAAGTTCGCATGCTACGTACTTGGGGTGGAGATGCAGTTGGAATGTCAACAGTTCCAGAAGTAATCATTGCTCGTCATAGCGGTATGAAAGTTCTAGGTATTTCTTGTATTTCGAACATGGCTGCAGGTATTCTAGACCAACCATTAACACACGACGAAGTAATGGAAACAACAGAAATGGTTCGCGCAAACTTCCTTGGTCTAGTAAAAACTATTATCAAAGATATGTAATTTTTAATGAGCAATTAGTTAAGTCCGTTTCATAATGTATGACTACTATACGAAAAACGAATGATAGAAGCATATTTTGTATTAAGATACCTTAATTAACGTACATATTATTGTATATTATACTAAAATATTCGTTTTTCACTAAACGAACCGTAATTTTGAAATGGATTCAGTTGTATAAGCAAATTGCTCGAATTACTTAAATATAGAGAGAAAGCTGGTGTTCCGCATGAGAATGGTTGACTTAATCGAGAAAAAACGTGACGGAAAAGAACTATCTACAGAAGAAATTAACTTTATTATAAACGGTTTTACAGACGGCTCTATCCCGGATTATCAAATGAGTGCTTTAAACATGGCAATCTTTTTTAAAGGCATGACAGACCAAGAGCGTGCAGACTTAACAATGGCTATGGTTAACTCGGGTGACACGATAGACTTATCGGCAATAGAAGGAATTAAAGTAGACAAACATAGTACTGGCGGAGTTGGCGATACAACTACTTTAGTATTAGCACCACTTGTAGCAGCGTTAGGTGTCCCTGTTGCAAAAATGTCTGGCCGTGGTTTAGGTCACACAGGTGGAACAATTGACAAACTAGAAGCGGTTCCAGGTTTCCACGTGGAAATTGACAACCAACAATTCATCGACTTAGTAAATAAAAATAAAGTAGCTGTAATCGGTCAAAGTGGAAATTTAACTCCTGCTGATAAAAAGTTATATGCACTACGTGACGTTACAGCAACAGTAAACAGCATCCCTCTAATCGCAAGTTCTATTATGAGTAAAAAAATCGCAGCGGGCGCAGATGCAATTGTACTAGATGTTAAAACGGGTGCTGGCGCATTCATGAAAGATTTAGATGAAGCGAAAAAATTAGCCAAAGCAATGGTAGACATCGGTAACAACGTAGGGCGTCGCACAATGGCTGTTATTTCTGACATGAGCCAGCCACTTGGATATGCAATAGGTAATGCTTTAGAAATTAAAGAAGCGATCGATACGTTACGCGGAGAAGGTCCAGAAGACTTACATGAACTTTGCCTAACTCTAGGAAGCTACATGGTATACTTAGCGGAAAAAGCGGACTCATTAGAAGATGCACGTACAAAACTAGAAGAAGTTATTAATAATGGGAAAGCACTTGAAGTGTTAAAGACGTTCTTAGAGGCACAAGGTGGAGATCCATCTGTTGTCGATAATCCATCTAACCTTCCACAAGCTAAATATGTAGTAGAACTAGAAGCATTAGAAGAAGGAACGGTATCTGAAATCGTTGCAGACTCGCTTGGCACAGCAGCGATGTTATTAGGAGCAGGTCGCGCAACAAAAGATTCTGTGATTGACCTTGCAGTAGGTATCGTTTTACGTAAGAAAATCGGTGACAAAGTAGCAAAAGGTGAATCTTTAGCTACCATTCATAGTAACCAAGAGAATGTCGAGGAAGTAAAACAAAAACTATACAACAGTATGAAAATTACAAATGGTAATGTTACAGTTCCACCACTTGTGTATGATACAATTTCGGAATAATAGAGATAATCGACTCGTTAAAACACCGTATCTTTTGTAGATGCGGTGTTTTAATTTCTATCACCTAAATCCCCCCAGTTCACTAACCTCATTTTAAAAAAATGCAATATAAAAATATCCATTATTTACTCACTTCTTTGTATATTTTGAATAATATTGGAAAAAATGTTAACTATGGACAAAGATTGGAGGTATTGGATAATGAAAAAATTCGTAATCGCTATTGTTTCATTCGTTTTTGCTTTATCTGCATACACAAATGTGACGTTTGCACAGGAACAAACAGTAGAATTAGCTAGCAATGCCAGGTCTGCTATTTTAATTGAAAGAGATACTGGACAAGTTTTATATGAGAAAAACGGGAATGAAAAGCTTCCACCCGCTAGTATGACAAAAATTATGACAATGCTTTTAATTATGGAAGCAATCGATAAAGGTGAACTAACGTGGGATGAGAAAATTCGTACGAGTGAACATGCTGCTTCTATGGGAGGTTCGCAAATCTTCTTAGAGGCTGGAGAAGAAATGACAACAGATGAAATGCTTCGCGGTATTGCAATAGCGTCTGGTAACGATGCATCGGTTGCAATGGCGGAACGTCTTGCGGGTTCTGAAGAAGCATTCGTGCAAATGATGAATAACCGTTCAGAGGAGCTAGGACTTAAAAATACAAAGTTCCAAAATCCTACTGGATTACCAGCTAAAGAACATTACAGTACTGCCAACGATATGGCACTCATCGCAAAAGAACTATTAAAGTTTGACGATGCAATTACGAAATATACAGGGCAGTACGAAGACTACCTTCGTGAAGATACGGATAAGAAATTTTGGTTAGTTAATACAAATCGCCTTGTGAAATTCTATCCAGGAGTAGACGGGGTGAAAACAGGTTTTACACAAGAAGCGAAATATTGTTTAACCGCTACAGCTAAAAAAGATGATATGCGTGTTATTGCTGTTGTTTTTGGAGCTCCAACTCCAAAAGACAGAAATGCACAAATTACAAAAATGTTAGACTACGCTTTTAGTCAATATAAAACACACCCAATGTTCGAGAGAAATCAAACTGTTGCGAAAGTAAAAGTAAGCAAAGGTGCGGAAAAAGAAATTGATGCTGTTACTTCAGAGCCGATTTCTGTTCTGACAAAAAAAGGTGAGAATATTGATGATGTAGTTCAAGAAGTGAAATTAAATACAAGCTTAAAGGCACCTGTAAAAAAAGGTGATGTGGTTGGCACCATCATGTTGAAAAAAGGGGACAAAGTATTATCTGAAAGTAACTTAGTTGCTGGCGCTGATGATCCTGAAGCATCTTGGTGGAAATTATTAAAGCGTACAATGGGTACATTTACCAAAGCATCTTAATAATTATTCCTATTTTTTATGACGAAACTGTAAAACGTTTAGCGAATTTACACTAGTTTTGTCATCGTAGAAGGAATCGGACAACCCTATATAGAAATGACTCACTGACACTGAACTACAAGGAGGAGCGTACAGTGAGTCTTTCTATTGATTTTGAAATTAAGAAAAATGTGTTACTCATTCGTCTGGCAGGTGAGCTTGATCATCATACAGCTGAGGCGTTGCGCGCGGAAGCTTCTGCCATAATTGAGGAACATTCGATTACACACATTTTATTAAACTTGGAAGAACTGTCCTTTATGGATAGCTCTGGCCTTGGTGTGATTTTAGGTAGATATAAACAAGTGAAAAATGTTGGTGGAGAAATGGTAATCTGCTCGATTTCACCTGCAGTAAAACGTTTATTTGACATGTCAGGTTTGTTTAAAATTATGCGTTTAGAAGAAAGTGAACAGCATGCACTGAGTAGATTGGGGGTGGCGTAATGAAGAACGAGATGCACCTTCAATTTTCTGCCCTTAGTCAAAATGAGTCATTTGCCCGCGTGACAGTTGCAGCATTTATTACGCAACTCGACCCGACGATGGATGAATTAACAGAAATCAAAACAGTTGTTTCAGAAGCAGTAACAAACTCTATCATTCACGGATACGAAAGTGATCCGAATGGAATTGTTTATATTTCAGTAGAGTTAGAGGATAGCGCGGTTCATATTACAATTAAAGACCGTGGGATTGGTATTAGTGATGTAGAAGAAGCACGTCAGCCATTATATACAACAAAGCCAGAGCTTGAGCGTTCAGGTATGGGCTTTACCATTATGGAGAATTTTATGGATTTTGTAGAGATTCATTCAGCACGAGACACAGGCACCACAATCCGCATGACAAAATACTTAGCCAAGAGCCAAGCGCTTTGTAATTAAGGAGTTATCGCCTATGGATGTGGAGGTCAAAAAAGAGCAACCTATCACGTATTTAAAGGACCATGAAGTAAAAGAATTAATTAAAAAAAGCCAAGATGGGGACCAAGATGCAAGAGATCTAATTGTTTCAAAAAATATTAGACTCGTATGGTCAGTCGTTCAACGTTTTCTTAATCGCGGCTATGAACCAGACGACCTTTTCCAAATTGGGTGTATCGGCTTGTTAAAGTCTGTGGATAAATTTGATTTATCTTATGACGTAAAATTTTCAACGTACGCTGTACCAATGATCATTGGTGAAATACAGCGATTTATCCGCGATGACGGAAGTGTGAAGGTTAGTCGTTCCTTAAAGGAGATGGCTAATAAGATTCGTAAGGCGAAGGATGAACTGTCTAAAAGACACGGTCGTGTCCCAACAGTGAACGAGATTTCGGCGTTTTTAGAAATTACTCCAGAGGAAGTAATCCTTGCCCAAGAAGCAGCTCGTGCTCCAAGTTCTATACATGAAACGGTATATGAAAACGATGGAGATCCTATTACTTTATTAGATCAAATTGCCGACCAATCGGAAGGAAAATGGTTTGATAAAATTGCTCTACGCGAGGCAATCGAAGAACTAGATGAACGAGAAAAGCTCATTGTGTATTTAAGGTATTATAAAGACCAAACGCAAACCGAAGTAGCAGAGCGGCTTGGTATATCTCAAGTACAAGTTTCCAGGTTAGAGAAGAAAATTTTAATTCAGATGAAAGACCGCATGGACGAATGACGTCTAAGCGGTTTTTTTATTGTCTGAGAGGGGATTGAAACACAAACTGAGTAGAATGAAACACAACTCGTCCAGATTGAAACACAAGCTCCGTAAATTGAAACACAAGTAAGTAGTAGATCGGTGAATTAGGCGGATTGAAACACAAACTGAGTAGATTGAAACACAACTCGCCCAGATTGAAACACAAGCTCTGTAAATTGAAACACAAGTAAGTAGTAGATAGATGGTAAAGGTGGATTGAAACACAAACTAAGTAGATTGAAACACAACTTGTCCAGATTGAAACACAAGCTCTGTAATTTAAAACACAAGTAAGTAGTAGATCGGTGAATTAGATGGATTGAAACACAAACTGAGTAGAATGAAACACAACTCGTCCAGATTGAAACACAAGCTCCGTAAATTGAAACACAAGTAAGTAGTAGATCGGTGAATTAGGCGGATTGAAACACAAACTGAGTAGATTGAAACACAACTCGCCCAGATTGAAACACAAGCTCTGTAAATTGAAACACAAGTAAGTAGTAGATAGATGGTAAAGGTGGATTGAAACACAAACTGAGTAGATTGAAACACAACTCGCCCAGATTGAAACACAAGCTCCGTAAATTGAAACACAAGTAAGTAGTAGATAGATGGTATAGGTGGATTGAAACTTAAACTAAGTAGATTGAAACACAATTCGTCCAGAATGAAACAAAAACCCATTTCATCCGTAATTCTCGTCTCAAATCAATTTTCCGGCCAGATAATCCTCCCTATCTAACATTCATTGGTAATTCTTCCCTCTAAAATTTCCTTTGCATGGTAAATTGGCCAATCATACATACTACAAATACAGAAATCTTTGTCAGGATGTGTTTGTGATGGAAAGGACCGTTTATATTCGAATGCGGCATAAAGTTCAAGCGCGACCAAACCAAGCTATTAAATTGAAAGATATTGCTCAAATCGTCGCAAGCCAAGAGGATATAAAACTCATTGGAGAAATCACATTGCATCACGTTAATATGAGTGACAATTCCATTGTAGTACTCGATGTTATGAAAGTGATGAAACAAATTGTAAGCGTAGATCCAGATTTAGAAGTACAAACAGTGGGTCCTGCACAAACGATTGTCGAGATAATTTACAAACAGAAAAAGTTTCGCCCTGCTTTTTTCGTTGGCGTTTGGCTATTATTATTTTTCGGTGCTGCACTTGCCATTATGAATTTTCACGAAGATGTAAGTATGAGAGTGGTGCATCAGAAGTTATTCCAAACGATTACTGGTGTAGAAGACGACAAACCGTTACTGCTGCAAATTCCTTATTCGTTAGGATTAGGTATTGGGATGATATTGTTCTTCAATCATGTGTTTCGCAAACGAATTAATGAGGAACCTAGCCCGTTAGAGGTAGAGATGTTTAACTATCAGCAAGACTTAGACAATTATGTTGTGATGCATGAGAACAAGGAAAGTATGAAAAAAATGCATGACAATTAGTGTGTTGTTTACCGTATTTCTTGGCCTAGCTGGTGGAATAGCAGTAGGGGCAGGATTTGTTGCATTTTTAACGGTATTAGGTGTTATTCCTCGATTAACGCAACTTTCAAAAACAAATAAATATATACACGCTTATGAATGGGGAGTTATTGGTGGTGCATTGTTTGGGAGTTGGATTAGCTTACATGATGTGAAGCTTAATCTTCCTTCATTGGTAACGATACCTATTGGTCTTATTTGTGGAATCTTTGTCGGTCTACTCGCAGCTGCCTTAACAGAAGTGCTAAATGTTCTACCAATAATGGCCAAACGTATAGGTGTGGAAAGTAAAATTGTAATTCTCTTAATGGCAATCGTATTTGGTAAAGTATTAGGTTCACTATTTCATTGGGTTGTATACGTAGATTTGTAAAAGGAGGAACATCCAATGCCAGATAAATTAAAGGACAGTTATTCTACGAATATAAAAAAATTTCAGCCAAAGCCACCTTATGTTATAAATTGCGTTAAAGCTTTTTTAATAGGTGGAGCTATTTGTTTATTAGGTCAAGGTATACAAAATTTCTATATGAATGTATTTCACTTTTCGGAAAAAGATGCAGGAAATCCAACAGTAGCAACACTTATTTTGATTGCTGCACTATTAACAGGGCTCGGTGTTTATGATAAGCTAGGTCAATTTGCGGGAGCAGGATCAGCAGTACCTGTTACAGGCTTTGCGAACTCGATGGCAAGTGCTGCATTAGAACATAAAAGTGAAGGATTAGTACTAGGTATTGCAACGAACATGTTCAAACTGGCTGGGAACGTTATAGTGTTTGGAGTAGTTGCAGCCTACGTGGTTGGCATCATTCGATATGTTTTTAATATGACATTTATGTAGGACAGGAGATGTAGAGCGTGAGACTTGTAGGCAAACAAACGTGGGTATTTCAGAATCCAATATACATTAATGCAACTGGTACAGCTGTTGGACCGAAAGAAGCGGCAGGACCTCTTGGAAAACTTTTTGATGAAACACATGATGAATTGCATTGTGGTGAAGACAATTGGGAAATGGCAGAAAGAAGGCTAATGGAGCAGTCTATACATTCTTGTTTAACAAAAGTAAATTTAACAACAAAAGATGTTGATTTTTTCTTAGCTGGTGACCTGTTAAATCAAAACGTAACAGCAAACTATGTCGCTAGGCATAATCAAATCCCTTTTCTATGTATGTTTGGAGCTTGTTCTACTTCCATGGAAACATTAGCTGTTGCCTCCGCACTTGTGGATGGGGGATTTGCCAATCGAGTACTAGCCTCCACAAGTAGTCACAACGCTACGGCGGAAAGACAATTCCGATATCCAACAGAATATGGAGGACAAAAGCCAGACAGCGCTACATTTACCGTTTCTGGTGCAGGAACGGCTTTAGTAAGTAAGGAAAAAGGAAAAGTTCGAGTTACATCTGCAACTATTGGAAAAGTAAATGACTTAGGAATAACAGATCCTTTTGATATGGGTTCCGCGATGGCACCTGCAGCAGCGGATACAATACAAATACATTTTCAAGATTTAAACATTCAACCAGAAGAGTACGATTTAATTTTAACGGGAGATTTATCAGGTGTTGGCAGTCCAATTTTAAAAGAACTGCTAATGGAAGAAGGATATGATGTTGCCACTCGACATAACGATTGTGGACTTATGATATATAGACCTGATCAAGGGGTGTTCGCAGGTGGAAGTGGTTGTGGTTGCTCTGCCGTTGTGACGTACGCTCATATCATGAAAGAGTTAGAAGAGGGTTCCTTAAATAAAGTGTTCATTGTGGCAACTGGTGCACTATTAAACCCAACGATGATTCAACAAAAAGAATCGATCCCAACGATTGCACACGGTGTTGTGTTAGAAAGGGTGGGTGGAGAATAAATGGAATACTTTATTGCATTTGTCGTAGGAGGAGCAATATGTGTTGTAGGTCAACTACTTATGGATATTTTTAAACTTACACCAGCCCACGTTATGAGTAGTTTTGTAGTAGCTGGAGCCGTCCTAGATGGATTCGGAATATATGATAAATTTATTGAATTTGCTGGTGCCGGAGCGACTGTTCCAATTACAAGCTTTGGCCATTCTCTCTTACATGGGGCAATGGAACAAGCAGATAAACATGGATTTATTGGAATAGGGATGGGGATTTTTGAATTAACGTCTGCTGGTATTTCAGCGGCAATACTATTTGCTTTTATAGTAGCAGTAATTTTTAAACCGAAAGGATAATTACTACATGAATAAAAGACGGGTCATTTTAGTTACTGATGGAGATGAATACGCAAAAAAGACAATTCAATATGTAGCAAAGTTGTTCGGAGGACGTTGTATATCAAGCTCGTACGGCAACCCAACTACTTTGTCTGGTGAAGAAATTGTACAGCTTATTTGTAAAGCTCCGAATGACCCTGTGTTTGTCATGTTCGATGATAGTGGATTTTTAGGGGAAGGTGCGGGTGAGAGAGCTTTGAAAAAAGTTGCCCGTCATCCAAAAATAGAAGTACTTGGAATCATAGCCGTAGCCTCTAAAACTCATATGTCTGAGTGGACAAGAGTTGATATAACGGTAGATCGTGACTTGAATGTTACGAATTATGGTGTGGATAAAAGTGGCATACAGGAGTTTGATATGGGAAGGATAAATGGGGATACAGTGTATGTGCTAGATGAACTAGCTGTACCAATTATTGTAGGTATTGGAGATATCGGAAAAATGGCTCGAAAAGACGATGTGAATAATGGAGCACCTGTGACACGCAAAGCAGTTGAAATCATATTAGAAAGGAATGGATATGATGTCTCACAATGGATTGGAAAAAATTCCGATATCACCGAAATTGTCGACGAATGAGAATTTTTTCAAAGATGAAGTAGGTCTTGATGTCAGTTTTGACTTAGGTGTCCGAAAAATAACTGTTCTAGGCAAAGAAATAAACATTTATTATGTAAATGGTCTTTGTGACACAATGTTTATTATTGAAATTATGGAACAGTTAGTTCATATCAATGATATAGAGAGAAAGTCGTATAAAGTTAGAGAAATCATTCATAACAGACTCGTTCACCAGCAAGTAGAAGAAATACAAAACTTAGATGAAGCGGTAGACCAAGTTTTAAGTGGCTTGATTGTTATTTTAATAGAAGGAGAATCGTCAGGATTTGTTGTAGATACTCGTGCATATCCTGGTAGAGGACCGGAAGAACCAGATACAGAAAAAGTTGTACGCGGTTCACGTGACGGTTATGTAGAAAATATCATTGTGAATACAGCTTTAACCCGTCGTAGAATTCGTGATGAAAGGCTACGTCATGAAATATTTCAAATTGGAGAACGTTCCAAAACAGATGTTTGTATTGCTTACATAAAAGATATTGCGGATGATGACTTAGTTGATATCGTACGAAAAGAAATGAAGGCAATTAAAATTGATGGCATTCCAATGGCAGACAAAACGGTAGAAGAATTCATTGTGAAGCAAGGGTATAATCCTTACCCTCTAGTGCGATATACAGAAAGACCTGATATTGCCGCAATGCATTTATTAGAAGGACATGTTATCGTTTTTATCGATAATTCACCGAGTGTTATTATTACGCCAACTACGTTCTTTCACCATGTACAACACGTGGAAGAGTTTAGACAATCACCAACGGTTGGTACCTTTGTGCGTTGGATTCGATTCGTCGGTATCATGGCTTCTATCTTTTTGTTGCCACTATGGTTTTTGTTCGTTCTTGAACCATCGTTATTACCAGAAGCACTTGCTTTTATAGGACCGAACGAGGAAACGAACATTCCGATAATTGCTCAAATATTTTTAGCGGATATTGGGATAGAGTTTCTAAGGCTAGCAGCCATTCATACCCCAACTGCACTTTCGACCGCAATGGGTCTAATTGCAGCTGTATTAATTGGCCAAATTGCTATTGATGTTGGATTGTTTGTACCGGAAGTAATTTTGTATGTAGCGTTAGCTGGTGTCGGATCTTTCACAACGCCTAGTTATGAATTGAGTGTGGCAAATAAAATAGCAAGACTTATTTTGTTATTGGTAGTTGCAATGTTCCATACAGTTGGATTTGTTGTAGGTATTACAGGGTTTATTCTACTATTAGCAAGCATTAAATCGTTAAATACACCATATCTATGGCCGTTCCTACCATTTAGACCAAAAGCATTGATGCAAATTTTAGTCAGAAGAGCAGTACCAGGGTCAAAAATACGTCCGAGCATCGTCCACCCAAAAGATCGATTCAGACAGCCTTGATGAATGAGCAAGCTATTTTTTAAAAGTTTGTTTAACAGAGCGCTAAAAATAAAAAATACCAACGAGAATCACGTCGAATTTCCTTGATACAAAAAGATGTTTATGATAAATTTAGTTTAATTAACTAAAGAACGAAAGACAGCTAAAAGAAGTTTTAGCTGTCTTTTCCAATATAAACAAGTTTTACGAGTTTGAACTAGTACAATTGCCCTGTCCAAAAATGTGACAAGCGAATACTGTACTAGAAAGAGCACAGATTATAACAGTTAGGGGTAGCGAGAATGCATTTTTATGGTAGCAGTTCGGTAAATAGCAAAGGACATTTAACAATTGGTGGAGTAGATACAATCGATTTAGCAACACAATATGGTACACCACTTTATATATTTGATGTAGCATTAATTAGAGAAAGAGCCAAACAGTTTCGTGACACGTTTTTAAACTTAGGTGTAAAAGCACAAGTTGCCTACGCTAGCAAAGCATTCTCAACGATTGCAATGGTTCAACTAGCAGAAGAAGAAGGTTTGTCATTAGATGTAGTTTCATCAGGTGAATTATTCACAGCATTAAAGGCTGGTTTTCCAGTAAAAAAAATTCATTTCCATGGCAACAATAAAAGTGCAGAAGAATTAGAAATGGCTGTAGTTAATAAAATTGGTTGTGTGGTAGTTGATAATTTTCTAGAGTTATCTCTATTAACGAGTATTTGTGCTAGACATGAATATAACATGCCAATCTTACTACGTTTAACGCCTGGAATTGAAGCGCATACACACGATTACATTTTAACAGGACAAGAAGATTCAAAGTTTGGTTTCGACTTACAAAGTGGGCAAGCATTTGAAGCGATGCAATTAGCTGAAAATTCAGCGCATGTAACGTTGCTAGGAATTCACTGTCATATTGGCTCTCAAATATTCGAAACGACTGGTTTTAAAGTGGCAGCAGAAAAAATGTTTGCAACATTGAACGACTGGAAAGAACGAGCAGGATTTGAGGCGAGGGTTGTTAACTTAGGTGGTGGGTTTGGAATCCGATACACAGAAGAGGACGATCCAATACCTGTTTCTATTTATGTAGAAGAAATTATCGGCCAAGTACAAAATTATATTGCCAAATATGATATGAAAATGCCAGAAATATGGATTGAGCCAGGACGCTCATTAGTTGGTGACGCTGGAACGACCATTTATTCGATCGGAGCAAGAAAAGAAATACCGAATGTTCGCACATATGTATCAGTTAACGGTGGTATGAGTGACAATTTGCGTCCTGCTTTATATCAAGCAAAATACGAAGCGGTTTTAGCAAATCGAGTGGAAGATTCAAAAGAAGAAACTGTATCTATTGCTGGTAAAGCTTGTGAATCAGGTGACATGTTAATTTGGGACATTGAGCTACCAAAAACAACCGAAGATGACTACTTGGCTGTTTTTTGTACAGGGGCTTACGGCTACTCTATGTCCAACAACTATAACCGTATTGCACGACCTGCAGTAGTATTCGTAGAAAACGGGGAAGCTAACTTAGTTGTGAAAAGAGAAAGCTTAGAAGACATAGTAAGACTGGACTTACCATTAAACTCAAAAGTGTTAAAATAACTAACAATTGGTGCCTACTTCATTGGTGAAGTAGGTACTTTGTTATGTTCAGATAATACGGGGAATTATCGGATTACTTTTCTATTTGTACAAAATATAGTACTATAAATAAGGTTACATAAAATAATGGTGAAAATTAGGAGGTTATACATATGAAAAAAGCTAGCATTCTTATGGAAAATGGCGAAACGATTTTAATTGACTTATTCGAAAACGAAGCATCTGGTACAGTTGCTAACTTCGAAAAATTAGCAAACGAAGGTTTCTACAACGGTTTAAATTTCCACCGCGTAATCCCTGGATTCGTATCTCAAGGTGGTTGCCCGAACGGAATGGGTACAGGTGGCCCTGGCTACTCAATTAAGTGTGAAACGGAAGGTAACCCTCATAAGCATGTACCAGGATCTCTTTCTATGGCACACGCTGGAAAAGATACTGGTGGAAGCCAATTCTTCATCGTACACGATTCTCAACCACACTTAAACGGTGTACACACTGTATTCGGTCAAGTAACTGAAGGACTAGAAACAGCGCTTAAAATGAAAAATGGCGATGTAATGAAAGAAGTTAAAGTTTGGGACGAAGCATAATATAAAAGTATAATCATCAGAGAAAAAGACTTAGCATTCGTGTTAAGTCTTTTTCTAGCCATTTGATTGTAGGTTTGCGGAGGGAATGTAATGCAAAAAACAAACTGGATTTTATTTGGTATTTTAGTAGGTATGTCGCTTGTTTGGGGATTAATTTACTGGTTCTTTATTGTGTGATTATTGAGTATAAAAGCATTTATGTTTCATAAGACAGCCCATGTATGCTATCATTAATTAATACAACTACATATAATGTCCTTCGGGGGTGGGTGGAATTCCCTACCGGCGGTGATGAAGTAAACTTTACTTCTTAGTCCGTGACCCAATTTCTTATTTATAGGAAATTGGTGGATCTGGTGAAACTCCAGGGCCGACAGTGAAAGTCTGGATGGGAGAAGGATTTAATTGCAAAAGTAGAAAAAAATCATATTTTTTTCTGCTTATTTGAGTATGCAATAAATCTAATTTTTACACCGAGGACAACTTTTCCTGGGTGTTTTTTATATTTGAAATGAGAGGTGGTGAGAGGATGAACCATTCTTTTTACATGAAATTTGCCATTGATTTAGCAGAAAAAGCGAGAGGGCAAACATCTCCTAACCCCGCAGTAGGGGCAGTAGTTGTGAAAAATGGAGAAATCATAGGATTTGGCGCACACCTTAAAGCTGGAGAAGGCCACGCCGAAGTGCTTGCGATGCAGATGGCTGGTGATAAGGCGGTAGGTTCGACAGTGTATGTTACATTAGAGCCTTGTAGCCATTATGGTAAAACACCACCTTGTGCAAATTTACTTATTGATAAGAAAGTATCAAAAGTTGTAATAGCTTCCCTAGATCCAAATCCGTTAGTTAGTGGAAATGGAGTTAAAAGGTTAAAGGAATCTGGTATTGAGGTTATTGTTGGTGTTGAAGAGGATTCTGCTAAAAAACTAAATGATGTTTTCTTTTATAATATGCAAACGAAGGAACCGTTTGTTACGGTGAAAACAGCTATAAGTCTTGATGGAAAAACGGCAACACATACAGGTGAAAGTAAATGGATTACAGGTGAAGAAGCACGCTATGATGTTCATACATATCGCCACTGGCATGATGCTATTTTAGTTGGTGTGAATACAGTTATAGCAGACGATCCTAGTTTAACAACTAGACTAGATAGTGGTGGTAAAAATCCAATTAGAATAGTTTTGGATACTTCTTTAAGGATACCAACTAAATCGAACGTTCTAACAGATAAAGAAGCTCCTACTTGGATTATTACTAGTCTGATGGCATCGCAAGACAAAATAAAAGAATTAAATAAAAATCATTTAGTAGAAGTAATCCAATTAGAATCTAACGAACTTAAAATAAGTGCTGTTTTAAAACTGTTAGGAAAACGAGGAATAACATCATTATTTGTTGAAGGTGGAGCGACTGTTAATGGAAGTTTCCTTAAAGAAAAGAAAATCAACCAACTTATCACCTATATCGCACCAACATTAATTGGCGGAGGAAAAGCACCTACCTCTTTCGGTGGAGAAGGATTTCAAAAGATGGTAGAAACGCTCTCCCTGTCATTCGAAGAAGTATCTATGATTGGAAACGATATAAAGATAATTGCCAAAATTAGATGACTCTATAACGAATACGGTTCGTTTAATGAAAAAAGAATATTTTAAAGTACTACATATATATGTTCGTTTATTGAGTTGTATAAATACAGAAAATGGTGCCATCAATCGTTTTTCGTATAGTGCTCATACAATCTGAAACGGACTCAGATAGGAGAGTTATATATGTTTACAGGTATCATTGAAGAAATAGGTATCGTTAAAAGTATGAAACAAGGGGAAAACTCTATAGTGTTTTCCATTGGAGCAGATATAATATTAGATGATGTTCGTTTAGGGGATAGTATTGCAGTAAATGGAGTTTGTCTAACAGTAACCTCATTTAATAAAAATAAGTTTACAGTAGATGTTATGCCAGAGACCGTTCGTGCGACATCTTTAAGTACTCTTAAACAAGGCTCGACTGTTAACTTAGAAAGAGCTATGCAAGCAAACGGTCGATTCGGAGGACATTTTGTCAGCGGTCATGTAGATGGTATAGGAACAATTATGAAAAAGCAAAGGGTATCCAATGCTGTCTATTATGATATAAAAGTAGAAAATGCTTTACACGATTATATGATGTTAAAAGGTTCTGTAACGGTTGATGGTACTAGCTTAACAGTTTTTGGAGTTGGTGAAGATACTTTTACTATTTCTTTAATCCCTCATACATTAAATGAAACAATACTCGGGAAAAAAGAAATTGGTGACATTGTAAATATAGAATGCGATATGTTAGCTAAATATATAAACCATTTACTTTCTAAGAAAACAAAGACACTACATAAATCATCACTGTCTGAAAGTTTTCTAGAAGAGCATGGATTTAAGTAAGGTGGTGGATAGGATGGAAAAGAATTTTAATACAATTGAAGATGCATTAAAAGATTTAATGGACGGTAAAGTAGTGATTGTTTGTGATGATGAAGATAGAGAAAATGAGGGCGATTTTGTTTCTATCGCGGAAAAAACAACTCCAGAAGTAATTAATTTCATGGCAACTCATGGTAGAGGATTGATTTGTGTCCCAGTAATGGAGGATTTGGCAAATAAACTGCAACTAACTCCAATGGTAAATCATAATACTGATTCACATGGTACAGCTTTTACAGTAAGTATCGACCATAAATCTACAACAACAGGTATCAGTGCTTTTGAACGATCAACTACTGTACTAGAGATGCTTTCCCCTGAAGCAAAAGTTTTGGATTTTAAAAGACCTGGTCATATTTTTCCGCTTGTAGCCAAAAAAGGCGGCGTACTTAGAAGAGCAGGTCATACAGAAGCGGCAGTTGATTTAGCGTTTCTTTGTGGAGCAAAACCTGCAGGAGTAATTTGTGAAATTATGAATGAAGATGGTACGATGGCACGAGTTCCCGAGCTAAAGGAGATTGCCAAGAAGTTTGACTTGAAGATGATTACCATTAAAGACTTAATACAATATCGAAATAAAAAAGATAGGCTCATTAATCGCGAAGTGGAAATAGAGCTACCAACGGAATTTGGCAAATTTAAAGCAATAGGTTATTCCAATATTTTAGATGGAAAAGAGCATATAGCATTAGTAAAAGGAGATATAGACCCTACAGAACCAACAATGGTAAGAGTACATTCTGAGTGTTTAACTGGTGATGTGTTTGGGTCAAACCGTTGTGATTGTGGACCTCAGTTACATGCAGCACTTTCTCAGATTGAAAAAGAAGGTAGAGGCGTCTTGTTATATATGAGGCAAGAAGGTAGAGGGATTGGTCTCCTAAATAAAATGAGAGCATATAAGCTACAAGAAGAAGGCTACGATACGGTTGAGGCTAATGAAAAATTAGGCTTTGCAGCTGATCTAAGAGATTACGGCATAGGGGCACAAATCCTAAGAGACTTAGGAGTTTCAAAAATGAAATTATTGACGAACAACCCTAGAAAAATAAAAGGGCTAAATGGGTATGAATTAGAGGTCGTAGATAGAATTCCAATTCAAATGCCTACAAAGCTTGAAAATGAAAACTATTTGAAAACAAAAAATAGCAAATTAGGTCACATGCTTCATTTCTAATTTATAAATTTAAAATATACTATAGAGGAGTAAATAAAATGAGTAAAATTTTTGAAGGAAACTTAGTTGGTACTGGTTTAAAAGTTGGTATAGTTGTTGGAAGGTTTAATGAGTTCATTACAAGTAAACTATTAGGCGGAGCGCAAGATGCTTTAAAGAGACATGGTGTAAACGAATCTGATGTGGATGTTGCTTGGGTACCAGGTGCTTTTGAAATTCCATTAGTAGCAAAAAAGTTAGCTGATTCAAACAAATATGATGCTATTATTACTCTAGGAACTGTAATTCGTGGAGCTACGCCGCATTTTGATTTTGTTTGTAACGAAGCTGCTAAAGGAGTTTCCGCTGCTTCTATGCAATCAGGAATCCCTGTAATCTTTGGTGTATTAACAACGGAAACAATTGAACAAGCTATTGAAAGAGCGGGAACAAAAGCAGGAAATAAAGGGTGGGAAGCCGCAGCCGCAGCAATTGAAATGGCGAATTTGTTAAGAGAAATATAATTTTTCGTAAAAAAGGTATACATTTGTCAAGGCATTGGATAAAATGTATACTTAGTAACGTTAGCTTTTTATTTTAATATTATAAAGCAAACGGATTAAAATTAACTTTGAAGTTTCACCGATTTGAGGGGTAAATTTATGTTAATTCGATACAAGAAAAGCTTCGAAAAGATTGCAATGGGTCTAATGTCTTTTATGCCTACAGAAAAAGACTTGAAAAAGTTGCAATGTACAATGAAAGAATATGAGGAAAATGATTCTTGGCATCTTTTCTTATGGAAAGAAGAAGATGATGTGATTGGAATCATTGGAATGGGGCTAACGGATGAATTGTTGACGATTCAACATATTAGCGTTAATCCGTCTCATCGACAACTTGGTATTGGAAAACAAATGGTTTGTGCCTTAAGAAACATCTATCCTAACCACACTTTAAAAGCAACGGAACATACAGCAGCATTTATTGATAAATGCGACCTAGAATAAGAAACAACCAAGCACTGAACTAATCAGTGCTATTTTTTTTGCGTTTTAATCTAGTTTCTCTCTCTAAAATGACTTCGGAACGATCCCTTAAGGTATGTTTATTTATTAAATATAAATTCGTTAAATCACTCTTTGTTCCCCAAGGCACCTCTTTCTTTCGTTCACACAAAGAGATTAAAGAAGTATTTTTTACAGGGAGATTTAAACTCTCGTATGGCTCGTCATTCTCCACTTTAACAATGTACGCTTCTAACGTTTTCTTCAACTTTAAACTATCAAGACCAAGAGACTCTACAACTGAATTCTGATTAGACAGAATGGTTAATGCATTTTGTAGCATCCGTAAAGCGCCTTTCTTGTTACCTCTTCTATGATGGTAAAGTCCCACCGCAATTTGTATAAATCCAACCCAATGAATTTCTCGTTCTTCTGCAGGTTTTTCTTTCCAATATTCTTCTAACACTTCATGACATTCAAAATAATCTCTTGCACAATGAAAATAATAAAGATAATCTAAATAAGGCTTAGGGTACAATATAAACCACTCCAATATAAGGATAATAATTTCATTCTACCATAGTGATGTAAGCTCTATAAAATATATGAATTATACTATATACTATGAAGTAGTTTTATTATTATCAATGCTTTTAGAAGATAAGGATGAATAGGAAATGCAAGAATATAATGTCAAAATTGATGCCTTTGAAGGCCCGCTCGACTTACTCCTACATTTAATAAATCGACTAGAAATAGATATATACAATATCCCAGTTGCTCAAATTACAGAGCAGTATTTATTATACATACATACGATGAAAGAGTTACAACTGGATGTTGCTAGTGAGTATTTAGTAATGGCAGCAACTTTACTTGAAATTAAAAGCAAAATGCTTCTTCCAAAACATGAGGAAGAATTATTCGATGATCAAGATGAGTTTGGTGATTACGAAGAAGATCCTCGGGAAGAGTTAATGAATCGACTAATTGAATATCGAAAATATAAAGAGGCAGCAGAAGATTTAAAAGAAATGGAAACAGAACGGAATGAATATTTTACAAAACCACCAAGTGACTTAAGCGAATTTATAAAACAAGTGGAGCCTCAAGAAGTGAAGTTAGATGTCTCGCTTTACGATCTGTTAGGAGCATTTCAAAAATTAATGCGCCGAAAGAAATTACAAAAGCCATTACAAACAAAAATTACACGACAAGAAATCCCAATTGAACGACGAATGCAAGAACTGTTGGAAGATTTAAAGAAAAGTGGCAAAAGAAAACACTTTTTTGATTTATTTCCTAGTGTCAACAAAGAATATATTGTCGTAACATTTTTAGCCATTTTAGAACTGCTTAAAAAGAATGAAATTATTTTGGAACAAGAAGATAACTTTGATGACATTTATGTCGCATACAACAAGGGAGGAAGCGAGAGTTTTGGAGATTATTAATTGGAAAGCGATTTTAGAAGGATTACTTTTTGCAGCAGGAGATGAAGGGCTATCATTAAAACAAATTGTCTCTGTTCTAGAAGTAGATGAGACAGTTGCGATGGAAACAGTTAGAGGATTGCAAAAAGATTATGAAAGCAGTAAAAGGGGTATTACGATAATAGAGTTGGCGGGCACATACCAACTTACTACGAAAAAAGAACACGCCCCATATTTAAAACGTCTCGTTGAATCACCTGCATCCACTACATTATCCCAAGCGGCGTTAGAAACGTTAGCGATTGTGGCATACAAACAACCAATCACAAGAACAGAAATGGAAGAAATTCGTGGCGTAAAAACAGAACGACCAATCCATACGTTAGTGGGGAAAGCGCTAATCAAAGAAGTCGGTCGTGCAGAAGGAACTGGACGTGCCATTTTATATGGTACGACGAAAGAGTTTTTAGATTGTTTCGGCCTTAAAGACTTAGGTGAACTTCCAGAGTTGAAACTATCAGACGAAGACGACCTTTCCAACGAGGCCGACCTATTTTTCGAAAGATTCCAAGAAACATTGGAATCATAACGCTATTCAGAATATTTATGGTAAAATATATTTATGATATTTGTATTTTACGTAAATCTTGCTGTTTTTTTATTCAAAGGCTAGAGTGAATTGGAGCGAAAGGCACTGGACTCCTGTGGGACATAGAGGAAAGGGCGAGACCCCGCAGACGGTACGTCGAGGAGTAGGTTTTTTCACGATAGTGAAAATAACCTTCCCCTGCGCTCCCCACGGAAAGCCAGTGCCTGTAGCGGAAATGAACGGGCAAAGTAATAATATAAATATTAGAATAGATTCGTAAAAGCCAATAAATATATGTCATTCATAGGGGTGGAACGGTGATTATTAAAAAAGCAATAGGCTACGAACTTGAAAAAGCACAATCCAATACATCAGAAGACTTCTTCAATCGTTCTGAAGTTACATTTCTAGACGAAGAAGTTGAAAAGACGTTTCATGTACTGTATGTAAGGTACTTCGAAGAAACTTTTGCTGACTATGTAGAAACAGAAGCGAAAACAAATCCACTTTTCACTGTAAATGGAAAACAAATTAATTTTAGAGACGTCGTAGCATTAACTTGTTTAATCAAAAACACAAGTTACAAAAACAGAAAAAGACTATACATAAATGTAAAAGAAGACATGGAAAAGTACTTTCATAACGTAAATATTAATAAACTAAAAGATATCTATGAAGCACTAGAGTCAAAAGGAGAATACAATCTTACTTCTCCATTAAGCTTCCTGAAAGATTCTGAAGTAGTAAGATAAAAAATAGGAGGGTTTTTCTTTCATGGCAAATTCTATGGTCATTTCGCAAATGCAACAAGTGGAACAGTTTTTAAAAGCCACGGTTATCGAGTTAAATGATTTTCTAAACAACACGACACTTCCTAAATTAGTAGATGAATGTGACGCAAGTGAAGGCTACGTAAATCAACTTTTAATGACCGTTCGTAGGTTAGTTGTATTTTGTGATGAAGGGCATCAAGCTTGCCAAGTTTTATTGACTAGTGAACCATTCCGTAAATCAGCAGCCGAGAAAGTTCTATATACGATTTTCCATCAATGTGTGGAAGAATTTTTCTCACCTAAAAATGATGCATGGTTTGAAGATAGTCGCTCTGCCTACACTGGAAAAGATGCTGTTCAATTTCATGAAACACCTCCAGCTTCTTTACAAAAAGTAATTCGTTCATTAGAAAATAACTTTCAAACGATCCGTGAAGAATTACAATATTTCGAAACAGACTACCGCACGAAAATGTTACAAAGTAAATAAAATGAAAAAAACTTAGAGATGTATGTGTCTCTAAGTTTTTTTAGTTTTGGATGTGTTAGCTTACTGTTGTTATAATTACTAATAAGCTGTTGATTTCCGGGCAAGGCTGCCCGCGGAAAGCTAAGTCTTGCCCGGAAATCAACAGCGGTCTTTATTACAGCCTTGTTTTTTAAAAAAGTCAATTTGCTCTCTTTCATGTACAACTCACCAAGAGAAGCCTTTCCTGCATACGATACAAAGATGATGCAAAGGGGAGGGAGTAAGCTTGCACGATAATCAGCAAGTTTTTCAACAATATTTACAAGAAGTAAGACTATGGTGTGAAGGTATATTGTCTATAGAATGGGAAGACAGAGATTCAACGCTTTTTCATACGGAACACTTGTTAGCAAAAGTAGAAGAATTACAGTGCTATGACTATATCTCTGAAATGGATGTCCTAGATGTAAAAAGAATATTAGACGAAATTAGCAGCACGCTTGGAATTCAAGAAGATAGAACGTCCAGTAGGCGAGTTCCGATTGGAGAACATAAGCTACCGCCACTACCGTACAGATATAATGCTTTAGAGCCTTATATCTCAAGAGAAATAATGGAGTTGCATCATACACGTCATCATAAAGCATATGTAGATGGCTTAAACAAAGCAGAAAAAGAAATGCAAAAGGCAAGAGAAAATAATAACTTTGATTTAATTAAACATTGGTCAAGGGAAGCGACATTCCATGGGTCAGGTCATTATTTGCACACGATGTTCTGGGATAACATGTCACCAAAAGGCGGTGGCCAACCTAGTGGTACGCTTGCAAAACAAATCAACTTAGATTTTGGTAGTTTTGATAAGTTTAAGTTACATTTCACAGAAGCAGCCGATAAAGTAGAAGGTGTTGGCTGGGCACTATTAGTTTGGTCACCAAGAGCACACCGTCTAGAAATCTTGCAAACGGAAAAACAGCAATTGTTTACTCAATGGGATACAATTCCGCTGCTAGGCCTTGATATGTGGGAACATGCATATTACTTGCAATATAAAGCGGACAAAAAAGATTATATTGAAAATTGGTGGAATATCGTAAATTGGAAAGACGTAGAAAAACGATTTTCAGAAGCATCCAAACTAAAGTGGCAATCGTTTTAACACATCGCTTTGAGAGCTCCCATACATCTAGGGGGCTTTTTTCTATTTTCCTATTCATATTTGGACAGGTCGTGCATAAATTGGCTAATAAGAGCTTTCTTTTTAGTTTAAATACTTCCTATTCGCCAATCAATCTACTAACACACATCGAAAAATCATAGCCACAAACATACTGAAAAGAAAAACTATTTACGGAAAAATGAGTATTAACTTTTTAAAAAGAAGCATAGTCAAAGAAGCCAATACAAAAAAGTATAGACACAATTGTAAAAGGATGGGGATGTAATGTTTCGAGTAAAGTGGATGTTTATTTTATGGACAATCTTTTTTGTTGCAATAGCGAGCATAATCGCTCCAGCAAAAAAAGAAGCAGCTCCCATCGGTGTTACAGCTCGTAATGCGATATTAATGGAGCAAGAAAGCGGAAGAATCATTTTTGAAAAGGCTGCACATGATAAACATCGAATAGCAAGTATTACGAAAGTAATGACTTCAATTTTAGCAGTTGAATCTGGCAAACTCGATGAAATGGTAACAGTTAGCAACAAGGCGGTCCGTACAGAAGGCTCTTCCATTTATTTAAAACCAGGTGAAAAAATAAAACTAGAACATTTAGTATACGGACTTATGTTACGTTCAGGAAATGATTCAGCAGTTGCGATAGCAGAGCATGTTGGAGGTAGTTTAGAAGGTTTTGTCTATTTAATGAACCAAAAAGCTGCCGAAATCGGAATGCTGAACACAGAGTTTGCCAATCCACACGGATTAGATGATCACGAGAACCACTATAGCACGGCTTATGATATGGCAATGCTTACTCGCTATGCGATGAATAACGAAAAATTCCAAGAAATTTTTGGTACAAAAGTTCACAAAGCACCTGGACCTCCAGATGAGAACTGGGATCGCAATTGGACAAATAAACATCGTCTTGTAACTGGAATGTATTCATATACAACAGGCGGGAAAACTGGTTTTACAAAACGTGCAAAAAGAACGCTTATATCTACTGCAGAAAAAAATGGTTTACAGTTAATTGCCGTAACCCTACATGATCCAGACGATTGGAAAGATCATATCTTTATGTTTAACAGAGCATTTCAAGATTACCAACTTTACAATCTAGCATCAAAAGGGACATTAAAACTGGTGAAAGACGATTTTTATAAAAATAAAGTAAAATTAGATCGTGACGTAAATTATCCTCTTACTTCAAAAGAAAGAGAAAATGTTCGTATAAATATATCCATGTTAACTCCTGAAAAAAGTTGGGATAGTGAAGAAAGCATACCAGATGTTGTCGGGAAATTCACGATCATTTCAAACGATGAAGTACTAACTGAAGTACCAATTTACTATGATAAAGAAGATGAGCCGAAGAAAAGCTTTTGGTCTTTATTTAAAGATATATTCTTTATCTTTACAGGAATGAAGACGGATGGTTAACATCATTTGGGTTGCCTTGACCGTTATAGGAATAGCATTTGCAATGATTAATGGAACAATGGCAGAAGTAAATGAGGCAGTGTTTAAAGGGGCAAAAGAGGCGGTTACAATCTGCATTGGATTTATTAGTGTGCTAGTTTTTTGGTTAGGCTTAATGAAAATTGCTCAAGCGTCTGGCTTATTAGAAAAATTAGCACAACTGTTTCGACCGCTAGTCGTAAGACTTTTCCCAGAGGTGCCAGTCAATCATCCTGCAATGGGGTATATGCTATCAAATATGATTGCCAATATGTTTGGACTTGGAAATGCTGCAACTCCAATGGGGATTAAAGCGATGGAGCAATTAAAAGAATTAAACGGTGGCAAAAATGAAGCAAGTCGATCCATGATTACTTTTTTGGCTATTAATACATCGAGCTTGACATTAATACCTACAACGGTAATTGCTATTCGTATGACTTATGAATCAAGTGCCCCAACAGAAATTGTCGGCACGACACTTATTGCAACCCTATTTTCCACAATCGCAGCAATCGCGATAGACCGTTTTTTCTATTATAGAAGAGTGAGAAGAGGTGCTAGTTAATGGAGTTCATTTCACTCGTCTCATTATGGATCATACCAGTGATCATTTGTACAATCCTGCTTTATGGCACGTATAAACAAGTGCCAACGTATGAAACGTTTGTAGAAGGTGGAAAAGAAGGGATAAAAATTGCTGTATCTATTATTCCGTTCTTAGTAGGGATGTTAGTGGCCATCTCTATCTTTCGTGCTTCTGGAGCACTAGACTTTATCATTGACTTACTAAGACCTGCTTTATATGCATTGGGCGTACCTCCTGAGATTGTTCCACTTGCCTTAATCCGTCCAATCTCTGGAACGGCAGCTCTTGGAATGACTACAGATATCATTGCGACACATGGGCCAGATTCTTTTATTGGTAGACTAGCCTCTACGATGCAAGGTAGTACTGATACGACACTTTATGTCTTAACAGTATACTTCGGTGCAGTTGGAATAAAGAAAATGGGTGACGCGCTAAAAGTTGGACTTCTAGCAGACCTTGTTGGTATTATAGTAGCCATTGTAGTTGTTATTTTAATATTTGGAATGTGAGTGAGTTTCATAATGTACAAATACTATACGAAAAACGAATCATATAAGAACTTATTTTTAAGAAATTTTTTATTTAACGAACGTAAAAAAATTTTTTCGAACTAAATCTTCGTTTTTCACGAAACGAAACGATTCATGTAAAACGCTAACGCCGTTAGCGTTTATTTCTTTTTTTATGAAAAAAAGTGTACAATAGAAGTTAGACTTCTATAGGAAGAAATTATTTTTTTTGAAGTAAGGCGATCAAATCCCACCTAGCCATATAAAAAGGCATTTCGGTGGGCATGTTTATGTTCACTATTTCAATGTAAAAATAAAGGTACAAATATATTAATGAGGTGAAACGATGGAACGTTTACAAAAAGTGATAGCACGTGCAGGAATTACATCGAGAAGAAAGGCAGAACAATTAATTTTAGATGGAAGAGTTACGGTAAATGGCAAAGTGGTGAAAGAATTAGGAGTTAAAGTTACATCCAACGATAAAATTGAAGTAGAAGGAATTCCATTAGAAAGAGAAAAGCCAGTCTACTTTGCGATGTATAAACCAAGAGGTGTAATTTCTAGTGTAAGTGACGATAAAGGTAGAAAGGTAGTTACTGATTTCTTACCAGAAATTCAGGAGCGCATTTATCCGGTAGGTCGTCTTGATTACGATACTTCAGGATTATTAGTACTTACAAATGACGGCGATTTTGCCAATGCACTTATGCATCCTAAATATGAAGTGGACAAGCAATATATTGCGAAAGTAAAAGGCGTTTTAACGAAAGAGGCAATACGAAGCTTAGAGCGTGGTGTTGTCCTAGAAGATGGTAAAACGTCGCCAGCTAAAGTGAAAATAATTTCTTCTGATAAAAAGAAAAACACATCAATCTATGAAGTTGTTATTCACGAAGGACGTAATCGCCAAGTACGCCGCATGTTCGAAGCGCTTGGTCATCCTGTAATTAAACTAAGAAGAGAAAAGTACGGTTTCTTAACATTACAAGGCTTACAACCAGGCGAAGCTCGTGAACTAACACCACACGAAGTAAAACAACTTAGAGCACTAGCAACTACTAAACCTAGATAAGCGTTGTAAAAGAGTCTGGTTGAAACATAAAACTAGTGAAGTGTAACATAAAACGCACTTGGTGTAGCATAAAGAGCAGAAGGTGTAGCATAAAACGAAAAAAGTGTAGCTAAAGAGCCAGCGGTGTAACAGAAATCTTGCGAAGTGTAACATAAAACGCTCCAGGTGTAACAAAAAATGTACAAGGTGTAACATAAAAAAGTGGAGTATATGAAATAAAAACTGTCACATAAGGTTCATATTCTTTTCACTATGAGAAAAGTGGTAAATGTTATAATATCGTAGATGAATACTAGATAAGGATAGGGGAGTCTTCGTTGGATAAAAGAAAGAGACTTATAATGAGATCTGTCATTCTTGTTCTCCTATTAGTTGCAATAGGCTATACCATTTACACTAGTGTGTTTAATAATCAACGAGACGTAGTTAATATTGGAGATACTGCACCAAACTTTTCTTTAGTAGACCTTGAAGGAAATACAGTAATGCTTTCAGACTTACGTGGGAAAGGTGTATTTCTTAACTTCTGGGGAACTTGGTGTAAGCCGTGTGAGCGTGAAATGCCTTATATGGAAAACCAATACAATGTCTTTAAAGATAAAGGTGTAGAGATTGTTGCAGTTAATATCCAAGAGACGGATTTAGTAGTAGAAAGATTCAGAGATAGATACGGCCTTACATTTCCTATTGCCATTGATAGAGACCGACAAGTATTGAATGCATATGGTGTTCAACCGTTGCCAACAACCTTTTTGATTGATGAAAACGGGGTTGTCGTGTATAAGATATCAAGTGAACTATCAGAAAAAATGATTATAGAAATGATGGAACGTATAGTGCCGAATCAACAATAATAGGGAGTTTTTCGTATGAAGGAACTAAAATGTGAATGTGGTCACGTAAATGCTCATGGTACCATTTTTTGTGAAGCGTGTGGAAAACCGACAGTAAACGAAAAAAGTGAATCCAAGTTATTGGATATGCGCTATGAAGGTAGTGCAAGACGTTCACAAACATACAACAAAACAATAGTAGATAAAATTTGGAATTTCTTTTCTTCGGTTAAAGTTGGAGTGTGGCTAATATTTATTACCGTAGTAGCTTCCGCTTTAGGTACGATTTATCCGCAAGAAATGTACATACCACCAACCGTATCTGCAAGCGAACATTATGCTGCAGAGTATGGCATCCTTGGGCAAATCTATTACGATTTAGGGTTTCATAATCTGTACAGTTCATGGTGGTATATGTTACTTGTTGCCTCGATTGCTGTTTCTCTAATTATAGCAAGCTTAGATAGAGGTGTACCTTTATACAAAGCATTAAAAAATCAACGAGTATCTAGACATGATAACTTCCTAAAACGCCAACGTGTTTTTGGTACAACGAAAGTGGAAAATACAGAAGATGAGATTAGCAAAATTAAAGACGGGTTGAAGTCACGAGGTTATAACATCCGTGAAGAACAAGGAAATATATTAGCCGAAAAAAATCGCTTTTCTAGATGGGGTCCTTATGTGAACCATGCAGGGTTAATTATTTTCTTAATCGGTGCTATGCTTCGATTTTTCCCAGGAATGTTTGTAGATGAAGTATTATGGATTCGTGAAGGAGAAACACAAGTTATTCCAGGAACAAACGGTCAATATTACTTGAAAAATGAAGCTTTCATTTTAGAGATGTATGAAAGAGAAACGAGTGGTGAAGTGTTCGATACGGCATTAGATAGAATTGGCGATGGCATGTTAGCAAGTAACTTCCAGACAAACGCGATTCTGTTTGAAAGAGTAGACGATATTGTACCAGGTGCACCTCCATTGCTTGAAGAGGTAAACGAGTTTAAAATTCGAGTGAACCAACCGCTAAAACATGATTCGTATGCTCTATATCAAGTAGACTTTAAGTTAGATGAATTTCATACAATGTCTTTTAATCTTACAAACAAAGAAACAGGCGATAACTTTGGTACTATTACGATTGACTTAACGAACCCTTCTAACAGTTACGATTTAGAGGATGGGTACCGTGTGGAGATTGCTAGCTATTTCCCTGACTTTTTCTTAGACCAAGGAAAACCTAATACAAGATCGCGTATTCCAAATAACCCAGCATTTGTTTTCCGTATGTTTACACCTGAAACACCTAATGGAGAAGTAAGTTTAGTTGCCATTCAACAAAACATTGAACCCGATGGCGAAAATCAATATGCAATGAGATTTGCAGGCATTGAAACGCGCAATGTTTCTGGTTTAATTGTACGCAAAGACTACACATTAGGAATTATAGGTTTAGGTGGAGCCATCTTTATGATAGGTGTTATTCAAGGGATGTATTGGAATCACCGTCGTGTATGGGTTCAACGCAGAGAGAATGAAGTATGGGTTGCTGCGCACACGAACAAAAACTGGTTTGGTTTAAACGCTGATATTAATAAAGCATTTAAAGACACTTCTGTTTCACTACCTGTCGAGCAGGCGGACGAAGAAGAAGATGAAAAGATACAAGAAGACAATAAGGCTTAGGAGGTAAAAGAATGGCCCAGTTAAGTGCTAACTTGCTGTACACTGCGTTTTTTATGTATTTAATCGGTACAGCATTTTTCGGAGGAGCAATTGCTAGTAAAAAGAAAAGTGGCAAATTCTCCACAGTCGGAATTACATTAACTATTGCTGGATTTTTAGCCCAATCAGGCTACTTTATTGCAAGATGGATTGCGGGTGGTCATGCACCAGTTAGTAATCTTTTTGAATTCACAACATTTTTTGGGATGATGCTGGTTTTAGCATTTATCGTTCTTTATTTTATTTATAAAACTAGTACATTAGGACTTTTTGCATTACCAATTGCATTACTAATGATTGCATATGCAAGTATGTTCCCAAGAGAGATTTCACCATTAATTCCAGCCCTACAAACTCATTGGCTATGGATTCACGTTATTACAACGGCACTTGGAATCGCTATTTTAGGTATGAGTTTTGTGGCAGCTTTAATTTATTTAATCAAAGTAGTTGATTACAGTAAAAAAGGTAAGAAACCGTTCTGGTTAGAGTTTACACTATTTACTTTAGTATGTTTTATCGGATTTATTATCGTAACAGCTGGATTTGAAGCTTCAAACTATGAAGCGAATTTCCAATATGTTGATAAAAAAGGAGAAGATGCTTTTGTAGAGTATCATTTACCTGCTTTAGTAGGGCCTTATCAAGGGGAACTCCTTACAGAAGACCGAATGGGTGCTCTAGTAAATTTACCAGCTATCATTAATACTAAAAAACTAAATACAGTTTTATGGTCCATTTTTGGTGGTATTATTCTTTACGGATTATTCTGGGCAATAGCTAGAAGACCGCTTGGAGTAGTATTAAAGCCAGCTGTTAGAAAAGTTAACCTAGATATTGCAGATGAAATTGGTTACCGCTCTATTACAATTGGATTCCCAGTCTTTACACTAGGTGGATTAATATTCGCGATGATCTGGGCACAAATTGCTTGGACACGTTTCTGGGGTTGGGACCCAAAAGAAGTATGGGCACTTATTACATGGTTATTCTATGCAGCCTACCTACACCTTCGCTTATCAAAAGGATGGGATGGAGAAAAATCTGCATGGCTAGCTCTAATCGGCTTTGCCATCATCATGTTTAACCTAATCGGAGTAAACTTAATTATTGCAGGATTACACTCATACGCTATGTAAGTTTTATATTAACCTCCTTTTGTTTATTAAGCTCTTTATTCTTTGAAATCTAGAGTGGATTGAAGCGGAAGGCACTGGACTCCTGCGGGACATAGAGGAAAGGTCGAGACCCCACAGGCGAAGCCGAGGAGGCTCGACTTCCTCCCCGCGGAAAGCCAGTGCCTGTAGCGGAAAGGAACGGATAAAATACTTACAAGAATCTATCAAGATTGATTGAATAATTAAAAAGCCTTCACACTCATATGTCGTGAAGGCTTTTCTTGAATACCTTTTAAAAGGGATAATTTAACTTTACTAGGAGGTTTTTACGGTGGAAAAAGAAGTAAGAATTTTAGTAGTAGACGATGAAGATAGAATTAGACGACTATTAAAAATGTATTTAGAACGCGAAAACTATGTTATCGAAGAAGCAGACAACGGTAGTTCAGCTCTAGAGCTTGCTTTTAACAATGA
Source organism: Bacillus sp. FJAT-45066 (assembly GCF_002335755.1). Lineage (NCBI taxonomy): Bacteria > Bacillati > Bacillota > Bacilli > Caryophanales > Bacillaceae > Bacillus > Bacillus sp. FJAT-45066. The sequence continues at coordinate 748,948 of NZ_NISQ01000001.1, forward strand.
CTATGATTTGATTTTACTAGATATTATGATGCCAGGAATGGACGGTATCGAAGTATGTAAAGAATTACGCGAGAAAAAAGCTACGCCTGTCATTATGCTTACAGCAAAAGGTGAAGAAGCTAACAGAGTTCAAGGATTTGAAGTTGGAACAGACGACTACATCGTAAAGCCATTTAGCCCAAGAGAAGTAGTGCTACGAGTAAAAGCTCTTTTAAGAAGATCTTCTACTGCAACATTCGTTTCCGCTGAAACTTCTTCAAAAGATGTGATTGTATATCCACACTTAACCATTGATAATGATGCACATCGAGTTACAGCGGATGGGAAAGACGTTAACTTAACGCCAAAAGAGTATGAATTACTTTATTTCTTAGCTAAATCACCAGACAAAGTGTTTGACCGTGAACAACTATTAAAAGAAGTTTGGCAATATGAGTTTTTCGGAGATTTACGTACAGTAGATACACACGTAAAAAGACTTCGTGAAAAGTTAAATAAAGTTTCCGAGCAAGCGGCGAAAATGATTGTAACGGTATGGGGAGTAGGCTACAAATTCGAGGTTGTAAATGAGTCATGATTTGGAAAAGTGTAGTAGGGAAACTTTGGCTTACCATTCTTTTACTCGTTTCCTTCGTACTGTTTGTATTAACGATTCTTCTACTTGAGTTTTTTGAAAATTATCATGTGAGTGAAGCGGAAAAAGAATTAACACAACTCGCAACAAAGATTTCTCTTATTGTAGAAGAACATGATGACTTAGACATGTCAAAAACAATTACAAATCAATTAGCAGATGACGTTTCAAAAGTAGTTATTTTTACGAATGAACAAACCGTATGGTACTCAGAAAACGACAAACTTGTAAATTTACCGGCTGAGTTTTTTCTAGATGACCCAGATTTATCACTCGTATTTCAAGATGAAACGATAATAAAACAGAAATCATATGTACAAGAGTTAAACGATGGAATGGATGGTAACCTTCACGGTGAAATTATGATCGTCGGTAGTCCTCTTCATATTGAAGAAAATATGGCTGGTGCTGTATTTATATATCAATCGTTGCTGGCGATTAAAGAAACAACAAAGCAAACAACGAAAATCATTTTATTAGCTGCCGGGTTTGCTATCGTACTAACTACTATTTTTGCTTTTTTCTTATCTACCCGTATTACAGCACCACTTCGTAAAATGAGAGAGGTAGCATTTGAAGTAGCACGAGGGAAATTCGATACGAAAGTGCCTACATTAACGTACGATGAAATCGGCGAACTAGCAATGGCATTTAACCAAATGGGCCGCCAATTGAAATTCAATATTAATGCGTTAAATCAAGAAAAAGAACATCTAGCCAACATACTAAGTAGTATGGCAGATGGAGTTATTACGTTGAATAAAGATGGTTCGATTTTAATATCTAACCCTCCTGCAGAACGATTTTTACAAGCATGGTATTACCAAGAAGGAAATGAAACAGGAGAATCACTTCCTCATGAGATGACAGAAATGTTTCAGCGCGTTGTTTCAACAGAAAAAGAACAAAGTATGGAACTATCCTTTCAAGGTCGAAGTTGGGTTGTTGTTATGAGCCCACTTTACAATAATACAAGTGTTCGAGGTGCGGTTGCTGTTATTCGTGACATGACCGAAGAAAGAAGATTAGACAAACTTCGTAAAGACTTTATTGCCAACGTATCGCACGAGTTGCGTACTCCTATCTCCATGTTACAAGGCTATAGCGAGGCGATTGTAGATGATATTGCTGGCTCAGAGGAAGAGAAAAAAGAACTAGCTTCTGTCATTTATGATGAATCGTTGCGTATGGGAAGGTTAGTAAACGACTTGCTCGACTTAGCTAGAATGGAAGCGGGCCATATTTCTTTAGAAAAAGAAGACATGAACATTCACGAATTTATCGAAAAAATGGTTCGGAAATTCCACGGCTTAGCAAAAGAAAAATCAATTATCCTTAAGTCAACCGTTACAGGTGATGGACTTGTTTACTTTGACGTGGATAAAATGGAACAAGTATTAACGAACTTGATTGACAATGCTATTCGTCATACAGAGAGCAAAGGCCTGATCCACATATATGCAGAGATACTAGAACATGGCTTGAAAATTGAAGTGCAAGACTCTGGCCATGGAATACCAGAGGAAGACTTACCATTTGTATTTGAGCGTTTTTACAAAGCGGATAAGGCAAGAACGAGAGGTAGAGCAGGCACTGGCCTTGGTCTTGCAATCGTGAAAAACATCATTGATGCCCATGAAGGTCAAATTACGGTCCGATCCAAAATAAACGAAGGAACGACATTTTCGATTATCATTCCTCAAATTAAGGAGTAATTTGTTTTTCTTTAGCGAATAATCTTGTTTAGCATGAAACAAATTTTTTACTTGTCAACGAAGTTTGTATTGTGTAATATTAATAGGAGTTAACTTTAACAGAATATTTTAGTAATTTTTGGTGTCACTTTGTGACTGAAAAGGGAATTTGGTGTGAATCCAAAGCTGTCCCCGCAACTGTAAATGTGGACGAAATGAGATAACCACTGTATGGAAGAATGAAAGTTTACCATATGGGAAGGCTCAAAGTAGGAAGAAGCATAAGTCAGTAGACCTGCCAAACATTACGCAAGTTTCGAAGCTTCGGGGATTGAGTAGCTGAAACGACATAAAACATACGTGTTTGCTGCAGAAATATGTATGTCTATCATTGTCGTTTTCAAGCTCATCCATTTAGAGGATGAGCTTTTTCGTTGTTTAGGAAATTACCCAAGATAAAAGGAGTAAGTGAACTTAATAAGGCGGATGAAGTTCATTTTGCCCAAGAAAAAAGTAGAAAGTGAACTTGATAAGGTCGATGAAGATCATTTTGCCCAAGAAAAAAGTAGAAAGTGAACTTGATAAGGCGGATGAAGTTCATTTTGCCCAAGAAAAAAGGAGAAAATGAACTTGATAAGACGGATGAAGTTCATTTTGCCCAAGAAAAAAGTAGAAAGTGAACTTGAAAAGGCGGATGAAGTTCATTTTGTCCAAGAAAAAATTAGAAAATGAACTTGATAAGGCGGATGAAGTTCATTTTGTCCAAGAAAAAAGTAGAAACTGAACTTGATAAGGTCGATGAAGATATTTTGCTCGGGAAAAAAGGAGAAAGTGAATTTGATAAGGTCGATGAAGTTCATTTTGCCCAAGTAAAAAGTAGAAAGTGAACTTGATAAGGTGAATGAAGATCATTTTGCCTAAGAAAAAAGAAGAAAATGAATTAAATAATACATATTGGAGGAGAAACAAATGAAAAAGATCTTAATTACATTATTTTCAGTTTTAACATTATTACTTGCAGGTTGTGCAGGAGCTAACAATGCAGAAGAATCAAGTAACACAGAACAAAAACAGGCTCAAGAAGTAACAATTACTTTAGTAAAAGACAGCGGCGAAGAAGTAATAAGCGAAAAAAATATCGAAATTGAAGAAGGCGAGACGCTAATGGAAGTAATGGCTCGCAATTTTGAGTTAACAACAGCCTATGAAGATGCATTTATCGTAGGAATTGATGGTATTGAGTCAGACGATGAAAACTCCTATTACTGGACATATACGATAAATGGCGAGGAAGTTTTTGAAGGACCAAGAGATGTGAAGTTAAAAGCAGACGACAAAGTCGAATTCAATTATTCAAAGTATGAAGGATAATGTCTACACGAAAAATAGCCTTACTAGCCATATTGATTGCCCTATGTGTTGTTGGGAGACAAGCATTTGCTTTTATACCAAATGTACAGCCTGTTACAGCAATAATTATTATATGTAGCTTTTGGTTGGGACCTGTTTCTGGCGTACTTTTAGCAGCAGGATCCACCGTAGCATCTAATATGTTACTAGGAAGCGGTACGTGGACACTTTTTCAAATTATCTCTTGGTCTTTTATCGGGGTTACAAGTGGACTTCTTGGCAAATACGTAAAAAAAATACCATTACTCCTGTTTGCCTTTTATGCAGGTGTATGTGGCTTGATTTACGGTTTTGTCATTTCATTAGAAAGAGTTATTATAGGTAAAATGTTTTGGCCATATTACTTAGCTGGTTTACCATTTGATATGATGCATGCAATAGGAAACATCATCTTCTTTGTCCTATTGTACCCAATACTTTCAACTGTAATAGTATCCCAAGCAAGTCCCTTTATCCAACGAGAAAAAAAAGATCCATTATATTAAAAGAAGAAAAAGAAGCTATATGAAACTTAGCTTCTTTTTCTTCTTTTTTAGAAAGAATTATATATTCAAAGGAACTATTATCTTGTAGTATAGGGATATATAGTCATCATACATACTTTACTGATCCACAGGATATTCATTCTCTATATTTGTTGATTTTACTCATACAAAGACATGAGTGAATTGGATCGGAAGGTACCTGACTCCTGCGGGAAAAAGAGCGAAGCGGAAGACCCCACAGGCGGGACGCCGAGGAGTAGGTTTTTTCACGATAGTGAAAATAACCTTCCCCTGCACTCCCCGCGGAAAGCAGGTGCCTGTAGCGGAGAGGAACGGGCGTTTTGTATAGACTAAACTTGTTAAAAAATTCCTATAAGAATATAGTAATTCGTAATATTTTGTAATATATTTGTAATGTAACTTTTTTAAACAAGTTAACGACTAATGTATTGAACGGAGGGTAAAGGATGAACACCGTTTTTCAAGAACTCTATGAAAAATACCATCACGATGTTTTTCAATTTTTATTTTATATGGTGAAAAATAGAGAACAAGCCGAAGACCTCGTTCAAGAAGTATATATAAAAGTATTACGATCCTACGACCGTTTTGAAGGAAAAAGCAGTGAAAAAACATGGTTATTTTCTATTGCGAAACATGTTGCTATAGATGCATTCCGAAAACAAAAAGGGTGGAAAAATAAACTTCTTGAAACATTCGATTGGAATAAACAACAAGTAAAAGATGCCGCTCCTTTACCTGAAGAAATAGCGGTACAAAATGAACAAGTTCAATTTATGTACCAATGTTTGGATAAGTGCAAAGAAGATTTTAGACTTGTACTAATATTGAGGTATATCCAAGGAATGTCCATCCAAGAAACTGCGCAAATCTTAGATTGGACAGAAAGCAAAGTGAAAACAACGCAACATAGGGCCCTTAAGATGCTGAAAGAATTAATGCAAAATACAGAAGAAAAGGGGGGAGATTATAATGCGTCGTAACCTCGATGAAGAGCAGCTAGAAGAAATGCTTAATAAGATGCCAAAACTAAAAGACCACAGGACATCACAACAAATCTACCAAAATATACGTCATAAAGTGGAACAACCGAAAAGGCGTCTAAATTTCTTTCCAGTAGCTGCGATCGTCGCTGCTATTATGTTACTAGCTTTAGTTACTCCTTCATTATTAAATAATATGAATTTTGGACTAAGTGGTGGTTCTAACGAGTCTACAATAGAAATGGCTGGATATGATCATGCTGCTACTTCAGATGATGATGATGTTGGGTCAGATGACACCGTAGATTTTAAAACACTAGATGTTGATCCTGCTAAGGAAAAAATGGCGGATGAGTTCCGAGGTGAGGGAGAAAATTCCTTCGAAGGGTTTGCAAATTATTACACCATATCCGAATGGGATTATGATAAAGAGACTGAATATGTTGTGACGATTGGTGTAACCGATAATAATGCTCAATTAAGTTTACCATTATCCTTTATTGTTCCTAAAGATGGGAAAACGTACGTTGAAAAGTTCAATGAAATGAGAAAACTAGTAGCATACCACGTAGACTTTCATGTATTAGGTGTTTCTACTATTCTAAATGATGACTTTAATTATTCAGAAGTACAAACGCCTGATGGTAAGAAAAGATTAGTTGTAGAGGGATTAAATAAACACGGCTCATACGCAAGCGCACAATCCACGTCGTTTTTCAATGAACTTGCCATATCGTTTACATGGAAAGGATACAATGAAATAGAATATGTAAAAGAGGGTAAGAATGATTTAGACATTGGTGGAACTGGTCCTTTAGCTTCAATGCAAATGGATAACGCGCCAAGGAAAGCTTATTTTCGCTATCAACATAGTCCGGAATCGCCAAACCTTTTAATTCGCTCAAATAGAGTGTATGAAACGATTGAAGATGCAATCAAAATCATGCAAACAGGTCCAGATATACCTTTAGATAATGGTCATGCTTCTATTCCGGAAAATATGTCAGTAAAGGTAATTGATTCAAACGGGTCTGTTGTAACAATAGAAATTTCGTTATCAACTCCTCTTGAATTCAATGAGAAAGATATGTTTGCAATAGAAGCAATAAAGATGACGGCGAAAGAATTTGGTTTTCAAACAATAAGGTTCCAATCAGACAAACTTGATAGGATTGGCTCAATTCAATTAAATACAGAACTTCCAACTCCAATAGCAGCAAATCGTATGAAATGGGAGTAAGTGGATATATTAAATGGCGGGTAGAATTTTCTACCTGCTTTTTATATGTTTTTTTTATGAAAAAATTAAGTGGTTAAAGGGGTTTAGCGGTGATGTAAAAAATTACAAGCTTTACAGCCTGTCATAATATTGACCAAGCAATCATATTCTCTAACAACTTTTATTTCTTCAAGGAGGCATTATTTATGTTAGATATATTACGTAGATTTGCAGTGGTGGCCGTGATGGCTTTATGTATAGCGTTATTATTTGTTGGTGGAAATGTAGTAAAGGCACAAGCAAACGAAGAAGTTTTAAGTGAAATGAAAAGCTGGGCATGGCCAGTTGATGGTGAAATTACGGATACATTTGGCACAAGATGGGGAAATCATAAAGGAATAGATATTGCAGCTCCTACTGGGACAGACGTAGTTGCAGCTTTTGATGGGGAAGTTATTAAGTCTTATTATTCTGGTTCTTACGGTCATGTTGTGTTTCTACAACATCCTAATGGAGTAGAAACAGTATATGCTCACTTACATAGAAGAATGGTAGAAGAGGGAGCAAAGGTGAGGAAAGGAGAGACTATCGGTCAAGTAGGTTCTACAGGTCACTCCACTGGCCCTCACTTACATTTCGAAGTACATATGGGTGAATGGAATATTAAAAAATCAAATGCGATGGATCCGTTAACTGTGTTTGTCATACAGGACGGAGCGTTACCAGCAAGTGCTATGCACATAGAAAATGGTATGAATGGCTACAGTTTAATTAAAGGAGAGTTGGTTGTAAATCAAGCTAGCTCTGAGAAAGTCTATATTGTGAAAAAAAATGATACGCTTTGGGACATCGCTCAGCAATTTGAAGTGACAGTTTCATCGATTATGGAGTGGAATGACCTATCTGTGGATGTCATTCATCCAGATCAAGAATTGATAATATTTGAAGAGGCAACCTATATTGTTCAAAGTGGAGAAACGATGGAACAAGTGGCGCATCATTTAGAGATGTCTGTGGATGAACTAAAATCATTAAACAATCTAATCGGTAATATGCTTCATCCAAACCAAATACTAAAAGTGCGATAATTCGTACTTTTAGTATTATAGTTGGTATTATTAAACATTACGTTGACAAAAGTATTGTAATAAAACATTTTAACTGAAAATTACGTATATTAATTATGTCATCTTAGAAGTTGAGTTATGCTTGTCTTAAAGAGCTAATCATAATCATATGAATATTGAATCGCTATTCATTATTTCTGCTTTCTTTTTTTCTAATATTCTACTATAATAGAAAATGTAACAATCTAATATGATCTATCTTCGGGGCAGGGTGAAATTCCCGACCGGCGGTGATGAACGAAAGTTGTTCTAAGCCCGCGAGCCTGAAGTATCGAAAATCTTTCTGTCTTAACGTAATTTGTTATGACTGTTTAGATATGGATAGCAGGATTTGGTGCGAATCCAAAGCCGACAGTACAGTCTGGATGGGAGGAGATGGAAGTTCAAGTGCGTTCAAAAAACCGCTGTTTGAACGTTTATTTGAATATGTCCAATACTCCCAGTAGTTCTCTATGGAACTATTGGGTTTTGTTTTTTACATATTCAAGAACGTTGAACTTCTCTTTTCAACAGAGATGGATCTCTTGAAAAGGAGAGAGAAAAGATGAAGAGTCAAAAGAATTTAAAGAAATTTGTTATGGTGGGGATGTTAAGTAGTATTGCATACTTATTAATGTTTTTAAGCTTCCCACTACCACTATTACCACCGTATCTTAAAGTGGATTTTAGTGATATTCCAGCATTAATTGCAGCTATTTTGTTTGGTCCAATTGCTGGTATTACAGTAGAAGCTGTGAAAAACATTCTGAACTACATTATTCAAGGAAGTATGACAGGTTTTCCAGTTGGCAATATTGCAAACTTTACAGCGGGAGTTTTGTTCGTATTACCGACAGCTTACGTTTTTAACAAGTTTAAAAGTTCAAAAGGATTAAAAATGGGCTTATTAGCTGGTACTGCTACAATGGCAATTATGATGAGTGTGTTAAACTTATTTGTATTTTTACCGGCATACAGTTTTTTCTTAGGGTATCCTTTAGATTCCATGCCCGTCTTAGTTAATGTTGTTGTAGTTGGTATATTACCATTTAATTTAATAAAAGGAGCCATCGTCGGATTCTTATTCGTGTTACTTTTCCAAAAGTTATCACATTGGTTTGAGAAAGAATGGCAACTTAAATATATAAATTAAGAAATTAGAAAAGACGTAGCTTTAGCGGGTCTACGTCTTTTGGATGTTTCTGTCGGGGTCTACGTCAAACTCCAACGTCTAAATCGAAGAAGTAAGAATTCTATACCGCACTCCTTATACGTCTACTCAACTGCTTTTCACTATTTCAGACATGGCTTCCTCTAATGTAGGATATTTGAAAGAAAAGCCTTCTTCTTGCAGTCTTTCAGGAATCACCCATCTACTTTTTAACACAAGCTCTGTTTCTGTACGAAGAAACACGGAGCCAATTTCGAGCATCCACTTCATAGCAGGCAGGCCGTATCCCACTCCATATGCATTGCGCATAATCTTCATTTGTTCTTTATTATTTACAGGATTAGGTGCAGAACAATTAAAAACGCCATTCAAATCTTCCCGTTCTTTAATAAATTCAATAATACGATATAAATCCTCTATATGTATCCAGCTAAACTGTTGATATCCTTTGCCTTGATGACCTCCAAGTCGAGACTTCACTAAGTTTTTATATGGAGTCATAACTCCACCACCTGACCCGAGTACTATTGCGATACGTAAAGCAACTTGACGAGTATGGGGTACAGATGAATCAAAAAAAGTTTTTTCCCACGCTTTCGCTACTTCTACAGAAAAACCTGTTCCAACCTCCCCGCTCTTTTCAGTCATGGGACGGTCATCTGCGTGTCTGTAAATGGTAGCGGTGCTAGAATTTATCCACAGTTTAGGTGCATGTGTGCATTTAGCAATTAGTTGCCCAAGTACTTCTGTTGTTCCTGTCCGAGAATTCATTATAGCTTTTTTATTCTTTTCATTATATCTACAATTAACAGATTTACCTGCAAGGTTAATGAGCATTTCTGCTTCATTTAACGCCGCAATTACCCTTTCATGCTCGTTCCATTGTATGTGCCGAGGCTGCCTAGAGATAATAAATACATCGTAATTTAGCTTTTTATATTTTTCTTCTAGGAACTTTCCAATAAATCCGGTCCCGCCGGCAATTACTATTTTAGGTTTCGTGTTCATGTTAAGACCAACCTCTTTTCTTAATTGTAGCGCTTCTATAATTATACAATAAAAAGATATACCGTGAGGCTTCCGAAACCACCCGCGGAAAGCGAAGTCTTGCCCGGAAATCAACTGCGGTCTTTAACACACCCTAAATAAAAAACCTCATCCGATTTGGATGAGGTTTTTAGTGAAGACTATTCAAATTTTAATGCGTCGCCTTCAAATGGCTCGTCTGCCACTTTAATAGAATCAGTTGGGCAACCTTCGAAAGCGTCCATCATGTCATCGATAAGTACGTCTGGAATTTCTACGATACCTTCGTTGTCATCAAGTGTTACGAATGCAATACCTTCATCATCATAATCATAAATGTCTGGAGCAGCAGCGCCACACGCGCCACATGCGATACAAGTGTCTTTGTCTACGATTGTATATTTTGCCATGAAACAAACCTCCCAAGATTTTCAATCACAATTTTCTAATAATAATTTTGGAAACGTATTCCTCAATGTTTATTGTATAGCTCTTTTCAAAACTTTTCAATAGAAAAGTCATTGAGAATACTTATCATATAAGGTTTTTTAATATAGGTGTTTCATTTTCTATCTATTAGAACAATATTTTTCTGATATAAAACATTTATCCTTTATGACAAAATATAAACGTGCCAAAATTCCACATTTTTTGATAAAATAAGAGTATCTTATTAAAGGTGTTGAAAACTATTGCGTGCTTTACAATTTATTTGTTTGTACTGTTTAAATAAATTTAATGGAGAACGCTCTGTTTCGGCCATTTATCATTTATTAAGAGGAAAAAAGTCATCTCAAACCATTCAAGATGGACAGTTATTTCAATTGCATTCTCTTTTCGGTATGTTACCAAGTGTAACACGGGAATCCATTACGGATGCAGTCGTGAAATTAGAAAAGCACCTACTTATTATCGTAAATAATGAAGGTCATTATGCACTTACGGAAAAAGGGCAACACACGCTTATTAAGTTTAGTGATGATTTCAACCTACCAACATATTTAAACGGATGGCAATATCATAAATTGTCTCTTTTGTTTTGGAAAAGGTTTTCGTTATTAATCCAAACACTTTCAAATATTTTAAACAAGTATTCAAATTTCCTTCCTGTTCAAACAGATCTCGATACTCAATATTTTATAAAAAAGTCCATTTTATCTAAGAAAATGTCTACCCATCAATATGCTGAACAAGTTCATAGTGAAACAGAAAATCTTTTCGCAATGCTATCGGAAAAGGAAGCGACGATACTTACGTATCAACTTTCTGGATACAAGGAAGCAGGTCTTACCATTTATCAACTAGCCAAAAGGCTAAAGGTAGAGGAAGAATGGGTTCAAATCCTTTTTATTGGGGCTATTCATCAAATGCTTACAAAGTTGGATCAAAATAAAGATGATTTTCCAGAGCTTTATTCATTATGTGAGGATGTAATGCAAGAAAGTACATTTACTGTTACGACAGAGAAAACATGGAGATTGTTAAACAGAGGTTTTTCAATGGACCAGATTGCACAAATTCGCCTTCTTAAAATGAGTACAATTGAAGATCATATAGTAGAAATTAGTTTGCACGACCAACAATTTAGCATAGATGAATATGTATGTGAAAAACATAGAAAAGAAATTGAACATGCGATTCGAACTTTGAAGACGAAGCAATTAAAACGATTAAAAGAATATATCAACAATAAGAATATTAACTATTTTCACATTAGACTTGTATTGACAAAGATTGGTGATCGTATTGAACCTAAATGACATTTTAAAAACTAAGCTTGGATTCGATTCCTTCAGGGATGGTCAAAAGGAAATTATACAAGATGTTTTGGATGGACATGATGTATTAGCTTTACTTGCAACTGGTGGGGGCAAAACGTTATGCTACCAACTTCCAGGCTATATCTTACAAGGGTCTGTCCTTATTGTCTCTCCTTTGTTGTCATTAATGGAAGATCAAGTACAACAAATGAAAGCATTTGGAGAAAAAAGAGTAGTAGCCATCAATTCTTTTTTATCTTACCAAGAAAAAGAGAGAATGCTAAAACAAAGTCTTTCAGCTAAATTTATTTTTATTTCACCAGAAATGTTGCAGTCAAAAAAGTGGATAAAAAAGTTAAGTGAAATTCAGATTGATTTGTTTGTAGTGGATGAAGCTCATTGCGTTTCTCAATGGGGACACGATTTTAGAACAGATTATTTAAAGTTAGGTGAAGTGAGACAACAATTGAAAAGTCCACCTTGTCTTGCTTTAACAGCCACTGCGACAAAAGAAGTACTTCGTGACATGAAAGAGATATTACAATTACAGAAACCAAAGGAGCATATCCATTCTGTAGATCGAGCTAACATTGCATTTAAGGTGGAAAGAGACTTTTATCATGCAGAAGAAAAAAGACAAAGGCTACTTTACTTGTGTAACGAACTAAAAACACCAGGAATTATTTATTTTTCAAGTAGAGCAAAAGCTGAAGAGATGGCGCAGTTTTTACAAGAAAATGGAGTGGAGCGGGTAGAGTTTTATCACGCAGGTCTATCTACTTCAGAAAGAGTCTTAATACAACAACAATTTATTTTAAATAAAATAAATATCATTTGTTGTACTAGTGCATTCGGAATGGGTATTAATAAAGAAAACATTCGCTTCATTATTCATTATCAACTTCCAACGTTACTTGAGTCGTATGTTCAAGAAGTCGGAAGGGCAGGAAGAGATGGGGAGCGAAGTATCGCTATTTTACTTCACACAGAAGATGATGACTATTTGCCGCAATTTATTATTGAAAATGAACTTCCATCCAAACAAGTGATAACCTTTATTTTGCAGCGATTAGTTTCTGAATATAAAACGGTTACCCAAAAAAGCAGTGAAATGGAACAATACTTTGTGGAAGAGTGCGGGATAGAAGAAGTTCATTGGCGCTTCGTATCGTATCATATAGAAAAGTATATTGCGTTAAATGGCGTACTTTCTTCTAATAATGTAGGTATCTTAGAAGAACATTTACACGATAAAGTTGAAAAAAGAATGGTATGGAAGCAAAAAAAGTTACAACATTTGCAAAGATGGATTTATTCGTCCTCTAACTGTAGAAGAAAACAATTATTACATTATTTTTCAAGTGAAAGTATTCTAGATAATAATGACTACTGTTGTGATATATGTGGTATTTCCTTAGAAACATATATACGTAAAAAGGATATGGAAATCGAAGAAGAACCTTTTTCGTGGAGAAATCAATTAAAAAAACTACTAGTTCAGGATGGTCAAAGTGAGAAATAAACAAGCAGAAGCGTTAAAACATATGTCAGATAAAGAACTGTTAGGCCATCTTTATGTGTCTCAATTGCTGTTTTTATTGGTGGGAGTTATACTTTCATTCTTTTTATTCGATAGTTGGGAAGAGTTTATATCCATATGGACTTTTCAGCCATTTGATATTTTCGTTATAGGTACGATTTTTGCACTGGTTGTTTATTTTGCGGATCTACTGTTAATGAAGTTTGTTCCTAAGTATATGTTTGATGATGGTGGCATAAATGAAAAAATGTTTCAAAGGAGAACGGTTCTTCATATTTTTTTTCTAGCGTTTATCATTGCGTTAGTGGAAGAATTTTTATTTAGAGGAGTCATTCAAACACATTTTGGATTAGTTGCAGCAAGCGTCATTTTTGCCCTAATGCATATTCGTTATTTATCTAAATGGTTACTCTTATTTTCTGTTGTGTTATTAAGTTTCTTACTAGGACTTATTTATGAATATACTGGTAGTGTTCTTGTAACATTTTGGGCACATTTTTTAATAGATTTGCTTTTAGCGTTAAAAATTAGACATGATTTTATCAATAAATACGTAAATAATGATGGTGGGAGGGATAACGATGAGCAAAAATGAAACAGATAAACTAGATCAAGCGTCAACATTAAGAGAAAAAGCGGTAAGGGTGAAAAAGTTACCTCCTCGAAGTGAGTTGCATGCAAATAAGAAAAAGAAAACAAAATGGAAAATACATTATCCGATGGTCCGGTTAATTTCAATCGCATTCTTTCTAATTCCTATTGCGATATTAGCACTAGTGCTTAGTGATGATAATAATATTATTTCAAGAATATTACCTTCTGAATCTTCCATATACGAACCGATCCACGTCTTGAAACCAACACCACCGCCAGCTGCAGATGATGACAAATCAGATTCAAAGGAAACAGAAGACAAGGTGGATGAAGAGGAATTAAAAGAAGTAATTACAGAAGAGCAAGCAACAGAACCTTCGGAGCAAGATAAAGAAGTGAAGGAAGATAAAGCAGAGCAAGAGAATTCAGAGCCTGTCATCGACGAGTCAGCAATAGAAGAAGATATTGAAATCATTTATCATACTGTTCAAAAAGAAGAAACGTTGTTTAGTATTTCTGTAAAATACTACAACGGCCGACATGGCGAAAAAATCATCAAAGACTTTAATAACCTTATAACAAACCAAGTAAACGTCGGCCAAACTTTGAAAATACCAATTAAAAAGCAAGATTCATAAACGCAAAAAACACCATACTTATGTGGTGTTTTTTCATATTCCTTTTTACTTGTATCAATTTCATAATTACGGTTGGTTTAATGAAAAACGAATATTTTAGTGATATACAAAATAATATGTTGTTTATTAAGATGTATGAATACAGAATACGATGCTGTTATTCGTTTTTCGTATAGTAGTCATACATTATGAAACGGACTCACTTGAAAACTTTAACTCAGTAAAAAAATTTATAAATTACTATCTAGCTGTTGATTGGAGCGCAAGCCGGAGACTCCTGCGGAAGAAGCGAGTGGCGGAAGACCCCACAGGTGAAGCTGAGGAGGCTTCCGACTCGCCCGCGGAAAGCGAAGGCTTGCGCTCCAATCAACAGCAATAGGAATTTTTTATAACATCTTCTCATATGAACAGAGACAAGCGCATATTTTGTACAAAAGATGTTGTGAAAGGAAGTGCCCTTTCTTATGGAAAGCTCAATAAAAAATTTAGATACCTATACAGATGAAGCAACAAAACAAACCTTACAAGCACTTGTAGATAAAAAACGAAAATTCGATGCCTTTAAGAAAAAAGAATTCTCATGGAGGATTTTATGTATAGCATCGATCGGATTGTTCTTTTTGTACCTATATTATTTCATCGTTTTGAACGTAATTAACTTTTCATTATTGTTTGCTCACATATTAGATGATTCTTCTCATTTTTACGTTATCATGTTTATAGGAATACAAATAGCAATTATTAAGTATTATTTAATGAAAAAAGATAAAGCAGAGAAAGAATATCATGAACTTCGAAAAGAAATCGTAAAACGTAGTGATGACTACTGGAAACAAACCCATGAATGGAAACAACGCCATCATGTATTTGCCATGATGAAAAAAGAGTTTGATATTAACTTGTATCATGAAGGGAAGTAACGCTTTTCCCTTTCGGTAGGAGGTCTAATTTTGTATAAATTAAAAACGTTGAAACTCCGTCAACAAAGAAGTGGTTGTCCATGGTAAAACATAGTTTATATTTTATTGGTGCATGCTTTTTTGGATATAAATTTATTGATATCTTTCCTAAAGCAGATTCATTCAATGAACTGCTTTCTATTTTTGTTTTTAGTCCCTTTACATTGTTCTCAAGTTTAACGTGCTTGTTGTTTAGCTTTATTTTTTACGGGGAATTGTTTCATGAATTAAGGTACAGTAGGCACATTCATCGTTATGAAAAAACTTTTTTTGTAGGGATAATGGTAAGTCTAGTATTATTAGTGTTAGTTGGTGGAATGAAGGGCGTGTTGTTGTTACTCTTTTCCATCATTTATGGTATGATTTCTGCAGTAAATACGAAAAGAACAATAGTTAAAGGAGTAAAATAATTGATCCCTTTGTTAATCACATCCATTATCATTTTCATTCTAATCATGTTGTTTTATATGTTTAAGCAAGCATTTGCTGATAATGTTACAGAAGAAACAATCCTAATTGAAGACTTCCCAAAAACTTTTGGTGAGTTGAAAATTTTCTTCCTTTCAGATGTTCATAGACGAGAGATAACAGACGAAGTGTTGAGTAAAGTTAAGAAAAAAGTAGATATTGTTGTAATCGGTGGTGACTTAACGGAAAAGAAAGTGCCGTTTGCTAGAGTAGAAGCAAATCTGCAAAAGCTAAAAACTATTGGTGCACCTATATATTTTGTATGGGGTAATAATGATTACGAAACTGATTTTCGAACGTTAGATGCTATCCTTTTGCAGCATGGTGTAAAAGTGTTAGATAATACGGCAGTAACATTTGAATCCAGAGAAGGTGAATACATACAACTGTTAGGAGTGGACGAATTAAGTGTAGAAAAAGATAACTTATCACTTGCGTTATCAGATTGTAGAACGAATTCATTTAAAATACTTGCCGCCCACAATCCAGAAATAATAGAAAAGTTTACAGAAGAAGAAAAAATCTCTTTTGTTCTATGTGGACATACACATGGAGGGCAAATACGTATCTTCGGTTTTGGTCCTTATGAAAAAGGAAAATTACATGTGTTACCACATACGAAACTTTTCATCAGTAACGGCTACGGGACATCTCTGCTCCCACTAAGACTTGGAGCACCAGCAGAAACACATATTCTAACATTAAAAAGAGGGTGAAAGCCTTCTTTTTTTTACGCTGTTTTCAAATAGATTGTTGCTATTTGACCATACTAAAAATAGGTTGATATAATGCCACTTATGGAGGTGTCGTCAATGTGGATACACGTTTATCTTGATTTCAGCGACCTATCGAAATCGGAACAGTTAGCGTTATTTAAAGCAATGAAGAAGGACTTATTTCCAGAAGAACGAGAGGATATTGCAAAGATGCTCAAGGACATTCGTGAAACCCTAATGATGTTCAAAATTCGAATTACTATACCGTAAAATCGTTAAGGAGTTCATTCAGTAAATCGGCAAATTAATAATCAATCATCTGATTTGCTAAATTTGTCAATATTTCTAATACGCGTTCTTCACTAACTTGGTTAGAATCATCTCGATTTATGTATCCGATTTCAACTATTAAATCATTATAAGAAAATGTAATACTCCCACCATTACTCCCGCCATTGTAAAAATGTGCTTTTATACCATCTTTCAATGTTATTTCATCACTAGGAGTTACATTGTCGTAGTAAACTTCAAAATCATAAATATATACTTCAATTAGTTGAAAGTGATTGTCTGTTCTATCTTTGTTTATTGCTTTTAGTGTAAGTGAAATGTCTTTTTTGTCATCACGCTCAAACCAATCTCTGATTTCAAATTCTTCAAAACCATTACTTTCAAATGGTAATTCGGTAGGTACTTTTACTTGAAAAGGAACAGCGTCTAATGCGACTTCTAATGTCGGTGCTTGATAAACTTTAGGAATATTATCTGTTTGTCCTCCTTGTTGCTCTTCTTCTAACTTTGAAGTATTAAGTAACCCACTTGCTTGCTGCTGACAACCTGCAAATAAAACTCCTAAAAGGATTATTGTAGCTATCAATAAGTTATTCTTCATATCCATCACTCCTTAATATGCTTTTACGAACTTATTTACTAAAAGGTTTCAATATTTAGTAAACTTTTTTTATTTCAATTATTATTTTTAATTCCTTTAAAAACAACAATCTTTACGAAAACAGCGTTTTTTTATTATAGATTCCATAATTAAAAATTATTGATTTTGCTATATTTAAATCCTGCAGCGGAAAGGAACAGGCAAGATTTTAATTCTGAATATATAAGAAATAGAGATTAATTAACTGTAGAAGTTATCCAAAACATACACAAAGTTTACACGCCACTTTCACTTCGTTATAATTCAGATAAGATTTAAACGAGAGAAAGGGATTACTATGCAAAATCAAGAAGGAAAATATAATATAAAAGCAGTTTCTAATATGCTAGGCATTCAAGCTGGTACGCTAAGAGCTTGGGAAAGAAGATACCAAATAATAGCACCAGTGCGCAATGATTCTGGTCATCGTTTATATACAGAAGAACATATCAAAATACTTAAATGGTTAATCGAAAAAGTAGATAAAGGATTTACGATTAGTCAAGCAGTCTCATTGTTAGAAAAAAACGAACTGTCCATTACAGATACGGTTAAAGAAACAATAGACGATAAATCAGTAGTATTATTTGACGAACTATTAGATGCGCTGTTATCTTTTGATGAAGCGAGAGCACACGTAATAATGGATAAAGTCTTTACTATTTATTCGGTTGAAAAGGTGTTAATAGACATTTTAGGTACGCTTTTAGTAAGAGTGGGCTCATTATGGGAAGAAGGAACAATTACAAGTGCTCACGAGCATTTTGCTTCCTCCTTTTTGCGATCTCGTATCGGAAGTATATTACACACGTTGCCGACAAATGGCTTTTTACCAAAAACAGTATCTGTATGCGGACCAGGAGAGTGGCACGAATTAGGATTATTAATATATACGTTATATGTTAAGCGTAAAGGCTTTGACACGATTTACCTCGGTGTGTCATTAGCGGATAATGATATCCATGTAGTAATAGAAGAAATTAATCCAAAGTTTCTATTTTTATCTTGTACATTGAAAGATAATTTAGAAAAAACATTATTACTTGTAGTCGAATTAGAAAGTAAATATCCAAACTTACATGTTGGAATTGGTGGTCATGCCATTGGTTATATGAATGAAGAAGAAAGAGCAAAGTTCGATAAAAATATAATCGGGTTGAATATAGAGCAGTGGGATCATTGGTTAAAACAAAAGATGAATGAATAGAAGTGAAAGGGCACCAACATATAGTATGTTGGTGCCCTTTTTGTTTTTAGTGTAGTTTATAAGTTTTTTCACCATATTATCTTCGAACCAACTGAGAGATACTTTCATAAACTACATTAAGCTATAAATGCATCACCCGTACTAATTATTGAAAACCAAACAGTAAAGCGAATGTATGTGAAGTGAAATACTATTTAAGATGATAGCAATTTATCGGACTGTATTGTTGGGAGGAGACTTTTCATGCGGCTTGAACGCATTACGAATAACAAGATTAAAGTATTCCTCACGTTTGATGACCTTTCAGATAGAGGATTAACGAAAGAAGACTTGTGGCAAGATTCAGAAAAAGTACATCAACTATTTCGCGATATGATGGATTCAGCAAACGACGAACTAGGATTTGAAGTAAATGGTTCTTTAGCGGTAGAAGTTTATTCGCTACAAGCGCAAGGGATGGTTATAATCGTCACGGTGACAGATGACATATCGGACGAAGAATTTTTGGATGATTACATTGAAATGCAAGTAACGATAGATGAAAGTGAAGAAGTTCTTTATGAATTTTCATCATTTGAACATATTATTGACCTTGCTAAAAGACTAAAACCTTTCCAAATGGGAACTGGAAAACTATATAGTTATCAAGACTTGTACTTTTTGTTACTAGAAGAAAAAAACAACCATATGGACATAGATACACTTATTTCTTTATTGTCAGAGTATGGTTGCCCTGCGACAATGACGATTCACAGAATTCACGAATATGGAAAAATAATTATGGAAGAAAATGCACTTAGTACAATAAGGAAATATTTTAAAAACGCACTATAAAAACATCTCTACATATTATTTTTGTAGAGATGTTTTTTCTGAATAATTAGCTAATTAAACTCACTATAAATGCTTTTGTCTCAACAATGTAATCGGTTACATTTATTTAAAAAAATATTATTTTCTATCTTTGCATAAATGCATGGAAGGTGTATACTAATGTCTGAGTGCAACACAATATATTACAACTGAGTCCGTTTCATAATGTATTACTACAATACGAAAAACGAATACTTACAGCATATTTTTATTGAAAAATACTTTAAAAACGAGCAAGTAACTCCGTATAATAGTAAAACATTCGTTTTTCACTAAACGAACCGTAATTATGAAATTGACTCAACTAACAAACAAAGGGAAACATTCTAGGAGGTTTACTTATGGTAGCCGAAAATAATAATGAAAAAGCTCAGCAAAAAGAGGATAAGCTTGACGTATTGAGATCAACACAAGTCGTGATACATAAAGCGTTAGAAAAGCTTGGATATCCAGATGAAGTGTATGAGTTATTAAAAGAACCAATTCGCATGTTAACAGTAAAAATTCCAGTTCGTATGGATGACGGCTCTGTAAAGATTTTTACTGGATACCGTGCTCAACATAATGATGCAGTTGGACCAACGAAAGGTGGAATTCGTTTCCATCCGAACGTATCTGAAAAGGAAGTAAAAGCACTTTCGATTTGGATGAGTTTAAAATGTGGTATTGTTGATTTACCATATGGTGGAGGAAAAGGTGGGATCGTTTGTGACCCGCGTGAAATGTCCTTCCGTGAGTTAGAGCGATTAAGCCGTGGTTACGTTCGTGCTATTAGCCAAATCGTTGGACCAACAAAAGATATTCCGGCTCCAGACGTATTTACAAACTCCCAAATTATGGCGTGGATGATGGACGAGTATAGCCGTATTGACGAATTTAACTCTCCAGGATTCATTACAGGTAAACCGCTTGTACTAGGTGGCTCTCATGGTCGTGAATCTGCTACTGCTAAAGGTGTTACAATTTGTATCCGTGAAGCAGCGCAAAAATGTGGCATTGAATTAAAAGGTGCTCGCGTCGTTGTTCAAGGTTTCGGAAACGCAGGTAGTTACTTATCAAAGTTTATGCATGATGCAGGCGCAAAAGTAATCGGTATTTCTGATGCGTACGGTGGTCTTCACGACCCGAATGGATTAGATATTGACTACTTATTAGACCGTCGTGATAGTTTCGGAACAGTAACGAAATTATTTAATAATACAATTTCAAATAAAGAATTACTAGAATTAGATTGTGATATTTTAGTTCCAGCAGCAATTGAAAACCAGATTACGGAAGATAATGCTCATAACATTCGTGCAAAAGTTGTAGTAGAAGCAGCCAATGGTCCGACTACAATTGAAGGAACGAAGATCTTAACAGAGCGTGGTATCTTACTTGTACCAGACGTATTAGCTAGTGCTGGTGGAGTAACAGTTTCTTACTTCGAATGGGTACAAAATAACCAAGGTTATTATTGGTCTGAAGAAGAAGTAGAAGAAAAATTAGAAAAGATTATGGTAAGGTCCTTTAACAACATTTATGAAACAAGTCAAAACCGCCGAGTTGACATGCGTCTAGCTGCCTACATGGTTGGTGTACGTAAAATGGCAGAAGCATCTCGCTTCAGAGGCTGGATTTAATATTTGCACATCCCATACCAATCCCCTATCATATAAAGGTAGGGGATTCTTTATTGGATTTTGAAGTCTGGAATGTAGTTTTTTCTTCTATGATATGTTAGTAGTTGTACAATTCACTACCTATATATTTTAAAGAAATGATTAGAACATAAATAAAGGAGTGACGGTTTGTGCTGAAAGAAGACGTCATAATTGTCGGAGGCGGACCGTGTGGATTAGCGGCGTCAATAAGCCTGCAAAAAATAGGGAAAAACCCACTCGTACTAGAAAAAGGTAACATCGTAAATGCCATATACAACTACCCAACACATCAAACCTTCTTTAGTACAAGTGAAAAATTAGAAATAGGTGGAGTGCCATTCATAACAGAAAATAGAAAACCTGTTAGGATCCAAGCCTTAACATATTACCGTGAAGTAGTTAGAAGAGAAAACATAAGAGTAAATGCTTTTGAAACAGTAAAATCGGTTCAAAAACAAAAAGATGGTACATTTGTTGTATCTACTTCAAAAGAAACGTATGTTACCCCTTATGTTGTAATTGCTACAGGTTATTATGATAATCCAAACGTACTAAGGGTACCTGGCGAGCAGCTTCCAAAAGTATCGCATTATTTCAAAGAAGGCCACCCATACTTTGATAATGATGTTGTTGTTCTTGGTGGGAAAAATTCATCAGTGGATGCAGCACTTGAATTAGTGAAGGCGAACGCTCGAGTTACTGTCATCTATCGTGGTAGTGAGTACTCCCCGAGTATAAAGCCATGGATTCTTCCGGAATTTGAAGCTCTTGTTCGAAACGGAACCATTAAGATGGTGTTCGATGCAAACGTGACGGAGATAACAAAAGATACAGTAACTTATCAAACCAAGCTTAGTGAACCAACTACCATAAAAAATGACTTCGTTTTTGCCATGATTGGCTATCATCCTGACCATCAATTTATAACGAAGATGGGAGTTGATATTGACACCCTTACAGGTAGACCTATATTTAATGAAGAAACAATGGAAACAAATGTAGAAGGAATATTTATTGCCGGTGTTATTGCTGCAGGTAACAACGCAAATGAAATTTTTATTGAGAACGGTAGATTTCACGGTGACGGTATTGCAAAAGCGATTCAATTAAAAGAAACATAAGAAAAGAGAGATTGCGACAAAGGTCAATGAAGTTTAATTTACCTTAGAAAAAAGTTGAAGTTGAACTTGATAAGGGCGATGAAGTTCAATAAGCCTAAAAATTATATCGATAATGAACTTCATAAGGCCGATGAAGTTCATTACCCCTTAAAAATTTATCAAAGATGAACTTCATCTTAACGTAAAAATTAGCTTAATATGTACTTCAACAACATCCATTACGTAAAAAAGGCAGGGACAAAGAGCCCTGTGAATTTATATAGAGAGGCCCCAAGAACAATTTTTTCTTGGGGCCTCTCCACTTGTTACCGTCGTTTTTCAACCTAGTTATTTAAGTTTTCACTTTAAAAATAACGCTTGTAGTTGCTCGGAATCATTTGTCTTTTCAAGTGTAACTAATAATTTTATTCTAGCTTTTTGTCCATTTAATCCATTCGAAAAGATTAAACCTAATTCTTTTAAGCGGCGGCCTCCACCTTCATACCCGTATATATCCTGGACAATACCATTAAAACACCTCGAAACGAGAACAACGGGAATGTTATCTGCTAAAAGGCTTCTAATGCCATCAATTGTAGATGGAGGTAAATTTCCTTGACCTAAAGCCTCTATTACTAGACCATCAATTCTCATTGATTTAAGTGCCTCGAAAATCGAAGAATCCATCCCAGAATAAGCTTTTAATAGCATGACATTTTTATTTACTTCCGTTATTTTGTATTTATCTTGTTGAACAGGCATATGATGGAATGATACGCCACGCTTCGTAACTAACCCGATAGGTCCGTATTGTGGACTTTGAAAAGTCGCAATGTTACTTGTATGTGTTTTTGTAACATTTTTGGCAGTATGCACTTCGTCATTTAATACGACTAATACGCCTTTTCCAATTGCACTTTCACTCGAAGCAACTTTAATCGAGGAGAGTAAATTGTACGGTCCATCAGATCCGAGTTCATTACTAGATCTCATCGCTCCCGTTAAAACAATTGGTACATTAGCTTTTGTCGTTAAATCTAGGAAAAATGCGGTTTCCTCAAGTGTATCCGTTCCGTGTGTAATAACAATCCCATCATATGACTTTTCTAGTACTTGCGCATCAATAAATTGAGCAAGCTTCAACATATGACTTGGTGTTATATGTGGTGATGGCAAATGGAATAATTCACAATCTTCGATAATTGTGTTTGAATCTGTTACAAGTGGGTTAGTAACAAGTGGATTGGCAGCTCCAGGGGAAACAGCCCCTGTATGTTCATCTTCTTGCATAGAAATAGTACCACCAGTATGTATGACTAATATTTTTTTCTTCAAGTTGTTCATCCCCTTAGTTTTCATTTTTTTGGGAAAATGAAGACAAGTTGTTTTCATCAATAACATATCATGTTACCATTAAAAAAAATAGATAGAAATGAGGCTTTTTTCATGGTAGCCATTATTTCAGCAGGAATAGCTCCTGGTTTCGCACTTTTATCTTATTTCTATTTAAAAGAACGATTTAACTCAGAAGCCGTTCCTACCTTAATTCGGTTGTTTATCTTCGGCTCTATACTTGTCTTTCCACTAATGTTTATTCAATATGTACTAGAATTTGAGTTGGCAATAAAATCAGCATTTATTCAATCTTTTTTTATTTCTGCACTTTTAGAAGAATTTTTTAAATGGTTTATATTAATTTACCTCGTATATCAACATGTGAAATTTGAACAAAGATATGATGGAATTATATACGGAGTTACCATTTCTTTAGGATTTGCAACGGCGGAAAACATTTTGTACTTGTTTGCTAATGGCATTGAATTTGCACTTGGGAGAGCGATTTTACCTGTATCAAGTCATGCGCTATTTGGTGTAATAATGGGCTATTATCTTGGGCGAGCAAAATTCAAAACCGATAAGAAAAAAATAAGTTTTTGGCTAAGTTTAGCTCTAGTTTTACCATTTTTATTACATGGTACATATGATTTTATACTTCTTTCAGGCAAACACTGGGGCTTTTATATGCTACCTTTCATGATATTTTTATGGTGGCTTGGTTTGCACAAAGTAAAAAAAGCAAAAAAATACTCACTATAAAAGGACCTTCATTTAAGTAAAGTTACTAAATGAAGGTCCTTTTTTGTTTTTATACTTAAAGTAAAATAACCCTATATTGAAACTTTCTTTCTTAAAATGTATAAAATACCAACTTCTACAAAAAATACTTTTAACAGAGTAAGTTTCATAATACGATTACTTATACGAAAAACGAATTAAACAATTTATCCCTTTAGTAAAAGCGCTTTATTAAACGAACATTATATGCTTAGTAAGGGATATCAATTCATTTTTCACTAAACGAACCGTGATTATGAAATTAATTCGACCCATGCTTATTGAAAGTAAAAGGAGGAAACGAAAGTGAAACGAATAGCAATATTTTCATGCCTGTTCCTTTTTTGTTTTAGTTTGTTTATTATAAATCAACCACAAGTTGGGGCATTTTCACAACAAATTATTCAAAGGGGAGCTACAGGTGATGACGTTATTGAGTTGCAATCTCGCCTCCAATATAACGGCTATTACCACGGTAGAATTGATGGAGTTTATGGCTGGTCTACCTATTGGTCAGTTAAAAATTTCCAACAAGAATTTGGTTTAGATGATGTGGACGGATTGGTTGGTCCAAAAACGAAAGATATGTTAGAAAGAGCAACAAAATTCAATAAAGATTGGGTACATCAAAATTTAAAAAACGGAAAAAGGTTCACTCATTACGGTGGAATGCCATTAGAGCAACAAGTTGCACCGGTACCTGAAACTGTTGAAAAAGCTAAAAAAGCAGCACAAACACAATGGGCAAAACAAAAGCCTAAATTTCAACAACCGCCAGACCAACAACAGCAACAACCGCCAGACCAACAACAGCAACAACAGCCAGACCAGCAACAGCAACCGCCAGACCAACAACAGCAACAACAGCCAGACCAGCAACAGCAACAACCGCCAGAACAGCAGCAACAGCCAGACCAACAACAGCAACAACAACCAGAACAACAACCAGAACAACAACCCGCTCAACAAGAAGATGATACAGAAGAAGCGGATGAAACACCGACTGCTATGAACATGCCGGGTGGTTTTTCTGAAAATGATATTCAATTAATGTCCAATGCTGTATATGGAGAAGCAAGAGGAGAGCCGTTTGAGGGTCAAGTTGCAGTTGCTGCAGTGATTATCAACAGATTAAATAGCCCTACTTTTCCTAATACAGTCTCAGGTGTCATATTTGAACCGTTAGCATTTACTGCAGTTGCGGATGGTCAGATTTGGTTAACACCGAACGAAACAGCAAGAAGAGCGGTGCTAGATGCAATTAATGGCCAAGATCCTTCAGAAGGTGCAACATACTATTTCAACCCAGATACTGCAACAAGTGGATGGATTTGGGGTCGACCACAAATAAAAAGAATCGGAAAACATATTTTCTGTGACTAAAGAGGGTGATATTCAATGTTAAGACTTGTAATAATCGCTGTGTTGACTGTAGCGGTTGTAGGTACAGGATATTGGGGATATCAAGAGCATCAAGATAAAAATGCTGTCCTCATCAATGCAGAAAACAATTATCAACGTGCGTTTCATGACTTAGTTTATCATTTAGATTTACTCCAAGATAATATCGGTACAACGCTTGCGATGAGCTCAAGAGAACGACTATCTCCATCACTAGCTGAAGTTTGGAGAATAACATCAGAAGCTCAAAACGATGTAGGACAACTTCCTCTTGCGTTAATACCATTTAACAAAACAGAAGAATTCTTATCCAATATCGGTACGTTTAGCTATAAAGTAGCTGTTCGTGATCTAACAAATGAACCGTTATCTAGTGATGAATACAATACGTTGGAACAATTGTATTCAAAAGCAGGAGAAATTCAACAAGAACTAAGAAAAGTCCAAAATTTAGTTATTAAAAATAACTTAAGATGGATGGATGTTGAACTTGCACTTTCTGCACAAAATCAACCTCAAGATAACACTATCATTAATGGCTTTAAAACAGTAGAGAAAAACGTAGAGGGATATGAAGAAGCAGATTTTGGTCCAACTTTTACATCCCTTTCTAACTCAGACGAAGGTTTTAAATATTTACGTGGAAAAAAAATTAATGAAAATCAAGCAAAAGAAATAGCGATAAAATTTTTAAGTCTTGAAGGAGATGAAAAAATTCGCGTAACAGAAAGTGGAGAAGGTGCAAACGAAGGTTTTTATAGTGTGACAATCATTGATAAAGATGAAAAAGATACGTATATGGATATAACAAAAAAAGGTGGCTATCCAATTTACGTCATACAAAACCGTGAAATTAAGAAAAAGAATATAAGCTTGAATGATGCTGCCAATAAAGCTCGCGAGTTTTTAAAAGACAATAACTTTGATAGCTTAGATTTATATGAATCAATGGAGTATGATAATGTCGGTGCTTTCACTTTCGTTTCGGAAGTAGAGGGTGTAAGAATATATTCAGATGCAATTCGTATGAAAATTAGTCTTGATAGTGGAGAAATTGTTGGTTTTTCTGCTAAAGACTACTTAATGGCACATCACACTCGTGACATTCCAGAGCCAGGTATTTCAATAGAAGAAGCAAGAGACTCCATTAATGAAAAAGTATCAATCATGGAAAATCGTTTAGCGGTAATCAATAATGACTTTGGTGAAGAAGTACTTTGTTACGAATTTATGGGAACAATAAATGACGACACCTATCAAATCTTTATAAACGCTGATAACGGCCGTGAAGAAAGCGTAGAAAAACTAAAAAACGCAGAACCTTTATATGATTTATAAGCCAATAACGGAAAAGCAATAATCTGCTTTTCCGTTTGTTTTTTTGCTCTTTTTGTATTTATTAAACATTTAGTGACTTGCAGCGGAAGGCACTGGACTCCTGCGGGAAGTAGAGCGAAGCGTGAGCCCCACAGGCGGTACGCCGAGGAGTAGTTTTTTCACGATAGTGAAAATTAACCTTCCGCTGCGCTCCCCGCGGAAAGCCAGTGCCTGTAGCGGAAAGGAACGGTCATTATTGAAAATTTTATGAGTTATAGTAAAAACCGGTAATAAAGTCTTATCTTACACAATAATGACAAATACCCTTCACAATTCCGATTATGAATGGTTTAATGGAAATAGGATATTAGAACTACTAAAAAATTAATTGCTAGTAAGAAAGTGGGGAACTGTAGTGTTAAAAGAAGGCTTAACTTTGACACTTATTATCCATAATGAAAATGGAAATGATAAATATCGTTGTAAAGTACAAGAAGTCGGTAATTCCGAATTACTAATAGATTACCCAATTCACCTTTTTACAGAGAAAACTACTTTCTTAATGAATGGTACTCCTGTTACCGCTTCTTTTGTTGCAGAAGAAGGTGCTGCATATGAATTTTCTTCTGAAATAATCGGAAGAACAAAAAAAGCTATACCACTAATAAAACTATTACTACCTCCAAAAGAAACGTTTACAAAGATTCAAAGGAGAGAATATGTTCGTGTAGAAAGTAGTGTGGATACAGCAGTACATTCTGTTACAAGAACATTTAAACCATTTGTAACGGTTACACACGATATAAGTGCTGGAGGTTGTGCTATTAACTTACCTAAAGGAGTTTTCTTAGACGAAGACGCTTATATTACGTTAGATTTGGTTATGCATTATAACAATGATGATATCCAATACTTAAAAGTAGAGGGAAAAGTTATAAGAATGTTCGAAGGTGTAGATAAAGGTAGACATAGAGCTTCCATTAAATTTTTGAACTTGAAAGATATAGAGCGCCAGCATGTTATTAAATATTGTTTTGAACAACAACTTTTAAAAAGAAAAGTGTATAGTTAAAACACTCTGTCACCAAACTATATAGTAGAAGAGGTGACCGTTTTGAAAAAAGTAGAAAACATCATTATCAAACTGATTATCATTCAATTTGTGTGCTTGTTATTCGCACAAGGTATGACCTTGTACACGAATGCAGCACCGTATATGTCAAAAGTGGTTCACTATGAGGGGGTAAATGGACAAACGATACAACAATACATAGAAACATTCGACCAACAGAAATGACTATGATAAAATAATGAAGACTTTACGAGCGGGGAGAACCTGCTTTTTTTCATGAAATTAACTCAGTTTATTGGAGGAAATACGATGCAAACTCAAAACAAAAACTTTTCGATTGCAATAGACGGGCCGGCTGCTGCTGGGAAAAGTACAGTGGCAAAAATAGTAGCAGACAAACTAGGTTACTTATATATAGATACGGGTGCAATGTATAGAGCGGTTACGTATGTCGCATTAAAACAAGGAATAAATCTCGAAAACGAAGAGGAACTAAAATATATTTTAGCGAATATTACAATAGACTTACGTGTAGGATCAGACGGTAAACAACATGTGTTCATTAATGAGGAAGACGTTACAGAGGCTGTTCGCACTCATGAAGTAACAAATAATGTTTCGGTTGTTGCAAAACATAAAGTAGTACGAGAGGAACTAGTTTTACGCCAGCGTGAGCTTGGTGAAAAAGGTGGCGTTGTCATGGATGGACGCGATATTGGAACACATGTATTACCAAAAGCAGAAATTAAAGTATTTCTATTGGCATCAGTAGACGAAAGAGCCAATCGCCGTCATGCAGAAAACTTGTCTAAAGGGTATGAATCCGATTTAGAAAAACTAAAAGAAGAAATTGCTAGAAGAGATAAACTAGACTCAGAGCGCGAAATTGCTCCGTTAAAAAAAGCAGATGATGCGGTAGAATTAGACACAACTTCTTTAACAATAGAAGATGTAGTTACAAATATTATGGAGCTAGTAAAAGAAAGGGTGGTGTAAATGATTACATTTTATTCATTTGTGAGAGGTCTCGTATACACTGTTTTTAAGCCTTTGTACCGAATTAAGATTATCGGTACCGAAAATGTACCAAAAGAAGGTGGAGTGTTAATCTGTTCTAATCATATTCATAACTTTGATCCACCTGTTGTTGGGATCACTAGTCCGCGTCCTATTCACTTTATGGCTAAAGCGGAGATTTTCGATGTTCCTGTTCTAGGGAAGATTGTGAAAGGGTTAAATGCTTTTCCTGTTAAGCGAGGTATGAGTGATCGTGAAGCACTTCGAACGGGTTTAAAAGTATTAAAAGAAGGACATGTTCTTGGACTTTTTCCGGAAGGAACAAGAAGCAGAACAGGAGAAGTTGGAAAAGGATTAGCTGGAGCTGGCTTCTTCGCACTTAGAACAGAAGCTGCAGTAGTACCATGTGCGATTATTGGACCATACAAAGCTTTTAGTCCGTTGAAGGTGGTTTACGGACCACCAATTAACATGGAAAAATTACGTGCAGAAAAAGTAAATGCTGAAGATACGACAGATATCATCATGAATACAATTAAAGAGTTAATAGAAAAGAATAAATAATAGCTGCTATTCTCATTTGACAAACACAGGAATATATTACAGTGTATAAGTGAATGGGTATTCATTGTTTGGAAACTTTTCATTTTATGGAGCTTATTAAATGACCAATTTTTCAAAAAATGATATAGTTATAATATGAGTTTTTTAATGATACGTTTCGATTATTAAAAGCTGAAATGGGATTTTAATTACGGAACGGACTCATATGAGGGTAAATTACAAAAGCAGCATGAGTAGAATATATAGAAAAAATCTACTCTATACTTGTAGCGGTCTCGTTACATACATATTTTTCGGCGTTGTATTAAGGAGGGTATTTGTAATGACAGAAGAAATGAACAATGTAGAGGTAGTATCATTAACACCAGGGGATAAAGTAACAGGTGTAGTGACGAAAGTAGAAGAAAAGCAAGTAATCGTAGACATCAAAGATTGTAAATTAGACGGAATTATTCCTATCAGCGAGCTATCAAGTTTGCATGTAGAACAAGCAACAGACGTTGTGAAAGAAGGCGACTCTTTACATTTAGTTGTTAAAAAAGTAGAAGATGAGCTCTTAGTTCTTTCGAAAAAACAAGTGGATGCAGAATTAGCTTGGGAAGACTTAGTAAAAAAATTCGAGACAGGTGAAGTTTTCGAAGCGGAAGTGAAAGATGTTGTAAAAGGCGGCCTTGTAGTTGATATTGGCGTACGAGGTTTCGTTCCGGCATCATTAGTTGAAAACTACTTTGTGGAAGATTTTGCTGATTATAAAGGGAAGACATTAACTTTTAAAGTAGTAGAACTAGATAAAGAGAAAAATAGAGTTATTCTTTCTCACCGTGCAGTAGTAGAAGAACAACTACAGGGTAAAAAGCAGTCAGTACTGGATTCTATTACAGCTGGAGCAACACTAGAAGGTACGGTTCAACGTATTACAGATTTCGGTGCATTCATTGATTTAGGTGGAATTGATGGATTAGTTCATATTTCACAATTATCATACGAGCACGTTTCCAAACCTTCTGACGTTGTACAAGAAGGACAAAAGGTGACAGTAAAAGTACTTTCTGTTGACCGTGACAACGAAAGAATCTCATTGTCTATTAAAGAAACACTTCCTGGACCATGGAATGCAGTATCTGAGAAACTATCTCCTGGTACTATTACGGAAGGTGTAGTACGTCGTATTGTTACATTTGGTGCATTTATTGAGCTATTACCAGGTGTAGAAGGACTTGTTCATATTTCACAAATTTCTAATAAACATATC
This sequence comes from Bacillus sp. FJAT-45066, assembly GCF_002335755.1. Lineage (NCBI taxonomy): Bacteria > Bacillati > Bacillota > Bacilli > Caryophanales > Bacillaceae > Bacillus > Bacillus sp. FJAT-45066. The sequence continues at coordinate 779,864 of NZ_NISQ01000001.1, forward strand.
GGTACTCCTCATGAAGTATTAACAGAGGGTGAAACGGTTACAGTAAAAGTATTAGAGGTAAACGAAAAAGAGCAACGTATCTCTTTAACAATTCGCGAACTTGAGGAAGTAGAAGAGGAAGAAGACTACAGCCAATATAACCAACAAGAAGAATCTAGTGGTTTTTCTTTAAGTGAAATGATTGGCGATAAATTAAGCAAATTAAAGAAGTAATTTGACAACAGGAGATGGAAGATGAGCAGAGCAAAACGTAAAATGGACCATATTGAACATTCTCTTTCGACTGGTCAAGAAAGAAAACATGGTTTTGAAGACATTACATTTGTTCATCAAAGTCTACCAGATTCATCTGTTGCAAACGTTAAACTTCATACGAAAATAGGCGAACTGTTTTTGAGTTCGCCTATTTTTATCAATGCGATGACTGGCGGTGGCGGTGAACAAACTTACCGTATAAACAAAAGCTTAGCTTCCGTCGCTCGCAAATGTGGTTTAGTACTTGCAGTAGGTTCGCAAATGTCGGCTATAAAAGATCCAGACGAAGCTTTTACATACAGAGTTGTGCGCGAGGAAAATCCAAATGGAATTATTTTGGCTAATCTCGGAAGTGAAGCAACTGTCGAACAAGCGAAACGAGCGGTTGATATGGTAGAAGCAAATGCGTTACAGATACATTTGAATGTCATTCAAGAGCTAGTGATGCCAGAAGGTGACCGAGATTTTACAGGTGCTTTGAAACAAATAGAGCAAATCACAAATACTTTATCTGTGCCAATAATCGTAAAAGAAACAGGTTTCGGAATAAGCAAAGAAGCAGCGGAGGAATTGAAGGGTATCGGTGTTTCTATTGTTGATGTAGGTGGATTTGGTGGAACAAACTTCTCTAAAATTGAAAATGCACGAAGAAGTAAAAAACTACAATATTTCGATTCTTGGGGAATCCCGACGACCACTTCTATTGTTGAAGTAAAGGAAGTAATGCAGCAACACGGGTCTGTTATTGCTTCTGGAGGGGTTCAATCTCCACTTGATATTGCAAAATCTATTGCACTTGGAGCGTCAGCGGTTGGTATGGCAGGATATTTGTTGAAAATATTGCTTGCTGATGGCGAAGAAGGTCTAATAGAAGAAATAACATCTATTCATGAAGACTTAACGATGATTATGACAGCACTAGGTGTCAACACGATAGACCAACTAAAACAAGTTCCGCTCATTATTTCTGGCAATACCCACCATTGGCTTACAGAAAGAGGAATGGATACGAAGAAATTTAGTATAAAACGATAAAAGGAATAGTCGCGCTGACTATTCCTTTTTTTTATGTGTGAAAAAAACTCTTTTATTGTTTGTTACGCTCTCTTGCTGCGTCAGGTCCTTCTAATGTTGTTGCACCTGGGTAGTTTAAAGATTGATCACGATCTGATTCGGTTCTTTTTTGCTGTTTCAGCTTTTTCTCTTGTCTATCTTTACCCATAAATGTTCACCCCTTATGTCTATTCGTTTTATTATTTTCCTATCAAGCTTAAAACATTCGTTTTCTTGTGATTAAGTTTCTTAAAATAAAGTAATACTGAACAAGGATAGGAGGTGTAACGATAATATGGAAGGTCATTTATTTTATTATCTTGCATGGGTTGGATGGATTATTGTCTTTTTCTTTTTTTCTGATAAAAAATTGCGATTTTTATTATCGTCCGTTATTTTATTATTAATTATTTGCTCTCATTTTTATATTAATGTTTTAGAATTTCGTTGGAATTTAGCTTATTTCGTTTTATTAGTCGCTACATTTTTCTTTCTGTCAAAAGTCACTCGGAAAAATAGTGTTTATATGTATTTTGCTAGTACATCCATTTCACTCGTTTATGTAACTTTTATTATTTTTGAAATTTTTGATCCGGTGTTCATTTTTTTAGGCCGTGAATGGATGTTAACGTTTATTATCCTCTACATGTGTTTTATGTTGTTTAAAGAAAAAGAACAACGCTACATCGGAGTACTAACAGGTTTGTTGCAAGGAGAGCTTCTTGCGGCTTTTATTATTTATAGTGTGTTCGGTTATAATATGGTAGCAGAATTACCATTCTGGGAGATCGTTACACTCTCTATTGCTGGATTAAGTATTTGGGTGCTTTTTGAAAAAACAACCGCATACCTAAATTCTTTAATACAAAAACATATAAAACAAAATAGAGTGTCCAAAACCATTAACACGAAATGAGTTTACACTTGTTGCATCTAGTGATATAATATTTTAGTTAGACCCTTCATTTTGAAGGGTTTATTTTATAACGTTGAAAATATTTCATTATTCTCATGAATGATTACACATAATAATAACAACCGTTAAAAATAGAGCGGAAATGTACATTGTTACATAGTTGAAAGGATGAACAAAAATATGGCTAAACCAACAGTTGCAATTGTAGGACGTCCAAACGTAGGTAAGTCTACAATTTTTAATCGTATAGTAGGAGAACGTATATCCATCGTCGAAGATATACCAGGTATCACTCGTGATAGAATTTATAGCGCTGGAGAATGGTTGAATTACAACTTTAACATTATTGACACGGGTGGTATTGAAATTGGAGATGCCCCATTTTTAGAAGAAATTCGCCAACAAGCGGAAGTTGCTATAGATGAAGCAGATGTCATTATTTTTCTGACAAACGGTCGTGAAGGGGTTACTTCTGCAGATGAGCAAGTGGCTAAAATTTTGTATAAATCAAAAAAACCTGTAGTACTAGCAGTTAACAAAGTGGACAACCCAGAAATGCGTGACCAAGTATATGACTTTTATTCTTTAGGGTTCGGTGAGCCAATGCCAATCTCAGGTTCTCACGGTTTAGGATTAGGTGACCTTCTGGACTTAGTTGTGGCTAATTTCCCTAAGCGTGAAGAAGATCCGTATGGCGATGAAATAATAAAATTCTCTTTAATTGGTCGTCCTAATGTCGGGAAATCATCATTAGTAAACGCACTATTAGGAGAAGAGCGTGTTATCGTTAGTGATATCGCAGGTACAACTAGAGATGCAATTGACACGCCATATAAGTACGACGGACAAGAATACGTCCTTATCGATACAGCGGGTATGCGTAAAAAAGGGAAAGTATATGAAACGACTGAAAAGTATAGTGTGCTTCGTGCATTAAGAGCAATCGAACGCTCAGACGTTGTTTTGGTAGTAATTGATGGAGAAGAAGGAATTATCGAGCAAGATAAAAAAATCGCAGGTTATGCTCATGAAGCTGGACGTGCAGTAGTAATTGTTGTAAATAAATGGGATGCAGTTGAAAAAGATGAGAAAACAATGAAAGAATTTGAAGAACAAATTAGAGAACATTTCTTGTTTTTAGACTATGCCCCAATCGTTTTCTTATCGGCAAAAACGAAAAAACGTATTCACACGGTAATACCTATGATTAATCTTGCAAGTGAGAACCACTCGTTACGTGTCGTAACAACGGTATTAAATGATGTTATCATGGATGCAGTGGCAATGAATCCAACTCCTACTCACAAAGGTACTAGGTTGAAAATTTATTATGCAACACAAGTTGCCGTAAAACCACCAACGTTCGTTATTTTCGTAAATGAACCAGAATTAATGCACTTTAGTTATGAGCGTTTCTTAGAAAATCGCATTCGAGATGCGTTTGGATTTGAAGGAACACCAATTAGATTAATTGCACGTGCACGTAAATAATTGGAGGGGATTGTATGAGTAAAGTTTCGGTACTAGGTGCTGGTAGCTGGGGAACTGCCCTAGCGCTTGTTCTTGCTGATAATAATCATGACGTATTACTGTGGGGACATCGTGAGGAGCAAGTTAATCAAATCAACAAAACACACCGCAACGAAAAATATTTGCCAGGTATAGAGTTGCCGACAAATATTAAAGCGAGTACTTCCTTAAAAGAAGCAATACAAGATACGTCCACAATCGTTTTAGCAGTTCCAACAAAAGCGATGCGAGAAGTGTGTAGACAAATTGTGCCGCTTTTAACGGAAAAACTAGTCCTTGTACATGTTAGTAAAGGTATTGAACCAGACACTCATTTACGTGTGTCTGAAATGATAGAAGAAGAAGTGCCAGAGCATTTGCGTGAAGCTGTTGTAGTGCTTACTGGACCAAGTCATGCGGAAGAAGTTAGCTTAAGACAACCAACAACAGTGACGGCTGCTTCATACGATATGAATGCGGCAAAAAAGGTGCAAGACTTGTTCATTAATCAACATTTCCGCGTATATACAAATCCAGACGTAGTTGGAGTAGAAATTGGTGGATCCCTTAAAAATATTATCGCATTGGCTGCCGGAATAACCGATGGACTAGGATATGGGGATAATGCTAAAGCAGCCTTAATTACACGTGGACTTGCAGAAATAGCTAGGCTCGGTGCAGCGCTTGGAGCGAATCCACTTACATTCCTAGGATTAACGGGTATGGGAGATTTGATTGTAACATGTACTAGTGTACACAGTAGAAACTGGCGTGCAGGAAATATGCTCGGAAAAGGGAAAAACTTAGACGAAGTTTTAGAGAGTATGGGCATGGTTGTTGAGGGCGTTCGAACGACAAAGGCAACGTACCAATTAGCTAAAAAAATGGATGTAAACATGCCGTTAACATTCGCACTATACGAAGTTCTTTTTAATAACGTGAATCCTAAAGATGCGGTTGATTTATTAATGAGCCGTGATAAAACTTCTGAGTTAGATGATTTGTCACAATTGCTCGGTAACCAATAATTATTGTTGAGCGCTCAATGTGTTGGGATAGTCACCTTATAGAATAAGAGCGCATATTGTATGAAAGAACAATAATACTTATTATGTCTTACAGAAACCCAAAATGTTCAAATTTTACATCAGAATAGGCATTTGGTGATGCACGTTTCATTCTTTTGCATAAGATGTATATGAGGATAATCAATGGTTGAGCTGTAGGATCGGTTCGTATTTAGTCCATTTCGCTGAAGTAAATCTGCCCCATTTACTTCAGTTTTTTTTGTTAAGGAATTTTTTTGTTTTATAGTCTATATTCATGAAAAAGTTTGTATTGAAGATTTTGCAGGTACCTTTTAATATTTTAAAATATCAGATTGATGATCGCACGAGGTGCGAGTCTCCTGCGGGAGAGTGCGTCAAGGAAGACACCGCAGTCGCAAATGTGACGAGGAGGCTCCCGAGACCACCCACGGAAAGAAAGAGCCTCGTGCTATCATCAATTCTTAGCACCCAAAAAGTAACTCTTTATGAATAAATTCATGAAATTGTAAGAATTTCTTCAGGACAAGCCCTGAGACAAAGTTCATAAACTGCGCGGAATATGCTATAATGGTCAACGGAAAAGGAGAGATGAGAATGACACCAGCTTTAATGAAAATGTGGATTTCTTTCGTTGCAATGGGATTTATGTTTATATCAGTTGTAATGGTTTACTTTACTAGATTTAAATTAAAAAACAACGTAATTAAAGGAATCTTAAATGTAATAGCTTTCTTGCTTATCGTTTTTTCAGGTATTATTATATTCTTCGTCGTATTTAGCGGACCAGTACCGGAGTGATGAAAAAAATGTTTAAAAAAAATATAGCCATTTTAGTCCTTTTACTACTTATTACAAATCTACTTACGGGGTGTTTATACCCACAAGAACGACGATCTGAGAATCAAGTACCATACTTAGACCAGTTACAGTCTGTACAATCAGCTGTTGATCAATACCAAGAAGCATCAGGTGGCTTGTTACCTATAAAAGACCGTGATATGGACACGCCAATCTATCAAAAGTATCCAATAGACTTTAATAAACTAATGCATGCAAGGTTTTTGCAAGATGCACCAGGAAATGCATTTGAAAGTGGCGGAGTATTTTTATATGTACTTGTTAATGTAGAAACGGAACCAACAGTCAAACTAATTGATCTTCGAGTTGCGGAACAATTAAGGGAAGTTAATTTACGTATCAACATCTATCGAAATCAACATCGTTTCTCGCCAGTCAAGGAAATGTTAAGTAATACAGCTTTTAGATTGGACCACGAGAAACTAAACTATGATACAGCACCATATGTCGTTAGTCCTTTTACTGGTAATAACTTACCAGTAATAATCGATACGAGCGGGAATGCTATTGTAGATTACTCTATGGATATATATGAGTATTTACAAAGTAATGACCACCAATTTGAAACTGGCGATGATGTACGAGATATATTAGTGGAGCATTCTGTATTTGTACCTGCTTTTTCCGTACCTTACACGATTGACGAAAATAATGAACCAATTTTCTTAAATTAGTCATGAACCCTTCTTTAGAGAATAAACTCTAAGGAAGGGTTTTTTATTTGGAGAAAAATGCTGGAACGATGTGCGAATTCCATTCAACCTTCATCTTTCCTTAAAATAAAATTCAAAATAAATAGGGTTTATTCAAAAAGTAGTCATATTTAAATAGGACAACATCATACACATATAGTGTCCTAGATTACATTCTTACTAGAAAAAAATAAATCCCTATTTTTAGGTCGGGAGGGAATCACTTGGAAAAAGTAGATATTTTCAAAGATATCGCTGAACGTACTGGCGGCGATATATATTTAGGCGTAGTAGGTGCCGTTCGTACTGGTAAATCAACGTTCATTAAAAGGTTCATGGAGTTAGTGGTTCTGCCGAATATCGGCAACGAAGCAGACAGAGCAAGAGCGCAAGATGAGTTACCACAAAGTGCAGCTGGAAAAACAATTATGACAACAGAGCCGAAGTTTGTACCAAATCAAGCAGTAAAAGTAGCAGTAGATGAAGGATTAGATGTAAACATTCGTTTAGTGGACTGCGTAGGGTATACTGTACCAGGTGCAAAAGGCTATGAGGACGAAAATGGTCCTAGAATGATCAACACTCCTTGGTATGAAGAACCGATTCCATTCCACGAAGCAGCGGAAATTGGAACAAGAAAGGTTATTCAAGAGCATAGTACTATTGGAGTGGTAATCGCAACAGATGGATCAATCGGTGAGATCCCTCGTCGTGACTATCTAGAAGCGGAAGAGCGTGTTGTAGCGGAGTTAAAAGAGGTTGGTAAACCATTCATTATGGTTATCAATACTGTTCAGCCGTATCATCCAGATACAGAAAAGCTACGTGCAGAGTTAAGCGAAAAGTATGATATACCTGTTGTAGCAATGAGTGTAGAGAGCATGCGCGAAGGTGATGTATTCAACGTACTTCGTGAAGCATTATTTGAGTTCCCAGTATTAGAAGTGAACGTAAACTTACCGAGCTGGGTAATGGTATTAAAAGAGTCCCACTGGCTTCGTGAGAGCTATCAAGAAGCGGTGAAAGATACAGTGAAAGATATTAAGCGCCTTCGTGATGTGGATCGCGTTGTAGGGCAATTCAGTGAATATGAGTTCATTGACCGTGCTGGTTTAGCTGGCATCGAAATGGGGCAAGGTATCGCAGAAATTGATCTTTACGCTCCGGACGATTTATATGACCAAATTTTAAAAGAAGTTGTTGGTGTTGAAATTCGTGGGAAAGACCATTTACTACAATTAATGCAAGACTTTGCTCACGCAAAAGCAGAGTACGACCAAGTGTCAGATGCATTAAAAATGGTAAAACAAACTGGCTACGGTATCGCATCCCCTGCTCTAGCAGATATGAGTTTAGAAGAACCAGAAATCATCCGCCAAGGTTCACGCTTCGGTGTTAGATTAAGAGCTGTTGCTCCTTCTATCCATATGATTAAAGTGGACGTAGAATCAGAGTTCGCACCAATCATCGGAACAGAAAAGCAAAGCGAAGAATTAGTACGCTATTTAATGCAAGATTTTGAAGATGATCCTCTATCCATCTGGAACTCAGACATCTTCGGCCGCTCTTTAAGCTCCATCGTGCGTGAAGGCATTCATGCTAAACTAGGACTAATGCCAGAGAATGCACGTTATAAGCTGAAAGAAACGTTAGAAAGAATTATCAATGAAGGATCTGGCGGACTTATCGCTATTATCCTTTAAAAATAGTAACCACGCCTGAAGACGGGCGTGGTTTTTAAGTTGTATTTAGGAAAAAGTCCGATAGAGCTATAAAAAATAATCTATAGAGATAGGATAAGTATCCATAAGAATAGTGAAGAGTGTCTATAGGACCTCAAAAAGTATCGATAGAAAAGAAAAACGCCTATAGTACAGAGAAAATAATCCATAGAAGTCAAAAAAGTATCTATAGGACCTCAAAAAGTATCGATAGAAAAGAAAAACGCCTATAGTATAGTGAAAATAATCCATAGAAGTCAAAAAAGTATCTATAGGACCACGAAAAGTGACCATATCCCCCAAAAAAGTACCGATAGACCGTTTCAAATCAAAATTTCCGCTACCTAAAGGCAATCCTTTCTTAAATGTTTATTCTCGCCCAACACGGGGTAAATTCATAAAAAGTTGACAAAATCCGCATAAAATCAACATTTTCTCTAATAATTATCAAAAAGTGTATTGCCTAAAGGTTTTTCTTATGTTAATCTACTAACAGAAATTCTTCTCTGAAATGGAGAATTATTCCTACAATCTCAACATTCTATAACATTTTAGTTGAAATCTATCGAATTATCGTTTAACATAAGCGATGTTGAATGATGACAGGTATAGAAAAGCTTAAAAGTGTGAACAAATGAGAATAATAACGGTTTTAAAAGACTTTTATTAAAAGGTCTATCAAAGTAATAAACTCCTTTGGGAGGAGGTGAATGGCATGAACAAGACAGACTTAATTAACGCAGTTGCTGAAGCTAGTGAACTTTCTAAAAAAGACGCTACAAAAGCAGTTGATGCTGTTTTCAATACAATTCAAGACGCATTAAGTAACGGTGACAAAGTACAATTAATCGGTTTTGGTAACTTCGAAGTACGTGAGCGTGCAGCTCGTAAAGGACGCAACCCACAAACTGGTGAAGATATCGAAATCGCTGCAAGCAAAGTACCAGCATTCAAACCTGGTAAAGCACTTAAAGATGCTGTTAAATAAGCGGCTACATAAATTATAGTCATCAAAATGGAAGGAGGCGCACATTAAGCGCCTCTTTCTTTTTGCAATTATTTTCTCCAATATGCTAGAATCGATTTACAGTATTGTTTTTATAGTAGGAGGACATGTACATCATGGGACAAGTAAATAAAGAACAAATCGAACACGCGATTAGATTAATACTTGAAGCGGTAGGAGAAGACCCGAACCGTGAAGGTTTATTAGATACACCGAAACGAGTTGCGAAAATGTATGAAGAAATGTTTTCAGGATTGCATCAAGATCCGAAAGAGCACTTCAAAACTGTTTTTGGTGAGCCACATGAAGAATTAGTATTAGTAAAAGACATTACATTCCACTCAATGTGTGAACACCATTTAGTACCTTTCTATGGTAAAGCACATGTAGCTTACATACCTAAAGACGGAAAAGTAACAGGCTTAAGCAAATTAGCACGTGCAGTAGAAGTTGTAGCAAGACGTCCGCAGTTACAAGAAAGAATTACATCTACTATTGCAGACTCTATTGTTGAATCATTAAGCCCACATGGTGTAATGGTTGTTGTCGAAGCAGAGCACATGTGCATGACAATGCGTGGAGTAAGAAAGCCAGGAGCAATGACTGTAACTTCAGCAGTACGCGGAGTTCTAGAAAATGACCCAGCTGCTAGAGCAGAAGTATTATCTTTCATAAAAGGTAATTAGTTAGTTATCGAAAGGGTGTAATAGTTTATGAAACAATCTCAAGTCTCTGATTTTATCGTCATAAAAGCAGAAGAAGACGGCGTAAATGTTATAGGATTAACTCGAGGGACGGACACAAGATTTCACCATTCTGAAAAGTTAGATAAAGGTGAAGTGATGATTGCACAATTTACGGAACACACATCTGCCATTAAAATTAGAGGAAAAGCTATCATCCAATCCGCACATGGAGAAATAACATCGGATAAATCCTAATCTTTAGACCCACCCGATATTAAGCAGAAAGAAGCTTTTGCTATTTTCTGCTTTTCTTTTTTTAAAAATTTAACTGGTTAGTAGGAGCAATTTAGAATAAAGGCGTTTCAAACTCGGACTTACAAAAAAGCAGTCTTAATAATGAAAATTCCTATTACAAAAAATGTTTTTATAGATATAATTCGGTTACACTAAAGTAAATAAACTTTTCCCGCCATAAAGCAATAGGTTTATGCTATAATAAACGTTGTCTATTCCCTTTCTTTTGATAGTGAGAGGGAGTTTATTACATACATAAATCTATTTAAAAGAATCAAGTATCAGTATAAGGCTCGATACGGGTCTATCATTTACGAGTATGATGGGCATAAAAAGGGTGGTCTGTTGTGAGTAACATTCAAATACATATATCAAACTTAAAAGAGCAACTACACAAACAAATTGCTCATCCATATTTAGTCCAAAACATAGAATTTCCAGTTATGGACGAAGACAAATTATTTATGCTTCACTCTATATTGGAACCTTTACCAATGTCAGAAGAAGAAAAATCAAAATACATAATATCCACTATGCTTGTTCAAATTGCACTTGATACACATGATCTAGTATCAAACGAAAGTACAGAAGAACAGCTTCAAACAAGACAACTAACCATACTAGCTGGAGACTACTATAGTGGCCTTTATTATCATATATTAGCTAAGTTGGAAGACTTGTCGATGATACGAACTTTAGCAGCGGCCATTAAACAGATTAATGAAAATAAAATTACATACTACCAAAAAGACGTGGACAGCGTAGAAAACCTAATGGAATGCCTTTCAAGTATTGACTCAGCACTTATCCAATCTTTTTCCGAATATTTTTCCAACTCAAGTTGGAAAGAGCTAAGTTCTAAAATATTGTTATTAAAAAGACTTGTTGATGAACGAACAAGATACGTAACAACCAAAACTTCCTTTTTGATGGATGTATTAAGAAATATTTCATTCCCAAAAGCAGAGCTAGACAAAAAAATAGGTTCTATCGATCAAGAAAAACATTTGCTATCCATGTTAGAACAATATATTTATCACACTTCAGAAACAATAGAGAAATTACTCACAAAATTACCGAATAACTATGAGTACATGAGGAGTAGAATCGACGAAATACTTTTCGTTCTACCACTTCAAACAAAAAAGTTTGTGGAAGAAGGGTAAAAAATGCAACAACGATCAAAAGAAGAGCGAGTTCATCATGTTTTTGAAAAAATTTATAAAAACTACGACCAAATGAATTCTGTTATTAGTTTTAAACGCCATACAGCTTGGCGTAAAGACACAATGAAAAGAATGGCTGTACAAAAAGGTAACAGTGCATTAGATGTTTGCTGTGGAACTGGAGACTGGACATTAGCATTAGCGGACGCTGTCGGGGTGACTGGTGAAGTGAAAGGTCTAGATTTTAGTGAAAATATGTTGTCTGTTGGAAAAGAAAAAGTAAAAGCACAAAATAGAAAAAACGTGGAACTAATACATGGAAACGCAATGGATTTACCTTTTGAAGACAACACGTTCGATTTTGTTACAATCGGATTTGGACTAAGAAACGTACCAGATTATAAACAAGTGTTAAAAGAAATGTATCGTGTTGTAAAACCTGGTGGAAAGGTTGTTTGTCTGGAAACTTCTCAGCCAACCATGTTTGGATTTAGACAAATGTACTTTCTATACTTTGGACATATTATGCCGTTACTAGGAAAGGTATTTGCGAAAAGCTATGACGAATATGCATGGCTACATGAATCGGCAAAAGATTTTCCTGGAATGAAAGAACTTAAAGAGATGTTTGAAGAAGTAGGATTTAAACAAGTAGAAATGAAAGCCTATACAGGTGGGGTAGCGGCAATGCATCTAGGGATTAAGCCGTCTAACTAGTAAACGTTAAAAGGTGAGCTACATGAAATTAAAAATGATGTATTCTTTCTTGAATACCGATCTTCAATTAATAGAATCAGAATTAGAAAAATCGATTGAAACCGATCGATTTTTGTTACAGGAAGCTTCGTTGCATCTATTACAAGCGGGTGGAAAGAGAATTCGACCTGTCTTCGTTCTGTTAGCAGCGAAGTTTGGTGACTATGACATTCATAGAGTTAAACATGTAGCCGTAGCTTTGGAATTAATTCATATGGCTTCTCTAGTCCACGATGACGTAATTGATGATGCAGATATGAGAAGAGGACAGCCAACGATTAAAGCGAGATGGGATAATAAAATAGCCATGTATACTGGGGATTATATTTTCGCCAGGTCGCTGGAATTAATGACGAGAATTGACAATGTAGAAGCACATCGTATTATCTCTCATACAATAGTGGAACTTTGCCGTGGGGAAATCGAACAAATTAGAGATAAGTTTAATACTGACCAAAATTTACGAACATATTTACGCAGAATTAAGAGGAAAACCGCGTTGTTGATTGCAGCTAGTTGTCAAATTGGGGCACTTACAGCCAACGCACCTAAAGAAGTTCATGAAGCACTTTTTAAATTCGGTTATTATGTCGGAATGTCGTTTCAAATTACCGACGATATATTAGACTTTACAGCAACAGAACAACAGTTAGGTAAGCCTGCTGGTAGTGATTTAAGGCAAGGGAATATTACGTTGCCAGTGTTATATGCTATGGAAAACCACTCGTTTAAAGAGAAATTGAATCGCTTGAATGAGCAGTCTCCAGAGGAAGATTTACTTGAACTTATTCATTTTATTAAACAAAGCGACGCAGTGGATCGTTCATTTGCGTTAAGCGATCGTTATTTGGAAAAAGCTTTTAAGCAATTAGAAAAGCTGCCAAGTGGCCAAGCAAAACGAACATTAAATAATATTGCGAAATTTATTGGAAAGCGAAAATATTAAGATAATTCTCCACTTTAAGTTGAAAAACATAGAAAAGAGTGATATATTTTCTATGGTTAGATTGTTTCTAACAGTACATATTTCAATTTTTGGGGTGGAGATTTTATTATGGAAAAAACATTTTTAATGGTAAAACCTGATGGTGTTCAAAGAAATTTAGTAGGTGAAATCGTTTCTCGCTTTGAGAAAAAAGGTTTCCACTTAGTTGGAGCTAAATTAATGCAAATTCCTACAACTTTAGCTGAAACTCATTATGGTGAGCATAAAGAGCGTCCTTTCTTCGGTGAACTAGTAGACTTCATTACTTCTGGACCAGTTTTCGCAATGGTATGGGAAGGTGAAAATGTAATCGCTACTGCTCGTCAAATGATGGGTGCTACTAATCCTAAAGATGCAATGCCTGGAACAATCCGTGGTGACTTCGGAGTAACTGTAGGTAAAAACATTATTCACGGTTCCGACTCTCCTGACAGCGCTGTACGCGAAATCGGATTATTCTTCAATGAAGATCAATTAGTAGAATACAAAAAAGAAATGAATACTTGGATTTATTAATTTTTTGTAAACGTTTACGAAGCCAGCTGAAAAGCTGGTTTTTTTATTTTGTATACAATTAAAAAAATTATCAATCTACCTTACATAATCCAGCAAAAAAAATTATACTTGAATTAACAACAAATATTACAACAATATTTAATGTGCCTGGCACCTGTAATGTTGCTGTAATAGTATGGAGAGGGAATGTACGCATGGATGATTATGGTCAGTTTATTTTGAGTGTGAAGAAAAAGACGGGGATAGATTTATCCCTATATAAAGAATCACAGATGAAGAGGAGATTAACTTCTTTATATGAGAAAAAAGGGTTCAAAAGTTTTAGAGAATATTTTCAATTTATTGAGCAAAATCAAGAAGGCTTAAACGAGTTTTTAGATAGAATGACTATTAATGTATCAGAATTTTATCGTAACTATAAAAGGTGGGAAGTGCTTGAGAATAAAGTAATTCCTGCACTAATCAAGAACAATAACGGAAGCCCATTAAAAGTTTGGAGTGCTGCATGCTCCTCTGGAGAAGAACCTTATACATTATCAATGGTTCTAGCAAACTTTTTCCCTTTTACAAAAATAAACATATTAGCAACAGACCTTGATGAACTTATACTATCTCAAGCACGTGTAGGATTTTACCAAGAAAGAGCGTTACAAGAAGTCCCAGAGCAAATGAAAAGAAAATATTTCACCAAGCAAAATAGTCTATATAAAATAAATGACGAAGTAAGAACACCTATTACATTTAAAAAGCAAAATCTTTTAGCCGACCCGTTTGAAAAAAACTTTGACTTAATTGTTTGTCGAAATGTTTTAATATACTTTACAGAAGAAGCAAAAGTACAACTATATCAAAAGTTCAGTGACGCTTTAAAAAAAGGTGGAGTTCTCTTTGTCGGCAGTACCGAACAAATATTTCAGCCAGCCCACTACGGTCTAGAAGTAGTCGACACATTCTTCTACCGCAAAATCTAGAGTTCATCTAAGTAGATGAACCCTTTTTTAAAGGCTATGAAAAGAAAATTGTTGATTATTAAAGCAATACTAGTCGTTGAGTAAAACTACTAATTAGCGTTGATTTCCGTGAAAGGCGGAGACTCCTGCGGGAGAAGCGGGGAGCGGGAGACCCCGCAGTCGCGAATGCGAAGAGGAGGCTCCCGGCCCGCCCGCGGAAAGCGGAGCCTTTCACGGAAATCAACAGCGGTCTTTAACACAGTCATAAAAAAAATGGTATAGTATGTTGAGAAATATTTTGTATCTTATGATATAGTAAATACATACGCATTAACACTTAAACGCTTTAAATAAATAAAGAGGAGGCGGGGTAATTGAGATACTTAACTGCTGGTGAATCACACGGCCCTCAACTTACAACAATTATAGAAGGTATTCCTGCTGGTCTACAACTAACAAAAGAAGATATAGATATAGAGTTAGCTAGACGTCAAAAAGGGCACGGTCGTGGACGAAGAATGCAAATTGAAAAAGACAGCGTACAAATTACAAGTGGAGTTCGTCACGGACTGACTTTAGGTTCACCTATTGCATTAGTAGTAGAAAATAAAGACTGGACACACTGGACAAAAATTATGGGTATTGAACCTCCAGAAGAAAATGAACAAGATGAAGGAAAAAGAATTGTTTCAAGACCACGACCTGGTCATGCCGATTTAAACGGAGCCATTAAATACGGCCATCGTGATATGCGAAATGTATTAGAACGGTCATCTGCAAGGGAAACAACAGTGAGAGTGGCAGCTGGTGCTGTAGCAAAAAAACTATTAAAAGAGCTTGGAATTACAGTTGCAGGGCACGTTGTCGAGATTGGTGGAGTAATAGCATCTAACATAAACGTTCAAACAATAGAAGAGCTACAAACGGCAACAGAACAATCACCAGTACGTTGCTTTGACAAACAAGCGGAACAACAAATGATGGAAGCAATAGATGAAGCAAAACAAAACGGGGATTCCATCGGCGGCGTAGTCGAAGTAATTGTGGATGGCATGCCTCCTGGAGTAGGAAGTTATGTGCATTATGATCGCAAACTAGACTCCAAAATTGCGTCCGCTATTATTAGTATAAATGCATTCAAAGGCGTGGAGTTTGGAATTGGGTTTGAAGCAGCTCGCCTTCCTGGTAGTAAAGTACACGATGAAATTGCATGGAGTGAAGAAAAAGGCTATTATCGACTAACTAACAATTTAGGTGGATTTGAAGGTGGAATGACAACGGGGATGCCAATCGTTGTTAGAGGTGTAATGAAGCCGATTCCTACTCTTTATAAACCATTAAAAAGTGTCGACATCGAAACGAAGGAGCCATTCCAAGCAAGTATAGAACGTTCCGATAGTTGTGCAGTTCCTGCTGCAAGTGTTGTTGCAGAAGCGGTTGTTGCTTGGGAAGTAGCTTGTGCAGTAGTAGAACAGTTTGGCCAAGATCGAATGGATGCTATTCGGAACAATGTTGAAGGAATGAAAGAGCATGCAGCCAAATTTTAATAGCAGCTCTAATCTTCTTATTGAAACAAAGTCTAAATCATATCCAGTGTACATTGGAGATAATGTTCGGTCCGAACTAGTACCGTTTCTTTTAAACCTTCCGAAAAAACCAACTAAAATATGTATCGTGACAGATGATAAAGTAGCAACCCTATATTTAGACGACATAAAACAACAGGTTTCCGAAAGTTTCCAGACGTACCATTACATGATTCCTAGTGGGGAAGCATCGAAAAATTTCGACCAATATTATATGATCCAAACTTATTTGTTAGAGCAAGGTTTTGATCGCAATTCTCTAATCTTAGCATTAGGTGGCGGTGTTGTAGGGGACTTAGCTGGGTTTGTAGCGGCAACGTATATGAGAGGCATTCGCTTCATTCAAATGCCAACTACATTACTTGCCCATGATAGTGCAGTTGGAGGCAAAGTCGCCATCAATCATTCGTTAGGTAAAAATATGATTGGTGCCTTTTATCAACCAGAAGCAGTGCTTTACGATGTGTCTTTTCTTCGTTCTTTAAGCGAAAGGGAGTTACGGTCGGGTTTTGCGGAAGTAATCAAACACGGACTCATTAAAGATCAAACATTTTTCCATTGGCTTGAACAAAAGGTCCTTACTATTCATGACTTAAATAAAAGAGATATTATTACTACATGTATAGAAAAGGGAATACAAATTAAAGCTGAAGTTGTAAAAGAAGATGAAACAGAGTCAGGAGTTCGTGCAATTTTAAATTTTGGTCACACAGCAGGACATGCGGTTGAAAACTATCAAGGTTATGGAACTTTTTTACACGGAGACGCCGTAGCAATTGGAATGTTAATTGCTGCAAAAATAAGCGAAGAATTAAATGGCTTTCAACAATATAATAAAATACTTAAAATGTTAGAGCGTTTTGGTTTTCCTACGGCATTACAGCCAACAATGAATGCAGAAAAAATTGTAGCTAAAATGAAAAAAGACAAAAAATCAAAAGATGGGCATATACATATGGTATTAATTAGTCGAATTGGCGAAGTGTATGTACAGCCTGTAGAGGATTATCTTGTATTAGAAGTAGTAACGCAATTTATACCAAAAAAGTAACATCCTTTCGAAATGATTATTAGGGGGGGATTCAATGATAAGAGGAATTCGCGGAGCTACAACAATTAATAAAAATGATGAACAGGAAATTACGGTTAAAACAGAGCAACTACTTTCAGAAATGATTAAAACAAATGATGTACAGTCTGATTGTGTTGCCCAAATTTTAATTTCTGTAACAGATGATATTAATGCTAGCTTTCCAGCAAAAGCACTACGAAATTTTAAAGGATGGGACTATGTACCAGTAATGTGCATGAAAGAAATAAATGTTCCTGACGCCTTACCACTATGTATAAGAATTATGATGACGGTTAATACAAACCTAGAACAAAAGCAGATAAATCATGTTTATTTAAACGGTGCAACCAAACTTCGCCCGGATCTGTTGAAAACATAGGATAGTATTAAAACAATCCGTCATTCATAGCAACGCATTATAGATTGACAAAAGTAAAAAATAAAGATAAAGTTTTAAACTAAGAATATAGAGAATATTCTTAGTTTAGTTAAAGATTAGTTAGGTTTTTAGTTGAGAGATAGTTATTAGATGAGACTTGAGAATTGATTATTAGTTGAGATGAGTAGGGTAGAGCTGAGAATGAGTTGAGAAGAGCAGAGTTAACGTTTAAAATTTTTCTACCCAAAGACGAAAGTGTCTTTGGGTTGTTTATTTTTAGGAGAAATCCTTGAATAATGGGCTTTGTTAAAAAGTATTGTTGATATAAACATATCTTTCTGTTGATTGGAGCGGGAGTCAGCGACTCTCCCGTGAATCAACAGCTATGTTTAGCAGAGCCAATAATAGAAAAATTCCACTACAGTATAGGCATCTATACATTCCTCTTCACTCATTCTCCATGATTATTAAATGGAGGAGCGAGTATTTTGAGTTTAACTTCTTTTTTACAACATTCCCAAGAGTATGAGATTATCCCTGTTTTTGAGAACTTTTTATCGGATAGGATGACACCAATAGAAATATTTGAGTCATTAAAAAAAGAGGCTGTTTATTTGTTAGAAAGTAAAGATGACAAATCTGCTTGGTCAAACTATTCATTTATTGGCTTAGAACCTATGTTTACGATTGAAGGGTCAGAAGTCATTTCCTTAAAAGATATGAAAGGAAAGATTATTTTTCAATCGACAAGTCTTTCTGCAATCTTTCAAGCATTAACAGATATTTTTAAAATTAAAACGGTAAAAGATTTGAACCTTCCCTTTACAGGGGGAGCAGTTGGATATATAGCATATGATCATATCCAATTTATAGATAAAGTACCGCTTAAAAAAAGAAACAGAAACGATCACACAGTCCAGTTGTATATATGTGAAACACTCCTTGTAATGGATCATAAGAAGAATAACACTTCGATTATTCACTATGTTCAATTAAGTGGAAAGGAAACTGCTGACCAGAAAAAACTGCATTACGAAAAAGGTAAAAGTAAATTAAAAACGTTGATACAACAAATTCATCAATCGGTTAACGATAAAAAAGAAATACCATCTACGTTAGACAAGCGAAGTATAAAAAAATACTTGCCTGTCGCCTCTAGTTATACGAAAGAAAGATATTGTAATGACGTAAAAAAGATTCAAGAGTATATACACCAGGGAGATATCTTTCAATGCGTTTTGTCACAAAGATTTACTGTAAAGTCAAATATACAAGCTTTCGACGTTTACAGGGTGCTACGCAACACAAATCCTTCTCCCTATTTATTTTATATTAAGTTAAAAGATAGTGAGTTGATAGGTAGTTCACCAGAGCGATTAATTCAAGTGAAAAACGGCGAACTAGAAATTCATCCGATAGCAGGAACTAGAAGACGTGGAAATACGACAGAAGAAGACGAGAAATTGAAGGAAAGCCTTTTACAAGATGAAAAAGAAGCAGCGGAACACATTATGCTGGTAGATTTAGCTCGTAATGATATCGGAAGGGTTGCAACGTATGGATCCGTTAAAATGACTAGATTAAGAGAAATAGTCTATTTTTCCGAAGTGATGCACATTATCAGTGTAGTCAATGGTCAATTAGACGTATCAAAGTCACCGATGGATGCATTGTTAGCAGCTTTTCCAGCGGGTACCGTTTCAGGTGCTCCAAAAGTAAGGGCGATGCAAATAATAGAAGAGTTAGAGCCAATAGCACGCAATAAATATGCAGGAGCTGTATGCTATTTAAGTTTTGATGGCAACATCGATTCTTGTATAACAATAAGAACAATAGAAAAACAACATGATAACTTTCATATACAAGCAGGTGCCGGTGTCGTTGCGGATTCTATTCCAGAGTTAGAGTGGGAAGAGACTAAAAACAAAGCGAAGGCATTGCTTCATGCTATTCAGATGGCACATAACATTTTCTCTGAAAAAGGGGTGTTAGCGAATGATTAAACAAACAATTCAACTATTACTAGACGGAAGAACTTTATCAATTGATGAAGCAGAAAAAACAATGACTTCTTTCATGAACGGGGAAGTTACAGATAGTCAAATCGCAAGTATCTTAACCATATTAAGGTTTAGAGAGGAAACGGTTGAAGAAATGATTGGCTTTACAATGGCTATGAGGAAAAAAATGAGCCGAATTTCCTACCAACAAACAAACTTAGTGGACACATGTGGCACAGGTGGGGATAAAGCATCTACCTTTAATATATCAACAGCTGCAGCTATCGTAGCAGCTAGTGGTGGAGCAACTGTAGCCAAACATGGGAACCGCGCTTTTTCCTCTAATACAGGGAGTGCGGATGTACTAGAAGCACTTCGTATTCCGATTCAGTTAGATAAACAAGCTGCCATTACTAGACTAAATGAGAAAGGAATGGCTTTCTTATTTGCACCGAAGTTTCACACTTCTATGAAAAACGTGGCTCTCTCTAGAAAAGAAATCGGATTTCGAACAATCTTTAATATTTTAGGGCCATTAGCTAATCCAGTAGCATGTGAAAATCAAGTTATCGGTGTATTTTCTATCGATTATGCAAGAAAGATGGCAAAAGTATTGCAATATCTTGGTACAAATCATGTAATGATTGTTTCTGGACGTGATGGTTTAGATGAGATAAGTATTTCATCTGAAACGGACGTAATCGAGATAAAAGATGGAACGATTAATGAATATATAGTTTCTCCATTAGACTTTGGGATGGAACTTAGTGATATAAAAGAAATTCAAGTGAAAAATACACAACAAAGTGCATCCATTATAGAAGATATTTTCCTAGGGAAAACTCCTGAGAGTGCTATCAATATTGTTGCATTAAATGCTGGTGCTGCACTATATGTTTCTGGTGTGAAACCAACCTTTGAGTCAGGGATTCATTTTGCGAAATCTCTATTACAAAACAGAGTAGCACTTAAGAAATTTCTTAGTTTACAAGAGGAAGAGGGTCAAATATATGCTGGCAAAAATACTGGAAACTAAAAAAATCGAAAACTTACAACTAAACTCTAAAAAAATAAATGAAATACACGAACATAGAGAAGGTAAGTCGCTCATTCATGCACTAAAACATCCCAAAAGAGACATTGCCTTAATCGCTGAAATAAAAAAGGCTTCACCGTCTAAAGGAGTTATTCGTGCCGATTTCAATCCTGTAGAAATTGCAAAGCAGTTTATAGAAGCAAAGGTGGACGCTATCTCGGTTTTAACAGATGAGACATACTTTCAAGGATCAATCGACTATATCAAATTAGTGAAAGAAGTTGTAGATGTTCCTGTTCTTCGAAAAGATTTTATTATAAGTGAAGCACAAGTTATTCAAAGTGTAGAGTATGGAGCGGATGCATTATTACTAATAGCGGAAGCATTAGAGGTGCAAAAACTAAAGAAACTATATGAATTAGCTACTTCCTTAGGAGTGGAAGTGTTACTAGAAGTGCATAGTAGTAGAAAACTTTTAGAAGTTTTAGATACTTTCAATCCAAAAATCATAGGCATAAATAACAGAGATCTCACGACATTTGAGACTTCCATAGAAACTACAAAAAGCGTTATGTCTCTCGTACCTGCATCCTCTATTTTAGTTAGTGAAAGTGGAATATTTACAAGGGCAGATTTAGATTATGTGAAAAAATATGGAGCTAATGCAGTTTTAGTAGGGGAAGCTATTATGAAATCCAATGATATTCAAGAAGGAATAGAAAAGATGTTTAGTAGAGAAGTAGGCAAATGACGAAATTAAAATATTGTGGCAATAAAAGCATACAAGATTTTTGCCTTTCTATTAGGTCAAAGGCAGATTATATAGGGTTCGTTTTTGCAGAGAGCAAACGAAAAGTAGGTGCAGAAACGGTAGCTTTATGGATAGATAAAGTCAGCATTGGCGATAAGAGGTTGGTTGGAGTTTTTGTAAATGAAGAAATTGAAGAAGTAGTTCGTACTTCCAATGTTTTACCACTATCTATAATTCAATTACATGGTGATGAGTCTCCCCAATATATTAAAAGATTGAGAGGAAAAGTAAATCAAGATATTTGGAAAGTGTTTCACCACACACCTGATTGGCAAGCCTCAGATATTCTTGCTTTTGAAGGGATAATAGATGGAATGGTAATAGATTGTAAAATTGGTCTTCAATACGGGGGAACGGGTAGATCGTTTGATTGGACACATATACCAACCTACAAAGAAGTAGCCCGAAAACTATCTATTCCATGCTTCATAGCTGGTGGAATAAATGCATCAAATATACATGAGTTATTAAAATACAAAGTAGATGGAATAGATATTTCTTCTGGAATAGAATGTGATTTCAGGAAAGATGAACTATTAATGAGGAGGATGGAAAGCATGATAAATTCTACAGACCGCAAACCGGATTTTTTTGGCAGATTTGGTGAATTTGGAGGAAAATATGTACCAGAAACGTTAATGGCTCCTTTAGAAGAAATAGAAAAAGGGTTAAACGATGCATTAAAAGATCCGAACTTCTTAGACGAACTTCTTTTTCATTTGCAAGAATTCTCTGGAAGACCGACTGCGTTAACATTCGCTAAAAACCTAACAGAAAAACTTGGTGGAGCAAAAATTTACTTCAAACGAGAGGATCTTAACCATACTGGCGCACATAAAATTAACAATGCAATTGCTCAAGCTCTATTAGCAAAAAAGCTCGGGAAGAAAAAAATAATTGCAGAAACAGGTGCTGGACAGCATGGTGTAGCAGCAGCAACTGTTGCTGCAAAGTTTGGACTCTCATGCAAAGTTTTTATGGGAGAAGAAGATATTAATAGGCAACAACTAAATGTTTTTCGAATGAAGCTATTAGGGGCAGAAGTAATCCCTGTTCATAGCGGTAGTAAGACGTTAAAAGATGCAACAAATGAAGCGATACGTTACTGGGTTCAACATTGTGAAGATCACTTTTATATGATAGGTTCCGTTGTTGGACCTCATCCTTATCCTTATATGGTAAGAGAGTTTCAAAAAGTGATCGGAGAAGAGACGAAAAAACAATTTCTTCAAAGAGAAGGAATGTTGCCAACACAAATAGTTGCTTGTGTTGGTGGTGGAAGTAACGCTATTGGGATGTTTCATGCTTTCATAGAGGATGAAGTTGAATTAATTGGAGTAGAAGCAGCTGGTAAAGGTACAAATACCCCTTATCATGCCGCTACTTTAACTAAAGGAACGAAAGGGATTATTCACGGTTCTTTTACTTATTTACTACAAGATAATTACGGACAAATACAAGAGCCATATAGCATCTCTGCTGGATTAGACTATCCTGGAATAGGACCAGAACATGCTTTCTTAAAAGATAATAAACGCGTTGCGTACGAAAGTGTTACGGATGAAGAAGCACTGCAGGCTTTAGTTATTGTTTCTCAAACAGAAGGAATTGTCCCAGCCATAGAAACATCACATGCTCTAGCCTTAGCAATGAAAAACGCATCCTATATGAGTGAAAAAGATAGTATCGTAGTTTGCTTGTCTGGACGAGGAGACAAAGATGTACAGTCATTATTACCAGTTTTAGAAGAGAGGTATTTATAATGAATAATTTACCGTCAGATAACAAACTATTCATTCCATTTATTATGGCTGGAGATCCGAATCCTTCTTTTACAATAAAATTAGCGCTTACTCTTCAAGAAGTGGGAGCATCTATACTAGAGCTTGGTGTCCCATATTCAGACCCACTTGCGGATGGACCAGTTATTCAAAGAGCATCTAGTCGAGCAATAAAAAATGAAATGAATATTGTAAGAGCAATAGAACTTGCAGGTGAAATGCGCTTAAACGGTTTGAAAATACCAATAATTATCTTTACGTACTTAAATCCTGTGTTACAATTAGGATACAAATCCTTTTGTGCTTTAGCGAAGCAAAATGGTGTAGATGGACTACTCATTCCTGACCTTCCTTTAGAAGAAAGTACAGAGTGTAGAAGTATATGTACCGACTATGGATTAGAGCTAATATCACTAGTTGCACCAACTTCCAAAGAGCGAATAGAAAAAATTGCAACACGTGCAACAGGATTCTTATATTGTGTTTCTTCTGTAGGAGTAACTGGAGAACGGTCAGAGCTAAATTCGAATATAGAAGCATTTGTGAAACAAGCACAAGAGTTTAGCAACGTACCAGTTGCAGTAGGTTTTGGCATATCTAATAAAAATCAAGTCGAATATGTTAGCTCAATATGCGATGGTGTCATAATTGGTAGTGCCATTGTGAGAATGGTAGAAGAGCTATTAGACACGATAAAACAAGACGAAGCAGTTGCTCTATTACAGATAAAACAACGCATAAAAGAAATCATTTCTCCTATTTTAAATGAAAGACGGATGTGTTAGAGGTTAATATTGATTGAAACCTAATAAGCGGTTGATTTCTGCGCAAGTCGTAGACTCCTGCGGGAGTAGCGGGGGACTGGAGACCCCACAGGCGAAGCCGAGGAGGCTCCAGCCACTACGAAATGTGAAGCGGCTCGCACAGCTCCGACAAGGATAAGACAGGGTCAGCTTGTGGGCGGTTTTTGCCCTCAGGATGGCCATGGCTTATCCTCGAGGAGCTAGCCGCTTGACCTAGACACGCCCGCGAAAAGCGGAGACTTGCGCGGAAATCAACAGCGGTTATTAACATAGCCTAAATGAAAGGTGATATTTATGAAGATAAAAGAGCAGCTACACACGTTAACTCCATACCAACCTGGTAAATCGATGGATGAAGTTAAGAGGGAATTGGGATTAGAAAAAATAACAAAGCTGGCATCCAATGAGAATCCGTTTGGATGCTCCGAGCAAGTTAAAATTGCTGTTACAAAACAAATAGAAAAGGCCTCCACATATCCAGACGGGTATGCGACAGACTTAAGAAAAAAACTATCAAACCACCTTCAAATTGGCGAAAAGCAACTTATATTTGGTAATGGTTCAGATGAAGTCATTCAAATGGTATGTAGAAGTCTCTTATACTCTGGTAAAAATACTGTTATGGCAACGCCAACTTTTCCTCAATATAAACATAACGCTACCATTGAAGGAGCAGAAGTACGTGAAATACCACTGGACAATGAAGGAAATCATGATTTAATAGCAATGTTAAATGCTATAGACGAAAACACAGCAGTTGTTTGGTTATGCAGCCCAAATAACCCAACTGGAACATACATTTCAAATGAACAGCTTGAAGCTTTCATTAATCAAGTACCTAGTACTACGTTAGTTGTCATAGATGAAGCATATTGTGAGTATGCCACTGCAAGCGACTATCCTAATACAATCAAACTATTAACTTCATATAAAAATGTATTGATAACTAGAACGTTTTCCAAAGTATATGGTCTTGCTAGCTTCCGAATTGGTTACGGTATTAGTACGGAAGATTTTATTAAGAAAATAGAACCAGTAAGAGAACCGTTCAATGGTAACTCTTTTGCCCAAGTTGCTGCTACAGCAGCCATTGGCGACCAACTATTTATAAAAAATTGCGTACAAAAAAACAAAGAAGGTTTATCTCAGTATTATACTTTTTGTAACGAAAATAACCTAAACTATTATCCATCCGAAGGCAACTTTATTCTAATTGATGTGGAAGAAGATAGCGATGTTGTATTTCAATACTTATTACAACACGGCTATATTGTTCGATCAGGTAAAGCGTTAGGTTTTCCAACACACTTACGCATAACTGTAGGTACACATAATCAAAACGAAGAAATCATTACTATATTATCAGATTATATAAGACAAACAGAAGGAAATGCTAAATACTATGCCTAATGGAAAAGGAACCAGAATCTAAAATGATGGTTCCTTTCCTTATTAACAGTATCATTGTCATATTTAAAGGAGTTATAACAACATGAAAAATGTATTACTTATAGGCCTCGGCTTAATTGGAGGATCCGTTGCACTAGCGATAAAAAATAAAAACCCAGAATTAAACATTATCGGTTTTGACATAGACAAACAAACAATGAATGTAGCCCAAGCGCTCAAAGTAATAGATGAACAAGCAATATGTTATATGTCAGCTGCCAAAAAATGTGACCTTGTTATCATTGCCGTCCCTGTAGAAAAAACGATCGAGGTAATGGAAAATCTGTCCAAAGTTAAATACAAAAAACCTATTACGATAACAGACGTAGGTAGTACGAAAAAGAAGATTGTTGAATATGCTAACGCGAAATTCTCGAATGAATTTTTAACGTTTATCGGAGGCCATCCGATGGCTGGTTCTCATAAAAGTGGTGTAACTGCTGCCAAAACATTATTATTTGAGAATGCCTATTACATACTAACTCCTACTAACCATACACAACCGGAAAAAGTGGAACAGTTAAAAGAAGCATTAAGTGGTACCCGAGCTAAGTTTGTTATAATGGAAGCGGATGAACACGATACTGTTGCAGGTGTTATAAGTCACTTTCCACATATTATAGCTGCAAGTCTTGTTCATCAAGCGGAGCACTATGAACAATCATTTCCTTATGTGAATCGATTAGCCGCTGGAGGATTCAGAGACATTACCCGTATTGCTTCAAGTAGTCCTACAATGTGGAAAGATATCTTATTACAAAACAAAGAGACGCTATTATCTATTATGGATAATTGGATACATCATATGGCCAATGTAAAAGATTCCATACAAAAAGGAGATGAAACGTCTCTATACACGTTCTTTGAAGTTGCCAAAAAATATCGAGATGGGTTACCTTTAAAAGAGAAAGGTGCTATTCCCTCTTATTACGACCTATTTATTGACGTTCCAGATAGCCCAGGGGTCATTTCCGAAATTACAGGTCATTTAGCAGATGAAAGAATTAGTATTACGAATATCCGCATTATTGAAACTCGTACGGAAGTGTATGGAGTATTAACAATTAGCTTCCAAACAGAAGAAGACCGAGAAAAAGCAGCGGATTGTATCAAAAATAAGACAACTTACGATACATATATTTTATAGAATAAAGGGGGGCAACCCATAGTGAATAAGAAACTTACTTCTAACGTAACAATAGGATTAATTGGTGATATTCAAGTTCCTGGCGATAAATCCATTTCACATCGTTCTGTCATGTTTAGTTCTATCGCAAACGGCAAAACGACCATTGAAAACTTTCTAGATGGCGAGGACTGTTTAAGTACGATAAACTGCTTTCGAAACCTAGGAGTGACAATCGAGCAAGCAGGCACAAGTGTTACTGTGTATGGGAACGGACTAGAAGGGTTACAAGAGCCAAAAGCAATACTAGATGTTGGGAACTCTGGTACGACGGCGAGATTAATGATGGGTGTATTAGCAGGAAGACCGTTTCACTCTGTTGTAGTTGGTGATGATTCTATCGCCAAACGACCTATGAAAAGAGTAACGAACCCATTGAGAGAACTTGGTGCCCATATTACAGGTAGAGAAGATGCTAACTATACACCGATTACGATCAATGGTGGGGAACTACAAGGTATAAATTATTCCTCGCCGATTGCTTCTGCCCAAGTAAAATCAGCTATTCTTTTAGCTGGATTGCAAGCAGAAGGAGTTACAACCGTGCAAGAACCATATAAATCTAGAGACCATACGGAGAGAATGTTGCGGGCGTTTGGCTGTACGGTGGAAGAAGACGGAAATACGGTTATATTGGAAGGGAAGCAACGTCTACGAGGCGGTATGCATATCACCGTTCCAGGAGATATCTCGTCGGCAGCATTTTTTCTAGTGGCAGGTCTGGTCGTGCCAAATAGTAAAATCACGCTGAAAAAAGTGGGGATGAATCCTACACGTACAGGTATAATCGAAGCGATTGAACGTATGGGAGGACACATTACTATCACTAACTTGCGTGAAGATGTAGCAGAGCCATATGCCGATATAACGGTAATGTCATCGAGTTTAAAAGGGATAGAAATTAGCGGAAGCCTCATCCCAAGATTAATTGACGAGATTCCAATAATTGCGCTACTTGCAACATGTGCAGAGGGAACGACTATTATTAAAGACGCAGAAGAATTAAAAGTGAAAGAAACGAATAGAATCGATACGGTTGTTCAAGAATTAAGCAAAATGGGTGCAAACATTGAAGCAACCGTGGATGGAATGATTATTACAGGGAAAACAACACTACACGGCGCAACCGTTTCCAGCTATGGCGACCATCGTATCGGAATGATGCTTGCAATTGCATCACTAATCGCAGACGGGGAAGTACACTTAGAAAACAGCGAAGCCATTAATGTTTCCTACCCTACATTTTTTGAACACTTATCCTTGTTGATGGAAAAAAACTAAATTTAAAATTCATACAACTGCCATTCCCTTCATAGCTTGTCTTAAGACGAATAATTGTCTAAGACAAGTCATGGGGGTGTTTTTTTGTCTTACATTTTGGAAAAAGCTAATGTATTAAAGATAGGCAATCAAGTTAGCAATGTTTCCATCATTGTCAAAAACGACAAATTTTCATGGATGAGAGAAGAAGCACTGGAGACAAAAAACTTAATCAAAATGGATCTGTCACATTACATCTTAACACCTGGCCATGTTATGTTAGACTTTATCGGCAAAACAATGGATTTTGCAGACTATAAGTTATACGTAAAAGAAAATTATTTGCTTAAAGGGTGTACAGCGATAGTAGCAGTTTTTTCTATTTCCAATGAAATGGACCTTTTACCTCAGTTGAAACGCGCCAGAACAAAGCTATTAAATAGTCCAGTTGACTATTATTTTGCGATTCAAGTGCCTCTCGGTAAATTAACACCCTCGCTTGTACGTTTATGCAAAAAACATAAAATCCCAGCTATCTTTTTAACGATGGATGACCCTTCTTTGATGGAAACGAAGGCGTGGAGCTGGATAAAAGATGCTCTTTATCAATTTCCGATTACGTTTGTACCAATTTTTCCAGAAGAAAAAAAGGAAAAGAAGCTCGCACAAAAGATATGGAGTGTGACAATGACCGAATCAAAGCTAGTACATTTACCTCATTGTCCCCCTACTAACTTCCCATTAAAATTAGACTTATTAATGAAATTAGGAATTTATCCAAGTAAAGGAGATATCCGCATCGGTGGCGAAGTTAGTTATAATCTATATATCTGTCCAGAAGGCAGTATAATTGAAACTGCTTCTGACTTGGATTATCATATTCATAGCCCAGAAATTACTGTTCACCGAGGGAAAATAGTGAAAGTAAGTCAAGATGTTTATTTTCGACCTGGTTTTGGTAATGAATGTAAGGTTACCGTACCAGGACATTTTCAATTAGAGTGAATAGATCAAAGGAGAAGGTTGATTGTGACAAACAAAGTGTTAGATAAAGCTATCCATCTAATTATGGAAGGGAATAGCGAAGAAGGCCTTGCATTAATTAAAGAAAATCAATCATCTTTTACAGATGATGAAAAATATAATATTGCCCAGTATTACATGCAGCTTGGACTTGTGAACGAAGCGAAAAGTGTTTTAATGGAGCTGCTTTACCTCTATCCAAATGAAAGTGAGCTAATCGTGTCACTTGCAGAGGTTCACATCGACCTTGATGAAGAAGATGATGCCATTGAATTACTAGAAAATTTGGATGCAAAAGATGAGGCATACCCACAAAGCTTAATGTTACTTGCAGACCTTTATCAGTCACAAGGGTTGTTTGAAGTTAGTGAAAGAAAACTTTTAGAAGCAAAAACAATACTACAAAATGAACCGATTATCGACATCGCTCTCGGTGAATTGTACTTATCGCAAGGAGATTATAGACGAGCATTGCCATTGTTCCAAGGGGCAAAAGACTCTTCTGAAATCGTAGAATTTCCTTTAGATGTAAGGATTGCGGAGTGTTATAGTGGTACTGGAAACTTTGAAGAAGCACTGCCTTTTTACGACAAAGCACTGCAAAAAGAGTTGAACATTGACACACTGTTTCAGTATGGCTTTACGGCCTTTCAAGCAGGATATTATAAAACGGCTATCGAAAAACTAAACGAGGTAAAACAAATTGATTTTGAATATGCTTCGTTATACCTTTACTTAGCAAAAGCTTATGAACATGAAGGCGCATTAGAAGATAGCTTACGTACGGCAAAAGAAGGGTTAGGGGTTAACGAATATAATAAAGAACTACAACTTTATGCTGCGAAAATGGCATTAAAATTAAATCATGTGGAAGAAGCGGAACGACTTTTACGAGAAGCAATTGCCTTAGATCCTGGCTACGTCGAAGCAGCAACCACACTTACTAAATTGTTTTTACAAGTAGAAAGATTTGAAGATGTTGTAGAGTGTATTCAAGAGCTTGAAAAGTTTGGAGAATATGACCCTCGATTTGATTGGGATTTAGCACGTGCAAAAGAAGGATTAGAGCAATATTCTGATGCATTAAATCACTACCGTCAAGCATATACTTCTTATAAAGATGACATAAGCTTCCTTCATGATTATGCATTTTTCCTTTATGAAGAAGGTAGATTACAAGAAGCAAAGCCTTTATTTGAAACGTTATTACAACACGACCCTACAAATACAGAACTATTAGACATTTATGCAAGGATGAACGATTAGGCTTTATTCGATTAAATGGTTGTCCATTTCCAGGGTAAAGCTAACTAAAATCGCAGAGGAGGGACAATCTAAATGGCTACCCCTGTTTCTGTCAACGAGAAGAAGGACTTCATTCGGTGGTTTTTAGGCAATTATCAGCTAAAAAGAAGAGAATGTGTATGGATTTTAAATTATTTAATGAGTCATGATCAATTAATGAAAAAAGTGCATTTCGTCGAACAGGCGCAATTTTGTCCTAGAGGGATTGTCATGTCTACTCATTGTGTCGAAGAAGTTCCGTTTCGCTTTTATAAACAAAATGTCATGACGACAGATGCAGAGAAATCATTCCATGATATTCGCCTTAATAGAGATGAAGATATCTACATTCAACTTAACTTCAAATCTGTTTATCACTCCCCGCAATATGCGGCTGTATTAGAAGATAATCCTTTCATGCCAAAAAATAATCAAAGTAACGAAAAAGACCGTATTCTGGCAGAAAAGTTTTTAGAGCAATCCATCTTCACTTTCCAAAAAGAAAAACTAATGAAAATGATCGATGAGGCGTTAGACAAACAAGATAAAACGGCATTTAAATCTCTAACAGAGCACTTGCGAAGATTAAATTAACTTTTTGATAGGTAAGAACCTTACGTGATGGGAAGCGTAGGGTTCTTTTATTTTTTTGGCTGTGTTAAAGTTCGTTGTTGATTTGCGTGCAAGGCTGAGACTCCTGCGGGAGAAGCGGGGAGCGGGAGACCCCACAGGCACATGCGCCGAGGAGGCTCCCGGCCCGCCCGCGGAAAGCGAAGCCTTGCACGCAAATCAACAGGTATAAGTACTAAATTATCAACACTAAGCTTTAACATAGCTATATTTTTAAGGCGAATGAGGACCAACTCGAAGCTGACGAGAACTGAAGATGGCCGTCACCAGACGAATGAGGAACAACTCGAAGTCGTCAAGAGTAAATGGTGGTCCTCATAATAGAAATTAGAATTTCTCCAGTCCTCAGAGAGAAGAACTAACCTATATACCATATGCTTCACCCTTGCCATTCCCTTTATGTTTTCATATACTCATCTATGAGAGGTGAACCTCAGAAAGGACTGATTCAACATGAAATGGACTAGTAAAGACATAACCGTTTTCGAGCAATCAAAAGAATACATAGACACAGTTGTCATTCCATTAATCCCAATTAATTTTTCAACTAATGTAAAACAAACGGCTGCACTAGGAGAATACATAAACATCTTAAGTAACGAACTCGAGCGTCAATTTAAAGGCAGAATAATTCTCTTGCCATCGTATACATACTTATCAGCCACCGACCAACAAAAAAACGTCGCAGCAATTAATGAATATGTGACACATTTACTAGAGAGCGACATCAAGCACGTCTTCCTACTTACATCAGACAACTTCTGGCAACAAGTAGCATCAGAGATAACCGAAGCAAAACTAATGTGGCTTCCATCCATTCCACTAGAAGACATGGAAGAAAAATACAAACAAAAAATAATAACAGACCAAATGAACCAACTCCTACCAATCTTCATTCAAAAATGGCAGTGAAATATTTGTGTTTTTATCTGTTAGTAATACTCATTAAATAATTAATACTAATATAGTTGATGATAGCACGAGGCACGAGACTCCAGCGGGAAAAGTGCGTCAAGTGAGACCCCGCAGGCGCATAGCAATGAGGAGTAGGTTTTTTCACGATAGTGAAAATAACCTTCCTTTTTACGCCCGCGGAAAGCGAAGACTTGCGCTACAATCATCAGCGGTAAATTACAAAGAAAAAATATAAATATGAACAAATTATGAATACTTTTCAACAATTATTAGATTTTAATAATAAGAAGTTAAAAGAGTCACATCAAAGTCATCTTTTCTATGCAATGAATTATTGACCTTCAACGAAGATTGATATATCATGAGTATGTCCTAGTTTTCTATGTGTTATCTAACTGACTGTCCGTTTGGACGTAGTTTTTTCTATAGAGGGGGGAAAAACAAATGAGCGAGAAAAATCATCGAGTATCTAGACGTCAATTCTTGAACTATACTTTAACTGGTGTAGGTGGATTCATGGCTGCGGGTATGTTAATACCGATGGTACGTTTTGCAATCGACCCAGTATTAAAAGCTGGTGGCGAATCAGACATGGTACCAGTTGTTAGCGTAGACGAAATCACGAATGAACCACAACGCTTTGACTTTAAAGTAAACCAAGTTGACGCTTGGTATGAATCAGAAGTACCATTAGCTGCTTGGGTGTATAAAGATGATAACGGAAACATCATTGCATTATCACCTGTATGTAAACATTTAGGTTGTACGGTCAACTGGAACTCGGACCCATCTAACCCTGAAATGTTCTTCTGTCCATGTCACTACGGTTTATATTACAAAGATGGTGTTAACGTGCCGGGCACTGCCCCAATCGCACCTCTAGATGTATATGAGCATGAAGTACAAGATGGAACACTTTACTTAGGTAAAGCAAGACCACGAAACTGAAGGGAGGCGTAATCTTTGCTAAATAAAATTTATGATTGGGTTGATGAACGTTTAGATATTACGCCAATGTGGCGTGATATTGCTGACCATGAGGTTCCAGAACATGTTAACCCAGCACATCATTTTTCAGCATTTGTATACTGTTTCGGTGGATTAACATTCTTCGTAACAGTAATCCAAGTTTTATCTGGTATGTTCCTAACAATGTACTACGTTCCAGATATTAAAAACGCTTGGGAATCTGTATATTACTTACAAAACGAAGTAGCGTTCGGTCAAATCGTACGCGGTATGCACCACTGGGGAGCTAGTTTAGTTATCGTAATGATGTTTCTACATACACTACGCGTGTTCTTCCAAGGTGCTTATAAAAAGCCGCGTGAACTTAACTGGGTAGTTGGAGTACTTATCTTCTTCGTAATGTTAGGTTTAGGTTTCACAGGTTACTTATTACCTTGGGATATGAAAGCATTATTCGCAACAAAGGTAGGTTTACAAATTGCAGAGGCAACTCCAATTATCGGTACTGCGGCTAAAACATTGCTTGCAGGACACCCTGACATTGTTGGTGCTCAAACGTTAACTCGTTTCTTCGCAATTCACGTATTCTTCTTACCAGCAGCTCTTTTCGGACTAATGGGAGCTCACTTTGTTATGATCCGTAAACAAGGAATTTCAGGTCCACTATAAGAAATAAATCATACAAAAAAGGAGGGGGATATGTATGCATAGAGGGAAAGGTATGAAATTCGTCGGTGACTCTCGAGTTCCTGCAGAGAGAAAGCCGAATATTCCGAAAGATTACTCGGAGTATCCAGGCAAAACAGAAGCGTTTTGGCCTAACTTCCTATTAAAAGAGTGGATGGTAGGAGCAGTATTCTTAATCGGTTTCTTAAGTTTAACAATCGCTCACGAACCGCCACTACAGCGTATAGCAGACCCAACAGATACAGCTTATATTCCTGTGCCTGACTGGTACTTCTTATTCTTATATGAACTACTAAAATATCAGTATGCGGCTGGACCTTATACAATTATTGGTGCTATTGTAATGCCTGGATTAGCATTTGGTGCATTACTATTTGCTCCATTCTTAGATCGTGGGCCGGAGCGCCGACCTTCAAAACGTCCAATTGCAACTGGTTTGATGTTATTAGCTATCGCATCTATCTTCTTCTTAACATGGCAATCAGTAGTAAGCCACGACTGGGAAGCTGCTAAAGAACAAGGTGCCATCCGTGAAGAGGTAGCAATCGAGATTGATGAAGAAGCAGAAGGATATCAAATCTACGCTGCATCATGCTTAGGTTGTCACGCTAACAACCTTCAAGGTAACCCAGGTCTTGCACCTTCGTTACTTGACAATCCTCAATATACTGCAGAAGACTATAAAGATATCGCGTTAAACGGTATCAAAACCATGGCTGCTGGATTATTCCAAGGTACAGATGAAGAACTTGAAATCCTTGCTGAATATTTAGTAGAAATGAACGAACTTGCTGCAGAATTAGAGTAAACTGGCTATTTTTTAGCCAGTTTTTTTCTTATTATTGTTTATCAGAAAATTAAAACAGCCATAATGAAAAGGTAACCCTTTTTAGAAGAGAGGATATATTATGCTATTGTGGTTTCTTCATTTATTAAAAACAAAAACAATGCTTTGGATTGTGTTTCTTATAAATTTGCTCGGAACGATATATGGGTACATTTGGTATAAAGTTCAATTAATAGAAACACCACCAATTTTCTTAATATTTGTTCCAGACAGTCCAACAGCCAGTCTTTTCTTTTGTATTGTATTGCTTGGCTTTATTTTAGGGCGTAGTTTTAAATTATTCGAGGCTTTAGCCATTGTTACATTAGTGAAATATGGTGTTTGGGCAGTTGTTATGAACATACTGACGCTAATGGAGACTGGCTATCTACCTATTGAAGGATACATGTTGATTTTTTCTCATGGCGCAATGGCTGTACAAGGTGTACTCTATAGTCCTTATTACCGTTTTAATAAGTGGCACCTAATTGTTGCGGGTGTGTGGACTCTACATAATGATGTGATCGATTACGTATTTAAAATGATGCCGTGGTATGGTAGTTTAACGAAATACATGGCAGAAATCGGCTACTTTACTTTTTGGTTAAGTATCTTTTGTATTGCGATTGCCTATTACTTTGTATTAAGAGATGACAGGTTAAAGTTGTCTATCAAATAATGTTCTATCCTTGTCCCACCAATCATATGCTTTATTAGATTGCTTAGGAGGGACAAGGATGAAGTCTAGAATAGCTATTATTTTTATACTATGTATTTTTACGATACCAACCATTATTTTTGCACAACAAACAATAAAACAGTCAACACACCAACTTCAATTAAACGAGTTAACAGAAAATATATTACAACTTACCCGTCAAGAACGTTACCTCGAGGCAAACAATTTATTAGAGATTTTTTCTGATGAATTTACAACAGCAGTGATCCATCAGCGAACCGTTCCAATGGATCAAGTACGTACGATTACAATGGTGCACCAAGATGCACTTGTTGCTGTAAACAATGTGGAGCTTTCACATGATGAGAAGGTAAAGAGCATGATTCGATTACGACTTGTTGTAGATGCAATGACTTCAAATCACCAGCCGTTATGGGTAGAAATGCAACAGCCGATTATTTCTACTTTTCAACATTTAAAAGATTCCATTGAACTGAAAGATAGTGATTTATATCGCGACTCATTGTCCAAATTGCGTGACTCACTTCACCTCATTCAACCTAGTTTAATTATAGATGCAAAGTATGAAAACGTCATGACAGTGGATGCACATATACAATTTTTAGATGAAAATAGGGATGAACTGTTCCGCTCTTATAATTCAACGTACCTTGAAAGTGTGGAACAAGATTTTAGAAAATTATTTGAAAACTTAAAAGAAGATGATACAGATCCTAATTTAATTTGGGTAATGTTAAGTACTGGCAGTTTTATCATCGTGACATTAGCATATGTTGCGATTAGAAAGTACGCAGCGGATCGTAAAAAAAGTCCAGAGCGTAAAAAGCTTAAAGATTGACAACACTAAAAAGGACGAAGTAATATTTTCATAAGAAAACATGTCATTCTTTTAAAGGAGATGATTCCATGACGATGTATCTCATTTACTTTGCCATTCTCCTTATCGTACCAATGTGGGCTCAATCAAGAGTAAAGGGAGCGTATAACAAATATTCCAAAGTAGCTACTTCATCTGGAATGTCTGGAGCAGAAGTTGCAAGAAGAATTTTAAATGATAATGGACTTCATGATGTTCGAATTGAAGAAACAAAAGGGGTCCTAACAGATCACTATGACCCGCGTTCAAAAGTGGTTCGCTTGTCATCACACAATTATCATGGTAATTCCGTTGCAGGTGCAGCGGTTGCAGCTCATGAAGTAGGTCATGCTATTCAAGATGCAGAAAATTACTCATTTTTAAGGATTCGACATGCACTAGTACCAGTAGCTAGTTTAGGTTCGAATTTTAGTTACTTTTTAATTATCGGTGGATTTTTACTTGGCTCCATGAACTTCGTTTTCTTAGGAATCTTGTTCATGGCCGCAGCAGTGTTGTTTCAAGTCGTTACATTACCAGTTGAATTCAACGCTTCAAATCGAGCGATGAATCAAATGGTGTCACTAGGAATGATTGCAAATAACGAGGAACGACATACAAAGAAAGTGTTGAACGCAGCAGCACTAACGTACGTTGCAGCTGCCGCAGTAGCGGTACTGGAGTTAACGAGATTTATTTTAATGTATTTGAATAATAGGAATTAATGGGGAACCACTCTTTAGATGAGATCTAAGGGGTGGTTTTTAATTTTTGTATTATAATAAAGTCTGATGGCTCATCTAATAGGAAAGAATGGATAGATTGGATGTTCAAAAAGTATCTATAGAAAGTAAAAAAGTACCTATTAGAGTAGAAAAAGTATCCATAGCCAATCAAAAAGTACCGATAGAAGTAAAAAGTATAGATAGAGGTCCAAAAAGTATCTATAGAAAGTAAAAAAGTACCTATTAGAGTAGAAAAAGTATCCATAGCCAATCCAAAAGTACCGATAGAAGTAAAAAGTATAGATAGAGGTCCAAAAAGTATCTATAGAAAGTAAAAAAGTATCCATTGGAGTAGAAAAAAGTATCCATAGCCCAACCCAAAGTACCGATAGAAGTAAAAAGTATAGATAGAGGTCCAAAAAGTATCTATAGAAAGTAAAAAAGTATCTATTAGAGTAGAAAAAGTATCCATAGCCAATCAAAAAGTACCGATAGAAGTAAAAAGTATAGATAGAGGTCCAAAAAGTATCTATAGAAAGTAAAAAAGTACCTATTAGAGTAGAAAAAGTATCCATAGCCAATCCAAAAGTACCGATAGAAGTAAAAAGTATAGATAGAGGTCCAAAAAGTATCTATAGAAAGTAAAAAAGTACCTATTAGAATAGAAAAAGTATCCATAGCCAATCAAAAAGTACCGATAGCCAGGCCTAAAACTATAAAAAAGGAACCGCTCACCCATAAAAGGCAACCAGCTCCATATAAATTACCTCTCCACTGGATTCTTATTCTCATCCAGCGTAAAACCTTCACCTAACACATCATGCACATCACTAACTGCTACAAACGCATGAGGATCAACAGACGTAATGACATTTTTTAACTTTACAATCTCATTTTTCGCCACTACACAATACAAGACATTCCTATCTTCTTTCGTAAACGTACCTTGTCCACGTAATATAGTTGCCCCACGGTCCATTTCTTTCAAAATCTTACCGGCAATTTCTTCATTCTTATCCGAAATAATCGTTGCACCTTTTGCAGCATAAGCACCTTCTTGCATAAAATCAATAACC
The DNA here is from genome assembly GCF_002335755.1 of Bacillus sp. FJAT-45066. NCBI lineage: Bacteria > Bacillati > Bacillota > Bacilli > Caryophanales > Bacillaceae > Bacillus > Bacillus sp. FJAT-45066. The sequence continues at coordinate 817,330 of NZ_NISQ01000001.1, forward strand.
CTAGCAGCAACAAACACAGCAACCAATGTATACATCCCTTCACGATAAGACAAATACATTAAGATAGAAAATGCAATGACAACCGCATCGAACATAAACATCGTTTTTCCCATGCTCCAACCAATGTATTTATGTGCAAGTCGGGCAATAATATCTACGCCACCAGTTGTACCACCGTATCTAAATATAATTCCAAGCCCTACACCGATAGAAACACCTGCGAACAATGCAGCCAATGTTAAATCATCCATAAGCGGAGGGAACATAATCATTGGTAAACGTTGAATGATCCATAAAAATACCGACAAGCTGACAGTACCAATAATGGTATAAATAAATGTGTTCTTCCCTAACAACTTCCAACCGATAAAGAAGATTGGAATGTTTAAAATTAAGTTCGTATAAGAAGGGTCTAAATCAAACATAAAATATAACAATAAAGTGATTCCAGTAAAGCCACCTTCTGCTAGATTATTTTGCATATTAAAGTTTACTAGTCCATATGCAAAAATTGCCGACCCTAAAAGAATGTAAAAAATATTAACTAACTTTAACCCATTAAACATAATTTCCTCCTAATTAAATGACTAAAATAAGCCAGATCCATACTATATCCAATTTTAAATTTAATTTGGCTCTTTTAAGGTTAGTATTGTTTTTTGATAACTATCTAGCGGTTGATTTTTGCGCAAGTCGGAGACTCCTGCGGGAGTAGCGGGGGACTGGAGACCCCACAGGCGAAGCCGAGGAGGCTCCAGCCACGCCTGCGGAAAGCAGAGACTTGCGCAAAAATCAACAGCGGTCTTAAAATGAGCCTTTAATTAAAACAACTTCTCCATTATAAAGTATCTCCAATTAAGAAGTAAATGGGCTATTTTCGTATTAAATATTTGTCAAATCGGTCAATCTTAGCTAACATGAAAAAGAGGTGAGTCTTTTTGGAAAAGAAAACGATGGAACAGATGCAACAAGAAGTTGATCAATACATATCTCAATTTAAAGAAGGATACTTTTCTCCACTAGCCATGATGGCAAGAATGACGGAAGAACTAGGCGAACTTGCGCGTGAAGTGAACCACTACCACGGAGAGAAACCGAAAAAAGCAACAGAAAAAGAAAATACAATAGAAGAAGAGATGGGAGACTTATTATTTGTCTTAATTTGTTTTGCCAACTCATTAAATATAGATTTACAAGAAGCGCATGACCGTGTGATGCATAAATTCAATACAAGAGATAAAGATCGTTGGACAAGAATTGATGGAGGGAACAAACTTAATGAAAACAATTAAAATTATCCTTGCAGGACCACGAGGCAGAATGGGAAAAGAAGCTGCCAACTTAATTGCCAATACAGAACATTTTGAATTAGTAGGTTGTATCGATCGAGTACATAACGGAAAAAAATTATCAGAACTAGACGGTTTCCACGACTCACTAAATGGAACTATCTACACAGATGCACATGAATGTTTTCAATCTACAAATGCGGACGTATTAATTGATTTAACAACCCCTGAAATTGGTCGCTTTCATACAGAGCTTGCCTTACAATACGGAGTTCGTCCAGTGGTAGGTACGACTGGATTTAATGAAGAAGAACTAGATGAGTTAGCAAAAACAGCGGAAGAAAAGCAACTAGGCGTTATCATTGCACCTAACTTTGCCGTTGGAGCCATTTTAATGATGAAATTTGCGCAAATGGCAGCAAAACATTTTTCTGATGTGGAAATCATGGAATTACATCACGATCGAAAACTAGATGCACCATCAGGAACAGCAATCAAAACAGCAGAACTAATTTCGAAAACGCGCGAGCCGAAAAAACAAGGCCATCCTGAAGAAGTGGAAACGATGCAGGGAGCACGCGGAGCTTCTACGAAAGATGGAATACACATCCATAGTGTGCGCTTACCAGGCTTAGTAGCACACCAAGAAGTAATGTTTGGAGGGGAAGGTCAGTCCCTTACAATCCGACATGACTCTTACAATAGAGCTTCATTCATGTCAGGAGTTAAATTGTGTGTAGAAAAAATTATGGACCTAGATATATTGGTTTACGGATTAGAAAATATTATCGAGTAGAATATTAAAGGGGGAGAGATTAGTATGAAAATTGCCTTAATCGCTCATGATCAAAAAAAAACAGATATGATTCAATTTGCCACAGCATATAGCACTATTTTAGAAGAGCATGAACTTTTCGCAACTGGCACAACAGGCATGAAAATTGCTGAAGCAACAGGCTTACATCTTCATCGCTTTCGTTCAGGTCCATTAGGTGGAGATCAAGAAATCGGTGCGCTTATTGCACAAAATAAAATGGATTTGGTTATTTTCTTCCGTGACCCGTTAACAGCTCAACCGCACGAGCCAGATGTAACGGCATTGCTTCGTTTATGTGACGTTTACGCTATCCCGCTTGCTACGAATATGGGAACTGCGGAAATCTTAATTCGTGGATTAAAGCGCGGTGATTTTACATGGAGAACGATTGTCCACGAAAAAGAGGAACAGCAATGACAAGTTTAGATATTCTAGCATTTGGTGCCCACCCAGACGACGTAGAAATCGGTATGGGTGGGACCATTGCGAAATATGTGCAAAAAGGCAACAAAATAGGCATATGTAATTTGACGTATGCAGAACTCTCTTCCAATGGCACGAAAGAAAATCGTCAACTAGAAGCGAAAAAAGCAGCACAAACGTTAAATGTTCACGAACTGATTCAATTATCCTTACCAGACAGAGGATTATACATATCGGATGAAAACATAAAGGTGATAAGTCGAGTTATTCGTACATATAAACCGAAAGTAGTATTCGTTCCCTATTCAATTGACAGACACCCTGACCATGGAAATTGCGCAAAACTCGTGGAAGAGGTATTATTTTCTGCAAAAATACGAAAGTTCGATGAAGAAAGTAACATGCAGCCACATAACGTTTCCAAGCTTTATTTTTACATGATTAACGGTCTTCATAAACCTGATTTTTACATAAACATAAGCGAGTTTATACATATCAAAAAAGAAGCACTACAAGCATATGAGAGTCAATTTATCCTAACGGAGGGTAGTGTAGCTACACCTCTAACAAATAACTACATACAAAGAGTAATCGATAGAGAAAAGTTGTTCGGTACGGAATGTGGCTGTGACTATGCAGAAGGTTTTTTTGCAAAAGAGCCACTCATACTAGAGGACGATTTATTAGGAGGTGCATAACACTTGAAACTAAAGATAGGTATAACATGTTATCCGTCGGTTGGCGGATCAGGTGTTATTGCAACGGAGTTAGGAAAACTGTTAGCGGAAAAAGGACACGAGATTCACTTTATATCATCGAGCATGCCATTTCGCCTGAACAGAGTATATAGCAACATTTATTATCATGAAGTACAAGTGAATCAATATTCGGTGTTTCAATACCCACCATATGACTTAGCACTTGCTAGTAAAATGGCCGAAATCGCTCAAAGAGAACAATTGGATATTCTCCACGTTCATTATGCAATCCCGCATGCCATTTCTGCTTATTTAGCGAAAAAAATGACAAACGATCAATTGAAAATAGTAACAACCCTACATGGAACCGACATAACCGTTTTAGGTTACGACCCTTCCTTAAGTAATATGGTTAAATTCGGAATAGAAGGCTCAGACATCGTAACAGCTGTATCTCATTCTTTAGTGGAAGAAACGTACGAATTACTTCAACCAGAAAAAGAAATCGAAACAGTATACAACTTTATTGATGAGCGGGTTTACTATAAACATGACAACTTAGAGTTAAAGCAACAATATGGAATTGAAGAAGATGAAAAAGTCATTATTCACGTTTCCAACTTCCGTAAAGTAAAACGTGTCGAAGATGTAATCAAAAGTTTTGAACGAATTCAAAAGAAGGTGAAAAGTAAACTCCTTCTTGTTGGAGATGGTCCAGAAATTTCCGTCGTTTGTAAGCTAGTAAAAAGCTTAGGATTAGAAAAGCATGTTTTATTTTTAGGTAAACAAGATGGTGTAGAGGAGCTTTATTCTATAAGCGATCTAAAGTTATTACTTTCTGAAAAAGAAAGTTTTGGGCTTGTCTTACTAGAAGCGATGGCTTGTGGTGTGCCATGTATCGGTACTACTATCGGGGGAATACCTGAAGTAATTGAACATGGTGAAACAGGTTATCTTTGTAGTTTAGGGAACGTGGAAGATATCGCAGATAAAGCAATACAACTATTATCAAATGAAGCGTTACATAGAAGTTTTTCTGATAATGCCATTCAAAGAGTGAAAAGTCATTTTAGTTCCCATATAGTGGTGGAGCATTATGAATCGCTTTATGCAAAGCTAATACAAAAATAACTGTACGCAATCCTGTATCATGTTAGAGGTGAATACGATGGATCCATTGTTTTTTAAAGCAACGCCAATTATGAAACAATTACATAATCATGGGTTTGAAGCTTATTTTGTTGGTGGATCTGTACGAGACACCGTAATGAATAGACATATCCATGATATTGACATTGCCACATCGGCTACACCTGACGAGATTATCTCTATTTTTCCAAAAACAGTAGATGTTGGTGCACAACATGGTACGATTATCGTTGTAACAAATGGGGCTGAAATGTACGAAATCACTACTTATCGTACAGAGGGAACGTATTCGGATAATCGTAGACCGGATGAAGTAGTATTTGTAACCTCATTAGAAGAAGACTTGCGGAGACGTGATTTTACGATAAACGCAATGGCGATGTCTATAGATGGTGAAATTGTTGATCCTTTCGGTGGCCAAGTGGATATAGAAAACAAGCTGATAAGAACTGTCGGTGAGGCGAAAGAACGATTTAATGAAGATGCACTTAGAATGATGAGGGCAGTCCGGTTCTCGAGTCAGCTCGGGTTTGACATTGCTCCTGCTACATTACAGGCAATGAAGGAGTATGCCGAAAGATTGGCCTCCGTTTCGGTGGAGAGAAAAACAATCGAATTTCTTAAATTACTAAGAGGAAAAAATTCCGAAAAGGCTCTTCAATATATGATAGAGACAAAACTTTATTTGTTTTTACCTCATTTGGAGAAAGTAGATAAGGAAATTTTAGAGATGTCTAGGTTACCTTTACATGAACTAACGTCTGATTCTGTAATCTGGACAGCGGTGGTAGTTTCATTAAAGGTACAAGATGTGAAAGCATTTTTATCGTCATGGAAGCTGCCTAGTAAAATTATTCAACAAGTAGTTAATAATACGAACTGTTTGAATGAGCTTGAAAAAAGTAATTGGACAAACCTTTTATTATATAAAGCAGGGATCGATACGGCACTAGAAAGCGAGAGAATATATTCCATCATGCGTAATCAATCAAGTCTTTCTAAGGACCTATTAGAAATGTACAGCCTACTACCGATAAAGAGTAAGCACGACTTAGCTCTAAATGGTAATGATATACTTCAAATCGTTCATAAAAAACGTGGGAGTTGGGTGAAAGAAGTTTTAGAGGAATTAGAAAGAAAAATTATTATAGGTGAATTAGAGAATCGTTCTGAAACACTCAAGGAGTGGGTAGAAAATTGCAAACAGATATAAGAAAAAAATTACTTATGATGTTTACGGATGCTGATGGAGAATTTGTTTCAGGTCAAAAAATTAGTGAAGAATTAGGTTGTTCAAGAACCGCGGTGTGGAAGCATGTAGAAGATTTGCGTCACGAAGGTTACGAACTAGAAGCTGTTAGAAGAAAAGGATATCGCATCATGAAAATCCCAAATAAAATTAGTAGCAATGAAATACAACTAGGTTTAAAAACAACAACGCTAGGATCTACCATACATTTTGAAGAATCTGTGACAAGCACACAAAAAATTGCGCATCAACTTGCATATAATGGAGCGGAAGAAGGAACGTTAGTTGTCGCAGAAGAACAAACAGAAGGACGAGGAAGGCTAAATCGTGGCTGGCATTCTCCTAAATATACTGGGGTATGGATGAGTTTAATTTTACGTCCGAATTTACCACCACCAAGAGCACCTCAACTAACTTTATTAACGGCTGTAGCGATTGTTCAAGCAATCGAAGAGGTAACAACTGTTCAGCCTTCTATCAAGTGGCCAAACGATATATTAGTTAACGGCAAAAAGCTTGTAGGAATTTTAACGGAAATGCAAGCAGAAACAGATAAAATTAATTCTGTTATTATCGGTATAGGGATAAATGTGAATCAAGAAAAAGAACACTATCCTGAAGAATTACAGTCTATTGCTACATCGCTAAAAATGGAAAGCGGAGAAGACGTTAACCGAGCAGAACTAATACAAGTATTTTTAACGAAAATGGAACAACTATACCTTAACTACTTAAAACATGGTTTCTTACCAATCAAACTATTATGGGAATCCTATGCAGTAAGTATCGGAAAAAAGATAATTGCACGAACGATTACTGGAACATTAGAAGGAACTGCACAAGGAATAACCGACGACGGCGTGCTAATACTAGAACAAGAAGATGGAAATATAACGTATATACACTCTGCAGATATTGAATTGAGTAAATAATTCATTCATTTATTCTGTACGAGAAATAAATCTATGCATCCTATTGTACAAGTCCGTTGATGTTCACTGCAGGTACGAGACTCCTGCGGGAATGCGTGTTAAGTGAGACCCCGCAGGCGCGACAGCGCTGAGGAGGCTCACGAGACCGCCCGCGGAAAGCGAGTACCTGCAGTGAACATCAACAGTTTTATACCAATAAGAAAAAAGAATGGATTCTTTTTCAAATATTTCTTATAATAATGGTAAACGGGCGGTATCATTCTGAACTGCACCACGAACACTAGAAACAAAAAAACTAAAAGAGTTCTGCCTTGATCCGATGGCGACGGGGACAGTAAGAAATGAATACGCACCACTTTCATTCTTATCGTTAACTAACACCCTTCTTTCTCCATTGGCAGAAAGAAGGGTTTTTATATTTAGGATTAGGTGTTTTTGAACGATGGATGATTGTAGAGGATGTAGTTTTATACAATCTTAGTTGACTGAAGCGTAAGGCACTCGACTCCTGCGTGAAGTAGAGGGAAGTGCGAGACCCCACAGGCGAAGCCGAGGAGGCTCGCATCCCTCCCCGCGGAAAGCGAGTGCCTGGAGCGGAAGTCAACGGATTGAAAAACCAATCTAAATTATTCGCGAAACACCTTTATAAAAAAGTCGTTCTCAACTAATCGGTGGTTGGCTCAAAGGGGAGGAAAACCAAATGAAAACCTCAACACAACTAATCAAAATGAAACAAAGCAACGAAAAAATCGCCATGGTAACGGCATACGACTACCCATCTGCAAAACTTTCACAACAAGCAGAAGTCGACATTATCCTAGTCGGTGACTCCTTAGGAATGGTCGTTTTAGGCTATGAATCAACCGTACCCGTAACAATAGAAGACATGATACACCATACAAAAGCAGTCAAAAGAGGCGCAACATCTACATTTGTCGTAACAGACATGCCATTCATGACATACCACCTATCGATAGAAGATACATTACGCAACGCAAAAAGAATTATCCAAGAAAGCGGAGCAAATGCCGTTAAATTAGAAGGTGGCGACGAAGTCATCCCTCATATTAAAGCGCTAACAAAAGCTGGCGTTCCGGTTGTCGCTCACTTAGGTTTATTACCACAAGCAGTTGGTGTGCTTGGAGGATATAAAGTACAAGGAAAAGATATGGAAAGTGCGAAGCAAATTATGCTTGATGCGAAAAAAGTAGAAGAAGCAGGTGCACTTGCTGTAGTGTTAGAATGCATTCCAATGCAACTTGCAGAGCAAATTTCTAAAGAATTAAAGATACCTACTATAGGAATTGGAGCTGGACCAAATACAGATGGTCAAGTACTAGTGTTTCATGACTTAGTAACATATGGTGTTGATCGTGTTCCGAAATTTGTAAAACAGTTTTCTAATATCCAAAATCCTGCATTAGAAGGCCTTACTCAATACGTAAAAGAAGTAAAAGAAGAAAACTTCCCACAGGTAGAACACTCTTTTACAATGAGAGAAGAAACAGTAAAAGCTTTATATGGTGGAGGAACTAATGAAGATCATTAATCATATCAAAGAGTTACAAGAGCAATGCCAAAACTTTAAAAAAGAAGGAAAAACAATTGGATTTGTTCCTACAATGGGATTTTTACATGAAGGGCATCTTCAGCTGTTACAACAAGCAAGAAAAGAAAATGATATTGTCATCTTAAGTATTTTTGTAAATCCATTGCAATTTGGACCTAATGAAGACTTTGATGCTTATCCACGTGACATGGAGAGAGATGAAAACTTAGCCAAAGAACAACATGTGGACTATTTATTTTATCCTACCAAAGAAGAAATGTATCCGAAAGAACGTACAACAAAGCTCCTAGTAGAAAAGAGAACAGACGTACTTTGTGGAAAATACAGACCGGGTCATTTCGACGGTGTTGTAACAGTAGTGTTAAAACTATTTAACATCGTAATGGCAGACAGGGCTTATTTTGGAATGAAAGATGCACAACAAGTCGCTGTAATCGAAGGACTTGTGGAAGATTTTAATGTACCTGTTGAAATAGTTAGGGTGACAACGGTAAGAGAAGAGGATGGTCTTGCTAAAAGTTCTCGAAATGTATACCTATCGGAAAAAGAAAGATTGGAAGCACCAATTATCTATAAAACGCTACAAGAAGGTAAAGAGTTAGTACTAAATGGTAACAGTACCCAAAATGTGAAACAATTTATAAAAGAAAAGATTGAAAAAGAAACGTCAGGTGCATTAGAATATATAGAGGTTTTATCTTATCCAGAATTACAAGATGTAAACAACAACTCAACAGCGATAATGGCAATTGCCGTAAAGTTTTCAAAAGCTCGTTTAATAGATAATATCGTTTTTTCAACATAAGAGGAGGTATCTATATGTTTCGTACAATGATGAATGCAAAAATTCATAGAGCAAGAGTGACGGAATCCAATTTAGATTACGTAGGAAGTATTACAATAGATTCGGACATCCTAGATGCGGTTGGAATGGTTCCAAACGAGAAAGTCCAAATTGTAAACAACAACAATGGTCAACGCTTTGAAACGTACATCATCCCTGGTGTTCGTGGAAGCGGCGAGTTTTGTGTAAACGGTGCAGCAGCAAGACTAGTACAAAAAGGCGACGTTATTATTGTTATCTCTTATGCAATGATGGCGGAAGAAAAAGTACTAACACATGAGCCAAAAGTAGCCGTTATGAATGAGTATAACGAAATCGTCGAAATGATTGGTACAGAACCAAGAGCAACAGTCATGACCCCATAACAAAAATCGCCCCCTATACTAAGGGGGCTTTTGTATGCATACAAAAAGAAATACCTATACTATATGCATAGAATAGAATCAGTTCACAAAGTCCTAAAGAAGAGGACGAATTATTCATTCTGCTTTTAATCTCACGGTGTGTATGATACTTTTAAATAAATGCTTTTTGATAATAAATGTAATAGAGCCAGTGTAGATTGTCTTTAAATACATATACACTATTTGATTAGTATTTGAACTAATGTTGATGTTCGCTACAGGTACGAGACTCCCGTGGGAGAAGTGTGACAAGGGAGACCCCGCAGGCGCCGTGCGCCGAGGAGGCTCCCGAGACCATGGCTTATGACTCGAGGAGCTAGCCGTAAGACCTAGACAGGCCCGCGGAAAGCGAGTACCTGTAGCGAACATCAACAGCTGTAATCCTATATAGATAGTTTAGCGCGGTAGTTATGAGGTGTTTGAATGAAACAGCGATACTTAGTCGTCGATCTAGAAACGACAGGAAACGCACCAAAAAGAAATGATAAAATAATACAAATTGGCGCTGTTTTAATAGAAAATGGTGAAATAACAGAACGGTTCGCAAGCTTTGTTAACCCAAACTGTTCCATCCCACCTTTTATTGAACAATTAACAGGCATATCCAATGAAATAGTAAGCAATGCCCCAACATTTAGCCAAATTGCTCCAATGGTAAACGAAATGTTAGAAGGGGCTACCTTTGTTGCGCACAATGTTCCGTTTGACTTGTCTTTTTTACAACATGAATTTGAAGAGAATGGCATAGCTCCATTTGAAGGGAAAGCTATTGACACTGTTGAGTTAGCGAGAATATTGCTACCAACTTCTCCTAGCTATAAACTAAATGATTTAGCTGAGTTATTTAACGTCCAGCACGAAAATCCACACCGAGCTGATAGCGATGCGGAAGTAACAGCTCATATATTATTAAAATTACTAGATAAAATAGATGATTTACCAAAGAAGACCATTCAAAAACTTAGAAAATTAACGAAAAAATTAAAAAGTGATGTGTATGCTGTTTTCGATCATGAACAAAGGGGAATACAATTTGGAGACTGGATTGAAATACATAATATACCGATAAAGAAACTTTCGCCAATCCAATCCATTCGATCAGATTATACTTTTATTGAAAAAGAGCAAAATAATATACCAATAGACACGTTATTCTCTAACCGAGAACACGCATTAATAGAAATGCCAAGTAAACTTAAAAGTATGGAAGACTACGTTCATAGTGGGTTACGTTTTGCGTTAGAAAACCAAAAACAAGTAACCATAAGTGTATCTTCCTATGATAAAGAAAAACGATTATCCAAATTAATGAATGATATACCATATGTACCTTACTGCTCTAAAAAAGAATCGAGTTACTATTTACATATAAGCAGATTTGCAAAGCTGTTACATGAAAGAGACAGTAACTACGATACACTCCTGACAAAAGCTCAACTGCTCGTCTGGTTAACGGAAACAGAGACAGGAGATGTGGAAGAATTAACGCTTACTTCAGGTGGCAGACTATTGTGGGGTAGTATTAACTGTGAGTATGAAACCAAAAAAGATAAAACAGTCGAAGAGTCTTTCTATGTTCGGGCACAAAAGCGACAAGAAGACTCTTTGATGATCATAACAAACCATGAATCATTGGCAAAACAAATACATCTAGATTCAATGAATGCAACAAGCGATTATTACATTATTGATGAATCACACTTATTTGTGAATGTCTTGAGAAAAATGAAAGGAATTCAGATAACTTATGTACAAATAAGTTATCTTCTTTCTAAAGTGGTAGGCTCTAAAGTAACAGAAGAAGCAAAATTAGAACTAGATGAACTATTTACGATGTTAAGAAACTATGCGCTTAAAAGAACAACGACGAAAACATCGAATTCTAGTAAGCTAATTTACAAGTTGCAATACGAAAACGAACCTGTGAAAGAATGGGACTCTATTTTAGAAGCTGCGAAAAGACTGCTAATGAGATTGTTGGATGTTATTCACTATGTTCAAGTGGAAAAAGACAAGAATGCGCATTTATTAGCTCTACAGCTAAAGAATTGTAAAGATGATTTGGAATCTTTATTATTTAGCGAACAACAGGGTGAACAAACTTGGATGGAAGTAGAAGTAAAAGGGGCAAAAAATGCATCGGCACTCATTCGTATGCCAGTTTCCATTTCTGAAACTTTGGCAACGAACTTTTTCCAACAAAAAAGCTCTGTTGTACTGTTATCGCCGGCCTTTCACATGGACGGAAACTATAATATGGTGATGGAAGAACTAGGTTTATCTGATTTTTTCCCAACGACCTTATCTGTAAATGATGGAGCAAAAAAATTAGAAGTGTTTATTCCAGATGATATGCCACTAATTCAGGAAGTTACGTTAGAGGAATTTCAAGAAACAGTTGCGATTTACTTAAGAGAAATTGCCTGGGTGACAAGCGGAAAAATGATCGTGTCGTTTTCGTCTTTAGAAATGCTACAAGCGGTTTATGAGTACATGAAAACCTCCTTTCAAATGGACGACATCGTCATGTTAAGTCAAAGTAGTTTTACTGGGTCCAAACACAAATTATTGAAGGCAGCGAGCGGATTTGATAAAGCAATAATTCTCGTGACAAATCAACTTATAGAAGAAATCACACTTTCAGAAGAAAATGTGAACACATTAGTGATTGTTAGACTTCCTTTTAAAGCTATTCAAGAACCATTAATGGCGACAAAAATCGAAGAATCAGAACAAAAAGGCGAAAACTCATTTTTAGAAGTATCACTGCCAATAGCTGTGCTACGATTTAAAACGATGTTGCATTCGTTTTACCAAGAAGGTAAGCAACAACAACTAATAATCTTAGACAGAAGAATTATCGAGAAAAAATATGGGGAAAAGTTTTTAGCATGTATGAACGAAGAAAAAATAGAGAAAAATAACTTTTTCACGTTATTAGATATGCTATCCTAACGGTTTACAATATAGGAATGGATGATATTTCATGAACATTTTCTTCATAGTTCTTTTAGCTTTTAGTTTTTTTCCAAACCCAGGAATTCCAGCTGAAGTGAATAGAATCGATTTAAAGTTACAACAAAACGAAGTTGCATTCACATTTTTGGATTTAGTGGACGGTGAAAGTACGTTAATTCAAACATATGAAGGTGAAACGATATTAATAAATACTGGCTCTGAAGCGGCAAAAGAGGAATTAGATTATTACCTTGAATTATATGGTGTCGATAATATTAGTACATTAATTTTGACGAGTACGGAGCCAGAATACGTTAGTAATGTCTCTTCTCTTTTGGATGAAGTGGTAGTGGGGAAAATTGTCTCTCCAATCAGCATGGAGTCCGCAGTGAAAACCCTTAATACTCCAATTGAAACGTGGGAGTCGGGAAAAACGTATGAAATTTCCAAAGGTCTTTCGGTAACTGTTTTACACGAAAAAGTAGAGCCAGAAAGTGATGAAGGAATGGATTTGTTGTTTTCTTATTTTGATACATCTATACTTTATATGACTTCTGCGAACAAAAAAGTCGAAGATCAGATTGTAGCTGATTACCATTTAGAAGAGGTCGACATTTTAAAAGTCGGGGATTTCGGTAATAAAAATGGGACAACCCAACCTTTTCTTAATGAATCAGACCCACAAATTGCAATTCTGTTTAAAAAAGAAAGTAAAGAATCCATGATTGATGTATTAGAAAGACTTCACGAAACATGGATTGAAATCATTCAAACAAAATTAACCGGTAACATATCCATCAAACTTAAAGAACACGACTACCAAGTCATCACTCTTACCATTGAAAGCCTAAAAAGATTACACACAAGTTCATAACAATTTACAAAAGAATATTTTTTTGTTTTGAATTCTATTCAGCTGTTGATTGGAGCGCATGTCGTAGACTCCTCAAAATGCATACGCATTTCCTTCGTGGATGCATCGCTTGGAAGCCTTCCTTGTCCTGCGGGAGTAGCGGGGAGCAAGAGACCCCACAGGCGAAGCCGAGGAGGCTCCCGGCCCGCCCGCGAAAAGCGGAGACTTGCGCGGAAATCAACAGCGGTGTTAATAGAATAAAATAAAAAAAGGGCTTGCTCTACGTATGTAGCAAGCCAAAAAAGGTGTGGGATAAGAGACAAAATTTGTTTTGGAAACTTCATGCCTTTATGGAAATTAATTTTACAGAATTTAAGGTTGTTCTAAACAGAGGAGCTCTAGATGCCTAAAAAAGCACCTTTTACAAAGAACATTGTACGAAACTGAATAGTAGCTGTATAATGATTTTGGAAAGCTATTTGTCATTCAGTAATTATATTGTGGTCTGATTCATGTCACTTTATGAATTACAATAATTACATCATGCCTGGGAGGATATTATGGAAAGTAAGATTGAAGTTATTTCGACCGTCACAGTACAAAACTCTCCAGACTTATACAAGATCGTGGACGCATTAAATAAATCATTAAAAAGACAAGACTTAATGTTTGGACTCGCTCTAGACGAAAAAAATAAAGAAAAAGCTGTATTTACAATATACCGTACATAAGAAGTGATAATATGAAAAAATGGATAATCATAATACTTGTAGTAGCTCTTATAATTTTTTTATGGCAAGTTATTTCTATTTATCAATCCACCATTTCACCTTTGAAAAGTGAAAAAGAATATGCTGGAGAGATTGTAAAAAATAAGACGGAAATCCAAACAATACAAGCTGTAGACGTATATAATGGAACGAATGTATACCACATTGTAAGTGGGACGAACGCTGACAATGAACAACTCATTGCATGGCTTAACGAAGAAGACGAAGTAGTTCTTATGAAAAAGGCCGATGAAGGTATTAAAAAAGAAGAAGTACTTCAATTTTTAAATACAAATCGAACACCTAAAAAAATAATATCCATCACACTTGCAATGGAAAAAAACATTCCGTTATGGGAAGTGAAATTCACAGATACCGATGATCGATATCATTTTTATTATATTAAGTTTGATGATGGGGAATTTTTCCAAAGGATTTCTTTTTAATACCTAACGGTAATTTCATGAACTTTTTAGGGAGGATTAGTAATGAATTTAGCAAAGCGAGTGTCAACGTTAACACCTTCAACAACTTTAGAAATAACGGCTAAAGCAAAAGAATTAAAAGATGCTGGTCATGACGTAATCGGTTTAGGAGCAGGGGAGCCTGACTTTAATACGCCAGAACATATTTTAGATGCTGCCAAAAAAGCAATGGATGAAGGATTAACAAAATATACGCCATCAGGTGGATTACCAGCATTAAAGAAATCAATTATTTCAAAATTAAATACGGACCAAGGGATCACGTATAAGCCATCAGAAATTATCGTATGTTCTGGAGCAAAACATGCTTTATATACGTTGTTCCAAGTTATTTTAGATGAAGGCGATGAAGTAATCATCCCTACGCCATACTGGGTTAGCTATCCTGAACAAGTGAAACTAGCAGAAGGTGTGCCTGTATATGTAGAAGGTAAGGAAGAGAACGAGTTTAAAATTACACCAGAACAACTAAAGCAGACAATAACTTCTAAAACGAAGGCAGTTATTATTAACTCACCAAGTAATCCTACTGGTATGATTTACTCGAAGGTTGAGCTGGAAGCGTTAGGTCAAATTTGTTTAGAGCATAACATTTTAATTATTTCAGATGAAATTTACGAAAAGCTTTTATATGATGGCAATACACATGTATCGATTGCTCAAATTTCTGAACACTTACGTCAACAAACAATCATCATTAATGGGGTATCAAAATCGCATTCAATGACAGGATGGAGAATTGGTTATGCTGCAGGAAATGCTACTATTATTAAAGCAATGACGAACCTTGCAAGCCACAGTACATCCAACCCAACATCTATTGCTCAATACGCAACTATTGCAGCATATGATGGGCCTCAAGATGCAGTAGAAGAAATGCGCCAAGCATTTGAGCAACGTTTAAACATTATTTTTGAAAAGTTAAATCAAATTCCAGGCTTCCGTTGTCTAAAACCACAAGGTGCATTTTACCTTTATCCACACGCGTTAGAAGCGGCAAAGATAGCTGGCTTTGAAGATGTCGATACTTTCGCAAAAGCATTGTTAGAAGAAGAAAAAGTGGCTTTAATTCCTGGTTCAGGCTTCGGAACTCCTGACTACGTAAGACTTTCATACGCAACATCATTAGACCAACTAGAAAAAGCAGTAGAGCGAATTGCTGCTTACATGAATAAAGTGACAACAAGATAATACCTCCTTACTAAACCCGCCAACACTGTTTAGCGGGTTTTATATCTTTTAATGGTTTATTTTATTAGAGTAATTGCTAGAATTATTTGAAATTTAGAGTGGATTGGAGCGGAAGGCAATTGACTCCTGCGGGAAGAAGAGCGAAACGTGAGACCCCACAGGCGGGACGCCGAGGAGTAGGTTTTTTCACGATAGTGAAAATAACCTTCCCCTGCGCTCCCCGCGGAAAGCAATTGCCTGCAGCGGAAAGAAACGGGCAAAATTTACTTGCAAAATTAATTAAACAACAAAGTACTTTCTTTAAAAGAATTGCGTCCAACCCACTACACTAGTATAATAATGGATATGTTTACATAGTTGGAGGGAACAATAAAGTGAAAACAACAATTTCAGAAGTACATAAACATGTTGGAGAAGAAATTACCATCGGTGCTTGGATTGCCAACAAACGTTCAAGCGGCAAAATTGCCTTCTTACAACTAAGAGATGGGACAGGCTTCATCCAAGGGGTTGTAGTAAAAGCAGAAGTAGAAGAAGAAGTTTTCCAAGCAGCAAAATCCGTAACACAAGAATCTTCTATTTACGTAACGGGAGTTATCCGTGAAGACGAAAGATCTCCATTCGGATACGAAATGGGTGTAACAGGAGTTAAAGTAATTCATGAAGCGGTTGATTATCCGATCACACCGAAAAATCACGGAACAGAATTCCTTATGGACAACCGTCACTTATGGTTACGTTCTAAAAAGCAACATGCTGTAATGAAAATTCGTAACGAAATCATTCGTGCTACATATGAGTTCTTCAATACAAATGGCTTCACAAAAGTAGATCCGCCAATTTTAACAGGAAGTGCTCCTGAAGGAACAACGGAACTATTTGCGACGAAATACTTTGATGAAGATGCATATTTATCCCAAAGTGGTCAGCTTTACATGGAAGCGGCAGCTATGGCACTAGGAAAAGTATTCTCATTTGGTCCAACATTCCGTGCGGAAAAATCGAAAACTCGTCGTCACTTAATTGAGTTTTGGATGATTGAACCAGAGATGGCGTTTTATGAGCATGAAGAAAGCTTAGAAGTACAAGAACAATACGTTTCTTATATCGTTCAATCTGTAGTGAAAAATTGCAAATTAGAACTAGGTATATTAGAACGTGATGTTTCTAAATTAGAGAAAATTCAAGCTCCATTCCCTCGTATCTCATACGATGATGCAATTAAGTTCTTAAACGAAAAAGGATACGATGATATCAAATGGGGAGACGACTTCGGTGCTCCACATGAAACGGCAATAGCGGAAAGCTATGATAAGCCAGTATTTATTACGCACTACCCTAAAGACTTAAAACCTTTCTACATGCAGCCACATCCAGATCGTGATGATGTTGTGTTATGTGCAGACTTAATTGCGCCTGAAGGTTATGGTGAAATTATTGGTGGTTCTGAGCGGATTCATGACTATAAACTATTAGAAGAGAACTTAGAGAAGCATGGTTTATCTCTAGATGCATATGGATGGTACTTAGAGCTTCGTAAATATGGTTCTGTACCACACTCTGGTTTCGGATTAGGATTAGAACGTACGGTTGCTTGGATTAGCGGCATTGAACACGTTCGTGAATCTATTCCATTCCCAAGACTATTAAATCGTTTATATCCTTAATAAATTGCCGGCCACTTACAAACGGATGAGTGGCTGGTGTTTTTTTCTAAAAAAAGAAGAAAGCGTAGCCAAGGTACTGCATCACAGCCATCCACTCTTCCTAGCGAATTTTCAGAAGAAACTTTCCTTACAACCACTCTCATATTTCTGCTATACTTACTTCAGAGGTGTTATCCGTTAATGAAAAAAGACCATTTTATCGAGTTCCTAGAAGAAGGGAACCTATCTATACCGAATTATTTATTGAACAACTACGTACAGCTCGGATTGAATGAAACCGAATTAATGATTATTATTCATGTACATGCATATGTTGAAGCGGGTGTTGTTTTCCCTACACCTGAAGAAATTGCTGAAAAAATGACAATTAACGAAACTCAATGTATGGAGCATTTACGACAATTATTGAAAAAAGGTTATTTAGCCATTACAGACCAGATGGATGAAAACATAATCAAGTATGAGTGCTATTCTTTAAGGCCACTTTGGGAAAAAATGATTTATTTTATGATGAACGAAAGTAATCAACAACAAAAAGTGGAATTAGAAGTTAATGAGAAGTCGCTTTACAACATATTTGAGAAAGAGTTTGGCCGCCCGCTTTCTCCGTTAGAGTGTGAAACGTTAGCGATTTGGATTGATCAAGATCATTATGATGCAGAAATTATAAAAGCTGCCTTACGTGAAGCTGTATTAAGTGGAAAGCTTAACTTCCGTTATATAGACCGAATTCTTTTTGAATGGAAGAAAAACGGTGTGAAGACTATCGTCCAAGCACGAGAGTATAGTAAAAAGTTTCGTAAAGCCCCAGCTAAAAATGCGCAACAAACACCACAAAAGAATGAACCTTCAAGCAATACAGTACCATTTTATAACTGGTTAGATTAATATAAATAGGTACGTTACGATACTCTGGCTTTGTCAGAGTTTTATTTTTATTTTATAAAGGATGATGTTTTATGTTAAATCTAATAGAAATTAGACGTTGTTTAGATACATTTGCTGATATGTTCCCAGAGGCTCATTGTGAGCTTGTTCATAAAAATCCTTTAGAATTAGTGATCGCTGTTGCATTATCTGCGCAATGTACAGATGTACTCGTAAATAAAGTAACAAAAAACTTATTTCAAAAATATGAAACACCTGAAGATTACTTAAGCGTATCGTTAGAAGAATTACAAAACGATATTCGCTCGATTGGGCTGTATCGAAATAAGGCGAAAAACATACAGAAGTTATGTGAGATGATACTAGAACATTACCATGGCGAAGTACCACGTGAACATTCAGAGTTAGTCAAGTTACCTGGTGTAGGTAGGAAAACAGCGAATGTTGTAGTATCCGTAGCGTTCGGTGTACCAGCCATTGCGGTAGATACACATGTAGAAAGAGTTAGTAAGCGTTTAGGCATCTGTAAGTGGAAAGATAGTGTATTAGAAGTGGAGAAAACATTGATGAGAAAAATTCCTGCAGAAGAATGGTCAGACACGCACCACCGTATGATCTTTTTCGGGAGATATCATTGCAAAGCACAGTCACCACAATGTGAAGTGTGTCCACTGCTTGATATTTGTAGGGAAGGGAAAAAGCGAATGAAAGTGAGAATGTCCAAAAAATGAGAAACATTCAAGTCTCAGCCGCATTCGCCAACCACCTATTTTATAAAGAAAGTGATGTAATAAAAATAAAGGAGGAATTATCTATAGAAGATGTTTCCTCCGTTCCGTTCCTTTTTGATATCGTCCACAGCCATGGAATATCGCTCGAAATAAAACCTTGGGAAAGTAGAAGAGAATCGGTAAAGCAAATCATTTTAGTGTGGACGGTTAAAAGGGAAGAAATCAGTATTTTACATAAACAAAGAAATAAAGAGAAAATAATGAAAGAAATGCCTAGTGCCATTGCGCTTTATATTAATTTATTATTCTGGGTCAACGGACAGCCTGTTACAAGTTTAGTTAATCTTAAATCTGACCTTGAGGAATTAACTTGGAAACCAGTTAATCTTGCAGAAAGGCTATCCTTTATCATGAAAAGACCTTATCTATACCATAGTTTTGTGCAACTAAGTGAACTATTTACTGAAATGGAAAAAATGTTTGAAAAGGTAAAAATCAAGGAGAAGCTTTAACTTGAAATAGTTTTATTATATTTATTTTTACAAAATATCAAAGTGATACGGGAGATAATTTTTACTACAAAAACAAGTAGAAAAGAATATATCTAATTCCTATTACTCATCCTCATTTTCTCGTATTATTGGCGATAAATAAAGATTTATTCGACAAAATTTGATGAATTTGGAGCGTGTTTTCTTAGTTCTAGCATGAATGCTAGGGCTTTTTTTGTTGTTAACGTAACTTAAATAGAATGCTACTTTTTGTCGCAACACGTTGTTTTTAAGTGAATATATTGTCTGATTTTGCGCTTGCCCAGGAAATGATTACTCGGAAATAGCTACTTCTTAACAGTTAAGATTTTGTAAATATTCTATATGAAAAAGGAAAGCGACTACATGAAAGAGAATATGCTAGTAGTAATAATTTGTTTTCTCCTTAGAAATACACAAAGATCCACAGCCAAAAAAAGTATCTGTTAGGGAGCTGGTACAGATGAAGAGTAGTAATCCTTTTTCGTATAGTAAGATTTTTGTCATTGGAAGTGGATTTTTTGCATTAACGTTAATTTGGACCTTTTACAACGCATACATGCCGTTAATTTTAGGAGATTACATCGAGAGTAGAGCTATAAGAGGAGCTATTATGGGTCTAGATAATCTTCTAGCAGTACTACTGATTCCAATTATCGGAGCATGGTCCGATAAAGTAGACACAAAACTAGGTAATCGTTTGCCATTTATCGTCATTGGGATGCCACTAGCAGCTATTCTTTTTATCTTAATTCCATTTGGAGCCGCAACGGCACTTTGGGTTTTATTAGTGGTAGATATTATTTTCTTGTTTGCAATGACCATCTACCGAGCACCTGTTATTGCATTAATGCCAGACCATACTCCTAAGGAAAAAAGATCAATGGCGAATGGGATTATAAACTTTATGGGTGGTATTGGGGCAATTGTGGCCTTGTTTGGTTTATCAACGTTGTATGGAATAGACAGATCTTATCCGTTTATTGTGGCAGGATTATTATTAATGCTAGCATTTTTACTACTATACTATACAGTGGACCGAAAACCCCCATATTTTGAAAAGGTAGAAAATGAGTTAGAAGAAGTGCATGCATCAAGGTCATTCTTCAAAGGGTTGGCAGTATTGAAAAAACCTGAATTTCGCGGGCATTTATTAATTTTAATTGCAATCTTCCTTTATTTTATTGGCTTTACGGGTGTAGAAGCTTTATTTACCGTATATGCAGTGGAGCATTTAGGATTTGAGGAAAGTGCCGCTGGTTTAACGTTAGGATTTTTTAGCCTTTCTTTTGTTATCTTTGCAATTCCAGCAGGGCTGTTAGGAAGCAAGTTAGGAAAAGCACCAATGATGTTACTCGGATTAATTACCATACCATTTATCTTTTTATCCATACCATTTTTACCACTTTTAGAAAATATTTTCCCAACTATCAACCTAGTACTTACATTACAGCTTGTGTTGTTTATAGGAGGAATTGCTTGGGCATTAATTAACGTGCAAGCATATCCATTAGTTGCGGACTTAGGTGGGAAAAATAAAATCGGATTTTTCACAGGTTTATATTATTTGTTTTCTATGTCATCTGCAATTGTGGCACCTGCAATGTTAGGCTTACTTATGGATCTATTTACACATCCAGCCCTTTTTTACGGAGCATCAGCTAGTTTCTTCATTGCGTACTTCTTCTTAAGAGCTGGAAGTAAAAAAGTAGCAGCAAATGCCATTGATGGAAATACAAACAGTACTATTCACAACTAATTTATAAGCAGCAATATTTACATTAGATCTAAAAATCAAAACCTTCCATCCTACAGGAAGGTTTTTTATTTCAAGAAAATTACAGGTGCCAGGCACCTGTAATTTTCTTGAAATAAATAGATATTAGTAGATTTTGTAAGTATACTTGCATTAGAATTATTCATATGTTGAAGGTAAGGAGTACAGGCTATTGAACGAGGTTGAATATGATAAGTTATTAAATATCCAAACAATAGAGGAACAAAAAGGGTTCAACGATAGTGTTCATTATCATCGTTATGAAGCGACACCTTATAATCATCTTGCTATATTAACGTCAAATTATGAAATTACAAGTAGTCATAAAGTGATTGATGTTGGATGTGGTAAAGGTAAGTTGAATTTTTATTTACACCATCACTATCAAATCCCTGTCACTGGAATTGAACAGAATGAAGAGTTTATTCGTAAAGCAGAAGAAAATTCGCAAAGTTATATGAAGAAGCATACAAACTCTTCGTCAGAGAAAATACAATTTTTTCATGGTTTAGCAGAAGCGTATCCAATTCAAAGCGATGACAACTGCTTTTACTTTTTTAATCCATTTTCTGTTCAAATATTCCGTTCATTTGTACAAAAGATTCTACTTTCTTGGGAGATGAATTCAAGGAAAATAGATGTCATACTGTATTATCCAGATGATGAGTATGTGTATTTTTTACAAACTAGTACTCCGCTTAAATTTGTAAAAGAAATCGAACTACCAAGATATAAAAAAGACATTCGGGAAAGATTTATTATCTTTACAATAGATTAGTGCAAGGAGATTATTGAAATGAATAAATTAAAAATGGAGCCAGTGGAAGCCGCAATAGAAATAGTTCAGAAGCTTTTTCCAACGTGCCAAGGAGCACTGTTAGCAGGAAGTATCGTAAGGGGGGATGCGACGCACAAATCCGATTTAGACATAATCGTTTTTGATGTGGCCATTGAAAATTCATATCGAGAGTCCTTTTTTGCAAATGGTTGGCCAGTAGAACTATTCGTTCATAACCTAACTTCCTACAAACCATTTTTTCAAGATGATTGTAAAAGGGGAAGACCTTCTTTACCGAACATGGTAACAGAAGGAATTGTGTTAAAAGGTGACGAATTTATTAAACTAGTGAAAACAGAGGCACAACAACTGTTGAACGCAGGTCCAGAAAAGTGGTCAGAGAAAACTATTAATATTAAACGTTATTTTATAACAGATGCATTGGACGATTTTGAAGGTACACAGCTTCGAGAAGAAGAGATCTTTATCGCGAATAACCTTGCGGAACTTGTGAATGAGTTTTACCTAAGAACAAACGGTCAATGGATTGGTAACTCTAAATGGGTTGTAAGAGCATTGAGAAAATACGATGAATCATTTACTGAACAATTTGTTCAAGCATTTGATGTATTTTATAAGACTGGAGAAAAAGAAAAGATTATGCATTTGGTTGATGATGTTTTAAAGCCATTTGGTGGTAGGCTCTTTGAAGGTTTCTCAATTGGAAAATAGCAATCTATTATAACAGGGGAAAAGGGGAGTTGGTGGAGAATGCAAGATAATACGTTCGATTATGTATGGGGTGGATTTTCCGGATTACTTGTTGGTTATTTAGTTGCAAAGGTGTATCAAACATGGGCTATTGCTTTTTTAACAACCGGAATACAACTAATGGCAGATCCAATAAAAGGATGGGACCAACAACCATTATGGGTTATCGCAACAAAGTACCCTACTAGTTTTACAGTAATAATAAGTATAATCTTTGGTATAATTGGTATCTTCTTTGCAAAATATTTGCGTCAACGGGAAAAATTAGTTAGTGTAAACAGCTTCTCACATATTTGAGAAGCTGTTTTTTTATACTATTTTCACATAAAAGTTTCTTGTTCTTGGTCCATCAAACTCACAAAAGTAAATCCCTTGCCATGTACCAAGTAGGAGTTTGCCGTTTGTAACAATGATATGCTGAGAAGCACCAACCGTACTTGCTTTCATATGTGCTGCAGTGTTGCCTTCCATATGTAAATCTTGTTCATGGTGCCATGGATAGACTTCATCAAACCGACGAATCATATCCATTTTCACATCCGGATCAGCATTTTCATTTATTGTAATACCGGCAGTAGTGTGTGGACAATAGACGATAACTGTTCCTTCAGAAACATTCTGCTCCCTTATAAATTGTTCTACATTATGAGTTATATCCAACATCACGTCTCGACTTTTCGTTTGAAGTGAGAATTTCTTAAGCATACAACCAACCTTTCATACTTTTCCTGCATTTTACCATATGAACTATTGTTCTACATATAGATTTGTTTTGACAAAATGGAATAGAGTCCGTATAATCCTAAATAGTAATCATTACGATTTATAAAAAGGAGACAAATTATGAATAACATTATTCCTGTTACGGTTTTAAGTGGATACCTTGGCTCTGGTAAAACAACTTTGTTAAACCATATTCTGAAAAATAGAGATGGATTAAAGGTTGCAGTTATTGTGAACGACATGAGTGAAGTTAATATAGACGCAGAACTTGTGAAACAGACAGGTGAGTTAACGAGAACAGAAGAAAAATTAGTGGAATTAAGCAATGGTTGTATTTGCTGTACTTTAAGAGAAGATTTACTGATTGAAGTAGAAAAATTAGCTCTTTCGGGAAACATTGATTACATCGTCATTGAATCTACAGGAATTAGCGAACCAGTACCTGTTGCTCAAACTTTTTCATACATAGACGAAGAACTAAATATTGACCTAACTAAATTTTGCAAACTAGATACAATGGTTACAGTTGTCGATGCAAACCGTTTTTGGCATGATTTTGAGTCAGGAGATAGTTTACTAGACCGTAAAGAAGCACTAGGTGATGAAGATACACGAGAAATAGCGGATTTACTCATCGATCAAATTGAGTTTTGTGATGTTTTATTATTAAATAAATGCGATTTAGTTGATGAAGAAAATCTGGAAAAGCTAGAAAAAGTACTACGCACGCTACAACCTTCTGCTAAGATAATCAGAACAACTAACTCTGAAGTTGATTTATCAGAAGTGTTAAACACTGGATTATTTAATTTTGATGTAGCAAGTAATTCAGCAGGCTGGTTACAAGAATTAACGAATGGCCATGCTAATCACACACCGGAAACAGAAGAATATGGTATCTCCTCGTTTGTGTATTCCAGAAGAGAGCCATTTCATTCCGTAAGATTTGATAACTGGATTCATAATATGCCTTCAAATATTGTAAGAGCGAAGGGAATTGCCTGGTGTGCTTCAAGAAATAACTTAGCATTAATGATGTCTCAGGCTGGACCATCTGTATCATTAGAGCCTATCTCTTATTGGGTCGGTAGTTTACCAGAAATAGAGCGTAAAAATGTTCTACGCCAAAATCCACAGTTATTAGATGAATGGGATGTTGAACACGGAGACCGCCATACGAAGCTTGTCTTTATTGGCACAGAATTAGATAAAGAAGAAATAATGAAAGAGCTAGATCAATGCTTACTTACAGACTCTGAATACAATTCAGATTGGTCTACACTTGAAGATCCGTTTGAGTGGACTATTGAAAGAAGTTCAGAGGTTGTATAAATGTAAAAGCATTCTTCCTATTTTAGAAGAATGCTTTTTTTAGATTATTGTATGCTAAAAGGCAGCTTTTACTTTTGTTTCGACTTCATCGATCAGTTTACTAATATGTTTAGAGGAGTATTCAAATATTTTTGTATGTACATTTCGCGGAAAGAGTCTTCGAACATCATCCGCATAATAGCTTCCGTCGCCTGGAATATAATGCTCCTGAATTTTAAAAGATTGCTGTTCCGTTGAAACTTTTAATACTATTGGAACAGACATACCAGAACCTAACTGAACAAGGGACCCTTCATGATAATACTCTTCCATTAATGCCCATAAATATATTTCTCCTGCGGAAGCATCTGATTCCAATATTTCAAAAGCACAAAACACGATGCCATCAAAATTAGGGTTCATCACCATTTCATTTAAGTATTTTTCGATTTCGACTTTGTTCATTGCAGATACTGTGATTTTTCCCGATGTCGTGATGGAACAAGCAGATATAATTAAAAACACACATGCTAAAACTCCGAGGTAACCAGAATGTTTTCTCAACCTATCATCCTCCAATGAACAGATAGTCTGTGCGAAAAAGTACCTAAACAAACTCTTGTATAATTTTAACACTAATTTCCATATTTTAAAATACAAAAAATTCAAAAAATATATTTCCTCCTAAAAAAAGACAAAGAGCTTATGTTTCTGCTCTATTGTCTTTTTTAATCAACCTTTTATTAGTTCAATCAATGGCATAATTACGGTTCGTTTAATTAGGTGTATAAATACAGAATACGTTTCTATCATTCATTTTTCGTATAGTATTCATACAATATGAAACGGACTCAACTATTCATCTCCCTCAACTTCTCATCAGAAGGAAGTAAAAAGGATAACAATCCGATGAATGGTAGAGTAGCAGCGAAGATGATTGTATTACCAAGACCAATCATGTCAGCTAACCAACCTAAGGCTACAGATCCAATAGCACCCATACCAAATGCTAATCCAACTATTAATCCAGAAACAGTTCCGATTTTTCCTGGTACTAATTCTTGCGCATACACAACAGTTACGGAAAAGCTTGATAAAATAATAAATCCAATAACTCCAACTAATACGTAAGCTAAATTTGGACCAACAAACGGTAGAAGTACAGCAAGTGGAGCAGAACCTAACATAGAAAGAGAAATCATATTTCTTTTCCCGTATCGGTCAGCAAGGGGACCGCCGAAAAATGTTCCAAGAGCTCCTGTTGCAAGAAAAATAAAGATGTAAATTTGGGACTGTTTAATGCTGAAACCATACTCTTGAATAATATAAAAAGCATAGAAGTTCGTTATCCCAGCATGAAACCATGATCTTGCAAATACTAAGAAAATTAATAAGCTAATAGATAGTAAAATTAGTTGCCGATGTTTTTTCGATTTAGATGTATTTTGTTTCTTTAATTGTTTTTTACTTTGAGATTTTCGTAGTTCTTGCAATTCCTTCACTTTATCACTGTACCAACGAGCAATATACATAAGGAGAACAATGGCTAATCCTGCAACTAATGTAAACCATAATGCGCCTTTTTGACCAAAAGGTATTAATAAAAATGCTGCAATTAAAGGAGCCAGTGCTTGGCCTGAGTTACCACCTACTTGATAAATGGATTGTGCCAGACCTCGTCTTGAACCTGCAGCCATGTATGCAACGCGTGAACCTTCTGGATGAAAAGTGGCTGAGCCTAGTCCAATGAAGAGTACAGAAATAACAATCATCCAAAATGTTGGGGCTAACGCAAGACCAACTATTCCAACAAAAGAAAAACAAAGGCCAATTGGCAATGCATAAGGAGAAGGTTTTTTATCTGTATACATACCAACAACTGGTTGAATTAAAGAGGAAGTGAAATTTAATGCAAAACCTATAATACCTAATTGTGTAAATGTTAAGCCCATGGATTGTTGTAAAATAGGAAACATGGCTGGTACTACAGATTGTAGAGCATCATTTAGTAGATGAACGAAACCAATAATAAAAAGGATAGAATATATCGTTTTATTTTCAGGTTGTGCGTGTGTTGTGCTAAGTTTTTGTGCTTGAGCTTGCATATAGAAAACTCCTTTTTTAAGAGTGAATGTTGTATTGCTAAAGTATAATATAGCATGGTTTTATTTATTACGGTTATTATAAATTACGTTTTCCTAAATATTTTATATTGTTTTTGTATTGGAAAATAAGATAGACTAGTTGATAAATAAGAATAGTTTTTTATAAGGAGAGTTTTCCATGATTGATTTAAGAAGTGACACTGTTACAAAGCCAACCGAAGAAATGCGAAGAGCTGCATTTGAAGCAGAAGTAGGGGATG
Source organism: Bacillus sp. FJAT-45066 (assembly GCF_002335755.1). Classification (NCBI taxonomy): domain Bacteria; kingdom Bacillati; phylum Bacillota; class Bacilli; order Caryophanales; family Bacillaceae; genus Bacillus; species Bacillus sp. FJAT-45066. Next base: position 844,503 of record NZ_NISQ01000001.1, read on the forward strand.
ATGTTTATAAAGAAGATCCTACCGTAAATAAATTGGAAGAAATAGCTGCTGATATTTTAGGAAAAGAAGCAGCACTTTTTGTTACAAGTGGTACACAAGGAAACCAAATCGCAGTGTTAACTCATTGTCGACCTGGTAATGAGATTTTACTAGAATCTGAATCACACATTTTTTACTATGAATCTGGTGCTGTAGCAGCCTTGGCAGGTGTGCAAACGAGAACGATTCAAGGAATAAATGGCCAGATGGACCCATTAGCTGTAAAGGCTGCGATAAGAGGAGAAGATCAACATTTCCCTGAAACAGGTTTAATTTGTATAGAAAATACACATAATCGCGCAGGTGGAGCTGTAGTCCCAGCTGAAAATATGAAAGCTATTTATGAAGTGGCACAAGAGGCGAATATTCCCGTACATGTCGATGGAGCGAGGCTTTTCAATGCAGCAGCAAGTGTAGGTTGTTCGATAACAGAATTTACGCAGTATTGTGATACGGTACAAATTTGCCTTTCAAAAGGATTAGGAGCTCCGATTGGCTCTATTATTGCTGGACCAAAAGACTTTATTACGCGAGCAAGAAAATGGAGAAAACGTTTAGGTGGGGGATTGCGCCAAGTAGGGGTAATTGCTGCACCTGGATTAGTCGCACTAACGAAAATGACGGATAGGTTAGTAGAAGACCATGAGAATGCAAAGTGGTTAGCAAGTCGCCTTCGCGAAATGGAAACGCTAGAAGTGGTAAATGGTGTAGATACTAACATCGTCGTAGTGAATGTAGAAAAAACAGGGTACAACTCGGAACAATTTGTAGCATTATTAGAGTCCAAAGGAGTAAGATCCGTAACATTCGGCCCAACACTCGTAAGATTCACGACACACTACGATGTAACAAAACAAGACATACAACAAGCAGTAGACATCATCACTAACACTATACAAAAATAATTTTCAAAAGCGTTACAAGTGCCTGGCACCTGTAACGCTTTTTTAATATGGCTGTTATTTTTGTTACTGTTCTCCTTTACCTGAGATTCCGTAAAATAATATTTTCGTTATGTCTTCTGTAAGAGGGAGAACTTTTGTATATATGTCTTCTCTTTGCATATATTCTTTCATCATTTGGAAGTAAAACATAACTGCCTCGGTAGAGAGAGTGGGGTCTACATATCCTTGTTCTTTTCCTTCATCTAGTAATTGAACGATGTGGGGGAAAATGCGCTGAACATAAATTTGTTCAATATAGTTTACATCTTGTTTATATTCTTTCATAAAATATTGGTACAACTCTTCATGAATCGAACTCGCTGCTTCTTTTTTATTAAAGATGATCGTCTTCACTTTATCTGGAAAAGGAATGTCACTTCTCATTAACTGCTCAAACTCATCAGACACTTTATTTATGTAATAAATAAACACTTCACGTACTAAATTATGTTTACTTTTAAAATAGTTATAAATGGTAACTTGCGACACGTTAGCTTGCTTAGCAATTTCGGCAATAGACACTTTTTGAATGCCAAATTCCATAAATAAATCTAAAGCACCTTCTAAAATATTCACTTTCTTCTGTTCACGACGTTTTTGAAACCCGTCCATTTCGTTCACCTCCTTTTTAGTGTATTAAAAATTATGTAATAAAACAATAAATATATTTCATAAATATATTGTCAAAGGGATAGTTGTTTTATATTATGAACTATATAGATAAAAATATTTCAAAACTTTAATTCGCTCAAAGTAAAAAGGAGGTCCTACAATGACCGTTCTAAAAATTACTAATCTATCAAAGCAATTTGGAAAGTTTACAGCTTTAAACAAAGTGAACTTAGAAGTACAAAAAGGTGAAGTGTTTGGCTTTATTGGCCCTAACGGTGCTGGTAAATCAACGACAATCCGCGTCCTGCTGGGCATTTTAAAAGCAAGTGAAGGCGAAGTGAAAATCTTTGGGCAAGATGCTTGGAAAGATGCAGTAGATATTCATAAACGTCTCGCATACGTACCTGGTGATGTTACACTATGGCCGAACTTAACTGGAGGAGAAGTTATTGATCTCTTCATCAAATTACGAGGTGGTACAAAAAATAATCGTCGAGACGAGCTGATTGAACGATTTCAACTTGATCCGTCAAAAAAATGCCGGACTTACTCTAAAGGTAACAGACAAAAAGTAGCACTAGTTGCCGCATTTGCACAAGAAGCAGATTTATATATTTTGGATGAACCGACCTCAGGACTGGATCCGTTAATGGAGAGAATATTCCAAGAGTATGTGATGGAAGCAAAAGCAGCGGGAAAAAGCGTCCTATTGTCAAGCCATATTTTATCAGAAGTAGAAAGATTGTGTGATAGAGTTGGAATTATTCGTCAAGGAGAAATGATTGAATCGGGTACACTACAAGAATTAAGACACTTAACGAGAACTAGTATAGTTGTAGAGACAAAACAACCGATAACTTCTATCCAATCTATAAATGGTGTCCATGATGTAGAGGTGAACGGAGCAACCGTTCGTTTCCAAGTCGACACAGAAAAGCTAGATGACATCATGAGGCATATAAGTGAGTTTGGCATTATGAAATTAGAAAGTTCCCCACCGACGTTAGAAGATTTATTTATGCGTCATTATGACACGACAAATCATGCACAATCAACGGAAACAGGAGCGGGAGGTGCTTCCTAATGAAAAAGCATTTGTTTTACCAAACAGGCACCCTTTCCGCATTTATATTAAAAAAAGATCGCTTTAGATTGCCAATCTGGATTATATCTATCGTTCTACTAACGATTGTAACGGCTGGGGCGTTTAATGATTTATATAAAACAGATCAAGAGCGTCAAGCAATAGCAGAAACGATGAAAAATCCAGCAATGATTGCGATGGTTGGTCCCGGTTATGGTTTCGATGACTACCATACTGGAGCTATGATGGCTCATCAAATGTTACTTTTTACAGCCATTATGGTTGCGATAATGAGTATATTACTAGTTACACGTCATACAAGAGCAGATGAGGAAGATGGTAGGCTCGAGCTTATTCGGTCGTTACCAACAGGTAGACTAGCTAACTTAAGTTCTACGATATTCGTAATGTGTGTAACGTACTTGGTATTAGCAGTTGCTGTTGGAATAAGTTTATATGCCTTGCAAGAAGAGAGCTTAACGTTTCAAGGCTCGCTCTTATACGGGGCAGCACTCGGGGCGACTGGCATTTTTTTCACAGCAATAACAGCACTAATGGCACAGCTTTCCGAAACTTCACGAGGTACGATTGGCTATTCGTTTGCCTTTCTTGGAGGAGCTTATTTACTAAGAGCTGTTGGTGATGTTTCAAATGAAACGTTATCATGGTTTTCACCATTAGGTTGGATTTTAGGCACGGAAACTTACGTAAATAACTACTGGTGGCCGATTGTGTTGACTGCTTTTGTATCCGCAGTCATTATGGTGGTTGCGTTTTATTTAAACAGTATTCGAGATGTTGGCTCTGGTTTTATACAAGCGAAGCCAGGGAAGGAATATGCAACTAGCGGGTTGTTGTCGACGCTCGGGTTACCTCTTCACCTTTTAAAAACATTAATCATTAGCTGGGCCATTGGGATGTTTGTGTTAGGTGTATCTTATGGGTCGGTGTTCGGGGACTTAGACACGTTTTTTGAAAGTACCGAAATGATGGAAGAACTACTAAATCCAGTGGAAGGTTTTTCGTTAACCGAGCAGTTCCTAGCTTTATTAATGTCGATCATTTCAATGCTTTGTACTATAGCTCCATTATTAATGTTTTTGAAATTACGTGGGGAAGAGAAGAAAGGACGTCTTGAACATGTGACAGCACGAGCCGTTTCTCGAACACGTATTATTGGAAGCTACTTAGTTATTGGACTTGTCGGAGCGGTTGTGATGCAGTTATTAGCCATGTTAGGGTTATGGACGGCGGTAGTTTCGGTGATGGAAGATCCGATTAGTTTAAGAACCATGTTCCAAGCTGCCATTGCTTACGTGCCAGCGATGTGGGTAATGGTCGCGATTGCTGCATTTCTAGTAGGATGGGCACCAAGGTGGACGAATTTAATCTGGTTATACTTAGGCTATTCATTCTTCGTTGTATATCTAGGTGGGATGCTTCAAGCACCGGAATGGATGGGCAAAATCTCCCCATTCGGAAACGTAACACAAATCCCAATCGCAGACATGAACTGGTTACAAATAATAAGTTTACTAGTCATTGCATTAGTTGTCTCTCTCCTAGGCATAACAGGCTTTAGAAAAAGAGACCTAGAAGGATAAATAAAGATTACAAGAATGTAACAAGTGCCTGGCACCTGTTACATTCCTGAAATAATTACTGTAGAGATAAGAGCAATTCGCTCTCTCTACAGTTTTTTTGTATAAAAGTGAAACGAAACCAGAATTACATTCGTCTAAAAAGAAGGAAATAAATTGAAAATATCGAAAGTTACTTATAACTTCAAATTAACAGAAAGTGGTGTTACATTGTACAAATTTAACATCGTATCAGAAACAGACAGATTAATCATTCGTCCATACACGATACATGATTATTGGAACTGGTACACTGGGCACGATAACCGACTACCTTCACAACATAAATACGACCAAGGTAGAGTAGACTTATCTCAATGCTCGGAACAATGGTTTTACGACATGGTATATAAACATCAACATCTTGCACAAAAAGATGAGCTTTATATGTACGGTATTTTTTGCAAAAAAGACAAAAAGCACATTGGCGCACTAGATTTTTCAACGTTACTACGTCTTAATTTCCAATGGGCACGCTTCGGCTACGGTATTCACAACCAATTTTGGCGAAACGGCTACGGAAAAGAAGCAGTAATTCGTGCACTAGAATTAGGCGCAACAAATCTTGGTTACCATCGAATCGAAGCACATATTAACGTAGATAACGGCCCGTCTATTAAACTTGCAGAAAGTTGCGGACTAAAGTACGAATGTACAAGAAAAGCCTTTATCCTTGAAGACGGTAAATGGACGGATAACGCCATTTACTTTATAAATACAACTCAATAGTAGAATAGGTGAAACAAATGAGAGATTGGCAAACTGAAATAAACTTTATACGCGTAGGTAAAAAAGATGCATATACTCCGATTATAGAGACCTATGAAAATGAGTTCTTCCAAATGTTATCTTCACTCCAAGTTCCAATAGAGAGGTCGGAAGAGGTAGTCGTTGAAACATTCGTTCACCTATACAACGAACTCTCTAAACAACAAGAAACAAAACCAATCCACGAGTGGATCATTTATACATCACTAGATTATATGCTAGAAAAAGTAAACACGATTACTATACATAAAGCAGATACAGATAAATTAGCCTCATCCCTACAAAATTTAAGCATCGAACAAAAAAAGCTAGTTTTTTTAGATGTGCTTTTCAACATAACAGGGGATGAAGCAAACGAAATAAAATGGAAAATCATCCAACCTACGCAACACGGGAGTCTTAAGCCAGATTGTTTATCTAACGAGACATTATTTACATACAACATGCAAAATGGACCAAAAGAATTTGTAACAGATGTAGAAGACCATTTAGAATTTTGCCCAGATTGTAGGCAGACAATCAACAAGATGAATCATCAATTAAAGAAGTTGTCTCAATACATAAAAGCAGAAACACTAGAACATTCTCTTGCAGAAAAAATTCTCCCTAAATTAAAACGACAAAAAACGAAATTTTCCTTTTTGAAACAGTTGGTCGTAGCCATCACCATTATCACACTGTTCTCATCTATTATTTATATCATGCCAAACGTAGATAGATGGAGTACGCTTGCTAGTAATTACATCAAATATGGAGATTTTTATAACGTTTGGGCAGAAGGGACACATGTAGCGACGGACAAAGACATATCCATAGAACTTTTATCGATTGATCTATCGGACACATTAACAAAGATAGATTTCCGTATTAGGTCAGACAGAGAGTTCATTGAAACATATGATAATTTTGGAGAACATCTTCTGACTTCTAAAGCACATGGTATGTTTACCATTAAAATAGGAGAAGAAACATATCCTCTTCATGACGCTGCAATCGTAACAACGAGTGAGGATTTATTAGAAGGCTCATTCTATATAAACATGAATGAAATAGAACAAAAATTACTACAAGATAACATGACGCTTGCTTTTCGAGTAGTTAGAATTGGTGGGGTTTTTGGCGACTGGAATGTAGAAATTCCATTAGAATATACGAATGGGTTAAAACAAGCGGACACGTTTGTGGAAGGAAAGGAATTAAACTTGTTCAATACATTTGTCGTGCATATAGACAAATTTAGTCAAAATGACTTAGGAAGTGACCTGGAATTTAAGATAGTTTTTAATGAAGAAGAGCAGGGAAAGTTTGATAGGATGAATGACTTGTATGCAAACAAATTCAATATGGATTATCAAGCATTTTATTTTAATTATAGTGTTATAACAGAAAACGGGGAAAGGCTTCTGCAATTTCCATATAACTATCTATACAATATCTCTTATGATTATTACAATTACCCAAACGAATCAGATACAATGAAAATGCAAACCTTTACTCCTTATATTCTTACTAATTACGATGAACAGGAAGTCCCAACGATAAAAAGGAGATTAGATGAAGGAGAGGCATTATATTTCCAAGTAGATGAAATTAATTATAATCAAATTGTCGATGAGGAAATAGAATTCGTATTAGAAGAAGTAAATGAAAAACCATTAAACATTGAGATAGATGATACGGTCCTAGAGCATCTAACCATTAGAAAACTAGAGGCAACAGAACACTTTTCCGAAGGACTCCTGATATACATTACAGGCTTTCATAAAGATGAGAACGTAGAAAAGAGATTCTCTTGGTACTTTGCGGACAATTACTATGAAGGTTATCACTCTGGTTTTTACGGGGATGATCACATGAGTAGGTATAATCAGTTACAAGAAGAGCTTTCGAAAGACACTATTTTATTTACGATCTTACCAGCACCAACAGCACCAAATCAAAAAGTTACATACAAAGTAGACTTTATCTCACACACATACAAACCTGGCCCACAACACCGCATCCCACTAAACAAACACTAACATTACAAAAGCGTAACAAGTGCCTGGCACCTGTTACGCTTTTGTAATTTATGAGTAAAGATTGTAACGTGGTAAATGCTAAGGGATGGTTATAAGTTGACATGGTGCAGACTGAAATGTTATATTTATCTCGAATTCAAGATAATTTTATTTAAATTAATTTAATAAGCTATATTAAATCGCAAAGTTTACATTCTAGGAGGTAACTATAATGAACGGACTAAAAGGTATTCATCACGTAACCGCTATCACAAGTAGCGCCGAAAAAAACTACGAGTTTTTCACATATGTATTAGGTATGCGTTTAGTGAAAAAAACAGTCAACCAAGACGACATTCAAACATACCACTTATTTTTCGCTGACGACACAGGAAGTGCAGGAACAGATATGACTTTTTTCGATTTCCCAGGCATACAAAAAGGCACGCACGGAACTAATGAAATTTCCAAAACTGGTTTCCGCGTACCAACAGACGCAGCAATCGAATACTGGGAAAAGCGATTTGAACGTCTTAACGTAAAACATAGAGGTATCCAAGAACAATTCGGAAAGAAAACAATCTCTTTCGTTGACTTTGATGACCAACAATACCAACTAGTATCAGACGAAAACAACAAAGGTGTCGTATCCGGTACACCGTGGCAAAACGGCCCAATCCCACTTGAATATGCCATTACTGGACTAGGACCATTACACATTAGAATCGCTAACTTTGACTATTTTAAAGAAATGGTTGTAAAGGTACTTCAATTCAAAGAAATTGGTCAAGAAGAGAATCTTTACCTTTTTGAAGTAGGCGATGGAGGAAATGGAGCAAGTATCATCGCGGAACATAACGACTCGCTACCTCAAGGACAACAAGGTTTCGGTACAGTCCATCATGCAGCATTCCGTGTTGAAGACCGATCCGTCATAGACGAATGGGACAACCGATTAAGAAGCTTCAGTTTCCAAACATCAGGACATGTCGACCGTTACTTCTTTGAATCGTTATACGCAAGACTAGCTCCAAACATATTATTCGAATTCGCAACAGACGGCCCAGGCTTTATGGGAGACGAACCATACGAAACACTTGGAGAAAAACTATCCCTCCCACCATTCTTAGAACAAAAACGCGAACAAATCGAAAAATTAGTTCGACCAATTGACACGGTTAGAAGTACGAAAGAAATAAAGAAAGAATATGAATCATAAAAACAAACCAAAAGACTGAGCCAATTTGGACTCAGTCTTTTTCTGTCTACTCCCATTCGATCTATAAAAATATGGTACAATACCATTATCCAAAATCGAAACCAGCCGTAGTAGAAAGGACACAACACACATGAGCCAAACACAAAATCAAAAAATCATACTCAACAACAAAATCATCCAGGACATGTGTGGGCCTACTTCCTTTAAACGTGGCGAAACGTTCCATCGTACAGGCAAAATTACAATGGAACAAATTAACGAACAACAGTACGTAGCAACCGTATTAGCAACATCGAAGCAATCCTTTATAGTAAATCTCAACATCACAGAAGATGGACACGTCCAACCAACTTGTAGCTGTCCAAAGCTTTCGTCGTTTCAAAAGGATTGTCAACATATCGCTGGTGCCTTAATTTTTCTACTAAACTACATAAAAACAAACAATCAACAAGATATTTTCTCTATTTTCAACGAAAAACCAAAACGCACACTCGGCAAACAACGTCATTTTGAAACTAGAGAAATTATTACACCAGAGATCATCCTAACAACAATCGGGCAATCTTTCGGCCTACAACTCGTTATCGCAAACACGAACATACCGAATGCTTTTGAATTTTTACGAAAAATAGCCGATGGCAACTCTTCAAGAGTCTCGCCATCTTTCACATTCGACCAAACTAAACACTGCTTCCCACCAGAAACGAATGAAATAATACAACAATTACTAGATGGCTCATTACACGAAAAAAACAACACAATAATAGTAACGCCAGCTACATTCAAAGTTCTTTTTCCATTATTGAAAAAAATGCACGCTCTACCATTCACTCATAACAGAAAAAGCTACCCGCACGTCCATATGTCGGCAGAGCCACTCGACCTTCGTTTTACCTTTCTAGAAGGGGCTAGCAAAACGTACGAGTTAAAAATAGACGGTCTAGAAAATCTCACATTAATGGAAAAATACGAAGTCGTCATCGACCAAAACAAATTAAAACCGCTAGAGCAAGAAGACATGAAAAGATTAGCCGAATTAAAACGATTAACGAACAAAAATTCGAACGTCATTACCATCCCACCAAATCAAATTGGTCTATTCCTAGAAAAAGTAGTTCCTGGTTTGAAAAAATTCGGGGAGATAAAACTACCTGAATCTGTAAAAAATAATCTAAACCAAACACCTTTAGTAGCAAAACTTTACTTAGATCGCCTGAAAAACAAATTACTTGTTGGATTGGAGTTTCATTACGATAACATCATCATTAATCCAGTGGAAGATAAAGCACCCAACATCCCGTTCTTCCTTCGAAACGTTGAAAAAGAAGAACAAATATTAGAGCTTTTAGAAGAAAGTCAACTGACACAAACAGAGAGTGGCTATTTTTTGCAAAATGAAGACCTAGAATATGAGTTTCTTTATCATGTAGTGCCAAAACTTCAACATCTAACACAAATTTACGCAACGACAACGGTGAGAAATCGTGTTTCTAGGGAAAATGTCAAACCGAAAATTCGTGTCAAAATACAAAAAGAGCGGACAAATTGGCTCGAATTCAAGTTCGAATTAGACGGAATTAAAGACATACACATTCGAGATCTAATGCAAGCCCTAGAAGAAAAGCGTAAATATTACCGCTTAAAAAATGGTACACTCTTGTCACTTGAAGCAAAAGAATATGAAGAAATTCAACGTTTTCTTCAAGCAGTACCTGAACAAATGGAAGACCTAGAGTCAGGCTTAAATATGCCAATCGTAAAAGGATTAAAGCTTCTAGAAACTATCGAAAACGACGACACTTTAACGTTAGAAGACTCTTTTAAATCTGTTTTAGAAAAACTGCAGAACCCAGAAAATGGGGGCTTTATCGTACCTGCAACGTTAGAGCCGATTTTAAGAGACTATCAAAAACAAGGGTATCAATGGCTAAAAACACTTGCGAGCTACAGTTTTGGCGGGATTCTTGCGGACGATATGGGACTCGGTAAAACATTGCAAAGCATCACATACATCGCAAGCGAACTTGATGAAATTAGAAGAAGGAAGCAACCTATTTTAATTGTCTGTCCATCTTCCTTAACCTATAACTGGCTACAAGAAATACAAAAATTCGCACCAGAAATAAGCGCTGGCCTAATAGATGGAAGCAAACAACAAAGAACAGTTGGAATAACGAAATGTACTGATTTTGACTGTGTGATTACATCCTATCCGTTACTTCGAATGGATATAAAGCAGTGGGAACAGATCGAGTTTCACACTATCTTTTTTGATGAAGCTCAAAACTTCAAAAATCCGATTACACAAACAGCTCGCGCGGTGAAACAACTAAAAGCAGAACACCGTTTTGCTTTAACAGGTACACCAATAGAAAACTCAATCGAAGAGCTATGGTCGATTTTTCATGTTGTCTTTCCAGAACTTTTCCAAGGGTTAAGAGAGTTTAGCTTTTTGCCGAATAAAACAATTTCTCGTAGAGTTCGACCTTTCCTGTTGAGACGTTTAAAAGAAGACGTACTAGGAGAACTTCCAGGGAAAATCGAACAAGTAGATTCAGCGGAACTTTTGCCAGAACAAAAAAAGCTCTATGCAGCATACTTAGCAAAGCTACGTGAAGACACATTGAAACATTTAGACAAAGATACGTTTCGCAAAAATCGTATCAAAATACTAGCTGGATTAACACGATTACGACAAATATGTTGTCATCCAAAACTGTTCGTCCAAGAATACAACGGAAGCTCAGCGAAAATGGAGCAACTTTTACAAATTATTGAAGAGTCTAAACAAGCAGGGAGAAGGGTACTCATCTTCTCACAATTTACAAAAATGCTAGATTTAATTGGAAAAGAACTAGCCTATCAAGGAATGCCTTATTTTTATTTAGATGGAAAAACACCTTCGGAAGAAAGGGTGGAACGTTGTCACCGATTTAACGAAGGGGAGAGAGACTTTTTTCTTATCTCGTTAAAAGCTGGTGGAACAGGTCTTAACTTAACTGGAGCAGATACCGTTATTCTTTACGACATTTGGTGGAATCCAGCCGTGGAAGAACAAGCTGCAGACAGAGCCCATCGAATGGGACAAACAGAAGTAGTTCAAGTAATTAAGTTGATTGCTCGTGGTACCATTGAAGAAAAAATGAACGAACTTCAAGAGAAAAAACGAAACGTCATTCAACAAATTTTAGACCCAGACGAAAGAACATCTACTTCGCTTACAGAAGAGGATATTCGTGAAATATTAATGATTGATGGACAAAACTAGAGCCGATATAGGATGGCTCTAGTTTTAAAATGGACGGTGTGCTATATGACAGAAAAGAAAAAACTATTAGAAGTAGATTTATATAAACCAATCCAAACCTATTTCAAAAAGCAAGGCTATGAAGTACGCGGCGAAGTAAAAGATTGTGACATTGCAGCAGTAAAAGGGGACAGCCTCGTTATAGTAGAATTAAAATTAAACTTAAATATAGACCTTCTTTTGCAAGCGACGAAACGTCAGAAGCTCACAGATTCTGTTTATATCGCGATTCCACGCCCCAAAAACCTTCGCACGAAGCGATGGAAGGAACTTTGCCAGCTTGTAAAAAGACTAGAACTCGGACTGATCGTTGTTGCGTTCACTGCAAGCCGGAAACGAGCTGAAGTTGTATTTGAACCAACCACCTATCCTGGTAAAGTGAGAAAAAACAACCAAAAGCGTGACGCCATTTTAAAAGAAGTAAACGGAAGAAGTGGAGATTACAACCTCGGTGGAAGTAGCAAAACAAAAATCATGACAGCATACAAAGAAAACTGCATTCAAATTGCTAGCTTACTAGAAAAACACGGGCCATTGTCACCAAAGAAACTAAAAGAACTAGGCACAGGAGAAAAAACCCCATCCATCCTAACCAAAAACTATTACGACTGGTTTGATAGGGTGAAGAGGGGAACGTACGTTGTTAACGAAAAGGGGATAAAGGAAATAAAAGAGCATATAGAGCTTGTTGATTATTATGTTGGTGATTAGCGGTTACGTTTAAGATAGATTTGAAAAGTTGATTTCTCAATTTGAAGGTAGGGGAATTAGCCGTCAAGCCCACTTTCGTTAAAAAAACAGAGGAAACCGGTCTTGAGAGCAGTCATCAAGACCACTTTCGATCAAAAAACAAAGGAAACCGGTCTTGAGAGCAGTCATCAAGCCCACTTTCAATCAAAAAACAGAGGAAACCGGTCTTGAGAGCAGTCATCAAGCCCACTTTCGATCAAAAAACAGAGGAAACCGGTCTTGAGAGTAATCATCAAGCCCACTTTCAATCAAAAAACAGAGGAAACCGGTCTTGAGAGCAGTCATCAAGCCCACTTTCGATCAAAAAACAGAGGAAACCGGTCTTGAGAGTAATCATCAAGCCCACTTTCGATCAAAAAACAGAGGGAACTGGTCATGAGAGCAGTCATCAAGCCCACTTTCGATCAAAAAACAGAGGAAACCGGTCTTGAGAGCAGTCATCAAGCCCACTTTCGATAAAAAAACAGAGGGAACTGGTCATGAGAGCAGTCATCAAGCCCATTTTCGATCAAAAAACAGAGGAAACCGGTCATGAGTGCAGTCACCAAGACCGCTTTCGATAAAAAAACAGAGGAAACCGGTCATGAGAGCAGTCATCTGGATTATTTTCGATAAAAAAACAGAGGAAACCGGTCGTGAGAGTGTTCATCAAGACCACTTTCGATCAAAAAACAGAGGAAACCGGTCTTGAGAGCAGTCATCAAGACCACTTTCGATCAAAAAACAGAGGGAACTGGTCATGAGAGCAGTCATCAAGACCGCTTTCGATAAAAAAACAGAGGAAACCGGTCATGAGAGCAGTCATCTGGATCATTTTTGATAAAAAAACAGAGCAAAATGGCCGTGAAACTCACGCCACGACCATTTTCCATGAAAAAGAGTGAAGAAGAATAGTATTATTCCTCTTCACTCTTTTCTTCATTAAACCAAAGCGGATCATCAATATCCACATCACCGTTATAATTGATGAAAATCTCATCGCCAGCCTTTATATCCTTATGGGCAATATAAGTAAACGTATGCGTCTCAAAACTAATCTCATAATACGCATTCGGATCATACGAATGATTAAACAACATCCCATACCCTAAAACAATCGCACTATGATTTATCCCATACTCATAAACATAATCCGCTAAAACTGTATGCTCAATTAGCATATGCTGTTCATTCGGGTAAGGTATAACAGGAGCTACATGTATGATATCGCCTTTTTTTATATCATGTGTTGCAAAAACGCCACGTTGAAATTCACCATCACTAACAGGTGATCTTTTTACTTCAATTTTTTCTGCTGTCATATTCCACACTCACTTACGTACAAAGTTATTTTTCTATATGACTTTACCATTCATAACGATGCAAAACAAGTAAGAGGTTTTCGATTTTAATTTTTATATAAATTTAGAAATAATATCTTATTCGTTTCTTTCCGCTGCAGGCACTGGCTTTCCGCGGGGAGCGCAGGGGAAGGTTATTTTCACTATCGTGAAAAAACCTACTCCTCGGCGTCCCGCCTGTGGGGTCTCACGCTTCGCTCTTCTTCCCGCAGGAGTCCAGTGGTTTCCGCTACACTCCACTCTAATTTTTATATAATGTGAAAAATAACATCCTCATATCTATGGTTTAATTACACCCTAAAATATGCTGCGCTTTTTTCACGCTTTCTTCGGTAGGGGGAGAGACGTTCGCAAGTGGATACGGAATGCCTAACTGTTCCCACTTATAAACACCTAATTGATGATAAGGGAGCACTTCCACTTTTTCTACATTAACTAACTGACCTACGAAACTAGCTAAAGCAGTTAAATCTTCCTCGCTATCTGTTTTACCAGGCACAAGTACATGTCGAATCCAAACAGGAACTTTTCTGTCTGATAAAAGGCGAGCGAATTCAAGAATATGAGAGTTGCCAACAGAAGTTAGATCCTTATGTTTTTCATCATTTATTTGCTTTATATCTAGTAAAAACAAATCCGTATATTGTAACAGTTCATCAAGAGATTGCAAAAACTTACTAGATTGATTGAAACAACCAGCAGACGTATCAACCGTAGTGTGAAGCCCAAGCTTTTTACAACGTTTAAATAACGCGATCAAAAAATCAATTTGCAATAAAGGCTCGCCTCCGCTAACCGTTACGCCACCGCCAGATTGCTTTAAATAAGGAATGTACGTCTCAATATCTGCAACTAACTCATCCACCGACATTTCATTTCTTTTTTTCTGCTCCCACGTATCAGGGTTATGACAAAATTGACAACGCAACAAACAGCCTTGAGTAAAAATAACATAACGGATTCCAGGCCCATCGACCATACCTGACGTTTCTACAGAGTGAATATAACCTTTCATATCAAAAACCTTCTTTCCTATTAGAAAACTAGAAAACAACTTAAAGGATTAGGCCACTCTGTAAAAAGTGGCCTAATCCTTAGCCTAAAGATGCATGGAACGTACGATTTATAACATCCAATTGTTGTTCTCTTGTTAATTTAATAAAGTTTACCGCATAACCAGAAACACGAATCGTTAATTGTGGGTAGAGCTCTGGATGTTCCATCGCATCTAACAACGTATAACGATCGAACACATTAATATTTAAATGGTGGCCTTTCTTTTCTGCATATCCATCTAAAATAGCCACTAAGTTACAAACTCTCGTATCCGCTTCTTTACCAAGCGCTTTCGGTACAATCGAGAACGTATTCGAAATCCCGTCCATCGCATGCTGATACGGTAATTTCGCAACAGAGTTTAACGATGCAAGGGCACCTTTTTTATCTCGACCGTGCAGCGGATTTGCACCAGGCGCAAATGGCTCGCCATCTTTACGTCCGTCTGGCGTGTTGCCAGTCTTTTTCCCATAAACAACGTTGGAAGTAATCGTCAAGATTGACATCGTCGTTGTAGAATTACGGTACGTATCTAATTTCTTCAATTTTTTCATAAAAGAAGTTACAATTTCTTGCGCAATAGTATCTACTCGATCATCGTTGTTACCGAATTGAGGGTACTCGCCCTCCATCTCGTAATCTACCGCAACCCCATTTTCATCACGAATTACCCTTACTTTAGAATGTTTAATCGCACTTAACGAATCTGCCACAACCGATAAACCAGCAATTCCAGTCGCCATCGTGCGAACAACATCTTTGTCGTGAAGTGCCATTTCGATACGCTCATAATTGTATTTATCATGCATGTAATGAATAACATTCAACGTGTTAATGTAAAGATCCGCTAACCAATCTAACACTTGATCAAATTTCTCCATCACTTCATTGTAGTCTAAATACTCGCTCGTTATTTTTTCAAACAGGGGAGTAACTTGCACTTTTTCCTTCTCATCGACACCACCATTAATCGCGTAAAGTAGCGCTTTCGCTAAGTTCGCACGAGCACCGAAAAACTGCATCTGCTTTCCAATTTTCATCGCCGATACACAGCAAGCAATCCCGTAGTCATCTCCATAATCAACGCGCATTAAATCATCATTTTCATATTGAATAGAACTCGATTGTATCGACATTTTCGCACAATACTTTTTAAAGTTCTCCGGTAACATCGTGCTCCAAAGAATCGTTAAATTCGGCTCCGGCGCCGGACCTAAATTCGTCAACGTATGAATAAAGCGGAATGAAGTCTTAGTAACTAACGGTCTACCATCCAAACCAATACCGCCAATCGACTCTGTCACCCAAGTAGGATCTCCGCTGAATAAGTCATTATATTCTGGCGTTCTAGCAAACTTCACAAGACGAAGCTTCATAACAAAATGATCGACTAACTCTTGCGCCTCTTCTTCTGTCAATCTACCTTCCTTTAAATCATTTTCGATATAAATATCTAAAAAAGTAGAAACTCTTCCAAGACTCATCGCCGCTCCATTTTGCTCTTTAATCGCTGCTAAATAGCCGAAATATAACCATTGAAACGCTTCTTTTGCATTTTGTGCAGGGCCGCTTAAGTCAAAGCCGTATACGCTTGCCAATTGCTTTAACTCTTGAAGGGAACGAATTTGTTCCGACAACTCTTCACGAAGACGAATCACGTCCTCCGTCATTCTAGTCCCAGCATCTATTAAGTCTTTTTTTCTTTCATTTATGAGAAAATCTACGCCATACAGCGCCACTCGGCGATAGTCCCCAATTATTCGCCCACGGCCATATGCATCTGGTAAACCAGTAATAATCCCAACTTTTCGTGCTAATTTCATTTCATTTGTGTAGGCATCGAACACACCTTGGTTATGTGTTTTACGATACTTCGTGAAGAAATCATTTACTTCCTCGTTAATTTCATATCCGTAAGATTCAAGAGCAGTTGCCGCCATTCGAATGCCACCATAAGGTTGAAGCGAACGCTTGAATGGTTTGTCTGTTTGAAACCCAACAACTGTCTCACTATCTTTATCTAAATAGGCAGCACCGTGAGACGTAATAGATGAAACAATTTCTGTATCTAAATCATAAACGCCACCGTTCTCACGCTCTTGTTTCGTTAACTCCATTACGTTAGACCAAAGCGATTGTGTACGTGAAGTAGCCTGTGCTAAAAATGATTCATCTCCTTTATAAGGATCATAGTTTAATTGAATAAAATCTCGCACATCGATCTCCTTGTTCCAATTGCCTTTTCGTAAAAAATTTGGAAAGTTCATCATTTACACTCCTTACTGAGAGTTAATATTGTGATAAAACACACTAGATTATGCTTTAACTATAGCAAGTAAAGGCTTTCATCAATGTGATAAATATCACATGACACAATTCTGTAAAAACTTTTAGACTAAAATTTGAAAATGTGATAAAGCTCACATTTATTTTTTTGTTAGTCAGTGTATGCTTTGCCCATAAAGGTAAGGCAAAGTAGTTATTGGAGGAATAAACAATGGGACGAATTAAAGAATGGAATCCAGAAAACAGTGAATTTTGGGAAAGAGAAGGGAAGAGGCACGCTCGTCGTAACTTATGGATCAGCGTACCAACATTAATGCTAGCTTTCATCGTATGGCAAATGTGGTCCGTTGTTGCCGTTAGATTAAATGATATCGGCTTTGCATATACAGCAGAACAACTTTTCACATTAGCAGCGGTGCCAGGTTTAGTTGGAGCATCTTTACGATTTATTTATACATTTGCAGTTGGAAAGTTTGGCGGACGTAACTGGGTTGTTTTTTCAACAGGTATATTAGTGATTCCGACAATTGGTATAGGCTTTGCGGTACAAAATCCTGACACACCATATAGTGTCATGTTAATACTCGCGGCTCTTTGTGGTCTTGGTGGAGGAAATTTTTCTTCTGCATTAGCAAACATTAGCTATTTTTATCCAAAAAAAGAAAAAGGAACTGCGTTAGGAATTAACGGTGGGTTAGGGAACATGGGGGTATCAGTTGTTCAGTTCGTAACTCCGTTAGTTATCACAATCGGTACATTTTCTTTTATAGGAGGAAAAGGGCAAGTGTTACCTGACGGATCGGAAGTATGGTTACAAAATGCAGCATTTGTTTGGGTACTACCTATTATTATCATGACCATTGTAGCGTATTTTGGAATGGATAACTTACCAACAGCAAAGCAATCTGTTGCGGAACAATTCGTTATTGTAAAAAGAAAGCATACGTGGATCATGACGATTTTATATGTAGCGACATTCGGTTCTTTTATCGGATACGCAGCAGCATTTCCATTATTACTAAGAACATCGTTTCCAGAGTTTGTCGGGTTAGCCTTCTTAGGAGCCTTTTTAGCAGCAGCGTTCCGTCCGGTTGGTGGATGGTTATCAGATAAATTTGGTGGAGCAAGAGTGACAACATATGTATTAGTCGTAATGTCGTTTGGCGCACTATCAGTTATTTATTTTATTGGACTTAATAATTTTGCAGGTTTTCTTGCTTCTTTCTTAATCTTATTTATTGCAGCAGGAATAGGATCAGGTTCTACCTTCCAAATGATTCCGGTTATTTTCTCCGTAAAAGAAGCGGCACCAGTACTAGGCTTTACAGCCGCGTTTGCAGCATATGGCTCATTCTTTATCCCTAAACTATTCGGTTGGTCCATGGGGAATACAGGTACACCAATTACAGCATTATATTTCTTCATCGCATTCTATGCAGTTTCTATCGTACTAAACATTTACTATTATCATAGAAAAAATGCAGAAGTGAAGTGTTAAGTTAGTATTACAAGTGCCTGGCACTTGTAATGAACCAGTAATAATATTGAGATAAATGTAAAAGTCCCCAAAGTAAAATTGGGGACCTTCTTGTTCTAAAAAGTAAAAAATATTCTATCGTTTTTCAACTAAAGGATTTGTTTTTTCCCAACGGGCTCCAACTTGTAATAAAAGTTTTTCAGAAAAGTGAGCACCAATCAACTGCATTCCAACTGGCAGCCCATTCGAAGCTAAACCTATTGGAACGGATAAACTTGGTGTCCCGGTATTGTTTGCTGGAGAAGTAAATGGCATGCACTTTTCCGTAACGGAAAGGTTTTGCTCAACGAAATTCTCAGCAAATGGCTTTGGCACAATAGGAATCGTAGGTCCTACAAGAATATCAATCTTTTCAAAAACCTTATTAAATGCGTCGGTTAACTTTCGTCTCACTTGTTGAGCTCTAACGTATTGTGGTGTATTTGTTATGACTCCTGTTTGGAAAAAAATACGAACATCATCTGCGAATTTCTCTGACTGTTCTTGAAGTCTTTCATAATGATAGCTAGAAGCTTCACCTGTCGTAATAACATAGTTAGCATACGAAGACATAGACAATTCAGGAATTTCTATTTCTACCATTTTAGCTCCTAATTGTTCAAGCTTTAATACAGCGGCTTTGAACAATTTATCTACATCTGGTTCAAGACCTTTCATGAAGAAAGAAGGTACTCCAATTTTCACTCCCTTTATTCCTTTTCCTATTGTTTTTGTATAGTCGTGATTAGGTGTTTTCATACTTCCAGGATCTTTAGGGTCGTAACCTGCCATTTCATTAAGCATTAAAGCTAAATCGCTAACGGATCGCGCCATTGGACCTACGTGGTCTAAACTCCATGCAAGAGGAGCAACACCGTAAGAGCTAACAAGTCCGTAAGTCGGTTTTAATCCGTAAATACCACACATCGATGCAGGAACTCTAATGGAACCAAATGTATCAGACCCTGTAGCAAGTGTTGTCAAACCTGCTTTTATTGCTGCGGCACTTCCGCCACTAGACCCACCTGGCATAAAGTTTTCATTCCACGGATTTCTTGTATTTCCAAAAGCCAGATTCGTATTTGTTAGACCTCCCCCAAATTCATGCATATTAAGTTTCCCAGTCATCACACCTCCAGCACCTAGTAACTTTTTAACTACCGTTGCATTATAGTCAGGTTTAAATTTTTCTAGTGTTGCAGAGCCACCCGTAGTGCGAATTCCTTTAGTATATAGATTATCTTTCATTCCAATTGGAATCCCATGTAAAGGCCCTTGATTAAAACCTTTCATAATGAGATTTTCTGCATTTTTAGCCTGTTGCAATGCTAGTTCAGGAGTTAATGTTATATACGCATTTATCCGTGGTTCCATTTCTTCGATTCTAGTTAAGATAGACTTCATTAATTCTACAGGAGAAACTTGTTTTGATTGTATTAAAGGTGAAAGTTCGGTTGCCGTTAAATTATATAAGTTAGTCATGTTTTATCACTCCAGGATCCACAACGACAACCGGTACTTCTTCATTTAGATTTGGAAAAATGGTAAGGTTGGTCTGTTCTTTATAAATAGTAGTTAAAACATCGAAAATATACGGTAAATCGTTCTCAATAACAGGAATATTGTGCAGGTGTAAGATTTGCTTAATATAGTTTTCTGCTTTCATCTAGAGGGAAGCCTCCTATTCTACTTGTGCTCCGTTATTAACCTATGTATGAAACAAGTCATCTGACACGATGAAGTAGGGAAGACAAGGATGAAAGAAGAAGGAATGAACAAAAAAAAGACGAATACACAAGTTGTGAGTCGTCTCAACATTTTCAAAATAACAGTCTCCTAGAAGTCCTAACCTACCATCTATAAGCACCTTCACATGTATCAGCAATTGGTTCGTAATAACAATGTTGCTTATATTGTCCTGCAAATGGTTGATTGTACCATGTAGGGGGACATGGAGCATACGGATTAAAATACCAAAGAGCAAACTTAGAAGGCTGCTCTCTCCAATAATCTAACGTTCGTTTCGCTAATCTTTTCTCTTGCTCTCTCGCTCTATTATAAAAGACATTTCCTTTTTGTACTGCTTCAAACGAATAATTCCCTCCTTGTATTTGGAATATCACATCGTTTACAGACTTTAAATCTAAAAAATCTAAACAATCGGCTTTTAATCGATTCACAATGACATTCCCAACCATAAGCATCCCAAGTTGCCCTTCGCCCTCGGCTTCAGCCCTCATCATCCTTGCCATTAAATCAATGTCTTTGTCAGTATATTTTACTCTAGTCATTTTAATCACCTCTACAAGAAGTGTATGAAGAAAGATAGCAAAAATTGCATTCTAAATAAACAATTTATCATTCAAAAGGGGGATGGGAGGTAATAGGAAGAAGGTGAAGCTGACTAAGTGTGTTTGTTTAGACTAAAAATAGAGATTATTATATCAAAGTGCCGGTTGTATGGTTGACTCCTCGTAAATGCATACGTATTTTCTTCGTGCGATGCATCGCTCTCGAAGCCTTTCTTATCCTGCGGGAGAGGGCAGGAGGGTGAGACCCCACGTAGCCCTTGTGCCCCAGCAGGCATCGCCTCCCCCGCGTAAAGCGGTCATACAACCGGCACGCTTTTTATTCTAAGAGGCTTTCAAGAAAAAACTCTAGTGGATTATTCTTAGTCCTACAAATAGGGACTCTCATGCTTCGCTTTCAATTGCTGCCAGCGGCGTTCCACTTCATCGTTAAACATTTGAAGCATTTCTTTGCTTTCTTCCTTTAGTAAATGTTTGGTTTTCCCCATCATCTCTAACCAACCAGTTACGTCAATTCGCTTGTTCTTTTCTTCCGGATTATACGTTACCGTTGTAATGCCACGTTCCACTTCATAAAGAGGGAAGAAGCAAGAGTTAACCGCAGCTTCCACAATCGACTGACCAAGTTGGTCTTTTGACTTCCAGTTTAAAGGACAAGTGATTAATATTTTCCCATACACGAGACCGACATTTTGTGCGTACCATTGTGCTTTCGCTGCTTTTTTCAATAAGTCACGATCAAAAGCTTCTGTGCCAGTGAAAACATAGGAAATATGAGTAGCAGCCATAATTTGGGCAGTGTCTTTATGATGGAACGGTTTACCATTTTGGAAACTACCAACATTAGAAGTACTCGTCATATGTCCCATCGGTGTAGAGTAGGAGAGTTGACTTCCTGTATTCATGTATCCCTCGTTATCATATTCTAAAATGATCATTTTATGGTTTCGTAAAGCAGTCCCAATTGCTGGCCCCATTCCGATATCCATACCGCCGTCACCAGTTACCATCACGAAAGTAAAGTCATCGCTCAATCCGAGCTCTTCAAACTCGCCACGACGTTTTCGTTCATGGAACATTTCCACAAGTCCTGATAAAGTAGCTGAACCATTTTGGAAAAGGTTATGAATGTACGTAGCTTTATGAGAGCTATAAGGATAACCCGTCGTAACAACCATCGCACAACCAGTGTGGAAAAGGGCAACAATGTCACCTTCGATTCCTTTAAAGAACAATTCTAACCCAGAGAAAATTCCACAGCCAGGACATGCGCCATGACCAGAAGCGATACGTTTAGGTTTTTTCGTTAAACTTCGTAACGGTGGAATTTTAACTTTCAACTCACCGGTATCTTGATCAGGCGTAACGGTAATTAACCCAGTTTTCAAATCTTCTTTTTTCAAAGGTTCAACCACTCGTTTTGGAGCTAGTTCAGGATTACCTGGAGTATGCCCATAATAATCAAATTGCTTTTCCACCATATCGACTTCAACAGCATCAAGAGCTAATTCAAAAAACTTCTCCGCATCATCGGCATAAAAATCTTTGCCACCTAAACCGTAAACTCGATTAATTACTTTCGTATTTATGTTTCCATACGTTTGAAGAGTTGCACGAACTTCAAGTGCCATGTTACCGCCATGTGCTCCATAAGAGTCAGCACGATCTCCAACGGTTACAGCTTTTACATTTTTCAACACTTCCGCTAATTGCTTTTGTGGGAAAGGTCGGATCATATTTGGAGAGATGACCCCAGCTTTTACCCCTTGCTCACGGATGCGATCTGCAACATCCTTACAAACTTCAGCAGCCGAGTTCAGCATAAACACGGCAACCTCAGCATCTTCCATTCGATACAAATCAAGAACTGGATATTCACGACCTGTTAGCTCCGCGTATTCTTTAGAAATACGCTCAAAAACCCGTTCCGCATTATACATTGCCTCTGACTGCTGATAACAGTTATTAATGTAATCCGGTTCATTCATGTAAGGGCCAACAGTAACAGGGTTTTCTCTATCCAATGTGTGAGGGAAGTCCGTTCTGACTGGTCCAATAAAGGATTGAACATCCTTTTTATCTTTCAGCACTTTTACACGACGTTTTTGATGTGAAGTAAAATAACCGTCAAACGAAACAATAACTGGTAAGCGAACTTCTGGATCTTCTGCTAGTTTAATAGCTAAAATGTTCATATCATATACAATCTGAGGGTCTCTTGCCATTAAAATTGGCCATCCTGTATTTAAGGCAAAATAAAGATCGGAATGGTCTCCATGAATATTTAACGGCCCAGAGACAGAACGGTTTACTAGATTAAGTACCATCGGAAAGCGCGTGCCAGATTGAACTGGTAATTGCTCAAGCATAAATAAAAAGCCGTTTGCACTAGTGGCATTAAATACTCGTCCACCACCAGTAGAAGCACCGTAACAAATACCAGCAGAACCATGCTCTCCATCGGCAGGAATTAATACGATATCATGTTCTCCTTTAGCTTTCATCCCATCTAAAAATTGCGCAACCTCAGTAGAAGGGGAGATTGGATAATAACCCATTACATGATAGTTAATTTGATGCGCAGCATAAGCCGCCATTTCATTACCTGATTCAAAAACGACACTTTGTTCCACAGTGCCAGTAGGAAGACTTTTATTTTCACTTTTTACATCTATGCTCAACGGAAATCCACCTTTCTATTATTTAATCACTCTCTCATTTGACTAATTGAAACAAATGGGGAACTCGGTTTTCTTCAGCGTACCCATCATCAAGTTCACGCTCTTCTGTAAGCGCTTCCACAGGACAGGCGTGTACACACTTCAAACAGCCTTTACAATATTGATAGTCAATACCTTGTAAAAACATTTGTGGGCGACCACGCTTATCCGGTTTTTCTTCCCATACAAAACAAAAATCAGGACAAACTGTATCGCAAGCAGCACAATTAATGCATTTATCGTCATGAAAATGTGGGAGCATACCAGCTCGAGAAATACTTAAATCTTTTAAAATACTATTTCCAGGGTTTGTGACCATGCCACCTATTGGTTGTGTTTTGTAACCAAGTATAGGCTCAGGTCGTAAGAAAGGAGCAACATCTAAACCTTCTGGAGCATCATATGTTTTAAACTCCACTTCATGATAACCTCTGTCAAACGTTCGGATGTTTGGTTCTACTAGGTGAGGATACTTTGTTTCAAATGTACGGCGAATCGTATTGCGCATCGATTCAGGATCTAAAAAATTTAAAACTCTGTATAGTGCACCTAACATCGCTGTATTCACTTTCGTTTGTTCTTCTAAGGCGATTTCCGTCGCATCAACAACGGCAATTACTCCACCTTGAATGTTCATTAATTCTTTCAGTTGTTCTGGGGATTTTTTTGAGTTTACTAAGATGGTGCTGTCTGGATAAATACCGCTTGTACAATTAATTGTTTTAAAAAGTGCATCATGGAATATTCCGACTACATGAGGACGTTCAATAGGTGTGGTGTCGCGAATAGTAGTGTCAGGATCACAAAAACGAATATGCGCTTTAACTGGTGATCCCTTTTTTTCTGAACCATAGGAAGAAAAGCCAATGCCATTTAGACCGTTTCCAACAACGCCATCTTCTGATAACATTTTCCCAGCTAAGTTGGCTCCTAATCCACCAATCGACTCAAGACGAATTTCAAAAAAACCTAAGTCATTTACTTTAGGTAACTGTGTCAAAAAAGATTCCTCCAATCTTATGTAGTAATTTTTAGTTCAGTTGAGTTCATCATTGTATTTCGTTTACTGAAAAAAGAATATCAATTGTTAATACTGTGATTTGTCCTTATTATGTTTATATTTACCAAGCATTAACTAGTTAATATTCGTTTTTCGGTTACTAGAAATACATTATGAAACTTCGTTGTTGTAAAATTTAGATAATTCAAACAATTTTACAACTAAATTGTAACAGGAGGAGATTGGAAATACAACAGATTTATGTACAAAATATATATTTTAAGAGTATTATAGCTTTTAAGAATGTTTGCTCCCTAAATTTCGACACTCTGTATTAGTACATGAGTTTATTGTGTTGTAACAGATGGTAAATTAAAAAAACCTATCTCATTTAATAGATAGTTTTTTATAGTAGATCCATTTCTTCCGCAAAATTCGTTTTCAGTATTAGTAGATATGTTCTTACATTTGTATGTAACATGGTATTGTACTTGAACATGTTTTTATGTTTGTTTTGCCCTTCTTCTAGATTGTCTATTTTGTCTGAAAAATTAAACTCCTTTTGCTTAAAAAAGTAATTAAATAGCTATACTATAATAGCTAATAAAGTATGAGGTGAAAGATATGTTACATTATATAAGAAAAGGTAGTGGAGAACCCTTAGTGTTAATTCATGGTTTTCTTGGAACGCATGAAGATTATAATAAAGTTATTGACAAACTAGCAGAAACGAATGATGTTATCGCGATAGATTTGCCAGGGCATGGGAAATCGAAGCTGCCAGACACAGTTCACACTGTATATAATTATGCGGAAGAAATCTTAAAACTTCTTCACCATTTAAACATTCCAAAAGCAACATGGATAGGTCAGTCATTTGGCGGGTATATCACTTATGCTGCAGCAGATAAGTATAAACAACATTTATTTAGAGCTGCCGCTGTATATTCTACCCCAGCATCTGATGATACAGAAACGAAAAAAACTCGAGAACTGAATATAAAGGTTATAAAAATTGAAGGTATTCCTTCCTTTGCAGAAGCAAGAATACAGAGTTACTTTTGTGAACAAGGTAATATAAATGACATTCAAACAGCAATTCAATTAGCAAAACAAACATCCAAAGAGGGTGCTATTAGAGCGCTAATTGCGATGAGAGATCGACCGAATCAAACGATACTTCTTGATACATTGGATATTCCATTTTTAATTATCCGTGGTACCCGAGATAATTGGGATGGAGAATTCAAAACATCAAACCCTTCTAATTATGTAACAATTAGAGATACAGAAACATCTCATATGGGAATGTTAGATAATCCTAATGAGTTTTTGGATGTAATCAACAAGTGGTTAAATACAAAGGGTAACAGTTGAACCAATTACTATTCATTGAGTAATTGGTTTTTTGTGTGAGTTAACTTCAAGATGGCGTTCCGCTTATTCAATAGCTAATTTCGTTTTATTAATTGATTCCGTTTCACTTTGTTTTTTCTACTATATGAGAAACGAATAATTACAACATAAGTGACCGAAGCGGAGTGCAAAGTGACCGAAGCTTGATGCAAAGTGCCGAAGTAAGAGTCAAAGTGACCGAAGCCGGGTGCAAAGTGACTGAAGCGGAGTGCAAAGTGATCGAAGCTTGATGCAAAGTGCCGAAGTAAGAGTCAAAGTGCCGAAGTAAGAGTCAAAGTGACCGAAGCGTGGTGCAAAGTGACCGAAGCGAGAGTCAAAGTGACCGAAGCGGAGTGCAAAGTGACCGAAGCCGGGTACAAAGTGACCGAAGCGGAGTGCAAAGTGACCGAAGCCGGGTACAAAGTGACCGAAGTCGGGTGCAAAGTGACCGAAGCAGAGTCCAAAATGAACAAGTTTAGAGGTAAGCGTTATTGCAAAAATCCAGGTTAATAAATGACACTCTAGCCTTAAATAAATTATAATAAAAGCATATACATACAAAGGTGGAGGAGAAATGGTCATCGAAAACATTCTTGTTGCTGGAATCTATGAAGAACAATTTAATAGACAGTTACCAAACGAAACGAATCATAACTATCGATTTATCCCTTTAGAAAAGATTACGATTGAAGACCTAAAATGGGCAGATGTCTATGTTGGTTCAAAACCATGTGAAAATTTTAATCTAAAACATCTCAATTGGGTACATACATTTAACGCCGGAGTTAACAACTTCTTAGAAATTCGAGGGTGGGAACAAAACAAAATCCTCCTAACAAGAACAGTTTCTTCTTTCGGTCAAAGAATAAGTGAATATTGTTTAAGTTACATTTTAAAAGACCTTCAGCTTCATACCTTTTTTGCTGAAAATCAACATTACAAAAAATGGATACCAAAAACGCCTAAAATGATAAAAGATATGTCCATCCTTGTTTACGGAACAGGTGAAATCGGACAAGAAGTAGCGAGAACTTTCAGCTATTTCGGTGCTGAAGTACACGGGGTTTCCCAAAGTGGCAAGCAAAAAGAACATTTCAGAAAAATTGTGAAAGTAGAAGAAGCTTCTTCCTTTGTCGAGAAAGCAGATTGGATTATAAGTACACTGCCGCTAACAAAAGACACGAAAGAACTTTTTAATAAGAGGTTCTTTGAAAATATGAATGGAGCATCTTTTATTAACGTTGGTAGAGGAGCGACTGTGGACGAACTTGCTTTAATAGAAGCTCTTAACAATGGAAATGTAGCACACGCCGTTCTTGACGTGTTAACCACAGAACCATTACCTGAACAATCGGAACTTTGGAGTAGAGAAGATGTAACAATCACCCCACACATTTCGGCGGTAACAGAAATAGGAGAAGCAATAGCATGCTTTTTAGACACGCTTGAAAGAATAGAAAACAATTTAGATTTAATTAACAGTGTGGACTTTAGTAGAGGATATTAAATATCATTTTCGTAATGATTATTGCTGTAACTATGTTTAAAACCTAAAGTGGAATGCAGCGGAATGTAACGCCAATGTGTTTTTGCAGCAAGTGTATTAAAATAACAAAGCCGAGGCAAAATGGTGCCTCGGCCAGTTCTTTATTTTTACCATTGAAAAAATAGCTTTAATGACATCGTAATCGTAGTATAAGATACAACCCCAATTAAAAAAGTAAAAAAATGCGCTTCATTATCAGGTGGCAATTCGTACTTAAGGACGTTTAATATCATCGCTCCAGCAATAAAGGCAAAAATGATAGATTCCATAACAGGAGACAAATTTAACAACATCCCCATGCCCCAACCTAAAACAATCCCTAAAGTTAGTACATATCTTCCAACCTTATTATAGATATCCGCATATTCTCTCCATAAGTCGTGAGCTACAGCAATAAAATGCATCCCCACTGCTAGCCCGTAAAAAATAGCTTGTATTCCAGCAACATTATGAGAAATAACCGTATAAGAAACTAACATATTGTAGATTCCAAAAAACAATATTTGAAGCCAAAAAAGAGATCTCGCTTTTTCCGTCTTGTTATCCATTTGAGCTTTTCTAACAACTTTTTGAACTCCGTAGAACATTAAAACTCCAACCAAGCCAACAAAATATAATTCAGATGGCATCGTTAAATGATCATAATATTGCTTTACTAGAATTTGCTCCTTATGTAGAGTGGGTAACACATACACAAAAACATAAGAAACGGCTAACCCGCCAGAGAAAGAAAACCATTTCAAACGGTGTATACGATTAGAGGGAATGAATTTATTCGCAAGTAGATGTATTAATATAAAAGCAATCCCCATCAAAAAGGCATCTAGCGTCATAAAAAACCTCCATCACATACTGCTTTTATGAAATAATATGGCACGCCTTTAAAACCTATGCCACACGTCGAATAACTTCCTTCCTAAAATACCATTTTAAAACGGTCGGCACAAATAGAATAATAATTAAGATGCGAATTAGTTGAAGGGCACTTACAACCGCAGGATCTCCTCCAACAAATGAGGCTGTTAAAACCATCTCAATTAAACCACCTGGCGCTATACTTAAGATAGCGGTAGCTAAATTTAAACTAGTGAAATACGCTAACAAACCTCCTAAAGCAAAAGAAATAAGGATCAATAACAAGGAAACACCAAAATAGACGAAACTATATTTCCCACCTAACTTTAGATCTTCAAAAGATATATTTTTTCCTAATCCAACCCCAACTGATACTTGTGCACAAATTAATAGAATAGAAGGAATGGATGCCATTTCCACAACACCAATATTTAAAAAAGCTACAACAGCTAATGGACCAACAACTATCCCTGCTGGCAACCTATCCCGAACTAAAACCCCAACTATGACAGGAATCAAATATAGGAAATAGGTATATGGAGAAGATGTTCCAGCTTGATTAGTAAGTGCGGCGGTACTTGTTTGTTGTACGCTAAAAAAATACATAATAAAAGCAGGAACAGTAAATAAAACAGTCATTAATCTTACTGTTTGAAAAATGACTACATACGAAGTCTTTGCGTTAAGAGCTTCGCTTGCAATCACCATTTCCGATAAACCACCTGGTATGGATCCAAACACACTAGTAACTTTGTCTACTTGTATCCATTTCGTTACGTAAATAGCAACTGCGATACTACAGGCAATAAGAACGATTGTTGATAATAAATATGGAAAAATATATGGCCCAATCGTGTAGAACGTATCCATTGTAAAATATAATCCAAAATAGATTCCAAGAATCATAAATCCGGAGTTTTTTAATATATTCGGCCAATAAACCTCTCTCTTTGTTACACCTTGCCATACTAAAATAAAAGACAAAGCACCAAGAACCCACGGAAGAGGTAAGTTAAGCAAGAAAAATATATACCCACCAATAACGCCTATCGCCATGGTCTCAATTAAACGCAACAAGTTATTTAATTTCATAAAAACAAACCCACCTAAACTTTTTCGTATTACGAAATATTATACAGGAAAATTAACTTAAATAGTACGAATTGTATATTAAACGTTGATTTCAGCTGTAGGTGTTCGTTTTCCGCGAGCGGTAAAAAGGAAGGTTATTTTCACTATCGTGAAAAAAACCTACTCCTCGGCGCTTTTGCGCCTGTGGGATCTCCTTTGACGCGCTTTCCCGCAGGAGTCTCACACCTACAGCTGAAATCAACTTATTCACGTTGGAATATTAATGCTATTTTTAAATCTTCATCTTAATCAACAGCGGTCTTTCCTAAAGCAAAAAAAGTTTTTTAAAACAAGTAACTATTTCTCCAACCCCTACGTCTATAGATTTGAAAAAGAAAAACAAAAATAAATAAAAGGGGTCATAAAAATGATTACACGAAAATTATGTTTATTCCTATCGTTTTTACTCACATTTAGTTTACTAGTAGGCTGTGGGTTAAGTACAAATTCATCTGGAAGTAGCAATGGATCAGACAAAGAAAAAAATCCATTCCATACAACGATTGAAACAAATGAAGAGAACGGAAAGGTAATAGTTCGCTATAAAGTGAAAAACACTTCCGAAACAGAACAAAAACTAACTTTCCCAAGTAGCTTAGAAGCGGATTACATTTTATTTGACAAAAGCGGAAACAAAATAATCCAACTATCTGACGACATAATGGCTACTCAAGCAATAAAAGAAGTAACTTTGGCAAAAGGTGAAGAGCTATTCTTTGAGTTTATTATCGAGAATCTTGTAAATGGCGAATATGTAGTCGAAGTATTTTTAACAGCGGATAAAGAGCAAACAAAAGTTTCTATGGATGTTAAAGTGGAAAACTCCACATTAGTTAGAGCTGAAGGGGTATTAGTAGGTTTAGCTGACAGCCATACAGTAGAAATTATCGTAGATGGTAACCCAATTGCTTATCAATTATCAGATTTAGCAAAGGAACAAGTAGAGTCTATTAATGAGAAGGACGAAGTAGAGTTTTACTACACAGACGGGGAACAAGATGTAAGAACAATAACGACGTTCCTAAATATAAACTAATTAAGAAGAGAGCTATCGAGAAAGAGGCGATAACTCTCTTTTCTATTGTACCTGCTGCATAAATCTACTGTATAATGAACTAGAATACGGAAGATGGAAGGACTATATATTTTGAATACAATCTTAAATTACGTATACAACTACACGTGTGAACCAAATGAAAGTTCTCTGTGTGACTTAGAAAAACGAACCATTTTCGGAATGCAATCTGAAGAAAGATGTTTTGAAAGCACAATAGAATT
The DNA here is from genome assembly GCF_002335755.1 of Bacillus sp. FJAT-45066. NCBI lineage: Bacteria > Bacillati > Bacillota > Bacilli > Caryophanales > Bacillaceae > Bacillus > Bacillus sp. FJAT-45066. The sequence continues at coordinate 875,298 of NZ_NISQ01000001.1, forward strand.
TAACCCGAGTAGAAGTCCCTTTATTCGGGAGCGAATAGATGTACTAATTAAAGCAACACATTTTCAAGAGTTAATCGAAAAAGCGAAAGCTCTAACAGAAACTGAACAAACGTATAAAGTGAAGTATGTTCATAATGTAGACCATACAGAAGCAGAAAAGGCTTCTTTCAAAAAAAGACGTGACTTAGAAAGAGTAGTAGGAATGCAAGTACCTGGAGAGCCAGATTTATTAAATCCGGATGTAACATACGGGTTAATCCAACATAACGATCATTGGTATTTAGGATACTACCATAAAAGTGAGGCTGTATGGCTTCATCATCAAAACAAACCGAACAGCTACTCCGTTGCATTGAACACGAGAGTGGCAAGGTCGGTAGTAAACATCGCAGTTCCACAACCTAACCCAACTTCTATAAAAGCGATTGATCCTTGTTGTGGAGTAGGTACTGTATTAGTGGAAGCATTATCTATGAATATTAATATGGTTGGAAGCGATGTGAATCATTTGATCCTTCCGAGTGCGAGAGAAAATATTGCCCATTTCGGTTACCATACTTCCGTCATAGTAAAAGACATTCGTGACATTACAGAAAAATATGATGTTGCAATAATAGACTTACCTTATAACCTTTGTTCGGTTATAACTCCACAGGAACAATTAGAAATGCTACAAAGTACATATAGCTTTGCTCCAAAACTCGTTATTATAACTGTTGAACCGATCGATGAAATTTTGCAAGAAGCAGGCTTTAGGATTGTGGATAGAGGAGAAGTGAAAAAAGGTTCGTTTACAAGGGAGATTATTGTAGCGGTAGGGAAAATATAGTAAACAAGGCTGGGACAAATCCAGGTGAATGAAATGAAAGAGGCTCGAAAGAACATTTTTTTGTTCTTTCGGGTCTCTACTTACTGATGGAACAAAGGTTTAAGCCAATACGAAAGATTGTTCGAGATTACTCTCTCCAAAAGAACATCATCACCTTCATGAAGTTCAAGTGGAACAAATTTTTAAGGCCGATTGAACTTCATAGGCCAGATGAAGTTCAAGTGGAACAAATTTTTCAGGCCAGATGAATTTCATAGGCCATATGAAGTTCAAGTGGAACAAATTTTTAAAGCCAGATGAACTTCATAGTCTTTATGAAGTAGAACTAAAACAAACATTTAAGAGAAGAAGAACGTCACGTAGGCTTATTAGTTCCAGCCTCGTATTTATCGTATTGCCCCATAAGGTAAAACCGCATGTACGCCTTTTACCCCATTCACCACTTGCGTAATGCGTAAATCTACCGCGACACTGGCTAAACCAGTGGCATTTTCTTTACTAATACCATACAAATCTTGCATTAGCTTAACCATTTCATCTAATGCTACGCCTGCTGCTTCATTTAAATTTTCATGAAATCCAAACGTAATCCATCCTGAGGGAGTTTTCGCTCTCGGAAGATTCAAGTCCATATCCTCATGCAAAATAAGTGTGACATCTACAAAATCCATCGGGCATTCTATTGCTGTACCAGAACTTTCTCCATCACCTTGTAGGGCATGCCCATCTCCAATAGAAAAAAGAGCTCCATCAACAGCAATTGGTAAGAATAAGCTGCTACCCTTTACTAATTCTTTACAATCAATATTTCCACCACAATAACGAGGAGGTGAGGTCCTATGAACGCCAGGCTCTGCAGGCGCTACGCCCATTAATCCCATAAATGGAGAAAGCCCAACACGAAACTCACGTCCATCAATATCACAACAACCTGTCATTGTTTTTGCATCAAGTTTCCAGTCTAACTGAATACCCTCACAGTCAACTAAACCTAACTTTTCATTTTGCCAACTTTTCCCTCCACCAGCCCAATTCACACCATACCAACCTGGTTTAAGGTCATTTGTTCTAACTTCCAACACCATACCAGCCTTAGCACCTTCTACTGCAATCGGACCAAAGATAGGATGTCCTGGCTTTTCTTCTTTTTCCCTTGACTGATATATTTTTCTTTCGGTTCCCTCTGAACCCGAATAGCCCCATTGAATATCTAGAGTTTGTAATTGTATCGAGTCTCCAGACTGAACCGTTAAAATAGGTTCATAGTCTTTACTAAATGAACCGTGTATATTTCTTTCATCTATCTCAATCTTATGTATCATATTCACCGTCTCCTAAGATAAGATTTATTTAAATTTCGTACTACGAAATAGTATACAACACTTTTTTGGAAAGTAGGTTCTATATTTTAAAGAATATAAAGAATTGAAATATAAAGGGAATTAACAATAGGTTGTACAATTTAGATATAGGTAGAAATGTAATGAATAGCCATTTAGTAAATTTATAGTTAGAATATAAAAATAACGTATAGACATTAAAGGAGAGAATTAATTTGACAACTATAAAAGAAGGATTCATTGAAGTTACTGGTGGGAAAGTTTGGTATCAAAAACATGAGAGTGAAAAAAATACAACACCAGTCATTGTGTTACATGGTGGTCCAGGTTCGTCGCATTACTCATTACAAGGTTTAAAAGTACTATCTGAAAATCGTACAGTCATTTTATATGATCAACTAGGTTGTGGGAATTCGGATCGTCCATCAGACAAATCCTTATGGAATCTAGAAAGATTTGTAGAGGAATTAGAACAAATAAAAGAGGCACTTTCACTAGAAGAATTTCATATTTTAGGTCACTCTTGGGGGACAACGCTTGCAGCAGCGTATTATTTAAAAAAACCAGATGGAGTGAAGAGTATTATCTTTTCTAGCCCGTGCCTAAGTGCACCATTATGGGCGGAAGACCAAGAGGAAAATAGAAAATTGTTACCTGTTGAAGTGCAACAAACATTAAAGAAGTGTGAGGAAAATGGAACTACCGATTCAGAAGAATACAAAGAAGCAACGAAAATATTTAATCAGCATTTTGTATGTAGACTGGATCCAATTCCTGAGTTTCTAAAAAAGGGCCAACAGTATAGAAATCCAGAAGTATACAATACGATGTGGGGCCCATCGGAATTTCATGTAACAGGCAATCTAAAAGATTTTGATTGTACGTCTGAATTAAAAAATATTCAAGTTCCTACTCTTTACACATGTGGTTGTTATGATGAAGCAACACCGAAATCAACGGAATACTTTAGCTCATTAACGCCAAATGGCAAGTTCCATGTGTTTGAAAAAAGTGCCCATATGCCATACATAGAAGAAACTAATGAATTCTTACAAGTGGTAAACAAATTTTTACTTGAAGTCGGAGAAAATCATTAATTAAACGTACTGTGCAAACTAAACGATACCCTGTCGTAAGTAATCTTACTTGTGATGGGGGATTTCTTTTTCAAACGAACGATCAAACCCCTTACAACTAAAGTAGTAGAAGTAATACATTCTAAAGCTGCAATACTAACTTTGTTTTTCCTGTTAAAGTATTTGTAAGGGGTGAACGAAATGAAAATATTGAAAATAACATTAAAAACATCTGAGTTACACAACACAATTGCTTTTTACAACAACGTTTTAGAGCTTCCCATAGTACGTAAATGGGAAAGTGGTGTAACATTTCAAGTCGGTAAGTCTCATTTAACTTTTTTACAAGAAGGTGGAAGTAAAACATATTATCACGTAGCTTTCAGAACAAACTCTATGCACTTTGATGCAATGTATAATAAATTAAACAATTTAGGGGCATTGTTGCAAAATGAAGATGGAAATACGAGCATGTTTTGGAAAGGAAAACAATTATACTTTCTAGATCCTAGTGGAAATGTATTTGAAATTTTAGAGAGGGAAAATCCATATGACCATCAAATCGATGGCTTTTATGATATTTGTGAAATAGGCATTCCTTCACATTCAGTGGAAGAAATGAGTCAATATTTAAATAGTATCCCTAGTTTAATTAACTCTGAAAGTGATACGTTCCGTTTTTTTGGTGATGAATTAGGCGTATGCGTATTAGTGATAAAAGGTCGACACTGGTATCCGACTAGTAAGGAATCACAAATAGACCCACTTATGATAGAGGTAGAAGGGGATATAGAAAAAACCTTACAGCATCCTAAATATCCTTACACAATCAAAATTAAAAAGCCTGAATGGTGGTGATCTGTCATTCGAGTGGAATCTAGATTAATAATTAGTGGAAAGAGTCGAGGTACTAGTTACCTCGACTTTTTTTGAGTTCACATTTAATAAAGAGTATGGGTAAAAAGTAGTGTTTAAATATTTATTAATAAAAATGTATATTTATTCTTTCCAAACTCGAAGTAATCTGCTATTCTTTTCTAGTAATCTTAAAAAATAGGAGTTGTAGAAAAAGATGAAAAGAATAGTTTCATTATTTACCGCAATTGTATTGCTTGTATCTCTGTACGTACCTATTACACCGACAGTACAAGCAAACTACACACAAGAAGTTACACAAGCTATAGAATTAGAAGTAAGTAAGTCGATTTTTTCTTTTACTGAAGTAAGAACGGTAGAAGTACAAGCTGACTTTGGTGAGAATGTAGATTTAAGCCAACTGAAGTTCACATTCGGAGGAAAAGATCTTTCAGAATGGAAAAAGTGGACTAGTGGCACAAACTTTAACGGTGCACCAATCATTACGGTAGTAGAAGCACCGCATTTTGTTGAAGACACTACGGTAGTAAAAGCAACATTAGAATTTGGCTTACCATTTAACACGACAAATCTATCTAATAGAACGATTCGTGTACAATATCCTCAATTAATTGGAGATTATGAGTTAGCTCTAATTAACAAAGATACAAATGAAAAAGTAGCAACAACAGTTAAATGGAATGTATATGATGAATTTTTATTCAACGAAGAAATAAAGCCAGCAATTGATGAAGTATTTGCAAAAGCGAGTGCAGATGTAGAAAACAGTCGCTACATAGAATATGAATCAGTAGGTAAATCTGTTGAAGGTCGTGACATACATTTCGTAGTATTAGCAAAAGACAAAGCAGCAGTAGACAAATATTTAAATGAAACATTACCAACAGCACTAGAGAATCCTGCAAGTTTAATAGAAAAGCTACAAAATGGAACAATGAAAGATTACCAAGTTCCGATCTGGTTTAACAACATCCACCCTGATGAAGTAGAAGGGGTAGATGCGCAAGTTGCATTGTTCAAGAAATTTGCATTAGAAAAAGAAGTAACGTTTACAACATCTGATGAAGAAAATAAAGAAAAACAAGTTACATTAAATGTAGATGAAGTGTTAGAAGATGTGATTATGCTTTATTTATTCACAAGCAATCCAGATGGAAGAGTGGCAAATACGAGAGCAAATGTTAATGGTTTCGATTTAAACCGTGACAATGCTTATCAAACACAAGTAGAAACTCAAGCAGTAAATGAAGTTATTGCAAAATGGACACCGTTATCGTTCCTTGATATGCATGGTTATGTAAATGGTTTCTTAATTGAACCAACTACTCCACCTCATAATCCGAACTTTGAATATGATTTGTTACATGGAAGCATGATTTCTCAAGCACATGCGATGGGTAAAGCGGGTGTAGGTAACTCAAACTTAACTTCTTATTTCATTCCTAAGCTAAGTTGGGAAGATGGTTGGGATGACATGACACCAGCCTATACAGCTGTATTCTCTATGTTACACGGATCCCTTGGACATACGATTGAAGTGCCAACTTTAAGCCAAGATTCCCTACATGCGATGGTTGGTACAGGTTACGGAGCAACATTATTTGTAACAGAAAACAAAGACGAACTATATAAGAAGCAATTAGAAGTATTTAAACGTGGGGTTAATGGAGAGGACAATCGTGCCGTTGATCCATATTATGTTAACGCTAAAGGCGAATCAATCGGACGTGTACGAGGAGAGAACGAAAGCTTCTTCCCAGATTATTACGTAATTCCTACTGGGAAAAACCAAAAGAATGTATTAGAAGCAGAAAAAATGGTTCAATACTTACTTCGTAACGGTGTGAAAGTAGAAAAAACGACAGAATCTACTACAGTAAATGGAACTACATATCCAAAAGGAACGTTTGTAGTCCCTATGAAGCAAGCAAAACGCGGATTAGCAAACGCAGTTCTTTATAAAGGCGATGATGTATCTGATTGGGGAGCTATGTATGATCCGATTGTCGTAAACTTCCCTGCTTTAAGAGGTTTTGATATTCATGAAATTAGAACTTCTGGTGCTTTTACAAAAACAGTAGAATTAGCAAAAGTTGAATTAACGAAAGGTACAATTGTAGGAAATACACCAAAACAAGCGTTAAAAAATTCAAACAACGATACAATTAAATTAGTTAATGAACTACTGAAAAATGGTAAAGAAGTGCAAGTAGCATTAAAAACGAATAGTGGGGTTAATAAAGGCGATTTCATTGTGAACTCTGCAGACTTACTACCATATGTAAATGTGTTTTATTTTGAAGCAACATCTCTAGTAAACACCAAAAATATGAAAACGAACAAACTATCAAAACCAAATGTTGCAGTAACGGGTTCTGCACAACTTTTATATTCGGTTAAAGAGCTTGGATTTAACGTTGTAGATGTCGCTTCTTCAGATGTCGTTGTAAGTGATAACAACTCATTCAATGTTAACAACATCGCTGGAAAATCGTATATTGGTATTGGCCGTTCAGCTTTACTAGCAGTTCAAAAGAACGGTTTACTTCCTGGTTATTCTTACGGATTTACAAATGGTACACATGAAGGGTTAGTTCATGCTAAAGTAAATAATCACTTATTAACTGCTGGTTACAACGAAAATGAATTATTATACGTTACATCTGGATCATGGATTAATTCTGTTCCAGAAGGAGCGGAAGTATTAGCTTCATTTAGCGATCAAGATGATTTTTATGTATCTGGTTGGTGGCCAAAACACGACGGTGCAAAAGGGAAAATAATGGCCTTTACAAAAGAATTAGAAAACACAACGATTACGTTATTCGCCAATTCCTTAGCATTCCGTGCTCACACAGAACATAGTTACCGCCTACTTGCAAACAGTATTTATGCTGCAGTAGGAGAAGAAGTAGAAAACGTAGAAAATGATTCAAAAGTAATCACAGTAGAAGACCTTAATATGGATTTAATAAAAGAACAAGGTAACACACTTGTTGTAAGTAACGGAGAATCTATCACATCTGCAGCATTACAAATTCTATCTCAAGAACTAGAAAACGCGAAGTTATTAATTGAATTAGATGGGCAAAAAATAAACATTCCGCTTTCTGCATTAAAATTAGAGGAAGACTTTGTTTACACGGTAGAAGATGTGACAGCCCAATTTACAGATGCAAAAAGTAAAGTGTATGATATTGAAATTTCCAACTTAACCGGAACAGTAAATGTATCTTTCCTAGTAGAAGCATCTAAAGTGACAGATAAAAAATTATTAAAAGTTATATATGTAGACAGCCAGGGTAATCGTGAAGTGAAAGCGACTACTATTACAGATTTAGATAATGGTTACTATGAAGTTTCTGCATCAGTAAACCATTTTAGTATTTATGGTGTTTTTGAAGTTGTTGAAGAAGAGGAACCAGTAACAGGTGAAGAACCACCGGTAAATGAAGAAAATCCAGCTACAGGTGAAGAGCCACCAACAACTGGAAAACAACCAGAAGAGACTAAAGCACCAAAAACAAAAGAGGAAACTAAGAAAGATAAAACAAAGGATGGTTCAACTCCAGCAAAAGACGGTAAAAAACTTCCTGGTACAGCAACAACAATCTATAACACGATACTAATAGGGTTAGGATTACTACTAGTAGGTGTGATGTTTATCTTGTTTAAAAGAAAGAGAAAACTAGCTTAATAGAAATAAAGTGTCCATTATGAACAATGGTCAGATGAACCGATTGTGTTTTAAACATGATCGGTTTTTTTGTTAGTAAAAGTAAACGGTTACGTGTGTCATGATAGAAGCTGGCCAGTCCCAATTAGGAATTTGTTTATGTTCAAGCGCATAATATGGACAAAGTGAGTTGTTTTAATAGAAAGGAGCTACAACAGGATGAGTGGTGCATTGGTTTTACAATCAGATTTTGGTTTAAGTGATGGGGCTGTAAACGCCATGTATGGGGTGGCCCAGTCGGTGGATTCAACCTTGACTATTTTTGATCTTACTCATGATATTCCTCCATTCAACATATGGGAAGCTTCCTATCGATTGTTCCAAACAGTTAGTTATTGGCCAGAAGGTACTGTATTCGTATCAGTTGTAGATCCAGGCGTTGGGTCTGACCGGAAAAGTGTAGTGGTGAAAACAATTAGTGGTCAATATATTGTTACACCAGATAATGGAACATTGACACATATCCATCGTAGTATTGGTATTGAAGAAGTACGAGAAATTGATGAAAAAGTAAATCGCCTACCTAAATCAGGTGCTTCTCATACTTTTCATGGTAGAGATGTTTATGCGTATACAGCGGCAAGGTTAGCAGCTAACAAAATATCCTACCAAGAAGTCGGACCAACTATTCCAGTCCAATCAGTGGTAAGCCTTTGCTGTAATGATGCGGAAATAAAGGATGATAAAATAATAGGAATAATAGACATACTAGATATTCGTTTCGGAAACCTCTGGAGTAATATAAGCCGTGAACTTTTTGAAACTCAAGGGATCTCCTATGGAGACATTGTAGAAGTAATGATTAAGCATGGTAATAGAAAAATATATTCGAACCAAATGACATATGGCAAATCTTTTGCAGATACGAGAATTGGCCAACCACTTGTATACGTAAATTCGCTAGATAATATGGCAATTGCTATTAATCAAGGTTCTTTTGCGAAAGCATATAACATTGGAACTGGATCAAATTGGACTATTACATTACAAAAGTATTAAATTCCAAATTATAGTTAATATAGAAAGTGCTAAGAGTTTCTTCTGATACTCTAGCACTTTTTTTGAGGGTATTTGGCAATTAATGTAGAATATACATATTGAATCGCTATTTTAATTGAAAGTAAGTGTAAAGGAAAGATTAGGAGAAACCATGAAAAAAAGAAGAACCATCTCATCACACAACATTCGCGTCATGTTTTGGGTACGCTTTTTTGGCACGATTAATTTTATTGCGCCAGTTTTGACGTTGTTTTATTTTGCAAGAGGGTTAGAACCTGTACATATTCTCTTTCTTCAACTATTTTGGAGTGGAGCTGTTTTACTGGGAGAAGTGCCTGGTGGGGTTGTGGCCGATAGATTCGGTGCAAAAGTATCCTTCCTTATTGGAGTTCTCTTGAAGATAAGTAGTATTATTTTGCTTATTTTCGCATATGACCCATGGATGTTCTTTCTATTTAGTGCGATAAACGGATTTGCGGTTACTTTTTTCTCAGGAGCAGATGAAGCACTAATATATGAGTCGTTGAAAGAAGATAACGATCATCACCGAATGGACAGGGCGATGGGGAAAATACAATCGGCTGGATTTGTCTCTATGATTCTAGCAGTCCTGTTTGGTGCTTATTTAGCGAGAGATTTGCACAACGAACAGTTTGTCATTTTACTCTGCTTAGGATTAATATTCCATTTATTCGAGTTACTATTAATCTTTCACGTAAAAAGTCCAAAAAACAGTGCATTCTATCGTGATAACCCGTTTACGCAAGTAGTGTCTGGAATAAAAGCGATTAAAAAAGCACCTACATTATTGCTTTTATTTATGAACTTCACACTTGTGTTTATTGCAGCAGATTCTGTCTATGAAGCTTTCAATCAACCAATATTTACAAACGCTGGCTTACCAGTCGTGATGATAGGAGTAATATATGCAATTGCGGCAGTTGGCGGATTTGTCATTTCACAATCTGTAGGCTGGTTTACAAGCCAATTTTCTAGAAAACTCTTGATGGGTGTAACTGGTGGTTTGGCCGCGGCAGGTCTATTTTTATCAGCAGTTTTTGGAGAAATGCTTTGGGTTATTATTGGTGCGTTTTTCGTCCTAAGACTTGGACAAGCAATACGAGATCCAATCTATTCGCAGTTAAAAAATGACCTCATCCCATCAAATATCCGGGCAACAACCCTTTCATTAATTTCTGTATTAGACTCGGCATTTGATCTTTTAATCTTTGGCTTATTAGCCGTCTTCGCGTTTAGTGGAGTAAGTGGAATATTACTTGCTAGTAGTTTCGTAGCGTTGATAGGAACTTTAATACCTTTACAGGCAAAGCAGAAGAAGTTAGTCGCTATGGAGAAGAAAGTAATTTAATATAATATAAGGAAGATGGGATAGTATCGTAGAAAGCGGTGGAAGCAATGTTCGAATCTGCTGAAAGAGGGTATAATCTAGAGATTATTTAGGAAAGCTATTTAACTTGGAAAGTGACTAAAACAGAACATTCGTTCTTTATTTATGGTATAATATATTTATAATAGTTTGGTTAACTCAAGGGTGGTCAGCATTTCCCCGGTGTGAAAGGGGGTGATGCTTATGATGACAACGTTTCAAACACTAATGCTTATGATAGCGTTTGCTAGTTTAGTGTTGTCTATCGTATCTTATAGAGACAAAAAATAACCCACCCTTGAGCCTGGAAGCAAAATAGGGTGGACTATACTCCAAATTGCTGACTCCCTTGAAGGGTTGCTGACTCCCTTGAAGGGAACCTGCTATTGTATGGACCGTTTGGTGTTGACGCACCAGCGGTCTTTTTTATTATATGCATATGTGTATACTAATATTATAACAGTTGTAACTAGATTTGAAAACAATAATGAACATAATAGCTTCAAAACTAGAATGAAACTATTCTAAATAGCATTCGTCTAATATTAAATAAAGGGGGAATTTTCTTGATAAAACGATTTCTGTCTGTTTTCGTTTTCTTCTCATTTATTCTTTTACTTACTAGTTGTAACAGTCAACCTGAAGAAACTTTACTTAAGGAAGAAGATTTAAATGAACAAACAATACAAGCAAAAAAGCACTTAGAAGACATGGGATATGAAGTACTCTCATTCGATAAAGAAGGGTGGGAAGAATTTAAAGAAAATAGATTATCTATAAAACCAAATCAAGATTTTTGGTCCGTTCAGAACGTGGATCCTACAAACTTTTTAAACAAAAAGCTAGATACATACTACTTCACGATAAAAAATCACCCATTAGACGAAATATTTAACATGGGAAAAACAAAAGTTTCTGTATATATGTTGGATGGAGAAGTATTCGGAGGGTGGTCATATCCAATTTCTGAAGACAATGACGTAATGGGAAGTGTATCCTCTTTAGAAGGATTATCAGCAGAAGAAGTACAAGGAGATTATCAGAAATGGTTATTACAATGGAATGCTAAGTACGGGAATTAAGTGGTGAGTCTGTATTCGAAACGGGGGAGGGTTATAACCAACGCCATCCCCTCGATTGATTTATGATATAATGTGGGTAACACTTCATCTATGGTAATAAACTGGTAGTATGAATAATATACCAAATAGGGGATTTTTAAACACAACCCAAGTTTATTCCATTTTCACAAGTGAGTAGTACATGATAATGTAAGGCAAGTATCCAAGGTGATTTTAATAATGGAGGCGATAAAATTGACTCATACACCAATTATATTAACAGGTGGAAAGCAACCAATCACGTTACAACCAACCAAAATGACCATTTACTTACAAAGTACAATAATTGAAGCTAACAGTTTAAACGATGAAGTGTACTATATATTTTATTATAAAAATAATTACCTTACCACAAAAAAGACTTCGAAAGTTCGACTAAACTCCCATATCCACAAGGCTCTTACAAAAGGAATAACCTTTTATTCTCCTCACCCAATAATAAATGAGATACTACCAGAAAACAGAAGATTACATAGCCATACGTTTAAAGAGCTCTTTAAACAACTTGATTCCAAAAATTCCCCAATCGAAATTGCGCTAATTGCAACTTTTTTCGAGTCGTTTATTCCTCATAAACCTTTACTGAAACTTATTCAATCCAATTATTACAAATATGCTCGTGATGGAAATTTGTTCGCATGCTACCAAATTATTCGGTTGCTTTTATCATTATCGCACAAAGACACCTGGATAAAGGAGTTCTCTAGTAAGAGAGAATACTACAAATATAAATCCCAATATGAAAATCCATCAAAAGAACTTTTAAGAAAAGATGTAATATGTGCAGAGACACAATGGTATGCTGAAAAAGATAGCAGCATAGAAAGTTTTCTCCAACTCATCTCTCTATACGAATCTGAAAATAGATGGTGTGAGGTAATAGCTTTATCCATCGAACAAGTGAAGAAACAACCTACAGCAGACCAATATAAGATTCTTTTTAGTAAATTGAAAAACCGGTATGAACTAGAGGAAGTTATGGTTATTCTTGAAGATATGATGAAAGAAGTACCGAATTTTGATGTAATAAAGATGGATCTATTGAATATGTATCTTCATCTTCAACATTTAGAAAAATCGTTACAACTATTAAGGAATTATCCAACAAGTATAAAAGATTCACAATTAAATCAGTTAGTAACTCTGTTAGATGATCTGGATTTGGAACATAGCTCTATACCTTTTGAAGATTTTGCAAAGTTAATTTTGACTCTATTTAAATCAAATTCTGAAAAGTTAGAACAATATATTTTAAAATTTGTTGTAGTTTTGCTTAAGAAACATGACCTTTCCTTTGTGATGAAATTCATAGAACCTTTCCAGCCATTAAAGGGAAAATTACCGATAATAAATAAATTAAACAAAATGTATAAATTAAAAAATGATCCAGATAATCAACTATTACTAGGAGAAATGTATTATCAATTAAAACAAATAGATCAAGCCATAGAGTGTTTTAGTTGGGACATGGAACTGAAGGAAAGAGATCCAAAACCAGTACAGTGGTTGGCAAAAATCTATCGCGAAACCGGTAAAATGTACGAATACAAAGCCTACCAACAACATTATATGAATTTACAAAAAAATACAGGCGCATAACTAGCAATAGGATTAGGACTTAACTGGTTCAAGGACACCTACAATAATAAGTTATTAAAATCGAATAGTAAGTATAGAAAATAAGAGGCGGTGTACATCTCTTATTTTCTTTTGTCTCTTTTAACAGAAAAAATAAAGCCAACTATCTGAAAAAGTAAAATGAATGATACTAAGACAATAAAAGGAATTCGTAACCAGTTAGAGTGATCTGTAAAATGTAGAAATAAAAAATAAACAGTATGCAGGACCACTAATAAATACAATGTCGTAGCTTTACTTTGAACATATTTCCAAGCTTTTTTGCCTAATAATATCTTGCTCTTATTGTTAGAAGTAGCAAGTAATAATAGAAAATAAACTAATCCAATAATACCTATCAAATTAGCTAGTGCAAAACCAGGGTGGATGATCCAATCTCCTCCAACCGGCGTGAATATAAAAAACAACCTCTCAAACTTCCATTCGATCCAACCATTAAAAATGATAAGAACATGTGCAATTGCAGTTAATGCAGCCCAAATACCAACGGTCCTTCTCCAAGGTATCAGTTTCCTTATAGATGTAAATATTCTTGAAAGTGGACCTAAGAGGATAATCACCGCCAAATATAAAAGTGAAACATCCGCAAACGCCCTGTTCCAAGCATGCATCGGTTGCATATCGGACCTGCTAAATACGAACAAGGACATTAAAACACTGGAGATAAATACTAAAACTGCATGCTTTTTCATGTTCCGTCCTCCTTTTCCATATCTACTAGTTAAGGTCCTACACAACAATCTGTATCTAACTCAATAATATACAATATTCAAAACTACATAGCCTATTTCTAGAACTCCATAACAAAAACCTTCATATTGTAAAACAAAGGAGGGGGAATATGGAAGATAGATGGAAGATGCAACATGAATATAGAATAAAATGTGACAATAATTATAAAGATGAAAAGCACAACATTACTGGAATAGTGTGTCATGTTGGTGTTGGATATGTAGATATTCAATTGAGTAACACAAATGTTCAAAGAGTACTAGTTTCAAAAATAAAAGACTTTAAAAAGTTCGATGGAAATTGTGTGAACGATTGTTTTAATAATGTTGCAGATTGTAGTTGCTCCAACTACAGAAAGAGTTCAGACAGTTGTTCCTGCCATAATAGTCCTAAATCGCAATGTAACAAATGCAGACACCATTATCACAATTGTCGCTGTGCACAAAAACAATTGAAAAAAAGTAAGATAAAAGATTTTGTCATTCCTTTTTGTGATGATAGGCTACAACTTAGGCTTTCCGGTTTAACGGATACGATAAGTTATGATTTGCTAAGAGTATTAGGATGTAAAGTTAGACTAGAGATAGATTGTGATTAAAAAAAGAAAGGTAGTTTACACCAATCTGTGAACTACCTTTCTTTAGTTAAACGTTAGTTTTTAGTACAAACAATGTTTAAAATACATATCTCATCAAAATCAACTGCAAATTTTTCACCGAATTCTTCCAGAATAATGGATCGATCATTTACTTCTACAATTCGACCATACACTTCAAAAGCAGAATTCTCCTTTTGAACATAAGCATAACAACAAACAAAGCTCTCCATCAATAACGGAAGACTAATGCCAATAAATATATTTAGTAAATATGGACTTCTCGAAACCACTTCACTAAAATGAAACGTCAATTCTCTTCTCAAACAAGGGTCAATGGTCAGCAGCTCAGGTTCGTGAAGAGGCTGCTCACATTCCTCTTTTTCTATCGAAACGATTCTCTCCATTGGAATAATACTTAAGCTTTCTTTTTCCTCTAAAATGATAAAATCTAGCCCCGCATCTCGTAGTATGCCGTTTACTTTATTGTTATTTTCGTGGCAGCAAGCCGTAACAGAAACTCGTTCTTCACGCAAAGGGCGCAAACTTAGTTGTAGTGCTCGATCTGTCACGTCATCTCCCAATGCAATAGCTAAAAGTAATTCATTTGCCTCTTCGATACAAGCTTCTAATTCCTCCAATTCCCTCCGTGATAAGGAACTAGTGGGGGAAGGGAATTTTGGTTGTGGAATAGATTCAGGACAATCGCAAGGAATACAAAAATCTTCGTCCGTTTTAGTAGCAGGTACAGATTCTGGACAACAAAACGTAGTTAGCCGGATATCTTCCATTTCATCATTACAAGCTTCTGTATTATTAGGATAAAACCGTTTAAACAAAGTTTTATAATAAGAGATATTAATCACCCTCTTTCTTTCCTTATTGATAATGTATGGGTGAATTACCATTTGTTGTTGGGCAAAAGGAGGAATGTTACAACTTGCTTATTGAAACTTTTGTAAATAAGTATAGGCCAACCTCTCTTCATCATAATCCTATATAGTGAGGAGAGGTTAGGCTATGTTGAATCTAGGTTATATCCTTTATGGAAATGTATTATTAACGGGATTATTATATGTGTACTTACTTAAAGTGAGAAAACGAATAGGGTTTCAGCTAGGTATGAGTCTATCTATGCTTATAAGTAGCTTTGTTGCGCTCGTATTCGGAGTCATTCTAATTTTCCAGTTTCCTCTTCATTTTATCTTCGTAACCATCGCTTCTACTTTAATTGGATTAGTGGTTGGGGCATTATTCGGGTTATTGTTTGATTATCAGACGATGATAACAGGCTATACTGCAGGTCTAATGACGGGAATTATGGCTCCTATGATTGGAGCATCTGTAAATGATAGTTTTCTCTTTTTATTATTATTAGAAGGTGTTTTTGTGACGACCATTTTACTGGCGTTTCTATCTACAAAGCACACATAGAGGCGAGGTAAAGATATATGACGCTCGTTTTGTTTTTCTTCGTTCAACTTACATTACTAGTGATTAGTATCCGGATGTTTTATAAAAAAAGAAAATTATTTACGAATCGATTTAGTATGATTATGTCCATCACGTTTAGTAGTGTGTGGAGTTTACAACTTTCATTGCTCCTTTTTATGATTAGTTTTAAAAACACACCAACGTTATGGGGTATAGTTGTACTACTTGGAGCGTCAATTGGAACCATTTTTGGTTCCATGTCTAAATTTCATTCACTGATTGCAGGATTCTCACATGGTGTGATAGGTGCAATGATGGGTGCCTCACTAGCAGCCGTCATTTTAGATCCTTCCATTTGCAGTTTACCAATTAACTATGCAACAACCGTCGAGCAAAATTTGCTGGTGATAAGTACATTTGGACTTTGTATTAGTGTGACCACTTTTGGTGTCATGTTCTATTCACTCAAAGTGTAGGCGCTGTTAAGGTTTGTATTGATTTTTGATACCTATCCAGCAGTTGATTTCCGCGCTAGTCGTAGACTCCTGCGGGAGTAGCGGGGGACTGGAGACCCGCAGGCGAAGCCGAGGAGGCTCCAGCCACGCCCGCGGAAAGCGGAGACTTGCGCGGAAATCAACTGTGGTCTTAACAGAGCCAAAGTTAAAGGAAGTGATGCAATGGAAAAGAAAGAACAATCTAAATCTGTTATCTATTTAAACGATTATATTCGAGCGTTAAATGAAAAGATTCAAAAGGAAGAGAAAGTAGAAGATTACGAGAATGAATTAAATGAAAAAACAGGGAAAGGTCTAACTTCTCCAACATCCATACACTCAAAAGAAAGAGCACGTTTATTAATGGAATATATTGAACATACGAACATTCAACAGTTAACTAGGATAAATGAAGAAAGGGGAAGGATCCTCAACTTAAAAAAGTTTTTAAAAAGTAAAAGAAACCAACAAGTAGAGGTTTATTTTAAATTAGGGAAAGAATCAATTCGTAAAGAAGGGAAAATAGATACAGTTGGCAGAGATTTTTTTATATTAACGAATTTGAAAAACCGCATATGGATTCCATATTATGTGATCCAATCAACAAACATTGTTTACGGAGTTCCCACCTACTCCAACGCACACCAACATTACTTATATGACAACAACTTGCGAGAAAAACTAATTCACCAATTCGGAGACACAGTTAGAAGGAGAGATGCTTTAAAACAGCAGTTTTTTGAAGAATCATTAAGAACAAACCTAGAAAGTTGGAGTCAAACGTGGGTAACGATTTATGAAAGCGATACAAAAAAGCATGTTGGGAAATTAGAGCATATTGATGAAAAAACAGTAAAGCTTTCATTTTTCATGGGAAGTACAACGGTACATTTAAAAAACATAAAGCTCGTTGAAACAGTTCGTTTATTAACACTGCTAAGGTTTTCGGTGCAAAAAATAAAGGAGGGGTTCCATGTCAAATAATGAGCCGAATCAAAATCCATCAAACCCGGCACAAGATGATTTAGTTAGGCAACTTACCTTTTTAAAAGGGGAAGAAATACTTATCGTAACAGAATCAGACCAACTGAACTTGTTTGGTCAAACATTCAGACCTATCTTTTGCGGAACGATTGTTGAAGTGAATTTAGGAAGTGTC
Organism: Bacillus sp. FJAT-45066; assembly: GCF_002335755.1. NCBI lineage: Bacteria > Bacillati > Bacillota > Bacilli > Caryophanales > Bacillaceae > Bacillus > Bacillus sp. FJAT-45066. Next base: position 892,714 of record NZ_NISQ01000001.1, read on the forward strand.
ACGCTCTTTCCTATCAATATAAAAATAATAAATGCGCCACAATTCCAATTCCCTACACCACTAACGATTCCTCTCGAAAAAATAGCTCAATTTTCACCTGAATTCGACTGCGATACACGTTTTCCATTAACATAAATCAATTAATCATTAGGGTTCGTTTTTCGTCACATTATGATACTGACTCACCTAAAAAGGGGGCTTGTTACGTTTTATGAGTAATCCTATGCACTTACAAAAACTAGCGGAAACTTCCATTAACCCGATACATGACCAAGCGCTTGTAGAACAATTCATAAAAGGAATTGGTAAAAAAATAATCGTTATCACTCCATCCTTTCCATTTGTTTTTATTGGAAAACTAACAGATGTTATTGAAGATTATGCTGTCGTGAACGTATCGGTAACCTCTATATCAGAACTAGAAAACAGAGATTGGTATATTCATATTCATAATATCGAACTGTTTTATATTCAACAAAAAGGAATGCCTCCAATACCAGAACTTAGAGACAAATTCTAGAGTGGGAGGGGGATGTATATGAAACGTCATTTTCATGTTGTAGCAATTCCGATTAATATCGTACTGAATAATTTTGGTGACTATAATCGGGACGGTATGATGTATGTGCTAAAAGAAAATGAAAAAAAAGTAAAAGAGTTAGTGAAAAAGAAACCATTCACCCCAGTAGATTTAGTTCAACCTTTATGTTTAAGAGCAAATGTGGGAGACGAAGTAGAAGTTCTTTTTGAAAATCAAATTCATTACGCAACAGGTATGCATTTTCAGGAACTAGATTATAATGTTCTAGATTCAGATGGAGCGCATGTTGGTTATAATCCAAGTAGTTTGGCAGAACCTGGAAAGAAGATCATGTACAAGTTTCATGTAGGTCATGAAGGGATTTGCATTTTTTCGGATTTAGGTAACCCTTCTTCTAACGAAAAAGGATCTAATATAAATGGTTTGTTCGGCTGTTTAATCGCAGAAAAACGAGGTTCGTGGTGGACAGATCCAAAAACAGGATGTGAATTGACATGTGGTGTAGATGCAGATGTACACCATCCATTCTTACCTTCTTTTCGAGAGTATACATGGATTTTTCACGATGAAATGCCAGGGAAAGACATCACAGGTAACTCGCCATTAGATCCTGCGACAAACCAAGATCGCGATTCAGTTCATGCTATAAATTACCGTTACGAACCTTTGCAAAACAGAGTAATGCTAATAGAAGAAGGGGTAGTATGTCCAGATTGTGATGGAGAGGAAGTGCATCACGATTCGTGGGTTTTCGGTGATCCGGCCACTCCGATCCTTAAAGGATATCGGGGTGATCCTGCAAAAATACGACTTGTTCATTGTGGAGTAAAAGAAACACATGTCTTTCACTATCATGTTCATCAATGGTATAAAGACCCTTCCAATACAGAATCAGAAATTATTGACGCGCAGGCAATTAGCCCGCAAACATGGTATACAGTGGAACCACATTACGGCCTAGGTTCTTTATCAGGATCAATCGGTGATGCAGTTATTCATTGTCATCTATATCCACATTTTGCTGTAGGTATGTGGGGGATGAACAGAATATTTGACACGTTACAGGATGGAAGTCAATGCTACCCAAACGGTGTAAAGATAGATCCGTTACAACCTTTACCAGACCGACCTTGCCCTCCTAAACCTACAAAAGAAAGACCAGGATTTCCAAACTTCATCCCAGGAAAAGTTGGGTGTAAAGCCCCAAGGCCACCACTTTCCATTGTCGGTGGAAGAGGGATGACTGAATTAGAAAAAAATGCTGCAGTACCAAACGCACGTCCAGGAGCTGTATTTACTGACCCGTGTGTAATCGTTGAAAATCCAGTAGTAAAAGAATTTAACATTTCACTTATCCAATTAACAATTGTGTACAATAAGGCAGGCTGGAATGATCCAGAAGGAAGAATTTACGTATTAGATGAACATGTAGACGACGTATTACACGGGCGAAAAGAACCAGAACCGCTAATCATTCATATGACGGCTGGTACATGTATTCGAATCAACTTTACAAATCGTACTCCTGAGTTACTTGGAGGTAATGCATTCCAATTAGTAAGTAGAACGTATGAAGCAGCTGTTCACGTTCATTTTGTAAAATTTGATGTACTCGTTTCAGATGGAGCTAACGTAGGCTGGAACTATAATTCTAGTGTTCTTCCAGGTGAAACAATTCGTTACGAATATTTTGCAGATGTTGAATTAAAAGCATGGTTCTTTCATGATCATTTATTTCCAGGAATTCACCAACAACATGGTGTATTTGGTTCTGGCGTGGTACATGCACGATTTAGCGAAGTAATGGACTCCTCGACTGGAGAAGAAGTGAAAAGTGGAGCACAGGTAACGGTTACACATCCTTTCATTCCCGATTATCGTGACTTAGCGCTGATGGTTCAAGATTTCACCATTCTTTTTGATAAAGATGGATGTCCAATTGCACCGCCGCCATATCCGAACTCACAAGATGATCCGGGGGTTTTTGCGGTTAATTATAAAAATGAACCTTTACAATTCCGGTTAGGGGAAGAGTGTGATCCAGCATATTCATTTAGTTCTTTTGTTAAGGGGGACCCTATTACACCAATTTTGCAATGTTATGAAGGGGACTCATTAAGAATTAGGCTTCTACAAGGCGCACAGGAAGAATCTCATAGCTTTAACATACATGGATTACGGTGGAAAGCAGAGAGGCCTGACCAAGAAACAAGTTTTAAAGCGCAACAGCATATCGGAATATCCGAATCATTCACTATTGAAACGTACGCGTCTCGACACGGCGACTATTTATGGACTTTTGAAACAGAAGAAGATTTATGGAACGGATTATGGGGGCTAATCAGGGCACATAAAGAGGAAGTAGATTGTCTCATACCGCTACCAGATCGCGCACCACCTTCTAAGAGAACAGTTCCATTACCAGAGCCCACGTGCTTACCGCCAGCCCCTGTAAAAGAAGTACCATCACCTGGGCCAGTTAATGCACCTATTAAAAAGTTTGATATTGTAGCATTTCATGTCAAAATTCCGTACAGCAAGTGGGGAGAACATGATCCGTTTGGTATAGTTTTTTCGTTAGCGGAAGACGTAGAATCAATTAAAAAAGGAAAAAAACCTATAGAACCATTAGTAATTCGAGCAAACCAAGGCGATGTTGTTGTAATAAAGTTAACCAATAAATTAGAAAAAGGACGATTTCCATACCCAGACGGAGTTTGGAAGTATCCACCTGTAAAAGAGCAAGCTTTTTATCCTCCATCTTTGCGAATTTCTTTACATGCACAATTAATAGATTACGATGTAAAAACATCTGCTGGAGAAACGGTAGGCTTTAACCCAGATCAAACCGTGGGAATTGGAGAGACTATAACGTATAAGTGGTATGTTGATTTACAAGTTGGAGCATGTGGAATGTGGGACATGGCAGATATTCGTAACCACCGATCATTAGGAACGTTTGGAACATTTATCGCAGAACCGAAAGGAACCGCTTATCTACACCCAAAAGATGAAACCGAAGTAAGAACAGGAAGTAACGTTATACTAAGGAATCCATTTTTACCTGATATGAGGGAATTTGTACTAATGATGTATGACGGAGCACGGTTGTTAGATAAAAATGGAAAGTTAATATTTGATCCTGTCGATGGTGTGTTAGGTGGTGTGGACCCTGATGAATTGGCTGATTTATTAGATACGTATGATAACGGATCAAGAGGCTTTAACTACCGAACAGAAAGGCTAATAAACCGATTAAACGCAGTTCCTTCTTTAAAGGACTTATTCAGCTCAAAAGTTCATGGTGATCCTTCTACTCCGTTATTTGAAGCATATCCGGGAGATCCAATGATTGTGAGGCTAGTAAATCCATCAGAGCGTAGAAGAGCACACACATTCCATATTCATGGACACTACTGGAAAACAGATGACAAAGATCTTACGGCACAAACGAAATCATTTGAGGGTGAAATAGTGGCAGGGTATGCTACAAATTTAAAAATACACTATGGTGCTGGTGGGTATTTGCGATTACCTGGAGATTATATGTACCGCTCTGGTAATATTCGCTGGGATATCGAACAAGGGATGTGGGGAATATTACGTGTTCATCGAGACAAAAAGAAATGGTTGCGACGTTTAAGAAGGTAACGAAAACGGGTGCATAACATGAATAAGATTGGAAAATGGATTCTTTTACTCCTAAGTGGTGTTGGTTTTTTTCTAGTTGGTTGGCTTTGGCCGAATGAAGAAATTTTGCCAAGTTTAAAGCATGTGGAGCCGTTTGTAGTAGAAGAAGTTGTTTCTGAACAAATATACAAGTTTGATAATGAGAAAGTAAAGTTAGTAGCTTTTTACTTTACCTATTGTCCCGATATTTGTCCAACTACGATGGTTGACTTAGCCCAGTTACAAGTTCGGTTAGAGGAAAATGATTTGTTAGGAAATAAAGTGGAACTCGTGTCGATTACATTAGATCCTACTAATGATACAGAGGAAGTAATCCAAAACTATGCGGAAATCTTTCAATCCAATCCTTCTGGGTGGAAGTGGTTAAGGGGGAGCGAAGAAGAAACGAGGAAAATAGCAAATGCATTCCAAATGCAATACCAAATCCAAGACGGAAAGGTAATTGCCCATTCTGTTAATATGTATCTGCTAGATAAGGAAAATATGATACGTGCCATCTATACTATGGCGAATGTAGGGAAACCGATGAATCTTGAAGGAATTATAAGAGACATGGAGCTTTTGAGTTCTGAGTTTAAGTAACTAAATGCCCGCCCCATAGTGTTAATGAATTTAACTTGGGGAGCGGGCACTTTTTTTTTACAATGTATTTATTTGTTAAACGTGGACCAATGTATGCTACACCAACTCCATAAAACCTATCCCGCAGCAAATTTAGTCAAGACTCCATTTGAAAATTGAAAATAATTATAATATAAACGCAACCCTACCTGATAATTAGCTTCGACACACAAAATTCAACTAATAACAAACAACCTCATCACCGGATAGTCCCTGGTGAAACTATAGTAGTTTGAACATCAACGACTACATTCGCATTTTTAAAAGCCTTATTCCATTCTTCTTTAGACCAATTTTTCGCATTTTTAATGTATACTTTTTTTCCTAAACTAAGTGGGTCAATTTCTAGTTCTTGAAATAGTTGGATTACTGTTTCTAGATTATTATTTAACTCTTCATTTATTTTTTGTTCAATTTCTATTTGATGTTGAACTTTATCGAATTTCATAGTACCCTCATAGTCCACAAGACTTCCTTTTACATTTAAGTTTAAGTGTATGGTTAAGTTTTCTAAATCACTATTAGTTACAAGCTTAAAGTCAGTATTTACAAACCGTAGGACTGCTATTTTATCATCCTGATAATTAACACTCATATCTGGTATTTTCTTTCTTTTTTTTAGTCCTTCAATCAGTTTTGCTTCTTCAGGGGTAATGGCTCTAATTAATTTATCTCCTTTGAATAGTGCTACTTTTGTAATTTTTACGCTGTCCTCTATTAATTCTAGATAGGGGGTAATAGGATCAGAAATTTGATCTGTATATTTATTTATAAATGAATGAACAGTAGAGAATGGATTAAAGGTAACAATGGTTCTAGGAGTAAGTAGTTCATTGAAATATATATTTATTTCGGGATTATTATTGTAAGGTTGAGAGAGTATATCTTCAACCGAACCTTTAACAACAGCAATTAAAACGTTAGACCCTACCAAAGGGTCGCGATAAAGATGTTCCAACATTTCAAATATGCCTATTTTAGTAGCGTATTCTTCACTAAACAAAATCACTCGTAATTGTGCTAGGGATAAAAGCTTATCCGATTGAGTGGAAACTTCTAAAACTGCTTGATGTGGTACTTCCACGATTGCTGTCCCCATTTGAGAAGACTCTTCTTCTCTAGATGGAGAAAGAGTAACCGTAACTTTGGCATGTTTTTCATCCACATAATCAAACCCCATAATTCCTACCATCCCTAAATCTTCTATCACAGGATATTCTACAGAAGGGTCATTACAACCAAAAAGAAGAGGAAAAATGAGAACTACAACAGCTAGAATTTTAAATTTTCTCACTGATTTCCGCTCCTTTTCTTCATCATACTTCTTAGATAGTAAGTAATAAGTAATAAAATCGGTAGTAAGAGTAAAATATAGCCGTAAAATACGCTCCATTCGGCAAATAGAAGAAGTTGCATCGGAAATGGAATGGGCCCATTCATCAAAAACCAAGAAGCAAACGCAACAACGTATAAGTGCCAAGTTCTATTTTTATGATTAGAGATGAAGGAATCTAGCGACTTCTTTGCTACCCATAAATATGCCGCTGCAGTAGACAATACTAGAAATACCCATAGTGAAGTTCCAAAAACTTCAATGCGCTCAACAAATGCTAATTTTACTGCCTGAAACAAGTTCAAAATAGGAAAAAGTAGATTATTTAATTGCCATTTTGAGAAATATACAACACTAGCTATTACGATTACCGTATATGTAGCGACCGTAATCCATATTCCAATGGAAGCATGAAGTAATGCTTTTCGTTTATTGATAATATTTGGATAAAAAAATGCAATGAGGCCAAAACCGAAATAAGATTGGAAACCTTGATGAATGCCTAGGCCCCAATCGGCCCAACTAACCTCAAAGGTAGGAATAAGATGTACAAAATCACCTGTCTGGAATGCCCACTTTAGGAAAAAGACCATCCATATTGTTGCAAAGAAGGAAAATATACAAAACCTAGCTATACCTACTATCCCACCTTGAGCAATAAGGATGAGTGGGATAAACAAGAGAATAGAAGTAACAAATAACGTGAAATGAGGTAGAATCACGGATTGTACTAGTCGCAAATAGGTATGACTAACGGTGGCCACTTGGATTACGCCGTAGAGTAAAATAATAAGTTGAATAAGTTTTCCTAACCATTTCCCCCATACTTTTTCCACAATTTTCAAAAAATGATCTTGTGGAAATTTACTACATAATATAATGATGGGCACTAAAAGAATATTAGCGATAATTCCAAGGATAATTGGAACAAGCCAAGAGTTATACCCTAAAACACTAACCTCATTTGGCAACGAAAGCAAACCAATACCAATCATGATATTTTGGACTAAAAATATTACATGATATTGATCGAGCTTCTCAATTCGCTCCTTGTTCATAACCCTTACTCCTCATCTAATGGTCTAATCAAGTCTTTCTTTGCTCTCGAAATACCAGGTCTTTTAATAATGTAATTTACAGGTACGCGTATGATACTATTTAATAAATCCGACCATTTTCTTGGTATTACCGGGGAAAAATAGGATGAACCAAGTGAAGTTAAACTTAGCAGATGATTCATAAGCCAGGCAAGAGTTACAAATTGTCCAAACATCCCGAATAATCCAGCTGTAATGATAAATAAATAACGAATAACTCGAATCGCATTACTCATTAAGAAGTTAGGCGGAATAAAGGATAGTAATGCAGATGTTGCAACTAATACAATTAAAATATTACTTGCTAAACCGGCTTCTACAGCAGCTGTTCCAATGACAATACCACCTACGATACCAATTGTTTGTCCGATTTTTGTAGGCATTCTAGAACCGGCTTCCCGTAAAATTTCAATGACCAACTCAATAATTAAAACTTCCAAAATGGGTGGAAAAGGAACTTTTGCTCGAGAATCTGCTATTATAGTCAGTAATTGAGGCGGTAGCATAGATGGATGAAAAGTTAAAACGGAAACATAAGTGGAAGTTAATAAGATAGAGAGAAAGAATCCAGCTACTCTTATTGTTCGTAACAACGTTGCAGTTGTCCATCGATTATAAGAATCTTCCGGAGAAATAAACATTTCTAAAAAAGTAGCCGGTAAAATAGCCGCCTCAGGACTCCCGTTTAACATCACCAGTATTTTCCCATTTAACAATTCGTTCATTGCGTTATCTGTTCTTACTGTTATGCCGAATTGTGGAAAAGGAGAGAAAGGCTTGTCCTCTAATAATTGCTTTAAGACAGGCATACCAATAAAACCTTGATATTCTATGTTGTTCAGTCTTTCCATTACCCTTGCTACATTTTCATCGTTCGCAATATTTGCCATATACATGATTGTGACGGAATTATTCGTTTCCGTTCCGAGGAAGATGGTTTTTGACTTAAGTTGAGTGGATCTAATTCTTCTTCTTAAAAGAGATATATTCGTTTCAATCGATTCTATAAAAGCATCTTGAGGCCCTAAAATAGTCGTTTCATTTTCTGGAGCTGTTATCGAACGTTCTGTCACACTAAATGTAGGGACTACCCAAATCTGTTGAGTTGTTTCAGCAAACACAACTGTGGAACCACTTGCAATATCATGTAATAGTTCCTGGATTGTTTCGGAAGAAAACGATCTATACTTATTTAACGTAATATGCACTTCATTAAGTAAAGTGGCTTTGTTCAAAGGGTCAATTAGAAGGTCATCAATTCTCATCACATCAACTAATGTAGATAAATAAAATAGAGTGATTGTTTCATCTTCAACAAAAATTTCCTTTTGAACTAAGTCATGTATATCTTTCAAATGAAGAAGTAATAACTCTTTTGTAACCGCTTCATCCGATGATACATTACACTTCTTATTAGAGGTTAGTTTCTCGGACAAAATACTAACTTCCCTTCATTTCATACTAAAAATATAGATGCTACCCTGAAAAGAAATTGAAACGGTATTATATGTTGATGATAGCAAGAGGAACTCGCTTTCCGCGGGTGGTCAAAAGGAAGGTTATTTTCACTGTCGTGAAAAAAACTACTCCTCAGCGCTTTCTTGCCTGCGGGGTCTCCCTTGACGCACTTCTCCCGCAGGAGTCTCGCACCTCGTGCTATCATCAACTTGTTTGGGATACGATTTCAGAAAGCTTTTCTAACTTTTCATTTCCTATACTACTAATTTTTAACTTGTATGTAGTTCTAGTTTTTTATGTGTGGAAGCTCATTAATTCTTTTATGAATCTTCAAAACATATGCAATAATAACGGAACTAAATATACTAGATAAAATGGCACTTCCAACTCCCATCCAAATAACCATTAATAATTTTCCTTTATAGTCTGCAAACATAAAAAAACCACCCCATAAATTTAATAATGTTAGATTATACAGAAATTATAAAAATATACAAATGAACTTAGGGGATAGGGAATTTAACCCAAACGTGCCTAGGTCTTAAGTAAACTCCAAATAAATTATTATACAATAGGAAATTCTTAGTCTTCGTAACTTTATATGTATAAAGAAACTCAAAAAATTTATGCATTAGAAATTAGAAGAACTTTACATAGAAAATAATTTGGTTGGCTATCATAAAAAAGTCTATATTTTAAAAGAGGATTTTTCAAAACAAGGTAAATTTTGGAACAGGATGTTGGCTCAAATGGATCAATGGAACTGTCCCAAAAATTCACGGGAGGTTTAAGATGGATAAATTCACCCATAGTACTAGAATTACTTCCACAGAACTAGCTAATCTTTGGTCACAATACATAAACGATAGTTTGTCCCGATGCATGCTTCGCTATTTTATTCACAATGTTCAGGATAAAGATATAGCGGCTGTCTTGAGGTATGCGCTTAAGTTATCGGAGAGTCATCTTGAAAAAGTAGAAAGTATTTTAACAAATGAAAAATTTCCAATCCCCAAGGGCTTTACAGATGAGGATGTTAAAGAAGATGCTCCGGCATTATTTACTGATACTTATTTAATTGTGTATATTCACGTTATGGCGATACATGGATTAACAAGATATGCCGGTGCTTTAGCTTCCACTGTAAGAGCAGATCAAAGAAAATATTTTATGAAAGTAATTTCCGAAACAATGGAACTGCATGATATGGCAACTGAAACCCTTTTAAATAAAGGAATTATTTCTAAACCGCCAACTTTTAACAACCATCAATCAGTTGAATTTATAAGTAAACAAAAATTTTTAACTGGTTGGTTTGGAAAACGTAGACCAATCTCTGCATTAGAAGTTAGTGGTGCTTTTCTTAACATGAAAAAAACAATGTCAAAATCGGTTTTAGAATTAGGTTTTAGTCAAGTGGCTCATTCGAAAGAAGTTCGCAAATATATGGAAAGAGCTAGGCATTTATGTAATAAACATTTTGAAGTTCTAGCATCCATGTTAAAAGAGGACAATCTACATATTCCGAGTACTTACGATACAGAAGTTACGGATTCTACTATTGCTCCTTTTTCCGATAAACTGATGTTGTACTTAGTTGCCAGCTTACTTTCTTCAGCTATTGGGTATTATGGAGAAGCGATGTCTATGTGTCAACGATTGGATTTATCGGCACACTACGCTAAAATGATTGCTGAAATAGGAATATTGGCAGAAGATGGTATGAACCTTCTTATCGATAATGAATGGATGGAACAACCACCAATGGCAACTGACCATGAAAAATTAGCAAAAAAGAAATAATATTAGGCGGATGTAGAGGGAGAAGAAGGGATTTTAGTACCCCTAAGTACTTATGAACTATCAATCTGTCGCTCAGTAAACAAAGAAAAAAGCATTAAATTGCTATGCAATTCAATGCTTTTATTCGTGCGGGGACAAACACTATTTTGAGAAACCATCAACCTATGAATAGATGGATGCGTGCTGATGGGAGTGTAACTTGGTGAAAATTCCATTTTTGTTGGCAAGCAATTCCGCATGAGTTCCATCTTCTACGATACCATTCTCGTTCACTACTAGAATTCTGTCGGCATTACGTATCGTTGCCAATCGATGTGCAATAACTAGTGTCGTACGATTTTTAGCAAGTTCTGTCAATGCTTCCTGAATAATAGATTCTGTTTCTGTATCTAATGCAGACGTTGCTTCATCCAAAATGAGAATGCGTGGATTTTTCAAGAACATACGAGCAATAGACAAACGCTGCTTTTGTCCACCAGACAGCTTCAATCCTCTTTCACCAATTTGAGTATCATACCCATCTGGTAAGGAAGCAATCAATTCGGTAAGGTGGGCACGTCTACATGCCTCTTCCATTTCCTCTTGTGTTGCGTCCAACTTTCCATAAGCGATATTTTCTCTTAAAGTACCTGTAAATAGAAACACATCTTGCTGTACAATTCCGATATTAGAACGAAGAGATTCTTTTGTCATATCTCGAATGTCCATTCCATCTATTGTAATAGAACCTTCTTCCACGTCATAGAAACGAGGGATTAACGAGCAAATCGTCGTTTTTCCAGCTCCAGAAGGTCCGACAAATGCAACAGTCTGGCCAGCTTTAATAGAAAAACTTAACTCACTTAAGATAGTTCTATTTTTATCATAGCCAAAGCTCACATTATTAAATGCAATATTCCCATTTAATGCGGGAACTTCTATAGCATCCGGACGGTTCTCAATATCTGGTTGTTGATCCATTAACTCTGTGAATCTCTTAAAACCAGCCATTCCTTTTGGATATAACTCTAGTAATGCACTAATTTTATCAATTGGCTTAAATAACACGTTTATATATAGAATAAACGCCACTAATTCACCGTAAGTCAATGCACCCGAAAAGCTTAGCCAAGCTCCATAAACTAATATAACTAAAGTCATGAGGCGAGTCGTGATGTAAATTCCTGATAAATTCACACTCATCACTTTATAAGCTTTTAATTTTGAAGCACGGAAGAATAGATTGTTTTCATCAAAGCGCTTCTTTTCATATTCTTCATTTGTAAAAGATTGAACAACACGTGCGCCTGAAACGCTATCTTCCACTCTAGCATTCACGTCCGCAATATTTCCGTACATCTTCGTCCATGCTTGATTCATTTTTATGTTGGAGTAAGAAATAAGCCATACGAGAAACGGAACAATAATAATCGCAACAAGTGCAAGTTTAGTATTGATGACTAGCATAATCCAAAACGCACCGATAAAGGTCATAATAGCAATAAACAAATCTTCAGGTCCGTGATGAGCAAGCTCGCCAATATCCATCAGGTCGTTCGTAACCCTACTCATAACGTGGCCTGTTTTTGTATTATCAAAAAAGGTAAACCCTTGGCGCTGCACGTGATAAAATAATTCCCTTCTCATATCTGTTTCAATATTAATCCCAAGCTTATGTCCCCAATAGTTGACGACAAACTGCATACTGGAGCTTAATAGATAAAGAGTAAGTAATCCAGCACTAACTGCAAGTATCGTACTCCAATTTCCGTCAGGAAGTAGACTGTCAATAAACCAGGACACTGCTAGAGGAAAACCAAGCTCTAATAAACCAACAAAAACCGCACACACAAAATCAATGTAAAAAAGCTTTTTATGTGGCCTGTAATAACTAAAAAAACGTTTTATCATAAAAGGCACCCCCAAAGTAACTATTAAATTTTAGTTGAAAAGAGAAAAATTAACAATAGAAAAATTTCTAAAATTATGAAAAGGGGGAGTTGGTTTGCTTTCATAAAAAAAGCTGTTGAGTTAGCTTCAACAGCTTTTAACATGAAGTTATAACAAATAATTATAATTAACTCTTGCTTCAGAAATAATGAAGACTTTATCGTTTTTTCGCTCCACTTTCACACTAAATTTATTTGGATTTCCTAACACATGTATTTCAGCATGAGGTGTCATCTCAAGGTGATCGAGAAAACGTGTTCTAAACTTTACATACGATTGCTTTCCTAATTGAAAACGAACAAGTAGTTTTTTATGTTTTTTCTCACAAAAAAGCGCTTCATGTAAATGTTCATCCGTTAATTCTTTCCCAATTAAACCGTTTAATCTTTCCGTAATATCTCCATTTTGAATCATAATTCTCTTACCTTCCTTTATATATAACTTTCCAAGATAATTATATCATGTGGATTGTTTCTGTTTACACCATAATTCTAAATATAGATAATTTAATACTAATGCCTGTTGATTTCGTGCAAGGCTGATATATTAATAAATAAGTATTTTAATTTTTTTAAAAATAATGATACACTATGAATAGGTTAAAATGAATTCAAATTGGTGTGTGCCTAAGTACTGCTTGGCAGACGACAGGGGTTATAGTAGGTACGCCTACATCCTTTTTGTAAATCATCTTAGGGGATAAGGAAGGTAGAAATGAGTAGCAGACAAACAAATTCAGACGTTATCTTAATTGGTGCTGGTATCATGAGTGCGACTTTAGGGGCTATGTTAAAAGAATTAGCACCAGACTGGAACATAAAAGTGTTTGAAAAGCTTGAACGTGCAGGAGAGGAAAGTTCTAATGAATGGAACAACGCAGGAACTGGACATGCTGCATTATGTGAGCTGAACTACACGAATGTAAAGCCAGACGGCACGGTTGATATTAGCAAAGCAATAAAAATAAATGAACAATTTCAAGTGTCGATGCAATTTTGGTCATACCTTGTTGAAAACAAGTTGATTAAAAATCCACAAGATTTTATTAAACAATTACCTCATATGAGTTTAGTACAAGGGGAGCTGAATGTTTCTTTCTTGAAAAATCGATTTGAAGCGCTTTCACGTAACCCTTTATTTGCTGGAATGGAATATACCGAAAATCCAGAAACGCTAGAGGAATGGGTCCCGCTGATTATGCAAGATCGGAAACAAAAAGTACCTATTGCGGCTACTAAAATTGATACAGGTACAGACGTCAACTTCGGCGCATTAACGCGTATGTTGTTTGACCACTTAAACAAAAAAAATGTTGAATTAAATTACAACCATAGCGTAACTGGTATAAATCGTACTAGCGACGGCAGGTGGGAGTTAAAAGTAAAGAACCTTGCTACTGGTACAGTTGAACGTCATACGGCAAAATTCGTCTTTATCGGAGGCGGGGGAGGAAGCATCCATTTACTTCAAAAATCAGGTATCCCTGAAGGAAAAGGTATTGGAGGATTCCCAGTTAGCGGTATTTTTATGGAATGTAAAAATCCAGAAATTATCGCTCAGCATCATGCAAAAGTATACGGAAAAGCAAAAGTTGGTGCTCCACCGATGTCTGTTCCGCATCTTGACACACGCTTTATCGATAATAAAAAATCATTACTATTCGGACCTTTTGCTGGATTTACACCAAAGTTCTTAAAAACTGGTTCTATGTTTGATTTAATCACTTCCGTTAAGCCGAACAATGTGATAACAATGTTAGCAGCTGGTGCAAAAGAAATGCCATTAACGAAGTACTTGATTCAGCAAGTGATGTTATCGAAAGAACAGCGTATGGAAGAACTTCGCGAATTTATCCCGAACGCCAAAAGTGAAGATTGGGATTTAATTGTAGCCGGACAACGTGTACAAGTAATAAAAGATACAGAAGCTGGCGGCAGGGGAACACTTCAGTTTGGAACAGAAGTAATTACTGCTGAAGATGGCTCGATTGCAGCATTACTTGGAGCTTCTCCAGGAGCTTCAACAGCCGTATCTGTAATGTTAGAATTAATGGAAAAATGTTTCCCGGAATATATCCATTCTTGGGAACCAAAGATAAAAGAGATGATTCCTTCATATGGCTTGTCATTAATGCATGAGCCTGCACTCATTGAAGAAATTCATGCAACAACTTCAAAAACGCTTGGATTCACAGGCAAAAGGTCTGCAACACTTAAAAGAAAAGCAAAAATGTTACAAGAAGCATAAACTGCCAATCTGGCGGTCTATGCTTTTTTTTGATTTCATCCGGTTCTTACACATTGTTTCTCTTATTTGAAGTATAATAAACATAGTCAGATTTTGAAGTATGATGTAGAAGTCGGATAAATTATAATAAATGAGGTAAGTAGATGAACAAAAGTTTTGAAATGTATGGATTAAGTGAAGAAATTAGCAGAGCACTTAATGTGCTGAAATATACAACACCAACAGAGGTCCAATCTGAAGTAATCCCAAAAGCATTGGAAAAGAACGACCTAGTTGTAAAATCACAAACAGGAAGTGGAAAGACAGCTGCGTTTAGTATTCCGGTTTGTGAATTAATTGATTGGGAAGAAAGAAAACCACAAGCATTAATTCTTACCCCAACTCGTGAGCTTGCCGTTCAAGTGCGGGAAGACGTAACAAACATTGGTAGGTTCAAACGAATAAAAGCGATGGCGGTGTATGGTAAAGAACCGTTCGCCAAACAAAAAGAAGAATTAAAACAAAAAACACATGTAGTAGTAGGTACACCTGGTCGGGTAATGGATCATATTGAACGAGAAACACTAGTCTTAGACGAAATCAAATATTTAATCATAGACGAAGCAGACGAAATGCTAAACATGGGCTTTATTGATGATGTGGAAGCTATTATTTCTAAAATCCCATCAAACAGAGTTTCCATGTTGTTTTCAGCAACTTTACCAAGTGACGTAGAAAAATTATGCAGTAAGTTCATGAGAAATCCTATTCACATTGAAATTGCTTCTACCGGAATCACAACAAACACAATCGATCATCGTTTAATAGAAGTGAAAGAGGCCGATAAAATTGCGCTTTTAAAAGACATTACCGTTGTCGAAAATCCAGACAGTTGTATCATTTTCTGTAAAACAAAAGAAAACGTCGATACTGTTTTTATGGAATTAGAAAAAGCGAATTACTCTTGTGAAAAACTGCATGGTGGACTGGAGCAAGAGGACAGATTTGCTGTTATGAATGGTTTTAAAATGGGGAATTTCCGCTATCTTGTTGCAACAGATGTAGCAGCTAGAGGAATTGACATTGATAATGTAACGATTGTTATAAACTACGACGTTCCAATGGAAAAAGAAAGCTATGTTCACCGTACCGGGAGAACTGGCCGTGCTGGTAATAAAGGAAAAGCAATTACTTTTGCAACACCTTACGAAAATAAATTTGTCAAAGCAATCGAGCGATATATCGGCTTTGAAATCCCTACAATGGAAGCACCTGAAGCTCAAGAAGTTTCAAAAGGACAAGCTGCATTTGATGAAAAAATTAGTGGTCGCCGTGTGGTGAAAAATAATAAAACAGCACGAATCAACAAAGATATAACAAAACTACATTTTAGTGGTGGGAAAAAGAAGAAACTCCGACCAGTTGACTTTGTTGGAACAATCACAAACATTCCTGGTATTAATTCCGATGACATCGGAATCATTACCATTCAAGACTCCATGACATATGTCGACATCCTGAACGGAAAAGGTTCACTAGTCATTCAAGCAATGCAAGATTTAACGGTCAAAGGAAAGAAACTGAAAGTAAGCAAGGCAGTTAAATAATAATACTTTTTAGGACCTGACCTACGGTTTATTCATACACTGTGGGTCAGGTCCCATTTTCTGTTTGCTACTCTTCATAAAAAATCCTTCTCGAGGAGGGACTAACACCTGTCCGCGATTTCGCATTTCTGTTAAGATAGAAATCAGGTAATTGGAGGGGTTTATACTTGAACATGATGTTAGATAAAATGAGAAAAATAACATACATACAAATTACGTTGTACACGTTTTTAGCAGTCTGCTTTGTTGCGTCTATTGTTTTCGTTTACAATAACCATTCGTTTTATGAACAACCGATTGCAAAAGTGCTAGAAGTGGAAGTAGAAGATACGAAGGAAACGATGGACATGTTTGGGAATGAGGATGTTTTACATAATCAAAGAATCATAGCGGAAGTGTTAAACGGAGAGGAAAAAGGTCAGTTTATTACGTTCGTTAATGAATATTCTACATCTGGTGCGTATGACAATCCGTATAAGGTTGGTCATGAAGTGTTTGTAAATATAGATTCGAAGGTTGATGAGAATTCAGGCTTAACTGGTACAATATCTGACCTGAAACGTGATAAACATCTTATGATTATTGCTTGGATATTTATTTTCATGCTACTTATTGTTGGGAAAAAACAAGGACTGTATTCTATTTTAACTTTAGGGATCAATGCTGTAATTTTATCTTACACGTTAGATGTCTATTTAAGTAGGCCACATTGGAACTTAGTATTAATTGCTGGAGTGAGTGTACTCTTCTTTACGGTTATTTCCTTTTTGTTCGTAAACGGCTTTAATGAAAAAACGTATGCAGCCATTATAGCGACATTAGTAGCAACATTCGTATTAATCGTTATAGCCTATCTCGTCATTTGGTTAAGTAACAGTCAAGGGCTACGTTATGAGGAAATGCAATTTTTAACCCGAAATCCAGAAATGATTTTTCTCGCCGGTGTGTTAGTTGGATCACTTGGAGCAGTAATGGATGTTGCCATTACGATGTCTTCTTCCATCTTTGGATTGTATGAAAAAAACAACCAAATCTCGGTAGAAGCGTTGAAAGCTTCGGCGATGGATATTGGCAAAGATATTATGGGAACGATGTCTAATATTTTGTTTTTTGTATACATAAGTGGTTCCATCCCAACGCTTGTATTGTATATGAAAAATGACATTATGTGGAGTTACATGTTTACAATGAATCTCTCACTGGATATAGCAAGAGCACTAGCCGGTGGAATTGGCATCGTCCTTACAATCCCAATTGGTATGTATATCACGATTTTCTTTATTAATAGAATGAGGGCAACACAATGAATGTGTTAATCGTATTATCGCTAATTTTATTTATATTAATGGTGCTTATTGGCGGAAAAAAAGGGGCCAGGTCGTTTATTGCATTGTTTTTCAACTTTGTTGTGCTCTTTTTTGCGGTTCTCTTTATGACCGACCCAAATGCCAATCCAATTGTGTTAATTTTAATTGCATGTACGTTGATTAGTTGTGTGAATTTGTTCTTTATTAATGAAGTAAATATAAAAACAATAACTGCTTTTATTTCCACAATCGTTACGTTCATTATACTGTTATTTTTTATCGTACTAGTGACGGAGAGTACCATGATTCAAGGCTTTGGAGTAGAAGAAATTGACGACTTTAGCACGTTTTCTCTTTTTATTGGCATTGATTTTATGAAGCTGGCAGTCGCGGTAATCATTACGAGTACGATTGGTGCGATTGTAGACATTGCTATCTCAATCTCCTCTCCGATGCGCGAAATAGCTTTTCACAATCCGAAGTTGGGAAGGAAAGAATTATTCCATTCAGGTATTAGTATAGGTAGGGACATTTTAGGAACAAGCACAAATACGTTATTCTTCGCGTTTTTTGGTGGATACTTGGCATTACTTATCATGTTTAAAGACGTTTCTTACTCGTTTGGGCAAATAGTCAATTCCAAAGTATTTAGTGCAGAAATGCTAACAATCCTCGTTGCAGGAATCGGCGTAGCGCTTACTATACCGATAACGGCTATAATTACGGCGTTTGCGTTGGTAAGGAAATAGATGGTTTGAGGGCAACCAACCAAAAATTGGTTTGTCGAAACACCTGACCCTATTTCTCATTAAAGGGCATACTAAGGCTATATGTATTTATTGGGAGGTATTATCTTGAACCAAAATAACAGCATACTATCTATTTACGCCCTAGGTGGGTTGAATGAGATTGGCAAAAACATGTATGCAATCGAATATGAAAACGATATACTTATAATCGATTGTGGCAATAAGTTTCCGGATGAAAGTCTATTAGGAATTGATTTGATTATCCCGGATATGACGTACTTAGAAGAAAATAAAGAGAAAGTTAGGGCTTTACTTATAACGCATGGACATGAAGATCATATCGGTGGAGTCCCGTTCTTTTTGAAAAAATTCAATGTACCTGTATACGCTACACGATTTACATTGGGCTTAATTGAACTAAAATTAAAAGAACACAAAATATTAAGGGAAAGCGAACTTATAGAAATTAATTCGGATTCAAACTTGAGTTTTGGAAACATAAGCGTAAGCTTTTTTAAAGTGACCCATAGTATTCCAGATTGTTTAGGAATCGTTTTTCAAACACCAGAGGGAAATATTGTGCATACTGGTGACTTTAAGTTTGATCTAACCCCTGAAAATGAACAACATTCCGATATTCATAAAATGGCTGAAATCGGTAATGGAGGAGTATTACTATTACTGTCGGAGAGTACAAATGCAGAACGTCCTGGCTTGACTCCTTCCGAACGGATGGTCGCTGAACATATGGAATCGGCTTTTATGAAAGCAAAACGAAAAGTTATCGTTTCTACTTTTGCATCTAATATTAGCAGGGTTCAACAAGTCGTGAATGCCGCACAAAAAGCGAACAGAAAACTAGCGTTACTAGGTCGCAGTATGGTGAATGTAGTAGATGTTGCGATGGAAAGAGGGTATTTAACCGTTCCAGATGGTATGATGATAGACCAACAAGAAATCAATGAACTACCTCCTGAAAAAGTAACGATTTTATGTACAGGAAGTCAAGGAGAACCAAATGCCGCACTTGCTCGCTTGTCTACTGGAAACTTTCGCGGTGTCGAAATTTTAAGTGATGATATGGTAATTTTCGCGGCAGGTCCTATCCCAGGTAATGAACGTAAAGTAACGAGTATTGTAGACAACCTAATTGGGATTGGAGCAAACGTCATTTATGGATCAGGAAGTTCTTCCGGAATGCATGTTTCTGGTCATGGTTATCAAGAAGACTTAAAACTTATGATAACATTAATGAAACCGAAATATTTTATTCCGATTCACGGGGAATTGAGAATGTTACACCATCACCGTCAGTTGGCAGAACAAGTAGGAGTAGAGCAAGGAAACACGTTTATTCTCAAAAACGGGGAGGTAGTGGATATTGAACAATCTATTGCCCGACAAACTCGAACCGTACCTATTGGAAATGCATACGTAGAAGGTGGAGCTGTTGGAAATGTTGGAGAATTTGTATTACGAGACCGTCAACAGTTTTCAGAGGATGGAATGCTCATCATTGTATTTACTATGAATAAAGTAGAAGGAAAACTACTTTCTGAGCCCGAAACAATCTCTCGTGGATATACCGATGGCGATTTCTCACAACTACGAAAAAACATCAACCGAATCACGAAAACAACGATTAGTGAGCTTAAAGAAACGAATAAAATAAAAGCAAATGTACTAAAAAAAGAAATAAAAAGATCCATCCAACAATATGTGTTCAATCAAACGAGGAAAAAACCAATGATTGTGCCTATAATTATTGAATTATAACGGAAGAAAATCAGAGGTCATCGATAAGACTCACCATTATTGGTGGGTCTAACTTAACTGTTTAACATATTATTCAAGGAGGTGTTGAGATGAGTAAAGCTAAATCAAAAGGTGGAACTGGAAGAGGGACAGGCAAAAAAGGCTGGAACCGCTGGCAATCAAGTGCAAACAAGAAAAAGAGTGCAAAACCTTATAAAAGTAAAGGCGTGAAAAACCCTACTGATGAGAGAAACGGGGACGGGGTTTAATATCGCATTATAAGGCAATAAATTATTGAAAATTCAAAAAACATGAAACTTTTCTTCTCCAACCAACGTATAGAAAGTAACAACTTAATGGGGGAGAAGACCATGTCATGAAACTTTTGCACCTTATCTCCTAAAGTACTATTCTAGGCATTGTCAGGGGGAAACAATATGTATTACGAAAGCGTATTATCCGCAATTAATTCCATACTATTTTGTTGGGTAGTATTTCTATTTTTCCAAAGAGTAAACAATCGCTATCCTTATCGAAATTCCTGGAAAAAGGATATCATACTTACATTTGTTCAAAGTGTGGTTATAGTCTTAGTTGCATTACCAATTTTATTCTACTTTATCAATCTATATAATTGAATCAATTTCGTAATTACGTTGAAAAACGAATAGTTTAGTGATATACAAAATAATATGTTTTTATTAAGGTGTATAAATACAGAATACGTTGCTATTATTCTTTTTTCAATTAGTAGTCATACATTATGAAACGGACTCAATTAAAATAGTGCTAAAAAAGTGCCAGGCCCCCAAGCCTTATAAAACATTAACTAGGCGGGGGGCTGGCACTTTTTTATCTTACTTATTTACGACGATCCTCAAACCATCCAATCAAATGCTCCAATCTTTCCAAACGATGCTTTGGCTTACCAGAACGGGACAAGTCATGATTCTCATCAGGGAAGCGAACTAACTTTGTCTCCACACCTAAACGCTTCAACGACACATACCATTGCTCTGCTTGCTCCATCGGACAACGTAAATCTTGTTCACTATGCAAAATTAACGTTGGTGTTTTAACATTACGAGCGTAGTGAAGAGGGGACAGCTTAATCAATCTTTCATAATCCTCCCACAGATCAGCCTTACCGTGTTGCCATTCCGTAAAGAAGAAACCAATATCACTCGTTCCGTAGAAGCTATGCCAGTTACAGATGCTTCGTTGCGTAACAGCTGCTTTAAAACGGTCTGTACGAGTAACAATAACGTTCGTCATGTACCCACCGTAACTTCCTCCTGTAACAAATAACTCCTCTTGATCAATATAATCAAAGGTCGCCAACGCATAATCCACACCAGCCATAATATCTTCATAATCCATTCCACCGTAATCACCGATAACAGCATTTACGAACTCATGACCATATCCATGGCTTCCACGCGGGTTCGTATATAGAACTACATAGCCTTTAGCAGCCATTAACTGCATTTCATGATGTAACCCGTTCCCATACGCAGTTGCGGGACCACCGTGAATTTGCAGGATCATTGGATATTTTTTGCCTTCTTCATAACCGAAAGGCTTCAAAATCCAACCCTCCACATCCACACCATCCGTACTGATATAATGGATGTTTTCCGGTGTGCTTAAGTGCACTTCTTTATAAAGCTCCTCGTTCCAATCCGTAACTTTTACCACATTTTCCACTTCACTCAAATCTTGCACAACTAAATCACCAGTAGAATGAGGAGTAGCAAGTACAAGAACTGCTTTGTCATCACTCAATACATCATACGAAGTAACACTTGCCACAGCCGGTGATAGAGCAGAAGAAACCTCGCCGTCCACACTCACCTTAAATAACTGACAATCGCCACCAACAGTAGCGTTGAAGTAAATGTTCTTACTCGCATCATCCCAAATTAAACGAGTTTCGGCCGTATCATACTTTGCATCAACCCCAACAAGATTTCCAACTGTGTAATCAAAATGCTCCGTTAAATTCTTACATTCACCAGTTTCTAAAGATAGAAGAAGAACATTAGAGTTACCTTGGCTTCTTTCTCCGCGAGTATGTCCAGCAAACGCTAGCCATTTCCCATCAGGCGAGAAGGATGGTGCCATAATGTATCCATTTCCATCGTAAACCAAAGACTCTTCTTTCGTATCCAAATCATATTTCCAAATCGCAGGTAAGTAACCCCACTCTTTATCTTCCGCCTTCGTACCAACATAGATCAAGCTCTTGCCATCCGGAGAAAAACGAGGTTGACCGAAATCATGCTCACCTTCCGTTACCTTCTTAAACGCTTTTGTCTCGATATCAAACAAGTACACATGCTTACGATCTTCATTATAAATCCCAACCCCATCACCTTTATAACGAAGTCTAGTAATCACTTTCACATCACTTTTTTTCTCATCTTCTTTTTCCTTTTCTGAAAAATTATCCAATGCACCATGCACAGTCACAGCAAGCTGCTTTCCATCAGGTGACCAAGTAAACTCACCAATTCCTTGCTTCACATCTGTTAGTTGGATAGCCTCACCGCCATCCGTATGTAAAAGCCAAACCTGATTTTTGCCAGTACGGTTAGATCGAAACGCAAGCGTACTTCCATCAGGAGACCATTTTGGAGTAACATCTTTCACTAAGTGATCTTTAGAATAATGAGAAGTGAATTGTCTTCCGTTTCCATTAAGGTCTGTTAAATAAATATAAGAATAGTACCCATCTTTTTCCTTATCTACATGCGTTAACACATAGGCTACCTTATCTTTCGTAGGGGAAACTTGCGGATCTCCTACAAACTTAAATTTACACAAATCATCTGCCGTAATAGGTCGTTTTGCCATCATCCATACCTCCATTGAGTAGAGGGGACAGACACCTTGATGCATCGATGAATCTAGGTGTCTGACCCCATAATGTAAAATCTATAAATCTATCATAACATTTCGAGGAGCGAAGTAAAAATGATTTATTCGATAGTTCAGTATTTTCAGTGAGAAATGAGGACGGGGTTCATTTCTCATTTTAAAAATGAGTCGAGGGGTCAGACACCTTGATACATCGTAGTGTAAAGTAGGAATTGTAATATTTATGTAGAATACATATGTAGAAGTAATAACAGTAAATAATAGAAAAAGGTGAAATTAGTGATTGATAAATTAAAAAACGTACCACATAAGCTGTTATTTGCAGTTGGTTTCTCGTTAGTTTTAGTTAGTGGTTTACTAGCTTTTACTAATTTTTGGTTAAATATTATTTCAGCTTTAACGTTGTTTGTTGCGGTGTTAATTATACTACTTGCTGCAGATCAGAGACACCAAGCTACTAGAAAGTGAAAAATGGGAACGGGGTTTCATTTCTCATTAATATTGCCAGCCCCAGAAACGTATAAAAAATTTTAACGTGTAGAGGAACAGGCACCTAAGTTAAATGTATTTTATCCACGCTTTAAACCATCTTTTTTTATAAATAAAAGCAACGCTATTCAAAAGAAAAGTGGGGATTTGTTTAGGTATGAATCTTCTTCTGTAGAGTTTGTATGCCTTCTTTAAATCTTCCCATTGAGAACATTCTCCTCTTTGGCGAAATCGTGCCACATCAATCAATTTCACATGGCCATCTTTTGTAAGAATGATGTTACGTAGATGCACATCAGAAGGATTTAATCCAACACCTCTGACCAACTTTAATGCCATATCAACTTCTAAAATGTGCTTATACTTTATCGGAATACCTTTTATAAGGCAATTGAAAAATGTTTGACCGGAAATATAATCTATCACAATATAATTCTCTCCATAAGCATGTAATGTAGGGAAGAACGGGTTTTCTTTTAACATGGTGTAAACAGTAGTCTCTTCTTTTCCTATTTCTCTATGTGTAGGAAAGTACACTTTTATAACTAAGTTTGTAGATTTAATTTTGAATGCATACGCACTTCGTCCTTTACCAACAAGCTCTAGCTCATTTGCCTTGTCAAGCAATCTAACAGTAGATCCATATATTTTATATATAACGCTATTAGCTAGTTCTTCATATGTTTTCATTGTTCGTTACCTCCTGATAGTCTGCTAGAAAAACAAAAAACCTTTACCATATATGGTAAAGGTTGGTTAACAGAATATCTAAAAGGCGCCTTACCATCTGGTAAAGGTCTTGCTAACAACGTAATGTTGCCAATACTGCCGAGAGCAATATTGCTCTGTCATGACGACATGTATTGTAAAAGCTACTCCCCTTTAATAGGAATATTTATTTGTAAAATAAGAATAAGATATGGAAGGAGTTTTGTCAATGTATATTATATACTTGTAAACTTCCATAGGTTGGACAAGAACTAATTACTACTATGACTTTATATTATTAGACGTTTTTGTTAAAGTGGAGTATATATATAAACTGAAATACATAGGGGGGATCTAGTGATGGGATACTTAGAATTCCTTTGGGCGTACATAGTAGTATTCGTTTTAGCAGCCATTCCATTTTTTGAAGGATACGGAGTAATTGCTCTAGCTATTTTCGCGGGCTTACCAGTAATACCAGTTGTAATACTAGCTATACTTGGCAACATATTGACTGTCATTTTGCTGATTATTTTTATCAATAAACTTAAAGAATGGAGAAAGAAACGTAAAGGTGAAGAAGAGGAAAGGGAGCCGAGCAAAAGAGCATTACGTGCTCAAAAGCTATGGCAGAAATATGGCTTGCCAGGTCTTGCATTCATCGGCCCACTTATTGTAGGTAGTCATCTTGCCGCATTTATGAGTCTTTCATTTGGAGGAACGAAAAAAGGAACCTCTATTTGGATGACGACAAGCATCATCGTTTGGAGCATTGTTTTTGCTGTATTAACTCATTTTGGGGTAGATTTTTTAGGATATGGGGACAGAGGATTTTTTAAGCAAATCATTGAAAACGAATAAAGATTAACGTTGTAGAAATTAATTGAGTCTTTAATCGAGAAAGAGTATCCTACACATAAAAAATCGTCTAGTTTTTAACTAGACGATTTTTTTATAAGACTTGAAACTTCTTGATCTTTTTTCTTCGGAATATAGTCAAATATTTTGTTTGATTCCAAATCATCGACAAGTCGGTTTAACCAATCATAATATTCTAAAGCATAATGGAGTTTGTCGATATCAAATTTAGTCATTGTTTTTAAATCATCAGGTGTAGACGGGTCCTGAATGATCTCTTCTAATTCTATTAATGATTTGTCTATCATTGCTATATTAGTATGAATACCTGCGCGCCATTTAATAGAGAAAAGACCAACAAACGATTTAAACCAATCATCGTTACTTTCGTAATAATCTTTACGATCTCCTTTTTTCCACACCTTGTCTACCATTTGCATTTCCTGGAGCTGTCTGACTGAAGTGCTCATACTTGTTTTGCTCATGCCTAGCTCTTCTTTCATTTCATCTAGCGTCATCGGTTTTTCACTAAAGTAGAGTAGACCATATAACCTTCCGACAGAAGGGGTTATACCATATAAACTCATGTTTTGTGCCATGCTATCAATAAATCGCTCTCGAGCCTTTAAGAGCTTTTCATTAGTGATTTCCATTACTTCACTTCCTTGAAATTTCTACCTTTAGCGTATCATATTTAATTATAAAATAAAATTTGTAATATAACTGTAATATGGAGCATTTGGTCGCAATTGTAAGAATTCAGTGTGTTTTATACGTACAGTTTAAACTGTACGGACTATACGATAGAAATATCAAGGTATATGGACTTTGTGGAAAAAATATGCACTTTGTATAATAAGAAAGTACCAAATAAGGGAACAAACATAGACAAAATTATTGAATATATTACTTTTCACCTGTTTTTATGACTAGCAACAAGAATGATTAACGGAATAATCCGTGTATTCAGTGAGAAGCTTTCGCCAAAGGAGAAATACGAATGAATAAAATTGAAGTACATAATTTAACAAAGGTTTTTGGGAAAAATCCAAAGGAAGGAATTAATAGATTGAACCTAGGTCAAGACAAAGAACAGATTTTAGAAGAGACTGGCCTTACTGTCGGTGTGAATAAAGCTTCTTTTGAAGTAAAAGCTGGTGAGTTCTTTGTTATTATGGGTCTTTCTGGTAGTGGAAAGTCTACATTGATTCGTCTTGTTAATCGATTAATTGAACCGACAGATGGAGAAGTACTTATCGATGGAGAAAACATTACTAAGATGAACAAAAACGAACTTATTGATATTAGACGAAAAAAGCTTGCAATGGTTTTTCAAAAGTTCGCCTTATTTCCACATCGAACAGTTAAGGAAAATGTGGAATTTGGTCTAGAGGTTCAAGGTGTCTCAAAGAGTGAAAGAGAAGAGAAAGCATTAAAGTCTATCTATGATGTAGGCCTAAAAGGCTATGAAAATAGTTATCCAGACGAGCTAAGTGGTGGAATGCAACAAAGAGTTGGACTAGCTCGTGCCCTTGCTAATGACTCTGATATTCTACTGATGGATGAAGCATTCAGTGCGTTAGACCCTATCATTCGAAAAGAAATGCAAGATGAGCTATTAACCTTGCAGAGTAAGTATGGCAAAACAATTCTATTTATTACGCATGACCTAGATGAAGCATTAAAACTAGGAGATAGAATTGCCATTATGAAAAACGGTTCAATTGTCCAAATTGGCACAGCAGAAGAAATTTTAGAAAATCCAGCAAATGAATACGTTTATAACTTTGTAGAAGATGTAGACCGTTCAAAGGTTTTAGTTGCTTCCAACATTATGAAGAAGCCAGATGTCGTGACTGTTTGGAAAGACGGCCCAAGAGTAGCGGTGAAAAAGATGGAAGAAGCGGGTATATCTAGTATTTTTGTTGTGGATAAAGATAAAAAGTTAAAAGGTATACTAACGATTGATGCAGCAATTGAAGCTTATAAAGAAATTAAATGGGTGGAAGATGTATTAGAACAAGGGTACCACACAACTGCACCTGATACGCCGTTGAGTGAATTAATTGGTGTTGCGGCGGAATCGAAGTATCCAATTGCGGTAGTAGAAGATGATAGATTACTAGGAATTATCGTGAGAGTATCTATTTTATCTGGTCTCGTTTTAGGTAAAGAGCAAGGTGAGGTGACAACATGAATTACTTCACACTTCCATTAGAAGATTGGACAAATCATTTCGTTTATACGTATTTAATTCCCATATTTGGTGGCTTCTTTGATTTCATCAGAGGCATTATTTCTTTCTTTATTAATGGTGTTGCAGATTTATTTACTTTTATACCAGCAGAGATTATGGCACTTATTCTAGTTATCTTAGCTTGGAAGTTTGCAGGGAAAGGGATCGCTATATTTACCGTTTTCGGTGCACTTTATTTAGGGTCTGTTAACTTGTGGGATGCAGCAATGCTTACATTAGCAGTAGTAGTAGTTGCTACGTTATTCTCTATTATTATTGGAATCCCACTAGGTATTTTAACAGCGAAAAATAAAACGTTAGATGCATTAGTGAGACCAATCCTAGACTTTATGCAAACTTTACCAAGTTTTGTATATTTAATTCCAGCTATCTTACTATTTGGCTTGGGAGAAGTACCGGCAGTTATTTCTACCTTTGTATTTGCTACACCTCCAGCAGTAAGAATGACAAGCTTAGGTATTAAGCAAGTACCAACAGATATGGTAGAAGCAGCTAAGGCTTTTGGATCTACACCTTGGCAAATGCTGACGAAGGTACAATTACCGATTGCTATTCCAACTATTATGGCTGGAGTCAATCAAACTATTATGCTAGCACTTTCCATGGCTGTTATTGCCTCTATGATTGGTGCACCAGGTTTAGGTTCGACCGTTTTAGCGGGAATTTCTAGTGTAAACGTAGGAAAAGGGTTAGTCGGGGGACTAGGTATTGTAGTGTTAGCTATTATACTAGACCGCATTACACAAGGATTAGGTAATACAAAAAAGAGAAAAGGGTGAGTGGGGAATGAAGAAGATTAGTGTATTGTTTATTTTAGTTTTTACTATATTAGTAGGGTGTTCAAGTAATGATGGAAGTACAGGTGGAGATTCAAAGGATGTAACGATTAAGTTTGGTGTGACACCTTGGACTAGTACAGTACCTCCAACAAAAGTAGCAAAATTACTTTTAGAAGACATGGGGTATAAAGTGGAGGAAACAAACGCAGATGCAGGGGGAGTTTATACTGGCTTATCCCGTGGAGATTTAGATGTATTTATGGATTCATGGTTACCAGTTATGCATGCGAATTATATGGAGCAATTTGGGGACAATATAGCAAGTACTTCTGTAAGTTATCTTGATGGAGAATTAGGTTGGGTTATTCCAACGTATGTAGAAGGAATTGACTCTGTTGAAGATCTGATTGGTAATGAAGACTTATTTGATGGAAAGTTATACAGTATTGAAGAAGGTGCAGGTATGACCATGACATCTCGTGAAATGATTGAAGAATTAGGACTAGACTTAGAAGTTGTTCCGTCAAGTGAAGGTGGAATGATAGCACAAGCACAACGTATGATGGCAAATGAAGAACCAGTACTATTTTTAGGATGGAGACCACATCCAATGTTTGCGAATTATGACTTAAAGGTTTTACCAAGTCCGGAAGGCTTCTTTGATACTTCTGAAGTGCATGTTATTACGAATAATGATTTAAAAGAAAAAGCTCCAGAGGCTTACGAATTCTTAAGTAATTGGAGTATGAACGTATCGGATATCGAAGCGATGATCGTACAAATCGAAGACGAAGGTCGCGATGCTGAAGAAGTTGCTCAAGAGTGGATTGATAACCACCAAGATGAAGTGAAAGCGATGACTGGTAATTAATTTTTAAATTGGTAAGGATGAATCAAAGGGAAAAGCCTTTTGATTCATCCTTTTTTTATGAAAACCTTTACAAAATCTTTTTGAAAGGATATAAATAAAAAAAATAGCTGCATATATTGTAACAGAGGTTAGAATAAATATTATTTGATTCTACTCAAAATATACAGAAAAGGGGGTTGTTCTTGATGCAAAGGTCCGGCTTTCTATTGCTTTCTTATTTTGTTGCTTCCTTACTGTTTATGGAGATACTATTTCGTATCATTTCAGATAACCATGCTATTGAACTTTTTTCAACAGGGCTATTTTATTCAACCTTATTTTCTATTTCATTAGCATTCTTACTATGTGTTTTAGTATCTACTAAGTGGGTTACGTTAAATAAGATTCTTACCATAATTGTTTTATTTATAATGGGTATTCTTTACACCAGTCAATTTATATACCACGATGTATTCAAAACCATCTATAACTTTTCGTCTGCTGGGAATGCTGGGCAAGTTTTTGGGTTTAAGGATACAATGTTTCGAACAATTAAATTGAATTTCCATTGGATTTTACTTACCTTTTTACCCGCGATCCTACTTCCATTCCTTTTCATACGAAATAAAATGACATTCCATCCATTTAAGAAACAAGTAGTTCTTCTTTATCTCTTCTTATTCTTCCTAATGCATTCTGTTGGTATTTTATTTATTTCATTTGGAGATGATCATCGGGCGAATTCTGCTTATGATCTTTACTATAAAAGTAGTTCCCCTGTTTTATCTGTAGATCGTTTAGGGCTGTTGACTACTTTAAGATTAGATATTCAACGTCACGTGACGAAATGGAGCCCTAGTGTAAACATTCCATTACCACCTGTTGAGGCTGGGGGGAAAACAGAAGAGGAGAAAAAGCCCCCAAATAATAAAGAAGTTGAGATAAAATACAATGAACTAGAAATTGATTTTGATACATTAATAGAGAAAGAACAAGACGAGGGAATAAAACAATTACATTACTACTTCCAACAACGCCAACCTTCAAAAAAGAATGAATACACTGGGAAATTTGAAGGGTACAATTTCATTTTTATCACTGCAGAAGCGTTTGCTCCTTATGCTGCACATAAAGAAGTAACACCAACTCTTTACAAACTAGTAAATGAGGGATTTCGTTTTACAGATTTCTATGTACCTACTTGGGATGTGAGTACTTCTGACGGTGAATATGTAGCAACCACTGGGCTTATACCGAAGCCAGCCGTTTGGAGCTATTCTCGTTCAAGCAAAAATCATCAACCGTTCGCTATGGGGAATCAATTAAGAGCCCTAGGTTACACAACGAAAGCGTATCATAATTATACCTATTCGTATTACGACCGAGATAAATCGCATCCTAATATGGGATATGATTATAAGGGGATTGGGAATGGCTTAAATGTAGAAAAGTCATGGCCTCCTTCTGATTTAGAAATGATGAAAGAAACCATTCCAGAATTTATCCATTCCGAATCATTTCATGTATACTACATGACAGTAAGCGGGCATTTAGAATACAATTTCTTCGGTCAAGCAATGGCATGGAAAAATAAAAGCTATGTGGACCATTTAGATCTTTCAACGCAAGCACAAGCCTATCTTGCGACACAAGTTGAATTTGATTTAGCAATGGAATACCTTTTGAACGAATTAGAGGCAGCAGGAGTGTTAGAGAATACGTTGATTGTGATAAGTGCGGACCATTATCCATATGGATTGGATTTTGAAACGATAAATGAATTATCAGGCAAAGAAGTGGATATCGACTTCGGCATTCACAAAAGTGAACTAATTATTTATGCGCATGGCGAGGAGAGCATTGTTATTAATGAACCAACCTCTAGCCTTGATATTATGCCTACCATCTCAAATCTATTAGGAATAGAATTCGATTCTCGTTTACTAATGGGAAGAGATATATTCTCTGATATAGAACCATTAGTTATCTTTAGAGATAGAAGCTTTATTACAAAAGAAGGAAAGTACCTTTCTCGTACAGGGGAATTTACTCCAAATGAAGGTACGGATGTGGACCAGCCGTATATAGATCGTATAGCAAACGATGTAAACCAACGCTTTTATGTTTCTTCTAGAATACTAGACTTGGATTATTATAGAAGACTTTTATTTGATAAATAAGCGAAAATGTAAAGGTCCTATTCTCTTGCAATATTAGGTGCCTGAGCCCCAGTGTGTTTAAAGTATTAGCCAGGGGGGGAGGTACCTTCATGTTGTGAAAGGAATTACAATTTTTAGCAGGTGATTTTGTTTTTAAAGAGAATATTTAATATAAATAAGCGAGAAATTAAAGGAGGAAACAATTTGAGCCAAGTATGTGTTATTGGTATTTATGTACCTAATATTCAGAAGGCTATTGATTTTTATACTACAGTTTTAGGCTTCGAAGTAAATAAACAATATGGGGATAAGATTGTAACACTCGTTAACGGAAATCTACCAATAGTTTTAGAGGAATCGGAAAAATTTTCATACAATGCAAATAGCAATGCTACAGGAGTAGTTTTAGGATTAAAAACAGAGGATATTGAACACACAGTAAAAATGTTAAAAGAACATAAAGTTGATTTCATTTTGGATGAGCCTACTAAATGTCCTCCAGGAAAATATATTAGTTTTCGAGATCCATTCGGAAATGTCTTAGAATATCTACAATTTGACGTCGAAGGGACAGACCCCTCGATGCATCAATAAATCTTGGTGTCTGACCCCCTTGGTGCGTTAAGAAAAGGTGGCATCCCGACGTATTTGGGGATGGCACCGCACTTAATTTTTAAATCCTGTATAGACATGAATAGCATCTCTTAAAAATTCAGCGACCCCCTCCTGATCTTTATCATAGTTGGCTTTAAATCTTTCGTCATCTACATAAATCCGGACAACACCAGCATGAGCCTCTTTACTGTATTCAGACCAGTAGAATGTTAGCCATCTTTTATGCAAATCAGCTGCTTTTTGTGCAAGATCACTCGAAGGATCACCCGTTTTAAAAGCTTAACGGTATATTCTATCTTTTCACCTTCTACCTAAACTTTACTTTACACCTTAACGTTGCGTTAATGTAAATAGGTAATTTTAAATAACTGCGTCTAAGGGCCAGAGTACGTAAAAGTATCACTTACTGAATCAGTTAATAATGGTGTCACTATTGTTGAAACGAAAATAAGTCTTGAGGTTCAACTGACATAAAAGTTTGTTTATAGCTGAACTTCATAAGGCCAATGAAGTTCAATCGTGATAAAAAAATGATAGTAGTTGAACTTCATAAGGCCGATGAAGTTCAATCGTGATAAAAAAATGACAGTAGATGAACTTCATAAGGCCGATGAAGTTCATTTGGCATAAAAAAATGTTTGCAGATGAACTTCATAAGGCCAATGAAGTTCAATCGTGATAAAAAAATGATAGTAGATGAACTTCATAAGGCCAATGAAGTTCAATCGTGATAAAAAAATGATAGTAGATGAACTTCATAAGGCCGATGAAGTTCATTTGGCATAAAAAAATGTTTGCAGAGGAACTTCATTTAATATAAAAGTAGAATCTTGGTGTCTGACACCTTGGTCCGTTTTATCTTGATAATGGCTATTTTTCTGTTTTATGAGCAAGCAAAAATACTACTTGTTAATTGATTACAAATCCATGGTTAAGCAAGCTTTATCTGGGAAATATAAGGAGGTATCAAACGAAAAAGGTGTGATAATGAAACATGAATGAAAAACAAGAAAAAATGCTACAAACTATTCGGGATGCTAAGGAAAGTATCTCTAAAATGGCAGTAGAATATTGGAAATTGTACTCCTGGTTCGATGATTGGCAATTTTGGGTTGTTGCAACAATGTTAATTGTTCCACTGATTGTCCTATTTATTAAAATAGATAGGAGCAAAATGCTTCTACTTGGGTTTTATGGGTTAAATTATCACATTTGGTTCGCTTATACGAATTCAGCAGGGATTAGAATGGGATTGTGGGAGTACCCATACGAAATTCTCCCGATTTTACCTAGTTTTGCTTTAGATGCCTCGCTAGTACCGGTTGCTTATATGCTCATATATCAATGGACGATTAATCATAAAAAGAATTTTTATTTGTACTCTACTTTATTATCAGCTGTTTTTGCATTTATATTAAAACCTATACTAGTAAGCCACAATTTCTTTAGAATGTTTGAGTTTGTAAACTACTTTTATTTGTTCTTATTCTACGTAGGTTTTTTTGTAATTTCTAAGTTGATTACAAACTTGTTTCTAAAGCTTCAGAAAAGTGCATCGAAAGGACATACCCTTTGATGTATAAGTGAATTGTGGTGTCTGACCCCATGGTTCATAAAGTAAAAAACTCCCAAGTCTAATTAGACAGGGAGTTTATTTCTAATGCTAAATTATTTTATACTGTCACACAATTAATTTTACACAAGCTGTCTTCCCATTTTGGCTAGTGCGTATTGAATGCCGTGTTGCAACGTTTGGAAGAAATAAAATTTCGAGAAATCAATGTTTGACTTAGAAATAGACATACTCAGTTCGGAAGAGATTCCTACGAGGATTACATCTGTTCCGATTAATTTAGAAGCTAGGCATATTTTTTCAATAAAGCTAGTTGTGTTTTCACAAATATTTCGATCTATACCTGTTAAATCCAATATTAAATAATTTGCTTTGTATGAAGGGAGGTTATTTAATGTTTTTTCAACTAATTCTTCCGAACGTTCTAAATCATATTTCCCTACTAATGGAACAACAACAATTCCTTCCAGTACTGGGATGATAGGAGAGGAAATTTGTTTAACAAGTTCCTGTAGTTCTCTCGTTTTGTCATTAACCATGCTTTCTAATTTAACGATTTGTTCCGATTCTTTTTTTCTTGCTAGTTGGTGTATATTTTCTGTAACTGTAATATCAGATGGAAAGTAATTAATAACCGTATGTTCATTACCTTCCACCTGGTATTTTATTACTTTATACCAAATATTCTTATTAAATAATCCGGAAAATACGCCTGCAAAGTGCGCAGGAAGAAAGTTTCCACCAGTTGTTTTACCTTGAGCCACATTTAATTTGTGCTCCCAACTATCTTTTAATAGCACGGTAACTGTTTTAGCGTCAAAATCTAAGTTTTCAATTGTAGTACGTCCCCACCCTGCAGCTGCATATGTACTTGCAATGGCTTCCGCTGCTTCTGCAACACTAACTTGCTTCATTTTCTCAAAAAATTCACCAACAACAAGTCCTTGGCGAAATCCTGTTGCTTCAAAAACTAAATTGGATGATTCTTCACCTGAGATTTCCTCTATGGTATCAAAGAACGTTTTCATTGCTGTTGTTATCCAAAAAAGAACAGAATCTCTTTCTTCAAAAAGAAATTCTCCTTTTTCTACATCCCATTTAAATTCAGTTCCTTCGATTTTTATACTTGTCTTATCCGCCATGCTATTTTCCCCCTCGTATAAAATTCTTTATATTTGAATCGATTTCATAATTACGGTTCTTTTAGTGAAAAACGAATTATCTTCTCTAAAAAACATAGTATGTTCATCTTTGAGAGTCTTCACAAGTGAATAGAGCCTTAAAATTCGTTTTTCGTGTAGTAATGATTCTTTATGAAACGGACTCATGTAGATGGATAACCTCATTATAAAGGATTAAATAAAAACATGTCTATAAAAGTGGTTTATGTGTCACGAAGTGCACCGAGGAGACAGACCCTTTGAGGCATTATTGAATTGCGGTGTCTGACCCCTCGATACACTATTCACTCTTTAATAACTCTAACTGAATTTCTATTATTTCTGGTCTATTAAAAATTCTAAACGGTATGATGCTATTACCGAGCCCTCTGTTGACAATCATGACGGTGTTATCTTTAGTATGTGTACCTGCTGTATATTTCGGAAAGAACCCGTGATTAGGAGCGACTAATCCACCTACGAATGGGATTCTAACTTGTCCACCGTGGGCATTGCCTGATAAAACGAGTTCCAAACTATACTGGACATCTAAAGAAAAAAATTCAGGTCGATGGGACAGTAGTATTTTGAAACTATCATGATCGAGTCCGTCTAACGTATCTTCTAAAGCTTCCTTAATAATTCCTGACTCACCATAACTGTCATTTGTTTTGGCAGGTTCATCAATTCCAACTATATGCATTTGACTATTACTACAATTACCTATATAAGAGATGATGATTACATGAAGAAGAAACTCATAAGAAAGTTAACCTTATGCTTACTGGCTATTTTCATCTTTATTTTTTCCTATATTTTCAAAATAATTCTATTGTGACAACAGAAACAACGATTAACTATTATTCTATTGTTGCCGTTATATGCGGTGCTGATTTGGGCGTATCTTGATCCGGAGGATAGTATGAAATTCGGGCAGAAATGGCAGTACAAAGGGGAGCCGGAGTAATCTGATATGGCCATAGCTTATACGAAGTTTGTGGCGAAGTTTGGTTTGATTTTCTTAACTGTTATTGTAGGAGCTTCTATTTTTGAAAGTCATTTAGTTAGGTTTTTCTGTTTGTAACGCAGCGGACAATGACGTTAGGATTTTTAAGTCTTATTTTCATAGTCATTTTTCCGTTTATTATTAAGTTAAGTGAGAAGGATGAAAGTTTGTGGTGAGTAAAAACAAAGATATATGTTGAAAGACGATGATCAAATAATATACTTTGTCTACAATATTAACTGGTTATTACCTAAAGATATCCAAGAGGAAGCAGGAAGTAATAAAAATCCTTTCGGAGTTGCCTGAAGATAAAGTACACTTACATTTATTAGTCCCTATATACAACTTACATTGAACCCAAACTAGTTAAAACAAGAAAAGGTCCATAGCCCAACCAAAAGTACCGATAGAGGTTAAAAGTATAGATAGGAGTCCAAAAAGTACCTATAGAACGAAAAAAAGTATCCATTGTAGTATAAAAAAGTATCCATAGCCCAACCAAAAGTACCGATAGAGGTTAAAAGTATAGATAGGAGTCCAAAAAGTACCTATAGAACGAAAAAAAGTATCCATTGGAGTAGAAAAAAGTATCCATAGCCCAACCAAAAGTACCGATAGAGGTTAAAAGTATAGAAAGGAGTCCAAAAAGTAGCTATAAAACGAAAAAAAGTATCCATTGGAGTAGAAAAAAGTATCCATAGCCAATCAAAAAGTACCGATAGAGGTTAAAAGTATAGATAGGAGTCCAAAAAGTACCTATAGAACGATAAAAAGTATCTATTGGAGTAGGAAAAAGTATCCATAGCCAATCAAAAAGTACCGATAGAAGTTAAAAGTATAGATAGGAGTCCAAAAAGTAGCTATAGAACGAAAAAAAGTATCCATTGGAGTAGAGAAAAGTATCCATAGCCAATCAAAAAGTACCGATAGAAGAAAAAAGTATAGATAGGAGTCCAAAAAGTACCTATAGAACGAAAAAAAGTATCCATTGGAGTAGAAAAAAAGTATCCATATCCAATCAAAAAGTACCGATAGAAGAAAAAAGTATAGATAGGGTGTCCAAAAAGCACCTGTCACTGGTCTTTATTTTCGATTTGGCAGTTATTCGAATCGAAAGAATCGTTAGTAACTTCAGATCCCCAAAATCACATTTGACAATCTAAAGATGCATGTATTAAATTATATATAGACCAGTTGTTATAAAAGTGAGGTAAGTGTTATGACAGAGAAAAAGTCTTCTAAAGAAAAAATTATCGAAACAGCTTCTAGATTGTTTCAAGAACAGGGCTATCATGCAACAGGTTTGAACCAGATAACAAAAGAAAGTGGTTCTCCTAAAGGCTCTCTTTATTATTACTTTCCAGAGGGAAAGGAACAGCTTGCATGTGTAGCAATAGAAAATACAACGGAAAATGTGGCATTTCAGATTAAAGAAGGCCTTATGTCTGAGGATGAACCGATTAAAGCCATCCAAACATTTATTCTGAAATTAGCCAATGCTTTTGAAGAAAACGACAAAAAGATAGGAATTCCTGTGGCAGCTGTCGCACTAGAAACGGCAAATACGAGTGAAGTGTTACGAGAGACTTGTAAAAAAGCATATGATAAATGGCACGAAATTTTCGCTTCTAAACTGATAAAAGCGGGATATGAGGAAAGTGAAGCGAAGGAAGCGGCATTAGTTATAAATGCATTGATTGAAGGTGCATTTATTAATGTGTTGACAAGAAAGAACGGCGATCCATTGCGACTAATAGCAAAATACATACCAAACATCTTACAAAAATAATGCTCGAAACTTATTCATGTTATGAGCTTTTGCATAATATATATAGACTGGTCTATAAAAAATGCAGGAGGGAAAATCATGAGTAAATCGAAAATTTTAGTTACTGGTGCAACAGGAAATATCGGTTATTATGTGGCCCATGCTCTTGCTGATAAAGGAGAAAGGGTGAAGATAGCGTTTTTCCAAACAGATAAAGCTGGCGATAGATTTAAGAACATTAAGGTTGAGCCAGTTAAATTTGATTTTCTTGATCCATTCACCTTTGACGGAGCGCTGGATCATGTGAAAAAGGTTTTTCTCATTCGCCCTCCACAACTCGCGAATCCAACAAAAGACATGAAACCATTTCTTACGATGGCAAAGGAAAAGGGGGTAGAACATATTGTTTTTGTTTCTCTCATGGGAGTAGAAAAAAACCCTATTGTACCTCATAGAAAGATAGAGAATTTAATTCGAGAATCAGGAATTAATCACACGTTTTTACGCCCTTCTTTTTTTATGCAAAACTTAAACACGACGCATCTAGAAGATATCGCTTTAAGAAATGAGTTGTATATGCCAGTAGGAAAAGCGAAAACAAGTTTTATTGACACAAGAGACATTGCAGATGTAGCTGCCGTTTGTTTGACAGAGAATGGGCATTGTAACAATGCATACACATTAACAGGTGCTAAAGCGTTGGATTACCATGAGATTGCAGAGATTCTATCAAAAACTTTAGGTAGAAAAATAGAATACAAAAATCCAAGCATATTGGTATTCCGAAAAACCTTAATTCATAGGGGGATAAAAAAAGAGTTTGCTAACATCATGACGATGCTCTATGTTATAACACGATTTGGGTCTGCAAAGAAAATCACCGACGATGTTAAGAAAATTTTGAAGCGGGAGCCCATTTCCTTTGAGCAATATGCAATAGATTTTCAGAACGCTTGGAATAAATAATTTTAGAGAGGGAGTATTTATAATGTATAAGAATAAATTTAAATCATATTTGAAAGCAGGTTTACTTGCAGCATTAATTATTGGAGCAATTGTGAACATTATCTTTATCCTATTCGGTATATTAGTTGGTCACGACATTGGCCTTATCGGTCAAAATAGGGACACACTATATATTGTTTTTATTACGTTCGCAACAGTGGTGGCTGTATTTGTTGGAACCATTATCTTTTATATACTGCAAAAATTCACAAAAAAACCTGTAAGATGGTTTACCGTAATTGTCCTAATGGGTTTCCTATTCAATACGTACACAGCCGAAGCGGATTTGGCAGATGCATACAAAATAACGGCTCATGTGATGCACGTTTTTGTCAGCGGTTTTGCTCTATATTTAATACCGAAGTTTGTAAAAAAATAAGGATAACTGGTTTTGGAATTTGACATGGGAACAGAGATAGTTGCCAATATAAACCGTTGATTTGAGCCCCTTGGATCAGACACCTTTATCAGTGACTCACTGTGTCTGAACCCATGGTGTACTTTTTTTATTCTTAATCTCAATCTCCGCTAAATAAGGCAAATGATCGGAAGCTAGTATATCTGTCTTTAAGGCTTTTGCACTTACAACCTTTAGCTCCTTACTAACGAAAATATAATCTAGTTTCATAAAAGGTCTATTAGAGGGGAATGTATGGTTGTGCCCTTGTCCATTGTTTACGTCTATTAAATAGCTCGAAACTTCTCGCCAGCTCGCGGAATATGGTTTCATGTTCCAATCGCCCATGACGATAGTTGGATTTCTCTTTTTCTTAACTTCTTCTATTATATAAGTAGATTGTTTTAGATGTTGTAAAGGAGTGAAGCTTAAATGTGTTACAAAGCAAGATAAAGCGCTGTTGTTTACTTGTACATCCACTTCTAATAGCCCTCTGTCCTCGACAAGTCGAGGTAAAAAATCAAACTTATGGTTACGACTACTAACAATAGGAAAACGCGTTAAAAGGGCATTCCCGTATTCCCTTGCCGTGGAATTTTTCTTTTTTTGAATAGATATCGTTGAACCAAATCTATAATTCATATTTAACTCATCTGCAAGCCACATAGCTTGATTCACAAATTGGCTCCGCTTAGAAAATGCTTGATCCACTTCGTTCAATCCTATAATATCTGCTTGTGATGACTGTATAACGTCTTTAATTCTACTTAAATCTAATTTTCTATCCATACCTTTCCCGTGATGAATGTTAAATGTTAAAACTCTCATTGAAGTTGCTTCACTCTTTTCTTTTCTGAAAATGGAATATATAAGAAGCATCCTTATTTTACTAAAATAGGAACAGTTTTATCCTCTCCTTTTTTGAAAACTGTTCAAAGGCGAAAACCACGACGGAAAAGTTAAGTCCTAATATTTGTAAAATGGTTTCGAGTAATCTATTAATGGGTAACTCAAGATATAGATTACTATACAAAGGGGAAAAGTGAATGCAAACGAAAATGAAAAAAGCGCTTTTAACAAAAGAAGACATGACAAATCCAGAAATAGTTCCAGAGTGGGTAATTGAAGAGTACAAGATATTCCGTGACATTGTAACGATGAAGACTTTTCCTTGCTATTTTGGAATGACTGCGGAGAAAAAAGGCGAGCTACGTTATGCATACCTTTCGAAAGATGATTGGTCCAATTTGCCGAAAGCGGTAGAGGACTTTTTAAAGCTGTTTAAGGAGCCACCATATGTTCGACATGGCCTTTTTGTTTTTGTGGAACCGGAAGAAGAAGAAGGCGATATAGAACATTATCGTAAAAAGTTTTGGGATATTCTACAAAACTTACATGAAAACGATAAGAAGGAGTGGCCGGTAGAAAAGCCGAAGGACCCTGATCACTTTTTATGGGATTTTCATTTTGATGGGGAACCTATCTTTATTTTTGGAAATGCCCCTGCTTATAAACAAAGAAAAACGAGAAATTTAGGTAAAGGACTTGTTATGGGGTTTCAGCCACGAAAAATCTTCGACGGACTTGAAGGGACAGAAAAGGGTGGAATAATGTCTCGTGAAAAAGTGAGAGAGCGCGTGGAAAAATGGGACAACCTTCCGAAGCATCCTGACATTTCGCACTATGGTGATCCAGAACATAATGAGTGGAAGCAATTTTTCATTGGTGACGACAGTGAACCGATTAAAGGAAAATGTCCATTCCATCATAAAGATAACTAAACTGTGATGAAAATTAATGTAATGGGGGATTGATGAACGAATGTCCACACTAGCGAAAACCGCACTAAAACCTTTAGTCAGAAGCGAATATGATGTGTTAAGGCAAGTTATTGTTTGTGAGCCAGAGTTTATGGAGATTCGAGACGTAATTAACGAAACGCAGAAAAAATATAAACATGTTGGAATTCATACCGAATTAGCCAAAATTCAACACCAAAATTTTGTCAATTCAATGGAGGCTAACGGTGTAGAAGTAATACGCTTAACCCCTCAATCACATTTTCCGGAGCAAGTATTCACACGAGATATCGGATTCACTTATGGTCCTGTCATATTTGTTGCAGAAATGGCACATGAGCTAAGGCAAGGAGAAGAGCAAGTGTTAAAGGATTGGTTAGAGGAAAATGATATTTCTTATTTCAATTTAAAAGGGGACAAAATTGAAGGTGGGGACGTTATCGTTGATGGACATACCATTTATGTTGGACTTAGTAATCGAACAAACCATCGAGCAATTGAACAACTAAAAGCAATTTTCCCGCAACATGAAGTGGTGATGCTCCCATTTGAGGAAAAATATTTACA
This sequence comes from Bacillus sp. FJAT-45066, assembly GCF_002335755.1. Lineage (NCBI taxonomy): Bacteria > Bacillati > Bacillota > Bacilli > Caryophanales > Bacillaceae > Bacillus > Bacillus sp. FJAT-45066. The sequence goes on from NZ_NISQ01000001.1 coordinate 933,700, forward strand.
CCTAGATTGTGTGTTTAATATTATTTCTCCAACAGAAGCCATTTACTTTCCGGAAGCTTTTACGCAAAAAGAAATCGACATTCTTACTGCAAGATTTGAGTTAATAGAAGTAACAACTGAAGAACAATTTACTATGGGCACGAATATGTTGAGCATTGGGAACAAGAAAATCTTCAGTTTGCCGATTAATAAAAAAATCAACAGTAAGCTAAAGAGGCGCGGCTATGATGTAATTGAAGTGGACATTATGGAAATAATCAAATCTGGAGGATCATTTCGTTGCTGCACATTGCCTGTGGTGAGAGAATAGGGACGGGGTTATGCATTGAAGGGTCAGACACCTTGATGCAGCCGTGAATCGCAATGTCAGACCCCTTAGTGCATTAGGGGTCTGACACCGTTTTAATCGTTCATTCCAAGTGCTATTCGATAAGGAAAAACTTCAGCAGTCATAATGCCATACTTTACTGCCGGATCATCATTTTTAAATACTTCAGCTTTTTCATCGTTTTCTTCTTTAAAAATAACAATTTCAAATCCTTTTTCATCTACTCTGTCAGTTTTACCAGCCAATATTACTTTTCCTTCATCACAGTAATTTTTCAGTCTTAAAAATGTTGTCCAACTATATCTCTATCTTCTTTCTATAATTACTATTGTCTTAAGATCTTCTCCATCGCTTTTCCTTTTGCTAACTCATCAATTAGTTTGTCCAAATAGCGAATTAACTTCATAGTTGGCTCTTCAATGTCTTCTACCCTCACACCACAGACAACACCTTTAATTAACGTTCTCGAAGGATTTAGTTGCGGCGCATCTGCAAAAAATGATTCAAAGGCTGTCTGCTTTTCCAGTTGTGCTTCTAACTCTTCCTGACTATATCCGGTCAACCAACGGATGATTTCATCGACTTCCGTTTTTGTACGTCCTTTTTTCTCAGCTTTCGTAACATAATGCGGATAGACACTTGCGAAACTCATTGTATAAATCTTATGTTTGGTCATAAAACTTTCCTCCTTATGTAGAACTCTTTATTTTAGTATGAAAAATAGTAGAGTTCAATCGAACAAACCGCTGAAAATAAATAAAAATGTGTATGTTTAATCTACCACAATAACAACATTATTTTTTGTTTATCGGCGCTTTTTTGCATCGGGGGACACCTTGATACATAAGAAAATCGCAGTTTCTGACCACTTGGCGCACGATACTAATAGAAATATGAAGAAGAAAGTGTGTATGGGAGTGGGGGACTGGACCTTTTCAAAACAATTATTAGTGTTCAAAAATTTACATCAATTACTTTGTACAGTGTACCATCTTTCTTCTAGGTGAATATCATGTATTAGAGGAGTTGAAATAAAATATGAATAAAGAAAGTTATGATTACCAAAGCAACTTAAGGAATATACATGATGAGTGTAAAAAATACATGTCTTATCATGTTACGATTACTATGGTAGATGGAAGTGCTCTTGATGGCATAATAGAAAATGTTGACATGGATAATGTCACGGTTTTAGCTGGCGAGGATGTAATGGAGAAGGAAAGTGAGTATGAAACGGATTCAAGACAATATTATGGTAGCTACGGGCGGCCTAGAAGAAGGTACCGACGATATAGACGTCAACGTTTTCCACTAGCTTCTTTAGCTGCGTTAGCCTTATTACCTTATATTCTTCCGCAACCGTATCCGTATCATCCTTACTATTAATGGTACATTCTGCTTTTTTAGTCTTATTATGGGCCAGTTCCCCACTCTGTTAAAAGCTTAACGGAGTGGGGGATTGGCCCTTCATATATAAAAAATATTTGACTTATTAGAGAACAGATTTTTTAGTAACTGTTACTTCTTTCAAAATGTTGTCATTCATTTCTTTGATTTCAAAATGGAGGTGTTGGTATTCAAGTGTTTCTCCTATTTCAGGTATATGTCCGAGCTCTCTAAAGATAAAACCAGACAGTGTATCTGAATCTTCAGGAACTTTTGCCTTGAAAATTTCGTTAAATCGACTTATAGAAATTTTCCCATGACATGTGATATGATTTTCTGTAAGCTCCACGATAAGGACCTCATCAGCCTCGTCTGTCTCATCTTCTATTTCTTGGCCAATCATGGCTTCAATAATATCTTCATGAGTAATGATTCCAGTTGTTCCTCCATATTCATCGATAACAATGGCTAAATGTTTCTTTTCTTTCAACATCATTTTAAATACTCTTTCTATCGGCATAAATTCAGTAATAAACAGTGGATCACTATCCATAAAATCCTTTATTTCTTTAGAAGGATCAAACGACCAAGAAAGTAGTTGCTTTGCGTGAAACACTCCAATGATGTTGTCCATATTATCTTTATAAACAGGGTAACGTGTGTATTTACTATCCATTACAAAACTTCTTGAATCTTCAAAGGATAAGTCACATGATAGGCCATGAATATCCATTCGAGGGGTCTTTAGTGCATCTCGTACATCTTTCGTATAAAAGTCAATAGCCCCTTTTATTCGTTGAGATTCTTCCTTTACAAAAGTTCCTTCTGTTAGTCCAATATCAACCATCGTTTTTATTTCTTCTTTAGAAAAACTTAATTCTGCTTGTTTTCCTTTTGATAGAAAACCAATAACAAGTCGTGTAAATCGTGATAGTAAGAAAATAAGAGGCTTTAATATTATAATAAGAATACTAATGACTGGTGCAACAAAGTATGCTATTTTAGTAGAAAACGTTGCAGCGATTGATTTAGGTAGCACTTCCGCAAAAATAATTATAACAACAGTCAGCACACCTGTAGCGATACCGATATGGATTTCATGTTGGAGTGCAATAATAGTAACAAGAGTAGGTAACATAATGTTAGCTATATTGTTTCCTATAAGGATCCCTGTAATAAACTCTTCTGGTTTTGAGATAAGTTTTAGTAGCTTTTGAGCATTTTTATCATTATTCTCAGCTCGTGTTTGAATTTTCATTTTGTTCGCAGCTGTTAAAGCAGTCTCACTTCCGGATAGAAAGAAAGACATAAATAAAAAGAAAATTAGTGCAATAAACACTAATTAGCACCTCCGCTATTATAGTTTAATTAATAAAGTATATCATTATTATAATAATTATCATAATAATCGCAATCAATTCTAGTCTTTGGTTCAGTTTGCTATACTGTTGTTGAAAAGATTTAGTCTAGCCGCAATTAAAGAAACGATTTTTTCTTAGAAAGGTAAACTGCTGTCCCAGTGCCCTATAAAACTTTGTTAAAGAATTGTTGTTTTATTTATGCGACCATCCCTTGATAAGTGAAAAGTTATTGTTGCATTCAGCATTTTTGTAGCAATTGAAGCACCTGTAGCGAACATAAACAGATAGTACCCCTAAATAAACTTTTCAGGGTAGACACCCATGCAAGGAAAATATTTGCACCATGGAGAATGAAAATTATTCGTGTTTTTACCTACACAATTGATTTCAGCTGCAGGTGTTAGGCTCCCGCGACCGCCCGCGGAAAGCGAACACCTGCAGCTGGAAATCAATATTTAGTACCCATAATGTATTTTCAGGGTAGCCATATATAAAAAGTGTTGACATCCTAAAAATATAATTATATTATTAATTTAATAGTCTGAGAGTTAAGGCTATCGCTCCTTGTGAGCTTATAATACTCCAAAGGGGAGTAGCTTACAGTTACGTCGACATTACGCGACTCTAGTCGCCGGCTTAACTGGCAACATTACAGTTGTTTGCGAGACCTTTGCCAATCTGGTAAAGGTATAATATAGGTGCTTATAGACCTTTACCAATTAATTGGTGAAGGTCTTTTTGTTTTCTTTCGGGAATTTGTTGTTGCTAGTATTCTCTTTTGACAGCTACAACAATCGACAAGATAATTGTTCTATTCAATTAATGGAGGGGAAATACGATCTGATACTTACTATTAAATAACATAAAAATAGTGAATACAGTTTAAATTTAAGATATAAAGGAGAACACAGAAATAATTGGACGTAGATAGGCGAAAAAAATTATTTATTTTGCTTGCGTTATTAATCATTGGCAAGTTGTACGTAGTAACAATTATTACACTTGATATAAATCAACCACCGAGAAATATAGTGGTATATACAAAAATAGAACATGGTAAACAAATCTTTGAAAATATTCATGTTAATCTTATAAACAAAATAAAATATAACTCTTTTGGAGGAGAAACTTTAATTGGACACAGCTTTGATTATGGAATATGGATGGGTACTTCTAATTCTAATTGGAATAGAGGGGATATTAGCCGCAGATAATGCGCTAGTAATAGCAACAATGGTGAAACATTTGCCAAAAGAACAAAGAAAAAAAGCATTGATTTATGGATTAGCTGGTGCATTTCTATTCCGCTTCAGTTCTTTGTTCATTATTTCCTACCTAATTCATATATGGCAAATTCAAGCAATAGGAGCGGCTTACTTAATTGGTATTGCAGTTTACCACTTAATGAAAAAGCATGTGTTAAAAAAATATTTAAATAAAAAAGCAAAAGAGTCAAAAGGATCTGGCTTTTGGCTTACAGTATTAAAAGTAGAGTTAGCTGACATTGCATTTGCTGTTGACGCTATACTTGTTGCTGTTGCATTAGCAGCTACGCTTCCAACAACGAACTTACCTCAAATAGGAGGACTAGACGGCGGGCATTTTGCTATCGTTTTAGCTGGTGGAATCATAGGGTTATTAATTATGAGATTTGCTGCCAGTAAGTTTGTAGATTTACTCGATAAAAGACCAGGTTTGGAAACAACCGCTTATGTAGTAGTAGCATGGGTTGGAGTGAAACTAGCAGTGTATGCTTTATCCCACCCCGAACTATCCATCATTTCACAAGATTTTGCTAAGAGTATAACGTGGAAAGTAATCTTCTGGACTACGCTTTTAGTAATAGGAGTAGCTGGGTGGATTTTTTCCAAGGATTCAAAAGCTATAGCTAGTACTAATGTGAATCAAGATGTTGCACAACCAACACGCCTATAAAGGTTGACCAACTAATAAGGGACTTTAATTTTTTGGTGAACTTGAAATAAAACATATAAATTACCCCGGAATCATAAAGACTGGTTCTGGGGTATATTTTATAATACCGAAAAGGTAGTGAAAAAAATCACTACTTAAAGTTTTACAAATTTAGTTAACTTTTTAAGTTTTTATTCTTTAAAGCTTTACGATTTGTTGCGGTAGGTGGCTGTTCTAGCCATCCATTTTTAATCATAATATTGGCTCCGTCTTCCCCATATTTTAAGACTTCCATGAATAATCTTGAATAATGTAAGCCAATATCTCGCCTAGGACTTGTACCAATACTAGTTCCATAATGACTTGTACTAGCAGCAGTCAAGGCGGCAGAATGGAACATTATTAATTTATCAGAGAAGGTAAAGTCTGTGGATTCAGTAGCAAGTGAGTTCCAAACCATTGGAGTTGGTATACCAGATTCACTTAATATCGAACCAAATACTTCAACATGTTTAGAAGCAATTTGAATTCCTTTTGATAAAAATTCTTTTACATCTTTGTCTTGAGCAACCTGTTGAAACCCTGTTAATAAGGTACGTCCTAAATCATTACGCTCAATGTTGAAGGATAAATTCATAATCTCCACTGAAGTTAATGGTCTTCTAGCTCCTAACCAACCTGTAAGAAAGCTCTTTTCTGTAACAAAATCTACTTTTGTTGGTATATTAATTTGTGGTGGTCTTACAAAAAGCCCCTTTTCTAACAAAACGTCAACAGTTTTGTCATATAGTAGGGAAGTACTTTGAATGGCTTTGATATAGAAGTTACGTACATCTTTACGAGCAGCGTTTCCAAGGGCTAGGCTGTATCCATTTCCACCAATAAAGGCCATACCTTTAAGATAATAAAGATAAAATTCATCTGAATACAATCTTGAAGCATTTTTATTAACATCCTGTTTATGAAAACCAACAGGTATTTGGAACTTATTTTTTTCAAATAGATCAGTCAAAAAAAGCAGATGGTCTTGCGAGATATTTAGCGCAAATTGTAATAGACCTTTAACATCATTATTTTCTACATTCAATAAAAAATATTGGAGAACACAGTTTGCCATACTATCGTTAATATAGGTTCCCCATAGATGAGCGATTTCTGAAGTAGATAGCTTTATATCCATCATAACTTCCCTCCAAATTTTGGTCATTATGTATTATGGACATATAATTAAAATTTATTAAATTTTTTGCGTGTATAAGAAACGATACTATTAAAGATTCGATAGGCACTTTTTGTTTTCTAAAGAACGTTTGATTGGGCATATAAGCTAAGCGAACAGTGATTTAAGCTGTTCGCTAATTTTTTATAAAGTCTTTATTTAAATCATTGACTTTAGTGCGTATACTCATATAGTCATATATAACCATATAACAAATATGGAGGTGAGGTACCCATTGAGTAAAACTTCAGATGAAAAAAGCCAATATTTATTCAAATAAAAGAAGTGATTGAAAGTCAGATTCTTAACAATCAACTAAAAGCGCATGACCAAATTCCATCAACGAATCAGCTTGTTCAGTTTTATAAGGTGAACCACATTACTGTAGCGAAAGGAATTAATCTCCTATTCTCTGCTTTCGCAACATAATGCGGTTAATCACTTGCGAAACTCATTGTATAAATCTTATGTTTGGTCACGAAACTTGCCCCCTATGTAGTTAACTTCATAGTTGGCTCTTCAATGTCTTCCACTCGCACACCACAGACAACACCTTTAATTAACTCTCTCGAAGGATTAAGTTGAGGTGCTTCTTCAAAAAATGATTCAAAGGATGTTTGCTTTTCCAATTTTAGTACGAAAAATAGTAGAGTTCAAACGAACTAAAGTTGAAAACGAGTAAAATTGTATATGTTTAATCTACCACAAAAACAATATAATCGATTTTTGGTAAGAAATTCGGATAGGAATTTGAATGGTTATTTGTTTATCGGCGCTTTTTTTGGTTTTATCGGCGAAAATTTGTATTCTACCGGCGATTTTTCGGGTTCTATCAGCGAAAACTTAAGCATTAATCGGCGAATACGTAACTCCAATCAGCGATTAGCCAGGTTTATCGGTAATAGAACTAATTTATCGGCGCATTTTTGAAAATGGACCAGTCCCAGCATGATAAATTTTTAACGCTCTTGGGGTCTGGACCTTTCACCAACAATAACTACCGAATTTCAATGTGAATCTTGATGTCTTTTGTCTCTAGTTATGATAAATGAAACATAGTTTTAGTTAATCTATCTAAAACTCAAGTAATGTGATTGAAATCTACCATCGCAAGTTTTAAAGTTGTAATTAACTAAGATAACTTTTTAGGGTAAGAGAGGTTTTTAGATAATTAGTATAAGTCGAAATCAAAACTGTCCGTGTGGTAGCGGGAGGGAAAAAATATAAAAAATGTTGTATGAAAAAAGAAGATGTAGTATATCCAAGCGGTACTAAGAAAATAACCGTGAAAGCAACAGCAACTGTTAGCACAGTAAGGAGAAATCTTAAATTACTATGAAGAAGCGAAACAAAGGTAAAAGTAAGAAGAAGGAATTTTGGGGACTGCTAAAAGACGTACGTATGAAAAAAGGAAAAGAATGGATTGAAACGTATCAAGGAAAAAACATTATAACAAGTTATTCGAAAACGTTCGGTCTTAATCTAAAAAATTCGAAGAAAGAACTCCAAATGCTTGGAGCCAAAATTAGTCAAGAAGAAGAAAAGTATGTTACTAGAATTATGAAAGAAAAGAAGCAAGCTAAATTAAGAAAAAAAGAGAAAAAAAGAAACGAAGCTCTAAAAGAATTAATTGAATCTGATGAAACTTTTGCATTCATAGCAGGATGTACAGAAGGTGGAGCGCCTTTTGGAATTACGCATGAAGAATGAGAAAAAATAGACAACTAAGGTTGATTGAGCTGTAGGATGGGCTCAAAGTTTCAAATTTGAATAAGGTCTGCTAGTATTCGACAAAATTCGGGTGGTGCCTGGCACCTGGCACCTGGCACTTTAATTTTTTAACTAGGAGGGACCTAGATGGCAGATACTATTTTAACGATTATTCTATTGTTTCCGCTGACCTCAAGCGTCATAAGATTGGTGTCAGGGCTGGCTCCAAGTCTCGAGTCTTAATATTGTATTTAAAATAGAACTAATATATTATGAAATTTATAGTAAAATTTAACTATTTCGCGAGTAAATATAACATTTTATCAACATGAGTGAGAGGTCGAGTATAGTGAATATGGTTCTAAGACGAAATAATGTAACAATCGCTGGAAAAGGGGAGCAGGCTATTATCTTTGCACCTGGATTTGGTTGTGATCAAAATATGTGGAGGTTTGTGGCACCAGCTTTTGAGAGTAATTATAAGGTAATTCTTTTTGATTATGTTGGTTCAGGAAAGTCGGATTATGAAGCATACAGTTCTAATAAATATCGTGAATTACACGGTTATGCACAAGATGTTCTGGAGATATGTACAACATTGGAGTTGAATAAAGTTATTTTTATTGGACATTCAGTTGGATCTGTTATTGGTATGCTTGCATCGATTCAAAAACCTGAATTATTTCAAAGGTTAATCATGATTGGCCCATCTCCTTGTTATTTAAACGACCCACCTGAATACATAGGTGGATTTGAAAAGGAAGATCTTGAAGGATTAATCAATATGATGGAATTAAACTATATAGGATGGTCTAATTATCTTTCCAACCTGGTGATGAAAAATCCTGATCGGCCGGAGCTTTCTGCTGAATTAGAAGAAAGTTTCTGTACGACAAATCCTGTAGTTGCACGTGAATTTGCAATAGCAACGTTCTTTTCTGACTATAGAAGTTTATTACCGGCTGTGAAGGTTCCTTCGTTAATTTTGCAATGTTCGGATGACGACGTTGCGCCAATAGAGGTTGGGCATTATATCAAATTAAATATGCCAAACAGTGAACTCCGCCTAATGAAAGCTACTGGACATTGTCCTCATATGAGTCATCCAGATGAGACGATACAGTTAATAAAGGAATATATTACTACTACCGGGAAAACCAATAATCAAGAGGTAGGTTCATAGATATGGACGAAAAGTTGAACTATGCTCCATGCGGCTATTTGACACTTTCCGATAACGGTACGATTTTATGTATAAATCAAACTTTGCTTACAATACTTAACTACGATATCGAAGAGGTGCAAGAGGAACATGTTAATCTTATATTAACAAAACCTAGTCGAATAATTTTCCAAATTTACTTTTTTCCTAGGATGAAAGTAGAAGAAAAAGTAGAAGAAATGCACATTACATTAAAATTAAAAAACGGTCAAAATCTGCCTGTTCTTCTTAATGGGGTGCGTATAAAACGAGATGGTTTGATTATAAATGATTGTATCCTATTTCCGATGAAACAACGGTATGAGCATGAAAAAGTAATTTTAGCTGCAAAAAAAGATGCGGAAGAAAGTGAAAAAAAGAAAGTACAGGCAATTTCTGAACTTGAAAAAGTGAAAATCGAGTTAGAATACAAACAAAAGGAATTGTTAGAATTAAATAGAAAATTACAACGATTAGCTGTGACTGACGAATTAACTGGGTTATTTAATCGGAGGAGTTACAAAGAAGCATTATATAAGAACCTATCATTGTTTAAAGAAACATCTATTCTATTTTCACTTCTCTTAATTGACATTGACTATTTTAAAAGGATCAATGACAATTTTGGTCACTTAGTAGGGGATCAAATTCTTCAAAAGTTTGCGAACCTACTAAAGCATGAGTTAAGAGAAGATGATTTTGCTGCCCGTTATGGCGGAGAGGAGTTTACATTGATTCTCCCAAATACAAATATCAATGAATCCATCATTGTTGCAGAACGGATCCGAAAAAGTATAGAAACCGCAGAGTGGACAATCCCTTCTGTCACAGTCAGCATTGGGGTGGCAACTACTAGGAAGGGGGATACGAAAAAATCAATTCAATCTAGAGCTGATGCAGCGTTATATGCATCAAAACATAAAGGTCGAAACAAGATCACACATGCTTCACAAATGGTGTGATCACGTTGGTAGTTCTAATTGTAACTATCATGAAAAAAAACAACCCACCCTTGAGCGTGAGAAGCTTAATGAGGGTGGATTATCTCCTTATTTGCTGACTCCCTTGAAGAGAACCTGCTATTGTATGGACCGTATGGTGTTAGCGCACCAGCGGTCTTTTTTAGTATATGCTTGTTTATATACTTAATGAATCGCAGTGTCAGACCCCTCGATGCATTCCCCATCTTCCAACATCTTCGCAAACACGTCAAACATAAACTTATGATAATTTTCTTTCCTTTTTTCCACAATAAAGTTCGCATACAACGTATTGTAAAAATAGCCCGCAAATGACTTATGAATCTTTTTGTTTTTTTGCATAAAAATAGATACTTTCAACGATTGAACAACTGTAGGGATAAGTTCCTCTAAAGGACGATCAAAATGTATTTTGTTATAGGCAGTATTAACACGACCCCATAGGGAAAATATTTCAACTGCAGTAAAAAATGGATCAGCAACCTTCACAAATTCCGGATGGATAAAACTAGGTAAGTAGCTGCTATCAATATATTCAGTAGGATCTTTCTTTAAATTTTTCTGATCCAAAAGGGAAGAAGATAGGGGATTGACCGATTTTCCCTCTTTATCGTAAATAGGTTTTTTATTCTCACAGAGTGAATCTAGTTTCTTACTAGTTTTATTAGGGTGGTCACCTGCCTGGTCATGATAGGTGGACACTTTGGTTGAAAAAAAAGGCACAATGACTAGCAAATTGACACCTTGCTTGCCATTCTCCCGGACAGTATGTATTTTCTTTAGGATACCAAGCTCGACTAATTTCGAAATAGAACGTGTTACCGTTCGTAAACTAATATTCAATGCATTTGCGATCGTTTCGTTTTTGGAAAAAGAGACACCAATTACTTTACAAGAATGTTTGGCAATATACCGAACGACTTCAATGGCCGCATTCGACAATGATGATTTGTACGTATATAAAAACCTCCGCACCACCTCGTTCATTTCTTTCAAACTAGCAAAACTTTGATAGCTTTTGATATTTTCAAAAGTGAACGTTTCCATAATAAAACTGCTCCTTTTCTATGTAGTTTTACAAAGATTTTAATAAAAGAGCATGAACAAGCAAAAATAGTAAACGACGCATATCCAGAAGGGAAAGAAGGGTAAACGCAACGTTTCCCTTAAAGAAAATGATGCGTTTACCAGAACTATTTTAAGGAGAATGATTATTTTAGTTAAAAATGTGTCAAAGACATTGAGAACCTCAAAAAATTTTTTCCGTTTACTCTGTAAATAGGAAGAAAGAAAGTTGGTCTGGAGATTTACTGACAATGATCACTGTTAAAGCAGGGGTCTCTTTTTATTTTCTTAAAGCAGCTTGCATGCCCGAGGGACTAACAAGATTAAATAATTTATTTTCATGAATAAATTGCTTATTTTTTAAAATCATAATAAAGATAAGGGGGACGGTTATGGATTTACATTTTATATGGAAAGCAGTAGTTATTGTGTTTGGTGGAGTACTAATTTTACGATTAGCAGGCAGGAAGTCTATTTCACAATTAACCGTTGCTCAAACAGTGATGATGGTGGCTGTCGGCTCACTCATTATCCAACCAGTTGGTGACCGAAACATATGGATTACGATGCTTATTACTCTATTCCTTGTACTAAATCTTCTTTTCATTGAGTATATCGTGATGAAAGTAGATAAACTGGAGAAGTTCTTTTATGGACAATCCTTAATGATTATTGAAAACGGAAAAATAAACGAGAGGAACTTGAAGAAACTCCGTTTAACGGTTGACATGCTAGAATTACGATTACGTCAGCAAGGGATACAAAACATAAGTGACCTTCAATGGGCAACGATAGAATCTAACGGACAGTTAGGATATATGTTAAAACCTGATAAACAATATGCAACAAAAGGAGATATTCAACAAATTATATCAATGCTACAGGGAACAAATCCTACATCATCACCCGCTCCCAATCTCTTTAACTCTTCTGATGAAACAGAAAATATTTTTACAGAAGTTAAAGATAATAAACACCAAGTGGCACCTCCAAAATATTTGGAATGAGGAAGCAGCATGAAAAAAATGGGTAAGTATAAATTATTTCTTTTTACCATTATCAGGTGGATCATTTTTGCATTAATTATTGGAATAATAATCGGTTCTACAACAGCCTTTCTATTAAAGACGAATGATTTTCTTGGAGATGGAATTCGAAAAAATAACCCTTGGCTCATCTATTTTCTTCCTTTAGGCGGAATTTTGATTGGATTTATGTATATGAACTATGGGAAAAAGAACGGTAATGATATTGCGAAGGGAAATAATTTAGTAATTGAAGGAGTACATGGAAAGGCAACCGTACTTAAAAGATTAGGTCCCTTTGTCTACATAGGTACGTTTATTACCATTCTCTTTGGTGGCTCAACAGGTCGTGAAGGAGCAGCCATTCAAATGGGGGGAAGTATAGCTCAGTCCGTTATTCAGTTTCTTAAAGTGAATAAACTTGATACTAAAATAGTATTAATGAGTGGAATCAGTGCAGGATTCGGTGCTGCTTTTGGTACCCCAATCACAGGCGCTATATTCGGTATGGAAATGGTAGCAGTAGGTAAATTAAAATATGAGGCACTTGTTGCCTGCCTAGTTGCAAGCTTCGTTGGGCACTATGTGACGGAGGGGATTTGGGGAATAAAGCATGAAAGCTTTCATATAAAATCTGTTCCAGAAGTTTCGGGTTTCTCTTTTACAAAAGTAATCATAATGGCTATTATTTTTAGTCTTGTAAGTGTACTTTATTGCCAATTAAGGCACGGTATACAAAATGTTTCTGAGAAGATTTTCAAAAAGAATCATATGAAAAGAGCTTTTGTTGGTGGTTGTGTTATTGTGCTTTTAACGATTGTACTTGGAACGACAGATTACAATGGCCGTGGATTAGATATGCTAGAGCAATCTTTTCTAGAAGAGGTACCGACGTTCGCCTTTTTAGCTAAACTAGTATATACAGCCATCACAATGGGAAGTGGTTTTGTTGGAGGAGAGGCGATCCCACTATTCTTTATTGGCGCAACGTTAGGAAACACTTTGTCCTCATTCATAGACTTGCCATTGTCTTTTATTGCAGCTTTAGGAATGATTGCTGTTTTTGCAGGTGGTGCCAACACACCGATTGCGGCCTTCCTGTTAAGTGTGGAAATGTTTGATGGAAAAGGGATAGAATTCTTTTTTGTCGCATGTTTCGTGAGTTTTATTTTTTCTGGACATCACGGACTTTGGCCTTCTCAGAAGGTTTATGAGCCGAAAAGTAGATTGTATCGTTTCATAAAAGGAGAAACAATAGAATCGGTGGAAAAGAAAGATGGTTGAGTGGTGTGATCGTAGGCTCTATCAGTATAATGGGTGGACAATCATTTATTCGTTTGTTTTTTAAAGCATTGTAATGTTAAATAATCTTATTTTTGTAAAAAAGCTTCATCAATTATAGAGCGTTAAAAAATCTAGGGCCAGTCATACAGTTTGTAATTTCTTTACTAACAACGACTAGCCCTTTTTCCATTGGAGGTGACAAAAATAAATACAAGTTTCCCTAATCTATGTTTAGTAGATAGCTTATAGAGGTAACTAGGCTATAGATGGTAACAAGATTTGTTAAAAGGGGAATTGAATGATGAAACTAAGCAAAATCGGCGCTTTACTTTTAAGTGTATGTATCGTTCTATCATTAGTGGCATGTGAGCCAGGTCAAATTCGCTCTGTTCAGGCGGAGGATGGAGGGGTAAACATTGATTTTTGGACATTTTGGGAATCAGAATCTAGTAATGCAATTATTGAAAAAATAATAGACGATTATAACAACTCTCAAGATGAAGTAATTGTAAACCATACAGCCTTTCCGAAAGGGAAAATTTGGACAAACAATATCGTCTCTATTGCAACAGGAAACCCAGCGGATGTCATCATAAATGATATGCAGTCCGTCACATATCGAGCAACACTTAACCAGGTTACAGATATAAGTAGTTACATAACGGAAGAATATAAAGAGATGTTTTATCCACACCTTTGGGAAGTAGTAGAATCCGAAGGGAGAACATATGCTATTCCTTTTATGACCAATACAAACGTATTATTTTATAATAAGGCAGCATATGAAGAGGTAGGCATAGATCCTAATAACCCACCTTCTACGTGGAAAGAATTAGAGGAGTATGCAAGTTTTCTAGATTGGAAGCAAGGAGATCATTATGAACGTATCGGTTTTCATCCTCTTTGGGGTGGATTTGGTGCCACTTCATGGATGGTCAATGCAGATGATGGACAATCCTTCATACAGGACACCAAGTTAAACATTCATACAGATAAGAAAGCAGAAGGTTTAGCATGGTTGAAAAAATGGCGTGATAAATATGGAGTAAGTCCAGTAAATGTATTTACTGCAAACTTTATGGAAATTCATTCAAACCCGTTCCTTGCAGAAAAAGTAGCGATGTGGGTAGGTGACGGAAGTTTATATTCTTCCATTCGCGAAGATGATACTACTATTGATATAGGTGTTGCACCTATTCCAGCATATAGTGATTCCACTGACCATTGGAGTACAGGCGAAGGACTTGTAGTAGAAATACCACGTGGTGCGAAAAATCCAGACGAAGCAATGGATTTCATTCAATACTTAACAGGTCCAGAAGCACAAAAATATTGGGCAAGCCAAACTTTCGATATCGCAGCAAATAAACTAGGGGCAGAAGCAGCCTTAGCAGAATTTACTGAAAAAGAAGCTGAGATTTACTCCTTCATGCTTCAAAATCTAGCAGTAACGAAAGTATTCTCAACTCCGACTGAATACGCCGACTACAAGAGAAAAATTAACCATATGATAGACCATGTTATGGTTAACAACCTATCACCAGACGAAGGCTTAAAAAGAGCGGAAGAGGTAGTGGAGAACTTACATAATTGATGGAGAGATTTCAATCCAATGAAGTTTAAACTTGCTTTAGAAATTAGTATGGTAAAAAAATGATAGTAGTTAACTTCATAGGGCCGATGAAGTTCATCTGCCAAAAAATATATCGTAGTTGAACTTCATAAGGCCAATGAAGTTCATCTGGCTTCAAAAAATGATCGTAGATGAACTTCATATGGCTAATGAGTTCATCTGGCTACAAAAATTTAACCTAGATGAACTTCATAAGGCTGATGAAGTTCATCTGGCTACAAAAATTTATCCTAGCTGAACTTCATAAGGCCGATAAAGTTCATCTGGCCAAAAAAATATATCGTAGTTGAACTTCATCTAATTACAATAAATTATCAACGTTGAACTTCAAATTCAAAAGGCTAATGAAGTTCATCTGGCCAAAATAATATATATAAAGAAGATACACTTCATCAGCATTTAGTAAGTATAAAGGGATTGTAAAATCCGGTTAATTTAAATGGAAGAGGCCCAAAGATCAAGATTTTTAATCTTTGGGCCTCTTCTTAAATATTTTCCCCCCCCAATTTTCTCCCAGCCTCTTTTTCACGTGCTAGTTACTTTCAATTTTTATTACTTTTTAAATATAGGATACGATACTTGAATTTTGGTGGATAAGCTTGACGGTCAGGTCACGCTAACAACTAGTCTCAGGGCAACAAAATATGCTGGTTCCTATTGCGTTAAGCGTATTTTTTCACCAGATAGAATTATTTGAAAAAATGTGAAACTATTTTGACTATTTTACGACCTATTAGATGAAAGATAAAAATTGGAGGTAGATATTTGTGTTGAAAATGAAGAATCTAGCTTTAGTATTGGGTTGTTTCTTATTAATATCAGTCCTAAGTGCATGCGGGTTTACCGGTCAAAAAACCAATGATATTGGGGATGAGGCATCAGGTGATATAAGTGGTATAATGCTTGCTGGTGGAGAAACCACTGAAATTACTGGCATAGTAAAGAGTATTAAGACAGCAGAAGATGAAGTTATTATTACGGTGGAAAATCAAGATGTGAATTATCGTCTGTCAGAAGAGGCAAAAAAACAAATTGAAGGAAAAGAAGTAGAAATAGGTAGCAACGTTTCTTTTACAACTTTCTCCATTGGAGATAACAAAGAAACGATAGAAAAATTTAATAGCCAATAGTACAAAAACAGGTGCCAGCCCCCCGTGTATTGGGAGATGGCACCTTTATCTATTTTAACTCGCATGAATTACTTAACAGTATATCGAATTCTTCTTTATCCTTAGACAACAAGATTAATTAAACTCGAGTTTAAACGGTATGAATACCCCGGGATTTTATAGAATAGATCCCAGGGTATATATTTATTTGCGGTACGACATTTTAGCGTATGCATCATGTTGATGAATAGATTCTTCATTACGACATTCAATGGTAAATGCTTTCACCCAATCTAATAAATATAGATCTGCAGCAATTAAACGAATAAGGTCCTCTACAAATCTAGGATTTTCGTATGCTTGCTCTGTTACTTTCTTTTCATCTGGTCTTTTTAAGATGGGATGAAGTTTTGCACTTGCATTAGACTCCATAACATCGAGTAATATCTCTTTTATATTTGAAGGTGATGAACCATCTTGGGATAGTTCTACTTGTACGGTTACGATTCCTCGTTGATTGTGTGCACTATACTCACTAATTTCTTTTGAACATGGACAAAGAGTGGTAACAGCTGCAGACATGGAAATTTTTTCTTTCCATCCTATACCTTCCTTGTATGTCGTTTCTAAAGTAACATCAGCTTTCATTAATCCAGCAAGATTCATAGAAGGGCTTCTTCTTTCAAAAAACCAAGGGAAGCTTACTTCAATAGTGGATGAGGATTGATTCATTCGTTCTGCTAATAGTTTACTAACATCCGCTAAGGAAGAAAAGTCTAATTGTAATCCGTTTTGATAGAAAGTATGTAATACTTCGGGTAAACGGCTCATGTTTATACCTTTTTGATTGCGAACTAGACTAGTGGTGAGCATAAAGTTACCAATAGAATGCTGTTCCTTTGGTTCCATCGAAGAAGTAATAATAACAGGATATGTTATATTTTTAATACCTACATGCTCGATTGAAAAGTAAAAATCATTGTCTGTATTCTGCAAGTCATGCATTTTTTCTTTTTCAGTAGGCTTTGTTCCGACAATTGGGTCAACTGAACCGAAATGACGGTGTCTAGATGTCTTATCAGGAAGATTAATTTCTTTCATGGTTATTCTCCTTTTTTGCTAATCGTAATAATTCTTATTTATTATGCACTTCCATTGTGTGATAAACAAGACTTAATGTGTTAATAGTCTAATAAATGAAGGGTTTTAGCAGAAGTTGATCAAGAAGCTAATCCTTATGCAGGAAAATACGTTGGACAGCAAAAAGCTACAGCAAGTAGAGTGTTTGAAGATATAGAGCGACAATAATAAAAAAACATCATTAGGAAAATACCTTCAACCATGCATGATAGGGTGGCTGTCTACCTTCGAGGGAATCCGCTATTGCATGTACTTGTATTGTTAGCAGCACAATCGTATATTTCTTTTTTATTATTTAGCATTGTGTAGATTTTACATGTAAGGCGGGTTACATGTCTGTAAATGGGACAAGTAACCTGTCTCTTTTTTGAGGTTGGGAGCTTTTATAATTAGATTTAACCAATAAAGATTTATTTTTAAAAGAAAAAAAGTTTAGTATAATAAGTCTAGCTATTTATTTAGGGTTACTAATAAATGTTGCCCATAGGGGGATTTTTCATGTTAACTTGTCATAACGATGTTTTAACGATAACAAAACAACTTGTAAACATTGAGAGTATTGTTAATACTTCTGGTGAAACGGATATGGCTAATTTTATTTATAATTGGCTTAAACAATTGTCTTATTTTCAAGCGAATTCTTCTTCTATCGTTTTGGAAAAAACAGTGGACGATGACAAGCAGCGTTACAATGTGCTTGCTTATATAAAAGGAACGAAGCGGGTTAGTAATAAAACTGTTATGTTAATGGGGCACGTAGATACGGTTGGGATAGATGATTTTGGACAAATAAAAGATGCAGCTTGTTCTCCTGACGATCTCGTGGAAGAAATGTTAACAGAAGCGGTACCGTCCATGGTTGAAGAACATTTAAAATCCGGAGATTGGATGTTCGGCCGTGGATCGCTTGATATGAAAAGTGGACTAGCTAGTCATTTATATTTATTAAAGTACTATAGTGAAAATCCGGATCAGCTAGAAGGGAACATAGTTTTTGTGGCAGAGTGTGATGAAGAAGACGGTTCACACGGAATATTATCTGCATTAAAGACGTTACGCAAATGGAAGAAGGAACAAAACTTCGAATATATCGCAGCTATAAATGCTGATTTTGTTTCTCCTCGTTACGAAGGGGATGAAAATCGTTATATTTATAAAGGAACAGTTGGGAAATTGTTGCCATCTTTTTTCATTACCGGGTCAGAGACACATGTAGGTTCTTGCTTTGAAGGAATCGATCCAAATTTCATCGCCTCCTATTTAACAAAACAAATTAGTTATAATCCTGACCTTTGTAATGAAGCTTACGGAGAAAGAACGGTTCCACCAGTGTCGTTAAAACAAACCGACTTAAAGCCGACCTATACAGTGCAAACGGCTCTTTCCACTTATGTGTATTACAACTTTTTTATTCATTCTTGGTCACCGAAAGATGTGCTAGATTTATTAAAAGAGCAAGCAACAATTGCTTTTTCCGATGCATTGGTAGACTTTAAGAAAAGTTATCAAACGTATTGTGAAACGACTAGTGAACCAATACGAGAAGTCGTTTGGCAACCACGTGTCTTCATTTACGAAGAAATGGTAGAAAAGCTAGTAGAGAAATATGGAGATGAATATGTGTCGTCAATGAATACGTTTAAAGAAAAACTACTAGAAGATTCATCACTAGATACGCGAATGTATTCAGCAAGAGTAGTCGAAGAAGCATGGAAATGGATAGAAGATAAAAGTCCTGCCATTATTCTTTTTTACTCCTCTTTATATTCACCACGTATTGAAGTAACAGGAAAAGATGAAAACGAACAAAACTTACTTCAAGCGTTAGACAATGCGGTTCAGTTTGTCCAACCACACTATGAACATCCAATTGTGACGAGAAACTTTTTCCCTTACATTTCGGATATGAGCTTTGTTGCATTAAGTGACGACGAACAAGGAATTGAGGCAGTTTCTCGAAATAATCCAAGTTGGGGGAAGAAACATTTTATCAACTATGATGATATTCGAGCTATTAACGTTCCAGTTATCAATATCGGCCCATATGGCTTTGATGCGCATAAAAAATATGAACGAGCAGAACTGAACTTTTCTCACTACATCGTACCGAATTTAACAAATGAAGTGATAAAGAAGTTAATAGGTTAAAATTCAATTGGCTAGGACTTATGATCGGTGAGGTCAATGCTCTCGTATTCAATTTCACAAAAGAAAAAGTCGGAAATGATGGTGAAGAGGTCTCCCACAATCAATTTCATGAAAGAAAAAGTCAAAAATGATGGTGAGGAGGTCTCCCACGATCAATTCCACAAAAGAAAAAGTCAAAAATGAACGTGAGGAAGTCTCCCACAATCAATTTCATGAAAGAAAAAGTCAAAAATGATGGTGAGGAGGTCTCCCACGATCAATTCCACAAAAGAAAAAGTCAAAAATGAACGTGAGGAGGTCTCCCACGATCAATTTCACAAAAGAAAAAGCGGAAAATGATGGTGAAGAGGTCTCCCACAATCAATTTCATGAAAGAAAAAGTCAAAAATGATGGTGAGGAGGTCTCCCACGATCAATTCCACAAAAGAAAAAGTCAAAAATGAACGTGAGGAGGTCTCCCACGATCAATTTCACAAAAGAAAAAGTCAAAAATGATGGTGAAGAGGTCTCCCACAATCAATTTCACAAAAGAAAAAGTCAAAAATGAACGTGAGGAGGTCTCCCACGATCAATTTCACAAAAGAAAAAGTCAGAAATGATGGTGAAGAGGTCTCCCACAATCAATTTCATGAAAGAAAAAGTCAAAAATGATGGTGAGGAGGTCTCCCACGATCAATTCCACAAAAGAAAAAGTCAAAAATGAACGTGAGAAGGTCTCCCACGATCAATTCCACAAAAGAAAAAGTCAAAAATGAACGTGAGGAGGTCTCCCACGATCAATTTCACAAAAGAAAAAGTCAAAAATGAACGTGAAGAGGTCTCCCACAATCAATTTCACAAAATAAAAAGTCAGAAATGATGGTGAAGAGGTCTCCCACAATCAATTTCACAAAAGAAAAAGTCAAAAATGAACGTGAGAAGGTCTCCCACGATCAATTTCACAAAAGAAAAAGTCAGAAATGATGGTGAAGAGGTCTCCCACGATCAATTTTTTACAAAAGAAAAAGTCAAAATTGAACGGCTGAGTAAAGTTTAATATCTCCCCACTTTGTATAGAACGCTAGTTCGCACTTGTGCTATAATATTTTTATAATAGTATGGGAAACTCAAGGGTGGTCAGCATTACCCCAGCAGGAAGGGGGTGATGCGGATATGATGACTACTTTTCAAGCTTTAGTGCTTATGATTGAATTTGCTAGTTAAGTTGTATCTAGCGTAAAAGACAAAAAATAATCCACCCTTGAGCGTGACAGCAACCTTGGGTGGATTTTTGTACCAACAATGCTGACTCCCTTGAAGGGAACCTGCTATTGTATGGACCGTTAGTGTTAGCAGCACTAACGGTCTTTTTTAGTATATGCTTGTTTATTTAGTTAGTATAACCGTTTTTCTAAAGGAGTAAAACTATATAGATAGTTAAAATTTGATTATGTCGTAATGCTATCCGGTTCTTCCACTTCATCTGTTAAAGCTTTAGAGAACGTAGACATCATATGTGCCATATGAACGACACCATCTTCAAAATCTTTTAGGCGAATCGATTCGTTTGGGGCGTGTGCCTTAGATCCAACCCACCCGATACCAGTACTTACAATTGGAAGTTGTAGGTGAGTTCCAAACTCATACATAGGTCCAGTTCCAGCTGAATTTGGCGCTATATAAGCTTCTGTTTGATATGCTTCTTTTGCCGTATGTAACACGTGTTGTACAAATGGATGGGAAAAGTCTGAACGATAAGCTTTTTGACCAGTTAACAACGTAACATGTACATCTTCAAAACCGTGTTTTACTAAATGGTTTTGGACAGCATGAAATACTTTATTAGGGTCTTGACCAGGTACTAATCGGCAATCTAGCTTTACTTTTGCACTTTTCGGTAAAACAGTTTTCGTTCCTTCCCCAGTATAACCACTTTCGATACCACAAATTGTCATGGTTGGTTCAAATACCATTGCTTCTCTCGGATCGATTCCTTTTTGCTTTGTAATTAAAGGACGTTTTAACCCATATAATTTTTCCACGGCTTCTTCATCAAAAGGTAATGTTGCTACCGCTTCTAGTTCACTATCTTTCGGTTGTTCGATGCCATCGTAAAATCCTTCTACTAAAATATGATGATGCTTATCTTTCATTGTTGCTAATGCTTGAACTAATCGCCATGCGGCATTATCTACATAAGCGCCAACGGCCGAATGCATGTCAATATCAGCACCAACACAACTTAGTTCCAAATACGCCATTCCTTTAATACCGGCTACCATACTAACAAGATCTTTCTCATCTTTTGATCCAAATTCCCATATACATGCATCCGCCTTGAAAAGCTCTTTATATTTTTGAATATAAGGTGCTAAATTCGGACTGCCAATTTCTTCTTCTCCTTCTACCATAAACTTAATATTACAAGGAAGTCCGCCAGCTACTTCTTTTAAAACTTTGATGGCTGTTAAACGAGCAATGAAATCTCCTTTGTTGTCGGATACACCTCGGGCGAATAGTTTTCCATCTTTTACAGTTGGCTCAAAAGGATCTGTTTTCCACTCGTTAAAAGGCTCAGGTGGCTGAACATCATAATGGTTATAAAAAAGTAACGTTTTAGCTATATCTGGATCTTTTGTTGCAGCGAAGTAACCATAAACAACAGGATTACCACCTAAATCATCTAATACTTCTGCTTTTCCACCAGCGTTTTCAATCAAGTTAACAACAAACGCCACTGTTTCAGGAATGGCTTTGTTTTGGGCGGATATAGTAGGTAATCGTAAATAGTCTTTTAAACTTTCTAATGAATGATTGACTGCTTCTTTTGTATATACTCTTATTTCTTCTAATAAGACGTGACTCAAATTAAAATCCCCTCCCTAATCATAACGTACATTAATTACTTCGAGATTCGAAATGAATATTCCTTTAAAAAATTTGAATTTTTAGAAAAATAAGTGTTACTTTGATTGAGTACAATCGAACATATCGTACAGATATTTTATGGAGAAGTTTATAAAAATACATACACTTAATGAACTAAGCGGTATTATAAAATAAAGAAAAATTATGAAGGAGCAATTATATGAAAGACAATATTATATTTAGAGATGCAAGTATGGAAGATTTACCAATGATAGTGGAGATTTATAATGCCACTATTCCAAGCAGAATGGTAACTGCTGATACGGAAGCTGTATCTATAAGCGATAGGGTAGAGTGGTTTAACGAACATAATCCTGATAAAAGACCTTTGTGGGTTGTAGAGTATTTGGGTAAAGTTTGCGGGTGGGTAAGTTTTCAATCTTTCTATGGAAGACCTGCCTATAATGGAACTGCCGAAGTATCTATTTATTTACATAAAGAATTTAGAGGTAAAGGACTTGGAAAAATAACATTAAACAAAGTGATAGAGGAATGTCCTAATTTTGAAATTGATACTTTGCTTGGCTTTGTTTTTGCACATAATGAGCCCAGTATTAAACTTTTTTCAAGCATTGGTTTTGAAAAATGGGCTCATCTACCAGAAGTCGCTAAATTGGATGGAATGAAGAGAGATTTGGTTATTCTCGGGAAAAAGATTTCTTGAACATAAGCAATTTATTTAGCTGCCAGACCCCAGTTCAGTAAACCTTTACTGCGATTGGGGTCTGGCACCTTTTAAGGAATAGATTAAACATTATTTGAATTAGAAAATGTATTCCCGTCCCGAACGGCACCATACCCCCAACGTGTTAAAGTTTTTAACGTAATGGGATTATGGCCCTATAACCAGTCTATTTGTCTGAAATTTCGGATGGCGAAGAATGGTTGTTTATAACCATTTACAGATTATTCAAAAAACTTTACTCTTAAAGAGAGCTTGTTTAAGCCATAAAATAAAGAGATTAAAGGAGGATTTTATGAAAAAAATTAACAAAAAAATGTTAGCGTTATCATTAACAGGTGTGATGGCATTTGGCGCATTAACGTCAGTTGGTTTACCTGCTGGGGCGGTTGGAAATGGGCCGAATTATAATGGAAATGAATCTATTCAAACATCGATTTTGACTACTTATGAAGAACTAGTAGACTACTTACATAAACAGGCAGAAAAACAAGATGCGTTAGAATTAGAAGTAATTGGTCAAACGGTAAAAGGCCGTGACATTTACATGGCGAAATATATTACAAATGAAGAAAACCCAACTATTCTCTTCTTAACACAACAACACGGCAATGAACAGTTAACAACCGAAGGGGCATTAGAATTTATTAAACATTTAGGTACTGGAAAAACAAAATCAGTACTTGATGGAGTAAATATTCTCGTCATTCCAATGTTAAATGCTGATGGTGCAATGGGGGATGTGAATTTTTCTACGGATCGATATATCGCAGCTGGTGATCGTCATTTAACGCGGGCGAATGCGAATAATTATGATTTGAACCGTGAACACGACAAGCAGGTAGAACTCATGCAACCAGAAGCGAGAGTATTACATGAGAATGTACTAGCAAAATATAACATTGATTATTTAATTGATTTACATCATCAAGGAACACAAAGTGAACGTGATGGCAAATATGTATCAGGTTCCATTTTATACCCGACAAATCCTAATGTGAACCCGGAAATAGTAGAACAATCAAAGAAACTTGGTGCAGTTGTCTTCCATGAGATTGAATCTAAAGGGTGGGGGCATCTTGGAAAATATAACGGAGGTTCTGGTGCTAACATTGGCCGTAACGGAATTGCGTTAAGATATGATATTGCTACATTGTTGTTCGAAATGCGAGGTATGTCCGACCATACGAACCCTTCTGCCGTCCTTGGTCAAAAAAGTAACGGTTATTTAATTCGACAAACGGTAAACACACTTGATGCAACTGTTAAAGCAATTGCAAATGGTTCCATTCAAACAGTAGATACAAGCTTCTGGGATACACTTCCATTTCAAACAACTCGTCAAGGGGAAGAATCCGACGAATAAGTAATACTAACCATATCTATCATAAAAGAGAAAAAATAACCCACCCTTGAGCCGGCAAGCATAATAGGGTGGGTTTTCTTACTACCAATGCTGACTCCCTTGAAGGGAACCTGCTATTGTATGGACCGCTTGGTGTTAGAGCACTAGCGGTCTTTTTTAGTATATGCATATTTATAGTATTATTATAACCGAAAATACAAGACTTGAAAACAGAGTTAATCGAAAGCACCTTATTTATTGACGGTTAAAAAACTGTGTTCAAGTATGACTATTAACATACATTCTTAGGTGCTTAATTATTCGTAAATCGTATGGAAGTTCAAACTAATAAATAACAAAAGATTTACTGCTTTCACAATGTATTAACGCTTTTTTGATATTTAACTACAGAAGCTAAATGCTAAAAAAAGATAATTACATAGATTAGAGTGAAACACACGTTCTTGTGGATGGTATAATATCTATACAATAGCATGGTAAACTCAAGGGTGGTCAGCATTACCCCAGTAGAAAGGGGGTGATGCCGATATGATGACAACTTTTCAAGCATTAGTGCTTATGATTGCATTTGCTAGCTTAGTTGTATCAATCGTTAAAGACAAAAAATAACCCACCCTTGAGCCTAGCAGCAACCTAGGGTGGATTATATACCCACAATGCTGACTCCCTTGATGGGAACCTGCTATTGTATAGACCGTTAGTGTTACTAGCACTATCGGTCTTTTTTAGTATATGCTTGTTTATATAGTTATTATAACCTCTTTTACGGCAAGATAAAACTATAAAGTTTTGTACTGACTTGTTTAGTTATTTTAGTAGAAAGTGCCCTTTATGCATTGATGGCCATGGCATCTGGCCCCATAGGTAAAATTAAGTAAACATCATCACTATCCCAACAATTCCAAGAATAATTCC
Source organism: Bacillus sp. FJAT-45066 (assembly GCF_002335755.1). Taxonomy (NCBI): domain Bacteria; kingdom Bacillati; phylum Bacillota; class Bacilli; order Caryophanales; family Bacillaceae; genus Bacillus; species Bacillus sp. FJAT-45066. Next base: position 959,073 of record NZ_NISQ01000001.1, read on the forward strand.
ACCAAAAACATTCATTAAAATAGCGGCTTCACTAGGTTCTGAGTCTTTGAGCTTCCACCCAATTTCTAAGTACCAGGCAGACCTAGGCGCAAAGGTTAAAAATGCTCCGACTGCGATGGCAAGTAGCCCAGTAAAAAAGTTCCCCGAACTAGATTTACTTTTCTCTTCACGTGGTACACCATATGTAAGCTCGTATTCCGAAATGGCTTTATCCATTCTCTCCATCATGATTCGATCTTCTTCCATCGTAAAATCATTTTCTCCTATAAACTTACCAGAGCAAGTCGACATGTTCGTCCCAACAGTATTGCAATTATAACTATATTTCGTTCCGTCTGGAGCCAAAACGGTATAACCATAGCCTATGCTAGAGACACTAGCTGTTACTGTAAATTCTTGCCCATCAATGACGACAACACGACTATCACTCTCAGCAACTGCGGTAATTGGTATGAAAAGAAAAATAAAAAGAAGAACGATAAGTTGTTTATAAATTATCATAATATTCACATCCCTTTATATAATTTACGCATATATCATCGAAAAGTTTCAATAATTTAGAATACAAAAACCCCCCATTATGGTAAAACTTTAACGTAGTGGGGCCGAGCACCTTATTGTTGTGAAAGTGGAAAGATAAACATGACAAAGAGGAATATCAGAAGAAATTTTCTTTTATATCTTGTCCGATACGGAACGCTTGTTCGTTCTTTTGTTATAATATTTTAACAATAGTATGGGAAATTCAAGGGTGGTCAGCATTACCCCAGTTGGAAGGGGGTGATGCCGATATGATGTCAACTTTCCAAGCATTAGTGCTAATGATTGCATTTGCTAGTTTAGTTGTATCTATCATAAAAGACAAAAAATAACCCACCCTTGAGCCTGGATGCGATAGGGTGGGTTACGCCTAATAATTGCTGATTCCCTTGAAGGGAACCTGCTATTGTATGGACCGTATGGTGTTAGCGCACCAGCGGTCTTTTTTAGTATATGCCTTTTTATAGTTTTATTATAACCGAAAGAGCCTACTATATGAAAACTATTAGAAGCTCTGATATAGTATCATCTTCTATCAACTTTTAAACCTTCTAACAATCTCTAATATTCCTTCCCCAAACTCTTCGGCTTTCTTCACACCGATACCTTCGACTTTTAATAGTTCATCCTTATTAGTTGGTAACAATTCTAGGATGCAATCTAATGTTTTATTCGTATATATATAGAAAGGTTTTACGTTTAATTTTTTTCGCTGTAACCGTGCGGTACTGAGTTAGATCCGATCGTAAATGGTCCATATCAATAGTTTTCGTATTGGAATCTAAAGCGGTATTATTTTTAATAATATTTATGATATCCACACCAAATTCTTCCGTTTTCTTATGTCCCATTCCCGTTACTTCTAATAATTGATTAATAGTAGTAGGTTTCAACGAAACAAGTTCACTTAAAGTATGGTTATTAAAAATATAGTATGGCTTTCAAGTAGAGCTCTCTGTGGGAAACTACACATTAAGAAACAAAAAAACGGAGACTTACAATAAATTAAAAAAGTATTTTACCGTCTAAGAGACAAAACCGGGGACGGGGTAACATTACCCTTTCCCCGGTTTATCCCTTTTACTTGAACAGATGTAATAACCCCCTAGTGTTCTAGTTATTGATAGGCCCTTACTAGAGTAACTAAACTTACTCCAAGTCGTTAGGTGTTGAGTGTTATATACATATAGATGTAAACTACTAATAAATAATAAAACACATTATAACACTGGAGGAAAATGATATGAAATATTTTGTAGTTGATGCTTTTGCAGAAAAGGTTTTTGAAGGAAATCCAGCAGGAGTATGTATCATGAATGATTGGATTTCAGATGAACTCATGCAGAAAATAGCCATTGAAAATAACCTATCGGAAACAGCTTTTGCAGTAAAAGAAGAAGGCCATTACCGACTTAGATGGTTTACACCTGGAGGAGAGATTAACCTTTGTGGGCATGCCACGCTAGCAACGGCATTTATCATTTTAAATTACTATGAAAAGCAATTGGATACCGTTAAGTTTCATACAATTAGTGGAGAGTTAACTGTAAACAAACAAGATGATTTATATGAACTTGATTTCCCTTCTGTTCCTTCAGAAGAAATTTCTGTTACTGATCAAATGATTAGCGCTTTAGGAATCGTGCCAAAAGAAACGTATTTAAATAGAGACCTTGTTTTTGTACTAGAGTCCGAGGAAGATGTAAGAAACATAAGTCCTGACTTTGCCCAATTAGAAAAATTACCAGAAGGATTGGGTGTTTGCGTTACAGCTCAAGGCAGTGAATTCGATTTTGTTTCCAGAGGCTTTTTCCCTAAGTTAAAGATAAACGAAGATCCAGTAACAGGTTCCTTGCATTGCAGCCTAATTCCTTTTTGGGCAAAAAGATTAGAAAAACGGGAACTAGTTGCAAGACAAATTTCAAGCAGAGGCGGAACCCTTTATTGTAAATATGAAGAAGCACGAGTAAAGATGGCAGGAAAAGCAGTCCTATATTCAGTTGCAGAAATTACGATCGAGTAAAATGAAGTATTTAAAATGTAATAAAACTTAAACAAAGAGTGGGGGGGGAGATCTTTAGAGGACTTTGTGAAAAAAAGTGATTGCGTCGCAGGTTGGTAAAAAAAGAGGTGTTAATTTAACATCTCCGGCTTTAGTTGATAGAATTAACCGAGCTGGAAATGGAAATTCAGCAGATTTAGTTGGCGGTTTGAGGTGGAAAGTAACAGAGGTATTAATTGTTGTTTTAATAGTGGGATATGTTTTATACAAACATATTTCCTAAAAGCTTTTTCAAATATGTTCAGCTAATTTTGGGAGCGAAAGTTTCAATAAGCATTAAGTAAATTTAAGATCAGCAATATATTAGTTATTCCATTAAAGGGCGCAATCCTAGTACAAGGATTAGTGCTCATTTTTACTTTAAAGAGTATGTTTTGTTGTAAGTAAGGAAATTAGAAAGTTCACAACGAAATTGTAAATTATACAGAAAAAGAGCATATTTCTTCTTTATGTGATATTTACCTACTACTAATGTTGTAGAATATTTTAATACTATTAATGGATTTAACATTATCCTTTATTTGATATATTAATATTTAAGAACAGAGGGAAAGGGAAAAAATCAGATGATTAAAGGGCTTTATGAAGCACACTTACCAGTTAGAAATGTAAAAAATTCAATAGAATTTTATCAAAAATTAGGATTGAATCTTGCTTGGCGTGATGTAGACACAGCTTTCTTTTGGATTGAAGAAGGTAAAAGTTGGTTGGGATTATGGGAAGAAAAAGAGTTTGAAACTCCTTACCACCCTTCTTTACGCCATATTGCTTTTCAAGTTTCATATGAAGACTTAAAGAGATCGATAAAATGGTTAGAGTCTATTCAAGTAAATGTTGTCCCTTTTGGTAGTAGAAAAACTATTGAGCCATTTATTCGCCCACATCAAGGCAATGCCTCAGTATACTTCGAAGACCTAGATGGCAACAGTCTAGAATTGATGTGTCATGTAGAAGTCCCTAAAGAATTGAGACATATTACAGATAAGCTGTATTTTGAAGATTGGGAGGAATTAGCGGTGGGATATTTAAACAAGTAATTGCTAGACAGTCCGATTTTAAAACGTAGAAGGATAATTAAATATTTCTCTTGATGGAGATGATACGTTTCTGTAGTTTGTTTAGAGCAACTATGGAAAATAAGATCAATAACTAGATGTTTATTAAAATTGTTTCAGAAAAAGGGAGTTTATTCAATAAGAATAAACTCCTAACATAACAATGAAGGAGCAAATGATGGTTGTTATCGATAAAAAATCTTTAAGCTTGGTTCAATTAGAGAAAAATGATATTTCAGATTTGATTAAACTATCCGGTTCGATTGGATGGGATTACGATAAAGATGAAATTGGAACCATTATGGCATCTGGTAAAATCTTCGGGCATAAAAACCATTTGGGAAAAATTGTTTCAAGCGCTGCAATTATTCCTTACGACACTGAAGTAGCTTCCTTAGGGATGGTTATTGTAGATAAAGAATATAGAGGATTGGGATTAGGTAAAGAGGCTACTCAAAAGTGTATAGATTCTGTGCCTAACACCGTTTCAATTATGTTAATTGCTACTGAAGAAGGTAAACCTCTTTACGAAAAAATGGGCTTTATGGCTGTCAACAGTGTACATAAGTATCTTTGTAAAAACTATAAAGTTGCTGCATCATCTTCAAATATCAGTGGTTTGGTTATAGAAGATTTTAAGGATATCCATTTTCATGACGTTGTCAAAATGGATGAAAGTGCCTTCGGAGCTAGGAGAAGCAATTTCCTTAATAATAGGATAATCCAATCGGAGAATTGTATAATAGTGAAGGATGACAAAGACCAAATTATTGGCTATGGAGCAGCTATTTTGGGTCCTGTTAATTTGATATTGGGCCCTATTGTAGCACCAGATATGGAGGTAGCTGCCTTAATTGTGAACAGCCTGGCTTCTAGGCATCAAGGGAAGATAAGAATAGATGTACCTGCAGGTAAAGAAGAGTTTATGATTTTGTTAATACAGAGAGGATTTACTAAGGTTAGTAATCCTCCAATATTGATCTTTAATTCGGACAAAATGCCACCAAGAGATAATACATTATTCGGGATTGCAGCTCAGGTATTCGGATAGTTTTTAATTTCCTCAATCGGACGCAATTCGACAAAAAGCTTGATAAAACTAGCACAGGTCAGAGTCAATGTTTATAAAATACTAAAGAAAATATAGTAAGAAGAGTGTTTAAGATGTTTTATCATCTAAAAGAAATCAATGCAAACCTCCACTAAGTTTGGAGGTTTTTTACCGATTCTAGTTTAACAAGAGCTATCATTTATATATATGCTCTTTGGTGCGTAGTAAACTAAATATTGTGCAGTAACTATTGACATAATTTTGGGAAATATAAACAAAACTTCGTTATCTTCTGTTATTATTTAGTTAGAAGATATGTGATATTGTGAAGCTTTTCACTTAAACTAACGGAGCAGTTTTAACAAGAATTACGTAATTAGGAGAGGGATACTTATGAGGAAGTATGAGGTAAAGCAAATATATAATCTGTTGAATTTTGATGTGGATAGTTTAGTAAAGCAAAGCAAAGAAGATGGCTTTCGTTTTGTAGAAAGATTAGCAAATGATTATAAAAATGGCAGTAACACTTTTAATCATTCTAGAGAAGGTTTATTTGGCGTGTTTAAAGAAGAAGGTGTCCTTGTTGCTATTGGTGGTTTAAATAAAGACCCATTTTCAAACGAACAATCTATTGGCAGGCTGAGAAGGTTTTATGTCAGTAAAGAGTATAGGAGAAACGGTATAGGAAGCCTTTTGGTAAAAAAGATAATTGATGAAGCAAAAAGATATTATAAAATTTTGGTGCTTCATACAGATACGGAACAGGCTGATAAATTTTATACTTCTTTAGGATTTTCAAAGGATAATCTTTATCCAAATTCAAGTCACTTTATGGAGTTTAAAAGCTAACGTGTTATTAAGCTAACGAGTGCTAATCTTTAAGAAGGAGATTGGCTTTTTTATGTTGAAGTAAAGAGCAGGTTAATGTAATTACAATAGAGAATTACCTTTTAAATCCAAATGGGTATTTTAAGCGTTTTGGGAGGGTTAAAATGGAGTTTTATCAATTTAATAAAGATAGTGGTAAGAAGATTTCTAAATTCAGATAAAGAAGAATACATTAAAGTTCAAACAGGAGATGCTGTTTTTTGGGAGAAAGATGAATGGCATGAAACCAAAACTGAAACAGGATTAATTGCTATCGTTATTGAAAGTGAAGAAATAAGTCCTTCATCATTTATGCTTTTAAGGAAATAGTTGTTATTCAAGTAACGCCCAAATAGTTGAAGAAGCCTTTGGAGCTGTTGCGGCAAGGGAGATTAGTTTAGCAGTTATGAACGTTATTTTTATTAAATAAAAGAAAATTTATATTAAAAAATTAAAAACATTAAGGTGTTGAAAAGAATGTTGGGCCTTATACTTCGAGGCGTGGCGGTTGGAATAACAGAAACCGTTCCTGGTATTAGTGGCAGTACAGTTGCTATGATTTTAGGAATATATGAACGACTAATATATTCGTTAAGTATTCTGACAACAAAACATAGAAAAGAGGCTTTACCTTTTCTATGTACATTTGGGACAGGTATGGTCATAGGATTTGCTATTTCTATCTTTATTATTGACTATTTATTAAGTAACTATCGTACACCAACGCTAACGTTTTTTATTGGTATTATTGTAGGTTTCTTACCTTACCTTTGGAAAGAAACTCTCGATCATTCCAAAAATAAACTTACATTTAAACATTACATAATAATGCTCTTGTTTTTAAGCATTGTAGTATTCGGTCAATTTTTTAGTGGCATGAATCAAATAGATTTAAATAACTTATCTATTGCCGATTATATTCTCTTTGCCATTGCAGGATTTTTTGCAAGTACAGCTCTTGTTCTCCCTGGATTAAGCGGTGCTTTAATACTGACTATATTAGGTATATATGAAATAGCCACAGCATCTTTAATGTCGTTTGATTTGCCGATAATTTTAGCGATTGGTTCAGGTATAGTTTTAGGAGTTTTACTAACTAGTAAACTTATTAGATACTTATTAGAAAATTACACGGCAGAAACTTATGCAGCAATAATTGGGTTAGTTAGTGGTTCAATCTATGCGATTCAGTACAATTTATATAGTGTACTTGGCACTTCGACAATCGTAGTGTCATTGATAACATTTTTTGTGGGCATCGCTTTTATAATTACTTTAAAGCAAATTCAGAACAAAAAATTTGAGTAGAATTACTAAATTTATTTAGGTTATATATTGGGATTATGAAATTCTACACTTAAACAAACGGATGCGTATCTTCAAGAAGGAGTTCGCATCTTTTTTCTTGAAGTAAAGAGCAGTAGAGTTAAAGAGAAGTGAAATTGTATTAGGGGGAATGATTTATGAACAAACAAGCAGTAACATATGTTTCTTTAGGGATTATCATTATACTTATTAGTACCCCTTTAGGGTACAATTTGGTTAATATCGTGTATCGAAACAAGAATTTAACTAGTGAATATGTACCAATTCTTAATGGATTTATACATTCATTGATGTTAATCGGTATCTTAGTATTTAGCATTGGAATAGTTACTTTCATAAAAGATAGGAATTAATTATTGCATTAACGGGGGTTTATCTTTAAGAAGGATAAGTCCCTTTTTTGTGGAAGTAATTAAACAAATGGAGCAGTTTTGTTTAATAAAGGGGGATATAAAATGGAACTAAAAATTTGGCATTATATTCTGGCTTTACTTATAATATCGTTTGGATTTTTCTTTATTGTTGCTACGTTATTGGAGGGGACAAATGAGGCATATAGAGACTTTTTACTTACTATTGCAGTAGTTCATTTTGTCATGACAAAACTAATAACAATAAATAAAAATAAGGGGAAATATGAAAAATAAATAATTGGATAAACGGGTGCGTTAGTAAATAATTGTTTTCACTCAAATCAGTTACTAACCGAGGAACAGTAAAATCTTTCGGGAGGGCAAATGAAAAATATTATTTTAAAATTCTGGATACCTTGGGTTTTTGGTTCGCTAGTTGGTGTATTCTTGCTGAATTTTATCCTAAAAGGAGTATTAGGTTGGGAACATATAATATCTATGGCGATAACTGGTCTTATAGCTGTACTTATTGCATCAAGGATAAAGTCTGTTGTAAAGAAATATGAAGACTAAAACCTTCAAGTAGTATTTCAACTCTTACATAAGTAACGGGTGCGTTAGCGAAACCGTGCTATTGCTTCTGCAACTATTGAAGCAGGTTTCTTTAGTAAGGAGTATAAGGGGATTGAAATAATTTATTATAACTTTGGAGGAGATAAAATGAAAAGGTATATTCATCTGACAGGAATTGTCTTGGTGCTAATTGTTATTTCTGCATGTTCTGATGATGAGAACGACAAGGAATCATTAATTTTGAAATACCAAGCTCAGATTAATGAGAAAAATATTGAGATTAGTAACTTAGAAGAAGAACTGAGACTTATTAATGATGAATTGGAGCAAGAAAAGAAGAACCAAGAGAAATTGCAAATATTTGATCATAAAGCAAGGAACATTATGAAACATATAGCTAATAACGAATTCGATAAATTAAGAAGTGAGTTTGATGTTAATTTTGAAGTCATCGATGGTAAGGTTAATTTCGGTGAACTTAGTGACTTTTATTTTCCAATAGAAATTGCTGGATTACCTATGTATTTCAATTTTTATAATCCACAGCCTGATTCTACTGAGGTGGGTTATTTTCTATATGGTTATGACCAAAATGGTAGTGAACGAAAGTATGATATTCATTTTCGTTTTGGTAAGAATAATGAATTTCTGTATGTGGGTACAGAATAGGAGTATGGATAATTTATTCAACTAAAGGGTGGATGCTTCAATAACAGATCGTCGTTTTTCTAATTCGAGTAAATAAAGCAGAATAATTAGGGGGAATTTTATGAGTAAAAGAGTATTATTCATTGTTATATCTGTAATAGTAGTAGCTGTTGTAAGTAGTTTATTTATTATCCAAGGAAGAGAGACTACATATCGAGAGGCTTTAGAGGAATTTTTTCCGAATGGCAAAATAGACGAAATATATATTTTACATCTTAATCCCGATGAACACTTACATGTTAAGATTACGGACGAAAATGAAATCTCTAGATTAGTAGATGAACTTTCTAATGTTAAATTAAAAAAGATTTCTAATGGAAGATTAGGACTGCTTAACTATTATGTTACATTAACTTCCAATTCGGAGTCATTACAAATGGTAGTCACTGATGTCGGATATATACAAATTAGAGATAAAGATTATAAAATAATAGGCGATAATTTATTAGAGAAAGTAATTAGTAATCTAGAAATGGAACCACTATTTTAAATTTTTTTCTTTTTTTAAATGGCACTGTTAAAGGTTAGTAATTGTATAAATTCCCACTCGAAAAACCCCCAACTTTGGTTGTCAATTTCTTATTAAACAAACGGGAGCTATTCTTCAAGAAGAAGAATGGATTTTCTTGATGAAGTTATTGTACTAACGGAGCGGTTTACTATAAGAGAATGTGAGTCATTTTATATTAATTGGAGGTGTTTGTTCTGAAGACCTTTTTAACTGGAATGCTATTAATGTTAATTTTAGTCGGATGTTCTAATGTTGAAAGTACAAATAAAAATGATAACGAGAAAGAAGTCATAACAACCCTAAAAGGAAAGATTGCTGATTTGGAAAAAGAACTTTTCGAACAGTCTAGGACGTTAGCAGAAACTGAAAAAGAGGTAGAAGAGTTAAAAAGTAACGAGAATCTTGTTTATAAAGACGGAGAATTTATTAAAATCCCTATAGAAACTGCTCCTTCTTTACATGCAAATCCTGACATACAATTATGGGAACTTGTAAGTGACTTTTTACATGGTTATGAACTTCTTGGCTATGAAAGAGGCGAAACTAACTGGCGTGAGTGGGATGGTGAAATCGGCGAACCGTTTATGCCGATGAACGAAAGCTGGGAAACACCTGGTCAATTAATATCAAATTGGGTTAATTATCACGGCTTTTCTTTTGGAAATGGCATAGAGCTTCTGGAAGTAACAATGAGAGTAGTATATGATTACGAAAATGAAGTAGCTACAGGTTATGTGTTGACTTTTGGATATGGAGATGACTCTGTTGCTGGCTCTGTTAGAAAAGTATTAATGAAACAAGAAGAAGACTACTGGTACATTGAGAATGTTCATATACGAAATCAATGTTATAGAAATGTATCAGAAGATGGAGAATTATGCGTGTAAACTCATAAGTTATTGTTGAACTAAAGGGTGCAAATCTTCAAGAAGGAGATTAGCTTCTTTCTGTTGAAGTTAAGGAACAGAAGAGTATAAGAAAACTAAATGGGTGCTTTACTTAAAATAACAGGAACAGTTATTAATGCGGCTGCTCCTGTTTATTTAATTGTGATTTCGGAGGAAATACATTGAAGCAAAACGAAGCAGGACAATTTTCAGAACCGTTTATCCAATCACTCCTAATAACTTGGATAAACAATTGATTCAGGCTATTGGAACAGTCCCCCAGTTTGGTAAAGCTATACTCTGCTGGGGGCAGTCACCGCTTTCGGGGAATGGATACATGTAATCAAAGTATTACTCTGCCATTATGATGGTTTAGGACAGCGGTGAACCTATTCCAATGAAGCCTATAATGATAAGGGGAGTTTATCAGATGTCTAATCCGTTTGATTGTATTACTGAATTTATTTTTGTGGAAAACTCAGTTTCTCCAGCAGATGTAATATTGGTTCCTGGTGCAAATCATCCTCCATTAATGGAGAAGGCTGCAGACTTGTATAAGCAAGGAATGGCTCCTTATATACTTCCTTCTGGCGGATATAAACAGCATGTCGGAACCACTGAGTGGGAGTATTTACGAAAAATTGGTATGGAAAATGGAATACCTGAAGAAGCAATTTTAAAAGAAGACAAGGCACAACATACATTAGAAAATGCTCGTTTATCGTTAGAAGTTCTTCATAGGAAGAGTATAGTTCCGAGAAAAGCGATTGTGGTTTGTAAAGCAGGGCATGCTCGCCGTTCACTATTATGCTATCAGGCTGAATTTCCAATAGATTGTGAGTTCTTCGTTTCACCTTGTGTTGATAGATATGGAATAACAAAGGAAAACTGGTTTCTATCAGAAGTAGGCATTAAACGTGTAATGGATGAAGTTAAGAAAATTGGTACATATTTCGGTGAAATAATTCCTAGTTGGACTAAATAATTACTTGGTTATTGCCGCAAACGGGCACAATCCTTAAATAAAGAGAAACCTTAATTTGGCCAAATGCGTAATAAAAAGGTACTTCTAAATCAGTGCCTTCGATTTAATTTGATTATGATGGAGTGTTGAAAATGGAATTTAAAGTAAATGATAATGCTCATGATTTTGAGAAGAAGATAGAGTCTTTTTTATTGGAAAAGGAAGATGTATTCAGTCTTTTTTACGGTGTACTGCAAGCGATTAAAGCTGGTAATTATGAGAATCCATTTATGGCGACAATCGAGGAAGATGGAAGTGTGTTAGCCTTTCTCCAAATGACACCCCCGCATCCGTTAAATCTTATTTTTGTCGATGAAAACCGTTTAGAAGAAATAATAGATTTCTTCCTAAGAAATATGGTCGAACTAGAAATTGAGTTTCGTTCAATCATCAGTCTGAAAGAGTGGGCATACAAAGTCGCGAAGAAGTGGGAAGTTAAAACCGGTAAGGCTCATCAACTCCTTATGGACCAAGGATTGTATCGTTTAAATAAGGTCAATGAAACGCTTGTACATAGTCCCGGTTCATGGCGTTATGCGGAAGAATGTGATTCTGCACTTATCGAGAAGTGGTACAACTCATTTGAAAAGGATGCCAGACTGCCGATCTCGCCAATTGAACAAGTGAAAAAACGTGTTGCAATGTTTCTAAAGGAACAAGAGGTCTTTGTTTGGGAGGATAAAGGAAAGATCGTATCTATGATGAAGAAGTCACGTCCTACAAAGAACGGTGTAACCGTTAGTTTAGTGTTTACGCCAAAAGAAGAACGCAAAAAAGGATTTGCTCGGACGCTTGTTACAGCGGTATCAAGAGAACTACTTAAAGACTTCAACTTTTGCGTTTTGTACACAGATATGATGAATCCGACATCAAATAAGATCTATAAGGAAATTGGCTATGAAAGGATTGCAGACTCTGTTCATCTCGGTTTTGATAAAGGCGAATAATTCAGTTTCAATAACTAATAAATATCAAATCGGATCTTCCATTATCGGACGCGTTTATTTCATGACGCGTCTTTTTGTTATTTAGGACGTTAATCTTGATTCAGCGAAGAAGAACACCAGAACTACTTGCTTCACAGTACAAATATACCGTTCAATAGAAAAAGCATTTTCCACAATCGGGGACTAAATGTATAAATATAAAAATGACAAAAAAAGTATTTTACCGTCTATAGACTGTTCCACCACCGTATAAACGTATAGATAATTATGGTAAAGAGGTTGTCACTAAATGGAATATTTAGTCGATTATTCCAAAACTTCCTTGCCATTACAACCTTTTTTCTTTTATATTCTGAAATCTAAAATATGAAAGGGGATAACCTATGGACATTATCACGGAATACAAGATCAATCCACAAACGATTGCAATGCTACCAAACTTTCATCCAATCTACCAGACGAAAATCATCGAGGAAGAAAGTATTTATGTTACAGAGGAAAGAATAGACTCCATTCTAAACAGAAACTGTTTAGACTACGGAGCATCTATTACAGGTAGAAGAGAAGCAATTATTCACAAAACTAACTACGTACAAAAAACACCGATCTTAATCTCTGAAACACTTAAATTAATCATTTTCCCAACACACTCCCCAGAAAACATGAACTGTGCATGGTTCATGTATCATCAAATAAAGCGGGTAACACCAATAGATAAAAATCGCTGTGAAATCGTCATGCATAACACGACAAAACTTGAGGCTCAAGTTTCCTACCAAGCACTGCTACAACAAATCCATAAATCAGCTGTGATTTTCTCGCTATTTTGTACCGAACAGACAATCAACTTTTCCTTCGAGGTGAAGGGAAGAAATAAGATGCCTACTAGATAATTAAAAATATTTTCATCAAATACACGCAAATACCGTCTACTGACTGTGTAACCCCCTTTTTCCTACCATGATAATTGTGGAAACAGGGGTAATGGTACAATGAGAAAGACTACCATTTTAGGTGAAACGATTGGTGAATCCATTCGAGAAATACGAAAAGCACAAAAAAGAACCATCGAAGAATTGGCTGATGCAGCGGGTATAAATGATAAATTCTTAGGAGAGATTGAGAGAGGAGAAAAAGAAGCTTCTGTTATGACCATAATGAAGATTGCTAGAGGACTGGATTTAAAAGATCCGCTAGAACTACTAATAAATGCAGTCAAAAAAGTTTTCCCTACAATAAAAAAAGGTAATCAAGGTGAGGAGTAATAGTAACACAACCAATAAGAATTATGAATAGTATTGGGAAGTGTTACATGTCTGTAAAGTGGAAAAGTAACCTGTCTCATGATTGATTTTCTCGAACTCAAACTTAACATTTTCAAGTAAGAACCGTATATATAGATGCTGGGAATATCAGCAGTGTATAAGCTTACCATTGATGGTAGGCTTTTTTTGTTGCTCTAGATAAAGAAAATTATACAAACTAACATGAGTTCTGTGTCGAATAAAAGTATTTCTATTACAATAATATTGTAAAAAAATGAGGGGAAAAGAAAAAAATGTCAAATAGAATACTAGAACACATTACTAGTTGGAGGTTTAAATGATGGAAATGTATATTTTTCCGATTCTAGTAATCGGTTTGATTATTTGGGTAAAGAAAAATCAATCAAAATGGTACGGGGCAATAGGAGAGAGAAGAGTAAGGAAAGAAATAGAAAAACTCGAAAGACGATATCCTGGCACTTATCATTCCTATCATGATCTATATATTCCTATATCCGATGGTACGTACTCTCAAATTGACCACCTAATCATTTCTGAATACGGACTGTTTGTACTAGAAACAAAGTTTTATGATGGCTGGATATTCGGATCGGAAAATCAAAAAAATTGGACTCAAGTAATCTATAAAAGAAAGGAAAAATTCCTAAACCCTATTTGGCAAAACAAAGGCCACATTCGTGCGTTAAAAGAATTGTTAGGTGAAGAGGGAGAAAATATCCCGACACACTCTATCATTGTTTTCTTTAAAACGGCAACTTTTAAAAATAGTATGAAGTTTGAACAAGCAGATGTTATTTATTTGCGAGATCTTATGAACACTATAACATTAAAAAACACAAAAATAGTCAATACACCAACGGTTGAATCAATTTCAAGAAAATTATCTGAAATACAAGAAGCTGGCACTAAAGATAAAAAAACGATAGCAAAACAACATGTAAAAAACATTAAAGCTAAACAGTCATCAATTAAGCAAAAAGTGAACCAAAACATTTGCCCAAGATGTGGAGAAGAACTAAAACTTAGAAATGGAAAATACGGCAAGTTCAAAGGATGTAATAATTTTCCGAAATGTAGGTTTGTGGAGAAGGGGGCTTAGACAGGCCATTTGCTGTATTATTGAGTTTTGTTGCGTTATAGCATAAGCATCTCTAAGTAGTAAAGTCTGATAAGGTACGATTCTATTACCCATACTGGAGGGAATTGTATCGTACCTAATCTATTACATACTAATTGTATCTGTCGATTCACTTTTAAACGGTTTGTATTCAATTGTTTTAGCAATTGGACTTTTGTAGTTAATCCACATTTCTACAAGTTCCAATCCATCTATTAGGTCAATGTTCAATCCTTCTGCATAAATCTTAGCATTATTAGTAAAACCTGAAGTTGAAACAACATATGCTTTGGATGCATTTTGTTTAATCATATTAGAATGTATGATTGCAATTGGCTCATAATCAATATCTTGACGTTCACATTTCACTTGTCCTATTACTTTTCCATCCCCTATACCATGCTCTATATCAACTCCAAAATCACCGGAGCTCTTTGTGACAAATGAGTCAAAACCATACTTATGCTTTAATACATCAGCAATAAAGTGTTCAAAATCTAATGGATTACTTTTGAGAAAAGCCGAGGAGTATCGTTTTTCTTCTACTTCATTACAAAATCTTTGATAGAGCCCCAAAGCAATAGTTCTTTTAAACTCATCCTTTAATAATAATTCCTTATTAAAGTGATCTTCTTTTAAACTTTTACTACTTTTCCATTGGTATATTAATAGTCCTGCAAGTATCGCTATAATTAAATATTCCATTAAAATATATCACCTCAGATTTAATCATTATCAATAAAACAGAAAATTATACTAAACAATTGGTAGGGAACACATTTTATTTACTTATGACATAGACCACTTGCTTCCAAAGAACGACACAAAGAAAAGAACAAAAAGAAATAACCCTCAAATAAATTGAAAACGACCTCTTTATAAGCACAATATAAGTACGTTGCCTGCCCCATGCTGCGCTAATATCTTAAAACCGCGGAGTTCAGCCACCGTAATTAAAATCTAATGACGAATTCTTGGTCTTGATTTGTCTTTCTTTGTCGAAAAGAACAAATTTTAGGAGAATGATAGTAAAATAACAATATATGGATTAAAAACAATCGTCGAGACAAACATATCTATATATGATGTAATGGTTCCATAATTAGAAACATACATCATATATAGATGAGTAATTGCGTTACATGGCGTTAGATTCTCAGTTAAACTAAATTAAAAGAAAGGATGTTTGGAGAATGAGAAAATTACCTTGGTACTTATCAACAACTTTCATTGCTATTTTATTTGCAGGTTGGTGGTTGTATGGGATACCACTTATTGTCGGTATAATTCTGTTGTTTGTACGTAATAAAAAAGAAAAAGCAATAAAAAAGGAATGGGAAGAAAGTGGCTTTGACAATTTAGAGGAAGTGAAGTCTCAATATGAAGAAGCGGAAGTAAAATTACAGGATGTAAAAACCACACTAACTAGTAAAGAGCAGGAACTACAGCAATTAAATAAAAAAATCGAGGAAAATAATGAACTAGTAAGTAAAATTAACAACTTTGAAAATACTATTTCAAATTATAATGAGCAAATCATTGCACTAACGACAGAACTTTCCGAACTAGAGGAAACAAAAAAACGTTTTATTGATGAAAATGAAAAAGTGTCGCTTCTTAAAGATGAGGCTGTTAAGACAGAAAAACAACTTATCAAACATCAAAAGCTAATTGAAAAGTATAAAGTAGAAATAGAAGGAATCAAGCAACTAGTTGAAAATTTCCCTAATGCAATTAACTACTCATATATAGAGCAACAACTACAGGAGCTTGACAATCAGCTTGAAGAAGGGTATCTACATACTATTGTTGAGTTAGACCTTCATCATAAAGCTTCTAAAGAACTTAGAAAAGAAATGAATGTTAACAATAAATTAATTAAGAAATTGTTAAAAGATTATCAATCCCGTTATACATCTAAAGCAAACAGAACAATATACGATTTAATGGTCATAGGCCTTCAAGCAGAACTACAAAACATATTATATACCTTGAGTTATACGAACTTGGACAAAGCACTAAATAATTCTAAAGAGTTAATTGAAAAATATCTTACTATATGCGGAAATGGAAATGCTTCCATACTCCCTACTATTACACGATTCTTAGCAGAACTAGAGCCATTATTCCGAAATGCGATTCAAATCGAATATAAATACCATATTCAAAAGGAAAAAGAAAAAGAGGAACAAAAGCTAATTAAAGAGCAAATGCGTCAAGAAGCGGAAGAACGTCGATTACTTGAGCAAGAGCGGAAAAAGATAGAACTAGAAGGAGAAAAATATTTAGCAGAAATCAATAAGAATAAAGAGTTGCTATCACAAGAGCAAGACCAAGAAAAAATACTGGCATTGCAACTAAGATTAACAGAATTAGAAGAGCAGTTTAGCAATATTGAGGAACAGAAAGAAGAAATCCTGAAGAGAGCCAATGGAAGAGCAGGATATGTTTACGTAATTTCTAACTTAGGTTCATTCGGAGATAGAACATTTAAAATAGGTATGACTCGAAGGTTAAACCCGTTAGACAGAATTGATGAGTTAGGAAATGCATCTGTACCTTTCAGGTTTGACATACATGCAATGGTGTTTAGTGATAATGCAGTTGATTTAGAACAAAAGATTCATAATCACTTAGAAAAAAGCAGGATCAATAAAGTAAATTTAAGAAAAGAATTCTTTAACATTGACGTATTTGAGCTACAAGAAATTGTTCAAGAAATTGATCCTACAGTAGAATTTACCACTACTATGAAAGCGGAAGAATATCGTCAAAGTCTCAGCTTAGTAACAGAAGAACTAGAAACGACTTTATAAATTATCCTTAAAGGTCAACAACCTATAAGATAATGTTACAACGTATTTTGAATTCAGTATCTCTATTCTTAGATGAAAGGCAGAGCATTTTAAATAGTCATTAATACATGGGAATAAATTAAAGTGAATTTTTGAGTTACAGCTTGAATAGGTTTTGGTGTTTAACAACTGTCCATTTAAACAGATGTTAAACACTTTTTTATTTAGCCTAGAAAAACAGTTCAAAAGGACAAAGATTAGCTTGATATGTGACTAATCACCTTCGAATGAAAAAGAAAAATGATTTAGTAAAAGATGTTCAACTCATATTAGGCCGAAATTACCAAAATAGATACCTAGCCTGTAAAATTATGTTGTATAATAGGGAAAAATAAACATTTTTGGAGCGGACAATTATGGCAGTCACAGTACCTGAAACAATAAGATCTACTGCAACAGCTGGAGAACGGCTGTTATTTAGAACGTTAAAAACATATCTACCTGACGATTACATTGTTTATTATGAACCGGAAATACAGGGAAGAAGGCCCGACTTTGTCATTATCGGTCAAGACTTAGGACTTGTTGTTTTAGAAGTAAAAGATTATACAAAAAGTACTCTGTTTCAAGTTAACCATGATGAATGGCATATTGTTGCAACTTCAGGTCAACAAACTATTACAAAAAGCCCATTAAAGCAGGCACGTGAAAATATGTTTCATCTAGTAGATGTTTTGAAGAAAGATAAAAACCTAATACAAACAGATGGAAAATATAAGTTTTCATTAAAATTCCCATACGGTCATGGTGTTGTGTTTACAAGAATGAATTCCAAAGATTTTGTTAAAGAAGGACTATATTCCGTAATGGAGCCGACTCTCTGCTTAACCAGAGATGAAATAGATCCAGATAAAGAAGAGTTTTCAGAAGAGGTTTTAATGGAAAAGATCTTAAACATGTTTGTTGTGCCTTTTCGATTAAGAGAGCCGTTATCGTTAGAAGATATTAATTCCATCCGTTATCACCTGTTCCCAGAAGTTAGAATAAGTGCGGAATTTAAGGCCCCAGTTCCGTATCAAGATCAGCTACTTCTATCTTTACACGATATAAAAACGATGGATTTGCACCAAGAAAATTTGGCAAAGCAAATAGGCGACAAAAACAGACTTATTCGTGGAGTAGCAGGTAGTGGGAAAACGTTAATTCTAGCTAGCCGAGCAAAAATGTTAGCAAAAAAGAACCCTGATTGGAAAATACTAATCCTTTGCTATAACATTTCCTTATCCAATTCCATTCAACAGATGATTACGTATATGTTAAACGAACCTGAAGACCTTTTTGACTTTGACTTTACAGGAGAAAGTGTAGTCAATGAACCTATGAATAAAAATATTATCGTACGTAATTTTCATAGTTGGCTAAAAAATGAATTAAAAATAAGAGAACCGCAAATTCCAGAGATAGTAGAAAAACTTGTTAAAAAGGAAGCCATTTTACCAACATATGATGCAATATTAATTGATGAGGGACAAGACTTTGAGTCTGATTGGTTAAAACTTGTTAGTTTATTAATAAACGAAGATACACAATCGCTATTATTAGTAGAAGACAGAGCACAAACTATTTATAAAAGAAAGCGATCTTATGTACAAGATACTGGACTAAGCTTCCAAGGACGATCGAAAGTTTTATCCATTAACTATCGAAATACAGCCCAAATAGTCAAATTCGCTTGGGACTTTTATCAGTCAAAATCTGCTTTTAAAAAGAAGGTCGTGAACCGTGAACTAGAAGTAGAAATCATCGCTCCTCAAAGTACAAAAAGAAAAGGCCCAGAACCAGCTATCTTAAAGTCGACTAGCTTTTATAATGAAATGCGAATCGTTTCAAGGCAGATCAAGAAATTGCACGAAGAAAAAAACGTCCCATTAGACGAAATGCTCATTCTTTACCGTGTAAAAAGAACACATAAACTACCAATCATCGATATCATTACACGTAGCCTTTCATCTGAGGGCTTACCATACTATTGGATTACAGAAAACGACCAATCGAAACGATCCTTTGAAAAAGAAGATGGAAAAGTAAAAATAAGTACGATCGATAGTAGTAAAGGTTTAGACTACCAAACAGTATTCATCGTGAACGTTGACTCTATGCCTTTCCCATTAGAAGAAGACAAAGAACGCGAAGCATCTCTTCTATACATAGGAATGACAAGGGCGAAACAATACTTGTGCTTGTCTTATTCCGGTGAATCGGAGTTTACAGAGTATTTTGATAGAGTAGTTGAGGAGAGAGTAGAGAAGAAGTTAGAAGAGAAAAGAAGCTAACATATTTGGGGAGGTAATGATTATGGAAAATAACACTGAGAGATTAATAGAGTCTAAAAAGATGATAAAACTATTAGCAAACGGTATTAATCCATTAGACCATACTCCTGTAAGGGAATCATGCTTATTAAATGATCCACGAATAATAAGACAGCTGTTCTTTTTATCCGAATACCTGGAGAATGATGTGACTACTAAAAAAAGTACCAAAAGAAAGCCTTCAACTTTTATTATCTCAAAAGAAGAGAAGGATCAAGTTGAGCTACCAGTAGGACTCATTGGAATAAATGAATTTGCACAAGCAATCAATAAAGTAATTAATCTAGATGTTAGTAAAAAGCTAAACGGTGCTGTGATTAATAGAAAATTAAGATCAATGGGTATTCTCTCAGTAGAGACCGTAGACAATGGAAAGAAACGTACCGTACCAAACGATAAATCAGCTGGATACGGTATTGAATCCATTACAAAACACTATAATAACGAGCAATACCAACAAGTTGTTTTTAATGATATAGGAAAGAAATTCTTATTAGATAATATTGAAAGCATTTTGAGTTATAAGAATTAGTATGTTTACGAATTGTTACGATCATTTATTATAAAATTTGAATATTAGCTTCACTTTAGTACCAGTACAATTAATGTAAGACAGAGTCTCTATTACCGATTTATGTGACTGACCACGAGCTTGATAAAGTAGTATCATAGCAGGGAGCTGACTTTCTATCTAAGATTATTTTGTTAAGGTATCTAACTCCCTGTTACGGTAATACTTTATTACGTCGGGGGTCTGGCACCATAACTAGATATTCCTTATAGTATTTTTCTTTAGTAGATTGATAGATTTTTATAATTTATTGAAAAATGGGATATATATTGCTAACAAAAAATTTACTCCATATTATTTCCTAGGAGTATCGTAAACGTCGACTCCATGCCATTCCCACTAGAAGAAGACAAAGAGGAGAGAAAAGAACGTTTTAACCATTAGGAGGACAGATGATGACTAACAACTTTCAAAGAATTGGTTCGACTAGCAACGCACATGTTGGTCGAGAATTTGAAGACAAAGTTCTTAACTATTTCGATGCACAAGATATTAAATTACAAAAGGACTTTCCTTTATCTATTGGAACAGGTCACAAGAAAAAGATTCGTTCCTTTGACCTTGGGTGTAGGTCACAAACCTATGGAAACATAATAGTTGAATGTAAGTCGCATACCTGGACATCTAGCGGTAAAGTTCCTAGTGCTAAAATCACTGTATGGAATGAAGCAATGTATTATTTCTATTTAGCTCCTAAAAACTTCAGGAAAATATTCTTTATATTGAAGGATGTTAGCGATAAAAGAGGAGAGAGTTTAGGAGAATATTATATCCGGAGGTATAGTCACCTTATACCGAATGATGTTGAGATAATGGAGTATGATGTAATAAGTGGTAGTGTACAAATTATATATCATACAGATGAATACAAGTAATTACTATGATTATCGAGGGAGAAAATAGCTTTTAGCAAGAAGGAAATGAATAAAGGAATTTGTACAAAGTTTGAAGGAGAAAGAAAAACATGTAAATAGGATTCAAATAAAATGTGTTAGATTAGGAGAATATAATGGCAAAAATTAATTTTAGATCTGTAAAAGAAATAGAAAAAGAAAGAAATACTGTCCATAATGAAGTAGACGCAACTTATACAAGTTTTACTGATAGAATGGGTAACAAATATTTTCAAGTCGACACTTATGGATCTAAAGATCGTCAATTTCAAGGAAAGATTAGTCAATCTTTCCAAATTGAAGAGAAATCGGCCTTAGAGTTAATACGAATATTAATGAGTGAATTTAATATCAAAAAGATATAATCATATGTTACGAGTCAGGGACACTCCGTTACCGCACTAATATATATAGATTAAGTTGTAGGGAAAAGGTGAGAGATAAATGGAAAAATTAGTTACAACAGAATTTAGAAGATGGATGAAACTATTCGAAGACATAGATGGTTGTAAACCAATAGACACCGAGTTCAAGGATGATAGAATTTTAATTGCTAGTTCAAATCCTGTACCTTGGCAGGAAGGTTTAAAACCTCAATATAATGAACCTAATAATAAAATTGGATATCTTTTTCCGCAAAAGAGAGGAATAAGATTAGATATCGACTTTCCGAGTAGGACCTTAACAAAAGAATACATAAAAGAAATAATTGATCCGAATGAAGAACTTTCATACTCTCCATCAACAGAAAAAGCTTCAACAACAAAGACGTATTGGCGTTTTAAATCAGGTGAAATGTTCGACACATTAACACTAGTCATCCGTAAACCTCATTTAGGAGTTATCGATACAACTCTACCTACTATTAGAGAACTATTTACTACAATTGTTAATTATGCTAACAGTTAGAGAGTTTGACCAGTCCCGTTAGCGTTGCGCTGGCCCCAATATATTAGGTCACACGCAATAAAAATGAATTACTCATTGAAAGACTTTTTGAGAAAAGACTTCATTTGGAAACTAGTGAGGAGAACTATGCGTAAATTGCAGTGAACCAATAGAAAATAACTTTTCATTTTGTTCAAATAAATGTGACTTCGATTCTCATTTTTCTATCAAGTATATGTGCAGATGCTCGTGTTATTCCTGCTTCAACAACAGTCTTAGAATAGGTGTCACCCTAGTGGGCCAGTCCCCCGGTATATTAATGTATCACCGTATCGGGGGACTGGCACCGAAATTCGATGCTAGTAATTGGTTTGGTTATTTTGGTAACGAAACTATTTTTATTAATGCATATATTTTTCCAACATTTTGCTACACGAAATTATCTGCTTAAACAGTACTTTAGTCTTTAACATGCTAGAATAATAGATATGGAATTCAATTGGAAATAGGTGAACTTTATGGATGAAATAATTACTCAACCATCGGCTACTCCAGTAATACAAGCTTTACGAAGTATTGGGTATAACTCTAAGACAGCAATAGCTGATTTAATAGACAATAGTATTGATGCTAAAGCAACTAAAATTACTCTTGATTTTTCATATAACGATGGAGACGGTTCTATAAAAATAATTGATAACGGTATAGGTATGGATGAAAAGGAACTACAAACTGCAATGACCGTTGGATCTAAGGACCCGAGAGCTACACGAGAGCGTGATGAATTAGGTAGATTTGGTATGGGGTTAAAGACTGCAGCTTTCTCTTTGGGTAAAAGACTAACAGTTATCAGTAAAAAAGACTATAAGTATTCTTTCAGATGTTGGGACTTGGATTATGTGAGTAAAGAGAACAAATGGCTACTTTATAAATCAATCCCTGTGGATATAGACGTAGATATTGATGAAATAGAAGGGGATAACGGTACTATTGTGTTTATTGATAAACTAGATAGATTTTGTGGATATGGGACTAAAAATATTGTTAAATCTGGTAGTTTCTTTAGTAAGGTAAATCGTATTCAGAAGTACTTAGAGATGGTTTTTCATGTTCTTTTAGAAAGAGAAATTCTTTTGGAGATAAACGATAATCAACTGTTACCATGGAATCCATTCTTAGAAGGAAACCCTAGATGTTATGAAGGAGAAATCCAATACCTTCAATCTAATGGAAAAAAGGTGGTGGTTACTCCTTATGTACTTCCACACCCTTCAACATTTAATATAAAAGAGCATAAAGAGGCGGGAGGGGTAAAAGGCTGGAGAGATCACCAAGGTTTTTACATTTATAGGGAGAATAGATTGGTGTCGTATGGGGATTGGTTCGGATTGTTTCCTAAAGACGCAATCTCAGAGTTAGTAAGAATAAAAGTAGATTTCACTAATGAAGCCGATGAAGAGTGGAAATTAGACGTTAAGAAATCAACTGTTACAATTCCTGAAGATATCAAAGAAGCAATGGAAGCAATAGCGAAATACTACAGACAACTCTCTCATGAAATAATGCTCTATAGAACAAGAGCATCCCGTACAGGTGAAAAAGTAAAAGGCTCATTAAACACGTGGGAATTACACTCAGATGACAATATTAGCAATTATGTGCTTAACAGAACCCATCCAGTATTGACACATATTTTGAAACAGTTAGATGACGGGGTAAAAAGGAAGGTGAATCTTTATCTTAAGTTAATTGAGTTAGGATCACCCAACAATTTATTAAAAACGGAATCGATGGTTAAACAAGAAAAGCAAACAATCGATGAGAACCAGAAGAAAACGATTATAGAATATGCTGAAATACTCGTAAATTCTGGTTTGGAAATAAGCATTGATCAAATATCCGAGTCAATCTCATTAATGAATGGCTTTGAGAGTATAGAGATTCTTACTATAAAAGATATCGTAAAGAAAGAAGTTGTTGCTAGTGTCAAATTTTGATAGAGATAGCTATTTAATTATGATTGATAATTTATTCACAATGCATAAAAACTATGGTATACAAGACCCTTTAAAACGCGCAATAAGACAGACAGAAGAAAATTTCACTAACAAAGTGGGACAGCTAGAAGAAGATTTAAAGGAAAGTTTGGCGTTGGAAGCTTACGCAAAATACGGTTCTATTAATGTAGAAAAGCCCGGTGTTTTAAAAGGGAGGGAATCATATAATTGGGGAGATTACTCTAGGGGGTATTCGTACTTCTGGCCAAGATATGAAAAATATCTTTTAACTGAGAAGAAATGGGATATTGATACGGTAAGTTCTATTGATTTTTCTACTAATGAGATATTAGATTGCATTGGTAACCCCAGGGCTAAAGAAGACTTCGATAACAGAGGGTTGGTATTGGGATATGTCCAATCAGGTAAGACAGCTAATTTTACTGGATTAATCAATAAGGCCTTTGATGTTGGTTATAAACTAGTAATTGTATTAGCTGGAATGCACAATGATTTAAGGACCCAAACACAACTCCGCCTAGAAAAAGAGGTCGTAGGGACCATAGATCCTATAACAAATGAAAAACAAGGGGTAGCTAAGATAAAAACCGGTGGGACACAAATTGAAACATGGACAACACCACAAGAGGATATATCAACTGCAAATGCAATTGGAATTAAGAACTTAGATAAACCTATACTGGTTATTGTGAAGAAGCACAAAGATGTTCTTCCAAATCTCATCGAATTGATTAGAACAAGTATTAATATGTCGGATATTAATCCACCAACCTTAATTATTGATGATGAGGCAGACCAAGCTAGTGTTGATACAAGTAATAAAAACGAACCAAGTACTATTAATAAGCTTATCAGAAAACTATTAAGTTTATTTGATAAAAAGGCATATGTAGGTTATACAGCTACACCATTTGCTAATTTATTAATTGACGCTGATGCGAATAACAATAATGTTGGAATTGACTTATATCCAAAAGATTTTGCAATATCTTTACCTAAACCTAAGGACTATTGTGGTCCAGACGAGTTCTTTAATACATCTGGATATATGGAAGACAATAAGCCGATGTACATTAGATATCTTAGTGAAATCGATATTAGTTTACTAGATGATATTAAAAGTAAAGATGATAAAGATTTATTCAAGGAAGTTCCAACAACTATGGTGGAGGCAATACTTTCCTTTTTATTAACTATTGCTATTAGAAATCTGAGAGGGCAGAAGAACGAACATAATTCTATGCTTATACACACTAGTAGATTCACAGATGTTCAGAACTCAATGTGCGGTGTCATTGAAAAATTTTATAAGAAATTATCTAACGAAGTACTTTACTACTCAGATAGTAAGTACATAGATAAATTAAGGGTTTTATATGAAGAAGATATTATACCTATTCAATCAATTAATGATTTATCTAATGAAAAATACGAAATATATTCATGGGTGGAAGTCTATAAAGAAGTTAGAAAGATTATTGGTAAGGTTGAAGTTATGGAGATAAATGGTGAAAGTGAAGATGCACTGGAATATGAAAAGCATAAAGAAAATGGATTAAACGTAATTGTAATCGGCGGTAACAAATTATCTAGAGGTTTAACCTTAGATGGTTTATCTATTTCCTATTACTACCGAAACAGTGCAATGTATGATTCACTTATGCAGATGGGAAGATGGTTTGGTTATCGAAAAGGTTATATGGATCTATGTCGTATTTTTACTAGTAAGGAACTAGCAGAGAACTTTGAGCACCTTGCTATAGTAATGAGTGAACTAAGAGAAGAATTTAAAAAGTATGGTGAGTTAAAAGTTACACCTGAAGAGTATGCTGCGAAAATGAAAGATCATAAGAGTATGAGTGTTACTAGTCCAAATAAGATGAAGGCAGCGGAAAAAACTCCAGATTACTCTAACAGTCTTCAGCAAACTCGTATTTTTGATAAAGATAAGGCATTCTATGAGAATAATATGGATGCAACTCTTAAACTAATTAATAGTATAGGTAATCAATTTGAAGTAAATGAAGGAACTACTCGTTACCATATAGCTAAAAAAATACCAAGTACCCATATTATCGAATTTTTATATAGTTATCAAACTAGTAAAACTGCTTCAAAAGTAAATAGTAAGAAAATAGCTAACTATATAGCTGATTTAAACAACAAAGGTGTGTTGAATACATTTAATGTAGCTATTGTCGATATAACGCCTAATACTTTAAATAGTAAACCAGTAAAAACAAGAGGAATAAAAAAGTGGAAAGTCAACCTAGGTCCAGTATCAATACAAAGTGCAGTCTTAAGAAGTATAGACCAAGACAAAGGGAAAAGTAATAAACTAGTAGACTTAGGAGCTATTGTTGCTTCTAATCAAGAGTTTGTTGATATTTATGGAAGTTCGAATAACAAAACTAAAAATAAAGAACTACGGAATAAAGAGAACCCGCTATTGATGATATATCCGCTGCATCCAGATGTAGAACCGTTTAAAAAGTTAAATATAAACTTTACTGAGGATTTAGTACCCATGGGAATTGCTTTATCATTCCCGAATGTTGAACTAGAGTCTACAAAATCAAATGATAAAACAAAAACTAGTAATGGATACGTTCATAATCGAACAGTTGGAAGGAATAATTAACATGATAAATATATCAAATGGTTTTAACGCATTAGTGGAACGCGCCTCAAAAGAAGAAAATAAAGATGTGTATCAGCTAGAACCAATATATTTTCAAAAACCTTACCTGTTAATAGGGTTAGACTTATTAAATAACCAAAAACGATTATATATAGATATCACCAATGAAAATTGGGCAGCTGAGCAACTAAAAGCATTCCCTAAGTGGAGAGGAATTCACATTAATCAAGAGTACTTTGCGAATATAGGACCATTAAAAGAGAAAAATTTCTTGGTTATATCACAAGAAGTAGACGAGAGTGACGACATATTCGAAAATGTGTTACAGAACATCGTAGATCACATTCTAATAGAAAAAGAAATACCTCTCTATACATCTCTCTATGAGGTACTTGATAAGTGGCATAACTTTTTTAAAAGAAAATGGGAAGCAAAACTCTCTGATGAAGAGGAAGCGGGTTTATTTGGAGAGTTATATTTTATTAACAAATGGCTTGAATATTTTCCTTCAGAACCTCCTTTAATTATTAATGATTGGAAAGGTCCATTAAAGTTTAGGATAGATTTTGTAAGAAAGAAAACTGGTATAGAAATTAAAACTATCTCTCCAAAAATTAGGGATGAAGTCAAGATATCTAGTGAAAAACAGTTAGAACTAAATCCGGTTATTAATGAGTTATTCCTATTTGTACTTAAAATAGAGAAAAATGACACGGTTGGTAGAACTTTAGAGAATATAGCAAAAAGTATTGAAGAGAAGCTTATAAAAAAAGCTCCTACACTAGCGGTTAAATTTAGAGAAACACTCCTACTAAACAATATTAAGGTGGAAGAGTATAACAGTAATTATTTTTTTATTCATGAAGAATTAGCCTTTGAGGTAAGAGAGAAGTTTCCTAGAATAGAATCAAAACAACTTCCTAAAGGTGTAAGCAGGATTTCATATTCTATTGACTTATCTCATTGCGAAGAATTCATAGTGGACTTGGAAAATGTATTTAAGTTAAAAAAGGAAGTAGAGAAATGATTGAAGAAAAAAGAAAACTAGAATTTTTACAAGAATTTTTAGATACTGTTGAACAGAAGGCAAATGTAGTGGGTTCTAGGCAAACACCGTTCTTACAAGAGGTCCTTCCATATATTAATGTGGAGGACGAGCCGACACTTATATACTACGCAAAACGAGACTTAAAACTACAAATAAACGGATATCTTTATTTTGAAGATACGAATGTATTAAACCTTTATGTTGTTGATTATGAACCATTATTTAGTAATGATTCCATACCAGTAGTTAATATGACCACAATAAAAGAGGTAGCAAACAAAGCGAAGAGATTCTTTACCAGCGTAGACTCTATCTTTGAAACAGCAGATAAATCAATGGAATTTCTTGACCTAATAAAGTTAATTAGAAATAATCGTAATGAGATAGAGGAAGTAAATATATTTGTAGTATCCAGTAAGTTTTATCTTACAAATAAACCAATAGATTTATCTATTCCTGGAATCGAAACAGTAAATATACATGTTTGGGACATGGACAGAGTTTATAAATTATCTGAGGCAGAACAGGGTATAAGAGACTTTGATATTGAATTTCAAAAAGAATATAACGCAACAATTCAATTGATGCATGTTCCTACCCCTACAGGAAATGGAATAATAGATTGCTATATTGGTGCTATCCCTGCTATTTTGCTAGCAAAACTATACGATGACTGGGGGCCAAAATTAGTTGAGCGAAATGTGCGTTCATTCCTACAAGCTCGCGGAGGCACAAACAGAGGTATAAGAGATACGTTAAAAGACTCGGAGCAACGAGATCTGTTTATCGCATATAACAATGGGATTTCTAGCGTTGCCAAGTCTGGTGACATTGTTCAAATAGGAGATTCGGATCTCTACAAGATTAAATCGTTAACTAGCTGGCAAATTGTTAATGGAGGTCAAACAACAGCTTCAATCCATCAGGCGTTTAAGAACGAAATTGATTTAAATGGAGTTTATGTACAAACTAAATTAACCATTCTAAATACAGGTGAGACAAATGCTGTCTCAAAAGTAGACCGCCATGATTTAGAAGACCAATTAATTTCAAAGATATCTGAATATGCAAACACACAAAATAAGATAAATAAATCTGATCTCTTGGCTAATACAAGGTTTATGTCAGATGTAGAAAAACTTTCAAGGAATACATGGATTCCTACTTTTGATAACCGTAAAGAAGAAACCAAGTGGTATTTCGAACGTGCAAGAGGTCAATATATGGTTGATATTAGCCGTCGTTTAAAAGGTAAAGAACAAAATGCATTTAAGAAAATGTATCCTAAAGAAAACGTGATAACTAAAGTTGAATTAGCAAAATACTTTATGTCTTGGGAAGGGCATCCTCACGTCTCAAGTAAAGGTGGGGAGGAAGCGTTTAAGAAATTTATGGACATAAATAGTCAGTATTGGAAACACAGTTTTAGTACTAATGATGATGGAGAAGTTACTAAGCCAATAGAAAATATCAGCAGTGATTTTTACAAGGAACTAATTGCTAAAAGACTAATAAATGCCTATGTAGCTGAGATAGTTGATGGAATAAAACTTAAAGGCTACAGAGCAAACGTAATTTACTACACTGTTGCTATGCTTGGTCATTTATACAAGGATCGAATTTCTCTAATTGAAGTCTGGAACAAGCAAGAGTTATCTGCCGAGTGGAGAGATGTAGTTAGAATTATTGCTACAAATGCATTAAATTACTTACGAGAGTCTGCAGGCGAACAGAATGTTACACAGTGGGCTAAAAAACAAGATTGTTGGGAGGGATTTATTAAGGAGTCATCTGCTGTTTTGGAATCCCTGGTGTAAGTTATTTTATTATAAGCTAAATATTACACAAAAGAAGCAGTTATAAATTAATACACTGCTTCTTTTTCTTTTTTTAATAATTCTTTTAAACCAATTTCTGGCCTATCATTAAAACACTCAAGCATACTTTCAGCTACAGCTCTACCAAGTAGGGGAGGAACAGCATTTCCTATCTGCTGATATTGTGAATCTTTTGTCCCGAAAAATTTATAATCATCAGGGAAGGATTGTAATCTTGCTGCTTCCCTAATACTTACAGCTCTATTTTTTTGCGGGTGGATCCACATTGACTTTCTTACATTTACAACTGTTTTGCAGACTTCATTATAATCTAATCTTTTATAGATTGTATTTTGTGTTCTACTACTATCTGCATAAGTAGTTTTTAAGGAATCGTCTAAATCATGGAAGTTTTGCCCAGGCCCAAGGCTCTTAAATCTTTCTAAAGCGGTGCTAGTAGATTTAGTAACAATATGATTAAAAAGCTCTTCTTTACCTGCATTCAGATAAATATTTAACGGATGATTTAACTTTTTTGTATCTTTAATTAATGGCTCATCCGAGAGTGAAAAATTAGGTTGCATTCCTTCAATATCTAAGATAGCATTTCCTATATTGAAGAATTCTTCTTGCTTTATTACTATTTTTGGTAGTCTAGGTTTTGAGTTCTTATTCCCAATAATGAAATATCTATTCCTTTCTTGAGGGACCCCAAAATTAGCTGCGTTTAGAACACCATAATCTAAATGAAATCCTAGAGAATGAAAAGTTTTAATAAGATAATCGATTACTGTATAGGTGTATCCCCTAGTGTAAATACCTTTTTCAACTTTAATAAATGCAGGGGAACTCTCAATTCTCTTCTCAATAATTTCTTTAAAAATTAAAGTTATATTCTGGATCTCAATAATTTGTATAGCTTTATTAACAAGTGTAGATGTAAGGTCTTTATTACTAGTTCTATTTTCAACCATTATCTTAAAACTATATATAAGATTGTATAATTCTTTATTGTTATAGGTATTAAAATATGATTCCCAATTCATGATGTAACGGTTAAAAAAGGTGGCATTTTTATCAATAAAGCCTAATACTTCTTTGTATTTATTTACATATCTTATTAGAGATTTGAGTTTTGTAATTATATTACTATCTGCAAACTCACAGCGTATTTGACTTGAATTGTATAGATTAACTAATTGCTCATTTAGGTATTCAGTATTACCAATATAAAGATCTTCCTCAACAATATTAACTCCAATTGTTGATATCTCTTCTTGGTCACCAGTTGTTACAAAAAATTTATGTTTAATGGAATTTATCGTTTTAACATTTTCCATTACAAAAGCTACTGGCTGAACTTCTTTTATTGCTCTTACAAATTCTTTAACTAGCAGATTGTTATTTGAAAATAATTCACTCTTTTGTCGGTTGGCATTGGAAAAACCTTGGCAGGGAGGACCTCCAATAACAATGGTAACTCCATTTAGATTTGGAAATTGGGTATAATCCTTAAAATCTATACTTCTTATATCTGAGGTATTAACTACTATTTTGTGGTTTTTAGAATATGTTTTAGCTGCATTTTCATTTACTTCAACAGCCATAACAGTTTCATATCTACCTGTTTGTTGAAAACCAAGACTTAATCCACCTGCACCTGCAAATAGGTCTAAAACTTTATGTTTGTCCATTTTATCCACCTTCAAATTTAATAAAACTACATTATACAATTATAAATTAAATTTGTCGATTTGTGCAGCATAAAATTACATGTTTATAAGATTTACTTTTTAATTAATTATTTAACGAAACTAAATTAAATAATGGGAGTGCAAAAGTCAAACAAAAATGCAACTGTCTTCTATCAATAAAATGTATCACTTTGTATTCTTTATATTGAAAAGATGTTTGGTACGATAAATACCTTCATTAAAATGAACGAAAGTACTGCTATCTTTTCACATTTAAATTTACTCCAAAAATATGTAGAGTATTAAACTGTGAATTAAACAATTGCATTTAAAATAATATTCATATTAAATTAAAGCCATTAATAATTATACGAGATGTTGTAAAATCTTGGGGAGAAAATAGTGAAAATAATATATTATAGATTATTTTGTCGTTTTATATGGTAAAATTAGTATAATTCTAAAAATTAAAATAATGAGGAAGGTAAATGAAAATGGCGATTAAGCAGTTAAATATACTATCTCAAAAGGGGAAATTAGAACTTCCTAACTGGATTAATTTCGCTTTCGAACTAGGTGCTTTTATAAATGACCATGGAATTAAGTATAAAAAGTCTATGAATCTCATACTATCTCTACCTAGTGAACAATTTTTTTCACTATTCATTGCAATGGGAATTGCTGATAAAACATACTCTAAAAATAAACAAATGAGGTCTATTAGAAAAGCGATAATGAATTTAGAAAAGGGAAGTCGAATTATTTATAAGGATGATGAATCTGCAAGAAAAGCCTCTGTTATTGCAGTAGAACCAAGTCCAGTGTTCCAAAATGAAATGATATTGAAAATAAAAGATGGGAAAATTGATAGAGGTATTCCTGAAAGGTATTGGATTGACAGAGTTATTCTTTTAGATGAAGAATTTGATGAAATTAAACGAACACGAAAGGTAAGTAAGAAACAAAAAGTTGGTTTGGAAAATAGTCAATTGTTGAGAACTCTCTATTCATCTGGCCAATTAAATAAAGTTGAGTTCTACCCTGGAGACTCTTTTTACATAGTAGGAAATTCAGGTCAGATTAACGAGAATATGAGTGAAGAGATATTTATATACGAGGGTGTAAAGGGAACAATAAAAGACTTTCTATATCTTGATAACAGTAATAGTTACACAAACGGAAAAATATTTTCCTCACATATGAAAAAAATAGACGTAGAAGTAAATAAGACAGTACCAGTAATTTATTCGGACTTAAATAGCTTTATTAAACAAGACAAGTTCTTTAAAGAAAATCCTAAAATTATCTTATCAAGCAGATCTGATAATGAAAACCGAATACACGAGGTGAAAGAAGAATTAAGAAGAGATTTATTACAAAAAGAACACAAAATCGTTACAGAGGAAATTTTAAGTTATTTGAAGTCAATTGAGACTCAAATACCTCTTGGGGTAGAGTTTCTTGCTTGGAGGTAATGGTTATGAATTTTGATAATTTATTGGACCTATATAGTGTAGGAAATAGTACTGTTTTATTTAAGCACGTAGAAAGTAATGATTTATTACCTTTTGCCAGTAGTATAGAACAGTTCAGATTAGAAGTTCAAAACAAATATGAGAATGACGAACATTTGGTAGAAGGTCTAAATGTCCTTAAAAAAGTGTTTTTTAAAATAGCAAGTAGTTTGCTTCCATTTAATAAGGTTATTAGCAAGGATGCTGATAATCAAGTACTTTTACAATTTATGCAGATTAAAAAGAGTTATCCTGAACTATTCACAAAGGTTGTAATTCCTATTGCAAAATCGTATAAGCAAGTGATAGAAAATACGAATAATAACATGTTTGACTTCATATGCAATTATATTAACAGCAAGGCTGAAGCGGGTTTAAAGGTAGCAATTGTCACAAAAAGGGCAATAACAATAGAGGAGAAATTACTATTCCAAAATGGATTGAAATCATTTTTAAAAGTTAGATACTTTACTGAAAACAGTTTTCGAAAAGATATAGCAACCTTTGATAAAGTTGTTTATCTCGGTAATCCAGGTTATTTTGGTGAGTATGTAAAAAATACCTTTAAAGGTAAAATGGTGACTTTTATATCCTATGATATTTTTACCAATTCTATAAGCCAAAACAAGGTATTTGAAGACTTAGATAAGCAAGGTGTGTTCAGCACAATTTTTGATAATGTTTCTTTTGGAGAGACGAAGCAAAAGAGAAGTAATTTTTCGTTAGAACAAGCAGATTTAATTAATAATGCAGTAAATAAGTTTTTAGAAAATCAGAAAAAAACATTTGAGGTTAACGCTCAAGATGTTGTAGAAGCATCCATAGTTTTTCTTGAAAATGATCGTTTCTTATTTGCACCAAAAGATTCAAAAATACGCGTTTTTGCTCCTATTGAAAAAGGTAATTTCATTAAACAACTTAATTTCAAGGATATAGAGGAAGACGACTATATAGTAATAAGAAATGATAGAGACACCAAATTAATTGCGGAAGTTGCTGACCATGATGTTCTTAAGAAAAATGCTGTAAAATATCGTCTTGTACAAAATGAATGGAAGGACAAGTTACGGTTCAACGTAAAGAAGAAAGGATTAAGAAAAGTAAGCGATATATTGTTAAATAAATATCATATTAGAACTGCATCCGTTGCTTCTTTAAGGTCTTGGTGTAATGAAGAATCAATTTGTCCAACGGAACTTCCCAGACTACTTAAGGCATTGAAATACGATGAGGATAAGATAAGTGAAACTTATGATACTATGAAGATTATTCAACTTGCCCATAGAAAAGCAGGAAGAATTATTTCTGATAAATTAATGAGTGAACTTTCAAAAGATATCTTAAAGGAATTACAAGAAAAAGGCTACTACATGTTTATGTCAAAAGAATTTAATGGGGCTTCTTTTAATATTGAAAGAATTGTATCAATAGATCGTTCAAGACATTTAATAGCACCATACAACCTTATGAAGCCAATGAATATAGATTAGTAGGGAAGGGGTAATTGCTATGGCTATCTCATTAGATAAATCATTAAATAATCGTCAAAAAGTAATGGATAATGTCAAAGAAGAAATAATTGGACCCGGTCAAATTAGAGATCAGTATATAAAATTTAATCATATCGGCACTTCGATATTTGAATCAAGGGATGAATTGTACAAACCTTATTATTGGAAAGTTGGCGGAATTAAAGAGGAGATTCTCCAAAGAGAAACACCTACTCAAAGATATGTAAGCGGCCATTTGTTTCCATTAGGTACAAGTGAAAGTGACGAAGTTGCCCTTGAAACCCCAATTGGTGAAGAACCTAATGAAATTCAAGAAGACGATAAAATAGATAAATTGTTTGAGCGTAAAGAAGGTATAGAAACAACTGAAGACGATGGTGAAGTAGAATTATTTCCACAAAAAAATGACTTTATGCCTTCAACTATGGGGCTAACATTTTGTGTTAATAAAGATCTCCCTCAATTAAAAGTTAGAATAGAAGGTGGAACATATACACCTCACAATGTAAAAATTAAGGGTGAAAGTAATAGTTTTCAATGGTGGCTGAGGGAAAGTGTAGAAGGAATATGGGAGTTACCTTTAAATGAACTTATTAACCATAAACAAATGGAAAAACATACTGAAATGAAAAATAAAAAAGGGGAGAAAATCTCTCATTATCATATTCAATTTCAGGCTAAACTTCGTGAAGTTAAGGATAAATATATAATCACCATAAGTGTTACAAACCGTTCATCAGTTCCGAAATTTAATAGACAACAATTAATATTGTTTCAAGCAACAATGAGTATAAGTGCGCCAGATGAGCACTATTTTTCTGTTTATCCAAAACAGTATGAGATGAAAAAGTTTTTAGGTGATGAAGAGGCTTCTACCGAACTTCTATATCGAAACGAAGGAGTATATGCTTTCGGTCATGGGTGTGCTGCAAACTGGGAGCAAAATTCTAAGAACGTCCAGCAATTGTCGACCACTTTTATGCCAGAATATGAAGCACTAAGTATGACTCCAAACGTTTTTGTAAATCAAGATGGGAAAAAGGTTGAACTAGAAATTAAAATGAGTGATCTTGCTGGTCTTTCTAGTAATGAATCTCCTGAAAAAATATTAATGCCTTTAATTGATGGTTATAGGGAATGGATAGAGAATAAATCAACAGAGGTTCAGGATGTCCCAGAACTATTACAATCGATTGCTGAAAAGCATTTAGAACTATGTAAAGAAAGTCTGGATAGAATGGAAAAGGGTCTTAAATTGCTAAAGGATCCACAATTATTAGAAGCATTTCGTTTAGCGAATACCGCAATACTTCTTCAACAGGTAAATGGTAAAGATAGACGTTTTGGACGTGTAGAAGATAAACAAATTATATTTAATAAACCTTTTAAAGAAAGTATTAATGATGAAAATAAACTAAAGAACGCTAGTAATACTTGGAGGGCATTCCAGATTGCTTTTGTATTAATGTCAATTGAGTCATTAGTTGATGAAAAATGCGATTCAAGAGAAATTGTTGATTTAATTTGGTTCCCTACTGGTGGTGGTAAAACGGAAGCATACTTAGGTGTTGCGGCCTTTCAAATGATTCTGAGACGCTTGAAAAATAATATGGATGCTGGTGTAGATGTTATGATGCGATACACATTGAGACTTCTAACTGCTGACCAATTCCAACGATCATCAAGACTAGTGTGTGCTTTAGAGTACTTGCGAAGAAAAAATACTTTAAAACTTGGAGAAATTCCTTTTTCTATTGGTATTTGGGTTGGATCAGATACGACTCCAAATACTAACGTGAAGGCAAAAACGCAACTAAGTAAACTTCAAAAAAATGATAAAGATGCTAACCAATTTGTTGTAAATAGTTGTCCTTGGTGCGGAGCAAATTTAGGTTACTACGATCAAAAAGGAAGCAAGACAAAGTACTACTTCGGATACAAAATAAACAATGATAAATTAGTTGTTCATTGCCCGGATAAAAATTGCGACTTCCATGAAGAATTACCAATTTATATTGTAGATGACACGATATATGAGAAACGTCCAACTTTCTTAATTGGAACAGTTGATAAGTTTGTTCAATTAGTATGGAAGCCAAAGGCTAGAGCGTTGTTTGGAATAGACTCAAACGGAGATAGGTTTATTAGTCCTCCATCGTTAATAGTGCAAGATGAGTTACATTTAATATCAGGGCCACTTGGAACATTAACAGGTCTTTTTGAGACATTAATAGAAGAATTATGTTTGAAAAATGTAGACGGAAAAGTAGTGAAACCAAAAATAATAGCAGCAACGGCAACAATTAAACAATTTGAGGAACAAGCCCTTGCTTTATTTGGAAGAAAAAATTCAAGATTGTTTCCTAGTCCGGGACTTGAAAATGAAGATTCCTTTTTTGCAACTCCAGCAATAAACAAGGAAACACGCAAGCCAATGCCGGGAAGGAAATATGTGGGGGTTTATACTACAACCGTTCGTATTATGATGTCACAGGTAATGGCATTTTCATCTATTCTTCAATCAACGGCTGAAATTAATGAACAGGAAAGGGATCCATACTGGACCTTGCTTTCATTCTATAATACTTTACGGGAATTAGGCGGCGGTCTGACATTAACTCAAACAGATATACCACAATATTCAAATTCAATGGCAATGAGAAAGGGACTTCAAAAGGATATAAGGTATATAAATAATGTTCTTGAGTTAACATCTAGGAAGCAAAGCCATGAAATCTCAAAAACTATTGATGATTTGAAACTAGAATATAAACCTAATAAAGAGCAAAAGGACATAAATTCTTCTATTGATTTATGTCTTGCATCTAACATTATTGAGGTTGGAGTAGATATCGATCGTTTATCGGTAATGGCCATAGTAGGACAGCCAAAAATGACAGCACAGTATATTCAGGTTAGTGGTCGTGTTGGACGTCGTTGGTGGGAGAGACCGGGATTAATATTTACTTTATATTCTAATACAAAATCGAGAGATAAATCTCATTTTGAACATTTTAGAGAATACCATCAAAAACTATATGCACAAGTAGAACCTACAAGTGTTACTCCTTTTTCAGATTCATGTTTAGATAGAGGTTTGCATGCAGTTGTTATAGGTTTTTTGAGACAAGCATTAAATGATGATATTGCTAGAACTCCTGATTGGAAAGAAATTCAGAATAACCTAAATAAAAAGATAGTTCCGTTTTACAATCGTTTAATAGAAAGAGCAGAACTTGTTGATCCAGAACAAATTGAAGAATTAAAAAGCAGGTTTAGGGTGATATTGAAACGACTTGAAAAAGGAAATTATACGGCATGGCAAGTAGATCCAAAGGTAAATGGTTATATGTATTCCGCAGGAACTACGATTCCTCATGCATTAAAAGTAAATGCCGAATCGATGATTAATTCAATGAGAAATGTAGATTCAGAATGCAGGGGGCTTATTGCAACAATATATAACTCTAGTGATGAGAATAGCGAAAGTGAAAGTGGTTGGGAGGCTTTATTTTCATGAAAGATTTACCTTTAAGAAGAGGACAACTTGTTACAACATTTGGACCGGGTGCTCTTGTTATTAGTCCCGAAGGGGAATCAGCAATGATTGGCGCCCTTGATAAATGGTATCATAACAAAAATGAATATCGTATTGAAGCATTTGATGAATATGAAATACAAGAACCTAGATTAAGATCTTTATTAAAGGTAAAACAATTACTGATGCCTCCAGATTTTAGACCAAGTTATCAATATAAAAATGCAGGAGGCGCGATTACTCAAACAAATACGGATTTGTATATTCCATTGTTACGATTCCCTACTTGGCACTATTGCCCCAAATGCAAAACATTACATCAAACTTCTTTGTCATCAAGAACAAGTTGGCTAGATTGTAAAGAATGTAAAAAACAAATGAAGATGATTCAAGTACCATTTGTAATGGTATGTAATCATGGTCACATATCTGATTTTCCATGGGGAGAATGGGTTCACGGAGATGAGAATACCTCTTGTGATGGGCAAATGAAACTTCTTTCAACAGGAGGGGCAACTCTCGATTCTCTCAAGGTTAAGTGCTCTTGTAATAAAGAAAGGCCACTTAAAGGAATAATGTCTAGAAAAACTACTTCTGATTTGGATGAGGACCGAGTAAGTGAGTTAAGTAAAATGCTAAATAAAAATGAAAAAAAGTTATATCAATGTCCCGGTCATAAACCATGGTATGGTTCTGAAAATGATAAAGATAGTTGCACTTCTTATCCAATAGCAGTATTAAAAAATTCTATAAATGTGTATTATCCTAATACTATAAGTGCAATTCATTTACCGGGGGAAAATCCTGAAGTAGAAAAACTTATAGATATGTTTGAAAAAAATGGGGTTACCTCATCTTGGCTGGATACGGCTGATAATATGGATGGGAAAATTAAGACTGTGAAAAAATTATGTCCTCCAGAAATTCAAGAATATAAGCATTCGGATATTGAACTTGCTATCTTATACGTTGAGGGTGGAATAGAGGAAGAGCAAACTCCTGAAAGAGTAAGTACTAGGAATGCAGAAAAGGAATTAAGGAAAAAGGAATTTGAAACCTTAACAAAAGAAATTGATACAAAAAATCTCAAGGTAAAAAAAGAATGGATTTGCGATGATGTCACTGAAGAAGATACCACTACTTTCTTTAGTATGATAAATAGAGTGACAAAATTAAAAGAAACAATTGCTTTAACGGGATTTAATAGACTAACTACCAATGATGAAGAGGTTGCAAATAACAGAATAACTAAGGGGAAACATTTATTATTTAAAGACCCAAATCTACCGGAAAATAATTGGCTACCGGCCTATAAGGTTTATGGAGAAGGCATTTTCTTTACTATAAATTTTGAAAAATTGCAGTCATGGGAACAAAAAAGTGATGTTCAACGTTATTTCAATAAGTTGCTTACTCGTGTTGAGAAAAGAGGGACACATGTTGATGAGGATATTCTAAAGCCAAGAAATGTCCTTCTTCATACACTGTCACACATTATTATTGATGAGTTGGCTTTAACATGTGGCTATAATTCAGCTTCTATTCGTGAGAGGCTTTATCTAAATGAAGAGCAATGTGGGATATTAATCTATACATCTTCAGGTGATATAGATGGCACATTTGGAGGTCTTGTAAGAATGGGGAGACAAAAAAATTTCTTCCCAGTGGTCAATAAAGCAATTGATAAAGCAAGATGGTGCAGTTCTGACCCTGTATGTTCGGAAATTGGAAAATCTTCAGGTCAAGGTGTTAACAATCTTAATGGTGCTGCCTGCCATAGTTGCTCTTATCTTCCAGAAACATCTTGTGAATTAGGGAATTTATTCTTGGATAGAACTCTTTTAGTAGATAGTAATTTTGGATTTTTTAAGATGTAATAAAAAGTATGCCAACCAAATGGCATACTTTTTTGTTATAATATCATTGTAAATATTTTACTGTAAAAGAGAGAGTATTTTTTAGAGGGGGTTAACCAATGTCTAATAACGATACCATTCTTATTAAAATCGGTGTTTCTTACAGGGAAGGAATATCAGCAGAAGAGTTATATAGAGTAACTAGTGAAAGTTGGGTTATAAGCGAGAGTAATCTTAAATCAGGAGATTATAAATATTATTGCCCAATCTACAATAATACGATAAAAGAAGTTTATTACCTTGAGGGATATGAAAAAGATGATAAACGTAAAGGTAGGTTTATACTTAAAGGAACTTTAGCGAAAGAATCTATTAGAAATAAGTTGATTGGCTTGGATTTAGGAGAAATACATAAGGGGAAAGGGAACCCCATTAAATATTATAGCGTGGATGAATTATTAAAACGAACCAATGATATTGGAATAAACAGTTCAAGTGAAATAACAAAATATGATAGTGAAATCAAAAAAATACTAGAAGGGTTAGCGAAACATACAAATGAAATTAGGACTTTAAGTACACAAAATTCGAACTGGATCACTAATGTTACAGATGAAGAAATATGTGTTGAAACAATACCTTCTAGGGAAAAGTACTCTAAAGGAGAAAAAGACCAGCCGTATGACAAGATTTCATTTGAATATATCCTAGAAGCTTGGAACGAGTTTGTTTCAAATAAAAAGGCATCTTCTAATCACTTCGTTAAAACTAGA
This sequence comes from Bacillus sp. FJAT-45066, assembly GCF_002335755.1. NCBI lineage: Bacteria > Bacillati > Bacillota > Bacilli > Caryophanales > Bacillaceae > Bacillus > Bacillus sp. FJAT-45066. Next base: position 999,309 of record NZ_NISQ01000001.1, read on the forward strand.
GGACGTTCCTCATTTTTTATGGCATTTTTTAAAGAGCTACCTTTTGTAGAAAAGTCTCACGAGGATGGTACTGTATATATAAAATTAGATGAATACACTACCGATCAATTGCCTGAGGCTAGTTTAAACCAAGTGTTATCACTGTTAAACGAAATTATCAGCGAAAATCTTGATCCTAAGTTAATCTCACAAAAATATACAGAAGACTCTGGTAGGCGATTAAAATTGCGTGCTAGACAAAGTCTAAAAATTTTAGGTTTTCTTTCCGATCAGTATGAGATAAATCAAGGAATTGTTAACGAGTTCCGTAAATTCAACAATAAAAATGATTACTTGAAATACAGAATGATGCAGCATCCCTATCTAAAAATGATTGCTGATCTTTTAATATATTTAAATTCATATAAAAGAAATGTAAAGTTATCCTTATTAACAAAAGTGGGAATGTTAGTTGTTCAAAATTCTAAGGATGTAAATCAGATGGTGGAATCTGTATCTGAGTATAGAACTAGGAATATTTTAAATTGGTTTAAAGAGGTCGGTATAGTAGACGAGGAGTGGAACTTAGTGGATAAAGAAATAACAGCGGAATATAGCCCCTCATCTAATTCTAGTCAAGTACACGATGAATTAGTTAAAGATTTATCCATGAATGAAATTGTTGAACACGTAGACCAGTATATTGGGAGTAAAGGTTTTTACTACGAGGCTCAAGAAATTCAAAACTTGTACTTATCTCTTAGAACAAAGCCTTTTGTTATTTTATCAGGAATCTCTGGAACTGGTAAAACAATGATTATAAAATGGTTTGCCGAAAGTATCGGCGCTACAGAAAAAAATGGGCAATTTACTATAATACCAGTCAGACCAGATTGGAGTGATGGATCTGACCTGTTAGGGTATGTTGACATCGCTGGTAAGTTTAAAGAAGGTCTTTTAACTACTGTTATCAAGAATGCTATCCAAAATTCCGAACGGCCTTATTTTGTACTATTAGATGAAATGAATCTTGCGAGAGTGGAATATTACTTTAGTGATATTTTAAGTGTAATGGAGAGTAGAGAGAGTAAAGATAATAAGATAATTACTTCTTCTTTATTAAAGAATGAAAAACTAGATAATCCTGTTTATTTTCCTGATAACTTATTCATTATTGGAACTGTTAATATGGATGAAACTACTTACCCTTTTAGTAAAAAGGTATTGGATAGGGCTACAACTATTGAATTTAATGAAGTACGCTTGGATTATTTAGAATTTTTAAGAGATATACCTGAAATAAAACCGATAGCGTTACACAATTACAATTTTGTATCTAGATACATACATTTGAAGGATGTTTTTAATATCTATTCTGATATTGTAAGTAAGGGAACTGAGGAGCTAGTTAAGATTAATTCTATACTAAAACAACTTGGAGCACATGTTGGATATCGTGTCAGAGATGAAATTTGTTTTTATCTTGCTTATAACGAGGAAGGTAAGCTCATGACATTTGAACATGCGATTGATCGTTGCATTCTACAAAAAATCCTGCCAAGAATCTCAGGAAGCGACACTAGAGTAGAGCGCACATTAAAACAGCTATTCAGATTGTTTACAAACAAAGAGTTAGACGATAACACGGTTCTACCAGACACAGAAGAAATGAAATATCCAAAAAGTGCTGCGAAAGTGTTCGAGATGTATAGGAGGTTGTCTGATGATTCCTTTACCTCTTTCTGGATCAGTTAGAGAAGATGTGGAGTTAGTAAAAATAGAAACTAACCGCTTTTCTCTAGTAATAAAAGGTAAACCTTATCATGATCGCTACTTAGGTTTACAGCAATACAGAAACATGGATTTTCACGATGTGATGAAATTCTTAGTGACACCTCTTGAGCATGTGGAATCAGTAAAAGTATTTGATATAGAGAAACTTGAACTAGTAGAAGATGGTGAACATCGGCCGATATTTTTCGAAAATGGTGTTTACACGGTAATGGTTTCCCCGAAAGATGGTAGAGATTATTCTTTTTACCATGAAAATTCATTGCTAAGAAAAGCTATAGATAGAGTTGAAGTGGGAAATACATATGTTCTGCTTGGCAGTTTGCATTTTCAGAGTGAAATAGGCTTTTCCACATTTGAAATTAGGGAAGCGAACAACACGTTACTAGAAGTTACGATGGAAATATTTCCAACAAAGCTAAACTATAAAGAAGATTATCAGGCACTGTTAGAGGAAGTAAACGATGAAATCTATAATCTCGCTTTTCATTTTTTAAAGAAGACATACTTGAGTGCAAGTACAAAGTTGGAAGGAAATCCATCACCAGCAGAGTTCTTTCGATTGATTACGGTGTATTTTAACTCTTTTTTAAAAGCTATCGACCAAATTGAGCGGCAGCCACATCATAAACTTATAAAGAAGCACGAAGTTGTTCGAGGAGAGCGGCTAAAAAACCTTGATTCAACTGGAAGAAATTATTTGAGGAAAAATAGCCAGTTACTGCAACCGGTACATAAAGGTATCTCTATTGATGGTAATCAATATATGCCTATAAAAGGGATATCTAGTAAAAAAGAAATTACTTATGACACTCACGAAAACCGATTTGTGAAGTGGATGATGCACCGAATTGTATTAAAGCTCGGACAGTTACTTGATAGATTACAGCCTAAAAATAGACGTTATTCCTCTCCGGAACAAAACGAAGAAACCATCACACTAGTTGCTATTATGAAAAAGCGACTGGAAAGGAAATTACGTTCACCTTTTTGGAGCCATTTAAGCTTACCTGACCGAATGGTATCCAGTTTAGTGTTACAGTTAGCAACAGGTTACCGAGATGCTTATCAAATTTATTTAACTGTTATGAAAGGTCTTGTACTACATAACAACATATACAAAATGTCAGTAAAAGACGTTGCCACCCTTTATGAATATTGGACGTATTTAAAACTCGGACAAATATTAGGACGGAAATACGAATTGATTAGTCAAGATATCATTAAAGTAAGCAGAGATAGATTATATGTAAACTTGGAATCTAACAACAAGGCAGAAAGAGTGTACAAACATCCAGTTACAAATGAAAAAATTACATTGACCTATCAAAAGCGGGAAGGTAACTTACCAACTGTTGTACAAAAACCAGATACAATGCTAAGCATTGAGAAGAAGGGTGAAAAGTACTCCTTCAATTATGTGTTCGACGCGAAATACAGAATTGATTTTGCAACTGAGGATAGCTATTACGGTAGAAATTATCATTCCCCAGGGCCGATGGAAGATGATATAAACACAATGCACCGCTACCGAGATTCCATTGTTGCAGAATATGATGGACCATATGAACGAAAAGCGTTTGGTGCTTATGTGTTGTTCCCTTGGAATGAAGAACATATTTATGAGGGACATAAATTTTATAAGAGTATAGATAAAGTAAATATTGGTGGATTTCCTTTTCTACCAAATGCAACAGCACTTGTCGAAAGGTTTATTGTAAACTTAATTGATAAAAGTCCAGAAGAATTACAAAGAGAAGGTATTTTGCCTCGAGGTTCTTTGCAAAAGTGGAAAGATTCCTTTGAAGAGAAAGTTTTTGTAGGAGTAGTGTCAAAAGAAGAACAGTATTTTCATATAATGCGTGAGGCGTGTTACTCTATTGAAGCTAGTCAATTAAAAGCCGGCTGGCAAGAAGCAAAGTACATAGCTCTTTACATTACTAAACCTGTTGGGAAAGAAAATGGAATTTTACATTACGGGAAAATCTCAACTGTTAATGTAGAAGAAGATGTTGTTATGTTTAATGTGGAAGTATGGTTGAGACTACCAACGGTAATTCGACCAGTAGGCTATGGTATTGCAAGGTACGCTATGACTACTTTAAGAACCCTAAAGCAAGCAAAAGAACTACCAGAGCTGTATTTGCAAACCGATGAGGAAAGAATGGTTTGGCAAACACTTAGAAGAGTATCGGATGAAATTAAAGTCGATTTAGACAACCACTACTTGGACCAAGCGAATAAAATCCTAACGTTAAAGATAAAAGAAATAACGATCTCATTAAATATTGATGAAAATATCGTGATACTGAAATCAAAAAATGGTGAAGTCATTAAAGACTTACGAGAGTTTAGAAGAAACCCATCTATTTTATTTAGGGTTATTATGAATGAAATAGCTAGTTAACCAAAATTGAGTTATAAAAATATAAATTGCTAGCTCTACTTTAGATATAGAGCTAGCAATTTTAAATGATATTTCAAGAAAAAGCGGTTAATTAACTTTCTTTCTCTTCTCCTCCAAAAATCCCTCAACCAACACTAAATAAAAATATCTTTCCAACTTCCAACCATTCTCTAATACCATTCTTTTATACACACTCCTAATCAACGCCACAAGTACCATCTTCGTGAATTCCTCTAAAGGTTTCTCTACTTCAGCAGTTTCATAAGCAAGTAAAACACTCTGCCAAAGCTTTTCTACTTGCTCAGTAGGGAGAAAGAGTTCACCTATTGTTTTAAATTGTTTCGGGATGGAAATATGTAATGAAGATTTAGATGCAATGGCCATAGAGTTTTTTCTCTCTTTATATGGAAATGGTTGTATCACTAGTATGTTGACGTCCCTGGCACCACTTTCTCTATAGGTTGGTATTCTTTTCACAATCTTCATCTTTATTAATTTGTTTAATGCTCGATTGACCTGTCTTTCGGAACTGCCGACCTCATTTGCAATTGTTTTTATGCTACAAGAGGAAACTCCAAATACTTCTACAGAATTTTTCCATATGAAGTTCAGTATTTTTTGTGTATTTAGGGACATGGAATTTTTGTAATGATAGAAGTAGCCTCTTACTGTTTGGTCTAATTCCGTGACAGAGGAGAAAGATTGAAAGCTTTTCATCTTTTCTTCATTGGCGATCAACAAGAAAAATCCCCCCAACAAAAATACCTTTCTACTAATATTGTAAATTCGTTAGAGGGAAAAGTAGCATGATTGGACAAAATTTTTCCATTAAATGCTATAATTAGTCTATTAATATCTATTTTCTAGGAGGTTACTATGCAATATAACGAACTGAAGAAACAATTATTAAAAGATCATTACATAGACATTGCCTTTAAACGATACTTAGCTTTTAAAGAATCAGAGCAATATGATGAGCTATACAAATTAGAGATTCTCTCAAGATTAAATCAATATTTGCGTGAAGAAGTAATTACAAAGTTCACCATTGTGGACATCGTAAAACGAATTCAAAAAGAGAATCCTCCTGCAGGTAGTTTTGTGCATTGGAGTAAAATAGCTGATTTGGTTCTTATTTCATTTCTATCGATTAGAACAAAAGCAATATAAGGTAGCATCAGAACGATTCCAGTGGAAGTTAACTGGTAATCAGTCACTGCTTCCAACTATGGTAACGGACATTTCCTTAACGAACCGAAATAGAAAAGAAAAAATTATCATGGATGCTAAATTCTATAAGCACATTTTCCAAGAACACTTCGGTAAAGAATCATTCCATAGTCATAATCTATACCAACTCTTTACCTATCTGATGCATCAACCGAAAGAGCTAAAGGTAAGAGGTATCCTTATTTATCCGTACAATGGCAAGGATGTTCAAGAATCGTTTGTATGGGATGAGCGGATGAGGATAGAAGTGATGACGTTAAATTTGGATAGTTCTTGGGAGGAAATATATGAACGTTTGATGAGTGCTATAGAAAATGAAGGAACTAATTTTGAAAATTAAAAGGGAGATTTTAAAATGATGAGCTATCTTACATTCGCTAGTCTATTTCTAGGCCTACTTGCCTGGGCCCTCCCAGCAATCAGTCTCATGCGTTACCAAACTGGTGGGAATAAACATTGGGCCTTGTTTTCAATTATCAGTGTCACAGTATGTGCGTTGGCGCTATTCTCTGAAATGTTGTATTTCAACATCTTGTTAGAATAGAAGATTTTAGTGCCATTATGGACATTACGGATGGTGTAGTATTAGCAGCTACTATTCTACTAATCGTCACAATCCTTTTAAACGCAGTAACTGTATTTATTTATCGTAATAAGCATAGACAATTGTAATTAGGTTGTATGAAAGGTTAGTATTGATTTTTTTTTACTTAATAGCTGTGATTTCCGATCGTAGTGGGGCTGTGACTTGAAAATATAATGAAAATCATAGAACGGGTGGTTTACTATTTTAATTTTATTTAGTTTATTAATATCTTTTATTACCGTTATATTATTCTTGATTTTGTGTGCAAAGACTATTTTTTCTTTCATCAAGAAGAAACCTTTTCCTAAAAAGTTACTGTTAGCAACTTTGTCTGGGGTTGTTCTTGTTTCTTCAATATTTGTATATGAAACTTACTTTTTTACATTTAGTAAAATTTATAGAGTTTGCAAATTGTAATTTTTCTATGGAATGGATGAACGAAGATACGCTTTACATTCAAAATTATGATCCTCATTATCCCGATTCAAATAGAAGTATTCCATTAATAATAGGTAAAGAAATTTACCACGAAAATGGTTTGGCTTGTAAAAGCTTGTAAATGAAAAAAGAATATGAAACTTGTTACCGAAATTAAAAAGAGCGTTCAGTGATATAAGTACAGAGTAAAAGTGGGGAGTTATATGCTTATAGTTCAGATTGGAGTAATCCTATTAGCTATAATAATAGGATACATACAAGTTAAAAAGGAATATAAAAATTTTACTGCATTTGAAAAAGAACAATTGAAAATAGAGCTAAAGAATCCTATTTTTGCTTTGTTTCACATGCTGGATTACATTGGGTATGTAATCTTTTTTGTCGGGATAGTTTTTCAAATATACGATTTATATTATTTCGCGTTTTTATTGATTGGTCTTGGCTGGATAATAGATGGAGCAGATTTAATGAGAGTGAATAATAAAAAAGGTCTAATAGTAGTATCAATAGGAGCTATAGTGTTTCTGACTACTTCTTTATTAGGGGTTAAAGCACTTTTCGGTTTTGATTTTCTTCAACTATAGGATAGTAAAATTATGAATCTATCAACAACAGGAGAGACAAGAAACTTTACCTCTTAATTGGGTAAATGAGGAAGAAAATGATTATTTCTAAAATATAGGGTTTTTTACGAGGAGTTTTAAGATGAAATTAATTTCTATTTGCCCAAGTAATACAGAAATAGTAGCTTACTTAGGTTTAACCTCTACGTTAATAGGTGTCGATAATTACTCGGATTGGCCAGAGGATGTTCAATCATTACCTAAGCTAGGTCCTGATTTGAATATTGATATGGACAAAGTGGAAAAGCTGAAGCCTGATTTAGTGTTGGCCTCTCTAAGTGTACCTGGAATGGAACGAAATATCGAAGAATTGAAGCAGAGAAATATCCCCTATTTAATTGTACCTAATCCTAAGACATTAACAGAGGTTGGAGAATGTCTATTGTTTGTTGGAAAAGCGACGAATACGGAAGAAAAAGCAAAACGATTGCATGAGAAATACACGTTAATACTAGAAAACTATCGATTGTTAGCAAAGCAAGTACAAAAGCCGAAAACCCTTTACTGGGAATGGTGGGCTAAACCTATTTTTACACCAGGAGCAACGAATTGGTTAACGGAAATTAGTGAGCTAGCTGGTGGGGTAAATGTATTTCAGGATAAGGCACAAGCAAGTGTTCAAACAGATTGGGAGGAAGTTAAAAAAAGAAATCCCGATGTGATGTGTATTGTTTGGGTTGGCGTACAGAAGGAAAAGGTTAATCCTAAAGTAATACTTAAACGAGCTGAGTCGGAACAAATGAATGCGATTCAAAACAATCATTTATACATATTAGAAGAACCATTGTTTTGTAGACCATCGCCTAGATTATTACTCGGTTTAAATAAAATAGCAAGTATCCTTCACCCTACTATATTTCCGCCATATATAGAAAATAGTGATTTATTATTGGATGAAGGCTAATGGAAGCTAGGGGAAGTGAAGAAACGGTTCTGTTGCTTCAAAAGCAAGAGTACCGTCCCTATGCATCCAAGAGCTTTCCTATTGCTTCCGGAAATTAAAGAGGGGGGTTAACTTTGGTTAAATTATATAGAGTGATTTTACCAGTTACAGATATTGAAAAAGCAACGGAGTACTACTCCTTTATTTTTAATGTTTCAGGGAAAAGGGTTTCACCAGGTAGGCATTATTTTGATTGTGAGGGGACAATTTTAGCCTGTTTTGATCCTAAAGCAGATGGAGATATTTTTTCATTGAGAAGAAACCCTGATTACATATACTTTTCAGTTTCTGAACTTGAAAAAGTGTATGAACGCGTAAAAATGACTGGGTGTCCAATTGATGAGAGGATTGAGACTCAACCTTGGGGAGAAAGATGTTTTTATGCCAAAGATCCTTTTGGCAATCGGATTTGTTTTGTAGACGAAAGTACCGTGTTTTTAGGACATGAACAGGAATAGACTTATGTGTTTACTGCTTAACAGAGATCATTTAAGAATAGAACTTTAACCGTTCCTTAGTGGGTTTCTTATTGAAAACCTTATAAAGTATAGTGGATTTGGAATTTTATTGGTGATAAAAAGCAAAAAGCAAATTGAGAGATGACTTTGACTAACAGATAGCGTTCCTTCAAGTATGAGGAACATTTTTTGTGGGTGTTATGGTCGTTAATATGGGGGAGTAAGTATTGTCTGAGGAGAAGAAAAAGCTTTATTTAAATTTGCTTATCGGATATTTAGGGATATTATTAATTTTCATTGCTGGAGTAAGGTATATTTTGATTACAGAAGACATTGTTGGGCGTTCGCTTATGTTACTTAGCGTTATATGTCTAGGAACTTGTTTTCGATATGTAGAATCCCAATTGCTTTCTACTAGAAAAGAAAAGTTAATAATTCAAAGTATTTATATAATCGGAATCATAATTGTTTTTGTAATTGGTTTGTATATAATCCAGACTAGATGAAAAGTTCAAAAAATATAATACAAACCTATACGATGGTTTCTTTCCCCTCATTAAACCGGTAACTATAAAAAATATTTTTTTCAATAACAGGGACCTTCGTATTAAACGGAGGTCTTTATTAATGTTTAACTCATCCACCTAACACGAATACAAATACTTATGCTTTAAGGAGAAATGATAATTGGAGATGATATAGATCAAAGATGAAATTGGTTGGGTACATTGTAGAGTCCTGTCATTTTTAGATAAATTTTAATATTAAGTCTTTAAGGAATGGATAAAAGTTAATAGTTCAATTAACGGGTGCGTATCTTCAAGAAGGAGATCGCACCTTTCATATTGAAGTTCTCTGATAGATGAACCATATGTTTTATGTTGTTTCAACAAAGTGATTCCTTTTACGAAAACAATCGTCTAACTATTTAGAAAGGAGAGGCGGTTATGACAGATGAGAAGGAGATGGTCAACACGAGACCAATACATGGGGGATATATGAGAATATTCTATGTTTTTATATCTATATTGGTAGTTGTTTTCTTTACATCATGTTCTATAAGCAGCCCAGAAATTACTGAACTGCAGGGACAAAATGAGGATAATAACTTATCTGTTAGTGCAAACGCAAACTGGAATCCAGATAAGAAGTTGTACGAAGTAGAAGTTAAAATTCACAATAAAAGTAATAAAATGATACAGTTGTTATTTAATTGCAATGATTTAATAAGCTATCCAGGAAAATCGTATGAAAATGGTTGTGATGAAGTTTATTCAATGGTTCTTGAAGAGGAACAAAACTATTTTGATAAAACATTAATCCCAAAAAATCTTTTTAAAATTGATAATGACATATTTAATATAACCATTCGTTATCAACTTGATGTTGATAGTAAAAAAACAAATGATGTTACAGTACCGTTAAAAGCAACAAATAAATAGAGGATTCGTGAATGATTAGCATTTTAGTAGAGGAGCTGCTGTATTGGCAGCTCCCTGTTGTTTTAGGAACAAGGCCGGTTAGTAGAAGAACAGATATAGTAAGGAGATGAAACAAATGAACAAAGAATTAGATAAAGCAATAGATTTACGGAAAAGGGGAAATCATAAAGAATCAAATGAATTATTAATAAAATTAGTAGAGGAGTTTCCTGATGATGCTTCGATTAACTACCAATGTGCTTGGAGTTTTGATCTATTAGGAGAAGAAGCTAAAGCAGTACCTTTCTATGAAAATGCTATTAAGTTTGGGTTACTTCCAGCGGATTTGGAAGGAGCCTTATTGGGATTAGGTAGTACATATAGAACATTAGGAGAATATGAAAAATCAAAAAGTACGTTTCTAAAAGGGATGGAACTATTCCCCGACAATAGAGCAATGCAAACATTCTATTCGATGACCTTATATAATTTGAAGGAACATAGTAAAGCCATGGAGTTACTACTAAATTGCTTAATAGAGACGACAAACGACTCGGACATTTCCAGTTATAAAAAAGCAATTGAATTCTATTCTGATAAATTAGATGAAGTTTGGAAGTAGTTATAAATAAATTCACTTAAATTAACGGGTAGTATTTTTATATAAGGATTATTCGTAAAGATGATTGCTTTTAAATATGGATAAATTCACCTTTTATGGCAGACTCATTACAGTAAGTTAATCAGCAAACCGACCATTTAATGGAATAAGGAAGGAAATAAAAGGGACCTTATCGAATTGTAAGTTATGCGAATAAAGGTGCGATTACTGAAAAATAAAGTATAGACTACTACTGTATAGCAATTTATATAATTTTGTTTAAATACATAAAGAGGTAGTGATTTAAAGAATGAGATATTTTTCTATATTAATAGTAAGTATTATTTTAGTTACTGCGGGGTTTGGATGCAGTAGCGATAAAGAAGGTAAAGAAGAATTTAAAAATCTTAACCAAAGGATCAATGAAGAAATTGGTAAAGAAGTTTTTTTGCCTCAATTTGATGACTTAGATTTATCATTTGCATACGTATCGTACAATAATGAGGGAAAAGCGAGAAGTGTAGACGTTCAATATAGTAAGAGTGTGTCGGAAGATATTGTAGAACATATGGAATATCCAAATACTGAAATACTCTACGGCCCTTATAATGTAGATGCTGTGATAATGTTTTCCGTTGATAAAAGTTATGGCGAAATTTCTAATTTTTCAGGAGAACGAATTCATATTAATGAAATAGAGGTAATTATTTCAGAGAATATTGAAAATGACCCTTTCCAAGTTCATATGTTTATATTCAATGAAAGTAGATTTGTAATTGGATATAAACTAGATTACTTTACTCAGGAAGAAGCATTGGAGAAAACAAAAGAAGTAGTTTACAGTATTTCTAACTAACGGTTGCGTTAGCTCAAGAAGAATTAAGTGTTTTTAGACTGTGGCCATATTTTAGTTATTCCACTAAAGGCCGCTTTTCATAAAAAAGGAAAGCGTCTAATAGCAAAAAAGATTGATTTGAAGGCCTGGGGATGAAACAATGAATCTAAAAAAATGTGTTAAAGTTGAAGTTGCAGATAGGGAAAGGGGGAAGACCGGATGAATGAAACCATCCTAACGTCCAAACGGGAAGAGACTAATATTCATGCAATTCTATCTTTGATTTTCGGGATTATGTCGCTTCTGGGAATGATGTTTACTTTGATATTTGGAATTGTTTTTGCTTTACCTGGATTTATCCTTGGAATAATAGGCATTAAAAAAACTAGTACTACCAATCAACCTGGCAGATCTCTTGCTTTAGCCGGGCTAATATGCAGTTTTTTAGGCCTAGTCTTACCATTAATTATTTTTATCATCACTATTCTTTTTTTCACACCATCCGATTTCATTATAGAGTAATACTCGTAGGTAGCTTTAAATGAATAATTAGAGCTTCAATAAACGGGAGCTTTTCTGAAACAAGGAAAGCGTCTTTTTTGCGAAAAAAAGATTGAGTTGCACAAATGAATTTGAAAAAATTAGTATTAATCAAAAGGCAGGATTATTAAAGGAGACTGTTACATTAAAAGGTTGAGAAGGAGATTAAAAAATGTTTCCAACATTAGAGACAGAAAGATTGGTACTTAGAGAAATAACAAAGAATGATGCAGAGGGTATATTTGCTTGTTTTTCAAATGAAGATGTAACACGGTATTATGGGCAAGATACTTTAGAAAATATAGAACAAGCAGAAGCATTTGTTGATTTCTTTGCAAATAGTTACAAGGAAAAAAGAGGGATACGTTGGGGAATTGAAATTAAAGGAACTCAAGGAATTATAGGCACTATTGGATTCAATTCTTGGTCCTCTAAACATAAACGAGCAGAGATAGGGTATGACATACATCCTAATCACTGGAGAAAGGGATATACCTATGAAGCCGTATCTAAAGTAATTGAATACGGCTTTAGTGAATTTGGTCTAACTAGGATAGGTGCAGTTGTCTTTACAGATAATGAGGCTTCTAATAAGTTGCTTACCAAAGTAGGATTTCTAAAAGAAGGTGTTCTAAGGGATTATATGTATCAAAATGGAGAGCCATATGATACATATGTGTACTCATTACTAAAATATTATAGTTAACGAGATTCAGATTACTAGGGTAAAACTGAAGATCAGCTAATTGAACCGGTTATGGCCCTTCTTCAATTATTGGGCAGTTATGTTGAATAAGGAATTAAAAATGTTTTGTAAATAAATAATGTGGGAGCGTTGGAATGAAATCTAAAGTTATTAAACTATTGCTTGGTCTAGTTCTATTCGCTATTATTTTGTATGTTTATCCTATTGGAAAGTTAGCATTAACTGATACTCAAGTTACTAAATCTTTATTCGCAGATGTGTATTATGTAAAGACTTCTTCTGGGGAAAATGACTTTAATATCTTCCGTAATTATATGGGAAGTAGAGGTTGGAAAGAAAACGAAGATAAGCGAATAGGTGGTTTATACATCTTTGAAAAGAACGGTGAAATAAAAGAAGTAATAAATACACAGGTAAAGACAATTTTTGTTGAAGGAAAACTAAATTTTTAACAACTTGTTTCGCTAACGGAGAGCTTAGCTAAAAGAAGGATAAATAATTGAAAGAGTGTCAATAGTTATTGGTTATTTATGTTAAAATGTATGTAAAGTAATGAGGTAGTTTTTGCAAAAGACCTGTTAATGTAAATGAAAATTACAATTTTGATAATAGGGGAAGGAACTAAGATATTTATGATTAAGCAATTTAAAATTAAGATGAACGCATTAAATAGAGAACGAATGATAAGTGTTTATCTTCCGAAAGAATACGAGAATTCTAATAAAGATTATCCAGTTTTATATATGCACGATGCTCAAAATTTGTATCGAGATGAAGATTCATTTTTTGGTTCTAGTTGGAGAATTGCAGATTGTCTAGAGGAAATTGGTCTTGAACTTATTGTTGTTGGTATTGATTGTAACGCAGAAGGAACAAAACGAACAGATGAATTTGGTCCATGGATAATTGAAAAAAGTATAAATAGAGGTTTAGAAATCGATGAATTGATTGATTTAGGGGGAGAAGGAGAACAATATATTAATTTTATAGTAGAAGAATTAAAACCATATATTGATAAGAAGTACAAGACCAAAGTAGATGATACGGCAATGGCAGGAAGTTCTGCAGGCGGGCTTATTTCTACATATGCAATGTGTAAATATCCATCTATATTTAAAAGAGTCGCTGCGCTATCTAATGCTTATTGGCTAAGTCAAAAAGAAATAGAAGAGCTGACTGAAAAAAGTAATTTATCTGATATAAAAAAGTTCTATTTTGATGTAGGTACGAAAGAGCAAACTGCCACATTTGGTTCAGACGAATACATAAACTCAAATATTTCCTTTAAAAATGTAATCGATGTAAAGAATATCAATTATCGTTTTGAAATTGTAGAGAATGCAGTTCATAACGAAGTTGCTTGGCGAGAGAGGTTTCCTGCAATTCTTAAATATTTATATCAAGACTAATAACATAAATTCATATTAAACAATTGGGCGCGATCCTTTAACAAGAATCAGCGATCATTTTTAATTTTAAGGCAATATAATTGAATAAGGTATAAATTAAATTGGATATTTATGTTATTATTGTATTGCTTTTGAGTGAGTCCTAAAATATTGCCAACAACAACTTAGACAAATGACGATATAAATAAGGAATCTCTTTTCAGAACGGAGAATAGTTTTTATGGAACCAAAGATACTAGAATTGCTCAACAAAATATATCCAATAGATTTTACTAAGATTGAACTAGTAACAAATGAAATGTATCGGTGTACTGCAGTTCAAGGTAACTTCTTCGCTAGAATAACGAACTATAAAACATATGCTGAACAGTTAGAAGAAGTTACTTATACAAACTTTTTGTATGATGAAGGATTTGGCGTATCGCCAACCATATCTTCCTTAAACGGTAAATTAATAGAAAGGATAATACTTGATAGGGAATACTTGACTGTATTATATAAAGCGGCTCCTGGTGTACATTTACCAAGGGCTCAATGGAATGCCAGTATATTAAAAGAATTAGGTCGACAAATTGGTAGGTTACATCGTTATTCAAAGAAGTTTGAAAATAAAGAGACGATTAAATATATCAACGATTGGCATGATAATGAGGAGTATGATTTCCTTAAATATATCCCTAAAGAAGAAAGCACGATTAGAGAAATTGCGCAGGAGATTTTATCTACAATAAAAAATCTGCCCAAAAGTCATTCAACTTATGGCTTACTACATGGAGATTTATGGTTAGAAAACATATTGGTTGATGGTAATTCGAATCTGACCATGGTTGATTTTCAGGATTGTGAGAAAAATTTTTATATTTTTGATTTAGCTGTACCAATTTACAGTGCATTGGAGTATTCGTATGTAGGAAATGGTAACATCATTGACTATGGACGTTCTATTACTAAAGCAATAATCGAAGGGTATCAAGAGGAAAATGAAATATCTCCAGAGATGTTAGACAAACTTCCTCTATTTATTAAACTAAAAGAAATATTTGAATACAGCTTAATGCATATGTATTGGAATAAAGAGAAGTTAACCGAAGAACAAATACGAATAATGAACCATTTTAGATTAAGGATTGAACATAATCACTCCATTCTAAGTATTTAACAAACTTTTGTTATTGAACTGAATAAAAGGGGACGTGCTAACTTCAACAGCCCTTTTTCATCTAACCGAGCGCTAATCCTCTAGCAAGGATTAGCGCCATTTTCATTTCCGTTCAGAACGAACAATCACAATATACCTTATTGCAGGAATTTAAATATTATGAAATAATTGGAATTAAGCAATCGGGAAGGATACCTGAAAAAAGTTAAAAATAGAATTATAGTAAAGTTTTGATAATATACGAAAGAGTGGTAGTACATGGAAAACATTCTACAATATAAAAAAAAGAAATCTTATAGTAAGGTAGTATTATTAGTCTTAACAATTATATCAATGAGTTTTGTTATTTGGGCGGGCTTTACTGGTAGAGAGTCTATATTCCCGTTCCTACTATGTTTAACACTGTTTCTCACTATAAGTAATTTACAGCTTGATAATGGAAATCAAGAAAAAAAGGGAATTTATAGGATCTTATTTATTGTTTCATTTCTGTCAGTTGTATTAGCAGTTGCAAACTTAATTATTGCCGGGTAATCTGTGAAAAAATAGTCTAATTCAACAATTTGGAGCTTAACTGCAACAAAGTAAGCTTCTTTTTTGTGGAAAAATATATCTTGAGTAAATACCTAATATTTGTAATAATTGGTATTAAGCAATAGGGCAGAAGAATTAAATTGTAGTAAGGGGAATGATTGATGAACAAACAAGCAATGGTATATTTTATTTTTGGGATTATTATTTTACTGGTTAGTTCACCTTTAGGGTACAGCCTGGTTAACATAGTGTATCGAAACCAGAATTTAACTGGAGAATTTGTACCTCTTCTAAACGGATTTATACATTCATTGATGTTAATTGGTATCTTGGTATTTAGTATTGGAGTAGTTACTTTACTAAAAGACAGGAAATAAATATTGCATTAAATGGAGCTTTTCTTTAATAAGATATTAATAGAAGATCTTCATTAAACGTGCGCTTATCTGTAACAAGGTAATCTTCTTTTTTATGGAAAATATATCTTGAGTAAATGTCTGATATTTGAAATAATTGGTATTAAGCAATCGGGCAGGTTTTTTGTTTTTTAATATTAAATAACTGTTAGTTACTATAGTCTCTTAAATAGCTTCTGTAGGGGAATGCTTTTTTGAAAAGAGGTGGATGGGATTGATTTTTGAAATCTTAGCTAATATAGGAATATCTATGCAAATGTTTCTTCGCGGGATGCCAGAAGATGATAAAGTTAATAAAAACATTGAACGTTTAAAATCTACGGATTGGTTTCAGGAGATATATAAAGATAAAGAGGACTTTTTTTCAAAAAATGAAGATGTTCGTTATCTAATAGGTTGGGCCAAAGTTGATAAGGATTTAAAAAATGAAAAAAGAGCAAATAGGTTAAGAGAAAAAATATTAAGTACCCTAAATAACTAGCATTAGGTGCTTAATAAAAATTGATAGTGCTCTCTCCTGTTTTGTAATCGGGAGTAATTGCAGATTAATAATCGCTGTTCATGTAAGAAATGTGCAATAAGTTGAGTTATAGGGAGAGGATCAAACTGGAATGGTTTAAATTTTTGTACATTTTATCGTTAGTTTTTTGTCTTCTTGCTTCTATTCAGTTTTATTCGTTTTAGAACGTTTTAAAAATTTTAAAATTGGCCATATACTTTCAAATGAATTTGTAAATAATAGCAGGATGAATATTAAAGTTGCAATTGCTTTTTTAGGTATTGGTTGTTTTTTAGGTTTAATAGGAGTTCTGATAAGCCCTTTTTAATTTATTTTGTAGCTTCCTTAAGTAAATGGGAGCGTTAGTTAAACAAGATAAAGGCAGCAATCATTAATATTATCTTGATCCTCCGCAATCGGGCGCATTTCTGAAACAAGGAAAGCGTCTTTTTTTTCGAAAAAAATGATTGAGTTGCAAAAATAAATTTGAAATAATTGGTATTAAGCAATAGAGGCAGGTTAGCTTAATAGGCTTCTGATCTTAGCAGGATTAGTAGCTACTTTTGTTGAAGTAACATGGCAGATTAGTTTAGCTGTTAGGAACGCTACTTTTATTAAAAAAAAATAAAATTTATATTAAAATTATAATTGTGATAATAAGATTATAATAAATAAATTAAAAACATTAAGGTGTTGAAAAGAATGTTAGGTATTATATTTCGAGGCATGGCGGTTGGAATAACAGAAACCGTTCCTGGTATTAGTGGCAGTACAGTTGCTATGATTTTAGGAATTTATGAACGACTAATATATTCGTTAAGTATTTTGACAACAAAACATAGAAGAGAGGCTTTACCTTTTCTATTTACATTTGGGACAGGTATGGTCATTGGATTTGCTATTTCTATCTTTATTATCAATTATTTATTAAGTTACTATCGCACACCAACGCTTATGTTTTTTATTGGTATTATTGTAGGCTTCTTGCCTTACCTTTGGAAAGAAACACTCAATCATTCAAAAAACAAAATTAAATTAAAACATTACATAATAATGTTCTTGTTTTTAAGCATTGTAGTATTAAGTCAACCTTTAAGTGGCATAAATCAAATGGATTTAAATAATTTAGCTATTGCCGACTATATATTCTTTGCCGTTGCAGGGTTTATTGCAAGTACCGCTCTTGTTCTCCCAGGAATAAGCGGTGCTTTAATACTGATTATATTAGGTATATATGATATAGCAACAGCATCATTAATGTCCTTTGATTTGCCGATAATTTTAGCGATTGGTTCTGGTATAGTGTTAGGAGTTCTTTTGACCAGTAGGCTTATTCGGTACTTATTAACAAATTATACGGTAGAAACCTATGCGGCGATGATTGGGTTAGTTAGTGGTTCAATTTATGCGATTTGGTATCATTTAGATAGTATAGTTAGCACTTCAACTATCGTAGTGTCATTGATAACTTTTTTTGGTGGTATTGCTTTTATAATTACTTTAAAGCAAACTCAAAACAATAAATTTTAGTAGTGTTACTATTTTTGGATTAGATATTGAGTATGTGAAAAACTTCACTTCAACTAAACGGGTGCTTTGGTTTTAAAGGGGGAAAATGATGAGTAATGATAAAAAAGAAACTCCTGAACAAAAGAGAGAGAGGTTGAGACAGGAGGAATTAAAAAGAAATCCTACTGGTAATATGAATGATGCTTTTAATAGAGCAAACAGTAGAAACCTAGCTGATTTAGTAGGTAGTTTAGGTTGGAAAGGTACTGGAATTCTTACTCTTATAATCATATTTGGATTTTTTATTGTATCACTCTTATTTAAGTAACGGGTGCGATTGTTGAAGAAATTAATATTGAATAGTTTTAGAATCGAGGAAATTTTTTATGATGAATTTATCAAAAAAACAGTTTTATTTTTTAGTTTTTCTATTATTTATTGCCGCCATTTATGGTTATAAGAAACATCAAGAAGTAAGTAATCTACATAACTATTTAAATCCACTTTTAATGGAAAAGGTCCATGCCATTCAGATTGAAATTCATACCGCCTCAAGTATATTAACGACTGCAATGGATGAAAATCAAATTCCTTATGCACAATGGATACAATTAAAAAGTGCTTATAAGACAATTGAACATGCTAGTTATGAAATCGAAGAAATGGCTAGATCGATATACCCTAATCGTGCTAAAGGTTTAGAGAATGCGACTAAGACAACTTCGTATTTAATGGCAAGTGATTTAGTTTATATAGAAGATAATTTTATAGAAGCTAACTTGGATAGATTAGATATGATAACCTTTTCAGCAGAAGAACGTGAAGTATTAGAACCAATATATAACACTACTTTAGCTTGGAGAAAAATATCTAGTCAATATTATGTAGTGACTTCTATTATTACTCGTAATTATTGGGTGGATATGATGAAAGAAATACAGGAAGAATCTATCTTGTACCAAAAAGATTATTAAAAATAGTAACCTAAGACTTTGAACTAACAGGTGCGAATATGAAACAAGGAAAGGTACTGTTCAGTTGGACACCGTGACAGGAACAATGCCACTTAGAAACGTGTTCTTACAACAGTTTATATTTATTAGTAGATGCCTTTTATGCAATTGGGGGTGGACGATGTTCCTGTCCGAGGCCACTGAAAAAGTCGCCTTTTTTAAAAAACAATGTTTTTTAGGGGGTCAAAAATGTCTACCTATCACAGAAACGTCGCTTAGAAGCGAATCTAGAGCGTCATTTTCTTGCACATTATTTTTACTTTTTAAAAGTTGGACTTTTTCAGTGGCCTCTTCCTGTCCCCATGTCCAAATAGTTGGAACGCCGTATGCGGTGAAAGTCGCACGTACTGGTGTGAACAGGGGGATAAGGGAGCGATAATTTCAAACCCTTACCTATCTGTATCAATAAGAAATCACAAAAGTAATGAGCATTTACTTTAAAATAAGATTAAACGGGGGTTTATATGCGAAAAGTTTATCTAGATAGAACAGAAGTAATTGGAGCCGTGGGTGTAAATATAGAAGATACTGAAGTTATACTAGCAGGGACAACAATTTTTCCTATGAGTGCTCACTATAAAAATGAAGAGTATCAAAAATGTGCTAGCGATTATGATATTCAATTTATCTTTGAAGATGATATTCCACATTTAGAGTTTTTTACGGTTCCACATGTAGATATTATGGCAAAAGATAGTAAAGGTGGATTTATCGGAACTGTTTATCAACAGTGTGATTCGGAAAGTGACGCACCATTTTGTTATATCAATAGGGATTTAGAGTGCTTTATAATTTCTGAAAACGAAAAAGATTTTCTGAGTAATATAGGAACGTGGCAAGACAACATGAAACCCTATGATAAAATTACCGTTTATCGTTCGAAAGCAGAAGCAGAAACTGAACTAGAATTTATCGATTTGTCTATCTGATAGTCCTCCATTATTATAAATTCATATTGAACTAAAGGGGGCTTATCTTAAAGAAGGATAAGCTCCTATTTTGTGGGAGTTATTAAGCTAACGAAGCAGCTTAGCACAACAACATTTACAGTAAAAACGTCAATTAAAAAAGGAGAGAGACTATGAGTAAAATACTTTTCGCTTTATTTTCTATTAGTGTTTTTCTGCTAGCTGGGTGTTCTGTCGTAAGTGAAAAGGAAATCGATAAGATGCAAGTGGCAGTGGACTGGGTAGATGCTATTGCTTGGAACGGAAACAAATATTATTTAAATGAGGAGAAAACAACCATAATTACTGAAAGTGATATTGGAATAAAATTAGGTGAAATTACTTTCTCTGTTACCAGAAGTGAGGAAGTCGACAATCCTGAGTATCAGTTGAAAGATGGAGAGGCAACATTTGTTAGTAAAGGAACAAGTGTTTATTCCATAAAAGGTGAAGATATAAACGAATTTATTTATGCACAAGGTAAAGTGTATAAGGTGGGTGATTGAATATATTTATAGGAAAGACCTTTATAAATTCAAAAAGTCTTGTTCAACAAACGGGTGCTAATCTTCAAGAAGGAGATTGGCTTTTTCTTATTGAAGTATAGAAGTAGTAATGTAGATGAAGGGGAGGATGAATGTAATGAAATTATTAGGATCTATTTTGTTGGCAGGTATTTTAGGTATTTTGATTTTCTTTGGACCTATTGGTGTTTATATTTTAGGTACAATAGTATTGGGAATTATTCTTAGGTCATACATGTTGTTAAATGATATACATAAAAAAGCAGTACCAACTGGAAGCGTAGATGAAGTTCAGTTGGCTTATGAAAAGTATTTAAAAGAAAAAGAAGAAAGGGAATCAATTGAGGCAGATTTAAAAGAGTAAACATATTTTTGCTATTGGGTACGTAAATTTTATCGCTTGTTGAACTAACTAGCAGCGGGATAGTTGAATAAGAAGACAATTACTTTTTTTTACAGTAAAATTTAAAGACTTAATATGAAAGTGAGTGAGACTATTGAAATTTGTTTTTGATTTAGATGGAACAGTTTGTTTTAAAGGACAACCAGTATCTAGCAAGATACGTCATTCATTGTCGGAGTTGACAAAAGCGGGTATTGAGGTCATTTTCGCATCTGCAAGACCTATTCGAGATATGCTACCTGTCTTAGCGAGTTAACAGATTCTAAAATCTGTAAAAGACCAGAACAACAGGCAATTTCATTATGAGCATATTGCGAGAGGATACCTATGCTATTAAAGGGGGTAACAACTTGAACTTATTTAATATCATCAAAAACAAACAAGAATATTGGCTTGTTGATCAAATCAAAAAAGATAATATTCCAAAAGAAGCATACTTACATCATTTTACACAAATCTTGGAGGAATGGGGCCACCTGAGGATCGGCTATTTATCTTTACTTATGGATGAAAGTTTTGAAAGCTGGTTGCTCGAAAAAAAGTTTCGCAAGATTTCAAGTATTGTTGAGTATACAAGGAAACTGGCGGATTTACCGGAAATTGATGATCAATTTGGTTGGCATTCTCTTTCAGAAGGATTGATGGATGACAATGAATATGCAAAATTATACGACCTTTGCCGATCGAGGTCTGCCAATAAAAATATAAGGCAGCCAATTGACCAAGTCATGAATTCGCTCAACAATGAATTGGGACCGGAGTGGCGCCGGCATTGTTATTATTTCATTAATGATGAAGTTATAATTGGGATAAGTATTCCTCATATTGAAATAGGGACTGAAGGAAGATTATTTTACTTTGGCGTTCTCCCTAATCTAAGAGGACAAGGACTGGGGGGGAATATCCATAAAATCAGTCTGGTATTACTCAAGAAATTCCAGGCCAACTATTATGTTGGCAGCACCGATGTGAACAACTCTTACATGATTAAAATCTTTGAGAAAAATGGATGCGAACTCCGCGATCGAAAAGGGATTTATAAGATAGTTAAGTAAAAACCATAAAAGATCTTGAACGGAACATGGGTATAGGTGTTCACCCTCTTGGATTATTCCAGAATCGAGCGCGTTTCTGAAACAAGGAAAGTGTCTTTTTTTTGCGAAAATAAGATTGAGTTGCACAAAGGAATTTGAAATAATTGGTATTAAGCAAAAGGGCAGTATAGTTCAACATGAAATGAGAAATGGACGATGAAAGGTTGTTATCCAATGTTAAAACCAAAAGCTTTAAAAAAGGGAGATACTGTTGGCATTATTACTCCATCGTCTCCAGCACCAGTTCTTTTTAGGGAGAGGTACCAAAGAGGGTTAAATCAGTTGGAGAAAATGGGATTTGAAATTATCAAAGGATCATGCTCGAATAAAATACAAGCTTATCGTTCAGGTTCAATTAGAGAAAGAGCCGAAGAAATAAATGAGTTAATATATAATGACGATGTAAAAGCAATTATAAGTACAATTGGAGGGCTTAATTCCAATTCCTTATTACCTTATATTGACTACGAATATTTAAAAAGTAAACCAAAAGTTGTAATGGGGTACAGTGATGTTACAGCTCTTTTATTAGGAATCTATACTAAAACAGGATTAACCACTTTTTATGGTCCTGCCATTATTCCTTCTTTCGGTGAATTTCCAGAAATGTTATTAAAGGGTAAAGAGTATTTTGAAGACATAGTGAAATTAAAAAAGAGGGCTCCGTTCTCGCTAGAAGTACCCTTGGAATGGACAGAGGAAAGGTTAGATTGGAACTTACAAGATAGAGGAAAAGAAATGGCCAAAAATGATGGATGGATAACGCTACGTGAAGGGAATGCCACAGGCAAATTGATTGGTGGAAATTTAAATACGATGTCTGGCTTTATTGGTTCAGAATACTTTCCTAATTTAAAAGGAGCAATTCTATTTATTGAAGACTCCTTTAAAGATATGGCTATTCAAGAACGGTCACTAAGTATGTTAAAGGTTGCTGGAGTTTTTGATGAAATTGCAGGCTTGGTTATTGGAAAGCATGAACATTTCAATGATTTAGGTTCGCCATTTTCACTCGATGAATTACTTATTGAAATAATTGGTGATACGAATATACCTATACTATCAAATGTTGACATTGGACACACTTTCCCTTCGCATGTATTTCCAATTGGGATCGAAGTGAACCTAGATACTATTCAAAGAATAATTACATTCCTTGAAGATGGTGTAATCTAATAACAACGCTTATTCAACGCAATAGGAGCTTATCTCCAACACGGTAAGCTTCTTTTTTTATGGTCAATATATCTTGAGTAAATGTCCAATATTTGGGATAATTGGTACTAAGCAATCGGGCAGGATAATGAAATCAGGTAAGGGGAATTATAAATGGTTTATAATTGGGAAACGTGTTCTTCAGATATAAAAAACTTTATATACAAACTAAATAAAGAGATTATCGAAATAATAAATGATGATTTCATCGGTTTCTATATACACGGGTCATTAGCGATGGGAGGGTTTAACCCTAACAGTAGTGATATTGATGTTTTGGTCATCACAAACAAATCATTAACAGTTGTAACTAAAAGGAAATTAGCAAAGTTCTTTTTAACCTATTCTAACTCCCCATTTCCGATTGAAATTAGTTTTTTAAATAAAGAACAATTAATAGACTGGCAACATCCCTGTCCATTTGATTTTCATTATAGTGAGTTCTGGAGAGAAAGATATGAAAATGATTTGTCAAAAAATACATACAAGTTTTTAAATAGTGATAATAACACAGATACAGATTTAGCTGCTCATATAACTATAACTAACCATAGAGGAATATGTGTAGATGGCAAACCTATTGAAGAAGTCTTTCCTTTCATTCCAAGGTCAGATTATTTATCGTCAATATTTAGTGATTTTCAGGAGTGTTTACAAAATATTGAAGCCGACCCGATTTATTCTACGTTAAATTTGATTAGAGTATTTTGGTATTTAAAAGAAGGAGTAATTTCTTCAAAGCAAGAAGCTGGAAAATGGGGATTATTAACACTTCCTAAAGAGATGAGTAGTACTGTTAAAAAAGTAGTAGATAGTTATGCGAACGATAAAGATAATTATGATTTTGATAGAATTGAACTTTTATTGTTAAGAGACTATATTTTAGATAATGTTCAAAAGTTAATAAACTGGAGCTTAACTGCAACAAGGTTGGACACCGGGACAGGAAGAGGCCACTGAAATAGTCTCTAATTTTTAAAAATTAAAATGAATGCCCAAAAAACGAGGCTCCAGAATCGTTTCTAAGCGATGCTAATGTGTTTGGGGACATAGTTTACCCCCTTAATTATCTTCTTTTTAAAAAACTATTACTTTTTCAGTGCCCTGGGAGAGGAACAATGTCCACTTAGAAACGTGTTCTTACAACTGTTTATATTTATAAATTTCGTACGATACTTTAGTGTTATAGTTAAGTATAATAACACGGAAATCAGGGAGATGCATTTTTTAATGTATTACCCATTTAATAGTTTTTTACATACTTAAGGTTAAGGTTCTAGAAGTTTGATAGTGGAAATCGTCTTCTTTTTTGGCTATCTTTTGGTAACATTCGGTTCAAGTAATAGCATAAGCTAATTTTAAAAAAGATTGTGAAAGCTTTTGGGGGAGTTATAATGAAACGATTAATTCTAATATGTTCGTTTTTATTGTTAGCTTTGATTATAGGTTGTTCTTCTAATGAAAAAGCTGATACGAAATTCTTTTTGCTTATTGTTCAAGGCGAAGAAAATATTATTGAAAAGTTTAGTAAATTTTTTAGCAACGATTATTCTGTTGTAAAATCAGAATATTTAACAAACTTAGCTACTGCAAAG
Source organism: Bacillus sp. FJAT-45066 (assembly GCF_002335755.1). Lineage (NCBI taxonomy): Bacteria > Bacillati > Bacillota > Bacilli > Caryophanales > Bacillaceae > Bacillus > Bacillus sp. FJAT-45066. The sequence goes on from NZ_NISQ01000001.1 coordinate 1,024,184, forward strand.
GAAAAGTATCCTAAATATGAAATAGAAAAAGCTCCAGCAGTACTTATTTTCGAAACTGGTGGTGGAGAACTGAAACAATTAATATTAAAAACTTATGATATTGAAGAAGCTGTTAAATTCCTTGATAAAACAAAGAAAGACAGTCAATAAGTAGGATATTTAAAACAATTTGGGATCTATTCTTTAATAAGGTATTAATACCAGCTTGATAAACTGATTGAGGGGTATTCTCCTCTGACTTTAAAAAGCTATTGTTTTTTATATAATATATTGTTGTGCTACTTTGGAGATATTGACTTGAATGAAATGACCACAGAACTGGAAATTGAACATCTCCGTGAGTCCTGTCAAAATGCAAATAAACTATTTTAGGGGAAGTGATATAGTTGAAGAAGTTATTTCTTTTATTTTTTTCCATTACCTTGTTGGTAGGTTGCACTCAAGACAACACTAAATGGTATAACACAAAGGAAGATGCAATTAAAAATGGATTGGAAGAAGAGAGTTCCAATGCAATTTTATTATCTGTTGAGGAATATAGTGGTGAAACGATTGTGTTTTTTGAACTTAAGGAAGCGTTAGGTGTTGCGAGTATAATAGAAAGTAAGAAGGGATTTAGTTGGTATAGAGGACAGCCATTTATTGGTTTTGATGATGACGGGAGTACTTTTTCAACAATGGGATTTAATATTGAGACTCACCAAGGGACAAATATTTCAATTGTAGCAGGAAAGGCTTACGATGAAAGTATCAAACAAATAAAAATACTTGGTGATGGTAAGGAAAAAGAAGTACCTATAACAGAAAAATCTCGTTTATTTTATGCATTTCATGGTGTTTCTTTTACTTCACTTAAGATAATTCCAATTGTAGACTAAAAAAATATATATATCCTTAGCACTTTTTGAGCTAAGCGGGTGCGTATCCTAAAGGAGGAGATCGCACCTTTGTTATTGAAGTAAAGGAACATAATTGTAAAAAAAAGGATTTCTATTTTATCTATTCTATATAAAGATATTGTATGTAAAAGGGAGGCAATAACAAACTGGTAGCGTTTGTACCAGAGTTCTAAATTAAGTGAACTAATAAGTTATTGTTGAAAAAATGGAAAGCTTTAGTTAAAGATAGGGATGCTACGGCGGTACCCATTCTTATTACACTAATGTGGAATTAATATATTTACCAGTAAATTCAAATTAATCAATCACAGGAAACATATTTAAGGTATTATTTTCCTTGAAGGAGATGAAATAAATGAAAACGGATAAATTCATAAAAACTGCGATCGACGTAGTGGGCTTTCCATTTACATTAACAAATATGTATTTTAATAAAAAAAGAAAATTAAAAGAAATTGGTCAGAGAGTAGAAGTCAATGGTAAATAGTGAATTGTTGAATGGAGAAGTAGTGATTAATTTTAAAAACAAAGTAATAAAAAGTTTTAATCTTAATGATATAAGAAAGTAGGATGAAAATACCATCACTAGTGTTTTACTTGGCGCACCTTTAAAACATATGCGGCTGTAAAAGTTTAGATGTATATCAATTCAGTTCCGACGGGAAAGTTCGCACAAAAGGCCTCTATCACATCCAGAACGTCAACAACTACCACTGCAGACTTAAGGGGTGGATTCAACTACTATACAAAAACGAATGATAGCATCTATTTCTGCAATATTTTAACCTAATTCGCTAACGTATTATTATGTAATATACTAAAATGTTCGTTTTTCAATAAACGAACCTTAATTATGAAATTGATTCATTTAACTAACGCATTTTAGTTGAGTAAAAAGCGGGGAGAACTTTGATTAATTCTATACAATTATCAAGGTGGTGTAGACTTTGGATATAAAAGCGAAATTTATAGTAGGTGTTTTAACCGTTGTTTTCGGATATGTATTTTTCAATGTACAGCAATTTATTTTAACTTTATTGCCAATTAATCCGTATCCGTATGTAGGTATCATTATGACAATACTTTTATTTTTCGGTTTTTTATTTTGCTATATTATTGCGAAACAAATAGTAGATTATTTAAAATTAAAACAAATATTTTTATTTAAAAGATAGCTTGTGTATGCTAAAAAGTTATTGCTTATTAAGGAATCGGATAGCGAATATTGAAGAAGAACATCTACTGATCGAATCATGATTGGTAACAGCTCTTGTAGAAGGAAAGAAGCAGAATAGTTCAATAACCTGTTATGAAAAAGGGGGAAATATATGAAGCAAAAATTCACTTTATTATTTTTTCCAGTAATAGCAATTACAATTATTTGGTTTGTTTTCTATGGTAATAAACCACTAACATTAGAGAAAGCATTAGAGCAAGAAATGCCTTATTATCAGGCAAAAGAAATAATTCATATTGAAAAATTAGATGAATTTGCAATTATAGTTTCTAAAGCAAATCCCGATAAGTTGACCAACAGTAATTTGCATACCGAATACACTATCCCAGTCATTGATATTTTTGTAAAAAATGATAAAAAGGGATGGGAAAGATTAAATTCATCATGGAAAACTCCACGTTCTTTTACGGATGATTTAACTTATTTTTTTAAATTTTTACCAAGTCAGGAGAACCGTTTAATTAGTTTCGGAGATATAAATAATCCTGATATTCAAACGGTAAAAGTTCAAGTGAGTAATGAACTTATTCCTGCAAATATTATCGAGGATTCTTATGGTAACAAGACTTACTTTTTAATACACGACTTTGAACCTGAACGAATTGTAACTGGTCATTCTGAAAATGGCGAAATCCTTTTTGAAATAAATAAACGCCATTAATTTCATTAGATAGTCACTGTGGCTTTAATAACTAATTGAGATAGTTTCCGAAACCTTTTGGTTATTAAGCTATCTGCAGCGAATATTGAAGAAGAACAGCTACTGATCTAAGCAGGATTGGTAGCTGTTCTTGTAGAAGTATTGGGAGATAATCGAGGGGTGAATGAAAATGTCTGGATATAATATATTTATAGTAATGTTTTTAATGTTATTTGTTTTCACGTCATGTTCAAATAATAAAATAAAACCTATTGAGGGTGTTAAAGAAATTCAATTTATCATTAGTGAAAATGGGATAGTTGTTAATAGTGGTGACTTAAAAGAAGAAGATGAGATAAGAAAGATTGTTGATTTGCATAATACCGCAACCTTTATTGATGAAGTGGAAGAAAATATATTAGTTCGAACAGTTCCTTTGGTCGAAGAATTTTCGAACTCTAGCATTGGGTTTTATGTAAATCCAGAGAAAATTATTCATATTATCTATGATAGTAATAGCATTTTTAAGGTAATACACAAAGATGAAATGATGGCTTATTACATAAAATCGCCTGAACTATTAGAATTTATCAAAGAGAATAAAGGTGAAAAGTAAATTTCTTCAACTAACGGATGCTTGTGCGGCCGAGCCTAGGTCGTATCATAAAGCGGGTGGGATTCCCGTCGAGTAAGAACTAGCCATTCACTCGTAGCGAGTCTTGGAGGACTATAGGTAACTTTAGTCTTTAAGCGTAGACTGTAGAAGAAGAGCAAGAAGAGCTTTTGGTATACTAGGTATCTACCATATTTTTTAGAAGTTACTGATAATATATTTATGTACGAAAGAATTACTCTATTTTTAATGTTAATTCGTGTTGACGATTTCCAAAGATCCTTTTTATATCCTTATCAAGGAATTATCAACTTATTGTATTTAAAGAGGTAGTATAGAGTTATAAACCGTACGTTCATCAAGGAGGGAATTTATTGGAAAAAGAAATCCAGTTTAGAATAGCCACTGGAATAGTTGCTTATTCAACAAACTTGGAGCGAATATGAAACAAGGAGAGGTACTGATCTTAGCAAGATTAGCACCTTTCTTTATTGAATTCGAAAGATGTCCTGTTGTTGTACCGACTTCTTAAAAGATGGTTATTATTTGTTTTTTTGAAACTTTAACCTTTTAATAGCCGTATCTATTTTATAGGTGCTGAATTTGGTTTAAAGGGGTTAATGATGGTTTCTATGAATTTATTTTTCAAGGGCGTGAAGTAACGGCAGCAAGAGTTAGAGACCAGTTTGGTTAAAGCTCTTTTTTTTTCTAATTTGACTAACCTGCTCATAAATCAATAATAGTATGGATTTTTAGGGTAATTTAAAAAGAAAGGAGGAGGACGAAAATGCGAAAATGGCACTTATTATTCTTTTTAATATTTTTATTAGCTGCCTGTTCCTCTATTGATGTTAATAATGTGGAGCGAGTAGATCTAAATTATTGGGAAAATGATGGTGGTGTAAAGCCAAAGGATGAATTTATTGATAATGAGGAAACAATTGAAATGTTTGTTGATACAGTCAACCATGCTAAGGAACTAGAGGGAGAGGTTATTACTACTAAACCTTTATTGTCATTTATTTTAGGACTAAAGGATAATAAATACAAAAATTATCACCTTTGGATTAATGAGGATGGTGAGGGGTATATTCAACGACTTTTACCAGACAAAAACGGAACGTTCAAAATAGATAACAGATCAGTTGAGAAACTTCAAGATTACTTTAATGATAAAGAAGATGTAAGTTTAATATCAAGTGCAATAGAGTTTGAAAGTAATGATTAATTCGTGAATTTTCTTATTCAAGTAACGGGATGCGTTGATCCAAGAAGGGATTAGCGCTTTTTTGTTGAAGTGTTATTGTATATATGAAGCAGTTTAGTCAATAAAAATATGGTGTAATTTGTAATAGTCTGTAATGGATACTGAAGGAGGTAAAAGAACTTATGGTTCCTTTTTTAGTCTTTCTTTTGATTATTTTAACAGTAGTGATTGATTTTTTGTTGTTAGATAGAGACCGTAAAAGATGGGGTTGGATGAAAAATTGGTCTAACAGAAATAAAGTATTATTTTTTATTGGATTTATTGCAGTTTCCAGTTTGATTTATTTAGGTTTAAGTATTAAACACCTTTAAGTATATTATTAATTATTAGGCTCTGTTAAAGACCGCTGTTGATTTCCGCGCAAGTCTCCGCTTTCCGCGGGCGTGGCTGGAGCCTCCTCGGCTTCGCCTGTGGGGTCTCCAGGCCAACGCTACTCCCGCAGGAGTCTACGACTTGCGCGTAAATCAACTGCTAGATAGGTATCAAAAAATCAACACTAACCTTTAACAGAGCCAATTATTAAAGTAACGGGTGCGATCTCAAGAAGGAGAACGCACCTTTCTTATTGAAGAAACCCTTAGATAGAATTGAAAATGGCATATTTAATATAACTATCCGTTATCAACTTGATGTGGATAGGAAAAAACAAATGATATTACAGTATTTAAATATTAGTAAAACGCTGAACATAATTGTGATACTTTGAATAATAGGATAATACATATATTGCAAGAGGAGGAAGCATGATGAAATACAGTATTTGTATTGCCCGAATAAGGTAGTGTGACTCTCCAACCGCGGCGTGAGAAACGGAGGTGGTGGAAAATGAGAGTATTAGTTCTTGGGGCCAGCGGAGCTACTGGTAAACTAGTGGTCAATCAATTAATCAAAAGGAAAATTAATACTCGGATTTTCATTAGAAAAAGCGCAGTTCTGTTTAATCACCTAGAAGAAAATCCATTAGTGGAAATCGTTAAGGGAAATATCAACGAAATAGATGATTCTGAGTTGAATACCCTTATAAGTGAATGCAATGTCATTATTTTGTGTCTTGGTCACAATGTTACACCCAAAGGAATGTTTGGTAATCCTCGTAATTTAGTGTTTGATGCAATTAAAAGAGTATGTGAGACAGTCAAAAACAATGCTAACAAAAAAGTAAAGATCATTCTTATGGGTACGACAGGCTATACAAATACTATATCGGGAGAGGCAAATTCAACAGGAGAAAAAATCATCTTTTCCGTACTAGAGCTTTTGCTTCCACCTCATCGTGATAACATCAAGGCAGCAAATCATCTGATACGCGAGATTGGTAAAGAGGATGAAAAGATAGAATGGGCTATCGTCCGACCTGATACATTAGTTAACCATGATGAAGAAAGTTCTTATGAAATTTTCGAATCTCCTGTAAGAAGTCCATTATTCAATCCGGGTAAAACTAGCAGAATTAATGTAAGTCGTTTTATAACTGAACTAGTGACAGTTGAAAAAACGTGGATAGAATGGCGGTTTAAGACTCCGGTGGTTTATAATAAATCATCTTTAGGAAGCGATACGTAAAACTGTGCTTTCTTGCACAAGGATGGCAGCGTTTCTATGAATATACTGAAAACGGCAAAGTCTAGGGTTTAGAAATTAGCTATTTATCAGGTAAGTTTGTATTTTACTAGAAATTGGAGAATAAATGGCATTATAACAACTTGTAATGATATTCATTTAAAGTAACGGGGCTAATCTTTAAGAAGAAGATTAGCTTCTTTCTGTTGATGCTAAAGTTGTCCTTGGAAAATCAGGAGCAGACCGAACAATATGCAATGATTACAACTATTGATGATAAAGAGTTTTTTGAAGAATTGGTAAAAGAATTAGACAATGCCAATACTCATTCAACAGCACATAATGATTGGGCATTACCAGATTATAAATTGATATTTAAAATAAATAAAAGTGTGACTTTTCAATTTGTCATTCGTTATGAATAGGAGAAAGATAAAAACACATAGGAGCGGTTTTTTTGGGGATATGACTTTAAAGAAGAAGAAATTAATGAATGGTATAAAGATGTTAAGCTAACGGGTGCGTTGATCCAAGAAGGGATTAGCGCTTTTTTGTTGAAGTGTTATTGTACTAACGGAACAGTTTAGCGGAAGATGTCCTATTGTTGTAACGACTCTTGGAAAAATGGTTATTATTTGATTTTATGAAACTTAACTCTTTTAACAGCCGTATATAAATTCAGCAGCTATAAAATAGGTTTATAGGGGTTAAGAGTTTCTGTGAATTAATGGCATTTCTTTATTGTGCTAACGAATCAGAATTCTTTAATAGATGCGTGGGTATGGGAGGGGAATTTTATGTGGGTAATGATACTGATTATTATTATAGGAATAAGTACGATTATTGCATTGTTAAGAGAGCAGTTGAAACAAAACAAGAGAATTATTGAACTGCTTGAAGAAGAAAAAAACAACAATTCTGAACTTGAAAAAGTGTATGAACGTGTAAAAATGACCGGGTGTCCAATTGATGAGAGGATTGAAACTCAACCTTGGGGAGAAAGATGTTTTTATGCCAAAGATCCTTTTGGCAATCCTATTTGTTTTGTAGACGAAAGTACCGTGTTTTTAGGACAAGAAAAGGAATAGATATATGTTTTTTCCAAATGAATTGATAGCACAAGAACCTTCATTTGTCTTCGGCTAACGGGTGAGATAGCTGAATGAAGGTTGTCGTCTTTCTCTTGTTGAAGTAAAGAAGAAGGAGTATTGAAGAAGAAAGAGGTGAGTTTTCTTGAGAAAAGTAAAAACCCATTCGTTAACAATATTTGCTTTAATAATAAGCTCTGCGTCGATGTCACTATATGTTTATCAAAACTATACCAATCAGGAAATAGGCTATGGAATCGTATTCACATCATTAACTTTATTTCTAATCGGACTGATCATTCATAGTATTATAAGAAACAAAAAAATAAATAATGAAAATGCCAAATGAGTTCAACCTTATTGAACAAACGGAGAGCGTTGATCCAAGAAGGGATTAGCGCTATTTTGTTGAAATGTTTTTGTACTAACGATCAATAGTTGAACAAGAAAAATGCTTTAAGTATATAGTTTGTGAATATAATTAGAGAAGATCCAAAGCAAAGGATAATTTAATTGAGAGGGGGCTATAATAGTTGCTAAGAACAATTGATTCATCATTTGTTGCTGATTTAGTTTCAACTTCGGTATCAAAGAAAAATATATATGGTGCTGTATTATGTGTTGAAAATGGGGACAGTTCTTTATCGCTCTTATACGGGGCAGGAAATCTATCTGAAAATAAACCATATTTTATCGCAAGTGTTACAAAATTATACGTAACAACTGTATTACTACTATTAAGAAGAGAAGGCTACTTACAATTAGAAAATAAAATCTCCGAATATTTTACGGATGAAATTCTACATGAACTCCACATATATAAAGGTATAGATTACTCCAAAGATATAACAATCAAACATTTAATGTCTAATACGTCAGGAATACCTGATTACTTTTCCTCTGAGGCGGTGAAGGAATTAGTGACAGGAAAAGATCAAAGTTGGGGTTTTGGAAGAGTAATAGCGAGTGCCAAAAAAAAGAAACCGAAATTCGCACCTGGAAAAAGGGCTCAATACTCTGATACAAATTATCAACTTTTAGGTAGAATTATTGAAACAATAACTAAAAAAGAAATCCATACGGTTTTCAAAGAATTTATTTTTGATGAACTAGATTTAGTGGAAACGTACTTATTTGAAGATGTGAATGATGAAAAACCTGCCACTATGTATTACAAAGATAAGGAACTCCATCTTCCCCAATATATGTCATCTATCGGACCAGAAGGAGGCATTGTATCAACTGCGAAGGAATCTATGCTATTTTTAAAGGCATTTTTCAATGGACAGTTCTTTTCCGAAAGAATATTTCACTGAGCTTAAAGAATGGAAAATCCTTTTCGGTCCAGGATTATTCTTTTATGGGGTTGGAATTGCAAATCAACCTATATCTATTAAAGAATTTAAAAATGGATTGATAGGACATTGGGGGCAGACAGGTGCTTTTTCATTTTACCATCCAAAGACCGACCTATATTTTACAGGAACAACTAATCAGTTTTTTGGGCAAAATGTCGCAGCAGGGATGATGTTGAAGATAATCAAAAATATTAAATAAAAAATAGATGCCTAATGTGGGTTAATAAGACATAATCTTGGAATAGATTTTGAAGTATTTTATTTAAAGGAACGAGGATTAATTTTCCAGAAGGATTCGCATTTTTTAAATACAAATAACTATCTAACGAGCACTGAAGTTGAAGGTAAATACTAATAGTATTAGGGGCTGTATCGGTGCAGCTGTTTTGCTTGTTCCACTAAAAGTGTCTCCAAAAGGGATATTCCTATTAGACTAACTGAACATAAAAAGCAGAATATCACGAATAAATGATATTCTGCTTCTGAGAAAAAACTTATTCGCCTTGGGCACCGTTTGGAGTCACTCTTCGAATGTGGTTATCTTCAAAATTGTTTTGACGAGCTTTCTCCACTTTATCATTTAAAAGTTTCTTTTGGTCTACCTCTGGTGAAGGTGTCTGCTTGTCTTTGGACATTGGTGTTCCTCCTTTGTTAAAAAATCCCTACTTTCTTATTTTGCAGTCCTTTTATAAAAATAATCATAGAATATCCCTTTTATTTTTAAAAAATAATAAAACAATAAAGAATTGTTTATGGTAGAGATTTTTGAAGCAAAGAGACGGTTCTAGTGCTCCGGAAGCAAGAGAACCGTCCCCGTGCATCTTTTTGTTTTGACCACGAGTTGAATATTTAATAGTTTAGCAAAAGCACTAGATTCTAGTGCTTTTTTTATTGAATAAAGGAGATTAATAGAAACGCTCTGCGATTTTCCCATATTTTAATGGAATCAAAGCGCCAGTCTTTGGGGACCAAAAATGTCCAACTACTTGAGTGAGTTTCATAATGTACAATTACTAAACGAAAAATGAATAATTAACCTATTTTTAAATATAATTTACGTGTTAAATCGAACGTTGTCTAATTATAATAAACGGAACATTCGTTTTTCACTAAACGAACAGGAATTATGAAATTGATTCATTTATTAAGAATCTTAATACATGCGATAAGAAAGAGTCATAGGTTGTTTTTTAAATATTTAGAAAATACTGACCATAATTGTGATACTATAAATTATATAGTAATACATATATAGCAAGAGGAGGAAGAAATATGAAATATAGCTACGTTTCCCATCTATATTGTCCAAAATGTTCTTTAAAGTATGACGTGAATCAAGTTCAACAGCTTTGCGAATGTGGATCGCCTTTGCTAGTCGAGTACGACCTCACTAGTATGAAAGAAAATTGGAAGCCGTCTGACCTCATTGGAAGAAGAAATGATCTTTGGCGATATCATGAACTTTTGCCATTGCTTAAGGAGGAAAATATCGTATCGATGGGGGAAGGAATGACCCCTTTAGTACGAATGAAAAAACTGGGTGAAGACATGGATATTCCTGAGTTATATATGAAAGATGAAGGTATCATTCCAACCGGCACCTTTAAAGCTAGAGGGGCTGCGGTAGGAGTATCAAAGGCAAAGGAATTAGGAGTTAAAGAATTGGCGATGCCAACGAATGGTAACGCTGGAGCAGCCTGGTCTCTTTACGCAGCAAAGTCAGGAATCTCCTCCACGATTGTCATGCCAGTAGATGCACCAATGATCACTCGAAATGAGTGTGCAGTAGCTGGTGCAAATCTTTACTTAGTAAACGGTTTAATTAGTGACGCCGGAAAAATTGTAGGCCAGGCTGTAAAAGATAATGGACTATATGACGTTTCTACGTTAAAAGAACCATACCGCATTGAAGGAAAGAAAACGATGGGATTGGAGATTGCTGAACAATTGGGCTGGGAAGTTCCTGATGTGATCCTTTATCCAACCGGTGGGGGTGTTGGCCTAATAGGAATTTATAAAGCGTTAAAAGAACTTCAACAATTAGGCTGGATTGGCGAAAAAATGCCTAGATTAGTAGCCGTTCAATCAGACGGTTGTGCACCAATCGTGAAAGCATGGGAAGAAGGGAAAACTGAATCAGAGTTTTGGAATGATTCGGAGACCATTGCTTTTGGGATTAATGTACCTAAAGCTTTAGGTGACTTCTTAGTTTTACAGGCTATTTATGAATCAGAAGGCTGTGCTGTATCCGTGAATGATCTTGCCGTCATTGAAGAACTGAAGCTCATTTCTAAAAAAGAAGGTGCTTTTGTTTGTCCAGAGGGAGCTGCAGCATTCCTAGCAGCAAGACTATTACGAAAAGATGGTTGGATCAAAGCAACTGATAAAGTTGTTGTTTTAAATACAGGGGCAGGAATCAAATACCCTAATACAGTGGAAGTTGAAATACCTAGGCTGCAAAAGAATGAAAAGATTAGACCTAGAAATATAACAATGCAATAATCTAAGTCTAAATGAAAGCGTTGTCATATGTGGTTTTTAATCATTTTTGTTAAAGGAGGATTACACTTGAAAGAATTGAAAACCGAACTTGCGCCTTCCGCTTTAGGTCCCTATTCACAAGCGATTGATACAGGTAATCTAATTTTCGTCTCAGGTCAATTACCCATTAATCCTGAAACAAATGAATTGGTTCAAGGGGATATTGGTCTGCAAACTGAACAAGTAATGAAAAACATCGGGGCGATCCTAGCTACTGCAGAACTTTCCTATCAACATATTGCCAAAGCAACAGTATTTATGAAATCGTTAGAAGACTTTTCTTCTTTTAATGAAGTATATTCGACATTTTTATCAGAACCATATCCTGCTAGGGCAACTTTTGAAGTTAGCCGTCTTCCCAAAGATGCAGAAATAGAGATTGAAATTATCGCTTTTAGACGATAAGTATTAAATCAATTTTAAATTTGAAGGAGGAAAAATGATGAAAAAGAATTTTACGCTTCAAATTGCTGTTGCATTTATTCTCGCAATCCTCGTAGGAATATTTATGGGGGAAAAGGCTTCTATCGTTCAACCACTTGGGGACTTATTCTTACGATTAATTAGGTTTATCATTGTGCCATTAATTCTTTCAACCATTATCGTTGGAATTACCAGTGCGGGGGATATGAAAAAGTTGAGCCGTTTAGGGGGCAAAACAATCACCTATTACCTGATTACTGGGCTCCTTGCTGTTACAATTGGATTAGGTGCTGGATTGATATTCTCCCCGGGATCTGGAATAGACATTACTCTTAATGAAACTGCTGCTGAACCTAAAGAATCTCCAGGTGTCATTAATACTTTATTAAATATCATTCCAACAAACCCGCTTGAGTCATTAGTTACGGGATCTATTCTACAAATTATCTTCTTTGCTATCTTCTTAGGTATTGGAATTGTCATCGTAGGGGAAAAAGCAAGACCTGTCTTACACTTTTTTGAAGGCTTGTCTGAAATCATGTATAAGATTACCGCAATTGTAATGAAGTTAGTTCCAATAGGAATTTTCGGTTTATTAGCACCCATTGTAGGAACTTATGGATTAGCTATATTGTTACCGTTAATTAAAGTGATTATCGCCATGGCTGTAGCGGCCATCATTCATGTGGCAATCGTTTATTCACTCGCAGTAAAGACATTTGGAAAAATGAGTCCTCTTCACTTTTTTAAAGGGATTTTCCCAGCTGCAGCTGTTGCTTTCTCTACGTGCAGTAGTGCAGGAACCCTTCCTGTGACAATGAAAAACACACAAGAAAATTTAGGAGTTTCTAAAGAAACAAGTAGCTTTGTTTTACCATTAGGAGCTACTATTAATATGGACGGGACAGCTATTTATCTAGGCATTGCGACTTTGTTCATTGCCCAATACTTTGGAGTGGATCTTTCCTTTACTCAACTGTTAATGGTTGCACTAGTGGCAACATTAGCATCGATTGGGGCGGCCGGAGTTCCAGGAGCTGGAATGGTGATGTTGACAATGGTGTTGGCAGCAGTAAATCTTCCATTAGAAGGAATTGCGCTAATAGCTGGTATTGACCGAATACTAGACATGATGAGAACAAGTGTGAATGTTATGGGGGATGCATCTGGTTGTGTTGTTATAGAGAATTCCGAAAACACTTCTACACCTGTATTAGACAAAGGTCAAACGGTTTAATACTAAAACTCGTAATAAAAAATGATAAAAATAAGAGGGACGCCCTATTTATAAGGGTGTCCCTTCTTCTATTGATTCGTTTTTTAATTTTTCTATCTGATAGTATTGAGAAATAAACGAAAGAAAGGATTCACTTGGAAGGGTGAGTGCTTCTTCTTTGTAAATCAAGGTGAAGTGACGCTTCATACGAACATCTTGAATATATATCTCCCGAAGAACCCCCAACTGTAATTCCTTTTTAATAGCTGATTTAGATATAATGGATACTCCCATCCCAGACTCAACGGCTGACTTGATCGCTTCTGTATTTTCAAGTTCTAAAATTACATTTAGGTCTCTTGGATTCAGGTGAAATTTTCTTAAGTTTTCTTCCACAACCTGTCTTGTTCCAGATCCCTTTTCTCTCATAATCATTGGTAATGAGAAGAGCTCTTCCGCTGTAATCTCTTCTTTGTTAATCTTTGAATCAAATAGACTAGAAGATACGATAATCACAAGCTCATCTTCCATAAAAGGGAGTTGCTGAACTTCTCGATTAATAGTATATGTTTCGATGAATCCCAAATGAATTTCTTGATTGTACAGTTTCTCAATGACGACATCAGAGTTGTCTAGCTTTAAAAGAAGATTTACGTGAGGAAACTCCTTTTGATATCGTCCAAGTATGTAAGGCAAAATATACCCGCCTATTGTTAGACTGGCACCAATATTCAAATCTCCATGAATGGACTCTGATAAAAGGGAAATCTCCCTTTTGGTCTCATGAATTACGTTTAATATTTTCTCAGCATATTTATATAATAGTTTACCTGCCGGTGTTAAGGTAACGCGCTTTGTTGTTCGCTCAAATAGCTTGATTGATAATGAGTTTTCTAATTGTTGTATTTGTAAGCTTACACTAGGTTGAGAGAGATGTAGTATTTTAGCTGTTTCTGAAAAACTGTTACCCTTTGCTACGATATAAAACACCTTTAAATGTTCTATATTCATCCCGTATCCCCTTTCCACTAAAGCTTTCTACTAGTAATTATACTATAATTCGTTTGTAAAAAGTGGAAAAAGACCATCTTTATCATAGGCTGTGTTAAAGGTTAGTGTTGATTTTTAATACCTTTCTAGCTGTTGACTTCCGCGCATATCGTAGACTCCTGCGGGAGAAGCGGGGAGCGGGAGACCCCGCAGGAGAGAATGCGACGAGGAGGCTCCCGGCCCGCCCGCGGAAAGCGAAGATATGCGCGGAAATCAACAGCCCTTTCAACAGAGCATTATCATAAAGACGGCCAAGGTTTAATCTTGTACTTTAACAAATCAGAATTCATTACAATAGTTAATTGAATCAATTTCATAATTACTGTTCGATTACTGAAAAACGAAGGTTCCGTTTATTATATCGATATAAAACGTAAATTATATGAAAGAAAAGGTTTAATATTCGTTTTTCGTTTAGTAATTGTACATTATGAAACTCACTCAATTAGTAAAAGCAAGAATGGAGCAAGTAATGTTAAGGCGATAAAACCGACTATACCTACTAATATTGGTTTAAATCCAACCTTTTTAAAATCGCTAAATTTAATGCCTAAACCTAAACCTGCCATAGCCATGGATAAGAGAAATACACTGACAAATAAAAGACCGTTCACCAACTCTTCAGGTAGCAAAATAAAGGTATTGATACAACTCATTGCTAGAAATCCAAAAATAAACCAAGGAACCGGTAAAGTTTTGATGGAAGATTTTTCTTTCACGTTACCTTTCCCCATTTTTGAAAAAATAAATCCAATAATAATAGCTACAGGGATTAATAATACGACTCTTCCTAATTTAACGATAAGGGCTGTTTCACTGCTAACTTCACCACCAGGCACTGCTGCAGCTATCACATGTGCTAATTCATGTAAAGTAGCACCGACTAAAACTCCATAACTATAAGAATCGAGATTTAAAACAGGGTACAAGAAAATATAACCTAAAGCACCGATTGTGCCTAATATCGCAATACATGCAACGGCTAAAGCAGTAAACTCTTTTTTGCTTTTAATAACAGAGGCTACCGCTACAATGGCGGCTGCTCCACAAATAGCAGTTCCTACCGCAATTAACGTATTCAGATGAAGATCTACTTTCAAAAACTTTCCTAATCCAATCATGAAAACTAAAGTAAATACAATAACAATGGCATCAATATAGAGGATGGTAAGTCCAGCTTCAAAGATTTGATTAAGATTTAAACGTAAGCCCATAAGAATAATGCCAGCTCGAAGCAGGTATTTACTGCTGAATGTTATGCCTTGATTAGCTTGCGGTTGAGCTCCCATGATACCCGCCCAAAGCATCCCGAGCAAAATGGAGATAATCATGATTCCCATGATTGAAAAGAAGGGCAATAGCACGATCTGATTGGCCACAAGTGCCAAGATCAATGTCAAAAGTATTCCTCTTATATATTCTTTCCCTTTTATATCTCTCATTTTCACGACTCTTTCTTTCACCATTTCTGTTTTAATTCTTTGCAATTCCATCCTAGTCACCCCTTTACCGTACATATACAAATCACCATCATAAATCTAGAGTAACACAGAAACTTGCGGTTGAATTATAGCACTTTACTATAGGCTTTATTAGGAATTGTAATAGGTATTTTTATAAAAAGTGATGGGCACAGGAAGGGTTCTTCTTTACACTAATAATAAGGAATCTTGGTTACTGGATAATCGCTTTTAGCACGATCAAATTGAGTAATAAATACACTTTCAAGGTATTACATTTGAACAAGGGAAATTATTACTTTTGTAGATATGCTGAGGGGGCTTCCTTATTGAATTTTAAAGAAACGAGGAGAATTCAATGAAAAGTATTTTTGAAGTTGGAAAATTAAAGTCAAATGGGCATTATGCTCTGGCAACAATTCATAATGAAACGGTCTATGTTTCTGGTCAGTTTTCTATTGATCCGACAACCCGTGAAAAGAAATTTGGAACCATAGAAGAAGAAACATTACAAGCGCTTAAAAATGTAGAAATGATTTTAGAAGAAGCAGGAAGTAAAAAAGACCAAATCATACGGATGACACTATACATTCCAGATGTTAAATTATGGGGTAAGGTGGATGCGGTATATAGAGAATTCTTTGGAGAGTATAAACCTGCACGTACAGTGGTGCCAACAAATGAATTGCATTTTGGTTTCAAAATTGAAATAGATGCGATTGCCTATATTTAGTACTATTTTTATATAGTGGTTTATATTTTATATAAAATATAGAGGAGGGGTCGGCATATGGAACAATATAGATGCAACAGTTGTGGACAAAAGCATACTGTTACGGCTACTAGGTGGCGCTGTGATTGTGAGGGAGTCTTAGATTTAGTGAAAGATAAACCAACAATTGATGTAACTGTTTGGAATCAGTATCCGAATTCGTTGTGGCGCTATTTCGAAACCATGCCATTTTCAAAAGATTCAAAGACTTGGGAATTGATCACAATGGGTGAAGGTCAATCTCCTTTAATCGTTCTTGATCCTCTAGAGCCTCATACATATGTAAAAGTAGATTACATGATGCCAACCCTATCGTTTAAAGACCGAGGTTCCGCTATTCTAATGACAAAGGCAAAGGAACTTGGCGCATCAAAAGTGATAGCCGATAGTAGTGGTAATGCGGGAACATCGATTGCTGCCTATGCCGCACGGTGTAACATATTGTGCGACATTTATTTAAGTGCTGAAACCTCTCCAAAAAAGATTGCTCAAGTAAAAGCACACGGTGCAACGATTAAGGAAATTCATGGTACTCGTGAAGACGTGGCCGCTGCAGCACAAAAAGCAGTAAAGAAAGAAAACGTGTTTTATGCAAGTCATGTGTACAATCCTTTCTTTTATGAGGGGACGAAAACGTACGCATATGAAATTTTCGAGCAACTAAAAGGTGTACCGGATTCATTAATTATCCCAGTTGGGAATGGTACCCTATTGCTTGGGGCTTACTTTGGTTTTCGAGAGTTATTAGAAAACGGATTGATTGAAAAAATGCCAAAACTAATTGCTATCCAAGCAGCTAACTGTGCACCTCTTGTCCGTGCTTTTGAAAGTGGGGAGGAAACTACTACTGCTGTCGTAAACAAAGGGACACTAGCAGAAGGAATCGCCATTGCATCACCAGCACGCGGAAAACAAATTCTTGAAGCAGTTCGTGAGACTAACGGTACGTTTTTAGCCATTAACGAAGATGAAATACAAATTGCCCGGTCCATACTCGCTACTAAAGGTTTCTATGTCGAGATCACATCAGCTGTTAACTATGCTGGCTACTTAAAATATAAGAACTCACCAGAAGAAAAAATAATAATTCCTCTTTGTGGGGCAGGGATTAAATCTTAGAGGATCGTATGCTAAGGCTACCTTACATACATTTAAATTTTTCTATAGGGAGAGATGATGATGATGATGATGAAAAGAAAGGAATTAGACACTCCATGCTTATTAATTGATCGAGAAATCATGATGGGAAATATTCGTAGGATGCAATTATATGCCGATAAGTACAACGTTCAACTTCGTCCACACACAAAAACACATAAAATGCCTGCTCTCGCTAAATTGCAGGAAGAGATAGGTGCAAAAGGTATTACAGTAGCAAAAGTTGGCGAAGCAGAAGTAATGGCTGAGAACGGACTAAACGATATATTTATAGCAAATGAAATAGTAGGAGAAGGTAAATTAAACCGTATAAAAAAGCTTGCCGAATCAATTGATATTTCCTTTGGTGTTGATAGTATTGATCAATGCAAAATGATAGAAAAAGTCTTTAGTGACAGTCAGAAGCAGGCTCAAGTTCTTATCGAGATTGAAGTGGGTGAAAATCGCTCAGGTATTATTGAAGAAAATGATTTCATACTTTTAGTAGATTATATAAAGAATTGCTCTCATCTGAACTTAAAAGGAATCTTCTCTCATGATGGTCATACTTACAAAGCAAAAGATCTTGAGGAATGTCGAAAACTCTATAACGAAGCTCAAATTCGAACACTTCATTTTGCACATTTAGCGGAAAAACAAGGGTCCAAACTAGAAACGATTAGCATTGGATCTACTCCGCCTCTTTTGCATGATTTTGGGGTAATGGAGGGGATTACTGAGCTTCGTGTGGGAACCTATATCCTCATGGACGTAGCTCAAGGAAATGCAATGGGTACATTCGCCAATTGTGCTGCAACTGTTTTAACAACGATTATCAGCAAACCTACAAAGGAACGTGTAATTACTGATGTTGGTGCAAAAGGGCTCACGATGCAGTCGCGCAGTCAGGGAATATGTGCAACTACAGGCTTAGGTTATATTAAAGACTTTGATGACGTTTATATTGATCAAGTTTATGACGAACACGCAATAATTTATAATGAAACATTCAGTAATCAAGTAACAATTGGGGAAAAACTAGAAATTATCCCAAATCATATTTGCCCAGTTTGCAATTTATACGATTACGCCTACCTATTATCTGGAGAGGAAGTGGTAGAGGAGATTCCGATTCTGTGCAGAGGAAAGCTACAATAATTCAAAAGGCTATCGTAACCCTAATTCTAAAACGAAATTTACTCATAGCTTTAGGAGACACCGACAGATTATGTTATTTCTAAAATAAGAACACTTGTTCCTTATTTTGATTTGATATATAATCAAATTAGTGCATTACCCCAGTTGGAAGGGGGTGATGCCGATATTATGACAACTTTTCAAGCATTAGTGCTTATGATTGCATTTGCTAGTTTAGTTGTATCTAGCGTAAAAGACAAAAAATAACCCAACCTTGAGCGTGACAGCGAAAAAGGGTGGACTCTAACTGAATTGCTGACTCCCTTGAAGGGAACCTGCTATTGTGTGGGCCGTATGGTGTTAGCGCACCAAAGGTCTTTTTTAGTATTTGCTTGTTTTTATTTATATAATATCGTTTTTTTTAAATAATAATACTATAAAGATTTGTTTGTGGTCAGTGATTTTGACCAGTCTATGTCTAAGTCCCTAGTGGTTGTTGACAACAAAGCCACTGATGGAACAAAAAGCACCCTATTACTGTTTAGGGGGTAATATATTAATAAAAATAATTAGAGATGGATGATAGGAGCGAATATGAAGAAAAATATCGAATTTACTCATAAAGTACCTTCCAAATTATTAACTCCTACTAGTGGTTTTCTAAAGGGCTATAGCCATTCTCTTAATCCATATACTGGCTGCTCTTTTGCCTGTTCTTATTGCTACGTAAGGAAAAGTCCAGTAGGTCTTTTTAGAAAACAAGAGTGGGGGACATGGGTTGATATTAAGCAAGTAACAAAAGAAAAATTATCACGTGAATTAATGAATTTAAGAAAGAGGAATAAGGAAATAACCATTTTTATGTCTTCTAGTACAGATCCCTATCAACCAATTGAATATCGAGAAAGAATTACAAGACAGTTATTAGAGGCAATGGTTGAAGTGCCTCCAGACTTTCTATTTATTCAAACTAGAAGCCCATTAGTGACTAGGGATATCGATTTGATTGCTAGATTAGGAGATAATGTAAGAGTTAGTATGACAGTGGAAACGGATAAGGAATCAGTTAGAAAAAAATTTAGTCCTTTCGCTCCTCCCATACAAGCAAGACTTAAGGCTTTGCGACAGCTAAAAGAGCATAACATTCCCGTTCAAATAGCAATATCACCTGTCCTACCATTCTCGGACCAGTTTCCAAAAACCTTATCAGCGCTTGTCGACCGAGTCGTAGTAGATGATTTCTTTTCTGGTGATGGAAGTCAAGGGAGAAGAACAGAGAAGCTTAATATTAAAGAGTTGTATGACCACGATGATTTAAAAGACTGGTATGGTGAACATGCACATAAGCATGCTATGAAATTATTAAAAAGCTCATTTAAAGATGAAAACATATTTTTTAGTCAAGAAGGCTTCGCGCCTTATTAGGACTGAAGATATGTACAGACCAAAACTAAGCGATATAAGTAATTGGAGGCCCTATGTTCTTATTCTTAAACATATTTAAAAAGAAACAAAAACAAAGTACGAAAACTAAAGAAGTAAAACCGGAAATGAAAAAAGAGAAGATAGCCGAACGTAAAGGGGAACTTGGAGAATATAAAATTGATATACAGTTAGCTCAAATGCCTAAAGAATATAAGTATGTAACGGACATTATGATTAAGAATGATAAGTCGAAGTCAGGCTACTCGCAAATAGATCATGTCCTTATTACATCATATGGCGTATTTGTTATTGAAACTAAAAATTATCAAGGCACGATATATGGTGGGAAAAATAGAAAGCAATGGTTAGTAAACGGAAAGATAAGGTTTATGAGTCCTTTTATACAAAATTATGGTCATATTCAAGCCTTAAAAGGAATTTCGACACAAATGGATCATTTTTTCTCTGTCGTATCTTTTACAAAACGTTGTACGTTTAGATTAGACGAATTGGATTATAGAAAAATAGATTCTGATCATCTAGTTGTATACGACGTAGAACTTTCAGAGTTTATTAATAGAAAAATTTCTGTTTTGAAGCTTACCAAGCAAACACCTATTTTAAACGATCAGCAAATTAACGAAATATACGAATCGCTTCAACATGCAAATATTACAGATAAAGAGTTAAGGCAAGCACATGTAAAAGCACTAAATGAGATTACACCGAAAAAATTTCTATAACAAATTATGAATGTGCTTTGTGTAAGAAAAAAGTAACGGAAAAAGTAGCACAATATTGTATGGCAAATAAGAAGTTTAATGGTAAGGTTGATTGTTTTGACCACCAAAAGGAAATCTGAGTTGCCACAAAGAATTTTATAAAGATCTTATTCTTCCTAATCCATCTAAATAAAACAGGCACTTATGCAAATTCCTATTTTTTAAGGTAACAGCTGGTCACAAAAGAATAGGTTAAGTGAATTCAGTAGTGGAAAATATTTTCGGGATGTTATAGAAAACATACAAAAAGGATTTGTCCTGGACAAATCCTTTTTTGCTCTTGATTACTTAATGTTGTTTATTCGGTAATTTCTTTTCTGGATGTCCTTTTCCTTGACGCTGTCTATTTTGTTCATCCTTTTGTTGCTTGTCTTGTAGTTTGTCGATAAATTGTTTTGTATCGTCCATTCTTCATTGTCCTCCTTATCTTTAATTGCTTTTTTAGGGTTCCCGATTGAGGGGGAAAATATGTATTGATCTGAGTTGAACTAGCAGCAAAGAAGATGTGCCTAGAATAGAGGAAAAATAACTTGAAGAAGGAATAATGAATCATATTACAGAATAGAGAGCTATATAAAAGTTAGGAGTGAGAAGATGGAGACAAATAATAAAAACATCCCTTTTAGATTAATAGAACAAAAAGAAGAATCAAGTAACTTAGTTATTATCTTACCCGGTGCTAGTTACACAACGCAGGCTCCATTGTTACACTTTACTACAGGCTTATTTTATACAAAAGGTTTTGATGTATTACACATTAACTATTCCTTTAATAAGCAAGAGATGGATGCTCTTAGTGAAGAGAATTTTACAACAGCTGTACAACGTGCAATCGACGAGGCCTTAAAAAACAAGAAATATCGTAATTTTTATATAGTGGCTAAATCAATAGGAACAATAGCTTTAAGTTATCTGCATCAACATACTACGTTTGAAAATGCAAAATTAATATGGTTGACCCCTTTATTACAAAGAGATGATGTATGGAACGCAATGGTTAGTAGTGATAAAAAAGGACTTTGTATTATTGGAGATAAAGATAGCTGCTTCATTGCAGAACGCTATGAAAAGTTGAAAAATAATTCTCATCTACTTTTAAAAGTAGTAGAAGGGGCAAATCACAGTTTAGAGCTTGATGGTGAGCCGATAGAATCTATTGAAATAGTAAAAGATGTAATTTCGGCTATTAATGATTTTTAACTTTTAGACTGTTAAGGATTGTACTTAAAGTAACTGGTGCGATGATCTAAGAAGGGTTGTCGCTTACTTTTTGCTGAAGTTTTTAACTAACGAATCAGAATAATTGTAGAAAAAAGATAAAAAGGGGAGATGGATTGTGAAAATATCAAGAGTTTTGTTAAGTATTGGTGTAACAATAATAGCAATTTTTATTTTTCTTGGGTACTTGTTTTTCGTTGAAGGGCAGTATGTTTCAACGAATACAATTGGGGTGCAAGAAATAGAAGTTTCAGAAGAGGAAATCTTTATAAAAGGCATTTCTTCTGACAGTGGAAATGGTTTTAGTAAGCATACGTACTTTTTGGAAGATGAAAATCTTTACATTAAGTTAAAGTATAGCATCGTAAGTATATTTAACCCTGCTGGTGATTTTAATATAATTATTACGCAGCCAACCAATGAAATTAAAAAAATTTATATTCAAGGTAACAAAAAGGACGATAAAAGATTAGTTTGGGGAAAGCAATAACGTAGACAAGCTACGATATAATCACTTGGATGAGAATTTTTTGATTAATGTTACTACTATATCTAATTTAAACCAAGAGTGGATTGAAGTTTTAAAAGAAAATATTTTAGGATTTGAAATCCACGGTTTAGATTACACAGCAACTGAAGATAGAGATAGTTTATCACGAACGAGCATAACGAAAGATTTTTGGGTGAGCATATTGAATCTGTTTGATAAGAAAGCCCAGGAACATAGGAAGGAATTAACAGCGTTACAAAATTAACACTGGCGTTTCATAAGGTAGGAATACTTAATAAGTTTTTTAACTAAGAAATCAGGTTTGTTGCATTACCGTGTGCTTCATACCAACAAAGGATAAACGCTTAGTGGAACTATCCAACTAATATTATCTAAAGGAAATAGGAACAGAGGGAGTATAATACCGTGATATTTTTTGACATAGATGGAACATTACTTGACCATGACAAAGCTGAAAAAAATGGCGCTATTGATTTTTTAAGAAATTACAAAAACGAAATAGAGTGTAGTGAAAACGAATTTGTTGAAAGATGGTTTACCTTATCTAATAAATATTTCGAAAAGTTTTTAGCAAAAGAAATGTCCTTTCAAGAACAAAGAAGAATGAGAATTAAAGATTTGTTTGGTCATCATCTAAGCGACAAGCAAGCAGATACAAAATTCAATAATTATTTGGAATTATATAAAAGTAATTGGTCTGCTTTTGAAGATGTGATTCCTTGCTTAGAAAAATTAAAACAACAAGGGTATCATCTTGGTATAATAAGTAATGGTGATTATAATCAACAAGTAGAAAAGTTAGAGCGAATAAGGATCCAGCATTTTTTTGATTGTATTATTACCTCAAGTGAAATAGGAGTGGCTAAACCTAATCCTATTATCTTTCAAGAAGCATGTGTTCAAGCGAACGTTTCATTTTATGAAAGTTATTATATAGGAGATAGATTAGAAGTTGATGCAATTGGAAGTACAGATGCAGGGCTGGTAGGAGTATGGATAAATCGAAAAAATAACACTACACATAAAGGTGTAAAAGTGATACATAGTCTTGATGAGTTAACCTTGTTAGTAATTTAATATTTCTTATTAAAGTAAAGAGTGTGATGATCTAACATTATGGCTGGAGTTCGAAAAAAGATGTAGGAAATGAAATAAGAACACTTGTTCCTAATTTTATTTTGTTGTATAATTTATTTAGTATAACACCAAGTAATTTCTTCTCTTTTATTTCTCCAAAAGGATGTGTTAGTTTACTGTGATAGCACTAGTTAGAGAAAAGGAAGCTCCTACGAGTTATATTCATCATGACCAGCTTTTCAAACAATTAATTCACACATTTTTTCCTCAGTTTTTAGAAGCTTTTTTTCCAGAAGTGTATGAGTATGTGCACTTTTCAAGTTTACAACCATTATCTGAAGAAGTGTTTACTGATGTTTTTGAAGGCGAAAGTGCAGATATTGTTATGGATACAAAATTAAAAGTATTTAGTGTCAGTGACAGAATGAAACTTTGTGTAAGGTTATTCGTAAATAGTACTAACAAGTTACGGTTGTGAAAAGAGGTGTAAGTAATGTATAAAATCTTTTGTTCTATTATTGTTATTTATTTAATTTTCTTAACGGGATGCTCGGATTCACCAAAGTATAATGATGAAGATGTTGCTGCAATAGTAAGAGGAGAAGAGATAACAATTGGTGAATTACGTTTTTTATATCCTGATGAAAAAATACTTAGTATGATTGACGGGACGATAAAAGCTACATTAATAATACAAGAAGCAAAAAAAATGAACATCGATGTGTCCTTAGAAGTAAAAGAAACGATTGAAGCGTTGAGTGATTACCCACCTGACCATATAGATACTAAGACAGCAAATTCAATTCGTGAGTTTGCTAAACCACAAGCTGAAAAACTCGGTCTAGCTCCAGAAGAATATTATAAAATGTACATTGAGAAGACAAGTGAAACAAGTGCGTATATTAATGCTTATATACAAAGGGTTCTAGGTGAACCAACAAAGGATATTGAAAAGTATGATGAACAAGCAAATAAGCATCTCAATGAATTAATTGAAGAAAATAAAGATGAGATTAAGAAACTAATCCATAACTAATGGAATTGTAGCTTCAACTATTGGGAGCGATTGTTCAATAAGAGCAGTCGCTTCTTATACTAACAAAGCAGGTTAGTGAATATGAGAGGTTACCTTCTGATTGATCGTCAATGCAACAAAAAAAGAGTAGTGAATGCTATAAATATCGACTACCCTTTTGAGTATTTATAGATGTTCGAAATTATTTTGTTAATTGACTTGGTTCTTAAAAAAGTATCTATAGTAGATATGTGATATATAGTAAGATAACGACATTGTTATAAAGCTCCAGTACCACGTCCATTTTTTGTACTTAATTAGGGTAGTATACTTAACAGCGAATGCTTCGAAAAAGGTAATAATTGATGAGTTGAAAAAAATATATAGCAGTTTTATAACACTGTTCCTCTTTTCAGGATAATACAAATTAAATAATGTACATAACGCGGGATAAACAAAGTATTCGAAAGTAAAACTTGACTTAATGGTTTTCTTGAAAAAAAGACGAGTAGGATAGGAAATTAGATTTTTTTCAACTACTAGTAATCCAAATAGCGATGTAACTAATTGTTTAAACATAAAAGCTACTTGAGCTTCTCGAAATTTGTTCTTAGGAACAAATTTGATCAATAATAGTGCAGTAACTACACAAGCCGAAATTTCAATTGTTTTTTCTAACTTGTCGTTCAATAGAATCACCTCTCTGCATATAGGTTGGGTAATAATCTTATGTTTTATGTATTTTTTACACAGTACAAAAACACTATTCAAATGAAAATTTTAATGCATAGAATAAATATGGACAATATAATGATAAACGTAGTATGTTCAATTGAATTTTCCTTTAAAGCAGAAAGAGCATTAACGAAAAATGCCAATACTCTGATTGTAATTAATGTTCTTCTTTAACTGTATTTGTCATTGTTTTAACCGACAATGAACAACCATAGAAATACTATCTTTTGTGAAGTCGTCTTTCTTCCATGAACCATAAAGATGTAATAGTTCAAATCCAAGTATATCTAATAATCTTTGTAACTCCATTGGAAAAACGTAGCGAAGGGAAATTGAATCTCTTTTAGTATGAATTAATTGCTTATTTTCCAAAATATCAGTATGTGTGACACAATATAAAATTTGGTTTTCATGATTGTACTTTTCATAGTGCTTTTCTTTTACAATTTGTTTGTCCTTATTAATATAGGACTCCTCATATTCTTCGTCCATTGATAATTCAGCTAAGATGGGATTTCGTGTATCAAAGATGAATTGCCCATTTGGTAATAGATGTTTTTTTACTGATTGAAATAATGAATCTTGGCTCTCATTTGTTAAAAAATGTTGAAAAGAATTACCGGTCATAAAAATTAGAGGCGATTTATAAGGTAATTCCAATTGCGTACAATCTTGTTGCTCAAAAACAATTTTTACATGTTCTTCAGCTGCTTTTTGTTTGGCTCGACTTAA
The DNA here is from genome assembly GCF_002335755.1 of Bacillus sp. FJAT-45066. Lineage (NCBI taxonomy): Bacteria > Bacillati > Bacillota > Bacilli > Caryophanales > Bacillaceae > Bacillus > Bacillus sp. FJAT-45066. The sequence continues at coordinate 1,050,077 of NZ_NISQ01000001.1, forward strand.
CATACCATCATGTAAATCTATACCTACCATATTAATCCCACTTTTAGCCATGGGGATTGTTAATCTACCTGTTCCGCATGCAAGCTCTATAACCCGTTGTTCCATACCATTTGCATACTCCATCATATACAGTAAATCTTCATGATAATTCCCATACATTTCATCGTATTTCTCAGGGTTTTCATATTTATCGAAATTGTTTTCAAAAATCTCTTTCATACAATTGCTCCTCCTTTAATAAAGAAGCAAAATAGTATTTTTGTTATTTTGCTTTACTTATTCTTTTAAGATTAAAGTTACTCAGTTTTCCCATTCGAATCAAAACCTTCAATGCAATAAAATAGTATATCATATTTTGACTATTCAGTAAGTGAAACACTTTTAAATATATATAATAGGAAGAAAACAGTAACAGATGAGAATCGAATAACGTCCTCATGCAGCAGGGAACTTTTCTGAGATTCATTCGTATAAATAGAAGAAATAAAGTGAGAGGATGTTGACCATGTTAAACTCAAAAAACCTTCGATTACGAAAAATGGACAAAGAAGATATTGAAAAATATCATTTATGGAGAAATGATATAGATGTTATGGCAACTACTAGTCTAGCCCTAGATGCTTATACCTTTGAAGAAACGAAAGAGTTTGTAGAGAAAGTTATACTAAATTCTAATTCGTCTAAGAGCTATATAATAGAAATGAAAGAGGATAACTTTATAATTGGTGTAACATCTCTTATTAATATCGATACAAAAAATAGAAATGCTGAGTGTATTATTGATATTGGAGAAAAGGAATACTGGGGCAAGGGGTATGGGACAGAAGCTCTAAAGATATTACTTGATTATGCTTTCTTAGAATTAAATCTACATCGTGTTTTACTAAGGGTATTCTCTCTTAACGAAAGAGCTATACATATTTATAAAAAACTTGGATTTGTGAAAGAAGGAGTAGTCCGAGAGAGCTTATATAGAAATGGTAAGTGGCATGACATTATTACTATGGGAATTCTTAAAAAGGAATATACGAGCGGGCAATAATAAAATTATAATCTTCACCTTAATAACAATACATAATGACAAAACTAGGTAATGTGGAGAGTGAACATATGGCGTATTTCAAAACACTTAAAGAAATACAGCAGCTTCAATGGGAACTCTTTATTGATTATCTGTTTATACATTTAGTCATCATTGTATTAGGTTTAGGAATAGTCATTTTTGTGGTTTTTAAGAAATAGGCTATGTTAAAGCTTGTTGTTGTTTTTTGTCAGTCTAGCGGTTGATTTCCGCGCATATCGAAGACTCCTCGTAAATGCTCCCGCATTTCCTTCGTGCGATGTATCGCTGAGAAGCCTTCCTTGTCCTGCGGGAGAAGCGGGGAGCGGGAGACCCCGCAGGAGCGAATGCGACGAGGAGTAGGTTTTTTCACGCTAGTGAAAATAACCTTCCTTTTCAACGCCCGCGGAAAGCGAAGATATGTGCGGAAATCAACAGCGGTCTTTAACACAAACAAGAAAAAAAAACATTAAATCTGAACAATGAATTTTTTCTTTTTATTATAATAGGCTTTGGGTTTTATTGCGGCTAATGCAGATAGGGGCTTATACAAATGAGTATTAAACCAAAGATAATATCAATTGCAGCTTTTTCCGGTGGAGGAAAAACTACAATAACGAAAAAATTAGGATCGGTGTTACAAGATACACAAGCTTTGTTTTTTGATGATTATGATTTTAAACAGGCACCTGTTGACCTTATAAAGTGGGTGAATCAGGGAGCTGATTATAACCTTTGGAACTTAGATCCAATGATAGGAGATATTGAATCGATAAAAGTCTCTAAAGAAGTACCATCCTACATAGTGCTAGACTATCCGTTTTCCTATATGAACGATAAAATGAAAAATTACATTGACCTATCTATTTTTATTGACACACCTTTAGACGTAGCAATGGCCAGAAGAATACTTAGAGATCACACAAATAGCCAAATTAGCGAAATACATAGCGATCTACATTTTTATTTACAATTTGGAAGAACTGCATATCTAGAAATGGAGGACAAAATAAAACCTAATGCAGATATAGTTATTGACGGAACATTACCTCCAGATCGCATTGTGGAACTTATCAACAAAGAAATAAGAGATAGAGTTTTTTGAAGCAAAAGAGGAAATAGTTTGACATCAAATAAAAGTTTGAAGGTTTGTGAAAAAGGACATTAGTTTTACAAAAGTAGCGATTGTCCAAGTTGTCCTACCTGTGATAAAGAGAGTCAACCGAATAGCGGCTTCCTCTCGAGCTTAGTTCACCTGCGAGAAATGCATTGGTTCACGAAGGAATTGACACTTTACAAGAACTATCCAACTATACGGAAAAAGAAATATTAAAAATACATGGTATTGGGCCAGCTTCCTTACCTGTGTTAAGAACCTCCTTAGAAGAAGAGGGTTTAGCTTTTAAAGAAAAATAATAATATTGTGAAGTACTTTACATAATTACCGAGCATTCCATCAATAAGGAATGCTTTTTTGTATGTATATAATAGGAAGTAGAAGTATTTCACTTGAATGTACATATTTATAACATTACTTTCCCAATGTATATTAGTCATTATTCGTTTTTCGTATAGTAGTAAAACATTATGAAAAGACTCATTTAATAAAAAATTATAAAATAAATCAAAAAAAGTTGATAAATAATACTTGTAATTTGCAACTTAAAATGGTATAAATTAGTTAATAAATCAAAAACATTTGATTAATAGCGTAAATAAAAACTTGAAAGCTACAATTAAAAGGAGATGTTCGTTATGTTAGATTTAATTATTATTGGTTCGGGTCCATTTGGTATTTCTTTAGGTGCTCATGCAGTGGCAAACAATCTTACTTATAAATTATTTGGTTATCCGATGGATTTTTGGAAAAATAAAATGCCGCAGGATATGTTCATCAGAACTCCACATGAGTTTGTGAGTTTTTCTGATCAAAGAGATGAATTAACAATTCAGCAATTTTCAGAAGAAACTGGAACTGAATTAATGACTCCACTTCCAAGACCAATCTTTGTAGATTATGCAAACTGGTTTGCAAAAAGGGCAGGAGTTGAATTTACACCGGAACTTATTACACAGGTTGATTATACAGACGGTAGATTTACAGTTATTTCGGAAACAGGTGATACGTACACAGCAAAAAATGTTATTGTCGCTACTGGGGTTGAACATTACAAATATCTTCCAAACTTCTTAAAAGAGCTTCCTTCTCAGTTTGTATCCCATACTTCTGGATATACTAGCTTTTCAGAGTTTAAGGGCAAAAAGGTAGTAGTGCTTGGCAGTGGCCAAAGTGCATGGGAAGCTGCTGGTTTATTGTATCGTGAAGGTGCTGAAGTTGAATTGGTATATCGTAAAGAAGGGCCAAACTATGCAGGAAGTCGAGAAAATGAAATTGCTCTTCGTGATGTTGGCGATATCTTTTACAACCTTCCTCTAGAAGAGAAGAAGCCAGGTTGGGGACAATCACAAGGAAGTGTCGCTCATTTTCTAAAACCATATGTGGAAGGGTTGGTTCCTCAAAATGCCAATAGTGTAATTGAAAAGATCGAACAGGTTAACGATGAGGAAGCTCGCCTTTTGCTTTCTGATGGAACAGAAAAAATAGTGAATCATATTATTGCAGCTACTGGTTTTCATATTAATGTAGATAAGGTTCCTTTCTTTAATCAAGAAATCTTAACTTTATTAGATCGTGAAAATGGATTTGCTCAGTTTCCAAAGCTAAATGAATCGTTTGAATCTAGTTTACCGGGCTTATATTTTGCTGGTCCTTTATCGTCACATAGTCATGGACCAACCTTTAGATTTATTCTGGGACTAAGAAAAACGGCAAATTCCATTATTCCATCGATTGTTCGTCAGCTTGAAAAAGTAAAGATATAACTTTATAGGAAGTGAGAGAATGAGAGAGTATTTTCAGACTATAACTCGTCGTTTTGGTCTACTCAATAAGACTTGTTGCACGGTAGATGGTATAGACGTATCTGTTATTCAAAGTCATACCTTATATGAAATTGAAAAGAATACAAATCCTTCTATACAACAAGTGGCCGATTTACTAGGTATAGATATTACTACTTTTAGTAGGCAAGTCCAAACCTTAGTTAAAATGAAACTAATTGAAAAAGTATCATCACCTGAGGATAAAAGAGTTACGCTTCTAGTCCTATCTGAATTAGGGAAGAAAGTAGCTCTGGTTATTGATCAACAAGTAAATAATGATTTAAAAGTGATATTTAGTCAGCTGACTCCATTTGAACAAGAAACCGTAGAACGTTCTATAAAACTATTGGCTAAGGCAATGATTCATACGAATCTAGGTGAGTGTAATGATGAAAAGTGCTAATCAACTTATTGATATCGTTAAGGATGTTACAATTCGGGAATCAAAACAAGAGGATATCGAGGCAATACTAAGGATATATAATCAAGGGATTGAAGACAGAATTGCTACTCTAGAAACTGTTCTTAAAGATACGGAATACATGAGAGAATGGTATAAGATGCACCAAGATCGTTATCAAGTGATTGTTGCTGAGAACAAAGAGCAAGTAGTTGGTTGGGCATCATTAAATATCTATAATTCCCGGTGTGCTTATGATGGCGTAGCTGATTTGTCTATCTATATCGAAAGAGAATCTAGAGGTAAAGGAATGGGTGGAAAGCTTATTGATAAGATTGAGGTCATTGCCCGAAGGAATAACTTTCATAAAATAATCCTATCAACCTTTCATTTTAATCAACTGGGTCAAACACTGTATAGAAAAAAAGGATACAGAGAAGTGGGGATATTTAGAAATCAAGGAATTCTAGATGGACAATTTGTTGACGTGATGGCTATGGAAAAGCTTTTATAATGTAGGCTGTGTTAAAGACCGCTGTTGATTTCCGCGCATATCTTCGCTTTCCGCGGGTGTTGTAAAGGAAGGTTATTTTCACTATCGTGAAAAAACCTACTCCTCGTCGCATTCGCTCCTGCGGGGTCTCCCGCTCCCCGCTTCTCCCGCAGGACAAGGAAGGCTACGGGAGCAATACATCGCACGAAGGAAATGCGATAGCATTTTCGAGGAGTCTACGATATGCGCGAAAATCAACCGCTAGATTTACAAAAAAACAACAAGCTTTAACATAGTCATAATGTAAAAAAGAGTGAGAATATAAATAACTAACCTGTAGTTAAAAAGTCAAAGACTGGTCAATCCTCATGGCCGGTCTTTTTTTACTATCAAGTCTAATGTAAAGGAAATATAGTTAATGGAAAAAAATAAGAAACCGTCGATTGTTGCCTTGGCCTTGATAACTGCTGTTTGCTTAATCGGTGACTCCATGCTCTATATTGTTCTTCCCATTCATTGGAAAGAAGCTGGATTAAGCTCGTTAATAGAAGTGGGAATATTACTTTCCATCAATCGCTTTGTTAGGTTACCACTTAATCCTTTAATAGGCTTTATCTATACGAGAATAAACTTACGTAATGGAATACTACTAGCTGTTTTACTTGCAGGAATAACAACGGTTGGCTATGGACTAGTTAACAACTTTAGTCTTTGGCTTATTCTTCGTTCGGTATGGGGGATTGCGTGGTCACTATTTAAATTGGGGGCTTTCTTATTAATTCTTCAACTAACTTCAGACTCAAATCGTGGCCATTTTGTGGGCACATACAACGGATTATATCGAATAGGAAGTTTGGTTGGTATGTTAGTAGGAGGGGTGCTCGCAGACATATATGGGATAAAGATAATTAGTATTTTAGTAGGTTTACTATCATTCATGTCTATCCCATTTATCTATAAATTTATACCTAAAGCGATAGAGAGGGAGGAAAATAAGCACCAAAGGATTTCAATTAGACATTATTTGCACATCTTTTCCAATGCAAAATTAATTTGGATCGTTGTCACTGCGTTTTTTTCTATTATGATTTTAGATGGAATGTTAAATGCAACACTTAGCCATATCATAAATATTAACTTCAATAATGAATATAACATGTTCGGCATTGTTCTTGGAGCAGCATCATTAGCAGGATTGTTACAAGCTATTAGATGGGGAATATTCCCTTTCATTTCACCCTTACTTGGTGGAGTATTAGATCGAACAAATCGTAAAGGCTACATGTTGAGTTTCTTCTTGGTTATTGCTTCGATAGCGTTATTGATCATACCGTTGCAGGTACCATTCATTATTTGGGTACCAATATTATTAGTTCATCTATTAGTCACATCTAGTGTTACAACAATCTTGGACACCATAGTTACGGAAATAGCAACGTTGGAAAAGAATAAAGTCCTAATTATGACTGTTTATACAGTTGTTGTTGATTTAGGAGCTGCGTTTGGACCGATCCTTGGATATACATTGGAAGGGAAAATTGGATTAACAAACTTATTTTGGCTTGGCTCAGTTATTTGTTTTCTATTAACGCTTAAGTGGCTGATACCTGAAAAGGGTATTACCAAAGAGATAAAAATAGAAACATCGTCACAAAATTAATCAACCTATCTCGAGGAAAGCTAAGATATGTGAGGAGATCAACAACGTGTAAAAGTATACGGAAAAAGAAATAATAAAAATTCATGGAATGCAAAGGGACGATTCTACTGATTCAGAAGCAAGAGAACAGTTCCCGTGCATCCATCTATCTTGTCTGTCGTTTCAATAGAAAAAAAGCTTAAATAGTTGAGGGAACTTTTTCGGAGTTTATTCGTACAAATAACAGAAACAGGGTGAGAGGATGTTTACTACTAAAAGTAATATACTAGGGTGAATCATTTTTATGTTCAACTTAATAACGATAAGTATAGACATTAACTAGGTAAAGTGGAGAGTGAACAAATGGGTTATTTTGAAAGACTTAAAGAAATACAGAAGCTTCAATGGGAATTTTTTATTGATTATTGGTTTATACATTTAGGCATCATTTTACTGGGGTTAGGGTTCGTTATCTTTTGGGTTGTTAAGAAATAGAAAACGTAAATCCTTAACAGCTGTGACATTTAATTATGAAGATAGGGGCTTTTACGAATTAGTATTAAACCAAAAATTATTTCCATTTCGGCTTTTTCTGGTGGAGGAAAAACTACAATAACTAAAAAATTGAATTCCATGTTACAAGAAACACAAGCATTGTTTTTTGATGATTATGAATTTGAACAGGCACCTGATGACCTTATACAGTGGGTGAATCAGGGAGCAAATTACAACCTTTGGAACTTAGATCCAATAATATCAGATATTGAATCGTTAAAAGTCTCTAAAGAAGTACCTTCCTACATATTGCTGGATTATCCGTTTTCCTATATGAACGATAAAATGAAAAATCACATTGACCTATCTATTTTTATCGACACTCCTTTAGATGTAGCAATGGACAGAAGAATACTTAGAGATCACACAGATAGCCAAATTAGCGAAGTCCATAACGATTTACATTTTTATTTGCAATATGGAAGAACAGCATATCTAGAAATGGAGTACAAAATAAAACCTAATGCAGATACAGTTATTGACGGAACATTACCTACAGGTCGAATTGTTGAACTTATCATCAAAGAAATAAGAGATAGAGGTTTATAATGTTTTCAGCATCCATCGCTATCCTTGAAAAAAGATTGCAACTGAAAAAGTGAACTTATCCGTTTCGTTTATAACATAAATTTTTGCTGCAAGTTGTGTTAGCTTGGAGTGCTAATGCCGTATGGGATAATGTTTATAAGTAAAAAAGACATTGTTTGGTATTCCAAGCAATGTCTTTTTGGCTGTGGAAAAAAACTATATTAATCAAAACTGATCGAGAGTGTAACTTTTTTTATTTTTGAAAAAATAGTCTTGACTAGACAAGTGGATGTTGTATATCGTTTGTTATATAACGCATGATATATATAATCATGTACACGGTATGTAAGTGAAAAGGGGATTACTATGCCACCGAAAAAGAAGTTTTCCAAAGAACAAATTATAGATGCAGCATTTGAAATAGCAAAAACAGAAGGGCTAGATAAAATAACAATAAGAAAAGTTGCTGACAAATTAGGAAGTTCAATTGCTCCGATTTACGTAAACTTCAATGATGTAGAAGAACTCATCCGGGAGGTCGTAAAAAGAACTATTGATGTAAATCAACAAATGGTTCTAGAACAAAATAGTGGAGACCTATTTCGTGATATAGGTATTGCTAGTTTGCGGTTTGCAAGGGAATATAGTGTCCTTTTTATCGACTTAATGATGAAACAGAACGAGTATATAAAGGACTATAACCAAGAGATAGGTAATGACCTTGTTTCGCTAATGAAAGAGAGCCTTCACCATGAAGGGTTTACAGATGACGAGCTGATGAATATTTTATTGAAGATGAGAATTTTTCAAGGGGGCCTATCCATAATGGTTGCTAATGGATTGCTTCCGAAAGAGTTTAACGATAATAAGGTGGTAGAGCTTCTAGACAGCACGGCAGAAGATGTTATTGCGGCTGCGCGTTTACGCAAGAATGGGCAATTAGGGTAATTATTTTAATTAGGAGTGGGGGAGTAAAATGAAAAATCGTATTGTTGTCATTACTGGTGCAAATTCGGGGATTGGAAAGGCTGCTGCTAAGCAATTTGCTAAAGAAGGTTATACAGTTATTATGGCTTGTCGCAATATCGAGGTTAGCCGAAAATCTCAAGAAGAGATAGTTACGTCTACAAATAATACTCAAGTTGAGCTTATGAAATTAGATGTATCTTCTTTCGAATCAATGTATCAATTTGCCGATGAATTTAAAAGTAAGTATGAAAAATTAGACATCTTAATTCACAATGCAGCTTATTTTAATCATGGGGCTAAGCATACTCTTACTCCAGAAGGGATTGAATTGACTTTCGCGACAAATGTAGTCGGTCCGTATTTACTAACGAATTTGCTATTGGATCACCTAAAAAAGTCGGATGATGCAAGAATCCTAAATGCAGGCAGTAACATTATTAAGCACTTTTTTGAGCCTAAAAGAGAAATTGATTTTGATAACGTAACTGGGGAGTATAAAAGTAGTGAAAATTTTACTGTTTATAAAATGTATTGTCAATCCAAAATGGCATTGATGATGCTTACATTTAAAATGGCTGAGGAGTATGAGAGTGAAGGAATCAAAGTAAATGCCTTGCAGATTAACGGTGCAAAAATGTCAAAGGAAACATTAAAGAAAGTTACACCTGGTTATAGAATGGTTGCTTCGGTACAAAATTTATTTTTCCGCCAACCTAGCTATATGGCAAATAACTATTATGAAATATGTACATCTGATAGATTTAAAGATAAAACTGGCAAACTATTCAACGATAAATTAGATGTGATGAAACCCGCCTTAGCAGAATCACAGGGTTTTTTAAAACAAATTAAACAAGTAGTAGGCACAAGTAAGTATCCGGCCTATGCAGAGAATAAAGAAATTAGAAGTAAAGTATGGGAGTTATGCAAAGACCTAACAGAGTCGAATCCGAGTAATCAGGAAGTATTATGAATATAAGCTAGATAGGCTAAAAGAAACGCTGCAATCTTATTTTTTTAATAATTGCAGCGTTTTGATTTTCTCTTCCTGAACCGAACCCGTTATAGCAATTATAGGATGTTTTTTATAACATAAGTTGGAAAAAGATGTTAAAATAAAAAGGAAGAAGTAATAGAAAGGATTTATGGTAGCGTGTATATAAAAACTCAGAAATATACATATAGAGGGAGAAATTTAATTGGATATACGATTCTATGATGGTACCAATTCTCGAAAAAAAAGAAATAGTATCGAAGAAGACTTCGAATCTCAACTTTCAGCTGCAACTGCTATTTTTGCTTATTTTTTGTTTAAAGATAAGTCGAAAGAAAACATTAGTCAAATTAATATAAATTGCATAAGTAATATTGATACGTTCAAATTTTATGAGGTGATAGATGGTTTTTGGGATATCGACGTTCCTTATGATCCAAACAAATTTTTATCGATCAAGGAAGATGATCTCAAAAGAAAAGAGTTTCGAAGTATTTTTGGTGAAATTTTTGAAGAAGTATTTACTTATAAAAATTGGGATAAAGGCGATTTGGAAATTGCCCTTTTAAATTCAGAGAAAGTAGGCTTTAAAAGAGAGTTTCTATTAAAGGGAACACCACAAAAAAATCAAAAAAAGATAAGCTTTCAGTAGTGAGATGTATGGAGGATATTAAATCTTTTCAAATGACCTGCGCTATCTATGATAAAAACGGATATTTGCTTCTTGAAAGAAAGATAGTAGAAACATTGCCATCACCATTTGTTTATTCTTCTTTTCTAGGAAAAGCAAAATGGGAGTCTGATCATGTATTTACTGTTGAATCTCAATCTAGAAATTGGAAAGAGGTAATAGAATTACTATAAGAAAGTATTGGTAGGAGCGAGGGCGATACCTTTGCTCCTATCACTTGAGGAGGTTCTCTATAGTAATGGCGCTAAAACGCATACGGAAATACAATGGAGATAGAATTGTTATGGAAGAAGAAAACTTACAAGACTATATCAATTACATTCGTACAAATAATGTCAAAAAAATTCAAATAAACGAACTCTACTATCAAAAAGACCATGTGGATTTTAACATTCACAAAGCTTGGAAGAAGTTAGAATAGAAAGCTGCAAAAAACTTATAAACATAGAATCTTTAAATAAATTGGGTAACTTGAAAGTAATTATTTTGGAAAATTGCAGAAAAATACCTAGCATACAATTTATATCTGCATTGACTAACTTATCGAGCGTTGCCTTCATGGGTACGGAAGTGGAAGACGGTGACCTAACGCCTCTCCAAAAACTGGATTTTGTTATCTTTAATGATAAGAAGCATGCATTACTCTCATTCCCTTTCGGATTTCAGTTGATGTAACGAAGGATTTCAATTCGAATGAGCTATCATTTGTGTTAATACAATGGATAATATAAGAATTTGGAGGTGTTTTGGTAATCAATATACAGATAAGAAGACCTAGAATGGAGGAAATTAAACAATTAAAAGAATTTTTTAAGATTGTAATTATAGATACATTTAATAAAGAAGGCATTGGAGAAAAGTTGGATGATATTAAGAATGAAATAAACGTAAAAGAGAGTTACTTAGAAAGTGATTTTGAAAGCAACGGTGAAAAACGCTTTTTTTTAATAGCTTTAGATGTTGATAAAATAATTGGTACCATTGAATTTGGACCAGCAAGCGAACTCATTTGTGATTGTACAAACAATAATTTCAAAGAGCTATTGGAGGTAGGGACAGTTTTTATTCTACCTGACTATCAAAGGTTGGGCGTAGGGAATTTGCTATTGAATAAAATGTACTCTACTTTACAGAATAAAGGAATAGGTAAATTTTGTTTAGATAGTGGATATATAAATGCACAAAAAATATGGAAAAAGAAATTTGGAGAACCTGATTACTGGTTAAAGGGTTATTGGGGTAAAGGGTATGATCATATGATTTGGAAAATCAGAGTAAATGATTGGGTTTAGGGTAGTAAAAAAGACATAGTTCATATTCAATTTAAGAATGATAGAGTTTAACATTACTAGTTTTGAAAACAATGTTTAAAGGAATATAAAATACTCGTCTTATGGGGTGATAAAATGGCAAACTCCTTACATATTTTAGAGGGAAAATTAGAGAAAGCTTTAATTTTGTTCGAGCAATTAGGAAAATATGAATTGGCATTAGAACAGTATAATGAAGTGGAAAAAGAAGTTATTAAAATGATGGAGCATACCGAAGTGGAATCTACAAAAGTTCATAAACTGTTAGCTCAATGCTATTTACGTCAAGCTGGTATGCTACGCCAGCTGGGTAGAAAAGAAGAAGCAAACGAAGCTAATCAAAAAGAAATAGAGAGTGCTAAACTTTCAGGAAATTCAATCTCCTATGCCCAAAGTTTATTTTCAACAGGTGTAAATCTCCTTTCCAATAGAGAAATAGAAGAAGGGTTACAGTTGTTATTGGAAGCGAAAAAACATTTTGAAGCGGAGAATTCTGTGGAGCATAAACAAGGATTGGGCTGGTATTGGATTATCATGTCCGATTTAGGAAACAAAGGAATGATAGCTAGTAGCAATGAACAGATTTTAAACTATTCTAGTAAAGCTATTGAATTACTCACCCAAATTCAAAACACTTCAGGTATTGCAAGAGCCTACAAGGCAAGAGCCACTGCATATAAAAATATGGGAAAATATAAACTGGCGGAGAATGACTTGAGAATGTCAGAAAAAATAAATGGAGAAAACTAACGGAGGAATATAGATACGGGATTACTTACAAAAAGTCAGCAGTATTGCATCATAAAGAAACTAAATTTGGCATTATACTTCTAATATGAAAAAGGGGAGATTTTATGAAAAGATATTTGTGTTTGCTATTCTGTATAGCAATAAGTTTAACACTTTTACCAGGATGCGGAAGTTCTAGTAATGGCCAATCAACTGAAGGAACAGACTGGGAACCTACAATATATGAAACTGTCAACAATATTGAAGGAGTTTCTATGATCGCAAAGGAAGGAACGGTATCCTCTACTGGATTAACTGTAATATTTGAGAATAATTCTGACAAGGATTGTATGTATGGTGAATATTTTCTGTTGGAAAAGAAAATCGAAGGTAAATGGTATCAAGTCCCTGTTGCCCTAGATGGAGAATACGGGTTCAATAGTATTGGTTATGACTTGCCTTCTTCTGATGTTAAGGAAATGCCAATCGATTGGGAATGGCTCTACGGAAGTCTGGATACTGGTGAATACCGTATAGTGAAAGATATTATTGATTTTAGAAAATCAGGGGACTATGATAAGTACCTTTTGATAGCGGAGTTTAAAGTTAAATAACCAAACAAAATTAGTATGTAAAGTAGCATGTGATATGTAGTATTTATAGTAACGATGAGCGTTAATCTAAGAATGGTTAACGTTTTTTATGTTGTAGTTATTTATATCGAAGCAGGATTGTTTAATAAGCAATATCTCTTATAGTATATGGCAGAGGAAAACATGACCTCATAAAAAGGGAGCTATAGCACTGTTCCGCTATCGCCTCCTTTTCCTCCGTTTAGTCTACCACTTCACATTATTATTTTGACTAGATATTGTTCTGTCAACATTACTACATTGCCATTAACCATTTGTATATAAAAAAGCGTTCATATTTGTTTTACTATTGAAACAGTGTAGTGAAAAAACTGGGAATGTATTCTCGAGAATTCTAAGTGAAGGAAGGAGAATGCTTTGTGAAGGTAAATATATTCGATAAGAAGTATTAAAAAGTGTGATTTCTAAGTAAGCAAAAGAAGCAAAGAGTGCGTCCCTTTGCTTCTTTTGATTCATTTGAATGTTGAACGGACAGTGGCTAAAGATAATTGAACAAAATATTAAACGTCTTTCTCTTTGCCTATTTTAAGAATGGAACTAAGGAATTTTTGATTATGTTGGATTTTGGGGTTATGTGGGACAAAGGAAGCTGCGAGGTCATTATGTTTTTGAGCTTTATTATAATCACCTAAAATACTATAACAGAGACATAGTTGTAAATGGGGGAGCCATGTATAGCAAGCTCGATTAATAAAAGGGCTTTTGGTTTCTGGGATTTTTAGTACAGTTGCTAGCTCATACCAAGAAATCGCTTGTTTTATAAGATTCTGCTGCAAGTATATGAATCCTAATCGACAACAGTTTTCACCCCGAGGTGCGTCATAATTATAAGATCTCAGACAACTGTTAATTGCATCAGGCCACTTTTGTAAGTTTATATAGCAATCTGCCATATTTCCACAGGCTATAATATTGTCTTCTATCCACCCATTTCCTTCGTCCAAAAATGCTTGGTACCATTTAATGGCTTTCTCATACATATTATGATCCATGCATTCGTTCGCGTAATAATACTTATCCCTTGGAGAGAACTTTTTACCGTCCTCTAATGCTTTTTCATAAATACGCAAGTTTCGATCACTAAGAGCACTCTCTTTTTTATGGACTATTGCCACATCAGAATTAATGATACTACCGCTTACTTCTAGATATTCATGGACGATTCCATACCATTTGAATTGCTTCTCGCGTTTAACAAGACGGTTTCGCCTTGAACTAAAGTTTGGCTTTCCTTCATTATCAAATGTAAGATGGTACGCCATGGAAATAGCGTCTACATCAAATGAGAGATTTTGTTTTAACAGTAAAAACTTTTCTCTGTTTTCTTCAGTAATAATATCATCTGCATCAAGCCATAAAATATAGTCCTTTGTTGCTTTAGAAAATGCAAAATTTCGCGCATCAGAAAAATCATCAATCCATTTATAATCATAAATATAATTTGTAAATGTCTTTGCAATTTCCTTTGTACGGTCAGTAGATCCAGTATCAACAATAACAATTTCATCTACAATTGTTTTTACAGATGACAAACACCTTTCAATTACTCTCTCCTCATTTTTTACAATCATACAAAGACTGATAGTTATTGGATAATTTATATTCATTTTTTCGCCTCCAATGTATCATATTAATTCCTTTAGAAAAAGGTGCTAAGCCATAGGAATCAGATCTAGTAGCATTAACAAATGGAAGTGTTAGATATTATTCAAACTGTGCCTATTCAGGATTTAGTAGTACAAATACTTTCGAAAGAACAATTATGGAAATATCGTTCTCACATATTTTCTGTAAAGATGAGCTTTACTGTGATAGTAAGAAGTAATTAGAAATGGTGGTCAAACGTTTGAATCTACTATTTTTTACTAGACTTTGGCAAGCGCACAAGATTTATACTTTTTTTTACATAACTTAATAGTATCAAATGAAAGAGGTGAAAATTTAATGTCATCAAAACCTTGTAAACAAGCCTCAGCGACCATAGGTCATTGTGAGGCAACCGTTATTACTCCTAGCCCTGTTTCCGCGCCAACATTGGTAAAAGTCCCTGTTGTTTTAACTGAAATTTCTGTAAAAATACCGATGCATGCAAAAATTGATTTCCCAGAAGGGCAAGACGTTTTAGAAATTAAAACTATTAAAAAAAGAGTAAATGTTACGCATTGTCGTCTACTCCAACCTGGAATTGGTAATACAAGTCAGTTATTTCTTGCTGGATATGTACGGAAAAATATTCAATACGCTGCGAATCCAATTGTTGGCAACACGATTGGATTAGATTCAACTATGAAATCTTTTACTGTTGATGTTCCTTTCAACTGCACTGTGTCAATTGACAATTCTAGTTTTCTAAATCCACCAGTCGGACCTTTCCTAAATAGTCGTGATGAGTTTGACTTCTTAGTGTCTAGACCTCTCGGTACTGGCTTTCCTGAAAAAGATCAATTACTGTCAACAGATATTTCGCAATTTCATCAGCAGAGTACTGAATTTTTCAATGAACAGGTTTTCTGTGAATTGCTCAGAGCTGATATCACCGAGTGGGATGAAGCTTTGAATCGTTTCCCGATACCTGGTGCATCGGGTATAACTGCAATAGGAGAAGGCGTGTTTACTCAGCTTTCAGAGAAAATGATTTTAGACCTCCAACTTAAAGTCCTGCAAAAACAACAAACTACTGGTGGGACAGGTGCAACGGGAGCCACAGGAGCAACGGGAGCCACAGGAGCAACAGGGGCAACGGGAGCAACCGGAGCAACAGGTGAAACGGGAGCAACAGGTGCAACAGGTGAAACAGGAGCAACTGGGGCAACAGGTGCAACAGGTGAAACAGGAGCAACCGGAGCAACTGGAGCAACAGGTGAAACAGGAGCAACTGGAGCAACAGGTGCAACAGGAGCAACAGGTGCAACAGGTGAAACAGGAGCAACTGGAGCGACCGGAGCAACTGGAGCAACTGGTGAAACAGGTGAAACGGGAGCAACCGGAGCAACTGGAGCAACCGGAGCAACAGGTGAAACAGGAGCAACCGGAGCAACAGGTGAAACAGGAGCAACGGGAGCAACAGGTGAAACGGGAGCAACTGGTGAAACAGGTGAAACAGGAGCAACGGGAGCAACAGGTGAAACGGGAGCAACAGGTGCAACAGGTGAAACAGGAGCAACCGGAGCAACGGGAGCAACTGGAGCAACAGGTGAAACAGGAGCAACTGGAGCAACAGGTGAAACAGGAGCAACTGGAGCGACCGGAGCAACTGGAGCAACAGGTGAAACAGGTGAAACGGGAGCAACCGGAGCAACCGGAGCAACAGGTGAAACCGGAGCAACAGGTGAAACGGGAGCAACGGGAGCAACGGGAGCAACGGGAGCAACTGGTGAAACAGGTGAAACGGGAGCAACAGGAGCAACCGGAGCAACAGGTGAAACGGGAGCAACCGGAGCAACGGGAGCAACCGGAGCAACTGGTGAAACAGGAGCAACAGGTGAAACAGGAGCAACCGGAGCAACAGGTGAAACAGGAGCAACGGGAGCAACAGGTGAAACGGGAGCAACAGGAGCAACGGGAGCAACAGGTGAAACGGGAGCAACAGGTGCAACAGGTGAAACAGGAGCAACTGGGGCAACAGGTGAAACAGGTGAAACAGGAGCAACCGGAGCAACCGGAGAAGCGGGAGCAACCGGAGCAACGGGAGAAGCTGGAGCCACAGGAGCAACCGGAGAAGCTGGAGCCACAGGAGCCACAGGAGCAACCGGAGAAGCTGGGGCAACCGGAGCAACAGGTGAAACGGGAGCAACTGGAGCAACCGGAGCAACAGGTGAAACAGGAGCAACCGGAGCAACAGGTGAAACAGGAGCAACGGGAGCAACAGGTGAAACGGGAGCAACAGGTGCAACAGGTGAAACAGGAGCAACTGGGGCAACAGGTGCAACAGGTGAAACAGGAGCAACCGGAGCAACTGGAGCAACTGGAGCAACAGGAGCAACCGGAGAAGCGGGAGCCACAGGAGCCACAGGAGCAACCGGAGAAGCTGGGGCAACCGGAGCAACAGGTGAAACGGGAGCCACAGGAGCGACAGGAGCAGCAGGTGGATTATCCGAATATGCATACATTTACAATCTCGGTGCTCAGGTTGTGCCTATAGAGGCTGACGTCATTTTTGATTCAAATGGAATAATTACACCTGGAATTACGCATGCCCCTGGAACCTCAGAAATTTTAGTTACCACTCCGGGAATCTATGAGGTTACTTTCTCTGTGTCGGGTGTAGAACCAAACCAATTCGCATTATTTTTAAATGGTGCACCTGTAGCAGGAACGGTCTATGGATCAGGTGCAGGAACTCAGCAAAATAACGGTCAGGCTATAATCGCCGTATCAGCTGGAGATGTAATTACCCTTCGAAATCATACCTCTTCGGCAGCTGTTACCCTTCAGACTTTAGCTGGAGGCACACAAACAAACGTAAATGCTTCAATTGTCATAAAAAAATTGGATGGATAAGGAACTATCATAAAATCAGTGTGAATTTTTATTAAGATTTCATTAAGCATGACGGGCGATAGAGAGGTTTATTTGGAGAACAAACCTGTGGTTCATAGGGTATTAACGGATTTCAATAATTTGTATATCCGAACAACTTTCAATCAATCGCCCCTCAATTTTATGTACCACAAGAAATTGAGGATGCAATTGATTTTTTATTTACAATTTAAAAAGAAAGTACACATGTGTATGTACTTTCATCATTACTATACTTGATTTCATCTAAAAGTTCTTTTGCCGAATAATTGTAATCCTCTCCTTTCACTCACGATTACCCTATTTTTTAAGACAATTTATGGTGTATATTTTTAAAAAACATATGAGATTTTACATTGTCTTTTGTACCAAGGGTTATGATATTTAGTTTGTCGTTTTTTTGCTCCTTAAGTCCTCCTTTTTTCATTAAACGAATCATAATTATGAAATTGATTCCCTTGAATATAATTTAATGGAATATTAAAACATTTCTTTTAAAAAATAGTTAATTCTCTTACTTTTGTTATATAATGGAGTAAAGTGAAAACTATCAACTGGATGTGAAAGAATTGAAACCTTTGTTAAAGAATGCTTACCTGTCATACCATGGCCTAGAAATTATTTTTTCTTCTCTACGATGGGTTTTTTTACTATTGTCTACTGTCGTCTTTACCGTACGATATACTCAAAACCCAGATCCTTTAAAGTTTTACTTGTTTGTTGCTTTAGTTGTTTTTGGAATATTATATATGGGCGTTTCCGATTATTACTTACATAAGTCACCTGAAGGTTCAACGATGTATACATTCATGACAAAGGGAGGCCCATTCTTCGACTTTATTGCTTTTTCTGCCCTTATCCCGTTAACTGGTGGGATTGAAAGTCCACTTTTACCAGTGGCATATTTAATTCTTTTACATATTGCTGTTTATTGGAGAATCGTCGGTGGATTAATAGCTGCAACTTTATTTTGTACCTTCTACTCTATCATCTTTTATATGCAAGTCTCAGATGTATATACGTTAAGTAATTTAGTAGTTTATTTTTGCCATGTTCTCTTTTTGTACTTAGTTGGGGGGTTAGGTGGAATTATCGTTTCAAGAGAACGAAAACAACATTCAGAAAAGAACGAGTTAGCAGAAGTGGCAAATCGAGATTATCTTACCAATCTATTAAATCACCGTTCGTTTCAAGAAAATTTACGTAAGGACTTAGAAAATGGCTCTGATTTTTACTTAGTTTTAGCAGATATCGATAGGTTTAAATCTATTAACGATCAACACGGACATGTAACGGGAGATAAAGTATTACGCCAAATTGGCGAAATTATCTCGACTATTATCCCAGCAAAACAAGGGAAAGTTTTTCGTTATGGGGGAGAAGAGTTTGCCATTATTCTTCATATGAATAGAAAAAAAGAAGTAGACAATCTTTTAGTTACTATTAAAGAAGCTATTGCTAGTCATCTTTTTTATTGTGATGGCGGTGAATCCTTTTCTGTCACGATGAGTTTCGGAAGCTGTATACAAAATGGCGAAAAGCCAGATCAATTAGTAGAAAAAGTAGATAAGCTTCTATATGAAGCGAAGCATCGAGGAAGAAACCAAATCGTATACTCAAATGTCGGATGAGGTATATATTTTAGAGGTCAGGATTTATGCAAATAACTCATGACCTCTAAACCTTTATTTCACCACTCTTAACCCCTTACCAGCTATTATTTCTTCGACTCCCTCTTCGCAGACACCATACGACCTCCATGAGCAAGTTTCACAGACTGTGCCAATATCAGAGGGGATGACATGTTTTCTTATAGCAGATTCAACATGTTTCCATTTTAATATTTGTCCAATGCGAATGTTCATTTTTTCTAGTATCGCTGCATCGCGCTCATAAATATTTTTGTCCTGGCAATGATATTCACCTGTATTTGGATATTTCTCACATAAATGATCAGGACCTTTAACAATTTGTATCCATGTATCAGGGTTATTTCTAAGTGTTTGATGTATGTTTGTCATATTTTCTACGTACTCTTTTGAGTATCCCATGCCTCGATATCCTAACAGGCAAAAAAGATGATGGCCTCGTAACCTATACATATGTATCCCCCTGAAATGTTACTGATTAAAAGTAAACTATAATGTTCCTTCGGTTAACATTTTTCTGTTTACATCATAACATAATTGTTCCTAAGATTGGATGGAAAATCAGTTTAAACGCAGTCTCTTTGCTACTCTTTTTAACTACCGAGAAATAATTAGGTAGTGTTTTTTCACCATAGTTCTAAGTTCTATTATAATAATGGAAGAAGGTGAGGTGATAAAATGGACAAGCAAATTCTTGAAATACTTACGGACATGAGTAAACAGATGACAAAAATGAGCAACGATATCGAAGAATTAAAAGGATTAAGAACAGATTTTCAAGATTTAAAAGTAGATGTTCATGAATTAAAAGTAGATGTCAATGAATTAAAAGTAGAAGTTAATGATTTAAAAGTTGATATGAATGAATTAAGGTCCGAGATGCATATCAGATTTGATTCTGTTGATTCGATGTTAGAAGGAATAGATAATCAGTTTGAACTTACAGCCGAAGCTAGAATCACTGATGTTGATTTTATTACTGATAAGATGAATAGACTCGAGAAAGAAATTTATATATTAAAAACAAAATAGCTGAATGAAGAGCTTAATGTTACGAAACAAGAGCGTTTGCAACTACTAGAAATAACATCTTAATGCGAATAAATAAGTAAAAGGCAATTTTCTCTATTACAAAAGGAGGAAATTGTCTTTTTCTATTAAAATGTAAGAATGTGTGAAACGGGGACGGGGTTAATTTCACATAAATTTTAAAAAAGTGTTCCTTCCTACGACTAATACCCATATACATGAATAAAAGCGTATCAGGGGTAGATGTCGGTGGATAAACAAACTAGTCCGTTTAGATGGGTTGTCTTTGCTTCTGTATTGTTTACATATGTTATCATTTCGAGCCAGCGTACAGCTCCTGGTTTAATAACAGACCAAATTATGCTCGGGTTTAATGTGACGGCAACAACAATAGGGTTACTTGCAAGCATACAGTTTTTTGTTTATACAGGGTTGCAAATACCAATGGGATTTATGGCAGACCGGTATGGGCCAAACTTTTTCCTCATTATTGGTGCGAGTTTGACCGGTGTAGGAACTATCATTTATAGCATTGGGACACAGGAATCTATTTTGTTTTTTGCACGGATTTTGATTGGAGTTGGAGATGCTACTATTTGGGTCAATATGGTGCTAATTTTAGGCCAATGGTTTACAGCGAGAGAATTTACAAAACTAATAGGTGTTACAGCGATGACAGGAAGTCTTGGTTTTTTGTTAGCGACAGTTCCTTTTGCTTTTGTGATTGACTTGTTTGGGTGGAGACCGGCATTTTTCTTAACCGGTGTATTACTTTGTGCATGTGCCATTGCTCTTTATCTTGTATTAATAAAAATACCAAACCACACTTTTTTCATAAAAGTAGAAAAAATGCCTGAGAAGCCAACCGCCTTGCTTCAACGGATCTTTTCAACAAGGCAAGCATGGGCATTATTTCTATGTCACTTCGGAATTGTCGGAACATATGTAGGGTTTATTAGCTCTTGGGGAGTTCCTTATGGAATGACTGTGTTCGGTATGACACTGGCTGAGGCGAGTCACCTAATGATGGTAGGTCTTATTGGAGCGTTAATTGGAGCACCACTAGCAAGTTATCTATCTAGCAGGTTTAATGAAATAAAGCGACCATATATTTTCGTACACGTCGTCCTTGTATGTTGTTGGTCTGTATTCGTTTACTTTAATGGAAGTCCACCTTCTAACATGTTAACAGTGCTTTTCTTTATTATAGGATTAGCTTATGGAGCTAATGCATTAACTTTTGCTGCCGTTCGTCAAACATTCCCGATTAAAGAAGCTGGTATTGTTTCTGGCTTCGCGAATACGGGAGGTTTCTTAAGTGCTGTCTTGTTACCGACTATTTTTGGAAAAATATTAGATCACTTTCAAGTTGTATCAGGTAGTACGATTAATGGATATTACTATGGGTTCTTTACCCCTGTTATTTTTTCCATAATAGGCTTGATTGGAATATTAATGGTCCAAGAGAAGCGATTAGAAGGTAATATTAATTTGAAGAGTGTCGATTAGAAGCTTGAAGGTGAATTTTTGATTATGTACGTTTTTTTGTGCAGAAAAGGTGGGAATGGAAGGGAATGAATTATTTTTAGGGAATACTCTTTTTAACTCATTTTTGGAGGAAGTTAAAAATGAAGCCAATACTGTATAGGGGAGAATAGAGGATGTTAGTATTAGCCATTATCTTAGGTGGATTAATGATCTATTTTTTAACACCAATGCGAAATGAAGTACATAAAGATTTTGTACAATCTGCATCTAAAAGTTTTACTGTTGCTATGAAAAATAGTTTTATTCTTACTACTTTTCATAAAAAAGCGGTTTTTGCATTGTTATTGTTTTTAATAACAATATTGGTTATATGGTGGTCCCATATTCAAACGGAATTATACAATGTTGCTCATGGAATACAGCCTAAAATAATACCAACGAATCAAGCGGTTAGTTATATAATAGGTTTCACGTTTTATGTATTCACTATTTATCTACTATTAATTATCAGAAGGACAATTAAATTGTTACGCCTTTAAACAGGAAGTGCCTTCGTACCTTACGAATGCACTCTTTTTTAATTTTGCTTTTACCACGTCAAACTTCACTAAAATAATCTAAAATATTCTCCCTATTTTCCTATATTTTGAAACTTTTATTATTATAATCTCGTATTACTACAGACTCCGTTTTACAATGTATGAATACTATACGAAAAACGAATTATTTAACTTATATATTATTGAAAAACGTCGTAATACACGAACATAGTAAAAGTTCATAAAGAAAATAATTCTTTTTTTTTCAATAAACGAACCGTATTTATGAAGTTGATTCACATTCACATATTGAAAGAAACGAATAATAAAGGGGAGAACAGCATGCTCACACAATTAAATGAACGACTAATAGAAGTAAAAGAAAAAATGCGGTTAAAAACAAAATATGAAGATCATATAGATAGGCTATATAGTTACATAAAAAAAGAAGAGCAAAATAGATATAAGCTTAGATCTCAATTAGAAAAAGAAAAAGAAGATGTCACACGTCTAGAAACATTTACACTCACGAATATTTTTTACACTATTACTGGTAGAAAACTAGCAAAGGTCGATAAAGAGCAACAAGAAGTTCTAGCAGCTAAATTAAAGTACTCTGAGTCTGTAGAAACACTTAGAGATATGGAACAAGAAATGGTAGAATTCCAGAAAAAGTTGTTCTCTGTATCGAGAGTAAATGAGGAGTACCAACAAGTTCTTCAAGAAAAAGAAGGACTTATACACGATGAAGAATCTATTTGGAGTGAAAAGCTTTACGACATTGCCGAAAAAGAAGCTAACTTAACGGGTGCGTTAAAAGAATATGGTGAGGCAATCGCTGCAGGAAGGCAAGCGGTTAATACGCTGAATATGGCATTAAGTTCTCTTCAAGCTGCAAAAAACTGGTCTACGGTTGATATGTTCGGTGGTGGTCTTATTACAACCGCCATGAAGCATAGTAATTTTGATGATGCGAAGCATTATATTCATTCTGCTCAAAGTAAATTACGTCAGTTCCAAGAAGAGTTGCTAGATATTAAAACTCATTATGAAGCAAACGTAGAAATTGGCGGCATGCTTACATTTGTTGACTATTTCTTTGATAGCTTTATTGTCGACTGGATAGTGCATGGTAAAATAAATGAATCCTATAGCCAAACACAAAGTACGTTAGGAAGTGTAACTAAAGTATTGAACGATATAACAAATCAAAAAGATAGCTTAGCAAATGAACTACAAATTATTATACAAGAGCGTTTAAATATAGTGGAAAATAAGAAATAAAGCATTGTATTTTATACCGGCAGAATGACAACAACAATGGAGGAGTTATAATGAAAAATAACTATAAGGAAACGGAATGTCCAAAGTGTCAAGGAACTCACAAAGTAAAAGGACGTTCGGAAGTTGCGGGCGGTGGACGTAAACCTTGGGTGGAAACGAATTAGGAAAAGGAAAACATAGCTGCTATGCTGTCATATCTCCAATTGGTAAACTTAGTTTCGGTTCAAATGTAGAATACTTACTTTGTACAGGTTGCGGTTTTATTATTGAAAGCTATGTATCAAATCCAGAGAAGTTTAAGTGAACGATTCATAGTTAGCGAGTGGTTCATCTTTGTTCGGTTCTATTTAGTAAAGTGTGAGGGGAATTTTCTCAATCTTAACCAAAAAGTCTACTGGAGAGAATTATCATGATTTCTTAATTATAGTTCCGAGCAAACACGTATTTTCATCGTACGATTAAAAGATTAGAATCTTCTAGTCTAGTAGAAGGCATCATCCAGTTAGGTTCTGGAGTTGTAGGATATACGGATGAATTTTCTGATATTGACTTAATGATTGAGGAACATAATGGTAATGATTCTTGTGGAATTATTATAGATAGAGAACAAAAAGGTACCGATAGACTCTCAAAAAGTATAGATAGAGTTCAAAAAAGTAGCCATAGAGCTGCAAAAAGTAGCCATAGGAGAGGAAAGTATAGATAGAGGTCAAAAAAGTGCCGATAGACTCTCAAAAAGTATAGATAGAGTTCAAAAAAGTATCCATAGGAGAGAAAAGTATAGATAGAGGTCCAAAAAGTGCCGATAGACTCTCAAAAAGTATAGATAGAGTTCAAAAAAGTATCCATAGAGCTGCAAAAAGTAGCCATAGGAGAGGAAAGTATAGATAGAGGTCAAAAAAGTGCCGATAGAGTCTAAAAAAGTATAGATAGAGTTCAAAAAAGTATCCATAGAGCTGCAAAAAGTAGCCATAGGAGAGGAAAGTATAGATAGAGGTCCAAAAAGCGTCATTTTTCTATCAAAAAGTATAGATAGAGTTCAAAAAAGTATCCATAGAGCTGCAAAAAGTAGCCATAGGAGAGGAAAGTATAGATAGAGGTCAAAAAAGTACCAATAGAGTTCAAAAAAGTATAGATAGCGGCCAGAAAAGTACCCATAGACATGCAAAAATAATTCTTAAAGCTAACTCGTAGATTAAAAAGGAATTTTCAAAAGGAGTTGTAACTATATGAAAAAGTTTTTCCTCTTGTTTTTCTTAACAATTGTAATTTTGCTTGCTTTCATACTTGGAGTTTCTACTTATTTTGAATATCGTTTTAGTAATGTAGCTTTCATCACTAGTATTATCGCTTGTTTTATTACATATGGTGGTGGTGCTACTAATTTTGGAGAAGCAAATGTTGCGATAAATACGAATGGTGCTTATGTTCCATCCAATACCGAGAAAGTAATGAGCTCGCTAAATCCTTTTTTTATTGCATCTTGCATAACTCTTATCGCTTGTCTGGCAAGTTATCCTTTTTTTATTTAATTCAGGATAAATTGGGGACGGGGTTTATTTCACATGATAAGGCTCTACAGGCTGAAAATGTGAAGTAAACCCCGTCCCCATTTCGCATACTAGAATATTTAATCGGCACGGGAGATGCGACTATTTGGGTTAATATGGTGTTGATTTTGAGTCAATGGTTTAATGCGAAGGAAATTTACCCGACTAATAGGGATAACAGCCATGACGGGTAACCTTGGGTTTCTAGTATAGACCGTCCCATTTTCAAACTTAATTGACTTCGGGATGGAGGAAGGCATTTTTTTAATAGCGACCTTGGTGGAACATGTTTGGATTGGAGTTGGATTCAAGAAGAGTTATCTAGTGAAGCGAAGGTATTTGCTTATGATCGAGCAGGATATGGATGGAGTGAATCTACGGAACAAACAAGAACAAGTGGCGAAATGGTAGAGGAATTACGAGAGTTACTGACGAAAGCCGAAATTCCCCCACCATATATTTTAGTAGGACACTCTTTTGGAGCAATAAACATGCGACTTTATCAGGCAAAATACCCTAATGAAGTTATTGGTTTAGTCCTGGTAGATCCTACTCCAGAAGAAATACATACTCTCCATTAGAATATAAAGCAAAGCTAGATAAGGAAAAAGGAATGATTCGACTCGCGAATTACTTAGCTCCATTTGGTATTTTAAGATTACTAAAAATGCCTATGGGATACGTCAATCTACCCGAGAGTAAGATAAAGTCAGCCAAAGAAGTTGGTTATAGAAAAAGTGCATACAAAACAGCCTATAATGAGTTAATACATATTAATGAAAGCATCAAGCAGCTTTCTCAAACTCAACAAGAAGTTATAACTGTTCCAGTGTATGTCATTACTAGAGGAACCTTCCATAAAGGTAATCTATCAGTTGAAACTATTAAATGTGCCCAAGAAATTTGGTCAAATCTACATACGAAAATAGCGAAAAAATCTACAAAGGGAAAACAAATCATCATAGAAGATTCCGGGCATTTTATTCATTGCGAAAAGCCTAAGTTAGTAATTTTATTCATTGCGAAAAGCCTAAGTTAGTAAAAGAAGTAATTCTAGACATGATAGAAGAAACAAAAAGATCAACTTAGAGAAGAGTATCATGTATAGTTCGGAGGAAAGAACTACTTATTTTCATTCGGAATAGAAAAAGAAAATATAGCACGAGTTTTATATTCTAATTAAATAGAACAAACGTTCCTTTTGTGTTACAATATTCTCGTAATAGTTATTCAGGGAAACTCAAGGGTGGTCGGCATTACCCCAAGTAAGAAAGGGGGTGATGCGAGTGATATCGACATTTCAAACACTTGTGCTAATGATTTCATTTGCAAGTTTGATTGTGTCTATCATCTCTTATTTAGACAGAAAATAACCCACTCTTGAGCTTTGCCGGCAACAGAGTGGGTTCCACACAAAAGTTGCCGTCCCCTTGAAGGGACCTGCGACTATTGCTTGACCGACTAGTGTTGAAGCACTGGTTGGTCTTTTTTATTATATGAAATTATATCTATATTATAACTGATATTCAAAGAGTTGAAAACAAAGAAGTAATTCAGACCACTAAACTCAACTGCTCTACCTGCTAAAAAAGTACTGTGGAGCAAACACCACATAAAGGAGAGGAAGGCAATGAAATTAACAAGAAGAGATATTAATAGACCATGAAAGGAAAGAATATAGATGAGGTATATTATGGAGTATTAAATGAATGTTACTTTTAGTGTCCGGAGTTACACCACACAGGAAAAAATGTGGAGAGTGAGTGAAATGAAAGTTATACATGATCAAAGTACTTGGCCAGTTTGGGCTAAAGAAAAAATACATATAGTCGATCCGGATCCAATGTGGGAAGAAAAAGGTAGACAAGAAAAAGCACTACTCCTCAAACATCTCTCACGATTCGGAGTTACAGAAGTGGAGCATTATGGTAGCACGGCTATTCCTAATCTACCAGCAAAGCCAGTAATAGATCTTATGGCTAAAATAGATTCATTTCAACTAATAAACGAAATTTCTTTGCTTCTAGCTCAACATAACTGGAATTATGTACCTCCTGAACTGGACGGTCGTTCATGGCGACGATTTTTTGTGAAAGTTTTAAACGACAAACGAGTAGCTCATTTACATATAATACTTGAATACGAAAAACGTTGGGATGTACAATTATTATTCCGCGACCTATTACGAAACAATAAGCAATTTACTGATCAATACGCTAGTTTGAAAAGAGAATTAGCTAAGAAATACTGCAATGATCGTGAAGCATACACGAAAGAGAAAACGGAATTTATCCAATGTGTGCTAACTCAACCCAATAATGGGAACAATGAGTAAAATTGAAAAGGAACTTGAAGACTAGATATAGTGTTAAAGATAGTAGATTATTAAAAGAATTAATATGAAATTGGGGACGGGGTTTACTTCACATGATAAGGCTATACAGGCCACAAACAAATGTGAAATAAACCCCGTCCCGATTTGGCACCAAGAATTTTAATTTAGATTAGAACCCCATTTCAGAATATTCCTTTTGTTAACTGGCATCCTAAATAGGAATAAATTAGAAGGTGGGATTTTCATGTATTTTTACAGAGAAGAC
Source organism: Bacillus sp. FJAT-45066 (assembly GCF_002335755.1). Lineage (NCBI taxonomy): Bacteria > Bacillati > Bacillota > Bacilli > Caryophanales > Bacillaceae > Bacillus > Bacillus sp. FJAT-45066. Next base: position 1,077,698 of record NZ_NISQ01000001.1, read on the forward strand.
TTGATTAATATGATTGTGCCAGATAAACCAGATCCTCATGCGGCCAAAGTACTTCAGGAAGCCCTTGGTGGTCAATTTGGTGAAATGAGAACACTGATGCAGTTCTCGTTCCAAAGCGCCAATTTCAGAGGGAAAGAGAAACAATATCGGGACCTTATTCGAGGGGTGTTTTTAGAAGAACTCAGTCATGTGGAACTCGTTCAGTCGACGATTAACCAGCTTTTAAATGATACCGGTGGAGATATGCCAGGTAATCAAGCTTCTGATGGTGCTCCTTTAGATGATGTAATCCAAGCGGGTGCAAACCCACATCATTATATTATTGGAGCTAAAGCTTCGCTACCTGTTGATGCGGGCGGCAACCCATGGAATGGATCATGGGTATATGATCATGGAAATCTTGTTGCAAACCTACTAAATAACGTCGTACTTGAATCCACTGGTGTTCTTCAAAAATCAAGGATTTACGAAATGAGCGATAATAAAACATTAAGAGAAACGATCGCGTTCTTAATTGTTCGAGATAATGCCCACCAAAATGCTTTTGCAAAAGCTCTAGAAACATTAGGTGTAGACTGGGGCAAACTTTTTCCGGTCCCAAATTATGATATAAACAAATATCCAGAATGTCGCAAATATGTGGAAATGGGCTTCCATAATGCCCAATTCAATTTCCGATTAGATGAGACGAGAATGGGCGAAATATTCCAAGGTACAACTCCGAGCAGAAATGGTGGGAATTTATCAGTCATTGCACCACCAAATGGATATCCTGTACCAGAAATGCCTGATATGCCTAACGAACATGCTCCAGGCCTTTATGATTTAAATAATTAAATAGTGCTAATTTTGGGACGGGGTTTCCTTCACATGGTAAGGCTCAATTGGCCACAAATGTAAAAGAAACCCCGTCCCCATTTTGCACTACTTCCAATCTAATTTATCAATAATTTTTTTCATCTTTTCATAGTAATCATTGCCGTTTATGACAAAATAACGTCCACCACTTTTTGCTGAGATGGCGATACGGTCGCTTTCATCAAAGCTAATCAAAATGTTATTCGTCCACAGTTTACCAGGCTCTCTCTCGTTACTAACCTTAATTTCTAACCTGTATTCTCCATCCCATCTTTCTCTCGCATTTATTTCCCGTCTTAACCATAAGCCAGAGAAACTTTTAATCATTTCTTCTATTAGTTCTTCATCTTCCGTTGTTACTTTAGCAATTTCTTCAGAACGGCTGTAACGGTCTTTTGGTGGTGCATACTTTGTGACAGTAACACTTCTAATAACGGTGTCTTCATTAAAACGTTTCGAAATAATTGCGTCAGATGTGTTTATGTTGATAAAAATAATGAGGGCAATAAAAGCAAGGAAGACTGTACTGATGATAATGGTAAATTTCTTCATATACTTTGTGACTCCTTTCTATTCTATTGTAATATTAACATATATTGGCTATTATTTTAGTTTTTTTCAAATTTATCCAATGTTTTGCTCTTAGTAGCAATCGTCTATAAACCTTTCTATTTATTAATATGTGATTCTACTGATAGGAATGTGGTGAATGTTGTCGAATTACATAAATGTAGAGAATTGTTAATGAAAAACTCGAAAATAGCGATTTGATTTGGAGGAAAAGTGTGAGTATCGATATTATTAAACAAAATAAGAAAAGTTGGGATACAGTAGCCCATCATTTTAACGGGGTAGATGCTTTACCTAGTTATGGGCCATTTAGCCAAAACGAAGAGGAATTAAGATTATTTAAAGAAATTAAAGGTAAAAAAGTTCTTGATATTGGTTGTGGAAGTGGACATTCTTTACGCTTTATGGCTGAGAAGAAGGCTAGTGAACTGTGGGGTGTTGATTTATCTGAGGCACAAATAAAAACTGCAAAAGTAACTTTAAACGGATTAAATCCTCACTTGTATTGCGCACCGATGGAAGAAGAAATTGAAATACCTAAAATGTATTTTGACTATGTGTATTCCATATATGCAATCGGGTGGACGACTGATTTGCCAACTACTTTTCAGTTAATTTACTCCTATTTGAAACATGGTGGAAGTTTTATTTTTAGTTGGGATCATCCATTATACACTCACTTAGTAAGTAAAGATGGACAACTTTATCTCAATGGATCTTACCAAAATGAAGGTTTTACAACATACGAAAGATTTAAAGGGGAAGAGGCACCTGTCGTAATTCCTCAAAGAAAGGTTAGTACATATATAAATGAATTGATTAAAGCAGGCTTCACCATTGATCGTGTGATAGAAAGTGAAGTATCGGTAAAATATGAATCAGTTGAAGAAGCAGTATCGGATCGTTATTATTCCTTATACAAAGCAAGAAGATTCCCAAGCACGATGATAATAAAAGCTACAAAAAATTAAGTGTAGCAATTTAAGGAATGGGATTCTTTCACGTGATAACTGTCTATTGGCCAGAAATGTGAAAGAAACCCCGTCCCCATTTCTCACTTCCCAGTTCTCACTTGTAATCGCTAACATAATTTGCTAAAGTTTAATTATAATAGAATATTTTTCAACACTAGGGGTGCTTTTTAAGCTGAGAGAGACTATTGTCTTAACCCTTGAACCTGCTCTAGGTAATGCTAGCGAAGGGAAGTGGAGTAACAGGGATAGTACTGTCTTTTTAAAACCCAAACCACTTCTTTATGCAGAAGTGGTTTTTTTAATTGATTCAAAAGTAAGATTATGTTAAAGGCTATTGTCGTTTTTTAATAGTATCTAGCTGTGATTGAAGCGCATGTCGGAGACTCCTGCGGGAGAAGCGGGGAGGGGGAGACCCCGCAGGCGAAGCCGAGGAGGCTCCCGGCCCGCCCGCGGAAAGCGGAGATATGCGCGGAAATCAACAGCGGTGCTTAACAGAGCCAAAAGAAAAAGGAGGTAATACATTGAAGCATAATGTAGATGAACTTATCCTACTTGTAGAGGAGCGACAGGACGAATTAGTGGACTTACTTTGTAAACTAATTCAGTACGAAACTCCAGCACCACCAGCAAGAAATACAGCGGAAGCTCAGCGTTTTATTGCTGGATTTTTACAAGAAAAAGGTTTTGCCATTGATACATGGGACGTGTACCCAGGTGATCCGAATGTTGTCGGAGTGCTAAAAGGAACAAAATCAGACCAATATAAAAGCCTTATTATTAACGGTCATGTAGACGTTGCGGAGGTAGATGAGTCAGAAGAGTGGGAAACAGATCCGTTTACTCCTATCGTAAGAGATGGTGTTGTAATAGGTCGAGGTTCAGCCGATATGAAAGGCGGACTTGCAGGAGCTTTATTAGCGATTCAGCTTTTGCATGAAGCGGGGATTGAATTACCAGGAGATCTGACGTTTCAGTCTGTTATCGGAGAAGAAGTAGGAGAAGCGGGAACTTTACAATGTTGCAAAAGAGGTTACACGGCAGACTTTGCGCTTGTCGTCGATACTAGTAATCTACAAGTGCAAGGTCAAGGTGGAGTCATTACTGGTTGGGTAACTGTGAAAAGTAAGCAAACACATCATGACGCGACAAGAAAAAATATGATTCATGCAGGTGGAAAGTTATTTGGTGCAAGCGCCATTGAGAAAATGATGAAAGTTATGCAAGGGTTGCAAGAGTTAGAAAGACATTGGTCTGTGATGAAAAGCTACCCAGGATACGAGCCGGGAACTAATACAATCAATCCAGCCGTGATTGAAGGTGGTAGGCATGCCGCATTCATAGCCGATGAATGTCGTTTATGGCTAACGGTTCACTTTTACCCTAATGAAACATATGAGCAAGTAGCAAAAGAGATAGAAGAACACATACATCATGTTGCTAAGGCAGACCCGTGGTTAAGAGAAAATCCGCCAACGTTTGAATGGGGAGGCTCTTCTATGATAGAAGATCGTGGTGAGATTTTTCCTTCTTTAGAAGTAGATCCTGAACATAAGGCGGTTCAAATGTTGTTAAGTTGTCATGAATCGACGCTAAGAGAACAGCCTGTATTAAGTGTTTCCCCAACCGTAACGGATGGAGGTTGGTTTGGCGATGCCGGTATTCCAGCAGCGATTTATGGACCGGGCGAGTTAAAGCATGCTCACTCCATTAATGAACAAGTTTCCATTCAACAATTAGTTGATTATACGAAGGTTCTTTTGCGGTTTATTTTAGATTGGACTCATACAAAAAAATAGTTTAGGAGATGAAGAAAATGAAATTTACAGATCATTTACAACAGAAATTAGAAAATATTTGGAAGAAAAATCACACACATCCGTTTGTTGTGGAAATGGGCAATGGAACGCTTGATGCGGAGAAGTTTCGTTTTTATATGATTCAAGATTACCTTTATTTAATTGATTACGCGAAGTTGTTTGGTATCGGAGCAATTAAAGCAACGGATTTACAAACGATGGAGAAATTTGCGGCATTAATGCATTCCACTCTACATGAAGAAATGGCTCTACACCGAAGCTATGCGGCTCGTTTTGGCATTTCTTTAGAAGAGTTGGAAAATGCGGAAGCTTCGCCTATTACGTTAGCTTATACGCATTATATGTTACATAAAGGCCAAAGCGGAACATTAGCCGAACTAGTGGCTGCATTATTGCCTTGTATGTGGAGTTATTGGGAGATTGGTAAAGAACTAAGCGAGATTCCTGGAGCTGCCGCGCATGAACTATACGGAGAATGGATTAGCATGTATAGCTCAGAAGAATTCGGAACATTAGCGAAATGGTGTATCGAGTTAATGGATCAATTAGCTGAAGGAAGAACAGAAACAGAACTCTTAGAATTAGAAGAAATTTTCTTAAACACAACACGTTTTGAATACATGTTCTGGGATATGGCGTATAACAATCAAATGTGGCCAGAGTGATGTGAAGTAAGGACGGGGATCTTTTCACACAAAATGGAGTACTTGACCTCAGAATGTGAAATAAACCCCGTCCCCATTTCTCCTAAGCTTCTCTTTTAAAATGCATATACCATGAAATACTCTTCGAAAATAGCAAGATATAAACGGCTACTCCGTACACAGTTATGGAGATCGCTTCCCATACAATCATTCCAGTTGTTCCATGGTTAGACCAAATGAATAGGATTCCGACTAAAATTCCACCGAGTAAAAAGATGACATTGATGACTTTCGCCCAGAGGTATCCTTTATGTATGAGAGATAAAATAAGCGCGTATATGCCTAAAAAGATTGCATCAATAATCGCAACGCCTAGCGTATGGTCGTTTAAAGCTGCATAGACAAAAATTGAAATAAATCCATGAAACACTAGTAAGCCAATAACAGCTGATAATACCTTTTTCCCTTGTTCTTCTATATTCTCCATCTGATTTGCTCCTTCTATATTTTTCCTAATTACATATATTCTATATTTAAGGAAGAAATTCCTTGTCAGTCATGTATACGTTCATATAAACCTTAGGAATACTTTGTATATAGTTTATTGTAGAATAATGCTATAATCATGGAATGCGTTTTGTGTCGGGAAGGAGTCAGTGAATTATGAAATTCTTAAAATCACAAATGAAACAATTAGTAAAAGATAATGAAGAACTACAAAAGAACTTAAAAGAGTTAATAAGTGAACACCAACTAGAAAAAAACTTTGCCTTAAAGGCTTTGTACCATTCCAAAGTAGCTGAAGGCGGAAAATACCAACAGGCATACCAAGCGTTAGATGATCCAAGTAGAAAATAAATCTATACACAGACTACAAAAAGACAAGCCAAATCTTTGAGGCTTGTCTTTTTGTATGTTGTGAAATTGGGGACGGGGTTTTTATCACTTTTTCTCATGTTTAAGATATCACACCGTTAAACAATCAATAATTAAATATACGTCGTTTCCGCAATTTCTCCAGTGAAAAAAATCTAATAAGAATATTTTAACTCGTCCTTCGTTATATATGGTAAAGGATACCAATGACACTAAAGGGGATGACAGAACTGAAAGCTAGAAAAATCTTTATCGGCAACTACAAAGGCGGTGTAGGTAAAACAACAAGTGTATACTACCTAGCTCACTATTTAGCAAAACACTACAAAATCTTATTAATTGACCTAGACCCACAGTGTTCGTTAAGTGAAGTGTGTTTGAAAAGTACAGAGAAAGACTTAATCGATTTAGAGGATGACGAATCGTTAAACTATGTATTTGATATGTACCTTCAAGCGAAGAGATTACATCACACGAGGTTTTCCTTGAATACAGAGACGTTGATTAAAAACTGCATGAAAAATCATCCGAACATCGATTTTATTCCATCGAACCTGTTCTATAGTAATGGTGGTTTAGACGAAATAGCGATGGAAATGACAACGGAAAAAAACGGACTAGAAAATCTCTTTATCCTCCATAACTTTATTCAAGACCACCAATTAGAAGCAAAATATGATCTTATTATGTTTGACTGTCCTCCAACTAACAATCTCATTACCCAAAGCGGCTTTTTATTATCAGACTATTATTTAATTCCAACAATTATGGATAAGGTGAGTGCAAAAGGTGTAGCTCACTACATAAAGATTGTAAATAAAATCTATGATAAATATTGTTCCAACAAGGAATATTCTCATTTTGTAAAACTAATTTTCGGGGAGAAGCCGAAACTATTAGGAATTTTTGAAACGATGCGAAAAGGTACATCTCTACCTCAAGGACTAGGGGAGTTGAAACATTTAAAAATGTATAAAACGGTCATTAAAGATTTAAACAACATATCAGACGCGATGTCCAATGGGGGTATCAGCGAAGAACAGTATAAGTATAAAGAGTTAGCAATGGAAATCTTAAGAGAACTAGATCCTAGTTTAATAGAGGTGAGAGTATGAAGAAAGAAGATGCCATAAAAACTTTAACAAAGTGTAAGAGAATTTTAGAAACAGTAGATAAAATGTTACTTGCACGTGATATTCATATATTAGAAGAAGTTATTGTCGCGATTAAAGATGGAGTAGGCCAAGAAACCAAGATTGCTAATAAAACAAATAAAAAGGAACCTTTGAACGGAAAAGCATTTTTACAAGATTTATTAAATTATTTGCCACCTGCAGAACTATTGAGAAAATACAACTTGAATCTTCCTACCGCATTCTTAAGTGAAAGTAAGAATGTACTTATTTCTTGGAAAGAACTTAATAAAAACGAAAAAAGCAAGTTCAAAGTGAATGAATTACGAGCCATTTACGTACTCATCAATGACAGTGCAGCCTACAAAAAATCATGGACGAAAAAAGCATTAGTAGAAGAGATTGATAGTTCTGTAGCTTCCTTGCTACGGAGTGAGAGATTGACAAAGGTATTGTGAGTAGAGGTGATGGAGTGTAGGGTTGCGTTATTTATCCGACACTCCACTAATTTTTGTCGTAAACCCTGAGGGTAATTACAAAAATCCTATTTCTCTTTCGTTTTAAATAGAAAGCAAATGGAGACAATAGAACTAATGTTATTTTACGAGGAGATAGAACATGACTTTTTCAAATTCATATCGGATAGAGAAGGATACGTTAGGAGAAGTTAAAGTCCCAATTGACTCTTATTATGGTGCGCAAACACAGCGTGCGGTGGATAATTATCAAATAAGTGGAAGAAAACTATCGCGATCGTTTATCAAAGCACTTGGAATTATTAAAGCTTCAGCGGCTAAAACGAATATGGAAAATGGCCTCCTTCAAGCGTCTTATGCAAATGCCATTATAAAAGTTTCAGAAGAAGTAGCTGAAGGAAAGTTAGATCACCATTTCGTAATAGACGTTTTCCAAGCAGGAGCGGGTACTTCACAAAACATGAATACTAATGAGGTAATCGCTAACAGAGCAACAGAGATTTTAGGAGAAGAACTTGAAGGTCTACGAATTCACCCAAATGACCATGTGAACATGTCACAATCAACAAATGATACTTTTCATGCTGCTATACATATTGCAGGAGCTGAAAAGATAGTAGAAAAGTTACTTCCTATAATAGACCAGCTACATAAAGAGCTTAAAAGAAAGTCCATTGAACTAATGCCAGTTGTGAAATCTGGTCGAACTCATCTACACGATGCTATTCCAATAAGACTAGGACAAGAATTTTCAGGATATGCAGTAACAATTCAAGAAATGTATAAACAGCTAGAAAAGGCTACGGACAGTTTATATGAAATTGGATTAGGTGGAACGGCGATTGGCACGCGTAATAATATCCATCCAGAGTATAGCGAGAAAGTGATTAATGAGGTTCGTCAGTATACTAATTTACCATTTCGTTCTCCAACTGATATATTTTCATTTATGCAAAACACAAACGCCCCAATTCGCGTGATGCTTGTTTTAAAAGAACTAGCTATACATTTAATAAAAATAACGAGTGATTTACGTTTACTCTCCTCGGGACCGAGAACTGGTCTGGCAGAAATTGCGTTACCATCTGTCCAACCAGGTTCTACTATCATGCCTGGAAAAGTAAACCCTGCCATTTTAGAAATGACCCATATGGTTTGTTGTCAAATAATTGGTTATGAAACAGCTATAGCAACAGCTGGTCTGGCAGGACAATTAGAAATAAATGTTATGATGCCATTCATCGCCTATACGTTTTTAGACGCGATTGAAATAATGTCCAACGCCATCTCCACATTAGTTTCAAAATGTATTTCTGGAATTGATGCAGAAAAAGAAAATTGCGAGAAGTGGATGAATGCTAGCTTAGCGCTAGTAACGGGGATAAGTTCTATCGTAGGTTATGACAAAGCATCGCAAATCGGAATGGAAGCAGATGAGCGTAAAGTAACAATTAAGGAAGTATTAGAAGAAAAAGGACTGCTTACACCAGAAATGGAAAAGGCGTTGGATCCGAAAAGTATGCTTTAATTGAGATGCTCTTCATATAATTTATGAACAGTACTTTGAATAAGCAAAAAGGTGAGAGTGCCTTTCATAAGTATTATGAACCGTACTTTGAATAAGAAAAAAGGTGAGAGTGCCTTTCATAAGCATTATGAACCGTACTTTGAATAAGCAAAAAGGTGAGAGTACCTTTCATAAGCAGGATGAACCGTACTTTGAGTAAGAAAAAAGGTGAGAGTGCCTTTCATAAGCAATATGAACCGTACTTTGAGTAAGAAAAAAGGTGAGAGTACCTTTCATAAGCAGGATGAACCGTACTTTGAGTAAGAAAAAAGGTGAAAGTGCCTTTCATAAGCAATATGAACCGTACTTTGAATAAGAAAAAAGGTGAAAGTGCCTTTCATAAGCACTATGAACCGTACTTTGAGTAAGAAAAAAGGTGAAAGTGCCTTTCATAAGCATTATGAACAGTACTTTGAATAAGCAAAAAGGTGAGAGTGCCTTTCATAAGCAATATGAACCGTACTTTGAATAAGAAAAAAGGTGAGAGTGCCTTTCATAAGCAATATGAACCGTACTTTGAATAAGAAAAAAGGTGAAAGTGCCTTTCATAAGCACTATGAACCGTACTTTGAGTAAGAAAAAAGGTGAAAGTGCCTTTCATAAGCATTATGAACAGTACTTTGAATAAGCAAAAAGGTGAGAGTGCCTTTCATAAGCAATATGAACCGTACTTTGAATAAGAAAAAAGGTGAGAGTGCCTTTCATAAGCAATATGAACCGTACTTTGAATAAGAAAAAAGGTGAAAGTGCCTTTCATAAGCACTATGAACCGTACTTTGAGTAAGAAAAAAGGTGAAAGTGCCTTTCATAAGCATTATGAACAGTACTTTGAATAAGCAAAAAGGTGAGAGTGCCTTTCATAAGTATTATGAACCGTACTTTGAATAAGAAAGAAGGTAAGAGTGCCATTCATAAGCATTATGAACCGTACTTTGAATAAGAAAAAAGGTGAGAGTGCCTTTCATAAGCACTATGAACCGTACTTTGAGTAAGAAAAAAGGTGAGAGTGCCTTTCATAAGTATTATGAACCGTACTTTGAGTAAGAAAAAAGGTGAAAGTGCCTTTCATAAGCACTATGAACCGAACTTTAATTAAGAAAAATGGAGAAAGTACCTTTCATAAACTCGAATTGACTATATGCTATGTGAGAAGAAGGCGTATATACACAAGTTGTGGTCTGAATGAGGGAAGACAAGAGGAGAAACAGTCCGTTAAAATAAAAGAACAGCAACCAAAAAAGTCTAGTAGCTGTTCCTTTTGAGTTTTAATATCGTAGAAATGTCTGTTGTCGATTGTGGTGTAATCTAAACAAACTATTGAATCGAAGTTACTGAGCCCGCTAAGCACTAAGCTTCTCCTTTAATAATTATATACCATGAAAATACTATTCGGAAATATCAAAATAGAAATGCTATTCCACCAATGGCTTCCCAATCGGTTAGTCCAGGTGTTGCAACTGTTAGACCTGAAGACTAGGATTTTTGTTTAAAATCCCACCGAGTAGTAAGATGATATGGAGGCCTTTTAAAAAGTAAATGTCTAAGTCAGACTTTGCTATATTAGAATATATTAGATCACCAAGTATTTACTTGAATTTTATAATGGATAAGAAAAGGAAGTAACATGGCTGTTGCAAATCCTCCTATCCAGAAACTTAATTCCACAACTGAACAAATGCTCAAATTTTAAGGAAGTGAAATATTTTTTCTCCCCCCGTATCATTTTTCTATGTTTGAAACGTTAATATAATGAGTGGTGTTTAAAGGAGTGAACAAAACGATGAAAGAAAAACAACGAGCAGTTGCATCCAACGATATAGTCGAGGAACAATTACTAAAAAAATATGAAAAACTTAGACGGTATTGCTTGTTTTTAACTAAAAATGAATGGGATGGTAATGACCTTGCTCAAGAAACGTTTGTGAAAATCTTAAATAAGTACCGTAATAGTTCCATTATTAGTACTCGGCTTTTGCAAAAAACAGCTTATCATCAATGGGTGGACACGACGAGAAAACGAAAAAGAGAGGACCTTTTAGAAGAAGTGGAACAGTCAGCGTATGTGGATAAAATGGAGAGCTCGTTTATCATTACGGAGCTATTATTAAAAAATCTTACACCAAAGCAAGCTATCACTTTTCTTTTAAAAGAGGCTTTTCATTACAAATCTCATGAAATTGCGAAGATATTACAAATGTCAGAGGGATCTGTTAAATCCATCGTTCACCGATACAAAAATCGAATCGAAAAAGGAAATTTGGAAGAGGAGTCCTCTATCATCGATTCTTTTTGGGAGGAAGAGGAAACAGAATGGTTATCGAGATTAATAAATACGAGTATCCGTATCCAAGATCCTACTGTTTTAATCCAAGCAATTCCGACTATTCAAACATTACAATCAAACGCTCCTGCTCTAAATTATTCGCATCGTTCAACTCGTATACACACTCCTCACTATGGATTAAGGATGGCAGCATAGTAAGAAGGAGGAAATTAATCATGAGTATGATCCCGTATGTGATTGAACAATCGAGCCGAGGAGAAAGATCCTACGACATCTATTCTCGTCTTTTAAAAGACCGTATTGTTATGATTGGTGATGAAATAAACGACCAAATAGCCAACAGCGTAGTTGCGCAGCTTTTGTTTTTAGCTGCGGATGATCCAGATAAAGATATTTCCATTTATATTAATAGTCCAGGTGGGTCTACAACTGCAGGTTTTGCTATTCAAGATACGATGAATTATATCAAGCCAGATGTTAGAACTATTTGTATTGGAATGGCGGCATCATTTGGTGCACTTTTGTTAATGTCCGGTACAAAAGGAAAAAGACTCGCTCTCCCAAATAGTGAAATCATGATCCACCAGCCTTTAGGTGGGGCAAGAGGGCAAGCAACCGATATTGAAATATCGGCGCGTAGAATTTTAAAATTGAAAGAAGACACCAATAAATTAATAGCACAATTAACTGGTCAACCAGTCGAAAAAGTCGAACGAGATACAGATCGTGATAATTTCATGACTGCAGAAGAGGCAAAAGCTTATGGCATTGTTGATGAAATTATTAAGAATAGGTAAGAACCTGAACGTTAAAATACTATAAAGGGGGAAGGAGTTTCGACTCATCAAAAAATGATTGGTAGTTCCTCCTACCCCGAAATCCTGTCTGTAATAGGTGGGGAATGAAGTATTATTATTTTGAGCACGAACTTCGAACTAGCAGCAAATACTAGGTCGAAGTTCAAGTCTCTTAAACCTACATTTTTAAAATTTCTCAGGAAACTGCTTAACAACACTAGCGGAGATAGCGTCTGCCATTAAGATTATATGTGTTAGTCCATCATCAATTGCATCAATTCTAGCATCCCACTCTTTTGATAAGCTTGCTGATAAATCATTTGCAACCAATTCTAAATGCATATATAGTAATTCTTTTAAACCTTCCATTTTTAAATTCGGGTTGATACCATTTAGGAACACCGCTATATCATCAGCATTTCTATACCATTCTTTATTTAGTTGATTTACCATATCTTCATTTTGGCTTTTCGCTGCATCAACAATTTTGCCAGCAATAACAATATGTTCCTCTAGCAGTGCCGTTAATTTATTTCCGAATTTTTCCCCGTAAACTGGCTTTATTGCATTTCCTATATCTACTTGATTTTTCATCAGCCTTGCTAGGACTTGTTTTTGATCCTCCGCGCCAGAGGTAGTTGCACTTGTAATATAGTTACTAGTCCACAATACATGGTCAATCCAGAGTCTTCTGAATTCATTTTCGATTTTCACCTGTGATTGGCTAATGCATTGTTCCTCTATTTGAGCATGAGCACCAATCGGTCCAACCAGCACGTTTAGCTGAAAACACAAAATCATTCCAATTAATAATAATCTTTTCACCAAAACTACTCCTTCCAATTTTAAAAATTCCTTCTTATTATGTTTAATAGTGTTTTTCTCATTCATGGTTATGAAATTATAGGTTCGAATTAAGACGCCCAAAAAAGTGTTGATTTTAATAGCTGAACAATATATTTAGATAGAGAAAATAAAGAGGATTAACTCTATCCTACGTTGAAATAATCTACTAAAAATTAGATTAGTCTATTAGGAGTGGTTGAAGAAATTGAAGGCTGTCATTTAATATGAAAATGCAAATTAATGTGAATTGGGGACGGGGGTACTGTCGCATTTTAAATGAATAGAAGAACATGATTAGAAAGTCTAATAAGAAGAAAAAGGTACAGGTTAATCCCTAAAGAGGCTAACCTGTACCTATTTTTATGCTAACCCAATTGTGTCAAAATGATTAATTAGCTTTTGTAAACTATGTGTTAGTTCTTCTCCAGTCATAGGTAAACCGTGTCCAGTAACCGCTACTTGAGGATTTAATGCGGCTAGCTTTTCTATTGAGCTTTTTGCATGAACCCAATCAAAGGTGAAGTACTTTGGAGGGCCGCTAATTTCTTGTTTTTGAACAAGCACTTTCCAAAGTGATTCTTGCCTTACCGTCACAAAAGCATCCCCGGCAATTAGTAATCCATCACTTTCTCTAAAAAATGATACATGCCCTGGTGTATGACCAGGTGTGTGAACCCAATTCCAACCTAACAAATTTGGAACACTGTAATCATCCGGTAATGGTTGCACATACCCTGAAAGATCTACACCGTGATTAGGGAACATCGGTGCAATCTTCGGGACTATTCCTCCATGCGCATCTGTGTTTGCTTCTGGGTAGTTACGCTTTCCTGTTAAATAAGGCATTTCCTCTAGATGGGCATAAACAGGAACTTGCCACTCTTCTAATAATTCAGCTAAAGAGCCAACATGGTCAAAATGGCCATGTGTTAACAAAATACAAGCTGGTTTAGTGCCTTTACCATATCTCTCTTCTAGTTTTTCCTTAATATGTTCTTTTGAATGTGGCATACCAGCATCAACAAGCACGAACTGATTATCCGGAAGGTCTATGTACACAATGTTCACTATTTTATCTGTAAAGCAATGAACGTCTGGAACAACTGTAATCTCCAGTTCGTTGTTTAATGACGTTAATGGCAAGTGTGATTCTGCAAAAGTATTAATATCTTGGTGAAGCTCGTGTTGATTCATGATGTAACAAACCCCTTTCTAACGATGAAAAGATTTCTTCCATAACGTTCTCTAAAAATACAAATATCATACATAAAAAAGAAGACAGGTGTTACGTACCATCTATTAAATGGTGTGTCGTAACTCCTGTCCTAAAACTTTCTATTATTTCGCAAGCCTCGGCTTCACCGCAATATTAATCGAAATAAATCTTGATGTAAAATATGTGAAAAAGTAACTTCCCAAAATAACAATTACACTTCCAAGTCCTTGTAACCAAGTCATCTGCTCTCCAAGTAGGAAAAATGCTAGAATAACCGTGAAGATGGGGTTGAAGTTTAAGAACAGCCCAGAAGTAGTAGCTCCAACTTTAGAAACGCCAATATTCCAAAGAACCATACATACAACGGTTGAGATAAGTCCTGTATAAGCAATAGCCCACACAAAAGAAGCATTAACATTTGTAATATGTAAACTCGTCACATTGAAAGGTAAAAGTATCAACAACCCGAAAATACCTGAATAAAGTATCGCCATCATTGGTGATGTTGTGTGTGAAGCCCATTTACTACAAACAGAGTAAATACCCCAAATACAGACCGCAGCCAGCATCCATAAATCTCCTACATTGAACTGAAAAGAAAGTAGATGTTGGATGTTTCCTTTTGATAAAACGAGGAGTACACCGAATAAGGAAATAATCATAGATAAAATTTGCAGACCATTTAATTTTTCTTTTAAAAAGAAAAAAGAAAACACAGAGATAGTAATAATGTTTAATGTGGAAATTAATCCAATATTCATAGCAGTGGAACTTTCTAAAGCGAGAAATTGAAAGACATTAAAAAGGGCTGCTCCAGTAATACCCATTAGAAATAAAGGTAAAATTGCTTTTCGTGATGGTAGGATTTTCTTTTCTCTCCACCAAACTATTGGGAATAGACAAAGTACCGCAATTGCCCAGCGTAGTATCGTTAACGTCATAGGGGAAGCATGATCGACTAAAAACTTACCCACGATGAAATTGCCAGCCCATAGGAAACTTGTTAAAAGTAGTAATCCGTAATATTTGTATGCCATAAAATAACTTCCACTCCGCTCAGTAATACTTGAATACTTGATGAAATAATTTTAACATTTTTCGTATATTTACAGATTAATTTATTTTATAATAGTAAAAAAACAAAATAATGTTATGTGAATAATCAATATTAATTAAAAATATTTTGTATTAGAGAAACAGGTGTTATGTTTTTAGAATAATTGAAAGGTGTGATTGAAAGTGGAGTCCATTGTAAGTAAAGTTTTAGACGAAATAGACATACAACTATTAAAAATTTTACAAACGGAAGCACATCTAAGTAATTCAGAAATTGCAAAACGAGTTAAGTTGTCACCGCCTGCTACGCATGTCCGAATTAAAAGGTTAGAAAATGAAGGATACATACAGCAACGTGTTTCCATTTTAAACCAAGAAAAGCTCGGATTTGATTTGTTGTCTATTATTTTTATTAGCACGAACATCCATCAAGCGGAGCAACTCGAAGTTTTGGAGCAAGCTTTAGGGGCAATGCCTGAAGTATTAGAGTGCCACTTGTTAACAGGAGAGCATGATTACATGCTAAAGGTGATTAACAAAGATAGAAGAGAATTGGAGAATTTTATCCGGAAGTTGAATAAACTAGGGATAACACGAATACAAACGAGTCTTTCCTTAAGAGAAATAAAGTTTTCGACAGTATTACCTATTTAGGACGAATTAGTCCAACAGAAGTGCAGGTCCTTTTAACATAATAATTGAGGTAAAGGAGAAGAAGTTTCAGAAAAACCGATGAAACATACGTTCTTATTTGTGATATAATAATTTTGCAATAGTTATTCAGGTAAACTCAAGGGTGGTCGGCATTACCCCAAGAACGAAAGGGGGTGGTGCTTGTGATGACGACATTTCAGACGTTAGTGCTTATGATTTCATTTGCCGGTTTGATTGTATCTATCGTCTCGTATTTAGACAGAAAATAACCCACCCTTGAGCTTGACGGCAGAGTGGGTTATCTTATATTTAGACAAGCCGCCCCCTTGAAGGGACCTGCGACTATTGCTTGACCGAAACGGTGTTCGAGCACCGATTCGGTCTTTTTTAATATATGTCATTATACGCATATTATAACCCATTTTAATAGAGTTGAAAACTAAAGAATATAGATAAGCCATTAGGGACTTTAACATAGCTATACTATCTCACTTCCTTGCCAACCCTCGCTCAAATGCAGCAAGATGATTTCGAGAAGCATTACCAACTTGTGTAAACACAGTTCGTACGTCTACTGGTAATTCAAACGTTAAAAATTTCTCATACATCGCAATGTTTTCAATCTCGCTATCTACACCAGCGCGATATGCGGCTTTCAGATTTTCAGGAGTGGTGACAAAAGAAGCTGAAATGTCCTCGGGCAACGGAACACCATATCTTTCAAACAATGGTAATAACGCTTGAATGTGTCTTAACTCACTTTGCTTTATTTGAACAAAAGTACGAATATTTCCAAAGGTAGCTATAATGTTGTCATATCTAGCTTGTGCCAAATATTCATCTTGCAAAGCAAAGGTCAACATCTGTGCTAAATCTAGAGATTCCGCCCCAAGTGCACCTATTGCACCGAAATTCTTGTTTTGACGGTCTGACCTTATTAATTCTATATTTTTTGAAAAAAAAACAAAAACCATACCGCGTGATTTTGCTCATCAGCCGCCGCTCGCCGAAATGCCTTTTTAATCAATATATCCTTCGCTTTATCCGCAATATCTAAGTAAAAATCAACGGTTTCTTGTTCGTCAATAAAAGAAGCTTCTAACGCTTCTGTATATGTTTCAGCGCACTCTTCACCTATTTCTGGTTGTGGTTGTCTACCAGTTAAGTTTAAATAAAGTCTACTAAACTCCTCCAAGTGGCGAATTTCATCTTTTCGAATTTCTAATATTCGATCTCTTTCTTTTTCTGTTGGCGCCATCTCAGCTAATTTTTCATAACATTGAACTGCGCTATACTCTCCATTAATTGCTTTTTGGATATCAGAAACTAATATCGAATCATTTGTTGTACGCCAGTATTGTTGTGCGTATTGATAATATGGATTTGTATACATATAATACCTCCCATGTTCTTTCCAATTTGTTTATCATATGTCAGAAAGAGAAGTGAAGGTGCAAGGCCAATTTAATAATATAAGGTATTATTTGTTCCTAGAAACATTATCCATTAAATTTGAAACTTTTCTTAAACTCTATCGTAAATTCTGTAAGAGAAAGGAGTTGCTAGTATGAAAGAAGTAAAATGCACTAATTGTAACGGGGTAGAATTTGCAAAAGGTACTGATTACATGCCTGTAAAGCCATTAGATAGCAAGTTTTCAATGGGTTCTACCAAAATATATACTTTTTGCTTGAATTGCGGAGAGGTCATATCGATAAGGATAGAAAATCCTGAAAAATTTAAAAAATAATTCATAACAATATTTAGCTGCTGTAAGAGTGAAATAAGAAAATAATGACAAAAAACACACGTCTTAGTATTTCTTTCTTTTGTTAAAAATGAAAGGAGCATTCATATGATTATTAGACCGGCTAAATTAACTGATGCCAGTGGAATAGCTAAAGTTCATGTTGATAGTTGGAGAACTACATACAATAACATCATCCCAAATGAATACTTAAATAATCTATCCTATCAAACACGTGAAGAATTATGGATTAATAATATTCCACATTCCATCGTTTTTGTGGCCGAAAACAATAACGATGAAATTGTCGGGTTTTCTACAGGTTGTAAAGAAAGAAGTGGTAAATATTCAGGGTATATGGGAGAACTTAGCGCCATTTATATTTTGGAGGAGTTTCAAGGCCGGGGATTAGGCAAAGCACTTGTAACACCAGTAATAAAAGAATTAGAAAAGTTAGGAATACATTCCCTGCTCGTACTTGTGTTAGAAGATAATAAGTCCAAATTGTTTTATGAGTCACTAGGTGGCAAGTTACTAGATAAAATCGAGGTCGAAATCGCTGGAAAGAAGCTTAATGAACTAGTTTATGGCTGGGAAGATTTAAATATTTTAAGATACAAGAAACAGTGAGGAGTCATTTCTAAAATTATGATTGTAGGTGTGAATAAAGAGTATGAACATAAAACCATCAACATAACAAATAGCTTACTGTATTAACCTTTTTGTATCAGAAAAAAGTATCTATAGAAAAATTGAATCTGTTGACTGAAAGGAGGGGATTCCAATGATCATAAGGCTAGCTGAAGATAAAGATATACAGAGTTTAATTAAAATGAGATGGGATTTCACCATTGAACATGACGAGACGAAGAAAATCGCACAAACGTCATACGAAAGTTTTGAGAAAGAATGTAAAAGTTTCTTAGTAGACGCTATCAATAGAGACCAATGGTTTATATGGGTAGCTGAGGTAGAAGAGAAGGTTGTTTCCCACATATTCATAGAACTAATTCATAAAGTACCACGGCCTGGTAGAGTAACGTATCCGTTTGCCTATATGACAAATGTATATACGATTCCTGAATTTAGAAGCATGGGTATTGGGAGTAAGCTAATCTCAAAGGTAAATGAGTGGACGAAAGAGAATAAGTACGAATTCATTATTGTATGGCCAAGTGAAGACAGTATTAACTTTTATAAGAAAAATGGATATGTACATAGCACAGAGCCGATGGAATATGTATAAATCGGAGTGTCAAGTGATAGTCATCATTCTAGGAGGAATTCATCATGTTTGTAGGTCGTACCCTTTAAAGTTATCACACTAGACGGTTTGAATACAAACTATGAAATGGTACTAGCTGGTCATGCAGTTACATATTTTATATGGCCCTTTGAAAGTGATGTAGTAGAAAAATACGGTAAAGCGTTAAAAGAAGCAAAAGACGCAGGTCTTGCCATTTGGAATCCGGAAGATCCAATGATGGAATATCCATTCGAATTCCGTGCTCGTGAAGGTGGATCTACACCAAAACGTCCAGTAGGAGATTATCGTACGAAATATTATGTACCAGCTTCTGAATGGCGTTCTGTTGAGCCAGAATATCGCGTGTTTTTCCATACAGAGGAAGATGCTATTTCGGCTGGTTACAGTCCAATGCCTGTTTCCAAGTTAGCTGTACTACAAGATATTAAAGCGGCGCTAGTTCTTTACAACAGTGAAGACCACTTATATAAACGTAGTACTTTCAACGTAATATTTAATCAAACAAACACAGTAGAAAATCACGCATTAAAATTAGAATTACCAAAAAATGAGCGAGCACTTCAAGCGCATAATCATAACTATCTACGTGCATTAGAAAAGTTATTACTTGATTTGGAAAAGGAATATTCCAATGAAAATCTAAGCGAATCAGCATACGATGCGATATACGGCTTAGTGGAAGTGGTGCTTTCTAAAGAAGCAATGGAACTAGAAGAACTAGCAAGTTAATTTATTTAAAGAGCTGAGAGGATATTTATTTAACCTTTTAGCTCTTTTTGTATAGTTTTAAATTACTATCCTTACTTTTGAATTTAATTAATCTATAAGAATTGCAAGAGGGACTAAATCCTATGATTAAAGATTATTTATTAATTATACTTTAACAGCTAAATGAAACTAGTAACCTTCCATAAAAAATGCATGGATTAAACAATAACCCATGCATTTTTCTTATTTATTCAGTAGGTTGATTTCCACCTTTATTGCCACCAGCATTGTTTTTTAGTAAAACTTTCAAACCACTGTTCATATCAGAAGCAAGTACATAGTTTCTGTCTACGAAAACTCCCCAAACGTTGGAGCGCTCTGGCGTGTAACGACCGATTTCAACAGGGTTGCTTGGGTTTGTAATGTCAACATGAACAACTCCACCTGAGTAGTAGGAAAGGTAAAGTGTGTTTCCAAGGACTTTAGGGTCGTGTACTGTTTTTGCAAATGTTGAACGACCAGCAGGACTTTCAGGAACATCAAACGTCAATTCTGTCGTAAATTGACTTAACAGAACAGGGTTCGTTTTATCTTTAATATCATAAATACGAGTGTAGCCATACGCATCTTCATAACCAGCACCTACAGGATTCGCCACTTCACGTGTTTCGATAAGGATTGTTCCACCTTTTGCAAGGGCAGCAGAGTGAGCGGCGCCTTTTACGTGACTTTCAAAACTAGTTCTACCTAAGTATACTGGCTCTTCTGGATTTCTTATGTCAAAAATAACCGTTCCTAAATCCCACATAGATACATATGCGTAATGACCGTTGTTATCTGTAATTACACTATGATTAAACACTGGACGGTTTCTATTTTCTTCCTCTACAAACCAAAAGTAACCGTCAAAGCTTTCTGGCACTTCAGGAAGTACTCGTGGATCAAACTGCCACAGTTTCTCTGGACTTGTTGGATTTGTAACATCAATAATTTGGAAGTCTTTTTCTACTCCTCCAGTGTAAAAATCTGCATATGGACTAGAAGTTAAAAGTAATGCACGATTACCTTGTGTTGTTAAATATAATTCGTGAGTACCAGTAATACGACGATCAAGCTCGTAAAAACCAAGACGTTCAGGGTTATACGGATCACTTACATCGTATAGGAGCACCCCACCAATACTGTCAGGTCTATTAGCATTGTTACGGCTAGTTTGTTGTACACTTACTACCGCTAAGTCTCCTTTAAAGTGAGGAGTGTTTACGGATCTAACGATAACTTTTTCCTGCCAAGTAAATGGAATGTCGTTAGCGAACGTCGCTACTTCTACAGGGTTAGCTGGATCTTTTAAGTCAAAAACGCGAACGCCGCCATTACCTCCACCAGCAGTATGAGTTCCTGTATAAGCAAAACCTTTATATGCATACACATCTGCCATATTCTTTTGGGAACCATTAATTGGCTCAATTTGTAAAGAAGCAGCTTCTGTTAAGAAACGAACATTTTTACCTCCAGTGGAACTGAAACCTAATTGCATCTCATTTAGTTCTTCCTGTGTAAATGCCGAACCTGCCTTATTACCTGCTTCAAAGTCTAATGCATCATGTGCAAAAGCAGTTGGGATAAATGTAGAAAATACAATGGCTCCTGCTAAAGTCGTGTTAACGAGTAGTTTACTTTTTTTCACTAGATCTAACCCCCGAGTTTCATAGTTTTTGGTACAAGCCAAATTATAGCAATGAATTTTTTTGTAAACTATTCAAAAAATTCTACGTTTTTCGACCTTTCCTTTGTATAAATGTCGACAGAATAGGACGTTTTACCTTTTTATAACACTTTAGTGAGGTAAAACATTAAAAAATTACGGATTTTGAAATATTGAAATGTCGAAACAATCTAGCTATATAACTATATTCAACTTTTTCATATTGAAAAAATTAAACATTAAGGTATTATTAGGAAATTTGAAGCCTAAAATGTGTGCCAGAAGACTATATTATTTGAAGTGATGTAAGGAAGAAGTACTGATTTAATATATAAATCTAACACTTTTATGTGGAAATAAATTTATTTATTAGAAAGGACATGCATCGACTTTAATCGAGACATGTCCCTATGTTTCAGCAAATTTTGTTCTTTTTCTAAAGTGAACAACATATTCTATTGGTAAGCCCGCTGTCATTTATTAAATAAGGAGGGTTTATGCATGAATAGGCAAAACCGAGAAAGGGAAATGTCTGATAATGAGTTAAAGTCATATTTAGTAGGTATTGGCCTGTTGTCTTTGTTCGTGTTTGTGTCTTTACTAATTGCAAAATTCCTTACTCCGATACAGTTACTTTACACTCATATTTGCATTAGCTGTTTTGGCTTGATTTACTTTTTGACAGTATATATCACTAATCAAGGTTCATTCAAACATCAAGGTATGGTGGAACAGCAAGAAAAACTGAGCCAGATTGGCAATGAAATAATTATTAGAATAAATGGAAAAGAGCTTTTGAGATTATAATCTCGAGCTCTTTTTGCTTTAGGAAATTTTAAAGACTTACGCAATCGACTATAAAACTTCCTGTTCCTCCGGTCGATAAGTTAACATCGATTTGTTCCTACGTCACAAATTGTGTTTCCTATATTTCGCTTCGGAGCCGTCGAGTTTTTACGTCGATAAGCGTAAGCGGGCGCAGCAGCGCTTTTGTTCTGAAAATGAGTCAATAGTCTGCATAAAAAGACGGATGATAGTTTGTGAAACACCCGCAGATTTACAATACAGATTTATGTGTTCAATTTTTTCTACTATTATAAAACACTTTTGATATAAGCAAACCAATAACGCCAAGTGTAATAAATAGAATAGCTCTCCAAACGATATCTACCATCGCTAAATCAAATAAGGTTACTTTTGACAGCGAAATAAATAAAAATGCTAATCCGATATAATTCCAATGTTTATGTTTAAAGTAACTATAAGAAATATAAGCAACTGCAACAAACACAATCCAAGAAATAGATACCCCGATGTTTGCCATCATATACGTACTATCCTTTGTGAAGAATGCTGATATCTTTGTAAAAAAGATGACAACTAACAACGAAAGTATATATGGAGAAGCATTTTTAATATAGTATTCTTTTAATACAGTTGACACATCTTTCAGCATATAAATAAATTTAAAGAATCCAATAAATAAAATCCATGTGACAAAAACAGTGAACGTAAACCATTCACCTGGAATATCGAGAAGAAAATCTAAAACTGGTAACAAAATAACAAAGCTCGTAACGGTTCCTAAAATACTGTTTCTCTTTTGTGCTAAATAGTAAACGACCGCAGCTTGCACGATAAAGGTCATGTAGGCAATATCTCTTGAGCCTACTAATTCGGTAATGATTAGGAACAAATAAAACATAGAAAAAACGAAAAATACGTTGTTCAATTCTTTATGTTCATTTGTTCTTAGCATACTAAGTGCAAAGTATAGTACATTCATGACAATGTAAAAACCAATCAGTAAATGGCTTAAGTTATTAAATAAGCTGTAACCCATTCCGTATAAAAATAATGCACTTGTTGCAATAGCAGGAATGTACATTCCTTTTGACGTATGATTCTTCGCTTGATACGTTAAGAAAATAATGACGGCTTGCTGTAAGCCTATGATGGTTAGGGCAAAATACGAGCTTCCACCTACACCAATAATAGTAAAAACTAAAACTGCAAACATAAAAGCATAGTTGGCAATGTTCCAAGTTACTTTGTATTGCTGTTTCACAGATTCATAAACTAAGCCGACGAATACGAATGTTTGATATACATAAAAAACGTATTCATTTCGAGTATCTCCAGCAAACAAAAATGGATATACATAAGCTCCTACACCGACAATCGCTAACAAAACCTCAGATTGATATTTGCGAGAAAGATAAACCCCGCCAGCAATACCTATTCCTAATAAAACTACCGTTACAAAATGGGGGATAATATCGTAAAGCACATTACCTGCAAAGATGGAAATAACATAAACTATAACGCTACCTGCTAACAAAACAATACTTAATGAATTCTTATTCTTCTTATACTGTAAGTTCCCTAACCAATACAAAAGTCCAGTCAAACCAAACCCGAACAGTACGCGAACGACAGGACTAATCCAACCGCGTTCTGCAGCTGCAACAAATCCCCAAATGACCCCTAATATAAGAACAAAGATAAAGATTCTGGGCAACCACTCGGATACTAGCGTATCAAAACTTTTAGTCTCTTTTTCTACAATGTGCTTACGAACAGCCACACTGTCTAATTTTTTCTTAGGAAAAGGTTCATGTGTTGTAACTTGTTGTTCAGTTCTTAAAACTTGGTAGGTTCGTAATTCATTCTTTACCTCAGCTAGTTCATTTTCTAATCTGGAGATCCGCTTACTAAGCTCTAACACTTTCTCATCCATACTCCCACCACCTTTATAGGTTCTTACTTTATTTATATACTTGTTAAAAGAAAATTAAAAGATAAATATGTAAAACATTACTAAACGAACCGTAATGATGAAGTTTAATCAACTCAAATATTAATGGTATAGAAAACTTGCACTTTCCAAACGGTAGAAATATGATATTAAGATAGAAAATATAACATCGGAGGATACAATATGAATGACTTTATTTTTCAAAATAGCACGAAAATAATATTTGGAAAAAATACAGAAAATCAAGTTGGCATAGAGACAAGTCAATTTTCTAAAAAGGTACTACTTCATTACGGTGGTGGAAGTATTAAAAAGAGTGGGCTGTACGATAAGGTAATTCAGAAGTTACAAGAGCAAAATATAGAAGTGTTTGAACTCGGAGGAGTAAAACCGAACCCACGTGTTAGTCTTGTAAGAGAAGGAGTGTCTATTTGTAAAGAGAACGATATTGCTTTCATTTTAGCTGTTGGTGGAGGAAGTGTCATTGATTCAGCGAAAGCAATAGCAGCAGGAGCAAACTACGATGGAGATGTATGGGACTTTTTCAGCGGAGAGGCAGAAGTTACCGACTGTATTCCATTAGGAGTTGTATTAACGATTCCAGCTGCTGGAAGTGAAACGAGTTCGGGTACAGTTATTACAAATGAAGAAGGTTGGCTAAAGCGCTCTGCTTTACACCCATCCATGAGACCAAAGTTTGCTATCTTAAATCCTGAACTTACTTACACACTTCCGGCTTACCAAACAGCATGTGGGATAACAGATATGATGTCTCATATATTGGAACGTTATTTTACAACAGATAAAAACGTCGACTTGACTGATCGTCTATGTGAAGCCACTTTAAAGTCAATCATTAAAAATGGCCCAATTGTATTAGAAGAACCAATCAACTATGATGCAAGAGCAGAAATTATGTGGGCTGGGACGATTGCACATAATGATATTCTTGGCACAGGTCGTACGGGTGACTGGGCAAGTCATGATATCGAGCATGAAATAAGTGGTATCTATGACATTGCACATGGGGCAGGTTTGGCTATTATTTTCCCGGCATGGATGAAATATGTGTATAAACATGACTTGAACAGATTTGTTCAATATGCGAACAGAGTGTGGGATGTGGAGGTTGATCTACATAATCTTGAACATACAGCTATAGAAGGAATTAAGAGAACGGAGCAATTTTTCCAATCTATTGGAATGCCAATTACTTTAAATGAAGCAAAAATAGGGGACGAGCATTTTCGTGAGATGGCAAAGAAAGCAACTGAACGTTGGCCATTAGGGAATTTTAAAAAGTTGCATGAAGAAGATGTTTACGAAATTTATCAATTAGCAAGATAATTTTCCGTAACGTATTGACGAAACGGAAATCAATAGATTATATTTAAATGTAGAGTTTTAGCATTTTTGTAAAAGTCGAACGTCTTAGACAAAATGAAAAAACGAAATTGACTACGTGGAGGACATACTTTTGAACAAATCGAAAGGAATGTTAGAGTCCGAAATTAGTAAAGCATTAACACAATGGGAAAAGGATTACTTAGGTCGAGGCTCTGTAATGGTAAAAGCAGACATTGTCCGCGACATGATCATCGTGACGTTAAAAGGCGTTTTAACACCAGCAGAATATAAGTTGTGTGTTACAGCGGAAGGACGATTAATGATTAAAAACACTCGGTCCAATCTAGTAGAGTCAGGTGTAGAAACATTAAGAACAATTATAAACGAAATAGTTAACATAAAAGTTACTAGCTTTCATACAGATTTAAGCACAAAAACAGGAGAACGAGTAATGGTGTTTAAACTGGAAAATGAAATCCAGTTTCATATATAGGGAGATGTTTAGCTCTATTTTATATAGAAGTTAAAGATAAACCGACAATCATTAAGCAAATTGCTTATAAGATTGTCGGTTTTTTACGTTTAAAGGAGGAGAAAAAATGTTAGACATATTTATTCAAAACATTACTTCAGCTGTTGTGTTATTTTTTCTATTGGGAATTATTGCATCAATTGTAAAATCAGACTTAACTATACCTAAACCAATATCAGAAGGTTTAAGTATTTACCTTTTAATTGCCATTGGATTAAAAGGAGGCGTGGAGCTAGCCAAATATCCACTTTCAACGATTATCGTTCCTACCATTGCAACGATTTTACTAGGTGCTTCTTTGCCAATTATCGCGATGATTTTTTTAAAAATGTTAAAAATAGATTTATATAATTCAATTGGATTAGCAGCAACTTACGGATCTGTAAGTATTGTAACGTACGGGGCAACGATATCGTTTTTTGATAAACAAGGAATATCGTATGAAGGTTACATGCATGCGATGGTAGTTATTATGGAAAGCCCAGCAATTATTACTTCTATATTATTAATGAAAATGTTAGAGAAAGCTAGTGTTGCACCTAGTGGTATGTCTTATCAAACATTAGGAATAACACCAACAGCTTCATTATTAGATAAGCATATTTGGAAAGAAACATTTTTCGGTAAAAGTGTTCTACTACTCCTAGGAAGTTTACTAATCGGCTATGTTATTCAAGATGAAGGGTTTACGATGGTAAAGCCACTTTTTAGTGATCTATATGGGAGTGTGCTAGCTTTATTTTTACTTTACATGGGATTGGTAGCTGGAGAGCGTCTAACAGAGTTGAAAAAGTATGGAGCGAAGTTAATCGTATTTGCTCTAATGGCACCAGTTGTATTTGGTACAATAGGTGTTTTAGTAGGAAATGCTATCGGGTTATCAGTTGGTGGGGCGACTATTTTTGGAGTGTTAGCTGGAAGTGCTTCGTATATTGCAGCACCTGCAGCATTAAAAACTTCCGTTCCTAAAGCAAATCCTTCTATTTATATAGGCCTTGCACTTGGGATTACATTTCCATTCAACTTGGCGATTGGAATACCGTTAATTTATAAAATTGCTCAACTTATACAATAAATGCCACAGACCACAGATTGGTGTCCATTTTGTTATAAAGCAAGTGGATGCCATTTTTTCAATCGTTTTGAAACAAAATTGTTTATTTTCATATATTCCTAGTTGATGATTGAATACATGGACGAAAATTAACAGCGGTGTTTATTAGAGTTAAAAATTAAATACATAATATTCGAATTAATGGTTATTTATGTTAAAGTTAAATAGGTAGCAAACTGCTATATATTTTAGAAAATAGGGGTGAATCATGAAGAGAATTATTGTCGTTCTTCTTTTACTTCTTATACTTAGTATAAGTTCTTGGTCGATTTTTAATTATGTAAGTCGTGACGGTGAATTTACGAAATGGAGTCATGGGACAGTGGGAAAAGACTTTTTTGAAGAAGAAAAAGTTATTTATATGGGCTATTTTCTTAGATGGGAAGGGAGAGGAAACCCAATACTTAAAAAAATCGAATTTTTGAAGCAGGATGGTAGATTAGTAGAAGAAAATGATGACGACGTTCGTGTTCAGCCCTATGTAACTACGGTAGAGAGATTTGGATCCATAGATGAAGAAAGAGTATTAGAAGAAGGTTACGACAATGAATTATTAAATGTTAATGGATTTCAAGTAGACCAAGACTTTCACTTAGTATTGCGAGTTGAATACTTTAATACTAAGACTAACAATGATATTGCGACGATAAGAATTACGTATCGTAAAAATGGAGTAACACAAACTCAATATATTCCCTTCGACGACGGAGTTGTTGCGGATGAATAATCCTACTGGTTGGTATCCATAACACAAACCATGCTTGCTTCATGAGAGGACAATTTAATAAATGATTCCAAAAAGAAGAAGTGCCATCGAAAATACCAGAATAT
Organism: Bacillus sp. FJAT-45066; assembly: GCF_002335755.1. Lineage (NCBI taxonomy): Bacteria > Bacillati > Bacillota > Bacilli > Caryophanales > Bacillaceae > Bacillus > Bacillus sp. FJAT-45066. Next base: position 1,105,475 of record NZ_NISQ01000001.1, read on the forward strand.
ATAAATTTAGGTCTGTTTAATGGTGATTCTAAAACCGGAAAGTATATATTGCATAACAATTCTTCAACAATTATTAATGGTGCCCAATAAACGATAGTGTCTTAGGTGGTGATAGTCATGACCGATAAGAAAGTTCACAGGGATGAACGCTTTGAGTGGCAACCCGGAGATTTCACTATAACTTTTTCACAATGTGCAGACTGTAAAAACAATGAAGAAATCAAAGTGTGTGAAGTATACGGTGAAAAGCCTGGAGTATATGCGATGAACGAATTAAAATGTCCATCGAAGGTCGTAATATAACTTCTTAGAGGTTATAATCATAATTAAGCTAGATAAATACAATATATGATGCTATCATTCGTTTTTCGAATCGTAAAAATACATTTTGCAGCTCACTTAAGTAAAAATGGAAAAACTCGTAATCAAGAATCGATTACGAGTTTTTCCGTTTTTGTATCTCTTCCGTTACGACAATTGCTAAGTCCTCATTTCCGAATAAAGATAACACTCCAAGTAACGTCTCGTCTGCAATTTCTCCAGCCTCATCTTTATCTACAGTTAGATCTACCATTTGTGCAAGTGCCGCATTAGAGTCTTGCGAAGGGTATGCTCGTTTATAAAGTTCAACAGGATCTAAATCATTGTTCACACACCATTGCGCAAAAACTAAAATCATCATATTTTCATCTTTTTGATAGTTTTCAATAACTTGTTGTTCTACTTGTTTTTTATCCAATTTTCAAACTCCCTTTTCATGTCGATACTATTATTATAATGGATTATAAAATTAAATAGTGTTTTAGGGAATAAAAAGTTTCCTGGGAAAGCGCAGGAAAAGACAATTTCGAACATTTTTGTGTAGTTGTGTGTAGACGGTTGTCGTTGAAAGTAGATTGGTAGGAGGATTTATTAACTAAAATAAAAGAAATGATAGTTAGGATAAACTTACTTTCTCTTCTCTCTTTTTATTCTTTCCATAATTAATAAACGAAGGTACTTACGTCGAACTAAAAATATAATAAATTGTAAGACAAAACCGATAATAAAACCGAAAACTAAATGTAAATTCCATTCTGTCTCTATAATCGAATTGCTAATGAAGGTGACATATACGAAACTAATGGAGGAAGGAAGGATTATATAGTTCACGATTTTTTCTTTCCAATGACTAAAATAAACAACATCCAAAATCGATAAACGAATAACCAACATTCCCATAAACAGACCTATAAAAACGACAAAGAAGTTAATCATGTTGTAGCCCCCTTAAACGATTTGTATAGTATATTTTATGTTCAAGGTAGGTTAATAGTTCAAAGAGAAAAGAGAAGAAAAAACTGCGTTTAATTAAATAAAAGCAGTAGAAGTGTGAAATTATTTTTTTAGTATTTAATTTTTGCAAAACGCCATAACAAAACGAGGAAATAAATTTCTAAAATCAGCGAGATTATGAAGGAGAAAACCATTACGCCAATAAAAGTGTAATAGTACATATTTATCGCAAACGTTCCGACAAATGTAAGAAGTAAAAAGATAACTAAGTATACTTTCATGAATATTTTTGTTTTGTTACTTATCTGTTCCGCTCCAATATTCTTTGCTAATACAATCATAAATTGAAAAACATAAAACATTAAAACGATATTAAGTAAGCCTATAAAAAACGTGTAAGAACCCCAAATAGTAGGAATGTTTCCAAGCTGGTTGATTGCATTTTGAGAAATAAAGAAAGAAGGCATGGACAGAATAACTAAAGCTAGTGAACATTTTATAGCCATTTTTCCTACTCGAGAGTCAGGAATCTTAATTAATAGTGAAGATAGTCCTGAAAAAATAAGAAAATAACCAACAGGATCAGGCAAAATATCTATAAAAATATGAATCTCCAAGAACACAAACAAAAATCCCCAGAATAACTTCTTGAATTGTATCATCGTGATGCACCTTCTTTATACTCTTTAATCATTTGATTAACGTAATCTTGATTCACATATGGGAAATTACCGACATGAGTCCTAAATGCAAATGGTTTTCCTTCTCCTGTTGTACCTTCCCATGTAAATGATAGCGAAGTATACATTGGTTTTTCTGGCAATAATTGTGTTAAAAGCCACATCATTTCATTTTCTTCTAAGGAGATAGGGAAAGAATGACTGTTTAATCGTTGCACATTTAATTCTTTCCATGCATCGATTGTGAAAAATCGGTCGGCTTTGTTATGCCTGTCATATAGTTCTTTTGTAATTTCTTGATCAATACTATATTGAAATTTAATTTGTTCACCAATTTGTTCCGAGAACGGAATCGTTACACTTTCAATGAATAATGTTTCGTTTGCTATATGAAAACTCTCCGTAAAATGATCAGAACCAGTCATTTGAAATGGAGAAAAAATTACTTCTTTTTCATTCAGAGAAGGTGAAGCGGTAATTAGTATTTCACCGATACTAGCTGTCACTTCCTCACCATTGGATAGAAAGAACGTAACATCTGTTATGGAAAATTCTTCATTTTTATTTAAGTTAAGTGTATCCGTCCAAATTGCTATATTGGCAGACATTAAGTAATGGTGATTAAATTGGTCTATGTACTCAACTTGTTCTGTGCCAAAATGCCAACCTGATGAAGACTGACTATAAATATTTGCATTTACACCATCAATGAAAACATTATGAATCTTATGGGGATCCTGTTTATTTGTAAGGTAGTAAATAGTAAACTCAATTATTTCGTTTTCTTCATATAGTTCTTTCACCATATAATGCTCTAAGAAAATTGGTTTATCGATTAGTTTGTCATTATAGTAGAAGTAGTTGCCTAAACTACTTATTACAATAATGAAAACACTTAACCATAAAAGGCGTTCTTTCAACTTGGTGTCCTCCTAAAAATGGAAAATTAATTTCTAACATTAATTTATTCTAGTAAATTGTGAAAATTCCCTGCATGGTAAAAGAATAATTGAGGAGAAATTTCGAAGCCTTTGACCATTTTGACGGTTTGGGTAACGGCGATGAGCTTCGAAAGGCGTATCTATTTTTTTTTATGTTACACCTTTCACTAATGTTGTATCTTTACTAGTTATCATTTAATAGTGAGAAAAAAGAGTAATAAATACACTGTCCTGGAGAAAGAATAGAATGGTAAAGGATAATAAATGCCAAATTGTAAAAACTAGTTTGAAATACCAAAAAAACTAGGAGGCAACGATGAAAAAATATATTATTCCATTCATAATTGCTCTTATGATTCCAACTGTTGCGGTTGCACATGTGAAATGGTTCACAGAAATGAACCCAGTAAAAGAGAGCATAGAAAATATTCTTTCTCCAATGTTCATGTTTTTAGCCATATTCATTGCTATATTCTTAGCGGTATTAACACAAGTAGCAGATCCACTAGTAAACAAGATACCCATAATGAAAAAATTAGACATAAGTCTTGGGGGATATCGAAAACTTTCTAGGCATATTTTAAAGTATGGTACAGCCCTTGCATTAATCGTACAAGTAATCTCTGGTTCGCTATTTGCTCCTGAGTTTCTGATCGAAAATGGATTTATAACGTTATTGTTATGGGTTACGATCTTATTTTTATTAATACCACATCATGTAGCAACGAAAGTGGGAGCATTTTTTTTACTAGGATTATTCCTGTATCAACTTTCTGTAGCCGGTTTATTTCATATGTTAGATTACGGATTTTATATTGCGATAATAGCTGTGTTGTTAGTTGGAAAAACAAAATTAGAAAATTGGGGATTTCCATTTTTATATTTAGGGACAGGTTTGTCTCTTTGTTGGGTGGCCGTGGAAAAATGGGTGTATCCTTCGATGAGTGTGGACATCATACAAAATCACCAAGTTCCCACTTTTGGATTTGCACCAGAAACGTTCGTAGTACTCGCAGCATTTATCGAGTTTGTCGTCGGTTATTTGCTTGTAGTAGGTATTTTAAATAGAGTTTTGGCGTTTGTTTTAACGTTAATTTTCATATCTACGACGATGTTGTTTGGCGTAACGGAGATAATTGGACACTTTATGATTCATATTATCCTAATAATCTTTATTATAGAAGGAGTTTCGTTCTATGATCCTCCAATTAGTATACATAAATCAAAGTTAGATCAAATGGTTTTTGTTTTTCTGAATTTCATCTTTGCATTAGCGACTATATTGCTGTTGTATTATCGATTTGCTTAAGAATTTAGTATAGAGGCTTGGACAAAAAGACTGTGGAGTTTATCTTCGCATGAAAAATTTGATGTAGATGAACTTCATAAGACAAATGAAGTTCATTTGGCATGAAAAATTTGTGGTAGATGAACATCATAAGGCTGATGAAGTTCAATTGGCATGAAAAATTTGATGTAGTTGAACTTCATAAGGCAAATGAAGTTCAATTGGCATGAAAAATTTGATGTAGTTGAACTACATAAGGCAAATGAAGTTCAATTGACATGAAAAAATTATTGTAGTTGAACTTCATAAGGCAAATGAAGTTCATTTGGCATGAAAATATTATTGTAGATGAACTTCATTAATAATGATAGGTCTACCTACCAAGCAGACTTCTTTATAATCGATTATTTTTGATTTAATAACCGCAATTTTATGCGCAGCAAACCATTTCAGTCTTCACCGTATTTTTCATTTGTTTCTCTACTTGTACTTGCTTCGTAAAAAGTGAACGAAACCAATCAGCTTTTCTAGCTTTTCTAATCTCAGCTTTTAATTCCTTTTGTTTAGCATCTGCAACCATCATAATATCTAACATTTTTCTATCCCCTTTATTAATCAATTATTCTTGATATATCTATAGTATATACCAAAATTTTCATAACGCAACCGTTATATCAATAAAATTTGTTATAAAGTTTCGACAAAAAAAGGGACAGAATCGATCCGTCCCTAATCCTTTAAAATATGATTAAGCCAAAAATGGTGGCAATGATTAAACCAAGGAGGACTGGCAAAAAGCTTTTTCGCACTAATTCCATCACTGGAACTTTAGCAAAGCCAGCAACGGCTACAAGGGATGACCAGGCAATAAGTGTTCCTCCACCAACCCAGATAGAACCAATTTGTCCTATAGCTGCTAAGGTGGAAACATCCACACCGACCGTTTCACCTAATGCACCAGACAATGCACCTACAAGAGGCAAGCCAGAGAAACCAGATCCGTCTAATCCTGTAATCATCCCCATTAAAAGGATAACAAACCCAGCAATAAATGCGCTTTCAGGAATGAATTGCTGACCTGCTAAAATTAGATCGAACAAGAAGGAAGGGGAGGATTCACTTCCAAGAATTCTACCTGAAAATTCTCCACTACCAATAAAGAAGAATCCAGCAATCGGGATAACTGGCCCCATCGCCTTAAAGGCAAATAAAAATCCTTTTACTAAGTTATCACTAACATTTGCTAATGAAGTTCGAGTGTTTTTAAAGAAGGAAGCTGCAATAAGGAGAATGACAGAAGCTCCTCCGATTAATGCGGCTCCAGCACCACCCTCGAGAGAAGGAATGCTTTCACTGAATTTCGCCAATACCATGTAAATAATTATGACTAAAAACGTACTCGGAACAAGAATAGCGAATAATAAGCTATACTTGCTTCTTCCACCCGTTTCAGTCGTGGTGTTGTCATCAGAGCCCATGGCATTTCCTTCACTATTTTCCCATGCTACTAAATGTTCGTTCGATGGCTTTTGTATATGTTTTCTGAGGAAAAGATAAGCTAAAGTGATTGCTACAAGTCCTGTTACAATAGATAAAATAAAACCTTTATCTGCTACGGAGGCAACATCTACACCTGCAGCGGTTGCAGTTAAAGTCGGTGCAATTTGAATTACATAGTCTGATGAAAGTGCCATCCCTTGCCCAGCCAATGATATAGCAATGGCAGACCCTATTGGAGGTAAACCTGCACGAATCGCAACTGGAATGAGCAATGCACCTACAAGTGGAACTGCTGGCGTTGGCCAAAAGAATAAAGAAATGGCATAAGTGACGAAAATGATGACCCAAAACGATATATGCCCATTTTTCATTACCCGCTGAAACGGTGTAATCATTTGTTCGTCTGAACCTAAAGATTTTAAAGAGTGTAATAAAGCAGTCATTATTGCGATGATGAGGAAAATGTTAAATAGCTCTCCTGCAGCTACTAAGCTAGCGGTAAAAATAGTTTGTAGTCCGACCGTAAAGGAACCTGTAAAAATCCATCCAACTAAAAATGTAACTAATATGGAAGGAACGACAACATTTTGTCTAAACAACATCGTCATGATTATAATGATTGTTCCAGCTAAATACATCCAATGAGCCAGAGTTAAATCCATAGAAATACTCCTTTCAAACTACTAAATTGGTAAAGTGATAACTTTCATACTGTAAGGTAATTTATGCGAAGGAGTGGGCTTTGGTGTAGAAGTGTAAATATATTTATAATAAGTATTTGAAGGTAATTCCACCTTACACATGGAAGTAGTATCATAGTCCAAATAATAAGGGGGATTTAATTATGTATAGTCTTTCACGTGAAAAAGGAATTATATATGATTTCAATAAGACTCATAAACCAGTGTTACATGTTCCTTCTGGTGCTACAGTAGAAATTGAAACATATGATTGCTTTCAAGATCAAATCCAATCCGAACAGACGGAGATTACAGGTATTAACTGGAATCAAGTAAACCCAGCAACAGGTCCTATTTATATCGATGGTGCTATGCCAGGGGATGTGTTAAAGGTGAAAATCGACAAGATTGAAATAGGCAATCAAGGAGTAATGTGTGTCGGTCCAAACCTTGGAGTGTTAGGTCATCGAATAGAAAAGATGGAGTCAAAAATCATACCCATCCGTAATGGAAAAGCTATTTTTAATGAATTAGAATTGCCTTTAAACCCTATGATTGGTGTAATTGGTGTCGCACCAGACGGGGAAGGTGTTTCTTGTGGCACACCTGACCGCCATGGTGGCAACATGGATAATAAAATGGTAGAAGAGGGAGCAACCTTGTATTTTCCTGTTTTTGTCGAAGGTGCGTTGTTTGCGACAGGAGACTTTCATGCTGCAATGGGTGATGGGGAGATAAGTGTATCTGGCATTGAAGTGCCCGGAAAAGTAACGGTAACATTAGAAATAATAAAAAACGTATATTTAGAGCATCCGTTGTTAGAAAACGAAACGGTTGTTACAACGATTGTTTCGGCAAAAACGTTAGATGAAGCAGCAAAAATAGCCACAGAACAAATGGTAGACCGAATTGTAGCAAAAACAAACTTATCCCTTAGTGAAGCTACCATGCTCATGAGTGCAGTTGGTCAAGTTGAAGTGTGCCAAATGGTTGATCCATTAATTACGGCAAGATTTGTTGTTCCAAAATGGCTATTAGAAAAATTAAATGTGAACTTTATTTAAGTTAGAGGTGTAAGATGAAAATTCGTATTTTAACAGAGGCAGATGCAAAGACATATCAAGCAGTTCGTCTGAGTGCCTTAATAACAAATCCAGAAGCATTTAGCTCTACATATGAAAGAGAAGCAGCTTTTTCTATAGAGACTGTAAAGGAAAGAATTAGTCCTTCAAGCGATAAGTTTGTATTAGGAGCCTTCGATAAAAAAGAAACATTGGTAGGTTTAGTTACTTTTTTTCGAGAAATTGGCCTTAAAATAAATCATAAAGCAAATGTTTTTGGGATGTATGTAGTACCAGAAGCTCGTGGTAAAGGTGTAGCAAAACAACTTATGCAGGAATTAATAAAGAAAGCAAAAGAGTGTCAAGGAGTGGAGCAATTACTTTTAACCGTCGTACAAGGTAATGCATCAGCCAAAAGGCTATATGAATCTCTTGGATTCGAAGTATATGGACTAGAACGAAACGCATTGAAGGTAGATGGCGAGTATTTAGATGAAGATTGGATGGTATTATTTTTAAGTTAACCGACATACTGTCGGTTTTTTTTAGTAGAAATCGATTTCATAAATACGGTTCGTTTAATGAAAAAACGAATTATATAGGGAGTTTAACTCTATAATGTTCGGTATTTAATAGTAGTAATTGATATGCATTTCTTTTATTATTCGTTTTTCATATAGTGTTAAAACTTTATGAAACTCACTCAGTAAGCTAATTATTTATTTTTTGCTATAACCCTATGTTATAATTTCACCAAAATAGAACTTCCACACATTGGAGTGAAAACGTATATGCAAAATTTACATAAAAGAACGGTAACAGAACAATGGAATGTCCGCTATGAAGAGGCTAGCTTTCCGTTTATTCAAAAAGGATGGATCCTTCCAGCAGGACAATGGGAAAAGTTTGACCCGTTTTTATTAATGGCAGAAGATTGGTTTAAACGAGGAGCTTTTTCAGATCACCCGCATAGAGGTTTCCAAACGATAACGTATGTAGTAGATGGAAGATTAGAGCACATTGACAACGCAGGGGGAAGAGGGATTTTAGAGCCAGGTGACGTGCAGTATATGAACGCTGGTAAAGGGGCGCGCCATGCAGAAGAAGGGGTAGAAGATGATATTGCTCATACGCTGCAATTATGGCTCAATTTACCAAGTGATCTAAAGAACAGTGATCCTTTCTATAAAGATGTTTACGCAGAACAAGCGCCAGTGTCAAAATTTGATGGTGGAAAAGTAAAAGTATTTGCTGGGAATATAGCTGGTATAGAAGGTCCAATGCATTCACTTGTACCAATAACGATGTGTGAAATTTCTTTAGATGAAGGTGTATCTTATAAACACTTAATCCCTGAAACACATAATGCATTTTTATATGTATTATCTGGAGAGATGGCTGTTGGAGAAAATGAAGTATCGTTACAAAAGAATGGTGTAGCAACGTTGTCTTTCGTCGAAAATGGTGATAAAAGCAAAGTTAGTGAACTTACGATAAATGCCAAAAGTAGACGTTGTAAAGTTTTAGTCTACTCAGGTGAACCATTCAGAGAGAATGTTGTTGCGTATGGTCCATTTGTTATGAACTCCATGGAAGAAATTCAACAAGCGTATCGAGACTATCAGGATGGTAAATTTGGACCTGAAGCTAAATAATTATGTAGAAAGAACACTTCCGGTTTGTGGAGGTGTTTTTTATTTGGGATTTTTAGAAAATTGTACCAATATGAAAGTGATTATATTATACTTTTTAGAAATACAATTAAAGGGGAAAATTTCATGAATGATTGTTTCATTTGTAAGAAACATGCTGGAAATATTGAAACTTCAGGAGTAACGATATACGAAGACGAATATGTGTATGTAGGTCATATTGATGGAAACGGGAAACCAAATTATTTAGGTCATGTAATGATTGACCTAAAAAGACACGCTCCGACACTTGGTGATATGACAGTAGAAGAAGCAAAAGCTTTTGGCGTAATAATGGCCAGGGTCAGTAAAGCTCTAATGGAATCAGAAAAAGCGGAGCACGTTTATTCACTTGTTTCAGGAAATTCTGTACCACACCTACATATGCACCTCGTAGCACGATATCCAAACACGCCAGAAGAATATTGGGGGCCAATGGCAGTATATAATTGGGAATGTGCTCCAATGGGCGACGAAAATGCTGTAATCGAACTTTGTACTCGTATAAAAAATCACCTTGAAGAAAACTCATATGAGTAGATCAAACAAAAACTTTTGTTGGGTAGGGAGCCAAGAAAATTTCGTTGATACTCCAGATATTCATCAACTGAATCAAGTTTTTGTTGGTCGTTATGGTGGTAACTCGAATGCAGGCCAATATAAAAACGAAGATGGTTGCTTAGTTTGGGAAAATGAAAAGGAAGATTGGGAGTTTGCCATTCTTCTAGACGCACATAATAGTTCAGAGAGTGCAGAAATTATTTTAGAGCTATTTAACAAGGAAAAAAAACCGATAAAGTATCTGTTATCGCAACCTACAACCTATCAAACTTTCAAAAAGGTTGAAGAAAAAATATTAACTATGTTTCAATCTGAAGATTTCTTGTCAACTTGCCAAAATATAACAGGAGAAACCGCTTGTTTAATAGTCGTTAGAAAAGATAAGTATGTGTGGTGGTTTTCCGTTGGGGATTGCGTTCTTTATTTATTTCATAAAGAACTTACTGCACTAGGGCAATACCAATTGAACCAAAGACACTTTTTTGAATGGATTGGACAAGTTAATACATTTGAACAGGTAGTCCCTTGTTACAGTACTGGAATAAGGGAATTAAGAAAAGGAGTAAATCATTTATTCCTTACTACTGATGGTCTAATTGAATGTCCAAATGAACCGTATTCAAATCCGATAAACATTTATAACTCTTTCATTTCTTCTTTTAATGATGAAAGCATTCTTCAATCAATGTTGGACACTATCAAGGAGAATGGTGTAAGAGATAGCACAACTATCATATCGTGGAAAATAATTGTTTATAAAGAAGCCACTAGGCCAAGTGAAACTACCGTAAGGAAATAAATAATAGCTAATAGTAATAGGAGATCTAAAAAATGAAAATGGTTAATATTGGTGCATTTATTTTATCATTCATTTGTATCTTATTAGTTTTTATCTTACCTTTTCCTAGTACAACTTTGTTTGGGATACACAGTATAAATCTGATTTTATTTATTACGATGATAAATTTAGTATTAGGAGTTTTAGGGTTTTCTGGTGTACAAGATTGGAAGGGCTTGGCAAGAAGCGTAATTACTATTATTGTTTCAATAGGTCTCTCTGTATTTTTGACTTTGATTATATTTTTTGGAAGTTTTCTAAACTAACAGTAGTATAAATCAAGTAAACTAGTAACTTAAAAGGATGAGTCTATGAATAAAAGGTGGAAAGCTACGCCAAGATTTTTAATATGGATGTCAATAATTTTTGCATTACAAGTAATTAGTCTAAGCATTATAGTTATTTACACTCCTCATGCATTTGTAAGGATTGTTAATTTAATAGCTATTATTATAGTATCTTCCGTAGTTGGAGGTTTAGTTAGAGAATTATTTGTTTTAAAACAGAAATAAATAACTATATTAAAGTTAAAGAAAGAACCTTGATTAAGAAAGAAAAAAACAAAAGTGCCTTTCATAAATAGAATGAAGGGCACCCAATCAAGATAGAAAAATAAATAACACCTATTCATCCAACAACTGTAAAAATTCTCTAGTACGGCTTTGTTTTGGCTTTTCTAACACGTCTTCCGCCGTACCTTTTTCAAAAATAACCCCGCCATCCATAAACAAAACTTTATCTGCCACACGTCGTGCAAAGTTCATTTCATGGGTAACGATGACCATCGTTTGACCTTCCTTAGCTAACTCTTCGATAACATGTAAAACTTCTCGAACAAGTTGAGGGTCAAGCGCAGAAGTTGGTTCATCAAAAAGCATGACTTCTGGCTCCATCATTAACGCACGGGCTATAGCAGTACGTTGCTGCTGACCTCCCGACAACGAATCAGGGTATTTTTCACTATGTTCAAACATACCTACTTTTCGAAGAATTTCTTCTGCCTTCCTAACTAAATCTGCTTTTTTCCCTTTTTTCGCAAATAGGGGAGCTTCTAGTATATTTTCCATCACCGTCATGTGAGGAAAAAGGTGAAATCCTTGAAAAACCATCCCCGAGTAACTACGAAGTTCCCTAATATCTTTTTTATTGGAAGGCTTGCCATCAAAACGTAACGTTTTACTTCCTATTGTAATAGAACCAGCATTAGGTTGTTCCAGCAAATTAAGGCAGCGTAATAACGTCGTTTTTCCAGAACCAGAAGGGCCAATCAAACAGACAACTTCGCCTTTTTCTACAGAAAAGTCAATGGACTCTAAAACAGTAGTTTCATCAAATTTCTTTTTCAATTGTGATACTTGAATCATTTTCCTCTCTCCCTTCACCTGCGACTTAAATATCGGTTATAGCGTTTTTCTAATCTTTCTTGGAAGAATCCTATTATGATACATACAATCCAATAGATCATAGCAGCTGTAATATACATTGTCATACTATCGAACGTTCTACCTGCAATAAGTCGAGAACTATATAAAAGCTCTTGAACGGTAATAACCGAAGCTAAAGATGTTCCCTTTACAATGTCCATAAAAATACTAAAAGTAGGAGGTAGGGCAATTCTTGTTGCTTGTGGAATAATGATTTTCCTTAATGTTTGAAAATAGCCCATTTGTAACGATGCAGCAGCTTCCCATTGTCCACGGGGTACTGACATGATAGCAGAACGAACTATTTCTGCATTGTAAGCAGCAAAATTCAAACTAATCCCAACGATACCCGCAACGATCGCACTATTAAATTGAACGCCGATTACTGGCAAACCGTAATATAAAATAAAAATAAAGACAAGAAGCGGTGTACCGCGCATAAACGAAATATAAATACGAGCAGGCCATCTTACAAACCAATATTTTGACATTCTAGCAATTCCAATTACTACACCGAGAACCAAAGCGAAGAACATACTTGCAATCGCGATGATCATCGTTATTTTCAAGCCTTCCATAAGCAGTGGAAGTGAATGGATAGCAAGCTCCGGATCATATAAATATTCCCATTTAATTTCATTATAGTTGAACCAATCTTGCATTTTTCTTACCCCCTATACAAAAAGAAATACAAGGGTTTTATTCCTTGTATTTCTTACTTAATCATTGCAAGCTTACAGCTTATTAATTTCCGTCTAAACCGATGATTTCTGAATCACCGATAGGTTGAGATACGTCTTCACCTAAAAATTCTTCAGAAAGTCTAGCAACTGTACCGTCTTCTAAAAGTTCTTGCATCGCCTGATCTAAACGTTCTTTTAAAGCTGTTTTGCCTTTTAACATGATGATTGCACTTTCTGTTGCATGGAACTTAACATTTTCAGCTAGAGCTAAACGATCATCATTATAATCTTTTAATGTACGAAGTAAAACTAAGCGATCATTTAAGTATGCATCCCGATTTCCATTAGCTACATCTTGTAAGATTGCCTGAGCACCACCATCATAAGCAACTGCATCTGCACCGATATTGTTTGCAAATTGTGCGTAGTTACTTGTCATAGAACCTAAGCCGATTTTTACGTCTTTAAGGGCTAGTGCATCTTCGAACTTGTTAGCATCTTCTGCACGTACAATGGCTGACCCATAAGAAAATTTATGAGGTGTTACAAAATCAAATGTTTCTTTACGTTCTTCCGTAATAGCAAAATCGTTAGCTGCGATATTAATTTGACCGTTACGCAAAGATGGTAAGATACCGTCAAATTCCATACGTTTAAATTCTACTTCTACACCAAGTTTTTCACCAAGAGCGCGAACTAACTCTACATCAAATCCAGTAAGCTCATTACTTTCATCTACATACGTAATAGGAGAATACGTTCCTGAAGTTCCAACTATTATTTTTCCAGACTCTTCAACGTCCGTCCAAGAAGTATCTTGTGCTTTGGCATCTTCATTTGTATTTGTATCAGTTTGGTTGTTGTTAGCTGTACCACAAGCTGCTAAAGTTAGCATTACGATGATGAAAAGGAATAAAAAGTTTACTTTTTTCATATGTACACATCCTTTTAAGTTTTAAATTCATAGTTAATCTATCGGAATAATAAATAGAATGTATCATTTACTATAAAAAGTGTCAATGAATTAGCTTAAAGTAGAATAATTAAAAGTTTTCAATTATTTTGCTTGTATTATTTTCCCTTAATAAAATGATTCCTATTCTAAATCTTTTTTACTTTAAAACACTCAGCTTATATATTAAACATTCACTATTTATACCCTAATACAACCTACCTTGCACTTGAAGCTGGTTTTTCTGTTTATATATATGATTGTAATAATATGGTATAATTATGATAGTAAAAACTGTATTTGTACGAAAGGAGTAGATAGAAATTGGCTGATATCCAAAATATGCGTATTTTGTTAGAATTACAAAAGATTTTCACGGAACAATCGGATGAAGAACATAAATTATCTACGAGCGAGCTTATCCAAAAGCTACAACTAAAGCTATCCTTAACAGATACAATCGATAAAAGAAGGATTAAAAGGTACATTGATGTTTTAAATGATAGTGGTTTTGATGTAATTGAAGATGTTGCGAAGTTTGGGAAAAAAGTGTATAGCCAGCAAGTGAGAGTGTTTGAAACATATGAGCTACGTATGCTTGTAGATGCGGTTATTTCCGCTAAATTCATTTCTGATTCGCAAAAAAAGACAATTATTAATAAATTGAAAAAACTCACAAGCGAACATATTGCAAAAAGTTTGCCGAGTTCACTAAAGTATGTTAAATCAATAAATCACATCGATAAGATGACGAAAGTATACATAGACTCCATTCGTCAAGCTATAGAAAAAAGACATGCCATTAAATTTAAATACGGGAAATATAACCTTGATCGTGAGTTTGTTTTACAAAGGGAAGGTAAAGAGTATATTTATTACCCATACGATCTAATTTGGGAACAAGGACAATATTATGTTGTTGGTCAAAAAGATAACAAAGGCGGACTATCTAATTACCGAGTAGATAGAATGAGGAATGTAGAAGTGATTGACGAACGTTTCAAGCGGTTGGATTATGATATTGAAACGTACATGCAAACGAATTTTAATATGTTCTCTGGATCTGGAGAATGGGTAGAAATAGAGTTTCGAAAGGCATTTTTAATTAATCCAATTATCGATAAGTTTGGAATGGATGCAGAAATTAAAAAAGTGGATGAATCAACTTTTATTTTAAAGACTAAAGCGATCGTCGGCCCTGGATTTTTCAATTGGATTTGCAGCTGGGGAAGTGATGTAAAAGTGATAGCCCCTGAATCAGCCGTTTCCTATATGAAAGAGGAAGCGAAGAAAATAATGAAATTATATGAAAGAGCAGTAGATGACCTTTGACAGGTTATGTACTGCTCTTTTTTAATAATATTGGTTTCTTTTGTTTGGTTTTGGAGAAAGCGCTATGTAAAATCATTCCTAGCATGATAAATAATATCCCGACAATTGCAATTCCATTTGGTAAAGGGGCTGATAATAGAAGTACTTCACCTATAATAACAAATAAAACTTGAGTGGACTGTGTTGCTTCTACTGCGGCAAGCTTTGTTTGGTTTTGGTGAACTCGGTCTGTAGCGATGAAGAATAATGTTGTTGCGATGACTCCAGAGCTAATACCAACGATGCTAGATTTTATTACTTGATTTATAGAAGGTAGACCGACTTGAAAATAGCCTATTGTTGCAAGAATAATCCATAAAGGCATACTTGCTAATGTCATTCCTAATACACGTTGAAATGTATCTAGCTTATTGTCGCATACTTCCATCATTTTGCGGTTTCCTAACGGGTATGCAAATGCAGCTATTAATACTGGAAAAACAACTAATAGTGTAGATGTAATCGTTAAGCCTTCTGCTGTATTGGATTGTATAAGGATAACGCCAAGTAAAATAAAGATGGATATGTATAGCGCTGTTATTGGAATACGTTGACGTACTTTGGCTGATCCGTTCATCCTTTGAATATTATAGAAGAATAATGGACTCATTAAAACACCTGCAATGATTGTTAGTTGCCAAGTACCAGCAACAATCCATCCAGGGCCATAAGCTGCAGCGAAAGTGATAGGGGCATAAAATAGTCCAAATCCTACAAAGCTCCATAACAACCATTGATATGGTTTTTTCTTGAACTCTTCAATCAATTGTTTGAAATTGTTACGAAAAGCAACGATTGCTACTAAAAATGGTACCATTGCAAAGTATCGTAATGACGCACTCCACAACCAACTCCCCCCAGAAAGCTCCATCGATCGATTCAAAATAAAAGTAACTGCAAAAAACAAAGAAGCCAAGATCCCAATCAAAATTTCTCTCATCTTATTAACCTACCTTTTATGAACCTCTTCAGATGCCTTTTTAAGTGCCAGGCACCACCCGGAATTTGTCGAAATAGTATCGAGAGGTGCCAGGCACCACCCGAATTTTGTCGAATGTGTTTTGTTGAGTAAGAATTAAAGGTTAAAAGGGTTTTATAAAGAATATTATGTAGTAGGGGGGATAATAATGAAAGGCTTTAATTATTTTAAGTATGATGGTTTAGGTCTAGCTGAGCTTGTGAAGACAAAAGAAGTGAAGCCTACAGAAGTTTTAGATGCATGTTTTAATAGAATTGAAGAAATTAACCCTAAAGTAAACGCTGTTGTTTATAAAATGTATGATAAGGCTAAAGTGGAAGCAGCTAAAGTGAACCACGGGACATTTGCTGGAATTCCACTTTTATTAAAAGATATAGCACAAGAAATAAAAGGAGAGCCAACAACTTCAGGTTCATTTGTATTTTCTAAATATGTTTCCAAAGTAGATTCAGAGTATGCTATTAGAATGAAGCGCGCAGGGTTTAACTTTATAGGAAAAACGAATGTGCCCGAACTTGGATTAGTTGCTTATACAGAGCCTACTTATTATGGTGCGAGTCATAATCCTTGGAATTTAGGTCACACACCAGGAGGATCAAGTGGTGGAGCGGCAGCTGCGGTTGCATCAGGAATGTTGCCAATAGCAGGGGCAAGTGATGGAGGTGGTTCCATACGAATACCTGCATCCTTTTGTAGTTTGTTTGGTTTAAAACCAACAAGGGGACGAACGCCAGTTGGGCCAAGTCTTGGACGTTTTTGGCAAGGAGCTACTTTAGAGCACGTATTGACTCGCACAGTTCGTGATAGCGCAGCTGTTTTAGATGAAATAGCTGGAGCGGAAAAAGGAGCAGCATTTAATGTTCCAGCGTATGAAGGCTCCTATTTAGAAGCAATGTCTTTGCCGATAGCTAAGCCGCTAAAAATTGCTTTTACAACAAACTCTCCAATCGGGACTACGGTGGACGAATCATGTAAAGAGGCTGTATTGAAAACCGTGCAATTTTTAGAATCGTTAGGACACGTTGTAGAGGAAAAAGAAGCGCCTGTTGATGGTAAAAAAATTGCCAATAGTTACTTGACTTTATATTTTGGGGAAGTAAGTGCAACGCTGTCTACATTAGAAGAGTTGTTAGGACGTAAGGTGAAGTTCCAAGATGTTGAACCTGCAACATGGTTATTAGGATTGTTAGGGAAAACAACGACAGCAGAAGAGTTTGTATTAAGTTTACGAGCGTGGGACAAAGCAGCATATGCAATGGAAACGTTCCACGAAACATATGACTTTTATGTAACACCAACAACTGCATTTCCTGCTTCTAAAATAGGGGAGCATGACTTAAAAACTGTTGAAAAGATAGCGTTAAATGTCACAGGTAGGATGGGTACAGCTAAAATACTAAAGAAAATGGGAATAGTGGACCAACTTGCTGAAGATAGCTTAAAACGAGTACCATTTACACAGCTAGCTAACTTAACCGGACAACCGGCAATGTCAGTTCCTGTACACATATCAAAAGAAGGATTGCCAGTTGGTGTACAATTCATGGCGGCAAGAGGCAAAGAGCATTTACTAATCCAAATGGCTGCCCAAATCGAACAATCCGTACTATGGGTTGGCATGAAAGGTAATCCAATGATGTAATTGTAATTATTACAAGAATATTAATGATGCCTAGCACATTTAATATTCTTGTGATTTTTTTGTTGCTTTTGTAACAATTAGTAGTTATTTTGGTCATAATGTTTAGGTGAAGAGTAAATTATTTTCATAGTGAGAGCTGATTTTGTATGATAGATGGTAAAGACAAGTTTTTTAGGAGGTAGAGATGCTTAAGAGAATTACCGTTTTATTTATAGTAATGATTATTGTTGGTTGTAGTTCAGCCCAACAGGAACAGGATAATGTAGATTCAGAAAAAACAGTAAATAGTAATATTCAAGTTTTGAACGAAGAAATCCTGGGAGAGAACCTTGAAATACCTTGGTCTATTACTAAAGCAAGTGACACTTTCTATATAACAGAACGTGGAGGTTCTATCGTAAGAGTTTCGAATGGACAAGTAGATCGAGAATCCGTGAACTTATCAGAGCCAGTACTTTCAATTGGGGAAGGTGGTTTACTAGGATTAGAGCTTCACCACGACTTTGAAAATAACAAATTAGCTTTTATCTATCATACATATGGCACGGAAAAAGATGTGAAAAATAGAGTCGTGTTAGTAGAAAAGACAGAAAACGGATGGCAAGAAAGAAATGTTTTGTTAGATAATATTAAAGGAGCAAGAATTCATAACGGTGGTCGAATGAAGATTGGTGCTGACAATAAATTATATGTAACGACGGGTGATGCTAGCGATACTTCGTTATCTCAAGAACGAGATGATCTGGCTGGCTGTATCCTTCGTATGAATTTAGATGGTTCTGTTCCTAATGATAACCCTTTTCCTTCATCGTATGTTTATTCTTATGGACATCGTAACCCTCAAGGACTTGCGTGGGATGTTTCAAACAATATCATGTATGCTTCCGAACATGGACCTTCTGGCCGTGATGAAATTAATATCATTGAAGCCGGAAAAAATTATGGTTGGCCAATTATAACAGGTGATGAAGAACAAGAAAGTATGGTGTCGCCACTCTTTCATTCTGGAAGCGACACATGGGCTCCTTCGGGAATGGCTTATAGAGACGGTGTGTTATATGTTGCAGGCCTAAGAGGAAATAATGTTTATGCATTTGATCTAGAAAAGAAAACAGTCCATGAACTTTGGAATGGTGTAGGCCGCATTAGAGATATACGCTTATCCGAAAAAGGATTGTACATTATTACAAATAACACAGATGGACGTGGCGTGTTATCACCAGGTGACGATAAACTAATCCACCTAGAGTTAGTCAAATCAACCGAAAGCTAACAGAAAGACAATTCAAAACACCTTTATCTTAAAGACTATCTTTCACAAAGAAAGGTAGTCTTTTCCATATTATTACATGTGCCTGGCACCTGTAATAATATAGAAATATTTTTGGTAACTTTTGTTTTGTTTGGGTAAGCTAATTGAAATGAAAATAGCATTTTTTGTGAGTTAGGTGAGATGATGAAAAGAAGATGGTTGCATAAGAAATACATTTTCGAAGAAAAACGAAAACTTGCTAAGGAACAGGACAAAGTAGCAAGTTATTTTTTATATAAGCTAAAAAAGTCTAATGACTTTATTAGTTCGTTTAACGAATTTGCAAATACACCTTATCACATCTATTATATAGATTCCTTAATAGATACAGATATTATCCATCGTGATATTTTGACGTATTTAAATGAAAAGGAATATAAAACTCTAGAAGAAGTTATGCAAGCTATTCCAATTGAAAATTCATTTATTACTAAAAATGAAGCAAAAATAGAAGATCAATTATTAAATGGACATGTGGCAGTTCAATTGAACGAAGAAGACGAGGAATGCTTACTACTTCCGGCTGAAAAAAGAAAAGGGAGAACCGTTTCCCTTCCAGAAGTTGAGTTTAGTGTAGTTGGACCGAAAGAAGCTTTTACAGAATCATTAAACACAAACATAAATCTTGTAAGAAAAAGAATACCTATCCCTGAATTAGAAGTAAAAGAATTTACGGTTGGAAAGTTATCCAAAACGAAAGTTGCTGTATTATCCATACATGGTATTGCCAATCAAGAAAACGTAAACACTGTAATCCAGCGAATTGAAGATATTCGATTTGACCAAATAAATGATAGTTCGTACATCACTCAGCTTATTCAAGATAACAATAACTCACCATTTCCTCAGTTTATTGATACGGAAAGACCAGATCGAATTGCAGCAGTTCTTGCAGAGGGAAAGGTAGTCATACTTGCAGATGGCGCACCACATGGCCTCATTGGCCCAACAACATTAATTGAATTTTTTTCGGCTTTTGAAGACTATTTTCTTAACTGGATTTTAGCTTCTTTTTTCCGAATTATTCGTTTCTTAGCCGTTATATTTTCCATTTTAGTTACACCAATTTACGTGGCTGTCCTAACATATCATTATGAATTAATTCCAAAAGATTTAGTAAGCACGCTTGTCACTTCTAGAAGTGCGATACCATTACCTCCTTTTTTAGAGGCCATGATATTAGAGTTAGCCATTGAGCTATTAAGAGAAGCTGGAGCGCGTCTACCTACAAAAGTTGGTCAGACAATCGGTATCGTTGGCGGGATTGTTATTGGTACTGCATCAGTAGAAGCTGGATTGACAAGTAACGTGCTTTTAATTATTGTCGCGTTATCCGCACTTGCATCGTTTACGACTCCAGTTTATCAAATGGGTAATACGATACGTTTAATTCGCTTCCCATTTTTACTACTTGCTCACATTTGGGGATTACTTGGAGTAGGCATATGCTTTTGTTTCTTAATCATTCATTTGTTAAGGCTCACATCATTAGGCAGACCGTTTTTAGAACCTGTTTATCCATTAAGGTTGCCGGACTTAAAAGATTCGTTTATTCGTTTACCGTTCCAATTACAGACGAAGCGCCCAATCGAAACACAATCAGAAGAAACAATTCGTTTTGAAAATAAAGAAAAGAAGAAGTTAAAAGATATTGATGAATATTCAACTTAGGATGGTTTGTCTATGAACAAACAAATACATGCATCATTCCAAATATCACCTTTTATTGTTTTGTTTTTAATCCATTCTGTTCAAGTCGGCGTTGGAATATTAGGCTTTCAACAAAGTTTAGTGAAAAATGCCGGAAATGATAGTTGGATTGCTGTATTAATAGCTGGAGTTTCAGTCCATCTCGTTATTTGGATTATGTATATGCTTTTAAACCGAGCGCAAATGGATTTAATAGAGATTCATAAAAAAATCTTCGGGAAATTAGTCGGTAATTTCTTAAGTATTATTTGGATTGTGTATTATATTTTGTCTGGAATGACGATTATTTTTTCATATTTTGAAGTTATTAGAGTTTGGATGTTTCCTGATATAAGTGTTTTTTGGATGAGCATTGCTTTTTTAACGCTCATCATGTATACATTATTCGGCGGGTTTAGAACGGTCGCAGGTATTTGTTTCTTAGGGGTAGTAATCCCTGCTTATTTATTTTTAACTTTTCTATTTCCAATTCCTTATTCTGATATAGAGTCTCTTTTCCCAATTTGGAATCATAGTCCAATTGAAATTTTAAAAGCAACTAAAGAAGTGTCGTTCAGTTTTCTTGGATTCTCAACGTTACTTTTCTTTTATCCATTTGTGAAAGATGCAAAAAAATCTCAGAAGTGGGCACATATTGGTGCTTTCATAACAACAATGACATATTTTTTCATTACCATCATTTCGTTAGGTTATTTTAGTGAAGAGCAATTAACAAAGCAACTATGGGCCACCTTAACGCTTTGGAAAATAGCAGAAATGCCAATAGCGGAAAGGTTTGAGTATATTGGGATTACATCATGGACGTTAATAATATTACCTAACTTATGCTTAGCGTTTTGGGTAGCATCACGCGGGTTGAAACAGATTATCGGTATGAAACAAAAAAATACAACAATTGTCGTATTGTTAATAGTGCTTGCTTCTAGCTTTTATTTTAAAGGTAGAAAGGAAGTAGTACTATTAGGAACCGTTACTTCACAAATAGGTATCTTTTGTGATTTCATTTACATTCCACTATTGTTTGTTTTTTATATCATTATTACTAAGTGGAGGAAAAAGAAATGAAAACAATAAGTAAATTATTCATTATTTCCTTCCTATTAACAGGATGTATTAATCAAGAAATATTAGATGATGTTCAATTAGTAACAGCAGTCGGATATGATTTGACAGAAGAAGGTTTAATTGAGGCGACAGCAGTTTTTCCGAGTTATAGTCCAGATAAATTAGTGAAAAATAACGCTTTAACGGAAAGTGCAAAATTAAGTAAAGATATTCGTGACAAAATAGATAGAATGTCACCGAAGCCTTTAGTGAGCGGAAAAATAGAAGTAGCACTATTTAGTGAAGCTATTGCAAAACAAGGAATTATCAATATTTTGGATACATTTATTAGAGATCCCACTACAGGAGCGCGAATGTATTTAGCAGTAGTGGAAGGTGACGTGGAAAATAAACTAAACAAACAGTATAGTGATATTGATAATGGTATGTTTTTTTCCGATTTAATTGAACATAACATTGATTTAGGAATTATTCCGAGAACAAACTTGCAAATTTTCACCAAATCATACTATGCAGAAGGGCGCGATCCAGTATTACCGTTTCTTACGTTACAAAGCAACAAAGCTTTTATTGAAGGAATCGCGTTGTTTAAAGAAGATAAATATGTTGGAAAGTTACAAGGAGAATTTAATTATATTTTTAAAATGCTTTATGAGAAAAACGTAAATTATACAGTTGTTACAGTAGACCTAGAAAATGACGGTAGCAGTACTTCCGTTATAAATGTATCTTCAAAAAGAGAGTTGAAAATAAAAGATGCTCTTACAAATCCAATTATTCAATTGAAAGTAACTACAGATTCCATAATTAGAGAGTATAGTGGAGGTGAATTAGATAAAGATTTAATTAAAGAAATTGAAAAGAAAATGGAAGAACAAATCAAATTAGAAGCAGAACAAATGATAGCCTTTTTTCAGAAGCTAGAAATAGACCCACTCGGTATAGGTTATAAAGTTAAACATCAACACCGAAATTGGGACAAAGAAAAGTGGAATCAACTATACCCAAATGCCTCAGTAGAAATAGAAGTAGACGTCATCATCAACGAAACAGGCGTCATAAACTAACCTTAAATATTACAAAAAATTACAGGTGCCTGGCACCTTTAACCGTTTTGACATCTATTAATCTAGTTATCAGTTAGCTGTATATTAATTGTGATAAACTTGTATCGTATGATAAGATTCTTTAAAAGTACTTTATACATGAGTGAGTTTCATAATGTACAATTACTAAACGAAAAACGAATATTAAACCTATTCTTAAATAATTAAGGTTTTATATCGAACGTTATTTAATTATAAGCTATGTTAAAACTTAGTGTTGATAATTTAGTACTAGTACCTGTTGATTTCCTCCGTGCAAGGCTGAGACTCCTGCGGGAGAAGCGGGGAGCGGGAGACCCACAGGCGCATGCGCCGAGGAGTAGGTTTTTTCACGACAGTGAAAATAACCTTCCTTTTACCGCCCGCGGAAAGCGAAGTCTTGCACGCAAATCAACAACGAACTTTAACACAGCCTAATTATAATAACAGAACATTCGTTTTTCACTAAACGAACAGTAATTATGGAATTAATTCACATAAATAACAATATCCAACTAGAAAGTAGGGTTCTAAATGCAAATAGAATTTATTAAATGCCACGGTTCAGGTAATGATTTTATCATGATTGATGAAAAGAAAAAGAACTATCGATTTACAGAAGAGCAGAGAGTGGAATTGTCTAAGTCTTTTTGCAACAGAAATAGTACAATAGGTGCGGATGGCATTCTTTTTTTATCAAAAAGTGAAGTTGCTGATGCGAAGTATCGAATGTTTAATCCAGACGGTTCCGAAGCAGAAATGTGTGGAAACGGTTTACGATGTGCAGCAAGGTTTATCATTGATCAACTTGGGAAAGGTGTAGTGCAAATTGAAACAATGAAAGCTATTTTAGAAGTGAAAAAAGTAGATGATATTTATGATGAGATTGATACGTATCAAGTAGAAATATCGCCAGTTTCATTGCATTTACAAACACTACCTATGGAGTTGAATAATAAAGTGGAGTTAACAGATGAGAAGATTGAAGCTATATCTTCTGATTTAACTTTTACTGGACTAAGTGTACCAAATCCCCACATCGTTACGATAGTGGAAGAGTACGATGAAATGTATTTTAAAGAAGTAGCGGAAAAAGCTAATAATAATAAAGACGTTTTTCCAAAAGGGGTAAACGTTAGTTTTGTGAAACCTCTTGAAAACTCTTCTATCTTTGTTTTAACTTACGAACGAGGTGTAGGATTTACGAACGCTTGTGGTACAGCTATGTCTGCTTCAAGCCTTGTTACTTGTGTACTTGGAATAAACAAAATAAACGATATTATCAATGTTTTTAACAAAGGTGGTATGGTACAGTGCGTAGTAAATAGTAAAGATGATGGGGAGTATATCATCCATTTAATCGGAAACGCCACATATACATTTACAGCAAAAGCACAAATTGACTTTGCACAACCTAAAAACTTCATTTTAGAAGAAAAAACAGTCTTACAAGACGAAATAGATAAATATGATAAGTTAGTACAATTTGCAAAAGCACAAGTGGGATAATACAACCAAACAATCCAGTTAAACCAGGCCAACCAAACCGGCCTGGTTATTTTTATTTCAGGAACATTACAAGTGTCTCTACTATTCTCGTAATCTTATTGACAGGAAAATGTTGTAAGTTATATTATTATGTAAAACGATATATCGTCAGACATAATACAATGGTATATGGAGGGGAGTTTGCATTGAAACATGAACCTATAACAGAGGCAATGTATTACGTATTGTTATCTTTGTATGAGCCGTTGCATGGTTATGCTGTATTAGAAAAAGTGAATCAACTCTCCAAAGGTAGAATAGATATAGGGCCAGGAACTTTGTATGGCATTTTAAAGAGATTACATGAGGTGGAACATTACATTTACTTAAAAGAGTCCGATGGAAGAAGAAAGGTATATGAAATAACCTTTAAAGGAAAAGAAGCATTAGAACAAGAGTATTATAGAATTTCTAACTTGGTGTTGGACGGGAAAGTAATTCTAGAAAAAGGGGAAAGAGGATGGGGAAAAAGATAAAAAGAAAAATACACCTACTCGATTATTGGGACATACGAGAGCACGAGGCAATGTATGAACATATGGCGTCACAAGGTTGGAAACTAATGAAAATTAATAACTTCTACTCTGTTTTTGAGAAAACGGAACCTGTAAGTTGTACTTTTCGATATGATGTTTTCAAAAAAACAGACCACGAAAAATTCACCTTTTATCGTGATGCAGGTTGGGATCACATCGGTTCAAGGGCAAATATTCAATTCTTTAGAAGCGAAAATAACACGGAATTATTTACTGATCAGAAAGAGCATTTGGAAGCACTCAATAAACTTAAAAGTTCACAAACTATTAGGACGATATTAATAGCCTTTTTAAGCATAATTATTATCATTATATCTTTAATTGGTCTGCAAATTAATCCTATTGGAAATTATATAGATGACAATTTTCTATCCGGATTAATAATGATTTTTGGCTTTTCAGCTATTTCCTTTTATATGTTCACAGGAGTTCAAAAACTTAACAAGCTATTAAAATACGTACATAACAAAGAGGTAGGCAAAAATAGGAAACCGTATCAATCAATTGAAAACCGTAATTTACTAATTATACTAATCGTGTTTTGTATAAGCGCTTTGAACTTAGCCATACCATATAATAATATGCAATCTTCATTCTGGCATACTCGGGTACCAGTGCCAAACGAAACCTTGCCTCTATTTCAATTGTCTGATGTAATACAGGAAAATCATATCTCAAGAATAGATGATGGTCATTCAAATTATTATGCAGAAAGTTCAAGTATACTTGTTCCGAAACAGTATCAATTAAAAGAGTATATAACCTTTAATGGAGAAACTTACTCACATATTTCATATGGATATGAATTGATGAATGAACGGCTAGCAAAAAGGTTTTTTCCTACTTTAGTAGAATATAATTATGAAACACGAAATCCTCAACCTTATGAGCATGAGTGGTTTGATGAATTATGGATAGAAGAAACTACATATAGTCGTTCTTTTATTGCTCGTAAAGATGAAAAAGTATACTTAGTTCATTACAATGGTAATAATACAGTGGATGAAATGGTAAAGGCTTTTTATCAAAAACTAAAAACTAACTACCAACACTTGAGGTGAATTTATTGGAATTGTTCATATTTATTATTGTCATTACAGCCATAATTGGTGGCGTAGGACAAAGCATGTACCAAAGTAAACTAAAAGCAAGTTTGAAAGAAAAAGAAATAGAACTTGAAAAAGAGAAAGTAGTCTTAGAACAAATTAGATTAGAATTAGAAGTGAAAAAACTAGAAGAACCAAATTAAAGAATGAAGCCTTTCTTATTATTGAATCAATTTCATAATTACTGTTCGTTTAGTGAAAAACGAATGTACCGTTTATTATAATTAAATAACGTTCGATATAAAACGTTATTTATATGAAAGAATAGGTATAATATTCGTTTTTTGTTTAGTGATTGTACATTATGAAACTAACTCAATTAGGAAAGGTTTTTTTGAAATTAAAAAAGAAGGGGAAATATTTAAAATATGACAATTACCATCCACCCATTGTTATATCACGTTTTGTTTTATCCAATCATATTTATTCTCGCCATTACACCTTTTATTGCACTGTCTGAATGGATCATACATAAATATAAAATTCGTTATAAAGAAATTCCAAAAATATTAAGCTATGTTTCTGCAATTCTTGCATGTATCTTTATATTTAGTTTATACGAAACATATTATCCAGAAAAAGATCATGAAATATACATTACTAGTAAAAATAAGGTTATAGAAGTTAAAAGAAACGGATTGTATTTACTTACTACAGATAAAGACATACTAATGGTAATGTTAGATTATCAAGATCCTGTATTAGATTATGAACTCCAAACGCAAGATGAAAAGACGTTAAAAGTTTTTTTAACCTATTCTTTTAAAGAGCGAAACCCGACTAAACTTAGGTCTTATTTCTCTGATTACAGAAGGGATATAGATGAAGAAATGCAATTCAATATCTTTCATCTTCATTCTTACTTTTATAATAATGTACATGAGCAATTTGAGGAGCGTTTACAACAAAGCTTTTCTCAATACTCCTTAGAAGAAATCAATGAAACCTTATTAGAAAAACTAGAAAAAGAACTAATTCAAAGCGCACAAAGCAAATTGAATAGTGAAAAGATATATATCAAATTATCGATCAAATAACGATTACTAGATTTTCCAACATTTCAAGTTATAATAAGTAATATTACATAAAGCATATTGGATTTGAAATGAGGGATACCATGTTATATATTTTCGGACAGTTATTTTTTAGTTTCATTGCATCTGCCGGATTCGGAGTGATTTTTAATGCTCCTCGAAAAGCATTAGTTCACTGTGGTATTGTTGGAATGGTAGGGTGGATGTTTTATATCACATTAGCCGATGCTGGAATTGATACCGTTATCGCTTCTTTCGTTGGGGCATTTGTCGTTGCGTTAATTGGCTTGATTTTTGCGAGAAGATATCGCAAGCCTATGATTATTTATAGTGTTGCAGGAATTATTCCATTAGTACCTGGTGGACTAGCATACAATACGATGCGACATGTCGCACAAAATGATTATCTTGCCGCTATTCCGCTTGCAGCAAAGGCGTTCATGATATCAGGAGCTATTGCAATGGGACTTGTTTTTGCAGAAGTGTTCGTACAAATTGTTATGAGAATTATTGTCCACTCTAAAGAGAATCGTTTGAAGCAAGGTGTGTCATAAATGGAGAAAAAAGAATTAGAAGAAGTAAAATCAGTCGTTTCCATCTGTTTACTCGCTGGAAAAATAATGATGGAGAGTGGGGCAGAGACGTATCGAGTAGAAGACACGATGACAAGAATGGCAAAAGCTTTTGGCGTAGAAGATCCACACACATTTGTCACTCCAACTGGAATTATTGTTTCTTTAAAAGATATTAATCCTACTCAACTAGTAAGAATTAATAATCGAACAACTGACTTAGAAAAAGTAGAAAAAGTAAATGATATTTCGAGGAAAATTACGAACGGTGAATTAACGTTAGAAGAGGCCCATGAAGCGTTAAAAACACTACAAAACACGAATTTGCAATTTTCTATACCAATTCAAATATTAGCTGCCTCTTTAGTTAGTGGAGCATTTTTAATTATGTTCAAAGGGATATTACAGGATTTTATACCTGCTTTTATTATTGGTGGAGTAGGGTACAGTAGCTTGCTTCTCATTCAACACTACTCTAATGTGAAGTTTTTCGCTGAATTTATGGCGTCTTTAATAATTGGATTTCTTGCTTTTTACACGGTAGAGATTGGTTTAGGATACGAGTTAGATAAAATAATTATCGGATCGGTTATGCCACTTGTTCCTGGTTTATTAATAACGAATGCCGTCCGGGATTTAATGGTAGGACATTTCGTATCAGGACTATCTAAAGGGGCGGAAGCATTTCTAACAGCGTTTGCCATTGGAGCTGGTGTAGCAGTTGTGTTTTTATAAGTCATTTATCAAAATAGCATGTAAAAAACCGTACTCTACTTTTTAGAGTACGGTTTTTCTCGGTCAGAGATTATTCGTCGTCGTCATCATCGTTGTCATTATTTCTTCTGTTATTACGGTTTGTATTTTCTTCGTTCGTATCGTCGTCATCATCGTCATCGTCATCATCATCCTCGTCGTCATCAGGAGGGGGGAGAGGGTCTGGAATTTCGATAATAATTTCTTCCTCTTCTTCCACTAACTCAGGGATGTTAACAGTTTGAGTAGATGTTTCACTACGCTTTTCTTCCGCTTCAGTTAGAAGGGCGGTTACCTCGACCTTAATTCTGCTTCCTGGTTGAGGTGATTCAATAATAACACCAAGGTCTTTTGTTACAGTTAAGATCTGAGCGTTGCCATCATTAACGGTAGCTTTGACTTCAAAGCTAACTTTATCTAACAAGCTTCCGTCATATTGCCAGTTTACTAACACTTCATCTTTTTCTTCATCATATACAACAGTTAAACCGCTAGGCGCATCTAAACGCTCGAATTCCGTGGAAACTTTAGTCGGTTCTGTTCCTCTAATAAAATACTCATTCGTTATCTTATCTTTAGGAGTAAACTCACTAGCAAGAAGCGGAGGGTTCGAGCCTTTCTCTATTGCTACACGAACAACACTGTTCGGTACTCGGAAGTCCGCTTTATCCGCATCTTTTGTCGACACATGGGAGATTAAATTTTTAAATAAATCTCTCGCTGCACGACGTTCTTCTTGTGAGCGTAAATAATTATCAGTACCCATACGTTTAAATCCAGCCCATATTGCAGCTGTGTATGTTGGTGTATAACCCGAGAAAATAACACTTGGTACAGCTCCTGATGGATGATTCAATCTCTCACGTGTTTGGGCATCAAAGTTTGTTGTACCCGATTTTCCTGCCACATTTAAGCCAGGAACATTAGCCGAACCTGCAACGTTTCCAGGATCACGTAGAGCAGACTTTAGCATATCCGTAATCATGAACGCAGTAGAATCTTTCATTGCTATTTCTGGTTGATTGTTTAAGTTAACAGTCGTTCCATCAGGGAAGACGACTTTTGTTACCGCATAAGGTTCTGTGTAAACACCTTCATTACCAAAACTAGCAAAAGCACCTGCGAGTTCTAATGTAGTTGTTCCTGATGAGAACCCACCTAGAGAATACGCTTCTGTATAGTTTTCAGGAATAGAAACACCAATTTTTGTCGCAAAATCTCGTGCTTTTTCTTTTCCAACCTCTTGTAAAGCTTTTACAGCTGGAACGTTACGAGACTCAACGATATGTTGTCTCATACTCATCCAACCTTTAAAATTATCATCCCAGTTACGAATAGCGTTCTTTTCACCTTCAGTGTAATTGTGAGCTTCATCATTTATTTGATGATATGTTGACCATTGAAGGTGTTCTATTGCAGGTCCGTAATCTAAAATTGGCTTAATAGCAGAACCTGGTTGGATTGGTTCATCGGTAGCGTAGTTCGTACCTGTTTTAACATAGTTACGCGCACCACCTATAGCTCTGATTGCACCAGATTTTGTATCTAAGAGCGTAATACCAATTTGGTAATCTTCGTTGTCTTTATGTTTTACAGGGCTTTCATCCGATATCAGGAGCTCTACATGTTGCTGTGCATTTTGATCTAAGGTTGTGAAAATTTGAAGACCATCTGTGTTAGGATTAATTTGTTCACCTAATTTTTCACTAATCTCATCCACAACTCTATCAATAAATGCATCGTAACGGTTAGCATATCGGTTTGTTTCTGAACCTTCGACAAGTGTTTCTGTTACTGGTACATTTCTTGCTTCTTCTGCCTCAGCTTCTGTAATTTTCCCGTGCATAACCATTAAGTGCAGTACGACATTTCTTCTGCGTTCTGCATTTTCAGGATTACGTTTCGGGTTATACGGATTAGGACTCTGCGGAAGACCAGCTAACATCGCAATTTCATGCAGTTCTAATTCATCTAATTCTTTTCCATAATAATTTTGAGCAGCTGTTTGAATACCATAAGATCGGTTAGAAAAGAAGATTTTATTTAAGTACATCTCTAAAATTTCTTCTTTTGAAAAACGGCCTTCTAATTGATAAGCTAAATAAAATTCCTGTGCTTTACGTCTTAACGTTTTTTCTTCTGTTAGAAAGGAAAGTTTCACAAGTTGTTGTGTAATGGTACTACCACCTTGTGCTCCAAACCCACCTGTAATATTCGCGACTACAGCGCCAGCTAAACGACGATAATCTACACCGTTATGTTCAAAAAAACGAACATCTTCTGTAGCTAAAAATGCATCTATTACTTCTTGAGGAATATCATTAAAGGAAACAACTTCTCTTGCTTCGTGACTTCCAAGCTCTGCAGCTAATTCCCCATCTTTATCCATAACTGTTGATCGCACTGCTACTTTTAAGAGTGTTTCATCTAGTGGTGGTGTATCTTTAACATAATAGGCAAATGTGGCCACACCAACTAGTAAACCAGCAAGACCGAGTAAAAAACCAATTAAAATTACCTTTTTTAGAATACTAGATACTTTTTTCTTTTTGGAACCGCCATTTTTAGCTTTTTCAGCTACGAGCTCTTTCCGTCTTGCTTCTCTTGAATTATTTTTTTCTGACATAAAAATACCTGCCTTTCTCCAAAAGTGTCTTGCTACGAAGGTTAGCAGTACAACTTGTCTATAACTTTAATATAGTCAATTCTAGGTTGATAGCCAATAGGTAAGAGGTAGCCATCTTGTTCTATTTCCGCTTTAGTAATAGACTTTCTACCCCCAGATGCTTTTCTATCCCAATAATCTAAAAGCTTTTCTGCAGGTAATAAGTACACTTCGTTTAAAACACTGAACATTAATATGACGAAACAAATTCCATTTTGTTTCAACACATCTTTCATATGACTTATTTGATGCTCATGGAAGTTTTGTAATGGAAAGGATGTTTTATTTTTTGTTTCCTTTGCCTCAAAATCAACATATCTTCCTTTGTATACCCCGTTAAAATCGGTTGTGGAAGCTAATTTGAAATAAGCTTCTTTAATGACAGCTGCACTCCTTTGTGGGTAGTCAACTTGTACAATTTGCACTGGTGTCGGTTTTTTATGTATAACGGCAATTTGTCTGTTTAAATAATACAGATTCGTTTCATGTAAATCTTCCTCTAACGACATGCCTCGGTTACCATATTGTACTTTTTGTTGAGCTTGCTTAGTAGGAGCATTTTTTTGCTCATAAAGCTTTCCGTTAGGATACCTTATATTCATAAATTTCCCCCTATAAGTAAAAACTACACACTACTATTCAACTTATTTTATCACCATACGGAGAGTTGGGATGCATTTTGTTCTTTCGAAATACTAATTTAGCCTATGAAAACATTAAAAATAAACGAAAAAAATATAAATACTCCCATCAAGAAAATAAGTTTATCACTGAAATTAAAAAAAATACAGTAAAATTTAATGTCGACAATGTGTCTAGGACGGAGGCGTATGCTAACTTTTTCTATTCAAATCCGGAAATAAAGTGGTCGTTTCTTGCTAGTATGGTTTCTCGTAATGCAGGATGGAACATGACCGATTTAAAAGGAAGATGGTTTACGCTAGCATTAGATGAACAACAACGAGATAGACTATTTTTCACATATGAACGCGCCAACTGGATCATCTTTCAAGATGCCTATCCACAGCTTCTATTATATGAACTCTCAAAAAAATTAGGAACATCGCTTTTCCACCTATTACATGCATTTTCTGTTTCAGTATTTATGGAACAAGAGTGGGAAGTCTTTTGGTCTTGCAAAAATGAGGAACGATTAGTTACTTCCCTCATTATTAATGAACAAAACATGATAGACCATCCTGTTATTAAAAATCCATCCCTTCAAAAAGATGTATTCCAATCGCTTGCGTTTATCCTTCAAGATATAGGACATTTTAGTTGTGTTGTGTTTCCAACGTTGGATGGTGAATTATATGGTCATTCAGTTTACCATTTTAAAAACATAAATAATCGGATTTTATTAGGAAAGCAGCTTTCTAACATTCTATTTCATCCTGAGTTATTTATGAAGTTTTATTCTTTTTCGAAAAAAACAGTCCATACAGGTTCTCGTTACGACTATGAAAAGTATTTACACAAAAACTTTACAAGACAAACGCCATTTTTAAGAGTTGCTTACGATATTGTTCAACATGTTCCAGTCGTCCAAGAAGATTGGGTTTTTAAGCAGCACAAAAAAATATCAAACTGGAATGCCATTGTGGAAGAAAAAGCTAAACATCCAAATCCGCTTACACATTGGTTTTTACATAAGCAAAACGAGCTACATGGGTTAATTGCTTTAAATAATTGGGTGTTAAGAGATAAAAGGTAGTTGCTGTTTGTTTTAGTAGATAAACGAGGAATATTGCCGATAGTGAGAACAAGCGGTTGTGCAAACTTGGAATATGAGGACCACTTTTATTCAAAGTACGAAATAAGATGGTAGTCATAGCAGTATTGAGGACCATCTTTAGCAGAAAAACCAGCCAAGATGGTCATCATAGCGTTAATGAGGACCATCTATAGCGGAAAAACCAGTCAAGTTGGTCTGCATAGCAGAAAGGAGGACCACTTTACATAAAAATAGCAACTAAAATGATCCTCATAAAGCGTTCATTAAGTTGACGGTCTGTTTGGACCGCCTAGCTTTTTATCTTCATAGCCTGGAGCATTTTCACGACCCTTTTGCTGCTTCTGCTGTTCCTGTTGTTTACTATTATTATGCTTAGCCATTTTACACACCTCCACTAATAAGTTTTCCTTATTAGTTAGAAACATGCAGAATATAGATAAAGAAAAAGGAGAAATTGCACTTTCTTTGACGAATTAATTCTAGTTTTGTCAGGTGAGAAGGGAGTGGCCATTTTTCGTTGAATTTGTAGGGTAACAAAGAGTGGAGGAGAGGTAACAAATGAACAATCTTATTTCTCGTGATGAAACTTTAAAGCAGATTGATACATTATTCGATACTTTAGATACATTAGAATTAACGATGGCTAAAAAAGTGCAGGACGAAAAAGAATATATTGAAAACGAAATAAAAAAACGTATTGAACAATTACATGAAACGATAGATGATATGGAACGTATAATGAAGGAAGAATCTTTACAAAGAAAAAAGCCACTAAAAGTGTATGCACAAGCTGCTTTATCCTCTTAATAAATTTTATTGCTTATGATAGGATAAGTAATAGAGGTGAATTTTGTGCACACGGAAAAAAAACTAGTTAAACTTAATAATGAATTATTATCGGAAGTTAATAAATTGGAATCAATACTTCAAGGGAAAATAGAAAAGGGTGAACAACCAGATTTCTTTCTAGAAGTAAAACCATATGCTGATAGGGTTCATGCACTTACAGAACAATGGAAAATATCCACAACCCAATGGGTTAAAGATAATAAACCAAAGTACTTACATGAGAGTCAAATTGAAAACACAGCAGAAAATATACAATTAGTTTCTGTTCAATGTTTTTATCCAGATACGAAGAAAAAACGTTTTCAATCGATGATTCAGTCTATAAAATACGTATTAGAAGATGTAAATAACAAGTGGGAAGCAAAATAATGCTTCCCATTTTTATATGAAGATTATTCTTTTTCCACTTGAATTGTTACAGGACGATCTCCTTCACTTGCTACAGGTTCAATTGCATATTCCACCTTTTCAAACACTTTTCGTTCCGCTGGTTGCGCACCAATTGTAGGTGTATGTCCTTTTTTCTGATGTTGAAAGTTTTTCCCTCTAGCCATTTAAAAGCCCCCCCTTAGAAATTTCTACATTACTCTTATAATTTTTCCTATATCTACAGTAAAACACCTATAAAATTATTGGCAAAAATAAAAATAAAAGCAGGTGGCTAAGCCCACCTGCACTAGTTATTCTAATCAATTTCATAATTACGGTTCGTTTAATGAAAAACGAATATCTTAGTGTAATACAAATTAATATGTTCGTTTATTAAAAAGTGTAAATACATAATACGATGCTATCATTCGTTTTTCGTATAGTAGTCATACATTATGAAACGGACACAATTAATTCACTTCAAGAAATTGTGGTAAAGTTGCTCCGTTTAATTCAAGCCCTTTTACAAGTTGTCGATATTGAAAAAGCATAAGCTCTCCTTTTAAATAAAGCTGTCTTGCATAGTCCAATAGTTCATTTTCTTCCATTGGCTCATACCCCTTACAAGTAACAAACTTCAAACGTAATTCATCTAATAGCAACTTTCATCCCCCCTGATTAAAGTTACCTTTATTTTATCATGTATAAAAAAGATTCTTTGATTTTAGAAAAATGAGACTTCCGACAAAAGGGGACATAATTAGCATTTTTTGATATAGGCACCAATTATAGGTGAATCTCATAAAATAAGAATAGAGAAAAAGTGAGGAGGGATATAAATGTTTAGGAAAAGGCAAATTTCACCTAGACATTTGCCATTAGAGCGATTTCCAAATAACCCTTTAGGGTGGATGAACAACTTTTCAGGTGGGTTTGGATATCAACATCCATATATGAATCAACAACAGTGGGGGGGATTTCCAATGCAAGGAATGGGTAGTGGGTGGAACCAACCACATTTACAAAATCAATTCATGCCATTCCAAGGAGGTTTCCCGTTTCAAAATCAACCGATGCCCCAAGCGCATAATGGAAATTGGCAAAGTCCGTTTCAGTATTATGATCAACAGGCAACACCACAGGCCTCACCACAGAGTATGTGGAACGCTGCGTCACCATTTATGAACCCATATCCAACACAAAACCAACAACAAGTGCAACAGCCGAAGCAGTTTAATGCCATTTTAAATCAATTTAAAGGGCAAGATGGTAACATTGATATGAAAAAGATGATGGATACAGCAGGTCAAATGATGAACACTGTCAATCAATTAAATGGAATGATCAAAGGAATCGCTGCTACATTTAAAGCATAAAAAATAAGCGCCAGCTGAATTTTGACAGCTAGCGCTTATTATATTATTCATTACGATGTTTATCTTCCATTCTTTCTCTACGACAGTGTAATGCGAAGTTTGCACTTTGTAGGTTGTTGATGGCAATGGAATTTTCCATACTTCGAAATTCGTTTTCTTGATACGCTTTTAGCTTCTCCACTAAAATATCAATAACATGCTCGACCTGACAGCCATTAACGCCTACTTTATCAATTGCACCTTCTTGAAACTTTATGTTAATGTAACGGTCATAATCTATCGTTGAACTCAAGTACAAATCCTCCTTTACAACAACTCGTACACTTCATTTAGTTGTTGAACACGCGGGAAGTCTTCCGCTTCCATAGCATGGTTTATTTCATTAGGTAATACATTATTTAAAAATTCTATTTCATGTTCATTTAATGTTAAAACAAAGTCGCGTTCTCTCTGAAAAGATTCATTTTCAAGCTTAGACATTATTTCACGGGGTATTTGTTGATTATCTGCATAATGTTCAAGTATTTCGCGCAAATAGGCTATTGGTTTATTCATGATAGTCTCCTTTTTGCTTTCCATTCATAAAATAATCTTCAAACTTCTCTGCTTCTTCATGATTCATAGAAGATGTATAGTAAGGATTTTCTTTAGCATCTGAAGGTGAATCTAGATTTGTTTTTATAACTAAAGTTGGTGAATTAGATGGTTCTACATATAAGCGATCGTCTTTTTTCTTATTGTCCATTGTGTCCCACCTCCTCATGTTTATTTTTCATAATCTAGACAGTTCGTATGTATGGGAATTAATTTCATCACTGTTTTATATGAAAGACTAATAATTAAAGTATGGTCTGAAAAGTTGACTTCAGCTACAGGTGTTCGCTTTCCGCGGGCGTTAAAAAGGAAGGTTATTTTCACAGTCGTGAAAAAACCTACTCCTCGGCGCTATTGGCGCCTGTGGGGTCTCTTTTGACGCGCTTTCCCGCAGGAGTCTCACACCTACAGCTGAAATCAACTAATTTCTAGCTATAATTCTTTCCTCGACTAGAAGTCAAACTATGGAAATGTCCTCATGTAAATAAAGGTAACTATAAATTAAAAACATAAAAAACAGGCAATAAGTAAAAATAAGTTCGAGGTGAGATGAAATGAGCCAAAAGAAAAATAAGCCGCAAAAGACGAATATGGAATTTGGTAATGAGTTTACAGGCAAACAAGTAAAAAAAGAGCGCAAGAAAAACAAACCAAACCAATAAGAGGTGACAAGCATGACAACCCGCAATGATAATAGAGAAAGAAAAAATAAATATCCAAATAATCGCCAAGACACAGAACTTGCGAAAGAATATGACATACAAAAAGACACTACTCCAGAAGAAAACCCGAAATACGGATCCAAGAACCATAAAAATTAAAGAAAAAAAGGATGTGAATGGCTAAGACCATTTTACATCCTTTTTTAATCTTCAATTTTAAACTGCTTCTTTACTTTTTTAGGAATGATAATTTCTAATAATCCATCCTTATATGTTGCTTTTAAAGAATGGGATTTTACATAAGGTGGCAATGGAATAGTACGTGTAGAATGTTGGGCTGAAAAGCTTTTAAACGAACTATTCAGATTGCTGTTACTTCCCTCCGATTGTTCCACATTTTTAACGGAGATCGTTAAATACTTATCAAATGTTTCTATCGTAATTTGGTCTTTAGCTACACCAGGCATCTTACTAATAACATACATCTCATTAGACGTTTCATACGTTTCCACTGAAAAGGAAGTACTTGCGATTGCACTTTGGAAAAATCCGTCCACTTGTTCCACAATTCCTTTAAGAGGCGAATGTTGAAAAAAGTCATCAATAGAGCGCAGTACATTGTTAAAAGCTGGATCTGTTGGTTCTTTTCGTTTCATCTCATTCTTTTTATCCATACATAAACACCTGCTTTCTTACCTAATCCTCCATCCATTATAAGTATATGTTTGGTAGGCTAGGCAATGTGACAACGTTTTTTGGTTTCTAGTTTTCATTTTTTGGGAATAAAGGAAAGTGAATCAATTTCATAATTACGGTTCGTTTAATGAAAAACGAATATTTTAGTGATATACAAAAATAATATGTTCGTTTATTAAGGTGTATAAATACAGTATACGATACTATTATTCGTTTTTCGTTTAGTAGTCGTACATTATGAAACGGATTCAAGTAAGAAATAAATATTTTAATGTATAAAAATACAATGGTAAGCACGTGAAAAATATGGTATTTTTGGAATAGTTATATAGCTTACATGGTAAAGGAAGCTAAACATGTTAAAAAATACTTATTTGTTAAACGTATTAAAGGTTATTCTTCCTATAACTGTACTAGTTTTTGTATATGTTGAAGGAAAAAAACAATTTTATAATATAGATTTTGAACTAGTTACCTCTAAAATACAGGATATTGGAATTTTCTCCTTTTTTTACATCCTTTTTTTAGGGTGTTTTGCTGTTTCCTCCATGTACTTTTATGATGTATACATTACAAAAAAATTGTCCATAAAGCCTAATCAATTGTTTGGTAAGTCGTTTAGCTTTAATACATACGCCAATTTCCTAGGCTTCGGAGGCTTTGCTGGTGTTGGATTAAGATCATTTTTTTATCAAAAAGGAATGGAAAAGAAAAAATTATTAAAATGGGTAACGGTAATTCTTCCATATATGATTATATTTCCGTCCATTATTGCATGGTTCGTTTTATGGAGTGAGTGGAAGAATCCTATCATCATTGAAAGTTACCCGTTTATGAAAATACCACTACTAATCATGTGTTTGTATGGGCCGTTTGTATTGTTTTTAGGTTCATTCTCCTTTCAGTTAAAGATAAGGGAGCAACTAAACTTAATTGGTGTTTCGTTTATAGAATGGATCTTAGCCTTTATCCTTTTTCTACAAGTTGCCTACATGCTTGGGATTGATGTGAACATTTACTATTTATTTATACTGTATTTCTTTGCGGTAGTTGTAGGGTTATTAAGTACGGTACCTGGTGGAGTAGGAGCTTTCGATTTCATATTATTGTTCGGTTTAGCTTCGTTACAAGTTACGGAAGAGAAAATTGTTGCCCTTCTTCTTTTATACCGAATAGTTTATTATGTTGTGCCTTTTATTATTAGTACGTTTTTACTCGTATTTTTTATACAAAAAGAAAATATGTGGAGTCGTATTATCCCAAATAAACAGACATTGTCCTTTTTGTCTCACCGGATTTCGACTTTTGGCGTTCTTATAGTAGGGGTTCTATTACTACTTTTTCCAGTAGTGCCAACGATTATCTATCGATTAAGATGGGCAAATGAGATTTTATCGATGCAGATGATGCAAGTATCCTTACAGATTTCTATTGCAATAGGAATTACTTTATTATTTTTAGCGAGGTCCATCTATGATCAAACGAAAAGAGCATACTACTTTACACTTTTCGTTTTAGTTGTTGGAGCATTTTTAAGTTTATCTAAAGGTTTTCACATAGGAGACTTTATTTTATTACTTATAGCATTGCTACTTCTAATAACGGCAAGAAGTCAATTTTATCGAATAAATACAGTCTATACACCGGAAAAAGCGATTATTGATAGCATTATTATAGGTTTTATATCACTTTGTTACGTATTTGTAGGAACCATTCAAATACCATATATTAAAAAATATGTACCAAGAATGCTGCAAGACTTGTTCTCATTAGATCAGCAGGCGCTATTAAATAACCTGACACTAGGTATCATCATCTCCATTATCATTGTGTATTTCGGGTTGTTTTGGAGAAAAAAACAAGCTGGTGCGCCATTGTTTGTAGTGTCTACCGAAAAGAAAAGAAAGCTTTTTCCAAAGAAAGAATTATATTTCTATAAGGATAAAAAAGGATATATTTATTATCAAAAGTGGATGGATAAAGTAATAATATTATCACCGTCTAGGCTAGATGTAGAAACATTAATAGTTTTTGCGAAAAAAGCGGATCAATTCGGTTATATTCCTATATTAGTTAATGTTTCAAATGATTTAGTGACTACGCTAAATAATAATGACTACTACTTTATTCATAGAAAAAACACATACGCTTTTCCAAAGATGATTTTACCTATTTGGGCAAAGTTATCCATTGTATGGTTAGAAAGAAATATGGAGAATTAATAGAGCTAAAATTTGCACCGTAAATTGTATATCGTTTAAAATTATATATAAGAATACTTTTAAATTTAGTGGACAGGTTGCGACGACATGAATAATAGATTAGTTCAGCATGATTTATTAGATATAAAAGAAGAATTAGAATTTATTTGGGAAAATACGTCTGACGCTATTTTTGTCTTAAATGAACATGGAGCGATTATAAAGGCAAACCCGTTTGTTGAAAAATTGTTTGGATGGTCAGAGGTTGAGCTATTAACAGAACAAATTCCGCCGTTTATTCCAGACAAATCGTTAATAAGTCAACGGAATTTTATTGAGCGCATAAAAAGCGAACGAACAATTAAAGATGTTTACCGTATGAGAACGAAAAGAAATGGTGAACAAATTGAAGTTCTCGCATCATATGAGTTAGTTACATATAAAGATAGAAACGTGATTGTTGCAACTTATAAAGATGTTAGCGATTTAAAAGAAAGTGAACAAAGGTTTAAATCGTTATTTATGAACAACCCTGATGGAATTTGGTCTATTGATTTAGATGGAATTATAAATAGTGTAAACCCAGCTCTTGAGAAGCAACTGGGCTTCAAAGAAGAAGAGATAGTTGGCTCTCATTATAGCGAAATGAACGTTTGGAAAGATGAGAACGATTTTCAAAAAAATGCAGAACATCTTAATGCTACATTATCGGGGCAAACACAAGAATACGAGATTACTTTAACAAAGAAAGACACTCAAGAAGTGCAACTAGTAGTTAAAACAATCCCTATAACAGTAAGAGGGAAAATAGTCGGCCTATACGGAATTAATAAGGATATTACAAAGCAAAAACAATTAGAAAAAGAATTGGAAAGACTCGCATATACAGATAGTCTTACAGGACTACCTAATCGCAGAGCTGTTACAAATCTTATAGAAGAATCTTTAAATAATTCTAAAAAGATAGGCTTATTGTTTTTAGATATTGATGACTTTAAACAAATAAATGATAAATTAGGTCATGATGCAGGAGACCAGTTACTTATCCAATTTACAGATCGCGTGGAAAATATCGTTTTAACGTGTGGTCTTTTTGGAAGGTTAAGTGGGGATGAGTTTGTTGTTATCATTCAAAACCTTGAAAAAAGGGAACAAGCAGTTGAATTGGCCAAAAAAATACTACATGTGCTGATCCAACCTTTCCACTTAAGCGGAAAAGAAGTTCATATTTCGTCAAGTATCGGCATCGCATATTCTCCAGAACACGGCAAAAATAAAACAACTCTCTTAAAAAGTGCAGACAACGCATTGTACAGAGCAAAAGAACAAGGTAAAAACACACTGTATGTGTTCCAATCATAATGGATTATAAAGATACTACACACCGATGTAGTGTCTTTTTTTGTTCTATTATAAACTCAAGAATTTTATTCCATTATATATTACTTTACGAACAGAACGTTTATTCGCTAAAATAGAATATAACAATACCTGAGGTGGCGAAAACAATGTTTGGTAAAAAATCAGTGAGACAAATAATGGACTGGATGAAACAAGAGCCTAACATTTCATCGAATATAGTAAGGTGGGAAAAGATTCCCGCAAAAGAGGCAAAGTCTCTGCCGTTTCCTACTAACATGGACGAACGATTAAAATCCGCCTTTGAACAAAAGGGAATCTCTGCGCTTTATACACATCAGCATGAAGCTTTCGTAGCGGCTAAAGCCGGTAAACATTTCGTTGCAGTAACCCCAACTGCTTCTGGTAAAACGTTATGCTACAACTTACCAGTGCTTCAAAAAATACTAGAAGAAAAAGAAAGTAGAGCGTTATATTTATTCCCTACAAAAGCACTTGCACAAGATCAAAAAAGTGAGATAAATGAAATTATTGAAAAACTCGGAGTTCCCATAAACAGTTATACATATGACGGAGATACATCACCCAACATACGTCAACGAGTGAGAAAAGCAGGACATGTCGTCATCACAAATCCAGACATGTTACACTCTGGTATTTTGCCTCACCATACAAAATGGGTTTCCCTGTTCGAAAACTTACAATATGTTGTAATAGATGAACTACATACTTACCGTGGAGTGTTTGGAAGTCATGTGGCAAATGTAATACGTCGTTTGAAACGAATATGTAATTTTTATGGAAGTAATCCCACGTTCATTTGTACTTCTGCAACGATTGCCAACCCTAAAGAACTGGCAGAACAACTAACCGGGGAATCATTCCATCTCATTAATAAAAACGGTGCACCTTCTAGTACAAAACATTTCATATTTTATAACCCACCAATAGTGAATAAGCCGTTAAACATTAGGAGAAGTGCTACTCTAGAAGTACGTAACCTTGCAAGTGAATTTTTAAAACAAAAAATACAAACGATAGTGTTTGCCAAAAGTAGAGTAAGAGTAGAAATTCTATTAACTTACTTGCAAGAACTAGTAAAAAAAGATCTTGGCACTAAATCGATAAGAGGATATCGCGGCGGATATTTGCCTACGCAGCGAAGAGAAATAGAAAAAGGATTACGTAATGGGGAAATATACGGAGTTGTAAGTACGAATGCCTTAGAACTAGGTGTCGATATTGGTCAATTACAAGTGTGTATTATGACAGGGTATCCTGGGACCATTGCTAGTGCTTGGCAGCAAGCAGGACGAGCTGGAAGAAGACAAGGGGAAGCTGTAATCATTATGGTAGCAAGCTCAAATCCGTTAGACCAATATGTTATCCAGCACCCAGATTTCTTTTTAAAAAACAACCCAGAAACGGCAAGAATAAATCCAAACAATTTAATAATTTTAGTAGACCATATAAAATGTGCCGCATACGAGCTCCCATTTAAACAAGGGGAAACGTTTGACGGAGTAGAGTTAGATGATGTACTCGAATACTTAACAGAGGAACGTGTGTTACATGAAAATAATGGGAAATGGTACTGGATGAATGACGCATTTCCTGCTCATAACATTAGCCTGCGCTCCGCTTCGCAAGAAAATGTCATCATCATTGACCAAACAAACGCACCTGCCAATAAAGTAATTGGAGAAATGGATCGCTTTAGTGCGATGACACTTTTACATGATGAGGCAATTTATTTACATCAAGGAACTCAATTTCAAGTAGAAAAACTAGACTGGGAAGAGAAAAAAGCGTTTGTACGAGAAGTGAATGTTGATTATTTCACGGATGCAAATTTAGCAGTACAGCTTGATGTTTTAGAAGTAGATAAAAACAAGCAACTTCAACAAATAAATCTCTCTTATGGAGACGTTTCAGTAAGAGCGATGGCAACCATTTTTAAGAAGATTAAATTCGATACCCATGAAAACATCGGATCAGG
This sequence comes from Bacillus sp. FJAT-45066, assembly GCF_002335755.1. NCBI lineage: Bacteria > Bacillati > Bacillota > Bacilli > Caryophanales > Bacillaceae > Bacillus > Bacillus sp. FJAT-45066. Next base: position 1,148,267 of record NZ_NISQ01000001.1, read on the forward strand.
ACCAATACATCTACCAGAGGAAGAACTCCATACGAATGGGGCATGGCTGCAATTTTCTGATGAGCTTATTGCAACGTATTCAGGTGATGAACTTGAGAAGGTATTACTAGCAATTTCTCACGCGTTAAAGCATGTGGCACCATTAAGGTTAATGTGCGATCCATCAGACGTCCATGTTGTACCACAAATACGCTCCACTCATGACGAAAAACCAGTGATCTACCTTTATGATCGTTATCCAGGTGGAGTAGGTCTTAGTGAAAAAGCATATGAAGATCTTGAAAGTTTACTTACTTCATCTTTAGAACTCATCGAATCTTGTCCTTGTGAATCTGGTTGTCCATCTTGTGTAGGTGGAGAAGATGAAACAATGCATATGAAAACGGATAGTTTAATGTTGTTAAAATCGGTTGTATATCAATTAAAGGGTGTTAAGTAATGAAGTTAAAAAACAAACTAAACCGACTAAAAACTCATATGAAGCATGAGTCTGTTCCTGTAGAATCGACTGTGAAGGAAGTAAATAAACAGCCCGAACAGATAGATATTCCCTACAAAGAGCAGTGGCAAGAATTTCAAACAAGAGTATATAACTATGAAGAGCAACATTGCTTAATAAGAGAAGTTGAATATCCGTTAGAATACAAACATGGGAACTACAAGCTAGGTGAATTAGTTCATATAGTAGAAAAATGGAATCAATCAGTAAATGAACATCCTTTATCAAGTAAGGGACACTTAGCAACTGACCTATTTTTCTTTGATACAGAGACAACTGGATTAAGTGGTGGAGCGGGTACGACTATATTTCTCTTGGGCTATGCAAAAATAGAGAAGGATAAAGTGGTAGTTAGGCAACATTTCTTACCACAGCCTGGAAATGAAATTGCCTTGTATCAATCGTTTTTGGAAAAAGTAGACTACACAACGCTCGTAACTTACAACGGGAAAGCTTTTGATTGGCCTCAAGTAAAAACTCGTCACACACTAATTAAAGAACATGTTCCGAAATTACCATCATTCGGTCACTTTGACTTATTGCATGCATCCAGAAGATTTTGGAAAAATGAGCTAGAAGCAGTACGATTATCTATAGTGGAAAAAGAAAAATTGGCAATCTATCGGGAACATGATACACCTGGATTTTTAGCTCCGATGCTTTATTTTGATTTTTTAAAAACACAAAATCCAGAAGGTATAAAAGGAATACTCATCCATAATGAAATAGATGTGTTGTCTCTTATCAACCTATACATTCACTTGTCCAATTTATTATTAACCGAAGCTGAAACAATGACAAAGGAAGAGAAATACGAAGTTGCGAGATGGTTTGATTCATTAGGGGATAAAGAAACGGCAGCATCTGTTTATGAAGAAGTAAAAGATGAGTCTTGGAAAGCATGCTTTAAGCTTGGGTTATTAAAGAAAAAAAACAAAGAAATGGACCTAGCAGAGTCATATTTCACACAGGCATTCCATGATAATTTAAATGACAGAAAATATGAAGCTGGCATTGAGCTTGCAAAACACTATGAGCATACTCATAAAAACATGGAAAAAGCATTAGATTATTCGTATCAATCTTTAGATCTTTGCAAAGAGATTAACGATCCATTCAAGTCAGAGAAACTTGTGAAAGATATAGAAAAGAGAATACAACGACTGTTGAAGAAAAAACAAGGTAAATAGTACTACAAATTTCCACTAATAGTTCGTTGCAACAGTTCTTCTAAAAATGTAAAATTAATATTTGGAAAGAGAAGAAAACAGATATTTTATTTTTGGGAGAGAAGAAAGTTGTCTAGGTTGATTTTATGTCTTTTTTTCATCATGATTGGCTTAACAGTATTTATTTTAAGTAACATTAAAGACTCTATTTACACAACTCTTTAGTAGGCAAAAGTTTATCTATATGAAAAATAGGTGTTTGTATTAGTACATGTATACCCCTTTCAACATAGTTTGTTAATGTAAAGAAAAACAAATTACAAATTTTGAAGGGAGAAAGAAAATATGCATATGCATCACTGTAGACCTAATGTAACAGCACCTATCGTTCATCCTACTAAATGTTGTGTGAAAAACTTATACTCTGTGACGGAAGTTCCTCACATTCATCCATCACACACAACTTATGTAAACAACCAAATGTACCAACATAAGCACTATCACCCACACACTGATTCTGTAGTAAACAACGTACAACAACAACACTTTAACGCAGGACCAGGATTTCCTCAAGGAATGGGACCAGGAATGGTAGCAGGTGCTCAGTCAGGACCAGGATTCGGACCAGGAATGGGCGGACCAGGATTCGGACCAGGAATGGGCGGACCAGGATATGGACCAGGGCCAGGTATGGTAGCAGGTGCTCAAACGAACATGCCAGGTATGGTAGCAGGCGCTCAAACAGGTATGCCTGGTTGGGGTAAAGGTTGTAACAGATAATTGACACAATCCGATAAAAAATGTAATGATAAAAGGACTGGTCTAAAAGGCCAGTTCTTTTTTTTTCATTACGAAAATATAATGGGAAGGGATAACGATGAAAGTCTTAACTCTTACTGGATATAAAGCACAAGAACTTCAAATATTTAAACAAGACAATCCAGCAGTAGATGTGATCAAATTAGCAATAAAAAGAAGGCTGGTAAACTTATTAGAAGAACATGAAGAATTAGAGTGGATATTAATTAGTGGCCAACTTGGCGTTGAACTTTGGGGAGCTGAAGTAGTATTCGACTTACAAGAAGATTGGCCACAGCTGAAATTAGCTGTCATCACTCCTTTTTTGGAACAAGAAGAAAGTTGGAATGAGACGAATAAAGAGTATTATGAATTTATTCTTTCACAAGCAGACTACGTTGATTCTGTGACAAAAAAGAAATACGAAAATCCAAACCAGTTCCGGCTAAAAAATCAATTTCTTATACAAAAATCGAATGGTTTACTAGTTGTTTACGACGAAGAGAAGACGGGTAATCCAAAATACATAGTGGATTTAGCTAAACAAAAGCAAAGTTTCACAAACCAAACCTTCCAAATTATTTATATTGATTTTTATGAGTTGCAATTAATTATGGAAGAGATAAATGAACAAAAACAACAGTATTGAATTTGAAATTGGTTCACTTACCTTACTAATTTATAGTAAACTAATTGTATTAATCGTTTTTCTTACTATAGTCATATTTTATGAAATTCACTCGACTGTCAAAGTAAATTGACAAGTTGAACATTTTTTGAAAAAATATAAGAAGAAAATATTGGTTAAGTGATAGAGGTGAAGAAGATGCTTTCAGATAAAATTAAACTAACTGCAAAAGAAATTTTAGAACAAGAATTTAAAACGGCGATGCGTGGTTATAAACAAGAAGATGTTGATAAATTTTTAGATCAAATTATTAAAGATTATGAAACGTTTCATCAAGAATATGAAATTCTACAACAAGAAAATGCAAAACTAAAGAAACAATTAGAAGATACGTCAAAAAAACCAGTGGCAAGTGCCAATTCTGGTTCTACTAACTTTGATATTCTACGTAGATTATCTAATTTAGAAAAACATGTTTTCGGTAGTAAACTTTACGAATAATTTTTTTACAAAAACTTACAGTTGAAATTTGAACTAATTTTTATTATACTAAGTAACGTTGACATCAATAATAGTCGGGTAATCGCTACGGTTTACGCCGTAGAGGAAAGTCCATGCTCGCACAGGCTGCGATGCCTGTAGTGTTCGTGCCTAGCGAATTCATAAGCTAGGGTAGCTTGGTTTAGACGAGGCTAACGGCAGGGAAAGCACCTAAGTCCAATCGGATATGGTGTTAATACCTTGAAAGTGCCACAGTGACGTAGTCCAATCAGAAATGATTGGAGTGGAACGAGGTAAACCCCTCGAGCGAGAAACCCAAATAATGGTAGGGGCATCTTCTCTAAGGAATTGAACGATGAGAAGAACAGATCTCTAGAATCTGTAGACAGATGATTACCACCGGAGTACGAGGTGCAATCCGCTTGTAGTACGACGGTACAGAACATGGCTTACAGACTGTTATTGGATGGAATGTCACATTTTATCTTTTCAAATGATGAGCTCTCCTTTTATAGGGGAGCTTTTGTCATACGTTTAAAAATATATTTCTTTCCCTTTATTCTCAAATTGTTTTCCTGTAATATTGTAATCGGAATATGTGGAATAATAAGGTTGTGTTAAAGCTTAGTGTTGATATTTAATACTTACCTGTTGATTTCCGTGCAAGGCTGAGACTCCTGCGGGAGAAGCGGGGAGCGGGAGACCCCACAGGCGCTTGCGCCGAGGAGGCTCCCGGCCCGCCCGCGGAAAGCGAGGCCTTGCACGGAAATCATCAGCAACCCTTAACACAGCCGACAATAAAAGTATCTATACATAAGTTAGGGTGTTTTTAAATGGGTAAATATAAGATTATAGCAACTGCGGCAATGGGATTAGAGTCGCTAGTTGGACAAGAAGTGAAAAATTTAGGTTATGATTGTACGGTTGACAACAGTAAAGTTATTTTTGAAGGAGACGAGCTTGCTATTGCAAGAGCGAACCTTTGGTTACGTACTGCAGATCGAATTAAAATTCAAGTAGCTCAATTTAAAGCAACAACGTTCGATCAATTATTTGAAGGTACAAAAGCAATTAGATGGGGAGATTTTCTACCAAAAGATGCTGAGTTTCCTGTAATAGGTAAGTCGGTTAAATCTCAGTTAGCAAGTGTACCTGATTGCCAAGGTATCGTTAAAAAAGCGATTGTAGATAAAATGAAGCAAACGTACAATATCCAATCAGCTTGGTTAGAAGAAAGTGGATCGATGTATAGAGTAGAAGTGGCTATTTTAAAAGATGTCGTTACTCTTACATTAGATGCAAGTGGGTCTGGCCTTCATAAACGAGGTTATCGAGTTGGACAGGGTGGAGCACCTATAAAAGAAACATTAGCAGCAGCACTAGTTCTATTAACGAATTGGCGAGCAGACAAACCATTTGTTGATCCGTTTTGTGGTTCAGGTACTATTCCTATTGAAGCTGCTTTAATTGGGCAAAATATTGCACCTGGGTTTAATCGAGATTTCGCTTCGGAAGAATGGGCTTGGATGAATAAAGAGATATGGGATAAAGCTCGACAAGAAGTAGAAGATGTTGCAAATTATGATCAAGAATTAGACATTGCTGGATATGATATAGACCATAGAATGATCCAAATTGCTAAAGACAATGCGTTTGAAGCTGGTTTAGGTGAACTCATTGACTTTAAACAAATGCAAGTCCGTGATTTTACAACGAAAAAAGAATTTGGAGTTATCGTTGGAAATCCTCCTTATGGTGAACGATTAGGGGACCAACCGGCTGTGGAGCATATGTATAGAGAGATGGGAGAAGCATTCCGTCCGTTTGATACATGGTCCGTTTACATGTTAACTTCGCATGAAGGCTTCGAAGAACTTTACGGAAAACAAGCAACGAAAAAAAGAAAGCTATTCAACGGCTTTATCAAAACAGATTATTATCAATACTGGGGCAAAAGACCGCCTAAAACGAACTAACACCGAACTTGTTTCGGTGTTTTTTTTACGTTCTTTTTGGCTTTTTAGTTAGTATTTTTGTTCTTTATTAAATATGTTTCACTATAAGGAATGTAATGTATTTTTTTCGTTTACTGTTTATTTAATTGTACAACCTTTAACTATACTTTTTTATGTATACGTACAACGTTTACATTCCAAACTAACGATGAACATCGATATGCGTTCGGAAGTATAAATGAATTCATATCTTCATACAATATCTTTAAAGTAGATAATTGAACATTTTATAGGAGGAAAGCAAGTTATGGGGTTAAATGGTCAAGATTTAATGAGGATTTCGAAAGCTTTAGAGAATAGCTATAATAGATTGAAAGAGGAATTTTCTAATGAGACTGATGCAATGAAAGTATTAGAAGGAGCAAAAAATCAATATAGAAGCGCGTTGAAATATGCTTCTTCTAGAACAGAAATTAAAGTTAGAAATTAAAATGAATGAAGCAGGAAAGCGAGCGCTGTATAGCGAAATTACATAGTTGGACGAATTCACTTGACAAATGGCTATTTTTTTTCAATAATGGTCAGATGTCTAAATAATATTCGGAGGTCTATGTATGATGAATCGCCTTCCTTTTCCAATGAAAAAAGGGGATAACTTTTTCGATAAATTAAACGAGTGGATTGGAGATGTTTTTTATGACATTCTACCTGAAGCTGGTTTTGAATTAAGAGATGAACAAATTTATATGGCGTTTCAATTAGAGCGAGCATATAAAGAGAAATCAATTATGTTTGCCGAAGCGGGTGTTGGGACAGGCAAAACAATTGTTTACTTGTTATATGCTATTTGTTATGCGCGTTACATAGGCAAGCCTGCTATTATTGCATGTGCGGACGAGTCGTTAATTGAACAGCTAGTAAAAGCGGAAGGTGACATCGCCAAGATCTCTAAAGTTCTTGATGTTACGATTGATGCGAGATTAGCAAAGTCACCTGATCAATATGTTTGCTTAAACAAATTAGATAAAGCAATGAGCTTTGAAAATAATGAGAAAATAAATAATGTGTATGATACATTGCCGGACTTTGTAGGCAAGTATGAGGCCATGCAGTCTTTTCATCATTATGGCGATCGAAAAGATTATCCATCCTTAACGGATGAAGAGTGGAATACAATTGGCTGGGATAGTTTTCAAGATTGTTTTACTTGTGAAAAGCGACACCGTTGCGGACAAACTTTATCAAGAGATTTTTATAGAAAATCAACAGATATTATTATTTGTTCACATGATTTCTATATGGAGCATGTTTGGACGAAAGAGAAGCGCAAGAGGGAAGGGCAGTTGCCGTTACTTCCAGAAGCATCTAGCGTTGTGTTTGACGAAGGGCATTTATTAGAATATGCAGCACAAAAAGCTTTAACTTATAAAATTAAAAACCGTACAGTGGAAGAGTTACTTACTCGCTTGTTAGGAAACGACCTTCGCGAGGAATTTTCCCTGACAGTTGAAGAAGCAATTGAAGCAAGTGATGCCTTTTTCAGTTTGTTAGAGAAAAACACATCTAAGGTTGACGGGTCTAATCGTATGAGATTTAGCCTATCAGCAAGTGTATTAGAAAGTGCTAACTATTTGTTTAAAAAAGTAGAGCAAATTGGAATAGAGCTAGTATACGAGGGCGAGCTGCACACAATTGATCATTATCAACTTCATATAGTGGAAGAGTATTTAGATAATATAGAGTTTTTATTAAAACTTTTACTATCAAAAGAAGATGTAATTTTCTGGGCAGAACAAACAGTAGAAGACACTACGTTAGTTGTTATGCCTAAGACGGTTGAAACGGTATTGAAAGAAAATGTTTTTAATAAAGAAATTCCATTTGTATTCTCATCTGCAACTCTAGCGGAAGATAATTCTTTTGATTTCCTAGCAAAAAGCTTAGGTATTCAAAAATACACGTCGTTTACGATAGCATCTCCATTTGACTATGATGAAAAAATGAAAATCTATATACAAACGGCTGCTAGTAACGAACAAAAATATGAGGCATGTAAAAAAGCTATTGTGCGAACGGAAGGACGAGCATTGCTGTTGTTTTCATCACGAGAAGAACTGCAATGGTTTAAAGAAAATAACTCGAATTTATCGTCGTACAAGTTCTTATATGAGGGTGAAGCAGAGATTAGCCAGTTAGTATCTACTTTCCAACAAGAAGAAGCGACGGTTTTATGTGCCTATCACTTGTGGGAAGGGTTAGACATACCAGGTACTTCTTTAAGTAACGTTATTATTTGGTCATTGCCATACCCGCCAAATGATCCAGTTTTTGAGGCAAAGAGAAAAGGTTTAAATGATGCTTTAAACGAACTGGATGTACCTTATATGGTTTTACGATTACGTCAAGGTATCGGCAGACTAATAAGAACTTCCGAAGACGAAGGTGAAATTACAATCTTCATCTCTGACAAAGAACAAAAACAAGTAGTAGACAAAGTAATCTCCATACTACCAACTAAAGTGGAAAGTTAATAATAGTATTTTCTTTTGTTTTTAATACTTGTGAAGTTGATGATAGCACGAGGCGCGAGACTCCTGCGGGAGAAGTGTGTCAAGGGAGACCCCACAGGCGCCATGCGCCGAGGAGGCTCCAGAGACCACCCGCGGAAAGCGAGTGACTCGTGCTATCATCAACAGTTAGTAGCGCATATTTTGCTCAAAACCATAAGAAAAGCATGTTGTCTCTATGAGATTCTATGCTTTTTTTATATTAATAGCATATTTCCAGAAAATTATGTATTCTATTACTTGTATACATTAAGCAAGGGGGAATGTTTCACGATGTCATTAGAACAGCTAACAAAACAATACGAAGAAACAAAAAAGAGAATCGCAAGTTATGAAGAAGCAATAGCACTAATGTTTTGGGATATGAGAACAGGAGCACCGAAAAAAGGCTTAGAACAACGCTCTGAAGTTATAGGAATGCTTTCTTCTGATGCCTTCAAACTATCCACATCTAAAGAGTTTGAAGAAGTACTACATGCATTATTAGAAGAAGAAAACTTTCATCAAGTTTCAGAAATTATGCAAAAATCCTTATTAGAAAGTAAAAAGGATTTTGACAGAAACAAAAAAATACCAGTAGAAGAATACCAAGACTATATTGTACTATCTACAAAATCGGAAGCTGTTTGGGAAGACGCAAAAGAAAAATCAGACTTCTCCATGTTACAGCCATATTTGGAAAAGTTAGTTGCATATAACAAAAAATTCATTGAATACTGGGGCTTTGAAGGAAATAAATACAATACGTTATTAGACATGTTTGAACCAGGAATGACAGTTGAAAAATTAGATCAAGTATTTGGGCAATTAAAAGAACATATTGTACCACTAGTAAAATCTATTAGTGAGTCTGATTATAAAATAGATGCAAGTTCACTTTTATTCCACTTCCCGAAAGATAAGCAGAAAGAATTTAGTCTGGAAGTTTTGAAAGAGTTGGATTATGATTTTTCAGCTGGTCGGCTAGACGAAACCGTTCATCCTTTTGCAGTTGGAATAAACCCTGGAGACGTTCGTGTTACAACGAAATATGATGAAAATGATTTCCGCACAGCGGTTTTTGGAACAATTCATGAATGTGGTCATGCTTTATATGAACAAAATGTTTCAACGGATCTAATTGGAACTGGACTATGTAGTGGGACTTCTATGGGGATTCATGAATCACAATCGCTATTCTATGAAAACTTTGTAGGGAGAAATTATTCATTCTGGAAGCGCCATTATAACCGTTTAAACGTATGTGCTGATGGCAAGTTTTCCGATATGAACTTAGATTCTTTCTACGAATCTATTAATGAGGCAAAACCTTCTTTAATTCGTATTGAAGCAGATGAGTTAACGTATTGTTTGCACATCATCATTCGCTATGAATTAGAAAAATCTTTATTTAACGATGAAATTACTGTGGAAGATCTTCCATCTCAATGGAATGCAAAATATGAACAGTATTTAGGAATCACACCTCCAAATGACGCAAAAGGAGTACTACAAGACGTGCACTGGTCGGGAGGAAGTTTCGGTTACTTCCCATCGTACGCATTAGGATATATGTACGCAGCACAACTAAAACAAGCAATGCTGAAAGACATACCAAACTTCGATCAAAAACTAGAAAACGGCGAACTTAAAGAAATAAAAGAGTGGTTATCAGAAAAAGTACACAAACATGGAAAAATGAAAAAACCACTAGAAATCCTAAAAGACGTAACAGGGGAAGAATTAAATGTTACACACTTAATTTATTACCTAGAAGAAAAGTACAAAACACTTTATAAGCTATAAAATAAAACCTGCAATGACATCAAAGTCATTGCGGGTTTATTTGACCAAATGCAACATGTTTTACCAGAACTTGAACCCTTTAGAACCTGGCGGTGCATTTTGTATCATATCTATAAATGGTATCGTGTAAGCAAAAAGAATTAACGCTACCGTAATACCAATCCATAGCTTCCAGTTTTCAAAAACAAGTGGTGTTCTTTCTGCTTGTTCCGCCACTTCACCAACAGGGAATTCTTCCACGCCAATAGGAGCAAAGAAGGCCAAGTTAACGAAAATCACTAGAACAATAATGATACCGATGAAAAGGATAGATCCACCAATTGCTTGGAACAATTGATAAGGTACCCATTCTAATGCTTGCGGTGCATTTCCGTAAGTTGAGAAAGAAGAACGACGTGGTGCACCAAGAAGTCCTGCCATATGCATAGAACCTGACATAATTGCCATACCTACAGACCAAACGATTGTTTGAATAATACCTAGACGGTTCATAGCTTTCGTTAATTTACGACCAGTTAAGTGTGGAACTAACCAATACATAATACCAAAGAAAGTTAAAATTACAGATGTAGCTAACGTTAAGTGAAAGTGACCAGTAACCCAAATAGTATTATGAACTACTTGGTTTAACTGATGACTCGCGTTTACTAATCCACCAGCACCAGCTGGGATAAAGAATAACATACCAACAAATAAAGAGAAGAATCGCGCATCGCCCCACGGAAGCTTCTTAAACCATCCAAATAGCCCTGTAGCCCCTTTAGAACGACCATAAAGCTCAAATGTTGCAAAAAGAGAGAAAGCAGTCATTAAAGAAGGAATAACTACCATAAATGTTAAAATAACTTGGAAGAACTTCCAGTTCGGATCAATTCCTGGCTCTGTTAACTGATGGTGAAAACCTACAGGAATAGAGAAAAGTAAAAATAGAATGAAAGATAATCTTGCTAAAGAATCAGAGAAAATCTTCCCGCCAATAATTTTTGGAATAATAACATACCATGCCATATATGCAGGTAATAACCAGAAATATACTAACGGATGGCCAAAATACCAGAATAATGTTCTACTTACTAAAACATCAATTGTATCAACTAACCCTAAAGACCATGGTAAGAATTGAACTAATACAGTAGCAGCTACTCCAAGAGTCGCAACTAACCACATAATCATATTAACAATAACCATAAAGCTTAATAATGGACTTACTTTTCCAGGATTCGCTTTCTTCCATTTCCCGTAATGAGTAAACATTGCAAATCCACTTACCCAGCTACCAACAACAACGAAAACTAATCCGATGTAGAAAGCAGGGTGGGCCATTAAAGGCGCATAAAATGTATAAAGAACAGTTGCTTGGTTTAATAGAATAGTAGTTGCTGTTGTAGCAGTACCAATTGTCATTAACCAAAAACCAACCCACCCTGCCTTGCGAACACCAGGAGTAAATGTGCCAGATGTTTTACTTAAAGCAGCGATTTGAAATCCGATAATAAAGAATGTAGTAAGAACAAGTGCAAGTAAAACACCATGAACAGTAAGCAATTGGTAATAACCAATTCCAGCTGGTAACGTATATTCACCTGAACGAACTAATGTTTGAAGTAAACCTGCAAGACCACCTAATAGTAAAGCGATAAAAGCAACGTATAGGTGAGCCATTGCCAATTTTCCATCACGTTTGTCTACTACATTACTCAACATCTTTTTTCACCTCAAATCTAGAAGTCATCATATGATGACCAACTCCGCAATACTCGTTACATAAAACTAAAAATTCGCCTTCTTTATTAAAAGTTTGAGTATAAGTGCTAACATAACCTGGTTCAACCATCATGTTAATGTTTGTTCCAGCTACTTGGAAACCATGTACAACATCTGGAGTTGTCACGCTAATATGAACGGTAGCACCTAGTGGAATTTCCACATGACTTGGCTCATAATGGAAGGCAGATGCAATCATAATTAACTCATATTCATTGTCGCCGATCTTTTTTAATCCCGGCTCATCAAATGGAGCTGTAACATATACTCTCTCCGGATCAATCGTTACCGCACAACTCGGAGGTTGATTCCCCATGTAAAAAGCACTAACACCGATAGTAGTTAAAAATAAAATTAATGTAGTAATACCGAATATTAACCAAATTTTTTCAAACTTATGAATATGCATTTCAATTTCACCCCTTATTTATAAACGATTTAAGAATAGTAGAAAAACACCAACCCACGTAAAGATTAAAAAGAAACCTAGAATAAATACAGCTGTTAATGTGCCACGCAAGTTCGATGGAGTTTTTGTTTGAACAACTGTTTTTTTGCCGATTTCAGTTTTTGCCATTGTAACTAACTCCTTTCTGCAAATGCCTTTCTTATCTTCATGTTACAAAAAAAATTGGAAATGAATAGATGTTTTCTGCGTGTTCACAAATGGTTCATTAACCCTTTTAAAACTATGTATATAGTGAAAAACCGAAGTGACAATAGAAAAGGTTATTAAATAGGAAGAACAATTGTGAAATAAATGTGAAGTGTGATTTGGACCGTTGCGTTTCATCTAATGTTATGAAACAGAAAAGGGGAAAAATAAAAAGAGCCTCCGATGGAAACTCTTTGTTTACAATTCGATCATTAATGAAAATTTACTATGATCGGGTAGTTTTACTGGTGCACATACTGTATGTAACGATGAATGAGTTTTAATTTCTTGAAAAATTATACTAGGTGGTGTAATATCTGTTTTCAGGCCAATTTGGGAAACATAATTAGATAAGTTGCCAGCAATCATATTACCAAGTTCACCTGTGAAGGAATGGAGCATTTCTCCTTCTAGTTGCATACCAAACATTGTTTCACTTAATTTTTGAAAAACATCAGATTCTCCAAAAATGAAAAGTTGTGCTTGTAGGTCACCAGTTAACTGGATGGAAACGCCCATAGAAATAGAAGTCATTGTATTTTCGATGATTGTAGGTTCTTCGAAGGATAAAGTTAATGGAATTACTGACTTAACTGAATCGATTGTACCGAATAAAAGGTCGTGTATTCTATCGTTTTTCACCATAACAACATCCTTTTTCTGAATAATATAGTACTTTTTCATCATATCATACAACTACACATATTTATCAACAAAATTCTACAAAAACTGAAGAAATTTCATAGAAAAGGTGATAGATTTGAAGCAATTCGTAATGGCATTTGAAGCAAAAGATAATTCAAGTGTTAAAATTAGACCGCTAGAAACGACAGATGCCAGTGATTTGGTAGAATCTGTGAGGACTATCGTAGAAGCCGGATCTTACATACAAAAAGATGTACCTCGTACGGTTGAAGAGGAAGAAGCGTTTATTATGGAAATGAAGAAAAAGAAAAATATGTACGTTGGAGTAGAATGGAACGGGAAAGTAGTAGGGCTTGCAAGAGTGATACGTGGTGAAATTAAAATGAAAAAACATACGGGCTTGTTTCGTACATGGTTAACAGATGAAGTGCAGGGATTAGGAATAGGAAAAAAAATTATGGAGTATACAGACAAGTGGTGTATGGAGAATAATGTAAGAAAGCTCTGTTTAACAGTTTTTGCTTCCAATGAGGTCGCTTATAATCTGTATGAAAAATATGGTTTTATAAAAGAAGGAGTACAAATTGACCAAGCATACATTAATGGTGTTTATGATGATGAAATTTGGATGGGAAAATTTTACGAAGTAGATAATTCTGTAGAACAACGATGAACATGTTCAATTTCTAAATTTTGTTAGTGTAATTAGGCTTATTATTCGATATAATAAAACTGCACAACAACAACTCCTTTAAAACGTTAACTTCCCTGACAATCGTTGGGGAAGCTTTTTTGTTTATACGTAGCATTAAGACCATTTTAAGATTATAAACGTTAATTTATGTCCATTAATTATTTTTAATGGACAACAACAACTTTAATTTCTGTGGAAGTGTCCTTTATAATTTTTTTATGACCACTTTGAGCTATAATACAAGCAAAACTGTCCATAATACAATTTTTAAGGACAATAACGAATTAAATTTCATATGACATGTCCATAAAACCGCTTAATCGACCCTCTTATTAAGAAACACTACAAAAATTTTGAATAAATAACGTTAATTTGGTAAAATTAACCTTACTAATATTATGTGAGGTGCATCCTTTTGCCAAAAGTTGTTTCCGTTGGTTTGGCAACTCCTGATTATACAATTTCTCAGCAAACAGCTGTTGAATTTGCCCGTGAATTATTTTCTGATTCGTTTAAAGATATAGAAAGACTATTAACCGTCTTTGGTAATGGGGAAATAGAGAAGCGGCATTTTGCCCAAGATATGGACTGGTTTAGTCATGAACACACTTTTGAAGAAAAAAACGATATGTATATACAAGAAGCCGTTAGATACGGAAAATATGCTGTTCAAGAAAGTTTACATAATGAGGTTATGTTAAACCAAACCATTCAAATAGAAGAAGTAGAGGCAATATTTTTCATTTCAACAACCGGAATGGCTACTCCAAGTATTGATGCTCGAATCATGAATGAGCTGCCTTTTTCTTCTCATACAAAACGAATACCGATATGGGGTTTAGGTTGTGCCGGTGGGGCAGTTGGACTTTCTCGTGCATTTGAATATTGTAAAGCGTTTCCTTCATCTAAAGTAATCGTTTTATCGGTGGAATTATGTAGTTTAACTTTTCAAAAGAACGACACATCTAAAAGCAACCTTGTTGGTACTTCTTTGTTTGCAGATGGTGTGGCATGTGCGGTTGTATGTGGCGATGAAGTGGATCTTTCTTTTGTTAAAAAAGCTGTTCCAACTATTTTTGACACTCAATCTACATTAAAAAAAGATTCAGAAGATGTTATGGGTTGGAATATAAAAAACGAGGGACTTTACGTTGTTTTCTCAAGAGATATTCCAACACTGATCACTAACTGGTTAAAACCGAATGTAGAGACATTCCTTGAAAAACATGATTTAACCTCAACAGACTTAGATTTATTTATAGCCCATCCTGGTGGAAAGAAAGTATTAGAAGCGTATGTCAAAAGCTTAGGAATACACTCAGAAAAGTTAAGCACATCAAGAAAAATATTAAGTCAGTTCGGAAACATGTCTTCTGCTACTATTCTCTATGTCTTAAAAGAGATCATGGAGGGAAGTGCAAAAAAAGGTGATGTAGGTTTGGGAATGGCTTTAGGTCCGGGCTTCAGTTCGGAGCTAGTATTAATGAAATGGGAGTGAGCCTATGTATTTTACACTATTTTTGTCCTTTGTCATTACACAACGACTAGCGGAACTCATCATTGCAAAACGAAACGAGAGTTGGATGCTTCAAAATGGTGCCAAGGAATACTTTCCAAATCATTATAAATTTATTGTACTACTACATATTGGTTTTTTAATATCTTTCATTAGTGAAGGGATCATTTTTAATAAAGAAGTAAGTCCGATATGGCCAGGACTATTAATACTGTTTGGATTCACTCAATTACTAAGGGTTTGGGCAATCACATCACTCGGTAAGTTTTGGAATACCAAGATTATTATTTTACCTAATGCAAACATTGTTAAAAAAGGACCATATAAATTTATTCGCCACCCGAATTACTTAATCGTAGGATTAGAAATACTACTGATTCCTTTACTATTTCAAGCATATTTTACAGCTATTGTTTTCACCATACTTAATGCGGTCATATTGTCGATTCGAATTCCTTTAGAGGAGAAAGCTTTAATAGAGGGAACGGCTGATTACAATAAATACATGGAATATAAGAATAGATTTTTCGTTAAAATAGGCAAAAATTTAGACTAATTCCTATTGTAATGAACAGCGTTTACATGTTATTATGTAATTGAAAATAATTATCACTCTCAAAAGAAGGTGTCCAACATGGTATACGTATTAATTGGAACAACAGTAGCCATCTATTCCTTTGTATTAAAACATGTATTACATAATATAGCTTCTTAAATTTATGAGTCAAGCATACTTTGCTTGGCTTTTTATTTTTTTCAGCCGAAACAATAGGAAAATTTACATTTTTCATATAAAATGATAAAAGAGTAAGTTTAATAATGATTATTACTAAGCAAAAAGCGATTTTCTAGACTGAATATACTAGTGAAATCACATCAAAAGATTAACGGACACACTATGCTTTTTACGGTGTAATTCGTTTTTCACTAAACGAATTGTAATTATAAAATTACTTCATAGATTAAGAATTACATTCAAGGGGATAAGCAAAAATGGGAGTACAAACAAAAGAAATTACAAAAGAATGGAATGCTAAGTTATATAAAATTGTAGAAGCTTTACATGAAACACAAGATTATAAAAGTGCAAAAAAAGTTTCACAGCTTATTGATAAACTCGAAAATAACGAATTGATGCTCGCATTTTGTGGCCACTTTTCAGCTGGAAAATCTTCATTCATTAATGAATTATTGCAAGAGCAAATACTACCCGCAAGTCCGATACCAACATCAGCAAATGTCGTAACAATTAAAAAAGGCGAAGAAAAAGCCCGTGTTTACTTTTTCGATGGAGAGCCTTTAGAAATATTGCCTCCTATACAATTTGATCATGTGAAGAAGTTTGCGAAAGAAGGAGACAAAGTAGAATCTGTTTTATATCAATATCCTTTTCAAAACTTACCTGATAAGTTAGTTGTATTAGACACACCTGGAATTGATTCAACAGATGATGCGCATAGAGTTTCTACTGAGTCTGCTTTACATTTAGCCGACATTATTTTTTACGTCATGGACTATAACCATGTCCAATCAGAAGTTAACTTACAATTTATTAAAGAAATACAGCAACAAGGTAAGCGCGTTTACCTTATCGTTAATCAAATAGATAAACATCAAGAAAATGAAATTCCTTTTTTCACGTACAAAAGTAGAATCGAGCAATCATTCCAAGATTGGGGAATACAGTATCCAGAGATTTTTTACACAAGTTTAAAAGTACAAAATCACCAACTAAACGAATTAAACAACGTAAAGCAACTTGTAAAAACACTAACAGACAATCAAGCTTCTATCATGGAAGAAACAATTGCTCGTGCAATAGAAACGATTTTTGAAGAACATAATAAATGGCTTTTTGATCAAAACGATGAGAAGCTTACATCTTTAGAAAATAAAATGATTTCTTCTATGAGTAAAGAAGACTTGCAAAAAGAAATAGCAGAACATACTGCAACAATTAAAAAGTTGCAAGATCAACAAGTGTCTATCCAAAAAACGTTTGACGACGGTATAGAAAACATTATTACGAATGCACACATTACACCATTTGAAATGCGTGAGCTATCTAAAAACTATTTAGAGTCCCGTCAAAAGAACTTTAAAGTCGGTTTATTGTTTAGTAAAAAGAAGACTGAAGAAGAACAACAGATACGCGAAGAAAAGCTTCTTCATGACATCCAAGAACGAGTAACGACGCAACTGAAAAAACATTTAGATGATTATATTCTAAAATTCATAAAAGAAAAGTCTGTTTTTATCAATGATTTGTCTGAACGTTTAGAAGCATGCTTTGTAGAAATAGATACGTACTATTTACAAAAACATGTAAAACCAGGGGCAGGTGTAACTGGTGATTCTGTTCTTAATTTTACAAAAGACATCGCAAGTTCTATTAGGAGAGACTATAAACAAAAAGTTGTTAAGCTAATGGAGCCTATATTTGTGCAAATATTAGAAGAAAGTAACCAACAAATACAACAACTAAAAGAAAAGAAAGTGCATGCCGAACAAGCAATGGAAGCAGCCGTTCAGTATGAACAATTAATTCATGATTTGAATAATAAAGTGGACTACTTAAAAGAACAGTTATCCGCATCTATTGACATAATCTCACCACATGCAAAAGAAATAATTGTTGAGTATTTAAAAGAAAATGTAAAACAAATAAAAGGTGATCAATTAGAATTAGAGTCTACGCAAGTAAAAACGCCAAAAGAAAAGGCAGTGCAAGTGACGAATGAATCGATATCATCACCTGTTGAACAGGTTATTGAAAAAATAGGCGAATCCATTGCTATTATTCAACCATTAAAAGGTTTTGAAAAAGTAGCGGAAGAGTTAAAGCAAAAAGCAAATAAGCTTTCCAATCAAACGTTTACAGTTGCCTTATTTGGTGCATTTAGTGCTGGAAAATCTTCTTTTGCTAATGCATTGTTTGGAGATAAAGTATTACCTGTCTCTCCAAACCCTACAACTGCTTCTATAAACAAAATCTCGCCAGTTACGGAAAATAACCCTCATGGCACGGTTCATGTTTCTGTAAAATCAGAAGCAGACTTATTAGAGGATCTTCAATTGGCATTGTCTTATTTTAATAAAAATGCGAGTAGCATGGATGATGTTTTAAAACAGGTGGAATTGCTTCTAAAGGAAAATCATTCAAAAGAAGTAGATACAAAAAGTAAGCCACATTACAGTTTCTTATCTGCTTTCTATCAAGGCTGGAGTGAAATGAAGGATAAGTTAGGATCACTGCTTTCTATTTCATTAGAAGATTTTCCTGCCTATGTAGCCGAAGAAACAAAAGCTTGTTTTGTTGAGTGGATGGAAGTGTTTTATGATTGTGATATAACTCGTCAAGGAATCACACTTGTAGATACTCCAGGGGCGGACTCTGTTAATGCGCGTCATACAGAAGTTTCATTTGAGTACATTAAAAACTCAGACGCCATTCTTTTTGTAACGTATTATCAACATGCATTTTCAAAAGCAGATAGAGAGTTTCTTATTCAATTAGGTCGTGTGAAAGATGCGTTTTCACTAGATAAAATGTTTTTCGTTGTAAATGCAGCGGATTTGGCTAATACAAAAGAAGAGTTAGACCTAGTTACTGACTATGTAGAGAGCCAGCTATTAGAATATGGAATAAGAAATCCAAGATTGTTCCCACTATCTAGTTTATTAGCTCTAAAAGAAAAGTTAGGGGAAGAAGTTGTTTTACCTAGCTTCATGCAAAGCTCCCAAATAAGCGCGTTTGAACAATCTTTTTATCATTTTATTAAAAATGACTTATTAGAAATGAGTGTTCACGCTGCGAAAGTAGATTTACAGAGAACTGCAAGTAAACTTTCCAGTATATTAGCTGCAGCAAATGAAAGTGTTGAAGAGAAAGAACAAAAGAGAGTGAAGATAGAAACAAATAAAAAGACAATCCATGAAATGGTAACATCCTATTCGATGACACCTTTACAATCTCGTATGGAGAAAGAAGTAAGTGAGCTGTTGTTCTATTGTAAGCAACGTGTATTTTTCCGTTTTGCCGACTTTTTCAAAGATGCCTTTAATCCAGCTGTATTACAAGACAATAATAACCCGAAACAACAGCTTCCTCATTGTTTAAAGGAATTAATGAAAGATATGGAATTTGATATAGCGCAAGAAGTGCGTGCCACTACTGTTCGAATGGAGAAATTTATTCATAGCATGATGAAAGACTGGTATGTCGAAATGGAAAAGAGAGCTACTCAAGTTGACGTATCTTGCACGTTTCCATCATTCCAAGAAAAATCAATAGATGCTTTATCTATTCAGGCAGGTTTAGAATCACTCTCAGCTAAAGCAATCAAAGAAGCATTCTCACATTTTAGAAACGCTAAATCATTTTTCGAGAAAAATGAAAAAGTGAAAATGGTAAACTCGTTAGAAGAAAACTTAAGTCCTATCATTGATCAATATTTACAACATAATAAAGAAAGATTAAATAAGCATTATGAAGCAGCACTTGGTGAATATTTTGGCTTTAGTAAAAACCTAATCGATGAAGAAGTAACAGAATATTACGGTAGCATTTTAAACGCGTTAATAGAAAAACTACCAATGGACGAATGGGAAAAAGCAGAGCAACAATTAACTTCGATCTTAAACGAGGGATAATATGAATGTGCTAGATGTTCTTTCTACAATAGAAAAAGAACAAAATATTCGAATACTATTTGCATGTGAAGCTGGTAGTAGAGCTTATGGTATGTCACAAGTGGATAGTGATTATGATATACGGTTTATTTATATTCAACCGATTAAAAGTTACCTTTCTTTAGGAAACGCTAAAGAAACGTATACCCTAATAAAAGGTGGATTAGACATCCAAGGTTGGGACATAAGAAAAGCTCTACTTTTAGCACATAAATCAAATGCAAGCCTTTTCGAATGGGCGCTTTCATCTATTCCTTATGTTCGGGATGATCTGTTTTCTTCATACTTTTTAGAAGAGGTGTATCCGAGTTTTTCTATAAAAGTGTTAGCTTATCATTACTTATCCTTAACAACCAAGAATGTAGCGCAATTTAAAGAGAAACAAAAAATAAATTTTTTGTATCATGCTGTTAGATGTGCGTTAATGTTAGAATTGCTTGTTGAGCAAAAAGTGACATCCATTCAATTAGCACAGCTAACGAAACAGAGTAACTATTTTTCTGAATCAGATTATTGTTTATTGAAGCAATGGAAACAGCAAGGGGCAGTAAGCAATGAACTTGCTTCCTCCTTATTGCAAAAAATTATTCAAGTCATAGAAGCTACTTCACCACAGTTACAAGGTTTAATTACTTCAAAGCCGCATATAAAGGCTTTAGAAAAACTTTTTCACGAACTTTTGGAAGTTGATTGAGGGGAAATATGGTAAAACAAACAAACCGTTTTCATGCATGCGCAACTTGTATTCACTTTGAAAGAATAAAAATAGAAAAAAAGATGTTCGACCGGTGCAAAAGGCTAGGCTACGAAACAAAAGCACATTACCAATTTACATGCTGGACACCGAAAGAAGAGGTAAAAAAATTAATGGATAAAGAAAAATTGGAGGACAATTCATGAGCGTACATAAGCAAATTTCTGCACATTCAAAAAAACAAAACGAAGTCGTTATGAAATTTATACAACTAGAAAATGTAAGAGAAAAATACATTGAAGAAGCAATATACCATTGTCAACATAATGAAACATTCTCAACAGAAAAAATAAACGAAGTAACAAAAAGAATTAATGAATTAGCTAAAAGCGGAATAGCAGAGCAACGTAAACTAGTTACAGAAGATATGATAAGAGAGTTTGTAAACAGAAAGAAGTAAGAAAGTGGGGGATTGGATTGAAATTTTTAGTGGAACCGACAGAGATAGCAAATGATTTACATAATATAGTTATGGTAGACTGCACTTTTTATCTAGGAGAAGATACAAAGGGTAAACAGGAATACGTAAAAGAACATATACCTACAGCTATTTATTTTCATCTTGACGAAGACCTATCTGGTGAAATCGGTTTACATGGAGGACGTCATCCACTTCCTGATTTTGAACGATTAAAAGACAAGCTCGAAAACATTGGAATTAGTAATGACACGAAAGTAGTCGCATATGACCGTCAAAAAGGTGCCATGGCTTCTAGGTTTTGGTGGTTGCTTACGTATTTAGGCCATGAAAAAGTTTACGTATTAAATGGTGGCTTTCAAAAATGGCAAGAGGAAAAATTACCAATGGCTAGTGGTATGGAAAGTCCGCAATATTATAAAGGTAACTTAAACGTACAAGTACGTGATGACATGCTCGTCTCTATGGAAGACGTGAAAAATAAATTATTGGATGTCAGAAATGGCTCGATCACACTAATCGATTCCCGTGAACCCGCTCGATATAAAGGCGAAGTGGAGCCAATTGACAAAATAGCGGGTCATATCCCAGGAGCTATTAATGAATTTTGGATATATGCAACAACTGATTCCGGTTGGAAAGAGGTAAGTGCATTGGGTGAACATTTTTCACATTTAGACAAAAGCAATGAAACGATTGTTTACTGCGGATCAGGTGTTACTGCTTGTCCTAATGTATTAGCTTTAAAAACAGCTGGTTTTACGAACGTAAAGCTTTACGCTGGTAGCTGGAGTGATTGGATTTCATATAACGATAACCCAATCGAAAAGGCTTAAATTTCCTTTATGAAAAAGGAAGTTCCTCCTCATACTAAATAGGTAAGTTTATTCTTTTACATTTAGGAGGGGTTTTTAATGGGTAAAACGAAAAAAGGAAATGCAAATGCACAACGCAACAACAATGCGAAACAAAAAGGAACGATGGATACAGAGTTTGCTTCATATGCGGAAATGGAAGCAGCTAAAATGACGAATAGTAAAAACAACAAGAAATAATACATTGGGTTGAGGAGATTATTCCCTCAACCCTTTTTTCATGTATAAATAATAACTTTATATGTTATAATGAAACTTGCTTAAAAGGAGGAGATTTCATTTGAAAAGATTATTACTAATTGATGGTATGGCATTATTATTCCGTTCATTTTACGCAACGAGTGTTTATAATAGATTTATGTATACTTCTACAGGTATGCCGACAAATGGTGTACAAGGCTTCGTTAAACATATGTTAACTTCCATCGAAACGTTCGAACCAACACATGTTGTTTGTTGTTGGGATATGGGAAGTAAAACATTTCGTACAGAAATGTTCGATGATTACAAAGCAAATAGACCAGCACCTCCTGAACAATTAATTCCGCAATTTGACCTTGTGAAAGAAGTGGTCGATTCTTTTGATATTCCGAACATCGGATTAGTAGGTTTCGAAGCAGACGATTGTATCGGAACGATAGCAAAGATGTATCGTGACGATGCAGAAATAATGATCTTAACAGGTGACCAAGATATTCTTCAATTATTAGATGACAAAATTAGTGTAGCATTAATTAAAAATGGCTATGGGAACTATGAAGTCCACAGTCCAAGCTCGTTTTTTGAGAAGAAAGGCTTAACGCCATCTCAACTTATTGACCTAAAAGCCATTATGGGTGACCCGAGTGACAATTATCCAGGTGTTAAGGGGATTGGGGAAAAGACTGCTACTAAGTTGTTGTTAGAGCATAGTACGATTGAAGGAATTTTAGAGAATTTAAGTAGTTTAACAAAAGCACAACAGAAGAAATTTGAAGAGAGTCTTGAATTGTTGCACCTGTCAAGAGAGCTAGCAGAAATCAAATGTGATGTACCCGTATCCTGCGCCATTGATACGGCAGAAATTACATTTAATCAAGATAAAATTTATAGCAAATTTGATGAATTAGAATTTACAACTTTAAAAACGTTTGTTTCTAAATATTGTTCATAATAGATATAGAAGTGGACATACAACCCATTTATATTCAAAAAGAGTCTGTTCAGAAGTTCTTTCTGGACAGACTCTTTTCAAGTTTCATTATCTTTTTGTATTATCCCTCTTGGCTTTGTTCTCTAATTTAGACTTAGGCGATGCAGCTCCTGCGTCTTGTCCATATCCTTGGGGATTTACTCCAGGTGCTGATTGACCACGGTTTGCAGAATGTTTACTCATATTCCTCACCTCCAACTATAGTTTTCCTTATCCACTAAAGAATATCCTTTTCACTTCGGTGAATAAACAGTCCCACTTCAATGAAAACTAATCATTGAGGTGATTACTGTGAATAAAGCAATACAGGTTGCTCTAGCTGCTATATCGATAGCACAGTTTTTAAAAATACCCATCACATTTATTCGATCGGGAAAATGGAATTGGGGATTGTTATTTGAAACGGGAGGAATGCCAAGTTCGCATTCCGCAGGTGTATCTTCTCTAGCAACTTTTGTAGCGTTGAAAAAAGGGATACCAACAGTAGATTTTGCCCTGTCCACTATATTTGGATTAATCGTCATGTATGATGCACAAGGAGTAAGAAGACAAACAGGTGAATTAACCATTGCGGTCAATGAGTTAAGCGAAGAGGTAGAAAGATTGGAGAATAAACCTGACCTACACTACCATGACAACATTGAAAGAAGAGTGAAAGAAAAGCTTGGCCACCAACCAGAAGAAGTAGTTGCAGGTGCCCTGTTTGGAATAGCTGTTGGCGTATTAGGATACATTTTTTCTGGTGGAAAGCGAAAAAAATTCAAACTAACAAACTTCATTGATCATTAACCGCCAAATGTAGAAAATAGTAGGAAATTGTCACCCCATCATGTAAAATAAACAATAGAGCATATACAACAAGGGTGGAAAAAGATGGGGAAGAATGACAGTACGGAAGTATATATAGATAACCTAAAAGCTAAAGGGTTTATTTTTAGAGAAGATGCATTAGGGTTTATTGAATTTGGAAAACACTATACAGGCAGCTCAGACCACTTAGTAAATATTGCAATTGAAATAACACTTAAAGCACAAAAGCAATTTGACGGTAGCTTCTTCGTGTCTTTTTTGGAAATATTAAAAAAAGAAGAAGTAGACTCAAAAAAACATGCTTACAAATTAGCAGAAGAAAAGAATATTATATAATGTGAGAAAGGACTCCCAGCAAAGTGGAAGTCCTTTTCTTATACCGAAATTTCAACTTTTTTCTTCCTTATTGGAAGTTCCGCTAAGATCATTCCAACAAAAATAAAGATACAGCCAACTACAGCGAATGTAGAAAGTCTTTCATTTGCCCACAGATAACCGGTAATAGCGGCAAAAACTGGCTCCATCGCAAAAATTAATGCCACTCGAGTAGGAGATGTAAACTTTTGCACATGTGTTTGAATAAAAAAGGCAACAGTTGTAGCAAGAAAAGCACAAATTAACAGAGCAAAAACTACTTCAAAATGGAACAAATCTTGACTGTCTAACAACCAAGGCTTTTCAAATAGTAATGCACTGAACGTACTTAAAATGGCAACAGTAAAAATTTGTACAGTTGTTAACGCTATAGCCGTATAAATTTTTGTGAATTTTCCTGTTAAAACGATATGTACGGCAAATGAAACGGCACATAGTAAAACGAAAAAGTCACCTATATTAAAAGCTAGATAATCGAACATAGTTAATAAATATAAACCAAACGTTGCAATGGATACACCTACAATAGCTTGTTGATGTATTTTTTCTTTTAACCATAAAAAACAAATGATTGGAACAAGCACCACACTTAATCCAGTAATAAATCCTGCTTTAGATGAGGTCGTATAAACTAAGCCTAATGTTTGTAAGCCGTAACCAAAAAATAACCATACACCGAGTATAACCCCTGGTAACATTACTTCTTTCTCTACAACCCAATTACCTTTTTTTCTTGCCAGTAATAATAAAACAAGTAGAGGTATTCCTGCTAAAAGAAATCTAACTGCATTGAAAGTAAAAGGTGGTAAAATGGCGATAGCATTTTGGACAAGGACAAAAGTAGAGCCCCATATAAATGCGACAAACAATAATAGTAAATCTGCTGTTAAGGTCTTTTTCATTATTTTTCTCCCGACTTATATAATTGAATTGCTTTTCGTGATAACTCGTCGGCGACAGCGTTTTGCTTGCTTGGAATCCATTTTATAAAAAATAAATCTAATTGATTGGCAAGCTTCATTGCTTCTTCTAAAAGCCCACTATATTTATCATTTTTGGCAAATTGCTTTTCCATTGCACGTTCAACTGCTTGCGAGTCTGTTCGAAAGGAAACAATACGATAATCTTGTTCTACACATATTCTTAATGCATGAATCAATGCGTGATATTCCGCTTCATGGTTATTCATCATTCCTAGTGGAACAGAATAGCTTTCTGCTTTTCCATGTCCTTTAATAAAAATCCCTGCTCCTGATGGGCCCGGATCTCCAGCACTTGCCCCATCTATGTATACTTCAATCATGATAGCAAACCTCCAATATTCTCTCACCGTAACATTTGTACTAACATAAAAACGCTGTAATTGTGATAAGATAAAAATACAATACTAACACTCATTATAGAAGGAAAAGCGTTCATATAAAAGAAAAAATGGAGAGGTTATGATGAAATTTACTGTAGAGTGGCAATATCGTACACCGAAAAAACTAGAAACGACTTTTAGAAGCGAAGAAATGTCTTTAGGTGAGGTATTAGTTTTAAGTGATGACCTAGAGAAGACCGGGCGAACAAAAGAGCTACTTTTTATAGATGATCAAGGAACAACATGGACGAAAAAAGAATTACAAAGATGGTTAAAGCAAAGTGATACAGAAATGATGGACATTGTTGCGTACTTTGATGGCGGCTTTGATGTAGAAACGAACTTGGCAGGTATAGGCATTGTTATTTATTACACAAAAAATAAAAAGCACTACCGAGTTAGAATGAATGCCAGGTTAGAAGAGCTTGAAACGAATAATGAAGCAGAGTATGCAGCATGTTACTTTTTAATACAACAATTAGAGCAGTTAGATATTAAGAGCACTGAAGTAGAATTCAGAGGCGACTCTCAAGTCGTGCTTCAGCAATTATCAGGTGAGTGGCCATGCTATGATGATACATTAAACCTATGGCTTGATAAAATCGAACAAAAAGTAAAAGCACTCAAGATTAGGCCGAAATTTAGTCCTATTAATAGAAAACAAAATGCCGAAGCTGATCAACTTGCTACCCAAGCGTTAGAAGGTACTCCGATTCAAAGTACAATAGAATTGGAACAAAGGAAGTGAAGTCATTTTGAGTAGAAAAAAGATATTGATGGAAGTAGGAGAGATATTAGACACTTTCTGTCATGAATGTCTCGTGAAGAAAACGTTACGAAAAGAAATGGGGAAAAAATATGCGCAGTCTTTTTGTATTAAGGAATGCACGGTAGGTCAAGACATAAAAAGGCTAGGAGAGCAACTCGATAATAAGTGAAACGAAAAAAGAGAGGGGATTCCTCTCTTTTAATGCTTTTTAGCTTCAGATAGCTGGTGTTCACATTGAGCAAGGGACTGCTCCGCTTTTTGTAAAAATTCTGTGTCCATCCCAGTACTATGTTGGTTAGCTTCGTTAAGCATTGTTCTTGCATTTGCAATAGCTCTTCCTGCGTTATTCAAAGCTTCAGGGTCTAGACTCATTGTTGCAGAGCCAACCATTTTTTGTGCAGACTCTATGGAAACTTCTACTTGCATTAGGTCGTTGTATCCTGTGTGTAATTCATTTTGGTTTTGGTCCATGTATTAATACCTCCTCATACTATTAGAATCGGTATTATTTGTAGAAGATATGCATGAATTATTTTATGAATTTTATTGAATGGAATTAGTACAGGATAGGTGAAGCAGGTTATTATAGACGTTTTATGGACACTTTCCAAGTAATCACACGTCAAATTGGTCTTAATAGTACTTTTATGGGCAATTCCCACTCAATCAACTAGCTAATTGGTCTTAATATCAACTTTTCATTAGTGTCAAACATTATAATGGAAAAGTATATAAAAAAGAGACGATTAGATCGTCTCTTTGTATGGTCGGTTCTTATAGATTAAAGTTTAGTTACGTTTGCAGCTTGAGGTCCGCGGTTACCATCTACGATTTCGAAAGAAACTTCTTGACCTTCTTCTAAAGATTTGAAACCATCACCTTGGATAGCTGAGAAGTGTACGAATACATCGTCTCCACCTTCAACTTCGATGAAACCGAAACCTTTTTCATTGTTGAACCATTTTACTTTACCGTTTTGCATAATTCTTTTCCTCCTAATACATGACGCGTAAAAATTCATCTAGGCATTTTTTTCTATGAGTCTAAATGTATCTTAAATATACACAATTCAAAATAATTCGTCAAGTAATATCTTTGGACTGTTTTTTTGTATGATTTCATACAATTAAATGAGGGGGAATGGAGATGATGCGGACAGAATTTGAAGGAACAACCTATATAATTAAACTCAATGAGAGAATAGAGTATATTCCATTTTATGAACACGAAATTTTGCAAATGATTGGGCGAAGCTTACCACAAATTGTGGAACATAAAGTATTTGCCGTATTTTTTGAGGACTATTTTTTCGCAGGAAAATTAGACGAAACATTAACACCGACAGTTACGGTTGATTGCATCATTCCAAAATCCAATATTATTAACGAGTAGAACACTATATTGTGTTCTTTTTTTATGGAAAATTTACCATATTGGTAAACTTATATGATAAAATAACAAGAAAATAGCACTGGAAAAAGAGGAAAAACACATGAAGCCAAAAATAGCTTTTTTCCAAAAAGGCACCGGAATTTCTCCATATATTTGGACCGTATTTAGTATTTTACCGTTCTACTTTATATTTCAATCGCAATCAACGTTAGAAATTGTAATAGGTATTGTTTTAACCATCGTTTTTTTCTTGTCGTATCGATTTGCTTTTATTTCTAAAAAATGGCCAGTCTATTTGTGGACATGCATCTTAATTGCCATTTCCATTACAATGACAATCGTTTTCCAGTTTGTCTACTTTGCTTTTTATATTGCTTATTATAATGGAAAGATAAAAAATCGAGTCGCATTTTTTACTTTATATATTATTCATTTAATTGCTACAACTATTTCCATCAACTATAATATCGTTTTACAAAAGGAATTATTCTTAACACAAATTCCATTTATCTTAATTATTTGGATGAGTGTCATCTTACTTCCATTTAACTTATATAATAAACGAAAGCAAGACAAGTTAGAGGAGCAATTAGAAGACGCTAATAAGCGTATTGCTGAACTAATTAAGCATGAAGAACGACAACGTATTGCCCGGGACCTACATGATACATTAGGTCAAAAACTTTCACTTATCGGCTTAAAGAGCGATTTAGCAAGAAAATTAATTTATAAAGACCCTGAAAAAGCAAAATCTGAGCTTAAAGATGTGCAACAAACTTCAAGAACAGCTTTAAATGAAGTTCGGAAAATGGTGTCACAAATGCGCGGCATTCGCCTAAAAGAAGAATTACTAAGAGTAAAACAGTTACTAGATGCTGCAGAAATAAAATTAACGATCAATCACGATTTACCATTAAAAGGTGTTTCGCCTTTTGTCGAGAATATATTAAGTATGTGTTTAAAAGAATCGGTAACGAATGTGGTGAAACATAGTAAAACAAATCAATGTGATATTTCCATAAAGCATGATCAGGATGAAGTGAAAATGATTATAAAAGACTATGGAGTAGGATTGGCAACAGATATTGATTTTTCAAAAGGCAGCGGACTTCAAGGTATGAGAGAAAGATTAGAATTCGTAAATGGAAACTTTGAGATTACCGGTAAAAGTGGGACGACTATAACAATAACCGTGCCAATAGTAGAAAAAGGAAAGGAGGCGCCTAAATGATTCGTATTGTTATTGCTGAAGATCAGCGTATGATGTTAGGAGCCTTAGGATCTTTACTTGATTTAGAAGACGACTTGGAAGTGGTAGGTAAAGCAAGTAACGGAAAAGAAGCGGTTGAGCTTTTTCATCAATACAAACCAGACGTATGTATTATGGATATTGAAATGCCTGAGAAAACTGGACTTGAAGCAGCAGAAGAAATAATGGGGCAAGGGTGTAAAGTAATTATATTAACTACTTTTGCACGTTCTGGATATTTTCAACGAGCATTAAAAGCTGGAGTTAGTGGTTATTTGCTTAAAGATAGCCCTAGCGAAGATTTAGCTGATTGTATTCGCAGTGTCATGTCAGGTCGAAGAATGTATGCTCCAGAACTAATGGACGATGTGTATAGTGAAGAAAACCCATTAACAGAAAGAGAATTAGCTGTACTAGGACTTGTTGCTGATGGAAAAAACACGAAAGAAATCGCAGACGAATTGAGCATTAAATCTGGTACAGTACGAAATTACATTTCCACTATATTAGATAAATTAGAAGTGAAAAACAGAATCGAAGCGATAACTCAGTCAAAAGAAAAGGGCTGGTTTAAGTAAGGGATTGGGAGGAGCCTATGTATTGATAGGTTCTTTTTTTTACATTTGACAACGGTTTCTTGATATATTACAAATTTTCCGGATAAATGATATTAAGAAAACAAAATACTACCTATAAATTTACTTAGAGGATATATTATGGTTATAATGGATTATCAATATCGAAAGGAAGTGCGAAAAATGAATGTAACCAACCATACGATAGATCGAATAAACGATCCAACTGGAATTTTAGCTGGAGATAGATATGAAATCATCCTTCAAGTAGACGTAGAGGCCGAGGATGAGCTATTTTCCGAAGAAGGTATATACATAAAACTGATTTTTGCTGTAGACGAAAATGCTTCTAGAATTGCCCAATACCAAGTCTTCGAAAGCAACACAAACAAATACTTAGAATTCTCCTTAGAAGACGAAGAACTAGAAGAACTTCAAAAATACTGCTCCACAATAATAAACAATTGAGTCCGTTTCATAATGTATTATAACTATACGAAAAACGAATAATAACAGCATATTTTCATTAAAAACAAATTTTAAAACGATCAAAGTGAACTGGGCAAATTTTTCATCCAGTTCTTTTTTTTTGTTGTATAATAGATTAATCTTCGAGTTTTAACTTCCAACAAAACCTCTAAAACAAATCCACCAATAACAAGGAGAAACACTTATGAAATTAATTATTGCCGAAAAACCTGACCAAGGGTTAAAGTTAGCATCACCGTTTACTTTTAAAAAGAAAACGGGTTATGTAGAAATTAGTCCATGTGAACACTTTCCAAAAGGAGCTCTATTAACTTGGGCAGTTGGCCATTTATGTGAACTAGTACCTCCAGAAGAATACGATATGAAATGGAAAAAATGGTCATTAACAACTCTACCAATTTTACCAGAACGCTTTAAACATAAAGTGACAAAATCAAAGTGGAAGCAGTTTAATATTGTAAAAGAGCTCGTTCAAAGACAAGAAGTGAAGGAAATCATTATTGCTGGAGACGCAGAACGTGAAGGGGAAGCCATCATCCGTGTTATTCTTACGCAATGTAAAAATAAAAAGCCAATGAAACGGTTATGGATTTCTTCTTTAACACCTAAATCTGTCATTAAAGGCTTTGAAAACCTATTGGATGAACAAGATACAAGAAACATATATTACGAGGCTTTAAGTAGAGCTTGTGCAGACTGGTTAATCGGAATGAATGCCTCTAGAGCTTACACATTACTTTTACAGCAAAAAGGTGTATCAGACGTTTTTTCTACTGGGAGAGTCCAAACTCCGACACTAGCCCTTATAGTAAAAAGAGAATTGGAGATTGATAACTTCGTATCTAAACCTTTTTGGGAAGTGCTAGCAACCTTTAATATGGACGGCAAAACGTTTGAAGGGAAATGGCATAAGGAAAATGAGTCACGACTCGATAACGAAGAAATGGCATATAAAGTCATGCAATTTTGTAAAGGAAAAAATACGAAAATACATTCAACCGAAAAAGAGAGAAAAGAGTTCCAACCACCACTGTTACATAATTTATCTTCTTTACAGGCAACAGCGAATAGAATGTATAAATTTTCTCCACAAATGACGTTAGAAATTGCACAAAAACTGTATGTAAAAGGGATCATTTCTTACCCTAGGTCTGACTCTAGTTTTGTAACGAAAGAAGAAGCAGCAGGCTTTCCGGATACGTTAAACAAATTGAGTAGGCTAGATGCGTTTCAACCATTTTTTCCTTTGCCAGTTAAGTCCATTATGAATAATAAGCGCTATGTGAATGAGAAAAAAGTGACGGATCACTATGCCATTATTCCGACAGAGCAAGTAACAGATCCTTCTAAAATGTCTGGTGAAGAATCGAAGGTTTATTCCCTAATTGTACAGCGATTAATAGCGGCCCATTATGAGAAAGCAATTTTTGACTATACAACCATAAATACGGTAGTCGATGATCGTGCTACTTTTCTATCAAAAGGAAAAGAGCAAATACAAGAAGGCTGGAGAAAAGTTATTTATGGGAATAAAAAAGAAGCAACGGATGAAGACGAACAAGACTTACCTACACTTTCTGAAGGGGAAAAGGGAGTTGTTCAAGACGTTAAAGTAAAAGATGGGAAAACACAACCACCTAAAAGGTATACAGAAGGACAACTTATCACGCTAATGAAAACAGCGGGTAAGCATTTAGAAGATGGAGAACTAAGTAAAGTATTAAACAGTACAGAAGGTCTAGGTACCGAAGCAACTCGAGCTGGAATTATTGGTGTACTGAAGGACCGAAAATATATAGACGTAAAGAAAAATCAAGTGTTCGCAACGAACAAAGGGAAATTATTAATTCAATCGTTGGGCGAAAGCATCCTTGCATCTCCAGAGATGACGGCGAAATGGGAACAACGTTTAAGTGAAATTGGGGACGGGAAAGCATCTCCGCAACAATTTATGGAACAAGCAAAGAAGCTTACTGAAAAATTAATTGATGATGCTAAGGTGGAAAGTGAAAATTGGAATTTTGAAAGTTACGATTTAACGGAATTTAGTCGTGACAGCAAATATAAAAAGAAGTTTAAAACAGTAGGAACAAAAATAGGCAACTGTAAAAAATGTGATGGAGATGTCGTGGATAAAGGTAGCTTTTATGGCTGCTCGAATTACAGTAAAACAAAATGTAATTTTACGATGTCTAAGAAAATTCTCGGTAAAACGATCTCTCAAGCGAATGCAAAGAAGATTTTGAATGAAGGAGCTACGGATGTTATTAAAGGCTTTAAAAAAGGAGAAAAAGTGTTTAATGCTAAACTTCAATGGAAGGACGATAAAGTACAATTTTTGTTTGATATTTAAGGAAACTAGTATAATAATTCTTTCGACATAGAACTATTTCTACAATAAATTTACCGTATTATAGTCGTGCCGGTGGTGTGGCCGCTTTCCGCGGGGGAGGCGGTGAGCCTCCTCGAGCCCAAGGGCTCTGTGGGGTCTCACCAGCCTTCCTTCTCCCGCAGGAGTCGGCCACACCGCCGGCACTTTAATATCTATTTCCCCCTTTTTAAGCCTATTTCGACCTTTCCGAAAACACCTTATCTTTTTTTCTTCTTCGAATTATCAACGACAAACTTACTTTTTACTACCTTATCCAGTGTAACCTGAACATGATAATTTTTTTCATCAACAGAAGTAATACTTTCAATTTTTCCTTTTTTTCCTTTGATTTTCAACTCTGATCCTTCAGTAGGCAAATTTTTAACTAGCTGACTTAACAATAAGTTTTTGTTTTCAAAATATTTCACTACAAACATTTACTTTCACCTAATTTCTATAAGATTGTCGCAAAACAAATCATTTCATAGAAAAATATGTACTTTTACCTGTATATATACTAAAAAAATATTTTTATTTAAGAGGAAAAATATTGTAATAAATAGCCTATAAGTGTAAAATTACACTTATAGTAACAATAGTAAAAGGAGTGGTTTAACTAATGAAGAAAAAAGAAGTAATCGAGCTTATCTCTTCAAAGTTCAAGTTAATTCGAACAGAAAGAGGATACACGCAAGATGAAATGGCGGAAGTTTTAGGAATATCGAAAAAGACGCTTGTGCAAATAGAAAAAGAACGAACAGATGCCAATTGGACAACAGTCATTGCCATATGTGCATTATTTAAAAATAGTGAAATATTACATGCCATCCTTGGTCCCACGCCACTAGAAGTGATCGAGACCGTTGCTCATGAGCACATTTTTGAACCTCGTGATAAAACGTTGGGTGGAAAAGTATGGTGGAAAGAAATCAAAACTGAAAATGGATATCGACTTCAACAAAATGTAGTTAGTCAGCATTTCCGAATAATAAATGAACATGATTATCGTCTTTTCAGCAGTTTTGATAAAGAAGAAGCGAACCGTGTATTTAAACAAGTTATGAAGTCATCTTAACTTATACTAGAGGTGCCCTTATGAAAATAAAAACAATGCCATCAAAACTAATTATCGGTTTTCTGATTGTAACAATGCTATATAGTAGTCTATTATTCTACTCCTTTACACAAAAGGATTTGAAAGATGAGCTGCTTATACATGATGTTAGCAGGCTTTTTCCTGAAAAAGTAATGAAAATAGTAGAAGGTAAAGAACTAGAATCGATAGAAGAAGCCGTAAGAAATGCATGTGAGAATAACTTAAAGATTTCGATTGCTGGAACGAGACACAGTCAAGGAGGGCATGCATTTTACAAAGATTCCTTATGGATTGATATGTCCCACTATAACAAAATAGTAGATTTCAATGAACAAGAGAAAACGATCACCGTACAAAGTGGTGTTACGTGGGCTGACATACAAGAGTACATAAACCCTTACAATCTTTCCGTAAAAGTGATGCAGTCATCGAATATCTTTTCCATAGGAGGTTCGTTAAGTTCTAACGTACATGGCCGCGATCCTAATTTTGGTCCATTAATAGAAACAGTGCAATCATTCCGATTACTCAAAGAAAACGGAACGGTGCTTAATGTAAGTAGAACGGAAAATGAAGAACTATTTCCTTTAGTAATAGGAGGATTTGGCTTGTTTGGCGTCATTTTAGATGTGACGTTAGAATTAACCACAAACGATTTGTACATTGCGGAAACGGTGAAAGTAGACTATCACGACTACCCAGCATATTTTGTAGAACATATAAGAAACAACCCTGACGTTGGACTCCATTTTGCTAGACTTTCTGTGCCTACTAATCTATTGCTGGAAGAATTATATATGACTACTTATAAGAAAGTTGGATCAGATGTAAGTAAGTCACTTACGGAAGAACAAATAGCTGAATTATTACCTTTACACGATGAGAAAAACGTAAGAAGGGATAAGTTTGTATTTGGACTTTCTCGTCATTATGACTGGGGAAAAGCTCTCGTTTGGAAGATACAGCAAAAATTTTACGCAATGGGAAAAGAAGAGGAAATAATCTCAAGAAATAACGCAATGAGACCACCTATTCAATTTCTAGATTATTACTCTCCAAAGGATACAGATATTTTACAAGAATACTTTATTCCAGTCGACAACTTTTCACAGTTTGTAGATGAATTAAGAGAAATAGTGATTGAAGACAAATTGAACTTATTAAATGTAACAGTGAGATATACTCCTGCTAATGATGAAGCATATTTAAGCTATACAAATCATGATACATTTGCACTTGTTCTTTACTTTAATCAAGGGTTTACGGAAGAAGAAGTGAAGAAGATGGAGCAGGCAACTCAAAAGATGGTAGATGCCGCATTAACATTAGATGGTACATATTATTTAGTCTATCAACTATTCCCAACAGATAACCAAATTCGACAAGCCTACCCTGAAATTGATTCATTCTTTGAAATGAAAAACAAATATGACCCTAATGAGCGCTTTATGAACAACTTCTATGAAAGGTATGCAAAACGATGAATTTAAAATGGATCATGATTTCACAAAGTGTTGTCTTATTTGGAACAGGAATCGTTTTTCCTTTTTATATCCTCTTTTTAAAAGAAATAGGAGCAAACTTTTCTGAGTTTGGAATAGCATATGGTTTGTTTACGTTAAGTGCTGCATTTGTGCATAAATGGATTGGGAAAATGTCAGATAGGTTTGGAAGACGTATTTTTCTAATAATTAATGCATGGGGAACTGCACTGTTATTCTTATTCTTTCCGATCGTCACAAATATTTGGCAAGTTTATACGTTGCAAGTCATTCTCGGTATTATAGGAGCCATGCAAAAAACAAGTGAAAAAGCCATAATTGCTGACGTTACGGATGGAAGAGCTAGAGGAGAGATGATCGGTTCTTACCATTTCTGGGTATCTATTTTCTCAGGGATTGCCGTTATTATTAGTGGATTTATCATCGATTTCTTAACCATCGACTTAATCTTTTATTTAGGTTCCATTATTCTTTTTATAAGTGGATGGATTACTCTTAGAATTGAAGAAAGAAGTTCAACAAGTAATAAGATAGAAAAAGGAATTAATTTATAGAGCTAACACTACTTTGATAATGCATAAAAAAAGATAACGGCCAATTGAAAATATTGGCGGTTATCTATCTGTTTCACGGAAATTTATGTTTTGTATTTGTTCGGATTTATTATCGTACCTAATCGTTACGAACACTCCAAACTCTCTATCGTTCTCATTAAGCCATAGCTTGAATGTTTCTGCTGTAGAAGCGTCCAATTTTTGGGAACCAACATAAAGATAATCGACTATTTTAGCGTTTGGGTATTTTTCTTGCGTACGCTCCATGGCAATTTTTCCCCACTTCGCATATGCCGGTTGAGTGTGTTCTGCTTTGTATGTGTTGGCTGATAAAAGAGAAGTACTAGTGAAACTTACAAAACAGCACATTAGTAAACAAATAATCTTTCTCAATAAACCACTCCCTATAAAAAAAGGGTGTTTAAATGCACCCCTTTAAAAGAATTAGTGTTCTGTTTTATCTTTTTGATCCTTATTACGTTTATTACCTTTGCTATTATCACCAGCATCACCAAAAAGGGTGCGGTAAATTTCTGTATATCCACCTACAGGTCCATTTTGATTACGACTACCTTTGTTATGTTCTTTTGTCATAACGTCACATCTCCTTATTAAAAAGTAGGTAAGTTGTCTAGATTATTCGTCGGATCACCGTCGGCATTTCCACGAATATACATTTCTCCGTCTTTTCCTTTGAAAACATTTGCACCAAGCACTTCACCATTATTCACATCTGCTAATGCTTGTTCGTAGGTTAATACTCTACCGGAAGAGGTTTTGAATTGAACAATGTCTCCATCCCCATTTTTTTGAACAGCGACAAATGTTTCTTTCATCTTAACAACTCCTATTCGTTTTCCTTTGTTCATTTTTACTATTACCTGTTACAATAAGTTTATACTAATGATAGAAAATTCAACCAATTTAGAAGAAGGTGTAAATAATTGAAACCATTCAAATGGAACGAAACAACGGAACAGATGTGGAACGAAAAAGCGGATTTTTGGAATGAAAATAGTGAAAATATGTGGTTGAAAGGTAGTAGGAAAACGATTATCCCATTCATAATAGAAAATGTCACTAAAGAAACGACAATTTTGGATGCCGGTTGTGGGGATGGATTTGGTACCTTTTTGTTAGCATCTGTTGGATTAAGGGCTACTGGAGTCGATATTGCTGAAAAAATGATAGAAAAAGCTCAATTGGAACGCAATCACCCTAATGCTCATTTTATAAAAGGGGACTTAACCTCTTTACCATTTGAAGACGCTAGTTTCGATTCTATTATGGCAATTAACTCCATAGAATGGACAGAGAGTCCTCTGGTTGCTCTACATGAGATGAAAAGAGTACTAAAGCCAAACGGTCACCTTTTCTTAGGACTTCTCGGACCAACAGCAGGACCGAGAGCGAATAGTTATAGTCGTCTTTACGGAAAAGATGTAATATGCAATACGATGATGCCGTGGGAGTTCGAGCAACTAGCTGTTGAAAATGGTTGGAAACTTTTAGAAGGCTTGCCCGTATATAAAGAGGAAGCAAAGAAAGTAGAAGTTAACCGATTACCAAGACATTTAAAGCAAGCATTAACATTTATGTGGGTGTTCCATTTAGAAAAAGGGGAGAAGTAAATGTCTAAATACTCTATTCAACAATTTGTTGAACAAACGAAACAAAGAGATAGAGGGCAAGGTTTTTTTGAATTAGAAACAGAAAGATTACTAGAAGTAAACTTAAATGGCCAAGTTTGGGCAAAAATGGGTTCCATGATCTCCTACGAAGGAAAAATAAAATTTGAACGCGAAGGCATTTTAGAGCATGGCATTGGAAAGCTTCTGAAGAAAACTTTCACAGGCGAAGGTGCACAGCTTATGAAAGCAAATGGAAACGGAAAATTATATTTGGCCGATCAGGGCAAAAAGATTACCATTCTTGACCTTGAAGGAAATAGTATTTACATAAATGGGAACGATTTGCTAGCTTTCGAACCGGGTTTAAACTGGGACATTAAGCTGATGAGAAGAATTGCCGGCATGATGGCTGGCGGACTTTTTAACGTGAAGTTGGAAGGAAGAGGGATGGTAGCTTTTACGTCCCAT
Organism: Bacillus sp. FJAT-45066; assembly: GCF_002335755.1. Classification (NCBI taxonomy): domain Bacteria; kingdom Bacillati; phylum Bacillota; class Bacilli; order Caryophanales; family Bacillaceae; genus Bacillus; species Bacillus sp. FJAT-45066. The sequence continues at coordinate 1,186,018 of NZ_NISQ01000001.1, forward strand.
TACGAACCGTTGACACTTATGGTGTACCCAGGCCAACCGGTTTACACAGATCCAAACGCAACAGTTGCCTGGTCTGGCAATCTAGAACCAGAGTTCGTAACCGATATTCAACTAAAAACGTTTTTCGGAAGAGGTAGTGGAGAATCCATTCAAATGAAGTTTAACGGAAACGGATTTGTCGTCGTTCAACCATTTGAAGAAGTGTACATGAACAACCAATCATAAAGTAGTGATTTAATGACAAGAGTAAAAAAGGCCATAGCGTTGTATGACCTTTTTCATATTTACTTTATTTCATTTGGTATTTTTATCGGGAGGTACTTTTTGTCTCTGTTTTTAACCTGGTGGTACCCAATAGTAGAAGAAATTACAACATCATTTTCATCAAAATACACCTTAACTTTAAATGGGAATTGTTCAAATTTACGATAACGTAAATCTATCCACTCAACTAGCTTCTTTGATTCATCAACTATCGGGTAAGCAAATTGAGTACTTGCTAAAAAGTGTTGGACGTTTAGATCGGTTTTGGATTTCTCAATGTACGGATTAGATAAGTCTTCCTTATCTAATTTCACAAATAATTTCTTTTTTTTCTTATGCATGGTTCCTAATACAAACTGATCTTTTTCTTCAATAATAAAGTTCCACTTAAGAAAGTAGCATGTAGGCATAAGTGTAATGCTTGTTGAAAAGGGATTCTTATCTTTTAAGTAAGAATGATAATGTCTTTTCAAAATATAACGTACGATACAATGCAAAGCTATACCAACCCAAGCGAAAAGAAAGCTAAAACCTAATCGTGCACCAATTAAAAAAGCGAAAAAACCTGATAGTAAGAGTAGAAAAATAACTGGATCGAATAGTGGAATGAAGTTTTGTGAAAGCCACTCTTTTGAAAAGGGCCTCATAACTTGTGTGCCGTAAAAATTCATAACATCAAAAGCGACATGTAAGCTAACAGCAACAAAAGTCCAAAAGAAGATAGGGAAGAACGGGACGGAAGGAAAAGATATAAATAAAAAAATACTTATAACTAACGACCAAAGAGGTAAGGCAAATAAGGAATGAGATAATCCCCGATGCTGTCTAATATAGTCTCCGTTACTTTTTAAACGGAAAATATAGTCAAAGTCGGGAGCGTTTGAACCAATTACAGTACTTAAAATAATGGCTGTTGCTAATTCTGGATGCTGTTGAACAGAAGGGGAAAGATGAGCTAGTGCACCTAAACCTAATCCCATCGCAAAATGTGTACTAGTGTCCATTAAAACAACCTCCCTTATAAACTTTTCTTCGTCGTTGAAGGGAATACAAAATCTCGTTTCTTTTTCCTCTCTTTCATAATGCTATTGACAATCTTTTCTGCAGAGAAAGGTACATTTAATGTTCTGCAAGAATCTCTCATGGTTGTTTGCAAGTCTTCATCACCTAAAACTTTATATGCATAGATAATAAGCTCATCTTTTTTGTATGCTATAAATGCTGCCCTTTTTTTTTGAAAATAGATGGCGTTTTCTCTTTCTTGACCAGGTACAGGGTTATACAAAATTAATGGAACACCAATTGCTGTTGCCTCACTTAACGTAATTCCACCCGGTTTTGTTATCACACATGTGGCAACCTGCATGAATTCATGAATAGAATCTACAAATCCATAAACGTGAAATCTATTAGACGATATGGCGTTTTCAAGTTCTTTTTTAAGCATAAGGTTATTTCCGCACACAACCGCAACTTCCACTTCCGAGCTAGTAAGTAACCTTTCACATGTTGTAGTTAAATTTTTTAATACTCCATGGGCACCTGCCATAATAAGGATTAACTTTTTGTTTTTGTTTAACTTATACTTTTTTATTATTTCTGTCTTCATTTGTTTTTCATAGAATGCTTTACGAATAGGAATGCCTGTAACATTAATAGAAGAGGAAGGAGTTCCAAATTTCCTTATACTATTTTTAACATCGTTTGTTGCTACAAAATAGCCGTCAATCAGTTCATGAATCCAGAGCTTATGCAAACAAAAATCTGTCACAACTGTGTAAGTTGGTATATAATGCCCTGTAATTTTTCTATATTCAGGTACTGCATTAATTGGAAAAGTATTAATTAATATATCTGGTTGTTCTTGTTGAACTAATGTCAGTAAACGATTCATTCCAAACGTATAATACCAACGAAATAGTTTTTTGTTATAAACCTTTTCCACTCCATAATAAAAGAGTCGGTACAATTGTTTTCCAACGGAGTAGCTTTTCAAATATAACTTCTTTGTCATTTTAGTCACTTTAGGGTGTGATTCTGCAAAGAGGTCACAAACTTTAACCTCCATACCACGCTTTTCACATTCGAGTTTTAACGTATTTGCAACTTGTACGTGACCATTTCCGTATGTTGCAGTTAAAATAAGAACCTTTACTTTACTCTCCAACGCAATCCCCCCTTTAAATAATCTATATAAAAGAAAAATAACACATAAATATGTACGTACTATTAAAACAATGCAAAACCTACGTAATAATTTTCCTACTTGTGTAAATATTCTGTAAATATTATTTTAGAATTTTTATATATGTCCAAGTTAATCAATTTACATAGTACTTTTGGATTTTAGTGGTACAATAATTTTAGAATATTTGAAGGGGGAAACCTGGTGAAAAATACAACAAGAAAAGTATTATCTGACATTGAAATTGCACAACAAAGCAAATTGTTAAAAATCAAAGAAATTGCAGCTAACCTAGATATTCACGAAGACGAATTAGAAAACTATGGACATTATAAAGCTAAAATTTCTTTAGATTTATTAAAAAGATTAGAAACAAAACAAGATGGAAAGGTTATTTTAGTAACAGCAATTAACCCAACACCTGCTGGAGAAGGTAAATCTACTGTTACAGTTGGTTTAGGTCAAGCTTTTCATAGAATAGGAAAAAATGCTGTCATTGCGATGCGTGAACCATCTCTTGGACCAACAATGGGAGTAAAAGGTGGAGCAACTGGTGGGGGATATTCACAAGTTTTACCGATGGAAGATATAAACCTTCACTTTACGGGCGATATTCATGCCATTACAACCACTAATAATGCACTTGCTGCCTTTATCGATAATCATATACATCAAGGAAATCAATTAAATATTGATACAAGAAGAATTGTCTGGAAACGAGTAGTAGACTTAAATGATCGAGCATTAAGAAATGTTGTCGTTGGTCTTGGCGGTCCGAGTCAAGGTGTACCTCGTGAAGACGGTTTTGATATAACGGTAGCTTCGGAAATTATGGCTATTTTTTGCTTAGCCAATAGTATTTCAGATTTAAAGAAGAGACTTGCTAAAATTGTTGTTGCATACGATACGAGTAAAAAACCAATTACGGTTGCAGATTTAAAGGTGGAAGGCGCGTTAACACTTCTATTAAAAGATTCATTTAAACCAAACTTAGTGCAAACGATTGAACATACGCCAGCAATCATTCATGGTGGACCTTTTGCAAACATCGCCCACGGCTGTAATAGTGTGTTAGCTACGAAAATGGCAGCTAAGCTAGGAGACTATGTGATCACTGAGGCTGGCTTTGGCGCAGATTTAGGAGCAGAAAAGTTTTTACATATTAAAGCACCTTCACTAGGTAGCACACCAGAAGCAGTTGTGATTGTAGCAACCATACGTGCTCTAAAAATGCACGGTGGCGTCGACAAAAAACAGCTAACAGAAGAAAACGTTACTGCTTTACAAACAGGAATAACGAACTTAAAGAAACATGTAGAAACAATCCAACAGTTCGGATTACCATTTGTTGTTGCCATTAATGAATTTATTACCGACTCAGAAGCGGAAATTGCTTTCGTTAAAGAATGGTGTGAAGAAAACCTTATTCCAGTTGCGTTAACACAAGTATGGGAAAAAGGCGGAGAAGGCGGAATAGTTCTTGCTAACACATTACTAAAAGTGATGGATGAACCAAAGTGTGAATTTACTCCTTTATATCAATCTACAGATTCTATTGAAGAAAAAATACGCTCCATTGCAACGAAAGTGTACGGGGCAAAAGACGTAGATCTTGCTCCTGCTGTGCAAAAACAAATTCAACAGTACGAAGGAGAAGGTTGGGGGAACCTACCAATTTGTATGGCCAAAACACAATATTCTCTTTCTGATGACGCAAAGAAACTTGGACGACCAACAAACTTTACCGTTACAATTAGAGAACTAAAACCATCCATCGGCGCTGGCTTTATTGTTGCCCTTACAGGAAACGTAATGACGATGCCTGGATTACCAAAAGAACCTGCAGCCTTAAAAATGGACGTAGATAAAGATGGTTTGGCAGTGGGGTTGTTTTAAAATGTTTGACCCAACCGTATTTGATAATTTAAAAGTTGTAATAGAAGGAGACATTTATGACTTAGATTTAGATGGTGAAGTTCGAGTTGTAAACAGAGAAGATATCGTTGATTTGGCCAATATGTCACGTCTGTTTCGCATGCAAGTGACAGTCGATAACATTCTTACCGCCAGCATCGATTTGCGAACTGACCTAGAAAGCCTAACCGCAGAACTTTTACATGAAAAAGTAAAAGATCTTAATAAGCCAGGCTGTAGAGTAACCGTTTCGTTTAAGCAAAAATTAATTGATATACCTTCTTGGGAGTCAAAATTAAATGGTATATGGGGTACTCAATGGCCATATTCCCATAGGATTCAATATACTCACGGGCAAGAAATTGAAAAAACATTAACAACTATTATGAAAATCAATCGACCTATATATGAAGAAAATATAGATGATATGAGAAATTTAATAACATACATCGTGAAAACATTGAAATAAATATATTATTTTTAGCAGCCGATGATAAATAAATCCGGCTGCTTTCGATTTGCGAACTGACCTAGAAAGCCTAACCGCAGAACTTTTACATGAAAAAGTAAAAGATCTTAATAAGCCCTTAATGAAAAAAACTCTTAAAAGACTGAACTTAACGAACAAGAAAATAGTAAAATATGTTAATATATAACTATACTACTTTTTTAAAATCGAACGCTTAGGAGGGGACTTCTATGGGGATTATTGGTTTAGTAATTGACTTGTTTAGTAGTATAAAACATTACTTCTTTGATGAAAAAGATGGGTGGGATAAGACGAAAATTTTCGCACTTTCGCTGTTTTGTCTATTTTTAACAAGTGCAATCATTTATGGTATATTCACACTTATATCCTAATAGAAAGCTTTATAATTAGACATAAACGGTAGAAATATACATAATAAAAGTAACTTCTAATCAAAGGTGGTTACTTTTCATGACTTCATTTTACGATTTTAAAGCAGAAGACATAAACGGAAACGTAGTGTCTATGTCAGAATTTAAAGACCAAGTTGTCCTAATCGTTAATACAGCAAGTAAATGTGGATTTACTCCTCAATACGATGAACTAGAATCCCTATACAACGACTACAAAGACAAAGGGTTCGTTGTTCTTGGCTTTCCTTGTAATCAGTTTGGCAACCAAGAACCTGGAACGGAGGTACAAATCCAGGAGTTCTGTAGCCTAAAGTTCAATGTATCTTTCCCATTATTTAAAAAAGTAGATGTGAATGGCGAAGAAGCTCATCCCATCTTTACGTATTTAAAAGAAGAAGCACCAGGATTAATGGGGTCAAAAGCTGTTAAGTGGAATTTCACTAAGTTTCTCGTAAACAAAGAAGGCAAACCGGTTTCCCGCTTTGCGTCTGCAACGAATCCAAACAAATTAAGAAAAGATATTGAAGAACTATTATAATAAGCTATGTTAAAGGTTAATGTTGATTTTGATACCTTTCAAGCAGTTGATTTCGTGCAAGTCGTAGACTCCTGCGGGAGTAGCGGGGGACTGGAGACCCCACAGGCGAAGCCGAGGAGGCTCCAGCCACGCCCGCGGAAAGCGGAGACTTGCGCGGAAATCAACAGTGGTTTTTAACAGAGCCTTAAAATAAAGAATCGGCTGAAAAAATTAAATTCAGCCGTTTTTTTCTGCTATTCAATTGGGTAACCTATTAGTACTAGAAAGGCAGGAGAACGAATGAAGATTATAGACGCTCATATCCATTATTCCAACATTACTAGCTTTCATGATACAGCTAATAACTTATCCAATCTTTCCTATTCCCGAGAAGGACTAGAAAGAGAAATGCTTGAAAATAACGTTGTTCTTAGTATTGCGATGGGATTAACAGAGACAGAGTCGAATGGATTCCCGGATTACAAGTCACAAACACCGATGGAGCTTGACTTAGAGTTAGACTCGCCAAAATCAATCGTACATTGCTTAGGAATAAATCCATATAAATTAGAACGAGAACATTTATCTCTACTAGAAGAAAAAATTAAACTACCCAATGTTGTCGGATTCAAAATTTATTTAGGATATTATCCTTTTTATGCTTACGATGAAACATATAAACCTGTTTTTGAACTTGCTGCAAAATATAAAGTACCCGTTGTTTTTCATACAGGAGATACATACTCCGAAAGAGGATTATTAAAATATTCCCATCCACTAACACTTGATGAAGTGGCAGTATTTAATAGAGATGTAACGTTTGTGATGGCTCACTTTGGCGATCCATGGGTGTTAGATGGAGCAGAAGTTGTTTATAAAAACAGAAATATGTATGCAGACCTTTCTGGTTTAATTGTAGGGACAAAAAAGGATGTCCAAAGACACATGGAAACTAATTTTACCAATCATCTACGACAGGCATTAGATTACTGCGATCATTATGAAAAACTACTATTTGGTACAGACTGGCCACTCATTTCGATGGCTGACTATATTAGTTTTATTAAAGAAATAATACCAGTTCAACACCATGAAAAAGTTTTTTATGAAAACGCTTTAAAAGTTTTCCCAAAAATAAATGGATTTTTGGTAGAATAGTAGAATATACATATTATATCTACTTATGAGAGGGGAATTTTTATGGAAAGAATTGCATGGGTTACAGATAGTACTGCAACATTAGACGAGGAATTATTGAATCACCCAGATGTATACAGCGTACCAATGATTATATACTTTGACAACGAAGAATATTTAGATGGGATTAACATTAGTTTTGAAGAATTCTACACAAAGTTAACAAGTAGTGAAGTACCACCAAAAACTTCACAACCATCCGTTGGTACATTTGCAGAACTGTATAATAAACTATCAGAAAATTATGACAGGATTATCTCAATTCATCTTTCAAAGCACTTAAGTGGGACAATCTCCTCTAGTACGCAAGCAGCGGAGCTAGTAGAAATACCAGTGCACACAGTAGATTCAAAAGTTCTTTCATACCCGTTGTCCGCAATGGTTAAAAAAGCTATCTCTTTATATGATGAAGGGCATAATGCAGAAGAAATCATTTCAAAACTAGACGTGATGTCTGATAAGAACGAAACATACGTACTAATTGGCAGCTTAGAGCAACTACATAGAAGCGGAAGAATGACCGGACTACAAAAGTTTTTAGGCAGTCTACTACAAATTAAACCAATTATCGCTATTGAAGAAGGAAAATTAGATGTAGCAGACCGTGTCCGTACAGATAAAAAAGCAGTTCAACGTTTACATGACTTATTAGATGCTGCTGTAGCTAAAGGTACGGTTAAAGAAGTATTCGTTTTACACGGCCGAGATATAGATCCGGCAATTGAAATAAAAAGTACAATTGAAGCAAAATATCCAGACCTACAAACACGACTATGCCCACTATCCACAACCATCGCCGTACACGCCGGCGTAAACACAGTAGGCGTATCTTGGTATCACGAATAATTAATAAAATAAAAAAGTCATGAACCAGTTTTTTAATGGATTCATGACTTTTTAAATTTATTTCTTAAGTTTGTATTTATTATTAATTGATTAGTATTGAATTTTTAATACTTTCCTAAGTTTATTTCAGCGGCAGGTGTGAGACTCCTGCGGGAAAGCGCGTCAAAGGAGACCCCACAGGCGCTAAAGCGCCGAGGAGGCTCCTGCGACCGCCCGCGGAAAGCGAGCACCTGCCGCTGAAATAAACTTTTCATGCCCAATTTACATATTCAAATATTCCTATCTATAAATAAAAACATACAAAATCTCGCCTCCATAAGGATACGCACCAACTAATTGATAACCAATACTAAAATACCTTGAAAGCGTTTCTGCACAAGAAGAGCTTGCCGTCTCCAATGGTGCATGATCACTACTCGTCAAAGAATAAAAAACATCTTCTGTATACGAACACCTAATAGTCACAACATGTGTACCTAACCACGCTGTACCAATTTGCGGTATCTGACCATTATCACGATAAAAGTACACCATTTTGTATCAACCTTTTCATTTTTCTTTAATGAATACTATTCTTCCTAGGTTAAAAAGGTTCTTTACACATTTATAAACACACTTACATTTAAAAAATGTACAAGATTTGATAAAATGAAACATGAGGCAGTAATACTGCGTGTAGTAGGAGGAAATTCATTTGAGAGAAATAGAACAATTTGTTATAGACAAATTAGGAAATGATACAACTGGGCATGATTGGTATCACATTGACCGCGTCCGTAAAGTAGCCATTCAAATAGCACATAAAGAAAAAGCCAACATAAAGATCGTAGAAATTGCGGCTCTTCTACATGATGTTATGGATGATAAACTAGTAAAAGATAAAAAGAAAGCGAAGGAAGAAATTGATCTTCTGTTACAACAATATCAACTTACTGAATATGAAATAACTAATATATTTTACATAATAGAAACAATTGGGTTTAAAGGTGGGAATGGGGAAGAGTTAACATCGATTGAAAGTAAGATTGTTCAGGATGCCGACCGTTTAGATGCATTAGGTGCTATTGGTGTAGCAAGAACATTCATGTATTCTGGTGCAAAAGACCAAGCTATGTTTGATCCATCCATACCTGTTAGAGATAAGATGGACTATGTGCAATACAGAACAGAAAAATCAACAGCCATTAACCACTTTTATGAAAAGTTATTAAAATTGAAAGATACACTTCATACAAATACAGCGAAAGAAATTGCTGTCGAACGACATACATTTTTACAAAACTTTTTAGATCAATTTATGAAAGAATGGGAAGTAAAATAAATGAAAATGATTGTAGCAGAAAACATAAGTAAAACATATGTAGAAAAAGAATTATTAAAAAGAGTTTCTTTTAGTATACAAGAAAAAGAAAGAGTTGGTTTAATCGGTGTTAATGGTACTGGTAAATCAACATTCCTTAAAATCATTGCAGGTCTAGAAGCAGCAGATGAAGGGGAAGTAGTCTCATCTTCTGGTTATTCTATTTCTTTTTTGACACAAAATCCCGAGTTGAATGAAGAGAACACGGTATTGGAACAAATATTTGCTGAAGAAAATGAGTTAAACCGTACAATTAAAGAATATGAAAATTGTATGCAAGCGTTACAAAACAATCCTGAAAACGAGAGCCTTCAAACTAGTTTTACAGTTCTTCAACAAGAAATGGATGCAAAACAAGCATGGGATAGAAGTTCGAATGCAAAAGCAATGTTACATAAGCTTGGAATTGAAAATGTAACATTAAAAGTTGGACAACTATCTGGTGGCCAAAAAAAGCGTGTGGCATTGGCTCAAGTGTTAATGCAAGAATCCGATTTACTTATTTTAGATGAGCCTACTAACCATCTAGACTTCGAAACCATTCAATGGTTAGAAGAATATTTACTACGCTATAATGGTTCCGTTTTACTAGTCACACACGATCGATACTTTCTAGATAAAGTTACGACTAAAATATTTGAACTTTCAAGCGGGAATCTGTATACATATGAAGGAAACTATGCGAGTTATTTAGAAGCAAAAGCTATTAGGCTCGAAGAAATGGCGAAAGCGGAAGCAAAACAGAAGAGCTTGTACCGTCAAGAGTTAGAATGGATGCGAAAAGGAGCAAAAGCTCGTACAACGAAGCAAAAAGCTAGAATTAAAAGGTTTGAAAACTTAGAAGATAACATGCCTTCTTCTTCTGATGAGAAAATGGAAATCGTTTCAGGATCTGCTAGACTAGGGAGAAAAGTAGTTGAGCTAAAAGATGTATCCGTAATTTTTGGTGAAAAGCCCATCCTTAAACATATTGACTTGTTATTAAAACAAAAAGACCGTATCGGTATTGTTGGTCCTAACGGCGCAGGCAAATCTACACTATTAAACTTAATAGCAGATAAAAAAGATCCAACTAGTGGTGAAGTAGATAGAGGCACAACTGTAAAGATAGGTTATTATACACAAGAACAACAAGATATGAACGAAAACCAACGTATGATCGAGTATATAAAAGAAGAAGCGGAAGTACTTCATTCTGCAGATGGCTCATTTTTAAGCGCTGCACAATTATTAGAGAGATTTCTATTTCCACCACACTCTCACGGCACTCCTATATATAAACTATCCGGTGGCGAAAGAAAAAGACTTTATCTATTAAGAATTCTTATGTCTCAACCGAATTTACTTTTACTAGATGAGCCAACAAACGATCTAGATACAGAAACATTAACCATTTTAGAAGCTTACTTGGATGAATTCCCTGGAGTAGTTGTGACAGTATCGCATGACAGATATTTCCTAGATAAAGTTGTAGATGAGCTCTTAATACTAGACGGACGAGGTTCTGTAGAAAGAATATTCGGGGAGTACACCGACTATTTGCTTCGAGTGCAACAACAAAAAGAAATAGATAGAAAAGTTGCACAAGTAATAAGTGAAGCAAATGTTGATAAAAAGCAAAAGGGGAAGGCATTACGATTAACGTATCAAGAACAAAAAGATTGGGACACAATTGAAGAACGAATCAGCTCATTAGAGGAATCACTTGAACAAATAGAAACCGAAATTTCAAACGCAGGTAGTGACTACGGTAAAATTAGTGAGTGGATGGAAAAACAAAAAAACGCTACATCCCAACTAGAACAACTAATGGAACGCTGGGAAGAACTTTCTGAAAAAGTCGAAACCATCGAGGCAGAAAAAGCGAATCAATAACGAAGATATGATAAGATTAATAAAAGACAAACGATTGATCGTGTTTTAAAAAAGTTGCGTTATACCATATTCTATTGATATATAACGCTAATTAGCTGTTGATTTCCGTACTAGGCGGAGACTCCTGCGGGAGTAGCGGGGAGCGGGAGACCCCACAGGCGAGACTGCGCCGAGGAGGCTCCCGGCCCGCCCGCGGAAAGCGAAGCCTTGAACGGAAATCATCAGCGGTCATAAACACAGAAAAAGAAAAAAGGAGCGATACGTCTTGAAGATAAAAACGATCGAACCTACACCAAGTCCTAATACGATGAAAGTGTTATTAGATAAAGAACTACCAGCAAGTAAACGAAACAACTATACAAAAGACAATGCAACAGAAGCACCACAACTTATTCAAGAAATATTAAAAGTAGAAGGAGTAAAAGGTGTTTATCATGTTGCTGACTTTTTAGCACTAGAACGTAATGCGAAATTTGATTGGAAACCAATTCTATCACACGTGCGTACAATATTCGGTGAAGAATCTGATCCAAACAATACAGGCAAAGCTTACAATCCCAATAACGGCTTTGGTGAAGTGAAAGTCCTTGTACAAATGTTCCGAGGAATTCCAATGCAAGTGAAATTAACAGACGGTGAACAAGAAAAAAGATTCGGGTTACCAGAACGTTTCAGTAATGTTGCTATAACGGCCCAGCAACAAAACGATAACGTTGTATTAGAAAGAGAATGGAAAGAACAAGGAGTACGCTACGGTGATTTAGAATCAGTTGGCCTAGAAGTAGTAGAAGAAATCTCCGCTGCTTATCCAGAAGACAGACTAAATCGCTTATTACTACATGCGGAAACAAAAACTAGCCAACCTATAAAACGTGAAAAAGTGAAAGTAAGTCTTGAAATGTTTGATAACCCTGATTGGTCTGAACGATATCGAGCATTAGAACAAATGGACCCAACAGAAGAAGACTTACCTGTCATAGCGAAAGCACTAGATGACGAAAAAGCATCCATTAGACGTTTAGCGACCGTTTATTTAGGAATGATAGAAAAAGAATCTGTTTTACCTTACCTTTATAAAGCTCTAAAAGATAAAACGGTAACGGTACGTCGAACAGCAGGAGATTGTTTATCTGATATTGGAAATCCAAGTGCAATGGATGCAATGATGGAATCCCTAAAAGATAAAAATAAACTAGTTCGTTGGAGAGCAGCAATGTTCTTATACGAAGTAGGAGATGAAAGAGCACTTCCTGCATTAAAAGAAGCAGAAAACGATTCCGAATTCGAAGTAAGCATGCAAATTAAAATGGCTATCGAACGAATCGAAGGTGGAGAAGAAGCAAAAGGTTCTGTTTGGAAACAAATGACTGAACGTAATAATTAATTAATATGAGGTGAACGCTATGTCAATGGCTTATGAAGAATACATGAAACAAATGGTTTTACCAATGAGAGCAGAATTAACTCGTAATGGATTTGAAGAATTAACAACAAGTGAAGATGTAGAAGCATATATGGATCAAACAACTGGAACTACTCTTGTTGTCGTGAATTCTGTTTGTGGATGTGCAGCAGGACTAGCTAGACCAGCCGCTACGCAGGCAATAGTACAAGCTGAAAAAGCTCCAGATAAATTGGTTACCGTTTTTGCAGGGCAAGACAAAGAAGCAACTGCTAAAATGAGAGAGTACTTTGGAGACACTCCACCATCTTCACCATCTATGGCGCTATTAAAAGGTAAAGAAGTGGTACACTTCATCCATCGTCATGACATTGAAGGTAATGATATGGAAACGATTATGGAAAATCTCTTAGCTAGCTTCAACGAGCATTGCTAATATAAACTTTCGGCTATTAATGAACTTCCATTAATAGTCGATTTTTTCTTTAAATATTAAGTGAAAATTGTTTGCTTTTGTATTGTATTAAAAATAGAGTGGATTGGAGCGGAAGGCACTCGACTCCTGCGGTAAAAAGAGCGAAGCGTGAGGCCCCACAGGCGGGACAACGAGGCTCACGTCGCTCCCCGCGTAGTGCCTGCAGCGGAAAGGAACGGTTAAGAATTTATATATTAAATATATGAAAACTCCAAAATTTAAAGAGGAAAACACTTATGATAGTCACAACAGCTGGTAGAACAAATAGCGAAATGACACACCTAGCGAAGAATATAGCAAATGAATTAAAGGTGAAATTTATAGAGCGTCATAAAAAATCAATTAAACTACTACAAGAAGAAACGAAAGGCGATTGCATTGTTATAGGAAAAGACCGGTTCGAATGGCACCCCATTCATTCTGAGGAACCAATCTTTTTTCACCCGAATTCTTCCGCTTTTCGTGCTAAAAGAATTACACGGGGTGAAACAGAACCGTTCTTACAAGCGACAAAACTAACAAGCTCCATGACATTCCTAGACTGCACATTAGGGTTAGCCTCTGACAGTATTATTGCCAGTATAATTACAGGTGAAAAAGGAAAGGTCGTTGGGATTGAAAGTAATTTTTTCTTATCTTTTTTAGTTAAAACAGGCTTACAACAGTGGGACACAGACATCGAGGACTTTAATAATGCTATGCGTAGAATAACGGTAGTGAATAGTGATCATACAAGTTTTTTAGAAAGCCTCCCATCCAACAGTTTTGATGTGGTCTATTTTGATCCGATGTTTGAATTACAAATCGAAGAATCAAATGGGATTTCTCCACTAAAATCAATCGCAACCTATTCATCTTTTCATGATTACATTTTTAAAGAAGCTCTACGCGTAGCGAAGGAGCGGGTCGTTTTAAAAGACCACTGGAAAAGTGGAAAGTTTGAAAGATACGGATTTACTGTTGAGAAAAGAAAAACAGCCAAGTTTCATTACGGAGTTTTGGAGAAATTATAAAAGAATTGGACACCTTAATTAATGGAGGTGATCCTTTTGGCAAATAAACATAAGAAAAATCCAGCAACAATAGGCTTGAATTCTTCTCAAGTGGAAGGTCAAGGTACTACTGAAAACGAATTAACTGATGGGCATCAACAATCCTCTAGCAAGAAAAAACAGAAAAAACATTAAAAAAAAGGCTGACAAGTAGTCAGCCTTTTTTTGTTGTTCCATCTTAAAATTAATCAGCAATACATAAGTACATCATATAGCCAAGTGTAACGAAACTAGTGACAATAAATAAAACATCAGTCATTTCCATTTTTTGTACCTCCAATATGTAAATAAATCTACTCCTTATTGTACCAAAAAAACTTGAAATGATAAAAGAACAATTTGTATTTTTTATGAAAGGATATATTATATTCTAAAATGACAAAAAATCGATACTTCTTATTAGTTAAATATTCAAAATTTATGTTATACTAGGTCCATAGATTTCATGATTTATGTTTTTCTTACTAGAAAGGAAGATACATATGCCTAAATGGTTAAAAAAATCCTTAGTTATCCTAATTACTACTTTAACATTTGGTACAGTAGCTCCTCCAGCATATTTGCTGGCAGAAAATAACGATGGAAAACAAACCACTAATTTTACAGATAATTCAATTATTGAAACCACTATAATAGAAAATATTGAAAAAGATTCTAAAGAAGAATTCCTGCAACTAGCTACTTTTATGGCAAAAGAGCAATCTTTTGAAAAATTCGGACCAAAAATAGCGCTAGTTATAGAAGATGAATTCACTGAAGTTATTTTACCGAAAATGGAAGAAGTAATTGCTTCCTTAGCAGAACAATTTGATGAGACAGAAATGAATTACTTAGCTATTTCTGAAAAACCGACTGGTGGTAATAGCGAGAAAATCTTTCATATATATTCAACAGAAACAGGTAAAGATATCGTACGTTTTCACGTTCGTAAAGACCGTCCACCTTTAGAAGGTTATTATTTCAATTTCCATTACCACACAATGCATGATAACTTTCAACAACACCATATGTTAGGAAGCATTTATTGGTCTAAAAACACACCACCTAAATGGATGAACTAACTACGTATAGAAAGAAGTCTTTTTAGGCTTCTTTCTTTTTGCAAAAAATGATTACTGTACCATGAATTACCACCTATTATTACAGAAAGTTTACAAAATTATCATTCTCTTTAAAAATAAAAATGATATAATAATAGTACAATATTCAGATAATATGAATTTTTTAATAAATTCATCAAGACTTTCTTCTAGGTGGAGTTGATTATATGAGAAGGCGTATTATATCTATACTATTATTAGTATCCATTTGTTTTATACCAGTATATTGGAACGTATTTGCTAGTAATGAAGCTATATCATTAAAAAATCACCCTTCTATAGAAATGTTAGAATTGACCTCTGAACTCCCTAGCCAAGATTTATTAGGCAGATTAATTCTATTACCACAAAGTGATTTTGCAATAGATGAAGCTTTCTATATGATACAAAATGTATCATTAGTACCTGAACCTGTATTAAGAACACTTGTAAGACAAAATGTTCAATTATACTTATTTGATGGATTACTTACAGATGTGGAAGGGTTTGAACATTTAAGAGGTAGTCAACCTAGAGGGTATACATCAAACGGGCCAACATGGGATAACGTCCCTGGTATCGGGGGCTCCAAGTTAGTTTTAGCTAAAATAGGTCATAGTCATCCTGGTAACGGTCATAGTTCTATTAATTTGGAACTACACGAATTAGCTCATTCCATCGATCGATTCGTATATGGGAATATACGATACAATGAAATGTTCCAAACTATTTGGAAAGAAGAAGCGCCAATTTTATTTCCAAATCAAAACTACTTTTTGCATTTTATTGAAGAATATTTCGCAGAAACATTTGCTATGTACTTTTTAAATGACGCAACTCGTGAAAAGCTACAACTCCATGCACCAAAAACATATAGTTTTTTTGAAACGCTCGATCATTTACCAGCTCATACCGAGTTCACATTTAAAAGATCATTGCTTTACTAACATACTACACACGTGTAGTATGTTTTTTTATACCCTTTTCATAAAAAATATAAACTTTTATGTTAAAATAATATAGGTTCATTTTAAATAGTAATACATATGGAGGTTAGACTTATGAAACAATACTTACAATTATGTGAGCATATTTTAAACAATGGCACGAAAAAAGAAGATAGAACTGGTACTGGTACCATTTCAACATTCGGTTATCAAATGCGATTCAACCTCCAGGAAGGTTTTCCCCTCGTAACTACAAAAAAACTACACTTAAAATCAATTATCCATGAACTATTATGGTTTATTAGTGGAGATACAAATGTGAAGTATTTACAAGAAAATGGAGTTAGAATTTGGAATGAGTGGGCGGATGAGAATGGAGATCTTGGCCCGGTGTACGGATTCCAATGGCGTTCATGGCCAACCTCTAATGGAGAAAGTATCGATCAATTGTCTAATGTTATTGAGCAAATTAAAAATAATCCAGACTCGAGAAGATTAATTGTGAATGCTTGGAACGTTGCACACGTTGATTCTATGGCACTTCCTCCATGTCACATGATGTTCCAATTTTACGTAGCTGAAGGTAAGCTATCATGTCAACTTTACCAACGTTCAGCAGATGTTTTCCTTGGTGTTCCATTTAACATCGCGTCGTATGCTTTATTAACAATGATGGTTGCTCAAGTATGTGACCTTGAACCAGGGGAGTTTATCCATACGCTTGGGGATGCACATATTTATTCAAATCACTTGGAACAAGTACAAACACAACTTACACGTGATCCAAAAAATCTTCCTACGATGAAAATAAATAAAGAAATTACATCTATTTTTGATTTCAAGTTTGAAGACTTTACGTTAGAAGACTATGAAGCCCACCCTCATATTAAAGGCGTGGTAAGTGTATGATTAGTTTAATTGTCGCTTATGGACGAAATAAAGTGATAGGAAAAGATAACAAAATGCCATGGCATTTACCTGCAGATTTACGCTACTTCAAGGAAACTACTCTAGGTAAAACAGTCGTGATGGGAAGAAAAACGTTTCAGTCAATCGGCAAAGCATTACCAAGACGAAAAAACGTAGTGATTACATCACAACTAGACTTTGAAGCTACTGGATGTGAATTAATTTCTTCACTTGATGAAGCGCTACAACTAGCTAAAGAGCAAGAGACCTTTATCATTGGTGGTGCGACTATTTATAAACAAGCTATTGAGCACGCTGACTTCCTCTATGTCACATATATTGATGAGGAATTTGAAGGTGACGCGTTTTTCCCTGAATGGAACGTAGACGAGTGGGAACTATTATCCTCCAAAAAAGGGGAAATAGACGAGAAGAATAAATATAACTATTATTTCAATGTATATAAAAGAAGACTGTATAAAGCTTAGTGTTGATATTTATATACTTACCTGTTGTTTTTCGTGGAAGGCTGAGACTCCTGCGGGAGAAGCGGGGAGCGGGAGACCCCACAGGCGCTTGCGCCGAGGAGTAGGTTTTTTCACAACAGTGAAAATAACCTTCCTTTTTACAGCCCGCGGAAAGCGAAGCCTTCCACGGAAATCAACAGCAACCTTTAACACAGCCTAAAAGAAAAAACATTTAGGGAGAATTATTATGATTAGATCTATTTGGTGGTTCATTTTCTTCTTTAGTTATGTAATTTACAGCTTACCAAAACTAAAGAAAGTAAATAATTTAAGTAAAGATATACCTGTAGAAGAAAGAGATAAGCTTGTTCATGATACGCCTAAAAAATGGGCTAGAGCATTAGTTGAATTAACAAAATCAACAGTGACTGTTACTGGACAACATCACATCCCAAACGGTGCTGTACTTTTTGTAAGTAACCACCAAGGGAATTTTGACGTTCCAATTTTAATTGGGTATTTGGAAAAGCCTTTAGGTTTTATTTCAAAAGTAGAGGTTAAAAAGATTCCATTAATCCCAAGGTGGATGGAAGCCATGAATTGTGTATTTATAGATAGAAGTGATAGAAGAAAAGCTATACAATCCATTCGAGATGGGGCCCAACTATTAAAAAATGGGCATTCGTTAGTTCTTTTCCCAGAAGGTACAAGAAGTAAGGGAGAGGAAATGGGCGAATTTAAATCAGGTGGGCTTCGACTTGCAATTGATAGTAGAGTACCAATAGTGCCCGTTTGTATTTCTGATTCTTATAAAATAATGGAAGTAAACAAATTCGGTTTCTCTAAAGCAGATGTTTCAGTCAAACTTGGCGAACCCATTTTTCTTCCAGCAGAAGGTAAAATTGATAGCTCAGCTTTAGCTGAACAAATTCAAAACAAAATAGTTGAACTACAAAATGAAAAAGTCGTTTCTTAAAAGAAACGACTTTTTCATGAATCATTATTATTAGAAATAAACTTCATCAATTTTTCATAATCATTTTCATCTTCAAAAAAGCTTTTTGTCCAATTTTCCGCTACCCAATCCTTCATTTCATCGGCATTATTGAACACTTCACCACTAGTATCCTCTTTTCTAACCATGAACTTATTATTTTCATGATCCAACGTAATTTCACACCCTATAGCATTACCCTTACACCTAAACTGAAATTCCATAATACTACCCAACCTTCTTCTTAATTTCAATGAATTATTATTATAGCGTTCCCATTTAGCATAATTATTACTAAAAATGACCAAAATATAAATGTATTTCATTTAGAATAATATTGATAATTCAACAACGGTAATTACTCATAGCAAATTGAATAGTAAATAAATTGTTTTATTTTGTCTACTCAAATATAAAGACGAAATATAGTACTTTAGAGTATAATAAATACAAACGGGTGAAAAAGAGGATTGATACTTTGCTATGGAAAAGCCTAGAGTTCACAAATGAAGTTGGACAGAAGGTAAAAGTCATTGAAATTCCAGTATTGGAGGACGATAGCACTTATCACTTTATGTTGAATTGGCGCTTACAACAATTCTTACTAAAAGTAAACACCGATTCTAAACCGAAACAACATTACTCATTTAAAGAATATTTAAAAGAAGTATTAAAGTGGCCTGATTATTGCTCTATTTTCAAAGAAGATGTATTGAAATATAATGCATAATGTTATCGAATTATGTTACTATGAAAACAGGGAATTTAACCCTGTTCTTTTTTTTGATCTTTTAAGTATTAACTATCAAACCTCTCACTTCAGCTCTTTGAAATACATACATGACAGACATTTAAATTTTTTACATAATAATTTAGAAAAATTATTTTTACGAGCATGATTTGAGGGTATATTAGTAAAAAAGTGATTATTTCGGGGAAGTGATTAAATGACGGTTGTAAAAATAGTAACAGATTCAACTATAGACATTGATCGATCTATACTTGATGATTTAAACGTTGAAGTAGTACCACTATCTATCACAATTGATGGAACTTCTTATTTAGACAGAGTAGATATTTCTGCTTCAGAATTTATGAAAAAAATGAGCGAGTCAAAAGACTTACCAAAAAGCTCTCAACCTGCAGTAGGAGATTTTGTAGAAGTATACAATCGCTTAGGAGCAGATGGAAGTAAAGTTATTTCAATTCACATGACTGGTGGAATGAGTGGTACTGTCGGCTCAGCTGAAAGTGCTGCAAAAATTTCTGAATCAGATGTAACTGTAATTGATTCTCGATTTATCTCTTTTGCCCTTTCTTTTCAAGTAGTGGAAGCAGCAAAGATGGCAAAAGAAGGAAAGACTGTTGAGGAAATTGTAGCTCGATTAGATGTAATTAGATCGAATACTGAGTTATTTATCGTTGTAGATACGTTGGACAACCTTGTAAAAGGGGGACGCATTGGTCGTGGTAAAGCACTAATTGGTTCTTTACTTAACATTAAGCCAATTGCCTCTCTAGAAGATGGAGTATACACACCTGTTACAAAAGTGAGAAGTCACTCACAGTTAGTAAAATTCTTAACTAAACGATTTGCTGAAGATACTTCCGGTAAAGTAATTAAGGCCGTTGGAATTGCACAAGCTGACGCAGCTAAATTAGCAAATACACTAAAAGACTCTTTAACAAACGTATCAGGATTTAACGAAATTGGCATTGTTGATACTACTCCAGTAATTGCAACCCACACAGGTCCTGGTGCTATAGCATTAATGTACTATAGCGAATAAGAAAAAACCTGACTTTGTTTAAAGTCAGGTTTTTTTATTTTAATATAAAAAGTATTAATTAGATGGAGGCATTGGTGTATTCGTTGGTTTTGCATAGCCTTCTTTATACATTGTATCAATCATTTCTCGTATTTCTAAAAGAGGTGTGCCTTTATTAAATTCGCTTACAGAAAGTGCTGCCGTTTCTAAGCAGACTCCACAACGAGTACCGTGATCATCCCATACTACAGAGCCATCTTCAATGTTTTCATGTACAAAGCATTCGTAACTGTTTCGATGACCAACTGAAGTTCCACAGCCACAGTAACAAGGAATATACTCTAAAACATGTTCATAATTTGCAGCAGCTTGATAAATAGTGACTATGCTTTCTGACTGGTTTGTTAGGAAGTTAGGTAAAGTAGCTAATGAATCAGTCTTCTCTCGTATATCTCCTTGCATAAAGGAAGGTTTTTCATGATTATGTTGATCTGCTGTATCGTTTATTGCTTCATTGTTAGTATTAGAACAACCAATCAAAAGAAAAACAGAAACAAAAATAAATAGTATCTTTTTCAAAAAAACACCTCATTCACCGTTTACTATAGTTTATAATAACATAAAACTAATAGAGAACTATCATTTATGCCAATGACAGTTTTGTGAACGAGGTCTAAATCATTTAATTTACCAAAATAATAATCCACCTAATACTATTCCAGTAATAAACGCTAAAGGAACTGCTACTGGACTATATCCACGTCCATAATACCCACCATAAAATCCATAACCGAATCCACCTAATTGTCTACCACCAGACGGCTGAATATATACAGTTCTTGGTGTAACTCTTACAATTCTCCCTGTATGTCTTGAACCATCACGACATGTTAACGTAACATTTTGACCGTGGTATCTTTGACATTGGTTATAAAAGTGTGACATTTGCCTTCCTCCTTAATTTTCAATTCCTTATAACCTATTCTCCTTTAACATTGTTGCTTGTATGTTTGTCTTGGTTTGTCTACCTACTTTTATACAATACTAATTTCCTAATATTTGAAGCTATCGGTATGTTAATCCATTCTAGAGAATACATATTTATTAAACATAATCCGAACGGTGCTAAATATTAGGAGGAGTTTAAATGTCTAAAAATGTTTTATTCTTTGGTGATTTTGGAATTGATGACATAATGGCTTTAATTTATGCTTATTATGAAGTCGGAATAAACACTGTAGGCATCGTAGCTGAGTACGGAAATGTATCAAAATTTCAAGCAATGAGGAATGCATTATATCTGCGTGATATAACTGGTAGAGACGATATTCCCATTGTCGGTGGTGCAGAACGATCAAGTTTAGGAACAACCCCAACCTTTTATCCGGAAATTCATGGACCTGAAGGATTTGGTGGTTTTATTCCTCAATTTGAAGGTGAATCTCCAGAAGAATTATTTGAAAATTTTCACGTTATTTATGACATTATTGAGCAGTATGAAGGGGATTTAGCTATCGTTAATACTGGAAGATTAACTTCCCTAGCAACTTCATTTATTTTATATCCCGAAACAATGCAAAAAGTTAAAGAAATATATATTATGGGAGGAGCCTTTAATTTTCCTGGTAATGTCACACCTGTCGCAGAAGCAAATATTTGGGGTGACCCTTATGCGTCAAACGTAGTATTTACGTACGCAAAAAATTTAACGATTATTCCATTAAATGTGACTCAAAGGGCAGTTTTAACACCTGAAATGGTAAATAAAATTGATAAGGCGGCAAACGAAGTAGATAACAAAATAGGAAAAATCATCAAACCGATGATGGATTTTTATTATCAATTTTATAAAGCACAAATACCAACAATAAAAGGAGCACCACTTCACGACTTACTTGCTTTATGGGCAACTATTAATAACGAATCGTTCACATATGTGAATCGCCCAGTTAAAGTAATCGTTAGTTTAGGAGATGCTTTCGGTCAGACTGTAGGGGACTTAAGAGAATTGATTCAACTAGCTCCTTACCCTAATCATAACTTTGCTATCGACTTTGACTATGATACATTTATCGCTAGAGTTCTGCATGTGCTAACAAACGATATGCTTCATCCAAACTCAAACGACTAACCACTAATTCATTTAAAATTAGTGGTTTTTCTCATATTTTTGAAAGAATTGGTAAACATACAAGTAATTACACTTTAAGGGTGAAGGGAAGATGGAACAGCAAGTAACATTATCAAATATAAATTCAGATGAACTTATTAATCTTTGTAAGAAAAACTTACAAAATAGTGAAGATTTATTATTTCACAAAATGGTTTTTAAAGACAATAAAAAACTAGTCATAATATACTACAATCCGATGGTGAACACTTCTGATTTAAATCAGTTTGTGCTTACACCATTATTAGAATATGAAGATAAACTATTACCGAATATAAAACAATTAAAAGAACATCTTCCTTTAATTAATACAGTAATGGAAAGTGACATAAGTAATATTACAAAAGAATTGATTGCTGGTCATGCAATCGTCTTCATCGAACAAGAAGATTCTTTACTTTATATCGATGTTTCTAAAAGAGCGGAACGAGGACTAGATAAAGCGGAAACTGAATCATTAGTCTTCGGCCCGAAGATATCTTTTACGGAATCTTTAAGTACAAACATCACTATTATCAGGCAAATCATCGTGAGAGACGATTTATGTATTGATAACGAAAGAGTAGGCAAGAAGAATGAAACGGAACTTAGACTAGTTTACATAAAAGAGCTAGTAGATTCGGAGACAGTTGACATATTAAAAGAAAAAATTCGCAGTTTGGAAGTAGATGACGTTTTTGAAACATCGATACTAGCTCAATTAATTGAAGATAATAGTTATTCCATATTCCCACAGTTTATACAAACGGAATTACCAGATAGAGTTACATATAATTTAAATCGTGGAATGATCGCTATTTTTGTTGACCGGAGTCCGATGGTTCTTACTGGACCTGCAAGTCTATTTAGTTTTTTTGAATCAACAGAAGATCTATATATGAGATGGAACATGGGAAGCTTCATTCGTATTCTTCGCTATATGACCATGTTTTTGTCAGTACTACTTACTCCGGCCTATGTTGCGACAATTACGTATCATTACGAAATGATTCCTTCTGCTCTATTAGTTTCCTTAGGTGAGTCGCGTTCCAAAGTTCCTTTTTCGCCCATATTTGAAGCGTTTCTATTAGAGATAATGATTGAGCTCTTAAGAGAAGCAGGAGCAAGACTTCCAACAAAGGTCGGACAAACAATGGGTATTGTTGGTGGTATCGTATTAGGAACGGCTGCTGTGGAAGCTGGGTTTACGAGTAATATATTAATTATCGTTGTTGCTCTTAGTGCACTAGGTTCATTTACGGCACCGAGTTATTTAATGGGGACTGCCATTCGTGTAATACGATTCCCTATTTTAATTTTGGCAGGACTTTGGGGTGGCATAGGTATAACAGTTGGTTTAGCCTTTATATTACTGCACTTAATTCGATTAACAAGTGTGGGAATGCCATATTTACTTCCTGCCTATCCTTTAAAAATTTCAGGGCTAGCGAATACAATTGTAAGATTGCCTCGACATTTGTTAAGTAAAAATCCAAGTAAAAAAAGTATTTTCACTATCAAATCCATTAAAGAAAATTATTCAAAAGATATTGACGAGTAGGTTGTGGTGCATTTGAACACTACCAATATAAAAAAACAATATTTATTATTTCCTGCCTATTTGACGTTTTTCATTGTGCATACGACTCAAATGGGAGTTGGAGTAACTGGTTATCAACGTGTCATTTTCATGGAGTCTAAACAGGATGCTTGGATTTCCTTGCTTATTATGTATTTCGTTATGAATACCGTTATGTTTATGATTTGTTATATTTTGAAAAGTTATAAAGATAAAGATTTATTTGATATTCATAAAGCTTTATTTGGAAAATGGTTCGGAGGAGCTATAAATCTTGTCTTTATTACGTATTTATTGGCTGGATTTTTGGCCATCATTTTGGCCTATACAGAAATTGTACAAGCATGGGTGTTCCCGCAGATGGGTTCATGGGTGATTGCCTCAATCATACTACTACTAACCATTTACGGGGTATTCGGTGGCATAAGGACAGTTGTAGGTGTTTGTTTTTTAGGATTTTTTCTTGCCATTTGGTTAGTTTTTATTATTACAGAACCTATGAAATATATGGATCTTACCTTTTTTCATCCCATTTTAGAATCTAGTCCAAAAGAGTTGGTGATGGGTGCTTACAAAGCATCGTTTACTGTGTTGGGGTTTGAATCACTATTTTTCGTTTATCCCTTTATAAAAAACAAAGAAAAAGTTCCCTTTTATGCTCATCTTGCAGTCGGTTTCACTGCTTTTCTTTTAGTTTTGATCATGATTGTATCGATAGGATATTTTAGCGGGGAACAACTTGAACTAACGATATGGGCAACTTTATCCATGTTTAAAATTATTCACTTTCCGAATTTAGAGAGATTTGAGTTTGTTACAGTATCTGTTTGGTTGATTGTCATTTTACCAAATATACTCATTATCATGTGGTCAGCAACACGTGGGTTAAAGAAAACATTTGGTGTAAAACAAAAATTCCTTGTTGTCATTTGCAGTGCAATGATTTTCATTATATCCCTGTTCTTTCGTAAAAGAGTATTTATAAATGAATACATCGATATGGTAGGTCAAATCGGATTTGGGATAGTATTTGGCTATTCAACATTACTTTTTATTATTGTTTTTCTTTCCAATGTTAGAAAAAAAGTTGGTGAAAAAAATGGGGCATAAATGTAAAAGCATTCTTCTACTATTAGGCTGTTGTTTTCTAATGACTGCGTGTTTAGAGTCTAGAAACTTAGAAGAATTGGGCTTAGTAACAGTAGCGGGATACGACAAGGAAGAAGATTTATTAAGAGGTACGATTGTATATTACGAATTTGATCCACTTCATCCAAATAACACAAAGCTTGTTTCTTCTGTTGCTCGTACTGCAAAAGGTATTAGACAGCAAGAAAACTTTTCTTCAAGTAGAAGATTGTTGGCAGGACAAGTTCGTGCAATTATATTTGGAAAAGAACTAGCGGAACAAGGCATGATTCAGTATATTGATACATTAGGAAGAGATGCCGAAATAGGAACAATGGTATATATGGCTGTTAGTGAAACATCTGCATACGATTTACTCACTTCCGCTCAACAATCAAGAGATATAACAAACGCAGGAACATACTTATATGAACTCATCAGGCAAAATGTAGAAACAGAATCACTTCTTTCACCAACTTTACATGAATTTATGCAATGTTATTACAGCGAAGGAAGAGATGCTACTGTACCAATGCTTTCCTTTTCTCAAGGAACGATGTACGTAAAAGGCCTTGCATTGTTTCAAGATGACAGAGTGGTAGGATCGATATCGACAAATGAGTTATTTTATCTAAAGCTAATAAAAGACCCTTTTAAGTCAGGTAATGTTGAATTAGAAATGCCAAAAGAAGACCTACAAAAATTCATCAAACCAGGTGAAGAAACTAATGATGAAAGAATGTACTTATCATTAGAACACTTAAGAAGTAATGTAAAAGTAAAATTGGTTGAAGAAGCAGTTCCTAGTTTTGAAGTTACCATAAAAATAGATACACGTATTCTGGAAATATCAGAAAACTATGATATCGGAAAACCAGAAGGTGTAAAACTTTTGGAAAAGGAAATTAGCAAAGATATTGCAAAACATACAGAAGAAATTATTTATAAACTTCAGGAAATGAATTCTGATCCAATAGGATTTGGTAACGTTTATCGAGCTAGAGTAGGTTATAAAAAGTTTGATAAAGAACAATGGAGAGAGCTATACCCGAATGCAATCTTTACAGTTAAAGTTGACTCAAATATTCTTCGTACAGGTGTAATGGATTAAAATTAATCATAAACACTAATTGAGACTGTATCACTAAGTATGTATACGAAGAGCATTGTGAAATTAATTCAATAATATCGAAACTTTTTCTCTTAAAAGTTCGTCTATAAAATATATTAGTGTATGGCGAATTTTTAGGGGGATAAATTGTGAGAAAAAGTGGTTTTTATGGGGTTATTATTTTTTTATTATCTATGTTAATTATTCCGTTGAATACTTTTGCGGAAAATTCATTAGAAGCAAAAGTGCAGTATGGTATTCAAAATAAAGTACAGGTTGGTAAATCCTTTCCAATCAACATTCAATTGATAAATCATAGCAATGAAACGATGAAAGGAGACTTCGTTATATTTTCTAATCCCACGTACAATATGACTGGAAGCTATGTAATCCCTGTTTCCATTTCAAGTGGTGAAACGAAGGAAATTGACATCGTAATAAAAGGTATGTACGAACACAATTTGAATAATAGTATCTTCAGTTTCTATGAAGGTGGCGTTAAAAAAGGAAAAGAGATAAAGCTGACTGGTAACATAGGTTCCACTCCAAGTACGCTTCCACCTGAACGGATTATTACAGGTATATTAAGTAATGACGCAACAAAAGTAGACTATTTTAAATTAATGAGACTTCAAGGTGAATCCATCGAACTATTTAAAGTGGATGAAACCCAACTTTCGAATGACCATAAAGGCCTTGAAATGTTAGATTTGATAATTGTAAATAATTATGATTTGCAACGCTTCTCCGAAGAACAACGAAACGCCATTCGTGAATGGGTATATCAAGGTGGAACATTATTTTTTGATACGAACATGAATGTTGTAAATTCGATGCAAGGCTTGGAGGATTTCCTTCTATTAACACCTAGTAGCACAAGCGAATTAAAATCACCAAAACAAATGCCAAGCAACTTGAAAGTTTTTAATGGAACAGTTTTAGACGATAAAGTAAGTGTCATAACAAGTGAGAATGAGATTCCGATTACATTAACGAAACAATTCGGAAGAGGATCAGTTATTCAATTTTCAACAAGTTTCAGTAACGATAAAATGACGGAATGGAAAGAATCAAGTGAATATTTCCGAGGAGTTTTAACAAGATACATTAGTTCGAAAAACAACGATATAAAATATGGATATAACATAGAGGAAGAATTTACGTCATCGTTGTCGTACATTGGAGACATCTATCCAGGCAATGTTATTTCTGTTCCTCTCTTAATCTTTGGTTTTGCATTATATTTACTTTTAATTACCCCGGTACTATATTTTATCTTAAAAAGAAAGAATAAAAGAGAACATGCTTGGTGGCTTGTTCCAACTATTGCGGTCGTTACAAGTTTACTTATCTTTACAGTTGGAGCAAAAGATAGACTAAAAGGCACTCAAATCAATGAATCTAGTATTCTCCTTTTGGATGGAGATAAAGCCTCAGGATATGGCGTTGTTTCTTTTCTCTCTAACAGTGGCGGGCAATATGAGATTGAAAATAAACATGTAGACTTGTTTCCAGTAAGTAGAACGTACCGAGGCGATAGTGACATTGCAAGAAAATATGCTTACTTACATGTAGGAGGGAAATCAAATAGCGTCGAGTTTAATGATGTAGAATATTGGTCAATCCGTTCAGCGGTTGGTCCAGTATCTGGAATACAATTAGGAACGTTTTCTTCCAAACTAGAAATTAACGATGGAAAGCTAGAAGGAGTTGTTCTCAATAATTTACCGATAAAAATGAACGATGCGTATATATTAACTGGACGTCACGTTTACGAAATTGGCAGCCTAGCATCTGGTGAAGAGAAAAATCTTTCCTTTTCCATTGGAAATCAAAGTGCCTCACATATTTTACCACTTAATTATAGTGCTTTGAATAACTTGTTCCCGAATTTTGCAAATAGAGAATATGGCACAAGGTTACAAAAGTCAGAATTAGAAGATTTCAAGCGTTATAGACTGTTAGAATTATTGATTGTAAGAAAAGGTATGACGCATAATTTTAATTCACCCGTAATCATTGGGTATACGACGGTCCCTTTATACGATACAAAAGTAAATGGAAAAGAATCTGGGAAATCCGCCTTACACCTAATAGCCATTCCAATACAAATTACAAATAAAGTTGGAGGATCTTTCTCCTTAACAGAAGAGTCACTTATAACGAACATCGACATCGTAGAAAATAAAGATGGCTTTATTTATTACGACGGATTACATGAAGAAGATAAAACTGCTTTTGTAGGAAAAGGCTCCTATTCTATTACTTATGAAATACCTGAAGCCATAAAAAAAGAAACGACAAACTTTTCTTTATTAAACATTACAGTTTCTGAACGAAATAAAGGGCTTAGGTTCTCTATCGTCAATCAAAACAGTAATGAATTAGTAGAGTTAGAAGCTGCATCCGTTACGATCGATAAGGATATTTCGGATTACATTAGAAGCTCAAATAAAGTCGAAATCATCGTAGAAAATTCTTCTCAAGAAGACCGGGAATTGTTCCTACCAAGAATAAAGCTAGAAGGAGAACTAAAACATGATTAACATTGTGAATCTAACAAAAACATATGGTAACATTAAGGCTTTAGATTCTTTGAATTTGTCTATCGAAAAAGGTTCTGTTTTTGGTTATGTAGGTCATAACGGAGCTGGGAAATCGACAACTTTCTCAATTTTAGCGACGCTTTTAGCACCAACTAGTGGTACCGCAACAATAAACGGATACGATGTTACGAAACAACCGCATGAAGTAAGAAGACATATTGGCTATATGCCTGATTTTTTTGGGGTTTATGACCAATTAAGAGCAGATGAATATTTAGATTTTTATGGTGCCAGTTACGGCATTCCTTCTAGTGAGCGTGATAAATTAATACCAGAGCTATTAGAGTTAGTTCATTTATCCAACAAAAAAGATTCCTATGTTGATCTTCTTTCCCGAGGGATGAAACAAAGACTTTGTTTGGCTCGTGCGTTAATACACAATCCAGAAGTATTAATATTAGATGAACCAGCATCAGGCTTAGACCCACGAGCTAGAATTGAGATGCGTGGTATCATGAAGAATTTAAAGGAGATGGGCAAGACCATTATGATTAGTTCACACATTCTTCCGGAGTTAGCTGAAATGTGTGACACAATCGGTGTTATTAATGGTGGGAAACTTGTTGCAACAGGAAGAGTTGAGGAAGTTCATAAAAGATTACAAGCCAACAAAATCTTTCATGTAACTGTGCTGAATGATATAGATGGAGCATTGAAGTTTTTTGCCGGACAATCAACTATTTCTAACGTGGAAGAAAAAGAAAAAAACACGATTATCTTTAGCTTCACTGGTAGTGAGGAAGAACAAGTTGACATGCTCCATGCTGCACTACAACATGGGCTGAAAATATTAAACTTTAGTCAAGAAGCTACAGACTTAGAAGATATCTTTATGGAGATTACGAAAGGGGTGGAAGAATGAAACATCTCTTAACGAATCCAATGCTAAACAAAGAATTCAAACTAAGATTTAGAAGCTTCAAAAGCTTTGTAGCAATATTTTTCTACTTAGCGATACTCGGTTTAATTGCCTTACTTTTTATTTATCTACAAACTAGTTTTGAAAGTGCAGGCTTTTTTAATCCAGATAACAGTAGAGGGATGTTTACATTAATTGCATTCGTTCAGCTAGCATTAATCTTTTTTATGACTCCAGGTTTAACAGCTAGTGTTATTAGTAGTGAACGTGAAAAGCAAACATTAAACATTTTGTTAACGACCCAACAAACATCTACAAGTATCATATTGAGTAAGTTGTTTTCTTCTCTATCCTTTCTGTTGCTTATTGTCATCTCTTCTTTACCTTTATATAGTATTGTATTTTTGTTTGGTGGAATCTCACCTAAATTATTGTTTTACACTTTTATGATCTATCTTATAACAATGATAACTTTTGGTAGTATTGGCGTAATGTTTTCTACACTTATACGAAAAACAATGGTGGCGATGATTTGTACGTACGGAGTTGTTTTTTTCTTAGCCGCTGGAACAGCTTTGTTAACCGTATTCTCTATTGGTCTGATAGGAAGTGTAGGTGGGGAAGGGACCACAAATCCAATTCCATATTTTATTGCCATGTTTAATCCATTTATCATTATGACGACAAACTTCACACCAGAAATACATGCGGAAATTAGTCGTTATTCAGGTATTCAGTTACCAATCGGCGTAGGATTTGTATTGGCTTTTATTTTACTAACCTTTGGAGCAATAATCGTTAGTATAAAGAACCTTCGTCCGAACATGAGGAAGTACCAATAATAATTTAGAAAGTAAATATAATTCCGTGCCGGTGGTGTGGACGCTTTCCGCGGGGGAGGCGGTGAGTCTCCTCGAGCCAGTCGGCTCTGCGGGGTCTCAGCTGCCTGATTTTCCCACAGGAGTCGTCCACACCACCAGCAGTTCAATTCGATAAATACTCATAAAGAACTATTCTAACAACATCTTATTCCGGTTGCAGTTGTTCTTCGTTCTCGTACGAAGATTTTTTTATGAAGTAATAGGAGCTTAAAGCAACTATTACTGTCCATACTGCTAAAGAGAAGAATAGTATGAAGTTTCGTTCAATCATAAATTGTGCAAAGACTAAAGGTCCAAGGGCAATACCAATGAAACGGACAGAACCATATATGCTAGTTACAAAACCTCGAGAAGATGAATCCGAGTTAGTAGCAATGATGGCGTTAATACAAGGTAGAATACAACCGATCGAGCCACTAATGATGGACACTATGGCAAAAAAGAGTCCTAATGACGTAATGAAAGGTAAAACTAGAAATAGTAGAGAACAAATAATAAAATTAAAAATCACAATATCTACTCTATTGATTTTAATTTTCTCCATTCTCATTCCAATAAAATAGGAACCGAGCGTTAAAAAGAGTAATGGAAAAGATAATAAGAGTCCATTGATGACTCCGTGTGTATTATATCTTGCCTCTAAAAACTCCGTTATGTAAAAGAGCATTCCAAATATAAGAAATAAGCACGTTCCACCAGCTACATAGCTAACAAGAATCCATTTTCCTTGTTGATTCATTACTCCTTTAAGACCGCTAACATAATTTCCGAAACTTTGCCTTGCTTTTGGAACCACTTTCTTTTCCTCTACAAAAAAGGCAATAAGAACAAAAATAATGGCACAAAACAACGGAAAAGAAAAAAACACTAATGGCCACATAAAGATGGCAAGCAACGCTCCAAGTAGTGGGGAAATGACTTTACCAAAACTATTTGTTGCTTCTATTAACCCTAATACTTTTACTTGCTCTGATTTTTTGAAAACATCTACAGTCAATGCAAGAGCAATAGGAGCAGTACCTGCAGAACCAATACCTTGTAACACTCTACCAACCAATAACCACTCCAGTGTAAAAGAAGATACATTTAAACTAGCCACACCAGCTATTAAGCCACCAACACCATACAAGAATAAGGAAACTAAGATTATTTTTTTTCGTGAAATATTATCCGACAAGTAACCTAAAAAAGGAATAGTAATGGCCCCAACAATAGAAAAAATCGTTATGATTAGACTTACTTCTGTCTCGGTTAATAATAAATCTGTTCTCATTTCAGGGAGGATCGGAATTAAGAGAGAATTTCCTAATACGAGTACAAATGAAGTAGAGGAAATAGCTAAGATTGTTAAGTTTTCCATCTTCATAAATGTATAACCTGCTTTCCTAAATGTGAACAATTATGTTCACATTTTTCGTTTAATTGACAAACTCAAGTTCCTTTTCTTTTCTATAGCAATGATTTTTGATAGTATTTGTAATGGAGTACGTGTCATAATGTATAGCTACTATCCGAAAACGAGTTATAGCTTGTTATTATTTAATATTTGGCTGTGTAAAGGACCACTGTTGATTTCCGTACCAGTCTTCGCTTTCCGCGGGCGGTAAAAAGGAAGGTTATTTTCACTGTCGTGAAAAAACCTACTCCTCGGTGCAAGCGCCTGTGGGGTCTCCCGCTACCTGCTTCTCCCGCAGGAGTCTCAGACTAGCACGGAAATCAACAGGTTAGTTTTTTTACCTACACTAAGCTTTAACACAGCTAAAAATTTAGTATTTTTATTAGTACAACTTGTATACAAACTTTTATAAAGTTCGATTTTCATTAAACGAACTTTATAAGAAATTAAACTCAGTAGAAGAGGAATTCATGAAGAAGGTGAAATAATTTGAAGAAATTTTATTCTTTGGCATTACTATTCATAGCTTCACTAGTGCTAACGGCATGTAACGAAGCAACAATACCTGACAAAACGAACTGGCCTTTAGAAGATTTTAGTCACATAAACCAAGATGGTGAGGACTTTAGTTTATCTAATGACGTAAAGGGAGAGGTAACAGTTGTAAATATGATTTTTACAAACTGTTCTACTGTATGTTCTCCAATGACAGCTAACATGGCTCGTTTACAAAGAATGGCTGCAGAACAAGACATTAATATTCAATTGCTTTCTTTCTCTGTAGATCCAGAAATTGATGACCCCGCCACTCTTAAAGATTTTGGAAACAAGTTTGATGCAGATTACTCCAATTGGAGCTTTATTACTGGCTACTCTCAAAAATATATCGAAGAATATGCAATGAAAAATTTCAAGGCCATCGTTGTAAAACCTAAAAATGACCCCGAAGTTATACACGGTACAAGGGTGTACTTAGTTAACGAAGAAGGTGTAGTAGTGAAAAGCTACGATGGACTTGATGTTCCATATGAAGAAATATTAGAACATGCACAAATATTATTAAATAAATAGGCTATGTTAATAAATATTGTTGAAATCAACAGCGGCCTTTAACACAGCCAATAAATGAAGTTAGTAGAATAAGGATGCGTCTTACGCATCCTTATTTGATTTTTCTTCATCTTCAACAGATGAGCGGGCACCATCATCCACAATTGCATATAACTCCTTCATAAATAAATCTTTCGACACTTCCTTATTACAAGCTAAAATCTCTTTCTCGCCATTTCCTTTTTTATCCATCAACAAAACCTCCAACTGAACTTTATGTTTAATATGGATTATCAAAGGTAATGTATACATTATTAGCTTTTTTCCGTTACATATTAAAGATGTGTAAGAGTATCAGCATTGGGATAAAAGTGCTATAATAGTAGTAACAGCATTAAAGGGTGAGCATAATGAAAAAATCAATTCTTTTATTATCTTTCGTATTTATTTTAATATTCGTAGCTAGTTGTAGTTCTACAAACAGCTCCAGTTCAAACGTTATTTTAGACAAACTACAAGAACGAAAACATACAATTAACCAAAAACTTTCGACAGAAGACGGCTTTTTTAATAAATTTAAAGAAGAAGTAGTTAATGAAAACCAATTAAAACACTTAGCATTAAACGAAAAAGAGGAAATTCCAAATGAATTTTTTGATCGATCCTTAAACTTAGTTTTCTTTGGAGATTCTTTAACACAAGGTGTTGGTGACCAAACGAATAGTGGTGGTTATGTACCATTTATAAAGGATTATTACGAGGAAAAATCATATATCGACAATGTTGCTATTAAAAATTTAGGTGTTAGAGGAAACAGAACAGACCATTTACAACGACGCCTTAATTCAGATGAAGTAAAACAATCCCTAACAGAAGCCGATGTTATTTTTATAACAATAGGTGGAAATGATTTAATGAAAGTAGTTCGTGAAAACTTCTTATCTTTAACTTTTCCTCTTTTTGATAAAGAACAGACTCTATATGGAGAGCGGTTTACAGACGTACTTGGGACAATTAGAGAGCACAATGAAGTTAGCCCTATTTATGTAATCGGAATTTTCAATCCATTTTATCAATTTTTCCAAGAAATACACGAAATGAATGAAGTCGTTACTAATTGGAATAATGTTAGTGCAACTGTTTTAGCTAATTATGAAAATACACATTTTATTTCTATTGATGATATATTTTTAGATCCTACTCAACATTTATTAGATGATGACCAGTTTCACCCAAATGAAATTGGCTATTCATTAATTGGAGAACGAGTGGTAGAGGCTATTGACCAGCAGTATAAAAAACTAGCTTTCGATGAGCCTGTAGAGGAGTAGTTACCATGTTACAACGAATAAAATCTTGGAAATCATCATTTTTCATATTACTAATAGTTAATATCATAATCGCTCTAACTGTTTCTTTCCTTATTTTTTTACCAAACGGTAACAAAATAATGTTTAATAAAAATGAGGATGAACGAAAAAGAGTTGGCTTTACCATTCAATCGAATAAAGAAGACTTGAATGATTTGATTGATTATTATTTAAAAAGAGAAACGAAGCGGCCATTGAACTATGATGTTACCCTAACCGATCGCGTAGAGTTACGTGGAGAAATAACAGTTTTTGAGCGAAATATCCCATTAACGATGACATTTGTTCCAGAAGTCCAAGAAAATGGAGATGTTATTCTTAATCAAGATTCGATGTCTATTGGTAGACTACAAGTACCAGTAGCGATGGTGTTGAAATACGTAGCTGACAATTATCCTTTACCTGAGTGGGTAACGATTTCTCCAAGCGAACAATTAATCTACGTAGGAATTACGGAACTAAAACTTCAAGGCGATACAAAAGTTAAGTTAGTAAATTTTGACCTAGAAAAAGACGATTTAGTATTTAGATTATACGTACCTGTAGAATAAAACGAACAGAAGACCGCTTATAGAAGCAGGTCTTTTTTTTTGTTATAAAATAAACGTATTAATCAGGTTAAATCCCTATTTTTCCTAGATATGGGCATTCGCCTTTACACTTTTGGCGTAACTGCATAAATTATCACTAGGAAAGAAGGGGAGGTGTACAACATGAGTCATACTGGATATGGATCTGGTTTCGCTTTAGTAGTAGTTTTATTCATCTTGTTAATCATTGTAGGTGCAGGTATTTTGAGATAATTATGTTCTCAGGAGAGTGTGCTTAATATATCTCCTTAATTCTCTACTTCTGGAATATGAAAAGTGCACCTTATATAGCGGTGAATGTATCACTTATAAGGAGGTGACAATTATGGGTTGGTGTGGTCCATCTTACGGTTACGGCCCTCAAGTAGCTGGCGCAGGTTATCCTGGTGGTAACTCTTTCGTGTTAATCGTAGTATTATTCATTCTATTAATCATTGTTGGTGCTGCATGGTGCTAATATTATGAAAAGGGGTGCTCAGTCAGTCGACTGAGCATTTTTAAGTTACGGCACCAAAAATAATGTTTCTAAACCTGGCTTTTTCTCTGCAAACCCCACGACAATTACTGTATATCCAATGTCAGGTCTAAATTTAATTCTGTCTAATGTTAACACAACATTTTTAGTACCAGCGACTCTAACTTCTAGGTCAACTGTCATAGGTGTTAACCCTAAATATTCTGTAACTTCTTTAAATGCAACATTTGAAAAAACAACATCTCCACCTTGAACAGCTATATCTACATTTGGGGTATCAGATGATACGTGTATAAATCTAAATTTCGTTTCACTTGTTGGCACACTAGGATCATCTGTCCAAATAAATAAATTAATATTGTTAACTTCTTCAATTGCTCCAACTGTGTATAACTCATTCTGTTCCACACTTAGTGATTCTGTTAAAACTGCTACATTTTTTTCACCTGTAGGATAAACTTCTACTTGATAAACACCTCCTGGAAGCTCAACATATTCACTAATGTTTTTATACCTAACATTTGTAAATGTTCTTTCATCATTTATATATACGTCTACTGCTGGAGCATCAGGGGAAGCATGGAGAAAACGAACACTTGAGTTGTTCCTCATTTGAATAGATTGGGAAGATAAGTTCATATATTTCTTGTAGTAGTATAAGTGTTTCATTGGGTCTACATATTGAAAGAAATTAGCCATTAACCAATATTTTTCTGCTTCTTCCTCGAAATTTCTGTTATTTGCTTGAAAGTCCATGTCTACACCTCGCTATTATAATAAATAACTAAATAACCATATGGTATAAGCATATTCACGATGACTTGGACTATTGTGTATGTTTCATTCCATAAAAAAACGCCAGTAGATTTTCTACTAGCGTCACGTATTTTTTAATTCTGCGTGTTTAATGAAAGTTCTTTCTTCTTCAATTTGCCCACATGTTCCACATTGCACTTTATGTGAAGGACCTTTATAAGCAATATGGAAAGCATCTAAGTTTTCAGAAGAGAATTCTGTTAAAACTTCGCCCGTTTGTGGATTAAGTTTTACCGATTTAGGTACTTGTTCAATAATATTAAAACGAGATCGGTTCGTTTTACAATTTGGGCATAAATATGGTGAAGTCATTGTATGTCCACCTCCTAGTTATACTATTTGTTTTTTAGGAAGTTTTATACATACTAACTAAGTTAAGAATGTCCAGTATTGTTTTTATTGAAATGTGCTTGAATTTGCCCTTTTAACATTTGCTTTTTCCAGTTTTCTTGTTCTTTTTCTTTCTTTTTCCACTGTTGTCTAATTTCATACGTTTGTACGCCGTCTTCGATATGATTAGCTATTTCTACAAGTTTTTCTATGTCTAAGAAAGAGTATTTACGTATGCCTGAAGCTGTTCTTGCAGGGAAAATTAGTTTTCGTTCTTCATAATAGCGAATTTGTCTCTCGGATAATCCAGTTAGCTCTCGAACGGTACCTATAGAAATTACTTTTTTCTCTTTATACGATTTTTCATCAAACTTCATCGTAACACATCCCAATGTAGCTTTTTTAGAAAGCTAACTCTTTTCATTTATTATATTACAGATGAAATATATTGACTTCCTTTTTGTAAGGTTTCCTTACATATTCCAAAAAATATTCCTTTTTGCCGCAGATGATTGGAGCGCAAGCCTTCGCTTTTTGCGGGCGGTATAAAGGTAGGTTATTTTCACTGTCGTGAAAAAACCTACTCCTCGGCACAGGCGCCTGTGGGGTCTCACTTAACACGCTTTCACGCAGGACAAGGAAGGCTACCAAGCGATACATCCTTTGTAAGGAAATGCGTTAGCATTTTCGAGGAGTCTTCGGCTTGAGCTCCAATCATCTGCTGGAAAGTTAAGAATGTAAAATGCAATTTTAAAAAAATAAAAAAATCCGAAAAATTCCTAAGTTATTAGGAATATTACGGATTTTTCTTAATTCAATTTAGTTTTGTCCTAGCCTCTTCTAATTTTTTTAATTGGGATGTTAGTATATCTTTTTGTAATTCTTCACCGATGATTACGAGATTTAATGGTACTTTAATTGGTTCTTTTAAGTAGAGTGGTGTGCCGTATGAATATTGAAACAAGTAGATACTGCTCGTATTCTTGAATTTTATATAACCTTTTATTCGATAAATAGTATCGGGAAGATTCTTTAACCAGTCTTCGAATTCGTCTAAATCGATTTCATTTTTAAACTCATAAACAAATGTACGTAAATTCAGCTCGTTTTTCACATGCAACGCTTCATGTTTGTCTCTTTCGATGGAAGAGATTGTTTTCCAACTATCTAAAGGTATATCAGCGAATGATGTCAGGAAACAAGCGGCCTTTGGGTTTATTTGTTGAATTTCAAATAATACGGAAGCTACTTTTTCTTCTGAAAGTAAATCTGTTTTATTTAAAATAATTAGATCCGCATGCTTGATTTGCTCTCTAATTAATTGTTGGATTTGTATGGAGAAAGTATGTCTATCATTCCACCTTGTTACATCAAGTAATGATACTACTTTTGCAATCTCTAACCTACTTGCAAACAGAGGGGACAATAACGTATCCAATACTTCGATAGGGTGTGCTGCACCAGTTGTCTCAATGTAAATAGCGTCTAAGTCTTTTTCATATAATAAACCTTGGACAGTAGACTCCAATTTTTCTTGAATGGTGCAACAAATACATCCATCAAAAAGTTCAGACAAAGGTAAATCTTTCGGTACTTGATCAGAGTCTATGGATACACTCCCTAATTCGTTCATTATAACCGCGACTTTTCTACCTAGTTCCGTTTCAGATTTCAGCATTTTTTTCAGTAATGTCGTCTTACCACTACCTAAAAAACCTGAAAGGATGTAAACATCTATTTTTTTTTGCAAAATGGTGACCTCCTAGTATGTAC
This sequence comes from Bacillus sp. FJAT-45066, assembly GCF_002335755.1. Classification (NCBI taxonomy): domain Bacteria; kingdom Bacillati; phylum Bacillota; class Bacilli; order Caryophanales; family Bacillaceae; genus Bacillus; species Bacillus sp. FJAT-45066. The sequence continues at coordinate 1,224,265 of NZ_NISQ01000001.1, forward strand.
GAAAAAGAATTCTTGCTACATTTTAACATAATAAGCAATACATTAAGTAGAATTTAAGTGCTTAAATTGTGAATTTAAGAAAATGGTTGTTATAATTATTTCCATATATACGAGAAAGGTAAGTGATTCTATGCAAAACAATTTTCAAAAAGCTACATTTGCCGGTGGGTGCTTTTGGTGTATGGTAAAACCTTTTGATAAACAGCCCGGAATAGAAAAAGTCGTCTCAGGATATACAGGAGGACATAAAGAAAACCCAACATATAAAGAAGTTTGTTCCGAAACAACTGGTCATTACGAAGCTGTCCAAATTACATTTGATCCAATTGTTTTCCCATACGAAAAACTGTTAGAAATTTTTTGGCAACAAATTGATCCAACTGACGCAGGAGGACAATTTAATGACAGAGGAAACAGTTATCGCACAGCGATCTTTTATCATAATGATGAACAACAACAACTCGCAGAAAAATCAAAAGAAATTATAGATAAAAGCGGTAAGTTTCAAAAACCTATTGTGACGAGTATTCTTCCTGCTCAAATTTTTTACGAAGCAGAAGAATATCATCAACATTATTATAAGAAACATCCGTTTCGTTATAAGATGTATCATACAGGTTCAGGGCGTGCGGCATATATTAAAAGTGCATGGAAAGATTCTGATCGTGACCAAAAGGTAAAACAGAATTTAACTGCCATTCAATACGAAGTGACACAAAATAATGGAACAGAACCTCCGTTTAGAAATGAGTTTTGGAATCACACAGAAGAAGGAATTTATGTGGATATCGTTTCTGGTGAACCTTTATTTAGCTCGTTAGATAAATATGATGCAGGTTGCGGGTGGCCAAGTTTTACAAGACCGATAAAAAAAGAGCAAGTAGTTGAAGAAATGGATGTAACCCATAACATGGTACGAACGGAAGTTAGAAGCAAAGATGCAGACTCACATTTAGGTCATGTTTTTGAAGACGGACCTCGCGAAAAAGGTGGACTACGTTATTGTATAAACTCCGCTGCATTACGATTTATTAAAGTCGATGACCTTGAAAAAGAAGGATATGGGGAATACAAATCTCTATTTATATGAAATGCTGAGAAGTTCGTTTGCTAACAATAACGAACTTCTTTTTGTTTTTGTCGAAAACCGCAAACTTTAAAGGATTTTATATTTTTTTGTAGAATAGAATGCTAGAATTATATTATTATTTATAGCGGTTGGAAGGGGAAAGTCAATGTCGGATATTATGAGCATTAAACAATTAAAATTAGAAGACCTGTATAAAAAAAATTCGCTCATGTTTTTTGTTGTTTTTTTAGCGTACGGAGCTGGTTTGATAGTAAATATATTAGTACCAGTAGCTCCTGTTATTACATATACACTATTATCGGCGTTGTGTTTAGGTATCATTTTATTTTTCCTAGCAAGATGGAATAATACTTTCCATTTTGTCGTACCTTATTTTGCTGTTATTGCTACTTTTATTGTATTTTTTACTATTTTGGTAATCAGAGGTGCATCCTTATCTGGATTTGTTTTACCTTTCTTAGTATTTACGATAGCAACTTTATATTTTAATAGGATTGTTTTTATCATAGGAGCAATATGTAGTACCATGTTATTCTCTTATTCTATGTGGTCCTTTATGAATGGGAACATGTTATTAGACGGACAAATAGGGAATTTGTTTTTATTGTTTTTTATTTTATTAATTATCACGTTTGTACAAGTTCACATCGGAAAAACTTTATTCCAACAATTTGAACATTTAGTTATAAAGATGACGGAAGAACAGCATGAGAGAGAAAAGAAGCAAGAATTATTTAAAGCGGATGCGATAAACTTAATGAAAGAAGTGGAAAACATCCATAGTAAATTAAAAGTGAACATTTCTTCCCAAAAAGAAATTTCAGATACAGTAGAAGAGATTTCTAGCACAAGCCAAAAACAAGCGGACCAAATTAGTTATATTGTTGAACATTCAAATGATGTTGCTACATTGATGGATTCCATGGTAGAAAAATCATCGTTTTTAGAGGAAAAAACGAAAGAATCCTCACATTTATCCAATAATGGCAGCTTACAAGCAAAACGTTTAGTTCAACATATGAGTGGTTTTTCAAACGATGTTACAGGAGTAGCCCAAGTCTTTCAACAACTGACAGATCGAATCGAACAAACGAATGAATTAACGAAAAACATTAAGCAAATTACGGAACAAACAAACTTACTAGCTCTAAATGCCTCTATCGAAGCAGCCCGTGCTGGCGAAGCGGGTAAAGGTTTTGCCGTTGTAGCAAACGAAATAAGAAAGCTAGCTCATATTACTGAACAAACAACTGTGGAAATTAATGATAACTTACTAGCTTTAAATCACTCTAAAGACACTGTATTACAAAAGTTAACAAGCAACTTGGACCAATTGAATCAAAATGTTCAGTCTACAAAAGATGTAGAAGATTATTTTAATCGAATTGAAAAAACGTTAAAACTTTTAGAATCAACCGTTGCAGACTACTCCCGTTTTGCTTTTGATGTGAAAGAAAAAACGAAACAAACGGACTCTTATACAAGTGATTTCGCAGCATGGATGGAAGAGGCTTCAGCAGGTCTTCAACAAATGAGTGCAAACATTCAGCAATTAAATGATGAAAATGGGCATATTGGTCATTCATTAGAGTCCATCGAAGAAATTCTTCATTCCATGGAAAATAAAAAATAAACATTTGAATCCATATTTATGTGTAAGACTACTATTATTAAACGAACGGTAAATTTTGCAAATGATTAATTTTCCACTATAGGCGAATGCACATACGAGACAACCACCTATCACATAAAGTAAAGTGTAAACTAAATACAGGAGTGATCAAACATGCACGATTACTGTTATTACACTTACGGTCAATGTGGTTATCCAACAGGTGTAGCTGGAGCGCACACAGGTAATACGTTCGTATTAATCGTCGTATTATTTATTCTTTTAATTATCGTTGGAGCTTGCTACTGCAAATAATGAATAGGCTATAAGAAGTAGTGAAGGTTTATGAACCTTCACTATTTTTTATTCTCTTAGCATGGGAACTAATTGTTGAAGAAAGCACGAGGTACTCGCTTTCGTTTTAAACAGTTGGAATTATTAAAAAACAACGAAAACACGAACGATAAACACTTAAACTTAATTTAAATTCGTAAAAACGGTTGACTGGTTGGATGGGTTTTGTTATATTTACATAGGTTTGAAATTCATACACGAATAATGGGGGATTACTCAATGAGCCAAAATTATGATGTTATCGTTGTTGGGGCTGGCCCAGCTGGAATATTTGCTTGTTACGAATTAACATTAAAATTACCGAATGCTAAAATTTTATTAATAGATAAAGGTCACAACATATATAAACGTAATTGTCCTATTCTTCAAAAAAAGATTGAGAAATGTCCACCTGCTGCTGGTAGAAAAGAATTCGCAGGGTGCTTACCGGCATGTTCCATTACAAACGGATTTGGAGGAGCAGGAGCATACTCCGATGGTAAGTTTAACATTACAAGTGAGTTTGGCGGTTGGATGACAGATTACCTTCCAGAATCAACGGTTGTTGATTTAATTAAATACGTTGACTCCATTAATTTAAAACACGGAGCGACAGATTCCATAACGGATCCATTAACAGAAGAAGTAAAAGATATTGAAAGAAGAGGCTATGCAGTTGGTTTAAAGCTGTTAAGAGCGCAAGTACGCCATCTTGGTACAGAGCAAAACTTAGCAATCTTAAAAGATATTTATGAGTATTTAACAACTAAAATTGAAATGCAATATAAAGTAGAAGTAGAAGATATTATTACAGAGAAAATGGACGGTAAGCACAGTATTAAAGGTATTGAGCTAAAAGATGGCACAACCTATACAGCACCATACGTAATGGTTGCACCAGGACGAGACGGTTCGAAGTGGTTAACAAAAGTATTAAAAGCTCGCCGCTTAAAAATGATCAATAACCAAGTTGATATCGGAGTTCGCGTAGAAACGTCTAATATCGTAATGCAAGAAATTAATAAACACTTATATGAAGGAAAGTTTATTTATAACACTTCAGTAGGTACAAGAGTACGTACTTTCTGTAGCAATCCATCAGGTCATGTTGTCGTGGAAAACCACTCAGGAATTATGTTAGCAAATGGGCATGCATACAAAGACCCTAAATTAGGTAGTGAAAATACGAACTTTGCCCTACTAGTTTCACATAAATTTGCTGATCCTTTTGATAAACCAAATGAGTACGCACATGAAGTTTCTACTTTAGCAAACAGTCTTTCGAATGGTGGAATCATTGTTCAAAAATACGGTGATATTTTAAAAGGGCGTCGCTCAACTGAGAACAGAATTAAAGAAGGATTTTTAGAGCCATCTATGAAAGAAGCAGTTCCTGGAGATTTAGGGTTAGTTTTACCGTATAATACAATGAAAAGCTTGATCGAGATGATGGAAGCACTAGACCACGTAACACCTGGTTTAGCATCTGAACATACATTATTCTATGGGGTAGAGGCAAAGTTTTACTCAGCACGTCCGAAGCTTACGGATAAATTTGAAACGGAAATTTCCGGCCTTTATGTTGGTGGTGACGGAGCAGGTATTACACGTGGATTAGCACAAGCAAGTGCAAGCGGTGTTTGGGTTGCAAGAGACATGTTAAGGAAAATGGGTACAACAACAACTATACGTACGTTAGAAACAGTATAAATCATAAAAAGAGGCTTTCTGTTACATAATAGTAATGACAGGAGGCTTTGAACATGCAACATAACGACTACGAAATGAAGTTACTACATGAAGTATACCGAACAGAAAGAGAACAATCCAAAACAGATCGTTCAAAACTAAGTAAAAAACTTCAACTAAAAAGAAAATTCTCGAAAAAATAGCTCTCTAATCCTAGAGGGCTATTTTTTTATCAACCACCTAAAATAAATTAAATGAAAGATTTTCCTCTTTGTCTCATATATATAAGTAAGAATGGTATTTTTCTAGATTGCTATCCTAAATACGTGATGAAATGGGGGGCGCTGTTTGGATCAATCATATTTAATTAAACCGTTACTCGATAAGCAGTACCCAATGATTGATTATGGTCGTGGTGTCTATTTATTTGATATTCATGGCAAAAAGTATCTAGATGGTTGCTCCGGAGCAGTTACAGTAAGTATTGGTCATCATGTACAGGCTGTCATGGATGCAATGCATGAGCAAGCAAGTAAAGTTTCTTTTGTATATCGATCTCAATTTACTAGTGAATCAGCAGAAAAGTTGGCGACTAAACTAATGGAAATAGCACCTGGGTCCATTAATTGGTCGTTTTTTGTCAATAGCGGAACAGAAGCCATTGAAACTGCCATGAAAATAGCTATTCAGTACTGGCAAGAGAAAGGAAAACCAACGAAAACCAAAATCATTTCGCGCAAGAATAGTTACCATGGTATTACAATTGGGGCACTTTCTCTTTCTGGATATCCAGTAAGAAGAAGAAGATTCGAACCATTATTAGAAAATGCTCCAATCGTTCATGCTCCTTATTGTTATAGGTGCCCGTTCAGTATGACATACCCAGAATGCCAACTAAAGTGTGCAAACGATTTAGAACGAGCAATTGATGAGGTTGGTTCAGAAAATATCGCAGCTTTTATTGCGGAACCAATTGTTGGTGCTGCAGCTGGAGCAGTAACACCACCTGATGGATATTATAAACGGATAAAAGACATCTGTGACGAAAAGAATATTTTATTCATTGCTGACGAAGTGATGACAGGGATAGGAAGAACCGGCAAGATGTTTGCTATTGAACATTGGGAGGTTACTCCAGATATTATTTGTATAGGAAAAGGAATGAGTGCTGGCTATACACCTATCGCTGCCACTTTAGTAAGCGAAGAAATAATGGAACCTATCTTACTAGGATCAAAAGTCATTATGAGTGGTCATACGTACAGTGCTAATCCGCAATCAACAGCAGTTGCGTTAGCAGTATTAAACTATATTGAATGTAACCAATTAGTAGAGAACAGTAATGAAAAAGGAACTTATTTACGACAACAACTAAATAAACTAAAAGATACTTATCCTATCATAGGTGACGTAAGAGGAAAAGGACTATTATTAGGTATCGAATTAGTAGCTAACAACGTAAGTAAATTTCCTTTTGCCAATGAAAAGGCCGTTACCTTGAAGATGGTCGAAATTGCACAACAGAACGGATTATTAATTTATCCCGCAGCAGCAGGAGAAGAGCCTATTGGAGGAGATGCAATAATCGTTGCACCACCACTAACGATTACAATAGATGAAGTTGACGAATTAATAACTCTTTTAGAAAAAACGTTAGAGCAAGTAAGTAAACAACTTCAAGTAGGTGAAGAGGAATATGAGTAACAATTCATTCGGAAAAATTGTAAATAGTAACGAAATTACACATCTACTTCACGACAACATGTCTATTATGTTCGGCGGGTTTGGTGGTGTTGGAAACCCTCCACTATTGATTGATGCTTTAATAGAAACAGGAATAAATAATTTAACACTAATCGGTAACGATGCGGGTTTTCCTACCATCGGAATAGGAAAATTAGTTAGTTTAGGTAGAGCTAAAAAATTAATTACATCTCACATTGGCTCCAATCCAATTGCAGGGCAATTAATGACAGATGGCAAGCTTGAAATAGAATTTAGTCCTCAAGGAACATTAGCTGAAAGAATACGTGCAGGTGGAGTTGGATTAGGCGGTATATTAGTTGATGTTGGCTTACAAAGTGAAATCGTACGAAACAATAAACCTACAACTTTCATTAACGAAAAAGAATATTTAATAGAAAATGCTCTTACAGCAAATATAGGAATCGTATATGCAAAAAAAGCAGACAGTTACGGAAACTTGGTTTTCGATAAAAGTGCAAGAAACACGAACTCATTAGTGGCAATGGCCGGTGACATCACGATCGTAGAAGCAGAAGAAATAGTAGAATTAGGCGAATTAAATCCAGAAGAGATCGTAACACCTGGAGTATTTGTCGACTACATCATTCCAAGTAAGGGAGTGAACTGGACATGGGTTTGGGAAAAAACGTACGTGAGGAAATAGCGAATAGAGCAGCAAAGGAAATAACCTCAGGCATGGTTGTAAATTTAGGTATAGGGATACCATCCCTTGTTCCGAATTTTTTAGCAGAAGAATCGAAAGTTATGTTTCACGCGGAAAACGGCATCTTAGGAATGGGACCTACTCCATACGAAGGAGAAGAAGATGAAAACCTATGTAATGCTGCAGGTTTCCCCGTAACCCTTATAAAAGGAGCTTCATATTTTGACAGTAGTATAGCTTTTGGAATGATTAGACGCGGAAAGCTAGATCTTACCATACTTGGTAGTTTACAAGTTAGTGAGAATGGAGACTTAGCAAATTGGATTGTTCCTGGAAAAAGAGTTCCGGGGATGGGTGGAGCAATGGAGTTATCTCAAAAAGCACAAAAAGTCATTGTCGTTATGAACCATACGAATAAAAATGGAGAATCCAAGATTGTAAAAGAATGTACGATACCAATAACAACTCCCTCTTGTGTAAACATGATTATTACAGAAATGGCTGTTTTTGAATTTATAGAAGGTAAATTAACCTTAACGGAAATTATGGACGGATATACAATCAATCAAATAAAAGAAAATACGTTAGCTACATTTATTATTCATAAAAATCTATGCTAGAACTGGTGAATCCTTATAGAAAGGATGAAAAAAATTGAAAGATGTAAAAAAAGAAGTAGAAAATTGGCTCCTAGATAACGAACCAAGAATGATCAAGTTATTACAGCGGTTAGTACAAGAACCTAGTACACAAGGGGTAGAAAGCGCTGCTCAAGCTATCATTGTAGAAACGTGTAGAGAGCTCGGCTTACAGTTAGACATATGGGAGCCAGGTGGTGAACAATTAAAAAAACACCCTTATTTTGTAACAACACGTAAAAACTTTTCCAATTCACCAAATGTAGTTGCTGTTCGAAAAGGCACTGGCGGCGGGAAATCGATTATATTAAATGGTCATATTGATGTAGTACCAGAAGGTGACGTTAGTCAGTGGAATGATGAGCCATTCTCCGGTAGTGTAGTTGATGGGAAATTGTATGGACGTGGCTCAACAGATATGAAAGGTGGAAATGTAGCACTTTTAATGGCTCTTAAAGCCATTCAATCTCTTAATATTCCGATAAAAGGAGATATCATTTTTCAAAGTGTAATAGAAGAAGAAAGTGGTGGTGCTGGGACACTTGCTGCGATTTTAAGGGGATATAAGGCAGATGCAGCACTAATTCCTGAACCTACCAACATGAAGATTTTCCCTAAACAACAAGGATCTCTCTGGTTCCGCCTAGTTGTTAAAGGGAAGTCTGCTCACGGTGGAACTAGATATGAAGGCGTTAGTGCAATAGAAAAGGCGATGCTTGTTGTTCAAGGACTTTTAGACTTAGAAAAATTAAGGAACGCACGCGTAACCGATCCACTTTATAAAAATACTCCAATACCACTTCCTATTAATATAGGAAAAATAAACGGAGGTAGTTGGCCATCTTCTGTACCAGATTCCGTTGAACTAGAAGGTAGGATCGGTGTCGGACCTGAAGAAGATATTGAGAAAGTTAAAGAGGAATTAGAACAAGTAATTTCGCAATTGTATAAAAAAGATTCCTGGTTTGTAAAAGCACCTATAAAAGTGGAATGGTTCGGAGCACGGTGGGTACCAGGTTCTGTAGAAATAGATCATCCTTTTGTTCAAACGTTAATTCATAACTTTGAAATAGTGAAACAAACACAACCAACCATCGAAGCTTCACCATGGGGTACAGATGGTGGATTGTTTACCCAATTGTTAAATATTCCAATCGTAGTATTCGGACCTGGCGCTACAGAAGTCGCCCACTTTCCAAACGAATACATCTCCATCCAAAACATAATGGAAACCACCAAAATCATCACCTTCACCCTACTAGACTGGTGTGAAATAGACAACACCTAACAATTTCAATTGTTTTTTAATAATGTTCATTTCTTTTAAAGTGAAGAAGTTTTCTTAAATGTTTTTTTCGCTAAGCTCATTTATCGTACTTTTTTATAAACTAGAGTGCATTGGAGCGGAAGGCACTTGACTCCTGCGGGAAGAAGAGCGAAGCGTGAGACCCCACAGGCGGGACGCCGAGGAGTAGGTTTTTTCACGGTAGTGAAAATTAACCTTCCGCTGCGCTCCCCGCGGAAAGCAAGTGCCTGTAGCGGAAAGGAACGGACATTGTTTTATATAAAGGTATTTTACAAACACATGTAGAAGGTACTACATAGGGGGTTGGATTCATGACACATAAAAAGAAAAAAATAGATATCAAAAACAACTACGGAGTCCTTAGTGGAGTAAAAGACTACTTTAACAAAAGACTAATTATGGAAACCTTCACCGGTAACACTACATACTGTTTAGAAGCGTTAGAAGCATTACAAAAAGAAGAATACGTAGAAAAAACAATTGCAAAAGTAAAAGAGAATCAATTGTTTTCTTTTATACAAAACGGATACATATTAGAAGCAAAAATACCTACATATTTTGATGGCACAGATGCGTACTTCGTTTGTAAATACCACATACAAGAAAGATATAATTCTACTAAATGGATAGAAGAAGATTCCATATTAAAGAATGCCAAAAATAAACAAACAAATACAATTAGGCTATTACCATCAAATTTTAAAGTAAGACAAGTTGTAGCAGAAGATGCAGAAAACCTATCATCACTTTATAAGGATGTATTTGAAGTATATCCTGTCCCAATCATAGATCCTGAATATATAAAAGAACAGTTAATTTGCGGGACCATTTTTTATTGTCTCGAAGTGGAAGGGAAAATCGTTGCAGCTGCTTCAGCTGACATTCACCGAAATTTTCGAAATGCTGAAATTACAGATTGTGCAACATTACAACCATATCGAAAATACGGTGTAATGAAAGTCATAATAACACATATCGAAGAAGAATTAATTCGTAATCAAATATTTTGTTCGTTTTCCATCGCTCGCTCTTTATCTTTTGGTATGAATGCCGTTTTACACCAATTAGATTATTCATATACAGGTAGGCTTAAAAATAATTGTTATATTTTTGACAAGATAGAAGACATGAATGTGTGGGTAAAAAATCTTTCAAATGCCAATTTTTCGGCACTAATTGCTAAAGGTTAGGCAGGTTGAACTAATGAGAAAAATAGAAGCTCTTTCAAATGAAATGTTAAAAAGTATACTAAATGGTATTGATGAAGCCATCCATGCCGTTGATAAAGAAGGAATAACGATTTTTTACAATGAGAATGCAGCCCAACATGATGATATGAGAGTGGAAGATGTAATTGGTAGACATGTATTAGAAGTATTTCCATCTCTAACGAAACAGACTAGTACACTTCTACAAGTTTTAAGTACACAAAAAGCCATTTACCATCAAAATCAACGCTTTGAAAATAAACGAGGTGTGATTATAGAAACAGTAAACACAACCATCCCTATCTTTATAGATGGTGTGTTAGAAGGTGCTGCTGAAATCGCAAAGAATTATAGTCAGCTTAAAATGATGTCCAATAAGTTAGTAGATTTACAATCAAAGCTTTCTTCCAAAGGACAACGTAGAAATAAAAGTTTTAAGCAGTTCTATAGCCTTCAGGACTTCATGACAAAAGATACGGAATGTAAAAGATTGCTAGAACAAGCGGAAAAAATCTCGAAAACAAATTTACCGGTCATGATTTACGGAGAAACAGGTACAGGTAAAGAGATCATCGCACAAGGTATACATGTTGCTTCACAAAGAAATAGAAATGAATTTATAGCGCAAAACTGTGCTGCTATTCCGAATACATTGTTAGAAAGTATTTTATTTGGAACAGAAAAAGGAAGCTTTACGGGAGCAGAAACAAAACCTGGATTATTAGAATTAGCAGACGGTGGAACTCTCTTTCTAGACGAACTAAACTCGATGCCTTTCGAACTTCAAGCAAAGTTATTACGAGTAATGGAAGATGGTTGCCTTAGAAGAGTAGGAAGTACAAAACCAATCTATGTAGATATTAGAATCATCGTTGCCTCGAATGAAAATCCGGAACGTTGTGTTCGAGAAGGAAAAATACGAAAAGATTTATATTACCGATTAAGTACATGCAGCCTTCATATTCCCGCATTAAGAAAGAGACCTACTGACATCCCGTTATTAATTCATTATTTTTTAGAAAAAAACAAGTGGGAAGAAACACCACATATTCCCGAAAGTACGTTGGATATATTTTGTCAATATGAGTGGCATGGTAATGTACGGGAGTTAAAAAATACGATAGAACTTCTGTTAGCGACTAATCTAGGAAACAAAACAATTGCGATTGAAAGCCTTCCTTCAAAGTTTTTGTCAGCACAAAACAACAAGAAAAGAGTTACTGATTTTTCTTTAAGAGAAACACTTGAAAATAAAGAAATGGAATTAATTGATTTAGCCCTTCAACAAACAGACGGTAACATCGTTCAAGCAGCAAGGTTATTGAAAATACCTAGACAAACTCTGCAATATAAAATTTCTAAGTTTTCTTTAACAGTGCCGAAAACTTAGCATAGCAATTTTTAAATTGTAATGACCGATGCCCTTTCTATTACATATATAAGTAATAATTAGCCCGATAAAATGTTTGGCACGATTATTGCATGTATTGTAAGTAAAGGGAGGAGATTTACATGATCCACAATGTTTACCAACCGACAAGACATTGGAAAGAGATAGAATTATGGAAAGATATAACAGAAGAAAAATGGAATGATTGGTTATGGCAACTTACTAATACAATTAGAACGTTAGATGATTTGAAAAAAGTTGTTAACTTAACACCTGAAGAAGAAGAGGGAGTTAAAATTTCTACGAAAACAATACCTCTTAACATCACTCCATATTACGCTTCTTTGATGGATCCAAATGACGCAAGATGTCCAATACGAATGCAATCAGTACCAATATCAAAAGAAATATACAAAACGAAGTACGATTTAGAAGATCCATTATATGAAGATGAAGATTCACCAGTACCAGGATTAACTCACCGTTATCCTGATAGAGTATTATTTTTAGTGACAAATCAATGTTCTATGTACTGCCGATATTGTACTAGACGTAGATTTTCTGGCCAAATTGGTATGGGTGTCCCGAAAAAACAACTAGATGCAGCTATTGCCTACATTGCTGCAACACCTGAAGTAAGAGACGTTTTAATATCAGGTGGAGATGGTTTATTAATAAACGACCAAATACTTGAATACATTTTGAAAAATCTAAGAGCCATTCCACATGTGGAGATCATTCGAATTGGAACAAGAGCACCGGTTGTTTTTCCACAAAGAATAACAGAAAATCTTTGTAACATATTAAAAAAATATCATCCGATCTGGTTAAATACTCATTTTAATACTTCTATAGAAATTACCGAAGAATCCAAACAAGCATGTGAGATGTTAGCAAATGCTGGCGTACCAGTCGGAAATCAGGCTGTTATTTTGGCAGGTATTAATGACAGTGTTCCGATTATGAAAAAACTAATGCATGATTTAGTAAAAATAAGGGTCCGTCCATATTACATTTATCAGTGTGATTTATCAGAAGGAATTGGACATTTCCGCGCTCCCGTTTCTAAAGGCTTAGAAATTATTGAAGGACTTAGAGGACACACTTCAGGCTATGCTGTCCCAACCTTCGTGGTCGATGCTCCAGGTGGGGGGGGGAAGATAGCCGTCCAACCTAATTACATCATTTCACAAAGTGCGAGCAAAGTTGTATTACGTAACTTTGAAGGGGTAATCACAACCTACCCTGAACCAGAATCTTATGTTCCTGGAAGAGCGGAAGCCTATTTTGAGAAAATATATCCAGACATGAGTCAAAAGAGTTCAAATGTAGGTATCGCAGGTTTAATGAATGATACACAATTCAATTTAGTCCCGGAAGGTTTAAACAGGTTGTATAGAAGAAAAAATTATGAAACAGACCCTGCACACAGTTCTTTAAAAGATAAGCGGACCAAAAGAGATGAGTTAAAAGATAAAAAGTTCCAAGCGCAACTGAAAAAGTATAGTGAGGACTCTCCTGAATTGAAGGAGGGGATGGAATGACTTGTGAATGGTGTCAAAGTAAAGAAATAAAAGAAACTACTACAACCGTTCATTGGGAATTACCAGATGGAACAAGAGCTATCACGATAAATGATACTCCAGCTATTCAATGTTTAGAGTGTGGAATAGAATATCAATCCGAAAAAATAATTAAAGAAATAGAAGACCAATTATTTTTAGTTAATACAAAGCAACTAGAAAATATAACAACCTACAAAACATTATTAGCTCTTCCAAGGCTACTAAAAAGAAATTATTTTGATTTTTAAATAACCCTTTCACGAATGAAGTGTCTTATAGTAGAATAAGAGAAAAAATAGGATGGTTTCCGTGAAAAAATCTTTTTATCATTATATTTTGAAATATCGACATGCACTAAAAAAAGATGAAATTAGTGAATTCGCTAACAACGTATACGATGATCATAGCTTTCCAAAAAACTCAACAAACTACAATGAGATTAGTGACTATCTAGAGTTTAACGGACATTATTTAAAAAGCATGTCCACTTTTGACATTGCATGGGACTTATACGAACTAGACGAAAAGTAACTTACCGATTACAGTAAGTTACTTTTTTGCATACTTTGTTCTTTAAAATATATTTTGAAATAACATTTAGTAGTTATTTTCCACTGCAGTATAACCTTACCTCGTGAACACATTCATTCGGTCAAAGTATTAGCAATTTTCTCTTTTTTTCATATACTAAAAATAAACCTACACATTCAGAACTCAAGTAGAGAATGTAAACATAATGTTTGGGGTGAAAAAAATGGCTAAAAGAGGAAGATCCAATAATGCAAAATTTAAAGTTGGTGACATCGTTGTCATAACATTATATGGAACTGTTGGGAAAATAACAGATATGAAAATGTTAGACGGTCAATTTGTATATGAAGTAAATAATAGCGAAGGACTATTCCAAGAAGAATCATTAGCCTACTTATCTGAATATGAAGGTAAAGTCTTAGTAACCGAAAAGTTAAACATTGAATATCGATATTTTATTGGTGATATAGTCAAAGTAAAAGGATATGGTAAGGAGCTTTTTAAAATAATTGGATTTCGAACGGAAATATGGCGCTACAAAGAAGATGCGTGGGAAGATACCATCTATGAATTAACCAGAATTTCAGATGGTGAGTGGCTAGAAGTAGCAGAAGAAGAAGTTACCTTAGTCATTCCACATGACAATAAAGAAATATTAATTCAAAAGTTTGGCTTAATGCATGTGTTAAACAAGGAAAAAACGAGCTTGGAGTTGCATAACCAAATGAATGGATCTAACAAATTTATTAAAAAAGATGATTTTCCACAAGAGCAGGCAAAAATCGTGGATGGACTACTAGATGTGTATAACGATTACAAAACGTTACATGACCTTTTTGGTGACAACGAATACAAAGAAGTAATGGACCTTGTTATAGAAAACTTAGAAAAATATTTAAATGGAAAAAAACAAAAATATTTAAGAGGAAAGTAAGTGTAGAAACCTAATAAATACTAGTACAAAAAAAGGAATACCTACAAACAATAATATTTTCACTAACACTTCACTTACTTTGTCTAATACTCTAGTAAAAAAGACTTCATCACTAAAGTGCTCTAATTTTTCTACTAACTGCTTCATTCTACATTTCCCCTTCCAGTGCTTGTCCAATGGTTTAATTCATTGTATGAAGAAGAGACGAAAATATTCCAAAATAAAATTTAAGTTTAAAGCAAAATAAAAACATATTTTTAAAAATATTACATAGATTTTCAATAATGGATGTTCTACTATTACGGTACGATATCTTTCTATCTATGGATGTTAAAACTTTTTCTTACTTTTAGAAAATTAAAGGGGTGGGGTTGTGAAAGAAATAGAAGTAGTAATTGATACTGATGAAATTGCCGAGTTCTTTTACAATGAATTAGTAAGAAGAGGTTTTGTTCCTTCAGAAACTGAGATTAGTGAACTTGCCGACATTACCTTTGATTATTTAATTGACAAATGTATTATTGATGAAGAAATGGAATAAAAGATTGAATAAAATAAAAAGCGACGAGTGCCTATCATTGCACTCGTCGTTTTTATTTTTATCATAAGAATACTAAAATGTTATTATAGGGAACTAACTGTTGTTGATAGCACGAGGTACTCGCTTTCCGGGGGTGTTAAAAAGGAAGGTTATTTTCACTATCGTGAAAAAACCAACTCCTCGGCCTATTGGCCTGCGGGGGTCTCCCTTGACACACTTTTCCCGCAGGAGTCTCGCACCTCGTGCTCTCAACAACGGTAAACATACATTATCTAACGAATTCAATTACTTTTATATTTTCTCTAAGTATTCTTTTATTTTGCCGAAACCAGTTAACTTCAATAAGTTTTTTAAGTAAGAATCTGTAATATCATATTCAACTTTCTGTTCAAGTCTATTAAACAAGTCTAATGTTTCCGTATCTTTTTGAAACCAGTCTTCTATTTTCGGGATGGAATGAGTGTAAACTTTCCAAGCAGAAGGTATAGTGGGGCTATATACTTTCCCTATTGTTTTTGAAGTGGAAAATAGATTTGGGAAGTAATCTGTTCTAGAACCAGTATGAATATGGTTTTCAGCGAACAGTATTACACCATCCAAAACTATGTTATTTTTGAACAAGATGTTATATAGTTGTTTTCCTACATTTATTCTAGATGTGATATGATGAAAACGTGAAACGGTTACACCTGCTAACCGCACAGCATTATCAGTTTGAAAAGGTAATATTACTTTGGTAAACCCTAATCTTTCTTGAAGAGCAAACGGGATCGTATTTAAAACGTGCTCACTATAAAAGGGATTTTGAATTACTCTTTTTTCTATATAATTTTGTTCATTTATTATTAATGCATAAGTCAACATTTCCGAATTTTTTTGTTGAAAAAACAACTTCCATATTGGTTCCATAAAAGAAGATACCCCAAGCATCGGCAGCAAGTAAAAAAGACTTTTGTTTTCCATTTTAGACTGTTCATACAGTAAAAGTTGAGGATATGCATCATGAAAAATAAGATAGTTTGCTTTTTCTAAAAAGGAAAAATAAACTGAGGTTTCATTGTATGGTAAAAAGTTCGGAACAATACTTCCTTTTAGGTCAGTCATGTTCCAACCACCGTTTCTAGAGACCATATGTGCTAAAAAAGCCCAGTGAACTTCTGGATTTTTTTTATAAAAATTCCAATAAGCATTTGTTCTAGTTACATTATCTACATTATGTTTGGCTGTTTCCTGCTTGGCATGTAAAATAAACGTTTCTTCTTTTTTAGTGGCCGGTTTTTCTTGTGAAGAATGGAACCAATGTCCAACAATAAAGTCCCTTTCAACCCCTGTCAAAATAATATTGTTAGACACATTAGAATTGCTCATATGTGATCACCTCATTTCATTTTATGGCTCGATTGGAAATAAATGAGTGAGAATGCAGAGTTAAATCAAGCAAATAATAAATATGTAGCAATCAAATCATGAAAGGGGCCAGCTTAAATGGCACACAAACATAAAAATACAGCTGAACCAAAATCACGCTTTTTACAAAAGAAGCATAAAGAGGAAATAGCAGCTGAAACTGCTCCACATAAAGTAAAAGACGAGCCAGCACCAGGTAAAAAAGAACATAAAAAACATAAACAAAAATAATCGTACGTAACGACAACTAGCAGTTTGCTTGCTAGTTGTCGTTTTTTTATGTTTAAGTTTCCTTTCGACAAAAGAAGTTGAAAAAAGATAAAGGAATCGACACATGCTCTGTTTAATATAGATACATAAGTTAATTCATGACTACGGTTTGTATATTGAAAAATAAATTTCAGTTACTATTACACAGAAAATGGTCTAAGGGGTGAAGGGGATGTTGGCGTTTAAGCGATTTATGAAGATAGGTCCACTAACTTATGATGTTACCATTATGCAAACCCCTAAATATGGGGAAGACAAAGGCTATTCGCCCGTTTATCGTTTAGAGTTAATAGGGGATTGCCACGAAGAAGTACTTTCAAAAGTATATTCTCGATTTAATGTGTCAGATTTAAAGCCAAAAGATTTCACCGGAAGATATATTAGCACAGGGGATATTGTATTAATAGACGAAGGAACAGGTGGAATGACCTATTATCGATTAGAAGTTGGAGGATGGGTAAAAATAAACCGCGCGTGTATTAAATGATGAGACTGGGACAGAACTGATTTTTTTCTTAATAGCCGAACAATTAGTGTCTGGTTATCATACCGCAGATGATTGGAGTGCAAACCTTCGCTTTCCGCGGGCGGTAAAAAGGAAGGTTATTTTCACTACCGTGAAAAAACCTACTCCTCGACGCAAGCGCCTGTGGGGTCTCACTTAACACGCTTTCCCGCAGGAGTCTTCGGCTTGCACTCCAATTATCTGCTATATAGGTGTAAAAAACCGAACATTATCCCTGTATAATAACGATAAGGTTCGGTTTTTTCTTAATTTAATATAGTTTTGTCCCAACCTCAATGTTTTTATTTACTCGTTATGTCCAGGACCATTTTTTCTCTTTTTTGCAGAATGTTCTTTTCCATGTGCAATATGTTCTGCTTCAATAACTTCTGGCGCAACATGGTTATTTTTCTTTTGACCGTTAATTCGATTACGATGTTTTTTACCCATAAGTATAACCTCCATTAATTAACTTTGTAATTTATCATTTTTAGATGAAGAAGGTGTGCTGTTTTCTTCATTGTTGTATTCGTTTCATTAGCATATTGAACAGCTTGTTGTAATTTCTTTTTAACTCGAAAATTCCTCCAAACTTTAAATAGTAAAGGAATGATTCATCCTTCTTCTATTATCTTTTTCATTAAAAGGTAAGTCATGCAAACCATATTTTTGATATATTATTGTTTTATTTTGGTCTTGCACGTAATGTATGGTATAGTATTGCTTGTTAAACCTATTGAACAGTTATAGGAGGAAATAAATATGAGTGTACATATCGGAGCAAAACAAGGTGAAATAGCGGAAACAATTCTACTACCAGGTGATCCGTTACGAGCTAAATATATCGCAGAAACATTTTTAGAAGATGCAGTATGCTATAACGAAGTTCGTGGGATGTTAGGATATACTGGTACTTATAAAGGCCATCGAATTTCTGTACAAGGTACTGGAATGGGTGTTCCTTCGATTTCAATTTATGTAAATGAATTAATGCAAGAATATAATGTTCAAAATTTAATTCGTGTAGGTACTTGTGGAGCAATCCAAAAAGACGTGAAAGTTCGTGACGTTATTTTGGCAATGAGTGCTTCCACTGATTCTCAAATGAACCGTATGACTTTTGGTGGTGTCGACTATGCACCAACTGCAAACTTTGATTTATTAAAGAGAGCATACGATGTTGGGGTAGAAAAAGGATTAAACCTTAAAGTTGGTAATGTTTTTACAGCTGACATGTTTTACAACGACAATGCCGAGTGGGAAAAGTGGGCTAAATACGGTATTTTAGCAATTGAAATGGAATCTTCTGCACTTTATACTTTAGCAGCTAAATATGGAAGAAACGCACTTTCTGTATTAACTGTAAGTGATCATATCTTAACAGGTGAAGAAACGACAGCTGAAGAGCGTCAAACAACATTTAGCGATATGATGGAAGTAGCATTAGAAGCAGTTATAAAATAATTACAGTTTTTTCAAAAGTTTAGCTAATAATGGCTAAACTTTTTTATTTTGATTACATTTCCGTCTATTTTTTTACTATACTTTCTATAGATGTTACACTTAATATAATATTTATTCTTATGACAGGTGATAACATGAAAAAAAAAGCCACTATGGCAGCTTTACTATTATTTTTAGCAGGTTGTTCATCTAATATGAATGACATTAACATTAAATTTTGGGAAAAAGGTTCTACTAGTGAATCTACGGATAGTGGGCTATCGAAAGAAGAAGATACTATTCAAGATGAAAAACTAGTAGAGGAGGAGGAACAAACAGGCTTTGCGTTCCGTCAAAATGACTTTACAGAGTTAAATGGAAATAACATGATTTTAAATCCTAGTAATGTTTTAGCTTTAGTTAATAAAGAACAATCTTTACCGAGTGATTATGTACCTAGTGATCTTGTGATTCCTAATGTTGGTTTTAGTTTCACTGGAGAATTTGAAAGAAATTTCATGCGAAAAGAAGCTGCAATACATCTTGAAAAGTTATTTAATGACGCACGTAAGTATGGAGTGGAGGTCTTTGCTGTTTC
Source organism: Bacillus sp. FJAT-45066 (assembly GCF_002335755.1). NCBI lineage: Bacteria > Bacillati > Bacillota > Bacilli > Caryophanales > Bacillaceae > Bacillus > Bacillus sp. FJAT-45066. The sequence continues at coordinate 1,243,735 of NZ_NISQ01000001.1, forward strand.
TGGTTACCGTTCCTATGAGCGACAAGACACTATTTATTCCAACAACATTAAAAGATGGGGAGAGGAACGTACTAATACTGTTTCTGCTGTCCCTGGGCATAGCGAACACCAAACAGGCTTAGCGATGGATATAACGAGTCATAGTGTAGGTTTACAATTAACGCAAGATTTTGGAGAAGTTGAAGAAGGTATTTGGATTAAAGAAAATGCCCACAAACACGGTTTTATTATTCGATATCTACAAGGAAAAGAAGAAATTACTGGGTATGAATATGAACCATGGCACCTACGATATGTAGGCGTAGATGCAGCAACGTATATTTTTGAGAACGGACTAACATTAGAAGAATTTTTCTATGAGACCAAAAATTAATTTTAAGAGTACCGATATTCGGTGCTTTTTTTATTGCAAAAATTTGGTTCTCATAATTTTTCAGGCCTGATGGAGAAAATAGAGGAATGAAAAAAGATGTTGGAGGTTTATAACATATGAAACGTTTGTGGATTTTTTTCATCATCCTTACAGTTTTTAACGTAGCATGTAATCCATATACTAGCTTCGCCTCTAAAAAGGAAGACAGTAAATACATGATGGTCATACAGACTTCGGAGCATACTATTTATCGAACAGCAGAAAGCTTACACCCTGTTATTCAGAAGGCTATTGAAAAAGCTAATTGGACAAATAGTCCATATCCACCAGTTGCATCTGATTTTTTTATTGAGGTTGGAGATGGAGATATAAAATCAAAGCTAATTGTCAGTGAACAAGGATACATTATTGATAGTAAAGGTAAAAAAATTATGAAACAACTACCGTTTGAAGCTAGGGAGATGTTATGGGAGCAATATAAAAATCTACAAAAACAACATTACGGGGAAGACATAAGTTGGAACTTAGCCAATCAACTTCTACCGAAGTATAGCAGTTTTACTGTTTTAGACTTAGACACTGGAAATTCATTTCAAGTACAAAGACGAGCTGGTTCAAATCATGCGGATGTTCAGCCTTTGACGATCAATGATACAAAAAAGATGAAAGAAATCTATAAGGGCACCTGGAGCTGGGACAGAAGAGCCATTATCGCTGTAACAGAAAAGGGGAGATATGCAGCATCTATGCATGGAATGCCACATGGTGCTGGTGCGCTTCAAAATGGATTCCCAGGTCATTTTTGTATCCACTTTAACGAAAGTGTAACACACAAAACAAAGAAAATGGACTATGCCCATTCCATTATGGTAAAAAAAGCTTCAGGAAAATGGTTAGGATATACAAAAAGTTTAACTCCTATGGAAATGGTTGATGCATTTATCATTTCTGTAAATCAACATGACTTTTTTATTTTACATTCTTTGTTTGGAAAAGCAGACCGGGAAATACTAAAACAAAAAGAAAAAGTTGTAGAGAGCATTCTACACTTAAAGAGATTAAGCAATGAAGTACAAATGGATACTGACAATAAACTAGAAGCGAATGTCCCTGTTAAGGTCCATATTCATAAGCGCAGTGGAGCTAACTCAAAAGAAATAACATTCCGCTTTAACCGCGAAACCATCTTTGATCAATGGAACCTAGACCTCGAACACACGCTAAAACAAATAATCGACTAAACATTTCAATATTATTACAAGTGCCTGGCACTTGTAATAAAACTGAAACAAATAACTAATACCACTTTGGAAGTATGTGGTATTAGTTTTTATTTTTTGGTCGTTTTTGTTTTATATAATCTATAGGTATTTTCGTTATCGGGATATTTTGTTCTTTGGGGATTCTAATTTCTAAAACGCCATTCTTATAAATAGCTCTTGAGCCTGTAGCTTTAACAACTGACGGAAGGCTAATTGTATGTTTGTTACCGTTGTTAGGTATGTTTTCAATTACGCAAGTTGTGGTTGTATGATACGTTTTAAGGGAGAGAAGTTGTTGTTCGTTTGATATAGGAAACCTTACAAACACTTCGTCATGTGTTTCAAATACATTAGGTTGAAAGCCAACTTTTTTCTTCTTCTTAGAAGCTTGCACCTTATTAAGCAACTCAAATGATTGTTCAAAAAAGTCCGTAGAATTTATTAATGGAGAATTAGGTTGAAAGTTATTTTTCATTGCCTTGTTCATCATATTTTCTACATCTGATTGTTTAAAAATAGGAGAGTCTTTCATGTAGTCTTTAGGAAAAGGAAACATCTTATTCCACGGGAACATATTCATCACCACCGACATACAAAATATTAATTCACTAGTATCGTATTCAAAAGGAACACATTGGTTAAGAATAGAAACAAGAAACTTTTTTAAAAAAGGAGGGAAAAGTGTGAAGAGGTTGCTACTTTTATGTTTGGTTATTGTTATTTCAACTGCCACATATAAAATATATTATTCACCTCAAACAACTAAGCAGTATTTACAAGCTCCCGATGAATCAATTCAAAACAATTCATATAGCATTCATAAAACTCCTACTAAAGATTTATATATAACAGAACCTACCGAAAATGAACAACTTGAAGTACAACATCGCTTGATAAAGAAAAAAGAGAACCAGTTAACAGAAACCGGAAAAAATAAGAACCTACTTCTCATAGGAAGTGATACTCGATATGAAGATGATCGTGGTAGAGCGGATACTATTATATATGCGCAATATAGTCCGAACAATAAAAGTGTAAAATTTATCTCTTTTATGCGTGATAGTTATGTTGATATTCCTGGTTACGGAAAAAACAAACTTAACGCTGCGTATATGCACGGAGGTGCTCCATTATTAGCGGAAACCATCAGCAATAACTTCCCAGTTGTGATTGATCAAACCATACAAGTAGACTTTAATGGCTTTCAAAATCTCGTAACACTAGTAGCACCAGACGGATTAGAAGTAGATGTACCAGAAGAGCTAGCTGCCGAATTAAACATCGATTCAGGTATTCAACGATTACAAGCGAAATACCTTCTAGAATTTGTCCGTTTTCGTAATACTCCTGAAAGTGATTTCGGAAGAGTTAAAAGGCAACAACAATTTATTCAACAAGTAAAAAAGGAAGCAATTCATGAATTTTCTAGTATTAAAGGAATGATAAAGCTTCCCCAATTAATACGTCAAAGCTCTAAGTATGTAGAAACAAATCTTACTACAGCAGATTTACTAAATATGGCCTTTACATACATGCTTCATCCTGTAGAAGAATTAGAGACTTTAACTATTCCAATAACAAATGATGGCTTCACGGATCAATACTATGAACATGCTGGGCGTGTTTTAGAATTGAATTATGAAAAAAACATTACGGAGATACTAAATTTTTTAAATCCTAAAGAAGAGATTGTTGCAAGTGAATGTAATGCAGAGAAAGGGTTATAACTTGACGGACATTTAAAACGAAGGTAAACTTAATTTATCTTTAATTCGAGATAAATCAAGTTTAGGAAGGTGAAAAACATGAAGCATATATTTAATAAAGGAACGAATGACAACACCTTATTATTACTTCACGGCACAGGCGGTACAGAGCAAGACTTATTACCGTTAGCCAATATGATAGATGCAAATGCAAACGTATTAAGTATAAGAGGAAATGTGTTAGAAAACGGAATGCCTAGATTTTTTCGCCGTTTAAGTGAAGGTATTTTCGATGCAGAAGATCTTATTTTTCGTACAAAAGAGCTTTATGAGTTTATTAATGATGCGAGTATTCAGTACGGCTTTAATCGCGATAATGTTATTGCAGTTGGATATTCAAACGGAGCAAACATAGCTAGTAGTTTGTTATTCCATTATGAAAAAAGTTTGAAATCGGCAATATTATACCATCCAATGGTACCTAGAAGAGGGATAGACCTTCCAGATTTAACTCATGTTCCAGTATTTATAGGTGCAGGAAAAAATGACCCCATTTGTCCAGCACAGGAAACAGAAGATTTAAATGAACTATTAACAAATGCAGGTAGCAAAGTTGAAGTTTATTGGGAGTACCAAGGTCATCAATTAACGAGGTCCGAAGTAGAAGCCTCCAAAAAATGGTACGACTCAAATTTCAATTAAAATACCTTACATGGCAGCCGTATTAGCTGCCTTTTTATTTTCTTTAAGAGTCTCAATATTTCCATTTATTCTAACATTCCTATACAATAAGTTTAAAGAAGCTAAATTTCGGTTCGGAGGGTATTTTCCATGCAAGAAATAAATAAAACAGCTGTTCAAGAAGCTTTAAATAACTTTGCAAATGCACCAATGTTTCTCCACTTAGAAACAACAAATGGCGCATATGCTACTCATAACAAAACAGGCTTAACAGTAGGAGCTTTCATTCGCAATAATGAGCTTACATACGAAAACGGGAAAATCACTGGTAATGGGCCATTTCGAATTGGACTTAAATTAAAACATGGTTGGGTATATGCAGAAGGTATTACCCATTATGAAATAGACGATCATGACAGACTATTATTAGCTGGATTAAACCATGAAGGAAAATTAGCAGTTGCACTTCAGTTAAGTCCAACACCTTTTTAAGGAGAGAAAAAAATGCAGAAAAAAGAACACGTTCTTGTTGTATTTCCTCATCCTGATGATGAGGCATTCAGTTCATCAGGTACTATCATTCAACATACGCAAGCAGGGGTCCCTGTTACATATTTATGCGGAACACTCGGCCAAATGGGGCGAAATCTCGGAAATCCATTATTCGCTAACAGAGAAACGTTAAAGGATGTACGTAAAAAAGAATTATTAGATGCTTGTGAAATATTAGGAATAAAAGATGTAAGAATGTTAGGTTTACACGATAAAACATTAGAATTCGAGGAACCAAGCTATATAGCAAACATGATTAAAGAAGTTATTGCAGAAATAAACCCATCGTTAATCATTACGTTTTATCCTGAACACGGCGTTCACCCGGACCATGATGCTATGAGCAACGCGGTAATGCTTGCTGTTTCTTCTATACCAGAAGAGACTAGACCTGAAATATACGGAAAAGCAATCTTAAATAATAGCGTACAATTAATAGGTCCACCTGACATAATGATAGATATTAAATCAGTGGCAGAAGAAAAGCTAAAAGCAATAAAAGCCCACCTATCCCAAACAGGCGGATGGGTCGAAGAAATGGAAATGAAACTTAAAGCTAACTCACCAGAAATCGAAAACTGGCTATATAAAGAAACATTCTGGACTGTAAAAATATAAATAAAATACAAAAAGAGCAATCATATGTAACAGGTTTCGTTTTTCCCTCAAACATTATTAAGCTAAAACGCCCATCAAATTGATATATTTTGATGGGCATTTTCTGTTGATAAAGTTAGATTTATAGGTTTTTTGAGTGCAATTTAATATTTTAAATACTCAACAATTTGTAGGGTACAAGTGTATGTTCAAATTTATATATACTAATCTATATACAAAAAATACAGCAATAAAAAGATTTTACTGATTTTCTGTTTAAGTTTTCAAAACACTTTGGATAATTATGTTAAAATATGAAAAGCGATTGTATAGAGATGTAACTTAACTACACAGTTTAGTTGAAAATATGACCGTAAATCTAAGAATGGTTAACGCTTTTTAGTTGATGCTATATTAATTTCGAGGCAATTTTTTTCAATAATATTGAACTTTAAGAAAGGGTTGAGTAAAATAATAACTTTTGCAATTGTAGTTGTTAATGCTTTGATTATAAGTTTATTTATCATTGGTGTTATAATATCTAAAAAAAATTCATTTAAAGCAGGTGTCTATTCCTTTTTACTTTTACTAATTAACCAAATATATGGACTTATAGCTCCTTATATAATGAATTCAATGATAGACAATTATGAACCAACTAAAATGACGCTCGGAGAGTTCGTTTCACTTCTTTCTTTAATACCTAAAACAATAGAACTAATTGCAATTACGTTATTAGTAATTGGTCTGTACAAAATTTGGGCAGTTAACAAACAAACATACACATCATAGGTTTTAAACTATCAGGTGGGTTAAAAGAATAAACAAGAGAATTCTTTAACTGTTATTTTAACTCGTAATCCTATTGTGTTATTTCTCTATTATTTTCAAAGGAGGTAGCTGTATAAGATAGGGCTTTATAAGGTATTTAGACTTAATACTATTGATGGAGGATATACATGGACAAATTTCCAATCTTAGAAACAGAAAGATTAATATTGAGAGAAGTTACCCCAGAAGATGCTACTGATATGTTTGAATACTTATCAGATAAAGAAGTTGTCACAAGTATGGGGCTAGAGCCATACAAATCAGCAATTGATGTCCTAGTTGAAGAAATTAATTGGTACAAATCGATTGTGGAGGAAGGAACAGGTATTAGGTGGGTAATTACTAAAAAAGATAGTAATGTTGTTATAGGTAGTTGTGGTTTTCTAAATATGAGTCGCAAACATCATCGAGCGGAAATAGGTTTTGAATTAAACAAAGAATATTGGGGGCAAGGAATAGCTAGTGAAGCAGTTGAAGCAGTTATTCACTACGGTTATAAGAATTTAAATTTAGAAAGAATTGAGGCTATAGTTGACCCTCCAAATTTATTATCCCAAAAATTAATGGAAAAGCAGGGTTTTAGAAAAGAAGGCTTATTAAGGCGTTATGAATACAACTTCGGGAAATTTAATGATGTTTATATGTATTCATTGATCAGACAAGATTATAAGTCACAGATATAAGTACGTTACTTACCACATAAGAATTTGCTCAGTTTAATGACTGGGCCATTTTTTATGCAAAAGACTGTGTTATTCAAGCGGTTGATTTTCCTCTATTTTTATTTTCTCGTATTTTCATAATGAAAAAGTTTAAAAATGTTTTATTTTCTGAACTTTCAGAGTTGAAAGTTATATAACATTATTATATAATGTCGTTAAATAAACGTTATAAACAGGAGGCGGTAAGATGGTACAATCAATTTCTTTTGACCGCTTAACAGAAGAAGAGAAGCAAAATCATTTTATGCAACGTATTGAAGCAGGAGAGAAAATCGAAGCGGACGATTGGATGCCTGAAGAGTACAGAAAGACGTTAATCAAACTAATTTCTATGCATGGAATCAGCGAAATAATGGGAGCGCTTCCAGAAAAAGAATGGGTACCTAAAGCTCCTTCATTACGAAGAAAATTAGGTATTATGGCAAAAGTTCAAGACGAAATGGGACACGGACAATTATTATTACGTGTTGCAGAGGACTTAATGGAGCCTTATGGCAAATCTCGTGAAGAAATTATGCAAGATTTATTCAGTGGAGATTTAAAATTTCATAATGTATTCCACATGGAAGCACCTACATGGGGAGATGCAGGTTTAATTGGTTGGTTAGTTGATGGGGCAGCAATTATATCCCAAACAAATATGCTTGATGCATCGTATGGACCTTACGCTAGAGCGTTAAAACGCATATGTGCAGAAGAGGTTTTCCATGCTCAACATGGTGAAGCAATTATTATGGCTCTTGCTGAAGGAACAGACGAACAAAAAGAAATGATCCAAGACTCCCTTAATAGATGGTGGGAAGCATTATTAATGTTCTTCGGACCAGGAGATGCTTCGACAACTGGTACTAGTAAACAAGACATTACGATGAAATATAAAATTCGTACAAAAAACAACGAAGAATTACGACAAGACTTTTTTACAAAATATGTTCCTCGTATCGTAAGCATTGGACTTAAAATACCTGATGAAACAATGCACTACAGTGAAACAGAAGAAAAATGGATATACCAACAGCCTGATTGGAATAAATTTTTACAAATCATTCGTAACAACGGACCTAAATCACAAGAACGTTTACGCTTACGAAAGCTTTCTTATGAGAATAACGAATGGGTTCGACTAGCATTAAGTACAGAGAAATAAAGTACAGATTGGGGGAGGGCCACTTGACAGGTAAAGGATTTTATCAAGAATTTGAAGTGTTTAGTAAGCGAAGCGATACAGCCCCAATGCAATATCAATTTAGTTTGCTTGCACCAAATCATGAAATTGCGCTAGTGATGGCACAAGAAAACTTTATGAGAAGAGAACCTGTAGCAGACATTTGGGTTGTGAAACGTTCTGACATTCGCAAAATGACGCAAGAAGAAAAGCAATCTTTGCCAAGATTAGATAATAAAGATTACCGCACTACAAAAGGCTACGGTTATTTAAAGAAAAAATGGCGTCATTATGAACAAGGAATGTTAGATGAAGAAGAAATCTTATCATGGGGAGGAAAGCTGAAAAAATGAAACTTTATACAACGGAAGAAGCAAATAATGATTCTGCCTATAAAGAAGCTTTACTCTCTTTGCTTTATCAACTAGCAGATGATGATTTAATTGTTGCATATCGTGGTTCAGAGTGGCTTGGTCTTGCACCACATATCGAAGAAGACGTGGCATTTTCATCTATCAGTCAAGATACAATGGGGCATTCTGCTATGTTTTATCAATTGTTAGAACAACTTGGCGAAGGAAATATGGACCACTTAGCGCATGCTCGTTCTGCAAAAGAACGCTATAACGCTATTATTCTAGAAGAAGTAAACGGTTCTGGAACATATTTAATAGAACCAAGATATGATTGGGCTTTTGCAGTTGTAAGGCATTATTTTTATACGGTAGCTAAAAAAATCCGCCTAGATTCGTTAAAAAATTCAAGCTTTGAGCCATTAAGACATGCGGCAGTAAAAGTGAATATGGAGCTTTATTACCACCAGCTTCACTGGAAAACATGGTTTATACAATTGTGTTTAGCAAATGATGATGCGAAAACAAGAATGACTCAAGCTATTGAAAGAGTATTAGCTGATTTTGATGGAGTACTCTCATTAGGTAGTAAAAAAGAGGAATTACAACAATTCGGTATTATTGAGCCTGAGGAAGAGCTAAAAACTAGATGGCTTTCTCATATGAAGGAAATGTTTGAAAAAGCTGAATTAGACGTAACACTATTAAACAATCTTGCGATGAAGCGAGGAAATGGTAGAAAGCAAGAACATACTTCTGATTTAGAAGATGCAATCAAAACACTAGGTGAAGTGTATAATATGGATCCTGCGGCTATCTGGTAATACTAATAATAGATACACATATAATAAGAGGGGTGAAGGTTCATCTCTTATGGAACGATGGTGATTAAACTATGAGTAGCGCAGAAAAACAACAAGTTGAATCCATGTTACAACAAGTAAAAGATCCTGAAATTGATTCTGTCAGTATTCTAGAGTTAGGAATGGTAGAATCTATCTCCATTCATGGAGGGAACGTAGACATCGAAATGCTACCAACGTTTGTCGGTTGTCCTGCATTAGAAATTATTAAGAAAAATGTTCAAGATGCAGTTATGAAACTACCATTCGTTGAAAAAGTAGAGGTTCACTTTATCTTTCATCCTCCATGGACATCTGAACGAGTAACAGATGTAGGTAGAGAAAACTTAAAAAAATTCGGCATTGCCCCTCCACCTATATTAAAAGAAGAAACAAGTGAATGGCACGTTAATTGTCCGTATTGTGATTCGACATATACAACACTCGATAACATTTTCGGGCCAACTGCGTGTCGTAGTATTTTATACTGCAAATCATGTAAAAATCCATTCGAGGCAATGAAACCAGTATCCACATTAATGTGAGGAATGAATAGATTAATAGATTTATATTAATCTAAATACATAACAAGGGAGTTTTAAGAATGATAAAATTAATCGCTTTATACAAACATCCAGAAAATAAAGAGGCATTTGACAAGCATTATTTCGAAGTACATGCACCGATTACAGAAAAAATTCCTGGTCTACAAAAAATGGAAGTAACAAAAGTAGTTGGTAGCCCCATGGGTGGCGAAGGAAAATACTATTTAATGTGTGAAATGTATTATGAGAGCCACGAAGCATTGAAAGCTGCAATGAAAACAGACGAGGCAAAAGCTTCTGGTAAAGACTTAATGAAGTTTGCAGGTGACTTAGTAACATTAATGATTGGTGAGGAAGTTAATGAATAATAATTTTGAACACATTATCACTTCTATTGAAGATGGTATTGGCAAAATTACGTTAAACCGACCAAAAGTATTAAATGCCATTAATCGAAAGATGGTATCTGAAATCCTTTTTGCAATGGAGTCCATGGACAATGACGAAGATGTACGTGTTATTGTCCTAACGGGCAACGGAAGAGCTTTTGCTGCTGGAGCAGATATTGATGAAATGGCAAATGCATCCGCAATGGATTTAGAGTTAACGAACCAATTCACTGATTGGGATCGTTTATCTTGGATAAAAAAGCCGGTAATCGGGGCAGTTCAAGGTTTTGCTTTAGGTGGTGGATTCGAATTAGCACTATGTTGTGACATCCTATTTGCATCCCATAAAGCAGAATTCGGATTTCCGGAGATTAATCTAGGTGTAATGCCTGGTGCAGGTGGAACTCAACGATTAACAAAACTTATGGGTAAAACAAAAGCAATGGAATGGCTATTCACAGGTGAAAGAATGAGTGCGAACGAAGCATTACATTACGGAGTAATCAATCGTATAATCTCGGATGAGTTATTACTTGCAGAAACGATGAAATATGCAAAAAAGATTTCGAAACAAGCACCATTATCTTTACGCCTTATTAAAGAGTCCGTATTGAAAGCTGTTGATTATCCTTTATACGAAGGAATGCAACACGAACGAAAAAATTTCTACTTATTATTTTCTTCTGAAGATCAAAAAGAAGGGATGAAAGCTTTCCAAGAAAGACGCCGTCCTAACTTCAAAGGGAAATAAGGGGGTATAAGCTTGTACGAAACGATTAAGTATGAAGTCAAAAACAATGTAGCATGGCTAACATTAAATCGACCGGATTCTCTTAATGCTTTTATTGCTCAGATGAATAAAGAAATTCAACTAGCCATAAAAAAATCAACTGTTGATGAAAATGTAAGAGCAATTGTCTTTATAGGAGAAGGTAGAGCTTTTTGTTCAGGTCAAGATTTATCTGAAGTGACAGAATCAATGGATCATGGGGATGTTTTACGTAACAACTACGGCCCAATGATAAAAGAAATTGCTAATTGTGAAAAGCCTATTATCGCAGCAGTAAACGGTGTTGCAGCTGGTGCTGGTTTGAGCCTTGCACTGGCATGTGATTTTAGACTTTTATCGGAGAAAGCAACCTTCTTGCAAGCATTCATTCATGTTGGATTAATTCCTGACTCAGGTAACCTATATTATTTAACGAGACTAGTGGGCCAAGCGAAAGCATTAGAGCTTGCAGTATTAGGGGAGAAAATCTCAGCTGAACAAGCAAAAGCAATCAATCTAGCAACAAACGTGTTTCCAGTAGAAACGTTCATAGATGATGTGACGAATTTTGCTACTCGAATAGCTACTATGCCAACCAAAGCTATTGGACTTATTAAAAGAAGTGTAAAAGATAGTTATGAACTAACTTTTACAGACTATTTAGAACGCGAAGCACAAGGGCAACGTATTGCTGGTTTAACAACCGATCATCACGAAGGTGTGCAAGCCTTCATGCAAAAACGAAAACCTACGTTTAGTGGTAAATAAATGCGTAGTTAATTTTTATAAATAGTCTTGATCTTATAAATAAAAATTAGTTGATGTTCGCTGTAGTTGTGAGACTCCTGCGGGAATGCAGGGACATAGAAGACCCAGTAGAGGCTTTCGGCGAGGAGGCTTCCGGACCGCCCTCGGAAAGCGAGCAACTGCAGCGAACATCAACATTTAGCACCCTACATAAACGTTTCAGGGTAGCCTAATTCTTAAAGGGGATGAAATGAATGTCGACAGTTAAAGAAGAAAAATTCGCAACACTTTCAACGAAACGTGATACTTACCAATTAATTATAAACGGTCAACGCGTAGAAAGCTCCACAGGAGAAACCTTTACTACGTATAACCCAGCAACAGGCGAAGCAGTTGCAACAGTTGCAAAAGCAACGAAAGAAGACGCTGAAAAAGCAGTAGCAGCAGCACGTCATGCGTTTGATAACGGTAAATGGAAGCTTTTCCCGATCAATAAACGTTCAAGAATCATCAATAAAATTGCAGCGATTATGCGCTCTCGTTTTAATGAACTAGTAGAATTAGAAATTTTAGATACTGGTAAATCTTTAGCAGCAGCTCAAGGTCAAGTCATGCAAGCAATTGAAGACTTTGAATTTTACGCTGGTGCAATCGTTGGTCACCGCGGAACAGTAAATAACGTTCCTGGTCAATTCCAAAATATTGCAGAAAAAGAGCCTGTAGGGGTTTGTGCACAAATCATTCCTTGGAATTATCCATTAATGATGGCTGCTTGGAAAATAGCTCCTGCCATTGCTGTAGGTTGTTCGGTTGTAGTAAAACCTGCTACATTAACTCCACTTACAGCTATCGTTTTAGGGGAAATTTGTATCGAAGCTGGGGTTCCAGAAGGAGTAGTAAATATCGTTCCTGGTTCTGGTTCAGAAGTTGGTAACTACCTAGTAGAACATCCTCAAGTAGATAAAGTAGCGTTTACTGGTTCTACACCTATCGGTAAAGACATTATGGCAAAAGCTTCCAAAACATTAAAGCGTGTAACTTTAGAGCTTGGTGGAAAATCTCCGAATCTAGTATTTAACGATGCTGACATCGATGCTGCAGTAGACGGTTCATTATTCGGTATTTTCTATAACACTGGTCAATCTTGTGAAGCAAGATCACGCCTATATGTACAAGAAGATATCTATGAAGAATTCCTAGAGAAATTTGTAGAGAAAGCGAAAAAACTTCAACTTGGCGATCCATTCGCAAAAGAAACACATATTGGAGCGATTATTAACGAAGATCAGCTAAAAACTATCGATTCTTATGTTCAATCTGCAAAAGAAGACGGCGCTACAATCGCATTAGGTGGTAAGGTCGCTAAGGTGGAAGGACATGAAAATGGATATTGGTATGAGCCAACTATTATTACAAACGTAAATCATGACATGAAAGTAGTAAATGAAGAAATCTTCGGACCAGTAGTAGTAGTGATGCCATTTAAAGATGAGAAGGAAGCAATCAAACTAGCAAACGATAGTGAATATGGCTTAGGTTCAGCTGTATGGACAAAAGACCATGGTCGCGCAACTCGTGTTGCGAAGAAGATTCAAGCAGGAATCGTAATGGTTAACTGCCCATTCTCTGCATTCCCTGGTACACCGTTTGGTGGCTACAAACAATCTGGCTTCGGTCGAGAACTATGTATCGAAACACTTGATCTATATTCAGAAACGAAGAGTGTGATTTCCTACTTTGGAAATCGTCCACTAAACCCGTTCGGTATCTAATAAAGCAATACCAGTAACGAGCACTCTATCCATTGAGTGCTCGTCTCATTTCTATTCTTAGGTTGTCTAATGAATATTTTAAATAAAACCTTGTCCGTTCCTTTCCGCTGCAGGCACTCGCTTTCCGCGGGGAGCGACGTGAGCCTCCTCGGCGTTCCGCCTGTGGGGTCTCACGCTTCGCTCTACTTCCCGCAGGAGTCGAGTGCCTTCCGCTCCAATACACTCTAGGTTTTAAATAAATTGTAATTCAACAATAAAACCTTTAAAAACAAAGTATTCTGTTTTTAAGTTTCTATATAACATAGAAACTTATTAACTCTCTAGCTGTTGATTGTAGTGCAAGTTGGAGACTCCTGCGGGAGAAGAGGGGAGCGGGAGACCCCACAGGCGAAGCTGAGGAGGCTCCCGGCCCGCCCGCGGAAAGCGGAGACTTGCGCTACAATCAACAGCGTTATTTAACAAAATCAAATGGAAAGGGGATTAACAAATGATTCAAAATATCGTCGTCATCGGTTCTGGTGTAATGGGACGTGGAATCGCCTATGTAAGTGCTCTTGGCGGCTTCCAAACAACACTAGTAGACATAAATGAAGAACAACTAAACAGCGCTAAAACAGAAAACAATAAAGTATTTCAAAAGGCAGTAGAAAGAGGCAAACTCTCTGAAGAGAACGTGAACTCCGCAATCCAAAGATTAAGCTACTCTATTGATATAGAAGATACATACAAAAACGCTGACTTAATAATTGAAGCCGTCCCTGAAAAAGTAGAAATTAAAAAAGCTGTTTTTGAACAAATGGAACAGTTTGCAAAAGAAACGTGCTATTTTGCGACAAACACTTCCACAATGAGTCCAACAGAGATTGGTAGTTTTACAAAACGTCCAGAAAAAGTAATTGCTATGCACTTTTTTAATCCAGTTCATAAAATGAAACTAGTAGAAATTGTTCGAGGATTAGAAACGAGTGATGAAACTGCTGCTGTAATAAAAGAAGTTGCAGAACAAATGGGCAAAGAAACAGTAGTTGTAAACGAATTTCCTGGCTTCGTAACTAGCCGTATTAGCGCATTAGTCGGTAATGAAGCATTTTATATGCTACAAGAGGGCGTAGGAACACCAGAAGAAATAGATAAAGCTATAAAACTTGGTTTAAACTATCCAATGGGACCATTTGAACTCGGAGATTTAGTTGGTTTAGATGCACGGTTAAACAATCTTAAATATTTACACGAGAAGCTAGGGGAAAAATACCGTCCTGCACCATTACTAGAAAAGTATGTAAAAGCAGGAAGACTTGGAAGAAAGTCCGGTAAAGGTGTTTACGATTATTCAGATAGAACTTAATAGCTTACTAGAAAGGAGCACTAAAAATGAGAGAAGTTGTCATTGTTGACGCAGTAAGAACTCCAATTGGCAGGTATAAAGGAGCATTAAAAACTATAAGACCAGATGATTTAGGTGCTGTAGTCATTAAAGGCTTATTAGAAAGAAACGACAAAGTGAATCCACTAGATATTGAAGAAGTAGTTTTTGGAAATGCCAATCAAGCGGGTGAAGACAACCGTAATGTGGCTAGAATGTCAGCCTTACTTGCAGGTTTACCTGTAGAAGTAGGTGGAACGACTATCAATAGATTATGTGGTTCTGGTCTTGATGCCGTAAACTACGCAGCACGAGCGATTATGGTTGGCGAAGGAGATATTTTTATAGCTGGTGGAACAGAGAGCATGACTCGTGCTCCATTTGTTATGGCAAAACCAGAAAGCGATTACCCTCGTGGAAACATGGAGATGTTTGATACAACAATCGGTTGGCGTTTTACAAATCAGTTACTAAAAGATATGTACGGAACGGATAGTATGCCAGAGACAGCGGAAAATGTAGCAAAACGCTTTGACATTACTAGAGAAGCACAAGACGAGTTTGCTTTTAACAGCCAACAAAAAGCAAAAGCTGCGATGGAAATGGATCGATTTAAAGAAGAAATCGTACCTGTAACTTTTAAAGATCGAAAAGGTAACGAAATAATTGTAGAAGTAGATGAACACCCTAGACCAACTACCACATTAGAAAAACTCTCGTCATTAAAGCCATTGTTTCCTGGTGGAACGGTAACGGCTGGAAATGCATCTGGTGTAAACGATGGGGCATCTGCATTACTATTAATGAGCGCAGAAAAGTGTAGGGAACTTGGATTAAAGCCTTTAGCGAAATATGTATCATCTGCAACTGCTGGACTTGAACCATCTATTATGGGAATTGGTCCAATTTTCGCTTCACAAAAAGCATTAAATAGAGCTAACCTAACTGCTGAAGATATTGGATTAGTGGAATTGAATGAAGCATTTGCTTCACAATCTCTTGAGTGTATCAAACAACTTGAATTAGATGAAGCAAAAGTAAATGTAAACGGCGGAGCCATCGCATTTGGCCATCCGCTTGGAGCAAGTGGTGCTAGAATACTAACGACATTAGTACATGAAATGAACAAACGTAACATTAAATACGGTCTTGCTACAATGTGTATTGGCGTAGGACAAGGTATCGCTACCATCGTTGAAAATTGTATCGAAGAGTAACATCAGACTTAAAACAAATAGAATATATCACACCTTCTGTTACTAAAGCAGAAAAGTGTGATATATTATTGTATGGTCCATTCTATAAATCTAGCTGTAACAAAGGATGTAAAGAATATGAATACAAGATCAATGATTTTTACGATATATGGTGATTATATACGTCATTACGGAAACAAAATATGGGTAGGTAGTTTAATCCGCCTATTAAATGAGTTTGGACACAACGATCAAGCTGTACGTGCCGCTATTTCTAGAATGAATAAACAAGGTTGGGTACAAGCAGAGAAAAAAGGGAATAAGAGCTACTATTACTTAACAGAGCGAGGAGTCGCTCGTATGGAAGAAGCGGCTAAACGTATCTTCAAACTGAAAAATGATGAATGGGATAATAAATGGCGGATCTTAATGTATTCCATTCCAGAAGAAATTAGAACAGTAAGAGATGAGTTAAGAAAAGAACTCATTTGGAGTGGATTTGGCACTCTATCTAACAGCTGTTGGATTTCTCCTAACGCATTAGAAAATCAAGTGAATACGCTAATACAAAAATATAATATTTCTAATTATGTAGACTTTTTTGAAGCAGAATATAAAGGGCCTGAAGAGAACATCCGTTTAGTAGAAAAAAGTTGGGATTTAGAAGATATTAATGCGAAATACCAAACATTTATTCAAGAATATAGCCAACTTTATATCATTACAAAAAGTAAAATTCAAAAAGGTAACATGTCAGATGCAGAATGCTTTGTAGAAAGAACGAAACTGGTTCATGAGTATCGAAAGTTTTTGTTCGTTGATCCTGGCTTGCCAGAAGAGTTATTACCAAATCAGTGGTTAGGTGCTCACGCAGCTTCGTTATTTAGTGATTACTATAAAGAATTAGCTGAACCTGCATCTCGTTTCTTTGAACAAGTGTTCCAAGAAGGTAATGAGCTAAGCAATAAAGATAAAAAGTACGATGTTATGACGCATCCATATATATTAGAATGAATAAAGCGCTAAAACAAGAGCTATGCCCTTATTTTAGCGCTTCTTTATACTCTTTTCCTTTTTGAACATATGTATCAATCGATAATTGAATAAGTTCTATATCTTTATCCGTAATTTCTCTAATTACTTTCCCTGGAGAACCAACAACTAATGATCGTGGAGGAATTTTTTTACCGGAAGGGATAAGTGTATTAGCGCCAATAATACTTTCTTCTCCAATAACCGCACCGTCAAGAATAGTTGAGCCCATACCTATAATACATCTGTTTTCTATTGTACAACCATGTAAAATGGCATTATGGCCAATTGTCACTTCATCTCCAACTAATAAAGGAAATCCTTCGTATAAATGTGCTGTTACATTATCTTGAACACTGCATCTTTTACCAATCTTAATAGTCCCTTCGTCTCCGCGCAAAACAGCATTAAACCACACAGTAGACTCTTCACCAACATGTACATCTCCGATAAGATGAGCACCAGGTGCAACAAAAACACTTTCGTGAACGTTTGGTTTTTTATCGTGAAAACTATATAACATAAAAGAACTCCCTTTCCATTGTTAAAATATTAAAAATAGTATAACATTATTTTTACGAGGGGTGAAATAATAGATGAACAAATTAATCGAAATATTACATATTAAATACCCAATCATACAAGGGGCGATGGGCAACATTAGTAATGCGCCATTAACAGCTGCAGTAAGTGAGGCTGGTGGGCTTGGAACGATCGGTGCAGGCACAATGCCACCAGAAGAAGTAGAAAAAATCATTTTGGAAACAAAAGATAAAACGAAAGCACCGTTCGCCATAAATGTAGCACTAACGGTGACACCTTATGTGAAAGAAGTATTGCAATTAGTCATTAAGCATAAAGTGCCGGTTGTTTCTCTTTCTGCAGGAAATCCAGTACCTATTATCCCAAAATTAAAACACTATGGTATAAAAATAATTTGTGTCGTTGCGTCTCCTAGACAAGCACAAAAAGCAGAAGAAGCAGGAGCAGATATTATAGTGGCTGAAGGTTATGAAGCGGCAGGTATTAATTCAAGTCTTGAAATCACTACATTAACATTAATTCCACAAATTGTAGATGCAGTAAAAATACCAGTTGTCGCTGCAGGTGGAATCGGAGACGGTAGAGGATTAGCAGCAGTACTTTCACTAGGAGCTTCAGGTGCTCAAATTGGGACTAGATTAATAGCAACACAAGAGGCTCCTTTTCACCAAGCTTATAAAGATAAATTAGTAGAAGCAAATGATACTGCTACTGTTATTGTAGGAAGATCTGTTGGTAGAGTAAGAAGGGTTCTAAAAGCACCCTACTCAGAAACCTTATTACAAAAAGAACAAACGGGAATTAGTTTAGATGATTTTAATAATTTAACAACGGAAGACCAACATATATTAGGAGCAATAAAAGGGGACCTCGATAATGGTTTTATTAACGGTGGTCAAGTCTCAGCATTAATCAAAAACATACCTACCGTGCAACAACTATTCGAACAGATAATAAGTGATGCAAGTAAACAATTAAATAGAGCAACGAAACTACTATAAAAACATGCGCATGCATGTTTTTATTTTTTTAGAGGAATGTTAATATTTTTGTAGAATATTAATAGAATAATCCGATTATAAATAATTTTTAGAAAATATTGACGATAATATTTATACAGTGTTAATATAACGTTTAAACAGGTTATCGTCTTTTTTTCGTAACAATTAGTAGTATTTTCCAAAGGTATTAACTAGTAGTTATGCTACATATATCTACTACTAGTAAAATATATAATTCCAAAGCCTTAAGGCAATTTGGAACAAAAGAATAAGGGGGATAAGCATGAGAAAAAATCTAGTCAAATTAATTGGAGGTTTATCTGCTGCCATGATGTTAATGGCTGGATGTGGTACTTCACCATCTGGTGCAGATAACAAAGAAAAAGTAACAATCGGTGTTACACAAATCGTAGAACATCCGTCTTTAGATGCAGCATTTGATGGATTCAAAAAAGCACTAGAAGACAACGGCTTTAAAGAAGGCGAAAACGTTACATATGACGTGCAAATTGCTCAAGGTGAACAAAGTAACAGTATAAGCATCGCAAACAACTTTGTGGCTGATAATGTAAACTTGATTTTTGCCAACTCGACTCCAAGTGCCCAAACAGCTCTTCAAGCTACAAGACAAGCTCCGGAGATCCCAGTTGTTTTTACATCAGTAACAGACCCTGTTGGTGCTGAGTTAATCGAGTCTTTTGATAAGCCAGGTCCAAACATTACAGGTACTTCAGATAATCACCCAGAATCTATTTCTAACACAATTGAATTTATGATAAAAGAACTAAATATTAAGCGTATCGGTGTTGTTTATAATGCTGGGGAACAAAACTCTGTTGTTCAAGTAGAACAAGTGGAAAAAGTTGCAAAAGCTAATGGAGCCCAAATCGTTACTGCATCTGTTTCTACTTCGGCTGAAGTTAAACAAGCTACAGAATCCTTAATCGGAAGAGTAGACGCGATTTATGTTCCTACTGATAACACGGTTGTTTCTGCTTTCCAAACGGTTGTATCAGTAGCTAATGACGAAAAAATCCCTTTATTTGCTGGGGAACTTGATTCTATGAAACAAGGCGCAGTTGCTGCTAGTGGTTTTAGCTATTTTGACCTTGGTTATCAAACAGGCTTAATGGCAGTAAAAATTTTAAAAGGTGAAAAAACAGCTGCTGACATTCCTGCAGCATACCCTGAAAGTTTCACTTTAGTTATTAATAAAATAGCTGCAAAAGCGCAAGGTGTTGAAATTAAAGATTCTTGGAGTGACATCGCAGACTTTTATGATGGTGAGTAAAAATAATTAGCCAAACCAACAGCTGTTAGCTAATCACCTAATAGCTAACAGCTAACCGATCACTAATCACTAAAAAAGGAGATGATTCTACATGTCAGTTGCTATATTTGGATCTTTAGAAGCTGGAATCATCTACGCAATCATGGCCCTAGGGGTGTACTTATCCTTTAGGGTCCTTGATTTTCCAGACTTAACTGTAGATGGTAGTTTCGTAACAGGTGCGGCGGTTGCTGCAACCATGATTGTAAACGGTGTCAACCCTTTATATGCTACAATCGTAGCAATGTTTATAGGCTTTTTAGCCGGTTGTATTACAGGTGCATTACATACATATGGAAAAATAAATGCGCTATTATCTGGTATCTTAATGATGATTGCCTTATATTCTATCAATCTAAGAATTATGGGTAGGTCCAATGTACCTTTACTTAATAGTGACACATTATTTACCCATATTAGAAGTTTTTGGGCAAGTACAGGAATTGATCCGTTCTTAAACAACTTATTAACCTCAGTTGGCTTAGGCGCTTTTACACCTAGAACATGGTCTATCATTTTCTTAATGCTCATTGTCACGTTAGCTATAAAAATTATTTTAGACTTGTTCTTAAAAACAGAAATTGGTCTTGCTGTTAGAGCAACTGGGGACAACAAACGAATGATTCGTAGTTTCTCCGCTAATACGAATGGACTAGTTATATTAGGTCTTGGTATTTCTAATGCAATGGTTGCTTTCTCTGGTGCACTAATTGCACAATATAGTGGATTTGCCGATGTCGGAATGGGTATCGGGATGATTATAATCGGGTTAGCTTCCGTTATTATCGGTGAAGCATTGTTTGGAACAAAAACAATCGCGCGTACGACACTTGCCGTTATCGGTGGGGCAATTATTTACCGTATCGTTGTAACTTTTGCATTAAGAGTTGAATTTTTAGAAACAGGGGATATGAAACTTATTACAGCTATGATCGTAATATTTGCGCTTGTAACCCCTAAATTAATAGATGGCTATAAGGATAGAAAACGCAAGAAACAAAAAATGTTACAGTTAAAAGCTTTACCTCCGAAAAGAAAGGAGGAGGAAAATGTTACATTTAACACAGATTAATAAAGTATTTAATGAAGGTACATTAGATGAAAAAATAGCATTGGACCACGTTAATTTAACACTAAACAAAGGTGATTTTGTCACCATTATTGGGAGTAACGGTGCTGGAAAGTCCACACTAATGAACATGATATCCGGTGCTTTAACACCCGATACAGGCTCCGTTGTAATTGCGGATAAGAACGTTACTTTTACAGCTGAACATAAACGTGCAAAGCTTATCGGACGTGTCTTCCAAGATCCTATGGCAGGTACGGCACCGACAATGACAATTGAGGAAAATTTAGCTATGGCTTATTCTCGCAATAAAACACGTTCATTAAGGTTCGGTGTATCAAAGCAAAGACGTGAGTTTTTTAAAGAAGTACTAGAATCACTGCATTTAGGTTTGGAAAACCGTCTCACTGCTAAAGTTGGCCTTTTATCTGGTGGGGAGAGACAAGCATTATCATTATTAATGGCTACATTTACTGAACCTGCCATTTTATTGCTTGACGAGCATACGGCAGCTCTTGATCCCGCACGAGCAGAATTAATAACAAACTTAACAAAAGAAATTGTTGATAAATACCAATTAACAACTTTAATGGTTACTCACAACATGCAACAAGCACTAGATTTAGGAAATCGTCTCATCATGATGGACAAAGGACAAATCATATTGCAAGTAGATGAAGAAGAAAAGAAAACATTAACAATCGAACGTCTCCTAGCAGAATTCCAACGCATCCGAGGCACCCAACTAGCAAGCGACCGAGCATTATTATCATAATACTTAAAGGTAATTTAGAAAAAATTTCTAAATTACCTTTTTTGTTTAAGGCTATGTTAAAGGTTGCTGTTGATTTCCGTGCAAGGCTTTGCTTTCCGCGGGCATGTCTAGGTCAAGCGGCTAGCTCCTCCCGCAGGAGTCTCAGCCTTGCACGGAAATAAACAGGTAAGTACATAAATATCAACACTAAGCTTTAACACAGCCTTGTTTAAGGAAATTTAGCAGATTATCAAACATATTAAGAAAGAAAAAATTAATCTATTCCATAAATTAGTTGATATTCGCTGTAGGTGTGAGACTCCTGCGGGAAAAGTGCGTCAAGGGAGACCCCATAGGCGCCGCGCGCCGAGGAGGCTTCCGAGACCACCCGCGGAAAGCGAACACCTACAGCGAATATCAACTATTAGTACCGAATACAAAGTTCACATAATTATTTTGTAAATAACCGAATAGGTAGATTATTTATAAAATTGTTACAATTTATTGACGGGTTATTTTACGAAATGTTATCATTACGTTAAATAAGCGTCATATAAATTGCTTAGTAGGTGATACCTTGAAAGATGGTTTAACAGAAGGATACAAAGAAACACTCACAGTAAACGTAACCGAATCAATGGTAGCACAATTCGAAGGGGTAGTTGTGCATCCTGTCTATTCAACCGTTATGATGGTATACCATATGGAATGGGCCTCTAGAAAAATAATTCTCCCTTTCTTAGAAGAACAAGAAGAGGGAATGGGAGCAGAAGTAAATGTGAAACATATTGCCCCCTCCAAAATTGGATCCACATTAAAAATAACGGCTACACTTGTAGAAAAAAATCGGAATATTGTTATAACTACTGTCGAAATATTTGATGGTACAAAACTAGTAGGTTCTGGAGAAGTTAAGCAAGTTATTTTACCAAAAGAAAAAATAAAGAAACTAATTCACGGTTAATAGCAATAAAAAATAGATAACAAGGGTGATAATGATGAAACAAATGGAAACGCTTTCTCATGAATTAGGGGGGAATCAAATGGATATGTTTACGAAAATCGCGGAACATCAACAAGTAGTTTTCTGTAACGATGAAGCAACTGGTTTAAAAGCCATTATAGCCATACATAACACAACACTTGGCCCAGCATTAGGCGGCTGCCGTATGCAACCATACAGTTCTGTTGATGCTGCACTAGAAGATGTTCTACGCCTCTCTAAAGGAATGACTTATAAATGTGCTGCTGCAGATGTAGACTTTGGTGGGGGTAAAGCGGTAATTATCGGAGATCCCCAAAAAGATAAAAGTCCAGAACTCTTCCGTGCATTCGGACAATTTGTAGATTCATTGAATGGTAGATTTTATACAGGAACAGATATGGGGACGACTCCAGAAGACTTTGTTCATTCTTTAAAAGAAACAAACTGTATCGTTGGAGTTGATGAAGTATATGGTGGAAGTGGCGATTCATCTGTTCCAACTGCTCAAGGTGTTATTTACGGTATTCAAGCTACGAATCTAGCTTTATGGGGCTCTGAAGACCTTCATGGTAAAGCATATGCAATCCAAGGTTTAGGAAAAGTTGGTGCCAAGGTTGCAGAACAGTTACTACATGCAGGTGCTGACCTATATGTTAGTGATATTAACCAAGAAGCAATTGATACGCTTGTTCTAAAAGCAAAAAAGCTGGGAGCAGGTATTAAAGTTTTAAGTGGGAATGAAATTTACTCTACAAATGCAGACGTTTTTATACCGTGTGCATTAGGCGGAATCATAAACGACCAAACAATCGATCAACTAAAAGTTAAGTCCGTAGTAGGGTCTGCAAACAATCAACTTTTACATTTAAACCATGGGAAAATGCTACAACAAAAAGGTATTCTTTATGCACCTGATTATATTGTAAATGCTGGTGGACTAATACAAGTAGCCGATGAGTTATATGAGCCAAACAAGGAACGTGTATTAAGAAAAACAAAAGCAATTTATCAAACATTACAAAACGTTTACTTGGAAGCGGAAAGAAGCGGTACAACAACAGTTGAGGCAGCTAATACGTTCTGTGAACAAAGAATGGAAGCAAGAAGTAGAAGAAATAGTTTCTTCTCTCATTCTAAACGACCTAAATGGTCAGTACGTGTATAAAGGAGTGTTCATTAGTGGAAAACACTTTCCCAATCAAACAAATAGTCGATGAAAACGGCAATATCGTTAATGAAGCCTATAAAGAAAAGATCACAAAAGAATTAGCTCTTCATTTCTATAAACACTTAATAAGAATTCGCACTTTTGATAAAAAAGCGATCAGCTTACAACGCCAAGGACGAATTGGAACGTATGCTCCATACGAAGGACAAGAAGCTTCCCAAGTTGGAAGTGCACTTGCACTACATAGTGGCGATTGGATGTTCCCGTCTTATCGTGACCACGGTGCAACGATGACATTTGGTCATTCCTTATTAAATATTTTACTTTTCTGGAATGGTAGAAACGAAGGTTGTGTTCCACCAGAAGGGAAAAACGTTTTTCCACCAGGTATCCCAATTGCGACACAATTGCCGCATGCAGTAGGTGCTGCATACGCTGAGAAAAGAAAAGGAACTACTAATGCAGCAATCGCATACTTCGGGGATGGTGCTACTTCAGAAGGAGACTTCCACGAAGGTTTAAACATGGCATCTGTCCTAAATGCACCTGTAATATTTTTCAATCAAAATAATAAATTCGCAATTTCTGTCCCAATAGAAAAGCAAATGAAAACAAAAACAATCGCCCAAAAAGCATTGGCATACGATATTGATGGGATGCGCCTTGATGGAAACGATGTGTTTGCTGTTTATTTTCATACGCTCGAAGCATTAGAAAATGCAAGAAGTGGAAACGGCCCAACTTTAATCGAAGCTGTAACGTGGAGATATGGCGCTCATACAACAGCAGATGATCCAACAAAATATCGTGATCAATCTGAGAGCGATCAAAGACGAATGGAGAAAGATCCAATACTGCGCCTGGAAAGATTTTTGAAAAACATGAATTGGTTTGATGAAGAAGAAAAGAAACATTTTGAAAACGAAGCTTCCGAAGAAATCGATCAAGCAATTGTTGATATGGAATCTTATCCTAAGGCAGACCCAGCTGACATGTTTAACTATACTTTCGAAAAACTAACACCGGGAATTGAAAAGCAAAAGAATGAATTGCTTCAAGTATTGCGAGGTGGGAACTAATGCAAACTGTAACTAAGACGAAAACATTAACGATGGTCCAAGCCATTACAGACGGTTTAGATGTTATGCTTACGGAGAATGAATCTGTATTGTTAATGGGTGAAGATATTGGTGTAAACGGCGGTGTTTTCCGTGCTACAGATGGACTTCAAGCGAAGCACGGGGAAGAAAAAGTAATGGATACACCACTAAGTGAGGCAGGTTTTTTAGGTGCTGCAATTGGTATGGCAGCAAATGGTTTTCGACCTGTAGTAGAAATTCAATTTTTAGGGTTCATATACCCTGCTTACGAGCAAATAATGACACATGCATCTCGCCTGCGAGCTAGAACAATGGGACATTATTCATCTCCAATGGTTATCCGCGCTCCATATGGCGCAGGTGTAAGAGCACCAGAAATTCATTCTGATAGTACGGAAGCACTGTTTACTCATATGCCTGGCATAAAAGTAGTTTGTCCATCCAACCCTTATGATGCTAAAGGTTTACTTATTGCTGCAATCGAAGATCCAGATCCTGTATTATTCCTTGAGCCAATGCGTTGCTATCGCTCAGTTAGAGAAGAAGTACCAGAAGGAAAATACGTTGTAGAAATAGGAAAAGGGAAGAAGTTAGTTGAAGGGGACGATGTAACAGTTATTGCTTGGGGAGCTATGGTATCGGTCGCTATGCAAGCAGCTAAAGAAATGAAGAAACATGGCGTATCTTGTGATGTGATTGATTTACGTAGTTTATATCCAATTGACTCCGAAATCATTGCAGAATCGGTTCAAAAAACTGGTAGAACTGTCATCGTGCAAGAAGCACATCCAACAACAAGTGTCGCAAACGACATACTTTCTACTATTAACGAAACGTCCTTTTTATATCAAAAAGCACCGGCAGAACTTGTAGCTGGTTTTGATATTCCAGTACCATATTTCGGCTTTGAAGATTATTATTTACCAACTAAAGAACGTGTTATAAAAGCAATTGAAAAAGTGATTAATTTTTAGATTCTGGAGGTGATTTTATATGGTTGAAGTTATTCTTCATGATATTGGTGAAGGAATGACGCAAGCTGACATTTTATCTTTCTTTGTAAAGCCAGGAGACGAAGTTAAACCTGATCAGCCTTTAGTAGAAGTACAAACAGATAAAATGGTTGCCGAAATTCCTGCACCTACAGCAGGTACCGTGAAAGAATTAAAAGTACAAACTGGAGAATGCGTACCAGTTGGCAGTATTCTATTAACAATAGAAGCTACATCTAAGCAACCGGCGAAACTAGAAGGGAGCAGCGCACTTTCAGAAACCAAGATGCAAAATAAAGTGTTACATATCGAAAAGTCTGAAAAGCGTACAATGGCTGCACCATTTACGAGAAAAATCGCAAGAGAACTTGGTGTCGATTTAAATGAAATTACAGGTTCAGGCCCTGCCGGTAGAATAACAGAATCAGATGTAAAAGCAGCTTATGAAAAAATAAAGAACCCAGATATCCAAATTCAAACGGAAGCAACGGCACCAATAGAAGCCCCTCAACCTCCAGCAAGTTTGGAAGAAAAAAATATAAAGCCTAATGTTATTCCATATCGAGGCCGTCGCAAACAAATAGGACAAAAAATGGCACAGTCATTATATTCCATCCCACACTGTACACATTACGAAGAGATTGATGTAACAAACCTTCTTTCTATGCGTACAGACTGGAAACAAGTGAATATGAACGTGTCCGCGACAGCTTATTTTATTAAAGCTATTTCGGTTGCTTTAAAAGAATATCCTATTTTTAATGCTACATTGATAGAAAAAGAAGAATTAATCCACTTACACGATGAACACCATATAGGTATTGCTACTGATACAGAAGATGGATTGATTGTTCCTGTTATTAAAAATGTTGAGAAGAAGTCATTAACTCAAATACATGAAGAGTTAAAAGAGTTAACAGCTAAAGCCCAACAAAACAAACTAACGATAAAAGAAATGACAGGCAGTACGTTTACCATTAGTAATGTCGGTCCTCTTGGGGGCAGTATAGGAGCGACACCTATTATTAACCCCCCAGAAGTTGGGCTAGTTGCTTTTCATAAAACAAAGAAGAGACCAATTGTAAACGACCAAGATGAAATAGTCGTCCGTTCTATGATGAATATCTCTATGTCTTTTGATCATAGAGTTGCAGATGGTGCCACTGCCGTTGCGTTCACAAATAAACTTAGTAGTTTAATAGAGAAGCCTAATCTACTAATGCTGGAGTTGGTATAAATGGTAGTTGGTGAACTTACACAAGAAAGAGAAGTAGTTATTATTGGTGGCGGTCCCGGTGGGTATCATGCTGCTATTAGAGCCGCTCAATTAGGAAAACAAGTAACCATCATCGAGAAAAACCTTTTAGGAGGAGTATGTTTAAACGAAGGGTGTATTCCTTCTAAAGTGTTTACACATGCAGCAGGACAACTTAAAAGTATCCCGTCATTAAAAAATTTAGGCATCGATATTCCTGAACCTAGTTTTAATATCCTAGGGTTACAACAACATAAACAACAAACAATGAATCAACTAAGAAAAGGCATTGAAGCATTGTGTAAATCAAATAGTGTTGAAATTATAAAAGGCGATGCCATGTTTCTTGCCTCCAATAAAATTGGGGTAGAAAATGGCCATCAATATGATACGTACAAATTTGAACAAGCGATCATTGCAACAGGAAGCAAAAGACTGCCTAAAATTGAAAACTTACTAACTTCCAATAGAATAGTTGTTGGAACTGACATTTACTTGCTAGAAGAAATACCAACAGAGTTAATTGTTTATGGTAGTGATCGTACGGCATTGGAAATTGCTTTCACGTTCTCTTCTTTCGGCTCAAAAGTTGTGCTTCTGATGGAGGAAGGAAAGTCAGATTTTTCCTTTGATTCGTCCATTAACAGAGAGTTAACTAGACTGCTAAAGAAAAATAAAGTGAAAGTATATCCATCTACAACTATTATCGAAGCGCAACCAGGTAGTAGCTCCACACACATTGTATTTAATACAAACGGAAAGGGAGAAGAACTTTTTTGTTCTCACCTTTATGTTTCGACAGTTGCAAAGCCAAACCTTGATGATCTAGGTATCGAAAGAGCTGGAATCCTTTTAGATGAGAATGGTCTTTACATTGAGACAAATAAACAATGTCAAACAAATGTAAATGATATTTATGCCATTGGAGATGTAACAAAAGGAGAGGCACTTGCGGTAAAAGCTATTAAACAAGGAAAAGTGGCAGCTGAAACAATCGCAGGAAAATCATCAGAAGTAGACTTAACGTTTCTTCCAAATGTCGTACACAGCGTACCACCTATTGCTACTGTTGGCTTTACGGAAGAAGAAGCGATAAACAAAGGATACAACGTAAAAACTAGCCAATTTCCACTTGCTAGTAATGGCTATGCAACCATTACAAACCAAAAAGAAGGTTTTGTAAAGATAGTAAGTGAAGAAGACACGGACCTGTTACTCGGAGTTCATATGATCGGCACTGGTTCAGTAGAACTTATTTCAGCTGGCGTTCTTTCTTTAGAAATGGTAGGAAGAGAAGAGGATCTCGCTTTCCCTCTATATCCACATCCAAGCTTTAACGAAAGTATGTTAGAAAGTATAGAAGACTTAACTGGAATGGCTATTCATAAACCACCAAGCAAACAAAGAGAAAAGGTAAACGCTTGAACCACCTAATAATCTCTTTGTCGCGTCAAAGCATTTACGCTTTAAACGACACTCTTGATTAAAACCTTAAAAAAATACTATAGTTAATTCAGAAAAGTTGTATTTTTTCGATAATTATTTTCCGTAAGAGTGGAGTGTTAAATGTTATTGTTGATAAGATATTTACCAATAAAAGTTGATGATAGCACGAGGTGCGAGACTTCTGCGGGAAAAGCGGAACACGGGAGACCCCACAGGCGCCGTGCGCCGAGAAGCAGGGTTTTTCACGGTAGTGAAAATAACCTTCCTTTTCACCGCCCGCGGAAAGCGAGTACCTCGGGCTATCATCAACAGTTAGTACTATAATTTTTATTTCAAGGAGGAATTATAATGACAGAACAACAAGCTGTAACAACTTTAAACGAAGTAGAAGACTTTTTCCCAGTAAACGATGTAGACTATTTAGAAATCTACGCTGGTAACGCAAAACAAACTAGCCACTTCTTCACAACAACTTTCGGCTTTAAACCAGTTGCTTACTCAGGACTTGAAACTGGAAACAGAGAATCAGTTTCCTATGTTCTTCAACAACAAAATGTACGCCTAGTAATCACTGGATCTTATAAAGAAGATACTAGAGTAGCAGAGTTTGTAAAAAAACATGGAGATGGCGTAAAAGATATCGCTCTTTTAGTAACTGATGTTGAAAAGGCTTACAACACTGCAGTTGACCGTGGAGCTATTGCTATTGCGCCACCAGTTGAACTTTCTGATGAGTTCGGAACTGTAAAAAAAGCGGTTATCGGTACATATGGTGACACTATTCACACATTAATTGAGAGATCTAACTACTCAGGTCCTTTCTTACCTGGATTCAAAGCATATACAAATACTGTTCCTTGCCAAGAAACAGGAATTATCGGAATTGACCATGTAGTTGGTAACGTTGAACAGATGGAAGAATGGGTTGAATATTATGAGAAGGTAATGGGCTTTAAAGAGTTAAAACACTTCTCTGATAAAGACATTACAACAGAATACTCAGCATTAATGTCTAAAGTAATGCATAACGGTGGAAGAATTAAGTTCCCAATCAATGAGCCAGCAGAAGGCAAACGCAAATCACAAATTCAAGAATACTTAGATTTCTACAATGGTCCAGGCGTACAACATCTTGCTATTTTAACAGAAGACATCGTTCATACAGTTGGTATGTTAAAAGAGAATGGTATTGAGTTTTTAAACACTCCAGATTCGTACTATGACATGTTATCTGAGCGTGTTGGAGAAATCGATGAAGAGATTGCTAAATTAAAAGAGTTAAGCATTTTAGTAGACCGTGATGACGAAGGATATCTGTTACAAATTTTCACTAAGCCTGTTGTAGATCGTCCTACATTGTTCATTGAGATTATCCAACGTAAAGGTGCAAGAGGGTTCGGAGAAGGAAACTTCAAAGCACTATTTGAATCTATTGAACGCGAGCAAGAATTACGAGGTAATCTATAAGCTTTTTAGAAAAGAGAGGCCAATAGTCCTCTCTTTTTTAAGAAATTTTTCAATTATTTGGGGGACTAAGATGACTGTCAAAGTAAAAACAAGAGAGATTTTAAACACAATTCAAGCATACCCATTAAACAAAAGCCTTGCAGATGTTCAAAAGCAATATGGCTTTGAAAAAGCTTATAAACTTGCTGAAAATGAAAATATATTTGGATGTTCTCCGTTAATAAAAGAGAAGTTAGTAGAGCAATTAGATAGCTTATATGCATATCCAGATGGAAGTGCAACTGAACTTACAACAAAGCTTGCGAACTATTTATCTGTTCAACCTAATGAATTATTTATCGGAAATGGGTCAGATGAAATCATTCGCCTATTAATTCGTGCCTATCTAAATCAAAACGAAGAAGCAATCATGGCGGACATTACGTTCCCACGCTATAAAACAAATGTATTAATTGAGGGTGGTAAGCCTGTTATTGTTCCGTTAGTTGATGGTGTACACGACTTAAATGGTATGCTTTCTGCTATTGGCGAAAATACAAAAATGATTTTTGTGTGTAACCCGAATAATCCGACAGGAACTATTGTAGAAAAAGAAAATCTTCTTTCCTTTCTGTCCCAAGTTCCAGACGATATTTTAATAGTGTTAGATGAAGCATATTATGAATATGCAACAAGTAACTCTTACTTACAATCACGTCCATTATTGAATAAGTATTCTAATCTCGTTATTTTACGTACTTTTTCTAAAATATATGGAATTGCTGCATTAAGAGTAGGATATGGAATTATGAATCCTATTATTGCGACAGAATTAACAAAAGTAAAAGAAGTTTTCAATGTTAATAAACTTGCACAATCGGCAGCCATTTTAGCACTTGAAGACCAAGAATATATGAAACAATGTGTTCAGAAGAATTTCGATGGCAAACAATTTTTCGAAAGAGAATTAACCGCTCTTGGCTACAGTTACTTTCCTTCCGAAGCAAACTTTGTCATGATTCATACGAAACAACGTGGGGACTTAGCTGCGGAAGCTTTGTTAAAGCACGGTATTATTGTTAGAGCAGGTACCTTACTTGGGTTTCCATATACTATTAGGGTAACCATTAGCTCAAAAGAAGATAATGCATTCTTTATGAATGTGTTCAAACAGCTAAGTGAGAAAGGAGAGGTATAACAATGAATGTTAATCCTAGCACATTAGAATGGCAAGACGCATACAAACTAATCGTCGGATCGATATTACCTCGTCCTATCGCATTAGTTTCCTCTATTGACCAAGAAGGAATAACGAATATTGCTCCTTTTAGTTTTTTTACTGCTATTTGTGCAGATCCTTTGCTTGTATGTTTTTCACCTATGAGAAGAGGTTCGGACGGATCGAAAAAAGATACACTAATTAATATAGAAGAAACAAAGCAATTTGTTATAAACATTGTAAGTGAAGATATCGTCGAAAGAATGAATATCACCGCAACCGATTTTGAACAACATGTTGATGAGTTTGTGGAAGCAGGCTTCACAAAAGAAGAGAGTTTAGTTGTCATGCCACCACGAGTAAAAGAAAGCAAAGTTCAATTAGAATGCTCCTTACAAGAGGTGTTACATTTTGGTGATAAGCCTGGTGCAGGTAGCTTAGTGATTGGTAAAGTCGAAATAGTTCATATTGATGATGACATTTATTATGAAGGAAAAATTGATACAAAAAAACTTAATCCGGTAGGGAGAATGACAGGTAACCTGTATACTCGAAGTACTACGGATATGTTCGAATTAATTAGAAAAACAACTAGGGGTTAATTCAATGAAATTATTATCGTTTAAAAAACAAGATGGTTTTGTTACTGCTGGTTGGCTAGACGGGGAATTTGTCGTGGATATGCACGAATCTTCTAATGGGAAACTACCAAACAATTTATTAGATTTTATTCAAAACTATGATCAGAATAAACATGAAGTGGACCGCTTACTTTCTCCTTCAGCTCAATTGTCTATGCACCATTTAAATAGTGTAGAAGTATTAGCACCCATTCAGCGACCCGTGAGCATTCGTGACTTTTATGCTTTTGAGAAGCATGTTAAAACAGCGAGAGGCAGAAGAGGATTGGATGTAGTTCCTGAATGGTACGAGATACCTGTTTTTTATTTTACGAATCATTTAGCAGTTAAAGGTCCTAACGAAAGCATTGAACGTCCTGCAAATTGTGAATGGCTAGATTATGAGCTAGAGATTGCATGTGTGATTGGAAAAGAAGGAAAAAATATTAAAGTAGAAAATGCGGAAGAATACATTTTTGGCTACTGTATTATGAATGACTGGAGTGCTAGAGACCTTCAAGCAAAAGAAATGAAAGTAGGCTTAGGTCCTGCGAAGGGTAAAGATTTTGCAACAAGCTTCGGTCCTTATATCGTGACGAAAGAGCATCTAGCAACTTATCAATCTGGTAAAGGCTTAGATTTAACGATGACTGCAAAGGTGAATGGAAAGTTACTTTCAGAAGGAAACTTTAAAGATATATATTATTCTTTTGCGGAAATGATTGAGCGAGCTTCTGATGGAGTCACTTTATATCCTGGCGAAATTATTGGATCTGGAACAGTTGGAACTGGTTGTATTCTTGAAATTGGAACAGATGTTCATAGATGGCTACAACCTGGAGATGTTGTAGAGTTAGAGATTACTGAATTAGGTACGTTGAAAAATACAATACAAGTATAAGAGGTGAACCTATGTTTTATCGTCAATTAGGAAAAATTCCACATAAACGCCATACGATGTTTAAAAAAGAAGATGGAAGTTTATTTAGAGAGCAAGTAATGGGGACAAAAGGTTTCTCCGGTACACAATCTATCCTTTATCATCACTATTTACCAACAGAGGTAGTAAAGTCTACTGTACTAGGAAGCTATCTACCAGAATACGAAGAACAAGCGGAGGCTCCATTAAATCATCGTCATCTTTTAACAACAGCGATTGAAACAAAAGGAGATGCCCTAAAAGCAAGGGAGTATTTACTAGGTAACAGTGATTTATTAATTGGTACGGTCTACGTTACGGAGCCAATGGAAAGCTATTATCGAAACGGTGATGGAGATGAAGTATTATACATTCACTTCGGAACAGGAAAAGTAGAGACAATGTTTGGTACGATTACGTATCGCCCTGGAGATTATGTTATTATTCCAATCGGTACTATTTATCGTGTGATTCCGAACGATGATACGAAAATCTTATTTATTGAATCGTTCAGTCAAATTACCACTCCAAGAAGATATCGTAACGAGTACGGACAAATGTTAGAACATAGTCCTTTCTGTGAAAGAGACTTCCGTGGACCAGAAACGCTTGAAACGTATGATGAAAAAGGTGAGTTCGAAGTTATCACCAAATCTCGTGGGTATATGCATTCACACATCCTAGGTCATCATCCATTAGACGTTGTAGGGTGGGATGGTTATTTGTATCCGTGGGTGTTCAACATTGAAGATTTTGAGCCAATTACAGGAAGAGTACATCAGCCACCACCGGTTCACCAAACGTTTGAAGGTCACAATTTTGTCGTTTGTTCGTTCGTTCCACGTCTATATGACTATCATCCAGAAGCGATACCAGCACCGTACTATCATAGTAACGTGAACTCTGATGAACTGCTATATTATGTAGAAGGAAACTTCATGAGCCGTAAAGGAATTAAAGAAGGGTCTATCACATTACATCCATCTGGTATTCCTCATGGTCCACATCCTGGTACAACAGAAGCAAGCATCGGAAAGAAAGAAACGTTAGAACTAGCAGTTATGATCGATACATTCAAACCATTAAAAATAGTTAAGAAAGCTCACGGTGTAGAAGATAAAAACTACATGTTTACATGGATTGAAAATTAATTTCTAGAGAGACCATCTAAGGTCTCTCTTTTGTTTACTTATTCTTAGTTCTATAAATATATTATTTAAAGTATCTTATTCGTTCCTTTCCGCTGAGCCACTAAGGATTGTTAATTTGGTAACTGATCAATAAAACGAAATAATCTATCACCTATGTTCAATCATCATATAACAGTAAAAAATGTAACGATATTTGACCTTTTGTAATATAAAATGCCAATTTTCGAGGGTGTCAAGAATTATTATGATGAAATAAATGGTATTATGCAAAATTAATAGAAAATTCTTAAAGTAAAATTAGTTAATTAGCACTTCAATTCCTCCAAAAACAGGAAAACATAAAACAATTATTGTAAAAATAAAGTCAATACCAGTTTCTTCCTCAAATATTACAAAGAGTCCATGCTATGATTAGTTTGTAGCAACACACACTCTATGAAATGACCTTAAGGGGGAAGCAACATGATCAAGTTTTCAAAGAAGTCAATCTTATCTGTAATTGCAGCAACTACTATTGTAACAGTAGCTCCACTTGGTATATCTGCATCTAAAGCGGAAGCAGCTCAACCAGTACAAACAAAGCTACATTATACGAAAAATATTACTTTCTTTAAAAATAATGAGGATGTACAAGCATTCTTCCAATCTTATATAAAAGAATTAGAAGAGCGTCTAGCTGTTAAAATCCAACTAGAAGAACAAGCAAAACAGCCGGAAGAAAAGCCACAAGAAGTAACTCCTGCACCAGTTGAAAAAGAACAGCCGAAACAAGAAGTTCCAAAGGAACAACCAAAACAAGATTCTCAAAAGGAACAACCGAAGCAAGAGCAACCAGCAGCTCCAGTTCAACCAGCTCCAACACCACAACCACCAGCCCAACAGCCGAAACAAGAACAACCTGGCTATTCTGTAAGTGCTTTTGAACAAAAAGTGGTGGAACTAACGAATGCGGAACGTGCAAAACATGGCTTAAGTCCGTTAAATCTTGATACAGAATTAAGTAAAGTAGCTCGTGAAAAATCAAAAGACATGAAGCAAAACAACTATTTCTCTCATACAAGTCCTACGTTCGGCTCACCTTTTGACATGATGAGACAATTTGGAATCTCTTATCGTACAGCAGGTGAAAACATCGCGATGGGCCAACGAAGCCCAGAAGAAGTAGTGACAGCATGGATGAATTCAGAAGGTCACCGAGCAAATATTCTAAACGGGAACTTTACACACATTGGAGTAGGACACGTAGAAGGTAACTACTGGACACAAATGTTTATTGGAAAATAATTAAGAATTTCTGAATTACTATTAACAAATATGCAGGGTAGGATGTTTCGTCTCCTATCCTGCATTTTTATATCTTTTTAAAAAGGAGAATTAATCATTATATAGAATATTTATTACTCTACTATTAAAACTTGTGAGGTTTTTACATTGCATAATCTTTTTGAAACTATTATTAAAGAAAGTACAAATGAAAGTATTATATCGGTATCCGAAATTAAGAAAGGATTTTCTTCTGATAAAAAATATGTTGTTACTACCAAAAGTAAAAGAGAATTTCTTGTTAAGTTAGCTGATGCAAAGGAGTTTACTAGAAAAGAAAAAGAATTTAATGTTCATGTTCAAGCCTTTAATCAAAACGTAAAAACAAACGAGCCCATTATATTTCGTAAACACAATGACTACTGTTTGTCCGTGTTTTCTTACATAAAAGGGTTAGATGCATCAGAAGTATTACCAAGACTATCCGTTGAAGAACAATATAATATTGGCTATTCAGCAGGAAAAGAATTGAGAAAAATACATACTATTAAGCCCAATCATTCAATGAATTGGTATGAAGAGCGAAAAAGCAAGTACGAGAGGTATTGGTCACAATACCAAGATAGTAACGTACGATTAGAAGGAATGGATAAGATTCATACATTTATTATGTATAATTTGTCATTAATAATAGGAAGACCCATATCTATACAGCATGATGATTTTCAAGTTAATAATATAATTATAGAAAACAATAAGTATGCCGGTGTTATCGATTTTAACCGATTTGATATTGGTGATCCTATTCATGACTTTTATAAGTTAGGACAATTTAGCCGAGAGGTGAGTGTGCCATTTTCTGTTGGACAAATTGACGGGTACTATGAAAATAATGTACCAAATCATTTTTGGGAACTTTATAATTTGTATATTGCAATGATAATAGTTCCGTCTATCGTCTGGTCTGTAAAAGTAACACCTCAATTAGTGGACGAGATGTTGATAAGATTGCAGAACATGATAAATGACCAAGAAACGTTTTCATCACCAATTCCAAAATGGTATATGGATTTTAAATCAGCATATTAAATTATAGAGGAGAGTGATGGAATCATGATAGATAGTGGATTTTACGTAGGTTGGGGCACATTAATGTTAATAAATGCCGGACTTGCTCAAGGAAAGAATCGAAGCGGCCTTAACTGGTTTCTATTATCTTTACTATTAGGTCCATTAGCAACTTTATTACTGCTTTTTGTAGATAAAAAATAGCAAAAAAAAGAGGACTCTTTAATGAAAGTCCTCATTTTTTATTAAGCAAATTTTCTCTCATATTTTTTCTGTAAGAAACGTAAGCGTAAGGAAAGCCCAATAGCCCCGGCAGCTAAGCCACTAATTAATCCTATCCAATATCCAAAAGCTCCATAACTCGTATAATTTGCTAATAGGTACCCGAATGGCAACCCGATAAACCAGTAAGAGACAAGCGCTATAATAAACGTAACGTTTACGTCTTTATATCCACGAAGTGCCCCTTGAATTGGTGCAGCAATCGCATCTGATAGTTGGAAGAAGATCGCGTATATTAAAAATACTGTTGTTAGTGCAAGTACTTCTGGGTCATTCGTATAAAGCGAAGCAACTTCTTCTTTATAAAAATACAAAAATATAGCACATACACTAGATAGAATGACGGCTGAAATAACACCTAAAACTGTATATTGTTTCGCGTCTGACAACCTTTTGGCACCAACTTCATAGCCAACTAAAATCGTTAATGCCATTGAAATACTTAAAGGAACCATATATAAAAGGGAAGCAAAGTTTAATGCTACTTGATGAGAAGCAATCGTTACCGTGTCAAAGGTACTCATTAGTAATGTCACGGCTGAAAAAATACTCGTTTCAAAGAAAATGGAAAGACCAATAGGAATACCAATTAATAAAATTTCCTTCCACTTTGACCAAATAAATGGATACCATTTATCAAAAATTTTATAAGGTAAAAACGGCTCATACTTCAAAATGATTCTAATAGATAAAAGTGTAATAATCCAATACGTAATCGCTGATGCAATTCCAGCCCCGATACCACCAAAAGCAGGTAAACCAAATTTACCAAAAATTAAAATATAGTTAAGTATGATATTAATAGGCAAGGAGAGTAAAGTAATAATCATCGTAATTCTTGTATGTCCTAATGCGTCCATAAAACTACGAAAAACAGTATAAGTAAACAAAGGAAATATACCAAATGAAAGAGCGACTAAATAATACTTAGCTACATGTCTTACTTCTTGCTCAATATTCATCCCGTTTAATATTGGATTAAGTACAAGTGCGCCAACAATAAAGACTACTAAGCCCATCGCTATGGAAACATACACACCTTGAATAACGGAGTTAGGAACTTCTGAAGATTTTTTCGCTCCAATCAGTTGTGCAACAATCGGAGTTACAGAAAGTAAAATACCGCTAAGACCTGTATAAATAGGTACCCAAAGACCCGATCCTATCGCCACTCCAGCCAAGTCACTAGCACTCACATTTCCCGTCATCATAATATCAAACAAGCTCATCGAAAATAAGGCAAGTTGTGTCACTAAAATAGGAACCAATATCTTTGCAAAAATAGAAAGTCTTTCTCTATATGAATGTGCTTGTTTCATTATTTATATCTCCCTTATTTTAAGGCCATTTAATCTAATGAATTATATCACCCGATATTAATTTCGAAAAGCAAAATAATACAAACTAATAATTCAAACCATTCTAATAATATGGTATAGTTAACATATATTTCGAATAACGAAAGGATGTTTCATTCAAATGAGTAACGAATTTTTAATTGTACTAAATAAAGATGAAGATACAATATCCATTGTTGACCTAGCAAATGAAAAGATAGTGAAAACGGTAGAAACAGATTACAATCCACATGAATTAGTCGTCACACCTGACGGAAAGAAGACATACATAACATGCTCTTTAGGAAACAAAATGAACATTATGGACAATAGTACGTTTGAAATCATCAAAGTATTAGAGCACCCAGATTTTCAATTCCCACATGGCTTAGGAATTACAAATGACGGTAATAAATTATTTATGGCATCTACATATAGTGAAAAAATATTTGTCATCAATACCGAAACAGATGAGATAGAAAGTGTTTTTCCAACACATCAAAAATATTCTCATATGATTTCTTTCTCACCAACTAACGAAAAAGTATATGTTCCTAATATCGGTAGCCATAACGTGACTATAATCGATACAAAGAAAGAGGAAATCATTACACACATTCCAGTTGGAAAAGGTCCAGAAGGCGTAGCAGTACACCCTAATGGAAAAGACTTATATGTAGCAAATCAAGAAGAAGACACATTATTTGTGATCGATACTGATACTTACGAATTAAAGCATAAACGTCGCCTTGGACGAGTTCCTGTAAGACTAGTATTTTCTCCTGATGGAAAATATGCATTAATTCCGAATCGTGAATCTGGAGACTTGTCTATTATTGAGACAGAGCATAATTTAAAAGGCAACGTAAGACCGTGGGAAGTGAAAAGAATTCGTGTAGGTGTATGGCCAGGTGGAACTGTTTTTAATGAAACAGGGAGCTTTGCATATGTAGCAAATAACAAAACGAACGACATATCAGTTATTAACATGAGTACATTAAAGGTAGAGAACACGATAGAAGTTGGCATTCATCCCGATGGAATTGCCTATCTTAAAAAAACAATCTAGTAATCTCAAAATATGTGTTGACAACAAACACATTCCTAACTAAAATAAAGCTATCAATTACATACACCCAATCAAAGGGGAGTAGCTATGAAAACGATAAAGTCGTCATGACGTGACTGTACTGCAGACACCGGCTTTATTGGCAACTAATTCTGTTGTTAGCAAGACCTTTGCCTGAACGAGCGAGTTCTAGGTGAAGGTCTTTTTTATGTTTTAACCTTTACCGAGAATGCTTGGTAAAGGTTTTTTTTATGGGTAAAAACAGGAGGAGAGAAATAGATTATGGAAGTTGGCATTTTATTAGAATATGGTTGGGTATTACTAGTCCTAATTGTATTAGAAGGAATTTTAGCCGCAGATAACGCGTTAGTAATGGCTATCATGGTTAAACATTTACCAGAAGATTTACGTAAAAGAGCACTGTTTTACGGATTAGCTGGTGCCTTTGTTTTCCGTCTCGGTTCGTTATTTGCGATTTCGTTCTTAGTTAACGTATGGCAAGTTCAAGCTATCGGTGCATTGTACTTATTATTTATCGCATTAAACCACATGTGGCGCAAATATATTATGTTTCGAGCAG
Organism: Bacillus sp. FJAT-45066; assembly: GCF_002335755.1. Lineage (NCBI taxonomy): Bacteria > Bacillati > Bacillota > Bacilli > Caryophanales > Bacillaceae > Bacillus > Bacillus sp. FJAT-45066. Next base: position 1,283,229 of record NZ_NISQ01000001.1, read on the forward strand.
ATGAAGCAGCTGCAACTAGAGAAGGCGGAAAGAAGTCAGGTTTTTGGGTTACTGTTTTAAAAGTTGAATTAGCAGATATCGCTTTTGCTGTAGACTCTATTTTAGCAGCAATTGCTCTTGCGATGACTTTACCGAAAACAAACTTACCCATGATTGGTGGATTAGATGGCGGGCAATTCCTCGTTATCTTCTTTGGTGGGTTCGTTGGCGTTGTCATTATGCGTTTTGCAGCAACTGCATTTGTGAAGATTTTAAACGAAAGACCCACATTAGAAACAGTAGCTTATTTAATTGTTGGTTGGGTAGGAGTAAAGTTAGCCGTTTTCACACTTGCTCACCCAAGCATACACGTTATTCCACATTACGTACCAGAACATCCGATTTGGAAAGGATTTTTCTGGTTCGTGTTATTGACACTTGCGATCGGTGGATGGATAGTATCCGGTATACAAAGTAGAAAAGAACAAGTCCAAACAGAACAAATGTAATCCTTATCACTTCAAGAAAATCTCTTTTACTGCTATAATAAAAAGCTGCTTGACTATACATGTCAGCAGCTTTTTTTCATTATATGTTTTATAACGCTGTTGATTGTAGCACAAGCCTTCGCTCTCCACGGGCGGGCCGGGAGTCTCCTCGACTTCCCCTTTGGGGTCTCCCTCTCCACGCTTCTCACGCATGAGTCTCCGACTTGTGCTACAATCAACAGCTGGATAGACTTTATAAACAATGACACTAGATGTTAACAAAGATGTCCATACCTCGAACACTAAAAATATAGTAATGGTGTTTTAACGAAGTTCTAGTTGATTTCAGCTGCAGGTGTGAGACTCCTGCGGGAAAGCGTGTCAAAGGAGACCCCACAGGCGCCAATAGCGCCGAGGAGGCTCCTGCGACCGCCCGCGGAAAGCGAACACCTGCAGCTGAAATCAACTTTTTATACCCTATGTTTCAAAAACTACTGTTTTACATAACTTAATTACAATAAGACTTTAGAAAGAGGTATTCTCATGACAATAGAATTAAACCTGCCACAGGAAGTTCAAAATAAAATAAACAGTAACAAATCAAAAGACTTAATAGAATCATACGCTTCACTTATTGGAACAGGCGGATACACTGCAGAAGACAATACATTATTATTCGATTCCATTATCTCTTTATCACTCGGTAAAAATGTCCTACTAAAAGGCCCAACAGGGTCAGGAAAAACAAAACTAGCGGAAACATTATCCGCCATCTATCACCAACCAATGCACAGCGTAAACTGTTCGGTAGATCTAGATGCGGAGAGCTTGCTTGGGTATAAAACAATCCAACATGTAGATGGTAAAGCTACCATTGAATTTATCTCTGGACCAGTAATAGAAGCCATGAAAAAGGGACATCTATTATACATTGATGAGATAAACATGGCTAAACCAGAAACGTTACCTATTTTAAATGGTGTTTTAGATTACCGAAAGACCATCACGAATCCATTTACAGGAGAAGTAGTTAAGGCAAAAGAAGGCTTCGGCGTAATTGCTGCAATAAATGAAGGCTATGTAGGGACAGTTCCATTAAATGAGGCGTTAAAGAACCGCTTCGTTGTTTTAGAAGTGCCATATATACAAGGGGACACACTTAAACACGTTCTATTAACACAATCTAGCTTATCCGATGAAAAGCTAGTGAGTAAATATGTTACCTTTTCTAGCGACTTAATATCTTTAGTAAAAAGTGGTTCCTTATCAGAAGAAGCCGCATCAATAAGAGCACTACTAGATACATGTGACTTAACCATATACCTACCACCATTACGTGCGATTCAACGAGGAATTGTAGATAAGCTAGAAGATGAAAGAGAACGTGCTGCTGTAGTAAATATTGCAACAACGTTATTTAATTGAGGGATTTCAAATGAGACCAATTGTCTTTAACGACAAAAAAATTGATTCCTTTCTATTTATGGAGCTAACCGACCTATCATGCTCTTTATCAAAAGTAGAAGAGTTGCAAGTGGAGTATGCATTTAAATCTTACTATAATCCTTATGAAAAACAATTGTTCATCAGTTTATTCTGGGACAACCATCCTCCCAAAGAGAAATTACATGGTTTAAAGAGCGATGTTTACCTTAGAAGTGTTGGTAGTGTTAAGTATACGGACTTTACTATTATTGATAAATATTTGAAATCTATAAAGAACGCACCATACACAAGCTTTGCTCGTCAACTTTTTAGTTTACTAGAAGATATTCGTCTAGAAGAATTAGTAAAAAATGAACGACCGGGCACAACAGAATCATTTGAAATAAGAAGACGTGAATATCGAAAATATTTTAAAAGCCAACTTAAAGTTAATATGGATCGGGGAATCCATACAGATGCATTATATAACCAGTTGTATATATTATTAACGACAAATGATCCTTTAGAGGAAGTAATTAGCATAAATAAACCTTTGGATTTAGCTTTACCTTATATACGTAAAGAAGCAGAAAAGGCCTATGAAGCAAAAAGCACGAGAGAAATAAAAAAACTATGCGAAAATATTTTAGATGTACTAGAAGATCTACTTGAGAAAGACATGCTAAATTTATATTTCCTTCTGCCAGATTTTACAGAACTGGCTGATACAAAAGATGGCCTAACTTTTGATGACCTAAAACGAAAAGATGGCCTTAAGAATGATGATGTGAAAGACAACACGAAAAAAGGGGAGGAAGATACGCACGAAGATAAACTTCCAACCTGGCATCGAGAGTCAGAAACAAACACCCAAAGTTTCTTGCAATTTGATTTAGAGCAAGGGACTAAAACAGATTTAATGGGCGAAGGTGTTAGAGAAGGAGAAGATGGCGATCAGGCGCTTGGTTTTGTTCAAGGAAAAACAAAGCCAACGAAACGAAATGACTTTTCCAAAATGGAAGTTTTAGAAGTGTTTAATGATTCTGATCAAAAAGGAGGCAAAGAAAACGCTTTCGGAAAAGAAAATAAACATGCTTTTCCTGTGTTTCAAAAGCCTAACCAAGTAAAGATGGAAGAAAAAATCGAATACGAACAATATAAACAAGTGATTGCACCTTATCAAAAAAAATTAAAACAGCTAATTCAAAAAACGTTGGAACATAAAAAAATCGCTCCACGTGGAAATTTACATTTCGGACGACTAAGTAAAAAGTTGATGCCTTGGTTTACGGACGAATCACCAAGATTGTTTTATAAAAAAGATGAGCCAACAATCGAAATAGATGCAGTTTTCACTTTACTTGTCGATTGTTCTGCTTCCATGCATGATAAAATGGAGCAAACGAAACACGGTATCACATTGTTTCATGAAGCTTTAAAATCTGTTCAAGTGCCACATGAAGTAGTAGGATTTTGGGAAGATACGAATGATGCGACAGAAACTAGTCAACCAAATTATTTTAAAACGGTCATTGATTTTCAATCAGCACGAAAGCTCTCTACTGGACCGGAAATATTGCAGTTAGAGCCAGAGGAAGATAATCGAGATGGATACGCTATTAGACATATGTCTAAACGATTGCAACTTCGTTCAGAGAAACAAAAATTCCTACTCGTTTTCTCAGATGGCGAACCTGCAGCCATGAACTATGAACAGAATGGTATTGTAGATACACATGAAGCAGTTATGGAAGCAAGAAAACACGGTATAGAAGTAATCAACGTCTTTTTATCAAATGGAGAAATAGAAGAAAGCCAACTGAAAACAATTCAAAACATGTACGGTAAATATAGTATACTTGTCCCAAACATCGAGGAACTTCCAAATGTTTTATTTCCTTTACTGAAAAAATTACTATTAAAAAGCTTATAGCACGTTAGAGGCTGGAACAAAACTAGAGAAAAAGCGAAAAATAGTTGAGAAGTGGCCCCAAAGATCAAAAATTTTAATCTAGGGGCTTCTTCCATATAAATTAACCGAGTTTTATCCAAGCCCTTTATACCTACGAAATGTGGATGAAGTTTTACTTCTTCAACAATTTTTTTAGCCAGATGAACTTTATCGACCTTATGAAGTTCATCTACAAAAATTTTTTTTGGTCAGATGAACTTTATCGGCCTTATGAAGTTCAACTACGATAAATTTTGTTGGCCAGATGAACTTCATTGGCCTCATGAAGTTCAGGTACGATAAAACTTTTTGGCCAGATGAACTTCATCATCCTTATGAATTTCAACTACGGTAATTTTTTTGGTCAGATGAACTTCATCGGCCTTATGAAGTTCAACTACGATAAATATTTTTGGCCAGATGAACTTCATAGGTCACATGAAGTTCAACTTCAACTACTTTCTACGGCAAGTTAAACTTCATTGGCTTTTTGTCTCAACTCCTTTTTTTAGTTTCAACTTAAATTGAATGGGTATAAATAATAAAAGTTGGGAAACGTAATAATACTTTTAGAATCAATTTCATAATTACTTTTCGTTTAGTGAAAAACGAATGCTCAGTTTATTATAATTAAATAACGTTCGATATAAAACGTTATTTATATTAAACAATTGGTTTAATATTCGTTTTTCGTTTAGTAATTGTACATTATGAAACTCACTCAATTAGGAGGAAAAATCATGAAAATCCGCATACAATTTGTCATTTCTATTCTTTCCATTTTTCTAGTGTCCATTTTCTTAGTAGGCTGTGGTACAGATAACAACAATCTATCTGCACCAGCAGAACCTGGCAATGAAAACGCAACACCAAATGAAGAGGCACCACCCGCTACTGAAGAAGAAGAAACTCCAGATACAACAGACCGAGGTATTATTAATAAAGATTTAGATGAACAACATGACTTTTCTAAATTTGAGTTAGAAGTAGAGTATGAATCAAATGTAAAATATGAAGCAGAGTATGAAAGTGAAGGCAATGGTGAAGCTGAAATAGAAGATGATATTTCAGGCAGAAAGTTAAAGGGCGATGAGGCATACGAAGAATTAGCTCCTTTGTTGGGACAATTAAATCTGAATGCTGATCAATCTGATCAAGATATAATGGAAGAAATTTTGAATGTATTTAAAATTCCTAGAGATTTCTCTAAGTTCGAACTTGAATTTACATTAAAAGATGGAACGAAGAAAGAAATTGAGTTAATTCAGTAACTTTTTTCAAAAGACTACGTCTAATTGGCGTAGTCTTTTCATTTACGTTAAAAGTTTACATAAAAATTAGGTGGACAAAAGCTTCGTGTGGCGAAATTGTTTCTGCCGTGCTATATTTAAAACATATATTAATACTACATACAGATTGGGGCTTTTAGCCGTGTGGAAGAATAAGAACGTTTGGATTATATTAAGCGGTGAATTCATTGCAGGTATTGGCTTATGGACAGGAATTATTGGGAATCTAGAATTTATGCAAGCGCAAATTCCATCGGATTTCTTTAAAGCAATGATACTTTTTATTGGCCTTTTAGCAGGTGTTTTAGTCGGCCCACTAGCTGGAAGATTAATAGACTCTAATAGTAAAAAGAAAATTATGATTTATTCCGGGATTTTAAGAATGTTTAGTGTCTGTTTTATGTTTTTAGCCATTCATTTTGAATCCATAATCTACATGATCTTGTTTATGATATTTATCCAAATTTCAGCAGCTTTTTATTTCCCTGCACTACAATCTGTCATTCCTAGAATAGTAGCAGAGAAGGACCTTCTAGAAATGAATGGAATACACATGAATATTTCAACGATTGCTCGTATTATCGGTACTGCATTAGCAGGAGCTATGCTACTTATCATGACTTTACAATCACTATATTTAGCTTCATTTATTGCTTACGGTTTATTACTAATATTTACCTTTTTCCTGGATTTTGAGGATGAATATACTTCTAATAAAGGAAAAGATAAGAAGAGTGGTAGTTTTAAAGAAGTCATTCCCTTATTAAAAGAAACACCTCTTGTTTTAACTGCGTTAATCTTAGCATTAGTTCCGTTCTTGTTTATTGGCGGATTTAATTTAATGGTTATTAATATAAGTGAATTGCAAGATAGTCAATCTATAAAAAGCTTCATTTATACTGTAGAAGGAATATGCTTCATGATAGGAGCACTGGCTGTTAAAAAGATTTCTAACGATAAGAATATGGTTCCATTAATGTTTATCTTTGCAACTATCATTGCATTTGCACATTTATCTTTATTTTTCGCTGACATAATGGTTATGTCATTAATTTCTTTTGGAGTGTTCGGTCTTGCAGTAGGTTGCTTCTTTCCAATTGCGGTTACATTATTCCAAACTAAAATTCCAAAAGAGTATCATGGAAGATTCTTTTCTTTCCGTAATATGTTAGACCGTGTATTGTTCCAAGTTGTGTTATTAGGCACAGGGTTATTTTTAGATACAATTGGACTGAAAATGATGGCGTTACTTTTCGGATCTTTATCGTTAACGTTAATCGCTATATATGCAGTAAAGCTTTTTAAAAATACAAATCAAGTATCCATACATGCTGAGACAAAAACTGGCGCATAAAAAAGTGGTCAAACGGATGTTAACAACAATTCGTTTGACCGCATTTTTTTTGAAACTTATAATGAAGATATACGTATATAATATAAGTTATGTTAATTAGTAATTTAGTGAATGTATATATATAGAAAGGAGAGTGATTTCCGTTGCAAAGAGCGATTCGAAAAGCAGCCAGTTTTATTATTGCTTTTAATATAGCATTTATTTTTCTTATCATAACAACTTTATCAACAGAAATAACATTTATGTTTTCTTCCATTTTATCCGTACTTTTATTTACCGGTACTTTTTTATTAATAAAGAGGAAATTGCTACCGAATGACGAATTAGAAAAAATAGCTCGAAAAGAGAAAAAATATATATTACTACAAGCAAAAAATGCAAAAGCAAATGTCAAAAAAATTAGTAGTGCACGTTTTAAAGTGCGGTCCATTTTCGTTTTCCAATCGATCAACAAAATATATCGGATGTCTTCCCGTGTTATTAAAATGGTAGAAAAAGAACCATTAAAGTATAAGAACGCCCAAAACTTTATGAAAAACCAATTAGAAACAGCAACAATTATTACAGAGAACTATGTTAACTTGATCAGTCACCCGGTAAGAAATCATGAAATCTCTTCTTCCATAAGAGAAAGTGAACAAGCATTAAAAGATTTAGAGCGTAGTATGGAAACGGAATTATTAAATATCGTTTCTGGAGATGTAACAAACTTAAAAACAGAACTAACTTTACTAAAACAAACAAAGTCTTTAGATCTTATTAACAAAGACATGCTGAAGAAGTAATAGGAGGATTATAAGATGTCCAATGATAATAAATTAAAGCAACAACTAAAAGAAGATACGTTAAATGATTTGTTAAGCAACCCTTTTTCCAATCCTTTACAAACTACAACGAATGAAATTCAAGAAGTAGAGAAAGAAGCAACAACTGAAAAAACTGAAAAGCTGTTTGATACGTTACCAGAAGAATATAAAAGAAAAGCATTAGAAATTGCCAAACAAATTAATCCAGAAGATACACAAGCCATTTCACAATATGGTATTGTAGCTCAATCAGAACTCTCCACATTTTCTAACTCTATGTTATCTCATATTCAAACAAAAGATGCTGGCCCAGTAGGAGAAGTAATTACCGACTTGATGACAAAAATTAAAGAAGTAAAACCTGGGGAGCTAGAATCAAAAAAGAAAGGATTGTTAGGGAAGTTCTTTGGTAATATAAATAATTCAGTAAACCAACTATTTACGAAATATCGAAAAATAGGTTTTGAAATTGATAAAATCTCCGATCAACTAGAAAGCTTTAAAAAAGTACTACAAAGAGACAACATTATGTTAGAGTCACTTTATGACAAAAACAAAGAATATTTTCAGGCAATTAACATTTATATTGCTGCGGCTGAACACAAATTAGAAGAAATACACGCGGAGATCATTCCTTCTTTAGAAAAAAAAGCAAAAGAAACAAATGATCAAATGGATGCTCAAGCTGTGGCGGATATGTTACAGTTTGCCGACAGATTACAAAAAAGGACCCATGACTTGAAAATAAGTAGACAAATTACGTTACAAATGGCTCCACAAATACGATTAATCCAACATACAAACCAAACGTTAGTAGAGCGTATTCATTCTTCTATATTAACTGCTATTCCATTATGGAAGAATCAATTAGTAATTGCAGTTTCACTTTATAACCAAAAGAAAGCAGTAGATACGCAAAAAAATGTGTCAGAAACAACGAACGAATTACTTTTAAGAAACTCAGAAATGTTAAAACAAAACACGATTGCAGCTGCGAAAGAAAACGAACGTGGACTTGTAGACGTTGAAACATTGAAAAAGACGCAGGAAAATTTAATTGAGACGTTAGAAGAAACTTTAAAGATTCAAGAAGAGGGAAGAGAAAAGCGTTTCCAAGTGGAAAAAGAACTTGTTACGATGGAGAATGAACTAAAATCTAAACTTTTAGAAGCTCGTAATCGGACTAGCCGAAAGAACTAAATAGATTACTTTTCCTTTCCTATCAATAAAATTACAGAAATTGTGTAAAACTGATAACAAAAGGAAAGGGGATTTTCTATGGACACTGGACAAGCTTTAGCGTATACAACCATCTCAATGGAGAGACTAGGTTATTCAAAAGAGCAAATAGAAAATGTAACAAATGAAATGTTGAAAGAATTGAGAATTTTTCATGCAAATACTGCTGAAAATATAGCTGATAAAATTTTATATGAAGAATAGAGAAGAGACTTGGCTTAAATACAGCCAAGTCTTCTTTGTGAATTATCGACGGTTATTCGTAGCATTTGTAGGGAATACACGACGAACTGTTTCCATAAATTCGTCCATAAAACCTGTTACAGGTCGACCTGTTTGAATATCGTTTGAATAGTTCCCCATACGATCTACAAAGTCAGGATTCACAGATACAAACACGTTATTTATATCTGGGTCTGCTTGTTTAACTGCTTTTTCGATTTTATTTTCAACATCTCGTGTTAATTGACCAGAGTGACCATCATCTAATACAGCAGCAACATAAGCATTACGATTCGTTACGATTACATTAGCAGTTCTTACTTCAGCTAAATCTGTTACGCGGTCTGTTGCTTTATCGGCAACAACCATTCTTGGTTCTTGTTGTTGTGTATTTCGTACGTTTCGTTGACCAAACATGCCATTGTTACCTGTGTTGTTTCTAACATTTCGTTCGCCAAAAAATCTTTCATTTCGATCTCTTACATTACGTCCTAAAAAACCTTCTTCTCGTCTAGGTCTTGTTTCTCTTGTGAATGTATCACGCATTCTTCTAGGTGCGTTAATAGTTGTTTCACCAACACCACCTTGACGGTTGTACTGATCCATCTGATTATAATTAACGTCTAAAGCATCATTTGGATTAGCGCGTTGTGCATCATATTGCCCTACATTACCACATCCTACAAGTGTAGCTAAAGCTAAGCCAGAAGCCAATAGTCCTTTAATCTTCATTACCTTCACCTCTTTCTTCAAAGATACTTCTATTTTTAAACAATACATGCTTACTTATGCGATAATGAGTGAGTAAATCAATGGAAAAGATACAGAAAGTTAGTTGATAAGTGGAAAACACCACCTTGTGAACACACTAAGTTAAAGGTGTAAGAAATTTTCTTTTTATAAAGCAAGGCTTATTAGTGGATATTTTATAAGAAAATTGTATATGATAGTGAAAGGCAAATTCGCGTATTTTGTAAGGAGTTGTAGGAATGGATACAGAAAAAGAAATTGAAAAAGAAACAGAAATAGATATTGAAAAGAAAGCACCAAACGCAGCAGATGTCGGTGATATGATTATAATTAAAACAGGTAGCAAAAAAGGTGCTAAGGGTAAGGTTTTTATCGTCAGAGATAGTTCTGTTATTGTGGAAATCGGGAAAAATGTCAATACTGGCGAGCCGATTCGAACAGTAGTCAACCATAAAAACTATAAAAAATTATAAAAAAAGCTGACTCATCCGAGTCAGCTTTTTTGAACTGCATTATTTTGCAAATACATGATTACCAATTGTCGTTGTTACTGTTCGAGTACGAATCCATTGGTCATTCGTTTTTGCAGGGTTAAAGAAGAATAAAGAATTTCTACCTTGACCTTGGAATGCAATAGCTTCTTCAACAGCTTTCATTGCTTCATGGTCAGCACTTTCATTAATCTGACCATTTTGTACTGGTGTAAATTGATAAATGCCACCAGGAGTAGTTTCATTAATAACACCTTTAATAGAGTTAGGGAAGTTCTCATGTTGAACGCGATTTAATACGACTGTTGCCACAGCCACTTTACCAGCATAAGGCTCACCTTTTGCCTCTGCATGTACTAATCTTGCTAACAATTCTTTTTCGTCGGCAGATACAGCTTTTGGTAATTGTAAAGTCTCACCAGGGAAAATTAAGTGGTTACTAATATTATTAGTAGCTTTCAAATCATTTACTGATACACCGTACGTTTTACCTATTGTCCATAAAGAGTCTCCAGATTTCACTGTATATGTTGATGCACTCGCACTAAATGCAGTAGTTAAAAATAATGATGCTGCAATAATCGTTCCTGTAATTAGTTTTTTCATTAGTAAATTCCTCCTTCGAATAGTAGGTTGTAGCAACTGTTGAAACACTCTTTAACAACCGTAACAAGAATATACATCTAATTCATTACTAAAATGTTACCAGTACAGACTAATACTTGAAGTTTTTGGTTATTAATCACAGTTATTTAGTAAGTTCAACCATAAAATGACACTATGTAACAAGAAAATGGAATATTTCTCCTCAATATTAAAAGGCCTCTTATTTAGAAGAGGCTAGAAATTACTTTTTATTAGCTACGATAATGCTGGCTTTTAAGGTGTTTTTTGTTTTGTATACTAGTTCTTCGTGTTTGGTGAGTATTTGAAAGTATCTCTCTTCGATATGTTCAGATGGGTGTAACTCCGGTTCGCTAATAGGTAGGTCAGTTAAATTTAATTCTGTTATTTTTACTTGTAATCCGTTTGCTTCGAAAGAATCTTTCCAATCTTGTTCTGTTAAAAGTTGAGGCAATTGATAAAAAGATTTTATTTCCTTTTCAAGATCTTCACTTAAACTTTTCGTTTTCGTCATTTCGACTGCAATCAGTTTGCCCTTTTCCTTTAACAGGCATTTAAGTTGTGGAATTGATTTCGTAAGTTTCGTGAAAGAAAGAACAGACTCAGCTATAATTACGTCAAACATCTTATCGAGTAAAATTGGTTCATGAATATCTTTTTGGATTGCTTTGCATTTCAAATTGAGCTCTCTAAACCGCTTATTTGCTTTTTCTATCATTAAAGGATGATAATCGATTGGTGTTACATCAAAACCAGCCATTATTAAATAAGTAGTTGTTTGGCCAGTACCACAACCAACTTCTAAAATATTGTCTTCTATATGAATATTACAATCCTCAATCAACCTTTTTGTTAATTCTATACCTCCAGGATGTGCTCCACCAATTCCTAGTAAAGCTAAAAGATTTGCGTACTCATTCATCTAAACCACCGCCTCCAATTAAAATATGTAAGTTTGTTCAAATAGTGATACATTTTAAAGAGGAAGACTAGATAGAAACAGTGAATTAGGCTATTATTAATACAACAACATTTTAGGAGGCAACACAATGATTCATCAAACATGGAAAGATAACAAAACAGTCAAAGAAGTAGTTTGTGTACATACAAATGCAAAAAAATATTTAGTACGTAATGTGTTAACAGAAGGCAAGAAATATGAAGTGAAAAACGAAACAGAAGAATTTTATTTTATTATTGATAACTTCGGTCAGATTGGCGGCTACTATAAAGAATACTTCAAAAATGCTTAAACAAGACTTTATTAAGTCTTGTTTTTTATATAGGCTGTGTTAAAGATTAATGTTGATTTTTACTACAATCTTGCTGTTGATTGGAGCGCATGTTGTAGACTCCTGCGGGAGAAGCGGGGAGCGGGAGACCCCACGCCGAGGAGTAGGTTTTTTCACGACAGTGAAAATAACCTTCCTACTTTTTACCGCCCGCGGAAAGAGAAGCCTTGCATGGAAATCAACAACGAACTTTTAACAAAACCTATATTAAAATAAACTCTATTAAAATTAAGTCCTATTTCCTATTTCGACAATTTAAATACATTTTGCTATAAAGGAAGGAGAAAGTAAGATAAAATAGAAAAATAGAACAATATTGTTCGGATAAAAGGAGATGTGAAACAGTTGAACCATTTATGCGAAGTATTTGATTTAATAGAAATTCCCACAATTTTAAATACAGTAGGAGAAAGTATCATTGTTGCTGACACAGCCTTCAACATATGTTGGTTCAATAAATCTGCTCATCATTTATTAAAAAGAGTTGGTCCTAGTGTTCATATACATAATCCAGATAAGTTCATCGGAATGAACTTATCACGTTTTCATGGAGAAAAGCAACGACGAATTTTAGAAGAGGGACAACTACCGTATGAGGCTCATATTAAATTGTTTAACAGATTTTCTGCCAACATTTATGTCGATGCTATTGTAAATAAGGAAGGAACACATGTCGGATACATTCTTACTTGGAAAGATGTAACTGAGTTTGAAGATATTATTCAAGGAAATACGAAAGCCTTACAAAGTTTATATACACCGATTATCGAGACGACAATGGACTGTGCCATTCTGGTTGCACTAACAGGAATTGTAACTGAAGATAGAATACAACATACAAAAGATGCCATTTTAGTAGAATGTGCTAAAAGACAAGCAGAGTATGTTCTTTTTGACTTTACAGGTATTCAGGAAGAAGTAGATGATACGGTTGTGTATCACTTAGATCAAATTGCTTCTGCACTTCGAATCATGGGCTCAGAAGCTATATTTGTTGGTTTAAAAGAAAATATAGTCATTCAGTTCATTACGAAAGGCTTAACAATAAAGGTGAAGACTTTCCAATCATTTAAGCAGGGAATGCAATTCGTTTTTGAACAAAAAGGCTACGAGTTAAGACAAAAATAAAAAGTGGGACTCTTTTGTCCCACTTTGTTTTATGAGTAAGGTAAGATATAAAAAAGCATGAAGAAGAAATGAAAAACAGATCCTGCTAAAACAAACATATGCCAAACAGCATGGTGGTATTTGAATCCTCTCCATATATAAAAAATTGCCCCAAAGCTATACGCTATTCCACCTATTACTAAAAAGGCAATACCTGTTGGCTCTATTTTGGAAGTAAATTCGTTCCAACCAAACACTGCTAGCCATCCCATTAATACATATAGGATAGTGGATGTAAAAAGAAACCTTTTTACAAAAAAAGCTTTAAATACAGTACCCGCAATAGCTAAGCCCCAAACTACGCCAAAAAGTACCCAACCTAACGTACCTTCTAATACTATTAAAGTTAATGGAGTGTAACTTCCAGCAATAAAAAAATATATGGAGGAATGGTCTAACACTTCAAAAACATTCTTCGCTTTTCCTTTAGGTAGAGCATGCAAAAGGGTGGACGACGTATAAAGCATAACCATTGTCACACCATATACGATAAATGAAATTAAGTGAAGTGTTGTGCCATTAAGTGCAGAGAATACAATTAATAATACAAGTGCCGCTATACTTAGTAATATTCCAATCCCATGTGTGATAGAGTTTGCAATTTCTTCTCCTTTAGAAAACGTATGTGTTTTAGCCATAAAATTACCCTCTCGCTTTTACATTTTAGCAAAGTCCGTACGATATTGTATGAATACTAAACGAAAAATGAATCCTTAAACTGTAACCACTAACAAACAAATCACTAAACAAACACCAAATTTTTTTCGGAAAAACAATTCATTTTTCACTAAACGCACCGTAATTAATCATTGATTTAGCAGACTAAACTAATAAAATAATCATAACTTTTTTTTGGAATTTAAACAATATTAAATGTAATAAGGGGGTTCTCAAGAACCTTCTTGAGTACCTCATTTACAATATAAAAATCGTGCCGGTTGAGTAGCCGCTTTCCGCGGGGGAGGCGGTGAAGCCTCCCCTCGAGCCCAAAGGCTCTGCGGGGTCTCACCAACCTGATCTCTCCCGCAGGAGCCGGCCACTCAACCGGCACTATGATCATTTTATTTTATAAAAAACTTTCTGAAAAAGTATATACAGAAGACATTTAAACTTCGATTTTCGTTTCTCTTGATACTTTTCTTAATTTAATAAAGCGAATCGTATGAATAACTATTACTTTTGATACTGCGTAAGTAGGGACGGCTAATAATAAGCCGAGTAAACCAGCAAATCTACTTGCTACTAAAAGAAGCAAGATAATGGTTAATGGATGAACATCCAATTTTTTCCCCATAACTTGTGGTGAGATTAAGTTACTTTCTACTTGTTGGACAATCACTACTACAAGTAATACCCATAGCGCCATTAAAGGGGAGTGTAAGAACCCTACTATAACACTTGGAATTGTCCCGATAAAAGGCCCAATAAATGGGATAACATTCGTAAACATAGCGATTAAAGCTAGTACGAGAGAGTATTCAAGTCCGATAATCAAAAATCCAATGTAAATGAGAATACCAACACAGGCACTTACAATAATCTGTCCTTGAATATAAGAACTTAATGCAACATCCATATCGCGTAATACATTTCGACCTTCTTCTTCATGCGCACTTGGTATATACCTAATAACTTGTTCTGGTAATCGTTCTCCGTCTTTCAGCATATAAAAAAGAACAAACGGTATTAATACTAACAATATGACAAATCCTGTTATAGCTCCAATAACATTCACAATGTTTGAGCCTAATTTTGCTAAGTAGTCATTTAAATTTTCAGCAATACGAGCGGAGAGTTCTTCAATCGAAAACCTTTCATCTTGTTGGAATCTCGCAACATATTCGTTTTGTTGTAGTTCAATCATCATATCACGGATTTCATTTACAATAGCAGGGGTATTTTCAACTAAACTATTTACCTGCTTTTGTAATGGAGGGCCAATCAAGAACAATAAGCCAGTGATAAATCCAATAAATACTAAGTAAATTAAAAGGATGGAAATGCCTCTAGGTATGTATTTAGATGCTAAGTTTACTAATGGACGAAGCAGATAGTACAGTACACCAGCTAACACAATCGGTGCGAATAATGTTTTAATCATTACAGAAAGCGGTGTAAAGATAAAGCTCACTAACGTTGATAAATAGATAATTACTAAAATGATTATTATAGCATAGCCAACACGAAACCACTTTGTTTGTGGCATAAACTCACCTCTAACGTATAAAAAGTCATAATCTTATAATAGCTTATCCTACTCAGATTGTAACGCAGAAAGCGTATATTTTTGTAAAAAAATACTATTAGAACAAAAAACCCCTCAAATTTGAGGGGTATGGAACTTATTTTGCATACATTTCAGCTAATTGTTGTTGTACTGTACTATTTTCTAAATACTCATCATAAGACATTTGCTTATCTACAAGACCTTTTGGCGTAATTTCCATCACTCGGTTTGCAATTGTTTGAACGAATTGATGGTCATGAGATGTAAATATCATAGCACCTTTAAAATTAATTAGTCCATTATTTAGGGCTGTAATAGATTCTAGGTCTAAGTGGTTTGTAGGATCATCTAATAATAATACATTTGCTCCACTTAACATCATTTTAGATAACATACAACGAACTTTTTCTCCTCCGGAAAGTACGCTCGATTTTTTCTTAACTTCTTCACCAGAGAAAAGCATTCTTCCTAAGAATCCACGTAAGAAGCTTTCTGTTTCATCTTGTGGAGAGTATTGGCGTAACCAATCAACAAGGTTTAACTCTGAGTTTTCAAAGAACTTAGCATTATCTCTCGGGAAGTAGCTTTGAGATGTTGTTACACCCCATCTGAATGAACCGCTATCTGCTTCCATTTCACCCATTAAGATTTTTAATAGGGTAGAGTTAGCAATCTCATTGCTTCCTACTAATGCAATTTTGTCATCTTTGTTCATTGTAAAGCTAATGTTATTTAAAACAACTTCTCCGTCGATTGTTTTCGTTAACCCTTCAACACGAAGTAGGTCATTTCCTATTTCACGCTCTGGTGTAAAGTGAACGTAAGGGTATTTACGTGAAGATGGCCTAATGTCATCTAATGTAATTTTATCTAGTAATTTTTTACGTGAAGTTGCTTGCTTTGATTTAGAAGCATTTGCACTAAATCTCGCAATAAACGCTTGAAGTTCTTTAATTTTCTCTTCTTTTTTGTTGTTTTCATTTTGTGCTAATTTAGATGCAAGTTGGCTAGACTCATACCAGAAATCATAGTTTCCTACATAAACCTGAATCTTACTGAAGTCTAAGTCCGCAATATGTGTACATACTTTGTTTAAGAAGTGACGGTCATGGGATACAACAATTACAGTGTTTTCAAAGTTAATTAAGAACTCTTCTAACCATTGAATTGCTTTTATATCAAGGTGATTGGTAGGCTCATCCAGAAGTAATACATCTGGCTTACCGAATAAAGCTTGTGCTAAAAGTACTTTTACTTTTTCTCCACCAGTAAGGTCTGCCATTTTTTTCGTGTGTAAATCTTCCGAAATACCAAGTCCTTTTAATAGAATCGCTGCTTCTGGTTCTGCTTCCCAACCGTTAAGTTCAGCAAATTCACCTTCAAGTTCCGCAGCACGCATGCCATCTTCGTCTGAAAAATCTTCTTTCATATAAATAGCATCTTTTTCTTGCATTACTTCATAAAGGCGAGAGTGACCCATAATAACTGTTTTTAACACTTCATGTTCTTCGTACTCGAAATGGTTTTGTTTTAATATGGCAAGACGCTCACCTGGGTTCATAGAAACATTACCAGTTTGAGATTCAATTTCTCCAGATAATATTTTCAGGAATGTAGATTTACCAGCGCCATTAGCACCGATTAATCCGTAGCAGTTTCCTGGTGTAAACTTAATATTTACATCTTCAAAAAGCTTTCTATCAGCAAAGCGTAAACTTACGTTAGTTACTGTAATCATTTATTAATTCCTCCAATATACATGTCAATTTGAAATTATACCATAAAATGAAGGTAGAAGTGAATAGAAAGAGAAAGAAGAGAAAAGTAGATGATTTTCAAAGTAGAGTATTTTGAAGAACAATGGAAAGTAAAAAGCTAGATGAAACCACAAGGTCACCTAGCTTTTATTTTATATTTCTTAATGAACATGAATATATCCAATCATAGGCACGTGGTCACCGTGTAAATGAGTTGTACAAATAATTCTATATACTCCTGGTTTCGTAAAAGTTGTTTTGATAACCGTTTCTTCGCCTTTTTTTACAGTACCTGAAATGTTTGTTCCTTCAATAACAAATGGATGTTCCGCACCGTTTACACCGAAGATTTTCAGTGTTACTTCTTGACCTTTCGGAACAACAATTGTACCTGGGTCAAATCGGTATGCCTCTATTTCACGGCCATCTTCTGTTTTTGTTTTAAACTCACCAACGATCATTTGTACAACATATTCATCTGTTTGAGCTAGTTTACCTGTTGTGGGTATAGGACCTTTATTTACTACATACCAGCCACCGAATGCAATCACGAATGCTAAAACCCCTAATAATAACCACTTGCCTTTAATAATGACAAAATTCATGTTCATCCCCCTATCGTTTTTTATTCCTTATAGAGAATGTATGCTTGTACTTGAAAATGGTTGTCTTATTTTTTAATAAGAATTAATTTAATTTTTTGGGTTCGTTTATTAAAAAATGAATTGTTAATTTCCACATAAAGTATGTGCATAAATAAAAAGCACTCATACGCTAGAAATAGGATATAATTCATTTTTCGTTTATTAGTCATACATTGTGAAAGGTACTCAAAAGAATGAAAATTCTTCTTAGTTGATTACATACGCATAGGGGTATATAATTAAATTGTAGCTAATTTGGAAATGAGGAGATTGTATGTTATTTATTATTTTAATAGCAATGGCGATTATTATATATGTTTACAAACGATATATACCAGTCTTAAAGGCAACTTGTATAGAACTAGTGCGAGCTAAACTAGAGTCAGATTATATTTTAGATATTAGAGATTATCAAGAAGCTACGAAAAATCCTATAGAAGGTGCAATAAACATTCCATATGGATATTTACAAAGGTACTATAAAACTATTCCTACTAAGTCCATTCACGTTGTAGCAGATGATCATCTCGAGAAAAATATCGGAATAAGATACTTAAGAAAAAAAGGCTTTAAAATTAATAGTTATAGTTTAGCTAATTGCCCATGTACTAAAAGAAGTTAGGAGGAATACCCAGTGAAGAAGTTCGTTTTGTTATGTTTAATTAGTTTGTCTTCCTTTTTAATAATTGGTTGTTCAGCAAATGTTAATGAAAATGCACAAGAATATTCTGAAGTAACGATCGAAGAAGCATATGAAATATATAAAAACAAAGAGATGGTAATATTAGATGTAAGAACTCCACAAGAATATAATGAAGGTCACATTCCTGGTTCCATCTTAATTCCTTTACAAGAGCTCGAAAGTAGACTAGGGGAACTAGATAAGAACGAAAAATATTTAATAGTATGTCGAAGCGGAAATCGTTCAGCTCAAGCTAGTGAACTATTAGTTGCTAACGGATTTAAAAATATCTCCCACATGCAAGGCGGCATGCTCAAATGGAAATACGATATAGAAAAAGGTTAAAAAAGGGCAACTTCCTTTTTTAACCTTTTTTATTACAACAATATTACATGTGCCAGGCACCTGTAATATTGTTGTTATAAATCGGAATATAGTTAGAGTGGTGCAGTTGAAATAGGTAGGGGGAGATGGTTTGAGTTATTTGGATGATGTGAAATTTGAACAACGATTTTGGATGCAAGTTTTTGGGGATCATGCTCGTTTTTTTCTTGATACTTTAGCAGCAGAGGAAAAAGAAGAGCTAAAGCAAGCTAATTACTTTAAGGAAGAATATGATAAATGGTACGAAAGAAGTAACAATATTACTTCAAGTAATGTTAAACAACATCTTAAAGCTGCACGTGAATTAACCGAAAAATTTCGTGAGTTGAAATTATCCATCATTAGAAAACATCTAACAAGCGATATTACCATACACTTACCACCAACATTTATTAATCATATGGTAAACGAACTAGACGAATATATGAACGTTTTACAATACTTAGAAAAAGGGGAAAGTCCTCCAGTTTTCCACGAATTACATCACCATTTAGTCTGGCTTTTAGATGCTGCCGGTCACGCGCAAGGAATAAATGATAGTGTTGATATGGTCGAACAAAAAGTGAAAGGGAAATCGATTGAGTTTGTCGATAAGTTTAAAGATTTTTATATTAAAGCCGTTGAATTAGCTGGCTACTTACGAGCAAACGTAGAAAGTTTCCCAGCATTAGAAAGAATGAACGATCAAGTGAAAGTGGAAATAGAATTATTTAAAATCTTCTTACATGAAATTAAAGAATTAGAACTGTCAGATAAATTATTAGGGACATTTTCCGCCATAATGGCTGATCATATGGCAAGAGAAGAGTGCTATTATTTAATGAAATTAGCACAATCAACTGGGCAAACTACACCAAATTGTGATCCAACAAAAAAGAGAGTAGAAGAATAGGCCCCGCACAAAATATAAAAAATCGCAACTAGATTCATTCAGTTGCGATTTTTTAATTCTTTCTAGTTAGAATGGTACAGGTTATATAAATCATACAGTAGTAAGGAGTAGCGCTTATCCAGTAAAAAGGAGGGGAATAGTATGGATTTTGTTTTATTACTAGTAAACATATTATTTTTTGCATTACTTATTTATGGATTGTTTTACATGCAAAGAAGACATGTATCTTTCTCCAAAAGGGTTTTTACAGCTTTAGGTTTAGGGGTTGTATTTGGTCTTATTTTACAGTTTATATACGGTGCGAGTTCTGAAGTCTTAGCAGACTCTATTCAATGGTATAACCTTGTTGGGGTTGGATATGTTCGTCTGTTACAAATGATCGTTATGCCATTAATTTTTATTAGTATTATCGCCGCATTTACAAAGCTTAAACTAAAAACGAATATCGGGAAAATTAGTGTACTCATTATAGGGATATTAATAGGAACAACAGCAATAGCTGCGATTGTTGGTGTTGGTACGACCGTTGCTTTTGACTTAGAAGCCATTCAAATCGAACAAGGTGACAGGGAATTGGCTAGAGGAGAGCAAATGGAGCAGCGTGCAGGGGACGTTGTAAATAAAAGCTTTCCACAACAAATGTTAGACTTAATTCCATCTAACGTATTTTTAGACTTCACTGGAGCCCGCTCCACATCAACCATTGCCGTCGTTATTTTTGCTGCGTTTGTCGGTTTCGCATATTTAGGAGTACGTAGAAAGAACGAAGAACATGCTGATTTTTTCGCACGAATTGTTGATACATTTTATTCTATAATAATGAGAATTGTAACGTTAGTTTTACGTTTAACACCATATGGGGTATTTGCGTTAATGACGCGGGTCACCGCTACAAGTGATTATGCCGCAATCGGAAAGCTCGGCAAATTTGTCGTTGCTTCCTACGTCGCATTACTAATTATGTTTGGAATTCATTTACTTTTAATTGCTCTTGCTGGTTTAAATCCAATAACTTATGTGAAGAAAACACTACCTGTATTAACTTTTGCATTTACATCCAGAACAAGTGCAGGTACTTTGCCATTGAATATAAAAGCGCAAACAAAAGAGTTAGGTGTTCCTGGTGGAATTGCTAACTTTGCGGGTTCATTTGGATTGTCTATAGGCCAAAATGGTTGTGCGGGTATTTATCCGGCAATGCTAGCTGTTATGATTGCACCTACTGTCGGAATAAATCCACTAACTCCATCGTTTTTGTTTATGTTAGTTGTCATTGTTGCTATTAGTTCATTCGGTGTAGCAGGAGTAGGGGGAGGAGCAACATTCGCCGCAATTCTTGTATTATCTGCTTTAGATTTGCCGATTGTTTTAGCTGGTTTATTAATCTCCATTGAACCTTTAATTGATATGGGGAGAACAGCTGTGAATGTTAGTGGAAGTATGACAGCCGGTGTTCTTACAAGTAAAGTAACAAATGAGCTAGATAAAGAAGTGTATAATAGTGAACCATCCACAGATTTTGAACTTGATGTTTAAATTCCCTTAAATAAATTATAGGTAGTAGAATGGTGATTAAACCCTCTACTACTTTTTTCATTTTTATCATAAATTAAAATCTAGTAATACAACAGGAACCATTTAAGTCCAGGATTATACTGTTAATTTTAACAACATTCATATTTAATTTTCCCCAATTAGTGATAAAATAAGAGTAAAAGTAAGGAGGGAACACTTCATGAAAATACATAAATTTAGGTCTATCTTATATAAAACAGCCAAACTATTAGGAGATGTTCAAGCTGTTTCTTCAGGTGACTCAAAAAAAATGGCAAAAAGAGCAGGTAGACGTGTCGCAGGAAAAGGCACAGGACGTATGCTACGAAAACTATTTAAATAAATTTAAATCGCTCAATAGCTTTAAACAGCAAAGAAGGAGAAACTTATGATATTAATGATTGTTTTTATCGGTTTATTAGGGATTTTATTCGGACTAGGCTATATGTATATCGTGGAAAAAAGTGACGGAACTTCAAAAGGAAAAGTATATGAATGGATTTCCAAAAAAACTTGGGTGCAAACCCCATTTCGTGCAGGCATTACATTACTTTTAGGGAACTTCCTCATTTTCAGTACAGTTGTCATTTCCTATTTTATTATTATGCTTTTCCATATTCCTTTTGCCCATTTATTTCTTATCTTTTTAGGAACATGGTTAAGCATTATGTTCTGGATATTAATCAAACAAGTCTGGTTTAATAAAATTAAAACGCAACGCATTTTTATGTCTTTAGTTGGTAGTTCATTTTATTTAATTTTATTCTTATTTACTTTGTTTCAATATTGGAGACTAGAGCCAACTTCGCCTAATGATGATATCTTTATGGCTGCTCTCGGTATGTTAATCTTAACGGTAGTATCCTTTACTGCATTTGCTATTTGTTTCCTCATAACAGGAATTACAAAAAAAATTGTCGCGAAGTAAGTCATTTACCCTCTCTTTAGAGGGTTTTTCCATGGAAACTTGTGCAAAAGTAAGTTAAAATATTAACTACCTTCTATAAAACTTCATAATAATTCTTCTATCATTCCACCATATTTTCACATGCGAGGTGCTTTATTTGTTAAACGAAGCTAGACAACTATTACAAACATATTATGGTTATCCAGATTTTAGAGATGGCCAACAAACAATCATTACAAATCTACTTAACGGAAAACCTTCATTAGGCATTATGCCAACTGGTGGAGGAAAATCAATTTGCTATCAAATACCAGCTCTATTACTAGACGGAATTACGATTGTCATTTCCCCATTAATTTCCCTTATGAAGGATCAAGTAGACTCTCTTCAAAGTATTGGAATTAACGCTACGTTTATTAATAGTTCTTTATCAGCCCAAGAGATAGAGGAAAGAGTAGCACAGATTCAAAGTGGAAAAGTGAAACTAATTTACGTTGCTCCAGAAAGGTTAGACGTTGGATACTTTATGTCTATCATTCAAAACCAAAAAATATCTTTCGTAGCGGTGGACGAAGCTCACTGTTTATCCCAATGGGGCCATGATTTCCGACCAAGTTATCGTAATATTGGTCATTTTGTAAGGCAACTACCGGAAAAGCCATTACTAGCAGCATTCACAGCAACCGCAACAGAAGAAGTAACAGAAGACATATGTGAAACACTTGGCATTCAAGATGAGAACGTTGTTATAACTGGTTTTGCTCGTGAGAATTTATCTTTCTCCGTTGTTAGAGGTACTGATAAATTAAAGTATTTAACCTCTTATTTGAAAGAAAATAAGGACGAGCCTGGCATTATTTACGCTTCTACTAGAAAAGAAGTAGATAGTTTACATGCACAGTTAACGAAAAGTGGTTACTCGGTAGGAAAATACCATGCAGGTTTATCAGAAGAAGAAAGAAAAAGCACACAGGAAGATTTTTTATATGATAAAACAACTGTAATGGTTGCAACGAATGCTTTCGGAATGGGTATAAACAAAACGAACGTAAGATATGTTATCCATTACAACATGCCTAAAAATCTAGAATCGTATTATCAAGAAGCAGGAAGGGCAGGCCGAGATGGTGTAGAAAGTGAATGTATTTTATTATTTAATGCCCGAGATATTCAACTACAGAAATTTTTGATTGAACAAACATTGCTTTCTCCAGATAGAAAGTCCAATGAGTACATGAAACTTCAAATGATGGTTGACTTTTGTTTCACGACTAAGTGCTTACAATGTTTCATTACGTCGTATTTCGGTGAACGAAATCAACCCGAATGCGGGAAATGTAGCAACTGTTCAAGCGACTTTACGGAAAAAAACATTACGGTTGAAGCACAAAAGATTTTTTCTTGTATTAAGCGAATGAATGAAAGGTTTGGGGCAACACTTGTTGCAAAAGTATTAAAAGGCTCTAACGATAAGAAAATACATCAGTTTCAGCTTTCTTCCTTACCAACATATGGATTGATGAAAGAATTAACGGAAAAGCAAATTGTTGAACTTATTAACATATTAATAGCAGAAGGTTATTTGTTTCTATCAGAAGGGCAGTTTCCAATTATCAAATTAGGTAGTCGTTCCGTACAAGTGCTGACGGGAAAAGAAGAAGTAAAGTTAAAAGTAAAACAAACTCCTGTTATAGTGAAAAAAGACGATGGCTTGTTTCAACAATTACGTGATTTAAGAAAAGAACTCGCTCAAAAAGAAAGCATTCCTCCATATTTAATTTTTTCAGACCGCACTTTACAAGAGATGTGTACGTATCTACCTGAAACAGAAGAAGAGATGCTAAACGTAAAAGGTGTTGGTATGCAAAAATGGGAGAGATACGGGGAAATATTTTTACAAGAAATTGTTCGTTTTTCAAAAGAAAACAACTTAATAAGAAGTGGTACTTTACAAGCTTCTAGTGTGACTAGAACATTAATAGATTCTATAGAAAAAAATGACAAGCCTAGTCATGAAATAACATTTGAGCTATACAACAGTGGACTTTCTCTTCAAGAAGTGACTAAGAAGAGGGGAATGAGTATTACAACTGTCCAAAATCATATGGTGAAATGTGAAGAAGACGGCTTAGAAGTAAATTGGGACGATTTTATCCCAATTGAATGGGAAGAACAAATTAGAAATGTAATAGAGAAAATTGGAGCAGAAAAACTAAAACCAATTAAAGATGAACTGCCAAGCGAAGTAGATTATATGGCAATAAAAGCAGTTATTATTAAGAGACAAAAAGAAAAGCAACCGAGCAAATATTGATTATGCTCGGTTGCTTTCTTTTTATAATGCAATTATAGAAAACAGAACACCTAAAACTCCGATTAAAGCTAAAATGTATACAGGCATTTTTGGCATGTCTCCGTTGTTTTCCATTGCTTTTCCAAACATAAAGAAAACGAGTGGATGTACTAAGAACGGCATAGAGAAGATAAATGGAATTAAAAGGGCCGCATCCGTTCCAAACATTTCCCCTTGGATAGCAGCAAACAAACCAAAATGTGAAATAGCAGATGTTTGAGCCATTGCTGCGTACTCTATGGACATAGTACTTAAACTTAACAGACTTAGCCCGCCAAATACGGCAATGATTTGCCATCCAAACGAAAACTGCATTAACGCTTTTACTTCCTTTTTATCCTCACCAGATGCTAAACGTAAGTTTCTTAAGGAAAGAACCGTTAAAATAACACCTACACCTACAATAAATAGGGCAGGAGCCATCCATAGGCTTCCACGCTCAGCACTTATCGCCAGTACAGAGAATACAAACACATGACCGAAGAACGGGATATTGATCATAATTGGTGCTCGCTGTGCAGCTGTTTTACCGAAATCACCTGCAGTACAAGCACCAGTTAGTCCTGAGTGTGATAAGGCTCCAGCCATACCAGGAGCTAAGTTTCTAGTGTTCGCTGTTTTGGAAAAGAAGATAATTAAAGCAATTCCACCAAACATCCAAAGCAATTGACCGAAGAATCCATACGTTAAGACAGCGTTCATTCCTGAAATATTAAATGCATCTCCAATACGAGAACCACCCACCATAAAGTTAGCAGCTAATACGACTGGAATACCTGCAAACAATAATGCACGTATAGTCGGTCCAAACGACCATTTGTAAAGAATTGCACCTAAGGCCGCTGAGATCATCATTGCATAAAAGATTTGAGGTAATGCAATAAATTCTCCAATTACTTGTGCTACATAATAAGAAATTAAAAGAATCATGACAATTGCCGCGATTTCGACTAACCCTTTACGAATGTACAGGTGCTTATTCTTAATTTGAGCACGATTGTCAATTAAAATAACTGAAATTACTAGGCCAATATAAGCAATTAAAGGGTAATAGCTACTAAAGATACTTGTGGAATTGTTATCAAGAATAAAACGCAACAATCCTTCCATACCTAACAATAAGAAAAAAGATCTTAAAATAAAGAAAAATTGAGTACGAGTCGTTCCTAATACAACTTCTTCGTTAGAAGGAACCACAATATCTTCACCTTCTAAATCTTTATTGCCGAGTATTTTTCTTAATTCTTGCCCGCCTACAAAAAAGGAAACAGTAAGGGCGATAATGGTTGTTCTTGCCATCAAGTCAACAAATGGGAACTCCACTAGACCAGGGCTAGCAACTCCACTTGCAACTAATACATAACCCATTGTTAATCCAAATATAACGATAATTAAAATCGGTGAATATCTTGATCCTGCCACAACTGTTCTTGCTATTAGAACCATTGGGATGAGGAAGAAGAGAATAAGCCAAAATTGATTTAATAATTGAAGATGTGTAATTTGTTCTAATATGTCCATTCAGAAACTCCTATCATACATAAATTCGTGACATCTTATCGTACAGTATTCCTTATTATTCGTAAATAAATGAAAACGCACACATGAAAATGTTGTAATAGTAAAATTATTTATGATTGACTATTACAATATTATGTAAATCTTCTATTAAAGAAGCTTACTAATATATTGGTTTGTAAAAGTTGATTTCAGTTGCAGATGCTCGCTTTCCGCGGGCGGTCTCTGGAGCCTCCTCGGCGCACTGCGCCTGTGGATCTCCCCTGACGCGCTTTCCCGCAGGAGTCTCACACCTGCAACTGAAATCAAATTATATACGTTATCTATTTAACTATTCCTTAAATAAGGTAATATTAATTGGCAACTTTTTCATTAAATGATACAATTCGAGGAAATGGTGTTTTTGGAGGAAAAACAATGGAACAAAAATTAGAAAAAGCTACTTTTGCTGGTGGATGTTTTTGGTGTATGGTAAAACCATTTGATGAAATGCCTGGAATTATAAAAGTTATTTCAGGGTACACAGGTGGACACCTTGAAAATCCAACATATGAACAAATAAAAAAAGGCGACACAGGACATTACGAAGCCGTTCAAATAACATTTAACCCTGAGCTTTTCCCGTATGAGAAATTACTTGACTTATACTGGCCACAAATTGATCCAACGGACGCTGGAGGGCAATTTTTTGACAGAGGAAGTCAGTACCGTACCGCTATTTTTTATCATACCGATTTACAAAAACAATATGCAGAAATTTCAAAGCAACTGTTAATAAACAGCGGCCGTTTTAGTAAACAGATTGTGACGGAAATTTTACCGGCAACTACATTTTATGAAGCAGAAGATTATCACCAACATTTCTACAAAAAAAATCCTGAAAAATATAAGCAAGAGAGAGTAGAGTCTGGAAGAGATGCTTACATAAAAGAAACATGGGGATCTGACTATTCAAAATAAGTTTTCATCCATTGTATCAGTCGATTTTTCAATCGGCTGATTTATTTTGCTTATGTTAACAAATAATGAATAGGAAAGATGGAATCGAAAGGAAGCGAGAAAATGAGTTACATATTATTTACACATAACGACTTGGATGGAGTTGGCTGTGGTATTTTAGCTAAACTTGCTTATAAGGAACAGATAGAAGTTCGTTACAACTCTGTACATAGCTTAAACTACCAAGTGAAAAACTTTTTAGAAAAAAATGATACACACACATTTATGTACATTACAGACTTGTCTGTTCATGAAGATAATGAAAAAGCAATCACAGACTGGATTTTACACGGTGGTGCTGGTAAGTTAATTGACCATCATAAGTCTGCACTACACCTAAACGAACATGATTGGGCAGCAGTAACAGTTTCTTATGAAGATGGCAGATTAACTAGTGCAACGTCATTGTTATATGATTATCTAGTTGATTCCGACCTACTAGTAAAACATGAGTCTCTAGATCAATTTGTAGAGCTAGTAAGACAATACGATACTTGGGAATGGGATAAAAACAACAATCAAAAGGCGAAACGGCTAAACGATTTATTTTACCTTTTATCTATTGATGAATTTGAGGAAAGAATGGTTAATCGTTTAGAAAATGACATGTCTCAGTTTGATTTTGATGATTTTGAAAAACAAATTTTAGACATGGAAGAAAACAAAATGGAGCGTTACTTGAAAAGAAAACAGAAAGAAATTTATCAAACAATGATAGATAATCATTGTGTTGGTATTGTTCATGCTGAAAATTATATATCTGAGCTCGGTAACCTGTTCGGAAAAAAGAACACTCACTTAGATTACATCGCTATTGTAAGCGTCGGGAACAAAAGAATTAGCTTAAGAACCATACACGAACATGTTGATGTATCGGAGGTAGCCGCTAAGTATGAAGGAGGAGGCCATGCAAAAGCTTCTGGTTGTAATTTAAATGAAGAAGCGTTTCCGCTATTTGTAGTAGAGCCTTTTAAAATGGAACCAATTCGCATGGATGCCGACAAGAACGAGTTTAATGTTAAAAAGTCACCTAAAGGCTCTCTATATGATTCGAAACATTATGGAACATTCTTCATTTATCAAAACAATAGTGGAAATTGGCAAATAGAGAACAATGAAGTACTAATCGAAGAAGATTACGAGTCATTTGAGGCAGCAGAACAGTTTATGAAGCGTACGTATGCAGCTTGGTTAGTTCCTGATAAACATTATGTGCACTATTTATTAGAAAATAATCAAAAGTATAAGCAACTAGTATCAAGTAAGTAAAGATGTTAAAAGCCCAAAAAGAGTTTAAATTACTCTTATTTGGGCTATTTATTTTGGTATTGTTAAACAAAGCTGTTGATAAGCAGCTGCTAATGCAGATGAATGAGTACCTGCAAAACAGTTATAAATATAAATTAACACAAACTCCTTTTTGTGTTGAAACTTGGTGCCAGGTACCTGTTGATTTATGTTATTCATTTTACTGATATACGGGTCTTTTCAACCAATTCTTAATCACCATCGCTTCCTAACAACCGCTTCTAGCTTCCGTTTTAATACAATCTGGATAGGCTCATGTTCCATTCCTATCGGTTTTACAAGCACGGTTCTCATATCAAGTAATTTTCCACACCAAATATCTGTAAACAACTGATCACCAAGGAAAATAGAAGTGTTCGACGTTGCACCAAACTCTTTCATATGTTTAAGCAAAACGTTCGGTAACGGTTTAGCACATTTACCAAAACCAATAATATCAAACGGTTTACAAAAACGCTCCACACGGCCTTGACTGTTATTAGAAGCAATCACCAGTTGTACATTTTGGGATTTTAACATCTCAATCCACACTTTTAAATCTTCACCACCAGGTTGATCATGAATAGCAAGCGTACTATCTAAATCAGAAAAAATCGTCTTAATTTTATTCGTTTGCAGCCACTCTGCTGTTATATCGAAAAAATGGTGAAGCTCAAAATCAGGTTTAAAATATTGTATGTTAATCACCACATTCTATATTTTTTTCTATTTTGTCCTAGAAGGAAAATAATATAAAAAAACTACCTATTACTAGGTAGCAGAAAGAGTAAAACGGATTCAGTTACAGTTCATCTTCTTTTTGCGCATATTCTTTCTTTTTGCCATACATATGTTTGTACGTAAATGCTAAACAAACTATCCCTAAAAAAGAGCAAGCATATCGAATAATGGACATTATCTCCATATTTTCACTCTCCTTACGTCCATTTACAAATATCATTCCAAAAAATGGATTTATTTATTCGTAATAGGGAGAGCGAAGGGAGAAGTTAATTTATCGATTTTTTGTAAGAAACAATTCTTTAATGTAACTTACTGTGTTTTTGTATTGAAAAAGAAGGGACTCTAGCGTTGTTTCAATTCTTTCTACTAGAGACTCTTTTAACTCATCTAACTGTCTTGCAATTTTATTTGTATTCATTTCTTGTTTATCAAAACGCTCCATCATTGTTTGATGAAAAATATCTTGAATATCCAATTTTTCACTAACTTTTATTACCAGATCATCTTGTTGTTTTATTTGTTCTTGTAAGTTTTCCTGAACGGTTTGGAAGTTTTCTAATTTTTTGTTTACGTTACTTGTAAGTTGTTCTAAAAAGGCTAACTGTTCAATCGTAGCTTCATTCATTAACTTTTCATTACTTAATATTTCTTCAATCTTCATGCTTAACTTTTCTAGATGTGTTAAACGCGAAAAAATTTCCGAATCGTTTTTTTCGCTATTCTGAACTCCTTTCACAAGATCGTTTGCAATTCTTTCTTGAGAAGTTAGTTTGCTGTCTATTTCAGTAAACGCCATAGAATGATTAGATTTATAATCTAACATTTCAGCGGACATCATTTGAATTGAACTAGTTAATGCACTATTCGTTTCTTGCTGTTTTTGCAAAAACTCAGCTAAGTAGCTTTTCCGAAGATATTGCTGGTTAGGTTTAATACTATCTGTTGAACCAATATATAATTTGGGCATGATACTTTTATTTCCTATATCCACTCATAACACTCCTTTTTCAGGTGGGCTCTACAATAAATGGCAGAGTATAAAACTTATACGGAAAGGACAGAGATACTGTATCATATGAGTCTAATTTTAATTGGTTCGCCCATCATGAACCTAGCTTTATCATTATTTATTACAAGTCAGCTTGTCACATGACAATTAATTTACTAAAGTTTATCTTTTCTTTTTTTAGGTTATTAAGAAGTATTAACTTGAGAGTAAATCAGAAAAGAGGACACATTTTGAGACAGATTTCAAAGAGAGCTTTCATAACCATTCTTTTATTAATTATTTTAGTAGTAACAGGCGTCTACCATAGTTATAAACCATTACCCGATGGTATTTCTTTTGAAGGGGAAGAACAGAAAGTAGAAGATATTTCTTTCATATATGACTTAACTTACGAAATAGACGGAGAAAAGGAACAGGAGCAAAACATCTTCCCTCGTATTTACGAAATAATAGAGGAAGCGGAGGATTTTATTATTGTAGACTTCTTCTTATTTAATGCACATTCAAGGAACAACAATGACGATGCGATAATAAAAAATATAGTCGAAAGGCTAATTCAGAAAAAACGAGCAGAACCAAACATGCCAATAGTCTTTATAACAGATAAAGTGAACTCAAGTTATCAATCCCATAAAGTTGTTGAGCTAGAAACATTAAAAAGTGAAGGAATTGAAGTTGTAGAGACAAAACTACGGCCGTTACGTGATTCTAATCCAATATACTCTAGTGTTTGGAGAGTGTTTTTTCAATGGTTTGGACAAGAAGGGAAAGGGTGGGTAAGAAATCCACTAAATGAAGAAGGCCCAGATGTAACTGTTAGATCCTATTTATCTTTACTAAATATAAAAGCAAACCACCGAAAGCTAGTAGCAACAGAAAAATCAGCGATTATTTCATCCGCAAATCCTCATGAAGGAAGTGCAAACCATTCTAATATTGCTATTGAGTTAAAAGGTCCTATTATTGAAGATGTAGTTCAATCCGAATTGGCTACAATGAACATGTCAAATAAACCTTTTAAATTTGAAAAGAAACCGAACCTTTCCAATGAATATTTAGATGATGTAACCGCCCAACTACTAACAGAAGGCAAAATATTAAAACATGTAGTAAAAGAGATAAAGGAAACCTCTTCAGGAGAAGAGATATGGTTAGGGATGTTTTATTTATCTGAACGAACGATAATAAATGAACTGAAAAATGCAGCAGAAAGAGGAGTTACAGTTAGAATCATACTTGACCCAAACGAAAATGCATTTGGTCAAGAGAAGATTGGCCTGCCAAACAGACCTGTTGCTAATGAACTAACAGAAAACACAAGTGAAAACCTAGAAGTTCGCTGGTACAATACACTAAAAGAACAATATCATCCAAAGACACTTTTTATCAAAAAACAAACCAAATCCGTTCTTATTAGTGGTTCAGCCAATTACACAAAGAGAAATTTAGATGACTTAAACTTAGAAACAAATGTAAAAATAAATGCACCAAATAGTTCAGATATAATCATGGAAGTAGACGATTATTTCAATCGATTATGGAAAAACGAAGAAACCATCTTTACCTTACCTTACGAAGAATACGCAGACGACCGCCCACTACTAATGAGAACACTCTACCACTTACAAAAGTTCTTTCGATTTACAACGTATTAACGGTCGACGAATGAAAATCAGCTTTTTCCAAACAATAAAATGCAATATAAAATTTTAGGAGGCCAATTAAATGAAAAATCAACCAAATAAAAAACAACCTTCATCAGAATCCATTGCAGGCAGAACATATGAAGTGGAAGACTACCAACGCGAAGACCAATTATCCACAGGGCTTGCAGAAACACATGAACAAGTAAGTGACTCCTACATGGCTGGCGAAACCTTTCAACAACAATTTGAAAATAAAAAGAAATAATTCAGAAGGCTTAAATGCCTTCTTTTTGTTTGCCTGAAAATAGTGTAAAATAATACTGATATTTCAATATTCGAAATAAAAGGGGAACCGTAACTTATGACCATTAAAGTTGGAATAGTTGGCCTTGGTGTTGTTGGCCAGCGTTTAATTCATCAAATTTTCAAACATGAAGACTTTGAAATAGCTGCTCTTTGCGACCTAAATGAAGCCATTTGCATGAAAACTTCAGAATCTTTAGGAAACATACCTTACTACACTGACTACAGAGAGTTATTGGAAATCGGAGAAATTCAATTAATATATGTTGCTGTACCTCCTGCGTTTCATTATGAAGTCGTTATGGCTGCATTTGACCATGGAAAACATGTGTTATGTGAAAAACCGCTCGCTAACTCATTAAAGGAAGCCGAAGAAATGCTTCATAAAGCAAACGAAATGAATGTAGTACATGCCATTCACTTTCCACTACCATATGACATTCCATTTCAATTACTACATAATGCTGTTCAAAGCGAAACAATAGGTGAGCTTAAACGAATCACTTTAAAAATGCATTTTCATGAATGGCCAAGACCATGGCAGCAAACACCTTGGATTGGAAAACGAGAGCAGGGTGGATTTATTAGAGAAATCATGCCACATTATTTACAAATGATTGTACACCTTTATGGAGAGATGCAAACAACCACATGCACGATCAACTATCCAGAAAATGGAGTAGATAGTGAATTAGAAATTTTAGCAACGTTAACATTAAAAAACGGAGTTAAAGTAATGGTAGATGGTTTAGTTGGCCAGGCAGAACAAGAACATATCTCTTTTATTGTTCACGGATCAAATCAATCTTTTGCCATCGACAATTGGCGAGAAGTGAGCGTAGCAAACAATAACGAAGCGTTTAAAAATATGCCGACTGATCACCTTGAATCAAACCGAACACTACTCGATGAACTAAAAAAAGCCATTCAAAACGAATCGGCATTTTTAATTAATTTTGAAGAAGGATTAAAAGTTCAAAAAGTACTTGAATCGATTTTAGAAAGTGGAGAATAGTCCTGAATCCTTGTATGTGAAATAACATACAGGGATTTTTTTGTAATATTATCGATAATTGGCAATAATAGTTTGACCTCACAAAAGAAACCATAATATTGTACCAAACTGAATTTCAAAAGGAGGTTTTACTATTGAATCATTTCAAATTGTTTCTTGCTGCTCTAATATTGCTTGCTTTAACAGCTTGTGGTATGAACCAAGGAGCGCAAAACTCACCTAATCAAAACACTGGAATGGATGAAAATTTAAATACACAACAGGTTAACTATCGTGGAGATGTTCGTGATGGCGGACAACGTCTTGGCGATCGTTTAATGGGTCAAGGTAATAGAGGAATGAGTCAAGCTGACCGTTCTTTACGTCAAGTAACTCAACGTGACAACCGTTCTGTAAATTTTCAAACGAATGAAGTTCAACAAGTTCGTAACGGTGGATACTTAACCATTGATCCAAACTCTTATAGCACAAGCACTCCAAGTGAAAAGTTTCCACATAGTCAAAAGATTCAAGATGGTCCATTTTCAGTTTATAAATTTGAATTAGGTAGAAAAGAATTCCGTATTCCTGGTGGAAAAGGTGGTCAAGCAGCATCTCCAGAGCAAGGACAACCTGCTCCAACACCAGAACAAGAACAACAGCAATCTGAGGCACCTGCCCAACCTGCTCCAGAGCAACAGCAACCAGAAGCACCTGCCCAACCTGCTCCAGAGCAACAGCAACCAGAAGCACCTGCTCAACCTGCACCTGAAACACAACAACAAGAAGAAGCACAACAAGAACAAGGTAATGCAGAACAACGCGCTTCACAAGAAGGTATCAGTGAAACAGAAATGCGTGTTATTGAGTTAACAAATGCTGAAAGAAGAAAAGCTGGCTTATCTGATTTAAAAGCTGATAAGGAAATTAGTAATGTAGCACGACAAAAATCTGCTGATATGCAACAAAACAATTATTTCTCTCATACAAGCCCTACTTACGGATCACCGTTTGATATGATGAGGGACTTTGGTATTTCCTATAATACAGCTGGTGAAAATATTGCGATGGGACAACGCACACCTGAAGAGGTCGTTCAAGCATGGATGAATAGTGAAGGACACCGTAAAAACATCTTAAGCCCTAATTTCACACATATTGGTGTAGGGTATGTTGAAAATGGCCATTACTGGACACAAATGTTTGTTGGTCGTTAACTATTTAAAACGTAACGGAAATATGTTATATTAGAAAAACATAAAAGCTCAATCCTAACAGATTGAGCTTTTTCCAGTTGCACAAATTCTTCTGAAAGTTTTTGAAATTTCGCGATAAAGGAAAGATTCGGGATGACTATTCTAACTTACATAAATGAATGGGAAAAAGCCATTCAAGCAGAAATACACCATTTAAAAAAGTATGGCAGCAATAAATACTTATTAAAAAATGGTCATCTTGTCTCAACCGAAAATAATTATCAATATTATTTTCCTTCCCGAAACCAGCTTTTTATACCAATTGGTGCTCAAATCAAGTTAGAATATGGAAAATCCACCTATGAAGGAACTATTCTTTCTTCTGATGGTTCAAGTGTCATTTTATCTTTTGAAAATTCAATTGGTGACCTAATCTCAGAAGCATGGTTATTTTACGACCCGTGGGAACTGCTAGATGAACTTTACACAAGGGTAGGGGAAATAAAGAAAAGTAAGAAAAAGCTTTCTAGAGTAAAAAAGTTATTGTTTCCTACTCATCCATTAAAACCAACATCGAAGGAAAGCACTTCAACAGTTGAAAAACTATATATTCAAACCAAAAACAACCCTGTCACATTTGTGTGGGGACCACCTGGAACAGGAAAAACGTATACGTTAGCAAGAGTAGCTGCTAACCACTATGTGAAAGGACGACGAATTTTACTTTTATCGCATAGCAACCAAGCGGTGGACGTCTTAGTTCAAGAATTAACTGCTTTCACTAAAAGAAAAAACGTTTATAAAACGGGTGAAATTATTAGGTATGGCCAAACGCCAATTCATGTGGATTTTGACACAACTAATAAGCTTATAGAAGAAAATGATCCACAACTTACAAGTGACCGCGAAAATTTGACAGAACAGAGAAAGCTATTAAAATCCGATTTAAACCAATCGTTTAGTAAACGGGATTACGATACGTTACTTGAAGTGGAGAGTAAGCTTTCCCGCCTTCAAGAAAGAATAAGACAAAAAGAATTGAAAATTTTAGAAGAAGCAAAAGTTATCGGCACTACGCTTGCTAAAGCAGCAAGAGACCAAAACATTTACGAAAGTGACTATGATGTAGTTATTTTAGATGAAGCAAGTATGGCCTATATTCCGCAATCAGCATTTGCCGCTTCCCTTGGAAAACGTATCATCATTTGTGGAGATTTTAAGCAACTCCCGCCAATTGCTTCAGGGAGACATCCACTTATTGAAAAATGGTTAAAGGAAGATGTTTTTAATGGGGCAGGTATCGTGGAATCTGTCTCATCCGATACTTTACATCCACATCTTTTTTTATTAAAAGAGCAACGTAGAATGCATCCACATATTTCGTCGTTTACGAACAAATATATATATCATTCATTAGTAGGTGACCATCCAACCGTTGGGCAGGCGCGTGAAAGTATTGCGGAAATAGAACCATTCCCTAAAATAGCATCCGCTCTTTTAGACACTTCCTTTATGGGAATGAATTGCATAACAGAAAGAACGTCTGGCTCTCGAATGAATGTATGGCACTTATTATTGTCTTTTCAACTAATTTACGAAGCATATAAAGCTGGCTCTACATCCATCGGATACGTCACTCCGTACCGTGCCCAAGCGGTATTAATGGAATCATTACTTGAAGGAACTTTAAAAAAAGAAAGGGAACAGGCAACTATCTCCGCCGCAACTGTTCATCGATTTCAAGGTAGCGAAAGAGATGTGATGATTTATGACTCCGTCGATAGCTTTCCTTTTGAACGCCCAGGTATGCTTTTAACCGGAAAAAACAATGATCGTCTTATAAACGTTGCTGTTACCCGTTCTAAAGGTAAGTTCATTCATGTTTGCGACCGACATTTTATAACAAAAACAACTAGTACGAATAAAACAATCCGCCAGCTTGTGAAACACCAGACAGAGCAACGAGCAATCGTTTCATCCGAAATGATTGGCAAGTGGATAAAAAATCAACACCCTAAAGTGAAGTGGTTTCACGCAAGAAAGACGGATTTCATCTTTCAAGATATAAAACAGGCAAAAAAGTCGGTTGTTATTTCTATACCTAATAGCGACAAACTCCCGGAAGAATGGACGAAGGAGCTTAATGCTATTAAAAACAACGTGATTGTCAAAATTATGGCATCTCCCAGCATGGAAAATTTGACGAAACATACCCAAACAGAAACAGATATACCTTTTCCAATATTAATCATTGATGAAGAAATATTTTGGTTAGGCGCTCCAGTTGAATGTATTCAACATACACGACCACCATACGTGGCTATCCGTGTTCAATCAAACCATTTTATCGAGCAATTAACATCCCAACTAAACTCGTTTCAAAACATATAGAAAATTTCCAAACTATTAAAGAAGGTGTACCGATGAGAAATGATCCATGTCCATGTGGTAGTGGAAAAAAACACAAAAAATGTTGCTTAAAAAAAGCAGCAATAGTTGAAACAGCTAAAATAAAAGAGGAAAGATTTTTACAACGAAAACACGACCTAGTTAACAAACTAAACCGTTACGTAAATGAAACACTCTCCTTTAACGAATACAACCAACTATACTTTATCTTTCAAAAAAGAACCGAAAACAAAATAAACAAAAACTTTGAAAAAGGATTTTTTCAATTTTGGTTATTTTTCTTCTATAAATCTGAAGGCAAACGAATTGTTGAGGAGTTTGCTGACCATAATAAAGACAAGCTGCCCATTAACGAAATGGAACTATTAAATACTTGGGTTTCGTTAAAACCTCAACTAGTTCAAGCGATTCAGGATACAGAGGAAACCATCACATTTGAAGATATGTTCTCTAAAAAAACGTACAAAGTAGCGAGAGTAAAAGAAAATGCAGCTCACTCATTGCCATGGTTCGGTACCGTTTCATTATTAGAAGAATTTAACAAGAGTTTTTATTTTAATGGAGCAAAACTATTCGTAGAACCACTTCGATTATATGAGGCAAAACAAAAAATCTTAACACTAGTAAAAGAAGAAAATATGAGTGAAGAAAACGTAATTATGGAGTATTATCCAGAGCTTTTGGCTATTTTACTTGATGACTCAACGAAAAGTTTCGCCGAAAAAAAGATCGAAGAAGTTACCGCCGTATACGAAACGGAAAATGTAGAAAACTTAATTGAGCAATTCCACCAAAACATACATTTTGTTAAAAGCGGCACAGGTGGAGTAAAACACTTCACTTGGGTAGCAGATTGGCATGAATACGAGGATAGTCAATTAGAAGGAAAAGTGCACATAGCAGAAGTAAAGGCAACGATTTCTATAAAGGATCATGTAATGGAAGTCACTTCTTTCAACCAATCTTTCATTACTAAACTAGCGACAGACTTAGCGGCAACAGGAATTGTTTTAACAAAAACAGATGAGAGAGTAAATTCTTATTCCGTTAGAGAAACCGTCGAGATTAAAAACTTCTCTATTCATATTCCAGAAGATGCGAAAGAATACTTCGCTCTATACGCTCAAGCGCAATACATGTTGTATGAAAACAAGTCAATATTAATGTTTGATTCGTTAACGCCATCTGCATTAAAAGATCATGGAAAGTTAGAGCAGCTAGAAACTTGGTTAAAACAAGAAGAGTATCAGATTCATGCACAACTAGCTAAACATTTTGGCAAAGTTGCTGTGACACCAGACTTTAACACCTATCGTAAAATGATGGGTTTACCTTTATCCAAGTATGTAACTGATAATTCTTCCCGTACTAGTACAGTTACAAAATTAAACTTTGTGAACAACGAAGCCGTAGAATCTTTACAAGTTCTAGGTTTTACTCCGTATACAGCCGAAAGCTTTTTCGCTAAAGATATGCTTGCCTTTTATGAAGAAAAAACCGAAGGCAAATCAAAAGGAACGATAAGAAAATATAGAAACAGTTTACATGACTTACGAGAGATCTTTGAAACAACTAAATGTACATCATGGGACACTATGAATCTAGACTTTTGGAAAAACGTCATGACTATAGAGTTTTATAATCTATATGAATATGTAAGTCCAACAGGGGAAAAGGATTTTATTAGTGTAACAAAGGCTTTTGCGAAGTGGGTGGATGAGAAACATAATACATTGAACTATAAGCATATTATGAATGCGCTAAAATAATCTTTTGAGGAGTTTGGTATTCATACCAACTCCTTTCATTTTTTACTAGTCATTTCTTTTAGGAAAGTGAATATGAATGAAACGTAACCTAAAAAGAAATGAGGAATCAAAATGCCTACTGAAACATGCACCATTGTCGTATACAAACCCATTCAATCGGTATGGTCGTTCGTAAGTGATATAAACAATTGGGCTCCACTAGTACCTGGTTATATAGAGCATGAAATTATGAATGCTCGTGAGTCCACATGGAAATTTAAAAGTGATGTAGGAATGTTTAAAAAGAAAGTACATTTAAAAGTAAACATTACAAGTTGGGAAGAACCTTCGAGAGTGACCTTTACCCTCACAGGCATCAATGAAAAATTCACAGGTTATGGCTATTTTTCTGCTGAAAGTAAAACAAGTGAAACAACTATAATGACAGGAGCTTTATCCATAACCGCCGAAGGAGCTCTAGGCAAAATGGTCAACAATATACTAAAATCTAGCCTACCAGAAATGACAAACGAATTTACTCACACTGTCGCAAACGAAATAGAAAACAAAATAAATACTTACTAGAGTGAGATTCATAATGTACAATTACTAAACGAAAAACGAATATTAAACCTATTCTATATTATAATTAACGTTTTATATCGAACGTTATTTAATTATAATAAACGGAACAATCTTTTTTCACTAAACGAACAGCCATTATGAAATTGACTCAATAAAGAAGTGTGGATTCATTTCCACCCTTTTTTGCTTAAACAAATATATTTGTCATGAAAAATAGTAATTCATATTAGTATCCAATACTAGTTGATGTTCACTGTAGGAGCGAGACTCCTGCGGGAAAAGTGCGACAAGGGAGACCCCACAGGCGCCATGCGCCGAGGAGGATCCCGAGTCCACCCGCGGAAAGCGAGTACCTACAGTAAACATCAACAGTTGTACACCTATGCCTCCTTTAGTAACTTTGACTAGCCGAAAGCGAAATAATCCTATATAATTTTGGATAAAAATAGAACCTGAAGGAGATTACCAGAATGACAGACTTAATTATAAATTCCGTCGAAGCAATCAAAGACGAATTATTACATATTAGCCAATACATATGGCACAACCCAGAACTTGGTCATGAAGAAGTCAAAGCATGTGAAATACTAACAAACAGCTTAAAAAAACATAACTTTAACGTCGAAGTAGGTATTTGTGATTTACCAACTGCCTTCCGAGCAACATATGATAGTGGAATAGAAGGTCCTACAATCGGATATATGTGTGAATACGATGCACTACCTGAAATTGGACATGCTTGTGGTCATAATTTAATCGCAACAATGGGCTTAGGTGCTGGAATAGCCCTATCAAAAGTGATCGAACAAACCGGTGGAAAAGTAATCGTGTACGGCACACCAGCTGAAGAAACAAAAGGCGGAAAAGTCACCATGGCCGAACAAGGTATTTTTGACGAACTAGATGTAGCCTTGATGGTTCATCCTTCATCAAACTATCAAAAGAGCGGAACATCCCTTGCGATGGACGCTATCCAATTCGAATTTTTCGGTAAAACATCACATGCCGCTGCAAGCCCTGAAAAAGGAATTAACGCGCTAGATGCCGTTATCCAAACATTCAATGGAATTAACGCAATGAGACAGCATGTTACGAGTGACGCACGAATTCACGGAATCATTTCTGAAGGTGGGAAAGCTGCAAATATCGTACCTGATTATGCTGTTGCTCAGTTTTATGTTCGAGCTAAAACGAGAAGCTATGTTAACGAGCTTGTGGAAAAAGTACAAGCAATAGCAGAAGGTGCTGCCTTAATGACTGGCGCAAAAATGAAAATGTCTAACTACGAACTTTCTTACGACAACTTAATAACAAACGAAACACTTTCTAATAGTTTTACTGATTCATTAGTAGAACTTGGCGTAAAACGTGAAGAAATATTAGAAGAAAGCAAAGGCTACGGCTCATTAGACATGGGAAATGTAAGCTTAGTTTGTCCCTCTATTCACCCTTACGTTCAAATAAGTGATACACCGTGTTCTGGTCATACAATCGAATTCCGAGATGCTTCAAAAAGTGACAAAGGCCAAGAAGCGATGATTTTAGCAGCAAAAGCAATGGCAATTACCGGGCTTGATGTACTCACAAATAAAGAACTATTGCACAAAATTAAAGAAGAATTCATTCAAAGTGAAAATAAATGAGGTAATTATGACGAACAAATTATATTATCAAGACCCAACCATTAAAACTTTCCAAGCAAACATATTAAAATCTGAAATAGACGAAAACGGGAATAATTATGCTGTGTTAGATCAAACTCACTTTTATCCAACAGGTGGTGGCCAACCACACGACACCGGCTTTATAAACAATGCGGAAGTGATCGATGTAGAAGAAGTAAACGATGAAATTCGCCATTTTACAAAAAACAGATTAACTGTTGGTGAAAAGGTGACAGCATCCATCAATTGGGATTGCAGATTCGACCATATGCAACAACACTGTGGCCAACACATCCTATCTGCGGCTTTGGCGTCCCTTTATTCCTATCAAACAATCAGTTTTCATTTAGGAAAAGAAACATGTACGATTGATTTAGAGACAAATTCCATCAGTGAAGAGGAACTACTGGAAGCAGAAAGACTGTCCAACGAAATCATTTTAGAAAATCGACCAATCGAAACGAAGTGGATAACAGAAGAAGAATTGTCACATTATCCATTAAGAAAAACTCCAAGTGTAAATGAAAATATTCGTCTAGTCATTATTCCAGACTTTGATTACAATGCATGTGGAGGGACACATCCTACTTCTACTGCTCAAGTAAGCATGTTAAAAATAATGAGTGTGGAAAAACAGAAGAATAATGTAAGGGTACATTTTATAGCTGGGAAAAGGGTGTTACAACAGCTTGAACGTAAAAATATTATCACAAAAAAACTTACACACT
Source organism: Bacillus sp. FJAT-45066 (assembly GCF_002335755.1). Lineage (NCBI taxonomy): Bacteria > Bacillati > Bacillota > Bacilli > Caryophanales > Bacillaceae > Bacillus > Bacillus sp. FJAT-45066. Next base: position 1,324,536 of record NZ_NISQ01000001.1, read on the forward strand.
TATTGAATGCACCTGAAGATCGTTTAGTAGAAACAGCTTCATCCTTTATGGAAAACACGAAGCAACTAGAAAAAAAGTTGGTAGAATATGAAGACACCATTTTATCATTAGAATCCATGAGTTTACTCCGACATGCGGACCGTAGAAACAACATAAATTTTGTTCATACACTTTATGATCAAAAAACAATGAAAGACATTCAAAAACTAGGAAAATTTCTAGTAGAGCAAGACGATGATGTATTAGCCATCCTTGTTATTATAAATGACGAAAAGTTTCAATTTGTATGTACTAGAGGTCGTAACGTTGAAGTTAACGTAAATACATTAGTAAAAAATATACTTCCACTTATTGACGGAAAAGGTGGAGGAAATGAAATAATGGCACAAGGTGGGGGAATAGCAATGATTCCATATGACCTTTTTGTCGAGGAATTAGTAAAACAAATTTTATAAAGTTTATTAAACGCATCTACTTTGGGTGCGTTTTATTTTTGTTCAAGCCAATACAGGCGTATACTAGTAACAAACAACTTTTAAAAATGAAAGGTTAGATATAGATGAATAATTGGAACTCTATTCCTTTATCTGTACTTGATTTAGCCCCAATTACAGAAGGTAGTAATGCAAGTGAATCTTTTAAACGCTCGTTACAATTGGCGCAAACAGTGGAGAAATTAGGCTTCAACCGCTACTGGCTAGCAGAACATCATAATATGAGAGGTATATCTAGTTCTGCAACTAGTGTAGTGATAGGTTATATTGCAGGTGGCACGTCTAAAATTAGAGTCGGCTCAGGTGGTATTATGTTACCGAACCATGCACCTCTCGTTATTGCAGAACAGTTCGGTACACTTGAATCGATGTATCCCGGGAGAATTGATTTAGGATTAGGCCGAGCTCCTGGTAGTGATCAACTAACAGCACGTGCTTTACGAAGAGATGTTAGAAGTGCAGGGGATGACTTTCCAGACCAAGTTCAAGAATTACAAAGTTTTTTTAAAGTGGATGAACAGGCAAAAGTAAGAGCTGTACCTGGAGAAGGATTAAATATTCCGATTTGGCTATTAGGCTCTAGTGGATTTAGTGCACAATTAGCAGGAATGCTCGGTTTACCATTCTCGTTTGCCAGCCACTTTGCACCAGGCTTTTTAATGCAAGCCTTGCAAATTTATTATGCACATTTCCAGCCTTCTGACTCGTTACAAAAACCATACACTATGCTTGGAGTAAACGTAATCGTCGCAGATACAGAAGAAGAAGCTGAACAATTAGCCACTAGCCAGCAATTAGCCTTTTTACGGATGATAAGAGGCCAAGGAGGACAACTGCCACCACCAGTTGATTCGATGGAAACAATCTGGTCTCCATACGAAAAAGCAATGGTCATGGAGCAATTAAAATACACGTTTGTCGGCACAAAAGAAACAGTTCGCCAACAACTCAATGCATTCATCTCCGAAACCAAAACCGACGAACTAATCATCAACACACACGTCTTCGACCACAAAGCAAGAGTACGATCTTATGAACTATTGATGCAATAAATGATAAATTATTTCGCCTTCCGAAAAAACTTTTCGTTTTTAGGAAGGTTTTTTTATGTGTTTGTCGAAATAGAGGATAGAGTGAAAATTCTTACAAAAAGATTGGAGCGATAACATAATGGGATTTCATGAATTTCCTTACACACGACCTAACATCACAGAAGTGGAAAGTAACTTTAACGCTTTATTAGAAAAGTTTCAACAAGCAACTTCTGCAGATGAGCAAAACAACATAATGAAAGAAATTAATGAACTACGAAGCAGCGTAGAATCAATGAGACAAATTGTCCAAATCCGCCACACAGTGGATACAACTGATTCTTTTTATAAAGAAGAAAAAAGCTTCTTTGACGAAGTTGGTCCACAATATAAAGGATTTATTACGAAATATTATAATGCATTAACGACTTCTAAATTCAGAAAAGAATTAGAAAACAAATGGGGAAAACAACTATTTTCACTAGCTGATAGTGAATTAAAAACATTTTCTCCTGAAGTATTAGAAGACCTAAAAGAAGAAAATAAATTGGTAAGCTCTTACGTACAATTATTAGCTTCCGCAAAAATCGAGTTTGATGGGGAAGAGAAAACATTCGCGCAACTTGCTCCATACCACCAGTCTACAGATAGAGAAGTGCGTAAAACTTCTAATGAAGCAAAGTACGACTACTTAGCTACAATCGGTCATGAACTTGATGAGTTGTATGATAAATTAGTAAAAGTAAGAACGCGTATAGCGAAGAAGCTTGGCTTCGAAACTTTTACAGAGTTAGCATATGCTCGACTAGGACGCACTGATTATGATGCTAGCATGGTTGAAAACTTCCGTAACCAAGTGAAAGAATACATCGTTCCACTTGGATCAAAACTTCGCCAAAAGCAGCAAGAAAGAATTGGCTTAGATGAATTCAAATATTATGACCAAGCGTTTAGCTTTAAAACAGGAAACCCTGACCCTAAAGGGGATGCAGAGTGGATTGTAGAACAAGCGAAAGTAATGTATAAAGAAATGTCGCCAGAAACAAACGAATTTTACGAATTTATGTTAAACGGTGACTTAATGGACCTACTAAGTAAAAATGGAAAAGCTGGCGGTGGATATTGTACATACATTAGTAAATACAAATCACCATACATTTTTGCGAACTTTAACGGGACAAAAGGGGATGTGCGTGTATTAAAGCATGAAGTAGGTCACGCGTTCCAAGTTTTCTCTAGCCGTCACTATGAAGTGCCAGAGTATGGATTCCCAACACTTGAAGCATGCGAAATTCACTCGATGAGTATGGAATTTTTTGCATGGCCATGGATGGAGCATTTCTTTAAAGAAGATACAGACAAATATAAATTCTCTCATTTAAGTGAAGCTGTTCAGTTTATCCCTTATGGTGTAGCAGTAGACGAATTCCAACATTTTATATATGCAAATCCTGAAGCAACACCACAGGAAAGAAAACAAGCATGGAGAGAGATCGAGAAGAAATATTTACCTCATATCGATTATGATGGAAATGAATTTTTGGAGAGTGGCGGGTTCTGGCAACAACAAGGACACATTTATAAAGTGCCATTCTATTATATTGATTACACTTTAGCGCAAATTTGCGCCCTACAATATTGGAAGAAATCACAAGAAGATTTTGACGGTGCATGGAAAGAATATTTACACCTGTGTCAACTTGGAGGAAGCAAATCTTTCACTGAATTAGTAGAAGAAGCAAAATTAATTTCTCCTTTTGAAGACGGCTGTGTTGAGTCCGTTATCACAGAAATCGAAGCATATTTAGATTCTATCAACGATAAAGAACTATAATAAAAAGGAGCGAATAGACCTTACCCGTCATTCGCTCCTTTTGGCATACAATATTAGCTTATGTTTGAATCGTTAGATTTTCTTCGTGTATAATGTACGACAAAGTAATAAGACATTTATCATCTCATAGGGAGTGGGAGTCCAACATGAAAGTATTAGTAAATGACAAAATCGTTCAACGCGATACAATAAAAATAGACATAGAAGACCGTGGCTATCAATTTGGTGACGGAGTATACGAAGTAATCAACCTGTATAATGGACAATTTTTCACACTAGAGGAACATTTAGAAAGACTTGAGCGAAGCGCAAACGAAATAGGAATGGCACTACCTTTTACATTGGAAGAGTTGAAAGAGAATTTATTACTTTTACAAAAAGAAAACAAGATGAAAAAGGGTTCCGTTTACCTACAAGTAACAAGAGGGGTCGCTCCAAGAACGCATCAATATGCTAAAAGCTTACATACCATGCTTGTAGCTTATCCACTACCATATAAAGAACTTACTTCGCTATATGAAAATGGAGCAACAGCGATAACAGGTGAGGACTTACGTTGGCTACGCTGTGATATTAAAAGTCTAAATCTACTCTATAACATTATGATGAAACAAAAAGCTTACGACCAAGGAGCTTTTGAAACCATTTTAATTCGAGATGGTGTAGTTACAGAAGGAACATCTTCTAATGTTTTTATGATTAAAGACAGTGTCATCTACACACATCCCGCGAACAATTTGATATTAAATGGAATAACTCGCATGGAACTTTTATCGTTATTTAAAGGGAAAAACTGGACATATAAAGAGAAAGCATTTACGAAAGACGATCTATTTCAAGCAGCTGAAATCTTCACAACTTCCACTACAACCGAAGTTGTACCAATCGTCTCAATAGATGGAAAAGTAGTAGGAGACGGTAAGCCAGGTAGATTTACGAAACAAATTCATCAATCATTTACTGAAGTTATTAAAGAAAAGTTAAACTAATTATTATTGAGGTGTCTTACAATGTGCGGTCGTTTTACAATGTTTGCTACTGCCGAAGAATTGATGGAAGCATTTCACATTACAAATAGCTTTTCAGTGGAAGAAAGGTACAACATTGCTCCATCACAAGAAATATTAGCTATTATTCAAGATGGTTCAGAAAGAAGAGCTGGTAAACTTCGTTGGGGTCTTATTCCACCATGGGCAAAAGAAGCTTCGATTGGAAACAAGATGATTAATGCACGTGGAGAAACATTGCATGAGAAACCATCCTTTAAAAAAGCATTTCAATCTAAACGTTGTATCATTCCTTGCACAGGGTTTTACGAGTGGAAGAAAACAGAGGATGGTAAGATACCTATGCTAATTCAAGTAAAAGAAGAAAAAGTATTTGGTTTAGCAGGATTATGGGAGAAATGGATTCATCCCAAAACGAACCAACCTGTCTTCAGCTGTACTGTTGTTACAACGGAACCAAATGAAATAATGGCTGATATCCACGACAGAATGCCCGTTATTTTACAAAAATCAGACGAAACCAACTGGTTAAACAACGAGGAAGATATCCATAACGTAAAAAGCTTAATAAAAGCATTCCCAGCAGAGCAAATGTACTTTTCAGAAGTATCGACGGCAGTCAATAGCCCAAAAACAGACGACCACACATGCATAAAATCTATTTCAGGTTCATAGTGAGCATATCATTATGTCTAATTTCCATGCGTATGATAATCTAATTTAAATGATGATGAATGAGGTGCTATTTATGAAAATAGAAGTTTGGTCCGACTACGCATGTCCATTTTGTTATATTGGAAAACGAAGACTCGAAGAAGCATTATCCAATTTTGAACAAAAATCAAAAGTAGAAGTTAGATATAAAAGCTTTGAGCTTGATCCCAATGCTCCAATAGAAACTAATCAATCCATATATGAAATCTTAGCAGGTAAATACGGTACAACATTAGAAAGAGCGAAACAAATGTCAGAAGGGGTAGTGGAGCAAGCAGAATCAGTTGGGTTACAATTTGATTTTGACTCCTTAATTCCTACCAATACATTCAATGCTCACCGATTAGCAAAGCTAGCCGAATCTAAAGGAAAAGATAAAGAACTCGTAGAAAAACTTTTAGAAGCTTACTTCGTTCAAGGTAAGCATATTGGTAAGGAAACAGAACTTGTTGAATTAGCAGAAAGTGTAGGTCTAGAGAAAAGAGAAGTACTTGAGCTATTAAGCTCATCAACGTTTGAAGAAGAAGTACGTAAAGATCAATTTGAAGCAAAAACAATAGGTGTACAAGGAGTTCCATTCTTTGTCATCAACAACAAATATGCCATATCTGGTGCACAGCCTACAGAAGTATTTTTAAATTCATTAAACAAAGTATGGGATGAAGAAAATGCTTCGCCAAAGTTAATGAACCTCTCGACAAACAATGTTGGCGTTTGTACGGATGACAGTTGTACAATTGAAGATAAGTAACAATACATTTAACCTTAAAAAACGGACTTGATAAAACTGTTAAAAGAAAATCTTTTAATACTTTAATAATGGGAAACTCTTATACAAAAACAGAGCCTAACTTTATTTTGATGCACATATATTTAGTGAGTATTACATTATTCATTGAATAGGAGCATTTATATGATTAATTCTATTTACGAAACACATTTAGAAGTTTTAAATATTAATGAAGCAATTCTTTTTTATGAAAAGCTAGGTTTAAAAGTAGCGCTAAAGCTAGAGGAACGTAAAGCCGCATTTCTCTACGTCGGGAAAGACAAACAAATGCTAGGACTTTGGGAAGTTCCCGCAGGAAAAAAGGTGAGCCAACGTCACTTTGCCTTCGGTGTCGAGCTAGACTTTTTAAAGCAAAGTCTACATTGGTTAAAAGACCGGAACATTGAACCAATACAAGCGTTTGGCAAAGAACCAACCGAACCAATTGTCCATACATGGATGGCAGCTGCGAGTGTGTATTTTGAGGATATAGACGGAAATGAATTGGAGTTTATTTCATTATTAGACGGTGAGCCAGAGAGTAAAACAAGAATTATTTATTTAAGTGAATGGATGCCATACTCTAAATAATTATGAAAAGGAGTCAACACATTTAACGTGTTAACTCCTTTTTTTATTTTTTATTACTAATTTAGTCACTATAGGCTAGCAGCTACTAGCTAACCAACTAATTACGCTTTTGCAGCTTGTAGTTGTAAGGATACTTTTACTTGATCGCCAACTAGTACTCCGCCTGTTTCTAGAGCCGCGTTCCAAACCAATCCGTAGTCGCTACGTTTGATTTTTCCATCTACACCAAATCCTGCTTTTTCGTTGCCCCATGGGTCAAGGCCAGATCCTTCGTATGTTACTTGGAACGTTTCTTGCTTTGTAACACCGCGAAGTGTTAAGTTTCCAGTTACATCGTATTCGTTGTCATCTGTTTTTTCGATAGATGTTGCAACAAATGTCATGTTTGAATGATTTTCAGCATCAAAGAAGTCAGCAGAGCGAAGGTGGTTATCACGATCTTCACTGCGAGTGCTTACGCTTGCTAAGTCAACTGTAAATTCAATTTCAGCCGTTGTTAAGTCTGTTGGATCAGCTACGATTGTAGCGTCAAATTTTTCAAATCCACCTTTAACTGTTGCGAACATCATATGTTTTACGGAAAAGTCTACACCACTGTGAGATGCGTCTAAAGCCCAATTTGTTTTTGCCATTAAAATCTCCTCCTAATATATCTTTTAATACAATATCTCAAATTAAAGATAATTAACTTCAAAGTAATTATATTGAATTCAAGATAAAATGTCAATCATAAATGTCCATTATTTTAATAAGGTTTTTTCAAATAAATTTTTTTTTATTACAAATTTAAAACCAAGAGTGGATTGTTATTTGATTGCTAAATATCTAAAACAAAAAAATATACGGCAAGAGCATTATCAAAAGATGTTGACAACATTTAATTGAAGGATTTTTATTGAAAAATGGCGAATTATGTAGAGTGAAAATGTAAGCTATAGACTTGGGGGAAGCAACATTGTATCAATTCATCGTGAATCCTGTTGCTGGGAATGGCAAAGGAAAAGTAGTCTGGGAAAAAACGAAAAAAATTTTACATAATAAAAATAAAGAATACAAAGTATCTTTTACTAAGCAAGAAAATAACATGGAAGACATTTTTTCCACTTTTGAGAAAGACAATGAAATTAAAACCATTATTATTATCGGTGGCGATGGAACACTTCATTTAGCAATCAATCATGGGTTATTAGAAATTGGTATACCAATAGGAGTCATACCCGCTGGATCTGGTAATGATTTTGCTAGAACGATGAAGATACCTACAAAATACGAAGAGGCGTTAGAGCGCATTTTTAAAAATAAAGCTACAAGCATTGATATTTTATCTATTGGAGATAGATCGTGTATGAATGCAGTTGGAATTGGCTTTGATGCGGAAGTAGCAGAGAAAACGAATCGCTCTAAAATGAAGAGACTTTTAAATATAGTAAAGTTAGGTCACTTATCGTATATACTCGTTGCGTTAAGAATGTTTTTCTCCTACACTCCATCGCATGTAACCGTAACATTAGATAATAAAAGAAAAGTAATTGAGAATGTCTGGCTAGTTGCGGTAGCCAATTCACCGTATTACGGTGGTGGTTTAAAAATATGCCCTGCAGCGAAAAATGATGATGGGAAACTAAATATTTGTTTAGTATCAGGCAAATCAAGACTCGAACTAATTCCGCTATTTTATAAAGTGTTCAAAGGGGCTCATAGTAACCATCCTAACGTTACTATGTTAAAAGGAAAAAAGGTGCAGATTGAGTGTGGAAAACCATTGAACATGCAAGGTGATGGCGAAAGCCTTGGCACGACCCCAACAGAAATCACGATAATTCCTCGTGCACTAAACATATTATAAGCAAAAATGAAACAACTTACGCTTTTATTTGTTATTATTTAACTGAGTTCCGTTTATTGAAAAACGCATACTAGTATCATTATTGTTGTATGAGAAATGTATACATATTGGAGTTCCCAAATGTAGAAACGATAACCAACTGTTTTTCAGATAGTAGTAATACATTATGATACGCACTCTGTTGTTTTTTTCTTAGTCAAACAGGGTATGATAAAAATATTTACTACTACTTTGTCAAAGAATTACTTTAGTAAAGGGGATTTGTTATGAAGCTTTCACATGAAGAACGTATTCAGTTACATGAGTTTAATAATTTAACGAAGTCGTTAAGTTTTAATATGTACGATATTTGTTATACAAGAACGAGAGAAGAACGTGAAAAATATATTAAATACATCGATGAGCAGTATAATGCAGATCGTTTGACGAAAATTTTAACGAATGTTTCGGACATCATTGGTGCCCACGTATTAAACGTGGCGAAGCAAGATTATGATCCACAAGGAGCAAGTGTTACGGTGCTTGTATCAGAAGGGCCAGTGGAAGTACCAACAAAAGAAAATTTCGACGAATCACCTGGACCACTACCTGATCATGTTGTCATGCATTTAGATAAAAGTCATATTACGGTGCATACATATCCTGAATATCACCCTGATGAAGGAATTAGTACGTTCCGTGCCGATATCGATGTATCTACCTGTGGGGAGATTTCTCCGTTAAAAGCATTAAACTATCTTATTCATTCATTTGACACTGATATTATGACGATGGACTACCGTGTTCGTGGTTTTACACGTGATATTACTGGTCATAAATTGTTCATTGACCATGAGATTAACTCGATTCAAAACTACATTCCAGATGAAGTGAAAAAGCAATTTGATATGATCGATGTAAACATTTATCAAGAAAACATATTCCATACAAAGTGTAAGCTGAAAAATTTCGATTTAAACAATTACTTATTCGGTTTTACGAAAGATTCCCTAACTGAAGAAGAAAGTGAAGAAATCACCAAAAGGCTAACTTTAGAAATGGATGAAATCTTCTACGGAAAAAATATAAACGGATTTATGTAATTAAAGGACCCAAAAAGGTACGAGACCTTCTAATGAAGAACTCGTACCTTTTTTATTTTTTTACTATTATGTGTCACAAAAACCAAACGAATTTCACTAGAATTATAGGAATCCTGCATGATATTCAAGTTGTCCTAATATATTACTAGTAGCGTATAAAAATATTACAACAATGTTAAAAGTGCCAGGCACTTTTAACACGTTTGTAACAATTATATCGGCGTAGTGAGGGAGGGATTAGGATGCTTCATATTGTTGCTTGTATTAAGCAAGTACCTGATACGAAGATTATTAAGATGAATCCGAAGACAAATACGATGGACAGAGCAAGTGCTCCGGCTATATTAAATCCGTATGACGCACATGCAGTGGAAGAAGCAGTTCGATTAAAACAAAAGTACGGTGGCACCGTTTCTGTTTTAACAATGGGACCTCCACCTGCTGTAAAAGCGATCAGAAAGTGTATCGAAATAGGCGCCGATGAAGGCTACATGATTTCCGACCGTGCCTTTGCAGGAGCTGACACATTAGCTACAAGTTACGCTTTAACAAAAGCATTAGAGAAGATAGCTGAAATTAAACCGATTGATTTAGTTATTTGTGGAAAGATGACCATTGACGGGGATACTGGCCAAGTTGGTCCTGGAATTGCAAGACGACTCGATATTCCACCTCTGACAAATGTTAATAAAGTGGTGGAAGTAAATAAAGAAGAAAAGTATATGGTTGTACACCGAAAGTTAGAAGATGGCTATGAAGAAGTTCAAACACAAATACCTTGCTTACTTTCCGTAGAAAAAGAGATTAACGAAGTTCCATACTCCTCTTTTCCGAACATGTTAAAAGCAGCTCGCTATGAACCGCACATTTGGGCAGTTACAGACTTAGAAGGAGTAGATCGAAAGCAGCTTGGACTAAAAGGTTCTCCGACAATCGTTTCTCGTGTATGGGCACCACCAAAACCAGAAGGCGGCAAAATATTAGAAGGTTCCGCTCAAGAACAAGTAAAAGAACTACTAACAGTAGTATTAGAACGGAAAGAACTGTTTGCAGGAAAGAGGGGTAAAGGATGAGCTTTGAAGAGTACAGTGGTGTATGGGTTTTTATCGAAGTAAAAGACGGGGAAGTGGCTCCCGTTTCACTTGAACTTCTTGGAGCAGGTAAAAAGTTAGCAGACAAACGCGGTTGCGAGCTAGCAGGTGTAATGATTGGCTATGAGGTTACTAATCACGCTAAGACAGTATACGAGTATGGCGCAGACACGGTTTATGTATATGATCAGCCAATTTTCGAAAATTATCGAACTGAGTCGTACATGAAAGCATTACTACACTGTAGTGAGAAGCATAAACCAGAAATTATTTTGTACGGAGCAACTACTACCGGAAAAGACTTAGCAAGTGCTGTTGCGACAGATTTACCCACTGGTTTAACGGCAGATACGACGGAACTCGATGTCGAAGAAGATACTGGCTTGTTACTAGCTAGTCGCCCAGCTTTCGGAGGAAACATAATGGCGACGATTCTTTGTAAAAAATATCGACCGCAAATGGCGACCGTTCGACCAAAAGTGATGAAGGCTCTCCCTCGTGAGGAAGGGCGAAAGGGTAATTTAATAGAAGAAAAGATCGATCTCAAAGAAGAAGATATTCGTACGAAAGTATTAAAGATTGTGAGAGAAACAATGAAAAAAGCGCGCATTGATGAAGCGGATATCGTTGTTGCTGGTGGAAAAGGTCTAGGCTCTGAATCGGGTTTCCAACTTGTTCACCAACTAGCAAATGTGTTAGGTGGGGCGGTTGGCGCAAGCCGTGATGTTGTAGAAGCAGGGTGGATTGAACATCATCATCAGGTAGGGCAAACTGGGTTGACTGTGACGCCAAAGATTTATTTTGCTATTGGCATTTCAGGTGCGATTCAACACGTTGTCGGAATGCGAAACTCTAGTTTAATTATTGCGATAAATAAAGATCCAGAAGCTGCTATTTTTGAGTCATGCCATTACGGAATTATTGGCGATGCGTTTGATATTTTACCAATACTGATCGAAGAGTTCGAAAAAGCACTTGTCGATGAAGGAGTGGAAGTAGATGCCTGAAAAATTTGATTGTATCGTCGTAGGGGCTGGGCCAGCTGGAATTTCTTGTGCATTTGAATTAGCAAAAGGCGGCGCAAAAGTACTCCTGTTAGAGCGGGGAGAATATCCTGGAAGCAAAAATGTAATGGGTGGCGTTTTGTACAGAAAAATGATGGAAGACATTATACCTGATTTTCATAAAGAGGCACCTCTCGAGCGACCAGTTGTAGAACAGCGCTTTATGATGATGGATAAAGAATCTGCTGTAACGGTTGGATATAAAGGTATGGAGTGGGCACAGGAGCCTTACAACAACTTCACTGTTTTGCGAGCAAAGTTTGACCAATGGTTTGCTAGTAAAGCGGTGGAACAAGGAGCTTTGCTTGTTAATGAAACGGTCGTTTTAGAATGTATTGTAGAAGATGGGAAAGTGGTAGGTGTAAAGACAGACCGACCGGACGGCGATATATATGCGGATGTTGTCGTGTTGGCAGATGGGGTAAACTCATTGCTTGCTAAATCACTAGGTTTCCATAAAGAATACCGTCCGGATGAAGTAGCACTAGCGACAATGGAAGTCATTAAGTTAGATAGTAAAACAGTAGAAGAGCGCTTTAATTTAGAAAAAAATCAAGGATGTACGATTGAACTGTTCGGCGATGCGACAAAAGGAATATTAGGCACAGGTTTTATCTATACAAATAAAGATTCCATTAGTATTGGAGTTGGGACGTTATTATCTGGATTAATCGAACATAAGATTAAACCATACGAGTTATTAGAGTATGTAAAACAACACCCGATGATTCGACCTTACATTCAAGGTGGCGAGCCACAAGAGTATTTGGCTCACTTGATCCCAGAAGGTGGGTACAAATCAATGGGGAAAGTGGTGGGGAACGGTGTTATCGTAGTGGGTGATGCCGCTCAACTAGTGAATGCGATACACCGTGAAGGTTCTAACCTTGCGATGACTTCCGGTAGAATGGCAGCTGAAACAGTATTAAAAGCGATGGAAGTAGGAGACTTTTCCGAAAGAACGCTTGATCATTACCGCGTAACGCTTATGGATAGTTTTGTAGGTCAGGATATGAAAAAGTATAAAGATGCTACACACCATTTCAATAAGTTTCCTCAATATTTCGACCAGTATATTCCGATGATGAACCGTGCTGCTAGTCAAATGTTTACCGTTGATGGCTCCAGTAAGTGGGAGAAGCAAAAGAAGATTTGGAAAGATATTGGAAGTGCAAAACAGAAAATGAAACTAGCTCGGGATATGTATCGAGCATGGAAGGTAGTGAAGTAATGAGTGAACAAAAAAAAGGGATGACAATCGAAGAAAAACAGTATCTTGTTCGTTTCAATGCTGACACTAAATCGCATCTTACCGTGATGGATGAAGACATTTGCTTGACTAAATGCCCAGACAAAATTTGTACGATCTTCTGCCCAGCAGAAATCTACAAATGGGAAGATATCCGAATGCATGTTGGTTACGAAGGTTGCCACGAGTGCGGTAGTTGTCGTATCGGCTGCCCGCATCAAAACATTAAATGGGAATACCCAAAAGGCGGACACGGCATCGTATTCCGCTTAGCATAAAAACAAAAGCGCAGGGCGCTCGTTTAGCGGCGTACAAACTGGACCTTGTCCGGTAGGAGATAAAGGAAACACGAAGAGCGACGCAAGGAGCGATTCGATGTTGACTTATCGCACGGACGGGCTGGGAAGTTTGTACGCCGCTAGCGCCCGGAGCTAGACGTAGACCAAACACCTTTTATGGTTATGGTTATCCAAAAGGTTTGAACGTTTATAATTTCCTAGGAGACAAAAAAAGCGAGGGCTATCAAAACTTGATATCCCTCACTTTTATTTTAATATTATTACAAGTGCCTGGCACCTGTTACATATTTGTCATAATAAGGGAAGGGGTTTGTGTGGTTTTTCACAAAGATAGACAAAGAAGAAGACGATACACTTCTTCTATTCGAGCGATAGGAAAAACATCTGGTAAACAAGTAAACTACTTAACCAGCAATTGTAAATAGCTCTCCATTGTTTGCTATTGTTTCCACTTCACAAATGAAATCGATCGCTTCATCAATATGTGTAAAGAAATTAGATACGTAAAATGGATATTTGTAGTTAAATGTTCCACCTAATTCAGCAGGGTAAACAACCACTTGCCAATGGTAGTAATTTTCCCCTTTAGCCATTTCGTTCCCTTCTAACGCAATTAACCAGTGACTACATTTCTCCACAGTTTCATCATCCGATAGTTTCTCAAAGAATAGCAATAAATCATTTTCTTTAATCGGAACGAGTGACTTTGGATAGAACTCACCAAAATTTAATTGATCTTTCATCTCCCACACCCCTTTACATCATTATTCTTTGCAAAAACTTCCCATTAGTATGAGTGCTTTTCTTATTAGTAGTATATGAATTTACATACGAAAGTATTTTATATTTTTGGAAAATTCTAAATTTGTACATAATTACTAGGTAAAAGATAGAGCCTCACGTGGATTGAGTTAGAGAAAAAAACTCACCCTTAAAAAGGAAATACAGCAAAAATGTCGAAACATTTACAAACAGAAAGCAAAAAAAGAGGTGTTTACATGGACCATTTATCCATTGACGAACAAATTGAACAGTTACAACTCGATATTATAGATAAGAAGCAGCAACTAGCAGCTCTAAGAAAACAACAAATTCCTACACTAGTAAAGAACTATCAATTTATTGGTAGCCACGAGCATAAAGTGAGTCTTTCTCAATTATTTCAAGATAAAAATGAACTTTTCGTCGTTCATAATATGGGCAAAAGCTGTCCTTACTGCACGATGTGGGCGGATGGCTTCAACAGCGTTTATCCTCATATTATCGAAAAGGCTGCTTTTGTTCTATCAAGTCCAGACAGCCCGTTTGTTCAAGAAGATTTTTCGTCAGAAAGAGGTTGGCAATTCCCAATCATCTCCACAAAAGGTACTACTTTTAAAGAAGATATGGGATTTGAAAAAGACAACCATTACTATCCAGGAGTTTCTGTTTTCACTAAAGATGAGCAAGGAAACATATATCAACATACGAAAGCACCGTTCGGCCCTGGAGATGATTTTTGCGTTGTTTGGTCTTTGTTTGACCTACTTCCATCTGGGTATGAAACTTATAAGCCACTAAAAAAATTAAATCCCGCTTCACCATTTCAGTTAACGAATAATGTCGCAGTTCAAGTGGACCATTATGATGATGCCATTAACTTTTACAAAAATACAATCGGAATGACACTAGAAAACAGCGGAAGTAACGAATCGAAGTTATCCATTAGCGGAACAAACTTTTTTATTGAAAAACAGACGGACCCCTCTTCCAAACACGTATTCTTTGAATTTGCTGTTGCAAACTTTGATGAAGTGAAGGATGAGTTATTGTTCCACGGATGCAAAATTACAAAAGAATATAATGAAACAAGTGTCATGATAAAAGATCCTTACGGCTTAAACTTTCACTTATACGAAAGTAAATAGGCGTCCTCAAATAGAAAGGAGTTACTTACAAAATTGTATAGAAAAGAACTTTACGTTTTCGATAATGATTTACCCAAAAAATCTGTCATCCGCTCTTACACGGAAAAAGACTTTGACAATTTAATTAAAATTCAACAAGAAAGCTTTCCACCACCATTTCCGTCCGAACTTTGGTGGAATAAAGAACAGTTACAAAATCATATTTCCTTATTTCCACACGGTGCTCTATGTATAGAAGTAGAAGGGAGACTTGCAGGTTCCATTACTGGCCTACTTGTTAACTTTGATCCAGATCATGCCGAACATACGTGGGAAGAAATAACCGATAATGGGTACATACGCAATCACAATCCGAACGGAAACACTCTTTACATCGTAGACATTTGTGTAAGTCCTAGCTACCGTAAACTAGGCCTTGGCAAATGGCTTATGAACTCGATGTACGAAGTCGTTATTCAACTACAATTAGATCGCCTTCTAGGCGGTGGCAGGATGCCTGGGTACCGTAAAGTCGCAAGTACTATAACAGCGGAACAATATATTGAAAAAGTAGTAGGTGGCGAAATAAAGGACCCCGTCATTACCTTTTTACTTCGTTGTGGAAGAACACCTTTGAAAGTGGTGGAGAATTACTTAGAAGATGAAGAGTCACATAACTACGGAACATTAATGCAATGGAAAAATCCGTTCAAATAAATAACGACACAAAAAGAGGTGCCATTACGCGCCTCTTTTACATGAATTAACTTTATTTTCTTAGAAAAAATGCTCTTAACAACGTTTTTAAGATAGACTCTGATTCTTTATGGGTGCTAACCTTATCTAAAAAGGGAAAGTCATTTGGAGTTACTGATAACTTAGCAAGTGGCTTAACACTTTGTTCACATACCCATTCATCCGCAATTCCACCTCGACCAAAAGATTCCTTAGGAAGAATATAGATAGTGCCATTTGTCCAAATATCCTCAACATCTTCATGATTAATTGAAAAGTAATAATATCGCTTTATTCCTTTTCTTGTCGGAACAGTTGTACAAAGATTTCTTAACGAGCCATTATATTCTCTTCGGTTTTTCACTGCAAAAAATAACGACCATACGCTATCACTTGCTGCAAACACAGCTTTAATGGGCTTACCGTTAAAAAGTGTACTTTCTTTCGGTTCGAAAGTACTAATCATGGAGCTATTAGAACCATGAACTAATACGTCTTTGTTTTCGATTAGGTAAAATAAAAACTGATATAGCGGATAATCACTATTGTAAGAAATAAAGTTCCTATTTGCTGTAAGTGAAAATTTGTTATATATTTCATCAAACTCATTAACTGCTTCTTCAGATAAGTTTAACTCGTCTATTTTTAATAAATGAAGTTTATCTAAAATAAACTGTTTAGCGTAATTTTTCATACGATTTGCTCTCATACTGCCTCCAAAAGAATGATTAATTATTTATTAATGTAATATTCTTTTTCCATACGTAACATTCCTGTATGTTCTCATGTTGAAAACAAAATCACTACTATTACGTGCCTTTTTTAATATTTACCAACTTCTCAGGGGAATCTATTAAAAAACGTTGTTAGGTGAGTTGTACGATGAAAATTCTTTGTATTGACGGTGGTGGCATACGAGGTGTATTTGCGATTGCCATTTTACAAGCAATAGAGAAAGAGCTAGGTCAACCAATAGAGGAGAAATTTGACGTCATTGCTGGAACATCTACTGGTTCCATAATCGCTACTTCTGCATGTTTACAAATAGAAATGGCGCATTTGTTACATAGCTATAAAAAATACGGAAAGAAGATCTTCCAACGTCAAGCAAAAGTTGGACTGTTTAAAAGTGTGTATAGTGATAAATATTTACGTAAGCTGTTACGAAAGTCATTTCATGACATTAAGTTAAAAGAAGTTAAAAAGCCGTTACTTATCCCAACCGTCGATTTAACGCATGGTAAACCTTTTGTACATCGATCCAACTACGGCCATCCAGACAGTGATGATCTCTCTATTCTTGTATGGGATGCGGTATTATCTTCCTGTTCAGCACCAGTTTACTTCCCTCCAAACAACATCCGAAACGATTATTTAACGATAGACGGTGGGCTTTGGGCGAATAACCCTTCACTTGTTTGTTTGACAGAAGGGCTTCAATTTTTCAGAAAAAATATACAAGATATTAAAATACTATCTATCGGAACTGGCCAACAAAAGATAGATTTTACTATTGATCATGATAAATATTGGGGAGTGAAAAAATGGTTACCGTTTCACCTTCCATCTTTAAAAGTAAAGCCAAAACTACTTGATTTAGCCTTACAACTTTCATCTGAGTCGGTCACGTTTCAATGTCAAACTCTCCTTGGGGAAAATTATTTAAGACTAAACGAAGAGCTTGGAAGAGAAATTCCATTTGATGACTTAACTTGTATCGAAGAACTGATTCAATTAGGAAAAGCACTTTATGAAAAAGAGAAAACTAAGATCTTAAACTTCATAGAATAATTATCCATTTTTAAAAGAAAATAACCATATAAATCTATTTGGATAAGGAGTTTAAGATGAAAAAAACAGTCGTAATTTTCTCTATCGCAGCTTTATTTATTATTGCTTTACAAGGGGCAATTAGTCCCGATGTAAGTGCCCATAGCCATGAAGATGGTACAATAGCCGTTTGGTGGAACAAAAATAAAAACAACCAACGCCAAGTTCCTGCAGACTTCCCGCAGCCAGAAGGTGGACCGGAAGAAGTAGAACGCGTGCGAACACCTGTTTCTAACATCGTATTACAGCAACGTTATCCAGAAACAGTTGTATTACGTGGTCCATTTACAGAAAATAGACTTTCCTTAACATTTGATGATGGTCCAGATCCTCGTTTTACACCATTAGTTTTAGACGTACTAAAAGAGTATGATGTAAAAGCAACATTTTTCTTAATGGGTTCACGTGCAGATGCGTATCCAGAGCTAACGAAAAGAATTATTGAAGAAGGACATATTATAGGTAATCATTCGTATTGGCACCCAAACTTCGTCAAACAAGAGGATATCGCAACGTTAGAAAGAGAAATTAATCAAACAGAAGAAAAGCTTAGTGAAATCATCGGATATCGCACGAGACTATTCCGTGCTCCATACGGATTTTTATACAATGAGTTAGTAGAAAAACTAGCAGAAATGGATTATACCGTTGTTGGTTGGAACGTAGATTCACTTGACTGGAAACAGATGCCACCAGAAGATACAGCATACAACATATTAAGCAACATTGAACCTGGCTCCATTATTTTAATGCACGACGGCGGCGACTGGGAATCCGACTTAACTGGCACAGTAGAAGCACTACGAACAATCATCCCGACACTAAAAGACCAAGGATTCGAGTTCACAACTGTCCCAGACCTACTAAACATCCCGTATCAAAGATAGAGAAAGAAATTACTTTAAATATGGTTTCTTTGTAGAAGTTTAAAGCCTAGAGTTGATTGGAGCGGAAGGCACTTGACTCCTGCGGGACATAGAGAGAAGTGCGAGACCCCACAGGCAAAAACGAGGAGGCACGCATCCCTCCCCGCGGAAATTAACGGACTAAATATTAATCAAATAATTTATTTTAAAGCTTATAAATAATGGGAAACCATATTTATCGGCTTTTTTTCGTTTTATTGGTAAAATTAAAGAGAAGTGAGAAGTTTCAAATGTACAATTACTATACGAAAAACGTATGATAGAAATAATCACTTTAACAAGAAGTCTTTATAAAATGAACAGCATAAACTAACTAAGGACTAAAAAATTCGTTTTTCACTAAACGAACCGTTTTTCTAAGCTTTATTCAAGTATACAAATACAGTAGGTGAAAAAAATGACTCAATTAGAACTTATCCATGAAAACGCAGTCGAACATACAAAAATGAAAATAGAAGAAGACATTGCATCCTATCTAGAAACGAAGGAACAACTCCCGTCTTTTGAACAATACATTCTAGACAGGGGCCACTACTTACAACAAATCTGGATTAATGTCTGGCTAAACAAAGTAACAAACGATGTAGCAAGAAAAAACAAAAAAATCTTTTTAGCTGAACTCGGATTAGAAGTCGAAGGAGTCGACCGAAAAATAATAAACAACGTGTTCCGAAATGAAATGCGCGACTATCATCCATTTGCTGTCATCCCATGGCTTAACGAAAAATACGCTTCTAATGAAGACGATTGGAAGCAAAAGCATGTACAGGCAAGAGAAGACTATATCGCAAAAGAACACGAAAGAAAACGACAAGAACTTCGTGAGAATTATCAAAAAGAAATAGATAAACTAGTACATTCTATTTTAGAAAGAGACAAGCAAATTTTATTTCTGTACACCCGTCATTTCGTTGCCAAACAACTAGTACAAGATTTTAAACAAAATATTAAATACGAAGCGGTAGATACATACCGACTAGAAGAAATCCTTATTGAAGCAGGAATTTTTGAGGAAAAAGACTATGTGTCTTTATCCGATTTTTTTGAAGAGCTGACAGGATCTGTACATCAAACGTTTCATCGTGGTCAACAAGTGTTTGAGTATGAAACCTATTTTTACGATTACGAACGAAAAGTGACGGACTATTTATTTTCCTTCATTGCTTCCTATTTATTAAAACAAATCCCAGAAGAAACGTTGCAACAATTTGAAAAGGCCTGTGAAGAACCTCTTACCGAAAGAGAGCTTCGAAAAGGAACTGCCAATATTATTTATGTTTTAGTACATGATTATTTAGAAAAATTGAATGACGAATTCATTTCTGATTTAGTAGCGCTTGCAGACGTGCCATTTGATATCCAAAAACATGAAGCAATCTACGAGACCGACGCAAGAGAACGAGAGCGTAAAATCGCAGAAGCACTCGCAGAAATAAAGCGAAAACAAGAAGAAGAAGCACGTATGTTAGAAGATATTTTCGGTAGAGAATATCAGCCAAAAGTAGGACGAACACTAAAATATGTTCTGCATATCGGTGAAACTAACACAGGTAAGACTTATCAAGCCTTACAACGAATGCAGCAAGCCGAGAGCGGCATCTACTTAGCGCCACTACGTTTACTTGCTCTTGAGGTATACGACACGTTAAACTTCGAAGGAATACCATGTTCCTTAAAGACTGGTGAGGAAGAGAAGATGATGCCTGGTGCACGTCACGTTTCTTGTACAGTCGAAATGTTCCATGAAAAAGATTTTTATGACGTTGTTGTCATTGACGAAGCACAAATGCTTGCAGATCAAGATAGAGGCTTCTCCTGGTATAAAGCTATTACAAAAGCTAATGCAAACGAAGTTCATATTATCGGTAGCTATAACATTAAAAAGATGATCTTACAGCTTTTAGGAAACTCGAACGTGGAACTACACGAATATGATCGTGACATTCCGCTTCAAGTAGAAGCTAAACCGTTCCAGCTTTCTCATACGAAAAAAGGAGATGCTATCGTTTGTTTCTCAAGAAGAAGAGTGTTGGAAACTGCTTCTACATTACAAAATAACGGTTTTGCCGTTAGTATGATCTATGGCAGCATGCCTCCAGAAACGCGTAAAAAGCAGATGCAGCAATTCATCGAAGGAAAGACGCAAGTAATCGTCTCTACCGATGCAATCGGAATGGGCTTAAATCTACCAATTAGGCGCATCGTTTTTTTAGAAAATGAGAAATTCGATGGAACAAAGCGAAGAACACTTACTTCACAAGAAGTAAAACAAATTGCCGGACGAGCAGGAAGAAAAGGAATTTACAACATCGGGAAAGTGGCGTTCACTGACAACATTCACCGAATGGCCGCTTTGCTTGAAAAAGAGGACAAACACGTTCAGTCTTTTGCTATTGCTCCAACTAGTTCAATCTTAGAGAGGTTCCAAAAATACTCGCATCAGCTAGGAGACTTTTTTGAGCTATGGGAAAAGTTCGATAGCCCTGAAGGAACCGAAAAAGCAAGCCTGGGAGAAGAGCAATACTTGTATGAAATTATTCGTGACACAGCCATTGAAGCGAGGCTATCCATCCAAGACTTGTACGGCTTTTTACATTTACCTTTCTCCACAAAAGAGCCTGTACTCGTCAATCAGTGGCGCGACACGCTGTATGCCGTTGTAGAAGGTAGAGAGCTACCAGAACCATTTATGAAAAAAGACAGCTTAGAAGAAACCGAACTATCATATAAAGCAATCGGATTACACCTATTATTCCTGTATCGATTAGACAGACGAACAGAAGCATTGTATTGGGAACGCATTCGAGAAACGTTTAGCGATGAAGTTCATGAACGCTTACAAACAGACATTAAAGTAATGAGAAAAACGTGTAAAAAGTGCGGAAAAACACTAGATGCTAAATACAAATACGAAGTGTGCGACGGCTGTCACTACTCACGCATTCGAAAAAAACATAAAAATTATTATCACAAATGAGTACGTTTCAAAATGTATGAATACTATACGAAAAACGAATGATAGCATCACATTCTATATTTATACACCTTATGAAACTAATATATTATTGTGTATTACACTAAAATATTCGTTTTTCAATGAACGAACCGTAATTATGAAATTGATTCAAATATAAAACGCCTTCTCGCTGATTCAGTCGAGAAGGCGTTTTTGTTATATTACATTATTCGCTTGAAGCTTAGCTATTTTGCCTTTTTGTTTCTGCTGCCATGTTAGGGAAATAAACATCGTAATGCTAAGGACAACTAAACCTAAGATGAATGGATAAATAATTTTCACATCGTATAAAAGCCCTGCTAGCGTTGGTCCTAAAACATTCCCAATACTCATATAAGCATTGTTCATCCCCATTGCGAACCCTTGTTCGTTACCCGCTAATTTAGAGATTAATGTCGTTAAAACAGGACGTAAGATAGCCGTTGCTAGGAACATTAATAATGTAACACCAAAGAAGAATAGGTAACTGTTCGCGAATAAAGACAGAAAAAAGGCAAATGTAGCTAAACCAAGGAACGTATTTAAAATCGCTGCTTCGCCAAACCTCGTCACAATTTTATCTACAACAAATAGTTGTACCGTAACACTAATAATCCCTGTGGAGGTTATTAGTATAGCAATTTGTTGTGGTGTTGCACTGTACTGATTATCAACGTAAAGTCCTAAAACAGATTCATAAGCCATTAACCCAAAACTCATCACCATCGTTATAATTAATGGGATAAAATACGGTTTAGAAACAGACGTTCCCATCTTTGTTAATAGGGATACTGATTCTTGTTCTACCATCTCTTTAGAAATGTCACGACTTTCTTTTAACACTAATATCGAGAAAATGGTAGCGACTAGAGATATTATTGCTGAAACAAGCAGTGGTACCTTTAGTCCAAAGTCTGCAAGGAAGCCACCAATACCAGGTCCGATAACAATTCCAAGTGACATAGAAGCTGATATATAGCTATTTCCTTTTGCACGTTGCTCTAGTGTTGTAATATCCGCTACATAGGCGAACAGAGCGGGAACAACTAACGCTGCTCCAACCCCACCTATAACACGTGAAAAATAGAGCATCCAAACGGAATCAAATAAGTAAAAGATAAACATTGCTAGTGTGAGGCCAAATAGACCGATTATAATCATTATTCTTCTACCGTATTGGTCAGCCCATTTCCCAGCGATAGGGGACATAATAAATTGAGCCGCAGCGAATATGGCAATCATTAGTCCTGCTGCCATTCCACCTTCACCGATAGAATCTAAATAAGCTGGTAAGATCGGAATAATAATCCCAAAGCTACCAACAGCAATAAACATATTTATCATAATTATTAACATTTTTTTTCGTTGTTCAGGAGCCATATGTCCACCTCTTTCTGTCTGTGACTAATGTAATATTTAGGCACCCTAAACATTTTAATCAGTTTTCGTATATCGGTCAATTAAAATGTGTTGGAAAAAAAGAATTTCAAACATATAAAAAACCAGCCCCCATCAGGAAACTGGTTTGAAGATTCAATATAAGGGCCGCCTTTGCCGTAAAGTCTTGATAAGAAAGTTTTAAACCACCACTCCTCAAAGTGGGTGTTTGCAGAACCGTTCATGCGTGTCCTCCTTGTCATATAGACAGAGGCTTGTCAATTCAGATTCGATGTTAAACTCCCTAATACAGCTTAAAGGTTAAAACTTTATTATATTTACGTACAATGCAGCTTGTGTTCTTATAATACATGATGGCTTCATCAAAATCAAGGGATAAATTAATTAATGAAAAGATTTCCATTCGGACAAGAAGTCATGTACAATTAATGGTGGCTTCCTTGCATGAAAACACCTAGCATAGGGAAGATAAGGAAGTATAAAGACCAAATCTTATTACCAAAGGAGAATGAGACATGGAACCAATCGAAGTTGGAGAAATTTTCACAATTAGCGATGAAAATGGCGAAGATTTAGAAGTAGAAGTATTAGGAGTTATGACAGTAGAAGGTTCAGAGTATGTTGCGGTTGCATTCGTAGACGATATACAAGAAGAAACAGAAGAAGACGTAGACATTTTCTTCTTAAAAGTAGAAAGTGACGAAGAATTTGCTCACATCGAATCAGATGACGAGTTTGAGAAAGTATCTTCTGCTTTTGAAAAGGTAATGGAAGAGCAAGATCAAGAATAAGAGGATGTAAAAATCCTCTTTTTTCTGATAGAAGAAGGAGAGAGTACCATGTTAAAAAAACATGTAGAAGCATACATAAAAGAGAATAGCCCAACGGTCCCATTAACATCGTTTGAAAAAGAATACGTTGAATCAACTCACCTTATTCAAGAAGATGTGACGGTAACACCCATCCAACTAGTT
The DNA here is from genome assembly GCF_002335755.1 of Bacillus sp. FJAT-45066. NCBI lineage: Bacteria > Bacillati > Bacillota > Bacilli > Caryophanales > Bacillaceae > Bacillus > Bacillus sp. FJAT-45066. The sequence continues at coordinate 1,348,351 of NZ_NISQ01000001.1, forward strand.
GAACGTTTTTCCGATGTATATGTGGAACGCTGTAATAAAGAGTCAGAAGAAACTTTAAGTGAAGAGGGCACAAGTTTTTTAGAAAAACCAATTTCTTATTTAAAAGATCATAAGCAAGAGTTTTTATATATAGAAAGCCAAGCCTTCTCAATAATTGGAGTTGACTCCGTTTCTTTAGAATTGGATGATATCTTTGCAACGTATGATGTTATGTTCGGTCTAAAATTACAGAAGAAGTACGAAGCAACACTAAAAGAAACGATGAAACAACTTTTCAACACCGATCAACCGAAAATGGCCATTATGTTTAATCAACAAGATGGAGTTTGGGACATGAACTTTGCATTAAATCATATAGAAGGATTTAACGAAAGTGGCTCCATTAGCGAAAACTTACAACTAATGTATCACTTTATGTTTCAACTACTATCAACAATTGAATCTAATTACCATTAAAAAACTGCCAAACAAAGTTAGGCAGTTTTCTTTAATGATGTCTTTTTATTAAAAAGTTTCCACTTCTTTGTGTTCGTACCTATATATACCCCAGAGATAACGAATAGTGCACCTATTACATGCGCTGTTATTAATTTTTCTCCTAAGAAAATAGTAGCCATTATGACTGCTGATACCGGCATCACATTGATGAAGATAGAAGACTTAGCCGCTCCAACTTCTTTAATTCCTTGATAGTACATAATAAACGATACTACCGTAACAAACACACTCATATGTCCAATTGCCACCCAAGCATCCATGGTAGCCAGTTGAACGTCTAGCCAGGATGTTTCAATAATGGCAAATGGGAATAAAAAGAGAGTACCAAAAGCAACTGCATATGTCGTGGAAACGATCGCGCTATATTTCTTTAAGACAACTTTTCCAATCACACTATATAAAGCCCAACTAAGCACAGCTCCAGCTAAAATAAAGTCAATTGGCTCAAAACCTAGTTGAACTATTTTTTCTAAATGGCCTTCCGTAATGATAAAAGCGACACCAGTTAAAGCGACTATCATTCCTACTATATTATTTTTCGTAATCTTTTCTCTTAAAAATAAAGCAGAAAATAGAATGATTAATACAGGGTTAGAAGCAATAAATAGGGAGCTTTTAATTACTGGAGCATGTTTACTCGCTAAGAAAAAACAAATGTTATAAATGGCTATGCCTGTTAACCCTAAAATGGCGAACAAACCATAATCCTTTAATGTAGGCTTGTTTCTTTTTTTCTCCATTATCCACATGATTGGGAACAGGAGGATTGCTGCTCCAAAAAATCGTAAAAACGCTACGGTTGCCGGTTCAAAACTTTGTACGGCGTATTTTCCTGCTATAAAAGCACTACCCCAAATAGCAGTTGAGAGAGTTAACATTCCATAAATTAACCAAAGCCTTTTCTCCATAAAAATCCCTTCCATCTTGTGAACTATTTATTTATAAAGTATTGTAACATCTTTTTCGTAATTCAAAATATTTATTTATAATTTTTTTACATACTATCTATTATATTGTCAAAAATTATAATCTAGTCCTATCGTTACTTTTGGTATGATGGAATGGAGAGGAGGTTTGCTTCGTGAATGAAATGTGGTTGACATTTATCATTTTAATTATAACAACAATTGCATTTATTATAGGCAAATGGCGTTCTGATTTTGTAGCGATTGGTGCTTTGTTAGCCATAGCCATTCTTGGCATTGTAACACCTCAAGAAGCGTTAGCTGGCTTCTCTAATTCGATCGTTATTATGATAACTGGCCTATTTGTCGTTGGGGCAGGAATTTTTAATACTGGACTTGCTAATAAACTCGGCAATCAACTTATTAAATTAGGTGGACAAAATGAAACGAAAACATTAATAATTGTCATGTTAACAGTTGGTATTTTCAGCGCGTTTATAAGCAATACTGGTACCGTTGCGATTATGATTCCGGTTGTCATTAGTATGGCTATCCAAATGAAAGTAAGCCCAGCTGTTTATTTAATTCCATTGGCGTTTGCTAGTAGTTTAGGTGGCGTTTTAACGTTAATTGGTACACCGCCAAACTTAGTTGTCAATGAAACACTCGTACATAATAATTTAACGCCGTTTCATTTCTTCGGTTTTTCACCGATAGGGATTGTCGCGTTGCTTGTCGGTACAAGCTATATGGTCTTGTTTGGTAGAAAAATATTAAAAAGCAAATCCGATCTTTCTATTAATGCAGCTAGCCATTTGTCGCCAACTGAATTAGCTGGTGTTTATAAAATTTATGATAGATTGCATTTGTTGAAAATTACCGAAAACTCTACAATGATAAACAAAAGTTTAGTTGAGCTAAAACTTACTGAAAATTACCGTCTTACTGTTGTGACAACAAAAAGAAAAGCTCTTGATAAGTTACCATTTCAATCAAGGACGCCACACTTATTGAAAGCAAAGGAAGAGTTAAAAGAGAATGACGTTTTGTTGATCTTTGGAAAGATGGAAGCGATTGAGCAATTGAAAACTGACTATCGGTTGGAATTGTTGAAAGATAAGGAAGAAGCAGATTTACAAACTATATTATTTTCCAATGTTTTTGGTTTAACAGAAGTACTCATAACACCGCAGTCATCTTTTATTAATAAGACAGTTAAAGATATTAAATTCCGATCTAAATATCACTGCAATGTGTTAGCGATAAATAGAAGAGGGAAGTACATACAGAGTAATGCTTCTTCCACGAAATTACGAGTAGGGGATGCACTAATTGTACACGGTGCATGGAAAGATATTGAGTTAATGGATAATGAGCAACAAAATATTGTTGTTGTAGGAAAGATCAGCGAAGAAGCGGGAACTGCATCTGCTTCAGGAAAAGCGTGGATAGCAGCTTCCATCATGCTTTTTATGCTTATTATGATGTCGACAGAGTGGATGTCTCCTGTCATTGCCGTAGTGGCAGCAGCGTTTTTGATGGTTGCAACTGGATGTTTGCGGTCTGTGAATGAAGCATATCAAAAAATTAACTGGGAATCTGTCGTTTTAATAGCTTCGATGCTTCCGTTAGCTACAGCACTTGAGAAAACAGGTGGAGTAACATACATTAGTTCGTTTATTGTCGATTTACTAGGTAATAATGGATCATATGCCATTTTAGCTGGCTTTTACGTTTTAACGATGATCTTCAGTCAATTTATAAGTAATACTGCAACTGCCGTCATATTTGCTCCAGTAGCGATAACATCTGCCCAAGCGTTACAGTTAAGCCCATATCCATTATTAATGAGCGTTGCGGTCGCTGCTAGTATGGCGTTTTCAACACCAGTAGCATCCCCTACTAACGCGATGGTCATGTCAGCAGGAGGATACAAGTTTAGTGATTATGTAAAAGTAGGGGTTCCACTACAAATTATCCTATCCATCATCATGATTCTGCTTATCCCTCTCATTTATCCATTCTAATAATAAAAATGAAAAAACGATACCAATGTGGAGGTATCGTTTTTTCATTTTTAATCTTCTTTATCACAGTCACACTTATTGTGATGCTTATCATGTTTGTCCCATTTAGGGATAAAACCGTTTTCTTCTATTTTTGAGTAATGCTTTTCAAATTTGGAGACTATTTTTTCAGCTTTTTTCTCTGAAATTACTCCGTATTCAACGTACTTATTAATAATTTTTTTCTTTTGCTCTAGAGCTTCCATTTGCATTTGAGCCATTTCCTGCTTTTGTTCTTCTGTTAATTGTACATCTTTGTTAATCCAAGAATCAGACCCACCAAATGCATGTGAAAAGGTTGCTGTTCCTAAAAAAAACATCATACCAACTAATAAACTTACAGTATATTTTTTCATCCAATCACTCCTTTAGAAATATTACACCTTAGAGTGTGTTGAATTTAGAAAAATTATACAAAAAATAGATTCATTATTTTCTAAGAGGTTGGAACATTTACGATAATTGGTGCATATATTGACTCTTGTGTGAGATATAAATGAAGGGAAGTAATCGACATGAATAATTATCAAACAATCACGGAAAATCAAAACGAAACAAATCTTTTACAAGAATTTAAAGTAATTGAAGTAAATGTAACAGATCCATCAGAGAACTTATACGCTGTTGTAACACCTGTTAAACAATAAAGTAAACATACTTAATATAAAACCTTAGAAATCATCGTATTTCTAAGGTTTTTATTTGATTTACAGAACAAATGTTCTTATGATGGAAATATAGAAGAGAGGAGGATAAATCATGCCTAGAAAACTTGGCATAACGGATGAAGAAATTATTGTGATGTATAAAAGCGGAGTTCCTTATAAGCAAATTTCTACTAAAACTGGTTTATCTGATCGAGCTATTCGTAACATTTTATACAAACATGATGTTAAAATGAATAGAGAGCCTTACTCTGGACAACCTCGAAAACATAAAGTTAATGAACATTTCTTCAAAACATGGTCAGATGAAATGGCGTGGGTTTTAGGGCTAATCATTACTGATGGCAGTATTAGCAAAAAGACTCATTCAATTACATTATCTCAAAAAGATACCGAACTATTACGTTTAGTAGCAGAATATATGAAAGCTGACTATGTTATTGCACCAATTGCTTCAACAAGAACAGTTCCTAAATTAATAATAAACTCAAAAATTATTAAACATGATTTAATACAGTTAGGACTAATTCCAAAAAAATCATTGATTGTACCTTTTCCAAATGTGCCAAGTGTTTATATACCAGCATTTATTAGAGGTGTAATTGATGGGGATGGCTGGGTCCAGGGTAGAGGATATGTGATGAATATTACTACAGAAAGTGAGCCATTTGCTAATGGTTTGTACCATGTATTTAATACATGGATGTTACGAATGGAAATAATAACCGAAACAACGAAAAATAGTAGTGTAATCTATAGAGTTTGGGTAAAAGGAAAAAGTGATATATGTAAACTAGCAAAGATAATTTATAATACAGATATTCAATATGAATCTCATAAAAAACAAAAAATGATGCAGCGCATATTAACTTTATAATTAGAGGTGTTTTAAATGTGGAAACTTGTTAACGGTAGATTAATACAAACTACAGATAATAGTAGAGTGAAGTTTAGAACAAATATTAGCAAAAACATTATTGATCACTTAAATAAGCTTGCCATAGAACACGATACTTATTCCAATTATCTACTGGAAACTGGCCTTAAGGAAGTATTAAGCCAGGGTGTCATTTCATATAATAAAGATTTAAGACCTAAGGATAGAATCCAATATAAAACCACTTACGATAAGGAATTACTAAAAGAAGTAAAAGAGTTCGCAAAGAAGAATAACTTATTTATTAACGATATAATTGAATATAGCGTTTCTTATATAGATTTCGTAAACGTTAAAAATAGAAGCCATAAGAATAGGACGGAGTAGTCTTATTCTTACGCTTAAAGAAACGCCCCGAACATAATATAAATTATCGGAAGTTAATTCAAGAACCACCAATTATGTCTCACAACCCTAGAATACTTAAGCTATTGAGACGAAATTGATTTTTCGCTAATAATGGACCGTTCCCATAATAATCATTATCGAGAAGTTGCGATTCTGAACTTCCCAATAATGTTTGGGACCGTCTCGATAAATATCTAGAATGGTTCGATAACTTACTGGTACGGGATATAATTTGTTGGTACGTTCAAATAATGAAAAATTTGGAGGTCATTACTCATGGAATTTCAACCCGCGTTAGACGATTTTTTACTGTATTTGGAAGTGGAACAAAATTATTCAAAAAACACCGTCGAAAGTTACGAAAGTGACTTAACGAAATTTCTTGCCTTTTTACAACGTCACAACCGATCGACCGTTTTACAAGACATTACCCCTTCTCTTGTTCGTCGTTTTATTCAGCAGGAAACCTTGCAACGGTTTGTGAGTCCACGCACCATGCAACGGCGTATTTCGAGCTTACGATATGTTTTGCCAATTTTGTTTGAAAGAAAACTTTACCACTTCTAACTTCGTGGCTGGGATTAAATCACCGAAATCAGACACAAAATTACCGGTGTATATGAATTTAGAAGAAGTGAAAAAGCTGTTCTCTTCCTTGGAAAAAGATAATAGCGCCCTCTCGCTTCGTAATGAAACCTTGTTTAAACTGCTGGCGACAACAGGCATGAGACGGCAAGAACTTGTTGATTTAACCTGGCAACAAATCGATTTATATAATGAAACGGTTTTGATATTTGGGAAAGGAAAAAAAGAACGCCTTCTTCCCCTTTATTCGATGATGCTTCCTTTATTAAAGAAGTATAAAGCATCCTTAGAAGAACATCAGACTCATCCGTTAGAACCTGTGTTTCGTAACGGGAATGGAAATGCGTTTAATCCGCGTGGGGTGAATATGATCTTTAAAGACGTGTTAAAAAATGCAGGTCTACCCCCTCAACGCTTTACCCTACATCACTTACGCCATACCTTTGCATCGTAAGTCGATATTATGGAGGAATTACACCCGAAATACCCATTAGCTAGCATAGCGGGAAAAGCGAAAGGAGATAGTTCTTGGTATGTGAAAGAAACACATGGAAAAATGACCCCAGAATTTGAAGCGATTTGGTGCCAAGCCAATTTAAATAGTTTAACAGACGAATACCCAACCACGATAACAAATGCGATGTTCTGGTTTCGTGATGATGTTCAAGAAGTGTTGCAATACCACAAAGTGTTCTATGCGAAAACAGTCGCATTCAGTACAACCGGTTCCCATCAACAGAAATTTGCAAATTTCCCGTATTTGGTAACGTTCGTTGTACATAAGGATTACCACACTGGCCTTAATGTAATAAATGCGACAATTTGCTCCGTTGTATTTTCAATTAAATACATAAAACCGTTAGAATGACCTACCAGGTTTAACTCTCCGTTACCTAAGAAACCCATCTGATTCACCTCGTTATCATAATGTGTAAAAAATTACCTTTTTAAAGCAAAAAAAAAGAGAGAATGCCACTCCCCCTTTTTTTATCAATCTAATCACCGTTCCCTTATTTTATTAAAAGCCGCTTTCCATTTATCAAATCGCGTAACAAACAAAAGAACTACAAATATATTAATCATCTTTAATGCCGACTGCAGATAACCAGGTTCTGTTGTAGTGACTATGACTAGATATATAATGATAACCAATGGAAGACCAATCAAAAATTGTTTATGTTTACTCATAATCCTCAGTCCTTTTTAAGTGTCATGGTAATTGCGGACCCCAATCAACTTTTTTCCCAGTTAATTGAACTTTAAGCCATATAGGATGGGCTATCCTCTGAATTAAAAATGTAAAGAGCCATTCTGCAGCAACAACAAGAAGTGCCCATATTACAGGATGTGGCAACATAACCCCTAGCATAAAAGCTATAGCAGAAATCTTCAAACCGAATAGGTTTTGTACTGCCGTTCTGCTCAAGAAAATAGTAACTCCCCACCAGTGAAAACTTACAGACGTTCGACCTTCCCACACCCATCTTTCCAAACCAATTTCTCCATTGTCTTCTGATACACTTTGGTACGGGGTGATTCCAGCTGCCACTATATTAGCAAGTAATTCTTCGTCACTGACGCTATACTCCAATATATTTCCCTTTACTTCCAAATCACTACTATCGCTTATGAGGATATTGGATTCAATTATTTGCGCTAAAACTTTTTGAAATTCATCTTCTGAAAACTGATTGCGATTGTTGATCCGCATGTTGTGGTTCCCCTATAATAATTTAACTCTTCATGTAAAGCGTCAATTTCCAGTTGCATTTTTTCAAGGCACTTCTCACAAAGCTCACCAATAGGTATTCTATCTATACCTTCTTCATTTCTTTCATTCAAAGGAGAACCTGTAAAATTCATTGAGTGATCACATATTACCGGAAATTCTTTTGCATGATATCCAACACTTTTTATATGCCATTTAGGAACTCTTCTTCCTGAATCTTCATCTCTAATTAATTGGATTAATTGATACTTCCAACGTCTTTCCATGCTTTTATATTATTCCCCCGTTCGATTAAAATCGTTACACAAGCTATAAATACGAGAGTAGCATTTTGGTATGGTTAATCTCTAATAGTGTTAGAAAAGAAAAGGATTGCTGAAGATTTACCAATCTTCTTAGAAATTTTAGGAATTCGTGGTGTTGTGCAAAATAGTTTGCAACAACTAAAAACTCTAGATTTTTAGTGTGCTTTAAATACATTCCTTGCTTCCTTAAAATATCATATACCATCCCTGAAATAATTACGTAAGGTCTTTTGCTCGAACGATATTACTTGTACAGATGAATTTCTTTTACTTGTGAGCTCACCGTTATTATAGATTGTATTCGACTCTTGTTCAGAAAATTGATATCTAGATTACTTGCTATACAAATTTAATTCCGTTATTACGATTTTGTTTGATATTTTCATTTTATTCTTCAAAAATTTTTATATTCCTTCCACCAAACGGCAAATTCCAACCTTCTTATTTCACCGTTTGTATAAAATCAACCACCAATAAAATAAAGCTTCTTCACTTTACAGTAAAAGTACACTCTTAGAAAACGAAGTTATTTGCTACACAGTATACGGTCAACTGAGTTGCAAATGAATCATTTGTTTTTCATCCTTTTTAGCTAATGAAATTCTGATTCTACCCATTCAACAAGATCTGCTGTACGAATAAGTGGTTGCAAATCTTCTTCCTTCTCAAATAATTCTTTTTAGCAAAACTTCAATTTTGTTTTCGACAAACCATTCCGAGTGTATCAAAAATTCTAGAATCTTAGGTAAACCTCTATGGTCCAACTCTTCTATATTTAACATACGACTTTTTTGATATGATGTTGATATATAATCCAATAGTAAATGCTTAGTATATGATAAAATGGTTAAACTAAATAGCGTTATGTCATACTCAGAGTATACATAATGTCTAAGGACGTATACTTTTAAATTCCTATCCCGACTCAAACATTATAAGAAGTGAACACTAAGTCTATTCTGTTTAACTTCTAATATAAATTATCGGAAGTTAATAATTAGACAAAAATAATATCTCAATACCAGAGTATACTCTTGATATTGAGACGAAAGTTAAATAAATTTGTACATTTAAAAATCTATATAATTCTATTCACTTTCTATTACAAACTTCTCTTTTAATGTTTCAGTAAAGAACTGCCAAATACAACTTCATTTAGTTTTATAATTTTGCATTTCGTTCAATAAATAACCTTATTTTGATAAGAAAAAGCGATGCAAATTTATTTTGCACCGCTCTCCTCATATTATTTTCCACTATTAGTTTCTTTCATTTCCACCCAACTACAAACAACATCCCCAGCTTCTTGCTGATCTAATACAAATGAACCGTTACTATAACGATCATTATTTCTTAATGAAACTGGATCCACCTGTTCAATAACGCCTTTTACTGTTTGTATATAAACAAACACATTATCTCTTACCAATTCAACAGCAGCAATTTCATGTGGATTTGTTTTCACTTCTCGCAACATTACTAAACCACGTTTTGCTCTTGTGCCTTTATCAAACTCTGTAATCTTTAATTTTTTCACTGAACCTCTATGAGTTGCAATGAATAAAAATGCCTTTTCCTCTTGTGCAAAAACTAATCCATTTACTACTTTATCATTATCTTTCAAGTTTATGCCTTTAACACCAGCTGCTCTTGCTCCAACAATATTCACTTCGTCTTCTGTAAACCATAATCCATAACCTTTTCTAGTAGCAAGGAAGATATCTTGTTTTCCATCGGTAACGAAAACATTTATAACCTCATCTTCCCCTTTTAAATTAATTGCTACTAACGGTTTGGAATAACGTTGGGCTTTATAATGAGCCAATTCTGTACGTTTCACCATACCATTTTTCGTCATAAACAATAAGAATTTAGGCTCTTCGAATTTACTAATTGGAATTGCCTTCAGAATTTTTTCATCTCGATCAATCGGAACAATATTGGCTACATGTTGCCCCATATCTTTCCAACGAATGTCTGGCAGTTCATGAACAGGTAAATATAAATAATTACCTTTGTTAGTGAACAACAGAACAGTATCCGTCGTATTTATATCAAGCTTATGTAAAATACGGTCGGTCTCTTTCATACCGAAGTCTTTCCCATTAGATGCAGTATACGAACGAATACTAGTACGTTTTACATAACCATCTTTCGTTACCGTAACGATTACATCTTCAGAAGGAATCATAACTTCTAAATTGATCTTAATCTCTTCAATTTCTTCTTCAATTTTCGATTTACGCTCATCTTCATACGTCTTTTTCACACGCTTTAAGTCTTTTTTAATAACAGAAAGCAACTTAGATTCACTAGCTAAAATCGACTCAAGTTCTGTAATTTTTGCTAAAAGCTCCTCCGCTTCTGCTTGCAGAGCCGTAATATCTGTATTAGTTAAACGATATAACTGCAAAGAAACAATTGCTTCCGCTTGTACTTCTGTAAACGCAAACTTAGAAATTAAATTATCCTTCGCATCACGCTTATCTTTAGAAGCACGGATTGCCGCAATTACCTCGTCCAATATGGACAATGCCTTCATTAAACCTTCAACAACATGTTGACGTTCTTTCGCCTTAGATAAATCATATTTAGAACGATTCGTGATAACTTCCTTTTGATGAGCAATATATGCATCTAAGAAATTCGCTAAGCCCATTAAGGTCGGTCTGCGATTATAAATCGCGACCATGTTAAAGTTATATGGCACTTGTAGATCGGTGTTTTTATATAAGAAATGTAAAATGCCGTTAGCATCTGCTTCTTTCTTTAACTCAATAACAATACGTAATCCAGTACGGTCCGTTTCATCACGAACTTCCGCGATGCCGTCTACTTTTTTATCAAAACGAAGCTCGTCCATCTTTTTAACAAGGTTCGCCTTATTTACTTCAAAAGGAATCTCCGTAATGATAATCTGTTGTTTACCACCACGAACAGACTCCACTTCCGTTTTTCCACGAATAATAATTTTTCCTTTACCCGTTTCATAAGCCTTTTTAATTCCTTCAAGCCCTTGAATAATTCCACCTGTTGGAAAATCAGGACCTTTTACAGCGGTCATTAAATCTTCCAAAGTACATGTCGGGTTATCAATACGCATAATCGTAGCGTCAATTACTTCTCCTAAATGATGTGGAGGAATGTCTGTTGCATACCCAGCGGAGATACCAGTAGAGCCATTTACTAGCAAGTTAGGATACATTGCTGGTAAAACGACTGGTTCTGAACTTGTATCATCGAAGTTAGGAATAAATTCTACTGTTCTTTTGTCAATATCACGAAGTAACTCAGAAGCAATTGCCGAAAGTCTTGCCTCTGTATAACGCATCGCAGCAGGTGGATCTCCATCTATGCTTCCGTTATTTCCGTGCATTTGTATTAACATATTACGTACTTTCCAGTCTTGACTCATACGTACCATTGCTTCATACACAGATGAATCACCATGCGGGTGATAATTACCAATTACGTTACCGACTGTTTTTGCCGATTTACGAAACGCCTTATCAAATATATTTCCTTCTACGTGCATCGCATAAAGAATACGTCTTTGTACCGGCTTTAGTCCATCACGTGCATCTGGTAGGGCACGCTCTTGAATAATATATTTACTATAACGTCCAAATCGGTCGCCAATAACCTCTTCTAAAGGTAGGTCATGAAATTTCTCTGTAATCATCCTTTATACCTCCTCTGCGACCAATAAATTATCATTTTCTAAAATATTCGGGTCTTCTTCGAGGCCAAACGCCACATGACTTTCAATCCATTTACGACGAGGTTCTACTTTATCACCCATTAACGTCGTTACACGTCTTTCCGCTCTTGCAGCATCATCAATGCGTACGCGAATAAGCGTACGCGTCTCTGGATTCATTGTCGTATCCCAAAGCTGGTCTGCATTCATCTCTCCAAGACCTTTATATCGTTGGATTATATATCCTTTACCTACTTTTTTCATCGCAACTTGTAATTCTTGCTCTGACCAAGCATATTCGATAACTTCTTTCTTTCCAGTCCCTTTACTCACTTTATATAGTGGTGGTAGTGCAATAAACACTTTACCAGCCTCGATTAATGGCTTCATATAACGATAGAAGAACGTTAGTAAAAGTACTTGAATGTGAGCTCCGTCAGTATCCGCATCCGTCATAATAACTACTTTATCGTAGTTAATATCTTCCACGGTGAAATCAGGTCCAACTCCACCACCAATTGCATGGATAATCGTGTTTATTTCTTCATTTTTAAAAATATCTGCTAATTTTGCTTTCTCTGTATTTATAACTTTCCCTCGTAATGGAAGTACAGCTTGAAACTTGCGGTCCCTGCCTTGTTTAGCAGAACCACCGGCAGAGTCACCCTCCACTAGATAAATCTCATTTTTTTGAGGATTGCGAGATTGAGCAGGTGTTAATTTACCACTTAAAACCGTATCTGATTTTTTACGCTTTTTCCCGCTACGTGCATCTTCACGCGCTTTTCTAGCCGCTTCACGTGCTTGATATGCTTTTATTGCTTTTTTAACAAGCATCATACTTGTATCAGGATTTTCTTCAAGGAAATAAGCTAAATGCTCTGACACCATGGCGTCAACGGAAGAACGAGCTTCACTTGTTCCTAGTTTCCCTTTCGTTTGTCCTTCAAATTGTAGCATCTCTTCTGGAATTCTTACACTTACGATAGAGCTTAAACCTTCACGAATGTCCGCTCCGTCTAAGTTTTTATCTTTGTCTTTCAGCAAGCTTACTTTTCTTGCATACTCGTTAAATACTCTAGTCATCGCAGTTTTTGCACCAGCTTCATGCGTTCCGCCATCTTTTGTACGAACATTGTTAACAAAAGATAAAATGGTTTCAGAGTATCCGTCATTAAATTGAAAGGCAAATTCCACTTCTATTCCATTTTGTGTCCCTTCAAAGAAAACAACAGGATGTAAAGAATCCTTTTCTTCATTCAAATATTCGACAAACGCTTCTATTCCATTTTCATAATAAAATACTTCTTTTTGATCGTGTCTTAAGTCATTTAATTCTATTTTTAAACCTTTAAGTAAGAAAGCAGATTCGCGTAATCTCTCACATAAGGTCTCATAATTGTAAACAAGCGTACTAAAAATGGATTTGTCTGGTTTAAAATGAATAGTCGTTCCTGACTGGCGAGTTGTCCCCGTTTTTTCTAATGTCGTAACAGGCTTCCCTCCATTTTCAAAACGTTGTTCGTAAACATAGCCTTCTCGTTTAATCGTTACGACTAACCATTCTGAAAGTGCGTTAACAACAGATGCACCTACACCGTGCAGACCACCACTCGTTTTATATCCACCTTGTCCGAACTTTCCTCCTGCGTGTAGGATAGTTAGGATAACTTCAGGTGTTGGTTTACCCATTTTGTGCATACCAGTAGGCATACCACGTCCTTTATCGGTAACACTAATGGAATTATCTTTATGTATCGTAACAATGATATGGTCGCCATGACCTGCTAAAGCTTCATCAACTGAGTTATCTACAATTTCATATACTAGGTGGTGAAGTCCTCGGCTGTCTGTACTTCCTATATACATTCCTGGGCGTTTTCGAACTGCTTCGAGTCCTTCTAATACCTGAATGGCATCATCATTGTATTCTATTGGCTTTTTTGACACAAAAACATACCCCTTTCACTACTCAAACAATCAATTCTATCTCTTTATCTCTGTTCCAAAAAAGAAAACTACTTTTAATTTTTTTATTAAGCGACTTTTTATAACGCTGTTGATAGTAGCGTAAACCTTCCGCGGGCCGGCCGGTAGCCTCCTCGGCGCATTGGCGCCTGTGGGGTCTCCCGTTCCCCGCTTTTCCGCAGGAGTCTACGGCTTACGCTACAATCAACAGCTAAATGAATTCAAACTTAACAATGTCTCTTTACAGAGTAGCTTTCTTTTTTGGTCAGCAATTATTGCTGAAAGGTAAATACAAACAAATATTCGTATTTATCTTATCATACATTTCCACACTGTCTATGCCTTATTGTATAAGGTAAATCGTAATAAGCCAACACCTTTTCTAAAGAAACTGTAATTTACTGTAGAAATATAAGCTTGTTCACGATTTAGGAAGAACGAGTAAAGCCCTTGTTTTAAAGAAAACAACAAGGACTTTCCCTTACTATCTTGTTAGTGCATGCTCTACTTTAATACATCGGTCCATAATAACAGTGTAACCTTTTTCTTTTAAAAAATGGTATGCTTCCTCATTGATCAAACCAAGCTGAGCCCAATACACATCTGCATCAATTTCTGCAAATTCCTTAGCTACGTCATATAAATGCTCGGAACGCCTAAATACATTGACGATATCGACGTGACCTTTAATATCTTTTAAGGTAGCTACTGCCTTTTCTCCTAAAACCTTTTCAACAGTTGGATTGACTGGAATAACTTTAAACCCTGCATCTTGCATTGCTTTTGACACCATATAAGATGTTTTTTCAGGATTAGCTGATAAGCCAACTACCGCTATTGTTTTACTCTTATTTAAAATCTCGCCCATTTCTTGACGAGTTGGGATTTGTACACTCATTTCAGAACCCCTTTCTATTGTTGTTATACTAATAGGTTTACCCGCTATCTATTTAATTTAACATAGAGCGACTATTCTCCTGCTTTTCTTTGTCGAAAAACGTCCACTTGTTTCGTATTTGTGTTCATCACTTCCCAGGCATCGTTATTTGCAAAGAAACGACTCCACGTTGCAATACCAGCTAATTGATAGTCATGGATCAACTGCACTCTTTGTTGTAATGAGTGTTCATCCTCTAACCAAATTTTATACGTAGCATTCTCTTTTTAATCAAAATATTCTACGTAATTTTGCCTTGAATCTTCGTCCAATATTGGAGTCAGTTCTCGCTCTTTTACCCAATTTTCTACCGCAGTCATACTTAATGCTCTAGAAGAAACTTGTATGTTTCCAGCTTCCGTTTCTTCTTCCTTCCACAGTCTAGTATAAAGCGGAATACCAAGTACGAGTTTTTCATGAGGAATTTCTTTTAAAATCTTCTTTAAATTTTCTTCCACCCACGGCAAACTAGCTACACTTCCTGCAACAGGGGAAGTACCCCAATGTTCGTCATACGCCATTATCATCATGTAATCGACAATATTGGAAAGTTTCTCTCGCTCATAAAACATGGACCATGTAGGGCTTTGCGAAATAAACGTAACGTCCATTGAAACTACTAGACCCGCTTGATGCAAAAGCGGTGTTGCTTCTTTCACAAACTGAGTTATATATGGACCATCTTCCACCCTTACGTTTTCAATATCGAAGTTAATTCCATCTAATTCGTACATTTGACTATAAGCGAGCAGCTGCCTAATCATTTTCTGTCTCGTTTCATAGCTACGAAACACTTCATGTGTCATATCTAAGTCGGTAAAGTCGTTCGCAAATAAAGCCCATATTTGATACCCACGATCTTTTGCCCATTGAACATATTCCATGGAACCTAGATTAGAAATATCACCCTCTTCATTGGCTATATGGAACCATGTAGGTGAAACAACGTTAATACCAGCCATTGTTGGTAAACTATTTGTATCAGGGTTGTACGAATATACAGCTTCCCATGTTAAGTTGATCGGCCAGTCCATCCTAGGCATTGTAACAGGTTCATACTCTTTGTTTAAAGTCACTACAGATGGTTGTTTTAGCTCAATTACGTCCTTCGGAACGTATCCAGCTATTCCATGATTTTGTCGAATATAATAAAACCCTTGCTCTTCCATTACAATTGCAACAGACTCCCCATCAAATAGGTTTGAATAGAACGGCTCTACTAAAGAAGGGCCAGTTCTTACTTTTAATAAATGTTCTTTTGCTTCTAAGACGATTCCTTCTAGCATAATTTCTCCATGTTCCATTATTTTTACAATGCCTGTTGAAGGTAATAATTCTACCGAAATAGAATAATATTCTAGTAAAGGTGTAATCGCAACGTAAAGGTTTGATTGTGCTTCCATTAGAGTGGGAAATTGTATGGTGAATTCTTCTTCATTAACAAAGTATGTTAAGGAATCGGATGGCATTTGCATTACTTTATTTTTTGTTGTAATGATGATAGAATTTGATTCCTCATCTAACATTGCTTGCGGGTCAATATGTTTCAAGTAAAATGCGACTGGCAAATAGATAACATCATCCTGTATAAGTGCCTCGTCTGCCATTAACTCCCCTTTAAACAAAATAGGATGATTCAATTGTGTAAAAAGTACTTTTTCTTTTGACGGTAAAGGATAAATAATCCATACGAAACTTGTTAATATTAATGAAATGGCAAAACAAATTCCTAATATAATGACTGGTTTCTGTAATTTTTTCTTCTTTATCACTTCTAAATTATCCATTGCTCCAATCCTCCCTACGTCTATAGTAAGGGAGGAAGTAAGAAAAAAGAATACAAATTAAATAATTGTTTAATTTTATCTTTGCATTTTAAACGTTTTAACATATATTTAAGTATAAGGACTATATAAAGGAGTTTTAGAATGATTGAAATTATAATTTTTATTCTTGCTTATCTTTTAGGCTCCATTCCCTTTGCATTATTAATAGGTAAAATTGGTTACGGTATTGACATTAGAGAACACGGTAGTGGTAACTTAGGTGGAACTAATACTTTTCGTACATTAGGAGTTAAAGCCGGTTTGCTTGTTACGCTAGGGGATATATTAAAAGGAACTCTTGCAACTGCATTACCATTTCTATTTTTACAATTATTCGGGGTAGAAACGTTGCTTCATCCGTTAATTGTCGGAGCTGCTGCTGTTTTTGGACATGTTTATCCAGTATTCGCGAAGTTTAAAGGAGGTAAAGCTGTAGCAACCTCTGGTGGAGTTATTTTATTTTACGCGCCGATTCTGTTTTTTGTCATGCTAGCATGTTTCTTTTTAGGCTTATATTTAACGAAAATGGTATCTCTTTCTTCCATAATTACTGGGCTTGTGATTTCTACATACAGCTTCTTTACTGGTGATATACCGCTGATTGTTATTGTTACAATACTAACGGTTTTTGTTATTTATAAACATAAAACAAACATTAAACGTATTATGAATAAGACAGAACCAAAAATAAAGTGGTTATAACAAAAGCCTGAACCCAATTAATTGGTGGTTCAGGCTTTTTTAATTTTGTTTGTTAAATAACGCTGTTGATTTTCGTGCAATGCCTCGCTTTCCGCGGACGTGCCGGGAGCCTCCTCGGCGCAAGCGCCTGTGGGGTCACCCGCTCCACGCTTTTTTCCGCAGGAGTCTCAGCCTTGCACGAAAATCAACAGGTTTTAAGTATTAAATTATCACCTCTAAGCTTTACATAGTTATATATAAACAAAGGAGATGAACGGACCACCTCCTTCTTGTTTACAATTACAAATGTTTATTTAAGAATTGTAAGATTGTTTGATATACCTTAACCTCATTTTCTTTTTTCGAGAATCCGTGACCCTCGTCATCTAGCACTAAGTATTCCACTTCTCTACCTTTTGCTTGTAAAGCTTCTACGATTTGATCTGATTCCGCCTTTACGACACGAGGATCATTTGCCCCTTGAATAATTAGCATTGGCTTTGTCATCGTCTCTAAATAAGTGATTGGTGTATCTTCCGTTAACTTCTCTTTATTTTCAACAGGATCTCCAACCCACTGTTTCATAACCGGTTTCCAGTGCTCTGGTACAGATTCAATGAAAGAAAATAAGTTACTTACACCGAAAATATCAATAACTGCTTTAAAATATTCAGGATGTCTACCATGGAGCAATAATGCCATGTAACCACCGTAACTACCGCCCATTAAGAAAATTTTATCACGTTTTGCATAACCATTTTCAATAAGCCACTCCAAGCCATGAATATTATCAAGACGTGGACCATGACCCCAATCTCCTTCCACCATCTTCATAAATTTTAACCCATAGTTGGAAGACCCTCGGAAGTTAGGTGCAAAAATGCTATATCCTTGATGAATAGCAAACTGGAAGTAAGAGCGGAAAAACTTTCGCTCAGATGCTTGTGGTCCACCATGTGGCCATAAAATAACATGCCCATTATCTACATCTTTTTTCGGACGGAAAAAGAGCGCTTCAATTTCTAATCCATCATAAGAAGGATATTTAATAACTTCTGGATCACTTAACTCATCTTCCGTTACTCCTGGAACTTGATAATTAGTAAGCTTTAACCACTCAGAACTCCCTAATTCTTTCTTAAAAATATTAAAAGGCATAACAGCAGAACGACCTAAAATATAAACATTACCGCTCTTAGCAACAACTACTTTATCAATAGAATCTACTGGCAAGTCTACTTTAGTAAGTGTGTTTTCGTTTATGTTAAAGGTGTATAATTCATCTACGACTCCAACAGATGAACATAAATATAGTAATCCATTTTCTTTATCAAATTGAATATCACTAAATTCAATTCCTTCCTTTGTTGGTACACGGGAGAACTCTTTCGTATGAATATCAAAATGAGCTAAATACGTCATGTCCTCTTCAAAGTTTGTTAAAAAGTAAATAGAACCTTCGGATGCGAAAATTGCTCCACTTACTGTATGTTGCTTTTCAGTAGGAGGAGTTAACAAGTGTTGCTCACCATTCTCTACTAGATAGGCTAGTGAGTAAGTATTAGCAAAGTGTTTTAACGTAATATAAGATTTTTCATTTTTTGAAACATCTACTAAATAAGTTGCCGCTCCTTCTCCTTCCAATACTACCGTTTCTTCTTCCGTTTCAAGATCGTAACAATATGTATTTAAAAAAGTAGGATTACCTTTGGAGCTTGTATAATATAACTTCTTTCCATCATGGGACAACTGTGGCTGCATATGTCTTGCATCTTCCTGCACACGAACTGGCTTTAAGTCTCCACCCTTAGTCGGTAAAGCATAAATTTGAGCTAATTCATTTCCATCATGATCAAAACTAGTTAACAAGAAGTTATTGTTCTTATCGTAAGTTAAGCTATGGCAACTTTGATTATGGAACGTTAATTGATATGGAAACGTATTTGGCAAATCCATTGCCCATAAGTTATAATGGCCTGTGAAGTTACTACTAAACACAATTTGACTCTCGTCTGGACTTACTGCAAAATTCTGAATAAAATTTACACGAAAAAATTGTTCTACCCCTGGTTTTTTAAAAGTTAACAAGAGACTCTTCCCCCTTTTATATATGCTTCCATAACAATTTTCGACAACCGAATTAAATATCCTGCAAATAATTCCAATTTTCGAAAAAATAAATCTACCAATGAATACAGATTTTTTATATAGTATAGATAGTAATAATTGGAATCATTGGAAAAGAAGGAGCTACTTTATGAAGTTTAACAAAACGATACTCATCCCCATTCTATTAATCGTCACTATAGGAGGTATCTTTCTCACCTTATTAATAGCAAATTTTAATAGCAACAATGTAGATGGCCTAATAGAACTTCAGTATGTTTCTACCCATAGTAGTAAAACGGTTAATACTTACGAAAAATCTTATAATGCCGAAGCAACTATCTCAGCCGTAGGTGATTTATTAATTCATAGTACGGTCTATAATGCTGCAAAAACAAATGATGGATACGATTTTAATCCAATGTTAGCTCGAGTAAAAGAATTCTTGTTAACAACAGACATTTCGATTGCTAATCAGGAAACAATGGTTGGTGGAACAGAAATTGGTTTATCCACTTATCCTACGTTTAACACCCCATATGAGGTTGCTGACGCCTTACTAGAAGCAGGAGTAGACATTGTAAGTATTGCAAACAACCATACGATTGATCGTGGAGAAATAGCCGTTCAAAACGCCATTAAACACTATGAAAAAATTGGCATGGAGTATGTTGGGGGCTATAAAGATTTTGACGACCAGAGTACATTAAGAACGATAACAAAAAATGGACTTATCTTTTCTTTTCTATCCTATACGTACGGTACAAACGGGATTCCTATTCCAAATGGAAAGGAATATTTAGTTAACTTAATTGATAAAGAAGTTATTAAAAAAGATGTAGCTCATGCTAAGCAAAATTCGGATGTTGTCGTTGTGGCTATGCACTGGGGAGTAGAGTACATTTTATATCCTAATAAAGAGCAAGAAGAGCTTGCTAACTTTCTAGCCGGTATCGGTGTGGATATTGTCATCGGACATCACCCTCACGTCTTACAACCGATGGAGTTTATTGAAAGAAAAGACGGCGGAAAAATGTTTGTCATATACTCTTTAGGAAATTTCCTTTCAGGGCAAAAGTGGGATTATAAAGATATTGGTGGAGTAGTACAACTGCGAGTTTCGAAAAGTGTAGGGGCTGGAGAGTCAAAGTTGGAAATAACAGTAGATGACTTCATCCCAACGTTTGTATCACAACAAGCTAATAGTAAGTTTCACGTTGTCCCATTAAAAGACGCTGCTTCATTCGGCTTGCCAAACGCACAAGCAAAAACAGAAGAAATGATGAATCATATGTATCAATGGATAAACAATCCACGAAATAGGTAATGAAAACAACGACAGCTGATAATTCACTGTCGTTGTTTTTTATCTTTTTTTAGTAGTAGTAGTAACTTCGTCAAATATAGAAGGAATCATCTCGTTTATTTGATAATCAACAATTTCTCCACATCCATTGTAGTAAAAAGCGTGTTCTTTTATCGGTTGATCCTGTTTTAGCATTTGAGGAAGGAAATATTTTATATTGGATACAACTTTATTATTTGTAATTACCCAATCGGTACTTTTCCATTCCAACTTCCCCTCTGGCCCCTCCAGAACTTCACCTTCAAACTTCCTACAAATGAAAACGTACATTCCGCTTTCTTCATTCCATGTGACGATTCCGCTGAAATCTAATTCCAATGCTAGTAAACCTGTTTCCTCCATAATTTCACGCTTAATAGAGCTAAAAATATTTTCACCTGACTCAATTTTCCCACCAACCCCGTTCCACTTATGTTGATTTGGTTTCTTATTTCGATATAACATTAACGTTTTGTCTTCTTTCATAATAAAACAAATGGTATACGGAATTTTCATTTTTTTCTCCTTAGAAGGTATATCGTTTGGTTCATATTCATTTCATTAGATATAATATAACTATCCGACAAGTTGAGAGGAGCAACACCATGAAAATTTCCATTTCTGATGAGGCATTAAACTGGTATAAAGAAGAACTACTTTTACAAGATGGAGATAGCATTCGCTTTCAAGTACGCTACGGTGGATGTAGTACAGTACAAAAAGGATTCTCTCTTGGGATAGAAAAACAAGCCCCAGACAACCCAGTAGCATCTGTTGAAAAAGGTGGAGTAACCTTTTACGTAGAAGAAAGCGAAGCTTGGTATTTTGATGGCCATGACTTGCATGTTGGCTTTAATACCACACTACATGAACCAACGTTTGAATACCAATAAGGAAATAGGATTTTACCTATTTCCTTTTTAAAAATTTATTAATTTGATCCCATTGATTTTCTATTTCCAATATTTCTAATTGCTTTTCCCCTATCAAATCAAAATGTGGAAACTGCTCACGGTTATGAATCCATTCACTCTTCAATCCGTACTTCTCTCCCCACTTTACTAAGTGCTCTATATCACAACAGCCCACTTTTGTTACAGTATGTATATGCGGAAACTTCGGATGAACCCAATAATGAGTAATAAAAGCAATATCGCCATTTTCCACTTTTCTCTTCCAGCTCATTAACTCAGCTCTTTTAATTCCAAAAGCCATCTTATTCTCCTTGCTTTTTCGCCTTTTCGTATGCCTCATGCCACTCGGGATAAACTTTTTTAAACTTAATTGGCCTGAACGTTTCTTTATTCACACAAACATGTGATGATGTTGCTATAATAGCTACTTCACCAGATGGTGTAAGAACTTCGTATCCGTATACAGAGCGAAAGCCATCATATTTTTCAATCCAAGTGCCAATCGTTGCAACTTCTCCGTATTTTAACGGCTTTTTATAAGAAACCTGAATATCAATCACCGGTGAAATGATACCATCTATCTCCATTTGAGCATAGGAAAAGCCTAAATCTTTTATTAATTGTGTTCTTCCAAGTTCCATCCAAACTAAATAATTTGCATGGTATACTACACCCATTTGATCTGTTTCGGCATAGCGGACTTCTATCTCTTTCGTAGAAACTAACATGTATACTCCCCCAATTAACTTACTATTTCAACATCATACCATAGAGCATTTTCTCCCTAAAGTATTTTGCCTGGAAAAGAGACTGCGACATAACTAAAAATTTATCTTTAATGCCGAACTATTAGTGTCAGGATTTTATACCGCAGATGATTGGAGTGCAAACCTTCGCTTTCCGCGGGCGGTAAAAAGGAAGGTTATTTTAACTGCCTTGAAAAAACCTACTCCTCGGCGCAAGCGCCAGTGGGGTCTCACTTAACTCGCTCTCCCGCAGGACAAGGAAGGCTACGGAGCGATACATCCTTCGTAAGGAAATGCGTTAGCATTTTCGAGGAGTCTTCGGTTTGCACTCCAATCATCTGCTAGAAAGGTGTAAAAAAATCCGAGTTATCCCTATAAATTAGGGATAATGTTCGGATTTTTCTTAGTTCAATATAGCTTTGTCATAGCCTCTTTAAGTAAATTATTGATAACCGTTTTCTCTAGCTGCTGCTTCGTCTTTAATTTCACTTCGCATTGCTTGAATGCTTTCCTCACGACGAGCATTTTTCGCCTCAATTCTTGCTCTTTCTTCACCATCTGCAAACTGCATTGTTTCATGCGCTTGCTCGATGTTTTCTATTGTATTTTGCACCATATCTTGTAATTTTTCTACATTATCACTACGATCGTCTGGTTTCGCTTGGTGATGTTTATGTGTCATGACTATTCCTCCTAAATAGTAATACCGGTACGTTACTATTTTGTACAATAATTTTAGCTTTCATTTCTTGAAAAACTTGGGTACTACTGAATTATTTCAACACAAACAAAAACTGATGAAATCCAGTTTTTGTTCACCAGTTTTACTCACCTTTAGTTTGTATTACTTGTGCATGTTGACCGGATTTGTCTTGCATTTGTTTTCCTTTGTTACCTCCAGCAGAGTGTGACTGAGTACCAATATGGTTCGGTTTGAAAGGTTGACTATGTTTTTTTGGATTACTCATTAAAAATCCCCTCCTACTTGTACTATTTGTAAAGTAGAAGGGATTCATACAAACCAAATATAGGATAAGCTTATTCCGCTTTATTTAACATTTTTTCTTCTAGTCTGTCTTCAATACGTTTTAAAGCCTCTTCGTCCTTTAATAGTTCTTGTTTATTCTCAAGGACAAGTTCTTCAAAAGATCTTTTTCTCATTCTTCTCATTATTATCACCTTCTTAATAGTTATTATAATAGTTATAATGTCCAAAAAACTTTAAAATTATGATAACTTTCTGACAAATTAATGAGAATTAGGTTAAATTATTAAAATTATATGAAAATTTGTTTTTTTATTCGGGACTTCTTTCCTCTTATGGATAGTTTTACATATGCTATTGATACTTTTTATTGTTTCTATGGGTACTTTTAGTCGTTCTATAGGTACTTTTTCCCTGTCTATCAATACTTTTCAATTCTATCGGTACTTTTTTTCACCTTATGGATAGTTTTACATCCGCTATCTGTACTTATTAATGTTTCTATGGGTACTTTTTTCGGCTCGCTGTACATGCAAATTTATACAGTGTTTAACCTATCTCAGAAAATGAAAAAACAACCGAGATGGTTGTTTAGTTCATTCTTTTGATTTGTTGTTCCATTGTTTGGTAGGTCATGGCTCCAATATGTTTGTTTCGGATAATACCTTCTGTGTCAATGAAGTATGTGGTCGGCATGGTTAATACTTGGTAATGTCTCCAAGTTCCTTTTTCGTCTAAAAGAATCGGAAAGGTGAAGCCACCTTCATCTACGAATTCGTTAACCTTCGCAATTGTATCTTGTTCTGTTAGATTTACCGCAAGTATTACTACATCATTATCTTTGTTATCTATATGGAAATCTTGCATCTCAGGCATTTCTGCCTTACAAGGTGGGCACCATGTTGCCCAAAAATTTAAAATGACTTTTTTTCCTTCATAGTCCGAGAGCCTAACAACCGTTCCATCTAATAATGGAAGTTCAAAATCCATTGCTTTATCTCCAACAGCAACTCCAACTTCTGCGCTTCGATCACTGCTTAACGTTTGAAAAACTGCAAATCCTGCAAGTCCGACTAAAAACAATATAGCAATT
This sequence comes from Bacillus sp. FJAT-45066, assembly GCF_002335755.1. Lineage (NCBI taxonomy): Bacteria > Bacillati > Bacillota > Bacilli > Caryophanales > Bacillaceae > Bacillus > Bacillus sp. FJAT-45066. Next base: position 1,372,690 of record NZ_NISQ01000001.1, read on the forward strand.
ATCTTTTTCAACCTATTCACCCTTTATTAAAATAAATTCATTAAAATATAATACAGACTATAAGTGATACCTATTGTAGGTATCACTATTATACCTATTGTTTTATTATCTAATTTTGATTTATACCTAGCTAAAATATAAAAGAACAGGATACTTACTATACTAGCTAAATACATTCCATTTGTTCCACCAGTGAAATAAATTAACCCTAAAGGATTGGTCCAAATAATGGAAGGTCTAAAAAGAATGATACTAAATTTAAACACTAATATCCATAAAAGCAATGTCGATACTAAATGATCTTCCACTTTTTTTAACACTTCTTTTTGTTTAAAAAGCATTATTGTTATATATAAATATGCAACAAGGATAGCAAAAAGAAGGACAATCATATACTTCTGAATAACAATTGGTCCAATATGTATAGAATCCATTAACATTACCTCAAACTTTTATTTATATATTGTAATTAAAACATATCCAACATCTAAATCCCACCTTTTTGCCTGTGTCTATTTTTTAACAAAAAGGCTGTGTTAAAGTTCGCTGTTGATTTCCGTGCAAGGCTTCGCTTTCCGCGGGCGGTAAAAAGGAAGGTTATTTTCAACTGTCGTGAAAAAACCTACTCCTTGGCGCAAGAGCTATGGGGTCTCCCGCTCCACGCTTCTCCCGCAGGAGTCTCAGCCTTGCACGCAAATCAACAGGTAAAATAGTATTTAGTTTTCAATACTAATTTTTAACATAGCTAACAAAAAAAAAGCAAGCTAACTTTTTTAAGAAAGGTTAGCTTGCTTTATATGAATATTACGCTTTTAGTTTGTCACGTAATACCATTTGTAAAATACCACCATGACGGTAGTAGTCGATTTCTACTTCACTATCGAAACGAACAAGTGCTTCGAATTCTTTTTTGTTGCCTTCTTCATCAGTAGCTACTACTTTGATCATGTCGCGAGGTTTAACGGACTCATCAACGTGTACTTCAAAAGATTCTTTACCTGTTAAGCCTAAGATTTCAGCACTTTCGCCGTCTTTAAACTGTAAAGGAAGAACTCCCATGAGTACTAAGTTACTGCGGTGAATACGCTCAAAGCTTTCTGCGATAACTGTCTTAATACCTAATAGGTTCGTACCTTTAGCAGCCCAGTCACGAGAGCTTCCCATACCATAATCTTTACCAGCGATAACCATTAGACCAGTACCGTCTTGCTTATACTTCATACAAGCATCGTAAATAGACATAACTTCGTCTGTTGGCCAGTAAGTAGTCAATCCACCTTCAGTACCTGGAGCAATTTGGTTACGGATACGAATATTTGCAAACGTACCACGCATCATTACTTCATGGTTACCACGACGAGAACCATAAGAGTTGAAGTCACGAGGCTCCACTCCATTTGCTTGTAAGTAACGACCTGCTGGAGTATCTTTACCAATTGAACCAGCTGGAGAAATGTGGTCAGTTGTTACTGAATCAGCAAACTTACCAACTACGCGTAATCCAGATAATGGTTCAACTGTTCCTGCTTCAGCAGATAACCCTTCGAAGAATGGAGGGTTTTGAATGTAAGTAGAATCATCATCCCATGTATATAAAGCTTCGTCAGAAGTTTCAATCGCATTCCAACGCTCGTTATCATCAAATACTGTTTCGTACTCTTTACGGAATAGTTCTGGAGTAACAGTTGATTTAACAAGTGCCTTAACATCGTCCATAGCTGGCCAGATGTCTTTGAAGTAAACGTCTTGACCGTCTTTACCTTTTCCGATTACATCGCTTTGAAGGTCGATATCAACCGTACCAGCTAACGCGTAAGCAACAACTAGCGGTGGAGATGCTAAGTAGTTACCTTTCACTAGAGGGTGAATACGCCCTTCGAAGTTACGGTTACCAGAAAGTACAGATGTTACTAATAAATCGTTTGCAGCAATTGCTTCTTCGATTTCATCTGCTAATGGACCTGAGTTACCAATACAAGTTGCACAACCGTAACCAACGATGTTAAAACCTAATTGGTCTAAATATGGTTGTAAACCAGAATCGTTTAAGTAAGCTGTTACAACTTTTGAACCTGGAGCTAAAGAAGTCTTAACGAATGAAGGAACCTCAATTCCTAATTCAACAGCTTTTTTCGCTACTAAGCCAGCCGCGATTAAAACGTATGGGTTAGATGTATTTGTACAAGAAGTAATCGAAGCGATTGCGATAGAACCAGTTTTCATTGTAGTTTTTTCGCCTGAACCTAGTGTAACTTCTATTTCTTTATTAATATCAGTAGGTGTTAATCCATAACCTTGGTTTCCTTGTGGAGCAACAAGTGCATTGTGGAACGTTTCTTTCATCATAGAAAGAGGTACAAGGTCTTGAGGACGTTTAGGTCCAGAAAGGTTAGGTTCAATTTCACCTAAATCTATTTCTACAACATTTGTGTAGATTGGATTAGCTTCTTTTGTAAAGAATAATCCATTTGCTTTACAATATTCTTCTACCACTTTAATATGCTCTTCATCACGGCCAGTTAGACGTAAGTAGTCAAGTGCTTCTTCGTCTACAGGGAAGAATCCACAAGTTGCTCCATACTCTGGTGCCATGTTAGCAATAGTAGCACGATCTGCTAACGGAAGTTCTGGAACTCCTGGTCCGAAGAACTCTACGAATTTACCTACAACACCTTGCTTACGTAACACTTGCGTTACTTTTAATGCAAGGTCTGTTGCAGTTGTTCCATTTGGTAATGTTCCAGTAAGTTTTACACCTACAACTTCAGGTACTGGGAAGTAAGAAGGTTGACCTAACATTCCAGCCTCTGCTTCAATACCACCTACACCCCAACCAAGAACACCGATACCATTGATCATTGTAGTATGAGAGTCAGTACCTACAAGTGTATCTGGGAAAGCAACTAATTCGCCGTCTTGTTCAACAGAATGAACAACATTAGCTAAAAACTCTAAGTTAACTTGGTGAACGATACCAGTTGCTGGTGGAACCGCACGATAGTTATCAAATGATTTCTTAGCCCAGCTTAGGAAATTATAACGCTCAGCGTTACGTTCGAATTCTAAATTCATGTTAAAGTCTAAAGAATCAGCCGTACCTGCTTTATCAATTTGTACAGAGTGGTCGATAACTAAATCAACTGGAATCTCTGGGTTAATTTTGTCAGGGTTTCCACCTAAGTCTGCCATTGCTTTACGTAAAGAAGCTAAGTCAACTACAGCTGGAACTCCTGTGAAGTCTTGTAAAATAACACGAGATGGTTTGAAAGGTACATCAATGTCCTTTTGTTCATCTGTGCCCCATTTTGCTAAATTTTCAACGTGCTCTTTCGTAATAACACGCCCGTCTACTTGACGTAAAACGGATTCAAGTAACACTTTAATAGAGTATGGTAAACGAGATACGTTACCGATATTTGCTTCTTCAAGTGCTTTTAAGCTGTAATACGTATACGTTTTACCATTAACATCGAAGGAAGCTCTTGCGTTAAAAACGTCTTGTTTCGTCATTATGTAACCCCCTGCTCATAGTTTAGTAGGAATATGCATCATCATATTTATTATGACAAAATAATACAATTATTGCTAATACCCGATTGCTTCTCCCACCTTAAATTGCTTACGTGTTTATATTAATACATCATGTATCATAAGTAAATATCAATAAAGTTATTAAATTACATAAGTTACACTTATATTTCGGATAATTTAACTTATACATCATTCCCCTTAAAAAGCGCATCCTAATCTTACTTCCGTTAATTTGTCGGAAGTAATGGCTATGTTAAAAAAAGTGTTGATTTTGATAAATGTCTAGCTGTTGATTGGAGCGCATGTCGTAGACTCTTCGAAAATGCATATGCATTTCCTTCGTGCGATGCATCGCTTGGAAGCCTTCCTTGTCCTGCGGGAGAAGCGGGGAGCGGGAAGACCCCACAGGCGAAGCCGAGGAGGCTCCCGGCCCGCCCGCGGAAAGCGGAGACATGCGCGGAAATCAACAGCGATGTTACACACAGCCAAAAAAGAATTTAGGGAGGCATTATATTATGGGTAAAAGAAAAGCAAACCACGTGATTGAAGGAATGAATGCAGCAAAAGCGCAAGGAAAAGGAACAGGTTATAACGAAGAATTTTCAAACGAACCTTTAACAGAAGCTCAAAAGCAGAACAATAAAAAACGTAAAAAGAACCAGTAAGGAATCATAACGAAGGCCAACACCTTTTAGATGTTGGCCTTCTGCTGTTTATTCAGTTACATCATAATCAGCATTTTGGATCATAGAAGTTAAATCTTGTTGAAATTGTTGAAGTTGAGGGCGTTGCGTCTCAGAAGCAACTTCAAGCGCATTTTGTATTTGATTTAAAGCTTCATCTACTTCATTTTGCAATCTTTTTAAATGCTGACCATAATCAGGGTCATTTTTTACAATTTGACTGTACACATCTCGTGCTTGCTCTGTTCCTTGTTGCGCCGCTTGGAAAGCTTGTTGTTTATCTTTATGATAAGGCATGATGATGTCTCCTTTTTTGTAATAAAATTTGCTCTTCATATCGTAACCAAAAAAGGAAAAACTATGCTCTTTTATCTAGAATATTTAACCTAACAAATCCTCAAACTAACATTGTAAAAGGAGGGTGGTATATGAATAAGAATGACGGAAAAGATATGAGAAAAAATGCTCCTAAAGGTAACAATCCTGGACAACCTGAACCTTTAAGTGGTTCACATAAAGTGAAAAACCGTAACCATACAAGGCAAAAATCAAAATCAAATCACGATATGTAATTTACATTTGTAAGGCGAGGTCATTTCCACTACAATTCTTCGCCTAATACATGCATTAACGCTGAACAAACTTCATTCACTTCCTCTTCTGTTATCGTACGAAAATCGACAATAATCCGATTGTCTTTTTGTCTTACAACAACAGAAGGGGTACCAAAACGAAGGCGTTCTACCACACTATTTACAGATATAGTTTCGGGTGGTGTTATTTTTAATATCGTTGTTGGTAAATTCACTTCCGGCATTGTTCCCCCACCTATATACGACACATCTTCACAAAGTTGTAATGAAAACGCTGGAAGTAGTTTTTCTAATTCATTCTTTGCATATTCTGTTTTTTGATGTATGTGTTCAATTGGTTGTAAAATGTCACGAATCGTTGGTATTTCTTTTTCTTCATCAGTAAAATAAGCCATCAATGTCCCTTCTAGAGCAGCAATACTCATCTTATCTACCCGTAACACTCTTGCTAATTGATGTTTCTTCAACAAGTCTATGTAGTTTTTCTTTCCGACAATTATTCCTGCTTGTGGACCACCTAATAGCTTATCTCCAGAGAAAGATACAAGATCTACACCTTGTGCTGTAACTTCTTTTACAACTGGCTCTTCCCCAATTCCTTTGCCCATTAAATCGACTAAAACTCCACTACCAAGGTCTTCGTATATGACTACATCTTCTTTTATCATCTTTAGAGCTACGAGCTCATTAGTTCCTACTGTTTTAGTAAAACCTATTGTTTTAAAATTGCTTGTATGCACTTTTAAAATCATGGCAGTATTTTCATTTAGTGCATGTTCATAATCATATAAATGCGTTTTGTTTGTTGTACCGACCTCAACTAGTTTTGCTCCGCTTTCTTCCATGATGGAAGAAATGCGAAACGAACCGCCAATCTCCACAAGTTGCCCTCTTGATACAATTACTTCTTTTTCTTTCGCTAATGCTTTTAAGATTAAGTAAACAGCAGCCGCATTATTATTTACAACCATAGCCGCTTCAGAACCTGTTAGTTCTGTTAGCATACTTTCTAAAATATCGTGACGGGACCCTCTTTTTCCTGTTGAGTTGTTAAACTCCAAATTGGAATACCCTTTTGCCACTTCTAAAACACGTTCTATTGCCTTGTCACTTAGGCGAGCTCTTCCTAAATTGGTATGTAATATGGTACCAGTACCATTAATTACTTTTCGTAAATAAAATTCTTTTCTTCGCTCGCATTTAGTTTCTAGACGGTGCCAAATTTCATTTTCCAAATCGACAGTCGCTTTCTCTTCAGTAGATAGTATTTCTTGTCTTATTTCGTTAACAGCTTTTCTAAGTAAATTAGTTAATAATTCTTCTGAGAATGAGTATTTTTCTATAAATGTATTGAACTGTTTATTTTTTTGTAATTCATGTATAGCAGGAATTAAACGTAAATTTTGCTTCATTTATCCTCACCTTGTCCACTCGAGTTTCATCTATAATTTTCATTATAACAAAAAAGAGAAGAGACTAGTCTCCTCCCTTTGCTACTTAACTTCCATTTGCGTAATGATTTCTTCAGCTTTAGGAAAAACGCCTGTTTCAAGTTTTGAGTAAATCTTTGTGTCGTTAACGATTACTTCAAACGCTCCTCCCGAACTTGGGACTAATTCAAGTGAAGTAATATTGTGTCTGAAATGACTAAACAACTGTTCCGCGAAACTCGCGGCTTTTGGTGCGTAGTTTCACTGCATGCAAAATTCAACAGAAACTTTATAAGAAGTCATAATAATATCCTCCTAAAATTTTTTTCGTATTAGCCTTTTCTTTTGAAGGCTTGTACACATTTTAGTACAAATAGTAGTTTTTCGCAAAAGTTTGAATTTTATCACGGGTTTAAGTTGGAAATGAAGGTACCTCTCTTATATACTATTCATAAGCATAAGTGAGGTGAGCGCAATGAGTGAACAAGAAAAAGTGAAATTAACTTCTTTATCATCAAAAGCTGGCTGAGGATGTAAGCTTGGTCCGAGTGACCTCACGCAAGTTTTGCGTGGTTTACCTTCCAATTTACATGATGATAATGTTTTAGTAGGATATGAAACGTCAGATGATGCAGGTGTTTACAGAATCTCTGATGAGCTTGCGATTATCCAAACAGTTGATTATTTTACACCTATAGTAGATGATCCATATATGTTTGGGCAAATCGCTGCTGCAAATGCATTAAGCGATGTATATGCAATGGGTGGAGAGCCTAAAACAGCATTAAATATTGTTGGCTATCCTATAAAGAAGTTAGGACCTGAAATATTAAACAAAATATTAGCTGGTGCTTACGACAAAGTGAAAGAAGCAGGAGCCGTCATTATCGGTGGGCACTCCATTGATGATCAAGAACCAAAATTCGGCTTAAGTGTAACGGGTTTTGCTCATCCAGCTAAGCTTTGGAAAAATAAAGGGGCAGCTCCTGGTGATGTTTTAGTCTTAACAAAGCCTATTGGGGTTGGTATTATTACTACCGGAATAAAACGAAACAAAGTGAGCGAAAACCAGATGAATGAAGTTACAAGTATCATGGCTACTCTTAACAAAACTGCTGCCGAACATTTGAAAGAGTATTCTCCATCTGCCGTAACAGATGTGACAGGTTTTGGTTTACTTGGTCACACCAAAGAAATGGCAGAAGGTAGCAATGTAAGTATACATATTAATATAGATCAAGTACCTATCCTTGGTGGAACTAAACTTTTAGCTGACGAAGGAATCATCCCTGGAGGAACGAAAGCGAATTGGGAATGGCTTCAGGATTTTATTTTCTATGAAAGTACATTAACCATTACCGATCAGCTTATCTTATGTGATGCCATTACATCTGGAGGGTTACTAATTAGTATGAATAAAACTGCCGCAAAAGAGTATGTAGATATACTTCAAAAAGCAGGTAATATGTATGCTTCCATAATCGGCGAGGTTAAAGAGTCTACTGCAAAAATGATATATGTGAGTTCGTTTCATAAAGTATGATTAGTACACGAAAAACGAATCATAAGACTCTATGCCCCTTGTGAAAACACATAAAATACGAACGATATGTACTTATATAAGATAAATAATTTGTTTTTCACTAAACGAACCGTAATTATGAAATTGATTAATGTATACAAAAACAGCACAGAGCATTAACTTGTTCCGTGCTGCTTATTTTTTATCCACGTACGTGTACTATCATTTCGCTCTGTGTATGTTAATCTATCTAAAAGTTCTAAGTACGGAATAACATATTTTCTTGAAAGGTCTAGGATAGCTTTCGCTTCATTCACAGTGAAATTATCACCCGTTTTATCCATAAGTAAATCTAGAGATTTATCGATGGACAATTTTAAAATAATATGCTTATTATCTAATTCATATCCGATCTTTTGATGAAGTAGATAATATTTGTAATCCATTGCAATGCTTTCTGGAATTCCAGCTTCTTTTACATATGAATCATATGTGTCTACTCTGATTCCATCTCTTTCTAACCCTTTATAAACTTGCATTAAACGTTTTTCCCATTTTGGAGGTAAGCTAGGACGAAATCCAGTTAAAGCAATAATTGTTCCAACTTTTTGAATCATACCGTTTGTAAATAACTTCTCGAATAAATAATGAAATAAATCTTGGGATAAACTTTTTTGAAACAGAGATGTTAATTCCGCTTTTTGAATTCCTTCTTTCAAAGGATTATTCAAATGAAAATTGGACAACTCATACTTTAATTCTATTGTTTTTTTGTTAACCATTTCATTTGTTGTATATATAGTTGGAGTTATTTTAATTAAATCTCCGCTCACGACTTGTTGATAAATCTCATCTTCTCCTAGACCAACTTTTTGTGTCAATTTTTCTAATGTAATAGTTGATTCGGACCCCATATTTTCTTTTACACGTTCAGGTATTGTGCCCTCTTTCATTCTTTCTAGTTTATGTATAGTTTCATTACCGAATTTATACTTATCACCATTAGGATTAATGATCCATCCTCCACCTATTGTTTCGGAAGGAGACGGCCTACGTATGATTAACTTGTCCCCTCTTTTTGCGACAACTTCTTCTTCTAATCTTACTTGACAAATTACTTCATCATTCGTTCTTGTTAAAGTATTCCTATCAAAGAAAACTATTTTCCCATCTACTTCTCTAGTGCCAATATATACTCTTATTGGTGATCTTTGCTTTAAATCTAATTTTAGTGAAGGGACAAACTGGAGAGATACATCTAATACAGTAGATGCCTTGTAATCTCCTTTATGTGAAAGTACGTCGCCTCTTCGTACAAGTTCAGTTGATAAATTGGGCAAGTTTATGGCAACTCGTTGTCCGGCAACGGCAACACTTTCCCGAGTGTTATGTACTTGCAATTGTCTAACTTTCGTTTCAATTTTTGCTGGAAGTATTTCTATCGTATCACCTTCTGAAACGGCCCCTTCTACAATGGTTCCTCTTACAATTGTTCCTTGCCCTTTCAACGTAAATACTTGGTCGATTGGCAATCGAAAGTTACCGCTTGTATCTTTTTCTTTTATTTTTTGAAGAGTAGTAGCAATCGTTTCTGTTAGATCATCCAATCCTTCTCCATTATTATTGTTTACATAATGTACTTTCGCCCGCTGGAAAATTGTACCTTCTAATTCTTCCAAAATTTCTTCTTTTACTAGCTGCAAGAATTCTTTTTCGACTTTGTCTATTTTAGTAATAGCAATAATTCCTTTTGGTACTTCTAAAAACTTTAAAATTTGTAAATGTTCTCTCGTTTGTGGCATAACTCCTTCGTCGGCCGCTACAACTAGAATAACTAAGTCAATACCTGATACCCCGGCTATCATTTGTCTAATAAAACGTTCATGTCCAGGTACATCAATAATGGAAACCGTCCCCAGCTCTTTAAGGGCTAATGGAGCAAATCCAAGTTCAATTGAGATTTGCCGATCTTTTTCTTCTTTCAATCTATCTGTATCAATGCCTGTTAATTTTTTCACTAAGCTTGTCTTACCATGGTCGATATGCCCAGCAATACCAACCGTATATTGTTTATCCACTATTCGCTTCCCCTCCAGAACTTTGAATCTCCCATCTTCCTCTTTTTTTACAACAGACGTTTACTTTGCTTACTTTTGTATTGGTTGTCACGTAATCTCCACTATTAGCACTACCAGAACCTGTAATCGCTTTTTCAACAGACGCAGGTGACGCGTTAAAAATATTTCCGAAATTAACGATACCTCCTGAAACACTCTCAATTGTTACATTGTGTATAAAACATCCCATAGTAATTCACCCCTTCACATCGCTTTCTATACGATATGTACAACTTGGTTTGCCTGTATAGGTGAATCACTAGTCACGCTTATAAAATTGCCTTAAGTGCTTATTCCATTTTTCCACATTTAGCTTCTCACCTTTATTTTCTTGCAAATAGTCTTTTTTCCACTGACGCTTTTTTTGTTCCACATTATTGGCAAAAATACTACTTTCGTTTAACTTTTTAGCTTGAATAAGTTCTTTTGAAGGCTTGGCTTTAAGCTTTGTAACATTTCGAAAAAGGATGAGATTTAAGACAAATAATCCTATTACGATTGACAAGAACCAGTGTAATACAAGGGTTAAGAGAAAGATTAATAAAATTGTTGCTGAGACTTTACCTAATAGCTTTCTACTTTTCTTATTTTGTATATTTAATATATTTTCTTCTTTGTCGTATTTATCAGATAGGGTTATATACTCTTTCTCATAATCACAGTACACACAGTAAGACACTATTTCGTTTTTATTGTTTAGTTTTTCTACTAATTGTTTTTTATGTTTAATACAATATAAATCCAATGATTTTTCACTCCGTATAAATTCTAATATTGCTATTATACCAATTTAGAACCTAGTATAAAAATCAAATCCCTTGAAGTATGATGAATTATACTTTAAAATAGGTTCAGATAACTTGGGGCTGATTACGAAGCTGGTGCTCGTCTTAGTCTTCAAAACTACTTGTGAGGCGCGTGTCGTCTCAGGTGGGTTCGATTCCCACGCAGTCCCGCCAACTTTTTACATACAAAACACCCTACTCTTTTTAAAAGAATAGGGCGCTTTTTTATTCTTTGTACATTGTTAAATCTTGTGTACGGTAACTCTCTGGAATACTAATAGAAATTAGTTGATCTTGCTTCATTTTATTTTTTATACGATCGGCAATACGTTCTCCGTATCTTTTCGTTAAGTCTGCTGGGTGTATGTTAGAAGTAAAGATCACACTTTTCCCTTGTCTTCTGTTTAAAATGGAATATAGTGTTTGGTCTACCCATTCACTGATCCTTTCTACACCTAAATCATCTAGAATAAGTACATCCGCTTCTGATACAGCTTTCATAAACTTACTCTCTGAATATCCTGCATCATTATCCCATGAGGCAACGATTGTATCCATTAACTTGGGAACATCAAAAAACATAACCGTAAAACCGCTATTTGTTAAAACTTTATATAATCCAACTGCTAAATGCGTTTTTCCTCTACCAGTTCTTCCGAAATAATATAAGTTTTCTTTTCCAGTAAAACGATCTATATAATCAATCGTTCTTTCAAGCGCTTCTGCTTGACTTTCGTATTCAATTTTAAAGTTTTCAAATGTAGCGGATCCTAACTCTTCAGGTATAATACAAAACTGTTCAAAGAAACGGTGTTTTCTTCTTTTTTCTGCTTCCATCGTCTCTTTTGCAAGACGGCAATCACATTCGTTCTCCATTACTTGCCATTGTCCTTTATTTTCTCCACCAATTATTTGCATTTTTACTCTTCTTACTTCTCTATTACATTTTGGGCATACGTGTGATGACAAAACTTCCATATTTCCCATATTTCCTATAAGTGCTCCAATTTTCCTCATCATGTATCCCTCCTTAAATTTTATGAATCGATTTAATAGTGCAAGTCGTATAGTTTTATGTATAATAGTATAATGTAAAATAGTTTAATAAGAAAGTAAGACACTTGTCTCTATTTCTTAAGTTACCATACTATACTATTCACATACTACATAGTAGTTTTAGATAAGAAGTTTGTTCGGAGGTAATTCTGTATGATGTTATCCGGTTTTTTTATGTGGTTTATCCTTTTTTGGGTAGTAACAATGATTGGTCTTTTAACAATCGGTGGATTTTTCATGTTCCGCAAGTTTTTAAAACGACTTCCGAAAGAAGATGGGAAGTCAGAACTAGATTGGCAAGATTTTTATTTACAAAAAACACGCCATTTATGGCCTGAAGAGTTAAAACTTTTACTAGAAGAACTAGTAAATCCTGTTCCTGAATTGTTTAGAGATATAGCTAGACAAAAAATAGCAGGTAAAATTGGCGAACTAGCATACAACGAAAAAGCGGAAAAAATAACAAAAGAACATGTAGTAAGAGGTTACATTCTTGCTACACCAAAGCGGGATCACAAGTTCCTTCTAAAGAAATTAAAAGAACAACAAATCGATGTGAAACCCTATCAACATCTATTTTAAAGATAAGTAAAAGTAAAAGGTCTATCCAATGTGATAGACCTTTTACACTTTAACCGTATTTTTAAAATCTGGATCTGATAAATGAGTGGCTAATTTTTTATATTGCATATACATCGCAATTCGCCACGGCACAATCATACCAAATGCTAATAGCCAAAACATTCCCGTTAATTCTCCAAAATCAATATGCGTACTTAGGACAAGCTTCAATACGATTCGGATAGCTAATAAACCTAACAATATGAAGGCAAAAGCTTTCGATCTCTTTAGAAAAATATCTTGACCTTTTATTTCAAATTTTGACGTTTTTACTAAAAAGATAGAAAATATAGCCCCTACTGCTAACGCTTCTATTACTTGTAGCCAAGAAACTTGAAATTGCGGGACTAAAAACATCAATGCTCCCGTACTCATAAAGATTGGTGGAAGTATTATTTTTCTAGCTGTTGCAGGTTTCTTTGCAGCTTTCATTCTAATAAAAATTACGGCCAAAGCCATAATGACCGCTGCTATCGTACTTAATACAGTTGTTGTTACCATCACCATCATCCTCAATTCATTTGCTCCCTATTATTATACCTAAATTAAGCAAAATTAAAAATACCATTTAAGTAAATGACTCAAATGGTATTTTAATGTAATTTTTAATTTAACACTCTCTCAACTGCCTCTAATACCCTGCTTTCATCAAAAGGTTTTACGATAAAATCTTTTGCACCAGCTTCTATTGCTTCTACTATTAATTTTTGTTGTCCCATTGCCGAACACATGATAATTTTTGCATGTGGATATTCTTTTACAATCTCTTTTACTGCATCAATACCATTCATTTCTGGCATTGTTATATCCATCGTAACAAGATCAGGTGCCAACTCACGATAAAGTTCGATCGCTTCTTTACCATTTTGTCCTTCTCCGACAACATTGTGGTTGGCGTTGTTAAATATACTAGACAAAGTAACTCTCATAAATTTCGCGTCATCCACCACTAATATGTTAGCCACGTAGAAGTCCCTCCTCACATAGTTCCAATAAAAGAAATATTTTCTAATCATAACTTTATCTCTTTTTATACTAGTAAGCAATAAAAAAGTGTATAAGTTTTGTTAAAACCCTGTAAATCCGCCCGTTAGACGTGAGAACACTTCAATGATTTTTGTCATTAAATCAAAGAAAAGTAGAATTCCTACAGCAATCATTAAGGACCCACCAATCTTCATTATTTTAGCATAGTTACTCTTAACCCAGCCCATTCTGCCGATAAAGAAACTTAATATAAAGAAAGGAATAGAGAATCCAAGTGCATATGCAACCATATAGATCATAGCAGAATTAGGATTCGTTGCGGCTAGACCAATAACTGCACCTAAAATTGGCCCCGAACATGGTGTCCATCCAGCAGCAAACGCTAAACCAATCACTGTACTCCCGAAGTATCCAGAAGGACGATTTTTAAAGGCTAGCTTTTTATCTTGCATTAAAAACTTCGGCTGAAATACTCCTAAAATGACAAATCCAAAAAAGATAATTAGTATGGCTCCTAATTGCCTTAATAAATCTTGATACTTAATAAAAAATCCACCGATAAAAGTAGTACTAAATCCTATTGCAATAAAAATAATACAGAATCCTAAAAGGAAAAACAGAGTATGTAATATACTTCGTCTTTGCATCATTCCTTTTTCAGATTTTAATTCTCCCACTGACATTCCCGTAATATATGAAAGAAACGCCGGATAAATTGGTAGTGTACAAGGCGAAATAAACGATAAAAATCCTGCACCAAACGCAAGGAAAACATTTAAATCCGTAAAAACCTCTCCAGTCACGCAAAAACCACTCCTTTACATTCATACTTCTCAATATAATATTTATACTATTATTATCATAACAAAAGAAGTAGTGCGATACATACTAACAAGTCTATTAAAACTATGACGAAATAATGACATTATAAAAAAAGGTGATTTCCAACATTTTTCCTTTGAATTAATTACCATTACTATGTATAATTATCATACATAATGATTGATGAGAGAGAGGCATTTACTTTGACAACTATTACAAAACAAGACATTCTAAAACTCATCGAAAACAAACGAACGGAACTATTAGAAATAGTTGCCAAAACTGGCTTATCCTCCTCCAAAACGTTACAAATAAGCCAAGAACTAGACACTCTAATGAACAAATATAATGAAATGAATTTCTCTAATTAATAGAATAAATCTAAAAATGAAAAGACATTGAAAGACTGAATACGAGATCAAAATGTATACAAAGTGCCGGTGGTGTGGACGACTCCTCGAAAATGCTTCCGCATTTTCTTCGTGCGATGTTTTGCTCCCGTAGCCTTCCTTGTCCTGCGGGATAGGGTAGGCTGGTGAGACCCCGCAGAGCCAAAGGGCTCGAGGAGGCTCACTGCCTCCCCTGCGGAAAGCGTCCACACCACCGGCACGGCTTATTAATAACAATATTACTAACAAAGGGGCCGTTCAGAAAATTCTTTCTGGACAGCCCTTTTTCTTTTAATTATTAGTTACAACATCTTCTAACTTATTTGCCGTTCCGTTTTGTAGTAGATACATTTTTTGATACAAGCCTTCTTGACTTATTAATTCTTGATGTGTGCCTCTTTCTACAATTTCTCCTTGATGAAGCACAAATATTTGGTCTGCATCTTGGATTGTAGACAATCGATGTGCAATGGCAATTGTGGTTCTACCTTTTCTCATTTTTTCTAGCGCAACTTGAATTGCTTCTTCTGTTTCTGTATCAATATTTGCAGTAGCTTCGTCTAGCACGAGAATTTTCGGTTTTGTGGCAATTGTTCTTGCAAATGCAACAAGCTGTCTTTGCCCACTCGAGAAAGTTGACCCGCGTTCTACCACTAACTGTTCATACTTATCTGGCAATCTCTCAATAAAATGATTTGCTTGAACAAACTCCGCTGCTTCCACAATTTCTTCATCCGTAATTTCTTCATTATGCAGTCGAATGTTATGATTAATTGTTCCATAGAAAAGAAACGGATCTTGAAGTACTAACCCCATTTTTTTACGAAGTTCATCATCTTTATACTCTTTAATGGATACACCATCTATTAATATATCGCCTTTTTCAATGGCATAAAACCTCATGAGTAAATTAATAATCGAGCTTTTTCCACTACCTGTATGACCAACTAGAGCAATTGTTTCTCCTTGTTTTGCCGTGAAAGAAATATTTTTCAACACATCTCTTGATCCATCATACGAGAATGTAACATTTCTAAATTCAATTTCCCCTTTAGATACCATATGACTATTATTACTTTGAGCAACCGGCGCTAACTCTTTTTCATCTAATAAAGTAAACACACGAGATGCAGAAACGATTGCCTGTTGGTACATAGAAAGTCTCATCATCATTTGATTGACAGGTTCGAAAAATCTTCCTAAATAGTTAACAAACGCATATAAAACCCCTATTTCGATTTCACTACCTAAAGAAGCTATTCCAAAATAACTTAAAACTAGTATTAAGGAGAACACATAAACTAGATCGATGGCTGGGCGAAGTAACAATCCATCTAATTTTATATTTTTCATTCCGGCTTTATAGTGAGCATCATTAATGTCACTAAATTCTTTTCGTAATCGGCGTTCCTGTCTAAACACTTGAATGATCGACATACCCTGTAAACTTTCATTTAACTTAGCATTTAATTGACTTAATCTTTCCCTCATATCTGCATAAAAACGAGAGCTAAAGTGGCGGTATGTTGCCATAATCCCAAAGATAATAGGGATAATTAGTAAACAAAATAGTGCTAACTGTACGTTTAAAAGGAACATAGCAATAAAGATACCGACTAAGAAGACACCATTTTGCACAAAAGTAGAGATAACACTTACAAACATATCTTTTATTGCTTCAGTATCATTCGTAACTCTCGACACAATACTTCCACCAGGAGTTTTATCGAAAAACTTTAATCCAAGCTTTTGAACTTTGGAGAAAACATCAATACGTAAATCTTGAATAATTTTCAAAGAAATCTCTTGAAACTTTAAAAGTTGAAAATAAGTTAATATAGTTTTTACGATTAGTATCCCTACATAAAGTGCTGCGAGGGTTGTAATAGGTCCCATTTCAAATGAGTTAGGTGTTAAATAATCATCAATAAATACTTTAACTAAATATGGGCCAATTATCTCACCGATTGTTGCGAAGATGAGTAGAATAAACGCAAAAATAAATTCTTTTTTATACTTTCCTGCATAGGATAATAACCTTTTTAATACGGTTCTTTGTTCTTTTGCTGTGATTGTTTGTGTTTGAATATTCATCTATTTACCCTCCATGCTCTACAAGGGATTCCAGCTGCTGACGGTGATACATTTCTCTATACCAGCCTTCTTCTTCCATTAACTCTTCATGTGTACCTTTTTGTACAATTGTTCCACTCTCCATGACAATGATAATATTGGCATGTTGAATAGCACTTAATCGATGAGAAGTAATAATGGTTGTTTTCCCTTGTCGGTTTTCTTTTAGGGCATGTAATATGTTTTCTTCCGTCTTCGCATCTACTGCTGAGAGAGAATCATCTAGTATTAATATTTCAGGATCCATAATTAACGAACGAGCAATGGAAATTCGTTGCTTTTGACCACCTGATAATGAAACTCCTCTTTCACCAACAACGGTGTCATACCCGTGTGTGAATTGGATAATATCATCATGAATGTTTGCTAGTTTTGCAGCATGTACTATATCTTCAAATGAAGCTTCTGGACATGAGAATGCAATGTTGTCCGCAATCGTCGCTGAAAATAAGAAATGATCTTGAGGAACGTATCCGATTGCTTTTCGTAAATACTCAATTTGATATTCGTTAATGGAACGATGTCCTATGGAAATCGAGCCATGTGAAAGGTCAAATTCACGAATTAACAATTTTAATAGACTTGTTTTCCCGCTACCAGTCTTTCCAACAACCCCAAGTGTCCCACCTTGTGGTAAGGAGAAAGTTATATCTCTTAGAACACTTTCAGCTTCTGTTGGATACGTAAATTCTTTAATGTTATATGTTACATCTCCACTAGGGACTGTAGCTATAGCTTCTGACTTGTCTTGAATATCTACTTCTTCTTTTAGAAGGTTCGTTACACGATCATATGATGCACGTCCACGTTCTACAATATTAAACAACCAGCCAAATGCAAGCATTGGCCAAATTAGCAAGCCAAGGTAAGTAGTAAATGCAATTAACTGACCTATCGATAGCTCTCCTTGTACAACATAATACCCACCAAAAGAGACGGCAAGAAAGAATGAAACACCAACAATAAACCCAATTGTAGGGTCAAATAAAGAATCAATTTTAGCGACTGTTACATTTTTCTTCACAACATCTTCTGATTGCTTTTCAAATTCTTGAATATCTTCTTTTTCTTGACCAAACGTTTTAATCACTTTTATTCCATTAACACTTTCTTGAACTTTATCATTTAAAGAAGAAAAAGCCGCTTGAGCTTTATGGAATGTTTTGTGTAATAACGTCCCATAATAGTTTGTGGAAAGAGCCATAAATGGCATCGGAATTAAACAAATTAACGTTAATTTCCAACTTATTGTCGTTGCCATTGCAATTAAAACAAAACCACCAGTCATTAGGGAGTCCACTAATGTTAGTACTCCAGCACCTGCTGTTTGTTGAACTGCCTGCAAATCATTAGTAGAATGGGCCATTAAATCCCCGACTCTTTTCTTCTGATAAAACCTAGGAGACATTTTAGTGAAATGTTCGTATAGTTGGTTTCTTAATAACCTTCCTAGACGAACAGAGGCACCAAAAATCATGATTCTCCATAAATAGCGCAGTATATATACGATGATTGCAGTTACGAGTAAGACGACCATCAATTGCAAAATTAACTCCCTCGTTAATTCCCCATTTGCAATATAGTCCACTGTTCTTCCTACAATAAAAGGAGGTACTAATTCAAGCATTGCAACAAATGCAAGTAAGATTACTCCAGGTATGTACGCTTTTTTTTCTTGTTTAAAGAACCACCAAAGATCTTTAAATATACTCATTGACTATCCCCCAGCTGTCTCTTTTCTTTTTTTAACTTTTTCAGTTTAGCAAATTTTCTAATTTTTAGGAAGAGTTTTATGATTGAAATGAAGGAATGCGTAGTAAAATTAATTGGAATTTCCTAAACAATAGAAAAAGCACCCATAACAATGAGTGCTTGTCTCTTTATTATTTCATTTGGTTGTTCATTGCTTTCATCATTTGTGTGATTTTTTTCTGAGAAGGTTTCATTCCCATTTGCATCATCATCACTTTTAACATTTGTTCGTTAATTGGTGGATTTTTCTTTAAGTAGCTCATCATGTATTTACGAGCGATGAAAAATCCTAGTGCAACTCCTGCTAGAAGAGCTACTACTATTAATGAAATCGCGAGCCATAGTTCCATCTTACTATTTCCTCCTTAAAACGTATCTACTAATGTAGTTTACTAAACCAAAGGTAATTATACAACATTCTCTTTTAATTTTCTTCTAAATATTATACAAATTTCCTTTGTTTGATAGGAAAAAGCCACCCAAACCTCTCCGCTTTTAAATCAATAGCAAGGTAAAAAGGATTTTCTTTTCTTAATATTTCAAAGAAAATCGTTTCCGCCTCAAAAGAACCAGTTGCCGTTAACTCTATAAAATTTTCAAAAATAGAAATACTAGCAGCAGATCTACTATTCGGCAACCAAATAGAATGCTTGTACATGTGTCCTTCATAATCTTTTCTATTTTTTAAAGTAGACTCCATAACTTTCTGAATCTTAAAAGTAGGAATTGTTTGTGTAATAAAGTCGATTTGCTTCGTTATTATTGGCTTCAGTCTTTTATTTTGATCAAACTCTTGAAAAAGTTGATATATCTTAACTTCTTTTCCGTAATATTGTTTCGCTACTTCTTCTTCTATTAAATAGATA
The DNA here is from genome assembly GCF_002335755.1 of Bacillus sp. FJAT-45066. NCBI lineage: Bacteria > Bacillati > Bacillota > Bacilli > Caryophanales > Bacillaceae > Bacillus > Bacillus sp. FJAT-45066. Next base: position 1,391,977 of record NZ_NISQ01000001.1, read on the forward strand.
TGATAATGTCGCATAGAACTCCTCCTACCACGAACTCTTATCTTCTATTATAGAAATATCTAGTAACGACGTTTGTCATTTCGTGGTAAAGATATATTCTATTTTTGTCGAATAGGAAAATCTACATATAAACATGAAAAAAACCGCCATTCAATCGATTGACGGTTTTTCTACTATTATAATAACTTTTTCACTTTTGCTACTACATTTTCAACTGTAAATCCGTATTCTTCCATGATTTTATTACCAGGAGCAGAAGCACCAAATGTATGAATACCAATGATGTCTCCCTCATCTCCCGTATATCTTTCCCAACCTAATGGATTTGCCATTTCAATAGCAAGACGTTTTTTAACCGTTTTTGGTAGAACGGATTGCTTATACTCATCCGTTTGCTTCTCAAAGCGATCCCATGAAGGCATACTTACAACAGAAACATCAATACCTTCTGTTGATAAAGCTTTTTGGGCTTCTACTGCTAACCCTACTTCAGAACCAGTAGCTAAAATTAGCGCATCAGGTGTTTCTTTTTCACCTTTAGAAATAACGTACGCTCCTTTATTTACCCCTTCATATGCAGTTTCTGCAGTACCTTTAATAGTAGGTAAGTTTTGGCGTGTTAACACTAATGTTGTAGGTGTTTTTTCTGATTGCATTGCTATCTTCCAAGCTGCTGCTGTTTCATTACCATCCGCTGGTCGTATGACACATAAGTTGGGCATACAACGTAAGGATGGTAGTTGCTCAATTGGCTCATGTGTTGGCCCATCTTCCCCAACAGCAATACTGTCATGAGTAAACACAAATGTTACTGGCAGGTTTTGAAGTGCTGCTAAACGAATTGCCGGACGTAAGTAATCAGAGAATACAAAGAATGTACCACCGAATACTTTCACACCACCGTGAAGAGCCATACCGTTCATTGCTGCACCCATTGCAAATTCACGCACACCAAACCATATGTTACGACCGCTATAATCTTCAGGTGTGAAGTCTTTATCACCTTTAATCATTGTATTGTTAGAACCAGCTAAGTCAGCAGATCCACCAATTATTTGGCGAGTATTTTGAGCTATTGCATTTAAAACTTCTCCAGATGAAGCACGGGATGCAAGACTCTTACCTTCGTCATAGACAGGAATATCTTTATCCCAACCTTCCGGTAATTTCCCTTCCATCGCTAATTGTAATTGCTCTCCTAATTCAGGAAATTTTGATTTATACTCATTGAACATCGCAGACCATTTTTCTTCTACTTGTTGACCTTTTTCCGTTACAGACTTTTTGAAATTCGTATATACCTCTTCTGGTACATGGAAGTCATTTTCATAAGCCCATTTGTAGTATTCTCTAGTTAAATGAATTTCATCTTTTCCTAATGGCTTACCGTGAACATCTGATTTACCAGACATATTTGGTGATCCGTATCCAATAACCGTCTTTACTTCAATTAATGTAGGGCGATTTAGATCTGTCTGTGCTTCTGCAACAGCTGCGGAAATTTCTTCAATGTTATTTCCATCTTCTACACGAGCGTATTGCCATCCGTAAGCTTTAAATCTCCCTTCTACACTTTCTGAGAAAGAACGATCTAAGTCACCATCTAAAGAAATGTCATTCGAATCATATAGTACAACAAGACGACCTAATTTTAGGTGCGCTGCTAATGATGCTGCCTCAGCAGAAACACCTTCCATTAAATCTCCATCTCCACAAATACTGTATGTAAAATGATCGACAACATTGAATCCATCTTTATTATATGTATCTGCTAAATGTCTTTCTGCCATTGCCATACCTACAGCCATAGCGATACCTTGACCAAGTGGGCCAGTTGTCGCATCAACCCCAGCTGTATGTCCAAATTCGGGGTGACCTGGTGTTTTACTCCCCCATTGGCGGAAGTCTTTTATATCTTCCATTGATAAGTCATAACCACTTAAATGCAATAAGCTATATAAAAGCATAGATCCGTGACCTGCTGATAAAACAAATCTGTCACGGTTAAACCAAGTAGGGTTTTTGGGGTTGTGGTTCATAAATTTTGTAAATAACGTATATCCCATTGGTGCTGCGCCCATCGGCATACCTGGGTGTCCTGAATTTGCTTTTTCGATTGCATCAATAGAAAGATTACGTATAGTATTAATGGATAATTGATCAATATTTGTTGTCATTTATTTCAACTCCTATATATTTTCAGAACTACTGTTTAGTATGTTCCATTTTTCAAGAAAACAGTTGTTAATGTAGTCGTTTATTTTGTTCATCTTTTAGTTTTTTCGGTGTAACATCATTTCCGTTTGGATCAACCACTTTAACAGAATGAAGGGTATTTACCATGGATGAACGAAATGTTTTTATGTATTCTTCTCTTAGATTTTTTTGTTCTTGTGCTTCTGCATCTGTTAAACCTACCGACTTGGATTTATTTGATAGGGCATTAATGCGGGCAATTTTTTCTTTTGAAAGCATGGAGGTACTCCTTTTCATACTAAGAATATGCATTTATCTTACTAAAGCGTATCATTTTTTACAAGTGAAGACTCCTTTTCCTTCATATATTCTATGTACCTTCTGTGAACAGTTGCTTTGGAAACATTGAATCCAAGACCCCTTAATGTGGCAGCAATTTCAGCAAACGTTAATTTATTGCTTCGAAGTCTAACAATCTCTTCTACAGGTATTTCTGTTCTTTCTCGCCCAGGGCTTTTATCAATATTTTTCAAGTTCTCCAAAGGATTATACCCTTCTTTTATTGCTTTTTTCATTCCTCTTTTAATTTTCAAGTTGTGAAGCTTTCGTTGGTATTCTTCTACTATTGATACAATATCTAATACCATTGAATCCGATTCAGATAAAGTTAATTTTCCACTATCAACAATAGAGTATATATGTACATTATGTTTATTAAGTAAATGCAATAATGCTATTTTAGCTTTTCCTCTGCCAAGTCGTGTCTCGTCTTGTACAAGTAATACATCTATTTTTTCTTTCGCTAAAAAGTCCATTAGTTGAAAAATACCATCTCTATCAATTTCATACCCACTTGCTTGTTCTTCAATAACATGAACTACGTTAATTTTATAATTTTGTGCCAATGTAGTTAATTCTTCCTTTTGACGAATTAACGATGTTTCTTGTGTATCTTTTTTTGTACTAACTCTACAATAAATAATCCCTCTCACGATAATCACCAACCACTTTTTATTAAATCATTATGAGTAGAACGTATATTCTTGTCAAGTAGATGTTCGAACTTATGTTTGTATTTTGTTCTTCTACATGGTATAATATTCATAATAATACGAGAGAAAACGAGGTGCATACTTATGAAACTATCAAAAAGACAGCAAGATATTTTAGATTTCATTAAGAGCGAAGTACAAGTAAAAGGCTATCCACCTTCCGTTCGAGAAATCGGTGAAGCTGTTGGCCTCGCTTCTAGTTCAACTGTACACGGTCATTTAGCTCGACTTGAAAGCAAAGGGTTAATTAGACGTGATCCAACCAAACCAAGAGCAATTGAGGTTATAAGCTTCGAACAAGATATTCCAAAAATAAATGTAGTACAAGTTCCTATAATCGGAAAAGTAACTGCTGGACAACCTATTACTGCTGTAGAAAATATAGAAGATTATTTTCCACTACCAGAACGCTACGTTTCACCTGACGAACTAGTGTTTATGTTAGAAGTCATGGGCGACAGTATGATCGAAGCAGGAATTCTTGATGGAGACTTAGTAATCGTTCGCCAACAACAATCGGCAAATAATGGTGATATTGTGGTTGCAATGACAGAAGAAGACGAAGCTACTGTAAAACGTTTTTTTAAAGAGCGAGATTATATTCGTTTACAACCTGAAAATTCTTCTTTAGAACCTATCATTGTTAGAAATGTAACTATTCTAGGAAAAGTTATTGGCGTTTATAGAAACGTCCATTAATACATCAGCCTGCATAGCAGGCTTTTTTACTTTAATACAAAGGAAAAGCCTCTAACACTCGTTGTTAGAGGCTACTTTTATTACTGCATTTTCTTATTGTAATATTTAACGGAGTACATAGCTCCTTCACTTACCATGTTGTTATCAGCAAAGTCATCCGGATGTGGATTGCCTGCTTTCTTTAAGGGGAAAGTTGTCTTCTTATACTTTAATGGTAACAATTTATTTCTTAAGAAAGTTGTATAGTTAGCTACTCTTGTTCTAGCTTTTTCACTAGACAAAATACCAATACTCGTTGCTCCTAATCCGACTCCTATTGCAATGATTGATTTTACTGGCTTCATTTTCATATTCGTCGCCTCCCTATACCTTTCTATACTATATACCCCCTACTAAAAATGTTAAACATAAAAAGCTATCCAACAGTTAAAATTGGACAGCTTTTTACATAGATTCTATTAAAAGTTTGCACGAACTCTAATTTCTTCACCAATTGTATCTTTGTTTTCATTTTGCACAGCTGGGATTTTTATTTCTACCCATTCTACTTCACTAGCACTTGTATCTAAGAAGAAAAACAAAGAACCTTTCTTCTCTTCTTTTCCGTCAAGCGTATCACCAAACTCATTACTAAAAATTGGGTTTGCGTTTTCAATTACTTGTCCATCGCTTGTCTCAATCGACATATTATCTACTAGAAATAATAGCTTCTCATCAGATAAATTATTAACGATAAGGTCTACTTGGATATATTCAATTGCTTCTTCGCCTACATATTCAGCAAATTCGCCTTCAAGTTCTCCACTCATTGCAGCTACTTGATAAAATTCTACTTCTACATCTCCTGTCTTAGCAGATTCCACATTACCATTTCTTGCATGGATGATAAATGTACCACCATCTGTAATGATTGGCTCACCTATAGGAGTTACCCAATCACCATCCTCTTCTTCTGTGTCACTTTTGTTTTCATCAGAGATATCCGGCTTCTCATTATCTGTTGCTTTCTCGTTATTGTCATTCGAACATGCAACTGTCATTGCAGCTAACATACTAATAATGAATAGTAAGAACCATTTTTTCATAGTTAAGTAATCCCCTTTTTCGTATATATAAATCTGATTATACATTATTTTGAGATAATTTGTAGAATTAAGATGAAATTCACATGAAATTTTAATGTAGAATAATCAACTCTCTTAATTGCCGCTGTTGCTTTCCGTGCAAGGCTCCGCTTTCCGCGGGCGGGTCGGGAGCCTCCTCGACGCATAGCGTCTGTGGAGGCTCCCGTCTCCCGCTTCTCCCGCTGGAGTCTGCACCTTGCACGGAAAGCAACAGCTAGGATTTTCTATATTCATTAGTAAACTTTAATATATTTTGAATAGGAAAAATCCCATGTTAGCAAAAAGATTTAACATAACACTTATAATAAATTCAGGACAAACTTATAAATTTTCATAATAAAAGAGTAAAAGAGAGAAAGAAGAAATTCCATAAACAACTAGACCTGTTGTTCCAATAAAGAAAACCCCTCGACACCAATCGGTATCGAGGGGTTGCATTTATTAGTACTGAGTCATATATTGGTCGCGCTCCCATGGGTGAACTTGCGTGCGGAACATATCCCACTCAATTTCTTTTGCTTCAATAAAGTGCTCTAGTAAATGTTCGCCTAATGCACCTTGAATTACTTCATCTTGCTTTAATAAGTCTAATGCTTGAGCAAGTGTAGCTGGCAGGTCAACGATACCTTCTGCTAAACGCTCTTCTTTGTTCATTACATAAATGTTACGATCTACTGGTTTTGGAGGAGTTAAACCGTTTTTCACTCCATCAAGTCCTGCAGCAAGTAATACTGCCATCGCTAAATATGGGTTTGCTGCTGGATCTACACTACGAATCTCAACACGAGTACTTACTCCACGAGAAGCTGGAATACGAATTAATGGACTACGGTTACGAGCAGACCAAGCAACATAACAAGGTGCTTCGTAACCTGGTACTAGACGCTTGTATGAGTTTACTGTCGGATTTGTTACTGCTGTAAAGTTTGGAGCGTGCTTTATAATTCCAGCAATAAATTGACGAGCTGTTTCACTTAAACCTTGATCCGCTTGTTCGTCATAGAATGCATTTACGCCATTTTTGAATAATGAAACGTTACAGTGCATACCTGATCCGTTAACACCGAAAAGTGGTTTCGGCATGAATGTCGCATGTAATCCATGCTTACGCGCAATTGTTTTTACAACTAACTTAAATGTTTGGATGTAGTCACATGCTGTAATAGCATCTGCATATTTAAAGTCGATTTCATGTTGACCTGGTGCAACCTCATGGTGAGAAGCTTCAATTTCAAAGCCCATTTCTTCAAGCTCTAATACGATGTCACGTCGACAATTTTCACCTAAATCAGTCGGAGCTAAGTCAAAATATCCACCTTTATCGTTTAGCTCTAATGTTGGTTCGCCTTTTTCGTCTAATTTAAATAAGAAGAATTCTGGCTCAGGTCCTAAATTGAAATCAGTGAAACCTAAGTCTTCCATTTCTTTTAACATACGTTTTAAGTTTGCACGTGGGTCTCCATCAAATGGAGTTCCATCTGGATTGTAGATGTCACAAATGAATCGAGCAACTTTACCTTTTTCTGATGTCCAAGGGAACACTACAAATGTATTTAAGTCAGGGTATAAATACATGTCTGATTCTTCAATACGTACGAAACCTTCTATAGAAGATCCGTCAAACATCATTTTGTTATCTAACGCTTTTTCTAATTGACTTACAGGAATTTCAACATTTTTAATTGTTCCTAAAATATCCGTAAATTGTAAACGAATATACTTTACATTTTCCTCTTCCACAATGCGAACAATATCTTCTCTGCTGTACTTTGACATTTTAATAGTTCCTCCTCTTAATTATCACTTTACATTTTAATATGAGTTTACTAACTAACAAATTAATGGAAAAATCGAGACATGTCTCCTTGACGAAGACTTGTTTTGTTAAATCGTCCCGCTTGCATCATTTCGGCACGCAGTAACTTACGTAGTTCATCATTTGTTAAGTCTCGTTTTTCAATTGTTTCTCGAGTATTTTCCGTTATGACGGTTGACTTATGTGCTTCCTTCACAGCCAATATTTGTTTAATGCCTGCAAGATTTACTTTTTGGTCTAATAAACTTTTAATTTCAAGTAGTTTATCAACGTCATTGAATGAAAATAATCTTCTATTACCTTCTGTTCGGGCAGGAAATATGAGTCCATTTTCTTCGTAGTAACGAATTTGTCTGGCCGATAACTCCGTTAGTTTCATCACAATATTCATAGAAAACAACGGCATCGAACGTCTTAAGTTATCATTCATATTATTTCTCCTTTCCTAACATCTTTTGAAGATAATACTAATATATTCGATGTTAGGAAATATGTCAAGCGTATGTAAGGTTTTCTAACATGGAAATCAATATTGATTTTCCTTTTTATATTTTCCTTTAAATTGTCTGTTTTAAACATAAGAAAAGAACCAGCCTGGAACAAAACTAAATCTATTTCCTTAAAGTCGAATAATTAGTGTCAGGGTAACATACCGCAGATGATTGGAGTGCAAACCTTTGCTTTCCGCGGGCGGTAAAAAGGAAGGTTATTTTAACTATCGTGAAAAAACCTACTCCTCGGCGCAAGCGCCTGTGGGGTCTCACTTAACACGCTTTCCCGCAGGAGTCTTCGGTTTGCACTCCAATCATCTGCTAGAAAGGTATAAAAACCCGACTTATTCCTATATATTAGGGATAATGTTCGGGTTTTTCTAAGTTCAATATAGTTTTGATCCAGGCTCTACTAAAATTTATATTCTTATTAACTCTTTTGTAATTAAATGGTCCACTGCAGAACAGACAGCTATTTTCACATGGCTATATGTCAAGCCACCTTGTACATACGCAACGTAAGGTGGTCTAATCGGACCGTCTGCGGTAAGTTCTATACTTGCACCTTGAATAAACGTTCCTGCTGCCATAATAACGTCATCTTCATATCCAGGCATATAGCTTGGATATGGCGTTACGTGAGAATTAACAGGAGATGCATACTGAATCGCTTGACAGAATGCTATCATCTTATCTTTATCGTCAAATTGAACCGATTGAATTAGATCCGTTCTTTGACTATCCCATGAAGGAGATGTGTTCATTCCTAATTCCTCTAAAAATGCAGCTGTAAACACCGCTCCTTTTAAACTTTGAGCAACTACATGTGGAGCTAAAAAGAATCCTTGATACATTTCTTGTAATGAATAAAGAGAGGCACCAGCTTCAGCTCCGATACCAGGAGATGTCATACGATAAGAGCAAGCCTCTACAAGATGTGCCTTTCCAACAATATAGCCACCTGTTTTAGCTAATCCTCCACCTGGATTTTTTATTAATGAACCTGCCATTAAGTCTGCTCCAACATGACACGGCTCTTGAAGTTCCACAAATTCACCGTAACAATTATCTACAAAAACTACAACATCGCTTTTAATTTCTTTCACAAATTGTATCATTTCCTTTATTTCTTCAATAGTAAAGGATGGTCTAGTAGCATATCCTTTCGAGCGTTGGATACCAATCATTTTTGTATTTTCGTTTATAGCATTATTGACAGCTTCCCAGTCAATCCCTTTGTTGTTTTTCAACTCTATAGATTTATAGCCAATATTGTATTCTTTTAAAGATCCAACACCAGTTCCTCTAATCCCTACTATTTCTTCTAACGTATCGTAAGGTTTACCTGTGATATATAATAAGTCATCACCGGGTCTTAACACACCAAACAATGCAATAGAAATGGCATGCGTGCCAGAAATTATTTGCGGTCTAACTAACGCACTTTCCCCGCCAAAAGCCTTTGCATACACTTTTTCTAACGTATCTCTGCCAATATCATCATAGCCATATCCCGTCGACGGAATGAAATGACTATCACTAATTCTAAATTCTTGAAAACTTTTTAAGACAGAAAACTGATTTGTTTCTGCATTTTCATCTATTTTTTTAAATGTATCTTGTATTTTGGCTTCTACTTTCTTTACGATCGGTTTAATACTTTCCCCATTTTGTAACAAATCAAACATGCTAGTTTCTCCTTTAGTTGAACTAATTCCATAAATACGTTACGTTTTTCGTACAGTAATCATATTTTTATGAAATGTTCTCAGTTGACCATTAATTCTTCGATAAAATGAGCCATTTTCGCAGTGGTAAAAAAGTATCCTTTACAATCATATACTTCTTTATCTTCATCAAAAATAATTTTTTCTAAAACTGTCTCTTGTTTTAATTGGTTTAACAATCGTCCTTCACTTGACTGTATTTTCACCTGATAAGGTTTCATCTCTTTTTTCATCATTTCTTCAATAGAAGAGACAAGTTCCTTCCTGTCTGAATCATTTAGAGCACTAATTAATATGGCTTCTTTTTTATAGATAAAAGGTTTTGTAGACGTTAGTTGATCTTTCTTATTATAGACTGTTAACATCGGTATCCCTTTAACCCCTAAATCTTGAAGTAAATTAGTTACGGTCTTTTCATGATTTTCGTAATCTTCATTTGAACTATCCACTACATGTAAAATGAAGTCAGCTTCTACTACTTCTTCTAATGTAGAACGAAACGCTGCAATTAAACTCGTTGGTAAATCTTGAATAAATCCAACTGTGTCTGTTAATAACGCTTTATAGCCCGATGGTAATGTCATTTGTCTTGTTGTCGGATCGAGTGTAGCAAATAATAAATTTTCCTCAAATGCTTCAGCTTCCGTCAAACGATTAAATATCGTTGATTTACCTGCATTCGTGTAACCAACAAGTGCAATTTGAAAGGCTAAGTTTTTCTTTCTTCTTTCACGATATTGTGTTCGATGTTTTACAATAGATTGTAACTGCGCTTTAATTTCTACAAGTCTTCTATTAATGTGACGTCGGTCTGATTCAAGTTTCGTTTCACCGGGGCCTCTAGTTCCTATTCCGCCACCAAGCCTAGAAAGTTCTACACCTTTCCCTGTTAGTCTAGGGAGCATGTATTTCAGTTGAGCAAGTTCTACTTGTAGTTTTCCTTCTTTTGATTGTGCTCGCTGTGCAAAAATATCTAAAATTAATTGAGTACGGTCAATGATACGTGCCGACAACATTTTAGTTAAGTTTCTGTGTTGACTTGGCGAAAGCTCATCATTAAAAATAATGACATCCGGGTCATATTCTTCTTCTAATAAAACTAATTCTTCTATTTTTCCTTTTCCTATATAAGTGGCAGGATGAACTCTATCACGTTTTTGAGTGATAGACATGACCACTTCACCATTAGCCGTTTTCGTTAAGGATGATAATTCTTCTAAAGAATAGTGGAAGTGTTCATCCGTATGTCTAGGAAGTTGACACCCTACTACAATAGCTCGTTCCCGTTCATTATGTACGATTTCATTCAAAAGCGGTTACCCCTTTACATAAATAATATTAAGTATTCATTAAGATTAGATTTTAAGCTCTTTAATACCTTGCTAATACTATATCAAAAGATAGTTACTTCTACTATTAATTTACTTAAAAATTGTATTGCATTATTTTCGTTTTAGCTTTAAAATCAGTAAGGTTTGATATTATTGTACTCATAAATAAACTTTTTTATATAACATCTTGGAGTGGGACAAACATGACATGGGAAATTTTTAGTATTATTGGCACGATTGCTTTTGCTGTCAGTGGAGCTATTGTTGCAATGGAAGAAGAATACGATATTTTAGGCGTATATATTTTAGGCATTGTAACCGCTTTTGGTGGCGGGGCAATCCGAAATTTATTAATTGGGGTACCCGTATCAGCCCTTTGGGAACAAGGTATGCTTTTTCAAATTGCACTAGTTGCAATGACTGCCGTTTTTTTATTCCCTAATAACCTTTTAAAACATTGGCGAAAATGGGGTAACTTCTTTGACGCCATTGGACTTGGCGCTTTTGCAATACAAGGGGCTCTTTTCGCAACTAGTATGGGACACCCAATTAGTGCAGTCGTCGTTGCAGCTGTCTTAACTGGAAGTGGTGGTGGAATAATCCGTGATTTACTCGCTGGAAGAAAGCCACTTGTACTAAGGTCAGAAATTTATGCAGTATGGGCTATCATTGCCGGACTTGCAATTGGTTTTGGTTTAGTAAGTACTCCTATTGAGTTATTAGTGTTATTCGTTTCAATTGTAACTCTAAGAGTGCTATCTTACACATATAAATGGCAGTTACCAAATAGAGCTTTTCACTTTAATAATTGAATCAATTTCATAATTACGGATCGTTTAATGAAAAACGAACGTTTTAGTATAATGCATAATAATATGATAGTTTATTAAGATGAATAATTATAGAACACGATGCTATCATACGTTTATCGTATAGTATTCATACATTATGAAACGGACTCAATTAAAATTAGATGTATTTCGAGTAGGAGAGTTATTTCTATATCTCTTCTTTTTTTGTATAAAACGACCTAGTACTTTATTAAAGCGCATTCTGTTGTATCTCTGAACTAAGATGCATGGAAGATTTGCTAGGACACCATATAAAAGAATGGCTAAGTAAGCTTCAACAGGGTTCCAAATAAAGAAAAAACATAAAGGGAAAAACGTCACGAAGTGTGTTAATTCCGCCCTTTTCGTTTCCATAATGAAAGAATAAAAATACGCTTCGTTTTTTTCTTTAAGCCTTTTCTTTTGAAACCCATGTTTAAATAATTTTGATCCATCTGGCAAATATTCTTTCCACCTTTTAATCTTAAGCATACTGTAAAGCTGGGTATTTTCCTCCCACTGAAAATGATAAAACAAGTTATTATTTTTCAAAAACCACTTTTTGGGTATCCTTAAACAAACCCACGATCCGATAAGATGAATAGAGAGTATACTAACTATATTTAATGCCGTACCAGTTATCGGTGTTAATGAAATAATCAAAACTTGTCTACCTTTTCCTCGATAACAATTTCTCTACCCTTCCATTTTCCTTTTTTCTTTCCAAAGGTAATAAAACTAGAGTAAAGAAATACTAGTAAAAAAAACATTAAATGAACTGGATACAAAAACGCAGTCCCCCAACCAAAATTACCAACCTTCGCCAACGACCACCGTAAATGAATAACAATCATAAAGTAAAAGAATAACTTCATATAAAGGTTAAAGGAAAAGTTAGTGACAACTGTAAACAATCCACTTATCCAAATGGACACAAGAGCTAAGTAAATCAGGTTCGTTTTTACCGCCCCAGTTGCAAAACTTTTACCCCAACCAGCAACTAATGATCCTATTTTGCTCGTATACATTCTCATTTCGATGGCACCTTTTCCACTAAAACAGTATACTTTTCCACCTCTTTGTTGAATAATTTTAGCAAAAGATAAATTTTCCATTAGTTCACTTTTCACTTTCTCATGTCCGCCAAAAACGAAATAGTCTTTCCTTCCGATAAGCATCACTTGTCCAAATGCACCAGAGGTTTTAACATGTTTTCTAAAAAGATGAAATGACCCAAGCGAACTCATAATTACTAGGTGGAAGAAGCTAGATAACTTCTCTACATTCGATTTCATAACATGGTAAGGTTGTATAGAAATAACACTCTTGCTCCCTTTATATTCGGCTAGTATTTTTTCCAAACCGCCTTTTTGCACCCAAGTATCAGCATCTAAGAACATGAAGTAATTTCCTTTAGCAACTTGTGCTCCATTCCATAACCCCCAAGCTTTACCAAACCATCCTTTAGGTAATTGCGGAATAGAAATTACGTCTACATGAAACATTTTAGCAACTTCAGCTGTACCATCGCTAGAATGATCATCCATTACAAGAATTTCACGTATTTTATTTCTATATGGAAGTAACGATTCTAATAATACTTTTATATTCGTTTCCTCATTTCTAGCTGGAATAATAATGGTTAACTCCTCTAAGGAAGCAGTATGAACATTATTTTTCCTATCATCTTGAAACGTTGGTATAGAAGCTATTAAAAACCAACCTAATAATACTGTAACTACTCCAATAACAACAAACATTTTCTCACCTCATTTGATGTGATGATCCAAGAAAAATTCCCATTTTTGTTTTTCTTTAAAGTTTGAAACAAATTTTATCGGACAAACTATAAAGTTGAGAAGGTAAAAAGTTGAAATGCACTTTCTTTTCAACTGTATTTATCATCATAGTCAAAAAAACAATTTTTCATAAGGAGTTTTTAAAATGAGTAAAAAAGTTATTGTAATCGGTGGTGGATTAGGAGGTCTGTCTGCAGCAATTAGATTAAAAGCAGACGGTTATCATGTTACTGTTTTAGAGCAAGGAGAAAGATTAGGTGGTAAATTAAATATTCGTACTGGTAGTGGCTTTTCTTTTGATACAGGGCCTTCCATCTTAACAATGCCATGGGTGCTAGAACAACTATTTAAATGTGTTAATAGAAATGTTCATGACTATTTAACGATCCAGAAAATCGAACCGCAATGGAGAACCTTTTTTGAAGATGGAACAAAAATAGATATGACAAGTGAATTACCAACGATGCTCTCAGAAATTAGAAAGTTATCTGATAAAGATGCAAACCAATTTTTCGAATATATGAATTTTGCCAGTAAAATGTATGAATATAGCTTAAAAAGTTTTTATAAAAAAAGTCTGTCCGGTTTAAATGATTTAAGAGCATTACATAATATAAGAGAGTTATTTACGATGGATCCGATGAAATCAATGGACCAAATTACAAAAAAACATTTTGAAAATAAACATGTACAACAACTTTTCAATTTTCTCATTATGTATATTGGCTCTTCTCCTTACCAAGCACCCGCTGTCCTTACGCAACTTGCTTATGTACAACTTGGTCTAGGAATTTACTATGTAAAAGGTGGCATGTACAAAATTGCTGAAGCATTAACTCAAGTGTTAGAAGAACTTGAAATTAATTATCAATTAAATTGCAAAGTTAGTAAGATAATAACAGAAGGTGACAAAGCGAAAGGAGTAATGCTCCAAGATAGCTCTATCATTCATAGCGATATAATTGTTTCTAACCTGGAGGCAATACCAACGTACCGAACTTTACTAGCTGAGCACCCTCGCTCTCATGAGTCTACAAACAATCTACAAAAGTATAGTCCAACTGTATCTGGACTTGTATTATTACTAGGTGTAAACAAAGAATTTAAACAATTAGCACACCATAACTTCTTTTTCTCTGAAAATCCAGAAAAAGAATTTCATGAAATTTTTAACGAAGGTAAACCTACTGAAGATCCTACAATCTATATTGGTGTGTCTTCAAAATCAGATCCATCACAAGCGCCTTATGGAAAAGAAAATTTATTCGTATTAACACATGTTCCACCTTTAAAAGAAAGAGAGAACTGGGATGTCTATAGAGACACGTATCGATCTATTATATTGAGAAAGTTAGAAAGAATGGGATTAAAGGATTTACAAAAGTCTATTGAATTCGAATATCGTTTTACTCCAAACGATATTCAAAACTTGTATGGTTCTAATGGAGGTAGTATTTACGGAGTTGTTACGGACAGAAAGAAAAACGGAGGATTTAAAATTCCTTGTCGTAGCAACATTTTATCTAATTTATACTTTACAGGAGGTTCTACACATCCAGGTGGAGGAGTACCAATGGTAATTCTATCTGGACAACTTACAGCTGATGCTATTAAGGAAAATAATTTTAGTGTTAGTGAAGATATCGGATAATAAAGATAGCTCGGAAATGTTTTCACTAACATACTACCGAGCTATTACTATTATTTCACCATTTTAAAATTAAATCTCTACTTTCGATTGTTATAAGATCGCTTCTTTCATATGTTTCTCTTAAAAGTAACCTCATAGCTTGTGCACGAATAGACTTTTCTATTATATTTCTGACATACCTACCATTACTAAATGCTGATGGAAGTAAAACACCTTTCATCTGTAACAAATGATCTCGCAGTTTCCATTCCGCTTCTTTACTTAAAACATATTGCCTTTCTTTCAACATTCTATATGTTATTTCCATCAATTCATCTACCGTGTAATCTGGAAAATCAATTATAATAGGAAACCTCGAAACTAAACCCGGATTTGTTCTCAGAAACTCTTCCATTTCCCTTTTGTAACCTGCAAGAATCAAAATAAACTCATGTTGTTTATCTTCCATATGTTTTACTAAAGTATCTATTGCTTCTTTACCGAAGTCCTTTTCCCCGCCACGTGCCAAAGAGTAAGCTTCATCAACAAAAAGAATTCCCCCGAGCGATTTTTTTACTAAATCTCTCGTTTTTTGCGCAGTATGTCCGATATATTCTCCAACTAAGTCTGCTCTTTCCGCTTCGATTAAGTGTCCTTTTGATAATACGTTCATTTCTAAAAAAAGTTTTCCAATTAACCTAGCTACCGTCGTTTTACCCGTACCTGGATTTCCTTTAAACATCATGTGAAGAACTTGTTTTTCCGCTTTCAACCCTATTTCTTCTCTTTTTTTGTTAACAAATATCCAAGCATATATTTCTTTCACTATTCTTTTCATCTCGCCTAAACCTACAAGCTCCCCTAATTCCCGCTCTATATCATTTAACACTTTATGTTGCTCGGTAGGAGCACTGCTTCTTAATGGTTCATTATCCACTTTAACGTGTGTGACTTTAAGAGGTTTTTTCTTATTATTATTTAATACAATATTAATTTTTCCGTTATGATTAGTCATGGATGGGTCCAAGAACGTGTCACCTCTCTTGACTGTTATACTAATAACTTTCCGTTTTTACAACATTTGACAAAGTTTGTGGAATTCTCATTTATTTCTACAAAAAACATTATTATTTGAATAAAAACGAAAGAAAGTGTCATTTTATGCGCTTTCCCGAGAAATAATTTAATTTTCAAATTATTTTTATCCATTATTACCTACTATATGTAAGATAAGCTTGTCTGATTCTTTTTGGATTGGATGATAATATGTAGGAGAATTAATGTACAAAGGTTAACTTTTTTTAAAAAGAAGAATAATGTGTTAAAGTGAGCTGTTGATTTCCGTGCAAGGCTTCGCTTTCCGCGGGCGGTAAAAAGGAAGGTTATTTTCACTGTCGTGAAAAAACCTACTCCTCGGCGAGTGCCTGTATCGGAAAGGAACGGGCATGGTTTGATTTCTAGTTATTATAAAACAAAAAGCATACGATTAGAGCGAAAAAGAATAATAAAAAAACCAGCAAGCGCTGGTTTAGGATTCCATATCAAATTGTACATTCTTTTGCGGAGAGAAAGTCGAAATTGCATGCTTGTAGATTAATTGTTGCTTTCCTTCTGATTCAAGTAACACTGTAAAATTATCAAAGCCTTTTATTAAACCACGTAATTGGAAGCCGTTTAATAAAAAAACTGTTACACTCGTACTATCTTTTCTCAATTGATTAAGGAATTGATCTTGAATATTAATCGTTTGTTTCATTTTTCTTCCTCCTCTTATCTCTATAATGGTTATTATTCGCCTCAAGTTCTAGCTTTCCTGCAACAAAATCAAATATTTGATCTAACTTTTCGTCTAATGGCTCGGTCATATCAAACCAAGTAACATCCATTTTATTTCGAAACCAAGTTAGTTGCCTCTTCGCATAGCGCCTTGAGTTTTGTTTAATTAATTCGATTGCCGTTTCTAAAGATGTTTTCCCTTCAAAATAGTCAAATAGTTCTTTATAGCCGATAGCTTGAACAGACTGACAATTTCTTATATTTCCATCATACAATGTTTTCACTTCATTAATCAAACCTGAATCCATCATCATGTCGACTCTTCTATTAATTCGTTCGTATAATTTCTTTCTGTCCATCGTTAAGCCTACCATTGCAACCTCGTATAAAAGTTCATTATGTTGGTTTTCGGTAAAGGAAGAAAAGGTTTTTCCAGTAGATTCAAATACTTCAAGAGCCCGCATTACCCTTCTTACATTGTTAGGATGAATAGTTTCAGCACTTTTTTGATCTACCTTTTGTAACATTGAGAATAAGTGCTCTTCGCCTTTTGCTTCTAAAAGTCCCTCTAGTTGATTGCGTATCTCTTCATTTCCACCCGATTCAGAAAACTGATAGTCATATAATACAGATTGAATGTAAAGCCCTGTACCACCAACAATCATCGGTACTTTCCCTCTAGAGGTTATCTCATCAATTAACATTCTAACTTCTCTCTGAAAATCTGCAACTGAAAAAGATTCTGTTGGTTCTTTTATATCAATTAAGTAATGTGGAATTCCATCCATTTCATTTTTATGTATTTTAGCCGTACCTATATCTAGTTGTTTATATATTTGCATGGAGTCGCCACTAATTATTTCACCATTCACTTTTTTAGCGAGTTCTATGCTTAATTTTGTTTTTCCCACAGCTGTAGGCCCAATTAAGACAATTAGTTTCTTTTTCTCTCCCAAAATAAAGCCCTCTTTCTATTTACTATAACAAGATATTAGTATACCCAATTTTGCAGAAAATATAAGGTAAAGTAAAAATTTTTCACTAGCTTCTTAAAGTAGAAGCTAGTGAAAATACAGTTACATTATTCTTTTAAACATTTTTTCCAATTCATACGTAGAGTAATGAATGAGTATTGGCCTTCCATGTGGACATGTGAAAGGATTGTTTGCTTGGCGCAACTGCTGTAGCAATGAGACCATTTCATCGTGCCTTAAATGATGATTTGCTTTTATGGAAGCTTTACAACTCATCATGATTGCTGCTTCTTCTCTAAGCTTAGCAATATTAATCGACTTAGAAGTCGTAATTTGCTCCATCATTTCTTCAATAATAGAATGCTCATCCCCACGAGGAAACCAAGTTGGATGTGAACGAATAATATATGTCTGATGTCCAAACGGTTCGAGGAATACACCAACCTTTTTAAACTCTTCCAGATTTCCCTCTAAAAACAAATACTCCTCCGGCGAAAACTCCATTGTAAGCGGAACTAATAAATCTTGTACTTCTCGTTCTGTATTACCTAACTTTTGGAAAAAGTATTCGTAATTAATTCTTTCCTGTGCAGCATGTTGGTCAATTAAATATAATCCACTTTCATTTTGAGCTAAAATATATGTGCCATGCATTTGACCAATAGGATATAATGTTGGAATTCTTGGTTCACTTTTTGCAACATTCCATTTCGTTGCGCTCTCATCTTCTACATGAGTAATGCTTTCTGAATTATGGTCTACATCAGCTATAAATCCGTTCGGATTATTTACTACATGAGGCAAGATTTGATCTTCTATTACTTCATTATCTTCTTCCACCTTCACAAAAAAGTTAGGAGAAGGCTCCCTAGTCAACACTGGAGCTTGTTCTTGTTTTTGAGTCGTCGAAGGATTTTGTAGAGAGAAAACTTGTTGCTCATCTTTCGCATACGTTTGTTTTGTATGTTTAGGTGTTACATTTGCTTCCGGTATTAATTGAAGCTTCTGAAAAGCATTCTTAACCCCTTCTGTAATAAGATCATACAGTTCATCTTCCTTACTTAACCTTACTTCTAATTTAGTCGGATGTACGTTTACATCTACTAATATAGGGTCCATTTCAACTTGTAAAAAAGCTATAGGATATCTTCCTATCGGTAATAGTGTATGATAGCCTGCTTGAATCGCTCGTAATACTGTATAGTTTTTTACAAACCTACCATTAATAATCGTAGATATATAGCTTTTGGACGCCCTGGTTATTTCTGGTAGACCAATATAACCCGTCACTTTAAAGTCTAAAGAATTTAAATGTATAGGAATCATTTTTTTAGCTACGTTCATTCCGTATATAGCAGCTAGTACATGTAAACTATTTCCTGTACCATTTGATTGGAAAATGGTTTTGCCATTATGATTCAGTCGAAACGAGATGGAAGGATGGGCAAGTGCTAAACGATAAACAACATCTGTTACATTTCCAAGCTCTGTGTGGATTGTTTTCAAGTATTTTAAACGGGCAGGCGTATTAAAAAACAATTGAGAAACGACAATATCCGTTCCTTTTCGGGCATTTGAAGCTTTTTGTTCCACTACATGCCCACCTTGTAATTTCACATACATACCTGCATCTGTACCCGTACTTGTAGTCAATTCTAATATGGACACAGAAGCAATACTCGGAAGTGCTTCACCACGAAATCCAAGAGTGCGAATTCGGAATAAATCATTCTCGTCTTTAATTTTACTTGTTGCATGTCGTTGAAAAGCAGTTAGACAGTCTTCATTGTCCATACCATCTCCATTGTCAAGAACACGTATCTTTGAAAGGCCAGCTTCTTCTAGTTCAATTTGAATAATCGATGCATTGGCATCAACCGCATTTTCCACTAACTCTTTTACAACGGATGCAGGGCGTTCTACTACTTCACCTGCAGCAATTTTATTAGATAAGTGCTCGTCTAACTGAAGAATTTTCCCCATCTATTCCACCTCCTTACTTAAGTTTTTTGTGCATTTTATAAAGCACATTCATTGCATCCATAGGAGTCATATCCAATAAATCTAACTTCTTTATTTGTTCCACAATTTCTACAGCATCAGCTGAAACAGACTCTTGCTTGCCCTTCTTCGCAGCTTTCTGTTCCTCTTCAAAGAATGATAGTTGCGAAAGCTCTTCGACTTTATTAGCTTGTTGATAAGGTGCTGCAAGTTTGTCCGATTGCTTCTTTGACTTCCCTTCATTTTCCAACTGTTCTAAAATGTATTGAGCTCTTTCTATAACCTTTTTTGGTAGTTCTGCCAACTCTGCCACATGAATTCCGTAACTTTTATCAGCTGGCCCTTCTTTCATTTTATGAAGAAAAACAACTTTTCCATTTTGTTCTACCACACTTACGTGAATATTATGAAGTTTACTTAGCTCTTCTTGCAGGGAAGTTAACTCGTGATAATGTGTAGAAAATAACGTTTTCGCTCCAATTTCGGTATGAATATACTCAATTAATGCTTGTGCAAGTGCCATTCCATCATAGGTCGACGTACCTCTTCCAATCTCATCAAATAGAATTAAACTATTTTCTGTAGCATTTACAATTGCATTTCTAGCTTCTAACATTTCAACCATAAATGTACTTTGACCAGAAATAAGATCATCCGCTGCACCAATTCTCGTAAAGATTTGATCAAAAATAGGTAGGGCAGCTTCATCAGCAGGAACGAAACAGCCAATTTGCGCGAGAATGGATGTTAATGCTATTTGCCTCATGTACGTACTTTTACCGGACATGTTCGGTCCTGTTATAAGCAAAACTTCTTTTTCTTTGTTCATCAAACAATCATTTGGAACGTATTCATTCGAGTTTAACACTTTTTCTACCACCGGATGACGACCATTTCGGATAGAGATTACTCTGTCATTCGTAAAGATTGGTTGAACGTATTGACGCTTTTCACTAACCGTTGCAAAACATTGAAGCACATCTAGCTCACTAACCGCTTTGGCTAAGCTTTGAAGTCTAGGGATATATTGTTTTACTTGCTCTCTCAATTGAAGAAACAATTCATATTCTAATTGAACAATTTTTTCTTCTGCTTCTAAAATTAAGGTTTCTTTTTCTTTTAACTCATCCGTAATATATCTTTCAGCATTTGCTAATGTTTGTTTTCTTTCGTATCTTCCTTCTTTTAAAGAAGCAATATTAGACTTTGTCACTTCAATAAAGTATCCAAAAATTCGGTTGTACCCTATTTTTAACGACTTAATGCCAGTTAACACACGCTCACGCTTTTCTAATTCCGCAATCCATGTCTTTCCATTCTTTCTTGCATCCCGATACTTATCAAGTTCTTCGTTAAATCCATCTTTCATCATATTTCCTTCTTTAATCGATAAAGATGGGTTTTCTAATAAACTGGTATTTAGCAATAAGACTAGTTCTTCACATTCATCCAATCTTTCATGTAAAAAACGTGTGTCAACAGGAAGATTCATAACAAGTTGTTTTAACTGTGGTACTTGTTTTATCGATTTTAGTAATTGCACTAAATCTTTTGCATTTACATTTCCAAATGCGACTCTTCCAGCTAATCTTTCCAAATCATAAACTTCTTTTAATGAAATGCGAATATCTTCTCTAGCAAAAAACTCATTCATAAGTGTTGCTACCATCAGATGACGTTTTTCAATATGTGATGGAGTAATTAATGGCCTATCTATCCATTTCTTTAGTAACCTAGCACCCATAGCAGTAACCGTCTCATCTAACAACCAAAGTAAAGAACCTTTCTTCCCTTTCGCTCTAATTGTTTCCGTCAACTCTAAATTCCGCTTTGAATAAATGTCCATTTTCATATATTCATCTAAAGTGTAGAAAATAGCTGCCTGTATATGATCAAGACTACGTTTTTGTGTCTTTGTTAAATATTGCAACAACCTACTAACGGTTGTGCGTAAGTTTTCTTGTACTAGCTCGTCCACAACATATTGTAGATTCATAGGTGCAGTAGCGTCATTTTCAAAAGAGATAGTTAATGACATACGGTCTTGAATTTCTTTTAGTAATTGTTCAGAAAATGTATCAGCAACTACTAATTCTTTCCCACCAATAGAATATAACTCGTTCACTAAAGAAGTAGATCCATTGGAGATGTATGTTGTAAATACTTCTCCCGTCGTTAAGTCCGTATAGGCAAGCCCAAAGGACCCTTCTTCAAACTCGGTAACAGAAATAAGGAAATTGTTTTGTTCATCTAATACACCTTTTCCTTCCATTACCGTACCAGGTGTAATGAGTTGCACAACTTCCCTCTTCACTACACCTTTCGCCTGTTTCGGATCTTCCACTTGTTCACAAATTGCCACTTTATATCCTTTTTCTATTAACTGCTCTATATAATTAGGTGCGGAATGATGAGGAACCCCACACATAGGGATTCTTTCTGAACCTCCACCATCTCTACTTGTTAATGTTATCTCAAGCTCCTGTGAAGCTTTAATTGCATCGTCAAAAAACATTTCATAAAAATCGCCTAAACGAAAAAATAAAAAGGCATCTGAATAATCTGCCTTTACTCTTAAATATTGTTGTATCATCGGCGTGTATGTTGCCATCTTAATCCCCCAACATTTCTAAAAATCTTGTACAAATTTATTATAACATATATCGAAATTATCTAGACAAAGAAAAAACTAGGAAGACATCTCCCTAGTTCAACCTTTATTCTTCATAGCCATCCACAATGAAGTCTGGGTTTAAATCTTCAAACTCTTCATCATCCACATCCCAATCCGTCTCATCAGTAAGAGCATCAGGGTGAACTTCTACACATACTTTTGTTTCACCGATTACTTCACATAAAAATTCTCTTTCTACTTGAACAGCGATTTTATGAGAATCTGGATCAATTGTTGCTTCTAAACAGTTAGGTTGTTGAAGTACGCGAGCAATTACTTCATGTTCATCACCGAAACTGTTTTCATCTCTATACTTCAGCTTTACAACATCAGTATAAGAAACTGTTTCTGTCACTACTTGCGTTTTCGTATTCTCATTGTAAGAAAACCAAATGTTCGTATCATATTTCCCCACTACTTCTACTGTATCGCCTACTTTTTTAGCATCATATTTGTGGTTAATTACCCAACAACCTAAAATGCTCGTAGGACGATGTGTAGGACTGATCGTATGAGTTGATTGTGTGAACTTACGGCCCTTCCCTGTTACACCTCTTGTAATTATTTCTCTGTATTCAGACATTCGAGCATACACCCTCCTCATTACAATGTTCATTTCATCCTATGCGGGTCAAATGACTATTGTGCTTTAAATTTAAAATCATAAACAAATGAAATAATTTCTTTACACAATTACGTATAGTTCATTCTATGCATGGATTTCTAAATATGTGCCTAATTTTTTCAAGTAAGTTAAGTTACATGTTTCCGTTTCGTTCATTCATAACAGTTAAGTAAAATATAGGCTTATAAATCATATGAGGAGAATGGGCTGGATGTTCCTTTTCAAGAAGATTTTTAATAAATATTTATGTTTTACTTGATTTGAAGACTAAAAAAAGACGAGATAGCTCTCGTCTTTTTTACATTAGTGGCTACAGCTGCTGCCGTGGCTATTTTTTACATAAGAACCAGTTTCGCCGCGTAGGACGTCTCCACCAGTAGTTTCAATAATATCATCTGTCACCGTTTTTGTAATAGTAGAAGCTACTAATTGTAGTAAGTCATTTACATCTTGTTGTGAATCTTTAAACTGTTGTACAATCGGAATCTCATCAAGCTCTTGTAAAATGTTGTCTAGTTTTTCTTCCGTCTTTTTAAGTGCTTCAGGCTTATTATAGTTTTGGAAGTTAACAGCTTGTTTTTGAAGACTCTTAACACTCGCTACCATTTCTTTAACTTTTTGATTTTCGTTAATTTGAGCTTCAGCACGTTTAAAAAAGTCTACTTCTTCCGATTCAGAAATCATTTTAGCTAACTCACGTGCACGGTCAATGATATCTTTTTTTGTATATTTCGTTGTCATCTTAGTTCACCTCTACCTTTTCTTCTACCATTTCTCCATTAAGTGTCCATGTTTTTGCTTTTGTCACTTTTACTTTTACAATTTGACCAATAGCAGATTTTGGACCTTTGAAGTTAACAAGTTTGCTCTTTGCTGTATATCCAGCTAGTACATCAGGGTTATTTTTACTTTCTCCTTCGACTAGAACTTCGACTACTTGACCTTCATAAGCTTTTAATTTCTTTGCGGAAGTTTCATTAACAAGCTCATTTAATCTGTGTAAACGTTGTTTCTTTACTTCCATTGGTACATTGTCTTGCATTTTAGCAGCTGGTGTACCTTCTCTTGGTGAATAAATGAATGTAAAAGCAGAATCAAACTCAACTTCACGGTAAAGAGACATTGTCTCTTCAAACTGCTCGTCTGTTTCATTAGGGAAGCCAACTATAATATCAGTTGTCATCGAAGCGTTAGGCATTGCTTCCTTAATTTTACGAACTAACTCTAAATATTGCTCACGGCTATATTTACGTGCCATTAATTTTAATACTTCAGAACTACCAGATTGAACTGGTAAATGGATGTGGTCTAAAAGGTTACCACCCTTAGCCAATACATCAATTAATCTATCATCAAAATCACGTGGGTGACTTGTAGTGAAACGGATACGCGGGATATCGATTTTTCGAATCTCCTCCATTAAATCACCTAATCCGTACTTCATATCTTCGAAGTCTTTACCATATGCATTTACATTTTGGCCAAGTAGAGTGATTTCTTTATAACCTTGTGCAGCTAATTGACGTACCTCTTGAATAATATCTTCAGGACGTCGGCTACGCTCTTTACCACGAGTATAAGGAACAATGCAATACGTACAGAACTTATCGCAACCGTACATAATGTTTACCCAACCTTTAATAGTACCTTTACGTACTTTAGGTAGGTTTTCAATAACGTCTCCTTCTTTTGACCAAACTTCCACAACCATTTCTTTGGACATGTAAGCTTCTTTTAAAATGTGAGGTAGACGGTGAATGTTGTGCGTCCCGAATATCATATCAACTTGTTGGTATGTTTTTAAAATTTTATTTACAACAGACTCTTCCTGAGACATACATCCACAAACACCTATTAATAAGTCTGGTCTTTCTCTCTTTAGGTGTTTTAAATGACCTAACTCACCAAAAACTTTATTCTCAGCGTTTTCACGAATAGCACACGTGTTTAGAAGAATAACATCTGCATCTTGTACCGTATCTGTTGGCTCATAACCTAAGTTAAGGAAGATACCTGCCATAACTTCTGTATCATGCTCATTCATTTGACAGCCATATGTGCGGATATAGAACTTTTTACCTTGTCCTAAACCATGAAATTCTTCAGGAATCTCAAAATCTTTTTGATATTTCACTTCTTCTTTACCACGTTTCTTTGCTTCTTTTAAACTAGGTGGTACATATACAGATTCAAAGTATCTACTAAAGTCCTTCTCGGATTTTTTGTCCGATGGAGTTTCAGTTACTACTTGTTGAGATGCTAATCGTTGCTTTTCGTTCAATATAAAAACTCCTTTCAATTACACTTGTAAATAAACAAAGATATTCATAAATTTCCAATGAATAATATACTACACATTAACATAGTATATAATTTTATTGAATCTTAAACAATACATAAGCTAAAGTTGTAGAAATATGGACAAATTCATTTATAACCGCTGGTGATTGGCTCATACAAAAGGTTAATTATAAATAGCTATGTTAAAGACCGCTGTTGATTTACGTGCAAGGCTTCGCTTTCCACGGGCGGGGTGGGAGCCTCCACCTTGCAAGGAATTCAATAGCTTGAACTTACAAAATATAAAAATTAAGTTTTAACACAGGCTTTATAAAAAGGGGTAACATCCTATACGTTCGTTTCCAATTCAGAAAATTACTTTCTATGGACTAAAACAAAGGCTTCTTCCGATAGTGGAAGAAGCCTTTATTATTTATTACATGAACTCTTTAACTAATTGATCGAAGTCTTCTTGAGTTAAGTTTAAATCAGCTTTTGCTAATGGAGATTCGCTATAGCTAGGAACAAGTTCTTGGTAAGATTTTTGTTCTTTGTTTTGGTAGATTAAACCAGTAACTAGACCGTTATGCTCCATTAATGTTTGCATTGCTTTCACTTTACTGTGAGCGTCGTAACCTTCAATGTCACTTAGCTTCGTTAAGTTCTCTTTAAACCAGTCATACGTATTTACTTTGTTGTAAGTAACACATGGACTAAATACGTTGATTAGAGAGAAACCTTTATGGTTAATACCTTGCTCGATTAATGAAGTTAAGTCTTTTAAATCTGTTGAGAAACTTTGCGCAACGAATGTTGCACCAGCAGTAAGCGCCATTTCCATAACGTTTAATGATGACTCAATAGAACCTAGCGGAGTAGACTTTGTTTTAAAACCAAGTTCACTACGTGGAGAAGTTTGACCTTTTGTTAATCCGTAAATTTGGTTATCCATAACAATATATGTTACGTCGATATTACGACGGATAGCGTGGATTGTATGTCCTAAACCAATCGCAAAACCATCTCCATCTCCACCAGAAGCAATAACAGTTAAATCTTTGTTAGCCATTTTCACTCCTTGGGCAATTGGAAGGGAACGACCATGAATACCATGGAAACCGTATGAGTTAATATAACCAGAAATACGTCCAGAACAACCGATTCCTGAGATTACTGCTAAATTTTCTGGCTCTAAACCAACATTAGCGGCAGCACGTTGAATTGCAGCTTGTACTGAGAAATCTCCACAACCTGGGCACCAGTTAGGTTTTACATTATTTCTAAAATCTTTAAATGTTGCCATCTTATAACAGCTCCTTGCACTTTGCGTGAATTTCTTTCGGTAAGAATGGATCTCCATCATACTTCAAGATGCTACTAATTTTTTCAGCATGTCCAACATTCATTTTCAAGATGCTAGTAAGCTGTCCTGTAGCATTATATTCCACAACAAATACTTTTTTAGCCGCTTTTACATGTGGAAGGATTTCTTCCGTTGGGAATGGATGAACTAGACGTACTTGAGCGTGGTTTGCTTTCACACCATCAAGTTCTAGTCTTTCCATCGCTTCTTCAATTGTACCTCTTGTAGAGTTGAATCCAACGATTAATACATCTGGATCTTCATGCTTTGCATTAACATACACAGGCGTATCAAATTTAATGTTATTTAGTTTGCGTAAACGCTTATCCATTTGAGCTTGACGGTTAGCAGTAGCTTCAGATGGTTTACCTGTTTCTTCATGTTCAACTCCTGTTACATGGTGGATACCATTTTTCATACCAGGTACAACACGAGGAGAAACTCCATCTTCTGTTACTTCATAACGTTTGAAGTAGCCTTTGTTTTCGATTTCAGGTAACTCTTGATTTGGATTGTATTTACCACGACGAACTTCAATTTTAGAGTAATCTAAAGGATCAACTGTTTGTTTACCTAAAGATAATTGTAAGTCAGTTAAAAGAATAACTGGACATTGATATTCCTCAGCAATGTTAAAAGCTTCAATAGTGTCATAGAAAGCTTCTTGTACTGTACTTGGTGCAATTACTACTTTAGGAATCTCACCATGTGTACCGTAAATCATAGCCATTAAGTCAGATTGCTCAATTTTCGTTGGTAAACCAGTACTTGGTCCTCCACGTTGAGTGTCTACAACAACTAGAGGAGTTTCCGTCATACCAGATAAACCGATTGCTTCCATCATTAAAGATAAACCAGGTCCAGCAGAAGCTGTTAACGTACGAACACCAGCATAGTTCGCACCAATTGCCATTGTACATGCAGCAATTTCATCTTCTGTTTGAATTACTGTCCCACCGAATTTTGGAAGTTTCTTAATTAAGTACTCCATAATTTCAGATGCTGGAGTAATTGGGTATGCAGGCATAAAACGAGAACCCGCAGCAACAGCACCGAAAGCGATTGCATCGTTACCAATCATGAATAAACGATTTTGACCATCCGCTTTTGCTAATTGCATGGTTTGTACATTTTCGTCGCTGTCTTTTACAAAATCAAAACCAGCTTTAATTGCTTCCATGTTCTTTTCTACGATTTGTGCACCTTTTCTACCGAAGATTTCTTGTACAACTACACGAAACGCTTCGATATCTAGATCTAAAATCGCACTTGATGCACCTACTGCAACCATGTTTTTCATTAGTGAAGTTCCTAGTTCAGTAGCAATTTCTGTAAATGGAACCGCATACAAAGTAGCTTTTCCATCTTCAGGTACAGATGGGTTAAATTTAGCGTCAGCAATGACAACCCCACCTTGACGAAGTTCATGATAGTTTACATCGATTGTTTCTTGGTCAAAAGCTACTAATATATCAAGATCATCAGAAATAGAACGAACTTGTGTAGTGCTAACACGAATCTTATTGTTAGTATGACCACCTTTAATACGTGAAGAGAAGTGGCGGTAACCATATAAGTAATATCCTAAACGGTTTAATGCGATGGAGAAAATTTCACCTGTACTTTCGATACCTTCTCCTTGTTGCCCTCCAACTTTCCATGAAAGTTGATTGATCATGTGTCTTACACCCCTTTAAAAAATGCGCTCAATGTCACAATTTGTAGTCGAATAATATTGTAGCACTTTTCCAATCAAATAACTATAAATTACGCTCGGATAATTCAAAAAATTAAGTTTGCATTGATTTTGGATATGTACTAAACGCTTTCATTTTAGACCTATTTATTTAAAAATACAACCCTTTGATTAAATTTCTTTAGAAAAATTCTAAAAATTTTTTCAGTAAAACATGTAAGCGATATTATTTTACAGAAAATCCTATTGTTTATGGTATTTCCGAACAAAATTATTAAATAAAAAATTATTTACTTGTGTTTCAGAATAATATTTTTGCAGCATATTAATCAAATCACTATATTTACTGTAATTTTCTAATCCCACTACAGTTTCATCGATTCCATCAAAATCCGAACCAAAACCAACATGTTTTTCTCCACCTAATGAACATATATGTTCTAAATGTTTAAGAGCATCTGTTATAGTTGCTTTTCCATGTTGCACTAAAAACTGTGGAACAAATGTAATTCCGATTACACCATCTTTTTTAATTATTGCATTTATTTGTTCATCCGATAAATTTCGAGGGTGATCGCATAATAATTTGACGTTAGAGTGTGAAGCTATTACCATCTCACCAATGTCCATTACCTCCCAAAATCCTGTTTCGGATAAGTGTGATACATCCGTCCATACATTTGCTAAGTTGTTTTGGATAACAACTTCTTTTCCAAACGAAGTTAAACCTGCATTACGTTTCTCTAACACACCATCTCCAACTAGATTGGCATGATTCCATGTTAAGCCAATTGATGTAACACCAAGTCTATAAAAGGTTCTTAATTTCTCTAAACTTATACCAATCGCTTCACAGCCTTCTAGTGATAACATGGCACCAATCTCATCATCTTTTAAATTTTGAATATCTTCTTGAGACGTTACCAATCTCATTTTTGGAAAGTTCTTCAATATTTTTTGATAAAATATATCAATCATTTCAATTGTTACTTCAAACGCTCGATTAAGTTCATTTTCTGGTACATAAAGCGCAAAAGATTGAACTTTGGCTTTTGAATGTTTTAACTGGTCATATGTAATATGAAGTTTAGGACTATCTTTAAAATTTATTTTTCTATCTAGGTACATTTTATAAAGCACATCACTGTGCGCATCAAATATTTTCATAGTGTGTCATCCCCTTTGTATATATTATTACGTTTTATTATACAAATTAAGAATACCGACTGAATACAAAAAACCTGTAGTGCATTAAAAAATGCATACAGGTTTTATTATAGTTATGCATGAAATGTCATCTAGGTTCGATAATCAGTTTAATCGCAGTTCTTTCCTCGCCATCAATTAGTATGTCTGTAAAGGCTGGAATACAAATTAAATCTACACCACTTGGCGCTACAAAACCTCTAGCAATCGCTACAGCTTTTACAGCCTGATTTAGAGCCCCTGCACCAATTGCTTGAATTTCTGCTGCACCTCTTTCTCTTAACACTCCTGCTAGCGCTCCTGCTACAGAGTTTGGGTTGGACTTGGCTGAAACCTTTAATATTTCCATTTCTAGTTCCTCCTTAACGTTTACAGTGTATGGTGAATGACAGATGGTAGTCTGTATACTATTATCACTGCTACTATATTCAGGAGAACTTAAACATATTCCAGCTTGTATCATTTTATTTATCTAAATATTTAAAAAAAACGCAGTTATCAATCAATCAAAAAATGGATGGTCATCATTAATTAAAATTGGTTTAATCGTTTTTGCTATTCCAGTGTTCGTATCTATATCAATGATTACCCCATTTAATTGTGCTCTACCTGTTGTCACTTCAAACCTAACAGGTAATGATGTTATAAATCTTTTTAATACGGCTTCTCTTTCAACACCAAGTATTCCGTCATATGGGCCTGTCATACCGGCATCTGTCATATAAGCTGTACCTTCGGGTAATATTCGGTAATCGTTTGTTTGCACGTGGGTATGTGTACCAACAACTGCAGAAACTTTACCGTCTAAATACCAACCCATCGCTTGTTTTTCACTTGTTGCTTCAGCATGAAAATCAACAAAAATTATCTTTGTTCTTTTTCTCGCTTCTTCTATTAATTCCGATGCTTTTTCAAACGGACAGTCAATTGGTTGTAAAAACGTTCTTCCTTGTAAGTTGATTACAGCAATTTCTTTACCACTTACAGAAAAATAAACAATCCCTTTACCAGGTGTATCTTTATGAAAATTCGCTGGTCGAATCATTTGTTTTGCTTTGTCTATAAATTCGAAAATTTCCCTATTGTCCCACGTGTGATTTCCTAATGTTACTACCTGTGCTCCAGCGGCTAGGAATCCTTGATATATCTTCTCTGTAATTCCTTTACCACCTGCAGCGTTTTCTCCATTAACAATTGTTAATGCTGGGTTGTATTTACTTTTTAGTTTTGGTAAGTATTCTTTTACCATATCTCTACCAGGAGAGCCTACAACGTCTCCTATAAATAATATTTTCATATGTATTAATCCTTTCTTACTCTTTCTTTCTCACTAGTTTGTCATAATAACAGCTTTTTTTCAAATAAGTCTTCTATTTCTCAAAAAGGCTTTGTTAACGTTTGATGTTGATTTCCGTGCAAGGCTTCGCTTTCCGCGGTCGTGTCTAGTTTCAGCGGCTAGCTTCTCGAGACATAAGCCATGATTGCCTTGAGGACAAAAAGCATCCTCAATTTTTCCCTGTCTTATGCTTGTCGGAGCTGAACAAGCCGCTTCAAACTTTTCGTGGCGCCGGGAGCCTCCCTTGCGCAAGCGCCTGTGGGGTCTCCCGTTCCCCGCTTCTCCCGCAGGAGTCTCAGCGTTGCACGGAAATCAACAGGTATTAGTATTTAATTATCAACACTAAGCTAATAATATAGCTCTCAAAAAAAAAATAAAGTGGTGAGAGATCACCACTTTATTTTGCGTATTCAACTGCTCT
The DNA here is from genome assembly GCF_002335755.1 of Bacillus sp. FJAT-45066. NCBI lineage: Bacteria > Bacillati > Bacillota > Bacilli > Caryophanales > Bacillaceae > Bacillus > Bacillus sp. FJAT-45066. The sequence continues at coordinate 1,423,024 of NZ_NISQ01000001.1, forward strand.
TGTTTCCCTGATTACTGTTACTTTAATATGTCCAGGGTAATCAAGCTCTTCTTCAATTCGTTTACGAATATCTCTTGCTAGACGATGCGCTTCCAAATCATCGATAGAATCAGGCTTAACGATGATTCTCACTTCTCTACCAGCTTGAATAGCAAAAGATTTTTCAACGCCATCATAAGACTCTGAAATTTCTTCTAGCTTTTCAAGACGACGAATGTAGTTTTCTAATGTTTCACTACGTGCGCCCGGTCTTGCAGCAGATAATGCATCAGCTGCAGCAACTAGAACTGCTATAATCGAAGTTGCTTCTTTATCTCCGTGATGAGAAGCAATACTGTTAATGACAACTGGATGCTCTTTATATTTCGTAGCAAGTTCCACACCTATTTCAACGTGGCTACCTTCTACTTCATGGTCAACAGCTTTTCCAATATCATGTAACAAGCCCGCTCTGCGTGCTAATGTTTCATCTTCACCAAGTTCAGATGCCATTAAACCAGCAAGGAACGCTACTTCCATAGAATGTTTTAAAACATTTTGGCCATAGCTTGTACGGAATTTCAAACGTCCTAAGATTTTAATCAAGTCAGGATGTAAACCATGAACTCCTACTTCAAAAGTTGTTTGTTCTCCAACTTCACGAATGTATTCATCCACTTCTCTTCTTGATTTTTCAACCATTTCTTCAATACGCGCTGGGTGAATCCTTCCATCTTGAACAAGTTTATCTAACGCTAGACGAGCTGTTTCTCGACGAATAGGATCAAAGCCAGAAAGAATTACAGCCTCAGGTGTATCATCAATAATTAAATCAATACCTGTTAATGTTTCTAACGTACGAATGTTTCTTCCTTCACGACCGATAATTCGACCTTTCATTTCATCATTCGGTAAGTTTACTACCGACACGGTTGTCTCAGCAACGTGGTCAGCAGCACAACGTTGAATCGCTAATGATAAAATATCTTTCGCCTTTTTATCCGCTTCCTCTTTAGCTCTTAGTTCACTTTCTTTAAGCATTAGAGCAATGTCGTGGGATAGTTCGTTTTCAACACGGTCTAAGATAATGGATTTCGCTTCATCACGAGTTAAAGCTGAAATACGTTCTAACTCTTCTTGCTGTTTTCGCACCATCTCATCCGCTTTGCTCTCTAATTCTTCTATATGCTGTTGTCTCTCGTTTAGAGAATCCTCACGCTTTTCTAAAGAGATTTCACGTTTATCTAACGTGTCATCTTTTCGATCAAGGTTCTCTTCTTTCTGCATTAAACGATTTTCTTGTTTTTGTAGTTCGCTTCTACGGTCACGAATGTCTCTTTCAGCATCCGTGCGAAGTTTGTGAATTTCATCCTTAGCTTCTAGAAGGGCTTCTTTCTTTAAAGACTCAGCTTCTCTCTTAGCTTCTTCCACTATTTGTTCTGCTGCGTTTTTAGCCCCAAGGATTCTTTGTTCAGCAATGGTTTTACGAACATAAAAGCCAACAACTGCACCGACGACTAGACCAAGCAAAGCGGAGATGATAATTTGTAGAATATCCATTATTCCACCTCCTCTTGCTATGAATTTTTTATTGCTAGATTTCATTTGTCGGCATGTACATTGTTATGATAGTTTGTCAACATACTGCTCAAAGGCTTTTAGCTTTTTTATAGCTCTAAAATTCTAACAAAGTATAAAATATACATATTTAATTGTAAATGTGGAAAAATTTATTGTCAAGCTAGTCAGTACGTAGATTTCTTGTTTTTTGTCAATATGAGCTAGAAAATGACGAAATTTACAAAATATTTTTTACTAATTTTTATAAAACAGTAAAATCACATCAATTTTCCTCTTTTACTTATGTTTTATATAGGAATTTTTTTTCGTAAATAGCTTAAATAAAAAACTGAAAAAAGGATGCTTAAGATAATTGCATCCTTATTCTCAGCTTTAATAGCTTTTATTTATAGTAAATTAGAGTCATCTTGATCGGATTCTGGTGGTGCAACTACTTCTTCATCTAATCCATAATGATTTCTGATTTTCACATAGATTTCTTGTAAAAGTGCAGGGTTTTCTTTTAAGAATTGTTTCGCATTTTCACGACCTTGACCAAGGCGTTCTTCATTGTATGAGTACCATGAACCACTCTTTTGAACGATATCTAGATCAGAGCCCATATCAATTATTTCGCCTTCTCTAGAAATTCCTAGTCCGTACATTATATCTACTTCTGCCGTTTTAAATGGTGGGGCAATTTTATTTTTTACTACTTTAATTTTTGTCTTGTTACCCACCACGTCGTTGCCTTGCTTTAATTGTTCTGCACGACGAACTTCTAGACGGACAGAGCTATAAAACTTTAATGCACGTCCACCAGGAGTAGTTTCAGGGTTACCAAACATTACTCCAACTTTTTCACGAATTTGGTTAATGAATAGAGCGATTGTTTTAGATTTACTTAATGCTCCAGATAATTTACGCATCGCTTGCGACATTAATCTCGCTTGAAGACCTACGTGAGAGTCTCCCATCTCACCTTCAATCTCTGCTTTTGGAACAAGTGCAGCTACTGAGTCTACAACGATAATGTCTACTGCACCACTTCTTACTAGTGCTTCTGCGATTTCTAATGCTTGCTCTCCAGTATCTGGTTGAGAAAGTAATAGTTCATCAATGTTTACACCTAATCTTTGAGCATATACTGGATCTAATGCATGCTCAGCATCGATAAATGCAGCTTGTCCACCTTGATTTTGCACTTCTGCAATTGCATGTAAAGCAACTGTTGTTTTACCAGAAGATTCCGGTCCATAAATTTCTACCACCCTTCCGCGTGGATAACCTCCGGCTCCTAACGCAACGTCTAATGCTAATGAACCACTTGGTATCGTTGAAACTCTACGGTCCGTTTGTTCTCCTAGTTTCATAATGGAGCCTTTACCAAATTGCTTTTCTATTTGTTTTAATGCCATATCTAATGCAGCCTTACGATCGCTCATCAGTGTTCCCCCTTAAATATCTATCAATCTAACAACTACTATTACTATACAATTTTTCTTGTCATTTAGCAACTAAAAAACGAACATCTATTCGGTTTATTTTTTAAAATGCTACTGGTAAATTCATAATTCTCTTAGTGAAATTAGTAATTTCCTGCAAAAAATCAACGTAAAATAATAATTTTCAAAAAAACAAACTTGCAGCATTAATATACTCCAAGTTTGTTTTTGTCTACATATTAAGTTCTTTTAATAGATAATAACATCCATACTTTACAGTTCTTTGTCTAATAGTATCTCTAGTACCTGCTAGTTTCACGTGATGTACAACCGTTTTGCCACTCGGCAATGCAATACCGATGTAAACTGTACCGATAGGTTTTCCGTCCATCGTACCAGGTCCAGCAACACCTGTAAAGCTAATACCAATACTAGTGTTTAACAGCTCTTTCACACCTTCTGCCATCTCTTTTGCACACTCTTCACTTACAGCACCACAATTTTGTAATGTTTCCGAAGAAACATGTAAAACATTTTGTTTCACTTCATTTGTGTAACTAACGATACAACCTTCGAGTACAGAAGATGCTCCAGTAAAACTAGTCATTTTTTCGCTAAATAACCCTCCTGTTAAGCTTTCCGCACTGCTGATTGTGTATTGTGATTTTTCAATTCTGTTAAATAACACAGAAAAAATTGTATCTTCATCATAACCGTAGAAAAAATCTCCTACAATTGATTGGATTTTCTTTTCTGTATCATCCAATAGTTTTGAAGCTTCTGTTTCCGAATGGTGTTTTGCTGTAAGGCGAAGAGTTACTTCGTGATCACCAGCAAGCGGAGCTATCGTTGGGTTTGTTTGAGAATCAATAATCTCTTCTATCTCTGTTTCTAGTTGCGATTCCCCGATACCAAAGAAGCGAAGTACTCTAGAAAAAATTCGCTCCTTTACTCCTTGTACAGATGTAATATATTCACGACCATAGTTAAGAAACATAGGAATTAATTCTTTTGGAGGACCAGGTAATAACATATACGTATAACCATTTTCCGAAAGAGCCATTCCAGGTGCCATTCCTGTATCATTTTTCAAGACCGTACAACCTTCTAATACAAGGGCTTGTTTCTTGTTGTTCTCCGTCATTAATCGATTTGTTTTAACAAAATAATCTTCAATTGAAAGAAGTGCTTCTTCATCCATCACCAATTTTTTATTGAAAGAATTTGCAATTGTTTCTTTAGTTAAGTCATCCTTTGTAGGGCCAAGTCCACCTGAAAAAATAATAAAATTAGAGCGGGTTTTGGCATGGTCGATTGCTTTCGTCAATCTTTCCGAGTTATCTCCCACTACTGTATGGAAATAAACATCTACACCAAGTTCTGCAAGCTGTTCAGACAGAAACTGTGCATTCGTATTACATATTTGCCCTAACAAAAGTTCTGAACCAACAGCAATTATTTCTGCCTTCAATTTCATGTAAAAAAGCTCCTTTTACATTGCATTTCATTTCTAGTAAATTCGTAAAAAGCTTACTTAGAATTTATAAAAGCTTGACGGTTTTTGTAAAAGTAATCCCAGCCGGAAATTACAGTAAATATCATTGCTACCCATAACGCAATTATATCAAATGGTATTCCGATTAAACCAAAAGGAACATTATGTAATAGTAGTGCAGAAACAGCAATAATTTGAGCCCATGTTTTAATTTTCCCTAACATGTTTGCTGCCACTACTTCCCCTTCACCAGCTAATACTAGGCGAAGCCCTGTAACCGCAAACTCACGGCTAATAATAATGATTACAATCCATGCAGGTGCCAAACCAAGCTCAACAAGAGCAATTAAAGCAGCTGAAACTAATAACTTATCAGCAAGTGGGTCTAAAAATTTCCCTAAATTAGTTACTAGGTTTAATTTCCTAGCATAATAGCCATCCACCCAATCTGTTACGGAAGCAATAATAAATACTAATGCTCCAATAAGATGTGCGTACGGTAAAGAAAGGTCATTAATAATAAGCGAACCCCAATTTAAGTCTGTAAGCATTAAAAATAAGAACAGTGGGATTAACAATATTCTTGATACGGTAATTTTATTAGGTAAATTCACTTTTTTTCCTCCTATAACTGGTTGCGCCATTAAACTATACAAAATTTAACTAACTTTGTCCATTTTCAGCCGAGTCAATTACATGAATCAATTTCAAAATTACTGTTCGTTTAGTGAAAAACGAATGTTAAGTTTATTATAATTAAATAACTTTCGATATAAAACGTTAATTATATGAAAGAATAGGTTTAATATTAATTTTTCGTTTAGTAATTGTACATTATGAAACTCACTCACATAATAAAATAATCTTTTTTTAATGAAACGACCGTAATTATGAAGTTAATTCAACCTTAAATTAATAAGAGAAAAAGCCATCAAAATACTTTTGATGACTTTATTCTTCAGAAGCTGGAGTGAATATAATCGTGATACCTTGTCTAACAGAAGCTTGCGGATCAAGTGGGTATTCAAACGTTTCACCGTTAATCACTAGGATAGTATCAATTGTATTACCGATGTTAAAGATCACTTCTCTTTCGTTGGAGAAATCAAAGGTTTCGGTTTCACCATTCGGTAGCGTATCGAAGAAAAACTTCTGACCGGCATTGTTCTCTACTCCAATCCAAGGTCCACCAGTAGAAGACATTTCTACCGTAAATACATCCGTTCCAGTAAGTTCAAACGTTGCATTAGTACCTGATTGACTTATTAGTTGTAACGTCCCTGTAGAAGGCTCTGGCTCTTCCTCTATCGGTTCTTCTTCCACCGGCTCTTCTGGTTCATTTGTTTCTTCATCTACGATTGCTGGTGCCTCATAATCTAAAGGCGCTTCATTATTATTTTGTTGAGTATTCGGGTTTTCCCCTGTTTTACTCAAAAATAGTAGCCAAATTAGTACAAAAAGTGCAATGATGACAAGCACACCTAAAACTTTCGGAAGTAGCTGAATAATTTTAGAATCTTCGCTCGGGACTTGCCTTCTAGTTTTTACTCTAGATAGTTGATCAGGTAATTCACTTTTTGAGTTTGTTGGAATATCTGATTTGTGTTCTTCAAATAAAATGTCTGGATCTAGTCCAACTGCTTCTGCATATTGTTTTATAAAAGCACGTGCGTAAAAAGCACCAGGCATTTTGGAATAATCGCCTTCTTCAATCCCGATTAAATATCGCTTTTGTATTTTAGTAATACTTTGTAAATCTTCTAAAGACAAGCTTTTCGCTTCTCTAGCCACTTTCAGTTTATTTCCTAATTCAGTCAAAATAAAACACCTTCCATTTAATTAGGCTCTCTATCATATTTTAAATTTAAGTTCGTTTAGTAAAACGGACTCAGTTAAAAGTCAAATCCCCCGAATGGGTTCTCATCAAACATTTTGTTTTCTTGTGGAGGTTCAAATGTAATTTCTTCGTCCGGATTGTTTCTGATTTCTATTATGTAGTCGAAGTCTTCTAAGTTGTATTCTGTGTTTTGAACAAAAATATCTGGGTGTTCCACTACTTTCACAGCAGGTAGTCTCATAATTTCTCTCACTAACTGCCAATGTTTTTCGTTCGCTCGTTTTGTGGAAACAATTCCATCAATAATAAATAGATTATTTACATCATATTCATCTTGAATGAGTTGACTTCTAATGGTTTGCTTTAATAATGTACTCGAGACAAATAACCAGCGTTTATTTGCGCAAACACTAGAAGCGACAATGGATTCCGTCTTCCCTACTCGTGGCATGCCTCTGACTCCAATTAATTTATGACCATCTTGTTTAAATAATTCTGCCAAAAAGTCAACTAGTAAACCTAATTCATCTCTTACAAATCGGAATGTTTTTTTATCGTCAGCATCTCTTTGAATATAACGCCCGTGCCGAACCGCTAAACGATCTCTTAACTTCGGTTCCCTTAATTTCTTTACTGTTATATTATCCATTGTATTTAAAATAGATTCAAGCCTTGCTATCTGCTCATTTGTTTCGCTTAATAGTAACATTCCACGTCTCATGTCATCAACACCATTTATAGTTACAATGTTGATAGATAACATACCGAGTAGAGAAGCTATATCACCAAGTAGTCCAGGTCTGTTTATATGGATTTCATATTCTAAGTACCATTCTTTTTTCTCCATACTTCCTCTCCAATCTATATTTTCCGACATCTTTAATTTTATAATAGCTAAATTGATAGGAATAAGAAAGTGATATTATAAATTAATTAAAAAAATTAAACATAAAGAACAAAAAAAAGAGAGGTTATTATCCTCTCTTAGTACGTACCGTCGTTCCTAACTAATTTTACCATCATATTTGCAATCGCATGTTGTTCTTCTGGAGAAGCTACTTTCCAAAGATCCGCTAATACTTTTTCTTGCTCATTTTTTGCTTCTACTTCTTTTGCTAAGTAGTCACCGATTTCGTAAGCAAGTTGACTAATTGTATTTTGGTCCACACCTTCATGTTGAGCATGATCAAGGCGATCACCTAAAAAGTTTTTCCACTGTTCCCAGTTTTCTAATACAGACATCTTTGTTCCTCCTTCCAAAATAACTTCAAGAATAGTATGTATTCACATGGAAGGATTTATGCATTAAAACCATCCGCCATTTACATTCATTATTTCTCCAGTAATGTAACTAGCTCTATCTGACAATAAGAAGCTCACAGCATCAGCAATTTCCTTCGATTGGGCTAATCTTCCTAACGGAATGTCTTCAGCTAACTGTAATAGTTCTTCTTGGGTAAAATGTTCAACCATTTTTGTATGAACTGCTCCAGGAGCAACGGCATTAACACGTATACCACTTAATGCCACTTCTTTTGCTAATGCTTTAACAAATGCAATTTGTCCACCTTTTGTCATAGAATATAGCACTTCACATGAAGCACCAACTTGCCCCCATACAGAAGAGACTACAACTATATTCCCTGATTTTTTTTGTATCATAGAGGGTAGTAACGTTTGTATGGTTTCGTATAATGATGTTATGTTAAGCTGAATCATTTTGTCCCTATCGGCCTTACTAATATCAGTAATGAGTCCATAAAAAGTTGTTCCTGCGTTGTAAACAATCGTATCAATAGGTGTGTTAATCTGTGCTTTTAACTTTTCGACACCGTCATAGGATGAGAGGTCAGCTTGTACTGGACGCACTTTTTCTTGTCCATATTGGTTTACCATTTGATTAACTGTTTTTTCGTCATTGTTGTAATGCAAGTAGGTGAAATATCCATCATGGATGAGTTGTTCGGAAATTGCTTTTCCAATCCCACCACTAGCACCTATTATTAACGCTCTATTTTTCACTTTTTTCCACTTCCCTTTACCTAAAAGAAGCACTCGAAAGAATACGAGTGCTTTCCATCTGTTATTTTGGCACAACTTGACAAACCGTTAAAGCTTCTTCTTTAAAGAACTCGCTCGCAGCTACCTCAATATCACTTAAAGAAATTTGTTCTAATTGCGGAATTACTTCAAATAGTTCCATTTCATTAAATGCGTAGCGAGTGAATTGATTTGCAATAAACTCTGGAGAATTTAATGCCCTTAAAAATGAACCAATCTTTTTCTTTTTCGTTCTTTCAAGGTCTTCTTCTGTCAAAGTTTTAGAATCAAAATTCAGTAAAATGTTTTCCAGCTTTTCTTGTAGCCGATCAGGGTTTGATGTATCTCCACCAAGCATTGCAAACCCAAAACCATTCTCACCTGTATAATCATAAGAGAACGTTTCATCAATTAAACCTTCATCATATAATTCCTCATGATGAATGGAGCTTTTTCCGAACAAAAAGTCTAGGATGACATTAATCGTTAGTTCGTGTTTTAATAACTCAACGCCTTGTTTATCGACATTCGTTTCTTTTACACCTACTAAACATTTAGAAGTATGAACATTCATTTTAAGCACTTTTTTCTTTTCGGCAACAGACTTTGGCTCATCACCGTATTCTCTCTTTATTTCTTGAGGAGTTTTGAACGTTTTCTTCGCTTGATTACCTTTCACAAACTTCATCATTTTTTCTGGATCCATTGGACCAACGATAAACAATAACATATTACTTGGATGATAGAACGTTTCATAACAAGTGTAAAGTAGTTCAGCTGTTACTTTTGCTATAGATTCTTTCGTACCTGCAATATCAATTTTCACTGGGTGTTCGTGGAACATATTTTCAATTAGACCAAAATATGCTCTCCAATCAGGATTATCATCATACATCGTAATTTCTTGGCCAATAATTCCTTTTTCTTTTTCTACCGTTTTTTCTGTGAAATATGGCTCTTGAACAAAGTTTAATAATGTTTCTAAATTTCCATCCACATTAGAAGTACTAGAAAACAAATAAGCAGTTCTAGTAAACGAAGTAAAAGCATTTGCGGATGCACCTTGTTTACTAAAGTCTTGGAATACATCACCGTGTTCTTTTTCAAATAACTTATGTTCTAAAAAGTGTGCAATCCCATCAGGTACAGTCAAAAACTCATCTTTACCGAGTGGTACAAATTTATTATCAATGGAGCCGTACTTCGTTGTAAATGTTGCATACGTCTTATGGAATCCCTCTTTTGGTAATAAGTAGACGTGAAGGCCATTATCTAATTTCTCGAAATATAGCGACTCTGCTAGTTGGCTAAACTGAAGTTTTTCCATTTTTACGCCTCCTTCCCAGTTAAGAAGTAGATGGTATCTAATTGAAACTTTTTACACGCTTCCACTATTTCTTCTTTAGTTACTTTTTCAATACCATGTATTACTTCTTCTAATTCTTTATGTTCTGTTTTGCTATCATTATTAAATAAGACTTCAACAAGCCCTCTAGGTGTATCAATTGTTTCAAGTAACTGGTTTTTAATTACAGCTTTTGTTTGGGATATTTCCTCCTCTGTAAAAACACCATTTTGCATAGCACTCATTTGCTCTTTAATAATAGTGACAGCTTTTTCATAGTTACTCGAATCTACTCCAGACATGACGAGCAACAATCCTTTATGACTTTCAACTCTCGAAGCAGCGTAATATGCTAAGCTTTCCTTTTCCCTGACATTAATAAATAATTTGGAATGTGAAAAGCCACCAAAAATACCGTTACCTACTTGCAGTGCGTAATACAAAGGGTCATTGAATGTAATATTCGTACGAAAACCTATATTTAACTTTCCTTGTTTAACATCTTGCTTTTCAATAACTTCATTTTCTTCTTTTAGTTCTTTATTGGTTTTGTTTGCATTTCGCATAGAAGCATCGCTTTTTTCCATCGTAAAAACGGAAGAAACCGCGTCTACTACTTCATCTTCTTTTATATCTCCAACAATGTATAAGTGTATTTTATTGGCAGGGAGGCTTTCTTTATAAAATTTATATAAAGCTTCGGCAGTAATCTCATCTACTTTTTCCTTCATTCCATTAGCAGGGAGTCTGTAAGGCTCCTCTTTACACATTTCTTCAATTAATCTATGACTTGAATAGCGCATTTTATCGTCAAAAACAGATTGAATTCTTTGTTTTAAAGCTCGTTTTTCTTTTTCTACTGTATTCTTTTGAAAAGCATTACCTTCTAAAGCTGGTTTTAATAACATTTCGCCTAACAATCCAATTGCATCTCTTAACAATGGTGTGCTATCACTTAAATACTTTTCATTAGCAACATCCATTCGGAATGTAATAATATGGTCTTCCCCTTTTTTGCTTAAATCAACATTTAAAGTTGCCCCGTAAAGATTATCTAGATGAGAACGTAGTTTTGTTGATGTTGGATAGCTCTCTGTGCCGTTCTGAAGTACGTGTGCTAAAAGAGACCTTAGTGTTACATCATCTTCGTCTAAAGGTGCTTTCAACTTTAGAACTATCGTGTTTGTTTTAAACTTATTTGTCTGTACAATATGTAACTTTAATCCAGAAAGCGAATGTATTTGTTCTGTGATTAGTTTCAAAGACCGTTTCCTCCTTTTATGTGTTACTATGCTTATTATTTCAAAGAGTAGTTGACTTTAGTCTTATTACCAATATAACGAAAAAGATGAAAGTTTTTCAAGTTTGACGATTTGGTTTACATAACATGATTATGGTAAATAAAATAGGGTAACAATGACTGTTACCCTATTGTTACTTATATTATTAGTAAAGTGACGCAATTATAATCGTTTTCTTAATACATGAAAGCTAAATTTATCAGCTCTGAAGTAATTAATTGAATATAAAATTGGTTCATCAAATTGGTCATAATGCATTTGTTTCAAAACAAGTAAAGCTGATTCTGGCTCACACTCTAAAATAGGAGAAATTTTCTCGTGATAACCTATTGGTTCAATATGAGTTACAGCATATGATACATATCTACCAGCTTCATTTTCTAATAAATTTAGTAAGGACTCATTTTTATTCAATTGATATTCTTTTACGATTGTCGTCGGAATTTTGTCAATACAGAACACTACTGGTTGACCGTTTGCTGTTCGAACACGTTCAAATTGATGAACTTCATCAAATGATAAACCATGGAACTTCCGTTGATCTTCTTCGGTAGCACTTTTAACGGAAGAAGTTAAATGAACGGTTCCAGGAATCATTCCAGCTTGATTAATCATTTCCGTCACACTATTTAATTGTTCTATACCAGAAGAAAAGACTGGTTTAGGATTAACAAACGTTCCCACACCATGCCTACGTACAACAATTCCATCTTCCTCTAACACTCTGAGTGCTTCTCGTAACGTCGCTCTACTTACACCGAGCTGACGTGATAATTCAAATTCTGAAGGCAATTTTTCTTTCTCTTTAAATACTTCGTTTTCAATGTCTTTTTTTAATCTATCTACCACTAACAAATACAAATGTCTACTATCTGCTCTAATAGTCATCCCTTTTCCCCCATAAAACGTTTACAAAACTATGTAGTTTTCCTATATGTTGAAAATAATATAACACTTTTCCAGTTGAAAAGGAATAGAAAATCTTTATATTTAAACCGAAACAAGAATATTTAGCTAATTTTAATAACTAAATATTCGGAATTAACAAAAAAAGACGTGAAAACACGTCTTTTTCCATCAATCAAGAACCAACATCTTCATTTTTCATATTTATTAATACCGCTCTTGGTTTACTTCCTTCATATGGACCTACAACACCGCGAGCTTCCATCGCATCAATTAATCGAGCAGCCCTTGTATAGCCAATTCTGAATCTACGTTGCAACATTGAAACAGATGCTGTTTGCATTTCCATAATTAATTGTACTGCTTCATCGTAAAGATCATCTTCCACTTCTTCCATTTCTTCTGATACATCTTGTGGAATCATTTCCTCTTGGTATTGTGCTTTTTGTTGATCAATAACAAATTCGACGATTCGTTCGACTTCTTCATCCGATAAAAATGCACCTTGCACTCGAACTGGCTTTGAAGCTCCTACTGGTAAAAACAACATATCTCCACGTCCAAGTAACTTTTCTGCTCCACCCATATCTAAAATAGTTCGTGAATCTGTTTGGGAAGAAACACTAAAAGCAATACGTGAAGGAATATTAGCTTTAATGACACCGGTAATAACATCAACAGATGGTCTTTGTGTTGCAATAATTAAGTGAATACCTGCTGCACGTGCCATTTGCGCAAGTCTAGTGATACAATCCTCTACTTCGCTTGATGCAACCATCATAAGGTCTGCAAGCTCATCTACGATTACGACAATATATGGTAAAGAAGGTTGAATAGAATCCGCATCTGTATTATGTCGTTTTATATAATCATTGTACCCCTCAATATTTCTAGTCCCAGTATGAGAAAACAACTCATACCTTCTTTCCATTTCACTTACCACTTTCTTAAGAGCCTGAGCAGCTTTTTTAGGGTTTGTAACTACTGGTGCAAGCAAATGTGGAACACCATTATAAACATTTAACTCTACCATTTTAGGGTCAATCATCATCATTTTAACTTCATGAGGTTTCGCTCGCATTAAAATACTCGTAATAATACCGTTAATACAAACACTTTTTCCACTTCCTGTCGCACCAGCAACAAGTAAATGAGGCATTTTATTTAACTCAGCTAAAACTGCTTCTCCTGAAATATCTCGTCCCAATCCAATAAGTAATTTTGCCTCTGGCTTGTCTGCAATTTTTGTATCCAATACTTCTCTTAACGAAACCATGGCAACTTCATTATTTGGAACTTCAATTCCGATTGCAGATTTTCCTGGTATAGGTGCTTCTATACGTATATCTTTGGCAGCTAAAGCTAAAGCTAAGTCATCACTTAAATTCACTATTTTACTAACCTTTACACCAACGTCTGGATACACTTCATATTTTGTAACTGCCGGCCCTAGATGAACCTTTGTTACTTTTGCTTTCACTCCAAAACTTGCAAATGTTTTTTCTAACTTACGAGCATTTTCGTAAATGTTTTCATGCTCTGTTGATTGCGTATTCGGTTTTGGATCATTTAATAAATCAAAAGATGGAAGTGCATAGTCTTTATTTTCAACTTCTGTAAAAGCCATAGGAGTCTGAATAATATCTTCTTGTGGTGCATTGATTTTTTCTTCAGCTGCAACCACATTCACTTCCGTTTGTTCCTTACTTTCTGCTCTATCTGTAAAAGAAGAAATAATAGGTGGTGGTGTCTCATCCAATTCAACAATTTGAACCGGATTCTCTATCACTTCTGATTGATTTTTTTCTTTCTCTTTTTGTTTCTCTTTTTCTTTTCTTGTTTCGGAATCTTTTTGTTTCTTTTTCTTTTTACTTTCATCTTTCCACGTTTTCATATCTTCCATAAAAGCAATCCATTGAACTTTGACAAAGCTAAACAGAGCACTTAATACTTTAATTACTGTATCATTCAACGATCTACCAGTAACTAAAATAACACCAATAACAATAAAGATAGTTGCAATCCAACGAGTTCCTTTTGCATCAAATAATAAGTGGAAAATAGAAAATAGAATAGCGCCTATCATTCCCCCGCCTAAATCTGATGTACTTGTTTCACCTCTTACATCGAACCAAAATAATTCCCAAGTATTAATAATAACGGAAGGATTAACAAAGTCATCCCCTCTAGAAAGTAAATTAAATAAGGAAACGTGTGTTAATAGTAATATAGATAACACAATAATATATGTACCAACTAATTGACGAGTAAAAAAAGGAGGTAGGTCCCTCTTCCAAATGATATATCCTGATAAAATGACCATCCCAAGTAATAAAAGCATGTACCATTCGCCACTAAAAAAACGGAAAAAGAGTACAATTGTATTCCCAACCATCCCAAGTTTTGCAATTGCAATAATCGAGAACGCTAATATTAATAAACCGATTACTTCAAACGAAACGGTTCGTTTCCATTCACTTTGGTTTTTCTTTTGTCTTCTTTTTCTTTTTGACATATTCCTCACCTAAACTAACATGAAATTTGCAATACTTACCTCTCCTATTAAGGAATAAAGAAGGGTGACTCATGCGGTCACCCATGTATTACTTTTATTCATTATAGCACATGTTAACTTATGGAGATAAGGTACACTATAATTATTCTTCCTATCTATTCCTGATAGTTAATCGTTTGTCCAGGAGAGTATTCTTCTTGTAAATAGTGATAAGGATTTGTACTCATATTTCTAACTATTTGATAACTGTTTCTTTCTGATTGTTGAACAAGCATCGAACATCCATTATAGTCAATTACCATATGCTTACCGAACGCTGATTCATCTGTTGGAAAAACAATTTCTTGAGGCATTGTTGTATAAAGTATCATTGTATCATCTGCTCCTCTTGTACTTGTCTTTCGTCTATCATCTCATTTAATTTCCTAATAGCGTCTCCCACTCCACCAACATGATCAATTAATCCATATTCTACTGCATCAGCTCCGACTACATTCGTACCTATATCGCGAGTTAAGTTTCCTTTTGATAACATTAGTTCTTTAAATTTTTCTTCTGTTATATTAGAGTTTTTCGTGACGAAATTTATTACCCTTTCTTGCATTTTATCTAAATATTCAAATGTTTGAGGTACGCCAATTACAAGTCCTGTTAATCTAACAGGGTGTATGGTCATGGTTGCTGATTCAGCAATAATGGAATAATCGCAAGAAACCGCTATCGGGACGCCGATGGAGTGACCCCCACCTAATACTAATGAAACGGTAGGTTTTGATAAGGACGCTAACATCTCAGATATTGCTAATCCAGCCTCTACATCTCCTCCCACAGTATTTAAAATAACAAGAAGCCCTTCAATTTTAGGGTTTTGTTCAATCGCAACAATTTGTGGAATGACATGTTCATATTTTGTTGTTTTATTTTGTGGAGGTAATTGAACATGTCCTTCGATTTGGCCTACAATCGTTAAACAGTGTATTTTTGAGTCTTGAGGTAATGATGCAACATTTGTTTGTCCAAGTTGTTGAATTTTATTTACAATTGAGTCTTTACCTGCGTCTTGTTTATTTGGTTCTGCTTGTGGTTGATTGGAAGAGTATGTATGTTCGTTACTCATAATTATATGAACCCCTTTCGCCTTTTACTTTTACATGCTCTTTTTATTATCCACCACTTAAATAAAATCATTCTATAACTGAGTAAGTTTCATCATGTATGACTAATATGAGATTAATTCAACTTAAGAAAATAGAAAAAAGAGGTTATCTTAAATACTAATGTCTTTAAGATAACCTCTTAACATATTAGACTTCCATGATGATAGGTAAAATCATCGGACGGCGTTTTGTTTTTTCGTAAAAGTACTGGTTTAATGATTCTCTAATACTTAATTTCATTGAAGACCATTCAATTACTTTTTCTGTTACACTTTTTCCTACTATATCTGTAACAATTTCATTCGCTTTTTCGATTAATTGTTCCGATTCTCTTACATAAACAAAGCCTCTTGAAATAATTTCCGGTCCTGCGACGATTGCTTTTTGAGCTTTGCTAATTGTCACAACAACGATTAAGATGCCGTCTTGAGATAATAATCTTCTATCTCTTAACACAATGTTTCCTACATCGCCAACACCAAGACCATCAATTAAAACATTTCCTGCATAAATTTTCGGTCCAAACTTAGCCAAACCATTAGAAAATTCAATTACATCACCTTTATCAACAAGGAAGATGTCATCATCCTGTATGCCAGTAGTTTCGGCAAGCTTTGATAGGGCGATTTGCATTTTAAATTCACCTTGAATAGGTAAAAGGTACTTTGGCTTTATTAAATTTAGCATTAATTTTAATTCTTCTTGGTATGCATGTCCAGATACGTGTATTTTTTTATGCTTACCAATAATTGTTGCACCAACACGCCCTAGTTGATCTACCACTTTAGATACTGTCAGTTCCGTACCAGGAATTGGAGAAGCCGCAAGCATTACTGTATCATTTTCTTTAATTTCAACATATTTATGTGTGCCTCTTGCCATCTTTTGTAACGACATTAACATTTGAGTATGTGTTCCAACTGTTAAAACAACAATTTCATCGTCATTCATTTTATTAATTTGTTGAATTGGTACTATTACCTCTTCTGGAATATCTAAATAACCTAAGTCAATAGCGATGTCTAACATTTTGCTTGAAGGATGATTTAAAATAACTAACTTGCGATTTGTTAGTACAGTAGATTCAACGACTTGTTGAATACGTTGAATATTTGTTGCTAAGCAAGCTACAAATACGCGAGATTTTGTATTATATAATACATCCGCTATCTCTTGTTTCACAATTGATTCAGAAATATTATTCCCTGGCTTTTCTGCATTCGTGCTATCGCATAATAAACATAGAACTCCCTTATTTCCGATGTTTGCAATAGTACCTAAATCAGATGCGTGTCTAACTTGTGATTGATCAAATTTAAAATCACCAGTATGTACAATTGCGCCTTGACTAGTATGGAAACATATTCCCACTGAATCTGGGATACTATGATTCGTTCTAAAAAATGAAACTTCTATATTTTTGAAAGATAAGTGGCTATCTTGATTTACTTCCATAAATTTAATGCTACCTAAGCTTGTACCACTCTGTTTTACAACTTCTTTAGCAAGGGCTATTGTTAATTTCGTCCCATAAACCGGTGCTTGTATTTTTCTTAAAACATATCCTAACCCACCAATATGGTCCTCGTGACCATGTGTTAAGAAGATTGCCTTCACTTTTTCTTTATGGTCTTCTAAATAAGATATATCAGGAATAACCATATCAATACCTAACATACTATCTTCTGGAATCATTACTCCTGAGTCTACAACATATATGTTGTCTCCTACTTCTAGTACATACATATTTTTCCCTACTTCGCCAACTCCGCCTAGGGAAAAAACTTTTATTTTCTCTTGTGTACTCATCATCATATTCATTTCCTCCTGAATCTACAAAAAATCCCAACACAAATAAATTACCGTAGTGAAAGAAACACCGATAACCATATTAATAGAAGTTAAATATTTTTTTATTAATCCGCTCCAGTCACTTGTTCATATTATATCTTATGCAAGAATTGGAATACAAGAAATTTAATGTTAAACAGAAAATTAACCTATTAAAACTTATTAAGATTATGTATGAAGAAAGGTGTTGTACGAATGTACAACACCTTTAAACAATATTTTAATTTAATGGTTGTGTTAAAGTTTGCTGTTGATTTCCGTGCAAGGCTTCGCTTTCCGCGGGCGGGTCTAGGTCTAGCGGCTGTGGGGTCTCCCGTTCCCCGCTTATCCCGCAGGAGTCTCAGCCTTTCACGGAAATCAACAGGTATTAGTATTTAATTATTAACACTAAGCTTTAACATAACTATTTTAATAACGATGCTACGAAGTTTCTTTCTGATTCTGTTAATGGTACAAGTGGTAGTCTTACACCGCCAACGTCCATTCCTTTTATCTGTAGTGCCGTTTTAACAGGTGTTGGACTTGGAGCGCTAAATAGTCCATTCATTAATGGTAAAAGCTTTTGATGTAGCTTTGCTGCTTTTTGAAGCTCACTGTTTTCAAAAGCATGTATCATCTCTTGCATTTCATTTCCTACAACATGTGATGCAACAGAAACAATACCATTACCTCCAATTGCCAACACAGGTATCGTTAAGCCATCATCTCCACTATATAAAGCAAAGTCATCGTTAGTATTAGCGATTATTTCTGTCATTTGATCTAAGTTTCCGCTTGCTTCTTTAACTGCGACGATGTTTTCAATATGAGACAAACGCACCACTGTTTCGGCAGTCATATTCACTACAGCTCTTCCAGGGACTGTATACAGCATAACTGGTAGCTTCGTTTCCTCTGCTATAGCTTTAAAGTGCTGAAATAAACCTTCTTGTGAAGGTTTATTGTAATAAGGCGTAACAAGCATTACCGCGTCTACACCGGCAGCTTCTGCTTGTTTCGTAAGAGCGATAGACTCTTTTGTATTATTACTTCCTGTACCTGCAACTACAGGCACTCTACCACCAACTACTTCTACAGCATGACGAAATAGTGCCAGCTTTTCTTCTTTTGTTAGTGTTGGTGATTCTCCTGTTGTACCAGCAATAACTAACGAATCCGTTCCATTTTCAATTAAATAATTAATTAGTTGTGTTGTTTTTTCAAAATCTATGTTGCCTTTATTATCGAACGGCGTTACCATCGCCGTTGCTACTTTTCCGAAGTTAATCATTTGCTTGGTACCTCTCCTTCGTGCATTGGTTTATTGGAATTAGTAGAATGATCACTGCCTAGATTAAAAGCCTGATGCAGTGCATTTACAGCGTTATTCAAATCTTCCTCTTTCACTAGTACCCAGATCGTAGTATGGCTATCCGCAGATTGTAAGATCTGAATACCAAGTTCTGATAATGCAGTAACAATTTTTGAAGTAACTCCAGGGACACCAGTCATCCCCGCACCTACTGTAGCAACCTTCGCACAGTGGCGAGTCACTTTTGGTGAATATCCAAGGTTTTCTAAAACGGAAATCGCTTTCTCCGTCATATCATTTGCAACCGTATATACAACGCTAGTAGGTGAAATATTGAAAAAGTCCACGCTAATTTGTTCATTCGCCATTGCTCTAAATACTTCTGTTTGTAAGTTATATTGCCCTTCTTTTGCAAACACTCTAATTTGTGTCACGTTTGACACATGTGCGATTCCAGTTATTAATCTTTCTTTTACATCCACTTTTCGATTCATTTTATCTAAACTTGTAACAAGTGTCCCAGGTGAATCACTGTACGTTGACCTTACCTTTAGTGGTATGCCTGCATTCATTGCTATTTCAACAGCTCTAGGGTGGATAACTTTTGCTCCTTGGTAAGCCATGTTGCAAATCTCATTATAGGTGACTACTGACAGTGACTTCGCATCTTTAACGATTCTTGGGTCAGCTGTCATTACACCATCCACATCAGTAAAAATCTCAATCCATTCTGCTCTTAATGCTGCTCCAATTGCAGCTGCAGAAGTATCACTTCCACCTCTACCTATCGTAGTTATATCTCCAGTTTTAGAAACTCCTTGGAATCCAGCTACAACTACAACGTCGTGTGATTCTAGTTCTTCTAATAATCGATCACATTTCATTTCTAATATTTTGGCATTTGTATGGTCATTATTTGTTTTAAAACCTGCTTGAGCTCCATTCAACGCAGAAGCGTGTAATCCGTTGCTATTTAGCATGTTACTAAAGACAACCGAAGAGATTATTTCTCCACACGACATTAGCATATCTACTTCACGCTTTGTTACAGATTTAGCTGGTTCAATTAAGCTAATTAACGAATCTGTTGCATATGGCTCACCTTTTCTGCCTATCGCAGAAACGACAACGACTACTTTATATCCGTTTTTTACAGCTTTGTTTATATGCCTTAATGCATGTTCTCGTGACTCGCTATCTCTAACGGAAGTACCTCCGAACTTTTGCACAACAATTTTCATGGTATGGCACCTCATTTTTGAATCATAATTGGTTTCTTGTTGCCTTTTAATATGTTGTATTCATGATTCAGCTAATTAACAAAATTATTTTACAACCTCTAATTTCATTAAACTTTCCGCAATTTGTACAGAATTCCAAGCAGCACCTTTTAATAAGTTGTCTGAAACAATCCATAAATGAAATCCTTTCTTATTATCGATGTCTTGTCGGATTCTTCCTACAAACACATCATTCTTTCCAACACAATCCGCGGGCATAGGATATAATTGCTCATCTAAATTATCTTGTAAAACAACTCCAGGAGCAGCTGCTAATAACTGCTGAATTTCCTTAACTGTTACGTCTTCTCTTTCTACTTCAATATATACGCTCTCAGAATGTCCTGTTACAACTGGTAAGCGTACACAAGTAGCAGCAACATGTAACGATGGCATATGCATTATTTTTTTCGTTTCATTGATCATTTTCATTTCTTCATATGTGAAACCATTCTCTGTAAATTTATCAATTTGTGGAATAGCATTAAAAGCTATTTGATAATGCTTTTTATCACCTTTTACTGGTAAAATTTCTGGTGTGAATTCTTCCCCAGCCAAAATAGCTTGGGTTTGATTATGCAATTCATCTATTGCAGCTGCTCCTGCACCAGAAACTGCTTGATAAGTAGAAACAATAATTTTGGATAATCCGTACTTTTCTCTAATAGGTTCTAATGCTACAACCATTTGAATAGTAGAGCAGTTTGGGTTTGCAATGATTCCATTATGTTCTAAAATATCGTTTTCGTTTACTTCAGGAACAACAAGCGGAACATTTGGGTCCATTCGGAATGCACTAGTGTTGTCCACAACGATTGCACCACGTTTTACTGCTTCAGGTGCCAAAAGTTCAGAAACAGATCCACCAGCACTGAACAGAGCAATATCTACTCCTTCAAAACTTGAGGGTTGAGCTTCTTGCACAACAAACTCTTCACCTTTAAAAGATATTTTTGTACCTGCTGAACGAGCAGAAGATAATAGTGTTAATTTATTTATAGGAAAATTCCTTTGTTCTAATGTTTGAAGCATTTGTTGTCCAACTGCACCAGTTGCACCTACAACAGCTACATGAAATCCTGTCATTTAAAATGTCCTCCCTATACCTAAAATAAAAATTGTATTCTAATGATATATTTTATCATAGTGGTCAAATAAAGAAGAGAAGAAATTGATATTTTCTTCTCTAATTTCTTATTTGTAAAGAAAGTATAAGTTTAATAGTCTCTGTTTGTCTAGTAACAAGTTACATGAACTTGCTTCTACTATTCCTCATATCTAAATCTTTCCACTACGACAGGCTGTAATTGTTTATGCTCTAATGCATCAACTACTGTTGGGAGTAACAGTTCCATCCTTGCCACCATAGAGTTTGGCTTCTTTTCTGGTGCATCTTGACCAAACGGAATAAAATAAATGTTTTTAGTAGCCATTAATCTCATAAGATTAACACCGTTTAATCCTAATGCGTCATTTGTTGATATTCCTAAAACTACAGGTTTATGATTTCGAAGAGTTGCTTTTGCAGCCATTAATACGGGTGAATCTGTTAATGCATTCGCTAGTTTGCTCATAGAATTACCAGTTAATGGTGCAATAACCATACAGTCTAAAGGTATTTTTGGTCCTAACGGCTCTGCTTTGACAATAGAGTCTATAACTTTTTTACCAGTTATGTCCTCTATTTTCTTTATCCATTCTAACCCTTCACCAAACCTAGTTGTCGTATTTTGTACAGTAAACGTAACTACTGGTAATACCTCTGCTCCTTCTTTCACTAATTGTTCTATTTTAGGTACTACCGCTTCATACGTACAATGTGATCCCGTTAATCCGAAGCCGATTCGCTTTCCTTTTAACCTCATCATCATTCTCCTCTCGCTTTTAAATCATCTAATAACAATTGGCATAATACTTGAGCTACAATTTGCCCAGCAGTTTTCGGAGCAACTATTCCTGGAAGTCCTGGTGCAAGGAGAGCTTTTATCCCTCTTTTTTCTGCGTAACGGAAATCGGTTCCACCGGGTTTAGATGCTAAATCTATAATTAAAGTGTGAGCAGGCATTTTGGAAATAACATTTGCTGTAACAATGGGATGAGGAATTGTATTAATACATACATCGATATCAGATACGTTTTTATCCAATTCATTCAAATGAAACGGTTTTAATCCGAGTTCAAATATTCTAGCAATATGTTCTGATCTTCTTGCTCCAACACTTACATGGGCACCAAGTGCTGCAAACGTTCTAGCAACTGTTAATCCAACTCTTCCGAACCCGAGAACAGCTACTTTAGAATTATGAATAGTTATATCTGTATGTTGAATTACCATCATAATTGTGCCTTCAACTGTTGGTATTGCATTATAAATAGCAACGTCATCACGTTCAAAAAGTTGCACAAGTTTACGGTTTGTGTTTGTAACAATTTTATCTAAATATGAATTGGAAATTCCTGAATAGATAGTACAATGTTTTGGTGTCACTTGCAGAATTTCTTCTGTTAATACGATTTTCTCATTAGAAAAGATTGTATCTACTTGACCTTCCAAATTAGTACCAGCTACTGGTAAAATAATCGCATCTATTGTTGAAAAGTCAACACCATCAATTTGCTCTTTAGATGCTCCAGTAAATCCATGGTCTAATTGATCAAAGCCAATTAGTGACAGCTTTGCATCCAATTCAATTAACTTTCGAATTACTTCTAGCTGCCTTGCGTCACCGCCAATTACAGCTATGTGCAAACCGGTCAGCATACTTTGTCACCTTCTTTATTTCTGACTATATTTCTTGTAATGCTCCACTGATTACTTACTTCCACATACTATGTATGGACAAATGAACATGTGAATACGAAAATTAAATCGACAGAACATAAGGAATATATATTTAGCCAACTTGTTAGCTGAGAATTTTCTTATATACGTAAAAAGTGAATTATCTGTAATTATGCAAATATATCTTCAAAAAATTTCCAGAAAAATAAAAATTTATCCCCAAATAAAAATAACCAGATAGATTAATCTACCTGGTTATCGTTTTATTATTCATTTATTTCATCTGGCACGTCTATAATAATCATGTCGTTACCAACTTTTTGGATATGGCTCCAAGGTACTCTAATATCGCCACCTTCCCGCTTCAAACCGAACCACTTTACATTTGGTATAATTAATGAGCGTATTTCTCCAGTCGTTTCGTTTATTTCTAAATCAGTTTGGCCTAGGACTCCTAGTCTTTCTGCTCTTTTTACATCTACAATTTCTTTCCCGCTTAGTTCACTTAATCGCATGTCTTCCCCTCCAATCTATTATTTCTACTACTATATATAAGCTTGAACAAATAAAAAATGCCTGCAAGTTATCCTTGCAAGGCATTTTTTATGTTTAACACCGCTGTTGAATTCCGCGCGTAAGCCTCCGCTTTCCACGGGCGGGGTCGTGAGCCTCTTCGGCGCATCCGCACTTGTGGGGGGTCTCACGTTTCCCGCTTCTCCCACAGGATAAGGAAGGCTACGGTGCGATGCATCGCACGAAGAAAATACGTATGTATTTTCAAAGAGGCTACAACTCTCGCTTCAATCAACAGCTAGATAGTCACTAACACTGCAACCTACATTAACAAGCATTTAGAATGGAAAAACTTATTAACTAATAGACTTAGGTAATTCTCCATCTGGGCTAATTAAAGCAACAGAGAACTCTTCTGTGAATAATTTAGTTGCTAGGTTGTTTACAGATTCCTCTGAAATTTCGTTAATGTTTTCTAGAATTTCATCTAGGGAGCGATGTTTTCCTAATAATAGTTCGTTTTTCCCGTTACGGCTCATTCTGCTATTTGTACTCTCTAAGCCTAACATTAAGCTTCCTTTTATTTGCTCCTTACTATTCTTTAATTCTTTCTCTGTAATACCTTTATCTTTGAAGTGATCTAACGTTTTTTGTATAGTATCAAATAGTTCATTTAATTGATTGCTTCCTGTACCTCCATAAATAGTTAGCATTCCATTATCTTTAAAGGAAGAATGATAACTATAGATGGAATAAGCTAATCCCTTTTCTTCCCTTACATCCTGAAATAGGCGACTACTCATGCTTCCTCCAAGAACGTTGTTAAGTACAATTAGGCTATAAATATCTTTATCCCCAACAGGTAGGCCATTGTAACCAATACATAAATGGGCCTGCTCTGTACTCTTTTTCTTTGTTAAATGTTCATGAAAGAAACTTGGTTTTTCATATTCACGTTTAGAATGTCCAGTATCATACGATCCGAAAAGTTCTTCTACTTCTTGAATAAAGTTATCGTGAATGTTTCCTGCAATAGAGATTACGACATTATCCGGCGTGTATGTCTCATTCATATATTGTGTTAATGTATCACGGTTAAATTTAGATAATGTTGCTTCTGTACCAAGAATTGGATAACCTAATGCATGATCACCGTAAGAAGCTCTAGCTAACACATCATGTACAATGTCATCTGGAGCATCTTCATACATTTTTATTTCTTCATACACAACTTTCTTTTCTTTTTTTAATTCTTCTTCATCAAAAATGGAGTGAAAGAACATATCTGCTAGCACATCTAAGGCGTATGTTCCATGCTCATCTAATACTTTTGCATAATAGCAAGTGTATTCTTTTGATGTAAATGCATTTACTTGACCACCTATAGCATCAAAACTTTCGGCAATCTCTCTTGCCGTTCTCGATTTTGTTCCTTTAAAAAACATATGTTCTAAAAAATGCGAGACTCCATTATTCTCACTAGTTTCATTCCTAGACCCTGTACCTATCCAAACTCCTATAGCAACAGATCTAACTGTTGGAATATGCTCAAGTACAACTCTTACACCATTTTTGCACGTATGTTTTGTTAACAAAGAAGTTCCTCCTATTCAAACGGTAAAACAGTGATTAATCTCGCCGTTCTTCACTTAATAAAGATGATACTGTGCCTATTTCTAGATCTTTTTCTTTAATGGATATTATCATTGTTTCTAACGCTTTAGATGTAGGTTCTGTTGGATGCATTAATATTAATGCACCTGGATGGACTTTTTCTGTTACGCGGTTCACAATGACATGCGGTTCTGGTCTTTGCCAGTCAATCGTATCTACACTCCACATGATAGTACCCATATTTAGTTCTTTCGCAATTTCGACAACTTCTTGTCGATAGCTTCCGCTAGGTGGACCAAACCATGTTGGTTTTATTCCTGTAGTAGCTTCAATTACGTCACTAGTTTTTATTAGCTGATCTCGAACAGCATTACTACCTAACGTCTTCATGTTAGGGTGTGTATAAGAATGGTTACCTAGTTCATGTCCAGCATCAAAAATCATTTTTGCTATAGAAGGGTTTTCTTTAACCCATCTTCCTTCAAGAAAAAATGTTGCTCGTACATTATTTTTTTCAAGTGTTTCCAGCATGTCTGGTATATATTCGTTACCCCAAGCAACATTTATTAAAAACGATACCATTTTTTTATCTGGATGACCACGATAAATAGGCGACGCTTGCAAGTCTTCTAAATGCAATGTTGGCGGAATCTCATCATAAATTAATTTCTTTTCGTTAAATAGGCCATCTTTTTTCATGTTATTATATGATTTTTCAGTATTTACTTTCTTACCATTTAACCCAGGAATCGCTTTCCACACTTTATCGATTTTGGCATCTTGAGGTGGTTTTTCGTAAAGGTGCGCTTGTTTTTCGATTTCTGCATATAATGCATCTTGCTTTTTAACTACCTCGATAGCTGAATCGTTAAACAAAACTCTATATTCCTCTTGTAATGGATTAGGAAAACTATTGTATGTAATGAATGCTACTATAATAAATGCCAATAGGTGCGCAGTAGTCCTTTTCATTCTATCCTTCCCCCTTTATACAACAATTTATGTATAGAGTGGACAAGGTAGAACTTTTTACATGAAGTATGTGAAAAGAAGCCTGATACAATTATCAAGGCTCCTTCATCATATTATGACATTTGTTCGTTTTTTTCTTTTTGTTCTTTTAAAATTGCTTTTCTAGATAAGTTAACGCGACCTTGTTTGTCAATTTCAGTTACTTTGACTAACACTTCTTCACCCATTTTCAGAACATCTTCCACTTTGTTTACTCGCTCTTCTGCAAGTTCAGAAATGTGAACAAGACCATCTTTACCGTTAAAGATTTCTAAGAAAGCACCGAATTTTTCAATTCGCTTTACTTTTCCTAAGTAAATTTGTCCAACTTCTACTTCGCGAACGATATCTTCAATGATTTTTCTAGCTTTCGCGTTCATTTCTTCATGGATAGAGGAGATAAATACAGTTCCATCTTGTTCGATGTCAATTTTAACTCCTGTTTCTTCGATGATCTTATTGATTTGTTTACCACTCGGTCCGATAACATCTCTAATTTTATCAGGGTTGATTGACATTGTTAGGATTTTCGGCGCATAAGCGGATAGTTGTTTACGTGGTTCACTAATTGCTTCTAACATAGAGTTTAGAATGTGCATACGACCAATTTTAGCTTGTTGTAATGCTTCTTCTAAAATCTCTTTAGAAAGACCATCAATCTTTATGTCCATTTGAAGAGCAGTTACACCTTTTGCAGTCCCTGCAACTTTAAAGTCCATATCTCCTAGATGATCTTCCATTCCTTGAATGTCCGAAAGAACAGAATAATGTTCCCCTTTTTTCACAAGACCCATCGCAATACCAGCTACTGGTGCTTTAATTGGAACCCCAGCATCCATCATCGCTAATGTACTAGCACAAATACTAGCTTGTGAAGTGGAACCATTTGACTCAAGAACTTCTGAAACTAGACGTACAGTATATGGGAAGTCCTTCTCATTTGGAATAACAGGCTCAAGGGCGCGTTCTCCTAGTGCTCCGTGACCAATTTCACGACGACCAGGACCTCTAATTGGTCCAGTTTCTCCAACACTAAATTGAGGGAAGTTATAATGGTGCATAAATCGTTTCTCTTCCTCAATACCTAGACCGTCAAGAATTTGAACATCTCCAAGTGCACCAAGCGTACATATACTTAAAGCTTGTGTTTGTCCACGTGTAAATAATCCAGATCCGTGTGTTCTTGGTAAAATTCCAGTTTCAGAAGACAATGAACGAATTTCATCGATTTTTCTTCCGTCAGGTCTTACTTTTTCTTCCGTAATTAAACGGCGTACTTCTTCTTTAACAAGTTTATATAATATTTCTTTTACTTGTTTTAAAGTATCAGCATCTGCTTCTTGACCTTCATAATGAGCGATTACTGTAGCTTTCACTTCGTTAATAGCAGCTTCTCTTGCATGTTTTTCCACAACTTGAACCGCTGAAGTTAGATCTTTTTCAGCCATTTGTCGAATAGTCGCTTCTAATTCTGCATCTACTTCATAAAGTTTGATTTCTAGTTTTTCTTTTCCAACAGCTTGTACAATTTCTTCTTGGAAATGAATTAATTGCTTAATTTGTTCATGACCAAACATAATAGCTTCTAACATTGTTTCTTCTGGAACTTCCTCTGCCCCAGCTTCTACCATGTTGATTGCGTCTTTTGTTCCAGCTACAACTAAGTGAATATCACTTTTTTCTTGTTGCTCAACTGTTGGGTTAACAATAAATTCATCATTAATTCTTCCAACTGTTACACCAGCAATCGGTCCATCAAACGGGATGTCCGAAACAGAAAGTGCTAATGAAGATCCAAACATAGCGGCCATTTCTGAAGAGCAATTTTGATCGACACTCATTACAATACTAATCACTTGAACTTCATTTCTAAAGCCATCAGCAAATAGTGGACGAATAGGTCTATCAATTAATCGGCTAGCCAAAATTGCTTTTTCACTCGGACGGCCTTCACGTTTAATGAAACCTCCAGGAATTTTACCTACTGCATATAGTCTTTCTTCATAGTTCACAGTTAATGGAAAGAAATCTAAATTTTTAGGTTCCTTTGAAGCTGTTGCTGTACTAAGAACAGCCGTATCGCCGTAACGAATTAACACAGCGCCATTAGCCTGTTTCGCTAATTGTCCAACCTCTACTGATAAAGGACGTCCTGCCCAATCAATAGAAAAGATTTGTTTATCTTGTCCCATGAAACGTGTAACCCCTCTCTAACTTAAACTTTTAATATGTATAGTATGAACGAAATACTCTCGACATATCAAATAGTATTTCTTATTACAAGTAATGGTAATGTTCTGTATCGTAAATATACTAGGAAAGGAAGTGAAATAGAAAGTAAAACTAATATTAGTTGTTTTTTCCAATTCCAAACATTAAGAAAAAAGCGGGAGTTCTCCCGCTTTCTTTGGTAGCATTATCGACGTAAGCCTAATTTTGTGATTAGTTCACGGTAACGAGTTACGTCTTTGTTACGTAAGTACGTTAGTAAGTTACGACGCTTACCAACCATCTTTAATAATCCACGACGTGAATGATGGTCTTTCTTGTGCGTACGTAAGTGATCGTTAAGATTGTTGATTTGCTCTGTTAGGACAGCGATCTGTACTTCTGGAGATCCAGTGTCAGATTCGTGAGTTTTGTACTCATTGATTAGCGCTTGTTTACGTTCTTGTGTAATTGCCATCCTAGTTCACCTCCTTATGTTAAACCCCAATTACCGAGCAATCGTTGGTGATTCGAATTGCCAAGCAATGGTTGATTACGAATATAATCATACACTTTTAAACAAAAAAATGCAAGTATGTGTACCTTTTAATTTCTTTCTGTAGTAAAAAAGTGAATTGCTTTTTCTTTATCTTGCTGGATTTGATTTATTAGTTCTTCGATAGAATTAAATTTCTGTTCATTTCGAATGCGCTGAAAAAATTCAACCGTGACAGTTTCTCCATAAATTTCTTGATGAAATTCAAACAAATTTACTTCAATAGAAGGGAGTGTGATTTGTTGATTTTCATAAAAGGTCGGTTTGTAGCCAACATTACAAACACCATTATATGTTAAGCCAGAAACGGTTAATTTCACAGCATAAACACCCGTTTTCGGTAACAAAAATTCATCGTTCAGTTGAACATTTGCTGTAGGAAACCCAATTTTCCTTCCACGCTTATCACCATGAGAGACAGTACCACTTATGGAATAATTTCTTCCTAATGTTTCTGTTAATTCATCCACTTTTCCATCCATTAGTTGCTTCCTAACTAGTGTTGAACTAACTTTTTCTTCACCATTAGCTAATTTATCCACTATTGTTTGAGAAAATACTTGCCTAGAATGAAATGGCAATGTTTGCATCGTTCCTTTTCCAAGGCGACCATAAGAAAAATCAAAACCTGCCACTACATGTTCAACATGTAAGTCTATAATATATTGATCCACAAATTGTTGTGGTTCAAGACTTGCAAATTGATGAGAAAAATTAACAATATACAAAATATCAACACCAAGTTGTTCTAATATACGTTTTTTTTCAGAAATAGGCGTAATATAACGAATGTGTTGGATGTCACGCCCTAAGACAACGGAAGGGTGTGGGTCTAATGTTAAAACCGCACTTTTTCTATTTGTCTTATTCGCATGGTTAATAGCTGTTTTAATGACTTTTTGATGACCTAAATGGATGCCATCAAAGAAACCAAGTGCCATTACAGTACTTGGACAATCTGTTTTTAATAAATGATGTGGGTGTTCTAAATAAACTGTTTTCATTTTTTTCACCTTATATCGATATACCAACTGTATTTATAGATCATTCAAGAGAGTTTAATTGAATACTTTTTTCGGTTTCATTAATCCTTTTTTAGTAGGGTGCTTCATATAAATAGCAATGCATTTGTGATTATGCATTACTGCTAATAATTCATCAAAAGGAATTTCGGGTAGTGGAAGTAATGCACCGTTCAACACTTTCTCTGCTAATGTATCATTAATTTCAAGTGTAGGCAATCCACTTAACGCATTTTCCATCGGAATAAGAATTTCATTCACTCTATTTTCTTCCGATAATTGTTGTAGTTTTTCCAATGTTATAGATTCTTCAAGAGAAAACTTTCCAGATGCTGTTCTTTGTAACTTAGACATATGAGCAGGATACCCTAACAATTCCCCAATAGCTACTGCCAAAGTTCGAACGTAAGTACCTTTACTACATGTAACTTGGATTGTAAAAGTGATGGTATCTTGAGGTTCATATAGTTCTTCCGCTTGTAGTAACTTTATTTCATGTATTGTTACAGTTCTTGTCGGTCTTTCTACCTCGACACCAGCTCTTGCATATTCGTAAAGCTTTTTCCCATTTACTTTTACCGCTGAGTACATTGGTGGAGTTTGTTTGATTTCACCTGTTAGCTTTGTAAGGACATCTTGGATATTAGCCACTTTTATCACTTCAGATATTTCATTTTTCTCCACAGTTTCTCCAGTTTGGTCCTCCGTTGTGGTGGAAAAACCAATTGTAATATCAGCTATATATGTTTTTTTCTCTGCAGTTAAAAATTCAACTAGCTTCGTTGCATTACCTATACAGATAGGTAACACCCCAGTTACCTCAGGGTCTAATGTACCGGTATGACCGACTTTTTTTGTTTTTAAAATCTTTCTTATTTTAAAAACACAATCATGGGATGTTAATCCTTTAGGTTTATTAAGCACTAAAACTCCGTTCATGTCAGTCAATCCTTTCTCTACCATTAGAAAAGGATAGACTTTTACGCCTATCCTTTTTATTCATTAGAATCTTCAGAAGAAGATTGTTTATTTATTTCTTGGAGTAAATTTTCAATTCTGTTTCCATAATCAACAGATTCATCAAATTCGAAGAAAAGCTCTGGTGTTTTTCTTAAGCGAATACGCTTACCGATTTCACTTCGAATAAAACCTTTTGCTTTTGCTAATCCCATTAATGTATCTTGACGTTTTTCTTCGTCACCTAAAACAGAAATAAAGACTTTTGCTTGTTGTAAGTCACCTGTAACCTCAACGTCTGTTACCGTAACAAAACCAACACGTGGATCTTTTATTTTTCTACCGATAATATCAGAAAGCTCTTTTTTCATTTGCTCTCCAACACGGGTTGACCTAACTGTCATACTTTTCACCTCGTACTTATAGCCATTCCAAATTTGTCAAGGCTCTTTCGATTTCAGGGAAAGAATCCAGATATTCTAAAACTTTTTGCATTTCTTTCTCTGAAATATGCTTGCTTGATGAAATTGTAACAATAGCTATTTTTGTTCGTTGCCATACATCTTGATAGTCCACTTCCGCAATCGAGATGTTAAATCTTTGCTTTAAGCGAGTAAGAATTCGTTGAAGGACAGCGCGTTTATCCTTCAACGATTGAGCATCATAAATTATGCATTCACACTCTACATAGCAAATCATTTTCTTATGATTTCTTCCATAACGTAAGCTTCAATTACGTCGCCTTCTTTAAGGTCATTGTAATTTTTAAGTGTTATACCACACTCGTACCCTTGGCTAACTTCTTTTACGTCATCTTTAAAACGTTTAAGAGCGTCAAGTTGACCTTCGAAGATTACAATGCCATTTCGTATTAGTCGAACTCCACTGTCACGTGTAATTTTACCATCCGTAATATAAGAACCTGCAATTGTTCCGATTTTAGATACTTTGAAAGTTGTACGAACTTCTGCTTGACCGATTACTTTTTCTTCGAATTCAGGGTCTAACATACCTTGCATCGCTGATTCGATTTCTTCGATTACTTTGTAAATAATACGGTGAAGACGAATGTCAACTTTTTCCACATCAGCTGTACGCTTTGCTCCTACATCTGGACGAACATTAAATCCTATCACAATCGCATTAGAAGCAGAAGCTAAAATGATATCACTTTCTGTAATAGCACCTACTCCAGTGTGAATTATTTTAACTTTTACACCTTCTACATCAATTTTATAAAGAGATGCCGCTAAAGCTTCAACAGAACCTTGAACATCCGCTTTAACAATTAAGTTAATATCTTTCACTTCACCTTGCTTAATTTGTTCAAACAGATCATCTAATGTTACACGCGTTTTTTCACTTCGTTGTTCTTGAAGTTGCTTTTGAGCACGAGCCTCGCCTACTTGACGAGCTGTTTTCTCATCCCCGAACACCATAAAGTTGTCTCCAGCATGAGGAACATCATTTAAACCTGTAATTTCTACTGGAGTAGATGGTCCTACTTCCTTAACACGTCGACCTAGGTCATTTACCATTGCACGTACACGTCCGAATGTATTACCAACAACAATTGGATCTCCTACTCGTAATGTACCCTTTTGTACTAACAATGTTGCAACAGAACCTTTACCCTTATCTAATTGCGCTTCAATAACTGTTCCAACAGCAGCACGTGTATCATTTGCTTTGTATTCTTCCACTTCTGAAACAAGTAAAATCATTTCAAGTAGCGTATCAATTCCTTCTCCAGTTAGAGCAGATAGTGGTACGAAAATAGTATCTCCGCCCCAATCCTCAGGAACTAATCCGTGTTCTGTTAATTCTTGCATTACACGGTCTGGGTTAGCTGTTGGCTTATCCATTTTGTTCACTGCTACGATAATTGGTACTTCTGCAGCTTTCGCATGGTTAATTGCTTCTACTGTTTGTGGCATTACTCCATCATCCGCAGCAACAACTAAAATAGTAATATCCGTTACTTTTGCTCCACGTGCACGCATAGTTGTGAACGCAGCATGTCCTGGTGTATCAAGGAAAGTAATCTTTTTCTCATTAACGGTAACTTGGTATGCACCGATATGTTGAGTAATCCCTCCAGCTTCGCCTGCTGTTACCTTCGTGTTCCGAATGGAATCAAGTAATGTTGTCTTACCATGGTCAACGTGACCCATAATCGTAACAACTGGTGGACGTTCTTTTAAATCTGTTTCTTCATCTTCTGAATCATATCCAGCAAAGTCTGTTACTTCAAACAGAATTTCTTCTTCTACTTCTACTCCATACTCGCCTGCAATAAGTTCGATTGCATCTTTATCTAAGTCTTGGTTGATTGTAGCCATAACACCAAGCATAAATAGCTTTTTAATAATTTCAGACGGCTCTTTGTGTAACTTTTTAGCTAATTCTGCAACCGTTAACGAACCTGTAAAAGTAATTTTAGAAGGTAACTCTTTTTGCTGTTTAGGCTGAGGAGTCGGTTGTGGATTGCTATTATAATTTTTGTTATTGCCTTGCTTCTTTTTGTTGTTATGGTTATTGTTTTTATTTTTATGGTTGTTATTATTATTGTTATTGAACACTTTTTTCTCCTGCTTCTGAGGTTCTGATGTTGTTTTACGACCATCATTATTTTTTGGAGCGTTATTTTTCTTTTCTACTCCGGTTTTTACATCTTTATCTTTTGTAGAATTTTCATTTTTATTGTTAGAAGGTTTTGGAGAATTAGTATTACTCTTATTCTTTTTACCATCTAACTTTTGAATCATATCTTCATCTAATGTTGCCATATGATTAGATACTTCAATATTCATTTGCTTTAATTTTGTAATGACATCTTTACTTGAAACATTATTTTGTTTCGCGTATTCATAAACACGTAGTTTCGTCATTTACATTCACCCCCAAAGATTTAATCGAGCATTGATAAAATCTTTTTAGCAAATCCTGCATCAAGAATAGCTACTACAACTCTCGATTCTTTTCCAATTGCTCGACCTAATTCGTACCGATCACATACTACTTTAACTGGTACATTATAAAACGAACATTTATCATGAACTTTTTTGTTCGTGTTTGCAGATGCATCGTTTGCTAGTAATACTACTTTTGCCTTTTGGTTCCGTACTTCTTTTATTACCAACTCTTCACCTGATATTAATTTACGAGCCTTAGCAGCCAAACCTAGAGTGGATAGCCAATTATTTTTCATGTTTCTCACTTAATTCCCCTTATCTATTAACTCAAGGAGTTGTTCGTAAATTGATTCATCGATAGCAACTTCAAGATGTCTAGCTAATATATTTTTTTTCTTAGCAAGTAGAATTGCTTCACGGTTATTTGCCAGATATGCACCTCGTCCTGACTTTTTACCTGTTATGTCTATCGAAACTTCTCCTTCTTTAGAACGAACGATGCGGATGAGTTCTTTTTTCGGTTTTAATTCCTGAGTTGCAATACATTTTCTCATTGGAATTTTTTTGCGATTATTCATCTAGGTTCACCTCTCTCTATGAATAAAACTTTACATATTATTCATTTGTGTCATCTAGATTATCATCTTCATCGATTACATCATTACTAAAAGTAAGGCTAGGGTAGATACCAAGTTCTTCGGCTTCCGATTCACTTTTGATGTCTATCTTCCATCCTGAAAGTTTAGCTGCTAAACGAGCATTTTGACCTCTTTTTCCAATAGCAAGTGATAATTGATAATCTGGTACAACTACAGTTGTCGCTTTTTCCTCTTCGCTTACTTGAACTTCTAAAACTTTAGAAGGACTTAATGCATTTGCAACGAATTCAACTGGATCATTAGACCATTTTACAATATCAATTTTCTCACCTTTTAATTCATTCACAATAGCTTGAACTCTTTGTCCTTTTGGTCCAACGCATGAACCTACTGGATCTACTTCCGGGTTATCACAGTGTACGGAAATCTTTGAACGGTCACCTGCTTCTCGTGCAACAGATTTAATTTCAACTGTACCATCATAGATTTCAGGTACTTCTAACTCGAATAATCTTTTCAGTAAGCCTGGGTGAGTACGAGATACAAAGATTTGTGGCCCTTTAGTTGTTTTTTCCACTTTTGTTAAGAATACTTTAATTCTATCATGTGGTTTATAACGTTCGTTAGGCATTTGCTCTGCAGCTGGTAATATCGCTTCAATTTTACCTAAGCTAACGTAAATGAATTTTGAATCTACACGTTGAACGATTCCTGTCATGATATCTTCTTCACGCTCAATGTATTCTGAATAAATAACGCCACGTTCCGCTTCTCTCACACGTTGAGTTACTACTTGTTTCGCTGTTTGAGCAGCAATCCGACCGAAATCCTTAGGAGTAACTTCAATTTCTAACACATCATTTTCTTGATAGTTCGGATTCATTTGGCGTGCTTCATCAATAGAAATTTCAAGTCTTGGGTCAAACACTTCTTGTACTACATCTTTTCTAGCGAATACTCGGAATGAACCGTTAGACGTATTTAAATCTACTCGAACGTTTTGTGCTTGGTTAAAATTTCTTTTATAAGCGGAAATCAGTGCAGCCTCAATTGCGTCAATAATAACGTCTTGGCTAATGCCCTTTTCTTTCGCCATAATGGTTAAGGCATCAAATAACTCACTGCTCATCTTACTTTGTCCCCCTTAATTACATAATCTTTTTGTAGATACATTTTTTAAAAAGCTTTATATTTTTTAACTGAAGCTAACCGCAAGTCTAGCTTTTGCTATCTTTCCGTATGGAATAGCCACTTCTTTTTTACGTGTTTTAATCATTACTGAAATGGTTAAAATGTCGTCTTCAAAAGAGACTAGTTCTCCTTCAAATGTTTTTACACCATCTATTGGCTCGTAAGTTTTAACATTAACTAGTTTACCAATTGCTTTTTCTACGTCTTCTTTTTTCTTTAAGGGGCGTTCTGCACCTGGTGATGATACTTCAAGGAAATAGTTATGTGTAATAGGGTCAACTTCATCTAGCTTTTCGCTAAGTTTTTCACTAACAAGTCCACAATCTTCAATGTCTATTCCTTCAGACTTGTCAACATAAACACGTAAAAACCATGAAGCACCTTCTTTAACATACTCAATGTCTACTAGTTCTAAATTCATTTCTTGTACTATTGGGGACACTAACTGTTCAACTATTTCCGTAACCTTTTGACTCATTTTATTCCTCCTTCCCACTCAGCGGGAAAAAAATTTGTAGTAGGTCTAACACTACTCGCTAAAACGATTACAAGGTAACTTATTTTGCATTTAATGATGTTAAACAAAACACTCCGCTTATATTCTGTGTAAGTTTAGGATATAAATCCATATTATGTATAACCATTTAAGCACATTGGTAAAATGAAGGCATTTTACTCGCATATAATAACGAAAGAGCGGGTTTCCCCACTCTTTCGTCAATTACCTGTATATAGCATTTCCAATACTAATATAACATATGCTAATGTTTAATGCAAATTAGAAAAGCGCAGGCGGCTTGGTTGACCCGACAAGCATAAGACAAGGCCAGCACGAGGACGCTTTTTTTCCTCGAGATGGCAATGGCTTATGTCTCGAGGGGCTAGACGCCAGAGCTAGATAATTAGAAAAGCGTAGGTGGCTCGGTCAGCCCTAGAAAAGCGAAAGTTGATTTTGATCAGGTAATGATTCTAAACAGCCGTGTTTATCTAAGTACTCAATTAGCGTTTTACTTACACGACCACGCTGTTGTAGATCTTCTTTAGACAAAAACTCACCTTCTGCTCTTGCTTTAACAATATTAATTGCTGCGTTTGTACCAAGTCCAGGAATAGAGTTGAACGGTGGAATTAAAGAGTTTCCTTCAATAAGAAAATCACTTGCACTTGATTTGTACAAATCTACTTTACTGAAAGAAAAACCTCTTTCACACATTTCTAGTGAAAGTTCTAGTACGGTTAATAACGACTTTTCCTTCGGTGAGACTTCTAACCCTTTTGCATTTATCTCTTCAATTCTACTCTTGATGGAGTTTGATCCTTTTACCATCGTATCAATATCAAAGTCATCTGCTCTAACTGTAAAGTATGCTGCATAATAAAGAAGAGGAAAATGAACTTTGAAGTAAGCAATCCTTACTGCCATTAAAACATAGGCAGCAGCATGAGCTTTAGGGAACATATATTTTATTTTCAAGCAAGAATCAATGTACCATTTAGGCACTTTGTTCTTGACCATTTCCTCTTTGAACTCTTCTGTCAGCCCTTTACCTTTACGAACAGATTCCATAATCTTAAATGCTAAGGAAGGATCTAATCCTTTGTATATCAAATAAACCATGATGTCATCACGACATCCGATAACTTCACTTAATGTACACGTTTTGTTATGAATCAATTCCTGTGCATTTCCAAGCCAAACGTCTGTCCCATGTGAAAGTCCAGAAATTTGGACAAGCTCTGAAAAAGTAGAAGGTTTTGTGTCTTCTAACATTTGACGAACAAACCTTGTACCAAACTCGGGAATTCCTAATGTACCTGTTTTACACATTATTTGTTCTGATGTTACACCTAATGATTCAGTCCCACTGAAAATTTTCATTACTTCAGGGTCATCTGTTGGAATCGTTTTAGGATCTATTCCACTTAAATCTTGTAACATACGAATGACGGTAGGGTCATCGTGACCTAATATATCAAGCTTTAATAGATTATCGTGTATAGAATGGAAATCAAAGTGAGTAGTTTTCCATTCGGATGTTTTATCGTCTGCAGGGAACTGTATTGGTGAAAAGTCATAAATATCCATATAGTCCGGAACTACAATAATTCCACCTGGATGTTGTCCCGTTGTACGTTTTACGCCTGTACATCCACTTGACAGCCTATCTATTTCTGCACCACGTAAAATTAGATTATTATCGTTAGCATAACCTTTTACATATCCGTAAGCCGTTTTGTCCGCTACTGTACCAATTGTTCCTGCCCGATAGACATATTCCTCTCCGAACAATACTTTCGTATAATTGTGGGCTACAGGTTGATATTCTCCGGAAAAGTTTAAATCGATGTCAGGCACTTTATCTCCTTTGAATCCTAAGAAAGTTTCAAATGGGATGTCATGCCCATCTTTTCTATAAGGAGCACCACAATCGACACAATCTTTATCTGGCAAGTCAAATCCAGAACCTACTGATCCATCATTAAAGAATTCTGAATGTTTACATTCTGGGCAAACATAATGTGGTGCCAATGGGTTAACTTCTGTTATTTCTGTTAATGTTGCCACAAATGATGATCCTACAGATCCACGCGAACCAACTAGATAACCATCATCTAATGATTTCTTTACAAGTTTGTGTGAGATTAAATAGATTACTGCAAAACCGTGTCCAATAATACTTTTTAATTCTTTCTCAATACGCGCTTCAACAATTTCTGGCAAGTCATCTCCATATATGTGACGAGCCATGGAATAACTCATATTTCGTATTTCATCATCTGCACCTTCAATTTTTGGTGTATACAGATCATCTTTAATAGGTTTAATTACATCTATCATATTGGCTATTTTTTGAGTATTAAATACAACTATCTCTTTTGCTTTCTCTTTAGGTAAGAAAGCAAAAGCCTCTAACATTTCATCTGTTGATTTAAAATGCACATCTGGTAGGGTATGTCTATTTAACGGGTTTGCTCCACCTTGTGAACGCACTAAGATTTCACGATGAACCTTATCCTCTTTATTCAAATAGTGTACGTTACCTGTAGCCACTACTGGTATCTCTAATTTTTCTCCTAATTGGACAATATTAGATATGATTTCTTTTAACTTTACTTCATTTCGAACTAATTCAAGCTCAATTAAATGTTGATAATTGCTTGGCGGCTGAACTTCTATATAATCGTAAAACTCAGCAATAGACTCCACTTCATCAGGTGTCTTTTGCATCATTCCTTCGAACACTTCTCCTTTGTCACAAGCTGTACCAACAAGTAAACCCTCTCGATATTTTTGAAGTACCGACCTAGGAATTCGTGGTACACGGAAAAAATATTCCATATGAGAAATAGAAATAAGTTTAAATAAGTTCTTTAATCCAATGTCATTTTGAGCCAACAAGGTGATGTGAGAAGGACGTGCGCGTTGGTATGCATTAGATTTACCAGCATTTTCATTTAAATCGTCATGATACAGAATTTCTTTTTCAATCGTTTCTTTAATCATCTTTACTAATAAATAGCCTGTTGCTTCTGCATCATAGATAGCTCTATGGTGTTGAGTTAACTCAATATCAAACTTTTTACAGAGAGTATTTAAACGATGGTTTTTTAAATCAGGATATAAAAATCTCCCTAACTCTAACGTGTCGATAACAGGGTTTTTCGCTTTACCTAAACCGATTCTTTGATAACCGATGTTAAGAAAGCCCATATCAAAGCTAGCATTATGAGCTACTAAAGTATCATTTTCAATCCAATCATGAAATTTCTTAAGTACATCTTCTAATTCTGGTGCATTTTCTACCATATCGTCGGTTATACCTGTTAAATCGATGGTAGTTGCTGAAAGCGGGTGATGAGGATTTGCAAAAGACTCAAATCGATCTATTATTTCCCCTTCTTTTACTTTTACAGCCGCAAGTTCAATGATTGTGTCGTACATCGCTGACAAGCCGGTTGTTTCAACGTCAAATACGATATACGTTTCCTCGGCTAGTAATCGATGTGTCTCATTATAAGCAATAGGCACTCGATCATCCACAAGGTTTGCTTCAAGGCCATATAATATTTTTATATCATTTTTCTTACCTGCAGAATATGCTTCTGGGAAAGATTGTCCAACACCATGGTCTGTGACGGCTATAGCAGGATGACCCCATTTCTTTGCTTGAGCTACAAGTTTAGAAACACTCGTAACAGCATCCATTTGACTCATTGGAGTGTGTAAATGTAACTCTACTCTTTTCTCATCTTCTGGAGCTGTATCTTTACGTACTTTACCGCTAATTTCATTCACGTCATTTGCCATCATCACAAGGTCACGTACAAAAGTATCAACTTGAACATTACCTCTAACTCTTAACCACATGCCTTTTTTAATTCCTTGTAGCAATGGAATATCTTCTTTCCCACGAGAAAACATCTTTACCATAATTGAGTTAGTATAGTCCGTGATTTTAAACGTTAATAAAGTTCGACCGCTTTTTAATTCTTTCGTTTCTGCGTCAAACACATATCCTTGAATAGCAACTTTTCGTTCTTCTTCTATTATTTCTTCTAATAGTTTAATTTCTACATCATTTTTAATTTCATATCCGATAACGATAGGACCTGTAATTTCTTCACTAGTATCAGCTTCTTCTTTCTTTTGCATTTCAGATACAGCAGCGAAAGCTCGCTCTTTATCTTCGGATTCTTTTTGCTCTACAAACAGTTTATATTCTTGTTCTGAAAAAGAAAGTGTAGTATCAAATGCAAAAGATGGAAAACCATAACTCAGATAGCTATTAGTTATCGTAGGACCAAGTTTCCGTTTAACAGCAATTGCCTCCGCTTCATTTCTAGCAGTTATTGTTAACTTTTGCCCAGAAATAGTAGGTGTTTGACTTTGCAATAAAGAAATGAGTGGTGGTGAGCAGCCATCTATTTCTTGTATACAAAAAGGCCAATAATCTCCAACTAATTCACTGTCGTATTCAGGTTGGTTAACTTCTATTTGAAACGATACGTCTGCAATGTGTGAGAAACTACTTCTAATTTTGGAAGAGAATACATCGAACACATTTGCAGGCAATATTTTTGTCATTGTAAAATGAAAATGCCAACGTTTATTACCTTTTTCTACAACAAGTTTATTAATACCAGCTTCCTGAAAATATGGCATTATATTATCATCTGTTAACGACAATTGTTGCAGAAGTAGGCGGAATTTCTCTTTTCTATCTACTGACTGCATGAAGACATGTCCTCCTTTCACACTAGCTTCTTTGCACCTAAAAAAAAGATGACTCAAGAGTGTCATCCTCCAAACTTTACGGAAAGACATACTTTATGTGAGTCATCATTTTTGTTTATAGCGCGAATCACCATGTTACATATTATACTACGATTAGACAGATTTTTGAATCACTGATAGTAGCTCTTCTACGGAAACTTCAACTGATTCACCGTTATGTCTCCACTTTACTTCGACAATACCTTCATCAGATCTTTTTCCAACCGTCACTCTTACAGGAAGTCCAATTAGTTCAGAGTCAGCAAATTTTACACCAGGGCGCTCTTGACGATCATCTAACAAAGTATCTAATCTTGCGTCTTTACACATGGAATAAATTTTATCAGCAAGTTCTCTTTGTGTATCATTTTTCACATTTACAGGAATTACATGAACATCAAATGGAGTTACAGCGCTTGGCCATAAAATTCCATTCTCATCATGATTTTGTTCTACCATTGCAGCTAGTACTCGAGAAACTCCAATACCATAACAACCCATGATCATAGGTTTAGTGCGTCCATTTTCATCTAAGTACGTGGCACTCATAGCTTCACTGTAACGAGTACCTAATTTAAAAATATGGCCAACTTCAATACCTTTTGCAAACTTAATGACACCTTGTCCATCCGGAGATGTGTCTCCTTCTTTAATAAAACGAAGGTCTGCAATCGACTGAACGTTAAAGTCTTTCTCTATGTTCACATTTCGATAATGATAGCCCTCTTCATTTGCACCACAAACACCATTAACTACTGCTGCTACTGCATGATCCGCAATAACTTCAATTGCGTCTGGAACGTTAACTGGTCCTACAGAACCAACAGAACAATTAAAGAGTTTTTTCACTTCTGCTTCAGTCGCTAATTCTACAACTGTTGCTTCCATTAAGTTTTTCACTTTTACATCGTTGACTTCGTGATCACCACGAACTAACACAAGTACAAATTTCTCATCGACTTTAAACAGCAAAGACTTAATACATTTTTGTTCTTCAACGTGTAAAAACGAAGATACTTCTGCAATTGTTTTTTGATTTGGTGTTTCTATCTTTTCTATATCAATGATTGCTTCATTACTTTTAGCGTATTCCACTGCAACTGGAGCCATTTCAATGTTTGCAGCAAAATTAGAGCTATCAGAATAAGCAATTGTATCTTCACCAATTTCAGATAGTACCATAAATTCATGCGTATCTTTCCCACCCATTGCACCACTATCTGCGATAACCGCCCGGAAATTTAGTCCTAAGCGTGTGAAAATGTTTGAATAAGCTTCATACATCTTGTTGTACACTTCGTCTAAGCTTTCTGAATTAGAGTGAAAAGAATACGCGTCTTTCATTAAGAACTCACGACCACGTAATAAGCCAAATCTTGGACGCTTTTCATCACGGAATTTTGTTTGAATTTGATACAAAGTTAACGGAAGTTTTTTATAAGACTTTATTTCATCTCGAACTAACGTTGTAATAACTTCTTCATGTGTAGCACCTAATGCGAATTCACGATCGTGACGATCTTTTAGTCTCATTAATTCAGGACCGTATGAATACCATCTACCTGATTCTTGCCATAATTCCGCAGCTTGCATGGCAGGCATTAGTAATTCCACTGCACCTGCATTATCCATTTCTTCGCGCACGATATCTTCTATTTTCTTTAATACCTTTTTTCCTAAAGGTAAAAAGCTATAAATTCCACTTGTGTTTTGGCGAATGTACCCTGCTCGAAGTAGAAGTTGGTGGCTTTTCACTTCAGCATCTGATGGTACTTCACGTAATGTAGGAATTAACGTCATACTTTGCTTCATCTAGAACACCTCTATTTTCTAAATACGTATTTTATGTAAAAAATAGCACTTGCAACTCTATGAGATGCAAGTACTTTATTATGATTACAAGAAGAATCGTTGGATGTCATTCCATGTTACTACTAGCATTAAAAGCATTAATAGAGCGAATCCGATAAAGTGAACTAGTCCTTCTTTATGGCGATCTACTGGCTTTCCTCTTACAGCTTCTACTGCAAAGAACATTAAACGTCCACCATCAAGGGCGGGAATAGGTAGTAAGTTTATGATACCTAAGTTAATGCTAAGTACAGCAGCCCATCTCATTAATAGAAACACACCTGATTCAGCAACAACTTCCGTTGACTTATAAATCCCTACTGGTCCTGATAACATATCAATGGAAAATTGACCAGTTATTAATTTTCCTAAGCCAATAATAATATCACGAGTCCATCCGTAAGTTTCCTTAGCTGCATTCGGTATTGCGGAAACAATTGATTTTTCCATTGGCATATAAACCCCAATTACACCTCTAGACACCCCTTCAATCGTATCTTCTTTTGGTGTTACTGGTATGTTAATAGACTGACCATTTCTTTCTACTAAGAAAAGCAATTCTTCGTTTGCATTTACTTTTATAATGTCTACGATTTCTTCCCAAGTTGTGACGGAGTCATTGTTAATAGCAACGACTTTGTCCCCTTTTTCGAGCCCTGCAGTTATAGCTGCGCCGTCAGGCGTAAGTTCACCTAATTCAGCTTTATTCACTGGATAACCGTGAGCTACACCTAAGAATGCGAAAATAACAAAAGCCAAAATAAAGTTCATCATCGGTCCGGCAAAGATAGCCATCGTTCTTTGTCTCAATGTTTTAGATGCGAACTGACGATTAAATGGCGCAATCTGTACATCTTGACCGTCTATAACAAAATAAGACTCCTCACTAACTTTGAATTCTACTAATGATTCGTCTTCATCATTTAGTTCATAACCTTTAATAAACATTTCATGTTCTAAATCTGCTTTTTCTACTTCTATTACTTTAGCATTTGGAAATTTCTCTTTGTTGTTCATTATTACTTTTTCAACTAAGCCTTCTTTATTAAATAAAAGGCCAACGTGATACCCAGGTTTTACATCTATCATTTCTGGGTCTTCACCAGCCATTCGAACGAAACCTCCAATTGGCAATAGTCTTATTGTGTAAACTGTTTCTTCCTTTTTAAAAGAAAATACTTTTGGGCCAAAGCCAATAGCGAATTCACGACACATAATACCTGCTCTTTTTGCAAAAACTAAATGGCCGAGTTCGTGTACAAATACTAAAACACCAAAAATAATAATAAAAGAAATGGCTGTTTCCATATTTTCACCTCTTTTCAATTAATGAGCGTACAAATTGTCTTGTTT
The DNA here is from genome assembly GCF_002335755.1 of Bacillus sp. FJAT-45066. NCBI lineage: Bacteria > Bacillati > Bacillota > Bacilli > Caryophanales > Bacillaceae > Bacillus > Bacillus sp. FJAT-45066. The sequence goes on from NZ_NISQ01000001.1 coordinate 1,466,873, forward strand.
CTGAATCAACAGTTTTTATCACATCTAAATTGGGGTGACTAATGGAACTATGCTTTTCTAATGCTTGTTCTATCAGATCCTCAATCATTAGAAAAGAGATTTCTCCTTGCAAAAATGCAACCCTTGCCACTTCATTAGCAGCATTTAATACCGTTGTAAGCGTTCCACCAACTTTACCAGCTTCGTATGCAAACTGTAAAGAACGATACCTTTCAAAATCTGCTTTTTCGAAATGTAATTTACCTAGTTCAACTAAGTTTAATCTTTTTCCGCCTTTATGTGGAAGTCGGTCTGGAAAAGTTAAAGCATATTGTATAGGTACTCTCATATCAGGAGTTCCTAATTGAGCCATTACACTTGTATCTTGAAATTCAACCATAGAGTGGATAATACTTTCCCTATGTAGTACAACTTCTATCTTTTCATAAGGTAATTGAAATAGCCAATGTGCTTCAATTACTTCTAAACCTTTATTCATCATTGTTGCAGAGTCAATGGTAATGGTTGCTCCCATTGACCAGTTAGGATGGTTTAAAGCTTCTTTTACCGTAACATTCTTTAATTCATCGCGTGTTTTATCTCTAAAGCTACCTCCTGAAGCAGTAATGATAATAGATTCGATATTTTTATCATTTTCTCCTTGTAGGCATTGATAAATAGCCGAATGTTCACTATCAACAGGAATAATTGATACTCCATGTTTTTCGGCAGCCTCCATAACTAAATGCCCTGCAGTTACAAGCGTTTCTTTATTTGCTAATGCAATAGTTTTCCCACATTCAATTGCTTGTAAAGTTGGTATCAAACCAACACTTCCGCTAACTGCGTTAACAAGTGTATCCGATTCACTATATGTTGCTACTTCAATATTACCTTCTTCACCGTATGTAAAATGTATATTTATATTGGATACGGTTGATTTTAAACTTTCCATATCCTCTTTTGATTGTACAGAAACTAGTTTGGGACTAAACTCCCCAATAACTTCTTCTGCAAATTGAATGTTTTTCCCGACACTAAAAGCAACTAGTTGAAACTGTTCTCTATGTTGCCTTATCACATCGAGAGTTTGGGTGCCGATAGAGCCAGAAGCACCTAATAGACTAATACGTTTCATTCTGTCACTCCCCATATAAAGCTCATCGCACTATTTTCTATAAGATAAAAAGATGTATAAAATGCAAAATTGGCAATACAAAAAGTAAACTATCAAATCTATCTAAAATACCACCGTGTCCAGGTAAAATTTGACCTGAATCCTTTATTTCGTAATGACGTTTTAGCGCTGATTCAACAAGGTCACCAATTTGTCCAAAAATAGAAAGTAAAATAGCAATGATTATAGTCCATAACACACCATATTCTAAGCCTACTAAAACATGAAAAGCTAAACCTACAACAATTGCACAAAGAACGCCACCTAAAGAGCCTTCAATCGTTTTGTTTGGACTAATTTCAGGCCATAACTTGTTCTTTCCGAAAGATCGACCGATAAAATAAGCACCAGAATCTGTTGACCAAATAACAAATAAAGCAAAGAAAATGTAAGCAAGTCCTGCTTCACGAATTTCAATAAAATAATAAAAACCCATACCTACATATAAAATGGATATTAACATAAAGCCTACATCATCGAATGTAAATTTATTTTTAGTTACAACTGTATATGTTAAAAATAACAATACGGCTACTAATACTAGTTCCACTTTTGTAAGGAAAATAGAGTAATCTTTTGTTACTTCACTAGGCAACAATATAGCCCATAAAAGTAATAAGCCAATAACTCCAGGAGTACTAAATATAGAAATTCGCTTCATTCTTAACGCTTCAAATAATCCAACAGACCCTAATATATACACTAATGAAATAAATGGTAAATTACCATAAATAACGATCGGTAAAAAAAATGCTGCTGCTATAACTGCTGTTATTATCCGTTGTTTCATTTTATGTCACACACCTTCTTATATACCACCAAATCTTCTTCCTCGTCCCTGGAAAGTAGCAATAGCCTCATATAAATGTTCTTCTGAAAAATCTGGCCACAATACATCTGTAAAATAAAACTCAGCATATGCTAGTTGCCATAACATAAAATTGCTCAATCTTATTTCTCCACTTGTACGAATTAAAAGATCTGGATCTGGTAAAGAATGACTAAACAAGTACTTATTAACTGTTTCCTCTGTTATATTACTGTCTGCAAGATCATTTGAATGCACATCGTTTACAATATTTTTAACGGCACGAACAATTTCATCTCTACTTCCATAATTCAATGCAAAATTAAGAATAAGTCCAGTGTTATTTTTTGTTTCTTCCATTGCTTTTTCTACAGCTGCTAAAGTATGCTTTGGTAATTCTTCTTTATTGCCCATTATCATTACTTTTACATTCTCTTGTTTTAACTCTGGTAGAAAAGTTGATAAAAACTCTTCAGGAAGTTTCATTAAGTATTCTACTTCTAACTTAGGGCGTTTCCAATTTTCCGTTGAAAAAGCATATAAAGTAAGAGCTTCCACACCTAAAGAATTAGCAGCTTTAGTAATTTTCCTTACTGTTTTCATACCTTCATGATGTCCTGCAATTCTAGGCATTGCTCGTTTTTTCGCCCATCTTCCATTTCCGTCCATAATGATAGCAATATGTTTGGGAATCGAATGTTGTAAAATCTCTCCCTTTATATCACGGTTATCGGAGCTGTCTTTCCCTCTCCATCTTTGTATTTTTTTAAACATACAAATCCTCCAGTGAAAAAATAAATAGAAATTCATTTTCTATTTACATTTACAGTATTAACAAAAAAACCCCCTGTAATCATAAGAGGGTCTTTTCATCTTATTTTACATGGAAAATGATTATACTTCCATGATTTCTTTTTCTTTTTCTTTTGTAACTTGATCGATTTTAACAATATGACTATCCGTTTCCTTTTGGATATCATCTGTAAATCCACGTAATTCGTCTTCTGTAATTTCGCCCTTCTTTTCTAACTTTTTCAAGTCATCGTTACCGTCACGACGAATGTTACGAATAGCTACTTTTGCTTCTTCAGAATATTTTTTCACTACTTTAACAAGCTCTTTACGACGCTCTTCTGTTAATGCTGGAATCGCAATTCGAATTACTGATCCATCGTTAGTAGGGTTAATTCCTAAATCAGACTTAATAATTGCTCTTTCAATTTCACCTAAAGATGTCTTGTCATAAGGTTGAATGACTAAAAGTCTAGCTTCCGGCACACTAATAGATGCTAACTGATTAACAGGTGTAGGAGCACCGTAATAATCTACTGTAATTTTATCTAAAAGACTAGCACTTGCTCTACCAGCTCTAACTGTTGATAGCTCTCTAGTGTAAGCTTGTACTGCTTTATCCATCTTTTCACGAGTTGCAGAAACTACTTGTTTACTCAATGTTATTTCCCCCTTACAATTGTTCCGATATTTTCACCTAATACTACACGTTTAATATTACCTTCTTCCATTACAGAGAAGACGATAATCGGGATGTCATTATCCATACATAAAGAAGAAGCGGTAGAATCCATTACAGCTAAACCTTCACGTAAAACGTCTAAGTATGATAATGTGTCGTACTTTGTAGCAGAAGCATCTTTCGTTGGATCTGCACTATATACTCCATCCACATTATTTTTAGCCATTAAAATAACATCTGCTTCAATTTCAGCAGCTCGTAATGCTGCTGTTGTGTCAGTTGAGAAGTATGGGTTACCAGTACCTGCAGCAAAAATAACGACACGTTTCTTTTCTAAATGACGTATTGCTTTTCTTCTAATATAAGGTTCTGCGACTTGTCTCATTTCAATAGAAGTTTGAACTCGAGTTTCCACGCCAGAAGTTTCAAGGCTATCTTGAAGTGCAAGAGAATTCATTACAGTTGCTAACATTCCCATGTAATCAGCAGTTGCACGGTCCATACCCATTTCGCTACCGATTTTACCTCTCCAAATATTTCCTCCACCTACAACTACTGCCACTTCCACACCTAGTTCAGCAAGTTCTTTTACTTGCTTAGCTACAGAGTTAATAACGGACGGGTTAATCCCAAATCCTTGTTCTCCAGCTAATGCTTCGCCACTTAATTTTAATACTACACGTTTATATTTCGCTTGAGCCATAATAACCTCCATGTATCATTGGATATTTTTTATTTAAAGTTAAATTTTGTATGTTGAGAAAACTTTTAAAAAAGGGAACACAATGAAGTGCTCCCTATATGCAAAGTTGTTACTCTTATTTTTTAACTTGGCTCATTACTTCTTCTGCGAAGTTGTCTTGACGCTTTTCAATTCCTTCTCCTACTTCATAACGAACGAAAGATTTAACTGTTGCGCCTTTGCTAGCAACGAAGTCACGTACTTTTTGATCAGGGTTTTTAACAAAAGATTGATCAAGTAAGCAGATGTCTTGGAAGTACTTAGTTAAGCGACCTTCTACCATTTTCGCAACGATATTTTCAGGCTTACCTTCGTTTAACGCTTGTTGAGTTAAGATTTCACGCTCACGCTCAGCTTCATCTGCAGAAACTTCGTCACGAGAAATATATTTAGGGTTAATAGCAGCGATATGCATTGCCACATCTTTAGCAGCAGCCTCTTCAGTCGTGCCTTCTAATAAAGTTAGTACTCCAATACGTCCACCCATGTGTAAGTATGCACCGAAAGCATCTGCATCTGATTTTGTTACAATAGTGTAGCGACGTAGAGTTAATTTTTCACCAATTTTAGCAATAGCACTGTTTATATAAGTCTCAACAGTTGAACCGTTATCCATTGTAGCAGCTAAAGCTTCTTCAATAGTTGCAGGTTTGTTTGTAAGTAAAAATTCACCTAGTTCACTTACTAATGTTTTGAAACCTTCGTTTTTCGCAACGAAATCTGTTTCTGAGTTAACTTCTAAAAGAACCGCTTCATTTCCTTTTGTGAAGATAGCAGTTGAACCTTCAGCAGCAATACGATCAGCTTTTTTAGCAGCTTTTGCGATACCTTTTTCACGTAAGTAATCGATTGCTTTGTCCATATCACCGTTTGTTTCAGTTAACGCTTTTTTACAATCCATCATACCAGCGCCAGTTTTTTCACGAAGTTCTTTAACCATTTGTGCAGTAACAGCCATTTTAAAATCCTCCTTAAAATATGTATAGAGGAGACAAAGTCTTCCTCGATTTTCTCTTTCCAAAAAAAGGTGATAAAAGGCTATCCCCTCTTATCACCTTTTGCTTAATAATTAAGCAGTAGTTGTAGCAGTCTCTTCGCCTTGTCTACCTTCTATAATAGCGTCAGCCATTTTAGCAGTTAATAATTTAACAGCGCGAATTGCGTCATCGTTTGCAGGGATAACAACATCAATTTCGTCTGGATCACAGTTTGTATCAACGATACCAACGATAGGAATGTTTAATTTTTTCGCTTCTGCAACAGCTATGCGCTCTTTACGTGGGTCAATAATAAATAATGCATCAGGAAGTTCTTTCATGTCTTTAATTCCACCTAAGAACTTTTCAAGACGGTCTAACTCTTTGTTTAACATTACAACTTCTTTTTTAGGAAGTACTTCAAAAGTACCGTCTTCAGACATTCTTTCGATATCTTTTAAACGAGTGATACGTTTTTGAATTGTTTCGAAGTTTGTTAAAGTACCACCTAACCAGCGTTGGTTAATGTAGTACATTCCAACACGTTCTGCTTCTTCCTTAACAGAATCTTGTGCTTGTTTTTTCGTACCAACGAATAAAACAGTTCCGCCGTTTCCAGCTAACTCTTTAACAAAGTTGTAAGCTTCTTCAACCTTTTTAACTGTTTTTTGTAGGTCGATGATGTAAATACCGTTACGCTCCGTGAAGATATATTTCTTCATTTTTGGGTTCCAACGGCGAGTTTGATGTCCGAAGTGAACACCAGCTTCTAAAAGCTGTTTCATAGAAATTACTGACATATTATTTTCCTCCTAATGGTTTTTTATCCTCCGTTCACATCATTTCTAAGCAAAACTAACATAAAGCTAGCACCAATGCTTAAATCAGTAAACGTGTGTATTCATAACACCAAAAACTAATATATCATAATGAGTTTATACAATCAAGTCGAAAATGAATTTCATTGTCGAAATTTCAATAATAACTCCACTTCCGTTTTTCCTAAATTCAACCTTTGTGCTATCTGTTCGGTTGATACACCACTTTCGTGCAATACTAACGCTAGTTCATATGGACTCTTTTCTACCTGAGCAAGATTTGGGACGACTTCTTCATTATGATCACTAATAAGTTCATTAATATCTTCCTGTTCATTTAGAAGTTCATTAACATCTTCTTTTACTAGTGGTTCTTCTACTATGTTAATACTTTGAGAAGAAACGTTAGGTATACTGTCTCCACTTCGTTTTCTTCTTTCAAATTCTTTTATGAAATGTTCATTTTCTTCTTTTAATTCATAAACATAACTAGAAATTGTATCTTCAGCTTCTTTTAATAACGCCTTATATTCTTCTTCTAATTGCTGTATTTTTGAAATCTTTTTATACATAATTAGAAATAAAAATATCGCTAGCAAACTTAACAGTAAGTTAATTGTAAGAAAAAAATACATAAGCCACTACCCTGTAATATCAAAATTTTTCCCTTTATAAGGGTGTTTTTCCGTTTGTCTTTTTGATTCTTGTTGAGATTCGTGATGAGCTAATATAGTTTCTTTATCTTCCTTTTCTATTTTCGCTACTTTCTTTCGTTTTAACTCTTCCTTTTTTAACTCTTGTTCGGCAATTTGCGCTTGAGAAAGCATAGCTTTATTATTGAACTGTTCTTGCATTTTACCTAAATCTACTGTTCTAGGTATAGCTATTTGAAGTTCGATTAACTTAAGACTCATGCCCTTCACACCTTTAGTATTGTATTAATATTTTCGATATTGGCTATCATGAAACTCTTTGACTAGGTTAAAAAAAGTTGATATCAGCTATAAATCGTTATAACACTAATACTTCCTTTTCAATCTACCTTTACTAGTACAGCAACGAAAAGCTGACCCGTATCAAAATAATTATTTAGCTAGCGACAAACTAGCTCTATTAAAACAATACTATATAAACTTCGTTAATTCCTTCTTTAATTTGAAAATTGCTTTAGAATGAATTTGCGAGATTCTTGAGGTTGTAAGTCCTAATACATGTCCTATTTCTGTTAACGTTAGTTCATCCTGATAGAAAAGACTAATTACTAATTGTTCATTTTCGTTAAGAAGTAATATTTTTTCTTCCAAAGCTTTTAGAGATTCTACCTTTAAAAGTTCTTCTTCAGGAGTATGAGTTTTACTATCTCTTAATGAGAAGCTGGACAGTGTATCGTCTTGATCATTTGGCAGCTCATCTATTGATAGAACATTTGCTAAAAACGCTTCATTCATTATAGAGATGACCTCATCTTCTGGTAAGTTCAATTTAATAGCTATTTCTTCTGAAGAAGCATTTCGATACTCTGTTTGTTCTATTTCCTCTATTACAGCTTCCACTTTTTTTGCTTTTTCTCTCACACTACGTGGTAACCAGTCTTCTTTTCTTAGTCCATCTATAATGGAACCACGAATACGAAAGGAAGCATACGTATCAAACTTTAATTCTCTTGATTGATCAAACTTTTCAATAGCATCGTAAAGACCAAAAAGTGCTAGGCTTTTCAACTCGTCCGCACTTACACTCTTTGGTAGTCCTACCGCTACTCGTTGAACATGGTATTGGACTAATGGCATATATTTTCTGACTAAGTAATTTCCAGCTTCAGGGTCCCTTTTTGTTTTCCAAAGATGCCAATTATGCTGATCTTTGCTTGAAGTTATGCTCGCCATGTTATACCTCCTACTATGCCAAATTACGAGTGGGCATCAAAATAATAAAACAAATTATATATAATGAATTCCTTTATTCACTGTTTTTATCATAAGTTTTCCTGTACTAGGGTCGAACTCAATAGTACGGCCACTATTTCCTCCACAATCTTCCGAAACTAGTGGAATTTGAAAGGATCTTAACCTTTCTTTTACAGCTTGTACATTTCTAGGACCAATCCTCAACGTGTCATTGGTGGAGGAAAAACGGAACATTTCTGCTCCACCTGCCATTTTTGCTTGGAGATTCCTTCTACTTGCACCATTCATTAGTAAAGTTTCTAATAAAAACTCGACTCCGGTGTCTGCATATTTACATTTATTTATTCCTTCAGTTCTAGCTAAACTAGATTCTGGCAGCATTACATGGACCATTCCAGCAACTTGTTTTTTTATATCGAATAATACTAAGCCAACACACGAACCTAATCCTGACGTTCTTATAATCTTAGGTGGGGTTACAATATTTGCTTCAGCAATACCTACTTTAATAATCTTTTCTAACGTAATCATCTATAATACACCTAAAGAATTTGATATTTTTTTTAATGATTCAGGATGTGGAATAAAGAAAAAATGCCCCTTTACTTTTTGAATTTCTGATTGTGTTGAGTGTTCGAGTTGAGTATCAATAAAAAGGACATTGTCGCTCTCCTGAGAAATTTCTAAAATACCTTCTGTTACAATTGCCCCAACCATATCGATCCCTACTTGTGGAACAGAAGGTGTAACATGTAAATTTGTAAAATTAGATAGCGCAGTTAAATAATGCGCACAAATAATGTTTCCTAATTCTTGTAAAGCAGATATTGCTAATTCGTCAAATTCATATGTTTCAAAATTTGTATTAATATCATGTGTAAGTTGCTTTACTAAGCTTGTTCCATCTTTTAAAGAAAGAACAAAAAATAAACTACCACTTAATTCACCTTCCACTTTTAAAAAAACAGCAGCGACTGGAAGTTCTGGCCCTCCAACTAAATCCATCATTTCATTTATATTAACTAGTTTTGCTGAAGGGACACTCATATTTATTTTCTTATTTACCAATTTCGAAAGGGCTGTAGCGGCCATACCAGCACCTATGTTACCAAGTTCTTTTAATATATCTAACTGATTAATTGACTTGTTACAATTATCCATACTTTATGCCAACACCTTTGATATTTCTTTATCAGAGGTAAGAATATTATTCAAATCTAAGTAAACTAAAATTCTAGTGTCAATTTTTACCACACCATTAACGTATTTATTTTCTACTGAATCAATGACTTCTGGTGTGTTTTCAATTTGTTCATTTTTCACATCAATAACATCATTTGCACCATCGACGATAAACCCTACTTCCATATCATCAATTGTAGTCATTAAGATTCTAGTAGAACTACTATAGTCTAATTTTTCAAGATTAAATCGTATGCGTAAATCGATAATTGGAGTGATCACACCTCGTAAATTAATAACTCCTTTAACATAGGAAGGTGTTTTAGGGACTCTAGTTATTGGTTGTAGTTTTTCGATAGAACGTACTTGTTCAACAGGTATTGCGTATTCTTCGCTATTTAACTCAAAGGCTATTATTTTGATATATTTTTCTTCTATCATTTCACTTGTCCTCTTTTCTATTTAATTAGTGCGTTACAATCTACAATTAATGCAACTTGACCATCACCTAGAATTGTTGCTCCTGAAATTGCAAATGTAGAACTTAAATAGTTTCCAAGTGATTTTAATACGACTTCTTGTTGACCAATAAATGAATCTACTACAAGTCCTGCAAGCTTTTCGCCTTTTTTAACTAATACTAGTGAGCATAAGTTCTCTGACATACTTTCTTTCGGAATCTCAAAAAGTCGTTCTAAGAACACAAGTGGGACAATTTTATCTCTAAAATTTATTACTTGTTGTCCATGAAGCGATAAAATATCTTCTCTCTTAATAATCGCCGTCTCAATTATAGAGGATAAAGGTATAGCATACTTCTCGTTCCCTATCTCTGTTAATAGAACAGAAATAATTGATAGTGTTAGCGGTAATTGAATGGAGAATGTAGTACCAGAACCTTCTATGGAATCTATTGAGATGGAACCTCCTAAAGATTCTATTGTGTTTTTCACAACATCTAGTCCAACACCACGGCCGGAAATATCAGAGATAGTTTCTGCAGTCGAAAAACCAGATGATAAAATTAATTCATACACTTCTTTATCCGAAAGAGATAGCGATTCATCTTTGGAGATAACTCCTCTTTCTATTGCTTTATTTAATACTCTGTCTTTACTTATACCTGCTCCGTTATCTGCTATCTCGATAAATACGTGGTTTCCACTATGGTACGCCTTTAGTGTAATTATACCTTCTTCTATTTTCCCTTGTTCAGTACGAACGCCAGGTGTTTCGATTCCGTGATCAATGGCATTTCTAATTAAATGTACAAGAGGATCACCAATTTCATCGATTACCGTTCTATCTAACTCCGTGTCTGCACCAATTATTTGCAGCTCTACATGTTTACCTAAATCTTTCGCAAGTTGTCTAACCATCCTCGGAAAACGGTTAAATACTGTATCAATCGGAACCATTCGCATATTCAAAATGATGTTTTGTAAATCATTCGAGATTCTCGACATTTTCTCCACAGTTTCATGTAGTTCGTTATGGTTTAACTCATTCGAAATTTGTTCTAACCTTCCTCTATCTATAACTAATTCTTCAAACAAATTCATTAAAACATCTAGTCTATCTATGTTAACGCGAATCGTTTTATTCGAAGGTTGATTTGTTTTCGGTTGTATTACTTCATTTTCTACAACTTGTTTAGTAGCGGCAACTTCTTTTTTCACTTCGTTCAAATTCTGTACTTGTTCTGCTTCCGTAGCTTGTTCATCACTCTTAAGTTTCGTAACATCTAATTTAACAATTTGCACTTCTTCCACTTCAGAAACTTTAAGAATAGATTCCTTTACAAACTCTATCTCTTCTTTCGTTAAAATTGTTACAGTAAAAGTCTCATCAAACTTTTCCTCTTCTAAAATCTCCACCGATGGAGTGGCTTTAATTACTTCAGCCATTTTTTCAATAGTCTCAAAAACCATATATACTCGTACAGATTTAAGTAGACAATCTTTTCGTAGTTTAACCCTTAACTCACATGGCGTATATCCTTGTTCCTCTGACTGCTCTAAAACTGTAACTTCATATTGATCATAATCAATGGACGACTCAATATGGACCTCAGAAGATTCTGAATATGATTGCAACAGGTCAAGTTCACCTGCTTCGACTTTGTTTAATAAATTCACTATGGAAGTTACGTCTTTTTTACCGTCTCCACCATCAGCAATCGAAAAAACGATTTCCTCTAAATATTCAACAGATTGCAATAAAATATCTAATATTTCGGTAGTAACACTTATCTTGTCGTTACGAATTCCGTCTAAAACGTTTTCCATTTGATGTGTTAAGTTTGCTAAGTCTTCATACCCCATTGTAGCTGACATACCTTTAAGTGTATGGGCTGAACGGAAGATTTCATTAATAATAGAAGTTTCATTAGGATTGCGCTCTAATACTAGAAGTTGGTCATTTATTATTTGTAAGTGCTCTTTACTTTCTTCGATAAAAATATCAAGATATTGGTTAAGATCCATATAATTTGCACCCCTATATATTATTCAAAATTACATTAGCAATGTCGTTTAATTCGGCAACTTCATCTACTAAACCTGTTTCTTTTGCAGATTTGGGCATACCATAAACAATGGATGATACTTCTGACTCCGCAATAATATATGCATTATCTTTCTGTTTAATTGCTTGAATACCGAGAGTTCCATCGTTTCCCATTCCTGTCAAAACAGTAACTACCTTTCTCCATTCTTCTAGTAAACTTATAGATTGAAACAATACATCTACTGCAGGCCTATGTCCCCTTATTGGTGGGGATTGATTTAACTGAATGATTAGTTTATCTACGTTATCCTTTACTACTTCCATATGGTATCCACCAGGAGCAATGTAAGCTGTATTTTGCAAAACATACATATTGTGTTCCGCTTCTACCACAGTTAGTTTACTAAGAGTATTTAATCTATCTGATAATGATTTAGTAAATCCAGGAGGCATATGCTGAACAATAAAAATAGGGGCATTGATGTTTCCTGGTAAACTAGTTAAGACTTGCTGTAAAGCTCTTGGACCTCCTGTTGAAGTTCCAATTGCAATAATGGTTTTTTCATGATTTTCATGCTTCTGTTTTAATGGTTGTTGTATTTCTTGCTTCTTTTCCAAATTTTGTTTTTCTATACTGTCAAAAGCTTTTGTTTTCAATGTTAGAAGTTTTCTATTTTTCATAGAAACTTTAGAAGCATGGATTATTTTTGAAATAAGTTCCTCTTTTACTTTATATAAATCTAATGAAATAGCTCCAGAAGGCTTTGGAACAAAGTCAATTGCCCCTAATTCCATCGCCTTAATTGTATTGTGAGCACCTTCTTTTGTTGTACTTGAAAGCATAATTGTTGGAATAGGGTAGTTACTTATCATTTTTTCTAGAGCCGTTAGTCCGTCCATTACTGGCATTTCTATATCTAATGTAATTACATCTGGTGAGTATTGTGTTAGTTTTTCTAATAAGTCCATTCCATTGTTAGCTGTAGTAATGACTTCTATTAAAGGATGATCATTTAGCATATCTGAAATTAACTTTCTCATGAAAAATGAGTCATCCGTAACTAACACTTTTATTTTTTGTTGCATGTATTAAGCCTTCCTCTCTAAGAAAAATTGAAACAACTTAGAGACAAAATTTGTATTGTTTTTTTGTGACGAGCTAACTACTAACTGTAAATATCTTTTTGTAATATCATTTATAGCTTTTGATGCAATACATGATGGATAAATAATAGTAAATGGTTTTTGTTCCATTACAGCACTCATGACATACTTATCATCAGGTACGAACCCTAATAAGGTTAAGTCTTTTTTTATAAAACGCTTGGAAACCGTGCTTAAACGTTGAAAAGTTTGAACAGCATTCTTTTCATTAAGTGCTCTATTTATAATTACTTGAAATGGAACATTAATGCTTTGTGCAGCAATTATTTTTAATGCTGAATATGCATCCGTTAGAGAAGTTGGTTCACCAGTAGTGACTAAGAATATTTCATTCATTGATAGTAACAGTTGCAAGTTTTCTTCTGTTATTCCGGCTCCCATATCAAAAATAATATAATCATATTGATTTGTAAGAGTTTGTAATTGAAGTAAAAATGAAATTACTTTATCTTTTTCAACTTGAAAAACGTTCGTTAACCCTGAGCCACCAGCGATAAAAGATAAGTTATGAGGTCCTTTTTGAATCAAATGCTTTAGTTCATAATTATGAAGAAAAAAATCCACAATAGATAGCTTCTGAGTAGAACCTAGAAGGACGTCAATATTAGCCATGCCAATATCTAAATCAATAAGTAAAACAGATTTTCCGTATTTTTGCATTGTTAAGGCGAAGTTTAAAGAAACATTTGACTTCCCGACCCCACCTTTTCCACTTATAACTGCAATTGTATGAGGAAGTCTATCTTCTTTTTTCTCTTTTTTCTTTTTGTTCATATTTTCTCTTAATAAGAACGCCTGGTCTTTCATTATTTTAAACCTTCTTCAATTAAATTCATTACTTTTGACTGTGACATTGGTTGAATATCTTCTGGTACACCTTGGCCGGTTGTAATAAATGCCACACCTTTATTAAATTCTTTCATCATGGCAAACATTGCTCCACTACTTGATGTCTCATCTAATTTTGTGAAAATAAATTGTTCAAAATTCACGTGTGAAAATTGGTTTGCAATTTTTTTCATATCCGTCAGTTTAGAGGTTAAGGATAATACTAAATATGTTTCCACATCGTCATTAAAATTAATAATATTTTTTAAGTCTTGTACATATTTAGCATCTAAGTAGTTTCGACCAGCAGTGTCAATAAATATTAAATCAACATTTTCTAACCTTTTTTTTGCTTTTATAAAATCTTCGGCGTTGTAACACACTTCTAATGGTGCATCAAGTATATTAGCATACGTTTTTAATTGGTCAATCGCTGCAATTCGATACGTATCTGTCGTAATAAAACCTATTTTTTTACCTTCCTTTAATGATACATGTGCAGCAAGTTTTGCTAATGTTGTAGTCTTACCTACTCCTGTAGGACCGACTAAACTAATATATTTCTTTTGAAGCTTTTTCCCACTAAATTCAAGCTTCACCGTTAAAGCATTAAAATGTTCGATAACTTTTTCTTTAATAACATTCTTATTATTTAATTGATCTAATGAACTTACTTCTAAAACATACCCCATCGCTTCTGTAACCATCTCATCTGGAATATCAAATTGTAATAATTTCTTTTCTATTTGAACCATTTCAGTTGACCAGTTACTTTTTTGCTTGTCTAGTTCAAGTTTTTGTATTAGGCTTTTCATTTCTTTTAAGCTATTAGCAATGTCAACATTTTCGTTTATATCACTAATCGGGGGTACTTTATCATAATCAAAATGTTTAGGCCTATTTTCTATATAGTTGTTCTTACTTTTATACTCTTCTTGTTTCACGTTCTCTAATTCATCTATCGCTGCTATTACTTCTACTTGTCTCTTTTTTATAAAACCAAAAAACTTAGTAGAATAAACAGCTTTTGAATTGAGAATGACGGCTTCTTCGCCTAATTCCGTTCGTACTAACTTCATAGCTTCATTCATCGTGTCAGCGGTATATTTCTTCACTTTCATGATTCAACATTCACCACCCCAATACTTTGTACTTCTACGTTTGCTTCTAATTCATTGTAAGATAATACTGGAACATGAGGTAAATATCGTTCAATTAATTGTCTAACATACATTCTTATTGCAGGAGAACATAATACGATAGGCGTTTGTTCATATAATGAAAATTGTTCTAGTTGTGCTGCAAGCGCTTGAACAATTTGCATAGACGTATCAGGATCTAACGCTAAATAGTTTCCGTGTTCCGTTTGTTGTATATGGTCTGCAAAAAGTTTTTCTACTCTTCCTGAGAGTGTGACAACTTTAAAGCTTTCGTTTGGAACAGCATATTGATTAGTAATTTGCTTGTTTAAAGCTTGTCTCACATATTCTGTTAACAAGTCAGTATCAGATGATAGTTTTCCATAATCCGCTAACGTTTCGAAGATGATTGGAAGGTTTCTTATGGAAACATTTTCTTTCAATAACTTAGATAATACTTTTTGTACGTCTCCGATGGAAAGAGGGTTTGGCGTAACCTCTTCTACTAAAATAGGAGCGGACTCTTTTAGATGTTCTATTAGTTGCTTTGTTTCTTGTCTACCTAATAATTCATATGCATGTTGTTTAATTTTTTCCGTAATATGAGTGGACACTACGGATGGAGGATCAACTACTGTATAACCGTACATTTCCGCTTCATCTTTAACGGTTTCTGAAATCCACTTAGCTGGTAATCCAAATGATGGTTCAATAGTATCTATACCTTCTATCGACCCTTCTTCCACGCCTGGGCTCATTGCTAAATAATGATCTAACAATATTTCACCCTTTGCGACTTCACTACCTTTAATTTTCAATCGGTATTCATTAGGTTGAAGCTGAATGTTGTCTCTTATACGCACAACTGGAATCACTATTCCAAGTTCTAATGCTAACTGTCTCCTAATCATTACAATTCTATCTAAGAGGTCTCCACCTTGCTTTGAGTCTGCTAACGGTATTAGTCCATATCCAAACTCAAATTCAATGGGGTCAACGGATAATAAGTTGACAACACTTTCCGGACTTTTTAATTCGTCCGTGACAACTTCTTCTTCCGTTTCCTCCAAAATCACTTCTTCTTTTTCATGATTTTTAGAAATAAAGTATCCACCAACAATAAGTACACCAGCTATTGGAGTAGTAAGCATCCAATCTATTGGGGTTGCAATACCTAATAAAAGAATTGCTCCACCAGCTACATAAAGCATTTTAGGATAAGCAAAAAGTTGTGCTGTTATATCAGAACCAAGGTTACCCTCTGACGCTGCTCTTGTTACCACTATACCTGTCGCAGTTGCAATTAATAAAGCGGGGATTTGAGAAACAATTCCATCCCCTACTGTTAATAAGGTGAATTTTTGAGCCGATTCAGCAATTGTTAAGCCTTGTTGTGCCATACCTACGACTATTCCAAAAATCATGTTTATTAACACAATGATGATCCCTGCTATGGCATCACCTTTTACAAATTTACTAGCTCCATCCATTGCTCCGTAAAAGTCTGCTTCTTTCGAAATTTTCTCACGTCGTTCTCTTGCCTGTGTTTCTGAGATTAACCCAGCATTTAGATCTGCATCAATAGCCATTTGTTTACCAGGCATCGCATCTAATGTAAACCTTGCTGCAACTTCCGAAACACGTTCAGAACCTTTTGTTATAACAACAAACTGGATAACTACTAAAATAATAAAAACAACTAAACCAACTACTACGTTTCCACTGACAACAAACGTTCCAAACGTTTCTACTACACTACCCGCATCCCCTTCACTTAAAATGGACCTTGTAGTAGAAACGTTTAGTCCTAAACGGTAAAGGGTAAGAAGCAATAGTAACGACGGAAAGATAGAGAACTGTAAAGGCTCATTTACATTCATTGTCGTTAATAACACTATTAAGGCAAGGGAAATATTTACGATAATTAATATACTTAGCATCCATGGTGGAAATGGTACGATTAACATCGCAACTATTAATATAACACTAAGTAATACGGACAAATCTCTTGCTGACATACTTCTACTTCACCCTCAATCTATCAATCAATTCACTTTATTTTTCAATTGGTACACATAAGCTAATATTTCTGCAACAGCTGCAAAAAATTCTTCAGGAACCGCATCACCTATTTCTGCTTGCGAGTATAAAGCTCTAGCTAATGGCCTGTTTTCTACCGTAGCTATTTCGTGTTCTTTTGCAACTCCTCTTATTTTTAAGGCAACAAAATCAACACCCTTAGCTACAACGTATGGCGCATCCATTTTATTTTCATCATACTTTAAAGCTACTGCAAAGTGAGTTGGATTTGTAATAATAACATCCGCATTTGGAACATCTGACATCATACGTTGCATCGCCATTTCTCTTTGTTTTTGTTTAATTTTCGACTTAATAAGTGGGTCACCTTCTGTTTTTTTATATTCATCTTTTACGTCGTTTTTAGACATTCGAATATTCTTTTCATAATCATACCGTTGATACATATAGTCAAAAACGGAAAGAAACAAAAGGGCGGCACCGGCAATTAAACCCATTTTCACAGTCAAACCACCTAGAAAAGATAAAGCAGCGTGTACATCTTTTTGTGATAGAACTAATAATTCATCCATGCTTAACCATAGTATGGTAAAAGTAATTAACCCAACAAATATAATCTTTAACATGGATTTTACTAATTCAACAATTGCTCTAATAGAATAGATTCTTTTAAAACCTTGTATTGGATCTAATTTATTTAACTTTATCTTTATTGCTTCAGGTGAAAGCAAAGGTCCAACTTGCATAAAATTTGCAATAAACGCACTTAACATAGCAACTAACATAATAGGTCCAACTACTAGCACTAATTGTAATAATATATCGATAAAGATAAGGTGAATACTATCTGCAGTTAATTCCTGTAACATATAAATTTGAAATGTTTGTTTAAACAAGTTCATAATATGTTGTTTCATCCACGGTCCAATGGCAAAGAAACATAAAAAAACTCCGATTAATACAAACGCAGTATTCACATCTGAACTTTTGGCAACTTGTCCTTTTTTCCTTGTTTCTTGCCTTTTCTTTGGAGTGGCTTTTTCTGTTTTTTCACCCGCAAAAAACTGTAAATCAAGGGTTAATTGGGGAGCCATTTACATTCCTCCAAGTAAATCCATTAATCCTCTCATCGTATAAAGCATCATTTCAAACAGCTTATAAAAAAGAGAGAAAAGTATTGTTAAAGATAATAAAATTGCAATAAAGCTCACTCCAATTTTAAGTGGCAATCCAACCACAAATACATTTAATTGCGGAACCGTTCTTGCGACAATTCCTAGTGCAACATCCACTAAAAACAAAGTACCAACAATTGGAATGGATAGTTGAAGTGCTACTAAGAACATCATATTAATCGTCTTTACTACAAACTCTAAAACATTTTCATCTGCTAGCGGAATCCAAATTTGATTTAGAGAGATTAATTGATAACTATAAAAAATACCGTCTAACATTAAATGATGTCCGTTTACCGCTAAAAGCAATAATAAGGCAAATGTATAAAAGAATTGTCCAACAATTGGACTTTGAGCTCCAGTTTGAGGATCGATTACGTTCGCCATCGCAAACCCCATCTGAAAATCAATAAATCCACCAGCAATTTGAATAGCGGCCAGTACCATATATGCTATTAATCCAATTAATAACCCGACCATCATTTCTTTTAAAATCAGCAAGATATACGTACCATCAATAGTCAAAATAGGTAAGTCAAAATTAATCGACATAATTATTGCTAAAAAAAATGCAAAACCTACTTTAAATTGTGCAGGTACACTCCGATAAGAAAAGAGAGGCAACGTTACAAAAAAAGCTGAAACTCTAATGAAAATGAGTAGAAATGCTGGAAAATAGTTGACTAGATTGAGTAATTCCATTATTTTAACTCACAAACCGATTAATATTACCAAAAATCTCCATAGCGAAAGCTAACATATTTGTTAACATCCACGGCCCAAAAACAATTAGACCAATTAACACTGCAACAATTTTCGGAATAAATGCTAAAGTTTGTTCTTGTATTTGAGTTGTTGCTTGAAATATACTAACTGCTAAACCGACGATTAAGGCAAGCAACAATAATGGTGCACTTATTAAAAGAATTGTATAAACCCCTCGTTCAGCTAAGGAGATGACGAATTCAGGAGTCATTTGGCTCACCTACTTTAAAATGATTGCAACAAAGATTTCACTATTAAGTACCATCCATCAACTAAAACAAATAGAAGTATTTTAAATGGTAATGAAATCATTACTGGTGGTAACATCATCATCCCCATCGACATTAAAACACTTGCTACTACCATATCAATGACTAAAAAAGGGATAAATATCATAAATCCAATTTGGAATGCTGTTTTCAATTCACTAATTGCAAAGGCTGGAACTAATACTGTAAGCGGAATATCTTGAATTGTTTCTGGCCGATCCATACCAGCATAATCTAAGAATAGAGCTAAATCTTTTTGTCTAGTATGTTTACTCATAAACTCTTTTAAAGGCATCGATGCTAAGTCATAAGCTTCATCTAATGATATTTCTTCATTAAATAACGGCGTTAATGCTTGTTCATTAATCTCAGCAAACGTTGGAGCCATTATAAAAAAGGTTAAAAATAGTGCAAGCCCAATCAATACTTGGTTAGGAGGCATTTGTTGTGTTGCTAGAGATGTTCTAACAAAAGAAAGTACAATAATAATTCTCGTAAAGCTTGTCATTAATATTAAAATTGCTGGAGCGATGGAAAGTACTGTTAGCAAAAGTAAAAGTTGAACGGAAGTTGTTACTGTAGATGGATCATTTCCATTAAATGATTGTAAAAATTCTGTCATAACTACAACTCTTCCTTTTTTATTCTTTCTAGCTTATTTTTTCGTTCATTTGAAAGGTTATTTAATTGGTCCTTTAACAATGACGAAAACGTATTACTAGACTTCACTGCTTTTTTCTCTTTCCATTTACCTATTAATCCAATAATTTGTTCTGAGTTTATGGAACTTTCAATTCTATCTTGATAAGCCTTTAAAATTACTTCTTTTTCCTCTTCATCTGACACTTCTTTCAATAATTGGATAGAGTCACTAACCCCTAATACAAGGATAGAATTACCAACCTTCACTATTTGCAAAGATTTGTTATTCCCTAAAGTAGTACCACCAACATTTAAGATTGTTTTCTGGGTGTCAAATAGTTGATTCTTCTTGTTTACAAGTTTCATAGCTCCGTATATTAAAAATAAAACAAAACCTAGAGCTAAAAACATCTTGATGAAGTCCCATCCTGAGATCGCATTTTCTCGTTCAGAAAAATTAGGTACGCTTTGCTCATTGTCATTACAAAGTTGCGGGCTTTCCATACACTCTTTCGCATTGTTAGGGACTCCCCCTCCAGCACTTATGTCTGTAGGGGAAAATGTGATAAGTAAAAATAGAACAATGAATAATCGAGATATATTTACATACAAAGAAGACACCTCTAAGATAGTGTTTTATGAATAGCTTCGATAACTCGGTCAGCTTGGAATGGTTTTACAATAAAGTCTTTCGCACCAGCTTGAATCGCATCAATTACCATCGCTTGTTGTCCCATCGCTGAACACATGATTACTTTAGCATTCGGGTTTATTTTTTTTATCTCTTTTAAAGCTGTTATACCATCCATTTCAGGCATTGTAATATCCATTGTTACAAGGTCTGGATGGAATTCTTTATATTTATCTATTGCTTGTACTCCATCCGCCGCCTCTGCAACAACATCATAACCATTTTTCGTTAATATATCTTTAATCATCATTCTCATAAATGCCGCATCATCAACTATTAATATTTTGTTACTCATAATTATTCCCCCTAAATCACTTTAACCTTTTTAATCTATCCGTTTGACTAATAATATCTGTTACTCTTACTCCAAAGCTTTCGTCGATTACAACTACTTCCCCTTGAGCAATTAGTTTGTTATTCACTAAGATGTCTACTGGTTCCCCAGCTAGCTTATCAAGCTCTATAATTGAACCTGATGATAAATCTAAAATGTCTTTTACTGTTTTTCTCGTTCTTCCTAATTCTACCGTTACTTGCAATGGAATATCTAATAACATATTAAGATTTCTTTGTTCAGGTTCCATAGCTGGTACCTCTTCAAACGATGAAAAGACCGCTGGTTGCACGTTAACTGTAGGTTGCCCAATAACTTTCGTACTTGTAGAGCCACTGGAATAATTCTTCTGTTGAGTTGTTTCAATAGAAGAAGCGTAATGAGAAGATTGTTCACTTTCTGCATTAAAGTCTAAACCATAAATATTTTCATTATTAGTAGAACTTGTCGTTTCATAAACTTCTTCTATATTAACTTCGTTATTATTACTTTCTCCGTGCAACTCGCTTACTAGAGTAAGTGCAAAATCCATTGGTAAAACTTGCATTATTTGAGAATCGATTAAATCCCCGATTTTAATATTAAAAGCAACTTTTACAATCTTTTCTTCGGATGCTATATAATCTTTTCCTTCGCCTTCTTTTAAATCTAACAAAACTACAGCAGGAGGAGAAATATCAATCTTTTTTTGAAATATCGTTGACATACTAGTTGCAGCTGAACCCATCATTTGATTCATAGCTTCTTGAACAGCGCTTAATTGAATTTCATCTAAAATAGTAGATTGAGTATGACCATCTCCACCTAACATTAAATCAGCAATAATGGCGGCATCTTTTTGTTCAATTACTAAAACATTTGAACCCGTAAAACCTTCTGTATAATTAACACTAATTGCTACATAAGGTTCAGGAAACTCACTTTCGACTTTATTTTTTTCTACTACCGTCACTTTAGGAGTAGTAATTTCAACCTTTTGGTTAAGTAAGGTTGATAGCGCAGTTGCCGAGCTCCCAAATGATATATTCCCTACTTCCCCTAATGTATCTTCTTCGATTTCCGTTAACGAATGTTCCACACTTGGTTCAGCAAAGAGGGATGAATCGTTGTTGTCAGTTGAAGTGCCGCGCAATAGTGCGTCAATTTCATCTTGTGATAACATTCCGTCATTCATCATCTTCCTCTCCCTCCTTGAGTTCACTCAAAATTTGTACAGCTAAATAATTTTTTGCTTTGCCTATTTGTCCTAAAAAGGTTGGTTTTTCGTCTACTTTGACCTTTATAGGATCTGTAATACTTTTATGAATTGGAATAACATCACCTACAGCTAAATCAAGTAAATCGGAAAAACTTATCTCTGTTTCACCAAGTTCTGCTGTTAATGTTAAAAACGTTCCTTTGATTGCTCTTTTTAATGCTTGTTCTTCATGTGGCTGTCTTTGCTTGCTCTTTTCTTCCATCCAATAATGAACCGATAACTTAGGAATTATTGGCTCTAATACTACATGTGGAATGCAAACATTAATCATTCCACTAATTTCTCCTATTGTAATGTTAAAAGAGATGACAATTACCGTTTCATTCGGAGAAACCATTTGTAAAAATTGCGGATTAATTTCTAAATCAGCTAGGAACGGTTCAATTTGTGCAACAGTTTCCCATGCCTCTCCAAAATTCTCAACAGCACCTTCGAATAAATTTGTCATTAATTTCGTTTCAATCTCTGTTAAACTATCAATTTTATTAAAGCTAGTTCCTCTTCCACCTAATTGTCTATCTAACATCGCATAAGCAATATTAGGGTTAAATTCCATTAACACTCGACCATCAAGAGGGGGGAATTCAATAACATTTAAAAATGTCATTTTTGGGATAGAACGTATGAACTCCTCGTATGGTACTTGATCTACGGATGCAACATTTATTTGAATGTATGTCCTTAGTTGTGCGGAGAAGTAAGTAGTTAAGAGCCTCGCATAATTTTCATGGATGCGTGATAAATTTCTAATTTGATCTTTAGAGAATCTAAGTGCTCTTTTAAAATCATAAACTTTCACTTTCTTCTCTTTTGACTCATTTTTTAAAATATCAGCGTCCATTTCGCCTGTAGATAGTGCTGATAACAAAGCATCAATTTCACTTTGAGACATAATATCTGTAGACATTTTCCCTCACCTCCTCCAAATTAAAATTTATTATTTTTGAAGGAGAAAGCGTGTTGTATAAACTTGAACAACTTTCCCGTCCTGCATAATCGAATTTAATTGGAACCTAATTTCCTCTTCAAGTTCTACAATACCTTCTCCACCTGAAAAGTCGCTTGCAACTTTATTAGCAATCGTATGAATAACGATGTTTTCTAATTGAAAATTTCTTTTTTCTAATTCGTTCCTTGCTTTATTACTATCTGTTTGGATTTTATATTGCACTCGAACATAGCCACCACTCTGCAAGTTCGTTGTTATTTCGTTAAAATCGACCGAGTACTTTAACACTTCATCAATTGAAGGTTCTTTCGTTCCATTAGAATCTCCGTAAAAGATGTTAACTGTTACTAATACGACAATTCCTAATAAGAAAATAAATAATAGAATGATAAGCATCGTATTAACTAATTTATTTTGGAACATTTATTTCTCCCCCATGTCCCTTGCATTATAAATATGATGAAAGAACTGTAAACTTTGTTTAGTTACTTCCTCCATTGATTCTTTTACAAACAGCTTTTTTCCATTTGTTAATGTAATTACGGTATCTGGTACTTCTTCTACTTGTTCAATAATCCAAGCATTCACTGTAAAAACTGTTCCATTCGTTTTAGTTAACTTTATCATCATTATAAGAGGCTAGAAGTAGCCTCTACCTCCTATCGTTTTAAGTTAACAAGCTCTTGTAAAATTTCATCTGAAGTAGTAATTATACGAGTATTCGCTTGGAATCCACGTTGAGCAGTGATCATTTCTGTAAACTCTTCTGATAAATCTACGTTCGACATTTCTAGCGTACCTGCGACTATCGTTCCTGATCCATTAGCACCTGGTCTAAACATCTCAGCTAATTGAATCCCATCACCATTTTTATCTAAGCTACCAGAGTTTGTAGATTGTTGAAATAAATTTTCACCAACCCTTTCCAAACCTGCAGCGTTAGGGAATTTTGCTAGCATTAATTGTCCTGCAACTTTAAGAGAACCAAATTGATCGATAAACGAAACTTTTCCGTCTCCAGAAATACTAAAACTTCTTGCAGTAGGTGGAATTTGAATTAAGCCAGGGTTACCACTTAACTGATCAGACCACGATGGTAACTTTACCATCTCTGCATTAGCAACAAAGTTCTCAAAAGCATTAAAAGCGTTATTAACAGAATCTCTCATCGTTTGGAAATGATAAACTAGTCTCGATAATACATTAATATCGTCTGTTGGATCATCTGCAAACCTAGTTACAATTGGATTGGATAACTCATACACTAATTGCCCAGTATCGTTAATAAAGTCACCGATAGATGTGTTCAGTTCTACACCTGCTTCGTTTAATTGGTCGATCCTTCCATTAGGATTATTAAATGTGCTGTTATATACATTTAAGAATTCGTCTCTAGCTTTGTCTCTTGCATTTCCTGCTGCTGTTGCAGCCGCATTTAATATTGGATCCGTTCCACCAGAATCTACACTAGCTTTCGTTGCATCCTCAAACGTTCTTTGCGCTTCTAACCAATTTGAAGCTAAACGTTGTAGATTTGTAGAATCACTTCTAAAATCAGTGAATACATCAAAGAAAAGAGTCGCCTCGTTTAAAGCTAGATTTGCAGCATTAACTTCTACTTGAGACGGAATGCGTTTTTCTCCTGTTTCTCCAATTAAATACATACCGTTAGAATTTACAATGTATCC
Source organism: Bacillus sp. FJAT-45066 (assembly GCF_002335755.1). NCBI lineage: Bacteria > Bacillati > Bacillota > Bacilli > Caryophanales > Bacillaceae > Bacillus > Bacillus sp. FJAT-45066. The sequence continues at coordinate 1,491,387 of NZ_NISQ01000001.1, forward strand.
ATTATTATCCAAGTAGAAATTTCCTGCTCTAGTATAATTCAATGAAACAGAATTATCAATTGCTCCACCTAAAATTCGATTATCACCTGGTACAGTGGCTGAATCTACATTAACCCTAGTAATATCTGCAATACTTCCAACTACAAAAAACCCATCACCTGATAAAGCTAAATCTAGTGGTCTAGCAGTCGTTTGCAAAGAGCCTTGTGTTTGTATACTGTCGATAGATGCTAATCTTGAACCTAGACCAACTTGTATAGGGTTTATACCACCACGCCCAGCAGCAGGTCCACTTGCACCTGATACTTGTTGCAACATCATTTCCTGAAAAGTTGTCCGTCCCTTTTTAAAACCAAATGTGTTCACATTCGCTATATTATTCCCAATAACATCTAGTTTCGTTTGAAAGTTCTTTAAAGCACCAATACTCGAATACATGGATCTAAGCATAAAATCCCCTCCAGTTTCTTAATTTGATATTTTTGTAATATAATCCAATGGAACTTTTTCGTTTGCTAATGGTCCTTCAGAAAAAGTAATATAAGTTATTCCGTTTTTTGATCCTACAGAAGAGACTGTCATATCGTTATATTCTATATCTTCCCATACAATTGACACCTTTTTCCCTATCAGGCCACTTGCATTCATCAATGAATAGCTAGTGTAAGTTGGATCAGACGGCAGTTCAACACTACGTATTTGATCTGTTGTAATTTCGTTACCAGAAGCCAAAGAAAGCTTAGAATTTCCATCAATCATTGTCACTGCAATTACAAAATCTTTATGGTAATTTACTGTTGAGCCATTTTCCGTTTCTACTAACTCTTGCCACTCAATTTGTGCTCCTAAATACTGTTGCATGGATAAAGCACTTTGCCTCGTTTGATTATCTAAAAATTTCTCCATCGTTTTGTTTAAATTTGTCATCTGCTCTAGTGTAGAGAAATTAGCCATTTGAGAAATAAACTCTTTATCTTCCATTGGGTTTAAAGGGTCTTGATTTTGTAATTGTGCAATTAATAACCTCAAAAAATCATCTTTCCCTAAAATATTATTGTTTTTTTCAGGAGCTGGCCGATTTTCAATATATAAATCACTTGTAATCTTTGTCATGTGTTCATCACCCTACTTCGCTTGTTTCCATCTCAATTTCTAATAATTCATGAAACGACGACTCTTTTGAATCATCTTCCTTTTTTTGTTGCTGCTTATTTGGTTGCTGTTGTTCTGGATTACTGTGGTTTTTTTCTTGTTGGAGTGTCTTAGTTGTATCTTGGAAAACTATTTCAATTTTATCTATTTGAATATTTGAAGCTTGTAGATTAGCTTTTAATGAAAATAAACTACCTTCTAATAGTTTAGCAGCTGTAGCAGAGTGAGCTATGATCCTAGCATTTAAACTACCGTCAATTTGTTGTAATTTAATATGTACGGTACCTAAATGTTCGGGAGTTAAACGAATCATGATATTTTGTTTTCCACTTACAGTTTGTACTCTACTTCTTAATAATAATTGTTCCATTTTTTCTAGCAATTGAGATTTCGCTGTTTGTTCAGATGCTGTATTTATCGTAAGTTGTGCTATGACTTGTTTAGGTACATGTAGATGTTCTGCTTTGATACTTGTTGGAGCAAAGTGTTCATTATTTATCTTTTGAGTGTTTGAATCATTTAAGCCAATGTTTTTTTGTATATCAAGATTTTTTTGTGCACTAGTAACCCAATCTAATTTCGATTCCACTATTTTTAATATTTTTTCGATTGTGTTTTCTTTTTTAATTCCAAAGAATTCTTCTACACTTAACTTATCTTTAAGTAATGCCATAATTTTATTTAGTTGTTCTATTTCTTTCGATAAAAAGGTGGTTGGAGATTCTGTTGTATTTTTAAATGTTTTAAATGTTGATAAATCTATATTTTTTTGTGAGGATTGACCAACTTTTTCTATTAAACCTAACAAGTAGTTTACTGCTTCATAGTATCGGTCGTCTTTTAATTCTTCAGGGATATCATTTAATATAGTAAGTTGTTCAAAAGCAACTTCAGTTATAGCTGATATCATTTCCTCCTGTGAGTTACCCTCAAGTGCTGGCATTAGCATTTCATCATTAAAGTTTTCCACATTCATTAGTGGTTGGAGAAACTTATGAAAACTCTCACTGCCTTCTTTACTAACAGCTTTACTTGAAATTAAATTACTATCTAATTTCTTATTAGAAAACTCTATTTGTAAGAAGTTCACATTTACATCTCCTCTCCACCATTATTCATCTGCTAATTTTTTCGTAAACTTAGCTGCAACAGCAGGTTCTAGTTGCGCTAAAACCGCCGAAACTTTATTGGCACTTAAATTAGCTAATATTTTCAATGCCAAATCTTCTTCTAACTCCACCATAATCTGTGCTGCTTTTCTAGTTGGCATACGCTCGTACATGTTAGATAATTCTTTAATAGACTTACTAATTTCTACTGACTCCATTTCTAACTCGTCAATCTTTAGCGTGGCATTTTTTAGTTGTTCTTGAAGTTTGAGTATTTCATTTTGTTTATCTTGTAGTTCTCTTTCAAGTTGAACTATAGTTTGATTAGCATTGTTTTGATCAGTTTTTTTCTCATCATTTGAGCTGTCTAACTTTTCCTCCTCGTGAGAAGTAACTGTTTCTACTTTAGGCCGCATTTCTTTGGCAAGTTCGAAAATATTTATTCCAAAATAAGTTAATATTCCTAACGCTATCGTAAAAATAACTAAAACCGGAATAATGAATAAATACGTAAGTTTTTCAAAAAACGTATATTCTTTCTCTTCAACTTCCATTTCGTTCTTATTTAACTTATTTTTTTTCATAAGCTTCACCTATATGTTTGATGAGAATATTGCAGGATGGATAACTCATCAATAAACTTCGATTCTAGTTTGGTTTCTATTTGTTGAAATAGTTTCTGTTCTTTCTCGTCTAACCGTTCATATTTTTTACATTCAATAGAATGTTCTTTCAATTTTTCCGCTTTAACATTCATAAAAGCTCTCGCATGACTAACCTTACGTTGCTGAACTAGTAAAGACTTTTCTAAATTATTTACAAAATATTGTTGTTGTTTAATATAATCGACAGAAATACCATGTTGGAGAGACGAACGTAAGCTACCTTCTAAATGTTCTTTTTTCTTTAACAATTCGTAGAGCTCTTGTCCTTCTTGTTCAAATTCATTTAAAGCATGGTCATATTCATTTTTGGCAAAGTTTTTTTCTGCCTCTTTAACTACTAATATTTTTTTTAACCTTCCCCGAGTTTGCATTATTGGTTTACTCCTATCTCAAAAGGTTAAGTAATTCATCTAATGTTTGTTGGAATGTATACTTATTCGTTACATCTTGTTTTAAAAAGCGAATGATTTCAGGGTAAGCTTTTATCGCTTCATCTACTTCCCTTGAAGTACCTCGTTTATATGCGCCAATATTAATTAAGTCTTCTGTTTGATAGTATTTTGATAGTTTTTCTCTAATTGTATCTGCAGCTTGTCTATGTTCATCACTCACGATATTATTCATTATCCTACTTACACTTTTTAAGACATTAATCGCAGGATATTGTCCTTTATTAGCTAGATCTCTATCTAAAACAAAATGTCCATCCAATATTCCACGTACTGTATCTGCGATAGGTTCATTCATATCATCACCGTCAACCAATACAGTGTAAAATGCAGTAATACTACCAAATTCATTAGTTCCTGTTCTTTCTAACAACTTAGGTAATATCGAAAATACTGATGGAGTATAACCTTTCGTAGTTGGTGGTTCACCAATAGCTAATCCTATTTCACGCTGAGCCATTGCCACTCGTGTTACCGAATCCATCATTAACATTACATTATTTCCTTTGTCTCTAAAGTACTCTGCTATAGCTGTTGCAGTGTAAGCACCTTTTATCCTCATTAGTGCAGGAGAATCAGATGTAGCTACTACGACAATGGACTTTTTTAAACCAACTGGTCCTAAATCTCTTTCGATAAACTCTCGAACTTCGCGTCCACGTTCCCCAATAAGTGCTATTACATTTATATCTGCGAATGTATTTCTTGCAATCATTCCTAGTAACGTACTTTTACCAACACCGCTTCCTGCGAAAATCCCAATCCTTTGGCCTTTACCTACTGTTAACAATCCATCAATTACCTTTACACCTACTTCAAGTGTTTCGCTAACGGGAGGTCTAGTCATCGGGTTTGGTGGTGATTGTTCTGTAGGGTATTTCGCTAATCCAATTGGAAGTTTTTCATTAGGACTTAAAGGTTTTCCTAAAGAGTCGAGTACCATTCCTTTAAGTTCTTCACCGATAAATACTTGTAGTGGATTGTTGGTCGATTCAACAATGGCACCTGGTCCAATATGTTGTATATCAGAAAAAGGCATTAAGATTACATAACCATCCCTGAAACCAACTACCTCTGCTTGTACAACTATCCTGCGAGGTTTTTCAATAATAATATTGCACAAATCACCTATCGAAGATTCAGGACCTTTAGATTCAATCATTAGACCGATAACCCTGTTCACTTTTCCATAAAGCTTATAAGAATGAATACTTTCAATCTCTTTTTTTATATCTTCGATTGTAAACATAGTAGAATTACCTCTCTATAGACAATTGTAAAAGCTTTTCTTTTATTTCCGTAAGTTGTGTTTCAATGGAGGCATCTAAACGACCTGCACTAGAATCAATCCAACAAGCCTCTTCCGATAAATCACTATCCATAAAAATAAGTAAATCTTGGTTATTGTTTGTAAGAGTTTGCAACAGATGTTTATTCTCTATTAATAATGGGTAGTTAGTAGGGTGAACAAATATTTTAATTTCTGTTTTTTCTTTTACTTCTTTAATAGCATTTTTAACTAAGTCAATAAAAGTTGTTGGATCATTCTCTAATTTCAGGCCAATAATTTTTTCTGCTACGAATATGCTTAACTCAAGAACTGTTGTTTCAGTTGATTGTAATTTTTCGTTGTATTCTTTTTTTGCAAGCAATATAGTTTTATTTACCTCTTCTATTAATTGTTGATATGTTTCTCTACCTTCTGCTTTACCTAGTTCGTAGCCTTCTTTTCTACCTTCTATAAATGCTTGTTTCCTCAGTTCTTCTTTTTCTACAACCCAATTCTCTTTTTCTATTTCTATTTGTTCTAGTGCTCTTTCTTTTTCTACTTGTGCATCTTGTACTATTTTTTTAGCATGTTGTTCTGCTTCTATTACCTTTTTATTAATTTCATCAATGGTAAAAGACGCATAATCTTTATAGTCTATTCCTTCATTTTGCTTAAAAACTGGAGCTACTTTAATGGAAACAGAAGTTGACGGATTGCCACTCAATTGTGTTGACTTAATTAATTTAGACAATAATATCGTCTCCTCCACCACGAGCAATGACAATTTCTCCAGCTTCTTCTAGCTTTCGAATCGTCCCAACAATTCTTGACTGGGCATCTTCCACATCTTTTAAACGTACTGGTCCCATGTATTCCATATCATCTTTCATTGTTTCCATCATTCTCTTAGACATATTTTTGAATACAATATCTTTTACTTCCTCACTAGCTACTTTTAATGCTAACAGTAAATCTTCGTTCTCAGCATCTCGAATAACTCGTTGAATCGCCATATTATCAAGCGTAACAATATCTTCAAATACAAACATTCTTTTCTTAATTTCTTCTGCCAATTCCGGATCTTGTATTTCTAAAGCATCTAAGATCGTTCTTTCTGTACTTCTATCTACTTGATTTAGTACTTGAACAACTGCATCGACACCACCTGTGTTGGTGTAATCTCTTGTGACAGTTGCGGATAATTTTCTTTCTAATATCTGTTCTACCTCACTAATAATTTCAGGAGAGGTACTGTCCATAATAGCGATTCTTTTCGCAATATCCGCTTGAAGTTCTTGTGGGAGCTCAGATAATATTTGACCTGATTTAGTTGCGTCTAAGTACGATAAAATTAAAGCTATTGTTTGCGGATGTTCATTCTGAATAAAATTTAATATTTGTGAAGCATCCGCTTTTCTAGCGAAGTCAAACGGTTTTACTTGTAATGACGATGTTAATCTATTAATAATTGCTGCTGCTTGGTCCGCTCCTAATGCTTTTTCCAGAACTGTTTTTGCGTATGCAATACCACCTTGAGAGATATAATCTTGAGCTTGAGCTATTTGATGGAATTCTTCTAACACATTCTCTTTCACATGTGAATCAACCGTACGTACACTTGAGATCTCTAAGGTTAATTTTTCTATTTCTTCTTCAGATAAATGTTTATATACGGAAGCTGATACATCAGGGCCGAGTGAGATTAATAGAATGGCTGCCTTTTGTTTTCCTGTAAACGATTTACTATTTGTACTTGCCATTTACACTCCTCCTACTCTGATAACCATGATCTTAACAGTTTCGCAAATTCGTCTGGTTTTTCTTTTGCCATTCTTTCTAATTGTTTTCTTTTTGCAGTTCCTTCTGATTCTTTTTCGATATTGATGTCTGGAATGTTAATGGAAGCCTCTTCTATTTCTTCCACTTCTTCTTCCTCTTCTACTTTACGTTTTCTAAATAATAAGAAGATTAATAGTAAAATAGTAGCGACTAGTACTCCAGCAACAGCATAAATCCAAGTTGGAATTGTCGAGGTTGTGTCTGCATTAAAGTCCATTACTCCATTAAATTCTTGAACGGAGACAACTATTCTACTTTCAATTTCTTCTTCCGTTGGATTTGCGCCGATGGAAGTTTTATCAATAGATGTTCTTACAATTGTGGAAAGGATTTGTTTTATATCATTTACAGTGTTTTCTTGTAATAATGGATCTTGGTTTGCAGGCGGCTCCACCATGACTTGAATCCCTAAGTCTCTAATTTTGTAAGGACTTTCTACAATTTCTTTACGAATTCTATTTACTTCATTATTTATTCTTTCTTCTATGCGTTCGTAATCACCACTACCAGTTGCCCCACCAGCTACGTATCCTGGAATGTCCTCTGGTCCTACAGGAACTCCTCCAGCACCATCATCATTACCTGAATAAGTTTCTGTTATTCTCTCCACGCTAATGGCTATTCCTTCTGTATTATCAGGGTCAACAGGTGTTACGATATTTTCTTCTCGATTTTCTTGAGTAAAGTCAATGTCTGTCGTTACAGAAACGACAACTTTCTCTGGTCCCATTAACACGCCAAGCATTTGTTGTACTTGTCGCTGTATATCCCGCTCGATTTCTCGTTTTAATTGCAATTGAGAAGCAATATTAAAACCATTATTAACATTTTGAGTATTATTTACATCAAAGTACTCAAAAAACTGATTCATGATGACAATATTATCAGTAGGTAAATTAGGTACACTTTTAGATACAAGATGATACAACGTATTAATTTGATGTTGTTCAAATTGATAACCCGGCTTCGTATGTAACACAATAGATGCCGACGCTTCTTGAACAGAATCCCGAACAAAAATTCCTGCCTGTGGCATAGAAATCATCACTTTTGCATCATTTATTCCATCTATACTTTTAATTAAATTGGATAACTCCGTTTGAGTTGCATCAAGCTTTAATATTTGAAACTCATTATCAGTCATTCCGAATCCAGATCGTTCTCCAAAAAAAGAATAATCAATACTACCGCTTTTCGGAATACCTTCTGCAGCTAAATCCACTTTTATCGAATCAACTAAATTATCCGGTACAAGAATCGCTGTTCCATTTTGGGTGATTTCTGAGGTAATCCCCCTTGTGTCAAGAACTTCTTTAATCTGTCCCGTTTCTTGAGGACTTAAATTGGAATACAATGGAGCCATGTTCGTTTTTGTGGAAAAATAAAAAATTGCAACTAGTGCAATAATTCCAACTACAATTGAACTAGTAATAGCTGTTTTTTCTACAGAAGACCTTTTGCCCCACCAGTCTGTAAATTTCCCTTTTATTAATAAAAATTTCTCTTTCATCTTGTCATTTCCCCCGGTTATTATCTAGCAGGCTATTAATGCAGTTAATAACCATACCTAACTTATACTTGCATTCTCATTACTTCTTGGTATGCTTCAATCGCTTTGTTACGCACTTCCAAAGTTGTTTGTAGCATTACACTTGCTTTTTGTTGTGTTATCAAAACTTCATGAAGTTCTATTCCATCATTGTTTACTAGTCTTATAGTAGCCTCATTTGATTGATGTTGAGCTTTATTCACTTCACTTAAAGCGTTATTTAAGTATGAAGAGAATTGTGCATGAGCTTCTTTCGGGGTCGGACTATTTTTATTAATATTCGGCAGCCAAACTTGGGCATTATTTGTTATTTTATTCATTTGTGGTTACCTCACTTATTTTCCTAGTTCTAATGTTTTCATCATGATTCCTTTAGAGGCATTAAACACCGTTACATTGGATTCATATGATCTAGTTGCACTCATTAAATCTACCATTTCTTTTAAAGGATCAACATTTGGTAACTGGACAAATCCTTCGTCACTTGCATCAGGATGATCAGGGTTATAAACTAGTCGAAAAGGAGAATTATCTTCTATAATTCTAGAAACTTTTACCCCTTGTTGATTAGATAGTCCATTTCCGTTAGTAGCTTTGTTTAAAAAAGATTTAAAAGAGTTATTGTTATTTGGCTCTAAATAAACCATTTTCCTTTTGTAAGGCTCCCACTGTCCATCAACATACCTTCCTCTTGTAGAGTCAACGTTCGCCATATTAGATGATATTACATCCATTCGTAATCTTTGAGCAGTTAATGCTGAAGCAGAAATATTCATACTATTAAACATGGACATTATCCTCTACCTCCTTTAACTACATTTTGTATCGATTGGAATTTTCCACTTAATTGATCAATTAAAGTGTAATAATAAATTTGGTTTTGAGCGAGTTCAGACATTTCCTTATCAATATCTACACTATTTCCATTGTGAGAATAAGAATTATTACTAGATACTAATTTATAAGGCATGTTAGGTTGTTTTTTAGTAAATTCCACATGTCTCGCATCTGTTTTATTCGCTAGTAGCTGTTGCTGATATATTTGTTGAAATGGCGGCTTTACATCCTGTCTTTTAAAATTAGGCGTATCCACATTCGAAATATTGTTTGAAATTGCTTTATGTTTAGCTGTAGAAAAATGTAAGCCTTTTTCTAAAGAGTGAATAGATGTCGAAAAAAGTTTCATCTTTACCCCCTGAAAATATTTTTTTAAACGAATTATATAAGTATATGTCGAAATTTGTTTATACACTTATTGTAAAGTAGAAGAAACGTAATGTCTATGTAATATATGTTAAATTTCCTCGTCATAAATACTTATTTTATTTATAGGTAAATTCGACTATTTTGTGTAAAATAAAAAGCCCACATTTGTGGGCTTTTAGGGTCATTCAACTTAATTTGATTTTAATTTCTCTAGTTCATTCAGGAACTTGTCGTTTAATACTTTAATATACGTACCTTTCATTCCTAATGATCTTGATTCAATTACACCAGCACTTTCTAATTTACGCAGTGCATTTACGATAACAGAACGTGTGATTCCTACACGATCAGCAATTTTACTTGCAACTAATAGTCCTTCTTTACCATCTAACTCTTCAAAAATATGTTCAATAGCTTCCAGTTCACTGTAAGATAAGGAGCTAATAGCCATTTGAACAACAGCTTTACTTCTAGCTTCATCTTCAATTTCTTCTGCTTTCTCACGTAATATTTCCATGCCTACTACAGTAGCACCATACTCAGCTAAAATTAAATCATCATCTAAAAATTGTTCCTGTAGGCGAGATAAGATTAAAGTCCCTAATCTTTCTCCCCCACCAATAATTGGTACAATAGTCGTTAACCCACTTTGGAAGAAATCTCTGTTTTCAACAGGGAATGCAGTATATTCACTGTTAATATCTAAATTAGAAGACGTTTCCATAATATTAAATAAGCTTTTTGTGTAGCCTTCTGGGAATTGGCGGTCTTCTAACATTTTCTTCATACGCTCATTTTCAATTTGTTGGTTAATTGCAAAACCTAATAATTTCCCACGACGACTAACGATAAATACGTTACATTCAATCACGTCACGAAGTGTTTCAGACATCTCTTTAAAGTTTACGGGCTTTCCTGCAAATTTTTGTAGCATTGCGTTAATTGTTCTGGTTTTTTGTAATAATGGCATTAATATTTCCTCCTACATTGCTTCGTTTTATAGTATATATTGGCTTAAGTCTTTGTTTTTAACAATAGAACCTAATTTTCCTTCTACGTATTGCGGTGTAATAATAATTTTCTCTAAATTAATATCTGGTGCCTCAAAAGATAAATCCTCTAGTAGACGTTCTAATATAGTATGTAGACGCCTTGCACCAATATTATCTGTCTCTTGGTTCACTTCAAATGCTACTTCTGCAATCTTACGAATAGCATCGTCAGAAAATTCAACTTGTATACCTTCTGTTTCCATTAAAGCTATATATTGTTTAATTAATGCGTTATCTGGTTCCACTAAAATATTGACGAAGTCTTCCACAGAAAGTTTCGTTAACTCTACACGAATCGGAAAACGACCTTGTAGCTCAGGGATTAAATCAGAAGGTTTAGCCATATGAAACGCCCCAGCAGCTATAAATAATACGTGGTCCGTTTTTACTTGACCATATTTGGTAACAACTGTAGACCCTTCTACGATAGGTAAAATATCACGTTGTACCCCTTCTCTTGATACGTCAGCTGAAGTATTAGCTCCGCTTTTCTTAGCAATCTTATCTATTTCATCAACAAATATAATTCCTGCTTGTTCTGCTCGATTGATTGCTTCTTGTGTTACCTCATCCATGTCGATAAGTTTTTGAGCTTCTTCATTGGTTAATACTTTTCTAGCTTCTCTTACAGTTAATTTTCGTTTTTTCTTTTTCTTTGGCATTAAATTACTGAAAGCATCTTGCATATTCATGCCCATTTGTTCCATACCCGACCCTTGAAGCATGTCAAACATAGAAGCTTGCTGCTCTTCAATTTCTACGTTAACATAATGGTCTTCTAATTCACCTAAAGCTAATTTATGTGCCGTTCTTCGTCTCTCGCTTTGGATGTTCATTTCTTCTTGATTTTCTTGCTCATTGTTTGGTTGAGCAGACTGGTTATTTCCACCGAAAATCATTTCAAACGGGTTCTTATAAGATGTAGCTTTTTGTTTTCCAGGTACTAAAAGTTCCACAATCCTAGCGTTAGCATTTTCTTCCGCTTTATCTTTTACTTTTGACATCTTTTCTTCTTTTACTAAGCGAACGGAGGTTTCTACTAAATCACGAACCATTGACTCTACATCACGACCTACGTAGCCCACCTCTGTAAACTTTGTTGCCTCAACTTTAATAAAAGGTGCACCAACTAATTTAGCAATTCTTCTTGCTATTTCTGTTTTACCTACACCTGTAGGACCGATCATTAAGATGTTTTTAGGAACAACTTCGTCACGTAAATTGTCTGGAAGTAAACTTCTACGATATCTATTTCGAAGTGCTACAGCAACTGCCTTCTTTGCGTTCGTTTGACCAATTATATATTGATCTAATTTCTCTACTATTTGTCTAGGAGTTAAGTTTGTATTCATAAAACCCACCCTTTGTTATAGTTCTTCCACAATAATGTGGTCGTTTGTATATACACATATTTCTCCAGCCATCGTTAATGCTGCATGGGCAATTTCTTTTGCTGTCATATGTTCTCCTGCAAATCGTTTTAATGCACGTCCAGCAGCAAGAGCATAATTACCTCCTGAACCGATGGCTAATATTCCATCATCAGGTTCGATTACTTCTCCAGTACCAGAGACAAGTAACAATGTCTCACTATCCATAACGATTAGCATCGCTTCTAGCCTTCTTAAAACCTTGTCACTTCGCCACTCTTTCGCAAGCTCAACAGCAGCCCTACTTAAATTACCGTTATACTCCTCAAGTTTTCCCTCAAACATTTCGAATAGAGTAAATGCATCTGCAACAGAACCGGCAAATCCAGCAATTACTTTACCATTAAACAGCTTACGGACTTTTTTCGCAGTATGTTTCATTACTACTGCATTGCCAAAAGTAACTTGACCATCACCAGACATCGCAGACTCACCATTATGTTTAACGGCAAAGATGGTAGTAGCATGAAAAGAACCCATTATATCTCCTCCTTAACCATCACCCTTTAGAGCGAGGATGATATTGCAAATATGTATTTCGAAGATGATCTTTCGTAACATGTGTATATACTTGAGTAGAAGACAAGCTTGCGTGACCTAAAAGTTCTTGTACAACCCTTAAATCCGCACCTTCATTCAACATGTGTGTTGCAAAAGTATGACGTAACATGTGTGGGGTAATTTTCATCGTAGAGCTGACTTCTTTCACTATTGAGTTCAAAATATTTCGCACACCTCGCGTTGATAAAGGTTGCCCACGGAAGTTCAAAAAGAGATGTCTAATACTGTTTGGTTCAGACTTTTTTTTCAGCAACTCATCTCTACCTTTTTCAATATATAATTTTAAAGCATCAGAGGCAAAACTACCAAAAGGAACATAACGTTGTTTTCTACCCTTACCTGTAACTAGAATTGTTTCTAAGTGAAAATCTACATCCTCTAGCTTACTATCACAACACTCGCTAACACGTATTCCTGTTGCATATAATAACTCTAATATCGCTTGATTCCGTTGTCCGAGTGGTGTACTAGTATCGGATACTAAAAATAGCTTTTCCATCTCTTCCTGATAAAGAAATCTAGGAAGTTGTTTTGTTTGTTTCGGGATGGAAATTAGACTAAAAGGATCTTCTACAATTTTATTTTCTTTTTGTAAAAACTTAAAGAAACTTCTTAGACTAGAAATTTTTCTTGCAACAGTTCTTCTTGCATATTTAAATTTATGGAGCTTCGTTAAATATGCTCTAGCTTCAATAAAAGTAATCGATTCTAAAGATGTAACACCCTCTTCTTTCATAAAAAGAAAAAAGCTATGGATGTCTCTTTCATAATGTTCAATCGTATTGGGTGAATAGTTTCGTTCAATTTTTAAATATTCAAGAAAAGAAAGTAATGCGTTTGACAAAGTTTCCATCATTTCACCTCACAAAGGCTACTAAATCTTATCACAATTTAGTAGCCCTTGCAATTGACTTTACAAACTTTTTACAAAATTCTGAATTGTTTCTAGTGCTCGATTAGCGTGTGCTTCATTTCTTTCTTGTTTACTTTTAATTTTCTTCGGTAAGTCCGGGAATAATCCAAAATTAGCATTCATAGGTTGGAAGTTTTTAGCGTTCGTTGTAGTAATATATCTTGCCATACTACCTATAGCTGTTTCATGTGGAAATTCCACTGGCTCTTCACCTAATACGTAACGCGCAGCATTTATACCAGCAACTAGTCCAGAAGCAGCTGACTCCACATAGCCTTCTACGCCTGTCATCTGTCCTGCAAAAAATAAATTTTCCCTATCTTTATATTGATATGTTGCTTTTAATAAATTAGGTGAATTTATAAAAGTATTTCGATGCATAACTCCATAACGTACAATTTCTGCATTTTCTAAACCTGGAATTAACTGAATTACTTCTTTTTGTGGCCCCCACTTTAAATGTGTCTGGAATCCAACAATATTATAAAGTGTTCCAGCCGCATCATCTTGTCGTAACTGCACAACGGCGTATGGACGCTTTCCTGTTCTTGGGTCCTCTAGTCCTACTGGCTTTAAAGGACCAAACAGCATCGTTCTTTTACCTCTACTACCCATTACTTCAATAGGCATGCATCCTTCAAAGAAGATCTCCTTCTCAAAGTCTTTTAATGGAACGGTTTCAGCAGCAATAAGGGCCTCGTAAAATTTATCAAACTGTTCCTCTGTCATTGGACAATTTAAGTATGCAGCTTCCCCTTTATCATACCTTGACTTTAAATAAACAATATCCATGTTTATACTTTCTTTTTCAATGATTGGTGCTGCAGCATCATAAAAGTACAAATATTCTTCACCTGTTAATGAACGTAGATCATCTGCTAGTGCTTTCGATGTTAAAGGTCCTGTTGCAATAATAGTGGGTCCTTCTGGTATGGATTCCACTTCTTCTGTGAAAACTGTAACATTCGGATGTTCTTTCACTAGCTGTGTTACTAATCCAGCAAATTCATGGCGATCAACTGCTAATGCTCCTCCTGCTGGTACCGAAGACTCATCTGCAGATTTTATAATTACTGAATTTAACATTCTCATTTCTTCTTTTAAAACACCAACAGCATTTGTTAATGTATTTGCTCTTAAGGAGTTAGAACATACTAACTCTGCAAACTTATCCGTATGATGGGCAGGAGTTTGTTTTACTGGACGCATTTCAAATAAGTTAACCTTTATTCCACGGCTTGCAAGTTGCCAAGCTGCTTCACTACCAGCAAGACCCGCCCCTATTACACTTACAACTTTTTCAGTCATTTTCTTATCCTCCAAATAGTATCTATCCTTACTATTGCCAAAATTATGTACGATAATCAAAATATTTATCTTTTCACAAAGGCGAATAATACTTTGTCGAACGAAAAGGGAACTGACAAAGTAGCTTATCGTCAGTCCCCTAGTTGGTATTTAACGTTCAAGTTATAGCTCTATTACTATATAAAATACATGAAAAGTAGATAAAGTGCAACATTTTTGCATTATTTGATTCAATTCGACATTTCAAAGAATGAATTATTGCTGCACTTCTTCTTTATAATCACATTCTACGCACTGAACTTGCATTCCTTTTTTCAACTTCTTTTCTACCAATAATGCTTCACACTTTGGACATTTACGAGCGAGAGGTTTATCCCATGATAAGAAATCACAAGTAGGGAAATGATCGCAACCGTAAAAAATACGTTTCTTTTTACTTTTTCTTTCTACAACATTTCCTTCTTCACACTTCGGACAGTTAACGCCAATATCTTTTACTATTGCTTTTGTATTTCGGCAGTCTGGGAAATTGGAACAAGCCATAAATTTGCCGTATCGACCCATTTTGAATACCATTTCATTTCCGCATAACTCACAATCTTCTCCAGCTGGTTCATCTTTTATTTCTACTTCTTTCATTTCTTGTTCCGCTTTTTCTAATCTCTTTTCAAACTCATGATAAAATCCATCAATTATGTCAATCCAGTTTACTATTCCTTCTTCTACATTATCTAGATTTGTTTCTAGATTCGCCGTAAACTCTACATCGATGATTTCTGGAAAGAACTCCATAACTAATTCAAACACAATTCCCCCAAGTTCCGTTGGAATGAAACGCTTATTATCTAATGCTACATACCCTCTCTTTTGGATTGTATCGAGAGTTGGCGCATATGTAGAAGGTCTACCAATTCCTAATTCTTCTAATTCTCTCACTAGTCTCGCTTCCGTATATCTCGGAGGTGGTTGAGTGAAATGTTGTTTAGGGTCGATATCTTTTGAGAAAACATTATCCCCTTTTTCTAAAGGAGGAAGAATTTTCTCTTTTTCATCTGTTGCATCGTCGCTTCCTTCCACATATACTTTCATAAATCCTTGAAACTTAACAGTAGAACCAGTTGCTCGGAAAACAACATCATCGTGACTTAAATCGATACTTACTGTATCTAAAATAGCAGGTGCCATTTGACTAGCAACAAATCGTTCCCAAATTAATTTATATAAACGGAATTGATCTCTACTTAGGAATTGCTTTAACGATTGAGGATCATTCATGGTTGCAGTTGGTCGAATTGCTTCATGAGCATCTTGTGCTTTTGCATTTTTAGTTTCTTTTTTTGGTGCATTACTTAAGTACTCTTTCCCATACGTATCTTCAATATATTGTGCTGCTTCTAATTTAGCAGTATCCGATATCCTAGTAGAATCTGTTCTCATATAAGTAATTAAACCAACTGTTCCTTGCTTTCCAAGCTCAATTCCTTCATATAATTGCTGTGCTAACATCATCGTCTTTTTTGCTCGGAAATTTAATTTCCGAGCTGCTTCTTGCTGTAAAGAAGATGTGATGAATGGTAGTGCAGGATTACGTTTTCTTTCTTTTTTCGTCACGCTATTAATTTCGAAAGAATTGTCATTTAATTTATTTATGATGGAATTAACTTCTTCTTCTGATTTTAATTCCACTCTCTTACCGTTCAAACCATAAAAGCTTGCATCTAATTCTTTTTTATCTTTTGTAAGGAATGATCCTTTTATTGTCCAATATTCTTCCGGAATAAAAGCATTTATTTCTTTTTCTCTTTCAATTACAAGCCT
The DNA here is from genome assembly GCF_002335755.1 of Bacillus sp. FJAT-45066. NCBI lineage: Bacteria > Bacillati > Bacillota > Bacilli > Caryophanales > Bacillaceae > Bacillus > Bacillus sp. FJAT-45066. The sequence goes on from NZ_NISQ01000001.1 coordinate 1,507,708, forward strand.
AACAGCTACTGATTGAACACGCCCCGCACTTAAACCTTTTTTTACTTTTTTCCATAATAATGGACTGATGTTGTAACCAACAAGTCTATCAAGTACTCGGCGAGCTTGCTGAGCATCTACAACGTCCATATCTATTGGTCTTGGATGTTTGAAAGATTCTTTTATAGCATCTTTTGTAATTTCGTTAAACACTACACGACAATCGGATGCTGTATCAATTCCTAAACTATGAGCTAAATGCCATGCAATTGCTTCCCCTTCACGATCCGGATCGGCCGCTAGATAGATTTTTTTAGCTTTTTTGGCAGCTGTTTTTAATTCTTTCAACACTGGGCCTTTCCCACGGATTGTAATATACTTCGGGTCGAAATTGTTTGTAACGTCGACTCCCATCTGACTTTTAGGAAGATCACGTATATGTCCCATTGAAGCTTTCACTTTATATTTTTTCCCTAAATATTTTTCAATTGTTTTTGCTTTTGCAGGCGACTCTACTATAACTAAATAATCTGACATTCCTATGTCCTCCTTAGAGGGTAAATTTCCTGTATGTAGTTAAAACTTTATTTAAAAGGATACACCTTTAATAATAAGTTAAGTTAAACTAATAGGATATGAAGTTTTAATTGAAACATTTATGTATATATTAAAACGATTCTTTAAATCTTCATTATTATTAAATATTTTTTTCCTGTTTGTCAAACAGGAAAGTGTAAAAGTTTTCGGAATTTTTTAAAAACGCATCTATTTAATTATATTGATAGCCCGTTTTATTTGAAATTATTCCACTAATTTTTATATTAAAACACATTCTGGAGGTAATGGTATAAAAATTCTAGTCAACTCTATACGTTTCCTTTATAAACTTTTATAAATATTATCTTAAGGAAAGCGACAACTTTTTGTTGTCGCCATTATAATACTATAGAAACTATTTTTTTTGTAAATTAATACATACTAAAATTCAATTTATGAATTTTTTTTAACAATTTATTTTTTTAAATTTCCTCCAGAATGTCTTCAGCTTTCATTACAAGCTTAGCTCCTTGTTGAATTAATAAGTTTGTTCCAATTGACGTCGGGGAAAAGATTGATCCTGGTATAGCAAACACATCTCTTCCTTGTTCTAAAGCTTGTTCTGCAGTAATCAATGAGCCACTTCTTTCTTTTGCTTCCACAATAACTGTACCACTTGAAAGTCCGCTAATTATTCTATTTCTAAAAGGAAACTGCCATCTCTGTGGAGGGGTGTATGGAGTATATTCTGAGACAAGTAGATGTTCCCGAGCGATTGTATTTGCCAAAGCTATGTTTTCTTTTGGATAAACGTTAAATAAACCACTACCAAGAATAGCTATCGTTTTTCCGTTATTTTCTATCGTTAATTTATGTGCATTAGTATCTACTCCAGTAGCCAAACCACTAACAATCGTAAACCCTTCTTTTATTAATGATGGGAGGATTAATTCTAGTGCTTTATTTGCATACATGGTCGGGTTTCTAGTACCAACTATACTAACTTTTTTCGAATGAAATAGCGAGATATCACCTTTACAATACAAAACAAGAGGTGGATCATATATTTCTTTAAGGAGTAGTGGATACAGAGGGTCTTTAAATGTAATTGGAATTATTTGTTCTAGATTATAGTTACATAAAAACTTTTCTATATTTACAGTTCTTATTTGAGAGTATATTTTTTCTGCAGATGACTTTGTTATTCGTAAATGGTGAGTGAGATCGTTGGTAGAAAAATTAAAAATGTTTTTTAAATCGGGGTCAAACCGAAGAATTTTAAAAAGGATATTTCTTGTGATGGATGAACAATGATGTAAATGTAGTAAACGTTGTTTCCATTTATCCATGTATTCATTCGCTCCTATGAAATTATTTGAAATTTTATAACAAATACACAGAGGTAGTCATTCTACTACCTCTGCATATTTTAGAAGTTAGATTAGTGAGTTTTACACTTTTCTAGTATGCCTTGCTCTGTGATAACTTTAATTAGTGTCTCTCCCATAACAGATGGAGTATCTGCTACTTCGATACCACACTCGTTCATCACACGAATCTTCTCATCAGCTGTACCTTTACCACCAGAAATAATCGCACCAGCATGGCCCATGCGCTTTCCTGGAGGGGCTGTACGTCCGCCGATAAATCCTACAACAGGCTTAGTCATGTTTTCTTTTACCCAAAGAGCCGCTTCTTCTTCTGCAGTTCCACCGATTTCACCAATCATGATTACTGCATAAGTCTCAGGGTCTTCATTAAATGCTTTTAAAACGTCAATGAAGTCTGTACCGTTAACTGGGTCTCCACCGATACCTACAGCTGTAGTTTGGCCAATACCAGCTTCTGATAGTTGGTGTACAGCTTCATATGTAAGTGTTCCAGAACGAGAAACAACTCCTACATGACCTTTTGTATGAATATATCCTGGCATGATACCAATTTTACATTCACCTGGAGTAATTACACCTGGGCAGTTAGGACCAACTAAACGAGTCTTTTTGCCTTCCATGTAACGTTTTACTTTTACCATATCCATTACTGGAATATGTTCTGTAATACAGATTGCTAGGTCAAGTTCAGCATCAACTGCTTCTAAAATTGCATCTGCTGCGAATGGTGCTGGAACGTAGATAACAGATGCATTTGCACCAGTAGCTTTAACAGCCTCATCAACTGTGTTGAATACCGGAACACCTTCTACTTCTGTACCACCTTTACCAGGCGTAACTCCACCAACGATGTTTGTACCATACTCAAGCATTTGTTTTGTATGGAACAAAGCAGTTGAACCTGTAATACCTTGTACGATAACTTTTGTGTCTTTATTAATAAATACGCTCATGTATGTTCCCCTGCCTTTCTTATCCTACTTGTGCTACGATTTTTTGTGCGCCATCAGCCATAGATTCTGCAGCAACGATGTTTAGACCAGAATCTTTAAGGATTTGCTTCCCTAACTCAACGTTAGTTCCTTCAAGACGTACTACTAAAGGTACTTTTAACTCTACTTGTTTAGCAGCTTCTACAACACCTGTTGCAATAATGTCACACTTCATAATTCCACCGAAAATGTTTACAAAAATACCTTTTACATTTTCATCAGAAAGGATGATTTTGAATGCTTCTGTTACTTTCTCAGCAGTAGCACCGCCCCCAACATCAAGGAAGTTTGCAGGGTCTCCACCATAATGTTTTATAATATCCATTGTTGCCATAGCAAGACCAGCACCATTTACCATACACCCGATGTTTCCATTAAGTGAGATATAACTTAAGTCGTACTTAGAAGCTTCAATTTCTTTTGCATCTTCTTCGTCAAGATCACGGTACTCTAAAATGTCTTTATGACGATATAATGCGTTTGCATCAAAGTTTAATTTTGCATCTAATGCCATTACTTTTCCGTCACCAGTAACTACTAACGGGTTAATTTCAGCGATAGAGCAATCTTTTTCTACGAATGCAGTGTATAAGCTCATCATGAACTTAACAGCTTGTCCTACTAACTCTTTTGGAATGTTAATATTAAAAGCAATACGACGAGCTTGGAATCCTGTTAAACCTACTACAGGATCGATATACTCTTTAAAGATTTTTTCTGGAGTTGCTTCTGCAACTTCTTCGATTTCCGTTCCACCTTCTTCAGAAGCCATTAAAACAACTTTTGAAGAATCACGGTCTAATACTAAACCGATGTAGTATTCTTTTTTAATATCGCAACCCTCTTCGATAAGTAAGCGTTTAACTTCTTTACCTTCAGGACCTGTTTGATGTGTTACTAACGTTTTACCTAAAATTTCACTCGCATACTCACGAACTTGTTCTAAGCCTTTTGTAGCAACTTTAACGCCACCAGCTTTTCCACGACCACCTGCGTGAATTTGTGCTTTTACCACACATACTTCTGTTCCTAATTCTTTTGCTGCTTCAACTGCTTCTTCCACAGTGAATGCTACGCGACCATTCGGAACAGCTACCCCGTATTTTCTGAGGATCTCTTTTCCTTGATATTCATGGATATTCATTTCCCATCCTCCAATCTTATGTATCACAATAAAAATAGACTGCGCTTTCATTTTATAAAATGAGACACCCTTTGTCTACCTTTCTGTAAAAATATTATACTATTTTCAAAAAATTAATTATTAGCAATTCTTTAAATTTAATGAAATGCCTATCATATCAACCACCTAGCCTATTTTACTGAATTTTCAATAAACTATAGGAGTAAAACATTTTTACTCTTTCTTTGCCTCTTCGTTTAAAATATACACAAAAGAAAGTATTTCTGCCACTACTTCATATAAAGATTCCGGAATTTTGTCGTGTAGTTCAATTTCAGATAATAGTTGAACTAAAGCTTCATCCTCTTGAATAGGAACTCCATTGTCTTTTGCTGTTTGGATTATATTTTCTGCAATGAGACCTTTGCCTTTTGCTGTTACAATTGGGGCATAGTCTTTTTGTTGGTCATAATATAGTGCTACTGCTTTTTTTTGAGTGAATTTTGGATCTTTCTTCATCATAATTTAATGTCCACTCCCTTGTTAGGAGGCTTTAACACTTCTTGTAAAAAGACGTTATAAACATCTTGATGCTTGTCTTCGTTTTTTATTACTTTCAACGATAAAAGCATATAACCATCTTCTTCGAGCTTTTTCATTAATATCGACTTATATTTTTGAACGATTTCATCAAGTTTTGTAAAGTTGTTAGTAATAGAAACGGATATCACTTTTTCCTGAATTAATATATCAACCATCGTTTCTGATAGTACTGGTAAGTCAAGCAAAAAGAGAATACGACAATGAGATGGATCAACCTTTTCTTTCTCTGTATTTCGGGCTTGAATATGAATATACCAATTTTTATATTGTTCATTATTAAGATAAGGAATGGCGAAAAATAACGGTTGAAAAAGACCATCTTCTCGAGATTGAAGCTGAAATCCATTCAGCATTTGGACCATCTTTTCTATTTTCCTATTCATTTCTGCAGTAGGAAGTTGTTGTTGTAAAGCAATAAGAATTGGTTTTAATTCTGCCTCAAGTTTACTCTTCGTTTGGACTTGTGAAAAATGGGAAGTTAGAATATTCTTCTCATATTGAAATCCCAATTGAGCAAGTGATTGAACGACAACATTCTTTACTTGACTACTAGTTTGTAACAAATTTGCCTGCAAAGTAACGTTTCTAAGTAACTCTTCTAACTTCTGTTCAGGATGAGTTTTCAAAGGTAAGTTTTTTACCTCCGATATTAATTCCTTGACTAGCTGTCCTATATTGTTTTCCCTATTAATTGCCTCTTGCACATTCATTATCGCCTTTTCAAGTGGAATAGGGTAATTTTTCGTCATTACATGTTGAATGAACAAAAATTTTGTTTCTTTTGTCATTCCATTGCTTTCGTTTACCCATTTTAAAATGGAGTCATAAGCACTCTTATCTACTTTTTGATACAGGGACATTACTATTTGCTGCTGAGTGGTAGTATTAATCTTCAAATTAGCTATCGTTTCATTCGACGCCGTGTGAGTAGTATTCACCGTCTGGATTGCTTTAGGTGTAGCAACATCAGCTAATTTTGTAACTTCTACTAATGGAAGTGATTTTTCTGAATTTCCATTAAAACGGAATAAATACTCATTACCTATCATTACTTTTTCATTTATTTTAACAACTACTTCTCTTGTACCTATCCTAATTAACGAGACATTTTCTTGGAGTTCTTCCAGAACTCTTGCCTGGAACACTTTTGGCAAGTTCAAGCTTGTGCTAGTTCTATGCGAGTTTAATAGACTAGTTGAAAAAGTGATGTCACCATCCATAGCTTTCCTCCTAACTTACATAGCTTTTGATTGGAGCAAAAGATTTTCTATGTTCTGATATGATTCCGTGTGTTTCTATCGCTTCAAGATGCTCTTTCGTACCATATCCCATATGATTTTCAAAACCGTATGAAGGGTGCGTTTCTCCAAGATTCTTCATATAGCGGTCTCTTGTTTCTTTAGCAAGCACAGAGCTAGCAGCAATTGATATACTCGTTGCGTCTCCTTTAATGATGGAAGTTTGAGAAATACCTATTGGTAATTTCATCGCATCTATTAACAAATGTTCTGGCTCTATTGGAAGTTCTTTTATCGCTTTAATCATTGCTATTTTAGTTGCCTCGTATATATTTACAGTGTCGATTTCTTTCGCTGGTACTACCCCTATACCATAAGCAAGCGCATTATCTATAATATATTCATAGAACGTTTCTCTTTTAGCTGGAGATAATTTTTTTGAATCTGTAAGTCCTGGCAAATAAAAATCTTCTTTTAAAATAACTGCAGCAGCTACTACAGGACCAGCTAATGGACCACGGCCTACTTCATCAATTCCAGCAATATATTTAATACCATTTCTTCTCAGTTCTTTTTCATAAGCCAGCATATTTTCAAACTGCGTATGTAGCTCTTCTGCTCGTAGTTTTTCTTTTTCCCATTTTTTATAAAGTTGTTGTACACCTTTTCGGGGATCTATTTTTATTGTCGTTAGTGTTGGATCTGATTCATCTTTTGCGTTTTGTAGTAGGGCTTGTATTTCTTTTATTGTTAAATTTCCCATGTTTTCTCACCTCTTACTTTTTTATCGACCTATTAATTGTTAGGTTCAAGTGTTTTGTAGTAGTAGTTTTAAATAGTGTTGATCACACCGCCTAATCACTATCCACTAGTAACTAACCACTAAAAAAAGGCAGGAAGTGAAATTTCACAACTTGCCTCTTTTGCTTGAAATTATGCTGAAAAGTCTTTATCAAACGTTATTCTACCTAACTTTTCTTGTCTTATTTCTCTAATTACTAATTCTGCTACTTTATCATAATCGATATAGCCACCAGCCATTTTGCAACCTCTTTTTTCACCTATAGTATCAAAAAGTTCTACAACGTCTTCGTGAATTTCAGATAGTCCATATCTTTCTTTTAAACGTTCAGGATAATAGGTTCCTAAAAACCTTAAGGCAAATACAGTTACCTCTTGAAGGTTGATAATTGTGTCTTTAATGGCTCCAGTTGTAGCAAGTTTCAATCCTACTTCTTGATCTTCAAATTTCGGCCATAAAATACCTGGAGTGTCTAACAATTCTAGTTCTTTACCAACTTTAACCCACTGTTGTGCTTTCGTTACACCAGGTCGATCTCCAGTTTTAGCAATATTCTTTTTCGCTAATCTATTAATTAAAGTGGATTTACCAACATTTGGAATTCCGACAATTAAAGCTCTAATAGCTCTAGGACGAATCCCTCTGGCTATCATTTTATCGAACTTTTCCTGTAACAATTCTTTTGATAATGATTGTATTTTATTAATTCCTTTTCCTTGAAAAGAATCAATTGCTATAGCTCTAGTATTTTCAGTAGTTTCTTGAAAATATTGAATCCATTTTTGTGTATCAGCTGGATCTGCCAGATCAGCTTTATTTAATAAAATAATTCGAGGTTTTTGCTTAATGATTTCATCAATCATTGGGTTCCTTGAAGAAATAGGTAATCTAGCATCTACAAGTTCATAAACGATGTCAATTAGCTTTAATTTTTCAGTAACTTCCCTACGAGCTTTCGCCATATGACCAGGAAACCATTGAATAGTCATAAACTTACACGCCTTTCTATTTTTGTCCTTTTTTAATGGACAATTCTCATATCAGATGGAGGCCAATAAACTACTTTTGTTTTGCCAAGCACTTGGTCCATTGCGACTGTTCCAATGTGTCTTCCGTCTCTGCTGAATCTTCTATTGTCACCTAATACAAAAATATGTCCTTCTGGCACCGTTTTTTGGCCAATTATATCCTCTAACGTAAAGTTTTCTGTTAAAGGACCATTAGGTATTTCAGCTTTAAATTCATCTAAGTATGGCTCTTCGTATGGATCACCATTAATATATAAGACGTCATTTTTATATTCCACTTCATCCCCTGGAAGACCGATTACACGTTTAATATAATCTTTATCTACTGTTGCATGGAAAACAACGATGTCAAATCTATCAGGTTTACCTATCATATAGCCAATTTTATTTACAATCATTCTATCTTGATTGTGTAATGTCGGCATCATGGAATCTCCGTCTACAACTATAGGGGCAAAAAAGAAATAACGAATGACAGCTGCTAATACAATTGCAATCGCTAATGCCTTTATCCATTCAAAGAGCTCGTTTTTAGATTTTGTCATCTTTGTTCCTCCACTACCTGAGTAAGTTTCATCATATATTACTACTATCTGAAAAACTTAGTTCGTTTTTCAATATGGGAATGTAATTTATCAACTTAACTTACCTATATATATCTCTTTCTAGATTAAACAGACCTATTAGTATGTAAATATCATTATTATATACCTTTTTTTATCAGTTTAAAAACTTAGGTGTATTTATTAATTAGGCTGTGTTAAAGTTCGTTGTTGATTTGCGTGCAAGGCTTCGCTTTCCGCGGGCGGTAAAAAGGAAGGTGTTATTTTCACTGTCGTGAAAAAACCTACTCCTCGGCGCATGCGCCTGTGGGGTCTCCCACTCCCCGCTTCTCCCGCAGGAGTCTCAGCCTTGCACGCAAATCAACAGGTATTAGTACTAAATTATCAACACTAAGCTTTAACATAGCTATTAATTAAAGTGCGAAAAAAAGGAGCTTGTTTTAGCAAGCTCCTTTCTACTTAGCTTACACATCGAAATAGAACACATTACATTCTATTGATGTTTATGCTACTTTTTGATTATCGAATTTCTTTAATACGAGCTTTCTTACCGCGTAATGCACGTAAGTAGTAAAGTTTCGCACGACGTACTTTACCGCGACGGATAACATCGATTTGTTCGATTTTTGGTGAATGTACAGGGAATGCACGCTCAACACCAACACCGTAAGAAATCTTACGAACTGTGAAAGTTTCGCTAATTCCGCCACCACGACGTTTAATTACTACACCTTCGAATAACTGAATACGCTCACGCGTACCCTCTACAACCTTAACGTGTACACGTACAGTGTCACCAGCTTTAAATGTAGGAAGGTCTGATTTAAGTTGTGCTTGTGTAATCTCTTGGATTAATTTTTGCATGTTCTTTTCTCCTTTTCCACAGATGCTCATTCCATGTATTTCATGCAGCGGAACACCGTTTTTTCGACATAGCTGTGCTAAGTCACAACTAGTATAGTAACATATTTAAGATTAAAAGGCAATATTACTTCTCGCCATTTTGTATTTCTAGTAACCATTGTTTTTCTTGATCCGTTAATTCGTATTCTTGTAATAAATCCGGTCTTCTACTCCACGTTCTTCTTAGAGTTTCTTTCCTGCGCCAATGTTTTATTTTCTCATGATTACCAGATAACAATACATCAGGCACTTTCATTCCACGAAATTCAGCCGGTCTTGTGTAGTGAGGATGCTCAAGAAGGCCAGTACTAAAAGAATCTTGCTCATGAGAGGCTTCTTTTCCTAGAACTCCTGGTAGTAGTCTCACAACACTATCAATTACTACCATAGATGCAAGTTCTCCACCAGTTAGTACAAAATCTCCAATTGAGATTTCATCTGTAACTAGTGATTCTCTAATTCTTTCATCGTACCCTTCGTAATGTCCACAAATAAACAATAAATGTTTTTCCCGCGAGAGCTCCTCTGCTTTACGCTGGTTGAATCTTTCTCCTTGCGGGCACATTAAGATTACTCGAGGCTTTGACTCACTTGTAAGCTTATCTACAGCGTCAAAGATTGGTTGTGGAGTTAAAACCATACCAGCACCTCCACCATAAGGATAATCATCAACATTACTATGTTTATTTGTAGAATAATCCCTAAAATTTTCGACGCGATAAGTGACAACTTCTTTCTCAGCTGCTTTTTTTAATATGGAAGTATTTAATACTCCCGTAAACATTTCAGGAAAAAGAGTTAATACGTCTATTTTCATTTTATAGAAGTCCTTCCATCGGCTCGATGTATATAACTTTATCTGCAATGTTTACTTCTTTTACAATTTGATCTATATAAGGAATTAAAATTTCTTTTCCTTTACTCCCTTTTATAACCCATACATCGTTTGCACCTGGTGTTAATATTTCTTTTATAACACCTATATCGTCATTCGTTTCTAAATTGATGACTTTACATCCGATTATTTCATGAAAGTAAAATTCTCCTTCATTTAGGTCTTCTAATTGAGTTGCTGGGACTTTCACAATTGCCCCTTTATATTGTTCGACTTCGTTAACATTATCCTTACCAACAAACTTAAGTAAATCAAATGTTTTATGTACTCTTCTTGATTCTACTTCTAGTGGAATTGGCTGATCGTTTTCATTCATGAAAAGGAAAAGTGTATTGCCTGGCTTATATCGCTCATCAGCAAAATCAGTTCTAGATACAATTCGGACTTCCCCTTTAATACCGTGCGTGTTTACAATCTTTCCAACGTTAAACCATTCTGTCATTTTATTTTCACCTCTAAATAATCATTTTATTTTAGTAGTATTACCTAATTATTTTCATATCTCATAAAAAGCTCGGTTATATACCGCTGTTGATTGTAGCGCAAGTCTTCGCTTTCCGAGGGCGTGTCTAGTTTCAGCGGCAAGCTCCGCAAGTCTAGCCATGGTCATCTTGAGGGAAAAAGCACCCTCTAGTTGCCCCTGTCTTATGCTTTTCGGGGCTGAACGAGTAGCTTCAAACTTTTCGTGGCGCCGGGAGCCTCCGGGGTCTCCCCCAGGACAAGGAAGGCTACGGAATCGATTCATCGCACGAAGAAAATGCGGTAGCATTTTCGAGGAGTCTCAGACTTGCGCTACAATCAACAGCTAGATAGTTGTGAAAAATCAACACTATTTTTCAACTCAGCTCAAGAATAAGAAAAAGGGAAGCTCGAAAGCCTCCCTACTCCTTAATTTCTAGTTGTACACGTTTATTATCGTGTGAGGCAGCTGCGAAAAGAACCGTTCTAATTGCTTTAGCGATTCTCCCTTGCTTACCAATCACTTTTCCTAAATCATCTGGGTGCACAGTTAGTTGATACGTAGTTACATTATTTGCTTCTACTTCTGTAACAACAACTTGTTCTGGATGATCTACTAACGCCGTTACAATCGTTTCAACTAGTTTTGTCATGGTTAGTTAACCAATTACTTGCTGAATTTAGCGTTGTGGAATTTTTCCATAATGCCTTCGTTCGAGAAAAGGTTACGAACTGTGTCAGATGGTTTTGCTCCATCTTGTAACCATTTTAATGCTAACTCTTCATTGATTTTTACTTCAGCTGGTTGAGTTACAGGATTGTAAGTTCCAACTGTTTCAATGAAACGTCCATCACGAGGAGAACGAGAATCTGCTACAACAATACGATAGAATGGGGATTTTCTGCTACCCATACGTTTTAAACGAATTTTAACTGCCATTTTTAATAGCACCTCCGAAAATATTTCACACAAGATAGTATGATAACAAGTAGTTAATTGTTTGTAAAGTGTTTTTTCTTGTCACTTTAAAATTTATAGAGAAAAATGTATAAAACTTATGATAATCGGACTTACATAAAAGGAAGTTTAAATCCACCTTTCTTCCCTTTACCTTTTGTCATACTTGTCATTTGTTTCATCATTTTTTTCATTTCTTCAAATTGCTTTAGTAAACGGTTTACTTCTTGAATTGGTCGACCGCTACCTTTTGCTATCCTTTTTTTACGGCTCGCATTAATGATATCAGGCTGTTCTTTTTCTTTTTTCGTCATAGATCGAATGATAGCTTCGACATGACCGATTTGTTTATCATCGACTTGAACGTTTTTTAAGCCTTTCATTTTGTTTGCACCAGGTATCATGCCTAAAATTTCGTCCAAAGGACCCATTTTTCGTACTTGTCCTAGTTGCTCCAAAAAGTCATCAAATGTAAAGCTCGCTGTACGAAGTTTTTGTTCTAACTCTTTTGCTTTTTCTTCATCTACATTGTCTTGCGCTTTTTCAATAAGAGTTAAAACATCGCCCATACCAAGGATTCTTGACGCCATACGTTCAGGATGAAACGGCTCTATTGCATCAAGCTTTTCTCCTAAACCTACAAATTTGATTGGTGTGTTTGTTACTGCTTTTACAGATAAAGCAGCTCCACCTCGAGTATCTCCGTCTAATTTTGTTAAGACAACCCCTGTTAAGCCAAGTTGTTCGTTAAAGCTCTCAGCAACATTAACTGCATCTTGTCCAGTCATTGCATCAACAACTAGAAAGATTTCATCAGGTTTGGAGATCTCTTTAACTTGTTTCAATTCATCCATTAATGCTTCGTCAACATGTAATCGACCCGCAGTATCAATTAAAACATAGTCATGGTGCTCTTCTTTTGCCTTTTCAATTGCTTTTTTAGCAATTTCAACAGGACTAACTTGATCACCAAGTGAAAAAACAGGCATGTTTAACTGTTTACCTAATGTTTCAAGCTGTTTAATTGCTGCAGGACGATAAATATCAGCAGCAACAAGCATAGGCTTTTTATTGTTCTTTTTTCGCAATAAATTAGCAAGCTTACCTGTCGTCGTTGTTTTACCAGCGCCTTGTAAACCAACCATCATTATGACCGTTGGTGGTCGGTTACTTACAGCAATTTTACTTTGCTCTCCACCCATTAAGTTCGTTAGTTCTTCTTTTACGACTTTAATTACTTGCTGACCTGGAGTTAAGCTTTTCATTACTTCTTGTCCAACAGCACGTTCACTAACTCGTTTTACGAAGTCTTTTACGACTTTAAAGTTAACATCTGCTTCTAGTAAAGCTAATCGAACTTCACGCATCATTTCTTTTACGTCTTGTTCTGTTACTTTACCTTTACCGCGAATTTTTTGAATGGTGTTTTGCAAACGGTCGGCTAAACCTTCAAATGCCATGTACGCCGCCCCCTAATCTAATTTCTCAAGCGCCTCTACTAACAGTACTATATCATTAGTAGGAGCATTTTCTTTTTCCATCATTAATTGTTTCATCTTTGACAAAAGTTGCTGACGCTCTTGAAACTTTTGAAATAACAAAAGTTTTAGTTCATATTCTTCAAGCATTAGTTCCGTACGTTTAATGTTGTCGTAAACAGCTTGACGACTTATGTTGTATTCCTCTGCTATTTCACCAAGGGAGTAATCATCCAAATAATACAAAGACATATAGTTTCTTTGTTTTGGAGTTAACAACGATTGATAAAAATCATAAAGATAGTTCATTCTCGTCGTTTTTTCCAGCATGTTTGTTCACTCTCCCTTGTTAAGTGAAATGCCTTTACATTGAATTAGTTTACAATTAAGTTCAAAGTATGTCAAGTTTTCTTCTTGACCACTTTTCAATACTACAGGTTAGTACATCCGTAATAAAATATAATTACTTACTTTAGTTGTTCGTGACAGTCAATCGCTTTCCGCGTGTGGTCTCGGCAGCAAAGCTTCGCACGAAGAAAATGCGTATGCATTTTCGAGGAGTCTCTTGACTGTCACAAACAACTCCTTAATGTTGGGTTGAAATTACAATTATCAATTTCTAACTATATCAAATAATTTGGAAATTTAATATTTAAAAAACAGGTTGTGACTATTCACAACCTGTTTCAAAATTCAGTATTTACACTTCTTCTGCTTCTTCTTTTTCTACTAAGCCAGCGAATAAGCCGTAGACGTATTGGTTTGCGTCGAAGGCTTGTAGATCGTCTACCTTTTCACCTAGGCCTACGAATTTAACAGGGATTCGTAAATCGTTACGAATCGCTAAGACAATTCCACCTTTTGCCGTTCCGTCTAATTTCGTTAAGACGATACCAGTTACGTTTGTTGCCTCAGAGAAAATTTTAGCTTGGCTAAGCGCATTTTGGCCAGTTGTTCCATCTAACACTAATAAAACTTCATGTGGAGCCCCTGGTACTTCTCGTTCAATTACTTTTTTTACTTTTTCTAGCTCTTTCATTAAGTTGACTTTATTTTGTAATCTTCCTGCAGTATCACATAATAATACGTCGACTTTTCTTGCTTTAGCTGCTTGAATTGCGTCATACATAACTGCAGCTGGATCAGAGCCTGAAGATTGTTTAATAACGTCGACACCGACACGTTCTCCCCACACCTCTAATTGCTCGATTGCTCCTGCACGGAACGTGTCTCCAGCTGCTAATAGTACCTCTTTACCTTCTTGTTTTAAACGATTAGCAAGTTTTCCAATCGAAGTCGTTTTCCCTACTCCATTTACACCAACAACAAGAATAACTGTTAAACCTTCTGATTGGATGTTAAGGCTCGGATTCGTTTCACCAGCAGATTCATAAATTTCTACTAATTTTTCAGAGATAACACTTTGCACGTCTTTTGTATCCTGGATATTACGACGCTTTACTTCCATCTTTAACTCATCAATTAATTCCATAACTGTATTTACGCCAACGTCGGCACCAATTAATATTTCTTCTAATTCTTCAAAGAAATCCTCATCTACTTTACGGTACCTTGCTACTAAGTCGTTTACTTTACCAGAAAACGATTCCCTTGTTTTTGTTAAACCTTCTTTAAACTTTTCTGTTACAGATTCTGTTTGTGTTGTAATTTTCTCTTTTAATTTTTTTAAAAAGCTCATCTCGCTCTTCCTTCCTATGTTACTAGTTCTTTCGTTTCTTCCAGTCTAACAGATACAAGTTTAGAAACTCCAGATTCTTGCATCGTTACACCATATAGTACATCACATTGTTCCATTGTACCTTTACGATGTGTTATGACAATAAACTGTGTTTCTTTACTATAGTGCTTTAAATAGTTTGCAAAACGATGAACATTCGCCTCATCCAAAGCAGCTTCCACTTCATCTAATATACAGAATGGTACTGGTCTAACTTTTAGGATACTAAACAATAGAGCAATTGCTGTTAGAGCTCTTTCTCCACCTGATAATAACCCTAAATTTTGAAGTTTCTTCCCAGGTGGTTGTGCTACAATTTCTACCCCGGTGTTTAGCATATCTTCAGGGTTCGTTAATACTAAGTCAGCTCGTCCTCCTCCAAACAAGGAGTGGAACACATCATTAAAGTGAGATCGAATGTTCGTAAAGGTTATTTCAAATCTCTTCGTCATTTCTTCATCCATTTCACTGATAACTTGATATAACGTATCTTTGGCTTCAAGTAAGTCTTCTTTTTGCTCTTTTAGGAAATAATAACGCTCCGAAACACGCTCATATTCATCAATTGCTGCTATGTTTACTGTACCGAGTTCCTCCATCGCCATTTTGATTAGCTTTAGTCTTTTTCTTGATATTTCGATGTCATCTAGTAGCGGAAATTGCTCTTTAGCCGCTTCAAACGTTAACATATATTCTTCCCTTAAATGCATTAGTCTATTATCAAGTTCAACATCTAGGCGATTCAATTGGACTTCTTCATCTTTTAAGATTTGCGTTAGAGTCTTATATTGTCTTTTTAGTTCTTTTAATTCCAGCTCTTGTGCTTCTAGTTTTTCGTGTAGTCTTAACCTCTCTTCTCTTCTAGAAGAAATAAGTTGAATTGTTTCATTTTTATCTTGTAATTTTTCTTGTGCAGCAAACTCTAATTGCTTTTCTCCAGAATAACTATCCGTCATTTCACTATTTAACAGAGATAAATCTTCTTGAATCTCAATAAATTTATTTTCTGCTTCTTCTAATTGTTGCTTTTGTTGAAGTACTTTATGTTTTTGGTTCTGAATTCGTTCTTTATGGCTAGCTGCATCAACTTTAAGGTTAGTAATCTCTGATTGTAACGTTTCCTTCGTTACATGCTGTTCTTTCTTTTGATTTGTGAGATGAAGGATTTCTTTATCTAACCCTTCTATCTCGATCGTTAACTCAGCTAATTGCTTATTCAATTCGCTTTCACGTGCAATATTACTTGCTTTAGCTGTTGTAAACTGCTCTTTTTCATAGTCATAGAGTGAAAGGTGTTCATTAATATTTTTCTCTTCTAGTTCAATTTCTTTTAGTAGCGCTCTAACTTGCTGTTCCTCATAGCGTAATGTTTCCCCTTGCTCTTTAATTGCAGCAACTTCCATTTCTTCATCTTTCAATTTACTTTTCAGCACTTTTACTTGCTCTTCCATTAAAGATGCTTGCTCTTCAATTTCTGCTAATTTAATTGTAGCGAATTCTAATTCTCTTGTGCGACTTAACAATGAATTATTTTTTTGTTTCACAGCTCCACCAGTCATGGAACCTCCTGGATTAACAACATCACCATCTAACGTTACGATTCGGTAACGATGCTGAACAATAGACGCTAACCTATTCGCACCTTTTAAGTCTTTTGCAACAATTACATTCCCTAGAAGATATAGAATGATATTTTGATAGTTTTGATCAAAATGAACTAACTCTGATGCCATTCCTACAAATGCATCATCCCCTTGTAATTGTTTATGATGATAATCAGGAATGGAACGTTCTTTCATTACAGTCATTGGTAAAAAAGTTGCCCTACCAAAACCATTTTTCTTTAAGTAATGAATCGCATTTCTAGCATCCTGTTCTTCTGAAACAACAATATGTTGCGTAGAACTACCGAGAGCAATTTCAATCGCTGTTTCATAGTCTTGTTTCACTTGAATTATCTCAACAACGGCTCCTTTAATACCAAAAAGCCTTTGTTCGTCTCTAGCCTTTAAAATCTCTTTAACTCCTTGGAAAAAGCCTGCAAAGTCTCCTTGCATCGCTTCAAGCATTTCTTTACGAGATTTTGTTTGTTGTAAAAATTTAAACGCATCATACAATAATTTTTCTTTCTTTTGAAGCGTGTTTTGTAAGGTGTGTAATTGAGATACGCTTTTTCGATAGCTATCAACGGTACTATTAATTTTCGTTTCAAGTTCCATATTTTGTTTTAATGTTTCGCTTTTTTTCTTTGAGAGCGACTGGCGTTCTATAATATATTTTTCATTTACTTCTTCTAGACGCTTTGTCTTTACCTCTTCTTGTTTCGTTTGTTGATTTAAATACGTTAACTCATTTCGAATGGATGCTTGTTTGTTTAAAAGCTCAATATAATCACTTTTTAGTTGTTCAATGGTTTCTTCCATGTTTTGATTGAACGTATCATGCAATTCGAGTTTACTTGTTAGATCCAACTCTAGTACTTTCAATGTTTGTTGCCAATCTTTTAATATTGAACTATCTTTTGTAAGATTCTCTTTTAAATCTGCAATTATATTGTCTAATTCCACAACAGATTTTTCTAATTGTGCTCTATTTTGTGATGCATTCTTTTTTCTTTCTTTTAATACTTCTTTTCTACCTTCTAATTTTTCTAATTCAGAACTAGCAATCAAAAGGG
The DNA here is from genome assembly GCF_002335755.1 of Bacillus sp. FJAT-45066. Taxonomy (NCBI): domain Bacteria; kingdom Bacillati; phylum Bacillota; class Bacilli; order Caryophanales; family Bacillaceae; genus Bacillus; species Bacillus sp. FJAT-45066. Next base: position 1,525,072 of record NZ_NISQ01000001.1, read on the forward strand.
CATCTTGTAAATAGTTAATAGATTCATCTAAAGCTTGTACATTGTTTTTCAACTTTTCCAAATCGGCTTCTTTATGTTGTATGGAAGAAGAGAGGTCTACTTCCTTTTCCGTATTCGTTTTGACACGATCAGAAAGTTGTTCCCATTTAGTGTGTAATTCTTCAATTTCAAATACTGTCACGCCTACTTCTATTTTTTCTAGTTCTTCTTTTTTTTCTAAAAAGTCTTTAGCGATAGAAGCTTGAATTTGTAACGGTTCTACTTGAGATTCTAATTCATGTAAAATATCGGAAACACGATTCAAATTCTCTTGTGTTTCAAAAAGCTTATGTTCCGCTTTTTTCTTTCTAGTCTTGTATTTTAGTACGCCAGCCGCTTCTTCAAATATACTTCTTCGTTCTTCCGCCTTACTACTTAAGATCTCTTCTACTTTACCTTGGCTGATAATTGAAAAAGCTTCTTTTCCTAAGCCAGAATCCATAAATAAATCTACAATATCTTTTAAACGACAAGACTGATTATTTATTAAAAAATCACTCTCACCAGATCGATATACTCTTCTTGTGACGCTTACTTCCATATAATCAATGGGTAAAATACGGTTGCTATTATCTAATGTTAAGGTTACTTCAGCAATATTTAATGGTTTACGCGATTCACTACCAGCAAAAATAATATCTTCCATTTTAGTACCACGTAGTGATTTAGCTGACTGCTCGCCTAAAACCCAGCGAATGGAATCGGTAATATTACTTTTTCCACTTCCGTTAGGTCCTACAACAGCTGTAACACCAGGCACGAAGTCTACTTTAATTCTTTCTGCAAACGACTTAAAACCTAAAACTTCTAATCGTTTGAGGTACATTCTTCCTCACCTCATTGTGTTTATCATAGTTAATCCCTTTTTTCTATTCACTCTGTTAAAAACCTCTGCTATTTTCGAAGGAGTCTACGACTTGCGGTCCAATCAACAGCTAGATATTTTTTAAAACAATTATATTCTTTAACTCAGTCTTTAAATAAGAAGTATCCCCCTATGATAGGGGGATATAATGTTGTAATAAATAAAATTAATGTTGCTTTAGTTTCGTTAGAGCATATTGTGCTGCGTGTTGTTCTGCTTCTTTTTTAGACTTACCAATACCTACTCCAAGTTCTTCGCTGTTTAACAGCACTTGTGAAACAAACTCTCTACTATGAGCAGGGCCTTTTTCTTGTAATACTTTATATTCAATTTGCCCTAAAGCATCTCTTTGCACTAACTCTTGTAGTTGGCTTTTAAAATCCATCACATGAGAAAAAGCACCATCGTTAATTTTTGGGTAAACGTACTTTTCTAAAAAGGAAATTACGGATGATAACCCTTGGTCTAGATAAAGCGCACCGATAAAAGCTTCAAATACATCTGCAAGTAAAGCAGGTCGTTCTCTACCCCCTGTTAATTCTTCACCTTTACCTAGTAAAACATAATTACCGAATGATAGCTCGTTAGCAAAGGCTACAAGTGAAGGTTCACATACGATAGAAGCACGTAGCTTCGTTAATTGACCCTCACTCATTAATGGGTACTTTTCATAAAGAAACTTAGAGATTGTTAATTCTAATACTGCATCTCCTAAAAACTCCAGGCGCTCATTATCTTCGTACATTTTTTTACGATGCTCATTCACATATGATGAATGTGTAAATGCTTTATATAACGTTTTTTCATTTTCGAACGTTATACCTATTTGTTGTTGCAATTGTTGAAATTTAATCCGTATAAGCTCATTGCGTTTATCTGTACTTTTGTTTCTATTTTTGTACATGGGTAGCCTCCGACATTACCTCAATCACTATAAGAATGTGACAATGATATTATGTATAACATATCTATTTTAACAAATTATTTAGTAGATACAAATAGCTATATTTAAATATAATTCTAATAATAGGAAAAATCCCGCTCTGAAGGCGGGATTTTAAAATAGAATCAATTACTTGTTGGACTGTATGTAGTTCACTGCATCGCCAACCGTTGCAATATTTTGTGCATCTTCATCAGAGATTTCCATATCGAACTCATCTTCAAGTTCCATTACTAATTCAACTACATCTAGAGAATCAGCACCTAAATCATCTTTGAATTTAGACTCTAACTTTACTTCAGCCTCATCAACACCTAAACGATCAACAATGATTTTCGTTACACGCTCTAAAACTTCTGCCATAACTTTCACCTCCCCTCAAAGAGTGATAACTCGTACTTATTTTACTTTCAAAATGTTCTAGTGTCTATATCTTTATATAGCTTCCGTTAATTTCATCCTAAGTTGTCATTCATTATGATAAAGACTTAGTTTATTAATTACATTACCATTCCACCGTCAACATGTAGTGTTTGACCAGTCATATAGACGCTTTGTTCTGATGCTAAGAAAGAAACAACAGTTGCGATATTCTTTGCTTCTCCAAATTTAGCTAAAGGAATTTGTTTCAACATTTCTCCTTTAACCTCTTCTGGTAATTTGTCAGTCATATCTGTCGTAATGAAACCTGGTGCAACAGCGTTTACATTAATGTTTCTAGTAGCTAATTCACGAGCAGTAGATTTTGTTAAACCTATTACGCCTGCTTTTGCTGCAACATAGTTTGCTTGTCCAGGATTTCCACTTACTCCAACGATGGAGGAAATATTAATGATTTTTCCAGAACGTTGCTTCATCATTTGACGAGTTACTGCCTTTGTACAGTTAAACACACCTTTTAAATTGATGTTTATAACTTCATCCCATTCTTCTTCTTTCATACGCATCAGTAAATTATCTCTCGTAACTCCTGCGTTATTTACTAAAATATCAATCGTTTCGAATTGCGCAATAGCTACTTTCATCATAGCTTGTACATCTTCCATGTTGCCTACATTCGCTCTTACAGCTATTGCATTTCCACCTAATTGTTGAATTTCTTCTACCACTTCTTGCGCTTTCCCTTCGCTTCCAGCGTAATTTACAACAATATTCGCACCTTTAGAAGCTAACTCTAATGCAATAGCACGTCCGATACCTCTAGAGGCACCTGTAACTACAGCCGTTTTACCTTGTAGCATTTACTTCTCCTCCGCCTCTTTGAAAAATTGTAATGCATTTTCTAATGACTCAGAATCATATACAGACAATACATTTACTTTTCGATTTATTTTCTTTACTAATCCAGATAAAACCTTACCTGGTCCAATTTCCACAAACGTATCTACACCTTGTTCAATCATGTATTCTACCGATTGTTGCCAACGTACAGGTGAATATAGTTGTTCTACAAGCTTTTGTTTAATGGATTCCACTTTTAATTCATTTGCATCCACATTTCCAATAACAGGTACAGTAGGCTCTTGCACTGTAATGTTCTCCAGTACTGTTTGGAACTTTTCAGCTGCTGGTTTCATTAACTCCGAATGAAACGGACCACTTACAACTAACGGTATTACTCTTTTTGCCCCTGCAGATTTTGCACCTTCACTCGCCGCCAAAACACCTTCAACAGATCCTGAAATAACAATTTGACCAGGGCAATTAATATTCGCTAATTGAACTGATCCAACTTCTTCTGAAGCCTTTTTTGTAACAGATTCAAGTTCTGGTGCTTCTAAACCTAACACAGCTGCCATGGTACCTTTTCCAGAAGGCACTGCTTCTTCCATTAGTTTCCCTCTCATATGAACGGTATGAACTCCTTCTTCAAAACTCATAGCGTTCGCAGCAACTAGTGCTGAATATTCACCTAAACTGTGTCCTGCAACATAATCAGGAACAATTTCTTCTTTTTTTAACAACTGTAAAATGGCAATGCTCGCAGTTAAAAGTGCAGGTTGAGCATTGTAAGTAGCTGTTAATGTTTCTTGTGGGCCTTCAAACATATAATTAGTCAAAGAGTAACCTAGTGTTTTGTCCGCGGTTTGAAAATACTGCAATACTTCTTCATGCATATTAGCTAACTCTTGTCCCATTCCTACAGCTTGGGAACCTTGTCCTGGAAAAACAAATGCAATCTTCCCCATTATTCTCCTCCGTTCTCAACATGTAACTCCATCTTTTCTATTTGTTCTTGTATGTTGGATACCATTTCTGATTGAACCATAAATCGTGTTTGTCTGATAGCATTAAATATCGCATTTGCATCAGAAGATCCATGAGCCTTTACTACTGGTGCTTTCAAACCAAACAGAGCCGCCCCACCATACTCAGAATAATCCATTTTATTTTTAATAGATTTGAATTTTGGTTTTAAAACTGCCGCTGCTAACTTGCTTTTCAAATCACTTGTTAGCGCATCTTTTAACATCGTAAAAACACTTAGAGCTGTCCCCTCAATTGCTTTTAAAGCAATATTTCCTGTAAATCCATCGGTAACAACAACGTCACATACTCCTGTTAACAAGTCTCTAGCTTCAACATTACCGACAAAGTTTATAGAAGGAGTTGATTTAATTAATTCGAATGCAGCTTTTGTTAATTCATTCCCTTTATTTTCTTCTGTACCAACGTTTAGTAAGCCAACTTTAGGGTTAGAAATACCTCTAACTTTTTCAGCATAAATAGAACCCATCACAGCATAATTGTGAAGGTGTTCTGGTTTTGCGTCCACATTTGCCCCAACATCTAGCATTAAAAAGCCTTCTCCACCAATTGTAGGGAATGTTGGCGCAAGTGCAGGTCGTTCAATCCCTTTAATTCGTCCTACCACTAGTAAGCCTGCCGTCATTAGTGCACCTGTGTTTCCTGCAGAAATACACGCGTCAGCTCTTCCTTCTTTTACTTCTTTTGCCATTAAGACTAAGGATGAATTCTTCTTTCTTCTTACCGCTCTTACAGGCTCTTCATCACCTGATATATATTCATCCGTATGCAATATCGTTATGTTTTTATCATTATGTAAATATTTTTTAATTTCTTCTTCATTTCCAACTAGAGTAAACTCTACGTCTGTAAAGGATTCAACTGCTTTCATAACACCTTCAATAATGGATTTAGGTGCATGATCTCCGCCCATTGCGTCTATTGCTATTCTCATGTTATGCTCCTTTCTGTTTACAAGCTCGTTGAACGGAACATTTCAAATTCTCCATGGAAAACTGTTTCGTTGCCAACTGTGCTTTTCACTTCCACTGAAGTTCGACCTTTTTCAAGTTCAACCTTTGTTACCAAAGCTTTTGCAATTATGCGCTCTCCTAGTTTAACAGGCCTTGTAAACCTGATAGTTGCCTTAGCTGTTAAAGCTAGGTCATCGTTTATTACAGCAACCGCTAACGAATTTGCTTGTGCAAACAAATGGTGTCCTCGTGTTATATTATTTCGACTAAAAACATGCTCTTCCTTCACATCTAAGATGGATATAGCACTTTTATCTAATTCAATATCTATTATTTCGCCTATAACTTCTTCGATAGGTAGAGATTTGACTTCTTTTTCAAGCGTTTGTTCCGCTACATTTTTTATTCTTTCGCGAAGTTCTGGAATACTTAACTCTAATCTATCTAGTCTTATTGTTTGTATACTCACACTAAAAAAATCCGCTAAATCCTCGTCTGTAATAAAAGGATTCTCTAAGATTTTTTCTTTTAGTAATGATTGCCGCTCTTTTTTTGTTCTTTTCATATGTATCTAACTCCATCCGAACTATTATGACTAGGTACTAATAGTAGTATATATAACAAAAAAGCAGATTGCAAGACAAAATTGTCTTAGAGAATCTGCCTTTTTAGAGACTATTTTAAATACCGCAGTTGATTATAGCGCTAGTCTTCGCTTTCCGCGGGCTTATCTAGGTCTTGCGGCTAGCGCATCGAGCTGAACGAGCCTCCATAACTTTTCTGTGAGTCTGGAGCATACAACTTGCGATCCAATTAACTGCTATACATTTTTCCTAATCTAATTTCTCTCCCCCAAGTACACCTGTATCGTTTATATAGTTTCTTAGTGTTGTGTATTCTTCGTTAGACCAGAATTCTTCAGAATGTAGCATCTCGTATGCATCCTGTCTTGCTACTTCTAATGCTCTGTAATCGTGAACCATATCAGCAACTTTAAATTCAGGGACACCACTTTGTTTTTTACCAAAAAAGTCGCCAGGTCCACGTAATTCAAGATCCTTTTCCGAGAGAACAAATCCATCATTTGTTTCTGTCATAATACGCATTCTTTCTTTGCCTTCTTCTGTTTTCGGTTCTGCCAAAAGAATACAATACGATTGTTCTGAACCACGACCAACTCGCCCACGTAACTGATGTAGTTGCGACAATCCAAATCTTTCTGCATCGTAAATAACCATCATTGTAGCGTTTGGAACATTCACACCGACTTCTACTACTGTCGTGGAAACTAGCACTTGTATCTCATTCAAACTAAAGGCCTTCATCACTTCATCTTTTTCATCTGAAGAGAGTCTTCCATGCATAAGTCCAATATTCCATTTCCCTCTATAATAGTGAGTAAGCATTTGGTGCACATCAATTGCGTTCTGTACATCTATCTTTTCTGATTCCTCGATTAATGGACAAATGACATAAGCTTGTCTACCCTTACTTAACTCTTTTTCCACAAAGTTTAATACTCTATCAATCATATGGTGATTAGCAGTATAAGTTTCAATCACTTTTCTACCTGCTGGCATTTCATTAATAATAGACACATCCATTTCACCAAAAGCTGTAATAGCTAGAGTTCTAGGGATTGGAGTTGCCGTCATAAACAATACATCCGGACTTTCCCCTTTTTCTCGTAAAATTCTTCTTTGCTGAACTCCAAATCTATGTTGCTCATCGGTAATGACGAGCCCTAGTTTATGAAATTGAACTTCTTCTTGAATTAAGGCATGTGTACCTACTAAAGCATCTATTTCTCCATTACGCAGGTCCTCTAGTAGTTCTTTTCTCTTTTTTCCTTTTACGGAACTTGTTAGTAATTTCACTTTTACACCTGATTTTTCAAAAAGCTTTCCTAATGATTCGGCATGTTGTTCCGCTAAAATTTCAGTAGGAACCATTAATGCACCTTGATATCCTGATTGAATAACCGCAAAAAGGGCGATTGCAGCAACTACAGTTTTACCTGAACCTACATCCCCTTGTAGAAGACGATTCATTCTGTATGGGGAAGTTAAGTCGTTCATAATTTCTTTTATCACTCTATTTTGTGCCCCTGTTAAAGGAAACGGCAAAGAGTCGACAAAACTTTTTATCTCTTCTTTATCAAGTTTATGTGCAATTCCTATTGAGTTTTCACGCGTGTATTTCCTTAATGCTTGTATCTTAAGCTGGAACAGGAGAAACTCCTCATACACAAAATATCGCCTTGCATTTTTTAACTGCTCATGTGTCTCTGGGAAGTGTAGTATTTGGACTGCATCTCCTTTTGTAGGTAATTTATATTTTTGTGAGAGATGCCGAGGAATATAATCCTCCATTTGTTCCATGTATGTAGAAATTGCATTTGCGATAAACTTCCTCATTTGTTTTACACTAACGTTACCTTTAACTGAATAGACTGGCTCTACTTCATTGTCACTACTAAATGGTCCAAAGTGTATATGTTGAACAGTAATTGTTTGACGATGCTGATCCCATTTACCAGTAATTGTTACCGTCTGGTTTATGTGGAGTTTGTCTTTGTAATAAGGGCGATTAAAACAAACTGCTTTCACTAATATTGGTCCGACAAAAAAACGAAAAGTAAGTCGGTTTTTTTTGCGGGCATAATACATAAGAGAAGGTTCTCCATGAACCTTCCCTTCGACAGTTATTTTCTCTTCATGCTTCACTTCCGTAATATCTCGAAGTCGATTATCTTCATAACGGTAAGGAAAATACAATAGCAAATCATGGACAGATGTTATTCCCATCATCTGTAGAGATTGTGCTGTTTCCTCCCCGATCCCTTTTATCATTGTTACTGGTGTATGTGATAAATTAGTCATTTTGTAACGATACGCCAAATATTTTCGCTTCAAGTTCGCGTCCTGTAGGCGTAGCCGCTAATCCTCCTTGTGCTGTTTCTTTTAGCGCAGTTGGCATTGTTAGTCCGATACGATACATTGCGTCAATTACTTCATCACACGGGATTCTACTTGTAATCCCCGCTAGAGCCATATCCGCTGCTACCATTGCATTCGCAGCTCCCATTGCATTTCGCTTTACACACGGAACTTCTACTAGTCCTGCCACTGGATCACATACTAATCCTAGCATATTTTTCAGTGTAATTGCCATCGCTTCCGCACATTGAGATGGCGTACCACCAGCCATTTCAACGATTGCAGCAGCAGCCATTCCAGAAGCAGAACCAACCTCAGCTTGGCATCCACCTGCTGCACCCGATATAGAAGCATTATTTGCTACAACGAAACCAAAAGCTCCAGATGTAAACAAGAAATTTAATTTTTCTTCGCGAGTTGGGTTTAAAATATTTTGAACAGCAAATAATGTTCCAGGTACTACACCAGCAGAACCTGCAGTTGGAGTTGCACAAATCGTACCCATGGCTGCATTCACTTCATTAGTTGCAACTGCTTTACTAACTGCATCAAGCAGCAGGTTTCCTGAAAGTGTTTTGCCTTTTTTCATGTATTCTTGAAGAAGCACAGCATCACCACCTGTTAGACCTGTAACAGATTTAACACCTTTTAAGCCTCTTTCTACAGCTTGTTCCATTATATCTAAGTTCTTTTCCATTTGTTCAATGATTTGCTCACGGGACTTACCTGTGAATTCAATCTCTTGCTCGATCATTAGTTGAGAAATTTTAACCCCTCTACTTTCAGCAAGTTCAACTAGTTCCGCAACATTTCGAAACATTATTATTCCCCCTTTGGTCGTTCTCTAGGTGATGTAAGCGTTCACATTTTCATTAAATCATTTAATCAACGATTTTTGTCACTTGAATAATGTTTGGTAATGAAGATAGTTCTTCTATAACTGATTCATCTATATTTTGGTCCACTTCAATAGTCATTAATGCTTGTTTACCTTTTTCTTTTCTTGACACTTCCATATGCCCTATATTTATTGCATACTTTGCTAGAACATTAGCAACTCCAGCAATTGCTCCAAATCGATCATTATGAACAACTAGAATAGCTGGATGATTACCTGATAATTTGAGTTCAAAGCCGTTTAATTCTGTAATCTCTATCTTCCCACCGCCAATTGAGATTCCTACTAATTCCATCTCATTGTCTTCGTCACCAATTATTACTTTGGCTGTATTTGGGTGATCTGTTATTGATTCTTCCTCGATAAAAGTTACCTCTAACCCTTGCTCTTTTGCAATTTGCAATGACGTTTTTATTCTTTCATCAAAAGTATCATAATCAAGTATACCTCCAACAATCGCCACATCTGTTCCGTGGCCTTTATACGTTTTTGCAAAAGACCCATATAGATGTACTCGCGCCCATGAAGGTTGTTTGCCAAATAGGCTTCGAGCAACCCTACCAATTCTAGCTGCACCTGCCGTATGGGAACTAGATGGCCCTATCATTACGGGACCAATAATATCAAAAACACTTCTATATTTCATAGTAGGTTCACTCCTTTGCCGTATCTAAAATGTTCTTTTGAATTGAACATAACTAATCCATCATAAACATATCACAATTTAACTTTTAAAAAAACAAAAAAGGGAGAATTAATCTCCCTTTTTTGTTTGCTAATTTATTCAATAGAGAAAATAAAGGAATATAACGGTTGTTTTCCGTTATGCACTTCTATTTCTACATCTTCAAATTGTTCTTCTACGAAAGAAACTACTGCATTTAATTCTTCTTCTGTTACATCTTCACCATAAATGATAGTTAAGATTTCTGAGTCCTCATCTAATGTGGCTTCTAGTAATTGTTTTGCTGCTGTTGTTTTATCCTTACCTGTTGTAACAATTTTGCTTTCCGCGATACCCATGAAATCATCTTTTTGAATTTCAATTCCATCAATACTTGTATCACGTACAGCATAAGTTACTTGACCAGTTTTCACATATTGAAGTGAATCAGTCATTGTCTCAGCATTTTCCACTAAGTCAGCTGTAGGATTAAATGCTAAAATAGCTGCCATACCTTGTGGAACTGTTTTAGAAGGAACAACTACTACACGATCTCCAACCACTTCAGCTGCTTGTTTTGCAGCCATGATAATGTTGCTATTGTTCGGAAGAATAATGATTTTCTCTGCATTTACTTCTTCAATAGCTCTCACAATATCCTCTGTACTTGGATTCATTGTTTGTCCACCTTCTATGACAAACTTAGCTCCGACACTCTTGAAAAGTTCAGCCACTCCCTCACCCATTGCAACAGTAATGATACCGAATTCTTCTTTTTTCGCAACAGGAGGAGTACTTACAGGGTATTCATTTTCCTCAAATAACAAGTTACTATGCTGTTCACGCATATTTTCAATCTTCATATTGATTAAACTACCATAGTTTTGTCCATAAGATAAACAATTACCAGGTTGTTCTGAGTGAATATGTACTTTAACTACATCCTCATCAGCAATAACTAATAAAGAATCACCATATTGTGCTAAATCATTTCTGAATTTCTCTTCACTAAATGGGTTATCTTTTGTTTTCGACTCTTCAAAGCGCACCATAAACTCTGTACAATATCCAAAAACGATATCTTCTGTATTCATATGTGCTTGAACACCTTTATGATGTTCTGCATTAACTAATTCATTCATAGAAGATGTTGCCTGGAATACAGGAAGTGCTTCTCCTGTTAATTCCGCTAAAAATCCTTCATAAATGAAAACTAATCCTTGTCCTCCACTATCTACAACACCAACCTCTTTTAAGACTGGTAACAGATCTGGAGTTCTTTTTAAGGATGCATTTGCTTCTTTTAATACAGCTTGCATAAGAAGAATAATATCATCTTCTTCTTTTGCAACTAGTACTGCTTTTTTCGCTGCGTCTTTCGCAACTGTTAAAATTGTACCTTCAACTGGCTTCATAACTGCTTTGTATGCAGTTTCTACACCAGCTTCAAGTGCTTGAGCGAATTCTAAAGAGTTAATAGTTGATTTCGCTTCGATATGTTTAGAAAAGCCTCGGAACAACTGAGATAGAATTACGCCAGAATTTCCTCTAGCACCCATTAATAATCCTTTCGCAAGAGCAGTACCAACTTTTCCAATATGTTCTGAAACGTTATTTCTTACTTCTTTCGCACCAGAAGTAATGGATAAGTTCATATTCGTACCTGTATCACCATCCGGTACAGGGAATACATTTAACGAATCTACAAGCTTTGCGTTATTGGATAATTGATTTGCACCTTGAAGAATCATCTGGGAAAAACGTTTCCCATCTAAAACTTTAATTGACACTAAATTTTCCTCCTTATTACGGGTTCGTTACACGAACACCTTGAACATAAATGTTTAGTGAATCCACAGATAAACCAAGTGTTTGGTTTAGTGTATACTTGACCTTTGTTTGTACATTGTGAGCAATTTCAGAAATTTTCGTTCCATAGCTAACTATAATGTACATATCAATATGTAAGTGATCTTCCTCTTGTCGAACGATTACTCCTTTTGTGAAATTCTCTTTTCGTAAAATCTCAGATAAACCATCTTTAATTTGACTTTTTGAAGCCATCCCTACAATACCGTAACAATCAACAGCAGCTCCTCCAGCAATTGTAGCAATAACATCATTCGAAATATCTATTTGACCATAAGATGTTTTTAGTTCGATGGACATAAAGGTTCCCCCTTTAGTAAGATTACATACTATTTTACATGAATCAACTTATTTTTAAAAGATAGGAATGCTATCTTCTTAATACTATTATAATACTGAATGGAAGAAACATGTATGTCAAGGTTTTTTTCTTGAAAGCTTATCATTGAACTATTGCATTATCAAGGGTTGTATGTTAAATTATATAAGTATTTTCAATCAGTGTATAAAAGGAAAAGCGTATGAAAATGTTACAAACATATTCATGACTTTTTTCCTTACAAAAATTAAGAAATTCTTTTCTTAATCGACATGAAAATAACTGAATGTTTTAATGGGTAGTAAGGAGGGAAATGACTATGGCACGCAAATGTGTAATCACAGGAAAGAAAACTAGTTCTGGTAATGCACGTTCTCACGCGATGAACGCTACTAAACGTACTTGGGGTGCTAACCTTCAAAAAGTACGCATCTTAGTTGATGGTAAACCAAAACGTGTTTATGTATCTGCTAGAGCATTAAAATCAGGTAAAGTTGAGCGCGTATAATATAGCTCCTACTTATATGAATAATTAAAAGCGACAGTTATCTGTCGCTTTTAATTATTTTCAATGGCTTATATAATAATATTAATAATGTTTTAGCTATGGTAAATCTCAGTGTTAATCATTAAATACGAATACCTGTTGATTTCCATGCAAGGCTGAGACTCCTCGAAAATGCATCCGCATTTTCTTACGAAGGATGTATCGCTCCGGATGCTTCCTTGTCCTGCGGGAAAAGCGAAGTCTAGCACGGAAATCAACAGTGAACTTTACTTTATCACAGCCAATATTTAAAAAAGCACCTTTACTAGGTGCTTTAATCTTTCTTGAACGAACCAATCATTACTTTTATTAGTCCACCTAGAAACCTCGGAAGTTTAATCGTGTAAAATTTCATTACTTTCCCTCCTCATGACATTTTCCTACTATAATTTAACTCTAACTTTACGTTAATTCAGTTTATTATCACTACTTCTTATCACCATTAATATGCCTTCTATAAAGGAAAAAGTACTAGAATTCAAAATGAGTTCATTACTAATACAAAGAGTTTCCCCCCATGAGATATCTCTTTCTAATAATTCATACTTGAATCCTTTTAAAGTAAGTTTTTTTACTTCCTTCGTTATTGGGACAAATGAAACGTATCTAAAAGCCTCTAATTTAGAAATGTGATAAGTACCCGGACTCTCTAAATAAATGATATTTTGTTTATCAATAATCTCTACTTTGCATTGAAACTTTTCTAAGCTATTAATAAGTAGTTGAACATTTCCAAAGAAGTGATCTAACCTTCCCCCTGTAACACCAAACATCCTTATTTTCGTTGGCCCTTGCTCTAATGCCCAATTCATCCCTAACTCAGAGTCAATTTCATTTTTTTCACTAGGAAATATAGAAAGATCAGGTAGTTCTTTTGACAATTGAGCTAATTCCTTTTTTGTGACAGAGTCAAAATCACCAAAAGCTTTTTTCGGAATTATACCTGCCTCTAGTAAAAATTGTACACCTTTATCAATACCAACCCATGTTACACTTTCTTCATCTTTCCACTGCTTCAAATTTGGGATATATTCAGTAGGTCCTCCTGCAACTAAATGGATAATCATTATGTTTCCCCTTTACTAATCTATGTAATATCAATAAATTGTTTCCACTTTTACCTGAGTCCGTTTCACAATGTATGACTACTAAACGAAACGAGTAATATCATCGTAATCTGTATTTATACACCTTAATATACGAACATATTATTTTGTATACCACTAAAATATTCGTTTTTCATTAAACGAACCGTAATTATGAAATTGATTTTACTATTTCATTTTTATCCTGTAACTTTATCAAAAGTGAAGAAAAAAAGCTATCCTAGTTGGATAGCTTTGAAAAACACTATGTTACGTTGGTTTGCAGACTATAAAGAAGAGTGTCTAATGGCTTCTATTGCAGCCTTACGATCTTGTTTATTGTAAACGGCTGAGCCTGCTACTAATACATTCGCTCCCGCTTCCACACAAAGCTTACCCGTTTCTTCGTTCACTCCACCGTCTACTTCTATTTCAACAGATAAACCGTTTTCTTTTACTAATGTAGCTACTTCTTTAATTTTTGGTAATACTTCTGGAATAAACGCTTGGCCACCAAACCCAGGATTTACAGTCATTAATAAAACTAAATCCACTTCATGAATAATATGTTTTATCATAGAGACAGGTGTTGCAGGGTTCAGTACAACTCCTGCTTTTACTCCATGAGATTTTATTAGTTGAATAGTACGATGAAGATGACGACATGCCTCTACATGAACAGAAATAATATCTGCCCCAGCTTTGGCGAAAGCTGGGATAAATTGATCCGGGTTATCGATCATAAGATGCACATCTAACGGCAAGTTAGTTATTGGCTTTATTGCGTCTACAATTAACGGGCCGATTGTAATATTAGGAACAAAATGCCCATCCATCACATCAACATGAATGTAATCCGCTCCCCCTAATTCTACATCTTTTATTTCTTCACCTAATGTAGCAAAATTAGCAGAGAGAATGGAAGGTGCGATTTTTATCATGTTTTCAGTACCTCGGCTTTCTATCTTTAATTTCTTCTAAAAAACTTACATAATGATCATATCTAAAGGTTGCTATTTCACCATTTTCCAAAGCATTTTTCACGGCACACTTTGGTTCTTTTATATGTGTACAGCCTCTAAACTTACAATCATCACTTAATTTTACAAACTCTGGAAAATAATCTTTTAGTTCTTCCGCTTCGATTTCTTGAAATTCTAAAGAACTAAAACCTGGAGTATCCGCAACATATCCATTATTTATCTTTAGTAGCTCTACATGCCTTGTTGTATGTTTTCCCCTACCTAAGTGTGTAGAAATATCATCTGTTTTTAAGTCTAAATCTGGTCGAAGACTGTTTAGTAGTGACGATTTTCCAACACCTGATTGACCGGCAATAACGGAAACTCTGTCTGTTAAATATGGTAGTATTATTTCCAATTCATTTGGTTCTTTAATGGAAGTAAGAATTACATTGTATCCAATTTCTCTATAATACTTTGCAAATTTCGAAATTTCTTCCTCGTCTTCAATTAAGTCCATTTTAGAAATACAAATGATTGGCTCAATTCCTTTTGATTCAATTAACACTAAAAATCTATCCAACAGTACTGTACTAAAACTTGGTTCTACCGCTGAAAACACTAAAATCGCTTGATCTATATTAGCAATAGGAGGTCTAACAAGTTCATTTTTCCGATCTGATACTTCTAAGATGTAGCCTTCTTTTTGATTTTCTGCTTGAAATCGCACAATGTCGCCCACAAGAGGAGTTACTTTATTTTTACGAAAAATCCCTCTTCCTCGGCATTGTGTAACTTCTCCATCACTAGTTAAAACATAATAAAAACCACTTAAAGCTTTGACAATCTTGCCTTCAGGCATAAGTAGCCTCCTTAATAAATTTACTCCAAATCATCGTACTCAATTATACCTTTATCTACTTCTTTATCATCTACTAATACTGCATACCTAGCCGATCCTTTGTAAGCAACTGTAATAGAAATAGTATGAGGAGTATTTTCAGTAATCTTAAACGTTTCAAAAGGACGATCTGAATTATGGTTTAAGTCATCTATGAAAATCTGTACAGTTTGCTCTACGCCTTCTTCATCAGCTTCATAAGGAATAACTAAATCAATAGTAGTCGTCTTATCTAACATTTCCGGTCCTTTTGAAACAGTTAATGTGATAAGATCGCCTTTTTTAACTTGTGAGTTAGGAGCTGGGTCTTGTTTTATTATATTCCCAACTGGAAATTCATCGCTAAACTCTTCGTTAACATGTAAAGCTAAATCCAATTCAGCTAAATGATTTTGGGCAAAAACAATTGTGGATCCTTCGTAATTATTTAACGTAATTGGACTGGAACCCTTTGATATTGTTAATGTTACAATGGTGTCATCTGGAATGATTAATGTTCCTGGTAATGGATCTTGATTCATAACAATTCCTTCGGATACATCTTCAGAAAATACACTATCCACTTCAATCTGAGTAAGACCTCTTAATGCAAGTCTCCTTCTCGCATCATCTTCGGAATATGTTCTATAGTCTTCCATTTCCGCTTTTTCTTTTCCAACACTTCTAAAGATAGTTACTGGAGTACCTTCTTTAACTAATTGGCCAGCTCTAGGTCTCGTTCGAATTACATGATTTTCTTCGATTTCGTCATTAGGCTCATCTATCGTTTCATCGATAATAAATCCATGATCTTTTAAAGCTTCAACCGCTTCTTCATATTCCAGTGTCGCTACGTCAGGAATTTCAACGTCTTTTGGTAATAGTAAAGATGGTAAAAAAGCAAATGCTGCAATGGTACCAGCAACTAATAATATCAATATAGTGCTTAAAATAATGAAGAATTTTTTAGCCTTTTTTTTCTTCGGGTTCTGTTCCTTCTCTGCTTTTTGTACTGGAGCAGGAGTTACTTTCGTTATTGTATTTTCTGTTAGTGCTACTTCACCAATCCCCTTTAAAATAGGAATTGCTTTTGTTGCTTCACCGTCATCCATAGGTACTACAAACTTCGGTTCATTAAATCGTTCTGGATTTAATGCTGTCGTAATATCTTCATGCATTTCTTCCACTGAATCATAACGGTGGAAGGCATCTTTTGCCATAGACTTTAAAACAACATTTTCTAAGCTTTGCGGAATATCACGGTTCCATTTTCTCGGTGAAGGTGTATCAGATTGTAAATGTTTCAGGGCAATCGAGACGGCTGATTCTCCTGAGAATGGTAATGTTCCTGTTAACAACTCGAACAAAACAATACCTAGTGCATATACATCTGATTTTTTAGTAGCTAGTCCACCTCTTGCCTGTTCAGGAGATAGATAATGAACAGAACCAAGTAAAGAATTCGTTTGGGTAATGGTAGTTGAACTCAAAGCCATGGCAATACCAAAGTCTGTTACTTTAATATTCCCATAATGATCGAGCAATATATTTTGCGGTTTAATATCTCTATGAATAATACCGTTCTCATGGGCATGCGCAATCGCTGAAGTTAATTGCTTCATAATAGAAACAATTTTTTCCATTGATATAACTGGGTGTTGTTGTATGTATTGTTTTAATGTTTTTCCTGAAACATGCTCCATGACAATATAATAAATGTCATCTTCTTCTCCAATATCGTAAATACTAACAATATTTGGATGATCAAGACTTGTAGCAGACTGAGCTTCACGTCGAAAACGACGAATAAATTCATCATCATTAGCAAAATCTAACCTTAACACTTTAACAGCAACGTCTCTAGCTAAAATCATATCGTGAGCTAAATAAACCGTGGCCATTCCACCGCCACCAATAACTTCCAATATTTTATAGCGACCGTTCAATCTTTTTCCAATTAACATAATATCACCCTCTTTCTATTTCGGTGACAGATAGTTCTACAATTGCAACAGTAATGTTGTCCTCTCCACCATTTTCATTTGCTATAGAAATTAATTTCTCTGCTTTTTCTCCTAATGTCATTTCCGCATGCTGGAGGACCTCAAATATTGTCCTATCATTCAACTTGTTCGTTAATCCATCCGAACATAATAACAGAGTGCTATCTTCGTCTACTGCAATTGTTTTGACATCAACTTTAACATGACTATCCGTACCTAAAGCTTGTAATAACACATTTTTTCGAGGATGAAATTCTGCATCTTCTTTTGTAATTTGACCACTCTTTACAAGTTCGTATACGAAAGAGTGGTCATCTGTTAACTGTTTAAGGTTTTCATTCATCGTTATATACCCTCTACTATCTCCAACATGAGCAATAGATAAAAAGGAATCTCCGCAAACTGCCGCTACAACCGTGGTACCCATTCCATAACAGTCACCGTTTTTATTGGCATATAAATTTATTTCACTATTAACTTGACTAATTGTTTCTGTCAACCAGACTTCAGCATGATCTGGTGAAGAGATGTTGGATGTTTCTTCCCAAAGTGTTTTTATTTGCTCTACAGCCTTTGCACTAGCAATATCACCAGCTTGATGGCCCCCCATCCCATCACATACTACTGCTAACACTTCATTGTCTTTATTAACAAAGATTCCCCCATTATCTTCATTGTGTGAACGAATTCTCCCTATATCTGTTAAAAAGACACTATTCATCTAGATCACCTCGTTTCTTCTTTACGCTCCTTCGCCCTTAGCTGACCACAAGCAGCATCAATGTCATGACCTTGCTCACGACGAATCGTTACGTTTACACCATATTTTTTTAATGTCTTTTCGAAATCAAAAATTTGCTCTTTCGGTGTTCTTACATAGTCTCGCTCTGGTACATAGTTAACTGGAATTAAGTTGATATGACATTTTACACCTTTAACAAGTCTTGCCAGTTCTTCTGCATGTTCCACTTGATCATTAACTCCACCGAACAAACCATATTCAAAACTAATTCTACGACCTGTTTTATTAATATAATATCGTACAGCTTCCATCAATTCAGGAAGTTTATACGCTTTGTTAATAGGCATTAATCTTGAACGAATTTCATTATTAGGCGCATGTAAAGAAATTGCAAAGTTAATTTGCATATTTTCATCTGCGAACTTATAAATTTTCGGAATAATTCCGCTTGTAGATACAGTAATATGACGAGCACCAATGTTTAAAGCATCATCATGGTTAATAATTTTCAAGAAGCTAAGCATTTCGTCATAGTTATCAAATGGTTCACCAATACCCATAATAACAACATGACTTACACGTTCATTCATTTCGTCTACTGCTTGTTGAACTTTTACAACTTGAGCAACAATTTCTCCTGCTTCTAAGTTCCGTTTTAGTCCTCCAAGAGTGGAAGCACAGAAAGTACAACCAATTCTACAGCCGACTTGAGTCGTTACACAAACAGAATTGCCGTATTCATGCCTCATTAGCACCGTTTCAATCGAATACCCATCGTGAAGCTCAAATAGAAATTTAATCGTGCCATCAGCTGAAGTTTGTTGAATAATCGTTTTTAATGTTGTTAAAACAAAGTGATCTGCTAGCTTATCACGTAAAGTTTTAGATAAATTCGTCATGTCTTCAAACGTTGTAACACGTTTTTGATATAGCCATTCAAAAATTTGCTTACCTCTAAATTTTTTCTCTCCTTGAGAGACTAACCACTCTTCTAATTCGTGTAATTGTAAAGAGTAGATGGACGGGTTTTTCTTTAGTTCTACATTTGTTTTTTCACTTGTTGTATTTTGTTCCATCTTTTACACCTGCCTTTTAAGTCTAGCTATAAAGAAACCATCTGTATTGAAATAATGTGGCAATAATTGCAACATTCCATTGTTTACATATTCCTTAGCTTTTTGTGGAATGTATTGTTTTAAATCTTCATCCAACGTAAAGTCTTCTCTTAATTTTAAAAACGCATGTACAACTTCTTCGTTTTCTTCTTTATCAATTGTACATGTACTATATACTAACGTTCCACCTTTTTTTACTAATGGAGCAACTTCGGATAATATATCTAGTTGAATTTTCGCTAATTGGTTCACGTCTTGCATCGTCTTCGTATATTTCAAGTCTGGTTTTCTTCTTATTACTCCAAAACCAGAACATGGGGCATCAATTAACACTTTGTCAAAACTTTCTTCTTTGAAATTTTCAGTAGCTTTTCTACTATCTAAAACTTTCGTTTCAATATTGTTTAAGGAAAGACGTAATGTTTGTTCTTTAATTAACTCGATTTTATGTTTATGAAGGTCAGAAGCGATCACTTTCCCTGTACCTTTTAATAATTCGGCAATATGTGTGGACTTTCCTCCAGGTGCTGCACAACTGTCGTAAACAAAATCATTTTCAGAAACATTTAAAGTTGGAGCTACTAACATCGAACTTTCGTCTTGAATCGTAAAATAACCTTCTTTAAATAGGATTGAATGAGCTAAATTTCCCTTTAGACAAAGAATTGAAAATGGAGAAAGGTCACCACGTCTAACTTCAAAACCTTCAGATTCTAATTTGACGATAACTTCATCAACAGTACCTTTGACTTCATTTACCCTTGCAGTTTGATATGGCGATTGTAAATTGGATAAACACATTGCTTCCGTTTTTTCAACGCCATATTGGGTCACCCATTTTTCAACAAGCCACTTTGGGTGACTGGAAGAAATGGATATTCGTTCTATCGGATCTGTAATTTCTGCTAAACTTGCTACTCCATTTCGTTGGATGGAACGTAATACCCCATTTACAACTCCAGCAATTCCTTTATGCCCTCTGGATTTTGCAATTTCTACCGCTTCATGAATAATCGCACGTTCAGGCACTCTGTCTAAATAAAGCATCTGGTATAGGGAAAGCCGTAACAATACTTTTACCCAGTCTTGCATTTTCTTTTGTTTTTCAATAAATGGTTGTAAATAATAATCTAACGTTAACTTTCGTTGGATTGTTCCATAAACGATTTCAGTAAAAAGCCCAGCATCTTTTTTTGACATTTGCTTTTTATCGAGATAATTGTTTAACAGTAGATTACTATATGCTTGATTCTTTTCCACACTTAGAAGTGCTTCTAATGCTAATTCTCTAACGTTTTTCATTTTACTCTCCTAATTGTGTCCCCTCTTTAAGTGATGCTCCTGCACCATTTAAATATTGCTCAGCGGACATACGTTTTTTCCCTGAAGGCTGTAGTTCGGTAACTTTAATAGCAATATTATTACCAGTTTTAACGATAAAGCCATCATTTTCTATTTGGATAATTGTACCTGGAGCTAATTTGCTATCATAGTGAACTTTTTCGCCCCACCAAATCTTCATGACTTGTTCATCCTGTAATGTGTAAGCGACAGGCCAAGGATGCATTCCTCTTATATGATTATAGATTTCCTCACCCGTATTGGACCAGTCAATTTTTTCTTCTTCTCTTTTTATGTTATATGCAAATGTTACCTTTGATTCGTCCTGCTTGATTGGCGTTAACTCTCCTGCGAATAGTTTAGGAAGAGTTTCTGATAATAATTGAGAACCTACGACGCTTAATTTGTCATGAAGTGTCCCTACATGGTCTTTTTCTAATATATCTACTTCTACTTGAGTTAAAATATCACCAGCGTCCAATTTTTCTACCATATACATAATAGTAACGCCTGTTTTCTTTTCACCTTGAATAATAGAATAATGAATAGGTGCACCACCACGCAGTTTCGGTAAAAGGGATGCATGTACATTAATACAACCGTATTTAGGTGCTTCTAATAGAGCTTTTGGTAAAATTTGCCCAAATGCTGCTGTTACAATTAAATCTGGTTGTAAATCAATAATTTTAGAATACTCTTCTTCTAATCTAATTTTTTCAGGTTGATAAACCGGAATATCCTGCTTCAACGCCTCTACTTTAACTGGTGGAGGTGTTAACTCTTTTTTTCTTCCTTTTGGTCGATCTGGTTGGGTTACGACTGCAATAACATTATAGTTGTCTTTCAACAGTTGTTGTAATACTGGTACGGCAAAATCTGGCGTTCCCATAAAAACGATGTTTTTCATTGTGATCACCCTTCTTGTAATTCATCTTTTTCATAATACTTTGTCACTTTACTCGTAAAAAGCACGCCATTTAAGTGATCAATTTCATGCAAAATTGCTCTAGCTAAAAAGCCTTTTGCTTCTATTTCAAACAATTTACCTTTCTTATTTTGAGCTTTTACTTTTACATAGTCTGCTCTTTTTACTTCACCGTATAATCCGGGAAAACTTAGACATCCTTCCGGTCCTATTTGTTCTCCTTCTGCTGACACGATAATAGGATTAATTAAGTCCATTCTCCCGTTGTGATCGTCTATGTCTACAATAGCAATTTGTTTTGTAATACCAATTTGGGGGGCAGCTAGTCCAACTCCGTCTGCTTCTAACATCGTTTCGTACATATTATCCAAGAGCTTACTTAATTTTTTATCAAACACATCTACTTGTTCGCATTTTGTTTCTAGTACTTCATTTGGATATTCAACTATTTTCAGGATCATTTTTCTCCTTCTTTCTATTTACATTAACATATATGGGTTAAGGTCGATCTGTATGGAAAGTTTGTCCTGTCCCATTTGTTGTTGGTATTTCTCTAAGATACCTTTTAATGTTTGTTGTAGCATTGGTTCTTTTTTATATTTAATAATACATTGATACCTGTACTTATCTTTTATCCTTGAAATTGGTGAGGCTACAGGTCCTAAAATAATGGCATTGCTAGATAAATTTAATTGTAAATAATTCGTTATTCTTTCCGTTATTGTAACAACTTTCGTTAATTGTTCATGAGAAACCGTAACAAGGGCAGTGAAATAGAAAGGAGGATATTGATGCAATTTTCTCATCATCATTTCTTTCATATAAAAAGAAAGATAATCATGATTACTAGCTAATTGAACAGCATAATGCTCTGGTGTGTATGTTTGTATAATTACTTCACCTGGTAATTCATGACGTCCAGCTCGACCACTTACTTGTGTTAATAATTGAAACGTCTTCTCTGAGGCGCGAAAG
The DNA here is from genome assembly GCF_002335755.1 of Bacillus sp. FJAT-45066. NCBI lineage: Bacteria > Bacillati > Bacillota > Bacilli > Caryophanales > Bacillaceae > Bacillus > Bacillus sp. FJAT-45066. The sequence continues at coordinate 1,547,404 of NZ_NISQ01000001.1, forward strand.
TCTGGGAGATTTAACATTGTATCTGCAGTTAACACACCTACTAATGTGACGTCAGGGAAATCTAATCCTTTTGCAATCATTTGTGTTCCAAGTAATATATCTGCCTGTTTATTTCCGAACTTATCTAGTAACTTTTCATGTGAACCTTTTCTAGAAGTTGTATCAACATCCATTCTAATAACTCTTGCTTCAGGTAATAATTTGTTTATTTCTTCTTCTACTTTTTGTGTGCCTGTACCAAAGAACCGAAAATGATCACTTTCACAAGAAGGACAGGTGGAGACAACCGGTTGTTCGTAAGCACAGTAATGACATTTTAACTGGTTAGAACTACGGTGGTACGTTAAAGAAATATCACAGTGTGGACATTCCACCACATACCCACATTCACGGCACATAACAAAGGAGGAATAGCCACGTTTATTTAGAAATAGGACAGATTGTTCTTTTCTGTCTAGCCTCTCTTGAAGTTTTTCTAACAGTGCTCGTGAAAACATAGAGCGATTTCCTTCCCTAAGTTCCTCACGCATATCAACAATATCAACTGCAGGCATCCCTTTATTACTCATTCTTCTATCCATAGAGAGTAATTGGTAGACACCTTTTTTCGCTCTTGCAAACGTTTCTAATGTAGGTGTAGCACTTCCTAACACAACTGGGCAGTTATGATACTCTCCACGACGCATAGCAACGTCTTTCGCATGATACCTTGGCATTTCTTCTTGTTTGTAGCTCGTTTCATGTTCTTCATCTATAATAATAATGCCTAAATTTTCAAAAGGTGCAAAGATAGCAGAGCGAGCTCCTACTACTACTTTAACTTCTTTTCGATGAATTTTTCTCCATTCATCATACTTCTCACCGGTACCTAATCCACTATGTAAAACGGCTACATCATTCCCAAAGCGGGATTTAAATCGATTAACCATTTGTGGAGTTAATGAAATCTCTGGAACTAAAATAATTGCTTCTTTCCCTTTTTTTAATACTGCGTCAACCGATTGCATATATACTTCAGTTTTTCCACTTCCAGTTACACCAAACATGACATAACTTGCATACTGTTCCGATTCTATAGAGGACAAAATTGGCTTAATCGAATCTTCTTGTTGAGCAGTAAGTGGTAGTGGGTTCGATTTTTCAAACGTTTTATGTTTATATGGATCTCGGTACACTTCTTCGTCTACTTCTAATAATAGTTCCTTATTAACTAACGTTTTTACAGTTTGTGTATTCACGTTTGCATCTTGAAGTAGTTCTTTCAACAAATATTCTCTTTTATCTTGTTCGATAAGGAAGGACACTAACTTTAGCTGAGCTTTCGCTTGAGTAGAAAGTGTTTGTATAAAAAGTTTAAGCTCCTCTTTATCTACATTAACCCTAATAATTTTTTGCGTTTTTTTGGATATTTTATCTTTTACTCCATAATAAACTTCTAGTGTATCTTCCTTCACTAAACTTTTTAACAGCGAAAAGCCTATTTCTTTTTCCAACTCATCAAAAGGTATTCTCTTTTTCTTTTCAAATATTGTCTGAATGTCAATTGGTAGTAACGTAATATCTTTCGCTAATAATAACTTTTCATATTTCGCTTTCATTGCTGCAGGAAGCATTACTTGAAAGGCACTTATTGTAAAACATAATGTTTGATCTTTAAGCCAAAAAGCCAACTGCATTAATTCCCTTGTCAAAACTGGCTTTAAGTCAATCACATCATTTAATGGCTTCGTTTTATCGATAGAGGTTTCCGCTTTAATTTGCACAACAAATCCTTGTACATATCTTGGTCCAAACGGAACAACAACCCTCATTCCTGGCTGCAAAATATCTACCCATTTTTCTGGAATTTCATAGTCAAATGTTCTGTCCGTTTGTTTTGTTGGTACATCCACTATGACACTAGCAAAACTCATAGACATCCCCTCTACTTTTCGGTAATTCTTTTTAATATCTCTATAGCGACTTCCTTTTTACTTAACATTGGAAGTTTTTTTACGTCCCCATCTTTGGATAAAATGGTCACAACATTAGTGTCTGCTCCAAAACCTGCGCCTTTTTCCGTGACATTATTAGCAACAATAAAGTCTAGGTTTTTCTTCGTTAATTTTTGTCTTGCATATGTCTCAAGGTCATTTGTCTCTGCTGCAAATCCAACTAATATTTGATGTTGCTTGTTTTCGCCAAGAGTCTTTAAAATGTCTTTTGTTCTTTCCATTTCAATGGATATATCACCTTTTTGCTTTTTCACTTTCTGTGAATGAACTATTTTAGGTCGATAATCAGCAACCGCTGCAGATTTAATAACTATGTCTGCTCGGTCGTAATGAGATAGAACGACCTTATACATTTCCTCAGCTGACTGCACTTGTATTGTTTTAACATTAGTTGGGAAAGGTAGCGTTGTCGGGCCTGATACTAGTATTACTTCCGCCCCGAAATTTGCCGCAGCCTCTGCAACAGCATAACCCATTTTACCTGTTGAGTGATTCGTTAAAAAACGAACTGGGTCTATTTTTTCAACTGTCGGACCTGCCGTAACTAATACTAGTTTCCCTTGTAATGAAGATAACTTTTCTTTATCTAAGAAATGTTCTTTCAACTTCTCTACAATTGTTAACGGTTCTTCTAATCTACCTTTTCCAACATATCCACAAGCTAAAAATCCTTCATTTGGCTCGATAAACTGGTAATGAAAGGTCATTAATTTTTTCATATTTGCCTGTACTGCTGCGTGTTCGTACATATGTACATTCATAGCAGGTGCAATATAAACAGGAGCAGTGGTAGCCAACAAAGTTGTCGTCACCATGTCATCTGCAATTCCGTTCGCTAGTTTTGCAATTACATTTGCTGTTGCTGGAGCAACTACGATTACGTCTGCCCAGTCTGCTAAATCGATATGAGAAATAACGGATGGATCTTTTTCATCGAAGGTATCTATATAAACGTCATTTCTTGAAAGGGCCTGAAATGCTAAAGGAGTTACAAATTTTTGGGCAGATGGTGTCATGATAACTTTAACACTTGCACCTGCTTGAACAAGTTTACTCGTTAAATCAACCGCCTTATAAACTGCGATTCCTCCTGTTACACAAAGAAGGACTTTTTTATGTTGCAACATGTTAATCCCCCATCTTCCATAATGATTTTCTATGTATTATTTTAATCGCAATCTAGAACAAACGCTACTTTTTTACTTTTTTGTTTCAACTGAATTATGAAAAAAATAACAACCTAAAATAGGTTGTTATTTTACTTGTTGTGTAAGATTCCTTCGCTACGCTCTGTTGATTTCACCGCAGTAACTTTTAATAATTTTGCATCTATTTCCTCTAACGCTTTACCTACCGGCTTATATGAAACCGTTTTAGCAATCATTTGGTCGTTATCTATTTGCATTTGACGCGCACGTTTTGCTGACACAGTTACTAGTGTATATTTAGAATCAAGCTTTTGCATTAATGAATCAATTGATGGGTATAACATTTAATTCGCCTCCAACATTTTCTTATATTTCACACTTAATCGCTCACGCTTACAATGTTCTGCTTTCACAATCGCTTGGATACGCTCACAAGCAAGTTCCACTTGGTCGTTTTCTACCACATAGTCGTATTCATCCATCATGACAATTTCTTCTTTTGCAACGGTCATTCGATTATTGATTAAATCTTCTGTTTCAGTACCTCTAGTTACAATCCTGTTCTTTAACTCAGACAAGCTCGGTGGCATTAAGAAAATAAATACACCTTCAGGGAACTTACGCTTCACTTGAATTGCGCCTTGTACTTCAATTTCTAAAAACACATCATTACCTTCTGAAAGGCATTTTTCAACGTAATCGACTGGTGTACCATATAAGTTACCTACGTACTCTGCCCACTCAATAAACTTATCTTCTTCAATCAAGTTTTCGAATTCTTCTCTTGAACGGAAGAAATAGTCAACACCATCCACTTCCCCTTCACGCGGAGAACGTGTAGTCATTGAAATCGAGTATTCAAATTGAACATCATCTTGGGAAAAAATTGCTTTTCTTACTGTTCCTTTACCTACTCCTGATGGGCCAGAAAGGACGATTAATAATCCGCGATCACTCATAGTAGTTTTGCTACCTACCCTTCATCATTCATATCATCTTTATTTACTAACCTTTGTGCAACCGTTTCTGGTTGTACAGCGGATAAAATAACATGGTCACTATCCATTATAACAACAGCCCTAGTACGTCTGCCGTATGTAGCGTCAATTAGCATCCCTTGGTCTCTTGCATCTTGAATAATTCTTTTTATTGGTGCAGACTCTGGGCTAACGATGGAAATAATTCTATTTGCTGAAACGATATTTCCAAACCCAATATTAATTAATTTAATACTCATTTTCCCCCACCTCAGTCACAAACTCTATTCTATCCTTTATTAACGAAGATAATCAACATTATTCTATGTTTTGTACTTGTTCTTTCATTTTTTCTAGTAAAGCTTTCATTTCTACAACTTTTGAAGAAATAATGGCGTCGTTCCCTTTAGAACCAATAGTATTTATTTCTCTATTTAATTCTTGCACTAAGAAATCTAATTTCCTACCAACAGGTCCCTCAGCATTTAACGTTTCTTTCACTTGTTGAACATGACTATTTATTCTTGTCACTTCTTCGTTAATATCTGCTTTATCGGTAATTATAGCTACTTCTGTTAAAAGTCGTTGCTCTTCTATCGTATAATCATCACCGAGAAAATCTTTAAGCTTCTTTTCTAGTCTTTCACGATAAGATTGAATAACAATTGGTGCTTGATTTTTGATTTCTATTAGGCAATTTTCCATTTCATTTAATTGTGCCATTATATCTCTAGAAAGTTGTAACCCTTCTTGTTCTCTCATGGAGACTAGTTCATAAGTTGCTTTATGTACCATATCTAACAGCTGTTTTTCTATTTGTTCGTCCATCTTTTCCACTTCTTTAGCTTGAAACACACCTTCTATTTGTAACAAGTCCGATATTTCAATAGAATTGTTCAACCCATATTTTGACTGAACGTTGTGCAACGTTTGAAAGTATTTATCTAGTAAGTCCCAATCAACCTCAAGGTCTTTACCTGTAATATGTTGTCCTTCTAACGTAATATAAACTTCTAATCTTCCTCTATGTACATCATTATAAATTACTTTTTTTATTTTTTCTTCCATTGAAAGTAATTGTTTAGGCATCTTTAAACTAACTTCACAGAAACGCGAGTTTACTGACTTCATTTCTACTGACACAAAGTATTCATCTTTGCGGTGTACAGCCCTACCATATCCAGTCATACTTTTCACCATAGACTCACATCCGTTTCCAACGATCATTCTACTTTAAAAGCAACCCTAATAATAGCATTGTTTTCCTTTTTTTAAAAGCAAAAAAGAAAAGGCACTAGAGTCCACTCTACTACCTTTTCTTATTATAACACAACCTGTTTAGTTCATCTTATTTTTCTTCGTGAAAAGTGCACCCACTAACAAGAAAGTTGGAATAGATGCCATCCCCATAATTAATAACCATTCTTTCGGATCAATAGATACTGTATGGAATATAGACTGCAACGGCGGGAAGTAAATAACAATTAACATTAAGATAATTGAAGAGATTACTGCCCAAACTAAATATATATTTTGGAATGGATTACGATGGAAAATCGACTTTTCACTTCGGCAATCAAAAACATGGATAAGTTGAGCCATAACGAGTGTTGCAAAAGCTACAGTCTGTGCGTACGGTAAATTATCCGGATTTTGGCTGTAAGAAATCATAAAGGCAAATAATGTAACTAACCCTATTAAAAAGCCTCGACTGAGAACTTTCCACCATAAACCTCTAGCGAAAACCCCCTCTTTTGGGTTTCTAGGTTTTCGTTTCATTACATCGTCTTCCGGTTGGTCTAACCCTAGTGCCATCGCTGGAAGTCCATCCGTTACTAAATTCACCCATAAAATCTGAATAGGGACTAATGGTAAAGGAAGTGCTAACAACATAGCAAATAACATAACTAAAATTTCCCCAACATTAGAAGCTAATAAATATCGGATAAACTTTCTAATATTTTCGTAAATATTTCTGCCTTCTTTTATAGCAGATTTAATTGTAGCAAAGTTATCATCTAAAAGAACTAACGAAGATGCTTCTTTCGCTACATCCGTACCTGTAATACCCATTGCAATTCCAATATCGGATGCTTTTATTGCAGGAGCATCATTAACTCCATCACCTGTCATTGCTACAATATGACCTTTTTTCTGAAGAGCCTTCACAATTTTCAATTTATGTTGAGGAGATACCCTCGCATAAACATACACATCATCTACCACTTCTTCTAGTTCTTCTTGTGTCATTTGTGTTAACGATTTTCCATCTAACACTTTCCCACCTATCGGTAAAATACCAAGTTGGGTAGCAATTGCCTTCGCTGTAACAAGGTGGTCTCCTGTAATCATAACCGTCTTAATACCAGCTTCTTTACACTCCTTAACTGCATCAAATACTTCAGGGCGAGGTGGATCAATCATTCCTTGTATTCCAATGAATGTTAAATTTCTTTCTATTTCCAACTCTGAAATATTTTCATTGTATTGTTGTAAAGGTTTGAAAGCGATGGCGATATTTCTTAATGCATCAGACGCTAAATTATATACAGCATCTTTTACTAGTTGTTCATATTTTCCTGATAAAAATGTTTTTCTTCCTTCCCATAAAATAGATTCACTAATATTTGCGACAACGTCAGGAGCACCTTTAGTTATCGCAAACAATTTCCCCTCTTTATCTTTAACGATTACACTCATCATTTTTCTGTCAGAATCAAAAGGAAACTCTTTTATGATCTCAAATTGGTCGGCAATAACTCGTCTCGTGATTCCTGCTTTCATTGCAGCAACGACTAGAGCTCCTTCCGTCGGATCTCCATCTAGAACGTATTGATTATTTCTTTCTACGATATTAGCATTATTACAAAGTATACCGAACGTTAACAGTTGCTGTAATTCTTTCTCTTTCTTCACATCAACCGTATCATCTTTTATCCAAAAAGATCCTTCTGGATTATAACCGATTCCTGATACAGTCCATGCTTTTCCACCAGACCAAATGTTAGTGACACTCATTTTATTTTGCGTTAGTGTTCCAGTCTTATCAGAACAGATTACAGAGGCGCATCCTAATGTCTCCACTGCTGGTAACTTTCGAACGATGGATTTTTGTTTTATCATTCTCGTAACACCTAAAGATAGTGCAACAGTTACAATTGCAGGTAAACCTTCTGGAATAGCAGCTACCGCCAATGAAACACCAGCTAAAAACATTTCATATAAATCTTGACCTTGAATAACCCCTACAACAACAACTAATAACGTTAAAAGCAATGCAACCGTTATTAAAATTTTCCCTAATTGCTCTAATCTTCTTTGTAATGGCGTTATCATCGTTTCAGCTGATTGAATTAGGTCAGCAATTTGGCCCATTGCCGTATGCATACCTGTTGCAACGACCATACCTACCCCACTACCACGAGTAACAAGCGTACCCATAAAGGCCATATTTTCTTGATCGCCTATGGATACATCTTCCCCACTTATAGCATTTTCTTTTTTGACTACAGGTAAAGATTCTCCAGTTAGGGCACTTTCTTCAATCTCCAGGGAGCTTGATTGAATAATTCGAATATCAGCACCTATTCTGTCTCCACTTGTAAACTTTACAATATCACCAACTACAATCTCTTTTGAAGGTACTTTTCTCCATTCACTTTCTCTGAGCACTATTACTTGTGGCGCAGAAAGTTCTTTTAATGCTTGGAGTGATTTTTCCGCTTTTCGTTCTTGAAAAAAACCTAAAAACCCATTAATTAAAACAATCGCCATAATAGCAATGGCATCTATGTACTCACCAAGAAGTCCAGATATCAATGTTGCTGCTAATAAAACAACAACCATGAAATCTTTAAACTGCTCTAAAAATAAAAGAAACGCATTTTGTTTTTCTGCTTCTTGAAGCTCGTTCGGTCCATATTGCTTTAGTCTCGATTTTGCTTCTTTTTCACTCAATCCACCCTTGACATTGGAGCTCATTCTTTCTTCTACTTCATCTACCTTTAACTCATACCACTTCATATTCTCCCCCACCTCACAAAATCCACCTACCAAAGCTTATTCAGACTCGTCCAAAAAAATGATATAATATTAAAAAGTAGAGGCGGCTCGTTCTGCCACGACAATCACAATACATAAATATTTACTTACCGTACAATGAGAGAGGAAGTTTATCGATGTCCTTTGATGGAATTTTTACAAATAGAATGACAAAAGAGTTACAAGAAAAGCTAGAAACCGGAAGAGTAGCGAAAGTATATCAACCTTATAAAAATGAGTTACTTCTTACAATTCGGGCAAACGGAAAAAATCAAAAATTATTAATCTCCGCCCATCCAAGCTATGCAAGAATGCACATAACAGAAGAAGCATACGAAAATCCTAGTGAACCACCAATGTTTTGCATGCTTTTGAGAAAACATCTAGAAGGAAGTATTATAACTTCTATTAAACAAATAGGAATGGATCGAATTATTGTGTTGGAATTTAAAACAAGAAATGAAATAGGCGATATTTCCTATAAACAATTATTCGTGGAAATTATGGGGAGACATTCTAACATTATCTTCGTTGATAAAGAACGTAACATGATTCTAGAGAGTATTAAACATGTGCCGATGGCAGTTAATCGTTATCGAAGCATCACCCCAGGACAAACATATACACTACCTCCAGAGCAAGAAAAGTTACATCCTTTTGAAGCGACGGAAGAATTAGTGCAACAGAGACTGGATTTTTTCGGAGGTAAATTAGACAAACAACTTGTTAGTCAGTTTGCTGGTATTTCGCCATTACTCGCAAAAGAAGCAGTTCATAGAGCAGGTATTGCCAATCGAGATTCCTTACCGAAAAGTTTTATCTCGTTAATGAGCTCCATCAACAATGGGGAAATATCACCTCAAATTATTACAAAAGATGATAAAGAAACATTTTACTTAATAGATTTAAAGCATTTAAAAGGAGAAACAAAATTATTTTCTTCATTAAGTGAGTTGTTAGACAGATTTTATTTTGGTAAAGCCTCCAGAGACAGAGTTAAACAACAAGCAAATGACCTTGAACGATATGTTCAAAATGAAATACAAAAAAACAAGAAAAAAATTAATAAGCTTGAACAAACTTTAGAGGATGCAAAAAAAGCAGATAAATACCAACGACAAGGTGAATTACTTACTGCGAATCTACATAATGTAAAACGTGGAGATAAACAAGTTGAAGTAGTTAATTATTATGATGAGAATGGAACTACTGTTACGATTGAGCTGTCTCCAAGGTTGACTCCTTCTGAAAATGCACAAAAACTTTATCAAAAATACCAAAAGGCAAAAAACTCTCTTTCTATTGTAATAGTACAAATAGAAAAAGCGAAAGAAGAGATAAACTACTTTGAATTATTAAGTCAACAACTAGAAACTTCCTCTCCAAAAGACATTCAAGAAATCCGAGAAGAATTGATGGAAGAAGGGTACTTGAAGATAAAGCAAAAAAAGGGGAACAAAAAGAACAAAGTTCAAAAGCCTACTTTAGAACAATATCAATCAACCGATGGTATGGAGATTTTAGTAGGAAAAAACAATAAACAAAATGACTATTTAACAAACAAGGTTGCTCGCCGTGATGAACTATGGTTTCATACGAAAGATATTCCAGGTTCACACGTTGTAATTCGAGACTTAGAACCTAGTGAAAAAACAATTATGGAGGCTGCAACCATTGCCGCTTACTTTAGTAAAGCTCGTCAATCAAGCAGTGTTCCTGTAGACTATACAAAAATAAGAAATGTAAAAAAACCTAGTGGATCAAAACCAGGTTTTGTAACATATGACAACCAACAAACCATTTATGTAACGCCTGATGAGGAATTAATTATTAGACTGAAAAAATAATTCAAAAAAACCGCTCTCTCATTACGAGCGGTTTTTCACTTTAAATATTAAGCTACATTAGGAGAATATTGTGTTTTTCTTACGCTCCATATTACTAAAGAAATTAATAATGAAACGACTGTATAAAATACTGCCCAGCCAAAAATACCTGCCCAACCTACATTTGTAATGAAAGGCATAATAATTGTTGGAATGTTAAAGGAAATAAAAAGTATACTAGGTGCTACAAAATATCTTCTATATTTGATTGCACATAATAGTGAAAATGAAATAGTTAGTAATGGCAGGACTATTAAATAAAGTGGTATTTCCCACATAAAGAATCACCTCAATTCTTATTTTTCATCGATTATAATTTACGACATATTAAATATATCCAATCTAGAAGACGAAAATGACATAAGAATGTTTCAGCCTTTTTGTGAAAAAATTACTTTATTGAAAAAATGGGTTACATGTTTTAAAGGTACTAACTTTTGATGATAGCACGAGGCACTCGCTTTCCGCCGGCGTATCGGGAGCCTCCTCGGCGCACGGCGCCTGTGGGGTCTCCCTTTATCCGCTTCTCCCGCAGAACAAGGAAGGCTCCGGAGTGTTACATCGCACGAAGAAAATGCGGAAGCATTTTCGAGGAGTCTCTCGCCTCGTGCTATCATCAACTTACTTAGTTTTATAAACTCAAGGACTATTGCTAACTTTTAGTTTATTGTATAACGTATTCCATTAGAAATATTTAACATTTTGTAAAATTAATTATTTATCCAAGATTCATCAGAAGGATTTTGTACCCATAAGTTTAATTTTTCTTTATCGCTTTCTTCAATATATCCTTTTTGAATTGCTACTTTTACAAGTGTTTCGAAATTACAAAGTGATACAGACTTTATTTCGTTTTTCTGGAAGTTTTCATTTCCTATTGGGAGGTTGTATGTAAAAATCGAAACCACTCCTAGTACCTCAGCTCCAGCTTCTCTCAACGCTTTTACAGCAGTGATTGCACTTCCCCCAGTAGATATTAGATCTTCTACTACGACCACTTTTTGTCCAGGTTGTACAAGACCTTCAATTTGTTTGCCTTTTCCGTGTTCTTTCGCTTTACTTCTAACGTAGCACATCGGTATGTTTAAACGGTCACTGATAAAGGCTGCATGTGGTATACCAGCAGTAGCTGTCCCAGCAATTACTTCAACATCATGGTAATTCTCTTTTATAAGTTGAGCTAAACCGTCAGCTATTGTTTGACGAACTTCAGGGTAGGAAAGTGTAAGTCTGTTATCACAATATATTGGTGATTTAATCCCAGATGACCATGTGAATGGATCATTTGGTTGAAGGAAAACTGCCCGGATCGTCAATAATTGTTCTGCCACTATTTCTTTCATCTTACTCCTACCCCTCTCCATTGCCTTAATACTTCTTCATAAGCAGTTTTAGGGTCATTTGCCTTCGTAATCGTTCTACCAACCACTATTGCTGTAGATCCAAGCTTACTTGCTTGAATAGGTGTCACAACCCTTGCTTGATCGTCATTATTGTTTTCCGCTAATCTAATCCCAGGTGTAACCTTCAAAAATCCTTCACCTAGTTCTTCTCCTAAAAGAGGAGCCTCTTTGGCGGAACAGACTACTCCATCCAGTCCGCTTTCTTTCGCATTTTTTGCATAGGCTAGTACTGTAGCATCTAATGATGAATTAATTAATAGTTCTTGTTTCATACGTTCTTCTGTCATACTCGTTAATTGTGTAACAGCAATTAGAGCTGGCCTTTTTCCATTAACAGATCCTTCTTCTAACCCTTTAAGAGCTGCTTTCATCATGTCGCTCCCACCAGAAGCATGAACATTTGTTAAATCCACACCTAATTTAGCTATGCCTCTCATCGCTTTATAAACAGTGTGAGGAATATCATGTAGTTTTAGATCTAAAAATATGGCATGACCTTTCGCTTTAATATCTTTAATAATGGTGGGTCCTTCTTGATAAAAAAGTTCCATTCCTACTTTTACAAACAACTTCTCTTCTTTGAAATACTCTAGAAATTCCATTACTTCTTCTTTGGAAGCGAAATCAAGCGCGACTATAAGTTCTTTGTTCATCTGTTTTCCAGCTCCTTCCGATTAATTCAGATATATGATTTACTCCTAATTCGTCAAGAGCGTTAGGTAGTTCTTCAATGATAGTAGGACATATATATGGGTCAACAAAGTTTGCTGTTCCTATTGCCACTGCACTCGCACCTGCATAGAAAAATTCCAACACATCTTCGACCGAGTCCACTCCGCCCATACCGATAATTGGAATGTTTACTTTTTGACTTACTTCGTAAATCATTCGAATAGCTACAGGTTTTATCGCTGGTCCGGATAATCCACCAGTTCCATTTGCTAAGATTGGCTTTCCTGTCTTTAAGTCTAGTCTCATTCCTAGTAATGTGTTAATCATCGTTAAGCCATCTGCACCTGCTCGCTCAATTGCCATTGCAATCTCCACGATATTTGTAACGTTAGGAGAAAGTTTAACGTAAACAGGAACATCAGAAACTTCCTTTACTGCTTTTGTTACGGCATAAGCAACTTCAGGTTGAGTACCAAAAGCAATTCCACCTTCTTTAACGTTCGGGCAAGAAATATTTAATTCTAATGCATGTACGTTACGAGCTTTTGAAATAGTTTTAGCCACTTCTACATAATCTTCCAGTTGGGAACCAGCAACATTCGCAATGATTGGAACATCAAATTGTTCTAAAAATGATAATTCTTCTTCCATTACTTTTTGTAAGCCAGGATTTTGAAGTCCGATCGCATTTAACATCCCACCTGGTGTCTCTGCTACTCTTGGAGTTGGGTTACCAAAACGCGGTAACTCTGTCGTAGCTTTAATCATAATCGCACCAAGTTTACTTAAGTCGTATAATTTTGCATACTCGCGACCAAATCCAAAGCAACCTGATGCAGGCATAATTGGATTTTTTAGGTTCAAGCCTGGTAAATGGATGTTTAATCGATTCATAGAACTACCTCCCCTGCTTTAAATACTGGTCCATCCGTACATACTTTTTTGTAAGAGAAACCAGTTGGATCTTCCTGTGTGTGACAAACACAAGCAAAGCACGCTCCAATACCACATCCCATTCGTTCTTCAAGGGACAAGTATACATTTCTATCTTCATATTTCATCTCTAATGCTTTTAACATCGGTGTAGGACCACAAGATAGTAGCGTGTGGAACGTTGGATTTAACTCCTCCAACACATTAGTCACAAACCCTTTCGTACCGAATGTTCCATCGACAGTAGCTATATATGTTTCTCCCAAGTTAAGAAATTCTTGTTCATAAAAAATATCAGTTTCAGATTGAAATCCTAGAACATGAATAGTTTTGACACCACGAGTATTCAACTGATTGGATAGTTCTAATAGTGGTGGTACACCAATGCCGCCACCTACAATAAGGGCTGTTTCACCAGTTGGAATGGAATGGATATCAAATCCATTCCCAAGTGGACCTAACACGTCTACTCTATCCCCAACTACTTTCTTAGATAAGACCTTTGTTCCTTTACCTTCTACTCGATACGTTATCGTAAATCTACTATTCTCTTTATTTATCTTAGCAATGCTTATTGGACGACGGAGAAGAGGGTCAATCCCTTCTCCGACCTTAATATGAACAAATTGTCCAGGTTGTTTCATGAAAGAAACAAGTTCCCCTTCTAAAGTCATTTCATAAATATTCTTTGCAATATTTTTTTGACCAACTACCGTCATCCAAGCTTTTTTCATGTTAAAGCCACCTTCTTGCTAGGAATTTCTAATGTATCAATGGAATCAATTGTGAATGTCATTGACTCTAAAACTCGTAAAATTGCGTCTGTAGTATCTAATGAAGTAAGACATGGAATTCCATTCTCAACTGACTCACGACGAATTCTAAATCCATCTCTAGCTGGTTGCTTTCCTTTTGTTAATGTATTAATAACAAATTGCGCTTCACCGTTACGAATAATGTCTATTAAGTTTGGTGATTCTCCTCCAATTTTATTTACAACCGTTACAGGAATATTTGCTGCTTGGAAGTGACTAGCAGTTCCTTCTGTACCTAAAATTTTATAACCAATTTTATGGAATCGCTTCGCTAGTACTAATGCTTCTTCTTTGTCTTTATCAGCTACCGTGAACAATACAGATCCATATGTTTTAATATTCATTCCTGAAGCTACTAAACCTTTGTATAACGCTTTTTCGAGGGTAACGTCTTTCCCCATTACTTCACCGGTTGATTTCATTTCAGGGCCTAGCGTAATGTCCACGTTACGTAATTTTGCAAAGGAGAAAACCGGAACCTTTACAAATACACCTTTCGTTTCAGACTGTATACCAGTGTAATACCCTTGACTTTCCAAGCTTTCTCCAAGAATGGCACGAGTTGCAATATTCGCCATTGGAACGTCTGTAATTTTACTTAAAAACGGTACTGTTCTACTTGACCTAGGATTAACTTCGATTACATATACTTTTTCTTTAAAGATAATGAATTGAATGTTTAATAGACCGATAATGTTTAAACCTTTAGCAAGTCTAATTGTATAATCAATGATTTCATTTTTTATCTCATCAGATAATGTTTGTGGCGGATACACGGCTATGGAGTCTCCAGAGTGAACTCCTGCTCTTTCTATATGTTCCATGATTCCAGGAATAAATACATCTTTACCGTCTGAAATGGCATCAACTTCAATCTCTTTTCCAATCATGTATTTATCAATTAATACCGGGTGTTCTGGATTCACTTTTACAGCACTCTTCATGTAATAAAGTAAATCTTCTGTGTTATATACAATTTGCATTGCTCTTCCACCTAGAACGTATGAAGGTCTAACTAGTGCAGGATATCCGATATCTTCTGCAATTAACAAAGCTTCTTCTATGGAAGTGGCAGTTTTACCTTTAGGTTGTGGAATTCCAAGCGTCGTAATCGTATGTTCAAATTTATCTCTATTTTCTGCTCGATCTAAGTCTTCAAGAGAAGTTCCAAGTATTTTTACCCCTCTTGCGGCTAGTTCGCTCGCAAGATTTATGGCTGTTTGACCACCAAACTGAACAACAACACCTTTGGGTTTTTCAAGATCAATAATGTTCATCACGTCTTCTACTGTTAGCGGTTCGAAGTATAGCTTATCGGAAATACTAAAGTCAGTAGACACTGTTTCTGGGTTGTTGTTAATAATAATTGCTTCATAACCCGCTTCTTTAATTGCCCATACGGAGTGCACCGTTGCATAGTCAAATTCTACTCCTTGGCCGATACGAATTGGCCCTGAACCTAATACAACAATACTTTCTTTCTCCGTAACAATGGATTCATTTTCTTCTTCATATGTCCCATAAAAGTATGGTGTTTCAGATTCAAACTCCGCTGCACACGTATCTACCATTTTATAAACAGGTTGGATGTTTTCTTGTTTTCTTAATTCATAAATATCTCTTTCTGTTGTATCCCATAAGTTTGAGATTGCAATATCACTAAAGCCCATTTGTTTTGCTGCGTATAAAGTTGCTATGTTAAAAGGATTTTCCTTTATTTCTACTTCAAAGTTTAAAATGTTTTTTATTTTCTGTAGGAAAAATAAATCTATTTTACTCCAATCATGAATCGTTTCATTAGTCACGCCTCTTCTCATTGCCTCTGCAACATAGAATAAACGCTCATCACCAGCTTTTCTTATTCGTTTTTCTACCATTTCATCTGTGAAATCTGATACACCTTCTAAGTCCAAGTGATAGACATTAGCTTCTAAAGAGCGCACTGCTTTTAAGATGGACTCCTCAAAAGTACGTCCAATTGCCATTACTTCACCTGTTGCTTTCATTTGCGTACCTAAACGACGGTTTGCTGATTCGAACTTATCAAATGGGAAGCGTGGGATTTTTGTAACGATATAATCAAGTGCTGGCTCAAAGCAAGCATACGTTTTACCTGTCACAGGGTTTTTCACTTCATCTAAAGTAAGTCCCACTGCAATCTTCGCTGCTAATTTAGCAATAGGGTAGCCTGTTGCTTTTGATGCGAGTGCTGAAGAGCGACTTACACGTGGATTAACTTCGATAATATAATAGTTAAAGCTATCAGGGTCTAACGCTAATTGGACGTTACAACCACCTTCTATTCCTAAAGCGCGAATAATTTTCAACGATACATTACGTAAAAGCTGGTACTCTCGATCGCTTAATGTTTGACTTGGTGCAACAACAATGGAGTCACCTGTGTGAATACCAACTGGATCAATGTTTTCCATGTTACAAACTACGATTGCATTATCGTTGGAGTCTCGCATTACTTCATATTCGATTTCTTTAAACCCAGCTATACTTTTTTCTAATAAGCACTGACTGACAGGACTATTCTTTATGCCGCTAGTAACAATTTCTACAAGCTCCTCTTCTGTTGTACAAATACCTCCACCCGTTCCACCTAATGTGTAAGCAGGTCGAACAATAACTGGTAACCCAACTTGTTCAACAAACACATGTGCTTCCTCTAAAGAGTGAATGATTTCACTTTCAGGAACCGGTTCTCCTAATTCATTCATTAAATTACGGAAAAGCTCTCTGTCTTCGGCTTTTTTAATAGCGGAGAGTTTTGTACCTAATATCTCCACGTTACACTCATCTAAAACACCTGAATCTGCTAACTCTACTGCTAAGTTTAAGCCTGTTTGGCCACCTAAAGTCGGAACTAATGCATCTGGTCTTTCTTTTCTGATAATTCTGCTTAAAAAATCAACTGTTAAAGGTTCCATATACACTTTATCTGCAATCTCTGTATCCGTCATGATAGTAGCTGGATTAGAGTTAACTAAAATCACTCGATATCCTTCTTCTTTCAAGGCTAAACATGCTTGTGTTCCAGCATAGTCAAACTCAGCTGCTTGCCCAATTACAATTGGACCTGACCCAATTACTAAGATTGTTTGAATGTCTAGACGTTTTGGCATAGAAGTTCCCCTTCTTTCTTCGTTTCAGTAATTAATTCCATGAATTGATCGAATAAGTAGTTAGCATCTTCTGGTCCAGGACTTGCTTCTGGATGATATTGTACCGTAAACACAGGATAATCTTTGTGACGTAATCCTTCTACTGTATCGTCATTTAAAGCGATATGGGTCACTTCTAAACGTGTATTCTCTATCGAATCTTTTTCCACTGTATATCCATGGTTTTGAGAAGTTATTGCTACTTTTCCTGATTTTAGATCTTTAACAGGATGGTTTGATCCGCGATGACCGAACTTTAGTCTCTCTGTGTTTGCTCCAGATGCTAGTGCAAATAACTGATGCCCTAAGCAAATACCGAAGATTGGCACTTGACCAATTAATTCTTTAATCATTTGAATCGCTTTCGGTACATCTTTTGGGTCACCAGGTCCGTTTGAAAGCATAATTCCATCTGGACTTAATTGCATTACTTCTTCCGCAGTTATGTTGTACGGTACAACTACTACATCACAACCACGTTTATTTAATTCTCTTAAAATTCCGTGCTTCATTCCAAAGTCAACTAGTACTACTCGGTACCCTCGGCCTGGGCTAGGATATGCTGTCTTTGTAGAAACTTGCTCCACCTGGTTAGTAGGTAATGGAATTGACTTTAATTTTTCTATAACCTCTTGTCTATTCGCATTACTCGAAACAAAAGCACCTTTTAAAGTTCCATGTTGGCGAATAATTCGAGTTAATTTTCTTGTATCAATCCCAGATATTCCTGGTATTTTTTTTGCTTTAAAAAACTCGTCTAATGTCCACTGGTTGCGGAAGTTTGATGGGTAATCACACACTTCTTTTACAACAAAACCTTTAATCGCAGGATGGATAGATTCAAAGTCATCACGGTTTATTCCGTAGTTTCCTACTAGTGGATAAGTCAGTGTTACAATCTGACCACAATACGATGGGTCGGACAATATTTCTTGATAACCTGTCATCCCTGTATTAAAAACTACTTCACCAATACTGTCTTCCAAACTTCCGAATGCTTTTCCTACGAAAAAAGTTCCATCTTCTAATACTAGTTGTCTATTCACGCTAGAACACTCCCTTTCTCCCACACTACTTTTCCATCTACTATTGTTACAACTGGCCATCCTTGGCAATTCCAGTTTCCAAACGGAGTATTTTTTCCTTTTGATAAGAAATTTTCTGTGTCGATGTTTTCCTTATGGTTTAGATCCAAGATGGTAATATCTGCAAATTTCCCAACTTCTATTGAACCATATGGTAATCGGAACGTTGATGCAGGTTTTACCGTTATCCAATCAATAAGCTGTTTTAATGTAAAAATTTCTTTTTGAACAAAGTTTGTGTAAAGTAATGGAAATGCAGTTTCTAATCCAACAATTCCAAATGGTGCTAACTCTATCTTTTCCGCTTTTTCTTCTGCAGTATGTGGTGCATGATCCGTTGCGATGAAGTCTATCGTTCCATCTAACAACCCCTCAATTAACGCATCTCTATCTTCTTTTCCCCTTAGAGGAGGGTTCATTTTGTAGTTAGTGTCAAGACCAGGGATGTCATCCTCGCATAGTAGAAGGTGATGTGGTGTAACTTCCGCTGTAACTTGAATACCAGCCCTTTTTGCATCCCTAACTACTCGAACAGACTCCTTTGTACTTATGTGACAAACATGATAGTGACAGTTGGCAGCTTCTGCTAATAATACGTCTCTTGCGATATGAACAGATTCGCATACGGATGGAATACCGTTTAAATTATATTTTTCAGAAAAAGTACCTTCGTGAACTGCACCTTTGTTTATTAACGTGTTTTCTTCACAATGTGCTACTACTGCCATATTTAGTTTTGCTGCTTTTTTCATCGCTTCAAGCATCATTGCAGCACTTTGTACTCCTACCCCATCATCTGTAAACGCAAATGCTCCTGCATTCTTTAACTCTTCAAAATTCGTAAGTTCTTGCCCTAACTGTCTTGTTGTAATAGAAGCATACGGTAAAACTCGGACATGAGCCGTTTCTTCTATCCTTTTATGTAGCCACTCTAATTGTTCTTTCGTATCAGGAGTTGGTCTAGTGTTTGGCATTGCAGCAATTGTAGTAAAACCTCCACGAGCAGCAGCCAATGTTCCTGTTTCAATTGTTTCTTTTTTCTCTCCACCCGGCTCTCTTAAATGAACATGTACATCGATAAAACCTGGAGCGACTAGTTTGTTCATAGCGTCTATTACTTGACTATCTTCCTTCACCTGTAAGTTAATGCCTATTTCTGAAATAATGTTGCCTTCTATTCTTACATCTACTTTTGTCAATTCTCCATTGTTTGTTACCATTGCGCCGTTTTTAATTAAGATTGCCATGTTTTTTCCCCCTTATTGTTCCATCGCTCTTTTTAAAACTGCCATTCTCATAAACATTCCATTTCTCATTTGTTCAAAAATTCTAGAACGCTCACATTCTACTAAGCTGCTATCTATTTCAACTCCCCTGTTAACTGGAGCAGGATGCATAATGATACTTCCTTCTTTCATTACTAATTCTCTTTCAATCGTTAACCCATATTCCTTATGATAATTTGTTGCCTCATTATTTTGGTCTGTATGGCGTTCATGTTGAATTCTTAGCAACATGAGGACATCTGCATTTTTCACTGCTTCATCTATTGATATATATTGTTCTGTGTTATAAGTTGGATCTTGCCATTTTTCTGGTGCAACAAATGTAACGTTTGCGCCAAGCTTTTGTAATATTTCCGCGTTTGACTTAGCAACACGACTGTGTAAAATATCTCCGCAAATCGTAATATTTAAGCCTTCAAACTTTCCGTATTCTTCAAAAATTGTCATTAAATCAAGTAATGATTGAGTTGGATGATTTCCACAACCATCTCCACCGTTGATGATAGCTCCTTGTATTCCTTCTAGTTGATGAAAGTAGTTTTCTTCACTATGGCGAATAACGAATACATTTACTCCGATCATCTCAAGTGTTTTTACGGTGTCGTATAATGTTTCGCCTTTTTGTACACTTGATGTAGATACTTCAAAAGGTATAACTTCCATCCCTAAACTTCTTTGGGCTACTTCAAAGCTACTTTTTGTTCTTGTACTTGCCTCGTGAAATAAGTTGCATACGAAAATTTGTTCGTCTACATTCCAAGTTTCGCCATTCTTGAATTGGATTGCTTCTTTAATTAATACATAGATCTCATCGACTGTAAGGTCACTCATCGTTCGTAGATGCTTCACGTTCATCCCTCCTGTTTTTTAAGTCTCTTTTCTCATACTTTTTTTAGATACAATAACTTGTTTGTTCCTTTCCGCTGCACTCTAAGTTTTATATATCAAGTAGTATTACTAATGAATCCTTATAAAAAACACCCTATTCATCTTGAATAGGGTGTTTAAAAGCATGTTTTAAAGAAGCTTATTGGAAGGAGCATGTATTAGCATATCCTTCGTATAAACTCTATTAAACTAGCAGTTGCACACCCTTATTAGTCTCTCTGGACTAGCTTTAAAAGGTTTAACCTGCTTGACTATTTTGTTTTTCGTCTTCTGGTGTATATGAATCTTTACCAGGTAAAACTAGGTTTAGTACTACTCCAATGATAGCTGCTAATGCCATAGCAGGAATGTTGATGTTTTCACCAACTTGGATGAATGCTCCACCTACACCGATTACTCCGATTACTGATGCAATGATTAAGTTTCTTTTAACTCCGAAGTCTACTTTATTATCAATTAGTACACGGAATCCACTTGAAGCGATTATTCCGAAAAGTAGGATGGATACTCCACCCATTACCGGTGTTGGAATCGTTGTAATAAAGGCCGCAACCTTTCCAACAAACCCTAACAGTATAGCAAGTACTGCAGCTCCACCTACTACGAACACACTAAATACTCTCGTGATCGCTAACACACCGATGTTTTCGCCATAAGTAGTATTTGGGGGTCCACCGATGAAAGAAGCAATAATTGTTGCAACTCCGTCTCCTAAAATTGAGCGGTGTAATCCTGGTTTTTCTACAAAGTTTCTTCCTGTAATTTTACCTAATACCATTTGATCTCCGATATGTTCTGCAATTGTTACTACTGCTACTGGAACCATAATCAACAATATAGCCCATTTAAAGTCTGGTGTGTACGTTACGAATGGTACTAAAAATTGTGGTGCTTGTAGCCAAGCTGCTGTTTGGATTGGAGTAAAGTCTACTAGACCAAAGAAGTAAGCGATTGTATAACCACCAACTACACCTATTAAAATTGGAATTACTCCGAAAAATCCTTTTAAGAAAACTGCACAAACTACTGTTAATGCTAACGTTAGAAGCGCTACTGTAAAGTGTACTCCACTATATTCAAGCACTTCTGCACCTGGGTTAACATACATAGAGTTGTTAATCGCTACTCCAGATAATCCTAATCCGATTACAACAATGATTGGACCTACTACTACAGGTGGTAACACATTCATAATCCAACCGTGACCAAGTTTTTTTATTAGTAAAGCTACTAAGCCATATACGATACCTGCAAAAAAGCTTCCTAACATGGCTGCTTCTGGTCCACCGAATGCTGTTGCTGCTAAAATTGGTGCAATGAAAGCAAAGGATGACCCTAAGTAAGCAGGAATTTGTCCTCTAGTTATTAGTAGATATGCTAAAGTACCAAGACCACTTGATACTAATGCTACTGCAGGACTAAGTCCCACAATCATTGGTACTAAAATAGTTGCCCCAAACATGGCAAATAAATGTTGTAAACTTAACATTACCCAGGTTGGCAATGCTGGTCTTTCATGTACGTCTAATACTGGTTTTTCATTCATATGTGTTCCTCCTATAATTTGCATAAAAAAACTCTTTACGAATTTCGCAAAGAGGTCATAAGGAGGTAGACGTATACATACGTATGCTCCTTGTTCCCCCTTTGCAAGCCTCTCTGGACTTCATTAAAGGGTCTTATTCTTTTTCATGTATACTAACTTGATCTAATACATCCACTTCAGAGAGTTCTACGACAATTTTTTCAGAGCTAGCAGTTGGAATGTTTTTTCCTACATAATCAGCTCGTATTGGTAGTTCACGATGACCTCTATCCACTAATACTGCTAGTTGAATTTGAGATGGTCTTCCGTTATCCATTAAAGCATCTAAACCTGCTCGAACAGTTCTACCAGTAAATAGCACATCGTCTACTAAGATTACTTTTTTGTTTGTTATGTCTACAGGCAAGTTTGAGCCTTTTACTAACGGTTCATTGTCACTTGTTTTAGTAGTTAAGTCGTCTCGGTAAAGAGTTATATCGATTTCGCCTACTGCGATTTCTTTATTTTCTATCTGATGAATTCTTTCCGCAAGTCTCTTTGCGATGTAGATTCCTCTAGTTTTGATACCTACAAGTACTGTGTTTTCTACTCCTTTATTTTTCTCAATTATTTCGTGTGCGATTCTTGTTAATGCTCTTCTTATTGCTTGCTCGTCTAGTACAATTGCTTTTTGCGTCATTTTATTCACCTCTTTTTTCGTTTTACGTAACGAAAAAACCTCTCACCCTATATGGATGAGAGGTTTAGGTAGTATGAGGAAACATAGAGATACATTTATCCCTACAATTTCTCCTACTGTATCCGTTACCTTCTCAGCCTCACGGGACTGCCTGTTAAAGGTCTATCTTGTTAAAATGATTATCGCAGAATAATGTCGAGCTGTCAATCACTTTTTAACGATTTTAATAGTTCTTCGAATTCTGTTGGAATTGGTGCTGAGAATTCTAAATATTCTTCTGTCCTTGGGTGCACAAATCCTAATACGCCAGCGTGTAATGCTTGACCTTCAATTGGTAATGTTTTCCTTGGGCCATATTTTGGATCACCAACTAGAGGATAACCAATATATTTCATATGCACGCGGATTTGGTGTGTTCTACCCGTTTCTAAGCGGCATTCTACATGTGTAAAATCATTAAATCTTTCTATAACACGGAAATGTGTTACTGCATGCTTACTATTTTCATCTGTAACTGACATACTTTGACGTTCTTTTTTATCACGACCAATTGGAGCATCAATTGTACCAACATCATGTTTAATTACTCCGTGTACGATTGCTTGATATTTTCTTGTTACTGTTTTTGCTACTAGTTGATTTACTAGCTTTTCATGCGCAAAATCATTTTTTGCTACCATTAATAAACCAGATGTATCTTTATCGATTCGATGCACAATACCTGGACGAAGGACACCATTAATTCCAGAAAGGTCTTTACAGTGTGCCATTAAGCCGTTTACTAATGTTCCACTTGCATGTCCTACAGCTGGATGTACAACCATTCCTTTTGGTTTGTTTACTACAATAACGTCCGCATCTTCGTAGTAGACATCTAAATTCATTTCTTCTGGAGTAACATTTAATTCTTCTGGTTCTGGAATCATAATTGTTAATTTATCACCGATACTACATTTGTAGTTAGGTTTTGTTTTTTGTTCATTTACTAATACATTTCCATCTTTAATCCATTGTTGAACTTGATTTCTTGACCATTCTTCATTAAGGGAAGAAATAACTTTATCAATACGGTCCCCTTTTTCTATTTCTTCTACATGATGTTGTAAAGTTTCATTCATTAATTAATTTGCTCCTTTTCCTTTTTACCTTCTAATATCGTTAATACTAATATGATACCTACTCCTACAACTAATGCAGAATCTGCAACGTTAAAAATAGGAAAGTCGTAAGTGAAAATATACGTATTAACAAAGTCTACAACCTCTTTACGGAATAAGCGATCAATAAAGTTTCCTATTGCTCCACCTAACATTAACGCTAAGGCTAACTTCATCCAATTTTGGTCTGACGGTAATTTTTGCATATAAATTATTAATCCAATAACTACTGCTACTGTAATGATGTAAAAGAACCACATTTGTCCTTCTAAAATTCCCCACGCTGCTCCAGCATTTCGGTGGGATGATAGATATAAGAAGTTATCTATGATCTTAATATGTTGACCAATTTCCATATACTGTACTACTAGCCATTTTGTGACTTGGTCTAATAAGATAACAATAAGTGCGATAAGATAGTATCTCACAACAATTCCTCCACGATTCGAAAATTTCCTACCTTTCATTATAGCAAAATGAAATCCTAACGTACAATTTATTATTATCCATTTAAAAAGAGTGCCCGAATAAAGGTAATCAACCCTTTTCGAGCACCCTTTTCATATGTTAATTTGTCGTATAGTTATTTTTCACAACAGATGCACAACGTGGGCAAAGCGTTGGGTGATCTGTATCTTCTCCAACTGTCGGTGTTACAACCCAGCAACGTTCACAAGTTTCGCCTTTTGCATTTTCAATCGTAATGGCTACGTTCTCAAATACGTGTGCATTTTCAGGTGCAGTTTCTTTCGAAGTTTCAACTGTCAGTCCGGAAACGATAAATAATTGTTGAACATTTTCTTCAATTGAATCTAGTAGCTCTTTTGTTGATACATTTGGATACAAAGTAACGTGCGCCGTTAATGATTTTCCAATAACTTTTTCGTTACGAGCAACTTCTAATGCTTTTAATACATCATCACGTAACTCCATAAATGCATCCCATTTCTTTTCAATTTCATCGGAATTGGAAATAGATAAAGCTTCAGGCATATCTACTAGTTGAACACTTTCCTCTTGTACAAATGAAATGTGAGACCACACTTCATCTGCCGTGTGAGGCAAAATAGGTGCTACTAATTTTGTTAATGCTAATAATGTTTCATATAACACTGTTTGAATGGCACGTCTTTCACTATTATCCGTTGCTTCAATATATAAAATATCTTTCGCAAAGTCTAAATAGAATGAACTTAATTCAATTGCACAGAAGTTGTGTACAGCATGATAGATTGTTGCAAACTCATACTCATCATAACCCTTTTTCACTTTTGACATTAAATTATTTAATTTCACTAACATATATTTATCTACATCTCTTAGGTTTTCTACATTAACAGCATGCTGATTTGGATCAAAGTCCGCAAGATTTCCTAATAAGAAACGGAATGTGTTTCTTATTTTACGATAAACTTCAGCAACTTGTTTTAAAATATCATCGGAAACTCTTACATCCGCTTGATAGTCAACGGAAGCTACCCATAAACGTAAAATATCAGCACCTAGTTGGTTCATGACTTTTGATGGAAGTACTACATTTCCTAATGATTTACTCATTTTTCTTCCTTGTCCATCTAGTGCAAAACCGTGGCTTAAAATTCCTTTATAAGGAGCTTTTCCAGTTACTGCCACACCAGTTGTTAAAGAAGAGTTAAACCAACCACGATATTGGTCAGAACCTTCTAAATAAAGATCGGCTGGACGTTGTAGGTCATATCTTTCTTCTAATACAGATTGATGGGAAGATCCAGAGTCAAACCAAACATCCATAATATCTGTTTCTTTAGAGAAGTGACCGTTTGGACTTCCTAGATGAGTAAATCCTTCAGGTAATAAGTCTTTCGCTTCTTTTTCAAACCATATATTTGAACCGTGCTCTCTAAATAGTGCTGAAACATGGTTAATCGTTTCATCCGTAATAATTGCTTCCCCATTTTCCGCATAAAATACTGGAATTGGAACACCCCATGCACGTTGACGAGAAATACACCAATCTCCACGGTCACGAACCATATTGTGCAGACGTGTTTCACCCCATGCTGGAACCCATTTTGTTTCTGCAACCGCTTCTAGTAATTGGTCACGGATTTTATCAATGGAAGCAAACCATTGAGCTGTTGCACGGAAAATTGTAGGTTTTTTCGTTCTCCAGTCGTGTGGGTAAGAGTGTGTGATAAAACTTAGTTTTAGCAGGGCACCAACTTCTGTTAGTTTTTCAGTAATTGGTTTGTTTGCCTCATCATAGAAAAGCCCCTCAAATCCAGCTGCTTCATTTGTCATATATCCACGACTATCAACTGGACACAAAACGTCTAAGCCGTATTTTTGACCAACTACAAAGTCATCTTCTCCATGTCCTGGTGCAGTATGGACACACCCAGTACCAGCGTCAGTTGTAACGTGTTCACCTAACATAACAAGTGAAGTGCGATCGTATAATGGATGTTTAGCAAGAACATGCTCTAATTCTTTTCCTTTTACTGTCTTCACTACTTCTGCAGTTTCCCATTCAAGTTCTTTAGTTACTGCTTCTAATAGTTCAGTTGCAATAACAAACTTCTTATCTTCTACTTTTACAATGCTGTAATCTAATTCAGGGTGTACAGAAATACCTAAGTTAGCAGGAATTGTCCATGGAGTTGTTGTCCAGATAATGAAACTTTCGTCTCCTTCTAAAACGCCTTTGCCATCGACTACTGAGAAGGCAACATAAATGGAAGCAGATCGTTTATCTTGGTATTCAATCTCCGCTTCAGCAAGTGCTGACTCACTTGATGGAGACCAATATACAGGCTTTAAGCCTTTATAGATTAAACCGTTTCTTGCCATATCACCAAATACTTTAATTTGTTGCGCTTCATATTCTGGTTTTAATGTGATGTATGGGTTGAACCAATCACCAGTTACTCCTAAACGCATGAACTGATCACGTTGCCTATCGACTTGATCATATGCATATTCTTCACAAAGTTTACGGAATTCAGCTACTGACATTTCTTTTCTGTTTACTTTTTTATTCTTCGTTAATGCTGTTTCGATTGGTAAACCATGTGTATCCCAACCAGGCACATACGGAGAGTGATAACCACTCATTGATTTATAACGAACGATGAAGTCCTTTAAAACTTTATTTAATGCGTGACCCATGTGGATGTCACCATTTGCGTATGGTGGTCCGTCGTGTAGGATGAAGAAAGGTCTGCCTTTTGTTCTTTCTTGTACTTTTTTATAGATGTCCATTTCGGACCATTTTTCTTGCATTTGAGGTTCTCTATTAGGTAGGTTTCCTCTCATTGGGAAATCTGTTTTTGGCATAAGTAATGTGTCTTTGTACTCCATGATAATTCCTCCATTTTCTATTGCTACCATGAAAAGTTATTCGTTGGATACTAATTGTTGTTGTTACACGATTTGCTCGCTTTCCGCGGGTGGTAAAAAGGAAGGTTATTTTCACTATCGTGAAAAAACCTACTCCTCGGCGCTTACGCCTGCGGGGTCTCCCTTGACACACACTCCCGCAGGCGTCTCGCAACTCGTGCTAACAACAACTTAGGTTAGGTTAGTATTTAGAATGCTAAACTAATTATACTTCATGGTGCATTATGTGCATTCCCAAGAAAAATAAAATAATTAATCTTGTATCAAGATAAAAATAAATAAAAAGAGTTCTCTCATCCCTAAAAGGGACGAGAGAACTCCCGTGGTACCACCCTAGTTTGGTAAAGGTTAAAAAATCTTTACCCACTTAGTATTCGTAACGTGAATAAACCGGCGAAGCTTACTGTTATTTCAGCTTGGCACTCTAGGGTGATATTCATTTCCACTTGTTTTGTCGAGCTTTCACCACCCTCGACTCGCTTAAATAAACAATATGTAGAAATTACTGTCCCTATCAACGTTTTAATATAATATTAAAGTTAAACAGTTATTGTGTACGTATTATACAAAAAACAAGAAAAGATATCAAGGTTATACTCGATTTTCTTCCGTTTTTTCTTCTTTGTTTTCATACTCCATTAAATGCTCCCAATCGTCACTGCTAATCATATCTAATTGAGCTTCAATTAACATTTTAAAACGATTGCGGAAAACTTTTGACGTTTTTTTCAACTCTTCAATTTCAACTTGTATTTTTCTTGATTTGATTAATGATTCATTTATAATGCGGTCTGCATTCTTCTCTGCTTCTTTAATGATAAGTTTTGCTTCTTTTTGAGCATTCCTTTTCACATCTTCAGCTGTTTCTTGTGCAACTAAAATAGATTTATTAAGCGTTTGCTCTATTGAACTAAAATGAGAAAGGCGTTCGTTAAGGTCTTTTGATTTTTCCTCTAATTCTTTCTTCTCACGGATGACCATTTCGTAATCTTTGATTACTTGATCTAGAAATTCATTCACTTCGTCTTCGTCGTATCCGCGAAATCCTTTACTAAATTCTTTATTGTGAATATCAAGTGGTGTTAACGGCATCTAGGCCACCTCCAATAAGATCTCATTACTGATGTTATAAGTATTTTCGACAAAAAAATTATAAATCCTGCTTATTTTGCGATTATTTTTGTTTTCCTACAATAATTCGATATTTATCTTTTTTAGTTTTACCATCTACAGAAACAAGCTTACTACGACCAAATCCTCTAACAGATATAACATCTCCTTCTTCACAATCAAAAGATGTTTGGTCGATTAACTTCCAATTCACTTTTACTTTTTGACCTTCGATAAGTATTTGAGCCTTTTGACGAGAGATATTATATACGGATGCGATGATCGTATCAATTCGCAAAGAAGAAGCAGTTGTACTAGCCTCTTCCCATTTCTCCACATCCAGCTTTACTTGCTTAGTAGGAATATCTTTAAGGGTAACAGTTGCTTTACCTACTTCATTTAACTCCATTTTTACAAAGTCAGCTATTTCAGTGGATACAACAATAAAAACATCTTTTCCAGCTATGGAAATATCACCATATTTACTTCTTTTCAAACCAATGTTCATTAATGCTCCTAAAACATGTCTATGGTCAATCTTTACAAATTTTTGAGCATATTGAATTTCAAATGCTTTCAGTTGAAAATCTTCTTCGTTTGGAACAATATAATGTGGAAAAATAAAAGCTCTCTTTCTTTCAGCATTAGGATGCCCGCCGTTTAAAATAAATTGCACTTCGCCGTTTTGACCAATGATGGATGATAATATTTCTTGTTCTCTTGGATCTAAGAAATCTGTAAGTTTAGAAGTATATACACGTTGTACATATTCTTTCCAACTAACTATCTTATCAATAAATTCATGTTCCTCTTTCCTGAAATGCTGATATATGGACATTTTTAAGGATAAAGGCCTAGGATTCTAAATAAATAAAGTAAACCATCTGATGCAAAACGTAAAGCCAAAATTGCAACAATAGGCGAGATATCAATCATACCAAGTGGCGGTATGATTTTTCGAAACATATCTAAATAAGGCTCGCAAACTTTTCCTATCATACGCCCAATAGAAGATTCCCTTGCATTAGGAAACCATGACATTAAAACATATATTACTAACAATATGGTATATATTCCAACTAGTTGTAGGATTAAATTCAATATAAATACCAAGTTAACTACCACCTTTTACTACTATTATAGTCTTCTTCATGTTGCATAAATTCAGAGATAGATCCAGCAATATCAACATTATCTGGAGTACAAATAATAATATCTTTTCCAATTGGTTCAAGACGGCCATCTATTGCGTATACCGTTCCTCCTAAATAATCGACAATCTTTCTTGCCTCACTAGGTTGAATACGTTGTAAATTTACAATAACCGCTCTTCTGCTCTTCAAATGGTCTGCTACTTCTTGTGCTTCAGAATAACTTCTTGGTTCCATTAATATTAGTTTGGCAGACTTTTGGACACTCTGTAAACTTACAACATTTTGTGTATTCTTTGTTGGTTGAGTTTGATGAAAGGAGGAACGAGTTTTCTTAGGTTCTTGAACAACTTCTTCTTCAAAAGTCTCTTGTTCTTTATATTCGTATTCATCCTCTAATGCAAATAAGCTCTTTATTTTAGTTCTAATACTCATTTTTCTTCTACCCTCCTAATTATTATTCGTTACCTACAAGTGCAGAACCAATTCTAATAAACGTAGCGCCTTCTTCAACTGCAATTATATAGTCATTTGACATTCCCATTGATAGTTCCTTACATGGTGCATGTTCTAGATGTAAAGATTGTACTTTTTGCTGTAGATTCCTAAGTTCCCTAAAACAATCCCGCACTATTTCTTCATTATCCGTAAAAGGAGCCATAGTCATTAGCCCAACTACTTTAATCTTTTTAAACTGTTCGAGTTGTTTAATAAAAGGCAATACTTCACTACGTTGAATTCCATGCTTACTTTTTTCTTCAGAAGTGTTCACTTGGATAAAGCAATTAATTACCTTGTTGGCACGCTTTTCAATTTCTTCGGCTAGGCTAACTCTATCTAATGAATGTAAGTAATCTATCTTATCTACAACATTCTTCACTTTTCTTGATTGTAACGTACCGATATAGTGCCAGGAAACAGTGTCTTTCAGCTCGTCCCATTTTTGGAGAAACCCTTCGTCTCTGTTTTCACCTAAATGTTGTACTCCAGCATCCACTGCTTCTTTTGCCCTTTGAATAGAGACATACTTAGTAACAGCAATGATGTGAATTTCTTCAGCATTACGACTAATGCTTATGGATGCTCTTTTAATATTCTCTTTAATATGAGCAAAGTTCTGTTTTACCGACAAGACATAAGCCTCCTACTTTACCGTTATTTCATTCCAATAAAACTTATCATTCTTCCTGATTTTCCTTTATCTCTCCTATGAGAAAAGAAAAGGTCACTATTTTCACTCGTACAAAAGTTAGATACTAAAATATTTTCTACTTTTACTCCAACTTTTAGAAGTAAAAGTTTGTTTAATAACTTTAGATCCAATGAATATTGCCCTTCACTAATTTCTTTATAAACTAGATGTTTTTCTTCTTTATGTATTAATGGGGTAACTGCATTGATTACTTTATCATCAACAATATAGTGTTCAGAAGAAATAGACGGACCTATAGCAACTTTCACTTCTTTAGGGTCTATTTCTTCCTCACGCACTAACTTATTAATCATTTCTGGACCAATTAGTTTCACAGTGCCTTGCCATCCAGCGTGTGCTAATCCAACCATATTTTCTGTCCAGAAATAGAGTGGAACACAGTCAGCAAAACATAACGTTAATAAAATGTCTTTCTCTTTTGTATAGATGCCATCCGTTTTTTGAATAGAAGTTTCTTCATCCATTACACCAGCACCTGCATGTTTCTTTTCTACCTTCATGATCTTATTGTCATGAACTTGATTACATCCTACCCATTTGTTAGTAGATAAAGATAAAAGGTTTGCTAAGTACTTTTTATTTTGCTGTACACTCAGTTCATCATCGTTTACGTGTAAACCTAAATTCAAGGAAGAAAAATTGCCGTGACTAACCCCACCATTTTTAGTTGTAAACCCTACAGTTAAATTAGGCTGTTGGTTTTGCCATTCTGAGATTGTGAGAAAGCTCTCATTTATTAATTGAAATGGTTCAGTCACTTTTACACCTACTTTTCATGCTTCATATTACTTCATATTGTACCATATTTTTTCTATTTATTAGAGTTTTAATGATAATTTCGACATCAAAATTCATGTTTTTATCTTCAATTATTACATTTCTTCAAAATTTGTTTCTATTTTTGATTGATACCTTACTAGAATAACATCGGACCCAATCTTTACAATATTTCTCCAAGGAATGACAACCTCTTCATCTTTACCGAAGAAGCCTAACATTTTTCCTCCACCTGTAATTATTATTGCTTCGATTTTTCCCGTTGCTAAATTTATATCTATATCCCCTATGTTACCTAATTTTCTTCCTTCCGAAACACTAACAACATCTTTTAATTGAAAGTCTGATATTTTTACCATAACGATTACCTCCTATTCTCACCCTAATAATTCATTATATGACGAGGATAGGAATGTTCATGAAAGAAAACATAGAATTATTTAAAACTATGTATTTTTAAAACATGAAAAACACCTTTCGGACGCTTGTCCGAAAGGTGTTTTTATTTTTTAGTGCGGATTCAATTCCATAAACACGGTTCGTTTAATGAAAACGAACATTTTTGTTAACAATAATAATATGTTCTTTTTATTTTGTATTACAATTAGGAAATTTAATTTAATTATTCGTTTTCGTATTGTATTCTTACAATTTGAAACTTACTCAGCGATTAACTTTGAATATTTTTGTTCATTTGCTTTATTGCTGCTTTTTCTAAACGCGACACTTGAGCTTGGGAGATTCCAATTTCTTCAGCAACTTCCATTTGTGTTTTTCCTTGGAAAAATCGTTTTCTCAATATAAGCTTCTCTCTGTCATTTAATCTTCTCATACCTTCTTTTAGTGCTAGTTCTTCTATCCATTGAATATCTTTGTTTTTCTCATCACTTAACTGGTCCATTACAAAAATAGGGTCTCCACCATCATTGTAAATTGGCTCAAATAAAGATACTGGATCTTGAATAGCATCTAATGCAAAAACAATTTCTTCATGTGGTACCTCTAGTACTTTTGCTATTTCCTCCGCTGTAGGCTCTTTCGATGTTTCGCTCATTAGTCGCTCTCTTACTTGCAAAGCTTTGTAAGCAATATCACGAAGAGACCTTGAAACCCGAATAGGATTATTATCTCTTAAATAGCGTCTAATCTCACCAATAATCATAGGGACAGCATATGTTGAAAAACGCACATTTTGCCCTAAATCAAAGTTATCAATGGACTTCATTAAACCTATACAACCTACTTGGAATAGATCATCTACAAACTCTCCGCGATTATTAAAACGTTGAATAACACTTAAAACAAGCCGTAAGTTTCCATTTACAAGCTTCTCTCTCGCTGATATTTCACCGCCTTGCATTTCACGAAAAAGTTTTCGCATTTCTTCATTTTTTAACACAGGAAGTTTAGATGTGTCTACTCCGCAAATTTCAACTTTATTACGTGTCATTCTTTCCCCTCCTAACAGGAGTTGCTGCTTCAGAGTTAAGTATCTCCTTCAGAGGGAAATTTATGCACTTCGAAAATTCGGAACATTTTTACATATTTTGTAAACCTTTATATACTAACGTTTTTAGTTAAAAAAATATTTTTTCTATACCATTTTATTAAATTCTTTTCTAAGTCGTTTTATTATCCTTTTTTCTAAACGTGAAATATATGATTGTGATATACCAAGCATATCCGCCACATCTTTTTGCGTTTTTTCTTCTCCTCCAATTAAGCCAAAACGTAATTCCATGATTTGTTTTTCACGGTCGTTTAATTGGTCTAGAGCTTTAAGTAATAGTTTACGATCAACGTTTGCTTCTAAATCTTTTGTAATTATATCTTCCTCTGTACCTAAAACATCGGATAACAATAATTCATTTCCATCCCAATCGATATTAAGCGGTTCATCAAACGAAACTTCTGAACGGATTTTATTATTTCTTCTTAAATACATTAGAATTTCATTTTCAATACATCTTGAGGCATATGTTGCTAGTTTAATTTTCTTTTCAGGGTTAAACGTATTTACTGCTTTAATAAGACCAATTGTTCCGATACTGATTAAATCTTCTATATTAATTCCTGTATTTTCAAATTTTCTTGCGATATATACTACAAGACGTAAGTTGCGTTCTATTAAGATAGATCTCGCAGCTTGATCACCATTTGGAAGTTTTACAAGTAAGTGCGCTTCTTCTTCTTTTGATAATGGTGGAGGTAAAGCTTCACTACCTCCTATATAAAAAACTTCGTCTGTTTTTAGCTTTAGTTTTATTAATAATTTGTACCACAAATATGTAAATTTAATTTTAAGATTTTTCAAGTCACTTTTCCTCCTTTTTATTCTGTAATAAATCATAATAGAATATATATAAATTGTAGTTACTTCAAGAAGCCGACTTCACTTGGCCATCAGTAATCATTTTCGGATGGATAATACTGTAGTACTCTCCTTCCGATGATAACTCCGTATCAGTTAAACCAATCAAAAACTTGTTACACTCAAAATGGTCATTACCATGAACAATAATTGCTTTATCTGCTTTTATCGCTAGCATTAATGTAGTTTCTTTACCTACTGCTCGATAAGGTACTATTCTTATCCTTTGAGCCCAAGTATTTTCATCTGAAAAAGTTGGCCATCCTTGTGTACTCTGTATTTGTTTTTGTGCAAGTAAAACTTCCTCAGGTATTTTTTGGACAAAAGCACTAGTTTGCAAAATCATAACTGGTGTTTTCGTAATAGGGTCTTGCAATTGATTTCCACTATCTATTAACCCTCTCGTTGTAATTTCAACATCACCTATATGAATTGTAATGTCTGCTAATTGTTCATATTTAAATTTTCTATCTTGCAGACTAGCAAACTGCTTTTTAGATAAATAAAGAATACATGGAAAGCCAATGATAACAAAAATCCATGATATCGGGTCACCAAATCCTGAAGTTGCTTGAAATAATGATTCTCTGATGAAGGAATTATCTACTTGCAAGAAAAAATGCATTGCAATTATTCCGCCACCTACTCCGAAAGTAATCATATAAAAAACGAGAATGTTTTCTATGAAAGTACGAAGACGGAAAAATCCGAAACTAACATAAACCATCGCAACAGAAAATAATAATTTTACTATCGTATGAGTTACAAACTTTTCTAACGGAGTAAACATTAAAACGACAATTAATGATCCGATGAATGCACCCGTCCACCTTCTCCAAGTCGCACTTTTTCTTTTTAATACAAGTCCAGTAATCGTTAATAGTAAAAAATCAAATACTAAGTTCAGTATCCAAATAACATCTAAGTATAATGTCAACAAATTCCCTCATTTACATAGTATAGTTAATTTTGAATAGTCTTATTTTTTCTATTTGAAACTAGTATATAGTACATCTTATTAGGAAGTCTGTCAGTTTCTGACGTTAGTAGAAAACATTTTTTGGAGATTTTATACGGATTTTGTCAACCTTAGGAAAAATACTAATTCTATTCTTTTTTATACATAAAAAAAGGATGATTCAACTAAGTAGTTGAATCATCCTTTTTGGCTTTTAATAATTTTGGCTGTGTTAAAGTTCGCTGTTGATTTCCGTGCAAGGCTTCGCTTTCAGCGGGCGGTAAAAAGGAAGGTTATTTTCACTGTCGTGAAAAAACCTACTCCTCAGCGCAAGCGCCTGTGGAGTCTCCCGCTCCCCGCTTTTCCCGCAGGACAAGGAAGGCTCCGGAGCGGTACATCCTTCGTAAGAAAATGCGGATGCATTTTCGAAGAGTCTCAGCCTTGCACAAAAATCAACAGGTATTAGTATTTAATTATCAACACTAAGCTTTAACATATCTATATTTTATTACCTTCTGCGGTTTCTATTACGTAAGAATGCAGGGATATCAAGTGTATCTTCTGTTTGGTATTGAGTTTGACTTTGTTGAGGAGGACGTGTTTCTTGAACAGGCTCTTCTCTTGGAACTTCACGTTTTTGAACAGGTTGCTTCTGGGCCCCAAATACTGGTCGAGCAACATGCTTTGCATTATTTAATTCTTTTTCACTAAATCCAGTTGCAATAACTGTTACAACGATTTCTTCTTTTAAGTTATCATTAATAACAGAACCAAAAATCATATTTACTTCTTGGTCGGATGCTGACGCAACGATATCTGCAGCTTCTTGAACTTCGTAAAGACTTAAGTTTGTTCCTCCTGTAATGTTCATAAGAACACCTTGAGCTCCATCAATAGAGGTTTCAAGTAGTGGGGATGAAACTGCCTTCTTAGCTGCTTCAGCTGCTCTATTTTCACCAGTAGCAACACCGATTCCCATTAATGCAGAACCTTTATTCGACATAATTGTTTTAACATCTGCAAAATCTAGGTTGATTAATCCAGGTGTTGCAATTAAGTCAGATATACCTTGTACACCTTGTCTTAAAACGTTATCCGCTTCACGGAATGCTTCTAGCATTGGTGTGTTTTTATCTACGATTTCTAGAAGTCTGTCATTAGGAATAACAATTAGCGTATCCACGCCTTCTTTCATCGCTTGAATTCCACCAGCTGCTTGTCCAGAACGCTTTTTTCCTTCAAATGAAAATGGTCGCGTAACAACACCAACTGTTAAAGCACCTAAGTCACGAGCAATTTGTGCAATAACCGGAGCGGCACCAGTACCAGTACCTCCACCCATTCCAGCAGTGACGAAAACCATATCTGCCCCTTTTAACACTTCTTCTAATTGCTCTTTACTTTCTTCTGCTGCTTTTTTACCTACTTCAGGGTTAGCACCTGCACCTAATCCTCTTGTCAATTTTCCACCGATTTGCATTTTCACTTCTGCTTTTGATAAGTTAAGCGCTTGTGCGTCCGTATTAACAGCAATAAATTCTACACCTTGTACACCATGCTCTATCATTCGGTTTACAGCGTTATTTCCGCCTCCACCTACACCGATTACTTTTATGGTAGCTAATTGATCGATACTTGTATCAAACTCCAACATGATTGATCCTCCTAATTTTCCAAAAGTTGTGGCAAGTTTTTTGTTTATTCAAAGAAGAGGCCAAAGAATTTCTTTACTTTTGAACCTGCTTTTTGTTGTTCACCTTTTGTTTGTTGTTGCATTTGGCTTTGTTTCTTTTTTTGAGGTGCTCTCGCTTCCACTTGTTCAGTAGGAGGGATTGCTTCAATTTTTCTGCCCTGCAATTTTGCATTTTTATATGCAAACTGAATTAAGCCAACAGCCGTTGTATATTGTGGTTCACGGACCCCAATATAATCAGGGACAGCTTTTCTCACATTGTTCTTCAAGATAACTTGAGCTAGTTCTAAAACTCCTGGCATTGTAGCAACACCACCAGTTAGAACGAATCCACCTGGCAACTCTCTAACTCCTAATCTTCTCAACTCTTCTTGTACAATATCAAAAATCTCTTCCATTCTAGCTTCTATAATATCAGAGATTTCTAGTTGGTTAAACTGTTGATGTTGATCGCTTCCGATAATAGGGACGCTAAAAACTTCTTCTTCAGATGCAAGGTCATAATAGGCATGCCCATGTTTTAACTTTATCTTTTCAGCATCTTCCGTAGAAGTGCGGAGGCCAATAGATAAGTCTTTAGTGATGTGATCTCCACCAATTGGAATAACTGTTGTAGAAGTCAGGTTTCCATTTTCAAACACAGCTAAAGTAGTCGAGCCTCCACCTATATCGATTATCGAAACACCTAAGTTTTTTTCATCCTTCGATAAAGCAATGGTACCAAGGGCTAAAGGTTGTAAACATATGTCCGTTATTTCAAGCCCGGCTCTCTCCACACATCTTAATAAATTATGTAACACTGTTTTGGAGCCTGTGATAAGTGTTCCTTCCATTTCAAGTCGAACACCAATCATTCCTCTTGGGTCATTAATTTCATCTAAATCATCCACTATAAATTGTTTTGGTATACAATCAATAATTTCTCTTTCAGGTGGTACAGAAAAAACTTGTGCGGCTTCAATAACTCGTGAAACATCTTCATTACTAATTTCTCGATTTTCACTTGATACTGCTACAACACCGTGACAACGTTGTAGCTGAACATGATTACCAGTTACTCCGACAACCACTCTTTTTACAGGCATACCTATCATTCTTTCTGCCTGTTCTACAGCTTTTTTAATGGAATGAACTGTCTCATCTATATCTACTATAGAACCTTTTCTAATACCAGTTGATTTAACATTACCGACTCCAATTATGTTTAGTGAGTCATTTAACATTTCTGAAATGATCACTTTCACACTAGATGTACCGATGTCCAAACTTACGTAAATAGCATTGCTGTTCATTCTGTGGCACCTCCTTCAAACGACTAAAAAAAATTCTATGGAACAACAACTCAAACTAAAAAAATATTATACTAGAATGTATTCAACACCTATTAATAATTCCCTTTATAAATTTTACTTAATTCTCAATTTTCTTTTGATAAATTCCATTTAGATATAATTATACGCCTAATAACAGCGATATTTTGGAACAACCTTACTCCAAATGCAAAAACTGCTGCTAAATATAAGTCTACACCAAGATGTACACCAAGAAAAGCTAAACTTGCTGCTAAAATAATATTAAAGAAAAAACCTGATACAAATACTTTTTCATCATAGTTATTTTGCAGATGAGCTCTAATACCACCAAACAAAGTGTCCAGAGCAGCAAGCACTGCAATAGATAAATAATTAGAATATTCATCTGGTATTTTTATCTCAGAGGAAAGTCCTAAAACAACACCAACAACTAACGCTAGGAGTGGGAGCCACATACTAATTCCCCTCCGTTTCTAATTTTACTGTTTCTAAGTTTTTCAATCTTATTTGCTCTTCATAAGCCGGAACTGAAACGTAATTAATTGGGGTGGATATTTCTAAGAGAAAATTCTCGATAGCAAATTCGTCCATTGCTCTTGAAACTTGTAACCTATTGTATAACCTTGACGGGTCTTCCGTTACAACTACAATATCGAATGGAGGACTTGGTAACCATGTATTATTAATTTTAGTCCGACCATTCACTTCTCTAAGTACAGTCGAATTAACAATTCTTTGGCCAGCAATCGAAATTTCTTCCACATCGTATGAGTTTAATTCGTTAATAAACCTTCTTAAAAGCTCAGCAGAAACATTATCATCAATAAACCCATATGTTTCATCATCAAAAAGTAGATTTATCGTCATTTTAATTCCTGGACCCCCTAGAATGGTTAATCCAGCTTCTTTTTTTAACTCTTCTAGCGTTTTTCGTAAGATTGTCTCTTTACTCTGACTTTTCTCTTCTTCATATAAACGAATTTGTTCTTCATATTTTCTAATCTCTGTAATAATTTGCGATTGAATTTCTTGTTCCTTTTTCAAGTCACTCCGTAATTGCCAAGTATCACGAGTATCTCTTACGACTGGCTCTTTTACAGATTGAAATTGTACAGCTATCATAAAACCAATAATAATCGTTATAATGGAAAAGCTAAATTTTTGACTTGCCAATAAAATACACCTTACCCTTTTCGCATAACTGGATCTAAAACAATTTCATCTTTTTTCGAGATTTTGACGTTAATATTATCATATAAAAGTTGGTCTTTTACTCCTCCAACTATATTTAAAGCTGGTATAAGAACATCTGGGTCTCCAATTGCACTAATAACAAAAGGAGCAGGATATTGATTTCCATCAATCGTTATCACCGGACCGTTACATACAATATATGAGTTTTTCGTTACTCTTTGTCCATTTATACTTACTGCATCCGCTCCAGAAATTAGCAGTTCGTTTAACACTCTAAAAACATGACTTTCATGAACAATATAATTATTAATATTTTCTTCAGACGGAACATAGGACGCATCAGCAAGAGCAACTTCTACTCCTGGCCCTTTTACTTTCACTTTGCCTGTAAACATCCTTAATTTTTCAACATCCTCAACTAAGTTGAATAGCACTTGTTCCCCTGTGGCAATTTCTTCTTCAAAACGTCTAAGCTTGTCTTGTTTTTCAAACAGTTCTTGCTGAAGTTGCCTATTTCTTTCCTCTGTTTGTAATAATGTATTTCTAATATTATTATCTCTTTGCCATTGTCTATCGGATATGTTTTTTTCTTCAGCTTTTGTTAGCTGGTAAGAAAATGAGACCATAAAACCGAGCACTAAACAGACAAAAGATAGTACAACATGTTTACCCTTCACTTTCATCGTCTAGTTCAACTCCATCTTCTTCATCTTCAGATCCAATTGTTTCATAAGGCTTAAAAAATGCTCCAACTTCCAAATTTATGACACCTTTTTGCGATGGATCAAGCTGTGATACTATCGACGGGTAAGATTTTAATTTATTTGAGAAATCACGTATGTTCGCTCTTACTTCAAATCCATCATTCATGTACAACGTAAGCAAATGGTTGTTGTTTTCTACAGGCGTATGATGAATTTCCGAAATTGCGTAAATAACGGATTCAGGTAACTTTAATAATTCATCTATAAAAGAAACTAATAATTCATGTTTTTTCCAATAAAACATAATAGGTGCATCATGCGGTATGGTACTATCAGGTTGCGGGATTAATATTTTTCCATTATCGAGTACTGGTCGATAATCTCCATCATCAAATATGTAAGCGATTCTTAAATGTTCCTCAACAATAATCTCCACGGTGTTAGGTAATTTCTTCTTTAATATCACACCTTTAATCTCAGGGTGACTCTTTATCGCAACACTAACTTCCTTTTCATTAACTCTCCAATAGCTTGTACTATTATCAATCGTACTAAGCTCTATTACTTCTTCTTCCGACACACGTTCATTTCCAATAACCTGAATAGCAGATACTTTACTCAATGGAGACTGAAAATAAATAATAAAAATAATAAGGATAAAGAAAAAAGATAAATAAATAATAAGTCGGCGGTTAGCTTTTTGTTTTCTTTGTTCTTTTAACTTCGGAATTCTGTCTTCTAATGTAACCACTTTATTTTTCGTCATTTATTACTATTCACCCTTTAATGTTATAAATGGAAGAAACGGCACATAAAAAATTTATGCCGTTTTCAACAAATAAATTCAGTTAATTATAACATATAAGTAGTGAAAAATGTGATTTTATAACCTATTTTCTTCCTATTATTTCTACTTCCGTTTCCATCGTGATATCATATTTTTCTTTAATTGTATCTTTAACATGTTGTATTAAATCTAATACATCTTGTGCTTTTGCATTATTAGCATTCACGATAAAGTTTCCATGCATTTCTGAAATTTTCGCTCCACCTACAGAGAAACCTTTCAAACCTGATTCTTCTATTAATTGACCTGCATAGTTAGGTAGTGGATTTCTAAATATACTCCCTGCACAAGGGTGACTCCACGGTTGTGTGTCTCTACGATAATCTTTATTTTTTTGAAGTTGAGCGACTACTTTTTCTCTCTCACCTTGTGATAATTGAAAAATCGCTTCCAAAACAATTCCTGGTCTTTCTTTTTGTAAAATAGAAGTTCTGTAAGAAAATTGGAAGTCATCTTTTGATAACCATTCCATTTTCCCATCTTCGAATAAGACTCTCGCCTTTATTAACACATTTGAAATGTCTGATCCATGTGCACCGGCATTCATAAAAACTGCACCACCGACAGATCCAGGGATTCCTCCTGCAAATTCTAAACCGGAAAGACCTTGTTTACTAATTAACGTTACTAACTTAATTAATGAAAAGCCTCCTCCTACTGTTAACTTTTCACCATCAAGTTCCATATGGTCTAGTCCTGCTCCTAACTTAATAACTATTCCTTCTATTCCTTTATCAGAAACTAATAAGTTAGAACCCCTACCAATAACCGTCCATTTTAAATTATATTTGTTTATTATGTTCATTAGTTCTTGTAACTTATCCATACTTGTCGGTTCTACTAATAAGTCTGCTGGACCACCAATTTTCATCGTTGTATGATTAGCTAGCGGTTCGTTTTGAAGTACTTTCCCTACTTCACTGTCTAATAATTCCTTTGCGATTTTATCCATATTTACCTCCCAAAACAAAACTATATTTACACGATATTGTTTTTTATTAATATTATATGCGAAACAATGTTTATATGGTGATTCGCCTATTCAATTATGTAATTATAATCTTAAAAATAGTACCCTATTTCATTATTTTTGAAACACATTTGTTTAAAAAGTTGCTTCTATATTTATTGGTAAACTACTCCTTTACTTATAGTATATGTAACTTAATAATTACGCAATATCCACACTGAAATTGTAATAAGATGTACATGTATTTGTTATCTTAAAAAAATAATATCCCACAAAAAATACCAGCAACACTTAACAGTGAAGAACACTCTTCATTGTTAAGTTGCTGGTATTGTTATTAAATCAATATCTTGAATACCTACTCACATTTAATAATACACCTACTGCCACCAACATTAGTGTCAACGATGAACCACCGTAACTTAAAAACGGTAACGTTATTCCTGTAACAGGCATTAATCCTGTAACAACTCCGATATTAATAAAAACTTGAATCGCTATCATAGATATTATTCCAATTGCCAAAAAGCTACCATATAAATCTGGAGCTCCTAGAGCAATTCGAACTCCTCTCCAAAGTAAAAGTGCAAAGAGTAATACTACGAACGAACCTCCTATAAAACCAAGTTCTTCTGAAAGGATAGCGAAAATAAAATCTGTTTGAGGTTCTGGCAAGTAAAAGAATTTCTGTCTGCTTTGTCCTAGCCCTAATCCAAATAATCCTCCTGGCCCAATTGCATATAGAGACTGTATAATTTGAAATCCACTTCCAAGTGGGTCTTCCCATGGGTCTAAAAAGGAAGTGATTCTCTTGATTCGATATGGAGCAGATAAAACTAGCGCAACAAAACCACCTAAGCCAAGTAATCCTAAACCAACAAAATGACTAATCCTCGCTCCAGCAACAAAAATCATAACAATACAAGTTCCTACCATAACCGTACCTGTTCCTAAATCAGGTTGTAACATAATCATTCCAAAAGCTAAAAAAACTAACGATAAGCTAGGAAGTAATCCCTTTTTAAACGAAGTAATTTTTTTCTGATTTTCACTCAAGTATTTAGCTAAGAAAAAGATCATTGCTATTTTCATAAATTCAGAAGGCTGAATAGAAAAAGCACCTACACCTATCCAACTACGAGAACCATTTCTCCATATACCAATTCCAGGTATAAGCACCAATACTAATAGTACAAAACAAACGATAATGATTACCTTTGCCCAAGTACGCCATGTCCAATAATCAACATTCATAATAAAAAACATCGCAATTACTCCAATGACAGCAAAGAGCAACTGCCTTTTGGCAAAGAAAAACGTATCATTAAACTTATAGTCCGCCCAGACTGCACTAGCACTATATACCATTATTAGTCCTACTGCTAATAGAGTCAATGTTGTGAATATTAATATAATATCGGGAGTAGAGCGCTTTGTTGACAATTCGAAACACCTCTGCACTAAAATTAAGGCAAGGTTTACATTTGAGAAGTAATCTCTTCAGGAAAAAAGAGACTATGTTCTACTGTTTGACTACAATTAGACAAAACTGGTTGAACATAGCCTCCTTATCCGTGGCCAAGCCCTTATTTAAGCATATGCACGGCGTTTATAAAAATGTCTCCACGTTGTTCAAATGTTTTATATTGATCCCAACTAGCACATGCTGGTGAAAGCAAGATGACATCACCACTTTCCGACATTTCATAAGCAGCCGTAACGGCTTTTTCAACATTATCGACACGTATCACGCTATTTATTCCTGCTTCTTTCGCCGTTTGTTCTAACTTACCTGCCGTCTGACCAAAAACTACCATGGATTTTACTCTTCCTAGTGAAGGAATAAGTTCATGAAATTCATTTCCGCGGTCAAGACCACCTGCCAAAAGTATAACATTTTGATCAAATGCATTAATCGCTGCTTCTGTAGATAATATATTGGTAGCTTTCGAATCATTATAAAATCTTCTTCCGTTGATCGTATCTACAAATTGTAATCTATGCTTAACTCCTGTAAATGTTGTAAGTATATTTACGATTGCTTTGTTTTCAACATGAAACAGTTTGCACGCAGCAATGGATGCCAAAATATTTTCTAAGTTATGTTTACCTGGTAAAACTATATCATTTATATCGATAATTTTTTCACCTTTGAACCATACTGCACTGTCTTCAATATATGTTCCATCTTCAACTTTTCGCTTCGTTGAAAAAGGAACTTTTGTAGCATTTGAATCTTCTATCATCGAGATTACAATAGGATCATCTGCATTATAGACGCAATATTCACTAGTCGTTTGATTTTTCAACAACATAGCTTTTGCATTTACATATTCTTCTTTTGTACCATGGTAATCTAAGTGTGCTTCAAAAATATTTAATAGGACTGATACTTTCGGTTTAAATGTGTTAATCCCCATTAATTGAAAGGAAGATAGTTCTGTTACCATCACATTATCTTTCACTGCCCGTTGAGCTACTTCTACCGCAACTTCACCGATATTCCCTGCAATTAAAGGCTTTTTATCATCATTTTGTAGCATGTTAAAAATCAATGTTGTTGTTGTAGTTTTT
The DNA here is from genome assembly GCF_002335755.1 of Bacillus sp. FJAT-45066. NCBI lineage: Bacteria > Bacillati > Bacillota > Bacilli > Caryophanales > Bacillaceae > Bacillus > Bacillus sp. FJAT-45066. Next base: position 1,591,337 of record NZ_NISQ01000001.1, read on the forward strand.
CCATTCGATCCTGTAATTCCTATAAACGGAGCTTCAGAGATTTCATAAGCTAACTCCACTTCTGTTAATACAGGAATGCCACGCTTCTTTGCTTCCTCTACGATTAGATTGGAATATGGAATACCAGGGTTTTTAAACACATAATCAATGTTGTTGTCAAAAAGACTAAGCGGATGTTCACCACAAACAACCTTCATTCCTAACTCGCTTAACTGTTGAGCATATTCATTTTCTTCAAAAGGCTTCATATCATTTACAATTACTTTCGCTTTTAATTCATGTAAAAGTTTTGCCGTTGAAGTACCACTTTTAGCTAAACCTAGAACTAGAATATTTTTATTTTCATATTTTTTTATAGATTTCAACTTACATCCACACCTCTAAATAAATTCCTAGAATAGCAAACAATAAACCTACTGACCAGAATGTTACTACAACTCTCCATTCAGACCAACCGACTAATTCATAATGGTGATGCAATGGACTCATCTTGAATACTCTTCTTCCAGTACTTTTAAAAGATATAACTTGAATTATAACTGAGAGTGTTTCGATAACAAAAACACCACCAATTATAATCAATAATATTTCTAACTTTAATAAAATCGCGACTGTTGCAATGGCACCACCAAGAGCAAGTGACCCAGTATCGCCCATAAACACTTTTGCAGGATGAGCATTAAAAACTAAGAAGCCCAATAATGCACCTGCAACTGCAACAGAAAACAATGAAACTTCATATTGAGATTGACTCCATGCAATAACTGCAAAAGCTCCAAAAGCAATCGCACCTGTTCCAGAAACCAATCCATCTAAACCATCTGTTAAGTTAACTGCATTTGAAAATCCTACCAACCAAAAAATAATAAGGAATATGTAGAAAAATCCAAAATCAAAACTAAAGTCTGTTCCTGGAATAGAAACAACTGTCGAAAAATCAGATTGTTTAAACACAAAATAAAATATTACTGCGATCAATATTTGACCTACTAATTTTTGTTTTGAAGTTAACCCAAGATTTCGTTTTAATACTACTTTTATAAAATCATCTAGGAAACCTAATAATCCATATCCAATTAATACAAATAATAATAAATATGTTTCAACGGAAGGTTCTGTAAATTTACCCGTCATCACAAGTGTTGTAATAGCAACGGAAAGAAGAATCATAATTCCTCCCATTGTTGGTGTACCGGTTTTCTTTTGGTGTGACTTAGGGCCTTCCTCTCGAATGCTTTGACCGAATTTCAATCTTCGCAGGAAGGGAATGAATAATGGTGATAATAATACTGTAATTAAAAAAGACATAACGATGGTGAATAATATAACTTGCTCTAGCATCGTTATTCCCTCCTCCCTATAAGCTAGTAAAGTACGTCATATTAGACGATTTTAGATAAATATAAATACATAAAATTAACTTATACTTTTAAAATTATTTCAATACTAATCGAAAAAGAAGTTACAGTTAGAATAAATCTGTTAGAGTTGCTTGAAATTACTTATTAAGCAACATTTTTATCGCATTTCTAGCTACTTCTCGATCATCGAATGGTAAAGTTTCTTTACCTATTTGTTGATATGTTTCGTGACCTTTTCCCGCAATAATAATTACGTCACCAGTCTTTGCTTTACTTACTGCATATTCAATTGCTTCTTTCCTCTCTTTTATAACGGAATACTGTTCCCCTTCTACTCCCTTTTCCATATCAGAAAAAATTTGTTCTGGATCTTCCGTGCGTGGGTTGTCAGATGTAAAAATAGGTATGTCTGAATATTTTACCGCCGCTTGTGCCATCAAAGGTCTTTTCGTACGGTCCCTGTCTCCCCCACAACCAATTAAACAAAACAACTTACCTTCCACTAGTTGCTTAGAAGTAGTTAGTACATTTTCTAAACTATCAGGAGTATGTGCATAATCAACAATAACGGAAAAATCTTGTCCTTCATTCACTAATTCATACCTACCAGATACACCAGCAATTTCTCCCATTGCTTCTAAAATAGTATCCATTGGAATATTAGAAACATGACAAGCTGCGATGCATGCCAATACATTGTAAACACTAAATTTACCAACTAACTTAATTCGAACAATTTCCTTATTACCGTTATAGTGTAGTTCAAATGTAGTACCCTTTGGGGACATTTGTATATTTTTCGCTTGATAGTCACTTTCCTTATCTATTCCGTATGTGACAACTTGCCCTGCTGTTAATTTCTTATAAAGGGAACTCGCATTGTCATCTTCGTTTAAGACTGCAAATTTAGGTTTTGATAAATTGTATGAGTTGCCAAGACTAGAAAATAACGTTCCTTTGACAAATTTATATTCTTCCATGGAACTGTGATAATCTAAATGGTCTTGTGTCAAGTTAGTGAAAACCGCCACATCAAAATCACACCCTCTTACTCTACCTAAGTCTAGAGCGTGTGAAGATACTTCCATCACAACTGCTTTTACATTTTCTTCTAACATCTTTTTAAACATTTGTTGCAATACAATAATTTCAGGAGTTGTATTGGAAGTTGGATATGTTTTACCGTTAATTTTCATATTTATTGTTCCAATCATCCCTGTATTAACTTCGTGTTTATAGAATACTGACTCAATAAGATGTGTTGTAGTCGTTTTTCCATTAGTACCTGTAACACCAATTAAATGAAGTTGTTGAGAAGGCTGCTGATAGAATACATCTGCTAAAATCGCCATTGCCCTTTTTGTGTCTTTAACCAGTACAACTGGTACTTCTACATCTAGTTCCTTCTCTGAGAGAATAGCCACTGCACCGTTTTTAATCGCTTGAATTACAAAATCATGTCCATCCACCGTATAACCTTTAATACATATAAATAAGCATCCTTGGCTGACTTTTCTAGAATCCATTTCTATTGATGTAATACTAGGATTATCGTTTATGTTTGAGATACTAACATTATGTATATGTTTAGTTAATTCATGTAAGTTCATCTTACTTCTCCTTCCTCGCTGAAAAACATATTATGCCATATGTATAACACACTATCTATCTCTTCACACCTTCTCTAATAATACCAAAATTACTTCTAATTTACTCTAAAAATTATTTTTCTTTTTATCTTAATTTCCCTATTTAGGTTAGGAATAATCCTCAAATTTAGAAAAAGAAATAGATAGGCTTCAGGAAAACCTGAAGCCATCTCATCACTGAATTATATTATTTCGAAAAAAGCTTTGCTTTTCTATCGGTTCATATATATTTTACTAATTCTTTTTATCATCTTTTTTACCTGACATATAAACCCTTATTTTAGATCCCTCTTTTACTTTTTCCCCTGGAGCAGGAGATTGTTGCACAACCGTATCTCCATCTCCACTAATATCAAGTTGTAACAAGACGAGTTGTTGTTGTAGTTCTCTCTTCGTCATCCCTAACAAGTTAGGTACTTCTACTAAAGGAACATCCGGCCAAGCCAATTCTTTCTCAATTTGTCCTTTTCTTTTCTCCACACCCATCGCTCGTAAACTATCGTCCATTATATTCCCTACGATAGGCGCAGCAACTACACCACCGAATTGAACTGTTCCTTTTGGGTTATCTACAGCTAAATAAACAACGATTTGAGGGTCATCTGCTGGTGCAAATCCGATAAATGATACGATATGGTTATTTTCTAAATAACGACCATCTTTCGCTTTCTGAGCGGTACCAGTCTTTCCACCAACACGGTAACCATCTACAAAAGCATTTTTACCAGTGCCTTGTGCAACGACACTTTCAAGAGCATATCGTACTTGTTTAGATGTTTCCTCTGAGATAACTCTTCTCTTTTGTACCGGATTTGTTCGAGAAACTACTTTACCTGTTAATGGATCTACAAATTCTTTTGCGATGAATGGTTGATATAATATCCCGCCATTAACAGCGGCAGCCACTGCTGCTACTTGCTGTATAGGTGTTACGGAAACACCTTGACCAAATGCTGTTGTAGCAAGTTCTACAGGTCCAACTCTTTCTGGTTTAAATAGTATCCCTTTCCCTTCACCTTGTAGATCTATTCCAGTTTTCTCGCCAAAACCAAAACTTTTAATATACTCAAATAATTTATCTGTCCCTAATCTTTGTCCTAGTTCTACGAATCCTGGGTTACAAGAGTTTTGTACTACTTCTAAAAAGGTTTGGTGTCCATGTCCACCTTTTTTCCAACATCTAAGTCTTGCCCCAGCTACTTCTGCCGCACCATCATCATTAAACGTATCTTTCATTAAGTTTACTTTATTTTCTTCTAGCGCTGCGGCTAGCGTAATAATCTTAAACGTAGAGCCTGGTTCATACGTACTCCATACTGGCAAGTTACGATTATATATTTCTGGTGCTACATTTTGAAAATTAGCTGGATCAAAATCAGGTCTACTAGACATAGCTAAAATTTCTCCATTTTTAGGATTCATTGCAATGGCAATAATTCCATCTGGATTATATGTTTCATAAGCCAAATCTAAGTAATTTTCCATAATAGTTTGCACTTTTGAATCAATTGTTAACACTAAATCATGGCCATCTACTGGTGGAACATAGTCATCCGCAATATCAGGCATCCTTCTACCTTTTGCGTCAGAGTAGAATTGCACATAACCTTTTTGTCCTTTTAATTCTTTATCATAATATAATTCAAGACCCATTAATCCTTGATTATCAATACCCGCAAATCCTAATACGTGTGATAAATAACTACCAAATGGATAATGTCTCTTTGAATCTTCCGCAATATAGACTCCTTTTAAATCAAGACCACGAATGTCTTTTGCTTTGTCATGAGTAATCTTCCTACCTTCTTTTAGCCTTACCATCGATGTATTTTGTGTTATTTGTGTATAAATGTTTTGTTTGGAAGCGTTTAAAACTTTTGCTAGCTCTTCAGAGACTACGTTAGGATCTACAATTTGTCTTGGTACAACCATGACAGTTGGAGCACTCATGTTCGTTGCAAGCGGTACTCCATTTCGATCAAGGATTTCTCCTCTGCCTGGTTCAAATGTTATGTTTCTACTCCAAGAGTCTTTTGCTCTATCTGTCAATACATCTCCAAGTGCAAATTGAACATAGCCTAATCTTAGGTCGATAATACTAAACAATAAAATACCGACTAATAAAACAACCGTTAACCTTCTCCGTACTGTTACGTGCGAAACTCGCATTAAACATTGCCCCCTTTATCCTTTAGGCTTTGTTAAAATATGCTGTTGATTTCCGCGCAAATCAACAACTAGTTAGTATATAAAAATCCACACTACGTTTTAACACAGCCATTACTTAAGCACACGATAAATGTTAATAGTTTTCGATATTGCTATCGTTTCATGCGACATAGGTCGTTCAAAGTATATGCTCGTACACTTCTTAATAGAACCTGTCCAAAACGTATAGGGGGTTAGGAAGTAACTAACAAAAAAAAGAAGAGGCTGGGACATAACTAAATATTTATTGCCAAAGATGAACAATTAGTGTCATACTTTTATATCGCAAATGATTGGAGTGCAAACCTTCGCTTTCTGCGGGCGGTAAAAAGGAAGGTTTTTTTCACTGTCGTGAAAAAACCTACTCCTTGGCGCAAGCGCCTGTGGGGTCTCACTTAAAACGCTTTCCCGCAGGACAAGGAAGACTACGGAGCGATACATCCTTCGTAAGGAAATGCGGTAGCATTTTCGAGGAGTCTTCGATTTGCACTCCAACCATCTGCTAGAAAGGTATAAAAAAAATCCGACTTATCCTAATAAATTAGGGATAATGTTCGGATTTTTCTTCGTTCTATATAGTTTTGTTCCAGCCTTTTCTTTAGTTCACTCCGCTATTTTCTTCTTCATTTAATGGTGGGATTGGTCTGTTAGATGAAAATTCAATCACAAGCTGCGTACCACTTTTGAATTTCTTTCCTGGTTCTACACTTTGACTAGTAACATATCCATTACCAATAACCCTAGGAGAAACTCCAATTAAACTTGCATATTTTAAAACATCTCTCAACGACCATCCAGTCATATCAAGCATCGTTGTATCTTCTTCTGTTAATAAGAATACTTTTTCACCTTGAATAATTTGTTTCCCTGGATATGGTACTTGCTTCATAACTTGATTTCCATTTCCAATTACAACTATTTCCGTCTGTTTACCATTTTCATTGTTCTCGATTTCTGATATATTTTTGCCAATATAGTCGTCCGTTTCAAAACCGATATTGTTTTTAATACTAGTTTCGGATGGGGTTTCATCCGTTCTTTTAATACTTAAATATTGCAAACTACGCAACATAACAGCATTAAATATAGATGATACTGGAACAGCTCCACTTTCATATTCTGCAATTGTTGGACGTTCTACAGCTACATAAACAATAATTTCAGGATTTTCTGTTGGTGCCATCCCTAAAGCTGAATAGATATGTTCACCATGACCTGTTAACCAACCACCTGTAGAGGAAGAAATTTGAGCAGTACCCGTTTTCATCGCAATATTATAGCCTTCTAAACGATAAGGTCGTCCTGTTCCGACATCTGATGTAACAACCGTTTCTAAAATTCCCCTAACCTTTTTAGCAGTCTGTTCAGAAATAGGTTCCCCTTTCACTTTTGGTACATTATCTAATACAACCTCCCCGTTATTGACATCTACAATTCTATCAATAATATAAGGTTGCATCATTTTCCCATCATTTGCAATCGCAGTTGCTGCTTGCACTAATTGTATGGGTGTAAAGGCTGAACCTTGTCCAAATGCAGTTGATATTCTATCACGATACCATTGAAAATTTAATATACTCGAAGTTTCATCAGGTAAGTCAATCCCAGTTGGTGCATCTAAACCAAATGATGACAAATAACTCATTAGTGTATCTGTACCCATTTTATCTGTTAAAAGTGCAAAGGCAACGTTAGATGATCTTTGTACACCTTCATCAAACGTAATTTCCCCCCAACCAGCACGATTATGATCATAAATAGGTGGTGCAGACGGTATAGGGAATGAACCTGATTTAAAAAGTTCAGATCCATTGTAAACACCTTCTTCAATAGCTGCTGCAAGCGAAAACACCTTCATGGTAGAACCTGGTTCAAATCGATAAGATATTGCATCGTTATTCCAATTCGTATTAAGCCCTTCCCTTGTATTCAAATCAAAGGTTGGCCTTGTACTCATCGCTAATATTTTTCCAGTTTTCGGTTCTGCGACGATACCGATTATCCTTTCCGGCGTATATGCATCTTGAACTTTACTCATCGCTTCTTCTAAGAATGTTTGAATGGTTTTATCTATCGTTAAATATACATCCTGACCATCTTTTTTAGGAGTAAATGCAGTATCTGAGTCTTTTACGAAAGGTAGTCTTAACCTAGACATATCTCTTTTTTGCGTTAACTTCCCATTCTCTTCCTTTAAATGATCTTCTAACATTTTCTCAATCCCTAATACTCCCGAAACTTCTCCGGAATCACTTTCTCTAGCAAAGCCGATAACATGGCTGGCAAATATCCCGTTTGCATAAAATCGTTTAGATCCTTCTATAAAACTGATGCCAGGAAGATCTAATTCCTCAATTTCTTCTTTTACTAAGATAGGGATATCCCGACCGTATGCACCAAATTCTACTTGTTTGGCACCTTCTCTAGATAGTCTTTCAATAAGTTCAGACTCTTCTACATTTAATAATGGCGCTAACTTTTGGGCAGTTGTAATTGGGTCAGCAACATGTCTTAACTTTTTTTGATTTTTGGACAACGATTCATCTAGGACAGCTACCATTTTAAATGATCGCATATCTTCGGCAATTGGATTACCGTTACGATCTAAGATTGATCCACGTTCTGCATTAATATTATATGTAACATTGTACTTACCTTCTGCATAATCAGATAAGTTTTCCCCTCTCACTTCTCCAGTTACTTGTAAAACAAAAAATCTGCCGATAAAAACAAAAAAGAGCAACGTGAATAATCCTGAAAGAATTGCTGCTCCGTAATGTATTCTTTTTTTGTGTATAAATACTTTCATCTAAATCAGTCCCGTACATTTCTCACATTATTTGTGTTTAAAGAAAGCCCTAATTCGTTTGCCTTTTTTAATAAATGCTCATAGTTGTTTAGCTCCGCAACTTTTAATTCTAAGTCACGGTTAGCGTTTGTTTGCTTTTGTAAATCAAATTCAAGAGCATGAATTTCACGATTTACTTCATAAAGTGTAACATGACTTGAAATTAAATGTATCGCTCCAAATGCTACCATCCCAATAAACATAACACATAATAACTTCTCCCCTAAAGTTATTTTTGCCTTCTTTTTAACTAAAACTTGTTGTTTACTTGATTGTTGCTGCCTTTGTTGTTGTTCCTGTTGTAGTTTATGTGCTAAATTACTCATTTCCTCTCCTCCTTATTTCACATTATTTATTTTTCTTTTATTTTCTCTGCAATTCTCAACTTCGCACTTCTAGCTCTATTATTCACTTCAAGTTCTTCTTCGGACGGTGTAATTGGCTTTCGTTTTACTAACTTTAACATTGGCTGAAACTCTTCCGGTATGATTGGTAAACCTGGTGGTAATGGTGGAAGTTCACTTTTTTCTTTAAACGCTACTTTACATATACGATCTTCTAACGAATGGAAAGTGATGACACACACTCTTCCTCCAGGTCTAATTACATCTATCGCCTGGTGTATCGCTTCTTCAAAGACTCCAAGCTCGTCGTTAACTGCAATGCGGATTGCTTGGAATACACGTTTTGCTGGATGACCACCAGTTCTCCTAGCAGCAGCTGGAATCCCTTCCTTTATCACTTCTACAAGTTCAGAGGTTGTTTCAATATTCTTTATTTTTCGATTTTCTTCAATTCTTCTAGCAATAGACTTCGAAAACTTTTCCTCTCCGTATTGAAAGAAGATTCGTACTAACTTTTCATATGGCCATTCATTTACGACCTGATAAGCTGTTACATCACTTGATTGATCCATTCTCATATCAAGTGGTGCATCGTGGTGATAACTAAACCCTCTTTCAGGAGTATCTAATTGAGGAGAAGAGACTCCTAAATCAAATAGGACTCCATCTACTTTTTGAAACCCAAGTTCATGAAGCTTTTCTTTTAAATATTTAAAATTACTTTTCACTAGAATAACTCGATCTAAGTATGGTTCTAACACTTTTTTCGCATTGTTTAAGGCAACGTCATCTTGATCAAAAGCAATTAATTTACCTTTGCTAGAAAGCTTTTTTACTATTTCAGAACTATGTCCTGCTCCACCAAGGGTACAATCAACATAGACTCCATCTTCTTTTATATTTAAACCTTCTACAGATTCATTCAATAAAACAGTAACGTGGTGAAACAAAATTTCCACAGCCTTTCATTAGTTCGTTCTTTGTATATATCTTTTCAAAGAACAATTCCTTTTATCCTTAAATGAAGGAGCTTTTATAGATCAAAATCAACTAAATTTTCTGCAATCTCTGCAAAAGACTCTTCAGAATCTTCCACAAAACTTTCCCATTTGTCTTTACTCCATATTTCTATACGATTTGAAACTCCTATGACAACACATTCTTTATCAAGTTGTGCATATTGTAACAACGGAGATGAAATATTAACTCTTCCTTGTTTATCTAATTCACACTCTGTTGCACCAGAAAAGAAAAATCGAGTAAAAGCACGGGCATCTTTTTTCGTAAGTGGAAGTTGTTTTAACTTTTCTTCAACGGTTTTCCATTCTGACATCGGATAACCAAACAAACATTGGTCAAGTCCACGGGTTATAACGAACGATTCACCTAAGTTTTCACGAAACTTAGCAGGGATTATCATTCTACCTTTTGCATCTACTGTATGATGATATTCTCCCATGAACATGTCGTTTCCCCCACTTTCCCTCTACTATGTACCACAATCCCCCACTTCTCACCACTTACTTTATTGTACTATTCTCTACCCAAAAAAGAAATCCTTTATACGTAAAATTTTTTCGTTTTTCATCTTTTTACAACATTTTTTGACATTCTATCGAATTGATAGATAAATTGTAGCTTTCTGCTCCAGCTAGACTTACAAAAGGTAACTTCTATTACAAATAGATGATTTTCTCCATTTTACTCACTAATTTTGTCAAAACAAAAACAGCAGATAGCCTATTGATTAGGCCTCTGCTGCTTTTCAAATTTGATTTACGGTTTTAAAACTTTATGCATTCCATCATGTTTTAATGTTAAAGAACAAATTGCATTTAAAAAATCCAACCCATATATGTTCAAAAAGTAAAATACGTTCCACGTACGTTCTTGTGGTGTACCATTTGGTCTTAATGCATTTTGAACTCGCTCATATTTTTTCATTAAATTCTCATGTTTTTCGTACGCTGATTTTTCCATTAACCTAGTCATATAATTAAATTGTTTATCTATATATGCCCAATTTTTATGAAAACTAGATTGTAAATTAGGAGTGAAGTTACTACCAAATTCACCTAACTCTTTATGTAATAATTTATATTTAGAATAGAATTCCTGTAATTGATTTTCCATTTCTTTAAGTTCTAATTCATTTAAAATTGCTTTTTGCTTCTCTTTAACACCATGTTCTAACGCTTCTTGCAAACTTACCTCCAACTCATTTAAAGTTGAATGCACACTTCTTTCTAATATTGTAAAATGCAAGCGTGGAACTACAGGTGGCATAGTAAGAGCTAGCGAAGAGAATGCCCCTTTTAATTCACCCCAATACGCCACTTCTCCAGGCCCTGCAATAAAAGCTAAGGTTGGAAAAAGTAAATCTTGCATTAAAGGTCTTGTTACTACATTGTTAGAAAATAATGCAGATGATTGTTCTAATAGTCCCTTTAACTCTTGCTCTTCAAATATTTTCCCGTCAGCGGTGAAGAAGTTACGATCCTCATCATTCCAGTACAAAAGGTTACGCTCTCCATTATCGTGGAAGAACAGGTTAGTGGAATCTCCTTGAACTTCTAACATCGGTTTATATGAAAGAGCAAAAAGCTTTTCTTGAACATGTAACACTTCATTCGTTATATTTTGATGATTTTCTAACAACAAATGAAAATGCTTCTTCTCCAATTCTCGTAATTCAGGGTCCGCTGCATTAAGAAGAACTAGTCCTTCATTTGCAAATAAAGCGGTTATTAAATAGGCAAAAAAATCAACATATGTATTCGATTGTTCAACTGCTCTCTCTACCATTTTTAATAAGTCATTTGTATGCTCTGTTTCCTGATAATAAGCGAAGATTTCTCTCACCCAATTATTAAGTTCATCCTTGTTTATGGATAATTCTGAAATCATTTTTTTACCTGCAGTTTTATCTTTAAAAGATGCTTTTCTTATCTTATGATGATCTGATACGAAAAGATGATTTATTTCCTGAAAGTCATGGTCTTCGCCAGCAATCCAGAATACTGGAATAACCGGAACCTGCAAGCTCTCCTCTTGTTCTTTCGCTAGTTGAATAATACTTATAATTTTGGAAATCGTGTAAAATGGACCTGTTAGTAGTCCGGCTTGTTGACCACCTATTACTACAACCGATTGTTCATCATTTAATCTCTCAACATTGCGTAACGTTTCTAAACTCGCATTATATTTCGAGTTCCATTTATGTAAATACGTTGATAGTTCCATACGATTGTTGTACTGTCTATTTAATAATTCTTCAAACCTTTCTCTGTAAACATTAGGAGAAAATGGATTATATGAAAAGAAATCTAACAATTCTTTTTTTTCCTTCATATAATCTGATGCAAATGGATAGATGGGAGGAAGAGATAAATCTAAAACGTCCATACTTTGCTTCCTTTCTAAGTTGATGCTAGGTCATTTATTAATTATTGTTAGTGATATCTATCTGAAGTATAGCATTCTTACGATTAATCTCAAAAAATAATGCTCTAAGCTGCAAATGTCTCCATCGTTCTTTTGATGATTCCATATAAAGACAAACAAAAGTATGTAACAAAGAACAATAAGAAGTTCAATCTCCAAAACCCTTTCGCTACCCTCGAAAAATCTAGTTCTTCCCTAATTTTATACTGTACGATAACTATCAGAATACCTATTAACAAAAGAATTGAAGTAAGAATTAAGAATAATGACTTTCCCCATATAGTTACTATTAAGTAATGAACAGCAAGAATAAAAAAAACCGTTGATAGATCAATCGCATAATGAAATGACTTTTTGTTACTTCTTGTGATTTTTCTTGAAATAAAATAAATAACAAACATTGTTAATAAAGGCAACGTGACTAATGTAGCAAATAATCCTGCAAAAATAGTAGACATCTATCCTTCTCCTTCTTCCTTTCATGATTTTTACTCTGTTTTCCCCTTTATACACTCAAACAGGAATTGTGTTAGTGGAGCATTCTGTTTTTGTTCTTGACTCCTCCTAAGGATATATCCCAAAATAGCATCAATTTCTGTTTTTTGTCGCTTTTCTACATCCCGATACATAGATGAGTAATTTTCTTTTGTTTTCAAACAAATTTGTACAATATGTTCCCATAACTTTTGCTTGTTCGAAACAGGAACAATGGAGTAAACTTCTTCAAAAAGTAACCTCATTGTCTTTTTATAATTTTTATTATTTAGCAATTCTCCATTTTTCACTTGAAACAATGCAGTAAGTGGATTAATTACTGCATTAACTATCAACTTTGTTGTAAGAACTTCATTCCAGTTATCTTTAATAGTAACTTTAAAGGCGTCATTTCTATTTCTTTCCCATTCATGAATAAATGGATTCGAATAATTTTGATGATTAAAAGGTGCTAGCTTCGTTTCACCCATTCCTGTAAGGGTGATTGTGTTATCTGATTCTTTTCGAACGCCATGTTCAACTACACCTAGCCAAATTTCTTTTTCTAATTTTTGTAACTGTTCAATATGGCCCATTCCATTTTGTAAAAAGATAACCGTATCTACATTTTTAGAGTTTTGAAATATTTCAATAATAGGTTCTAGTGAATACTGCTTTACCGTTACAACTTGTACATTTTCTTCTAACGGACATTCACCGAAAACTTTTATTTCAATAGATTTATTTATGTGGACGAATTCGTCTTGTTGTAAAATACATAATCCATTTTTTAAAAGCAATGCTTGTTCATGTCTTCTAACATATAATGAAACTTTAAATGTAGTAGATAAGTAATGAGCAAAAAGCATACCGACTGCCCCAGCGCCAATGATTCCTACTCTCATAATAACCTCCTCATTCTTTCTACCTATTTTCTAGTTTATATTGTAACAAGAATGTCCACAATATGGAACTTGTGTATACAATTTACTTATAAAAAAGCTACATTAAAAATGTAAATATAGGTTATAACAGTTGATTTCAGCTGCAGGCGTTCGCTTTTGCGGGGGTCTCACTTAAAACGCACTCCCGCAGGAGTCTCGCACCTGCAACTGAAATCAACTATATTACTTTTAAAATTCAATTCTTTATTTTTAATGGTTAAAAATATATTACATAAATATCTCTTGTAAACCCCTATTGATGTTCTTTATTAACTTATATTAAAAAGCACCCCTAGACGAGGTGCTTTAATTTTACACTGGATAAACTGGGTGTTTTCTTGTGCTGAATATTACATTTTTTGTAGAGTAATAAGCAAAACGTTGGATTAATACTTTTCTTAAATCAGACGGAGAAACAATTTCGTCTACAATAAGTTCTGATGCTAATTTATATATATCGATCGTTTCTTTATATTCTTGATGTTTTTGTTGCACATATGCAAAACGTTCTTTCGGGTCTGTAATTTCATTAATTTTATTAGAATACACTGCGTTAACCGCTGCTTCTGGACCCATAACTGCTATTTGTGCTGTTGGTAATGCAATACAACAGTCTGGCTCAAATGCCGGACCAGCCATCGCATATAAACCAGCTCCATATGCTTTTCTTACAACAACAGAAATTTTTGGAACGGTAGCAGAACTCATTGCAGCAATTAACTTAGCACCATGGCGAATAATTCCAGCTCTTTCTACTTTCGTACCAATCATAAAGCCCGGCACATCTGCTAAGAATAATAATGGAATATGGAATGCATCACATAATGTAATAAACTTTGCTGCTTTATCGGCTGAATCTACAAAAAGGACGCCGCCTTTTACTTTCGGCTGATTAGCGATAATACCTACTACCTTGCCATCCATTCTTGCAAAACCAGTAATTAACTCTGATGCGAATAGCTTTTTCATCTCAAAGAAACTACCATCATCAATTAGTTGATCGATCGCTTCATACATATCAAAAGGTGCATTTTGATTTTCAGGAATAATTTCCGCTAAACTTCTTCCTTCTCTCGGGCTAACTGCCTCTACAGGCGCCGTAACATGTTCAAAGTTTGCTGGGAAATAAGTTAAATATTTTCGGGCCTCAGCTATTGCTTCCTCTTCGTTTGCAGCTAACATATCACCGCATCCGCTAATGGAACAGTGCATTTTTGCCCCGCCCATCTCTTCTAATGTTACTTTTTCGCCAATGACTTTTTCAGCCATACGAGGAGAGCCTAAGTACATTGATGCATTCCCGTCCACCATAATAACGATATCACAAAAAGCTGGGATGTATGCTCCACCAGCTGCAGATGGTCCAAATAAAATACATACTTGAGGTACAACGCCAGATAATTTTACTTGGTTGTAGAAAATCTTCCCCGCACCACGACGATTCGGGAACATATCTAATTGATCTGTAATTCTTGCCCCTGCTGAATCTACTAAGTAAAGGATTGGAACTTTTAATTTTTCAGCAGTTTCTTGAATACGGATGATTTTTTCAACTGTGCGTGCACCCCATGAACCAGCTTTAACAGTAGAATCATTTGCCATTACACAAACTGTTTGGCCATGTATTTTTCCAATTGCCGTTACAACGCCATCAGCTGGTAATCCTTCTGCTTGGTTGTTAGCAAAAAAACCATCTTCCTCATATTGACCATTATCAAATAATAGAGCTAAACGATCTCGAACAAACATTTTATTTTGTTCTTTTAGCTTAGCATGATATTTTTCATGACCGCCTTGTTTAATTTTATCTACTGTTTCTTGTAGTCTTTGTTCTAATTCATTCGTTTTAATCATTCTTATCCCCCTTGTTGCAATTTCGAGTAGATTATGAATTATGTGTAATTTAATGCCTGTGTAAAAGACCGCTGCTGATTTCCGTGCAAGACTTCGCTTTCCGCGGGCGGTAAAAAGGAAGGTTATTTTCACTGTCGTGAAAAAACCTACTCCTCGGCGCAAGCGCCTGTGGGGTCTCCCGTTTACCGCTTCTCCCGCAGGAGTCTCAGCCTTGCACGGAAATCAACAGGAAAGTATTTATTTGTCAACACTAACCTTTAACACAGCAAATTTATTATAAATCAGTCTTATTCTAACTCTAGTAAAGTGTCACCTTCGTTTACGAAGTCACCAATTGAAACTGTAACACTAGCTACTTTCCCTTCAACTGACGCTTCTACAGGAATCTCCATTTTCATTGATTCAAGTACCATTACTGTTTGACCAGCAGAAACTTCCTCACCTTGTTGTACTAATACATTTAAAATTGTACCTGCCATTGCGGCTTCGATTTTCTTCATTTTCATTTCCTCCTAATTTCTTTCGTGATGTCAATTTTTATTTGGCAACAAAAGCTTTTTGTAAAAAGCTAGTGTTATAAGACCCTTCTTTAAAAGAATCGTTTTGAACAACCTCTTTTAGTAAAGGTATATTGGTCTTTATACCTGTAATTTCAACTTTCTCAAAATAAGTAGCTGATAACTGAATAGCTTCTTCTCTCGATGGAGCTGTAATAATTAATTTTGCAATCATCGGGTCATAAAATGGAGTGACTTTTAGGCCAGGTCCATAACCACTATCAATTCGTATTCCTTCTTCTTCAGGTAATGACCATTCATTAATTAATCCAGGTGATGGATAAAACGTTTTAGGGTCTTCTGCATAAATACGATATTCGATCGAGTGACCATTTTGTTGAATTTCCTCTTGTTTCAATGGAAGTGGATAACCCGAAGTAACTTTAAGCTGCCATTCAACGAGGTCTAAGCCAGTTATCGATTCTGTTACTGGGTGCTCCACTTGCAGTCTTGTATTCATTTCTAAAAAGTAAAACTCTCCATTTTCACCCATGATAAACTCGACGGTACCTGCATTTTCATAGTTAACATGTTTAGCAGCTAATACAGCTGCTTGGCATATCTTTTGACGAATATCTTCAGGCATACACGGACTAACAGCTTCTTCTACAACTTTTTGATTTCTTCTTTGCACGGAACAATTTCGTTCAAAAAGATGAACTACATTTCCGTGGCTGTCTCCGAAAACTTGTACTTCTATATGCCTCGCATTGTCGATACACTTTTCAACGAACACTTCATCATTTTGAAAATAAGCCTTCGCTCTTGTTCTTGTTTGGTCAAAAGCTTTCAAAATGTCTTCTTTATTTTCGCAACGTTGCATACCAATACCACCGCCACCGCCACTTGCTTTAAGCATGACAGGATAGCCGATATCATCTGCGATAGCACATGCTTCTTCAACCGTTGCTATCGCTTCGTCTGTTCCAGGTACAACAGGTACACCTGCAACTCTCATTTCTTTTCTCGCTTGTAATTTATCTCCCATAAGTTGAATAATTTCGCTTGATGGACCGATAAATTTTATTCCAGCTTCTCTCACAAGATTCGCAAATGGAGCATTTTCAGATAAAAAACCATAACCTGGATGAATTGCATCCACATTTTCTTCTTTTGCTATATTTAATATATTACTTACATTTAAATAAGATTTTTGCGGATGTGCTTCTCCTACATACCTTGCCTTAGTAGCTAGATGAACATATGGCATATCTTTATCACTTTCCGAAAAGATTGCTACAGTTTCTATTCCTAATTTCTCACATGTGCGAATAATTCTTTCCGCTATTTCCCCTCTATTAGCAATTAAAATTTTATGCAATGAGTTTTCCCCTTTCTGTCTGAAATGCGTGTGCAAGGTTCTAAAAATTGTAATTCTTTTAAGATATAGGCTCTGTTAAACACCGCTGTTGATTTCCGCGCATATCTTCGCTTTCCGCGGGCGGGCCGGGAGCCTCCTCGTCGCTAGCGCTCCTGCGGGTCTCCCGTTTCCCGCTTTTCACGCAGGAGTCTTCGATATGCGCGGAAATCAACCGCTAGATTGACTATAATTCAACAACAAACTTTAACATAGCCTAAGAATAAGACATCTACCTCTATGTAAGTTCTACAAAAAAATTGTTTTTCCTTCTACAAATTGCAAACGCTTACGAAAATAATGCAGAATTATTTGTTATTTTGTTATATAATGATAGTAATTGTTTCAGAATTATTCATTCTACAATTATCATTTGATATGATAATAAAGAATACAATTGAGATGTAATTAACACCAAGCATCCAATTTCATGGCAATGTAGAAAAAAGGGGGAATTGCAATGGGAGTTAAGAAACTAAATATTAACTACAAAACATTAGAAGAGTTTAAACAATTTAGAGAATACGGTATGCAAGAGTTATCTATGTTAGAAGATTTACAAGATAACATGATTGAAAATGATAGTGAATCCCCTTTTTACGGTATTTATTATGGGGAAAAACTAGTAGCTCGTATGAGTTTATATCGCGTTGACAAAAAGTTTGATAAATACTTCGATCCAAAACAGGACTATTTAGAGCTCTGGAAATTAGAAGTGCTACAAAACTACCAAAATAAAGGTTTCGGAAAAGAGTTAGTAAATTTTGCAAAAAGCTTTGACTTACCAATTAAAACAAATCCAAAAGTTAAATCAGCAGAATTCTGGACTAAAATGGGCTTCACCCCTGTGACGTATGATGTAGAACGTGACTTAGGTGAAAATCCTTTAGTTTGGTATCCCGAAGGTGTAAGTGCCCAATAAAATAACTATATTCACGAAATAACAGCTACCGATATCGGTAGCTGTTATTTTTTATTTATTTTTGAACTCTTTCTAAATTCCCGTTTCTATCCATCTGAAACTTCACTTTACTTTTTTCTTCTTCTTGTAACACAACCATTTTTCGTGCTCTTTCCATTATTTCTATTAGTGCTTTATAATCTTCTTCTACTAAGTTCATTGATCTTTCTAGCTCGCGCTTTTTTTCTGTGAGGAAATTGATATCATTTTCTAACTTTATAATTTTTTGTTTTAAGTATTGATTCTCCGTTTGTAATTTTACATAGCTGGCTTCCATTTCCTCCAGTTGACCTAAAAATGTGATAATGTTTGAAATGGACAAAGTATCCGTTTGTTCTTCTGTAAGCACAGATTGAACTTCATTTGTCTCGTAGCTCACATTAGGAGTTACACCTTTTTTTGACTCTTTTCTTTGCTTTTTTGCTAGCTCAATACCAGATTTATATTGTTTACGAACAAACGAATTCCATCTAAATCCACACGCAGCAGAAGTTCTAGATAGTTTTTTTCCTACTTCTTCAAATGCTGCAAGTTGTGTTCCACCTTCTCTAATATACCTCAACACTACTTCTGCCAGTAATAAGTCTTCATCTTGTGACCAAGCATCTTGACGAATAGTCGACATACCATTCTCCCTCCAAACACGCTTTTATCCTATACATATGCGAATTGGAAAAAAGATAGACTAATAATACTAGCAAAAGTATGTAGGACAACACTTTATTCTTTCATTAAAAATTGATCAACCGCATCATGATGTTCGTCTTTCTCCCATAGTATGGAACATTGTTCTATTTCATCTAACATTCTTTGTTTTAAATTTGAAGCTTCCCACTTTTGAATAGCGACCATCTTATAGCTTCTTAACACATTAGCAGATGGAGCAATTTGACTATGTATTTTTCCCATTAGTTCTCCATAAGAATTTTTTGTAACAACATGTTGAATAAACCCTATTTCTTTAGCTTCTGTTGCTTCGTAAAGTTTACTAGAGTACAGCATTTGCATAGCTTCCGGATAGTTTACTCTCTCAAGAAGCATGCTACTTCCTCCCCACCCAGTTGTAATACCTAACTTTCCTTGAATAAAACCTACCTTTACATTTTGTTTGGCAATACGGAAGTCACAAGCACTAGCAATTTCACAGCCCCCTCCTACAGCTGTTCCGTTAAGATACGCAAATGTAGGTACTGGTAATACCATTAAATCATATAAAATACTACCCATCTTACTTAGCATATCGTAGGCTTGCTCTTTAGTACGTAATGAATGGAATACAGACAAATCCCCTCCTGAACAAAAGGCTCTATCTCCACTACCTGTAATCACAAATCCTCTAATTTTTTTATTTCCCTTCACTTCTAATAGTGCATTTTTCAAAGAATCCATTACATCGAAGTCTATCGCATTACGTTTTTCAGGTCTATTGATTGTAAACCACATTATATTTTGATTATCTATTATTTTGATTGTTTTGTTTGATTGGTGCTGCATTTTGTAATTCCCCCTTTATTATGACTTTAAGGAAATCAGATTAGGATTACAAGATGGAAATACGGATATATAATGTTTTTTCGAGATATATCTTTAAATTATGGATAAATTTCTTTCTTTTGGATTTAAACCCAAATTTCCAGATAAAATTATATTTTTACAAATCTACGCTATAACGAAATGGCGGTATAACAGGAAACTGTTGATTTCCGCGCAAGGCTTCGCTTTCCTCGGTCGGTAAAAAGGAAGGTTATTTTCACTGTCGTGAAAAAACCTACTTCTCGGCGTAAGCGCCTGTGGGGTCTCCCGCCCCCCGCTTCTCCCGCAGGAGTCTAAGCATTGCACGGAAATCAACAGGTATTTGTATTAAATTGTAATCAATAAGCTTTAACACAAATAGGGAATATAAAAATTTATTCCAGAAAAAAACCAAAAGCCTGATATCATATGATACCAGGCTTTTGGTCTATTAAATAAAGTGATCACTTTATTTACTATTTATTTACTACTTCTTTCCCTTTGTATGTTCCACATGCTGGGCACACACGGTGAGCTAATTTCATTTCACCGCAGCTTGGGCATTCTACCATACCAGGAACTTGTAGTTTAAAATGTGTACGGCGTTTTCTTTTTGCAGTTTTAGATGTTCTTCTAAAAGGTACAGCCATTTTTCCCACCTCCTTAAAGAGAGTCGCAGTTTCATTACTGCTTTTTCCTACCAGTAAAACTATTCTTCTTTGTTTTTATCAAAGAATTTAGCTAAGCCTGCTAAACGAGGATCAATTTTTTCAGATTGATCTTCTTCTGTAATAACACCCCAACCATTGCCTGATTGTGGAGCTGCTTCAGAAGAATCAGGATTTTCACTATAGACTTGCAAAGGTACTTCAAGTGCAATGCTTTCCGCAATAATCGGAATTAGGTTAACAACATCACCCTCAATGTAATGCAATTCCTCGTTTTCTCCTTCGTAACTAACAGGCTCAAATAAAAAAGTTTCAGTAGTATTAATATTAATTGGATAGTCCACATCCACTAATGTACGTGAACACGGTAATATCATGCTACCTTCAATTTTTAAATGAAAAGTAGCTTTTTTAGAACTTAAATCAGCTCGACCAGTCACATGAACAGGTCTTACAGATCGAATATTTTTTTCAATAGATCTTGCTTCTTCAGTAACATCTATTGTTTCATCAATAAGTAATCCTCTATGTTGTAACTGATTTAACTGGAATAATGTCCATTTCAACAAACAAATCACCTCAAGGCAACAAAAGTAATTATAGCTTTCATAGTTATATTTGTCAATATTTTTTCTTTACACTTGTTTACTGTATAATTATTGTCAAAATATGCTTTTCTTATTAAAGGAAAGCGAAACTTTTACAACTAGTACATTATAATGTATTTACAACATGATGAATAGATAATAATGAAAATATTTTATTAGGGGATGTGCTTATGAAAACTTTAGGTGTCATAGTAGAGTATAATCCATTTCACAATGGGCATTTGTTTCATTTGCAACAATCAAAAAAACAAACTGATGCGGATATAGTAATTGCTGTTATGAGTGGCCAATTTTTACAAAGAGGCGAGCCAGCCCTCGTTTCTAAATGGACAAGAACAAAAATGGCTCTACTTAATGGAATTGATATCGTCATAGAACTACCATATGCATTTGCTACACAAAAAGCAGAAATGTTTGCAAATGGGGCCATTTCCATTCTTTCTAGTTTAAAATGTGATTTTGTTTGCTTTGGAAGTGAACAAGGAAATATTCAAGATTTTGAGATTACATATGAACTTCTTAAGAGTGAGAAAGAAACATATGATAGACTTGTTCAAAAATTTGTTAAGGAAGGTAATAGTTTTCCTAAAGCCTCTAATTTAGCATTTTTACAATTTACGAATGAAAAAGTACCACTTGATTTAACAAAACCTAACAATATACTTGGATTTCATTATGTGAAAGCTATTAAAGAACAAAATAGCAAGGTAGTGCCCTCAACTATAGAAAGAACAGTAGCTGGCTACCATGACGAACATTTTCATTCCTCACCTATTGCAAGTGCAACTAGTATAAGAAAGCATCTATTTGAGACGAATACGATTGAAGAAATAAAAAACTATGTTCCCATCAAAACATATGAGCAACTATTAGAGTACAAGAAACACCACTCTACCTATCATCGTTGGGAAGACTATTTTTCCTTATTAAAATATAAGGTATTAAGTAGTAGTATTTCCGAACTTGCAGACATTTATGAGGTAGAAGAAGGTCTAGAAAACAGAATACAAGAAATAATTAAAAATAGTACTACATACCATGAATTTATGACTAAATTAAAAACAAAGAGGTATACATGGACAAGGCTTCAACGGATGTGTACACATATACTAACAAATACAAAAAAACAAGAAATGAAGATGGTTTCTAAAGATAATAGAAGTAACTATATTCGATTATTAGGCATGTCTAAAGCAGGACAAGATTATTTAAACTCTATAAAGAAGGAGTTAACAGTGCCACTAGTAACGAAGATTGGACGCAATGCTGACCATATGTTAGAGCTTGATAAACGAGCGACCGTTGCATATTCCATGAGTTTAATTGAGCCTGTAAGAAGTAATTTTATAAACAAAGAATTTTCTCAACCACCAATTCGCTTCGATGAGGAAAGCCAAACCTTTTTATAATAATTCTAAAAAGAGGCTGGGACACAACTATATTGAATTGAAGAAAAATCCGAATGATTCCCCAAAAATCAAAGGGATTACGTTCGGATTTTTAACTTTTCTAGCCGATGATTGGAGTGCAAGCCGAAGACTCCTGCGGGAAAGCGTGTTAAGTGAGACCCCACAGGCGCTTGCGCCGAGGAGGCTCACGAGACCGCCCGCGGAAAGCGAAGGCTTGCACTCCAATCATCTGCGGCTTAAAAGTCTAATTTTAATTATTCGGTTTTTAAAGATAAGAATTCAGATTTGTCCCGGCCTCTTCGTTATTTTGGTTGCTGGTCTTTTAAAAAGTTAATTGCCTCATCAAATGTGTCCACCGGTACAACTTGCATCGGGGTGCCAATATCTTTCGCAACTGCTACTGCTTCTAAGTAGTTTGAATTGCTCGCTCCATTTTCGTTTGGTGCAAAGAAAAAGTCGACGCCTGACTTATGAGCTGCCACAATTTTCTGTGAAATCCCACCTATACGTCCTACTGTTCCGTTTTCATTTATCGTACCAGTACCTGCAATTTTATAACCTTTCGCAACATCTTCTTCTGTTAATTGATTATAAATTTCAAGTGAAAACATTAAACCTGCGGATGGCCCACCAATCTTGGCAGAGTCAATCTCAATAGAAGGATTCGTTTTTACGTCAAAGTCTGTTACTAACTGAATACCAACCCCAGCTCTTTCCTTATCATCAGGAAATGGCTGTAATGTAACGGAAACACCTTCTTCATTACCATCACGAACTAAAGTTATGCTAATTGTATCTCCCACACTCTTTTGGGCTACTAGATCCATGAAAGCTTCTGCTGTTGCTGTTTCTACTCCATTAACTGAAATTATTTTATCTCCAAATTGCAGGACGTCCTCCGCAGGCATACCTGCTACAATTCGAAGTACATAAACTCCACGTGAGTCGACCGTTACTTCTTTCTCGGCTTTTTCATAAGCAATCTTAATTGCTGTTTCTTTAGAGTTTTCCATGTAATATAATTGACGGTTTGTATATTCTTGGTCCGTTTCTCCTTCTTGCAAAATATCTTTTATTGGATAAGTAAGATAATAATCGTTCCATTTAGAATACAAATAAGTAAAAATGTTCGCCTTACCCATTTTAACGGTCGTTAACATAAATTTACCATCATGATCATACCCGTCCTCAACTACCACAATAGGTTGTAAGTCTTGAGCAAATCCTGGTCTCGTTACATAGTAAGGTAACGTTATAAAATTTAATAGGAGTGCTAATATAATACCTAATACTAATGACCTTACTAAAAATCTATTCTTCACCCTCGTGCCGCTCCTTCCAGTCTTGCAAAACTTTTTTAATGACAGGCAATTGTTTTCTTGCCTCTTCTTCCCCAATACGGATTATTTCATCGATATTTGTGAAGGCCCTCGAGCTAAAATGAGCAACAGGGGGACGAATCATAACATCCGCTTCTAATTCACTTCTTTTTACTAGTTCATTTTGCATAATATCAATGGTTTGTAATATAACATCAAAAATAGAGTGTATTCCGTCATTACTTTTTACTTGTGATACATCAACCGCTATGACTATGTCAGCTCCCATTTCTTTTGCAACTGATGCAGGCACTCTATCTAAGACTCCACCATCTACCAATAGACGGCCATCTACTCGCACCGGAACAAAGATACCCGGAATGGAAATACTAGCTCTAACTGCTTCAGCAACTGACCCCTTCGTAAATACTACTTTTTCGGCCTTTTCAATATCAGTTGCAACGATGGCGAATGGAATCTTTAAGTCTTCAATATTCTTCCCGTGGGTGAACATGGAAATTAGTTGTTTCACTCTATCTCCACTTACAAAACCCATTTTCGGGACGGTAAAATCTAAATAATATTTACGTTGGAAGGCAGTAGCTATCTTATACATTCGATCCATGTCATGACCTGTTGCATAAAAACTACCTATCAACGCTCCCATACTACTTCCAGCAATATAGTCTACCTGTATATTTTCTTCTTCTAATACTTTCAAAACACCTAAATGGGCAAATCCTCTAGCTCCACCAGAACCTAGTGCAATTGCAATTTTTGGTTTACTCAACCTTATTACCCCCAAAGGAAGTTCGAATTATTTGTTCTAAATAAGATAGCTATGCTCGTATATTGAAATGTAGATGGACAACTATTTTTACAATTACCATTTTTAACAGTTAATAATTACTATTCTAACAAAAACCCGTTCATTCTTGAACAAATAAACTCAAATAAAGGAAATATCAATTTTTGAACTTTAGAAAAATGCTGAGATAAAGGCTGATTTTGCGTTTTTTTACATTCTAGCTGTTGATTGTAGCACAAGTTGGATACTCCTGCGGGGGAGAAGCGGGGAGCGGAGACTCGTGTTACAATCAACAGCGTTCTAAAACTTAGTCAAGTGAAAAAACACAAAAATTATTTTCAGTTTGTTGATTGGGAGGAAGAACCATTGGATTTATCAAAACTTAGGACCATAATCTTTGCATTCATCATTACTTTTTTAACCGTATCATTAATTCTCTTTCCCAAAGTAGCATTAGAAGCATCGATTCGTGGATTAAAGATGTGGTGGGAAGTAGTTTTTCCTTCTTTACTTCCTTTTTTCATTATTAGTGAATTGCTAATAGCTTTTGGTGTCGTAGCTTTTATAGGAGTATTATTCGAACCTTTAATGAGACCGATATTCCGTGTTCCAGGAGTAGGTGGTTTTGTTCTAGCAATGGGGATGGCATCTGGCTATCCGTCAGGAGCTAAACTAACCGCTCGATTAAGACAAGAAAAACAAATAACAAAGATAGAAGCAGAACGACTAGTTTCTTTTACAAATTCATCTAATCCTCTATTTATATTTGGGGCTATTTCCATTGGTTTTTTCCATAATCCCAAAATAGGAATCATTTTAGCAATGGCACACTATTTAGGTAACATACTTGTTGGAGTAGCAATGAGGTTTCATGGTGGGAAAGAAAAAGAAAGTCTTCAACAAGAAGGAAAATCGTCAAAACAAGTTAAATCTTCTTTAAAAGAAGCGTTTAGACAACTACACCGAACGAGAATAAAAAATAATAAGCCATTCGGTAAATTATTAGGGGATGCTGTTTCTTCTTCTGTACAAACATTACTCATGATTGGCGGATTTATTATTTTATTTTCGGTATTAAATAATATTCTTACGTTAGTGAATGTTACAGCTCTTATCGCAGGTTTAGTTAGTGTCTTATTGAGTATTTTTCATCTATCTAAGGACTTTAGCTTACCGCTTATTTCTGGGATCTTTGAAATAACATTAGGAGCAAAATTAACAAGTGAAGTAACAGGAGTAGGATTAAAGGAGCAGGTTATCGTTACAAGCTTTTTCTTAGCTTTCTGTGGGTTTAGCGTACAGGCGCAAGTGGCTAGCATACTTGCTGAAACGGATATAAGATTCACCCCATTTTTCTTGGCCCGTATTTTACACGCTTTTTTTGCTGCAACGTTAGCTTATATACTTTGGGAGCCTTTAAACAAAAAGCTTAGCGGCTTTCACGATTCGAGTGTTGACGTTCCGGTATTCTCCCCTTTTATAGAAAAGGGATTTATAGAAAAGACTATGGATACGTTAGCTACTATTGGACCGCCACTTACTCTTCTGTTTTTAACGATTTATATTCTCATTACATTTACAGACCAAAAAAGAAGAAGGACTCGTATGTGACAAAGCCCTTCTTCTTTTTCATCTAAGATTTATATTTATTAATTAGCGCCTGCTCCACAAATGGTGGAACCAACTCTGAAACGTCCCCATTATACTTCGCAACTTCTTTTACGATGCTAGAACTTAAAAAAGAATATTGATTGTTTGTCATCATAAACAACGTTTCGATGTTGTCATCTAACACCCTATTTACAGAAGTTATTTGCATCTCATATTCAAAATCAGAAACTGCTCTTAATCCTCTAACAATAGATGTTGCTTTTTTACTTCTAGCATAATCGATCAATAAGCCAGAAAATGAATCAATCTTAATATTTGGCAATTCTTTCGTTACTTCTCTTAATAAGTCTACTCTTTCTTCTGTTGAAAATAACGAGTTTTTAGAAGAATTATTTAAAACACAAACATACACCGTATCAAAAACTTTTGCAGACCTTTTAATAATATCTAAATGTCCTAATGTAACTGGATCAAAGCTTCCTGGACAAACTGCAATGCTAGTCATTTCCCCTACCCCCTTATTCCTATTGTTGTTTATACACTGAGATTACTGTTGTTCCGTATGTTTCTTTTTTACTAATATGTAATGAACCGATGATGTCTGGCAATTTTACTTCATTACTATGCTCAGCCATTATAATACCATCTTGTTTTAGAAGCTTATATTCCTCAATGGTTTCAAGTAGTAATTCTAATTGATGACGCTTATAGGGAGGATCTAATAATATTAAATCAAAACGTATATCTTCTCTTTTATTAATGGCATTTAGAGCTCTTATCGCATCATTTCTATAAATCTCTACCGAATCGTTTAACTTTAGCTCTTCTACATTTTTCTTTATTGTTTGAATAGCTTTGCCGTCTTTATCTACAAAAACTACTTTGTCTATACCTCTACTTAGTGCCTCAATTCCTAAGCCTCCACTGCCACCAAAAAGATCCAGTGCTATTCCACCTTCAAAATATGGTCCAATCATATTAAAGATGGATTCCTTCACTTTATCTGTTGTTGGACGAGTGTTCATCCCCGGAACCGCTTTCAACTGTCTACCTTTATATACTCCTGAAATTACTCTCATTATCATCACCGCATATTTTTCTATTAGTTTGTTAAATTAAGTCACCAATATCCTACCATATTCGACAACTTTTCAAAAGAATTTCATATTAATAAATAAAAAAAGCCTCTTGGGTATATACTTCCATCTTTTGGTTCATACTTAGGGTAACAACATCCTTTGTGTGATGTTGTTGCCAACCGCGGAGAAGACTTACGTTTCCCCATAAGTTCTTCCTCCGGTTTCTCCTCTCCCTTTGCCTTCTAAACTTAATGTGAATTAAGTGATAGAAGGACCCTGCTACTATTTTTAGTGCAGGGTTTTTTTTTCTTTATTACGTGAGTCCGTTCAAAATGTATGACTACTATACGAAAAACGAATGATAGCATCGTATTCTGTGTTTATACACCTTAATAAACGAACATATATTTATATGTGCTACACTAAAATAATCGTTTTTCATTAAACGAACCGAAATTTGAAATTGATTCACGTACATAGAAAATGATAAAGTAAGGAAGGTAAATTTTTTTAGAGGTGATATTTATGATCCAACGTTTTATTGAATTAGGTGAAGGTTATTCTGACATATACGAACTGTTTGAATTAGCTCGTCATAATAAAAATCGTGTTGAACATTTATTTATGTTACATACAAAAAAAGACGGAAAGGAAGTTACTTCTTTTTCCGTCATTATGAAACCTACAAAACCAGGTGACTTTCAAGCAATGTACATTTGTTTAGAAGGTATACCTAACCCTAATCATCTACCGAATAAACGTCATGAACTTTTCGCAAGCTTAGGAGAAGAATTAGGGAAACACATTATTGAATTTGACGTAAAACCATCTAATTTCTTCGCAGAGAAAGCACTATTTTTCCAATACTTAATTGGAATATTAAGAATGAACAGATTCATTCCACCATTACAATAAAAACAAAAAAGCAAAGTAATCGATTCTAACATCGACTGCTTTGCTTTTTACAATCCCATTTTATAATCATACTCTTTCGCTTTATCTGGACGTGAGTTTTCGAATTCTGTTTTAAGAAAAGGGCGATATGATACATCCACGCGTTTTACAAATGATAGTTTTTGTAGTTTTTCTACTATTCCCTCTGCTTCATCCATATTACAATATAAATGAACGTACTTTAATTTTTTTGATATATATAAAACATTACCATATCTTCTAAGTTGTTTCGCTTGTTTTAATGTATACAACCAAACGAAGACACCTTGTCTTCCAGTCAACATAAGTTTATCCCCTTTGAATAGAAAAAGTTACTAGTTGAGTCCGCTTCATCATGCATGACAACTAAACGAAAAACGAATGATTATACCCTATTTAATAATAGTGACATTTTTAATGTAACACTTAATACGGTATCATAAAGAAAAATCGTTTTTCGATAGACGAACCGAAATTTTAAAATTAATTCAATTATTTTAATTTTAGCATGTTCCATAAAATCTGCAAGTAAATCTAATAGAATTAAGCGATAAAGGAGAACTCTTATGGCATTACATGAAGTGTGGGCTATATTTTTAAGAGAGTTAAAACATGAACATGAAAACTCCATTGTTCATTGTTATCGAAAAGATATTACTGGAATACCTTTTCTTTATGTTGAAACAAACCCGAATGTAAATTGTATGGATATTTTATCGATCATTGAAAAGTGTGCAAAAATAGCGATGTACAAAAAAAGAATTACTAGTAGAACAAAATTCGTTAGAAAACAAGATGGTACTTGTGTTTTTAGACATAGATTTTATGTACCACAAGAAAAAATGTTTTGTTGCGGAAACTTTTGTGAAGATTGTATTTTAAAAAGAAATAAACATTGAATGATACTAAAAAAGACTGACAAAATGTCAGTCCTTACTTTTAACCGCAACCACAACTTCCTCCTGATCCACATCCTCCACCACAACTTGACATCGAGTCAAAGAATGGATTTCCAGTTGGAACTTTAATATGCTCTGAAACAGCTCTTCCAAGTAGTACGCTAATTTCATCCAATAATTTCTGGATAGCGTTTTCCGCTTCTTTAAAAGTTGCTACTGTTTCATTTAAATCTAATGTTCTCTTTATATCACGAGTTTCTTTTGTAATTAGACGGTAGTCTGGGTGGTACTTGCCAAATCGTTGTACCTCTTCGTGTTTTTCTTTTATAGCAACAAATTTAGAGACTATTTCCATAGCTTCTTTATTTGTTCGTAAATTATATAAACAGCGTAAATAGTCTTCATAAATATCAGATTGAAGCACCATTTTTGCCAATTGTTCTGCACCTTCTACTAATTGTAGTCTTTCAAGAGTGGCTATCATAGTAAAACACACCTCCAAAACGTATCATATCATGTATAAGAGAAAAGTAAAAGGCAGTAGCAATACCGCCCCTGGAATTATATAAACTGTTTAAGGTAAAGTTACTGTGAAATTATTTGAGATACCGTACTCTGTTCCATCTAACCTTTTTAACTTTAAAGTAATAGTATGTTTTCCTTTGCTCAAGTTTTTAATAATAAAGGCTCCTTGAGTAAACTCATCCATTTTTTTACCATCAACTTGTAATTCTATATAACCTTTTCCTTCTTGGTTTGTTCCGGTTTTAGATGAAAATTCAAAATTTGGTTCTACTATACACTCCACATATATTTTTTCGTTTTTTATAAAGTGATGCACTGACATTCCTAATTCTGCTTTTTCCTTTTTAGTTGTTTTCATGTTAATATCTGTAAATGTACTAGGTAACATTGCAGAAACTTCCGCTTCTGGTGGTTCTGGATTATCTCTACACCCTGTTAGCATTATTAATTGAATACTCAATAAAGCTAATAAACACTTTTTATTCATCTATGTAAACTCCCTTCCTACTACTTCTACCCTTATTGTTGGAAGAGAGTTACTTTTCTATTCAATTATTATCAATGAAATACGGGTAAATTCATCAATCCATATTCTTCATTGTGTGAAACATATGCACCATCATTGATGCCATTTGAACAGAATCTTGGAATTTTTGTACTTTATGTGGAATTGTTTGTTTGTAATGATACATTGATGCTAGTTCAAAATCTTGAAGAATTTCTGGATTCCTACTTAACTTACGATACCAAATTGGTTGTTCTCTTATAAAATTTTGTAACGTTTTCTTTTTTTGAATATAATCAAATACTTCTTTACGCATCATCACTCATCCATTCTTAATCCTTTCTAAATGAAAACGGATTTCTAGGTCCTTGTGAAGTAGAGTTGCCTTTACTGTTTGTTGGAATAAACTGTTGAATTAGCTGTTGGATATTACCAATTGCATGATTAGCATTTGTTAAATAATATTGTATTTGATTTGTATCCATTTTTTTTAGAGCACTTAATACTTGTGGGATGATATCCGTTTTATCTTCAGAGCTTTTATTACTATCGCTACTAATTGTTGGCTCTGTTTTATCGCGGAAACTTACCCACATTTCATCTTCTTCCCCTAATAAATACCATTCTTCAAATAATTCCTGCCATGTTTTTTGCTCGCTTTTTACTTGATCTCTTAGTTTTGGATGTCTTTTTACAAAATCTTTGAATTTCTCAATACTTGGATGTTTTTGTTTTGAAGTAGCCATCCTCTCACCTCTTTCACTACATTTGCCTATTTTATTTTATTACGAATAAAGAAAATAGTGCGCCTATTTTCTTTTCACAATGAATGATGATTGATAAGATAAGGAAGAGAATATGGAAAGAAGGGAAAATTAAGAATGGATTACCAAACTAAATGGGAACAGTTTTTACATACAGCATCAGAGACGGAACGAGAAGAAGCTTCATTAATTTTAGAAGCGCTAGAGGCGAGAAGAAATAAAAAGCACAGTACCTTTGTTTCAGCTTTATTAAACTTTACAACTATAAACTTTTGTTCAGAAAAGAAAACATTAGAAATGACAATGACCAACAGTACTTTGTTAGATAATTCCTTGTCCATTTTACATGGAGGATTTAGTGCAACATTTCTTGATACCGCTATGGGCACACTAGCATCAAAAATTTGTCCAGAAGGGAAAACAACTGTTACGTCGGAAATAAAAGTTAACTTCTTGAGACCTGGAGTTGCAAAAGATTTTACTTGTACCGCCAATGTTATTCATCAAGGATCCAAGCTAATTGTTGTAGAAGGTAAAATGACAAACGAAGCAAACAAAATCGTTGCGCATGCTACAGGTAGTTTTTTTGTTATTGATAAAAAGTAATTTTGCTTTTAGTACTAATAAGTTATTGAAAAGGTGATTTTATGGTTACTGCTGTAGTCATTCCAATTTTAATTATCTACTTTTGGTGGATATCCGTAAAAGAAATAAAAAAGCAAAAGAAGAGATGGTTATCTGTTTCTGAGGTGAAAGAGGAATCAATCTTAGATGGGGTTATAAAAGGAATTTCCAATAAAAGAGAAAGATTTTATTACCATTACTTTATCAAGATTACAGAAATAAAACTTTCACACCAAAATAAAATCGTATCCACCCAAATAAAAATGCCAGATACACCAGATTGGCAACAACCTACTTTAAAAGTAGGCGACCAGTTAAGGTTGATAGGATTGTGGCATGAAAATGTTTTTATTGTCTCTAGATGGGAACATATAAAAAAGTAATAGGAAAGCAAAAAATGCTTTCCTATCGCCACGATTGAATAAAGTTTTGAGTGTAGTACTTTTCATAAACACCTACCCCTAAATGTGTAAAACGTTCATTTAGCAATGTATTTCTATGCCCTTCACTATTTAACCAGCCTTCAACCGCCGCTAATCCATCGACATACTTTGCTGCAATATTCTCTCCAGCTAACCTATACAGGATTTGGCTTTCTGTAAGTCGTTCTGATAACCCACCAGTAGTTGGCGAAGTATGTGAAAAATACTCGTTAACACTCATATCCTTACTGTGATTATATGCAACTTTCGCTGTTTCTTCGTCCCATTGAACTGTAGTAAGATTAAATCGTTCCCTTATAATATTTGTAAAATCTAATATTTGTTCATTAGCCCCTTTCTCAACGAGCTCCCATTCTTTTGGCGATAATGATTTAGCATCAATAAGTGAACCACGATAAACAAGCTCATAAGGTCTCTGTTTTAATAAAGTCTCCGCATTTAAATATCTAACACTTGATAATGTACCTTCAAAAGAATCAAAGTATAATTGAACATAAATGTTTTCAAGTTCAATTATTGGTCTTACTTGTAATTCCTCTTCACTTAGTTGAAATCTATACGAACCACTCTCATAACTTAGTTGCAATTGTTCCTCAAAGTTGAGTGTTACGTTTAAGGCTTCATATTGTTCTCCAATAATAAATGGCTGATTATTAATTTGATCGCCTACTACAAAAATAGTGACAATTTCTTCATTTTGTATTCCAAACTGTACGTATTTATGTAAATCTTCATTATAAATATACCAATCATAGTCGTACGCTGATAAATCAATCCTGTTTGGTTCCCCAAAATGTTCCTTTAACTCGTATACACTTTTACCAATCCATAGTCCTATTCCATTTAACTCTATAGTATCTTTTACTTCGGATTCATTAGTATCTATTTCTTTTTTTACAACTACAAGTTCCTCCACTATCTCAGTATCTGTTAGG
The DNA here is from genome assembly GCF_002335755.1 of Bacillus sp. FJAT-45066. Classification (NCBI taxonomy): domain Bacteria; kingdom Bacillati; phylum Bacillota; class Bacilli; order Caryophanales; family Bacillaceae; genus Bacillus; species Bacillus sp. FJAT-45066. The sequence continues at coordinate 1,623,980 of NZ_NISQ01000001.1, forward strand.
ACATTTTCATCTGTTATATTCGGTTGATATTGAATAAAAATGATAGCGACAAATGATAGTGTTAATAAAAATAATACCCCTCTCAAATTTGCTCCCTCCTATATAAATACTATATTTACTAGATTTGTTTTTATTCTATTTTTCAAAAATTTAATAGATTGAATCAATTTCATATTTGGTTCGTTTATTGAAAAACGAATATTTTAGTGTAATGCATAATAATATGTTGGTTTATTAAGGTGTATACATACAAAAAACGGTGCTATCATTCGTTTTTCGTATAGCAGTCATACATTATGAAACGGACTCGATTAACAAGAATTACTCCATATAATTTTTACCCACTTCTTTACCATACAAACCTAAAAATTCACTATCTTATCAAGAATAATCCAAAAAGACTGCCAAGAAAGGCAGTCCTTTAACGTTCTATTTATTAATGATTTTCAGATATTTCACTTAAAGCATCTCCAGCACTATCGTCTGAATATTGATTTGTAGCTAAGTCCCCTAATGAAACAATTCCTACTAATTGGCCATTTTCCACAACCGGTAATCTTCTAATTTGGTGCTCTGCCATTAAGTTACTAGCTTCATCTAAAGAAGCATCAGCAGAAATAGTAACTAAGTTTTCACTCATAACGTTAGTTACTGGATTAGAGCCAGGATGCTTTTCTGCTATTCCTCTTACAACTAAGTCTCGGTCTGTAATCATTCCAATTATTTGGTTGTTTTCTACAATTGGAATTGCCCCAACATTTAAATCTTTCATTTTTGTAGCTACTTCAAAAACATTATCTAGTGGTGTACAAACATCCACATTAGTTGACATTACTTCTCTTACAGAACGCATTATTCCACCTTCTTATTTTGAAATAAACATTTGTGTCCAATATGTTCGATAGGAACCGCCTTCTACATACCCGACACCAATATGAGTGACGTCATTTTTCAATATGTTTGCTCTATGGCCTGGAGAGTTCATCCATTGTTGAACTACCTCCTGTGCACTCCTTTGCCCAGCAGCGATATTCTCAGCTGCTGTACGGTAATTAATACCGAAGTTTCTCATCATCGTAAAAGGTGAACCATAATTCGGTGAATTGTGTGCAAAATAGTTACTATCTCTCATATCTTGAGATTTATACCTTGCTACACGAGAAAGCTCCCAGTCTTCTTTCAACGCAGGTAAGCCATGTTTTGCTCTTTCGGCATTTGTAAGTCTAATAACTTCTCGTTCAACCGCTTTTACTTCATCAATTAATGGTATTGTTACTCTTTGTCCAGGATAAATAAGATTAGGATTAGAAAACTGAGGGTTAGCACTTATTATTTCAGATATACCAACCTGATATTTGACTGCAATTTTCCACAGAGAATCTCCTGTTCTTACTGTATATGTATCTGTACTTTGCGCACTTGATGTATTTGGCAGAGCACAACAAACTCCCAGAGCAATAAGAATAATGGAAAGAATCCTTTTCAACCTACCCCTCCTTTCCTTTATATAAATTCTCAACATCAAACTCGAAGCAAGGCAAATGCCTTCTGCTTTTCTTGTTTAGTTTCACCATAATTGATAAAATCATGACAATTTTTTAAAAAAGAATAGAGAATTGAAGATTAGTTTAAGACAAACATTGAAAGTTGTCTCCATTCGTACTATTATTAATTAGGAACATCTATTTTACTGTATAGTTTTGAAAGGAGTCTACATACATGAGATTAGAAAATACAGGGATTGAAAACGAATCTTTAGAATTAGATCGTCTTATTGTCATTATGGAGGATTTAGGATTTGTTCTTGCAGGACAGTGGGATTATGAACGCGTAACATTCGATAGAAAATTCGAAAGTAAAGACGACACTTTCTATTTACGTGTTCAAGGTTATGCTCAAGAAGGCGATATTGGTGGAAAACACGCGGTTATTCAACTACTTCCTCCACTATTAGGTAAACACTACTACCCACACGGTGTAGAATATGGTGAGGGTGAGACATTCCCTAACAATATTGTTTCAACTTCTAAATCTTTGTTAGCGCAAGCTAAAGAACAGATAGAGAAAATTAAGTAACCTTTTAAACGCATGTTTTTCATGCGTTTTTTTCTTTTTTATACAATACTTTTCTTATATAAACGTTTATACTTTCTACTTTAAATCCGGTAAGGGATTCTACATCTTCTTTCAAAAATCTTTGCAAGTAATAACATTTTTCAATAATATTCTCACCAAACATTACTTCTACACATATCGAAATACTAATTACATTTTGATGTTTTTCATACTTTTGATTGTCATTACATTTCCTTATTAAAATGTCTAACAGTTTCTGAAGTCCACTTTTTTTCATTTCTTCAATACCGTCAATTTCTGATAAACGAACAGAAGTGATTGTATCCAAAATAATGGTATCGACTTGACCAATTTGTTTATTTCTCATGTTAAAAACTCCTTTTCAAGAAGATTTCTTTCGAAGAAGTAATGAATTAGTTCGTTTCATAAAATATGTGTTCTAATTGATAAACGAATGGTTTATGGAAATATCTATAAAAACAATAAGTGGAGAAAATAGTAACTTCAATATCGTGGTTAGTATATTCACTTCCTGCAAAATGGTGAAAAGAAAAAATACTTTTTTACTATTTTCCTTCTACAATACTGTTCATTAGTGAAAAAGCATACTATAATCTATAGTATAGAAGTATGGTTTTAGAAAGGAGCACTCTATTGGCTACATTTTTAACAAAACGCACTGTCTTTACTGTCCTTATAATTGCCGCGATTGTTGCGATTGGTTTATTTATTTTACCTGTATCTATACCGATTATTATTGCTTTTATTACTGCTTTATTTTTAGAACCAATTGTTCGCCTTTTATATACAAGGGTAAATATTAAAAGAAGTTTATCTGTTTTGATTGTATTTTTACTATTCCTTGTTTCTATAGGTGTAGGTGGATATTTTATAACTACTAAAGTTATTACTCAAGTAATTAGTTTAGTGGAAAATGCACCATCTTATATAAACGAAGTAAATAGAGTTTGGCGTGACTTCGAAACAGATTTACATAAACAATATGAAGATTTACCACCTGAGGTTGTTATTGAAATTAGTGATCAAATAGACAAATTCCTATATGATTTACGCATATACTTAACCGACTTGGTAAACATCCAAAACATAAAACACATTTTTACGAATATACCTAATTATTTAGTTAGCTTTATTGTCTACTTAATTGCATTATTTTTGTTTTTAATTGATATGCCTAAATTAAAAGAAGGATTTTATTCCCACCTAAAAGAATCTACAGCTGATAAAGTGAAGTTTATGAGTTCAAGACTTTCGTATGTTGTATTTGGGTTTTTCAAAGCACAATTTTTAGTAAGTATTATTATATTTGTTGTTACGTTTATTGGATTGTTATTCATCGCTCCAGAAGTGGCATTAATTATGGCTTTTGTTATTTGGATTATAGACTTTATTCCAATAATTGGTTCGATCGTTATTTTAGGGCCATGGGCTTTATTCCATCTAATTACAGGAGATATTGGTCTAGGTACACAATTAGCCGTCCTTGCTGTGGTCCTATTAATTATTAGAAGAACTGTTGAACCTAAAGTAATGGGTTCTCACATAGGCTTATCTCCACTTGCCACACTGATTGCCATGTACATCGGTTTAAAGTTATTAGGTATCCTTGGGTTCATCGTAGGCCCACTGATCTTAATCGCATTTAACTCTGCAAGAGAAGCAGGCATCATTAAAACAAATTTCAAAATATAAAAAAACGTGTTAAGGTCAATTCCTTAACACGTTTTTCATTTTAATAACCTAAAATTGCTCTAAAAACAGAAGTTGTCTCTCCGCCTTGATAAATAACATATAGTAAAAGAAACACAGCCACACCTGTAATAGCTGTAGTAAACCAAACTAATGATGTTATAGGTCCAAGTTTCCGATGACGCTCTAACTTATTTTTATAACCTGTCCATAACGTAGTGAGACCTAGTACCGCTCCAACAGTTGCTAATACAATATGGAAGAGTAAAAATATTGTGTAGTAAGTCTTTATATCGTCTGGTCCACCAAAACTTGTGTTTCCAATAAAGACAGTTCTAGATAAATAGATAATAAAGAAAATAATTGCAAAAATAGCAGCTAAGTACATTGTCTTTTTATGAGCTTCAATTTTTCTCTTTGCAATTAAGTACCAACCTATTGCAACAAAAATAGCACTTAATACGATAAAAAAGGTACTGATAGTTGGTAAAACTGGAATTGAGTAAGTATCCAAGAGATGAATCTCCTTTCTTGTATTTAAGTACGTTTCAAATGTATTACTACTATACGAAAAACGAATAATTACAGCATATTTTTTTAAAAAGAAACTTTAAAATGGACTAAATTATTTCGTATTATAGTAAAACATTCGTTTTTCATTATACGAACCGTAATTATGAAATTAATTCAATCATAAAATCAATTAACTTTATCACATTTTAGTACATTAATATTGTAGGCAACGTAGCGATATAATTCAATGGTTTTTATGATTTGTTCATAAAATTGTTGATTCATAGAAAAAAAGCACCATTTAGTTGGTGCCTTATTTAACAACTCTCGGCTGCATTAAATCGTTAATATCTACTTCATCTTTTTCTCTTTCTCTTCTAGCCCATTTAAAGAAAACAAAAGCGAGTATACTTCCGTACATTACCTCTTGTATAATCTTCATAATAATTCCACCGAGTTGTTGATCCTCCAACAGCGGCATCATACTAAACATCTCTGGGCCACCTAAATCTAAGCCTGCCAACGTACCAGCTGGCACACATAAGGCAAGTGCATTTAACCATGCAGTCATATCCGAATACGTTGAGTACAATGGTGTTTCTGCAAAGATGATAAGCGCACATGCAGGGGTTAGTAATACTCCATCAGCCATTATATAACCAAGTTTCTTTATTCCAGACATACCTTTTTGTTCTGGAAGTGGATCAATTAAAGGGAACCACATCATCATAGACGCTAAAAACAAAATAGTTGTGAATATAGAATGCATCATCATATCCTGTTTAATAATGTCAAATACAACTGGAATATGGTAAAGCGAGAATAAGGCATTAAATGTTATAAGAGCAATTAATGGTTTCGTTAAGAATCCAATAATGCCTTTTAAGAAAGGTGCATATACAACCTTACGAATCATCCAATTAGGTATACCTAATATTAATAGTGGAGGTATAACTAAATATAAAAAAGCCATCTGTGTCATATGTGCACTTAACATTAAGTGTCCTAATAAATCTAATGGGCTTCCTTTAACTAAGTATAATAAAACCATAGTGATAATAAAGAAAGTTTTTTGCTTTGTTGATACAGGTTCTGAGTCTTTAATCTTATGCCTGCCCCTACCAGTAAAATAAATATAGAGAGCAGAGATAATTAATATGGAAAGGAAGAACAATGGACTCCATAAAGCTCGAAATCCAAAGATTTCTATGTTGCTATACATGCTATCACCTCTTAATCCTACTTTAGGAACATAAAATCATTATACTACACGGTGTACAGCCTATTCAATGAAGCAATCACTTCCTATTTGTACCTATCGAAATTTGTCATAAATTCGACATAGATTAGCACAAAAAAACGCGACGGCCAACAGAAATTGACCATCGCGTTTAGATTTATTACCACCAGACAATTGTTACAAATGCTAATACTGTGACTAAACCAACTAATAAACCTGAATATAAGAATAAAGCAGGTACTTCATGTCCTTTATGGTTCATGTGCATAAAGTAATATAGTTGGAAAATACATTGTACTACCGCAAGTAAAATGATAAATGGTACTACAAAGTATGAAGACATATCCGTGCCTACTGCAACGAAGGCAAGTACTGTTAAAAAGATCATTAGTACAAAAGAAACTACTTGGTATTTCATTTCTTCTGCGCTCTTTTTACGACGATAAGCTAAATCTACCTTCGGGTTACCTGAATTTGATGTTTGATTCGCCATCAGATTATCCCACCATTCCCATTAGATATACGACTGTAAAGATAAATAACCATACAACGTCAATGAAGTGCCAGTATAAAGAAGCTAAATAGAACTTCGGTGCATTGTAAAGGTTAAGACCAGTCTTAGAGTAACGGATTAATAAAGTACCAATCCATAATAAACCAAATAGAACGTGAGCTCCGTGTGTTCCAACAAGCGTATAGAATGCTGAACCGAATGCACTACTTGTGAAAGTGTGTCCATAATTTATATAGTGCATAAACTCGTAAATTTCTAAGATTAAGAAAGATAATCCTAGGAACCAAGTGATCCACATCCATAACTTCATTTTTTCGAAGTTGAAGTTTTTCATATGGTACATAGCGTATACACTTGTTAAAGAACTTGTTAAAAGAATCATAGTTGCTATGAAAACTAGTCCAAGGTCGAAAATTTCCGCTCCAGTCTTAGTACCAGCAACTGAATCCTTAAGTGCTAAATATGTTGCAAATAATGATGCGAATAGTACAGTTTCTCCTCCAAGGAAGAGCCAAAATCCTAGGAACTTATTTTTTCCTTCGAGGGTTGCTTTCTCAGGCGAAGCTGGAAAAGTTTCAGCAGTTAATTTTTCTTCTGCATGCATTATAGATTAACCCCCTTATCGTCATCATCCATAATGTCTTCTTTATGAATATGGTAACCATGATCTTCAATAATAGAACGGAAGAACATTGCACCGAATGTAACAACAAGTCCTAATATCATTACTGGGATACCCCAACCATAGTCATTTTTGTAAAGAATACCGAATGCTGAAATAAATAACCCAAATGAAATAATAAACGGTAATATAGAACCGTTAGGCATATGAATATCCCCTACTGGCTCAGCTGGAGTCATACCTTTTTTACCATCCATTTTTTCAATCCATAATGGATCTAACCCACGTACAAGTGGAGTTTGTTTAAAATTGTACTCTACTGGCGGTGAAGCTGTTGCCCACTCAAGTGTACGTCCAGTACCCCATGCATCGCCAAGTACTTTTTGTTTGCTCATAGCTGTTTTAATTATGTTCCAAAGTAATACAATTGTTGCAATAGCCATGAAGAATGCTCCAACTGAACTAATTAAGTTACCTAAATCTAACCCTTGTCCAGGTAAGAACGTGTAAATACGACGTGGCATACCCATTAACCCTAAGAAATGTTGGATTAAGAATGTTAAATGGAATCCAATAAAGAATAACCAAAACGTGATTTTTCCTAATGTTTCATCTAAAATCTTACCAAATATTTTCGGCCACCAGTAATGAGCACCAGCAAATAGACCAAATACTACCCCACCTACGATTACGTAGTGGAAGTGAGCTACTACAAAGTAAGTATCATGATATTGATAGTCAGCCGCTGCTGCCGCTAACATAATCCCTGTAACTCCACCCATAACAAATGTTGGAATGAATGCTACAGACCATAACATTGCTGCAGTCATCTTAATCTGACCGCCCCACATTGTAAATAACCAGTTAAAGATTTTAATACCAGTTGGTACCGCGATTGCCATTGTTGCAACTGCGAAAATGGAGTTCGCGATTGGCCCAAGACCAGTTGTAAACATGTGGTGAGCCCAAACCATGAATCCTAAGAAACCGATTAATACTGTTGCGAATACCATAGAAGAATATCCGAATAGACGTTTCTTAGAGAATGTAGCGAATACTTCTGAAAAAACACCAAATGCTGGTAATATTAGAATGTATACTTCTGGGTGTCCGAAGATCCAGAATAAGTGTTCCCAAATAATTGTGTTTCCACCAAGAGCTGGGTCGAAGAATGCTGAACCGAATAAACGGTCAAACATTAGTAAAGCTAATCCAACTGTTAATGGAGGGAAAGCAAATAAGATTAATGCAGATGCAACAAATGTTGACCATGTGAATAAAGGCATTCTCATGTAAGTCATACCAGGTGCACGCATGTTAATGATTGTTACAAGGAAGTTAATACCCCCAATTAATGTACCGATACCGGAAATCTGAAGCCCGAGGGCGTAAAAGTCAATACCATGTGTTTCTGATGCTAAGGATAAGGATGCATAAGAAGTCCAACCTGCATCAGGTGCGCCGCCTAAAAACCAACTTAAGTTTAAGAAAATCCCGCCAAATAAGAATAACCAAAAACCTAATGCATTAATGAACGGGAATGCTACGTCACGAGCACCAATTTGTAAAGGTACAACTGCATTCATAAATGCAAATAATAGTGGCATCGCCGCTAAGAAAATCATTGTTGTTCCGTGCATTGTTAATATTTCATTATAAAGACCTGCACTTAAGAAGTCGCCGTTAGGTTTAGCTAACTGAATACGAATAAACATCGCTTCCAAACCACCGACGATGAAAAAGAAGCCACCGGCAATTAAGTACATAATCGCAATCTTCTTATGGTCTACTGTTGTTAAGTAATCCCATACAGTTGCGCCAAAACCTTTTTTCTGAGCTACCGTACTCACAATGTAACCTCCTTTTTACCGTAATTCTATTCTGTTTTTAATCCCATTAAATACTCAACAAGAGCGTCTAATTCATTTGGATTTAACTTTGGATACTTATCCGTCATTTTGTTTGCAGGCTTATATGTTTCTGGATCATCTAACCAGTTATATAAGTCTTCTTCTGTGTGATCAAGCACACCTGCAATACGAGAACGTTCTCCAAAGTTAGCTAAGTTAGGTCCGATACTACCTTGAGTACCAGAAATTGCATGACATCCTATACAGCTTTGTGCATAAATTTCTTCACCAGCTTGTGCTAATTCAGTTGTAGCTGTGTGTTCAACGTTTTGCATTCTTTCAATCCATTGATCAAACTCAGTACGTGACATTGTTTGAACTTTAAAGTCCATTAATGCGTGTGATGGTCCACAAAGCTCTGCACACTTACCATATAATAAGTTTCCTGCATTAGCAGAACGTTCAGAGTCAAATGATAACCACATTTGGTTCACGTTATCTGTGTTTGTGTCCATTTTTCCACCAGCTGCTGGAATCCAGAATGAGTGTTTAACATCATTTGCTTTCAAGTTGAAGTAAACTCTTTCATCTGTTGGTACTACTAAGTCTTGAGCAGTTACTACACCATAGTCTGGATATTCAAATTCCCACCAGTATAAATGAGCTGTAACGTTAACTACTAACGCATCTTGCTCTTCATCTTCCATTGGTGTTACATCCGCTAATTTAAAGGTGTAGGAAACTGTTGGAACTGTCAAAATTAATAATAGTAAAATAGGGATAACAGTCCAAATAATCTCTAATTTGTGGCTTCCTTCTACTTGTTTAGGAATAAATTCTTCATCGCCTTCACGTTGACGGAATTTCACAACAACGTAAATGAAGATGATTGTAACCACTATAACAACCAACGTCATAATTACTGTACTTAGTACAATTAGTGACAGTTGCATATCTGCTACTTCACCAACTGGCTTAAGTGCAGATAAATATGGTTCACCACAGCCTGCTAAAAATAGCGCTAACACACTGAACAGTGTAAATATACGCCAATTTGGTAACCATTTCTTCATAGCCTAATCAAACCCCTCTTTCTTGTATAGTGAGTGAAGTAGTAATGTATTGATAAATTCCTTCTTAATCTCATGAGAAAGAATCTAATCACAAAATAAATAAATGATAGAACTACTACTTATATCATTGTAGTATTCCATCGTTAAAATGTAAAAAGGTATTTTAAAAATTAAAAGATTGTTACAACTATCATGGATACATAGAGTATCGTTAAATAGTTTAAGGAATAAACAAACATTAATGTTGCCCATTTTCTATTATCTTTCATTTTAAAACCTGCGAAGCTTAGCGCTACCCATCCAACATTTAAGAGTGTAGCTAATACTAGAAATACAGTCCCTAAATCAAATAAGTAGAATGGTAAAGGAAGTAAACATAAAACCCAAACTACCATCTGCCTTCTAGTAACTTCAAACCCATGAACAACAGGTAACATTGGTATACCTGCGTTTCTATATTCTTCACACCTTCTAATAGCAATTGCTAAGAAGTGTGGGATTTGCCAAACAAATAATATTAAGAATAAAATCCATGCTACAAGTGATAAACTTGGGTCCACTGCAGCCCAACCAATTAATGGTGGAACAGCACCTGACACACTACCGATAACTGTATTTAACGTATTTTTTCTTTTAGACCACATGCTATATAAAACAACATAAGTAAAAGCTCCAATAAGGCCGATTACAGCTGCAGTAATAGTTGTCATTGCTAAGAGGATTGTACCTACTACAGTTAGTATTAATCCTAAATATAACGCCCTATTAACCTTCATTCTACCTGTAACAGTAGGTCGGTTCTTCGTTCTTTCCATTAAATGATCTATGTCACGATCAATGTAGTTATTTAAACTACAAGAACCAGCCACAACTAATGATGAACCAATCATTGTTAATAACATTAAAGGTATATTGTCTAAAAAACCTTTATTCGTAAAGTGAAGTGCTAGCCAAAGACCAGTAAATGTAGTAATGAAATTTGAATTAACAATTCCAATCTTTATTAATGCTAAGAAATCTTTCCAAGCAGAAGTTGTTAGCAATTCATCTTGAGGACGGTCATCTGTCATTTGATCTGCCGCATGTTCCATTGTCCTCAAATTAGCCATTTATATTCCTCCTTTAACCTAACCTTCACTACTTAAATTCTAATAGTAGCGAATATAAGGTGTGCACCTGTTTAATAGTATATCACGAAGAGCCTTAATCTCTTTAAATTGTATTCGTTTCCACTACTTTACTACAAATAATTGTTAGAAAATCAGGCAGAGTGTTTTTATTTCCTACTCTCTGTATATTAAATCATATTTACGTTTTAGTTTGTGAAAATTATTTGTAGAAAATATGACTAATTTGTGTCACGTAGTGTAAAAACCGTTTCGAAAAAGCCTACTCGATGTATAATAGTTAACAGTCACGTATATGTAAAGATGGATAATAAATTTACAGTATTACCAACAAGTCCCTTATATATTTCTAGCAAACTCCTTCCAAACAATCAACCTTTTTTATTATAATAATAAAGCCGCAACTTATTATGTTGTCATTAATTAGGTTTTTGTGTAGTATTGTGTTGGACGTTTATTATTTTAACATTTTTTCAGCTATTTTAGTATAAAGGATTTAAATTACTTTTAAGAGGTGAAACTATTGCATCGTAAATTGAAATGGTTCGCCGTTTGTACGTCAATTGTCATGCTATTTGTTTTAATCGGGGGAGCATTAGTAACAAAAACAGATTCAGGAGCTGGTTGTGGAGATTCCTGGCCATTATGCCACGGTGAACTAATACCAAGTGAAATAGATTTAGCATTAGTGATTGAATTGAGTCACCGTGTTGTTTCTGGTTTGGCTGCTATAATGGTATTAGTCTTAGCGGTTTGGTCATGGAGAGCAATCGGAGAAAAAAGAGAAACAAAGTTTCTTGCCATTTTATCGTTTATTTTCTTAATTATTCAAGCTTTAATTGGGGCAGCTGCAGTTATGTGGGGCCAGTCATCATTTGTTCTCGCTCTTCATTTCGGGATATCATTAGTATCCTATGCTTCTGTCTTTCTATTAACGCTTTTGATTTTTGAAGCCGATAAAAAGTTTAACGCTGAGTCTATCATTGTTGATCGCAGAATGACTTTTCATATCATTGGTATCATTACGTATAGTTATATCGTCGTCTATTCTGGTGCATTAGTGCGTCACGTTGGTGCAAGTCTTGCTTGTCCATCTTGGCCACTGTGTACAAGAAACGGACTTGGAATCCCTACACAAATGCATGAATGGATACAAATGGGGCACAGAGCCGCAGCAGGATTAATATTTATTTGGATTTTGTATGTTGCAGTACTTGCAATAAAACAATATTCTCACCAAAGTGTTATAAAGTGGGGATGGATTATATCTTTGGTTCTTGTTTCTCTTCAAGTAATAAGCGGAGCTATCATTATTTTCACTAAGTTAAATCTTTTTGTTTCTTTATTACATGCATTAATTATTTCTCTTTTATTTGGAGTTCTAAGTTATTTATTAATGCTTGTATCTAGAAATAAGTCGAATCGAACGAAAGCAAATAATAACAAAAGTATAGAAATGTAAGATAAGCGCGTAACCAATCAACAGGTTACGCGCTTATCTTTTAAGTTAAAGCCATTATTTATTTTCTTAACTCTATTAATAAGTCTCCAGTAGAAATGGCGTCACCTGAGTTAGCGAAAATTTCCTGAACTGTGCCTGTATATGGTGCTTGAACAGTCGTTTCCATTTTCATAGCTTCGGTAATCATTAAGTGGTCACCTTTTGTAACTTTTTCTCCTTTTTCTACTAAAACTTTAATAACAGTACCTGGCATTGTTGCTCCTATATGTCCTGTATTATTACGATCAATTTTTTGCTTTGTTGTAACCATTGATTTTACATTCTCGTCTTTGATGATCACTTCACGTGGTTGACCATTTAACTCGAAGTAAACTACTCTCGTTCCATCCTCTTGTGCTTGACCGATTGAAACTAATTTCACAATTAACGTTTTCCCTTTTTCAATCTCTATCTCTATCTCTTCTCCAAATCGCATCCCATACAAGAAAGTTGGAGTATCTAAAACGGAAATATTTCCAAACATATCATACTTTTCTTGATATTCGAGGAAAACTTTTGGATATAGAGCATAAGAAATCATTTCATGACTTGTTACTTGTCTGTTAAGTGTGTTAAATAGTTTTTCTTTCACTTCTTCAAAATTAACATCATCTAATAATTCTCCAGGTCTAACCGAGATTGGTACTTTTCCTTTTAAAATTACTTTCTGTAATCTTTCTGGGAACCCTCCGTGTGGTTGACCTAAAAAACCTTCGAATAATTCAATAACAGAATCAGGGAAATCTAATGTTTCTCCCTTTTCTAACACATCATGCTCTTTTAATTCGTTTTGAACCATAAATAATGCCATATCACCAACTACTTTAGAAGAAGGAGTAACTTTTACAATATCACCAAACATGTCATTAACAGTGCGATACATGTTTTTAACTTCTTCCCAACGCTCGCCGAGTCCAACTGCTTTTGCTTGCTGCTGTAAGTTGCTATATTGCCCTCCTGGCATTTCGTGTTGATAAATTTCTGTGTGTGGACTCATCATTCCACTTTCAAAATCTTTATAATATTTCCTGACATCTTCCCAGTATTGTGAAATTTTCTCTAAGGACTCTACATCAATCCTTGGCTGACGTTCATTTTCTTCTAACGCATAAAATAACGTTGATGCGCTAGGTTGCGAAGTAAGTCCAGACATAGAGCTTGCTGCTACGTCGACAATATCTACACCAGCTTCAATAGCTTTCGCATACATATAAATTCCATTTCCACTAGTATCGTGGGTATGAAGATGAATTGGAATATCAATAGAGTCTTTTAATGTTGATATTAACTTATAGGCAGCTTGTGGTTTTAATAATCCAGCCATATCTTTAATAGCTAAAATGTGTGCACCAGATTGTTCTAACTCTTTAGCTAAATCTTTATAATATGTTAAATCATATTTAGAACGAGTTGGATCGTTAATATCACCAGTATAACAAATAGAGGCTTCTGCGATTTTCCCAGAATCTCTTACAGCATCAATTGCTAATGTCATTCCTTTAACCCAGTTTAAACTATCAAAAATTCTAAATACATCGATTCCTGCATGCGCGGATTTTTCTACAAATTCTTTAATTAAGTTGTCTGGATAGTTTTTATATCCTACCGCGTTTGAAGCGCGTAATAACATTTGGAATAAAATATTCGGACTTTTTTCACGTAATGTTAATAATCTTTCCCATGGGTCTTCACTTAAAAAGCGGTACGCTACATCATAAGTTGCTCCACCCCACATTTCCATAGAAAATAGGTTTGGCACTAACTTTGCAGTTGGTTCTGCTATTCTCATTAAATCATTAGTACGCATACGTGTTGCTAATAAAGATTGGTGTGCATCTCTAAATGTTGTATCGGTTAGAAGAACTTCTTTTTGATCTTTTATCCATTTAACAAGTCCATCTGCCCCTTGCTCATCAAGTATTTGTTTTGTTCCGTTCGCAAAGTTGGGGATTGTTTCTACATTTGGCAATCTAGGTTCATCAAATACTGGTTTTTTCTTCTTTTCCACACCAGGAAAACCATTTACAGTTACTGTGCCGATATAGGATAGCATTTTCGTTCCACGGTCTTTCCTTTTAGGAAATACAAATAATTCAGGAGTTGTATCAATAAAAGAAGTGTCATATTCTCCATTCATAAACTTCGGATGTTTAACAACGTTTTCTAGGAAAGGAATATTGGTTTTTATTCCACGAATTCGGAATTCTTTTAGATTTCTTTCCATTTTTGATGCTGCCTTTTCAAAAGTTAGAGCCCATGTTGATAACTTTACTAACAATGAATCATAGTAAGGGGTAACAACAGCTCCTTGATAACCGTTACCGGCATCTAATCTAACACCAAAACCTCCGCCTGAGCGATAAACATTAATTTTGCCCGTATCCGGCATAAACCCATTTAATGGATCTTCTGTTGTAACTCGTGATTGAATAGCAAATCCGTTTATTACTATCTCATCTTGTGATGGAATTCCTATTTCATCACTAAATAAACAATGCCCTTGGGCAATCATTATTTGGGATTGTACGATATCTACACCTGTGATCATTTCTGTAATAGTGTGCTCTACTTGAATTCTAGGGTTTACTTCAATAAAGTAGAATTTTCCATTTGAAACTAAAAATTCTACTGTACCAGCATTTACATAGTTTACATTCTCCATCAAGTTAACGGCTGCTTGACAAATATCATCTCTAAGTTGTTCTGATAATGAAACACTTGGAGCAATTTCAACCACTTTTTGATGACGACGTTGAATCGAACAATCTCTTTCATACAAATGAACAATATTGCCACTATCATCACCTAATATTTGTACTTCAATATGTTTCGGCTTTTCAATAAGCTTTTCTACATATATTTCATCGTTACCGAATGCTGCTTTAGCTTCTGATTTGGCACGTTCATACGCTTCTTTTAACTCAGATTTTGTTCGGACAACACGCATCCCTCTACCGCCACCACCGAGTGAAGCTTTAATCATTAGCGGATAACCATATGTACTAGCAAAATCCATAATGTCTTCTAAAGAATGAACAGGACCATCACTTCCAGGTATAACTGGTATTCCTGCAAGTTGCGCTTGAGTTCTAGCTTTTACTTTATCACCGAACATGTTCAAGTGCTCAGAAGTTGGACCAATAAATATTATTCCTTCTTCTTCACATCTTTTAGCAAACTGAATATTTTCAGATAAGAACCCGTATCCAGGATGAATGGCATCTACAGCGTTGTTTTTGGCAATAGTAATGATTCCTTCAATGTCTAAATAAGCGTCTATCGGTTTTTTACCTTCGCCTACTAAATAAGCTTCATCTGCCTTATATCTATGATAGGATCCCATATCTTCTTTAGAATAGATCGCTACTGTTCGAATATTTAATTCTGTACACGCTCGAAAAACTCTTATTGCGATTTCGCCACGATTGGCAACTAACACCTTGTTTATCTTTTTCACGCCTGTTTCCCCCTTAGCTGATTTACACTTAAAGTATACCTTTAATACATGATTCGATTCGCTTTACTAATTTCCTGCTAAATTTAACGTTTTTTTCTAAGTTAAGTGAATAAATTGGAATTTTCAAATAATAATCATTATATTAAACTAATATTTAGTGATATGGCAAGTATGTTGCATATACCTTCGGTTATATTCTATAAAAATAGCTCTATTCGTAAAGGATTGTTGCTTTTATCTTTATTTTAGAAATAAGGTGTATCTTCGCTGCAGGCACTGGAATCCTCGAAAATGCTAGCGCACGATGCACATGGATCCCGTGCCTTCCTGTCCCTCGGCGTGAGACCCCACAGGCAAAACGCGAGGCCACTGAATTATTTATACTAACGAACAAGACTATCAAGGTTGTTTTAAAAAAATGGTTATTGGATTTATTTCACTAGACTTATCATAGATACTTTTTTCTGTTTCCTTAGCGAAAGTTTCGTTCATTCGCCTTATCATGCATACTTTTTCCTGTTTTCTTAGCGAAAGTTTCGTTCATCCGCCTTATGATGGATACATTTTCCCTTTTTTCCTAGAGAAAGTTTCGTTCATCCACCTTATGAGCCTACTTTTTTCCTGTTTCCCTAGCGAAAGTTCCTTCCATTTGCCTTATGACGCATACTTTTCTCTGTTTCCTTAGCGAAAGTTTAGTTCATTCACCTTATAATAGATACTTCCGCCATTTGATAGAAACCTTTACCTTTTGCAATGTAAATGAACGGATAACATTTTTCTATAGAGAAATCTATTAAAAACAACAAAGTTTACGAAAAGAGCCATATAAATAAAAAAAATTCATCCATATGTATGGATGAATTTTTTTATTATTTTTTTTCCCAAGCTTCATGTAAGGCAGATAATTCACGTTCTAATTTACCGAGAATATCTTTACCTTCTTTACCTGAAAGAAGACCTAATCTTACTGCAAAATCGATTTCCCGTGACAATCCAAACATTTGCGTGTCCAATACTTCTTCATATAAAGGACATTGAGGCATTGTTAAGTTATCCATTTGCACTTGAATGAGTTTTAATATTTTATCGGCATCAGCTTTCAATAGCGTAACCGCTTTTTCACGATGATCGACAATAATTTCGGATGTCAAAATCGATCCCTCCGTTTAAGAACATATATCTATCCTTAAATTTTATCGTTCTTTTCTCAAAATTGCAAGATTAGGCTCAATATATTTGTTTATTTTATTACATTTTCAAAACATGCTAAGGTCATATCGTTCATTCAAGAGCTCCAATAGCTTTAGTCCAGTGTGGCTATTCCCTATCTCGTTTAATGCTGGACCGAAAATCCCTATTCCGAATCTTTTTGGTACGGATCCCATTATCCCTCCAGAAACACCACTTTTTGCGGGTATTCCAATTTTAATAGCAAACTCACCTGATGCATTGTACATGCCACATGTAACCATAAATGTTTTACATATTCTTGCAACATCTTTCGGAATTATCTGCTCTCCTGTTTCAATGTTCTTTCCATCAAAAGCAAATATTGAACCGATTTTCGCTAAATCTAAACAGTTCATTTTTATTGCGCACTGTTTCGTATATACTTCCAAAATTTCTTCAACATCACCTAAAATGCTACCACCATTTTTCATATAAAAACAAAGGGAACGATTAAGGAATGACGTGTTAAATTCTGAAATAGCTACTTCCTGCGAATATGTGACTGATTTAGATCCACATAATTTCCTTACAAATTCTAATAAATAATTTACTCTATCATCTATCGTATCCCCTTTAATCATCGATGTTACTACTAACGCTCCTGCATTAATCATCGGATTAAGTGGTTTAGACTTTGATGTTGTTTCTAGTTTAATGATTGAATTAAAAGGGTCTCCAGTTGGCTCCTTCCCAACTTTATGAAAAACATGCTCAGGTCCATAATCCATTAATACTAAAGCTAAAGAAATAATTTTAGATATACTTTGTAAAGTAAATGTCTTTTCAATATTCCCTGCTGAAACACAAGGTTTATTTGGGAATACAATAGCACATGAAAGATCTTCTGGATTTTCTCTTTGTAAAGCTGGGATATAGTTCGCAACTTTACCTTCTATTGCTACCTTTTTAGATTCATCTATTAATACTTGAAGTTCTTCACTTGACCTGCAAGGCATGTATTTATTCTCCTATTCTTCTTATATTCACATCCATGAGTAGAAATGTTATGTATTGTTAGAATAACCTTTTTTTTCGTTCTAAAACGTCATTATGAAAAGGTTATTGTGTCATAATAGAAATGTTATGGAAATTTCGATATAATAAGAAAAAATGTAACAGGGGGACAACATGGAGAACATCATTCATATAGAAGGTAAAGTTAAGTTTACCATCACTTTAGATCCAGGTGTATGGATTTTTGACGACCGTCGTATTGACTTAGAAAGTTATTTTACGGAAGAAAAAGAAGAGGAAATCTCTGCAATTGAAAAATACACAAAAAATATTTCAAAACATTGGGATAGAGAGATCACAGAAGGAGCTATTCATCCTCCAACTTTAAAAACAGAAAAAAAGTTTGAAAAAGAAAAAGTATTAACCAGTACTTTTGGAATTAAATTGGCACCATTTATTGAAAATGCCGAGCCGTTTGAGAACTCTAGTACAGTTACTTTTGTTAGCAATAATAATGAACAATGTTTTTCAATTAAAGAAGCAAAAGAAATGATTATGAAGTTTTCAAACAAAGGGAAACCTTTAAAAAGTGACGGACCCGTACATATTATTTATAATAATGGCTCTAATTTGGATAATCCGATAAAGGGCGTGCACAAAATAATAATCTCCTAACACTAATAGGGATGTGTTACTATAATGGTCTTTACCAATATAGACACATCCCTATCTTTTTCCCGTTCAACATATTTTATTAAGTTTAACCTTATAAAATATCCGCAGCTAGTTTAGCTAATTTGGAACGTTCACCTTTTACTAATCTTATATGTCCTGCCACCCCTTGATCTTTAAACTTTTCCACTACGTATGTTAATCCATTATTAAATTCATCCAGGTACGGATGGTCAATTTGTTCAGGGTCTCCCATTAAAACAATTTTACTGCGCTCCCCTACTCTTGTTAAAATCGTTTTCACTTCATGTTTTGTTAAGTTTTGAGCCTCATCAATTATAATAAATTGCTCCGGAATGCTTCTACCACGTATATAAGTTAACGCTTCTACTTCAATTGATCCGATTCCTGCTAGGATCGCATCAAGTTCTCCAGGTTTTTTAGTGTTAAATAAATATTCTAAATTATCATAAATGGGCTGCATCCAAGGTCTTAATTTCTCTTGTTTTTCTCCTGGTAAATAACCTATGTCTTTTCCAACTGGCACTATTGGTCTTGCTACTAATAGCTTTTTAAACTTATTAAGGTCTTCTGTTTGCATTAAACCCGCTGCAAGGGCAATTAGCGTTTTACCTGTTCCTGCTTTACCTGTTAATGTTATTAAAGGTATATCATCTCTTAGCAACAATTCCAACGCCATCGTTTGTTGAGCATTCCTAGGGCGTATACCCCATATATGATCGAAGTCAAAGATGAGTTTTTTCACTTTATTACCTGTTAAATCTGCAACTCCAATGGCTGATGCAGAACTCCCTAATGCATCTTTCATGATGATAAATTGATTAGGATAAAATGGATGATTAACTAATTCCGATACGGAAATTTCTCCACGTTCATAAAACAAACTTAAAACCTCTGTTGAAACATACATTTCTAAAAATCCCTTATAAATGTGGTCCATTTCCACCACACGATCATTTAAAAAATCTTGAGAAGTTAGTCCAATTGCATCCGCTTTTACCCGAACCAACGCATCTTTACTAACCAAAATAACAGGTTTTCCATCTTCTTTTGTTTGTTCTTCTAGAAATAAGTTTTTTGCAACTGCGAGTATTCTATTATCATTTGTTTTTTCAACAAAGATTTCTTGTAACTCATGAAAACTGCGGTGATTTAGTTCAATTCGTATAGAACCACCAGTATGGATTGGTATTTTTTCGTGTAATTTTCCCGTTTGCCTTAATGAATCGATTATTTTAGAAACTTGTCTTGCATTACGACCTATCTCATCCATATAACGTTTCTTAGAATCCACCTCTTCTAACACAACTGCTGGAATGACAATTTCATTGTCACCAAATTGATAAATGGAATGTGGGTCTTGTAATAAGACATTTGTGTCTAATACATAAATTTTTTTCAACCTTCCGCCTCCTGCTTCTACACTTTTTTCATTTTTTCTCTATTTCGGAGTGTCACAAGGCGTCCATCCTTTACATGGATGACTTGTAAAGGGGAAAGGACGGACCGTTGATAAAATATATGTCCAAATGAATAAAGATAGAAGAACAAATAAACAATAATAGAAAAATTGAACTATCTATTTGTTCAATAAAGGAGTGAAACAACATGAAAAAACAAATAACCATTACACTTTTATTAATAATTTTGTTACTAACTGGTTGTATGAATCAACCTGATAACGTAGCTAGAAATGAAGAAGATAATCGAATTATTCACGTTAAGGACTCTGCAAACCAACAAGTTGATAACAAAACAGGACAAGAAGTATCTCGCCATTTAGTAGAAATTGCCCTTCGTATCCCAAACGTAAATGATGCAACTGCTGTTGTAATTGGCCCTTATGCGGTTGTTGGAATTGATGTGAATTCTAAACTAGATCGTTCTCGAGTAAGTACCATAAAGTATTCTGTTGCAGAAAGTTTAAAAAAAGATCCGTATGGAGCCAATGCTATTATCATTGCGGATGCTGATACGTATGTTCGTCTACAAGAAATGGGGAGAGATATCCAAAGAGGTCGCCCAGTTGCTGGCATATTAGAAGAGCTTGCTGAAATTGTAGGTAGAGTAATGCCTGAAATACCAATAGACTTAAAAGAACCAGCTGAACCTAACCCTACAGAACAGAACAATCCTCAAATGCCTGAAAATGAAGCGAGAGAATTAGAAGAAAAACAACAAGAACAATCCAATCATTATAAAAAAGAAGAACGATATAAAAATGTAGGAAACTGAGTACTGTTCATAATGACTTACTACTTTACGAACCCTAGTTATGATATTGATTTAACTAATTTTAAGCAAAAGAAAAGAGACTAGGATAAAAGGCGGTTAATAATATTGAAGAGGCCCGCAAGAACAATTTTTGGTTCTTGAGGGCCTCTCCTTATTGGTGGAACAAAATAATATGCCAATGCGAAAGAAAGTCCGAAAGCACTTTCCACAAACCAACTTCATAGACCTTATGAAGTTCAACTACAACAATTTTTTAAGCCTAGATGAACTTCATAGGCCATATGAAGTTCAACTACAACAATTTTTTAAGCCTAGATATACTTCATACTTTTTGTCCCAGACTCTTTTTTTCGTTTGAAATACATTACTGTTATTTGAATTTTATCAGAGCGGTGTAGATTTGTTCATCTAGTTTTTGTGCTGCGTTTTTATCGTAAGTTTTTTCATACTGTGGTTCTACACTCAACTTTGCACCATAAAACATAACATCTCTAACAGCTGTCACTTTTAACTCAACAAGCGAGAGCTTTAAAGGTACATTTTCAATTAATTCATTCTGAATCTTTGCTGTAGCATGAACGGAGTATACTGATTCGTTAGCATGTACCGTAACAACTACTTTGTCATTATGTAGTATGTTTTTAATAATCCTTGATGAAAAATCTACTGCTAACAATATTGTTGTACTATTCTCAGCGTAAATCCAAGATAAAGCACTAACACTAGGGCCTTTAGATTCAAAATCTATCGTACATAATGATACAAGTCTATCCTCTTGCAATGCTTTAAGTAAAGGCTCAATCAATTCTGGTTCCGTTATATTTGGCATACTTGACCCCTCCACATTGAAAAATAAATACATTTTAGATTTAACGGTTTTTTCTATATTATGCTATACTTATACCATATTTACCATAAGAGGTGGACATATGAGAGTAAAATGTGTGTTATGTGACAAAATTGAATCGATTGACGATGAATTGTTAATAGCAAAACGTCTACGAAATAGACCTATTCATACATATATGTGTAACGAATGTAGCGAAAGAATTGAAAAGAGAACAAATGAAAGATTTGCAACTGGAAATTTTCGATTGTACGAACCAAAAAGAGATCAAGATGAATGGTAAAAAACATTTGGAATGGTGCATTGACGGGCTTAGTAAGTGGGATTTTAATGGGGCTGTTAATGAAATTGTTTCAAACATTTTTCCAAAAAGATGTTTATACTCTTTTATTAAACATTGATTTTATACCTTATTTAGGTTCTTTTAGCTTTAGCGAAACGGTTGAATTTATATTCCATTTAATAATAGCATTAGGTATAGGTGTTTTATTTTCTCTAATTGTGCAAAAATATCATTTAGTTAAAAAAAGAGCTCAATTTTTACTTTCTATTATATTAACGTTCCCTACTATATTTTTATATTTTCCATTGACCTTTCTTGCGATGAAAGAAACACCAGCTATGAACGATGTCTTTGCATTAACCTTATGGACAGTAGCACACCTGTTCTTTGCGCTATTACTACCTATTTTCTATAGAATATAAGATGAAAAAGCATAAAAACTAGAAGAAGCCTAAATAGTAATCTATTTAGGCTTCTTCGTTTTCATAATTTTTATAACGCTCCGGCTCCTCACTTATTTGATTTATCATGACATCAATAAGCTCGATAGGGAATCGTGTTTTTTTCATTTCACCATGTTGTTCATATGATACATAGTACATTGGCTCTTCTTTTACAAATTCAATGGAAGTAATTTCATGATCTTCCATCAACATACTTTTAAAAAGAGTCTCAGTCTCTTGAGCTGCACTATCATCTTTACGTACATCTGCTACTACTTTAATTGTTAACCAATTATAAATTGTATCTTGTAAAGAGCGCATCGTTACGACTCCTTTTGTTCCATTTTATTCGAGTTGTGTAAGCGTATTTTATATATGATTAAAATTAACGCTGCAACAACTAACCCTTCCGCTACCGGTAGAAACGCTCCTAAAAACGTTAGAACAGAAGTTCCAAAAAATAAAAATAAATAAATGACTGCTGACTTTAAAATTGGAAGCTTTAACGCAAAGCCTAATTTATATACTAGGACGGATAAAGCAAAGATTGTTAAAAATAACAACCACATTCCTAATTCAGGGTTTTCGTCAACTCGATATAATTTTGCAAAGAAAGAAAGTCTCTCAGAAACATCCACCATTGTCTACTCCCCCTTATAGTTAAAATTCTAAAGAAGCTCGCAATATTTTTACCTTAAATTAAATTAAGATATCCGTATTGCGAGCAACTCCAGTTTTAATTTTTACTTTTCTGCCGCTGCAAGCTTTTTCTTCTTCGCTGTTCTTTCACGCTCATTTTTATCTAGAACCTTTTTACGTAAACGAATGGATTGAGGTGTGATTTCACAGTACTCATCATCATTTAAATATTCTAGAGATTCTTCAAGCGTCATAATACGCGGTTTTTTCATACCAACTGTTTGGTCTTTGTTAGCTGAACGAATGTTTGTCGCTTGTTTCATTTTACATACGTTTACAACTAAGTCGTTGTCACGGTTATGCTCTCCTACGATCATTCCTTCATAAACTTCTGTACCAGGCTCAACGAAGATTACTCCACGATCCTCAATTCCCATAATACCGTAAGAAGAAGCTTTACCAGATTCCATTGAGACTAGTACACCTTGACGACGTCCACCAACTTGCCCTTGAGCCATAGGTTGGTAACTATCGAATGTGTGGTTGATGATTCCGAAACCACGTGTTAATGATAGGAACTCAGTAGAGTAACCAATTAATCCACGAGAAGGGACCATAAAGATTAAGCGAACTTGTCCATTACCATTGTTAATCATATCAACCATTTCACCTTTACGTGCTCCGATTGATTCCATAACCCCACCAGTATGCTCTTCAGGCACATCAATTTGTACACGCTCTACTGGTTCGCATTTTACACCATCAACTGTGCGAATGATGACTTCTGGTTTAGACACTTGTAATTCAAATCCTTCACGACGCATGTTTTCAATTAAGATAGATAAGTGTAATTCTCCACGACCTGAAATAACCCAAGCATCTGGTGAATCTGTAGGGTCTACACGTAAACTTACATCTGTTTCTAATTGAGCAGTTAAACGCTCTTCAATTTTACGAGAAGTTACAAACTTACCTTCTTTACCAGCAAAAGGTGAGTTATTTACTAAGAAAGTCATTTGTAATGTCGGCTCATCAATACGTAATATAGGAAGAGCTTCTTGGTGTTCCGTAGGACAAACTGTTTCTCCTACGTTAATATCTTCCATTCCTGAAACAGCTACGAGGTCACCAGCTTTTGCTTCTTCAATTTCTACTCGCTTTAAGCCAATGAAACCGAATAGCTTAGAAACACGGAATTGTTTCACTTTTCCATCTAGTTTCATTAAAGAAACTTGTTGACCAACTTTCATCGTACCGCGGAAAATACGACCAATACCAATTCTTCCTACATAGTCATTGTAGTCAAGTAAAGATACTTGGAATTGTAATGGTTCGTCACTGTTATCGAAAGGAGCAGGAATATGTTTAATAATCGCTTCATAAATTGCTTCCATGTTTTCATCTTGCTTTTCTGGATCTGTACTAGCAGTTCCATTAATTGCAGATGCATAGACTACTGGGAATTCTAATTGTTCTTCAGAAGCATCAAGTTCAATAAACAAATCGATAACTTCATCTACTACTTCAGAAGGACGTGCAAAATCACGGTCAATTTTATTTACAACTACTATTGGCGTTAAGTTTTGCTCTAATGCTTTCTTTAAAACGAAACGTGTTTGTGGCATACAACCTTCATATGCATCAACAACTAAAAGAACACCATCAACCATTTTCATGATACGCTCTACTTCTCCACCGAAGTCAGCATGTCCTGGTGTATCCATAATGTTAATTC
Organism: Bacillus sp. FJAT-45066; assembly: GCF_002335755.1. NCBI lineage: Bacteria > Bacillati > Bacillota > Bacilli > Caryophanales > Bacillaceae > Bacillus > Bacillus sp. FJAT-45066. The sequence continues at coordinate 1,648,722 of NZ_NISQ01000001.1, forward strand.
TTGTGTCTTTATAATTAATAGCTGTATTCTTAGCTAAAATTGTAATTCCACGTTCTCTTTCTAAATCATTTGAATCCATCGCACGTTCTTGAACCGTTTCATTTGTACGGAACGTTCCTGCTTGATGTAATAATTTATCTACTAACGTTGTTTTACCATGGTCAACGTGAGCTATAATTGCTATATTTCGAATATCATTACGAATTTTCAAAATTTCATCTCCCTAATGTCAAAAATCAAACCAAATAGTATTATACCACAAACATAGTAGAAAAAACGATTCTGTTTATGTAAAATAATAATGAATAAAAAATTATGTAAATATAAGATTATTTTCTGAAAAGTTAAATTATTCTTTTGTTTAAAAAAGGGAGTATGAATGATGAAAAATATTCAATGGAAGTTTATCGCTTTTGCTATTGCTACAGCCTTCTCTATGGGACTAATTGGTGTTGCTGTTGCATACAGAAGTTTAACAGGTATTATTCTATCCACAATCTTAGTGATTATTGTAATGGGATTAGGCTTTAGAGCAAAAAGGTTAGAACAATAAAAGACAGAAAAGAAGACGGAGTATTAACACTCAGTCTTCTTTTTGCTTTAACTTATATAAGTAATTTTCCATAATTTCTTCGTGTAATCCTGGTTTACATACAAAAACGCTGTTTTGTTCTAATAAATTTAATGGTTCACCGTACAGTGTGGTAACTTTTCCACCTAACTCATTAATTATGATTAGGCCTGCCGCAAAATCCCATGGAGAAAGTCTTAATGTAATATAGGCATCAATTCTACCTGTAGCTACGTATGCAAACTCTAGAGCTGCCGATCCGTATGATCTAGTACCCCTTACATCTTTTACGAGTGGGGCCAATATAGTTGGATCAATTCGCTTATTTTCCGTCACCCATGTTGCGTTCATCCCTATTACCGCATCTTCCACTTTTACCTCATTTAAGGCCGGTATAGGGTCTTCATTGAAAAATGCTCCCTGTCCTTCAAATGCATGATATAACTCATCTCTAATCACATCATAAATTAAACCTATCTTCCCAATTCCGTCCTCATACACTGCAACAGAGATAGCGAAGTTTCGTTTTTGATGAACAAAGTTCATTGTTCCATCAATAGGATCGATAATCCAAACAGTACCTTTTAATTCTTTAACTGTATTACCAAATCCTTCTTCTCCTAAAATTTGATGTTCAGGATATTTCTCATTAATTTTTTTGATGAAGAATTCTTCGGTTTCTTTGTCCATATTTGTAACTAAATCATCTCTAGATGTTTTTGTTTCAATCATTAATTCTTTATGTAAGGATGCTTTAATTCTATCGCCAGCTTCACGTGTCCACTGTTTAGCGTCTTTATCAATTTCAGACCAATTCATTTACTTCCAACCTTTCACTATAAACTTTCAGTAATATGTATGGTTATTAGCTTACTTAATCATTCCTACAAAATCAAGCAAATTGCCCGCACAGAAAAACGAACCATTTTAAGGTTCGTTTTGTAGCAATAGCCACTAAACCTCTAAACTTAGCATCTCACTACGAAGTTTTTCTAATCTTACTTTCGTTTCTTCAATTATTTTTATATCTTTTGCAATAATGGCATCATAGAGTGTAACTAGTTCGTAATCAATTTCTAACTTTAATACTTTTTTTCTATTTTCATTTGTTCGCTTTTTCCACGGTTTTACTACTTGGTTCATGTTCCGTACCTCCTTTTCCATTTATATTTCCTGAACTACATTTACAATTTGTAAGTTGATATATCATATGAAAATATGGAAAGAAGGTAACTAAAAATGTGCAAATGACTATAAAAGAGATATCTACTTAAACTATTGGTGAACCACATTTTATTAAAAACACTTTAATTGGTTTTATAAGCGTTATATGCTAAAATACCGTTCATAAATGGCAATAGGGGGGAAGAGAATTATGAGTAAAGAATTCAATGGTTTTAAAGAGGAAGATTTTAACGTATTTACTATAGATGGGCTAGACGAACGAATGGAAGCATTGTCCCAAATCGTTAGACCTAAATTCGAACAATTAAGCAACCATTTTGAACCGATGTTAAGTGTACAAACAGGTGATGAGATGTTTACACATATAGCCAAACATGCACGCCGAACCGTTAATCCACCTAAAGATTCTTGGGTTGCTTTTGCCAATAATAAACGTGGTTATAAAATGATGCCACACTTCCAAATAGGTCTTTGGGAAACGCATGTTTTTGTGTGGTTTGCAGTAATATATGAATCACCTATAAAAGAAGCATATGGTGAGGTTTTATTAAATAACATGGACAAAATATATAAGGAAACACCAACAAACTTTGTGTGGTCAAAAGATCATACGAAGCCAGAAGTGTTAACACACGGTGATTTAAATAAAGAAGATATGAATCAACTGTTTACTAGATTAATTACTGTGAAAAAAGCGGAAATTCTCTGTGGCATTCAAATACCAAAAGAAGAAGCCGTAACTCTTTCAGGGAAAGAGACGATTGAAAAAATGGAACAAGCATTTAAACAATTATCTCCTCTGTATTCATTAGCTCATCAAGCAGTTTAAAAAAAGAAAAAAGCAAGTGTAGCAGTTACTACCTTGCTTTTTCCATTTTCACTTTATCTCCAGAAGATAAGTCTTTTGCTTTTTTTATTACTTTAAATGTAGAGAAACCAGACAACTCTTCGTATTCATCTGTTAATTTTCTTTCTTCTGCCTTACCAGGAACAATTTCTTTAAACCTACGATATTGACTTAGCAAAGCATCACGATCTATTCCTTTTTCATATGTAAGTTCAATCATTTCATAAAACTTTATAACATCTACAATTTCATCTGTACTCCAATCGTGCGAAATCGGATAGGAAAAATCCATATTAATCACCTCAACATTCGTTTAACGAACGTATTATATCATTTGTATATGCTTATATCCAATTTCCTCTAATGTCTTCAGCTTCCTTTATCATTCTTTCTATTAAATCATTTACTGTAGGTGAGTCTTTTATTAAACCCATAACTTGTCCTGCCCAAGCAAACCCTTCTGTTACATTTCCATCATAAATAAACTTCTTATTCGTGTTACCGCTAATATATTCTTTCAGTTCCTCAAATCCACCGCCGTCTTTCTCTATTTTTAATATGCGCTCCGTTAGTTCATTACGTATTGCTCTTGCAGGAGCACCAATGCTTTTCTTTATGATAACTGTATCATTCTCTGTTCCTTCTACTAGTAGTTTTTTATACAAATGGTGTGCATGAATACATTCTTTTGTTGCAATAAACCTTGTACCCATTTCAATCCCTTCTGCCCCAAGTGCCATGGCAGCCATTAACCCTCTTCCATCACCGATGCCACCTGAAGCGATGACTGGAATTTTTACAGAGTCAACAACTTTTGGTATTAACACCATTGTACCGAGATCTTGTTTGCCTAAATGCCCTCCCCCTTCTTGTCCAACTACCATCACAGCGTCCGCCCCAAGCTGTTCTGCTTTTTCAGCTTGTCTATTTGCAGCTACTAGAACCAATTTTTTTATATCTTGTCCTTCCAATCGTTTAAAAATAGGTGCTGGGTTTCCACCAGTCATCGAAATGACAGGTACTTTTTCTTCTATAGCTACTTCCAACATATACTCAAATGGCCTTCCATGTTGTCCGATGGCATAATTCACACCAAAAGGTTTATTAGTAAAACTCTTAACTTTTCTAATCTCCTCTCTCAACTCTTCTGGAGTTTGTAAACTCATGGCAGTTATTTGTCCTAACCCTCCAGCATTGGAGACAGCAGCTGCCAAATCAGCATAAGCCAAATAAGCTAACCCCCCTTGAATAATTGGATATTGAATATTTAATAATTTTGTGACTCTCGTTTCCCATTTCAATTCCAAAACCTCCACAAAAAATCTCTTATCCATTATGGTTCTATTTTTATCGAGTAATTCCTGTTTTTATCACTCATCAAAGGGTATGAAAAAATATCTTTGCAAAAAGATAGATAAATGCTATAATCCTTTTTGTTTTATGAGAAAATATATAGATACTTACGATTAATACGGAATCTAACTAAAGAGGTGTTAACATAATTGAAATATACTCAAAACGACACTCCCCTATTTACAGGACTTTTAAAACATGCTAAAAAGAATCCAGTACAGTTTCATATTCCTGGTCATAAAAAAGGTGCTGGAATGGACCCAGAATTTAGAGAATTTATTGGAGACAATGCATTTTCCATTGATTTAATAAATATTGGACCGCTTGATGATCTTCATCAACCTAAAGGAATAATTAAAGATGCACAAGACTTAGCTGCAAAAGCTTTTGGAGCTGATCATACATTTTTCTCTGTTCAAGGAACTAGCGGAGCTATTATGACAATGGTTATGGCGGTATGTGGACCTGGAGAAAAGATTATAGTGCCGAGAAATGTTCACAAGTCTGTTATGTCGGCTATTGTGTTCTCAGGAGCAGTTCCTATTTTCATTCATCCAGAAATTGACCGAGAATTAGGTATTTCTCATGGTATCACTGCCGAAGCTGTTGAACGCGCATTAAATCAACACCCTGATGCAAAAGGTGTTTTGGTTATTAACCCAACATACTTTGGAGTTTCTGCCGATTTAAGTAAGATTGTAGAGATCGCTCATTCATTCGAAGTTCCAGTATTAGTGGATGAAGCACATGGTGTTCATATACATTTTCATGAAGAACTACCTTTATCCGCCATGCAAGCAGGCGCTGACATGGCTGCTACAAGTGTTCATAAACTAGGGGGTTCCATGACTCAAAGCTCCGTTCTAAACGTACGTGAGGGCCTTGTAAACGTTCATAGAATTCAAGGTATTTTAAGTATGTTAACGACTACATCAACATCTTATTTGTTATTATCATCATTAGATGTCGCTAGAAAACGCTTGGCAACACAAGGGCATGATTTAATTGGTAAAGCAATCGATCTTGCTAATAAAACACGCGAAGCATTAAACAACATACCTGAACTTTATTGTGTTGGAGAAGAAATCTTAGATCAAAAAGCAGCGTTTGATTATGACCCAACAAAACTTATTATTAGTATTAAAAAGTTAGGAATCACTGGCTATGATGTAGAAAAATGGCTACGTGAAAAATATAATATAGAAGTTGAACTCTCTGATTTATACAATATTTTATGTATTATTACACCTGGAGATACAGAAAAGGAAACGAACTTACTAGTAAAAGCTTTACAAGAATTAGCTACAGAAAACTTAATTAATAATACAGAATATAATTTAGATGCTAAAGTTCTTTTACCTGATATTCCAGTATTAGCTTTAGCTCCACGTGAAGCGTTTTACTCAGAAACTGAGGTAGTACCATTTGAAAAATCTGCTGGACGAATTATTGCAGAATTTGTTATGGTTTACCCACCAGGAATTCCAATTTTCACTCCTGGTGAAATTATTTCAGAAGATAATTTAGCTTATATCAAGAAAAATATTGAAGTTGGCCTTCCTGTTCAAGGGCCAGAAGATCACGAACTTAAATCACTTCGTGTTATTAAAGAACATAGAGCTATAAAATAATACAAAAAAAGCAGCTATCTCATCCCCATTAGATAGCTGCTTCTATTATTTGTTCATTCTTTTTATATTTAAAATATACCCCTTATTCTTCCTCACATTTCGGACAATCACAGTCTGTACATTTGGAGTAAAGTGTCGTTACTTTCTCATCTTCGAAGTGACCAATCATGCTGTTACAAGTTTGACAAATAATTGTTCCCATACTTCATTTCCCCTTTTCTGAAGTAAAATTAGTGATTGTTAATTTAAGAAGACTACATTTTTGTAAGCGCTTCCTTTGTTAACTAAATAATAATACATTAAATGTGTTATGTCAATAACTAAATTGTATAACACATTTACATTTTTCGTGTTCATATTTTACTATATGTACTACATTTTCAATAAGAACAACTCGAAAAAAGTAGCACTCAAAGTTGAGTGCTACTTCTACCATCTACCTTACTCATATTGTTCTTGAAACGGTACTGCAGGAATGGCACTTAAGAAAAACTCTGCTAAGTCTTCTGCTTCTTCTTTAGATTCTATACGGAATGCTTGCTGTAAGTGGTCTAAATCACTAATGTCTTTTGGATCGAGGAGAGTGGAGCGGCCAGTTTGCATACAAATAACGAGTGGTTTACCAAAAAATAAATTAGTATAAACTATTCCAAAATCATACCTTACTTCTTCCGTCGTGAAACCAACAAAACGCACATTCACATTTTCTGACTCATCATACAATTTGTCAAATAAATTCATAGTAGGCCTCCTTTAAATTTATATTTTCAGAATATTATTATAACTCAAACAACTTGTAAAAAGCAACTAATTCAACTAATATATTGTCAAATTCTTCTTACAAATGCTAGAATGATAATATTATTGGATTGAAATTAGGAGTGAATAAAATGGCTAGCAGTGCTTATATTAACTTAGTTGAAAAGTCTACAAAGAAAACGATTACAATTGAAGATGTAAAAGAATTATTTAACTATTATAAAGAAATTACGTCAAAAACTGGTGAGCAACTATCTTGGGAATATGCCGAAACTGCTTTTCCATATGAATTAAAGGAAACTCCTGAAGGAAAAGGCACTTGGTTTTATTTAAAAGGAACAGAAGATCGATATAAGATGATTTTAGTTGGTGTTGGAACGCAAGACAAGGTGAATGAGGAAGAAGAATCACTTTCTTACATACAAGTTACTCTACATGACCAATCTACTCATGGTGACAAAGGTAAGGCGAATGAGTTTAGCAAGTATCTTGCCAAGAAGCTAGAAGCTGAACTCAAGCTATTCACTGGCAGTGTTATGTATTTTTATAAAAGATAAGAAAAAGCGGCTAATGATAGCCGCTTTTTTAATTGTTTCCATAAATTCTAATTAACTTTGGATCAAGTATTTCATATCCTTTTTCTTGCAAACCGATAACAATACCCTCTAGAGCTTCATATGTCCATTCTCTGTCATGCATTAACAGGTTTGCTCCACTAGTTAGCAATGGCGTATTTACCATGATATCCGTTAACGTGTCCTTAGTTTTATAATCAATCTCCCAATCATAACCATATGTCCAATTCATTAACAACATGCCCTCTTCTTCCACTAACCGAGATGCATATTCCGTGTTCTGTCCAAAAGGAGCACGAAAGAATTTTGGTCTTTCTCCTAATACTTCTTCAATTAAATCATTAAGCCCTATTATCTCGGTATATTGTTCTTCCTCCGATAGATTACGTAATGATTTATGTGTCATTGTATGATTACCAATTTCAAAACCCATATTAAAAATTTCCTTTAATACTTGTTGTTCTTCTACCGTATCGATAAAGTGACCATTCACAAAGAAAATAGCCTTCACATTTAATTGTTTTAATGTGTTTGCCATTTCGAGCGCATAGCGATCTGGTGCATCATCAATCGTTAGGAGAACCACATCTGGATTAGCATCTCCAATTGGTTTAAGCCCCCAATCTTTGTCTAGATAATATTCTGGCTCTATTTCGACTATAGGTTCATCTTTAATAACTCTATCTTCTTCTTTAACATTTCTTTCTTCTTCTTTAACATTTCTATCTTCTTCTTTAACATTTTCTTCTTTTGGCTCTTTATCTACTTCTTCCTTTTTTTCTTCTAAATTATTTTCATTCTCATTAGCTTGTACATTATCTTCTAGATTATTTGTAGAACAAGCGGCAAGGAGGATGAGCAAAAGAAGTGACAGCATCCATTTTCGCATGGTTTTTCCCCCATATTTGTTTTTAAGTAATTTGGTTTTCCTAGCAATATATTTATGATACAAGCACGCTAACGATAAAAGCAACGGATTTTTTAGGAATTGATGTTTTTATACTTTTTATTATCACAAAACGAGATAGGCATAAACAACTATAACACTCTCATATTTTTCATAAAAAACACGACAAAACACACAAAACTATTGATTACAAATTACTAATTATACTACACTAATTGAATCAACACAGGCAAAATGAATTATTTATCTCTATTTTTCATTTATGTAACATTTAGATGACAAGTCACTTTTTTAAAAGTGTTCATGATAAAATTACACCGTAACATTACATACTAAATATAGATTACTTATAGAATGGAATCGGAGGATTGTTAATGAAAGGAACTTTATTATGGGTGACTTTTTCTTTTTTCTTATTGTCATCTTGCGAAACTAAAGATACCACAAGTAACGTTCCATTTCCTGAAGATACGAAAACATTAGTCTTTTTTTCTGACGAATCAAACATACAGGATGAAAGTAGTTACTACGATGCATTACTAGATTTAAAGAAAACACATCCTACAGAAGTTTCCAATTTAAAAGTAATAAAAGTAACAGATGAACGACTATTATATAAACAGTTTAATATAAAATCGGTACCTTCGTTAATTGTAGTAGAGCATAATGAAGTAATAACCTCTGTTGAAGGTGTTAAAAATAAAGATGATATCATAACACCGATTCAGCAAGCACTAGGAAACTCAACCGTTGTATCAAATAACGAAGAATAAACCTCAGCTAAAATAAGGCTGAGGTTTATTTTTTATACTTTACTTTACAATGTGAATAGGATTTCCCATAGCTACTTCTGCAGCTTCCATTGTAATTTCTCCAAGAGTTGGATGAGCATGAATTGTCATTGCAATGTCTTCAGCTGTCATACCAGCTTCAATTGCTAATCCAAGTTCTGCGATCATATCTGATGCACTTGCTCCCGCAATTTGTGCACCAATTATTAATCCATCTTCTTTACGTGTTATTAATTTCAAGAAACCATCTGTGTTGTTTAATGCTAATGCACGCCCGTTTGCAGCGAATGGGAACTTAGAAGCAAGTATTTCGATTCCTTCTGCTTTTGCCTCAGCCTCTGTATACCCTACAGAAGCTAATTCAGGTTCAGAGAATACTACCGCCGGAATTCCATGATAATCAATCTCTGCTGGGTGTCCAGCAATTGCTTCAGCTGCAATTTTACCTTCGTAAGAAGCTTTATGTGCAAGTGGAGGTCCTTCTACAATATCACCAATTGCATAGATGTTAGAAATATTAGTACGACACTGCTTATCAATTTTAATAACACCACGGTCAGTCATTTCCACCCCAACTTGCTCTAGACCCATTTCATCCGTGTTTGGACGACGACCAACTGTTACTAAAACATAATCTGCTTCGATTACTTTTTCTTCACCTTTTACTTCAATTGTAACTTTTACACCTTCAGCAGTTTCTTCTACACCTTTAGCCATCGCTTTAGTGAAAATTTCAACGTTACCTTTTTTCTTTAAGTTACGTTTTACAATGGAGCTCATTTGTTTCTCAAAGCCTGAAAGGATTTCGTCAGCTGCTTCTACGATTGTAACTTCTGTTCCAAAGTTAGCATATGCAGTACCTAACTCTGTCCCAATGTATCCTCCACCTATAACAATTAGCTTCTTAGGAATCTCTTCTAAAGCTAATGCACCAGTAGAATCAATTACACGCTTTGTATATTTAAATGTTGGAATCTCGATTGGACGAGAACCTGTTGCAATAATACAGTTGTTAAACTTATATGTTTGTGCAGAGTTGTCATCCATAATACGGACTGTATTAGAGTCAACGAAGTAAGCCTCACCACTAACGATGTCAACTTTATTTCCTTTTAGAAGACCTTCTACTCCACCAGTTAATTTATTTACTACACTTGACTTCCACTCTTGAACCTTTGTGAAATCAACAGAAACTTTTTCTGCTTTGATTCCCATATCTTCAGAATGTAATGCAGTTTCGTAACGGTGACCTGCAGAGATTAGAGCTTTAGAAGGAATACATCCTACGTTTAAACATACGCCACCTAAGTTTCCTCTTTCTACAATCGTTACTTTTTGGCCTAGTTGTGCAGCTCGAATCGCCGCAACATATCCACCAGGTCCTGCACCAATGACAAGCGTATCTACATCAATTGCAAAATCTCCTACTACCATTTATATTACGCCTCCATTAATAATAATTGTGGATCGTTCAATAGACGCTTAATATGGTTAAGCGCATTTTGTGCTGTAGCACCATCGATCATACGATGATCAAAGCTTAATGATAAAGCTAATACCGGAGCTACTACAATCTCACCGTTTTTAACTACTGGTTTCTCAGCAATACGACCAATACCTAAAATAGCTACTTCAGGATGATTAATAACAGGCGTAAACCATTGTCCACCAGCTGAACCGATGTTTGTAATTGTGCAAGATGCACCTTTCATATCATCACCAGCTAATTTCCCATCACGAGCTTTTCCAGCTAATTCGTTAATTTCATTAGAAATGGTGAAGATAGACTTACGGTCAGCATCTTTTACTACCGGAACTAATAATCCTTTATCCGTATCAGCTGCAATACCGATGTTGTAATAATGCTTGTGGATAATTTCATCCGTAGCGTCATCTAAAGATGTGTTTAAAGCTGGGAACTCACGTAATGCAGAAGTTAGTGCTTTAACTACATATGGTAAGTAAGTTAATTTAATACCTTTATCTGCTGCAACATTTTTGAACTTTTTGCGGTGTGCAACTAATTCTGTTACATCGACTTCATCCATTAATGTAACGTGAGGTGCTGTATGTTTAGAGTTAACCATTGCTTTTGCAATAGCTTTACGAATACCGCTCATTTTCTCACGAGTTTCTGGATATTGTCCTGCAGGGATAGGTTGTTTTGCAGGTTGTTTTTCTTCTTGTTTTACAGCTTCTGTAGTTGTAGTTGTTTCTTGTGCTACAGGTGCCTCAGTAGTTGTTGGACCAGCTAAAGATGCATCAATATCATCTTTTACAACACGACCATTTTTAGCAGAACCCGCTACTTGTCTAATATCTACACCTTTTTCACGAGCATACTTACGTACAGACGGCATAGCTATAACGCGACGGTTAGGGTCAACTTCAGCTTGAGCTACAGCAGCTGCACCTGTTTCTGCTTTCGGTTCTTCTTTTGGTGTTTCTTCTTTCTTTATTTCTTGACCAGCTTCAGCAGTTGCTTGTACTTGCGCTTCTTCTTTTGGCGCTTCATCTCCATGGTCACCTTTAAACTTAAGGTTTTCATAGCCTGGAGCATCAAATGTAATGATAGTTTGTCCAACAGTTGTTACTGTACCTTCTTCTACTTTTAGTTCTAGTACTTTCCCTTTAACAGGAGAAGGAATTTCAACAACCGCTTTATCATTTTGTACTTCCATTAACACGTCGTCTTCGTTTACTTCGTCACCAGGTTTTACGAACCACTTTACAATTTCACCTTCGTGGATACCTTCACCGATATCAGGCAATTTAAATTCAAATGCCACCGTACTCAGCCTCCTACAATATAAGAATTATCTTTCGATTCTTTATAACAATGGTAGGACCCCTTTAAAAAGAGGGCCCTATATATTATTAAAATTCAATAACTTTTTTAGCAGTTTCAATTACATCCTTGTAGTTAGGTAACCATACACTCTCTGCTTGAGAGAATGGGAACACAGTATCAGGTGCAGCTACACGTAATACTGGAGCTTCAAGGCTAAGGATTGCACGATCGTTAATCTCTGCAACTACGTTTGCACCTACACCTGCTTGTTTTTGAGCTTCTTGTACAACAATTGCACGTCCTGTTTTTTCAACAGAAGCAATAATTGTATCAATATCTAAAGGACTAACTGTACGAAGATCAACTACTTCAGCAGAAATTCCTTCTTTTTCTAACTCGTCAGCTGCTTTTAAGCACTCATGTACCATCGCTCCGTAAGTTACCATTGTAATGTCAGTACCTTCACGTTTTACATCTGCTTTACCAATTTCAATCGTGTACTCTTCTTCCGGTACTTCTTGACGGAATGAGCGATATAATTTCATATGCTCTAAGAATATAACAGGGTCATTATCACGAATCGCCGCAATTAATAAACCTTTTGCATCATAAGGAGTTGCTGGAATAACAACTTTCAAACCAGGTTGTTGAGCAACAAGACCTTCTAAACTATCTGCGTGTAGCTCAGGTGTGTGAACTCCACCACCAAATGGAGAACGGATTGTAACTGGAGAAGTCCAACGACCGCCAGTACGGTAACGCATACGCGCTAACTGTCCACTTACCGAGTCCATTACTTCGTATACGAAACCGAAGAATTGGATTTCCATAACTGGACGGAAACCAGTTACACCTAAACCTACTGCAAGACCACCAATACCAGACTCTGCTAGAGGTGTATCAAAAACTCTATCTTCTCCAAATTCAGCTTGTAGACCTTCAGTAGCACGGAATACGCCTCCGTTATTACCTACGTCTTCTCCGAAAAGCAATACGTTTTCGTCGTTTTTTAATTCTGTGCGTAACGCATCAGTGATCGCTTGAATCATTGTCATTTGCGCCATAGCTTATTTCGACTCCTTCGCTTTGTAGATTTCGTTCTGTTCTTTTAAGTTGTACGGAAGTTCCTCATACATGAAGGAGATTAAGTCCGTTACTTTTTGCTTTGGTTGATTATCTGCTTTTTGAATCGCTTCTTTAATTTCTTCTTTGGCTTGATCCATTACTTCGTTTTCCATTGCTTCATTCCATAAACCTTTTGCTTCTAAGAATTTACGGTAACGAACGATCGGATCTTTCTTTTCCCATTCATCGTCCAATTCAGAAGTACGGTAACGAGTCGGGTCATCACCAGCCATTGTATGTGGACCATAACGATAACATAACGTTTCAATTAATGTAGGCCCTTCACCGTTAATAGCACGTTCACGAGCTTCACTTACAGCAACATAAACTGCTAATGGATCCATCCCGTCTACTTGAACACCTGGAATACCAGCTGCTACTGCTTTTTGTGCAATCGTTCCAGCTGCAGATTGCTTTTCAACAGGTGTAGAGATTGCAAAACGGTTGTTTTGAACAACGAAAATAGCTGGAGCTTTGTAAGCACCTGCGAAGTTGATACCTTCGTAGAAGTCACCTTGAGAAGCTCCTCCGTCTCCTGTATATGTAATAGCTACAGCTTTTTTACCTTTTTTCTTAAGCCCTAGTGCAACACCAGCTGCTTGAATAATCTGAGCTCCGATGATGATTTGAGGTGGTAATAGGTTTACCCCTTCAGGCATTTGGTTACCATGGAAATGTCCACGAGAGAATAAGAATGCTTGGTATAATGGTAATCCGTGCCAGATCATTTGAGGAACATCACGGTACCCTGGTAAGATAAAATCTTCTGCTTCAAGTGCAAATTGTGACGCTAACTGAGATGCTTCTTGACCAGCAGTAGGAGCATAGAAACCTAATCTACCTTGTCTATTTAAACTAATGGAACGTTGATCTAAAACACGTGTATAAACCATACGACGCATTAATTCTTGTAATTTTTCGTCTGAAAGATTTGGCATTGCAGCTTCATTTACTACTTCGCCTTCTTCATTTAAGATTTGGAACGTTTGGAATTGTTCTTCCACTTTTTTAAACTGCTGCTGTGGATCAAACTTTGCATTTTTTGTTTTTGCAGCCATGTTCGTCACCTCTTCCTTTCTATTAGAGAAATTCATTTGAATAATTGATTACACACAAAATAGATTACCCAAAAACGATGTATAAAAGACATTTTTCTAAAAATGAGCTCCACAAAGTATTTGCTCGCTTAAATCTATTTTACGAATCGGAATTGAATAGAGTAGCGATAAAGAATGGATATACGAGAATAAAGTTCCCTTTATACAAAGTATATTAACAATACCAATCCCCTATCATTAATCTGTATTAATAACTATACCGGTAATATTAATACACTTTTTCAACAATTTCAAGTGTATAATACTTGCATAGAAATAGTCAATTACTTTGTTTCATAAAGTGTTTTATGTATGATGAAACACAATATTTTAAAACCTGTATTAATACAATGTAACAACCTGTATTATAAGAGACACATGTTATATTATAATAATTTTTATAAAAAAAAACGCCAGCTGAGACAGCTGACGTTTAACAAGGTTTTAGTTTCTATATTCTACATCTAAACCGGCGTTTTGATAAAACGCAAATTTTTTATCATTATATTGTTCTGTGTATTCATTAAATTTATCGTTTAGTTCTTTTACATTGTTGTACGTTTCATTAATTTGTGTGATTTGAGTTTCTAATTGCTCTATTGTTAAATCTTCCTGTTGAAAAAGGTCATACAGTTGTAAGTCTAATTCTACTGCTTCCATATAATAATTGTATAATTCATCATAAACATTATATCTATTGTCCATAACTGAATATAAATCTAGAGCCTCTTTTTTCAAGTCTTCATTTTCTAACTGGTCCATTACCTCTTTCACACTCGAAAATTGTTCTCTAGCACTCTCGATACTTTCACGCTCAGCAACTATGTGGTTTTTCCGCCCATTCACTACTTCCTGAGCCTCTTTTGCTAAAACGACAATTTGTTCGTACTCTTTCATCCCTAATTGAATAATTTGTTCATATAGTTCTTGTTCCTTTTGTTCTAACACTAACAAAGGCTCTTGTTGTTGTTCAAAACTAACTTCGAGTTCTACCACATTTTCTAATGTATTAAAAATGACTTGTTCTGGTTGTTCTTTGTTAGATGTACACCCTACTAGTAATATGGATGAAACAAATAAAATTAAAGTAATTGTTTTTTTCCAATTGACCACAATAAATCCCCCTATCGTTATCACATCTTTTACTATAAATATTATTTCGACTTATTACAACATTTTTAGATAAATTGGAAAATTTGAGGATGAAATTTTTCTATTAATATAATACTTAAGCTTGTCCAATTTAATGACTGCTATTTTTATTTTTATTAACTTTTTATAAGTTTCTTGATAAAATTAAGAAAAGGAACAAGATAAGGAAGTGTGAAAAGATGTTAACATATAAAGATATTATAAAAGAAGGTCATCCTTCTCTTCGTCAAGTTGCCGAAGAAGTATCATTGCCATTATCTGAAGAAAATAAGAAAATATTAATTTACATGTTAGATTATATACAAAATAGTCAAGATCATGAATTTGCTTCTAAGTATAACTTAAGACCGGGGATTGGTTTAGCTGCACCTCAAATTAATGTAACAAAAAGAATGTTAGTCGTTCATGTGAGAGACGAGCAGGATAAATTGCATAGTTACGCTTTAATAAATCCAAAAATTATTAGCCATTCTGTTGAAAAAAGTTATTTAACTACAGGAGAAGGCTGTTTATCTGTTGAACGAGAAGTCCCTGGTCTAGTTCCTAGATATGCAAGGATTACTGTTAAGGGAGTAAATATAGAGGGAGAAGAAGTAAAGCTAAGAGTAAAAGGGTTACTTTCTATCGTTTTCCAACATGAAATTGACCATTTAAATGGAATTATGTTTTATGACCACATTAACAAGGAAGACCCTTTCACTCCCCCTACTGGTGCTATTCCAATTGAAAGATAATGAAGAGCTGGACAAATTTAAAATGGAAGAGGCCATTAGATCGAAATTATTGACCTTTGGGGCCTCTCCTTTTCATACTAAATGTTGAAGAAATGTATCTTGTTCGATAAATTTCTGAGACCAGGTGAACTTCAGTCAGTCTTGTGAAGTTCATCTATGTTAAATTTTTAACGCTAAATGAACTTCATCAACCTTATGAAGTTCAACTACGATAAATCTTTAAGGCTAAATGAACTTCATCTGTTTCATGAAGTTCAACTTCACCTAATTTCTAAGGCAAGTTAAACCTCATTGGCTTTATGTTCCAATCTCTGTTTAAAGTTTTTTATTTAATTAGTCCAACAAGCTCTAAACCATGTTGAATTCCATTATCAGAAACATCTTTTGTTATGATGTTTGCAACTTTTTTTAACTCTTGATGAGAATTCCCCATAGCAACTCCAGTACCAACAAAACTTAACATCTCCAAGTCATTTAAACCATCGCCAAACGCATAAACATGTTCTTTTGGTATATTCATCTTTTCCATCATACGCTGAATCCCTATTGCTTTTGATCCACCAAAAGGTAAAATATCAGTTGAATATTCATGCCAGCGAATGAAATGAAATTCTTTATAGTTTTCTTGATATATATTTTCGTGTGGTTCCTCACAAAACAGCAAAGTTTGATAAATTTCACTTTCATTGTAAAAATGAGGATGTTGTTCAGGATGAACAAATTTCAAACTACCTAAACTTTCGTGTATATAGGAATGATCATTTACATTCGCTTTCATTGTCTCTTCATTCATAAATATTAATGGATGTTCTTTTTTACGTGAAAAGTCCGTAAGGTGTATTAACCTTTCTTTACTTAGAGGATTGGTATAAATAACCTCTCCTTCAAAAACTACATACTGACCATTAAAACTTACAAAAGTTTCAATACCTAACTCTTTCCTTAAATCTTCGTACATGAAAGGTGCTCTACCTGTAGCTATTGCAACGTAAACTCCACTTTCTTGTAATTGCTTTATACTTTCTTTAGTCGAACTTGGCAGTTCCTTATTATGATCTAGCAACGTCCCATCTATATCAAAAAACACCACTTTTTTATCCAATATATCCACCTACTTTTAATAGTCAATTGTGCTAAATTATACACTAGCTTTAAATTAAAGAAAATAAAAAGCAACCACTCTCCTCTTTTTTCCACTAAATAACTTGCAACAATTCAATTAATAATACACATACTAACGGTAACAATATGTAATATTTTACAAGGGTGGTTGCGATGTTAAAACGATTGCGTAAAGAATTACTTCGGAGATGGAATGATTTGTTAAAAAGAAGAACTATAGCGTAGTTACGTATTTATGGAAAAAATTGTTTTTAATAAAGAAATCTTGAGATGGATTAACTCTGATTAATCAAGAAAAATAATCTTTTAGCAAATATTTTTCCATAATACGTTAGCAAAACATGCATTATTGTTCAAAATTAGATATAATATAGAAAACTATGGCACGATATTCAATGTTCGGTTAAGATTAACTGCAATATAATTAAGTCAGGTCGGGTTTTTATTTTAATACGCTACTAATTTTCATTTTTACTTATACTTCCCTTAGAAGTATGAATAAATGAAAAAATAGTCATAAATAGATTATAGATAAGGAGAGGTAACACAATGATTTATAAGGTTTATTTTCAAGAGGATAGTAAGCAAGCACCAGTAAGAGAAAACACAAAATCGGTTTTTGTTGAAGCTGAGTTAGTTCGTGATGTACGTCAAAAGTTAAAGGATTTCCATTACAACATCGAAATCATTTTACCTGTTAGTCAAGAACATTTACAGTATGAACAACAATCAGAACATTTCAAAGTATTGGAGATATGATAAATGAAATTTGTAAAAAATAATCAAGCAGCAGTATTTGCCCTCGGTGGACTTGGTGAGATTGGCAAAAATACATATGCTGTTCAATTTCAAGATGAAATTATACTAATCGATGCAGGTATTAAATTCCCAGAGGACGAGCTATTAGGAATTGATTACGTTATTCCTGATTACACCTATTTAGTAAAAAACGAAGATAAAATAAAGGGATTATTCGTAACACATGGACATGAAGACCATATTGGTGGTATTCCTTATTTATTACGTCAAATAAATGTACCAGTATATGGTGGAAAACTTGCATTAGGTTTAATTCGTAATAAATTAGAAGAGCACGGGCTACTTCGCAAAACAACCATGATTGAAATTAGCGAAGATGAGGTTATTAAATTCAGAAAGACATCTGTTTCTTTCTTCCGTACAACACACAGTATTCCTGATTCATATGGTATTGTAGTGAAAACACCTCCAGGTAACATTGTACATACTGGAGATTTCAAGTTTGACTTTACGCCTGTAGGTGAACCAGCAAACTTAACAAAAATGGCTGAAATCGGTAAAGAAGGAGTTCTCTGCTTACTTTCAGATAGTACAAACAGTGAAAATCCTGAATTTACAATGTCAGAAAGAAAAGTCGGAGAAAGTATACACGATATTTTCCGTAAAGTAGACGGCCGTCTTATTTTCGCTACTTTCGCTTCCAATATTCATCGTCTACAACAAGTTGTTGAAGCAGCTGTTGCAAACGGGAGAAAAGTTGCTGTTTTCGGTCGTAGTATGGAATCTGCTATTAATATCGGTCAAGAGTTAGGGTATATTAGATGTCCAAAAGACACTTTTATTGAAACGAACCAAATAAACCGCATGCCAGCTAACAAAATAACCATTCTTTGCACAGGTAGTCAAGGAGAGCCGATGGCAGCTTTATCTAGAATTGCTAACGGTACTCATAGACAAATATCTATCATTCCTGGAGATACTGTCGTATTTTCATCTTCACCGATTCCCGGAAACACGTTAAGTGTAAATAGAACAATTAATTTGCTTTTCAGAGCAGGTGCTGACGTAATTCATGGATCATTAAGTGACATTCATACTTCTGGTCATGGTGGACAACAAGAGCAAATGTTAATGTTAAGACTAATAAAGCCAAAATACTTCATGCCAATTCACGGTGAATTCCGAATGCAAAAAACACATACAGACTTAGCTGTTGACTGTGGAGTTCCAAAAGAAAATTGTTTCCTTATGGACAATGGAGAGGTTTTAGCTTTAAGTGAAGATGAAGCATCTGTCGCTGGAAAGATTCCATCAGGCAACGTATATATTGATGGAAGCGGTATTGGTGACATCGGAAACATCGTTCTTCGTGATAGAAGAATCCTATCAGAAGAAGGATTAGTAGTTGTTGTCGTAAGTATCAATATGAAGGACTTTAAGGTTGCATCTGGTCCAGATATTATTTCTCGTGGATTCGTCTATATGAGAGAGTCCGGCGATTTAATTAATGATGCACAATCACTAATTGCTAAACATTTAAACAAAACGATGGAACGTCGTACAACTCAATGGTCAGAAATTAAAAATGAAATTACAGATACGCTTTCTCCTTTCCTATATGAAAAAACGAAGCGTCGTCCAATGATTTTACCGATTATTATGGAAGTTTAAAATAGGAAAAGAGGAACATGCATCATGCATGTTCCTCTTTTTATTCTTCCACTAAGTTTTTTTCAAACCTGCTTATATCTGTATCTGCACCAATGACGATTAAAATATCCCCTTGCTTTATTATTTCTGTAGCCTGAGGAGAGACAATTATATCTCTTCCACGTTTGAAAGCAACGATATTTATGCCATACTTTGCTCGAATATCTAAGTCGATTAATGAATTACCATCTAACCTTCTACTTGCAACAATCTCCACAATACTATGCTCATCTGATAACTCTAAGTAATCTAATACGTTGTTGGAAACTATATTATGAGCAATTCTTTTACCCATATCACGCTCTGGATGAACAATTTGATCAGCACCAATACGACTTAATACTTTTTCATGGTAATCATTTGTCGCTTTTACTGTAATATGTTGAACCCCAAGTTCTTTTAGTATTAATGTAGTTAATATACTTGCTTGTATGTTATCTCCAATCGCTACAATTACATGGTCAAAGTTTCTAATTCCTAAAGCTTTAAGAACCGACTCATCTGTTGCATCGCCGACTACAGCGTGAGAGGCTATGTTTGCAAATTCATTTACTTTATCTTCATCAGTATCAATTGCTAAAACTTCTACTCCTTCTTCACTTAACGCTTTACAAATGCTCCCTCCGAAACGCCCTAAACCGATGACTGCGAATTCTTTTCTCTTCACGAAAATTCCTCCATAAAAAGCAATTTAAAATATCTATTTTTGATGAATGGATAATCTTAAATATCATAATGCTATTTTAGCATATTTTTAGAAAGTTATATCATAAAAAAAGAAAAAGAGGCGCACAATGGCCTCTTCTCCGTTCTATTTTTCCATCATATTGAACTGGGCTTTTACTAAGTTATAGTAAATCCCTTCATGTTTCATTAGGGCGTCGTGATTACCCTGCTCCATTATGTTTCCATGATCTAAAACAATAATGTTGTCAGATTCTCTAATAGTAGATAAACGGTGAGCAATGATGACAGCCGTACGATCTTTTAAAAGTGTTTTTAAAGCATGTTGGATTTGCACTTCTGTCTCTGTGTCTATGCTCGCTGTTGCTTCATCTAAAATGATGATGCGAGGGTCTGCAAGTAGTGACCTTGCGAAAGAAATAAGTTGTCTTTCTCCAACAGATAAAACATTTCCGCGTTCTTCTACTTCCGTTTCATATCCATTTTTCAATTTACTAATAAATTGGTCTGCTCCTACTGCTCGTGCAGCAACTTTCACTTCTTCATCGGTTGCATCAGGACGACCAAATCGAATATTATCCATGATGGTACCAGAAAAGATAAAGGTATCTTGTAACACAACACTAATTTGAGATCGCAAGCTTTTAACTGATACATCTCTAATGTTATGTCCGTCGATTTTTACAACACCGCCAGTAGCGTCATAAAAACGGGAGATTAAGTTGGCGATGGTTGTTTTTCCTGAACCAGTATGACCTACTAAAGCTACCGTTGTTCCCGCTTCCATTTTAAGAGAAATAGAGTTTAACGCTTTACGAGTAGTATCATAAGAAAATTCAACGTTTTCAAATACCACTTCACCACGAATATCTGATAATTCAATTGAATTTTCTTTTTCATCCACCATCGGTTTTTCATCTAAAAATTCAAAAATTCGTTCGGAGGAAGCCATACCTACAAGTAATTGATTGTATAATTGACCAAGTCTTGAAATAGGCTCCCAGAACATTCCGAGATAAAATGCAAAAGAAACAAATATACCAATCGTTAATCCACTTGATGAAGATTGGATTAAATAGGCACCTAACCATATTAAGATAACTGTACCAACTGCATTTGTCATTTCAACGAAAGGTCGGAAAATAGCATTTTGTTGCGTTGCATTTCTCCATGATTCGTAGTTTTCCGTATTGATTCCATCAAAGAAAGACATATTTTCTCTTTCTTGTGTGAATGATTGAGTAACGCGGATCCCTTGTATACTTTCATTTAAATGAGAGTTCAACTTTGATTGCTTAATACGAACATCTTGCCAAGCTCTTCTAATCTTTCTTCGAAGACTTGTAGAAATAAAGAACATGATTGGCAAGATAATAAGTATAGCAGTAGCAAGTTCAGGACTAAGCGCAAACAGTATGATAACTATTCCTAATAAAAGAACAAAGTCCATTAATAAGTTAATTACTCCGTTCGTAAACAGTTCTTGTAAAGAGTTTATATCATTCATTATTCGAACCAAGATAGAGCCAGCAGAACGTTGGTCAAAAAATCGATGTGATAACCCCTGTACATGTGTAAACAAATGCTTCCTTAAATCATAGATGACATTTTGCCCTAACATGTTCATCCATCTAATCCTTAAAGCATTTGCTATATAGGAAATTATATATAACCCGGCAATAATAGCAACTAGTACTTTGACTAGATCGAAATCTTTTTGAGCAATTGCATGGTCTAGTAAATAAACACCGATTAAAATAGGTACCACTAACTTAACAGCTGTAGCAATTAACATAGTGATAATCGCAAGTGGTAGCAATGTTTTAGCGTATGGAGTCATGTATGAGAATAGTCGCCACATTTGTTTCCAGTTAAATGGCTTCTCAATTGCTTGATCTGTCGAATAAAAGAATCGTTTTCTAACATTTTCGTTTAATTGTAACTTTTTTGATTGTGGAGTCACATTTTTCACCTACCTTTTAACGCGCATGCGCTTCTAGTAATATTTTTTGATCTTTATATTGAATATCATAAATCCGTTTGTACGTACCAGTGATTTCAATTAACTGTTCATGCGTACCTCTTTCTACTACTTTTCCTTCTTCTAATACAAGAATTTCATCTGCATGTTTCAGTGAGGATATTCTGTGAGCAATGATAAATGTTGTTCTTCCATGTAGCGCCGATTTTAACTCATGTTGAATTTGCGATTCTGTTTGCATATCAACCGCACTTGTTGCATCGTCTAAAATTAATACACCGGGATTTAATATCAAAGCCCGTGCAATAGCAATACGCTGTTTTTGTCCCCCAGATAATCCCATACCACGCTCACCTAGTAACGTGTCGTATCCCTTCGGTAGTTCCATAATGAATTCATGTGCTTGAGCCATTTTCGCAGCTTTTATGATCTCTTCCATAGTAGCTTCCGGTCGACCATAAGCGATGTTAGATTTTATGGTTGTAGAAAATAAGAATGATTCTTGTGGTACAAATCCAATCTGATTACGAAGTGAATATAAAGTGTAATCTTTCACTTCTTTGCCATCAACTAAGATTGTTCCTTCTTGAGGTTCATAAAAACGTGTGATTAACTGAGTAATACTCGTTTTTCCAGAACCAGTCGCTCCAATAAGTCCAATTAACTTCCCTTGTGGTGCATCAAAAGACACATTTTGCAGGGCATACTTATCTTCATTTGGATATTTAAATGTCACATCCTTAAACGTTACATGACCTTTCATATCTTTTATATCAGTTGCATGCGGAAAATCTGTAATATCTTCTTCTGCCTCTAAAATTTCTAACAAACGTTCTCCAGAAGCTTTAGCTTGAGAGAACTGATTGATTACGAATCCTAAGTTTGCAATTGGCCATACAATATACCAAATTAAACTGAAGAATGCTACTAGCTTACCAGCGCTAAGATCTCCATTAATAACTAAATATCCACCGAAACCTAATAATCCAACTACACACGCATTCCCGATAAATTCCATTAACGGAAAGTATTTTGCCCAAATATTAGAAGTATCGATATACTTTTGGCGATAATCTCCATTAGAGTTATTAAACTTACCAGTTTGATAGTCTTCTCTAGATAAAGATTTAACAGTATTAATGCCACTAATATTTTCTTGAACGTTCGTATTTAGCTTTCCAAAAGATTTTCTAATTCCTCTAAATGCAGGATGAACCTCTTTATCAAATTTGTACGTTACGAAAGCTAAAAATGGTAATGCAGCTAACGTCACTAATGTTAATGGTACAGAGTAATAAAACATAACCACTAAACTAATGCTGACTAATAATGTAAAACGAATTAATTCGGCAAAACCGAATGATAAAAAGAATCGGAAACCTTCTACATCAGCTGTAAGACGAGACATTAAGTCTCCTGTTTTTGCATTATCATAATATCGATAAGGTAAAAGTTGTAGCTTTTTATAAAGCTCATTTCTTAAACGGTAAACAGATTTAATTCCGAACAAGTCACCTAAGTATTGATTATAATACGTAAATAGACCTTTGAATGACATGAGAATTAAAAACCCTACTGCAATGTAAGGTACGAAGTGGTAACTTCCCCCATAAAATACTTCATCAATTGTAACTTGTAGAATAATTGGATATACAACTGTTATTCCTGTAACTAATACTAGGAATATTAATGACAAATAAAAATTCTTTCTATAAGGCCAGTAAAACTCTTTTAATTTCTTAAAAGTTTCCATACATTTCCCTCCCTTTATTCATGATGCTGGAAACGAATACCATTCAATAGTTTCAAGTTGGTTGAAACTGTTAATAATCCTTTTAGTATTTCACCTTCTTTTTATTAACATAGTTACTAATATATCGGGTTTCGAAATAATTTTCCAGCTTTTTGTTGAAAAAATTAAAATATTTTATATTTTTATTCTAAACTGAACATTCATATTAGTAACGAGTAGGAAGTATGACTCTTTTTTACAACTTTAGACTGAATTTGAACTACCCTCCACTTACCACCCTTAGGGGCTGCTTGAAGTGGGGGATTCCTAAGAACACCAAACTAACGATTAGTTATGGATTAGGCTACGCCATACACACGCTTGAAGAGGGAGTTTTCTCGCCTATTTTAGATAAATTTTCGTTAAGTACCAATAAAAAGAGGTGGACTTTTTACAAGTCACACCTCTTTTTTAGATATATTATTTTTCCATTTCGCCTAATACACGGTTTACACGTTTTTCTAGCATTTTCATTCCACTTCCGCCTGCTTGGAAGTGACGTAAGTTTCCTTCTGCGTCAAAGACGTAATATGCTGGTACATATTGATTTTCGAATGCATCTGTTAATTTATGTTCATTGTCTATGAAAATTGGCTGGGTAATGTCATGTTCAGCTGCTACTTTTTTAATTTCTTCCATATTCAAGTCATCTTCAGATCGTGGCATGTGTATCGCAACGACATTTAATTTATCTTTGAATTGATCACGGAATTCGTTAACTTGAGGCATTGCTTCTTTACATAAATGACAGCTTATAGACCAAAAATGGAATAGAGTAGGTTTTTCTCCTACTAATTCTGACTTTGTCACTTCTCCATTTAACCATTCCGTTGCACCTGTTAGTTCAGGCATTGGTGAACGTAATTTCATACAAAAACCCCCCACTATGATTGATTTAAATAAACGAAAAGGCCTAACAATCATAGTTAGACCTTTCGTATAGAACATTTAATTAATTATAGAGTAGCTTGTCCTGGCTTCCAGTTAGCTGGGCAAAGACCACCAGTTTGTAATGCTTGAAGAACACGTAAAGTTTCCTCTACATCACGACCGATGTTGTTGTGGAATACAGTTTGGTATTGTAATTCACCTTCTGGGCTTACAATGTAAAGACCGCGTAAAGCAATACCTTCGTCTTCAATTAATACTCCATAGTCACGAGATACAACATGGTTTGTATCAGCTGCTAATGGATATTTTAGCTCACCAAGACCATTTTCCTTACGATCTGTGTTAATCCACGCTAAGTGAGTGTGAATTGTATCCGTTGATACTCCAATGATTTCTGCATCTAAGTCTTCGAACTCATCGTAACGATCAGACATTGCAGTGATTTCAGTTGGACAAACGAATGTGAAGTCCATTGGATAGAAGAACAATACTGTCCATTTACCATTTTTCATATTCTCTTCTAAACTAACTTTTCCAAATTCTTTGTTTGGCATAACAGCGTCCATCTCAAAACGAGGAGCTTGTTTACCTACCATACGTTCTGCCATTTAAAATCCCTCCAATTATTAATTACACGAGAAAATAGCTTGTACATTCTCATTTATTATTTTATCAACAGTTATTATTATATAGTAGACCTATTTTTGAGTCAATATTAAATAATAATAAATTTAATCTAGGTTATATAATAATGAACTATTTTTTCACCATTACTTGTTATTCCCACATTTAAATTACTTTAGTCAATTGAGTACGTTTCATAAAGTATGACTACTACATGAAAAACGAAGTGGGCAATAATGGTATTCCTATTCTAGTGTAACATTGTTTGATTCGGGAATAAAATATTTAGCATTATTTATCGAAAAAAGTCAATTTGTTTGGTTTTCCATTAATAATTCGTTATAATTCATTACTATATTTAGTATTAATAAAAGTAACTTCATGTAGAAAGGACATAAATGATGAATATTGACCTTACAAATTTTGATATCTATGCTGTACTAACAGCGCTTGGAATTATTTTTATTAGACTTTGCGTGATATTAATTGCATACTCAGTTATTAAATCATTAGGCAATAAATTAATTTCCAAACTATTTCAACGTGCACAAGATCGCCAAGGCTTAACAAGAGGACGAGCAATGACGTTGGAAAAACTCACGGTAAATATTTTTACATATGCGTTGATTTTCTTTCTATTCATCCTAGTCTTGGAGAACGTTTTTAATATTCGCGCCACTCCTATTTTAGCTGGTGCTGGTATTGTAGGATTAGCGGTTGGTTTTGGTGCACAAGGTCTTGTAAGTGACGTTGTAACAGGATTTTTTCTTTTGCTTGAAAAACAACTGGATGTTGGTGATTTTGTTACAACAGCTGGCATGTCAGGTATAGTAGAAGAAGTTGGATTACGCACAACAAAGTTGCGCGATTTTGACGGTACATTACATTTTATCCCTAACAGAGAAATAGCTAGTATGAGTAATCATTCTCGCGGTACTATGCGTGCGCTTGTTGATATGAGTATTTCTTATGACGATGACATTGATAAAGCAATGAAGGTACTTCAAGATGTATGCGATAAATTCGCCGTAGAAGAACCCGCTATAAAAGAAGGACCAAATGTTGTGGGAGTTCAAACATTAGGGGATTCTGATGTAGTTATTCGAATTGTTGCAAGAACAGAAAATATGGAACAATGGGCAGTAGAGCGTAAACTACGAAAAGCGATGAAAGAAGCGCTTGATGCGAACGGAATTGAAATACCTTTCCCACATCAAGTATTTATTGAAAAGAAGAACTAAAAAAGAAGAGCGAGATTTCGCTCTTTTTTTTTAATGATTTAATTTACTTTCCACTTGCTGACAAACTTCATCTGCAGAAAGGCCACTTGCTTCGATTACGGACCCTGCAGTTACACTATTCGTAATCCCCATTACATTATTATCAATACCAGTAATAACGCAGCAGTCACAGCCTTTTGCGTCATCTTCATTTGTAAGTTGTACGACATCGTACCCTTTTTGTTGAAGCGCTTCTTGTACTGCTGTTAACGATTGTTCTACACCAACTTTTGGCATAAATTCCACCTCCTCAAAGATAATTTCTCTCATAGAGTAAAATTTATGCAAAAATAATTTGGTGATTTATCGTGACATGTACTTCGTAATGAGAGCAATTGCTTTTTCTATAGCATCTTCATTAGGGTTAAGTTTGGAATGGTGTAACCCAAACGGGGAACCTACACCCAACCAAAACATAAAACCAGGTATGTTTTCAATCATGTATCCATAATCTTCACCAGTCATAGCTTCTTGACATTCGATTAACTTAATATCCGTCTCATCTTGAACAAAGTTCATAAATTCTTCCGTTAATGTATGATCATTATACACTTGGTGGTACATGCAACCATAATCGATAGTAGCTTGACAATTAAAACCAACTTCAATTCCTTTCACTACCGATTCAATACGGTCTTTTACGCTTTTCATAGATGTAGCAGACAGCGTACGAATGGTTCCTTCTAGCCTTGCTTTCTCTGCTATAATATTTTGAACTGTTCCTCCAGTTATTTTTCCGACTGTAATAACTGCACTATCTAATGGATTAACATTTCTTGCTACTATTGATTGTAACTGCGTAACAAGGTAGCTTGCTGCCACAACCATATCATTTGTATGATGAGGAAATGCAGCATGTCCTCCTTTACCGAGTAAATCAATAAATAGTTCAGATGTATTTGCAAAAAGTAATCCTTGCTTTGTTGCAATTGTCCCAACTGGATATTCAGGTGCAATATGAAGAGCTATAATGTTATCAGGTTTCCACTTATGAAAAGATTCTGCTTGAATCATCGGTAAAGCCCCACCAGGCCCCTCTTCTGCAGGTTGGAATAGGAACAATATATGATCGTTTGGCTGGTTATGAGCGAAATGAGTTAATATGCCTAATGCAATGGACATATGGAAATCATGTCCACAGGCATGCATCATTCCTTCATGCTTTGACATAAAAGGTAAATCTGTCTCTTCTGTTATTGGTAGTCCGTCCATATCCGCCCGATAACCGACCGTTTTATTACCAATAGATCCTTTTATAAATACGAATATACCAGTTCTCCATGTTTCTATTTCAAGATTATCATTTGGTAATCGTGATAGGTAGTTCAATAAATAGCTTTGTGTTTTATATTCTTCAAATCCTTTTTCAGGAATTAGGTGAAGGTCACGCCTAATTTCAACATACGATTTTTCAGTCATACTTCTCTCTCCTCATCTTACATATCCAAAATACACATACAACAAAGGCGCGGAAATTTCTCCACGCCTTTTGCCTATTTTTTATAATTGACGAAGTTCTTGTTTAATTTCTGTTTTTGACTTTGTTTTTTCATCAATATCTTTAATTTTTCTTGCTGGAGTACCAGCGACTACTGTATATGGTGCTACATCATCAATAACAATCGCTCCAGCAGCAACAACTGCACCTTTTCCAACTGTTACACCTTCTAAAACTACAGCATTTGCCCCAATTACTACATCGTCTTCTACTACTACGGGCTTAGCTGACGGCGGCTCAATAACACCCGCAAGAACAGTTCCCGCTCCGATGTGACAGTTCTTCCCAACAGTAGCACGACCACCTAATACTACATTCATATCAATCATAGTACCTTCGCCGATAACAGCTCCAATATTTATTGACGCACCCATCATAATAACAGCATTGTCACCAATTTCAACTTGGTCGCGAATGATTGCACCTGGTTCGATACGAGCTTTAATACCCTTCATATCTAATAAAGGAATAGCCGAATTGCGGCGGTCATTTTCTACAACATAATCTTCAATTTTTGCTTCGTTTTGTTGTAAAACTTCTTGGATCTCTGCCCATTCACCGAATACAACTCCTGTATTTCCAGTGACGAATACTTTAGAAGCTTCGCCGAAGTTAATTCCTTCTAATTCACCTTGTACATAAACTTTTACAGGTGTAGATTTTTTACTATTTTGAATAAAAGAGATAATTTCGTTTGCATCCATCATTTTCATTTTTGTGTCCTCCTATGTATGTATTGCATAATGAAGGAGCTTTCACTAACTATGAAAGCTCATTATTCCTTTACTCTACCAAACAAAAAATAGTGTGACAAGTAATTTACACTCTAAGTTCTTTTTGAGATTTTAAATTTTCATATCATTCTTTCTTCCAATAATTCGAACAATAAAAAATCCAATTATGAAAGTAAGAATACTAATAATATTCATTATTATGTTTGATGATATTCCTGGAAATACAACAACAGCAGAACCCAGCACTAACCCTATAATGACTGCAAACGTCCCAACGGCAAAATGATTTAGCAAATACCTAACTATTTTGCTACAAAGAATAAAACCTATTATAATTCCTGCAGCAAATGTAAATATTATTGGAAAGTTGAAATTACTAATAGCTGAAATAGCTGATGCGTACGTGCCAATAACTAACAACACTAAAGAGCCACTTATTCCAGGTAATAATAGAGCCATACTAGCTATCCAACCAGAAAAAAAGAAAAGGAAAAAAGTTGAAAATGTTAATTCATTAATAATCACTGCCTCTGTACTATTTTTAAATGGTGCCATGGCGGCGACTAATAGAAATGCAATAAAAAGTAAACCGAAATGTCTCTTGGTAAAGTTATTCTTTATATCCGCTGTTTTTACTAACATCGGTATTATTCCAAAAATAAGACCTATAAACAAAAATGATGTTGGTTGAATAAAGTTTTCCATTAAGAATTCCATTAGGTTACTAAAAGCAAATATTGCAGCTACCATTCCAATACCTAAAGGTAGTAAGAAAGGTATTTGTTTGTACCAATCTCGGCTAAAAAATCGGTTGATAGAGTTAATTAATTGTTCATATATACCTAAAATAAACGCCATCGTTCCCCCACTTACACCCGGAACTAAGTCGCTGATTCCCATAATAACCCCACGATAGAGGTTTTTCCATTCCATTTTCATATGCTATGCTCACCCTTACACTTAATCTAAATTATACATTTCATAATGTTACTACTTTTCTTGTGATTAATCTACCAAAACTATTCTGCGAATTCTTCTAATATATCCATGAAAGCTTCTACTTGCTTTAATTGAAAAGTTGACTCGTATCCAATTAACCAAGTATCCCTTTTTAATACATCCGTTTCATTGTTTCCTAAGGGTATTTTGTTTATATGAGTATCATTGTCTTGTATTGTAACGGAGGGTAATATTGCATAACCTATTCCGTTCAATGCCATTTGCTTACACGTTTCAATTTGATCTACTACGATTGTTCGCTTTGGTGCATTCGGAAAATGTCGACGCCACCATACTTGAATCTCTTGATAGTATGTTGAATCACTTTTAAACTGAATAAAAGGTCTTTCTGTATGAGCCAACTCGTCTATCGTAGTTATGTCGGTATCGACTAAATAGAGTGTATCACTCAACACATGTTTCTTAACACCCTTCCACTCAGGATTTCCTCGAATTATTCCGACATGAACTTCATCTTCATATAAACTTTTTAATATATCACTACTCCATCCAGTTACAAGTGAGACTTTTGCTTGTGGATATTGTTTAATAAATCTTTTTAGTACTTTTGGCAACCAATATTGCCCAATAATAGTAGCTACTGCAATCTTTAACGTTCCATTTACTTTCTCATCATCCAAAGAATTAATTTCTTCTC
The DNA here is from genome assembly GCF_002335755.1 of Bacillus sp. FJAT-45066. Classification (NCBI taxonomy): domain Bacteria; kingdom Bacillati; phylum Bacillota; class Bacilli; order Caryophanales; family Bacillaceae; genus Bacillus; species Bacillus sp. FJAT-45066. Next base: position 1,678,972 of record NZ_NISQ01000001.1, read on the forward strand.
TTACTTTACCTTCTCTTTGTAACACTTCATCAGCAAACTGTACAATCCTTTCCCCTGCAGGTGTAATTAATAAACCTTTTTGAGTTCTGATAAAAATTTTAGTCCCCCAACCTTTCTCAATAGATTGGAGTCGTTGGGACAAAGCGGGTTGAGAAACAAAAAGCCTTTCTGCTGCTTTACGCATATTTTTCTCTTTCGCTAGAACGGTCAAAATTTCAAATTCAGATGTATTCATTACTATCTCCTCCCTCATACGCAATAAGTAAATCTTATGTTATTTGTTAATTATTTTATAATTTCATTATGACTTAATAACACATAAAATAAAAGAGAAGTCGAGAGAAAAGGATGATATTAATGGAACAGTACCTTTTCATTACGTTAATTGGTTTTGTAGCAACATTTATTGGAACGCTCGGTGGTGGTGGTGGTCTTATAAGTTTACCCGCAATGTTGTTTTTAGGAGTACCTATTCATAGTGCGATTGCCGCTAATAAATTCTCCAATACTTTTAGTTCATTTAGTAGCTTTTTTGCCTTATGGAGAAAGAAAGAAGTAAATGCAAAACTAGCTTTTTCCTTATTACCATTTACAATGGCTGGAGGTGTCATAGGTGCGATAGGTGCATCCATTTTAGAAGAACATACTCTTTTATATATCGCGCTATTTTTACTTATTTTTTCTATTTTCTTGAATAACGCTAAAGATATGTTCCGTTTCATTTCTAGAAAGCAAAAGAAGTTATTTTCCCCTACTTATTTTATGATTGGTGCTTATGACGGTTTTTTTGGTCCAGGGCAAGCAATTATGTTAATGCATAGCTTCTTATCTTCTGGCTATTCATATGTTACCTCTATCGGTTTATCACGTCTTCAAACATTCGCAAGTTGCATTATGTCCTTTCTTGTTTACTTTTCCTTTGGTTATTTTGATTGGAGAGTTGGTGGGGCATTGGCAATAGGTTCTTTCATAGGGGCACTAACAGCAGTCTTAGTAGCTCCAAAACTATCAAACTTACCATGGAAACATATACTAACGTTTTGTTCTATTTGTATAGTCGTATATCTAATTTTCAAGCTATAGGAGAGATAGAAATGAATATTCATTATAAAAGAATTCACCATGTACAAATTTGTATTGATCACGGATTAGAGGATAAAGCAAGAGAATTTTACACAGATATACTTCAAATGAAAGAAATTGCGAAACCTGATTCTTTAATAGCAAACGGTGGCTTATGGTATAAAGTTGGTGACATTGAGCTTCATATCGGTACAGAATCTAATAAAACAGAGAGTAAAAGGCATCCTGCATTTGAAGTTCAAAATCTCAAACAGATTAAAAACTATTTTATAGAAAAAGGTATTAAGATCAACGAAGAAAAACCAATCCCAAATATGGACCGTTTTAGCTTTAGAGATCCATTTGGAAATAGAATAGAGTTTCTAGAAATGCAGTAACTTTTACTACTATAATAACAGTAAAAAGTCGTGCCGATTGTGTGGCCGCTTTCCACGGGGGAGGCGGTGCCTCGAACCCAAAGGCTCTGCGGGGTCTCACCAGCCTTTCCGCTCTCGCAGGAGTCGTCTACACAACCGGCACTATGTTTTAATTAAATACAATTTTTGTTTATTTGAGTCCGTTTCATAATGTATGATTACATACGAAAAACGAATGGTAGCATCGCGAACATATTATTTTGCATTACACTAAATTATTCGTTTTTCATTAAACGAACCGTAATTATGATATTGATTCATTTACTAATACTTTTCAAATCTCTTTTTTCCATTACTACTCTTTTTTCGGCAACAAGAGTATTAATAAGAAACTAATTACCGCGAATATACCTACTACCGCATATACAGTTTGTAAGGAAGTGGTTAATCCCGCTTGTAAAATAGAAATAAGACTATCGGAAAGTTGTGAACGTCGCTCTTCGTCTAGTAATAGAGTCGTAGAGTCTATCGATAGTTCATCAGCAACACCATTCTCTGATAAATGCTGTTGAAGCCTAGAGTTTAAAATACCACCTAACAACGCTGCACCTATCGTACTACCTAGTGTGCGCATAAACATATTAGAGGCTGTAGCTACTCCTCTTTGGCTCCATTCAACCGTTGACTGAATCGAAACGATAAATGCTGTAGTAGAGAAGCCCATACCTATTCCAATTAGGAAAGAACCAAACGCAGCCCATAGCGGTCCGTCTTCTGGAGAAAGAGTCATAAAGACAATACTCCCTGCGATTAATGCTACTCCACCAATAATAGAAGTTGTTCTGAAGCCAATTCTCAACAATAAGCGACCTGCAACAGTGGCGGCAATCGGCCAGCCAATAGACATCGTTGTTAATGTGAACCCTGCCACAATTGGTGGCCGTTCCATAACACCTTGAACAAACGCAGGAAGAAAACTAGAAATCCCTATTAACATAACCCCAGTCGTTAACGATACAACATTTGCCACTAAGATAGACCGCTCTTTCCATATCGAAAATGGCATCATTGGATCTTTCGCACGATTCTCTTGAATGATAAATAGCGTAAAAGAAATAATAGATAATAAAATTAAGCCAATAATCATTGCTGAATTCCACGCGAAGCTCACTCCACCTTCAACAAGAACAAACATTAGTGTACAAACTGAAACGAAAAGTAGAAGTGCTCCTCCATAATCTATAGACGGCTTTTTCTTTTCTACTTCTTCGTGTAAATAAAGCCATAAAACGATAATACAAAGTATACCAAGGGGAATGTTAATCCAGAATACATACCTCCAAGTGGCAAATTGTACAAGTAATCCGCCAATTGCCGGGCCCATTACAGCAGAAATACCCCATACACTTGATAAATACCCTTGGATTTTTGCTCTTTCTTCTTTCGTATACATATCTCCGACAATTGTTGAAGCTATAGGCATAACTGCACCTGCACCAAATCCTTGAATAAAACGAAAAAAAATAAGCATCTCTATCGAGGTGGCCGCTCCACAAAGAGCTGAACCAATTAAAAATATGATAATTCCAAATGTGATAATTGGCTTACGGCCAAAAATATCGGAGAGCTTTCCATATATAAGTACAGTAACAGCGTTCATTAATAAATAGGATGAAAAAACCCAGCTATAATAAGAAAACCCACCAAGATCTGCTGCTATTGCTGGCATCGCTGTTGAGATAATTGTAGCCTCTACTGCTGCCATAAACATCGCTAACATAACAGCTGCTAGCACGAGAGGTTTCTTTGTTTTTTTAACTGCAGGCTTCCCCTTTTGCCCTTCGACTGCTTGTCCCATTTCTCTACTTCCTCTCTCTCTATGTACAAAAACGTTTTTAAACCTAAAAAAGGAAGACCTTTAGGAAAGGTCCTCGTTTACCGTTTACTTATTCAAACGTCTAATGTGACTGTTTAAACGTAGTAATATTGCTCTGCGCGTTAATATCCCCTCTAATATATGATCATCGTTTACAACGCATATAAAAGGATGGTCTACAACTAACTCCAATCCTTTCGTCACTTTATCATTTATATTTAAGAATGGGATATCTTTACTCATGATATCTTCTACAACCATTTGATCTAATCGTTCAAATTCTATTCTTTCAAGACCCAATATTGCGTCCATTATTTGAGTAGTACTAATTAATCCCTTAAGTTTATATGTTGGGTCTAATACAGGCACGGCAGTATAGCCTGTTTTTGTAAGTACTAGCAATGCATGTTCCAAGTTGTTTTTATATTGTACGTGAGCTACTCGTTCAGCAGAGATAATAAGGTCTTTCATTGTTGTTTCTAAAAATTCACCACTATGGAGGCTGATCATCGTTGTTCTTCCTCTCTACGTTTTCTCTCTAACATATTATGCATTCACATAAATTTGACCATATCCATTGTAGCACAAATTTATTATTTTATCTTTTATTACCCATTCCAAACAAGCTACTTTTATTTCGTATAGCGGTTCGCATACCCGAATGCTGCATATGAGTCTGGCTTTATTTTTGCCTCAATGCCCATTGCTTGAATTCTTCCTGTCATTTCTTGAATATAATCTTTTGTTTTACCTTTTGTACCAATATCAATGTGAATTTCAAATTGAAAATCAGCCCCAGCATCTAAGTTTGGTAATAGTAACTCTTGCAACTTTTCAAGCTTCTCTGCAGTAAACAAAAAGGCTGTTTCTTGACTTAATGCTGTTTCTAATGAGATCTTTTCGTGTAAATTACTTATTTTCCGTTTCACTACATGTGATTTTATGCACCCCCATGCGCCTTTACCTACTCGATGAAGGTGTATTGCTGTTATAAACCTTGTTTCTTTGTTATGAACATGTGAGTCTGTTCCAATGGAAAGAATATATGACGCATTAACATCACGTGAAATAAAATGGTGAATTTTCTCAAAAACTTCTTCAAATGTAATCGAACCTGAAACAATGTTATAAAACTTATCAGGATTCCCCATAACCCACACCCTTTGTAACATCCTACTACATTATATGTGAGCGGGTTCAAGGAAATTAATAGATTATCACGTTAGAAGAACTTCATAGAATAAAAGCATTTAACACAAAAAAACAAGCAACGATTACGCTGCTTGTTTTTTATTTTTAACCTTTACTTGTCTGAATGTTACGTTGAACATAAGAGCAGTTAGGGCACTTATATATAACATTCTGATTAGATTGAGCTGTTAAAACAGATTCCAATTTCTCTTTTTTATTACATTGAGGACAATGTACTAACGGAAACAAATCTTATCAACCACTCTTTCCATTTTTTATTTAAGAGTAAAGTTACTTGTCATACCTGAAATACTATTAAAGATTCTTCATAAATTCTTCATTCGAAACAAAAATGTCTTCTTTTCCTACATACGTAGGATTTGCAAGTACTAAACCAATATTTGTTGTAGAAGTTAAATCATCTATCATCGTAAAAGGAATAGAATTAGCATTTGCTAATCGAATATACTTAGATAAATATTGATAATTTAACCTACCATCTAAATAAAGATGAGAATTACGATTTTGCTTCATCAATGTTTCAATTGGTTTATATACTTTTGGCTTAATAACCTGCCCATCAGTTAAAGCAAGCAGAATTCTCTCTTTAAACTGAGTTAAATATTCTCTTCTTTCACTTGCTTTAAGTTCTGGAGCACCTTTTAACCCTCTGTCTATATAATCATCGATGTTTTTGCCCAAGGTTTCTCTCTCCTTATATTAGATAAGCATTAAGAAATTAAATCAAAAATTTCAATCGCAATCATATCAATATTGTCAAATTGGTATGTATCTGTGCCTTTACCTTCTCCATAAACTTCTAATTCGTACATTTCTGTTTTGTGGAAATACTTTACGCTACAAACTCTGTGTCCGTTCACTTCAAAAAAACGTTGAGACGGCTCTTGACCTTCTACTGCTGTTTCTTTTAAATCGTTTAGTCTTTTAATAATTCCTGAAAGTACTGACATTTAAAACACTCCTTTATTCCATCCTATCCTTATAATTCCTTATAGTTAATCACTTATTCGTATTATAAGAAATAGAATCTCATTAACTTTTTTAATTTTATTGCCAATTCAATATAGCTGAGTTACGATTTAACTGAGTTCGTTTCATAATGTTTTGCAACTAACCGAAAAACGAATGATAACAAGTAATAATAAAAAGTAAATTACTCGAAAGTAACGAACACATCAAAATTATAACAATATAATAATTCGTTTTTCAATAAACGAACCATATTTATGAAGTTAACTCAACTATATCATTTTATTCTAATTTAATCTAAAAATAAAGTAATTGCTCAAACTTTACATAGTTATCGTTAGAAAGGGGTTATTATGAACGTCACTGTTTATTCACAACCAGATTGTCCACCTTGTAAAATTGTGAAGGAATTTCTATCCTACCATCAAATTTCTTTTAAAGAAATAGATATTTCAAAAGATACAAATGCAAAAAAATATTTAATGAATGATTTACAATCCTATTCTACTCCTACTGTTGTAGTAGGAAAAGATGTTATTAAAGGATTTGATATTAGAACATTAGCTCAAATTTTAAATATTGAGGAATAAAAGCCCTACTCTTTTCCATGCTGTGTTAAAGTAGCTGTTGATTTCCGCGCAAGGCTTCGCTTTCCGCGGGCGTGTCTAGGTCTAGCGGGTAGCTCCGCAAGTCTAGCATGGTAATCTCGAGGGCAAAGTGTGCCCTCAAGCTGCCCCTCTCTTATGCTTGTCGGAGCTGAACGAGCCGCTTTCACTTTTCAAGGCGCCGGAGCCTCCTCGGCGCAAGCGCCTGTGGGGGTCTCCCGCTCCCCGCTTCTCCCGCAGGAGTCTCAGCCTTGCACGGAAATCAACAGGTTTTAATATTGAATTTTCTACATTAAGCTTTATAATAGCCTTTCACAACAAAAGAGAAGGAAACAAGAATAACTGTTTCCTTCTCTTTCGTTTTATTAAGCATTCATTTTATTAAGACTCTTCGTATTCATTTAAAAAAGAAGGAGTTTCTTGTTGCATTCCGTAATCATAAATTAGCCAGCCTTCTGGACCTTTCTTTATAGAAACCCATTGATAGTGGTCTGGGAACAAACTTGGTCTAGCCGTTTCTTTTCGGAAAAACTCATATATATGATACACATTATTCTTTTCATCAAATTTTACCTTTGTTTTGTCATCATAGGAATAAAACGGGACATAAAATATTGCAAAATCAGTTCCATAAGTTATGTAGCCTTGTTCTTCTTTAAATAAATGTTCTGTGGAAAACTTTTTAATATATTCTGTAGTAAAATAAGTACTTAGTAATTCTTCTATTTCATTCAAATCTCTGTATTTTTCACTTAGCATATACTGTGCATGAAACGCTTCTTGAAGCATGTCCAAAATTTCTTCGCGGGTAGGTTCATTCGCATTAGAAGACTGATTATCAGCGACTGTATATATATTACCTAAAAAGAATAGACAAAATATAGAAGCAATTAAAGCCAAACTTTTGAAGTTTTTCATGAATTGTTTTCCTCCCCTGCTTGTATATTTCCATTGTAACAACTTCATTCATTAAAAAGTTTACAAATCGTTCGTAAAATTAATGTCTGTTTTGACAAATTAAGCTTGTATTTACCATTTTCCCTCTTTTAAAAAAGACAAACTTTTTATTTCCACAAAAAAGAGCCCATTTTCAAGGACTCTAAGTATTACCATCTAGTTGTCATACCTGCATAAGCTATATAAAGCAAAACTAAAACTGTTCCGACGAACATTGCGATAAATACAGGATTACGTAGAACATAATGTTTTTGAACTTCTTCACTAATTTCCGAATCACGCTCGCTAGGCTGCGTGTCTGTTCTTCTTCCAACCATGTACGTATATACTATCGCAACTCCAACTAAGGCTAAAGCTAAAAAAGCTAGAGTTAAGTCGAACGGTCCCATTCATGCTCACCCCATTGTTTCAATATATTATTACCTTCTCACAATGACAGGGGAACTATTCCAATACGTCGAATACAAATAATGGTACCGTTACAAAAGATCATTATGTTCATATAAGTAACTGTAACTAATATCAACATATAAAAAAATAGAATGATTTATGGAGTAAGAAAACGTCCGGATTGTTTCTTGTGTTTCTATGTCACTATAAATGTCAGTCAGTATCCCTTTTTTACCTGTTCTCATTTTCATTACATTTTCTAAAAAGTAAGGTCTCCAGCTCCAATTTTTGAGATAATACTTCTCTTGAATTGTCCATTTTCCATCATCATTTCTACTGATGTTCGATGATTGTTGGTAGCCGTTTTCATCACATAGATACATTCGAAAGCTGTATGGAGTCAAAGGGATTGCTAGTTCCAGTAACCACTGATCAACTAATTCACGAGTTTCTGGCAATTTATTTTTCAAAGCAAATTGCTGCACTTTCTCTTGTATTTCGTTGGCAAGCTGAAAAATAGCTTCCAATTTTCTTTTTTCATATCTGACAAAATGTTGAAACTTCTCTGTCAATAGTTCTTTACCATAATAACAATTGATAAAGTTCGGTTCAGGTTTATGTAAGTAGTACCCTTGATAATACCTACCACCGTTTCTCCATGCATATTGTAATTGAAAAGAAGCTTCAACGTTTTCATATAACAACGTTGTCCCCATTTTCCTTGCAAAAATAGAAATAGAATGTAAAAAGTCTTGGTGCGTCTGAATATCATAAGAATTACGCAACATTTTTAAGTCAATTTTTAAAATACTTGGAGATAATAAAGAGAATTTGTCCATATTCATACTAGAATGGCCAATATGGGAAAGAGCTATTTGTATACCATATGTTTTATAGTATTGTATTAAATGTTGTAAAAGCTCTAAGTCATCATTAGAGTTAGGCACGTCAATTTCTATGACAAGTCTTGAAAGGTTTAATCCAGCTTTTTCATATTCCAAAAATAACTCTAACAGTCGTTCCCCTTGGTCTTTCAATAAGAGCGAGGCGTTTTGATTAATAAATAATTTCACATCCGTACTATCGTCCAAAATCAGCTTTTGAATGGCTTTGTAAATAATAAGGTGGTCCACCTCAATTTGATATTCTTCAGGAACATTTTTATCAGTAAAAAAAGAACCTAGACTTTTTACTTCATCCTTTAATGTAATGCGTCCTAACACTTCATATCCAATCACTGCATGGGCATCCGCACTAAATATAGCCTGAAAATGTGGAACTACCTCTTCAATATTTGACATAATATCTAATGGATCTAACATCTGATAATTCTCCTTCACACTCACTTCATGCTAAAAGTATATCACTTGGTAAAACTTTTGAAAAATAGGAAAAGAACGCATCCCTAGATACGTTCTAAAAAGATTAGCAAGGTTTTGGAATGACTAAATGTTGACCAGCTTTTAAACAGTCTGTTTGCAACTGATTGATTTCTCTTATCGACTCCATTGTTACATCATATTTTTGAGCAATTCTTCTAAGGCTATCGGCCGTGACTACAGTATGATGGTATATAGGTATTTTAAGTTTTGTACCACTCGGAACAAATGACTCTGTTAAATCGTTTATTGATTGTAATGTTTTACAATTAATACATAATTCTTCCGCAAGCTCATTTACTTTTACTGTTTTATTTGTTTTGTAATATGTAACATCATTATCTACTAGCGGACCTTCGTCATATTCTTTTGCTTGAAAGACACTTACTAAAAAATTTTGCATTTTAATTCGATACGTTTTTACTTTTTTCTTATCAACGAACTGGGAATTAACATATTCCCTTGCTGCTTCAAGTAAATTTTGTTTGACAGGTGACTCATTTTTCTTATTTTGTATTAAGTCCGAGGCAAGTTCATAAAATGCAAAAGTTTGGTTAATAAATAATGTTAATTCTTTATTTTCTTCGTCCCATTCATGTTTGTAAAACAAGCTCATTTACACTACCTCACTAACGGCATTTTCCGTTAGTATTTGATTAATTTAAGCAAATATATTCTTATACTTGTGGAAAATCTCCTAGACATGTTAAAAAGGAAACGGTTGGAGCCATTGCCCACCGTCCATTGTAATACATTCACCATTTATATATGCCGCCTTTTCTGAACTAAGAAAGTAGGCTAACTCTGCTATTTCTTCCGGTTTTCCGAACCTTTTTAGCGGTACACTCTCGACAATTTTCTTCGCTTCTTCTTCTGATTGAAGAAGCTTTGCCACTCCACCAGTCCTTTCAATTGGCCCTGGTGCAATTGCATTTACACGGATACCATATTTAGTTCCCCATTCAACTGCCAATGTTCTAGTTAGAGAAAGAACTCCAGCTTTAGCTGCTGCGGAATGTGCCACTCCAGCACCAGCGTTCCAAGCGTAAGTAGCAACCATATTAATAATGCTTCCTTTATGACCATTTTCCATCCAAAACTTGCCAACTTCTGATGAACAATAAAATGTTCCATTTAATACGATATCTATAACCGACTTCCATCCGTTTACCGACAATTTTTCCGCAGGGCAAATAAAATTCCCTGCTGCATTATTGATTAACACGTCTATTCGCCCAAACTTTTCACTTGTTTGTTTTACCATCAGGTTTACATCTTCTGGTAACCTTACGTCCATTTGAATAGTTAAAACTGAATTACTTTCCGTCTCTATTTCTTCCTTTGCTTCTAAAAGTCTTTCTAAATTTCTACCCGTAATAACGACATGATAATTTTCATGTGCGAATTTTTTTGCCATAAACAACCCCATACCACTTGATCCACCAGTTATGATAACAACCTTCTTTTCCAATAGCTCATCTCCTAACCAAATTCATTGCATCTTTTATTTTACATAAAAAATAAAACTATTTCGAATATAAAGATTATTATTCTATTTATATGCGAGCAAACAACTCTTAGTAATGATATAATCATGATGAATTTTAAAAGATTGGGTTTGGTATTATGACAAATAAATTAACTCGTAGAAGTTTTTTAAAATATATTTTCAGCTTATCCCTTACAGGTATCATTACGACTGGATTAGGATATTATTACGCGCGCTATTTGGAACCGAAGATGATTACAACAAACCATTATTCCATAAAAAATAAGCATATCCCAACCAGCTTTGACGGCTTAAAAATTGTACAGTTTTCTGATACTCATGTTGGGCACACATTTGAAATAAATGATTTAAAAAACGTTGTAGAGAAAATTAATAAAGAAAAACCTGATGTAGTTTTTTTTACAGGAGATTTAATGGATGACCCACTTGAATTCGAAAAAGCTGAAAAATTGATACCGATATTAAAGGCGATTGATGCTCCATTTGGAAAGTTTTCGATTTTCGGAAACCATGATCATGGTGGATACGGAACAGAGACTTATGTGGAAGTTATGAATGAGGCGGGTTTTACATTGCTAAAAAACGAAAATACAACAATTGAAATGATAGACAATAGCAAGATTTTTATTGCTGGTGTAGATGATTTAATGTTAGGTAGACCAGATTTCAAGCAGTCTTTAAAGAATATACCAGAAGGTGCATACACCATTTTATTAGTGCATGAACCAGATGTAGCGTACGAAATATCAGAAGAATTTTCGGTTAATTTACAACTATCTGGCCACTCGCATGCTGGGCAAGTTCAAATACCTTTTTTTGGCCCCATTATAACTCCTCCGCTTGGGAGTAAATATGTGGAAGGTTTTTATGAACTAAACGATTTAACTCTTTACGTGAATCGAGGGTTAGGTACTACTAGAGAGCCGTATCGATTTTTTGCACCACCAGAATTAACTGTATTTACGTTAGAATCATTGGATAATTAGACATTCTCTTTGTTATATAGTTATACACATAGACATGCGCAAATCCCAACAAACCTCCATATGATAAATAGAAAATATAAAAGGAGGCGTATGTCTATGCATTACCGTAATTATCAGGCTAGCGACCAGCGCTATTTCCCATTATTGCCATTTGTGGCAGGATTAGCAGTTAGTCCTTTGTTATTCAGACCTAGATATTACTACCCACCGTTCCCTTACTATTATCCGCCATATCCATATTACCGGCCATATCCGTTTTATTATAGATAGGAGATAGTACCGAAAGCATGGCTAATCCATCTTTCGGTTTCTTTATATTTTTTCTTGTACTTGGCTGTTTACTAAGTATTGAGGTGAGCAGATTTCTTGCTAATCAAGCCCGATCTATTAAAGATTAATTTATTCCATAAGGAGATGAGCTTCTTGGCCATTCATATCGTAAGACCAGGTGAGACATTGAATTCAATCGCTCTAGACTATCGTAGAACCTTCCAACAGCTACTACAAGCTAATCCACTTCCCAATCCAAATCTTATATATCCGGGTCAACAAATTATCATTCCAAATTTACCACCAAAAGAATCTATTCCATATTCTATCGAAGTTTCCATAAATGGTAGAAAACTAACTTTGAAAAAAGACGGTGGAGTCATTCAAACTTTTCCGATTGCAGTCGGAAGAATGTTATTTAATACTCCCGTAGGAGATTACGTAATCGTTAATCGCGCCCCAAATCCTGGAGGACCTTTTGGAGCTATGTGGTTATCTCTTTCGAAACTATCTTATGGAATTCACGGAACGAATGACCCTTCTTCGATCGGAAAAGCCGTTTCAAGAGGTTGCGTCCGAATGTATAACGAAGATGTTTTAAAACTATCTTCGATTGTTCCAAACGGGACTGCTGTATATATACGTCCATAACAAAAAATCATAATAATGTTACGAAACTGTTAAATATCACATTTTTACTAGTAAATTAGTAACACAAAAATCTCCCACTTTGTATCAATTAATATTATAATAATCATCATAAATATATTAAAAACGTAACTGATGAAATATCACAATTGCTTGTTTTTTGGTAGTGACCAAGAAACAAATTATCTTGGGTACCTAATTAGTTTGAAAAGAGGGGAAAATGGCAACGTACAATCGATTCGTTAAGCAATTAATCTTTAACTATATATTCGGCTCATCCATTGCAGTTATCGGCATTGGTGGAGTTATGATTTTTACTACGTTAGATCTATCATTTATAGAAATTAATATTATGGCATTTATTCTAGTTATTTCATTTTCTGTCATGTGTATTGCAGAACTAATAATGTTTAAAAAACACCTTCAGCCGATAAAAAGCGTCTTTACATCTGAATTACCTTCTTATTCAGAGTTAAAGGAGAAATTTATCTATACGCATCAATTTCCAACCTTAACAGTTAAACGTATTTTAGGACCGCACTTTCTAGGTATTACCTTACCAGCGATAATTTTAGCTGTTTTATTTATTCACATAGGATGGCTTGAGATGCCTTACAGATATGTTTTACTTGCAACTACTGGAGCAATGTTAATTGCAGGAATGCATGCTTTTATTGAGTTTTTCTTGACGACAAAAGCTATTCAGACTGTACTATTACATTTTAAAGATTTATCAAAAAAACATTATAATATGTCCCTTTCACTAGAAGGGGAAGTACTTGTTTCAATAAAAAATAAATTTTTGTTCAGTACACTATTTATCGCTATTTTCCCTTTGATGTTGTTTAGTTTAGCTACTCAGGTTAGATTTGACATGATGCTGATTGACGCAAACTTTTGGGACTGGGCAATCATTATTTTAATAATGGCCATATTCTTTTCTTTTTTGGGTGCATATATTTTATTCAGAGACATCATTCAGCCTATTAACCAGTTAATTGAAGGTATGGAGAATGTAAAGCAAGGAGAACTTACTCGTTCTACCGATCTATATGGTGACGAATTTTCTCGAGTGATTTCCGGCTTTAATTCAATGGTAGAAGGTCTGAAAGAGCAAAATGAAACCAATCAATTACTTATTGAAAGTTTTTATCAAACTTTAACTACTACTCTTGATGCAAGAGATCCGTATACGGCGGGGCATTCTTTAAGAGTTAGTAAACTATCTGAATTAATAGGACAAGAAATCGGGTTAAATGAAGAAACGTTAAAGCAACTAAAAACTTCCGCCCTACTACACGATATTGGCAAAATCGGTGTAAAAGATCAAATATTATTAAAAGATGGGAAACTAACAGAAGAAGAATTTAACGAAATAAAACGACATCCTGTATTAGGTGCAAAAATTTTAGAACAAGTTATGCCGAAAGATGCAATGGCACCATTAATCCCTGGGGTAAGGAGTCACCACGAACGGTTAGATGGAAAAGGATACCCTGATAAATTAATTGGTGATGAGATTCCTCTTTTCGGTAGGATTATTGCAGTAGCAGATGCTTTTGATGCCATGACTTCAGACCGACCATATCGAAAAGGAATGAGTAAGGAAAAAGCATTATCGATCCTTATTGAAGGAAAAGGTTCTCAATGGGATCCACAGTTTGTAAATGCCTTTTTGAAAGTGATTTGTAACGAGGAGCTTGGACGCAAACTTTAGTGACGGTTTAAGCTTCTTTCTTTTTCATGCCAAAAGTAGTATAATAAATTACAAAAATGAAAGGAGCAAACACTTTTATGCCAAATAGTTTCCAAAAGGCTGATTCCTCCATACAACCTTCTGTTGAAAACCTCTCTCGCGCGATATTTACGGTTAATAAACATGCGAAAACTGCGCCAGACCCTTCTTTTTTATACTTATTAAAAAGAAAAGCGATTGAAAAGTTGTTATTAGAAGGAAAAGCAATTAAAAAAGGACTACATTATTCAAGAAATCCGAAAAAAAGTCATCAACAATCAGATGTATTAATTCAAGCAGGAGATTATTTTTTCCACATTCCTTCTACAAAAAATGACTTCGCCGAATTACCTCATCTAGGGGAGCTGGATGAACAATATCGAAACCCAAAGACATCCATGTCACTTTCCACAGCAAAAAAATTATTACAATCCTATGTAAGCATATCACCACCTAGCGAAACCAATAATCTTGCTTCTAACCATAAGCGTACTACTTATCAAAAACCTGTCTTCAAACGCTTAGGAGAAAGTTATCGTTAAAAACAAAAACTACCCCATTTCGTAAACAAATGAAATGGGGTAGTTTTTTTATATTTTTGGCTGTGTTAAAGTTCGCTGTTGATTTCCGTCCAAGGCTTCGCTTTCCGCGGGCGGTAAAAAGGAAGGTTATTTTCACTGTCGTGAAAAAACCTACTCCTCGGCGCAAGCGTCTGTGGGGTCTCGCATTCCCCGCTTCTCCCGCAGGAGTCTCAGCCTTGGACGGAAATCAACAGGTATTAGTATTTAATTATCAATACTAAACTTAACAAAGCTATATTTTTAATATTTCATCCATAACCTGTATTAATGAACTAACTTCTGGTTTACTTATTTGTGCATCTGCACCAACATAATTACCTTTATGTCGAAGCTGTTCACTTATTAATGAAGAGAAAATAATCACAGGAGTTGCTTTTAATTCCTGATCTTCTTTTATTCTTCTTGTTAAATTATGACCATCCATCTGAGGCATTTCAATATCTGTTATTAGGATATCCAATTTCTCTTTACCCTCTTTCACTTTTTCCTCGAAATAATGCCATGCCTCCGCACCATTTTCAAATAACTTAACGTGTGTATACCCCGCTTCTTGCAACGTGTCTAACAAAAGCTGACGTAACATAGGAGAGTCTTCTGCTAGTGCAACTTTTTTAGTATTTCTTTTTTGTTTATGTTCATTCGTCATATTCACTTTTGTTAAATTAGGATAAATTTCATACATTACTTGTTCTACATCTAATAATAGCATCATCTTATCTTCTAATTTTACAACACCAGTAACATAATGATTTAGACCACTATTAATTGTTGTTGGCTTCTCCATCTTCTCCCATGTTAAACGATGAATCTGTGTGACGTGATCTACTCTCAAGACAATTTTCATCTGGTTAAATTCTGTAATAATATATTTGTCATTTTTTGCATCACTATTATCAGGAAGATTTAATGCTGTTCGTAGTTTAATTACAGGAAGAACTTCCCCTCGTAATTCTACAATTCCTTCTATAAAAGGATGTGCATGTGGAATTTTCGTTACAGCTATCGGTTGAATTATCTCTCTTACCTTTAACACATTTATACCAAAGCTAGAATTCTCTAAATAAAATTCTAAAAATTCTACTTCGTTTGTCCCTGTATCTAATAAAATTTCTCGTTTATTATTCATACTGTACGCCCTTCCCCATTCGATGTTTATCTTTATTATATATCGGTTTACATAGTCATTTTTCAAGTTTTGAAAACTATTTAGTATAATTATATCTTTTCACACAAAAACAACTCTACATCCAACCAAATGGGATGTAGAGCTGTTATTTCACTTCACTCTTCTTGCAAAGTCTACAAATTTAAATTTATCTAGTCGATGCCTTGATTCTGTATACTGAAAAAGTGTAGCGTCGTCTAAATAAACAAAATTTTTCACGACTACGATATGTGTATGACCATTTAAATCTAATAGACGTTTATCCTCTTCCGTTACTTCTTCAATTGTAACTTCTTTCTTCGCAAAGCTTATTTGTAATTGCAGATCCTCTTCTAAATATTCATAAATAGAAGTCTCACAAATTTCTTTTGTAAGCTGTTCCACGTGTGTTTGTAAGAAAAAATCTTTGTCTAGTATTATTTTTTCCCCATCCACACTTCTAGTTCTTATAACACCCCATACTTTTTCATTTTCTTTACATTGTAAATTGGTTTGTAACACGTTGTTTGATTGGATAATATCCAATGCATGAACTTCTGTTACCCACTTCCTACCCATTTTAGAGGAAAGCTCTTTAAAACTAACTAAACCTGAAATCGGAAAGTTGTATTTATTAAGTTCTAATACAACTGACCCTTTACCACGTATTTTTTGTATATAACCATTTTGAGCTAATAAGCTTAATGCTTTTCTTACTGTTTCTCTTGATGTATCAAACTGCTCCATTAACTTATGTTCTGATGGCAGTTTAAAACCAGGTTTCAAATTTTTATTTTCTATTTCATCTACAAAATATTCATAAATGGAACTGTACTTATTATTCATTATTTTAATCACCTGTGTTCGTATCATAATAATTGATGCATCTGAATGTATCTTATCATTACATCGTTAAATGATAAACAACAGATTCGTAAGGTCGTAAGGTAAATTGGTTTATGTTCGTAGTGCTATCATTATAATTAGAAAGTAAAACGTTTACTTTATGGGACCCTATTTCAACATTACTAGGCAAAGTAAATTGTGTTTCTTTACCGTAGTAATTGTTTATGACAATAAGTTTTTCATTTTCTCCATTACGAATATAAGCAAATATTTCTCGGTGATCTTTTAAAATTAATTCGAAATCACCTGTCGTAATAATATCGTACTCTTTCCTCAACCTAATTAGTTCTTTGTAGTGATAAAAGATGGAGTCGTGATTTTTTAATGCTTCTTCTGCATTAATCTCCTTATAATTAGACGCAACAGGAATCCATGGTTCATGCGTTGTAAACCCTGCATGTTTTTCTCCATTCCATTGTACAGGCGTACGTGAGTTGTCCCTTGATTTATGACGAAGGATTTCTAAAACTTCTTCTTCGCTCATACCTGCTTCAGTTTTCATTTTAAAAATATTTAATGATTCAACATCGCGATAGTCAGAGAGTTTTACATAACCAGGATTTGTCATCCCAAACTCTTCACCTTGATAAATATAAGGAGTTCCTCTCATTAAGTGCATACTTGTTGCAAGCATTTTAGCTGATTCGTTATGGTACTTTTTATCATCTCCATACCTTGAGACAATTCTCGGTTGATCATGATTACACCAAAAAAGTGCATTCCAACCGTCTCCTTTGTACATTTCTTCCTGCCAGGTTGATAATATATCTTTTAGCTGTAGAAAATCAAAGTCTGCCACTGTCCATTTATCTCCGCCTGGATAGTCTACTTTTAAATGGTGGAAATTGAACGTCATACTTAACTCATTTCGGTCAGGTCTAGTATACTTAATACAATGGTCAATCGTTGTAGAACTCATTTCCCCAACAGTCATACTATCATATTTAGAGAAAACCTTTTTGTTCATTTCTTGCATAAACTCGTGTACACGTGGTCCATCTGTATAAAACTTTCTTCCATCACCTGGTGGAACGGAACCGTCATCATCAGGAAAGCTTTGGTCCTTTGAGATTAAATTTATTACATCCAATCGGAACCCATCGACCCCTTTTTCAAACCAATAGGTCATCATTTCATATAGTTTTTCTCTCAGTTCTTCGTTTTCCCAATTTAAATCAGCTTGTGTTACATCGAATAAGTGCAAGTACCATTGACCTGTTTTTTCGTCATATTCCCATGCATTTCCACCAAACTTTGACTCCCAATTTGTTGGCTCGCTTCCATCTGTCTTACTGTCTTTCCATATGTAGTAATTTCTATAAGGGCTATCATGAGATTGCTTTGCTTGCTGAAACCATTCGTGTTCAGTAGAAGTATGATTAACTACGATATCCATAATGACTTTTATTTCACGATTGTGAGCTTCATGTAATAACTGTTCAAAGTCATCCATTGTTCCGTACTCTTCGTGAATCGAGAAATAGTCACTAATATCATATCCATTATCACGTTGTGGTGATTTATAGACTGGTGTAAGCCAGATCACATCTACGCCGAGCTCTTTTAAATAGTCTAATTTTTCTATAATGCCTTGAATATCTCCTACACCATTTCCGGATGTGTCGTTGAAACTTTTCGGATAAATTTGATAAACGACCGATTTTTTCCACCATGGATTATGTTTATTTTGTAAGTTCATTTTTTCACCTCAAGTTAAATTTAGGAAGTAGACCCCTCGCGATGTGTACACAAGGGGTCTGGTTTTTTTATTTTAATGTTGGGTTAAAGATCGCTTTTGATTTCCGGGCAAGACTTCGCTTTCCGCGGGCGGGCCGGAAGCCTCCTCGGCGCGCAAGCGCCTGTGGGGTCTCCCGATTCCCGCTTCTCCCGCAGGAGTCTCAGCCTGCCCGGAAATCAACAGCTTATAATTAATTAAAATATACCTTAAGCAATAACATAGCCAAATTTAACTGCCTTTTTCTTTTTTGAATTTTGCAATGATAAATGTAAGTGTGAATGGTACTACTAGTACAATCCCCATTCCTAAGAAGAAGATTGGCCAAAATTCATTCGGGATGGAGAAGAATGCTGGTAGTCCACCTACTCCGATTGTTGGTGCTAATACACCGGCAATTGTAATGATAATACCTGCTGTTGCTGAACCAATCATTGCTGCAATAAACGGATAACGATATCGCAAGTTTACTCCGAACATAGCAGGTTCTGTTATTCCAAGCCATGCAGATATAGAAGATGTTAAAGCTAAACCTTTAAGCTTTTCGTCTTTCGTCGCAAACATCATTGCAAATGCTGCAGATCCTTGCGCAATGTTAGACAAAGCTACCATTGGCCATAAGAAAGTTCCGCCAATCGTTGCAATTAATTGGAAATCAACTGCTAAGAAAGTATGATGCATACCTGTAATTACTAATGGTGCATAAAAGCCTCCATAAATTAAACCACCTAAAAACGGCACAGCTTCGAATAAGGAAACGAATCCTCCTGTTAAGAAATTACCAACTGTAAACGTAATAGGACCGATTGCTATAAATGTTAAAAATCCAGTAAACAATAAAGTAATTGGTGGTACAACTAACAAGTGAAAACTATCTGGCACACGTTTAGCTAAAAACCTTTCTACTTTCGCCAATACAAAGGCTGCAAATAAAACGGGTAAAACTTGTCCTTGATAACCAACCTTATCAATTTCGAATCCAAACAAGTTCCAAACTTCCATCTCACCTTCAAGTTGTGCTTCTGCGTAACCCCAAGCATTTAATAAACCTGGATGAACTAGCATTAGCCCTAAAACGATACCAAGTAACTCACTTCCGCCAAATCGTTTTGCAGCTGACCAACCTATTAGCCCTGGTAAGAATACGAATGCTGTATTTGCAATGAGATCGATAATGTTAGCTAAGTCTGCCCACTGTGGATGCATTTGTATCACAGAAGCATTATCATAAAAAATACCTGCATTCGTTAATAAATTGTTTATCCCCATTAATAGACCAGCTGTAACGATTGCTGGCAAAATTGGAATAAAGATATCTGCCAATACTTTTATTGCGCGCTGTATTGGATTTAAATTTTTCTCAGCAGCCTTTTTCACTTCATCTTTTGAAACTTCACCAATCCCAGTAAGGGTTACCATTTCTTTGTAAACTTTATTAACTGTTCCATTACCAATAACAATTTGATATTGTCCATTAGTGGAAAAAGAACCTTTTACAACATCAATTTTTTCTAATGCATCTTGATCTACTTTACCTTCATCATGTAAAGCTAATCGAAGTCTAGTTACACAGTGTGTTGCAGCGCTAATGTTTTCCTTTCCTCCGATTGCTTCAATAATTTGCTCTGTTGATTTTCTAATATCCATTAATAGCTCCCCCTGTAATTTATCCCTTTACAGAAAAATGAATTATTTCTGTTTCACCTTTTATTGCATCATTTGTTGTTTTCTTTTCCATTTGGTCAATTATTTCTCCATTAGTAATTACGATTGGAGTAATGGTACTTGCTGCTTTTTCTTTAATCAAGGCTAAATCAAAAGTTATTAGTAGATCTCCCACCTTAACTTTGTCTCCTTCTTTCACATGGCCTTTAAATCCTTCTCCATTCATAGCTACTGTTTCTAAACCAACATGAATTAAAATCTCAGCACCCGCTCTTGATTTAACTCCAATAGCATGTTTTGTATGAAAGAATTGAACAATTACACCATCAACCGGCGAAACTACCTTACCTTCTGTAGGTTCAATGGCAAGTCCGTCGCCCATCATTTTTTGAGAAAAAGTTGGGTCAGGAACATTTTCTAATTCCACAACCTTTCCAGACAACGGGGCAAAAATCCCTTCTTCTTTTACTTGTGTTGTTTCTTCTTTTAGTCCGAATAGTTTTTTAAACATATATAAAACCTCCAGTAGTTTGTAAATAACCGCTTACATTTACAACAATAAAAACACGAAACTTGTATATACAACTCAAAATAAATATTATCTTGTATATACAAGATAGTCAACTCTTTTGTTTCTATAATAGTTTGTAATAAATACTAAATTCCATACCCTATGTAAGATAGTTTCTAACTCACACAAAAAAACTCCCAGAAAAAGCATGATGTTATAACATACTTTTTCGGGAGCTAATGTGTATATTATTTTTGCGAAAAACCAATTTGATCAAGATAAATTAATCCATTATTTCCATGATTAAACTGAAACTCAATTTCTACAATGTCATCGTAATTTTTAGACTTAAAAGAGTCTATTATCGTCGAAAGAGGTATTTCATAAGTTTGTAATACATGTTCATACTTATTGCCTAACAAGTTATTCCACCAGTTCCATTTATAAAGGTTGGATGAATAGGTTGGTTCAATCCATATATTTGTAGCAATTCTACTATCATGTCTTTGAACACCAGAAGGTCTTAACGCAACTGTAATTGGTATAGCTTCATTTTTCACTTCTTCTTTCAATGGCACCCCGAACTGTCTATACTTCTCTTCATGTAATTGAATGGCATCAAAACGTAAAACAGTATCGCTATTTGCATTTACTAATGCTTCTATTGGAAGCTTTACAACATACCTGGCATTGGACTGTTGCCATCCTAATTTCACTGCTTGATTTTCTTGCGGTTCACTATTTCGCAGTAAAATAGCAGCCTCTCTCCATACACGCATACCTGTTCCAATAATCTCCCCACCATCGATAGTTGTCGTTGTAACATCAACATCTTCCTCAAACGTAGCAATAGGTAGGAACGTACTATCTTCATAGCGTATACGTAAAATATCTGTTGGAATGTTTGATAACGCACTTTGTTTATTAGAGAAATATCCCCGGAACTCTTGTTTATCATTTAACGTTGCTTCTAAAAAAGAAAGTATATAAAATTGTGTAATTCTTCTTTGCATATTAGGGTCAATTACTTCTGTTCTATTCACTATCCATGAGTACGGAGCCGTCCGGTCTGTTTCCCAACTTGTATTAAACTGTCCATGATTTCCACCATATATATATATGCTACTTTTAAACCCGTCAAAGTCATCCGAAAAACTTACTTTCTCGTATTGCCTCATCCCGTTAAACGTTGTATGGTCTGTATCATTTGATCCTTGCAACGTTAAGTAATTTATATTCTGTAGTTCGGTTGGCTTTCCTCCTGGTTGAAATCGTCTATCACCAGGGGATAAGCCTATGATAGACTTTATATTAAAGTTAAAGTCTAACGATACTCTTGCATTGTTAGGAAAGAGAGTTAATTCATTAAACAAGGCAGCAAGGCTAACAGCTTCCCCACCTCTTGAATGCCCGATTAGCGCAATTTTTTCAAAGTCCACTTTATTATACAGCTCATGGTCCTTGTCATTATTCCATTTTTCCCACTGTTCTAAATGCTTTAATAACACTAATGCTCTTGCAGCATTATCCCAACCAACATGGCCAAGTTTACTCGAATTTAAAAAATTTTCATCCACACTTACTGCTATATAGCCATTGCTAGCTAAATGTTCAGCAAGATATTGGTACCCTTCATCTGAAAACTTCACCATGTTATGATTTCCATGAACGATTAGCACTAGTGGTAATCGTTCGATTTGTGATTCTGGCATCCAAACTCGTCCGTTTAACGGAACTTTAGAAAAGTCAAAACCCCAAAACCATTCTCGAAATTTTTTATTCAATCCTTTCGGTTGAACAGTAAAAGAACGTATATTTACTTTATCTGACTGATATGTAATACCATCCTGATATTCGCTTCGCTGTTTATCATCACCACTACCATATGTAAATGCCTGTACATTGTATGGACCACTGTCCAGTAATTGATTATATTCTCCCTTTTCTTTTATGTTTGTATTGTTCCATTGTCCTTCTGTACCAGGGTTGGCAACGATCCAAATGCCTAATATGTGAATGGAAAAAACGAATAATCCAATAGCACATTTGACAAAAATGTTCAATTGAATATTTCTTAAGAGATAGAAAATGACTGCAGTCAATCCACTTATACCTATAATTCCATATGCAATATAGGCAAAAAACGGACCTAAGAATAGGCTAACTACATAAGAAGTTAGAGTAACTGCAGCTAGTAAAGCTAAGAAGTAATTGGGAAAGCTTTTAAATATCCAAATAATAAAATAAAATCCATAGTAGGCAACAAAGGTTGTAAGTAATGCGGTTAAAACGATAAATAATACATCAAACCACTTTCCTACTCCTATTGTTAAATAAAAACTCATAAACGTAATAAAGAAGAAAATATAAAAGAGAATAATTGCTCTAATATTGTTTTTTCTACTAAGCAATCGATTGTGCCATCTTTGTGATAATTCATTAAAATTCATATACACCACTCGTTTTTTTCAGATTATGTCTATATACAAGGTTTGCTACTATTAACTACAACCTATGGTATCCCGTTCTTTACTAATTCGTCAAAAAGAATGTTCTTCCTTTTCTAATCATCATAAAATTTCGTATACAAAGCAAAAACACTAAGTCATTGGCTCACTTAGCGTTTCTTAATGTTCATTTTTTTCTTTGTTCTATTAACGTTGAATATTTTGTCGCCTTCTTTAACAAAGACGTTAAGGCCATCGGTTTATCAATCCAAAAGCCTTGCAATTCGTCACATCCATATGAAAACAACGTATCAAATTGTTGTTCGCTTTCCATTCCTTCTGCTACTACCTCTAGATTTAAACTATGAGAAAAATCAATTATTTTTCTAAATATTTTCCTTTCTTCTATGACAGTTTGCATATTTCTAGTGAACACTTTATCTATTTTTACTTTATGACACTGAATTTCTTGTAAGTATTGTAAAGAAGAGTATTTTGATCCAAAATCATCCAATGTAATGGTGAATCCATATGATATTAACGTTTCCATACCTTCTTTTATACTTTCATTAGCATGTACAAATTTTTCTGTTATTTCTAATTCAAAAGAAGAAGGTTGCACTCCAAAATTATTTAGCAGGGAAGGAAGGCTGTTTATCCACTCTTTCTTTGTTAACAAATCTGGAGAAAGGTTTATCGCTACTACTGCATTAGGGAAAGTTCCTGATAATACAGCATATTCAGATACAATTCTTTCAAAAACATAACTAGTAATTGGTTCAATTAATTTATATTTCTCTGCTAATGGGATAAATTCTGACGGCTCAATCTCCCCTATTCTCGGATTAAACCAACGAATTAACGCTTCAAAGTTTACTTTATTGGCCTTCATATGTAACTTAGGTTGGTAATATACTTCAAATTCTTTTTTGCGGATAGCTGTTTTCATTTCATACTCAAGAAGTAAAGCGCGTTGTAACCTTTTTAATCCTTCTTTGTTTTCCGCCTCTTGTTGAACCTTTTTTGTTACATCCTTACATAATAAAACAAATAAAAACTCTTTTTCTATTTGAAATGGAACGATGTTTATATCTATCACGAGTGATTTTTGATTACTTATGATCGATTCACGATATGTAGATGTTTGTAACGAAAACATCACATTTCGTAGCTTTTTTTGTAACTTTGGAAATATACTTTCTACCACAATTTCATTACCTACCGTTGGAGACCATTCTGTAAATGTACCAATTCCTACTTTTTTCTCCATGACGATAAATTCATTTGGTGGGACAAATTTTAACGTAAACCAATTCTCATAAAGTTGTCCTAGATTTTGAATTAAATTTGATATGGATTTCTCTATTTTTTCTCCATTACAGTTACTCACTATAATCACTCCTACAAACAAATACCATGTATCAATTCGCCTTTTTTCGACATTTCTCCTTTCATTTTATCAAAGAAAAAAAATATATAAAGAAAAAACAAAGAAATTTTCAAATAATTACTACTTTAATACTATTTATAAAGATTATATAGTGTATATAAAAAACGAGCCTCTATGTAAAGGCTCGCACAAAAGTATTAGTTTTTTAACATTTCATAAACTTCATCATCGAGTTTTTTCGCTAATTCTGCATCATATGTTTTTTCATAGTTTGGTTCTGATGTGATTTTTCCACCATAAAAAATAACATCTTCTACTGATTCTACTTCAACGGTTACAATTTTGTATTTCATCGTTTTATCAATGGTATCCGATACCGTTCCTTTACCATTTATAGAGTAGCAGCTCCCTGCCCCAATTACACCTAGTATTAGGTCAGGGTTTTTCTCAATATTAAATGCGCTTTCTGCTTTATGGCCAAGTGCAAATTTAATTGTCTTTCCGTCTTGATGAGCTACTAACCATGATACGATACTTAAGTTTGGCTTATTTGACTTACTATCTGTTGTAATTAATGAAACAATTTTCTCACCTTGTAAAAGGTCTATTAATGATTGATTTAATTTTTCTTCAGCTTTAGGCAAAACTAATTCCTCCTTTATTTCATGTACTATAGGTACATTATATACAACCTTTTCTTGTTAATCCAAAATATACTACTTTATTTTACCCTTTTCTAACGTAAAAAACCTTATACCATAAAAAAAAGAGAAAGCAATAAACTATGCTTACGCTTCTAAAAATTCATTTTTCGATCTTACGTGATTCTTTGACTATTGCATTAGCTACTATGTTTAACGTGTCACTATATTCTACTAGTTCTACTATACAATTTTTTCCTAGTGTAACATTGTTACCTTTTACCAGTTCTGCCTTAGTATTTTCTAATGTGATGGTTTCACCGTGAATTTCTTCAATTTTTAACCTTCCACGAGAAGTGCTACTTGAAAATATTGATTTCAACACTTTTACTAACGTGTTGTCCTCTTGCATTTTAACACGTACTTTCTCGGCAAATATTTTTTCTACAGAACTTTTTGAATGATTACGAATAATTAATTCCACTGAGTTAGCTTTTAAAGTATCACCAATTTCAAAATAACCTTCTGAATAAAAATCTTCTGCTTGGCAATTCTCTCCAACTCTTAACCTACCATATGTTGGAATATGTTCAGCAGATAATGATTCTCCGACATCACAAGCCCCTTTCACGTTAAAACTAGAGGCGAACATATTCCCTTTCATGGAAGCGTTTCCGTAAATATTAAAATCGCCAACATACAAATCTTCTTTAATTTCAGCGTTACCACGAACAGTACCCTTTTCCGTTTTAAGGCTTCCTTTTACTTCACATGTACCATTTATCTTAAATTCTTTACAATGAATATCTCCGTTCAAAGTAGCACTACCATTTACAGCTACAGTGTTAAATGTCCCACCTGTTACAACCATACTACCGTTTATTCGTAAATCATCATATTTTTGCTCAGTTTGCATTATGTTTTTCCTCCCTCATTCTCGTCTAATACACATTAAGTATAGTTTAATACAGCGTTGGAATTAATTCTTCGTATACAAGAATGAATATTTATCCGTCTGAAGAATGAGATTATAGTTAAGAAGAAGTGTTAATGATAGAAAAGACATTTGCATCGTGAGATTTACTACCTTGGAATAAATAATTACGGAGCAGCCCTTCATGTTTAAAGCCTATTTTCTCTAATACCCTTCTTGATGACTTATTTTCTGGAAACACGTTTGCACCGATTCTATGTAATTTCATTTCGTTTAACCCGTATTCAACTAACTTTGTAATAGCTTCTGTTGCGTACCCATTCCCCCAACTAGCTATGTCAATTTCATAACCAATTTCTGCACGCATATGTTTTTCTGAAATAGCATGGTATCCACATGTTCCAACTAACTTATTTGTGCTTTTCTCCACTATTCCCCATCTTAAAATAAGCGTATATTCATCTAAAAAGTCTTTAATGAATTTTTCTGCTTCAATAATTGTTACAAAAGGTTCCATTCCATAATATTTCGTCATTTCCGGATTTGAGAAATAACGAAATATTGTTGTAGCATCATTCATTTTCAATTTTCTTAAAAGCAATCTATCTGACTCGAGAGTTGGCGTTTGTTTCATCCTCTTATCCCCCTGTGACTATTTCTGCAACTACATAGTGGTTTGTCCATTTTTTAATGGTAACTATTTTTACTTCTTCTAACTTAACATATAAAAATAAATTGCCCGTTTGCTCTTCTAATTGCCACCCATTTGTTTCTAATTCGTTTAGTATAGTAAATAGTCCTTCCCCATCATCCCATTTACTCATTAATGTTTCCTTATTACCTGAATCCGTAAGTAATGCATAAGAAGAATTCGTAGCGTGTATCTTAACAACACCTCGAACATGAGGGTTCCATAAAAGCAGAAAACTTGCTACTAATATTACACCAATAAATGTAAAAATAATAGATTTCCCTCTCATTTTCTATTCACTCCTAATGATGTTTTCTATTAGTCTATCTTTGATACACTATTAAAGTAGATTGCTCGTTACAACTTAGCTGTCTCTTACAATAAATACTAGTTGTAAGATAGGATAAATTAATATGGCGATACTTAATTGAATATATAAAACCGCTTCTAGTGTCATCTTTCCCATAACAAAAAACAGGATAGAAATAATAGTCGTGATAAAACTTAATATGTAAGTTCCATAGCCACTTTTTTGGTTTATCTCCGTTTGTTGCCTTCTTGTAAGCACATATTGCATTCTAGCAACAGAACGAACTAATTCAGCCAAACCGAGTAAAATAAAAATCGCAGGAATAAACTGCAATGCTCCGTTCCGTGCATTTGTCATCACTAATAAAAATACTCCACCTGTCATAATAAGAGTCGGTATTCCAAAAAGACATATGGGATGGTCCCAAATAGTAGGTTTCTCATTAATCATGTATTTTTTCCCCCTAGAATAGTTACTTAGTAAGAATAGTAGTTGAATTGTTTATAAATGGGATTTTTAAACAACGCACATATTTAAACTTATTTTTTCAACAAGTTGTCCAAAAATAAAAAGAATCACTACATTATATGCAGTGATTCATAGAAAAAATGATAGTTTGCTTAAATTTTTCCTAGATTAAGGAGAATGAAGATCTCTCACGATAGCAACTAAATACCAATGTCTTCGCTCTTTTTGGAATACAAACCGAAGGGCCTGCCAATCTTCTTCAACCATTTCTCCTGTTGAAGGACTATAAAATTCAACGTAGAAAGCTTCAGGGTACACTTCATGAATATTATTAATAACGCCTGCACTTTTCACTTGAGAAGTGTTAAAGGCGGTGTCACTGTATTCAATTTCCTGTCCTTTGTTTAATCCAAACTCATGACGTAATAATACTTCTTGAATAAATTCTTTTGCGGTCATTTCATACGTATGATCTGTAGCAAAGTGATGACCGAAATTGTATACTTCAGTGTCTTTTTCAATATGTGCTACTTGCTCTTTTGAAAAGACAACGTCGTTTTCATCTACTTTTGCATATAAAGAGAAAAGTAAACCTACGTCTTCATGTACATGCTCTGATAGCTCTTCCCATTTACTGCCCTTTATATAGTCCATGATTTGAAAAGCATCCACAATAATTTTGTCTTCCTCTTCCATACTTATTTCTGCACAAGCAGAAAGTAATAAAGTAATGAAAGTTAAGATGATTAGTTTCCTTAATAACATATGTATAACTCCCTTTCATTTCTCTATTAATAGTTTACAGGAATGTGAATTACATTTCTATTGTTTATCTATCATAAAGGTATGATTTAATAACAGCTATGTATTCTCTACTCCATGATTTAGGTTTAGCGACAGTTGGGGTTTTGGCTGGAATGGTGTATGGATGTATACCTAACCGTTTAGCAATAAAGCTTGCTCTAAATAGATGAAAATCATTACTTACAATACCAACTGAAGATCCTTCACTTATAAATTCATTAGAGTACGAAAGATTTTCTAAGGTGGTAGTAGATTTTTTCTCCTCTATTATTCTTTCTTCTGCTATCCCATTTTTCACAAAATATCTTTTCATCGCTTCCGCTTCCGTAATGGTTTCGCCAGGACCTTGTCCACCAGATGCAATGACATACGTATTTGGATTTTCTTGTAAATATTTCAAAGCTGCTTCTACTCTATATAGCAAGGCAAGCGACATTATTTCGCCATGTAACCTCGCACCAAGCACAACGATGTAATCTAAATCCTCTGGCGGTTGTTTTTTTGCTGTGTTGCTAATAACTAAATGAATCGTTAATACATATATACTACAAAAGATTACGAGTGGGATTCCTATTACTTTAATAAGTTTTAATAACTTCTTTTTCAATGGTTCTCCTCTTCTCTACCGTTCTACTATTCTAGTATATATCACGTTCCCATAATCTGTAATGTATCAACTTACTAAAATATGCAAAAATATGATATTCTTTTTTAAAAGGAGTGCAGGATCATGATTCATCATATTGAAATATACGTATCTGACTTAAAAAAGAGTCGACTGTTTTGGGATTGGTTGTTAGGAGAAGAACTAAACTACGATAAATATCAAGAATGGGAATTAGGTGTTAGTTGGAAGAAGAATGAAACATATATTGTGTTTGTTCAAGCTGAAGCAAAACATTTAGGAATTCCATATCACCGATGCCGTGTTGGATTAAATCACCTTGCTTTTCACGCACAATCAAAACAACAGGTTGACGAGCTAACAACTAAATTGGAAATGAAAGGCTACACCGTTCTATATAAAGAGAAGCACCCATATGCTGGTGGACCAAATTATTATGCTGTATTCTTTGAAGACCCTGATCGAATGAAAGTAGAGTTAGTGGCACCAAAGGATTCTCAATAGCTCAAAGGATGAATCTATTTAGCAGATTCATCCCTTTACTAGAATAAATTATGAATTTGCTTATATATATCGGTAATCTCATCTATACTCATTCTAACTAATCCGCTTGAAGAAGGTGCTACAAAATCAATCGTCCCTTTTACGATGGAAACATCTTGTCTTCCCCATGGAACAGATTTTTTTTGCGCAAATTGCTCATAAACACCTTTTCCAACGAAACAAACTACTTTCGGCTTGTACTTTTCTATTTTCTCCTTTAGGATAACTCTTCCTACCTCATACTCTTCTTTCGTAATGTCAGTTGCTGCTTTGGTTGGCCTAGCCACAATGTTTGTAAGCCCACATTCAAACTCGAGCAGCTTATAGTCTTCTTCACCTTCTAATAAGATTGGCGTAATA
This sequence comes from Bacillus sp. FJAT-45066, assembly GCF_002335755.1. Lineage (NCBI taxonomy): Bacteria > Bacillati > Bacillota > Bacilli > Caryophanales > Bacillaceae > Bacillus > Bacillus sp. FJAT-45066. The sequence continues at coordinate 1,708,703 of NZ_NISQ01000001.1, forward strand.
TTAGCCCTGTATAAAACTTTCCAAAAACGATTAGTTGGATTTGCGAAATGATGACCTGTTTCGCCTGACCGAATGCTAGGGTTGAATCCAACAAAAAGGATATTCAAATTATGTTTTAAATGGTCTTGAATTTCATCAAACATTTTGTTCCTCCTACTAACCGTATTTATTTACATGTTTCCTTTTAGTTTTTTTATAATGTATATAGATGTACCTGAAATGAGTCCAATACCCATAAAGAGAAAGCCAATAATTCCAACATCTAACCCAGTCCATCCTCTAATAATGAAAACTGCGATTGTCAGTAAAAACGTTCCAATTTGAAAAAACAAAAAGGGTACTATATAAATTTTGTTATAAAAAAACACTTTCACCTTAAACCAACCGTATATGGAAGAAATGATACTTACAAATAAAATTGCATATAAAACTACATGTATAAAAGTTTCCAAGTCCTTCACCCTCAACCTTTTTATTATATTTATTATAAAGAAAAGAAAAATAGAAAACCACCGAAATGGTGGTATTTGATTATGGACTTTTAAAATCAGGAAAATCGAAAATCCATTTCATCCAGAACGATTGCATCCTTGACTGCAATCTCTCGTACGTTGTAAATTCTCTTATATAGCTTTGCTTAAAAACGTATGGAGTATTTCCAGACTCTTCAAGTTGGATATACTGTTCCTCTAACACTTCCATTTTATCTATTTGAGTCTGGATACTTGTGTACGTTAAACCAGCTAATAGTCCATAGAAAAACAATAATATGAACGAAAGTAACAAAAGCATATGACGAATTTCTTCCACTTATTAACTCCTCCTTCCTTAATACAAGTTATGTATGAAGGAGATCATTTGACAGAATATTTTACGAAATATTTACAGAAATATTTCAATTATTACAACATAATACTTACTTAACCTTGTTTCTATTATGTTTCATTAGTAAAATAAGAGTTAGTGAATATAACCGAAGGGACAAGAAAACATGCAAATTTTAATTGATATTGTAATAGTAACAGCGTTCGCCTTTATCTTTTTCGGAGCGTATAAATTCATTAAGAGTAAGCTTATTAAATAAAAGGTTGTGTTAAAGCTTAGTGTTGATATTTATATACTTACCTGTTGATTTCCGTGCAAGGCTGAGACTCCTGCGGGAGAAGCGGGAGACCCCACAGGCGCTTGCGCCGAGGAGTAGGTTTTTTCACGACAGTGAAAATAACCTTCCTTTTTACCGCCCGCGGAAAGCGAAGCCTTGCACGGAAATCAACAGCAACCTTTAACATAGCCAAATAAAAAAGAAAGGTGATGGCAAATTAAACTTGCCGGCACCTTTCTTTAGTTGCTTTCTTGTTGTTTCTTAACATTTATACTCTTTTTCCAAATGGGGGAAAAAGGGAGATATAGTAAGAAGAATACTACTAGTACAACTGCTTGTAAGGATAAGATATACCACGGGTATGGACCTAACAAATCAATTAAACTAGGGTTTTCGGGTTTTCTTGCTAAAAACATGTAGTTTCCTAATGTCCACTTATTGATTAAAAATACAAAGGCAGCGACTATTTGTAAACATAAGAACGCTTTCCACAAGGAAGAAAAAGTTATTTTATACTTTTCCACCCAAACCATATATAACACTGCTAAAATAATACAAATATGAGCAATAAAAAAATGTAAAAATCTAAAATGAGGAAAGTCAAAAAATAGTTCTGGAGTAAGTAACGCTTGAGTTGCTCCACCTAACCCTAGAAAATAAACCATTTCAAAAATAAGTTTCTGTTTGAACAGGAGCATCCATACGCATAAATAAATACTAATGGAACATAATTGAAACGGTAATGTATACATAACGTTCCAATAATCTGTTGAGAAATACCAAATATTCAATCCAAGCTCCGTGATAATAAGTAATAGTAAAATCGCCCACCTTATTTTCGACTTCATCCACTTTTGTTTTCTAAAGATATACAATAATGAGATAAGTATGCACATAACACCAAGTACAACAATATGTGAAGTTGAAAAAAAGATAGAACTATTAGAGGCATTACTCGGATCAAAAAAAGGATTCATTTTTATCTCCCCACTTTTACAAATTCTATTCTAGAAAACGCTCTCTCATTTCTTTCGTTGGAAGCATACATTCTTCCTTCTTTCCGAACCATTTGTATCTATTCCTGGCTATAAATTTATAAATTAAATCGCGAAGTTTTCTTGGAATGACGATAAAAATAAAAAACAACTTCCATCCACCGTCCAGCTTTTTAGCTATATGCAGGGCAGCATCTGAAAAATAATACAGCTGGCCATCACGAAGTAAAACAACACTATCCACCTGTTTTCCATGATGTTCTTTAAGTATTCGTTGTCCTCTATCACTCTGTAAAGAAGCAAAATAAAACTCTCTATCTTTATCCCTTTTAAAAATAAATTTAACAACACCATTACACATATTACAAACACCATCAAAAAGTACAATCGAAGGCATTTTGCCACTTCCCTTGTTTTAATAATATTCTCTATAATTTATCTTATCCCATTTGGTACAAATTTTTCAAAGTAGGTTCTTTTAAACACGCTGTTGATTTCCGCGCAAGCCTCCTCGGCTTCGCCTGTGGGGTCTCCAGTCCCCCGCTACTCCCGCAGGAGTCTACGACTTGCGCGGAAATCAACCGCTTGAAATGTATTAATAATAAAAACTACCTTATCTATTTTGTTGTCTTTTATATTTTGATAAATATTGAAATGATTCTATTGAAGATAAATATTTTGCTACTTTATTAACATCATCTATTGTAGCATTTTCTTTTTCTTGACGTGTCTGTTCTGAATATAACATAGCATGTACAGTCTTTATATCCTCATATAAATACTCTAGCATTACTCCCATTTCTTCGTTATACTTTCCATCTTTCCAAATGCCATCTACCTCATTAGAATTAATTATCCCCCCGTATAAAACGAAGAGTATAATATAACTAGCCCCATAACCTCTATATAGATCCTCATTAACATAGACACCTGACCTAGTTATATGTTCTAGCTCTCTAGCTTTCTGATCTATAATTTTAACATTTTGTTCTGTTAACTCATTAGTTGGATCATTTACTATTTGCTCTATTGAATATAGCAAACCATCAATCGAATAGTACAAATGGTTAACATATAGGCTTAATTGTCTTTTTTCCCACTGATTTGTTTCGTATTGTTTAAAGGTCAAAAAAATAACACTTAAAGACAATATAATGATGGCAATATTTTTCCAATTCTTCATGCTAAATCCTCCAAAATTTTACGATTTTTCCAAAACAAATATTAACACAACAACTTTTTGTATATATTTAGTTATTTTTCTATTATTTAGTAAGAAGTGGTTTCTTTTTCATAGATTGTAAGAAAATATTCATATTTTCCTAGTATGATAGGTTGAGAAACCTATACAATTTTGTGTATACTGTATACTAAATGTTTTAAAATTATCAGTAAGGGTATTAAATATCGTTTATATAAACTTAATGACAGTGAGGTTCGCTATGCACTATAAAACAATAAAACATGCAACTTCAAAAGAATGGATTATCTTTTTACACGGTTTCGGCGGAAACGCCTCCATTTTTTATAAACAATTAAAACCACTAAGAGAATCTTATAATTTATTATTACTTGATTTACCTGGGCATGGAAAATCACCATTTATAGACGGTGCTAATCTATTTGAATATGCTTCAGAGCAAACCGTTAAAGTGATGGATCAACTTAAAATAAAGTCTGCCCATTTTATCGGCATATCTTTAGGAACAATTATCATGCAAGAGGTAGCTATACTTGCACCGGAAAGAATTAAATCGATGATACTTGGTGGTGCAACACCAAAGCTAAAAAAATGGGGAGAGGTTCTCGTTAAGCTTTCTATGCTTTATCCTGTACGAACTATTTTACCTCATATGGTGCCTTATAAAGTATTTGCTAGAGTTCTTTTACCTAAAAAAAATCACTCTAATTCTCGAAAAGCATTTGTGAAAGAAGCATATAAACTTTCAAAAGAAGCTTATATCAGTTGGATTCATTCAGGATTGAAATGCTTTAAGACCTATGAACAATTAATGAAAACGAAAAATACGATTCCAAAGATTTATATCTCTGGCTCGGAAGATCATATGTTTTTAGATAATACCGTAAATTATGTAGCAAATGAAGATAATTCCATTATGGAGATAATCCCTAATTGCGGACACGTTTGTAACATTGAACAAAGCGATGTCTTTAATGAACTTTGTCTAAACTTTTTAAAGAAGGTTCAATTAAATGAGACGAGTAAAGCAGTCTAGCTAATGCTATGGCTGCTTTTTTTGATTGCCTCAGTAACTATAGTAAACTAGCCATCTAGCAAATTCACATATTTCTTTTTGGACTCTCCCTCTATTACAATGATAAAACTATCTCTTCCTTCTGCACGATAAATTTCAGTGCCAACGGGAAGGTGAGTAGAAGTTCCATTTTTAAAGTTCCTAGCTCTTTTTGTTTGTTTGGTCACTTTTCCAATCTTTTCACCTTGCTCAAGATCAATGTTTTCTAACCATTCCACATCCGTAATATATATTTTTTCTTCCCACATTAATATATTTGCTTCGGGAAAAAGTCGTAAAATATCTCTTGCTTCTGAATTAGCTTGTTTACTATAACTACTTAGTGAAATTACTATTAATACGATAAATGCAAAAGAAAATATGTATTTTTTCATTATACCAGTCCCCCCATAATATTAGACGAAGGAACTTACAAAAAGTTACAAAATATTGAAGAAGATTAATAAATTATTTTAATTTCGAAAAAATTGTGTCATATAGATACAATTACTTGTCATAGTAAGAAATTCCAATTATAATGAGGATGTCTTAAAAGACTTTGCATTTTTTTGACACACGAGGTTTGCCCCTCCACTTTATGCAAAGTCATGTTTTAATCCCTTTTTTTGACTTAGGATGGAGTAATCTATCCTAAGTTTTTTTATGATTTCATACATATCTCTCTCGATTATTGTGTAAAATAATAAAACATTATTTTTACTTTAGAAGAATACGGAGGCATGTAAGAATGGGTTTTCTTTCAACGGTACTGTTTTTTCTACTTTTAACTTTCCTCATTTTTTTTGGAAGCTATTGTTTAACTCATCTCTTTCAAAAAGTATCTTTCCTCACACTACTTCTTTTTTCAGCTACGTTAACGATACTCTTTAGTGTATTAGCAAAATTAACACATATATTACCTACTCTTATTTCAATGGCTACTTTAGTTGTCATTATTGGTCAATGGTCTTTTCATAAACTAACACTTTCTAAAAAAGATACGAAGCAAGGATGAAAAGGTGCAGATTCTCTAATCAGAAGAGCCATCCTCTTACGGGGACTCTTCTTTTCTTTTTAGCTATATAAAGCTTATGGTTGATAATTAAATACTAATCCTGTTGATTTCCGTGCAAGGCTGAGACTCCTCGAAAATGAATACGCATTTTCTTACGAAGGATGTGTCGCTTCGCAACCTTCCTTGTGCTGCGGGAAAAGCGTGGAGCGGGAGACCCACAGGCGCTTGTGCCGAGGAGTAGGTTTTTTCACGACAGTGAAAATAACCTTCCTTTTTACCGCCCGCGGAAAGCGAAGCCTTGCACGGAAATCAACAACGAACTTTAACATAGCCTTCTATTTATACATGTAAAAAATGTATAAATAGCTAAAATACCAATTAACAACCCATTCATTTCATAGTAGATTAACATTTTAGATTGTGTTAATACTAACTCTAAAGCATTAGAGTTTCGAAATGTGATTAGAGGTAAGATAGATAGAAGCAATAATGGTAACGACCAACTGAGAAATTTCATTCGATTAAAACACCACTCTCCCTCTTTCCATAACACTTCTTTTAATAGATGAGGTATAGAAAAATACATTCCTAATACGTAGGAACAAATAACAGTAAAGACAATATAAGGATAATAGGAAAAATTTGATATACTATATAAAGACACGTCTCTTTGTAGCTTGACAGCTAACCATAATACAAAAAATGTCATGAAAGCATATAGTACATATCCAACAGTTGTAATTTTTTTATTTGTCATCATAATCCCTTCCTTTCATAACAACATATGCACACTTTTACCATTGTATTTATGTTTAAAGAAGTTTTGAGAGGGAATGGAAAAACTGAATTATACATAGAAAAAAATATTTAAAGGAGGATTTTTTTGAGTGCAAATATGATCGGTTTTAGTTTTGTCGTTTTAGGAATATTATTAGTTTTAGGAAAGATCATTCGTGTAAAAACACCACTTTTGCAAAGATTATTTTTACCTAGCTCTATTATTGCAGGTATAGTAGCTTTGCTAGTTGGACCAGAAGTTTTAGGAAGAATAATAAATCCTTTTATTGATGAAAGTTCGTTTTTTTATGATGGCGTTTTTCCTTTATTCATTTTAGATGTATGGCGGACTTTACCTGGTTTATTTATCAATATTGTTTTTGCTGCACTTTTCTTAGGGAAAGTTGTACCTAATTTGAAGAAAATATGGTTAATAGCTGGACCTCAAGTTATTATGGGACAAACCGTTTCTTGGGGACAATACGTTGTAGGGTTACTATTAGTAATTTTAGTTTTAACACCTTTTTTCGGGGTCAATCCGCTAGCTGGGGCTCTCATTGAAATTAGCTTCGTGGGCGGGCATGGAACAGCAGCAGGGTTATCAGGGACTTTTCAAGATTTAGGCTATGCAGAAGGTGCTGATCTTGCGGTAGGTTTAGCTACTATCGGTATTATTTCTGGTGTCATTATTGGCATTATCTTAATTAACTGGGGGGCAAGAACTGGTAGAGCTAAATTTGTAAAAAATGCTGATTCTCTTTCAGAAGAAAAACAAGAAGCAATAGTTGAACTAGAAGAGCGGGAAATGGCAGCAAAAGAAACGAAAAGGACCGAATCGATTGAACCGCTAGCTTTTCATTTAGGAATAGTTGGTGTTGCTATCGCTCTAGGATATGTGTTGCTTGAACTATTAATATTATTAGAGAGAGTAACATGGGGAGCTTGGACAGGAACATACCTCTTTCCGTACGTCCCACTTTTCCCACTTGCAATGTTTGGCGGAATGCTCATTCAGATTTACTTAGATAAGACTGGTAAGGCAAGCTACATTAATCGAGAAATTGTTAATCGAATTTCTGGATTTTCATTAGATGTTTTAATCGTTAGTGCTCTTGCTTCCCTTTCGTTAGCCGTAATAGGAGATAATCTTGCTCCGTTTCTCATTTTAGCAACTGCGGCAATTATTTGGAATGTTTTCGCTTTTGTTGTGCTAGCTCCACGAATGATTCCTCAATATTGGTTCGAACGTGGAATTGGAGACCTAGGGCAGGCGATGGGAATGACAGCTACTGGACTATTATTAATGAAAATTGCCGATCCTGAAAATAAGTCTCCTGCATTAGAAGGGTTCGGATATAAACAACTTTTGTTTGAGCCGTTTGTCGGCGGAGGGCTGTTTACCGCTGCATCATTGCCGCTAATTTATCAATTCGGACCAGTGGCCATTCTAATTTTCGCAACAATCGTTATGACAATTTTCTTACTAGTCGGTTTGTTTTACTTTGGTGGAGGCAAGCCAGTACAAAATAAAGGCTAGTGTGTTATGAATGGTAAAAGGGATGACTAGGCGTCATCCCTTTTATTATAATCACATCGATTTTCTTAGTGCTTGAAATGGTTTAGAAACTAGAAATACGATTAGCTTATTCCCTGTAAACCAAGTAACAAAAATACTCAATAAGAAAAGTAGAAGGTAATCAAAAACGGACTGAATGGATTGGCCAAAGTTCGTTTCAAAAACCCATTTAATGATAAATCCATGTAGTATATAAACATAAAACGAACGTTGTCCGATAGCAGTGTAAAACCTCTCTTTTATCGGCACGACTGTAAAGAAAGAAAAAGTTATAAGTAAACTAATTGTATACATAACTAACCGAATTACGATATCGATCATCGAACTTGAAGTATATGTGCCATATAGAATGGATGCTCCAACTATATTACCCAGTATAAAATACACCACAGTAAAAGAAATAATTAATGTTCCTACTGCAGGTACTAACCATTTCTTCTTTTTTATTTCCTCGAAAGCAGAAGTATTAAACAAATAATAACCTATTAAAAAGAACGGAAAAAAATTGAACGTTCGGTCTAAGCTTAAGAACCTGTCAGGTACCTCGATAAACCCTGCAGAAATACCAATAATAATGGAGAGTGTTATTGCGTATGCAGGTCGTAATTTAGTGAAAAGAGGTAAAAGTAATTTCCATGCAATCATACTAAGTAAAAACCACATTGCCCATCGTGGAGTAAAATATTGTAAAGTAAAATCAGTATTCGAATACAAGTTGTTATAGTAAACTGTGTAAACCGTTTGTAATATTAAATACGGAAAAAGTAATTGAGTAACTATTTTGGTATAGTACTTTTTCTTTTGAAAGTTTTGGCTAAAGTAACCAGCTAATAAAATAAAAGCTGGCATGTGAAATATATAAATAAAATGATAAATAGCTCCTAACCATTCCTCATTCCCTCGATACGGGGATATTACGTGTCCTAATACAACTAGGAAAATGAGGATAAACTTTGCATTATCAAAAAAAGCGTTTCGGTTGTTAACCATCTTTTTCCTCCCCTTTTTAATAGGTGTGTTCCATTCTAGTACGAAAAACTATTCGAAGAGATGTAATTAAAGATGACTGTATTGTAACTGGAAAATTCCACAATAACGATATACGAAAAAAAGGAAAAGAGGAGCAAAATGCCCCTCTCTTCCTTAACCGATTTTTTATTAACTTAAACTTATTTCATTTTTCAATAAAGATGAAAGAACTTCTACCGCTTCTTTTTCATCTAATCCTTCTGCTTTTATCGTTATTACATGACCGTTTGAAATACCTAGGGAAAGCAAACCCATAATACTTTTTGCATCTATCGTAGCAGTATGCCTGACGACTTTTATGTCTGATTGAAACTTACTAGCTTGTTGTACAAAAAAATTAGCAACGTTTGGAAACAAATCTTGATTCAAAGTGATAGTAATTTGTTTAGATACCATTCGCCTCTCCGCCTTCATTCTAAATTATTATATCGTATGTTATTTGTGACAACTGTTTAACAAATAATAATAAAATGGGCGGAAACAGTATCATTACAAACAAAACAGAAATATTACAGGAGTGTTAAAGGTGCCAGGCACCTTTAACACTCCTGTAATAAAAAAGGGAGAAGCAGCTAGTTAGCTTTTTCTCCCTTGTTGCATATTTGTTTATTTTTCTTCTTTGCCTAATACTCTGTTTAAGCGTTTCTTTAGCATTTGCATTCCTGTTCCACCAGCTTGGAAGTGACGAAGTTTTCCTTCTTCATCAAATACATAATAAGCTGGAACGTATTTATTTTCAAAAGCATCTGTTAATTTATGTTCACTATCAACAAAGATTGGTTGTGTAATATCGTGTCCTAAAGCCATTGAACGAATTACTTCAATGTTTAAATCATCTTCTGATCTTGGCATGTGAACAGCAACCACATTTAATTCATCGTCATAGTCATCACGTAGTTCATTGATTTCTGGCATAGCTTCTTTACACATATAACAGCTTACCGACCAAAAATGAATTAATGTAGCTTTCCCCAATAGCTCGTCCTTTGTCACCTCATCATTTATCCATTCTGTAGCAGCATTTAATTCTGGCATTTCTTCTCTTAATTTCATTACATACATCTCCTTACAACAATTATTAGTTCACCTATAAATTAGAATAATTATTATTTAATATAGATTTTATTATAAATCCATCCTTCTTCCTTGTCAACTAGATTATAATAATTTTAAATAAATAATAAAAATAATATGCTCATGAACGAATTCATGGTTCACTAAAAGTTTCATCTAAAACATTCCGTAATATTCTTATTGATAATTAAAATAAACATTCTACATTTCTTTCGTATGAAAGACGATATGTCATTTCATACTAACCATATATAGAACCGAAAGGGATGTTTATTATGAATGAAAAAAAACTAATGATGACCATTAGCATTTTACTTATGTTAATTATAAGCACTTCCTGTTCACCTCGAGCAGATAGGGGGGGACCAGATGCGGTAACGAATACGATGTATGATGGTCAAAGACCAACTAATAATGAAGTAATAATTGGAGCTAAAAATCATGCCAAAATTGATCTTGAAGACAAAATAAACCCTAAAAGTTTTTATACTAAAGAGGAAGGAAAAGAACTTGTTAGAAAACATATTAATTTACAACCAACAACTGATTCTAAAATTACATTTGAAGGTTTGGATGGAAAACTTTATGTTTACCACGTATACGATGAGATTACAATAAACAATGAAACAAATAAACTTACAAGAGGTTGGTATACGGTAAATCCAAATAAAGGAGAAGTAAAAATACATTATCGAAATGAGTAAGTTCCATTTCCTTATATATGAGTACTAAACAAACGCATTTATAAAAATTGCTCACATAACAAACGGGAGAGTATGTATTTCTAACTCTCCCGCTTTCTTTTTATCGGTAGTGTAATAAAAACATTAGTACCTCAATCAAGTCCATAATTACGGTTCGTTTAATGAAAAACGAATATTTTAGTGAAATACAAAATAATATGTTCGTTTATTAAAGTGTATAAATACAGAATTCGATGCTATCATTCGTTTTTCGTATAGTAGTCATACATTATGAAACGGACTCACCTACTTGAACTGTGCTCAGGTCAAGACAACTACATTTTTACTATCTTGTGCATGCAGAATATGGTGAAATTTTTATCATTTTTTGAAACTTAGTCTTTCCATAAGTGTAAAAGTTCATTGTTCTCTCCTCGAGCAAATACATCTAAGCGACTTTGGCCCCAGGAGACGGCAGTTGGCTCAGAGGAAAGTTGGCCACCTATTTGCTCCCACTCACTCCAACGCTTTCCATTCCAATTTTTATAAATCAACTCAAAGTTTTCTCCACGAGCAAACACATCTAAACTATTTACACCTTTTGAAGCAACACTAGGACTGGAGCTTAAAGTACCTCCAAGGTTCTCCCAGTCGCTCCAACTGCTTCCGTCCCAAGATCTATGAATTAAATTTTGATTACTTCCTCTTGCAAATACATCTATTCTATTTGGCCCCCATGATACAGCGCCGGGAGCAGAAGTTAAAGTGCCACCCAGACTTTCCCAATCACTCCATCTTGTTCCGTTCCAATATTTATGGTACAACGTTCGATCTGTTCCTCTCCCAAAGACATCTAATCTATTAGTAGACCAAGAACTAACAGCAGGGGATGAAGTGAGTACACCTCCAAGTGTTTCCCAATCATTCCACTTTTCGCCATCCCACCATTTATGAAGGAGAGCTTGATTCTCCCCTCTTGCAAACACATCTATTCGATTTGGCCCCCAAGACACTGCAGCAGGAGAAGAAGTGACTGGCCCACCTAATACTTCCCAGTCGTTCCACTGCGCTCCATCCCACCACTTGTGAATAAGTTCTCTATTCGTTCCACGAGCAAATACATCCAGTCGATTTGCTTCCCATGAACTTGCAGATGGTCCTGAGGTTAGCTGTCCCCCTAAACTCTCCCAATCGTTCCATTCTTTCTCAGGTGAATAGTCTAAGTTTTCTAATGTTAATCTAAACCCACGTTTTGTTATTTGTTCAACTTCAGTACTTGGTACACGATAAGATTCTAATAATTGAACTACCCACGAATTTTGATTTTTAAATTTATCCCATAACTGATTAACTTTTTGATTGGTTGATCCAGATACACTCTTTGCATTTACTACTGTAAATAAGACCATCTGTTGAATGATTGTTCTAGCAGTTAATCGAATCATATTATATTCCATTAACTTTGCATAAATTGGCTCTAGTTCATCTTGTATTACTCCCCACACCTTTTGAAAAACTGGTTGAAACTGTCTGTAAAAATGTACATGTTCAGCATTCGAACTACTTTGATTTCTATGGTTGGTAGGATATTGCTGATAATATTGAGGGGAATGATAATACGGATAATAATAATACATCCCAACTTCCCTCCTCTTTTTAATAAATAATTAAACTTCTCCACTATTAACATATGTATATGAATAAACAAAAAATGAATGAATTTAAAAAACCGCATGAGAATTTATCTCATACGGCTTCGTTTTATTTATTAATGTGCAGGAAAAAAGATCATTTGAATTAGGAAGATTACTCCGAATACGTAAATTAACGGATGTACTTCTTTTCCTTTCCCATTCACTACTTTTAAGATTGGATACGTAATAAATCCGATAGCAATTCCTGTAGCGATACTGTACGTTAATGGCATTGCTAAAATGACTGCAAATGCAGGAAACGACTCGTCAAAGTTTTTCCAATTAATTTTCGCTAAACCTTCCATCATAAAACATCCTACTATAATTAAAATTGGCGCAGTAATTGCTGGTAAAGAAGAAATAGCCATAATAGCAGGTGAGAAGAAAAGTGCCACTAAAAATAAAAGCCCTACGACAACAGAAGTTAGTCCTGTTCTTCCTCCAGCTGCTACACCAGAAGAAGATTCAATGTACGCACAAGATGGGCTTGTCCCTAGTGACGCTCCAACTGTTGTTGCTACGGCATCCGATAAAGTTGCTTGTTTTGTACGAGTAAGTTTCCCATCTTTCATTAATCCAGCTTGTTCGGATACTCCAACTAATGTACCCGTCGAATCAAATATCGTAACAAGAACAAACGCAAAAACTACTGCATACAATCCATTTGCAATAACCCCTTCAACTGCAACTCCAATAGGGATAAACTCTAAAGATGGGGGTAAAGAAAACACACCGTCAAATTGTAACATATTAAATGCAAAGCCAATAATAGCAGTTGTTAACATCCCTAAAAATAATGCACCAGTTACTTTTTTAACCATTAACACTAGCGTAATTAATAAACCAGCAATTGACAATGCAGCAATTGGATTAGTAAGGTCTCCAAGTGTCACTAATGTTTCGGTACTAGGTTGTACAATACCAGCCATCTGCAAACCAATAAATGCAATAAATAACCCTATCCCAGCCGTAATACCGTATTTTAGCGGATCTGGTATTGCTTCAATTAAAAGTCTTCTCAATTTCGTTAGACTTAAAATAATGATAATAATACCAGCTAAAAACACTGTACCAAATACTGCTTCATATGTTAAACCTTGCGTAATTACAACACTAGTAAAATAAGCATTTAAACCCATACCAGGTGCAATAGCTATCGGATACTTTGCGAAAAGACCCATCATTAATGTTCCAATTGCAGCAGCGATGATTGTTGCTACAAATACTTGCTCAAATGGAACTCCTGCAGCTGAAAGAATAGCAGGATTTACTATAACGATATATACCATAGTCAAAAAGGTAGTGAAGCCGGCTATTATCTCTGTCTTAACGTTCGTTCCGTTTCCTTTTAAATCAAAATATTTTTCTATCAATGATGACATCCCCCAAAATCCGAATATAAAAACCAAACACAATCTATAATATTCGTTTTTTATGCATTATTCAATAGAATATGTAAAAAAACTTCTTTAATCCATTAAGTTTTATTTTTTTTATTTCGGGTATTAATAAATATCAGAAAACAAACAATAATTCGTACTTATTTTAGAAAAATCTAAATATTCTAAAAATAACACTTCACAAAGAAGCTTTATTATACGATAATAGGAGTAAGAAAAAAATAACCTTTAAAGGGGGCAAATCAAATGCATAAACATTTTTCATTCTATCGTGAGCAAACAACAACTCATAACGACATTGACATGACGAAGGAAGAAAGGGCAGCCCAATTAGTTGTGGATCAATCCATATTTTCATTCCACAAAGCTAGACTAATGAAGGAAATTGATAACGCCCTAACTGAAGGTAATAAACCAATATTCCTTGAACTTTCAAAGCAATATAACGAATTAACGGAAAAATATGCTCATCTGTAAAAAAACAAAGAAGCGGTTTGTATACCCGCTTCTTTGTTTGTGTAATATTTCCCCCCTAATCCAAACACACTCATTCTGAATCAGTAACATTTTCCTGCTCGCGTTCCTTCCATTCCCTCTCTCTATACAAACAACATTCACACTTTTTCTTTTTACTTAAATCTGTTCTTACTAGATAAGCAAGTACACCTATGACTAAGAACGATACAATTCCACCGTCTTGTAAAATAAGATCTTCTGCGTAATGTTCAAAGAGGCGAATCCAAATTTCAAATATTAACTCCATTTTCTCTTCCCCCTTCATAAAACGGATTCCAACAGACAGCAACTGTATACCCATGTTGAAAGGAGTTCTAAATCGAAGAGCTACATTTAATAGTTAGAATATTCTGTATTTAATTTCTATCATACACCACTTGTAATATTTTTCCTATCCAACTTGTATCATATTTTTCATAGGACTAACATAGTAAGTTTTCATTAATTCATCGAACATACGTCTGCAATAGGTAATTTGTATTCCCTCAGGCTACCTGTTTATATTACTCTACTGTTGCCGTACCTCTAAATAAAAATAACAGAATCCTTTGGACATCTAAAAAAAACTAATCTATACTTTTATTTATTAGATTAGACGCTGTAATAGATTGAATTTACTAAAGGAGTAGTAGCTTATGGAGCATTTACTAAATCACCATGTTAAAAACATTGAAATTTCTGGAATTCGAAAATTTTTCAATTTGGTTTCCCAATATGAAGATGTACTTTCTCTTACAATTGGTCAACCTGATTTTCATACACCTGAACATGTAAAAGACGCAGCAAAAAACGCAATTGATTCCAATAAAACTACTTATACTCATAACGCAGGAATTATTGAATTGCGTGAAGCAATTTCTGCATTTGTTCAAAAAAAATATAGACAAAAATACAATCCAAACAAAGAAGTTATTGTGACAGTTGGGGCTAGCCAAGGAATTGACATTACCTTTCGAACAATATTAGAGCCTGGTACGGAAGTTATTTTACCTGGACCTGTATACCCTGGCTATGAGCCGTTAATTCGATTATGCGGAGCCTCTCCCGTTCATGTAGATACAACAGAAACAAATTTTCTTTTAACAGCATCCCTACTAAAGTCATACATAACTGAAAAAACTCGTTGCATCGTACTTCCATATCCTTCTAACCCTACAGGAGTAACATTGCCGAAAGAAGAGTTAGAAAAGATAATACAATTACTCGAGGACAAAGATATATTTGTTTTGTCAGACGAAATTTATAGCGAACTAGTATTTAACGGAACTCATTGTTCAATTGCAAATTACGCTTCCATGAGAAATAAAACCATTATTATAAATGGTGTTTCTAAGTCTCACTCCATGACTGGTTGGAGAATTGGTTTTGTTTTAGGTCCAGAATATTTAATGGAACAAATGTTAAAAGTTCATCAATATAATGTTTCTTGTACATCTTCTATTTCTCAGTATGCTGCTATCGAAGCACTTACGGTAGGTATAAATGATGCGGATGCAATGAAAAAAGTGTATGAAGAAAGAATGGAGTATGTTTATAATCGTCTAGTAAACATGGGAATCGACGTGATAAAGCCGAGTGGTGCATTTTATTTATTCCCTAACATTGAAAAGTACGAATTGAGTTCTTTTGATTTTGCGTTAAAGATGGTGGAAGAAGCAAAAGTTGCGGTCGTTCCAGGAAGTGCTTTCTCTTCATTCGGAGAAGGTTATGTAAGATTGTCCTACGCTTATCATATGGATCTTCTAGAAGCAGCAATGGACAGAATGGAAAACTTTATAAAGCAACTATAAACAAACGAAAATGCCATGATTTTCTTTTTAAAAAAATCATGGCATTTACTATTATTATTGTAATGCTTTCTCTACGTTTATAACACCGTTACCGTAATAGAATGGATCACCTAAGTAAGTAGCTGTGTTTTTTAATCTATCACGAATCTGTGATGCAGAAAGGTTCGGATATTTAGCTTTAATTAACGCTGCGGCACCTGCTACATGTGGAGATGCCATTGATGTACCATTATATGAAGCATAACCTCCACCTGGTACTGTACTTAAAACACTTACACCAGGAGCCATTACTTCTAGTTCAGCACCTACGCTAGAGAATGATGCACGGTTGTTGTTAGAATCTACTGCACCAACAGCTATTACTGAACTATATCTTGCAGGGTAGCCCATTGTATTCTGTCTTCCTCTCGTTCCACTATTACCTGCAGCTGCAACTACAACAATTCCGCTAGCATAAGCATTATCAACCGCTTGTTGTAATGCTGTAGAACCAGAACTACCTCCAAGGCTCATATTAATAACATCCATGTTGTTAGCAATTGCCCATTCAACACCTTGTGCTATTCCACTTAACGTTCCACTTCCTGAAGCACTTAATACTTTAACTGCATATAAATCCGCATTATATGCGACTCCTACAACCCCGATTGTATTGTTTAGTGCAGCTACAGTCCCAGCTACATGTGTACCATGGCCATTCGTATCAACAAGTGCATTTGGCTCTCCAGATACAAAACTTGCTCCGCCTTTTACATTTAAGTCTGGGTGAGTAGCATCAATTCCAGTATCAAGAACTGCAACTTTCACACCAGAGCCAGTAATGTTGGAACTGTGTGCTTTATGTGCATTAATATGTGTAATACCCCAAGGAGTAGTTTGTGCATAAGCTTGAACTTGTTTATCCTCATCTACAAATTCAATGTTCGGATTGTTTTTTAAAGCTTCTGCTGCTTTTTCTGGCAGTGACACATGCAAAACGTTCATATATTGATATTCATGATGTACACTACCACCTAGTGAGTTTACTAGATTTTTAGATTGATTCGTTACTTCCGTTTTAAAACCAACTAAGTAATCTTTCTTAGTTACACCATTCTTCCCACTAGCTTCAACAGATCCGATTGCTAATGATAAAGCTAAAATTGTGATACAAACTACCGATAATACTTTCATCCACTTCTTCAACACTACACCACTCCTTGAAATTTTTTAATAATTCTTAACATTAGAACTATTACCCAAGATATTAACATAGAAAACCTATTTCACCTATTGGGAAAGTAAGGTCAAAAATTGCGTAAACATTTCACTTTTTGACTTGCACTTTCCCAATAGAAGATAATGTAATATTAAGAAAAAATTAGTGAATTTTCTCTTTAGAACCAAGAGTGTATTGGAGCGGAAGGCACTGGACTCCTTGCGGTACATAGAGGAAGGAGTGAGACCCCTAGACGGTACGAAGAGGAGGCTCACCTTCCTCCCGCGGAATGGAACGAATAAAAACAAATCGATGCGTAAATAACAAAAACTTAAAAACACTGAAGCCAAATGCGCTTCAGTGTTTTTGTTAAGAATTTATCCTTAATGAATATATAAATACTATTAATATACCAACTGGTACGATATATCTAATTGTTATATACCAGATAGTAAATAACGATTTTTTCGCATTAGATCCTTGAAAAAATTCATTTTCTAAAATGTTTTTCGGTACCCTGAAGCCTACAAAGATAGAAATAAGAAATGCCCCTAGTGGTAGCGCGATATTACTTACAAAAAAGTCTGCAAGGTCAAAAATCGTTAAACCTAATATCGTTGTATCTGAAAGTAAACCAAAAGATAAAGCAGATGGAATACCTATTATAAATATGATAAAACCACTAACCCATGAAAGTCTTTTCCTTTTTTCTTTATTACCTTTAATAAGAGCAGCAACTATTATTTCTAATATGGAAAATGCAGAAGTTAGAGTTGCAAAAAGTAACAAGATTAAAAATAAAACTAAGAAAAACCCTCCAAAAGGTAATTCATTAAAAACTGCAGGCAAGACAACAAACACTAATCCTGGACCTTCATCCGGTTGAAGCCCTAGGGCAAAAACAGATGGAAATATCACTAATCCTGCTAATATAGAGATAAAAATATTCAAACTAACGACAGAAGATGTCGATTTAATTAAGTCTTCTTTTTTCGATAAGTAAGAACTATATGTAACCATTGTAGAAATACCAACACTAAGAGCAAATAAAGACTGCCCTAATGCCATTAATATTGTATTGGATGTTATTTCCGAGAAGTCAGGATGCAAGAAGAAAACAATCCCTTCCCACGCTCCTTCTAATGTTAACGATCTAAACAATAGTATGACAAATAAAACGAATAATAATGGCATTAATACTTTACTTGCTTTCTCAATTCCGCTTTTAACACCTAGCTGAACAACTAAAATCGTTATTAGCAAGAAAATCCCTTGTGCCACAACCGCTTCTATCGGATTAGAAATTGTATTATCAAATAAATTCCCGTATTGTTCCATCGTTAAGTTAGACATGTGACCTTGAACGCTTTTACTTAAGTAAGTAATGATCCACCCACCAACAACACTATAGAAAGAGAGTAAAATAAAAGATGCTACTACTCCTAAAATACCTATATATTGCCAGTGTCCTCTATTATTCGTTAATTGCTTGTAACTCGATACAGCATCTTTTTGCGAAGATCTACCAATGATAAACTCAGCTAATAGCATAGGGGCACCTATAACAACGGTGAAAAATAAAAAGATTAAAAGAAATAAACCTCCTCCATTTGTTCCAGCCATGTATGGAAATTTCCATATTGCACCTAAACCAATAGCTGATCCTGCTGCAGCTAAAATAAATCCAAGTTTTGAGGTCCATTGCTCTTGTTGTGACATCTACATACCCACCTATATCTTTTTAGAATATTTAATTTTTCATTCTACCTATTAATCTATCAAATGTACAGCGGAAATCTTTTGCAAGTGAATCAATTTCATAATTACGGTTCGTCTAATGAAAAACGAATAGTTTAGTGATATAAAATAATATGTTTGTTTATTAAGGTGTATAAATACAGAATACGATGCTATTATTCGTTTTTCGTTTAGTAGTCGTACATTAATGAAACGGACTCAAGTGTTAAAGTAATGTAGTTCTTACTTAATTAATAGGTAAGTGAATATCAAACTTGGTCCCTATCCCTTTTTCACTTGAAACGGACACAGAACCTCCATGGTTTTTAATAATATTATACGTAATCATTAACCCAAGACCCGTTCCGGTATTTTTAGTTGTAAAAAAAGGTTCTCCTAGTCTATTAATCATTTCTTCTGGGATACCTTCACCTTGATCTACTACAGAAACAAGTATACATTCATTTTCTAGCTTTGAAGTTATTTTTATTATTCCACCGTTATCCATTGCTTCGATACCATTTTTCAAAAGGTTTATAAACACTTGTTTTAATTGATTTGGATCGGCTTTGATTTTTGCTAATTTACTAGCATCATCTACTACTAGCTCAAACCAAATATTACTTAATATAGATTGAGTTTCTAATAGTGTTGTTACATCTTTTAAAATGGATTCAATAGAAACTTCTTCAAACTTTACTGCATTAGGTTTTGCTAATAACAAAAGCTCACTTAAAATTAGTTCAATTCTATTAAGCTCAGAGTCAATGATAGGATAATATTCTTTTTGAGTTTCTGCTTCTTTCTCTAATAATTGAAAGAACCCTTTAATTGCTGTTAACGGATTTCTAATTTCATGAGCTATTCCTGCAGCAAGTTGTCCAGCGACAGTAAGCTTCTCTGATTGTAGAACAAGCTCTTCTGCTTTTTTACGTTCTGATATATCACGAATAATTACTTGAAGTGCCTTTTTTCCTAAATATGTAGTAGGAATTGCAACCATCTCTGTATGGAGTATATTCCTTTTATTTGTATTCCAAATTTGTTCAAAAACTGGTAATTTTATGGTGGGGGTTTGGTCTTTCGCACTTACCCATATGTTTAAAAATTGCTCCATGTCTATGTTGTTATAAACTGTTTTGCCAACAATATCACCATAATTGTCTGCTTCAAACATTTCTAACCCAGAGTCATTCATAAATACCCATCCATCTTCACAAATTACTCCGATCGTATCAATTGAGTTTTGTACGATTGTACGGAATCTTTCTCTACTTCTTTGTAAGATTTGGTGGAAATTTTTCCTGTGTGAAATGTCAATTAATACTACAAATGAGGCAGCTTTCCCATGAAAAGTTGTAGGATTAGCGACAACTTCTAAATCGATTGATTTCCCATCAAAACGATGCCATTTTTGCTCCATTAAACCAACCTTATTACCATTTTGAATAGAGCGTATACGTTGCTGAACTATATCATGATAGTTTCGATCGATAAATTGCAATACAGAGTGCCCTAATACCTTTGACTTGCTTGTACTACCTAATAGCTTTACTCCTGTATCATTAATGTATTTAATACAACCATCTACCGTTATTAGTACACCATTAGGTAAAGTATCTAACAAAACAGATGGTGAGAAAATGTCTTCATTCGTTTCTTCTATTTCAATGTCTTCACCTATTAGCAATTTTTCTGATACTTCATTTTCATATGTAGGTAAAGTTAAGTGGAGTAATACTTCCTTTGAATGGTTGTCTTTAGGAGAATGTACACTCTTTATTTCAGCGTCTAACCATATGTATTGATGATTCTTTATTTTAAAACGAAAAGAACATTGTGATTGAAGTGAAGATTGATAAATTAAACTTTCTATTAAAAATAAATCTTCTTGATGGATAAACTTTTCAATCTGATAACCGATTATTTCATTCACTTTATAACCTAGGATTGCTTCAGAAGTAGAACTAATATATTGGATACTACCGTTTCTTGATAAAACTAATACAATATTTAATTGTTTGACCATATTTGCTAATTGTCGATCTTTTGTTTGCACGAAATAGTTTTCCACTGCTTCTACTCCCCTCCTATCATTAGGTGGTAATTCATTAGATGGTTATTTTTCTATTTAACTGAATCAATTTCTCATTTTCTGTTCGTTTAGTGAAAAACGAATGTTCCGTTTATTATAATTAAATAACGTTCAATATAAAACGTTAATTAGAATAAAGAATAGGTTTAATATTCGTTTTTCGTTTAGTAATTGTACATTATGAAACTCACTCAACTAGTTATAATTAATTATACATGAATTTGGTTGTTTTTTCTAAATATTTTGTAAAATCTATAAGAATAGTAGAATATTAAATTTCTTTTATTAAAGCTCATCTCATTTTTGATGAGAGAGCTTTTTATCGTTATCCTTTAAATTGCCCGTTATTTTTTGCTGCTTTTTCTTTTTTGGCTTTTTCCTTATGCTTTTGATTAGCGTTTGCACTACCAAACTCATGGGAAAACTCAGAGTCCATTACACTTGAATCAAAACCTTTTTTATTCTTTTGATCAGCATCTTTCTTTTGTGCTTTTTTCACCATTTGAATTCCTCCTTTACAATGTAGTCTAAGATAGTTTTTCACAAAAATGTATCCATATACTCTATCGTTGAACATATACAGTTAAATGAAACATAGCTATAATTGATAAAGAACCATTATGAAAATTAAGGGGATGAATTTCAAAATGAATAAAGTATTTTCCACTATTACCTTTATTGGAACTGGTGTTATGGGTAATAGCATGGCAAGTCATTTACTTCTTGCAGGGTATAATGTTCATATATATACACGCACAAAAGAAAAAGCCAATAATTTAATTCTTAAAGGTGCAAAATGGTTTCATTCACCGAAAGAAGCCGTACAAGAGGCTGATGTAGTTATTACGATGGTTGGTTATCCATCTGATGTTGAACAAGTATACTTAGGACAAGATGGAATTGTTCAACATGCAAACACAGATACTTTTTTAATTGATATGACTACTTCCACCCCTACTTTGGCAAAGGAAATTTTTGAAAAGGCGAAAGAGAGAGGGTTAAGAAGTTTAGATGCTCCTGTTTCTGGTGGTGATATCGGTGCTCGTGATGCGAAGTTAACAATTATGGCTGGCGGAGATGAAGGAGATTTTCATGCTGTTGAATCTTTATTAAAGCATTTAGGTACTAACATTGTGTATCAAGGTCCTGCTGGAAGTGGCCAACATACGAAGATGTGTAACCAAATTGCTATTGCAACAAATATGATTGGGGTATGTGAAGCACTAGCCTATGCAAAAGCAGCAGGATTGAATCCAGAAAACGTTTTGAAAAGTATTTCTGCAGGAGCTGCGGGTAGTTGGTCATTAAGCAACCTTGCACCACGTATGATTAACGGAAACTTTGAGCCTGGTTTTTATATTAAACATTTTGTAAAAGATATGAAAATAGCTATTGATGAAGCAGAAAAAATGGACATACCTGTACCTGGATTGCAATTAGCAAAAGAACTGTATGAAAAACTAATTGTACTCGGAGAAGAAGATAGTGGTACACAAGCACTTTATAAATTGTGGTGATTTTTTTATGAGGCTGGAAAATAACTAAATATTAATCTTTAAAGCCGAACTATTAGTGTCAGGATTTTATACCGCAGATGATTGGAGTGCAAACCTTCACTTTCCGCGGGCGGTAAAAAGGAAGGTTATTTTCACTATCGTGAAAAAACCTACTCCTCGGCGCAAGCGCCTGTGGGGTCTCACTTAACACGCTTTCCCACAGGAGTCTTCGGTTTGCACTCCAATCATCTGCTAAAAAGGTGTAAAAAAATCCGACTTACCCTTATAAATCAGGGATAATGTTAGGATTATTCTTCGTTCAATAAAGTTCTGTCCCAGCCTCTTTTTGGTTTTATTTTTTTATTCCTCGTAAAAACTCTAAGATAACATGAACTGCTACTCGGCTGGTCATATCTCTAAAATCGATTGTAGGGTCGATTTCCACTATATCTATAGCTTGCACATTTTCTAAACCACTTAGCATGTGAACAGCTTGAAGTAGTTGTTCAGAGGTTAATCCTCCTGGCCCAATGGCAGGACACCCAGGTGCGTATGCTTGATCTAACACATCCATATCTACTGATATATAAATGTAGTCCACATTTTCTTGTAAAATATTTATCGCTTGAAAAATAACATTTTCCATTCCTAACTGACGAACATCTTCCATTGTAAACACGGTAATCCCTTGTTCTTTGGCGTAATCATAATAATATTTACTATTAGAGTAATTTCTAATACCAATTTGGACAATGTTTTCACCAGAAATGACACCTTGTTCGATTAATCTTCTAAATGGCGTTCCATTCGTCGGTCCACCATCTTCCACATTTCTTAAGTCATGATGTGCATCAAACTGAATAACACCGTACTTTCCAGGCTTAGCAGCTGAAATTCCTTTTAAAGTAGAGTAGGTGATGGAATGGTCACCACCAATAATGACTGGCTTACTTTTTGGATGTTTACCTACAACGTCTGATAGGCTTTCTTCTATACGCAAATAACTTTCGTTCACATCCGTTACATGCATCTCTATATCCCCAAAATCGACGTAGCTTGATTCACTTAAATCAACATCTTCTTCGATTACATAAGTGGAATACGACTGAAACAGCTTCCTTACCGTTCCTGGAGTAAAACAAGCACCAGAATGACTAATGGATGGCTTAGAAAGTGGCACTCCAATTAGTGCAGGACCACTAACACTTTCTTCACCATTCCAATCTGTAAACAAAGTTGTAGCTTTTGGAAAGTAGCGATCGGTAAACAAAGGGCTACCTGCCTTTTGGAGAAAATTAGATTTCACCTAAGGCCCCTCCTTCCGATACTAACTTTCCATTTACGTATACTTTGTTCGTATGGTTCACTCCGTAATGATATGGAACATACTGATAGTTTGG
This sequence comes from Bacillus sp. FJAT-45066, assembly GCF_002335755.1. NCBI lineage: Bacteria > Bacillati > Bacillota > Bacilli > Caryophanales > Bacillaceae > Bacillus > Bacillus sp. FJAT-45066. The sequence goes on from NZ_NISQ01000001.1 coordinate 1,732,535, forward strand.
GGCATTCCAAATTACGACATTTGCTTTTCTTCCTACTTTGAGTTTTCCTGCAACATCTCCACGATTAATAGCATAAGCAGAATTTACGGTTACAGCATTCCAAATTTCTTCGCATGTCATTTTTAACTTTAACATGGCAAGATTCATAATAAATTGGATGTTTTCAGTTGGAGAGCTACCTGGGTTAAAATCAGTTGCAAGGGCTACAGCTGCTCCATTATTAATCATTTCTCTCCCACGAGCGTAACTATCTTTATTTAAATAAAAAGTAGTTCCTGGTAATAATACTGCAATCGTGTTCGAACTACCCAATTCGTTTACCGCTTCATCCGACGCTGCAATTAAATGGTCTGCAGAGGTAGCTTCTAACTCTATCGCTAACTCCGTTCCACCTAGAGTAATAATTTCATCCGCATGGATTTTCACATCAAAGCCAGCTTCTTTTGCCGCTTTTAAATATTCTCTAGATTGTTCAATGGAGAACACGCCTTCCTCGCAAAAAATATCCACAAATTCGGACAAATTCTCTTTTTTAATCTTTTTAAATAAATGTTTCATTGTTTCTAAGAAATCTTCTGGTTTACTTTTGTATTCTTCTGGAATTGCATGGGCACCTAAAAATGTAGAAACGATGTCTATATTTGTATCTTCGCCTAACTTTTTAGCAACTTGTAATTGCTTTAACTCTGCTTCCTCGTGAAGTCCATACCCGCTTTTTGCTTCTACCGTTGTCGTTCCGTAAGATAGAATACGTTGCAAATGGAACTTTGCTTTTTCATAAAGGACTTCTTCTGAAGATTCTCTTGTCGCTCTTACCGTGGAGTGTATTCCGCCACCTTGTTTTAGAATATCTAAGTATGGTACACCTTGTTGTTTAAGTGCAATTTCGTGTTCGCGTGATCCGCCAAATACTAAATGAGTATGTGGGTCTACTAAACCTGGCGAAACAATCTTCCCTGTGCAATCAATCGTTTGAGTACTAGTGAATCCTTCTGCTTCTTCCGTTGAACCAACAAATTGAATGACCCCATCTTTCCAACCAACTGCTCCGTTTTTGATTAGAGGAAGCTGGTTCATCGCTTCCCCTTTTAAAACACCTTCCTCATGGTCCATCGTCAAAAGTTCGTTACAGTTTATAAGTAATACATCTAATTCCATTTATTCTACACCGTCCTTTTGCATCGGAATGTGTACTCCTTTTTCTTTCGCTACTTCTTGCGCTAATTTATATCCTGCATCTGCGTGGCGTACTACACCCATACCAGGGTCAGATGTTAACACTCGCTCTAATCTTCTTGCGGCAGCTTCCGTTCCATCTGCAACAATTACCATGCCTGCATGTAAGGAGTAACCCATTCCTACGCCACCGCCATGGTGAACAGATACCCAACTTGCACCGTTTACCCCGTTGATTAATGCATTTAAAATTGGCCAGTCGGCTACAGCATCACTACCGTCTAACATTCCTTCTGTTTCACGGTTAGGGGAAGCAACCGAACCACAATCAAGGTGATCACGTCCGATTACGATTGGCGCTTTTAATTCACCTTTTGCTACCATTTCATTAATGATTTTTCCAAAACGCGCACGCTCACCGTATCCTAACCAACAAATTCGAGATGGCAATCCTTGAAATGCTACTTTTTCACGCGCCATTTTAATCCAATTACATAAATGGGTATTATAAGAAAATTCTCTTAAAATCACTTCATCTGTTTTGTAAATATCTTCAGGATCTCCAGACAAAGCTACCCAGCGGAAAGGTCCTTTTCCTTCGCAAAATTGTGGACGAATGAATGCTGGTACAAAGCCTGGGAAGTTAAACGCGTCTTTCACTCCTTCGTCAAAAGCTACTTGACGAATGTTATTTCCATAATCAAATGTAATGGCACCTTTTGCTTGCATATCTAACATCGCTTGTACGTGAATTGCCATACTTTGTTTAGAAAGTTTTACATATTCTTCTGGATTTTCTTTCCTTAATTGGTTAGCTTTTTCTATCGTTAAACCAACTGGCACATAACCGTTTAATGGGTCATGAGCAGAAGTTTGGTCTGTTAATAGATCAGGTGTAAATCCTCGCTCGACAAGCAATGGTAAAATTTCTGCAGCATTGCCAACAAGACCTATTGCAAGCGGCTCACCTTTTGCCTTATATTCTTCTGCTTTTGTTAATGCTTCGTCTAAATCATGAATGATACAATCACAATACCTTGTATCTAAACGACGTTTAATACGCTCTTCATCTACATCAATACCGATCACAACTCCACCGTTCATCGTCACAGCAAGTGGTTGAGCTCCCCCCATTCCACCAAGTCCAGCTGTTAATGTAATCGTTCCTTTTAACGTGTTGTTAAAATGTTGTTTAGCCGCTTCTGCAAATGTTTCATATGTTCCTTGTAAAATCCCTTGTGTGCCGATATAAATCCAGCTACCTGCTGTCATTTGTCCATACATCATAAGTCCTTTTTTATCTAATTCATGAAAGTGTTCCCAAGTTGCCCACTTCGGTACTAGATTAGAGTTTGCTAGTAACACTCTTGGTGCGTCAGAATGGCTTTTAAACACTGCAACAGGTTTACCTGATTGAACGAGTAGTGTTTCGTCTTCTTCTAAATTCTTTAGTGTTGATACAATAGCATCGAAGCTTTCCCAGTTACGAGCTGCCTTACCAATTCCACCATATACAACTAGGTCTTCTGGGTACTCCGCTACTTCTGGATCTAGATTGTTCATTAACATACGAAGGGCTGCTTCTTGCACCCATCCTTTTGTATTAAGTTCGCTACCGCGTGGTGCACGGATTACTCGATTTTCTGTCATAATTAGTCACTCTCTTTCTATAAAATTATATTTTTGATGTAAATATGATAGGTTGTTTATGTTTAAGTACAAAGAAAAGTCTAAGATGTTATTGCTTATGTGTACTATTCTTTGATAATAGTAAATTTGGTTTTGAGAGAACATTCCATGGACGGTTTCGCTTGTTTTTTGGCGCGTACCGGCCTTGAGTTCACTTCCCATGGACGGTTTCGCTTGTTTTTTGGGGCGAACTGGCCTTGAGTTCACTTCCCATTGACGGTTTCGTTTGTTTTTTGGGGCGAACCGGCTTTGAGTTCGCTTCCCATTGACGGTTTCGCTTGTTTTTTGGCGCGTACCGGCTTTGAGTTCACTTCCCATGGACGGTTTCGCTTGTTTTTTGCCGCGTACCGGCTTTGAGTTCGCTTCCCATTGACGGTTTCGCTTGTTTTTTGGGGCGAACTGGCCTTGAGTTCACTTCCCATGGACGGTTTCACTTGTTTTTTGCCGCGTACCGGCCTTGAGTTCGTTTCCCATGAACGGTTTCGCTTGTTTTTGATGTACCGACCTTGAAATCTTTTTCATAAAGGGTGTCGCTTATACTAGAGCCCTCTCTTTCCCAACTATTGTTTCTCTTAATCCTTCATATATTTTTCGCTCTAAGTTTTCGCATGTAAAAGTTCAGTACCGTACTCTTCTTTCATCCATTTAGCCAATGCTTCGATGTCGGTTGAGAACACTCTATCTTCGGTAATGCTGGGTACGATTGACCTACCTTTTTGGTACCATTCTTGCATTTTAGGTGATGCGAGCTTTACCCCACGATATTCTAAGGCTTGCATTCCACAAATCCATTCAATCGCTAAAACCCTTCTTACGTTTTCAATGATTTGGTATGCATGTCTTGCCCCAATTGTTCCCATGCTTACATGGTCTTCTTGGTTTGCTGAAGATGGGATAGAATCCACACTTGCTGGATGAGCTAACGTCTTATTTTCTGAAACTAACGAAGCAGCACAATACTGCATAATCATTGCACCTGATTGCAATCCTGGCTTAGCACTTAAAAATGGTGGTAAGTCGTTTAGCTGTGGATTAACTAATCTCTCCACTCGACGCTCAGAAATATTGGCCAGTTCCGCCATTCCTATTTTCAAAAAGTCCATTGCAAAAGCAATCGGTTGACCGTGGAAATTACCGCCAGAAATGATTTTCCCTCCATCATCGAACACAAGTGGATTATCCGTTGCTGCATTCATCTCAATTTGTAGCTTTTCTTTTACATATACTAACACTTGCCACGATGCACCATGTACTTGTGGAATACAACGTAACGAATATGCATCTTGAACTCGCAACTGACCTTGTTTTGTCACTAATTTACTACCATCTAACAAACCTCTTAATCTACTAGCTACATCCACTTGCTCGTTATATCCTCTTGCTGTATGAATGCTTTCATCAAATGCATCTGTAATTCCTTGAAGTCCTTCCATCGTTAACGCAGCAACATAGTCAGCTTGATACGCTAATCTTTCCGCTTCTAAATAAGCGATAGCACCAGTTGCGGTCATTGCTTGTGTCCCATTTATTAATGCTAACCCTTCTTTTGCCTTTAACTCGATTGGTGTAATTCCACACTCTTGTAACACTACAGCTGATGCACGGCGTTTTCCTTTGTAAAAAACTTCTCCATCACCAAGAAGCGGTAATACTAAATGAGATAATGGTGCCAAATCACCGCTTGCGCCAAGTGACCCTTGTTGTGGAACAACTGGTATTATCCCTTCGTTCACATATTGTAGTAACCGTTCTACAACAACTGGCCTAATGCCTGAAAAACCTTTTAACAATGCATTTGCGCGTAGAACTAACATTGCTTTGCTAATGTGAGGTGAAAATGGTTCGCCTACACCACATGCATGAGAGTAAATTAGATGTTTTTGTAATACTTCCGTTTCACTTTTATCAATTTTTACATCACTAAATTTACCGAAACCTGTATTAATGCCATAAACGATTTTTCCTTGTTCTACAATTTGTTCGACTGCATTTCGGCTTGCAGCTACTCTTTGTAGTGCTTCTTTACATGCCATTACCTTTTCTTCCTGAAAAATAATTTTCCCTAACATTTCTAACGTTAAATTACTACCGTTTAACGTAATCATGTTTCTTTCCCCTCTCATCCGACTAAAGAGCAAACAAAAGGAGGCCATACTTTAAGAAGACGAAAATGGTTCGTCTTTCAAAAGTACAGCCCCCTATTTATCAGCTACTATGGGCGTTTACTTATTAATTTGGTTGTTACTATGATACAATTAGTTTATTGATAAACGACCTTTTATGAATAAACTTAATTACTCTTTTGCAATTATGTTAAAAGGTAATTTAATAAGTATTATGTTTTATAGTTCGTTTTTCGTCTAGTAATCATATATTATGACAGGCACTCAAATGTGATTAATTCCTAAACCGATTGTTTCATGTTCAGATCCCCTTACTGGTGCACCAATTGTTCCGTATAGTGCTACAGCAATCCAATCTCCTTCTTGCTCATCATCATAGGGATTACCCCTCACTACAGAAAACCTTAAACCTACTGTACGCATAAGTGATCCGAGTTGCACTTGCCCTCTCGTTACGCCACTTAATGCATCCATAATGGCATGATATAAAGCATGCGTTTCTCGGTACCCTTCTGCCCGAATGATACCTTCTCGTTTTGCCGCTGTTTCGATTGCTGCTACTACTTTTTGTGAATCCATGGATCCTACTTTCCCAACGCACCGTTTCCAGTTGTTCGGAATTTGAACCATTTCGTTTTCATCTGTTGTTAAGGCTAACATAATCGCATGTTTGCCAATTCTATTGTCTACAGTCAGCATTTTAAACTCTCCAAAAAAATAAAAATTTTCTAATAACTATTGTCTAACTTAAGTGTAAAGGTGGTTATGCTACTATGTCAAGAATTAAAAAGGGTTGTCTAGAAAGTAAGTTCTAGACAACCGATTATTTTGTTTCTAAATACGTTCCCGTGGTGTTGTCGCTTTCCGCGGGGGAGGCGGTGAGCCTCCTTGAGCCCATAGGCTCTGTGGGGTTTCACCAGTCTGCCCTCTCCCGCAGGAGTCGACAACACCCACTGGAACTTTTAATGTTAGCAAACAAGTTAAATTCTTATTACTATTTAATAAAATACTTATTCATACTCTTTAGAAAGGATGTAATATTGCAACCCTTTCACCGAATCTAACGCTTTTTGTTGAAGGTCTTCAGCTAATTGATGATTCTTTTGCTTTTTCGCATACTCAGCTTCTAAGCTATAAATCATCCACTCTTTCTTCAGATGCTTTTTGTTGTCTTCATATGCTTCTTGATCTTTTTCATGAATGGCAATTGCTGTTAAGAAATAATGACGAAACTCAGGTTGACTAATATACTCTAACTCATCTTTTACTCTATAAAAGTTTTTCATAAGTAAGTAATAGTTAGCAATGAATACGGCTGTTTTCTTTTTATTTTTCCACTTAGCTTCGATGTTTTCCAATGCTATTTTTGCGCCTTTCATATCTTTGTTTGCTAGCTTTAAAACAAAGTCATAATAAGGCTCTTTCTTTTTCTTTTCTAAGTACTTCTCAATTTTTTTTACATCCTTTGATAAAAACATGTACTGAATGTCTTTATAAGAAAAAAGAATAAACGCAATGATCAGCAAAAATACAAAGTACCAAAAACTAAATTGTACGTTAATAATTCCAAGAAAAATTCCTATTAGAAAGCCACCGATGATGATTGCTGTTAGCTTTTGAAAGTTCATAGCATCTACCTCAATTCAAATAATCACTTTCCTTTACTTTAACAAACTATAAGCAAATTGAAAACACTAGTATTTCTTCTTCCAAACCATAGATTGAAAGTTTAAATCACTATTTCCAATTACTTCTTTTGGAATACCCTTAAACGAGACAAGTTCAAAGTATTCTCCAACAAACTCCACTATTTCTTCATTTCCAAAAAACGAGAAAAATCTCTTTGGTTCGTAAAAGTCATTTTCCCAAACACCCTCGGAATTTTTACCACCGTATACTCCGTAGTACAATAATCCACCTGGTTTTAAAACGCGCTTAATCTCTTTCAACACTTTATCTAATTCGTTTTTCGGAACGTGGAGTAAGCAGTTTAAGGCCCACACATAATCAAAGCTATTATCTTCAAAGCTCATTTCATCAAAAGACATTACTTTTGCATTTAACCCTTTTTCTGTACACTTTTGAACCATCTCAGGAGATAGATCAATACATGTAACTTCTAGCCCTTGTTCAAGAAAAAATTTGCCATCATGCCCAGGTCCCGCTCCAATCTCAAGTAGCTTTCCCTTTTTATTAAGTTTGGCTAAAAACTCATTTCGCTCGATAGCTTTCCATCCCTCGACTTCAGTTGTGTTACGTTCACTGGCTTTATTATTGTAAGCTTCTAAAAGACTGTCTTTATATGAATCACTCAAACTACTCTCTCCTAAAACCCGTAATTTTTTAATGGTACTTTTATTGGTTCTTTTAAATGAATTACCCTTGTTATATTGGCATTTGTTAGTACGATTTCTTCTGGCATATTTTCTTCAATAATTAACTCGATGTGCAAAAATATTCCAGGGTCATTTTTTAGTGGATCAAAATCTAGCTTGTTAGTACTATGAAACCATCTATTCATTTCGTTATTTGTAACGGTCCAATTAGTATAAGCAGAAAAAACATTTTCATCTACTCCTGCATCTTTAACAATAATTTCATAACTCCCTCTAGAGTGATTACCGTTCGGTTCCAACTTGCGAACAGTTAACGTCTCTAACGTTTCACCATACATCGTTTTATATAGCGCCAAGTCTTCCACTTCTCGTAATGGTATTTCAAGCGATTTAATTAGTTGAGTGGAATAGTATATCTCGTTTATTTGAATATTTAGCTCCGAATCTTTGTTAATTTTATCCTCTATAGTCACGCCTGAACTAGCTTCTTCAAATCCCCAGAAGTTTAAATTAATTCCACTAATGTCCGCTAAAAATGGGCTAAAGGTAAAGCGTTTTTGTGTACTGTTTATATTGCCCTGTTCTGTCATATAAACCGGCAGTAATCCGCGTCCATTGTAATCTACCATTGAAATAAATGATTGAAGCACTAAGTTTCTGCGGATAACGGATTCTCGTAAATCTTCCCCATTTTCTATTTTCTCTCCCAATAACCTTTTTACTTCACTATCTGTAATATCCATTTCTAAGTCTAACAAAATGCCAGTTGGCGTATAAACTAGTTCATTCAACTTTAGTTCGACTATATCTAAAACGTTGTATGTCTCGTCTATTAAGACTACCTCTCTATTATCTTTAAAAGGAGCGTACGATACGGGAACCGTAACATCCCAATTACCAATAACATTTTCTATTTCCCTAATTGCAACCTGCAAGTCAAAAGCTTGAGGTATATCTTCCACTTTTGTTAATGAATAAACAAGAACTTTCTCTGATTTGTCTAAATAAGGTATATTAACAGCACCGAGGAAATGCTCTTTTTCGCCATCTATTATCTTCCCCCAATATTGTGGTTTCCGATCTAAGTTACCCCTTACTTCTCTTTCTTCCCCTAATTCATCTAGTAAAGAATAATGAACAATAAGATATTCTGGCGATACATCTACTTTGTTAACGGTAAATGTAAAACCAGCATCCGAAACGGAAAACGTATCTTCTCCCCATGCATTATAGAATTCACCGTATTTTACATAGTTTGTGACCGCTGTTTTCCAGTTTGATAAGTTTGGTAACAAAAAAATAAAGGAAGCAAACACAGCTACGACAATACTAGCTAAAATGGCTTGTTTTTTCCAAGATCGTTTTTTATTCGTTTGAGATGGCAACTGATTCATTAATTTTGATACGAAATTATCTTCTATTACCCTTTCGTTCATTGCTGCAACATACTTCTTCTTCATACTTTTGATTTTCTTAACCTTTTCACGGCAGTTAGGGCAAAATTCGAGATGGTCTTCGATAGTTTCATCATTATTGTTACCGGAAAATGCTAGTAATCTATCGATTGGAATACAGGATTCTGTAGTCTTTATATTTTGTAATACTTCCCCGCAAATATTCATTAAAGCGGATTGATAGTTGCTATCCACTTCGTCCTTAGTAATACCAACAATATGAGATATCTCTTCTGTACTAAAGTGTTGGATTTCAGATAGAAGAAAAATATACGTTTCTAAAAAATTCGGAAACAGCGGGGAATTAGTTTGGATGCTGTTCGACAGTAATCTAAAATGTTCCTTAAAAACAAGGCTCACTATGTTCTTTTTTTCAGACAAACTGTTATATGTATTCGTAAAGGTTAATAATATTATTTCATCCACTTTTTCAGTGTTTAGTGGGCAGGCTTTTGTTATAAAATAAGCTTTTTCTATGTAAGGGGCTATTAGTTTAATAAATAATTCTTTGTCCCCAGCCAATATCTTTTGAACTTCTGGTTCAGAAATCATACATTTCACCTCTTTTGAAAAGCTTTACTTTTATTATATCACTCTTCCAATATATGTTTTCGAAATATTTATATTTCACAATAAATAAATGTGCCCTAAAATACATAGGACACTTACACTAAATACTTATTCTTTTTTGCCAAGTGAGATTTTTAATGGCTCTTCTAAGTGGATTATACGTTGCATTCCAGTTGACTTTATTTCCACTTCTTCTGGTGTATTTTCATCAATAAATACTTGAAGATGGAAGCCAACTGTTTCTGATTCATAAGAATGATTATTCTCTCCATATGTATAGTTAACATATTGCTGCCAACCATCTCTTATTTCTACCTCCATAATGTTCCAATGATATATGTTTTTAACGTATTTACTTTGTTTGGATCCTTTCATCACAATATCAAAGCGTTCGGGATTATATTCTTCTTTATCTACTGTAATTTTTTTAATCGTAATAGTTTCAAAAACGTCGCCATTCACTTCAATGTTTAGTGGATAATCTTCCACTTCTTCTAACTTTATTGGAATGGAGATGTCTACAGGTATATGGTATTGAAAGCCTTGTAGTACCATATACGTTGTTTCATCTGTATCTAATCTTCCCTTTACAATAGACTCTCGCCGATTATGCTCACCATTCTCATATAATGCACGCAATTCTTCCATATCATAATAATAATCGCTAAAAGCTGACTTTTGAGGTTGGCCATATACCCAATTCCGGTTGTATTCTATTATATCAATAGGGATTAAATGTAAATCATTACTACTTTGTATGGATACCATTGGATACACATTGTATTTTAAATAATTTGAGTCAAAACCATATTGTTGTTTTGATTCTTCACTTGTGGATGCCGTGATTCGATCTACTTCTTCGTCCGTTAAGCTCACTTTATATTCTATAATATTTCCAAGAGAGGTTTTCAAAAATTGCTCAATGGAAAATTCTATACTGTTAGCAAATGTTTCTTTTACATCCATATTAACAATTTCAATATTATCTTTAAATGGAGAAAACTTTATAGGAATGGTTAGATCCCATAACCCTCGTCTATGAGCTATTTCTCTAATTGTTATTTCTAATTCAAATTCATCTGGAATTTTTTCAATAGAATCAAGAGAAAAAATTAGAACATTTTCACCATCATTTAACATGGGTATATTAGAAATTGCTAAGTCGTACCTGATATCATCTTCTGTTTTCATTCTGAAGACACTATCTCCCCATGGTTGCACAAGGTTTACATAATAGTTATTTTCATTTCTATAAAATCTATCTTTCGTTTCCTTATCTACATCATAATGAACATACAAAAATAAAGGGGAGACTTCTACATGCAAAACTTCAAATTTAACATTACTATCCTCTACCGCATACGTACCAGATCCCCAAACATTATAAAATTGGCCATACTTCACATAGTTGGAAGCAGCTGATACCCACGTGACAACGTTTGGTACGACGAACATAAAGATGGAGAAAAGTGCAACAACGGAAAGTGCTGCTAAATATTGATATCTCCATGATTGTTTCTTCTTTTTATATGGAATTAGTTCTTCCATTATAGTTTCTGCAATCTCTACATCTAAATGCTGGTTTCGCCAAGCTTTTAATTTTACCTTTTTTAATGATTTCATAGAAAAGATTGATTCTCTACAGCTTGGACAAAACTCTAAGTGATCTTCTACTTTTGATTTAATTTTCTCATCATTTATTTTCTCCACGTATTGAAGTAACTCTTCACTTGATAAACAACCATCTGCCAGCAATCCTTCTGTCAACTCATCCACATAAAAATATTTGTTAGCGTTAGTTAAAGCTAATTCTACATCTTGATTAGAAATGTTTAACGCTTTACTAATAGTTGATTTACCAACATGCAGTAATTCGTGTAATAAGAATATGAACGTTTCTTTGTAGGAAGCGTTTAGTAATGGTGCTTCTTCCATTTTAATATTTTGCTCTAATACTTTGAATAAGTAAGCAAACTTTGTTGTAGCAAACCACTCCGAAAATATTTCCGATTCTTTATAGTTATGTAACTGATTATATGTATATATGAAACTATCTTTCACTAAAGTAATAGCTGTTTCTTCGTTTATGTGAAATGTCTTTACAAATACATATAAGTCTTGTTCAAATGCTTCAGCAACTTTAGAAAACAATTGCTTTTCACCTAATAAGATTTTTTGTACTTCGATGTTATCTAACAATTATTTCACCTCTAATACTTCATCTTACTATTAATTCTTTCATTTATCATACCATTTTCTTTCAAAATATTGTAAGTAATAACAGAAAATTAAAAAGTGTCCTACTTGTGAATAGGACACCTTTAGTTTCATTTTACTCGTTAATATGTAACGGTATTCGTAACGGTTCTTCTAGGCGAATGATCCTTGTGGCTCCGTGAGTTCTTACAACAGCTTCTTCTGGCGTGTTGTCATCAATATAGACTAAGAACTGAAAACCAACCTCATCATCTTCGTATGGGTTATTATATTCGTTTCCGTACTCATAATTGATATATCTTTGTTCATAAGAGTTATCATCAGCTTCATGGATACCCCAATGATAAATATTTTTCACTTGTTTATTATGGCTAGAACCTTTCATTGTAATTTCAAAGCGTTCTGGATTGTGGTGGTCGTTTTCTAACGTTATTTTCTTAATAGTAATCGTTTCAAAAACGTCGCCGTTTACTTCTAAATTCAAAGGCATATTATCTACTTCTTCTAATTTAATTGGAATGGAAAATTCTATTGGGACATGGTATTGAAAACCACTTAATACCATATACATTGTATCTTCTTTAGTAAGTCTTCCCTTCACAATTGAATCTCTTGGATTATATTCGCCCTTCTCATATAAAGCTTGTAACTCATCTGGATCGTAATAGAATTGGCTATATGCTGCTTTTTGTGTTGTTGTTTCAAGTGCCGGGTTATTATGTCTGTAGTTGTCATAAATATGTATAGGAATTAGATGAAAGTTGTCGGCACTTTCAATCGTTAACATCGGATTAACATCATTTTTCAAATAACTAGAATCATAACCATTACTTTTTGCCTCTTCAGACAATGAATCCATAATTCTATTAACTTCTTCATCAGTTAAGTTCACCTTGTACTCTATGACACTTCCAAGAGGTGTTTTAATTATCTGTTCAATCGATAACTCAGTACTATCTGCAAAGGTTTCTTTTAAGTTAATATCAACTATTTCAATGTCATTCTTAAAAGGCGCATATTGTATTGGAATGATTAGTTCCCAATTTCCTTGAGTATGAGCAATTTCTCGAACATTTAGTTTTAAATCAAAAGAATCTGGGATTACATCTGTAGAATTAAAAGATAGAATTATAACATTTTCTCCATCTTTTAATGGTGGCATATCCGAGACGCCTAAATTATATGTTTTATTATCTTTTGTTTTCATTTGAAAAGTACTATTTCCCCAAGGTTGTATAAGGGAACCAAAATAATTTTCTTGTTCAAAAAATTTTTCTTTTGTTTCATTATCAACATCGTAATGTACATACAGAAATTTTGGAGAAACTTCTACATGTAACACTTCCAATTTAATATTTCTGTCTTCTACTGCATACGTACCAGATCCCCAAACATTATAAAATTGCCCATACTTAACATAATTGGAAGCCGCTGATACCCACGTGACAACGTTTGGTACGACAAACATAAAGATGGAGAAGAGTGCAACAACGGAAGCGGCTGCTAAATATTGATATTTCCATGATCGTTTCTTCTTTTTGTATGGTATAAGTTCGTCTATAATGATTTGAGAAATATCTGCCTCTAACTGCTGATGTCGCCAGATTTTTAACTTTGTTGCTTTTAACGATTTCATTGAAAAGACAGACTCTCTACAGCTTGGACAAAATTCCAAGTGGTCTTCCACTTTTATTTTTGATGAACCCTCTATTGTGTTTTTGACATATTGAAATAGTTCTAGAGCTGACAAACATCCTTCTTTTTCCATTCTTTCTTCTAATTCTTCTTTGAAAAAATGTTTGTGTGCATGAACTAATTCTTTTTCTACATCCTGTACCGAATTATTTAACACCTTACTAATTGTGTATATTCCAACCTGGAGTAAATCGTGTAATAAGAAGACGAATGTTTCCTTGTATGTAGCATTTTGTATTGGTGCCTCTTTGTCAGTGAAATGTCTTTCTAATTCTTTAAATAAATAAGAAAATATTGTAGTTGCAAACCATTCAGAAAAGACTTCTGTTTCTTTATAAAAATGCAGATGATTATATGTATATATGAAACTATCTTTTACTAAAGAAATGACAATTTCTTCTTCTATGTTAAATGCCTTTACAAACATATATATATCTTGCTCAAATGTTTCCACAACTTTAGAAAATAATTGCTTTTCACCTAATAAGACCTTTTGTACTTCGATGTTATCTAACAACTTATTCACCTCATATGGCTCATCTTTTTCATTTCATTATCTTAACGTATTATACCATTTTATTTCAAAAAATTGTAAGAGATTAGCGGAAATTAAGTTTAGATAATAAGAGTTGTCAGAAGATTATTAGTGATATTAAAATTTATATAAATCAAAAAAAGTGTCGGATATGTAGCCGACTCCTGTGGGAGTGGGCAGGCTGGTGAGCCTCCCCCGCGGAAAGCGGCTACATATCCGACAAGGCTTTAAATTCACTAAATTCTGTTTTACATATATAAGTGAATTCATTAAAACTTATTTGTGTAAAAGTATTTTAGATATATTTCTCTTCTTACTTCATCCATTGAGGCTTCCATACGTTTTGGTTGTTGTTTGGATGACTTTCTCTTGAAGAAAATGGCTAACATGTTCATCCCTCCATCTATTTTAAGTTTGGCTTATTTGTTTTGCTTACAATGTAAGTGTACGATTTTCTCCTTTTTTCTTTAACCGCTTGAAGTAGTAACTTTTCTACATCTTACACCTCCATTTATTTCCTACTTTTACTCGAAAGATACTCATACTTAAGACGGAAAACTAAAAATGCAGACAGCTTAAAATACGCTGTCTGCTTAGGTTTACATATATTTATACTATTTGTTAAAGGGGGTAAGATAACAAAATAGCCTTACAATCACATAATACATCGTAATTGTAAGGCTATTATAAAGAAAGTATTAACTTTTTGTTAAAACTTATTGAATAACGCGGACAGCTTTTACTGCACGTGGTTTCCAATACGTGTTATAGTTTGCAAATGCAACTCCTGTAGATGATGCAGAGTGTAATAAAGTATTCTGATCTACGATAATAGATACGTGATTAATTACTCCGTTTCCACTCGTGTCAAAGAACACTAAGTCACCTTTTCTTACTTGTGAAAGAGGAATTTCTGTTCCAACATTCGCTTGTTGGCCAGATGTTCTTGGTAAATTTATACCAATCTCACTAAAAACTCTTACTGTATACGAAGAGCAATCAAAAGCATCTGTTCTCGTCGTTGCTGCACCGTATAAATACGTTGCACCTAGATATTTTCTCCCTGCATTAATAACAGCATCTGCTCTTTGCTCCCAAGTAGGTGTTGCAACAACAGGAGCAACTTGTCCACCACCTGATGGTATATTAATAACTTGTCCTACAAAAATGCGATTTGGATCTGTTATAGATGAGTTTGCAGCTAATAATGCTGTATATGTTACACCATGTCTTTGAGCAACTACTGATAGTGAATCACCACTACGAATTGTATATGTGGTAGTCGCAGTTGGAGTACTTACAGTGTTTGAACCTGTAGAAGGTACATTCAACACTTGTCCTACGAAAATTTGATTAGCATTTTGAATGGTAGGGTTTATGTTTAATAAGTTTTGGGTAGTAGTATTATACTTTCTTGCAATAACCGACAAAGAATCGCCTGAAACAACGCGGTATGTTGTTGTAGAAGCTTGAGCACTTACTTTTAAAGTTTGCCCAGGAAATATTATATCGTTCGTTAAGTTGTTCCAGTTTCTAATATCATTTACTGTCACTTGGTTGTCATTCGCAATTTTCCATAGAGAATCACCTGATTTAACTGTATAATCTGCTGCCATTGCATGTGATGAGAACAATAACGTTGCGACAAATGTACCTGCAATAATGGTTTTTTTCATATGTTAGGAATTCCCCTTTGTTGAGCAGATTTTTCAATCTATCTACTACTTTGGTATTTTATACGTTGACTGACAATTAACTTACAAGTTAATGATAGCACTTTCAACTCCATAAATAATTGGTGAAATAATGGGTATAAAACCTATAAATAGAAAAAGAGCCAGCAATTGGGCTGACTCCCGTTTTTATACATTTTAAATTCCCGCTTGTCTTTGTAACCTTTTAGCAATTTCTAAGAAGTCTTCACGTGAGATACCTGGTGCAAACTCTTCCGGTAAGTCTTCTAAGTCTGGAATTGGCCCTCCTTGTGGAGTACCTTGAATAACTTCTAACTTCCCTCCATCTTCTGGATGACTACCTTTCCAAATTAACGCTACGTCTTTATAATCATTTTCACTAAATGTATATAGTTTACGATGTACTCCTTCAGCTTCAAACTTTCTAGTTGTTTCAAAAGCACTATTAGCTAAATTCGGAATCGGCACCATTTTTGTCACATCTGCACCGGTTGCGATTTCTAAAGCTTTCGCATACGCAACAACGTGAACTCCACCACGCACTAACAGGTAGCCAATCAATTCTCTGGCTACTGGATTGTCCGTCATTTCATAAACACGCATTTTGTGTGTTCGTGCACCACATTCTAAGAAAAAGTTGTGAAGAAGATCTAATATTAAGTTACCACTATTGAATACATTATCTCCTGTCCACGGTCTTCCCATTGAATCACCAGGTAGTGATGTTTGGGCATTCACAATATAATGGTATGAATTTCGTAAATCCTTTGTATTTCCGAGTGGTGTAGCGTCTGGCGGAGCATACCTTGTTGTTCCTTCTAACATTAAGTTTATTGTGTTGGACACTAGTTCAACATGCCCAAATTCTTCAGCTGTAATGCTTGCTACTAAATCGTAAAAAGGCTTCAACTTTCTTTTATTACGGAAGTTGAATGATTGAAACATGTAATTGTTCAATGTAGACATTTCCCCGAATTTCCCGCCTAACAGTTCTTGAACAGCCGCTGCACCATTTGGATCAGGATTTTTTGGTCTTGGAAGATCAATTTGCAATTTATTTATTCGTTTAATCATAGGACGTACTCCCTCCTTTTATAAATCTTCGTTATAAAAATCGTCACTATTACGTTGTATGAAACGTAAGAATTGTCCTATGACATAAAGGAGAGAATTTATCGAAGCTTTGTAGCAATGATAAGCTTTCCTCTAGTTTTCATTACTTTTTAATTTACTGCGTTAAAGTTGGCTGTTGATTTCCGTGCAAGGCTTCGCTTTCCGCGGGCGGTAAATAGGAAGGTTATTTTCACTGTCGTGAAAAAACCTACTTCTCGTCGCTAGCGCCTGTGGGGTCTCCCGCTCCCCGCTTCTCCCGCAAAAGTCTCAGCCTTGCACGGAAATCAACAGGTGATAGTATTTAATTATCAACACTAACCTTTAATAGCTTTTTAATTAAAACAAACTAGTATATATTCACTTTTTATAGGCTATTGCCTATACCAGTTAGGTGAAATACACATATTGTATTAGTATCTTATCTTTGAAAGGAGCTGCGAGCATGAGTAAACATCATCCAACACCAACACCTGATTGTCCATCAACAGGATACACACTTTACATTATTTTATTTATTTTGTTAGTAATCATCGGCTCCGCATTCTTATACTAAACCATTATTAGTTAATAGGTGTCTGGCCCAAACAAGCTAAGGCACCTCTTTGTATCCTTTTTCACAAATGAATAATTCGAATCAGCACAATATCTCTAAAAACACAAGTTGTGAATTTTTTTCCTAATTAAGTAGAACTATTATTTATAGTATGCTTTCGAATATTGCTTTTTATGGACAAGCTATTATTAATTCTTGAAATGTTAAGAATCAAATTAATAAGTTGGTTCGCTTAGTGAAAAACGATTATTTCTTTATAAAATTACATTGAATTTTCGAATATTGAGTTGTTATTAAATTTTTAAATTCGAAATAATAAATCGTTTTTCGTTAAGTAATCATACATTATGAAACGAACTTAACTTATTTCTAACTTTGTTTGTCATATTTTATGTACAAGTAGGTCAATCTAACAGTAGATAAGTGTTGGAGGAGTATACAGTGAACTATTTAAAGCCCTGTTATTATTATAAAAACAATTCCCTAATTATTCTTAGTTCGAAAGAATACCTTTATAACATTCCTCTGTTTGTAAGGAACCTTTATGGTTGGTGGTATGATGAATAAACCGATGGAAAGGCTTTTATGGAGCATTGCCTTACCCGGATTCGGACAGTTGTTAAACAGGGAATATATTAAAGGGATTACGTTTATCATTTTGGAGATTTTAATTAATGTACAAGCTAATTTTAATACGGCAATTTTACTAAGCTTTAATGGAGAAATACAAGCAGCGTTCAATTCCATAAATTACTTATGGCTTATGTTTTACCCTTGTTTGTATTTCTTCGCGATGTGGGATGCGTACAAGGATGCAGGAGGTAATCACGACTCTTATCAGTTTTTACCTTTTGTTAGCTGCGCCTATTTTGTAACAGTAGGCCTAATGTTATCAGCTAAAGTAAAGATATTCGGTTTGAATGTTGGGCCCATTTTCACTCCGATGATTTTTGTCATTCCAGGAATAGTTGCTGGGCTAATTATGAGAAGAATAATTCTTTATGTAGGAAGTAGAAACAGTAATACTACTTAAAATGAGGTGTTACTTGTGCCATATGTAAGAACAAGGGACAGCATTCCGATTCATTATCATATGTATGGAAGTGGTCCTGTTACACTGTTGTTTATTCATCCACCTGGTATGGGTTTAGTGACTTTTAAGCAACAAATAGATCTTTCAAAAAAATTTAGAATTTTATTAGTTGATTTAAGAGGAAATGGGAAAAGTGGTTTAGATAGTAAACCGATAAGCTTTTCTTTACTAGCACAAGATTTAGCAGATGTGTTAGATGGTTTAAAAATTGATAGTGCTGTTTTGTGTGGATATTCTAATGGTGGTTCTATCGCTTTAGAATTTGCACATAACTATCCAAACAGAACAGTTGGTCTAATATTAGTAGGTGCATTTCCAAAAGTCAATTCGGTTTTATTGTTTGCTGAATTTATGTTAGGAATTGTTGCCACAAAATTAAACGGCATTTCTTTAATTGCTAAAGTAATCGGAAATGCTCATGCACACAGTAAAGAATTTGGACGAGAACTAGAACAATACATAAAGAAAACGAAGGCTTCCACTTTACATCAAATGTATAACGAAGGGGTAAAATACGACTGTACAAGCAAGCTAAGAAATATTAATGTTTCAATCTTACTTGTTTACGGTCAAAAGGATTACTATGTTCATCATTATCAAAAAGAATTTAAGGCGTTACACAACGATACAGATGTTGTGTACGTATCCAAAGCAAAGCATCAAGTGCCAACAAAGTTTGCAAAAGAGTTTAATGCAATTTGCGCTTCTTTTATTGAGAGTAAGTTAATGAAAGGAGGTTGATTGTTCATGGCTAAAAAAGGAAAACAAAACAAGGTGAGCAAAGAAATTGCCAATCCAACAGTGTCAAAGCAAGATGCTGTATTTGCTCAAGAAACGGAAGGAACAAAAATGAAAAAGAAATAAAGAAATAAAGGGAGAGCCAGGCATTATAGTTAGCCTGGCTCCTCTATTTAAACTTTCATTTCTTCTTTTTGTTCTTTTATTTTGTTTAGACAGTTGTGTGCAATTTTCATTTTACTAAGTGCCGCTTGTGTCGTTGGGCCGTCTGCTACTTTGTTTTTAAGTTGCGCGTTTGTAATATCCACCATCGCTCTAGCTATGTTTTCTAATGTCATGGCTAAAACTTTCTCATCCATTGCTTTTCCATCCTTTACGAGCAGCTGAACAATTTCATTCGCATACTTATTCATCTTTCCATATTGATCTTCCTGTTTTGTCATCGATCATCCCTCCCGACTTTTTATAATATGAGGATATTCAAATTTCCATTCTTAATCTAATAATTCTATTTCATTTGTCTACTACCTTTATGAATCATTCGCTAAAATACTTCATTATTTTCTTTTTTTGTAAAATTATTGTATCTAATCAGAAACTCCATTCTTGTTTGGAGTTTTTTGTACGTTTTTTATTCGTTATTTACACATGATTGCGATTTTACTTACATATATTGAAAAAAAGAATAGGAGGGATAGTGTTTGGAATGGCTAATATTAGCACATGTACTCTTTTCGATTTTTGGATTAGGACCTTTTCTTTTTGGGAATATTTTATTAAGAAAACAACAAACATTATCCGATTTACGCCATAATGTAATTTTGTTACATAAACTGGAGTTGTTCCCTAAAATAGGAGGAACTTTGTCCGTTATTACAGGAATTTTACTCGTACTATTTGGCAGCTACGGATCTATTTTGCAAATTTGGTTAATTTGCTCCCTTCTACTGTATATCTCAATTATTATTTTAGTTATAGGATTCATTTCTCCAACTGTAAATAGACTTCAACATTGGCTTTTCCATCCAAGCAACCGAGCTACAACGCAACTACCACCTAAACAATTAGTACAGTTAAAAATAGCAAGTAACCTTTTTATGATTACATCTGTTTTAGCCATTATTATTTTTGTATTAATGATTTTAAAACCAACATAAAAATGCTGGCCAATTATGTGGATATTCCAGTTATGAAACTGGTAATATACATAATCGGTCAGCATTTTTTAACAAGTGAACCAATTTCATAAATTACGGTAAATTACGGTTCGTTTAATGAGAAACGAATATTTTAGTTATATACAAAATAATATGTTTGTTTATTAAGTGTATAAATACAGAATACGATGCAATTATTCGTTTTTCGTTTAGTAGTCATACAATTTATGAAACGGACTCAAGTATTTATCACTTAAGGTGAATAGGTGTCATTTCTTCCGTCAGCGGTTGAAAATCTACGCCTCTTTTTACTAATTCGTCTAGCAGAATAGTGATATGTTGTACGGTTGATTCAAAGTCATGTAATAAAATGACTGGGTTTTCTCCCTTTGCAATTACTTCGTCTACTTGTTGCAATGTATAAGCAATGTATTCTGGTCCTCGGAAAGCCCAATCTCTACTATCTACATTCCAATCCCACATTAAAAAACCTGCTTCAACTACAGCTTTTTTGTAGGCTGGTGTCATATGAGGGGCAGAACCAAATGGTGTGCGAATTAAGTTTGTACGAATACCCGTATAGTGTTCAACGGCATCTTGCGTTTTTCTCATTTCTCCAACAACAGAATTAGAAGATGCATAGAATAGTTGTCTACTATGTGTAACACCGTGTAAAGCAAGAGCGTGACCTTCTTCTGTCATTCTTTGAACAACTTGTGGAAATTCTTGAACTTGTGGTTCTAACATAAAGAACGTAGCAATAGCATTGTAATCTGCTAAAATCGTAATTAAATGATCTGTTGCTTTCGTTGGGCCATCATCAAATGTTAAATATACCACCACACCATCCTGTGGTGTTTCTTTCTTTATTGGAGGAGGTGTCTTTTCCTTTTCCTCTTCACTTTTCTCTTTTTCTCCACTAGTTTCTGGTTTTTCTTGTTCTTTAATTGGTGTTTGCACCTTATTTATAGGTTCTTCCGTTTGTATAGGTTTCTCAACATCTATTTCATCAGGTAATGCTATTTTTACATTTTCTTGATGACCTAATTTAGTTTTCGCTTGCACAATAAGAGGTTTAAACACTTCATTTTTCATTAGCGCAAACGTCATATTATTATTCAACGCTAGCAACGCTAACATTATTATTGTTAATAGTGATAAGATTGCTACCTTTTGCTTAATTAACCTTCCATCCACTTCTTTATTCAATAACGTCATCCCCTAGTTGCAATATTCTCTATCTCTATAAACACTAAACACTATCTTAGACGATAAGTGTATCATTTCGTTTCAATAAAAAAACACCCTATTTTGTTACAAAATAGTTACAGGCACCGCCCGAGTTTTGTCGAATTTGTTTTTGAGATTCTCTTGTGATGTATTCGTGTTCTTGTTCTAAGTATTGATTTAATAGTAGCTCCATTTTAACCAAGTCGACTTTTTCTACTATTGGGTCTTGACTGTCCCAGTTTACTCTATATGTAAAATGATAGTCTTTAATTGGAGCAAAAAGAACTGGAGAGTTTGGAAATTTATCAAAATATCCTACTATTCGTCCGCGTTTTTTATACGATATATTTAATAGTTTCATATCATCACCAACTTCCATTATATTGTCTTTTGGAAGAAAGGCAACCTGGTATATTCAACCAAAAAAAATGCTACTTTCTAATATTAAGAAAGTAGCATTTCGTCAATTCAGTTAAATATCTCTTCTTAAAGCTTTTAATACATCAATTTTTGTAGCTTTACTTGCTGGTTTTAATCCTGATAAAATAGCAACAATTGTACTTATGCTTACACTAATTAGCGTAAGTGTCCAAGGAATATAGGAAAGTTTAATTTCTCGATGAATCTCTTCACCAAAAAATCCTTGTAGTACAAAAGGAACCGCTAAGTTAACAGAAAAACTAATCACATACGCAGCAACAGTTCCAATAAAAGCACCAATAATTCCAATATAGGCACTTTCCATTAAAAATAAGCTTTTAATTGTACTCGGATTTCCTCCAATTGCTTTTATAATCCCAATATCTTGCGTACGTTCCGTAACAGCCATAGACATCGTATTAAAAATTCCGATCGAAGCAATCAGTACCGCTATCGTTCCCACAAACAGCAAACCGATTTTCATAATGGAAAAAACTAAATTAATTTCTTTCAACTCCTGAATCGGGGACCATACATAATAGCCTTTGTCTTTTAACACATCCAAAACACCTTGAACTTGCTCCATATTTTGGGTAAAGACTCCAATGTACGTATAACTGGAAGAGGCATTTTTGATCTCATTCTGTAAATCTTTTGGCAATCCTTCGTCAATATATCTTCCAAGCGCAGTACCTGTAAATGCTTCTATTTCGGATAGCATTTCATCCGAAATATTTACGAAGCCTTCCGTCATCCACTCTTTAGACGGAGCTTCAGCAATTCCAACCACTTTTAACGTAAATTCTTTCTCTTTTCTTTCACCATCAAAATTTTGCGCTACAAAAATTGTAATTTCTTCATTTAATAAGTTGCCTTTATATTGATCTTTTTCTGAATCACCTGTTGCAGCATCACCATCTAACCAAAAATTCATCCCTGTATGAAAGCCCACCACTACCTCATTTGGGGCTTCAGGCATCCGCCCTTCCGACAACGAAAAATCGGATGTAATTTCGGATGGATAATGTACTACTCTCGTACCTGCATGACCACGATAGTCTCCAAAACGGTAATAAGATTCGTAGTTTTCTAAGCTCTTTCTTCTAACAACCGTCTTAACATTTTCCAACGACTCGAAATACTCTACATCTTTATCTGTTAGTTCGCTCGATTTATCTAGGTGTAATTCTTTGTCCTTTCCGTACACTTCTACTTCTGTTACAACTCTACTTTCGGTAATATCTTGAACAATTGTCTTTTGTAAACCAAATCCAACAGAAGCTAGCACCATTAAAAAAGCACAACCCATCGCCGTCGCCAAAATGGTCATAAATACACGACTTCGATTTTTTTTCATATTATCACGAACAAATATAAACTTATCTTTTAACTTCATAAAGTTCTCCTCTTTCTACAAGTGTTCCTTTTTGAATTTCAATTGTACGATGTGCCACTTTAGCTACATCATGGTCATGTGTAATGATGACAAACGTTATTCCTTCTTCTTTATTTAATTCTCTTATAAAGGAAAGAAATTCTTGTTCCGTATCACTGTCTAAACTCCCTGTGGGCTCATCTGCTAAAATTAGATTTGGTTTTGTTATTAGAGCTCTTGCGATACCAACACGCTGTTGTTGTCCACCTGATAGTTCACTAGGATAGAAATCTTGGTGATCTAACAAACCAACCTTCTCTAACACTTCTTCAACATTTTTCTTACGTAATTTTTCTTCCATCCCTTTTAATTTTAAAGGTAATTCGACATTTTGAAATGCGGTCATACTTGGGATAAGTTGAAAGCTTTGAAAGATAAAACCGATATTTTCTAAACGAAAGTTCGCCCATTTCGCCTCAGAAAAACTAGTAACATCAGTTCCGGCAATTTCGATTGTTCCTTCTGTCGGTTTCATAAATCCGCTAATTAAGTTTAATAAAGTAGATTTTCCTGATCCACTTTTTCCGACAACAGACACAATTTCTCCTTCATAAATAGAAAGATTAATATTATGTAAAACAGGAACCGTTTGTTTATTGTTTCGTTTCCCAATAACAAATTCATGAGAAAGTCCTTTTATTCGAATCATCTTTTCATCTCACCTTTTTATCTTGATTTGTATCGACACATTGTAAAAACGATGTTGCTATGAAAAAGGTTTAATTTTTCACGAAAAAAAGTTACAACCAAGGAAAATTCCTTAATTGTAACTTTTTAAAACGCCTAAAGCACAATATTTACGAAATAATTCTTTTATATTATGCCGCTATGTCTCGTTTTTTGAATGTTAGGAAGCTGATAAACATAAACACGCCGAAGTATAAAAGAAACATGATGATGGAGAATGTTAGTGTTGTACCTTCTACTATCGGGAAGCTATGAAAGTAAGCATCAAAATGAATGTTTGCGAAAGGTGAAAATTTAGCCCATTCATATTTCGTTCCTACTAACTGTGTAATTTGTGTTCCTGTAAATAGTAAAAACAAGGAAAGTCCAATAGCTAAAGAATTGTTACGGAATACGGTCGAGATCATAAAGGCAAACGTTGCAAACATTAAGACAGAAAAACTACTTAGCAAAATTTTAAACAAAATGGAGACGAATGATGAAAGTGCATAGACCGTTCCATTTATATATAGTAATTCTGGATGATTGGCAAATCCAAATCCTATTGCTCCTACAATATAGGAAGTACCAAATAATAAAACGTAAAAAATCAAACCAAATATTAACACAGTCATATACTTCGAGAGTAAAATCTTCCCTCTACTTATGGGGCGAATCATCAATAGTTTAATTGTCCCCCACGTAAATTCACTCGCAACAATACCACCTGCAATAATAATGACAAACAATGTAACAACGCTCGTTAACCCAATATTTGAATCCATATAAGTCCAAACGGAATTTTCATTATTTGGCTCAAGGTCATTTGCTAGTCTATATTCATTAAGCGCTAGTTGTTTTTCCATATAATTCACATGCCCAAATTGCATATCAGCTGACAGAGTTTCTCTTAAAGACTCATTTTCCTTTTCTAATGCTTGACGCCAATCACTTGTTGCCCAGCCATTACGTTCTTGAGGTGTGCCATTATCCATCATAAATATAAAAATAATGCTCACAACTGACAATAATACTAATATTCCTGACATGACGTAAAAACTTGTTCTTTTTATCCATTTAATTACTTCGTTTTGTACTAAATTAAGCAACAACTCTTACACCCCTTTCACAAATGCCGTTTTTTCTAAAAACTTATCTTCCAGTGTCTTGGCTACTTCTTTCACTTCATAGATGAGTACATCTTTCTCTAAAAGTTTTCGAATAAGAGATGGTACGTCCTCTTTTTCTACTAAAACGTGTAATAAACCATCTTTTTCTGTACATTCTATTGCTAATTCCTTTAAAACCTCTGATGCAACTTCCAAAGGATTAACCTTTATGTGAAAAGTTGACTGCTCCTCTTTTACAAAATCATGAATACTTTGAATATCAATTAACTCACCCTTTTGAATAATCCCAACGCGATCACACATTAATTCCATCTCAGACAATAGATGACTAGAAACAATAATGGCCATTTGTTCATTCTGAGCTAAGTTACGCAAATAATCTCTTATTTCACGAATACCTGCTGGATCAAGACCGTTCGTCGGCTCATCTAGTATAAGTACTTTCGGCTTATGAAGTAACGCTTGCGCAATTCCTAATCTTTGTCTCATCCCTAACGAATACGTGTTCACTTTTTCGTGAATTCTATCAGTCAAGCCAACTAATTCAATAACCTCATTCAATCTTTCATGCGTTACACCAGGTATCATTCGTTTATATTGCATTAAATTTTGGTAGCCAGTTAAAAACTTATACATCTCAGGATTTTCTACTATCGCTCCAACTTGTCGTATCGCCTTTTCATAATTACTTTTAACGCTTGTTCCATCGATAAAAATATCTCCTGATGTAATACTTATTAGACCTACGATCATACGGATGGTTGTCGTTTTACCTGCCCCATTTGGACCTAAAAACCCGAATACTTCCCCTTCGTAAACTTCATATGAAACATTACTTATGATTTCTTTTCCGTTAATCACTTTACATACGTTTACTAATTTAACTGCTGTTTTCTCCACGTCCTCCATCCTCTCTAACCATTTCGTTTATTTTCTAACATCCAACACGTTGCATAAAAAACTACTACACATACAAACCCGAAAAATAAAATAATACCTAAAGACATACTCATTGTCCCAGTTTGAAAAAGAATACCCTCTTCATCATTACTATAAAAAACATGAAACGTTGTAAATGGACTAGGGATAAAAGAAGCTAAGTAGTCTTGAAAAAATGCCGTTGTACTTATATAAATATGTGAAAAAAGTAAGCCAACAATTAAAAACGCAAAACCAATATTATTTCGTAAAGATTCTAGCCCTCTTCGTGTTAAACATTGAATACACGCCCATACAAAAACAGCCCAAACACTAAAATAAACGGAATTTAATACGATGCCCCCAATAAATTTCATAAAATCCAACACACTACTTTGAAGATCATCACCAAATATTTGGAAGTTTATTAAAAAAAGAACCGAAGTACATACGATTGTTATTAAAGTAAAGAATAACCCCAAGATAAATTTACTTCCAAGTAAAAGGTACATGGAACTCGGATTATGCAACCACAAATGAGATTTGGACTCTGTAACTAAATTGTTGATTAAATGTACAGACATTATGACAAAATGAGCACCAATTATTAAAGATAGAACAGCAAACGTTATCTCTACTTCATTAAAGTATTTCGCTATTCCTATACTAATTATCCAGAGCCCGATCACTATCATAAGGGCTTGATATAACTTCGGTTTAGACATTTTCCATTCTTTTTGCAAAAGACCTATTAGCACATTTCTTCCCCCTTAGTCTGCTAATTTACGAATCATCCACTCTTTCACAGAAATACCTTGCTCTTCACGAAGCTGTTCAACATTTTGTTTATCAAAGTAAACTCCATCTTTTATCAAGACAACGTCATCTAATAGTGATTCAATTTCATCAATTTCATGTGTTGCAATGACGACCGTTTGTTTTCCAAAATCTATATAAGCTAATAAGCTCTCTACAATAGAATTTCGCACCATCGGATCTAAACCCGAAAAAGGCTCATCTAACAAAATGTATTTTGCTTCGCGCGCTAAAGCTAAAACTAACTTTAACCTGCCGCGGTTTCCTTTCGAAAGGTGTTTAAGTTTCTTCTCAGGCTCTAACTTCATAAACTGTAACAATTCACTTGCCTTTTCTAGCCGAAAGTCCGGAAACTGTGATTCATAAAATTCAATCATGTCTTTTACGGTAAATGTATCATAGTAAAAATCGAGCTCTGACAAATAAGCAACGTCTGATGCAATCTTTCGTGTTGCTTTTTCTCCATTAACGGTAATCATTCCTTTATCCGGTCTTACTAAGCCAGCGATCATCTTTAAAGTAGTAGACTTACCGCTTCCATTAGGTCCTAGTAAACCGGTTATTTTTCCCGTTTCGAATCTAATGTTGCCATCTTTTACTGCATAACCTTTTCCGTATTGCTTCGTGACATGCTCTAAACTAATCATCAAATCGTCCCCCTTCTTGCAAATATTTTTGTACACTCTTTACTACTTGCTCGTCATCTATTCCAATTTCACGCATATTCTTAATAAATGTTTCTACTACTTTTTCTTTCATACTACTTTTCAATTGTTCTACAACCGATTCTCTTTCTACTACAAATGTTCCTTGCCCCCTCTTTGTTTCCACCATATCCATCCTTTCCATCTCACTATACGTGCGCTGAATCGTATTTGGATTTACTCCTGATTTAATGGCCATTTCGCGTACAGAAGGTAATTTATCGCCTGGTTTTATTTCTCCACGTACAATTTGTTTTGCTAATTTATCAATGATTTGTAAGTATATTGGTTTATCCGCTTCATATTTTGTCACGCTTCCACCACCTTTTCTAGTAGCCAAGATGATACCAATAACACAGAGGTTATAAAGAGAAGTATCAAAAAGATACCTCCTAAAGAAATGAAATCTCCTCCTAAATAAACTTGAGTATCCCCTCCATCAAACTGCAAATTCCCCATACCATCAGGAGTATGTTTAATCACTCCAAAATTCATTATTTTTTGATAAAGTGGCACATTTTTAAACGCACTTAGCAACGTATTCACTCCGATAATGATTACGAGCATTAACGGTACTCTAAATTTTTGTATTTTCTTTATGCTTTTTAGGCTAGCATTTAATGTCCAATACAGAACGACATATAATCCGAAATAAAACGATATGAAAATAACAACCAACACAAATATAGCAATATCCATTAACAATAAATTACTTGATGCAACGTTGCCTACTGAATCCTGTAATGAGTTATTGATTAGAAATAAAATAGTTCCAACAACAAGTGTTAAAGCAATATGCATATAAAAAGCCGTAACCAATTTGCTACTTAATAGTTTAAAGCTTGATTGTGGCGTATGAAGCCATAAATTGCTTTTCCCCTCCATGTTCAAACTAATTAGTAAAAAAAGAGGGCTGTAAAATATCAGAAATGATAAAACGATAACTACTGGTGCCATAGCGATATTTTCGTTTCCCATGAAGAATGCTATTGATGAACTTGCTATGAATACTCCAATGATGCTAAGTAAACCGTATAATAACCAGTTTCTTTGTAAGATCCATTCTTTTTTCATTAAACCAAGAAAAGATGACATAGTGACTTACACCTCTATTTCTAACATTAGTGTTTTAGTGTTCTAGTTAAATAGTACACCTAGACAAAATAAAAAGTCAATAAACTATTGACTAGTTTTTTCTTTGAAATTTTATTAAAGAATAAGTAAAATTATCCGATATATGAAATATACGCCTATTTTGCAAAATTCGACCTGTTATTTTTTAGAATATTTTGTATAATAAACATATAAACCTTTTGTTCGTTTTAGGAGTGAAGAAAATGGATTCAAGAGGAAGAAGATTACACCGAGTAAAATATGAGTCAAGTTTAAGTATGTTTGAAAAAGCAAAAGATTTTTTAGGTACATTATTTCTTCATGCCCTCTCGTTAATTATTATTGCAGGCTTTTTAATATGGGCATTAAATCAAGTGTAAATCAATACATAAAAACACAAAAACCGTGGAGTGCAATCACTTCACGGTTTTTGTATTTACTTTTTATTTTTCTTTTCTAATTCTTCTAGTTCTTTTGGTTGGAATTTTGCTTTATGAAATTTTATTTTTTTTGCTGCAAATAACACACCGACTATACCAAACATTAATACTAATAAAACTTGTTGGAATCTTGATTCAATCATCCACGCAGCACTAACGAAGTATACAAGCATGATAGGAATAACTACCGTATATAAGGAGAATAGAAAACGATATCTTTCATCCACTTCATGGACGGTTCCGCATTTTGGGCATGTTATTGGCTTGTACCCGAAAAATACGGATTTAAATTTTGTTTTAAATGTTACTGGCTCTTTGCAGTCTACACAATGTTGAAATGACATATTTATAAATCTCCTTTATTGTTTAATAAGTATTGCTGGGTGAAGTCTACTAATGGGATTTGTCTCATAAGTTTACTTGGTGCTTTTCCGATGTTCCCATTTATAATGTCTTCATGGCAACTCGCCTCAAATTCTTCCCCAATAGCTTCGAACAATTCTTCTTGATAAGCAAGACTAGTATACGTGACCCATTTTCTTTTTCCGTCTTTTATTATAGCACTTCCTGATTGTTTTGTAGGATAGTTTTCGATTCCTTCTTCAGCTAGATGCATAGATGTATTGCTATCATATCCAACACCTAAAAGGAGTACATGCCCGTCTAATCTATATATTTTTCCGAGCGGCGATTCGTACCCTAGCTCTTTTGTTAAAGGGTGCTTTTCTGTTATGTAGTTTGCATATTTCCCCCATGCTGCGAAAGAAACAGTTGGATGATGGCTTCTTAATACATTCGGAAATTTTCTAAAGCTTTCAGGAATTGCCCCCATGAAAAATGTTGGTGTCACTTCAGGCATAAAACCTGGCATTTCATCTCTAATTGGTTGCCACCATTCTTTTGGTACTGGAGGATTCCCCCAATCAGCTGGATCACTATTATTACCAGTGTGAGTCGGCATAACTAAAGTTCCTTCTTCTGTTAAAACTTCTTGCAATGCCATAATTACAGTCGGTGCGCCACCACATACCCAACCAATTAAACTTAGCGAAGAATGAACAATTAAGGTCATTCCTTCTTTAACACCTAAATTCCTAAATTCCTGTATGAGAGTCGATTTCGTAACTAACAAGTTCTTTTCTTTTATTACATTTCCTTCACTCATAATTCCACACC
Source organism: Bacillus sp. FJAT-45066 (assembly GCF_002335755.1). Lineage (NCBI taxonomy): Bacteria > Bacillati > Bacillota > Bacilli > Caryophanales > Bacillaceae > Bacillus > Bacillus sp. FJAT-45066. The sequence goes on from NZ_NISQ01000001.1 coordinate 1,762,726, forward strand.
TGCTTCTTTATTCAAATCTAATTTTATTTTAACAGAAAAAAGGAACTAGGTGACTAAGAGCTTTCTCTTATCACCTGTTCCATTCAAAACTTGTTTATTGAATACTATCTATACTCTATTAATTGAGTGAGTTTCATAAGTACAATTACTAAACGAAAAACGAATATTTAACCTATTCTTTAATATAATTAACGTTTTATCTCGAACGTTATTTAATTATAATAAACTTAACATTCGTTTTTCACTAAACGAACCATAATTATGAAATTGATTTAACTATATTATTTTTCACCTAATCTCCTGGAAGCTTTCGAGTCATAACATTAATAAAATCTTGAACAAAGTCTTCATAATCAAACTCTAATGCAATGTATTCTTCTTTCTCTTCTAACTCTTCTTCTGGTTTTGGTCTAAAATCCGCAATCGTTGCACCTTTTAATGGCCCGTCAGCAGTTTCTACTCTTACTCTACGTTTAGTATATCCGAACTTATCTGGATTAGCTACAGCGTACAGAGTTAAAACGTCATGTAATGGACTACCAGGTATGGAAGGGACAAGTTTTTTATAAGCTTTATTATAATAATCAAAGATAGCTTTCATTAATGGTTGAAATGGATTATTTTCTGTTTCTGCAATTGTATTAATTACTTCTGGAGTTATTATTGCCTTAGTTGATACATTTAGTGGAACTAAGACAATATCTGTTGCTTTTTCTAAAACTAAATCCGCGGCAATCGGATCTCCATAGAAATTCGCTTCAGCTGCAGGTGTTACGTTTCCAGGAACAAAAAATGCTCCACCCATTAGATAAAATTGTTCTACGCTATTCATTACTTCATTGCCACCTAAAATAAATCCGACAGCAAGCGAAGTTACTCGCCCAACATCTACAATTATCAAGTCACCCTCATACTGTTCTATGAGTTTGAAAACCGAATCATAATTTAACAACTCTCCAACAATTGTATCAGGGGGTTGTATTGGACCAAGCCCTTCCTCTCCATGTATTTCTGGGTAGTATGGAACAAACTCGCCCGATAAAGGGCCTTTAGCTCCACCAATCAATACAACATCTTCTCTACCTGCTAACGACAACAAATATGCTGCATTTTGAGTTGCTTGTTCTTGATCGATATTACCATAACCGGTAACTAACCCTACAACATTTAACTTTGGATTCAGCAGTGCGTACATTATCGCAAGTGAATCATCAATACCAGGATCACAAAATAACAGAATATTTTTTTTCACGTTTCTCCAACTCCCTAATACATTAATACATTATATATATTAAGAAATTACTCAACGATTCCTGTTCCAATAATTCTTACATTTGATGTTACATTTACTTCTACGTTTGGATAAGTTTGATCTTCCCATTTTTTTATATCAAAGCCTCTTTTTCTTGTCTTAACTTCATATCCTAAGCCAAGTGGATCAACACCAATTTCTTGAAATTGCTTAATTAAATTCATTGATTCACTTATCAATTTATCGGAAATGTTCTCTTGTATTTCTTTTGCTCTTTCATCATCAGCTATATCTTCACCACCATACTCTTTTAGAACTCCATCAACAGCCAAATGAATATTAATAGTGGGGGTATCACCTTCCCAGGTAACTCTAAACGTACGATTTGAATTAACGCTGTAAATGGATACATATTCACCACCTGGCAACAACGTACTATATATCCCATTTACGTATTCATCGACTAAGATTTTTAAGTAAAATAGTTTCTCACTCGGTATCATGGAAACCATTTTATCTCCATCAAAGATAGCTACTCCTTTTATTAATATTTTGTTTCCTTCATGCATTAATAAAGGCAGAGTCGGATCCTTACCATCTTTATAATAATCATTCAAAAAAACATGTAGATTCGTTATAGGAAGATCTCTTTGCTCTACATTATGTTCGACTAAGTTGTAAAAATACGCGCCTGTACCTCTATTTCCAAAATCCAACTTAACCATATCAAGAGCTCTTCCTTCATTTACTGCCAAATACAATCCTGTACCAATGCTTGCATCACGTTGTAGTGCATCAAACAAATCTTTTATACCTTGCCTCGCAATTTCTTCTGAATACAGGACAAATTCTAGACTACCTGTAACGATTGGATCAGAAGATTTTTTTTGCAATTCACGGACAGCATCTTTATTTAACTGTGCATAAGCTGAAAAAGCTTCATTCGATATAGTTTTATCCGCCTGATAAATTGGGACTACCGCTGTTACTAATAGATCTCCATCCTTCTCGCCCACATCAAAAGCTTGTAATGTTTGAATATTTATATCATCCAATATTCTTTTTTCTAAACAGCCTGTTAAAAGTAGCAAAATGCATATCCAAACGATTATTTTATGAAGATACATTCTTTTTCTTCTCCTTTCTCCACTTGACAAAACTAACTACTAAAAAGAGAAAAGGTATGTAAGCAAATACTAAATAAAAACCTACTTTACCTACATAATCATTTAAAATATGAATATTTTTTCTATCTTCAAACAATAAACTAATACCAAATATTAATAGCACCAAAACTATTAAGGTCAGGCGGTGTTTCACATTAGCAACTCGTTTTGCTACTCTACTACCAGCCCAAATGAAGATACATACATTCGGTAAAATAATTAAGCACCAGTTGGCTATTCCGATATACTCTACACGCTCAACAAATGGTAATTCGATAATTTTCCAAATGGTTAATGTTGCCCATATTTGTTTTTCTAACATTTTCTCACTAAAATAAGCAAACGTAATGATAGCAATAAATAAATAAATTGCATTTGTAGTTAAAATTGATAGGTGTGCCCATCTTTTTGACTTACCTGGATCTTTAAGATATGGATAATATACAAGTAATGCTTCAAAACCAATAACAGTCAAAGACATATCTTTAGCTGATAACAATAGATCTTTTACAGTAGTATCGTATATTGGAAGCAAATTTCTAAATTCCATGAACTCACCTGGTAATACGAAGGTTATTAATAAATAAGAAGGTAGGATAGTTCCAAAAAACGCAATACCTGTTACAATTCGGAAACCACCGGAAACGATATAATAGACTAAAAACAAAAATAATAAAACGAATAACCAAGTCTTAATATCTGGGAATAGCCAAATCTGAACAACTTCGATGTATGTTCTTAGCACAGTAATAGTTGTCGCGACAAAGTAGAGAGCGAATAAGAGGGAGAGTGCATTTCCAAACCACTTACCAAAGGCAAATTGGTGTGCTTGAACGAGGTCCCCCCCTCCTGATTTTTCTAACAAACTATAGATTAACCAAACAATAATATGTATATATATGCCTATTATGATGATCCCCATCCACGCATCATGGCCAGCAGACATTGCGATAATACGCTGATATCCTAATACACCTACCCCGAACTGGGCAGCGTGTAGTAAAAAAAAGACTAAAAATGGCGATATTTGAAACCGTTCAGGTATTTTTTGCAATGGAAAGCACTCCTCCACTATGTGAAACTAAATCAACTGGATAGAAAAGAATTTTATCTATTCATCGATATCTTTCTTTCGTTTACTTTTTTTCTTGGCAAAGCGGTAAGGATTTTTCGGTCTTAACTGTTCTGGCCTTTTACTTTGAAACGAAAAAGGTAATCGTAATAGGGCGTCCTTCATATCTGTTAATCGAGGTGGGTATATAGGCTCCATATAAGGTCTTCCAAGTGAGGTTAACCTTAGTAGGTGAGTAGCTAAAATACAAAAACAAAATACAATTCCGAGCAATCCCCATAATTCTGCAAAAAATAAAAAAGGAAAGCGCAAAATACGAATCGTGTTACCCATTTTATAAACAGGTGTTGTAAAGGAGGCAAGTGCAGCAAGTGCCACAATAATTAACAAAACGTTGCTCGTTAAACCCGCTTCAACAGAAGCTGTTCCAATAACAATCCCACCTACGATACCGATTGTCTGACCTACTTTTGTCGGTAGTCTGGCTCCAGCCTCTCTTAATAATTCAATTGTTAACTCGAGAAAAACAGCTTCTAATATAGGTGGTAACGGCACTTCTCTTCGTGACGCAACTAACGTACTCAATAAGTCTTTTGGAATGAGTTCATAATGATATGTAAGTACTGCCACATAAAGCGGTGTAACTAAAATAGAGAATGCTACCGAAAATAAACGTACTAAACGGAAAAACGAAGCTAAATAAAAATTTAAATAGTAATCTTCAAAAGAAGAGAAAAATTCAATTAACGTCGTTGGACCACTTAAAGCATGTGGAGAGCCATCTACCATAATGATAACTTTCCCTTCGGTTAATCCTGCAGCTACCCTATCAGGCCTTTCCGTATCTAATAATAATGGAAAAGGGGATGTTTCATTGTCTGATATTAATTGTGCTACATAGGAACTATCATTTATATGATCGAAATCTACTTCTTTTAGTCGTTGTAAAACGGTATTTTTATTATCTTCATTTACAATATCATCTAAATACATAACTGCTACCTTAGTGCTTGAAATAGTTCCAAGTTCAATTTGTTCAATTGTTAACATTGGAGAACCTAATCTTCTTCGAATCATATTAATATTCGCATCTATATTCTCCACAAAAGACTCTTTTGGACCTACAACACTAAATTCAACCTCAGGTAAGGATACATTACGTGAGTGAACAAATTCAGACCGAACTAAAATTCCACTATAATCTTGTTCGTGTAATTGGATAAATAAAAATCCAGAAAGCATTTTATCTTTAACGGTTTTTGCATCTGAAGTAATTTCTAATGCTTCAATAGGTAAGATATTTTCTAAATCTTTAAGTGTTTCCCATGGTCTGGTGGAAATGCAATGTAAAATATCTCGGTGAATATAGTTAGTGTCACAAAGAGTATAGTAGTAGTTCACCCAAAACTTCTTACTTCCATCTGCTGTTTTATTTTCAAAGCTTAGGAAATCCATTGACTTCTTCATTTGTTGCAATAATTCTGGAACAGTAATCTTTTCTTGTTGTTCACTTTTATCTTGTCCAAAAATCTTTCGAAGAAGCTTTTTCATTCCCTCACCCCTTACATCCTTTTTATTTCATATTTACGTTTCGTTTATTGAAAAACGATTTTCTGTAAGTGATATGATGCAAGATATTTTCTATTGAATAGAAGTTCCAAACCGGTAAAAGTAATAATTCGTTTTTCGGTTAGTAGTCGTACCTTATAAAACGAACTCAACAAAATTACTTTTATTAGTTTTCCAATATATGTTGTGAATATACAAGATTTTCTATAGGGAAGCAGAAAGAAGGACAAAAAAAACCGCCAAAAATTTAGCGGTCTACATAATAATATTTAGTTGTTTCCTACTTTTCGCACTACTTCTACAATATCTAAAATCGAAATATGATATGTATGCTTTGACTTATCTTTAAATGTGATTTTACTTGCTGAATATCTGAAACTATATATCCTACCGACAAGTTGAACGATTTCACCTTCATACCAAACGGTCAGTTTAATTACTTCTTTATTCTTATACACTAACATTAGTAAGTCTTTTACAAATTTAATATCAGGAATGTTTTCTGGAAATAAAAGAAAACCTTGTACAGTGCGTTTCTCTTCATTTTTCCAAATAAACATATCTTGGCTTACTAATTGGTTTTCCTCTTTTTTGTATTCCATGTCCACCCCTCCAAAACACAGATAGTGTTATTGATAAGTTACTCAACAATTAATCTATTTCTTATTATACATATTCAGATACAAAATAAAAATACCTAGGAACTAATCCTTAGGTATTTATCTAAAAACTAACTTCTCGCAGATTCTGTATATTTATAAATAACAACACCGTTATGCTTTGCTATTCCTCTAAAATGTTTGAAATCTTCTCTAGCAACTAATACTTTTCTAAATTCCATAAACACATCGTTTGTGACTGTGTATTCATTTAATTCACCGTTTTTTAATTTATCTAGTATTTCCATAATTAAGTTTTCATTCATGTCAATCACCATCCTACTATTGTATATAATACATGAATTCATCCTATTTTGTAAGCATATTAAAAGTTCCAATAATCGATAATACAAAACTTTTATAAAAAATCCTCCTAAACTATTTACCTTTTACCAAAAATAAGGCAAAATAAAAATTATACTATTTTAACAAAATATTTAAACAATTCTTCACTTAATAAATATAAATATATAGAATTGCTATTAGATAAGATAAGATAGGGGAGAGTTAGATTAATGAAAATTGCAGAAGTAGGAAATGTAATTGAGTTTAAAGAGGGCTTAAAAGGAATCGTAGAAAAAGTGAACGAGAACTCGGTTATAGTTGATTTAACTTATATGGATAATTACCGTGACTTAGAGTTAGAACAACGTACTGTAGTTAATCATAAAAATTATAAAATTGTCTCTTTAAGTAGTTAGATTAGTATTAGATATGACAAACATAAGCATGGAAAAGTATTTTTTACTCTTCCATGCTTTTTTGTTTACTTTTTAACATATTCATTTATATAGTTTCCTCCCTATTAATACTTCGTAAAAATTACTTCTTTTTTCTCTTTGCTAATTTTAATTTTAAAGTCCGTTGATTCTCCTATTTTTAAATTTCTCCTTATTTCTACTGGTATGTTAACTTTACCATTATTGGAAACAATAGATTCATTGTAGGGATGTTCATCGACTGCTCGTTTCATGACAATACCTTTCGGGCTTTCTTTTATCATTAAAACGTCACCATCTTTTATGTTCAGTTCTTTTCGAAAAATACTAGGAATAGTTACATGTCCAGATTTTCTCATCCTTCGATGTTCGGCTAAACTGATCATGATAACATCACCTCCAGCTTTTTCATTTCATTCCCTTTATGAATATTTGATAAACACACATTATAAAAAGGTAACGCTATACACGCTACCTTTTGCTTCTAGAGATAAGGTTTGATTCGATTATGTGAACCCCTTTTTCTCCTTTTATAATATTTTCTATCATGGTAAGAGCAACATCTTCTCCATGTACAGGGCGATATTTTGCTAATTTCCCTTTTAAGAAAGGAGTTAATAAAAAGCTTATTTTTTCAGCTGCTTTTTCGCCAAAACGGAATTCATCTCGTTCTCCAAGTAGCAAGGAAGGTCTAATGATATAGAGGGATTCCACGTTCTCTTGTTGAACGGCTTCCTCCATTTCTCCTTTTACCATATTGTAAAAAACGTTAGAACGGCTGTTTGCACCTAGTGCTGAAACTATCGCAATACGCTTTACACCTTTAGATGTTGCGAGCTTGACTGCATTTACAACATAGTGAAAATCAACTTTTTCAAACTGCTCTTTCGATCCTGCCTTTTTAATAGTCGTTCCTAAACAGATATATAGGTCGTCCACCTCAAAGTTCGCACCATAATCTGTAAGTCGGTCAAAGTCAACTTTAATTTGAAATAGCTTTTCACTTGATGTACTTAGAGGTCTTCTAACTAACACCGTTGCAGATTCATATTGTTTATGTTGTAACAGTTGTTGGGTGACACTTTTACCAATTAAACCAGTAGCACCGATAACTAATGCTTTTCTCATCATCTCTATTAACGGTTGTCTACTTTTTCAGGATATAGGTCGTGGTTCATTAAACGGTATTGTGCCATTTCTTCATATTTCGTGCCAGGTTTTCCATAGTTCGTATAAGGGTCAATGGAAATTCCACCACGTGGTGTGAATTTACCCCATACTTCAATGTAGCGTGGGTCCATTAGTTCAATTAGATCATTCATGATGATGTTCATGCAATCTTCGTGGAAATCTCCATGGTTACGGAAGCTGAATAAGTACAGTTTTAAAGATTTACTTTCTACCATTTTTTCATTTGGAATGTAGCTAATGTAAATAGTAGCGAAATCTGGCTGGTTTGTTTTTGGGCATAAGCTTGTAAATTCAGGGCAGTTGAATTTTACAAAGTAGTCTCGGTTTGGATGTTTATTATCGAATGATTCTAGTACGCTTGGTGAATAATGAAATAAATAGCCTGTACCTTGATTTCCTAGTAATGTAACGCCTTGTAATTCTTCGTCTTTTCTTCCTGTCATTTGAAACACTCCTTCTATACTCCGCGGGCATTTCCCCATAATAGTGTGTGTAGTTGAGGTAGGACTCTTGCGTTGTTTAGTTCTTTGTCTTGCATTACTTCGTTAATTAACCATTCGTATTTTTTTAATAGTTCTTGTCTTAGATCTTGAATAGATGCTGTTTGTACATCCGCATTCCCTACTTGCAAATAAAATGGTACGTTTGGAAACATGCTATGTATTTTTTTAGCATATTGCAAATCCTCTTTGTCAAAAACTACAATTTTTAATGATACGTTACTAAGTGCAACGTTCTGAATAATTGTTGCAAGCATCTCAAAATCTGTTTCCATCTTTGAGCTTGGTGGTTTTGGAGAAATAGTTAAATCATCAATATCCTTTAACCACTCTTGCCATTTACTACCTTGTGTTTCTATTGCAACTCGTATGTTTCTCTTATGAAGTTCTTCTACTAAAAAATGAATATTTTTTAAAAGAGCAGGATTTCCACCTGATATCGTTACATGTTGAAATTTATCTTCTCCGATTTCTATGAGCCTTCTAATAATTTGTTCTGCTGTTAGATGCTGAATTTGATCTTTTGCAGATCCGTCCCATGTAAAAGCAGAGTCGCACCAACTACAACGATAGTCGCAACCAGCAGTTCGAACAAACATTGTTTTTTGACCGATTACCATTCCTTCTCCTTGAATGGTCGGTCCAAAAACTTCTAATACGGGAATCGTTTTATTTTCCATCCCTATCCCTCTTCGGTCGGTACACTACATAGCTAGTAGGTGTTTCTCTAACAAAAAGTTGAAGGCATGTCGGTTTGTTTGGCAATGTTTGTAGATGATTTTCTACAAGCTCCCACATCACTCGAGCTACCACTTCTGTTGTTGGAAAATAATTTGGGTCCGAATCATTAAAAAGAGAAGTATGATCATTCATAACAGTGTGATCGAATCGCTTATGAATCAGCGATTTTAACACTTGGAAGTTTACTAAAAAACCAGCTTCGTCTAAATCATCACCAGCAACCGTCACATTAACAAAGTACGTATGACCATGCATTTGCTGACATTTTCCGGCACTTTCAGTTGGAACAAAATGTGCTGCTGCTATATGCATGTCTTTACTTAATTCATATTGATAGGTATGTGCAATTTGCGGATATATTTGTTGAATCACTGTTGTTCACCTTCTTTTTGTGATAAATATTCATTTAGTCCATTGCTTCTTAACTTACATGCCGGACATTCTCCACATCCGTCCGCAATGATTCCGTTATAGCATGTTAATGTTTTATTCCGAACGTAATCTAATGCTTCCAACTCGTCCGCTAACTCCCATGTTTGTGCTTTATTTAACCACATTAATGGTGTATGAATGACAAATTGGTAATCCATTGAAAGATTTAACGTTACGTTTAATGACTTTACAAAAACATCTCGACAATCTGGATAACCACTAAAGTCTGTTTCACAAACCCCTGTCACGATATGTCTTGCTCCAATTTGTTTTGCTGCAACTGCTGCGAATGAAAGAAATAAAAGGTTTCTTCCATCTACAAATGTACTTGGTAATTCGCCTTCTTTTTCTTCAATTTCAATATCTGATCTTGTTAGCGCATTCGGTGTTAATTGGCCAAGTAAGGACATATCTAGTATATGGTGTTTTACGTTTAAGTCTTTGGCTATTTGTTTTGCACAGTCTATTTCTAATTCATGACGTTGTCCGTAGTTGAATGTCACAGCTTCTACTTCGTCGAATTGTTTTTGAGCCCATAACAGACAAGTTGTGCTGTCTTGACCGCCGCTAAAAACAACCATCGCTTTTTCTAACTTCTTCATTATATAATCCCCCATTAGGAAGTTTTCTTTTTTTCTATCAAAAAAAGAGCTAGCCTTCTGTAGTTAGAGGGCTAGCGCGTCATGTAAAAAACGTATAAACAAAAAAATCTATACCATAGGATATAGTTTCATGTCCTTAGTTTTTTATAGAGGGTTTAGCTAGAACCTCTCCTGTTTCTTTGAACAGAATTAATATTTGATTGAGTACGTCACTAAACGAAACGTAATCATGCCTTATTGAATTAACTATGTAAATATAGCATAAGGTTTATTTATAGGTCAATAGTATATAATCGCCTCTTTTCAAATTTGTAAGAAGAGGCGATATTACGTTAATAAAATTTACGCAGCTGCTTTTAGTCTATTAGTAACTCTTGATTTTCTGTTCGCAAAATAGACCCCTAAGAATATAGTGATTAAGCCAAATAGTAAATTTTTTGTAACTGGCTCACCAAGTAGTATATTTCCCCAGAACAAGGCAGTTAACGGGATAATATAGGTGACTGTACTTGCAAAAGCTGCACCGCCAGTGTTTATTAGATAATAGTACAACAAGTATGCAATACCTGATCCAACACATCCTAAACCGATAATAGATACAAATAGTTTCCAGTCATTAGATTGCATCACATTTACTAATGCCATAGGTTCTGTAAAAATAACACCGATTCCTGCTATAGCAGCCCCAACTACAAGTGTAATAAAGGATAGAATGACTACGTTCACCCTACTTAAATATCGTTTTGTGAAATGTGTTGCAAAACCATAACAAGTTGTCGCTAAAATCATCGTGCCTATCCCTATGAAACTATTCGAAAACAGCTCACTAATATTGAAATTCATCAAGATTAATATTCCAAGAAACCCTAGGATGATCCCGCCCCATTGTTGTTTATTAAGAAAAATGGAAAAGGCAATAAATCCAATTAAACCGGTTAGTATTGGGGTTAACGCATTTAATACAGCTGCCGTATTACTCGTTATTTGTGTCTGACTTAGAGCTATTAATGCCCAAGGTAAGCCAGCGTTAAAAACACCAGCAATTAATAATGCTTTCCACGGTAGATTTTTTCTTATTTCTTTATTTTTAATCTTTATTAATAAAAGTGGAAACAAAATAGATGCTCCCGCGACGCATCGTAAAAATACAGTCCCCCATACACCAGCCGTTCCTATTATCGTTTCTACAAATACAAACGATAGGCCCCATATTAAACTTAACCCTATTAAAGCGCTATATAATTTCATTTGTAGCCCCTAATTCCTTGCTATGACATTTTTCTTTGAAGTTACACATCTCACATCTACGTGATAGGTTCATTTCAAAATAATCCATACTTAACGGTTTATTTGTCCCTTTGTCTTCTAAGAGCTGCAACATATAATAGATACTATTATTCATCGTTTGTTCCGCATGATTGATGTCTTGTTGGGTTAATTTGTACTCCCTACTAATCCCTGTCTGCAAATACTCATTACGAATAACAATATCCTCAATTGTTATGTTATGCTCTTGCGATAAATATAGAGCATAAAATGCTAACTGCTTTTTGTCCTCTTCTGATTCTTTACCAGTTTTCCAATCAATTACTACCCACTTACCTTGATGCACATCTTTGTATACGAAGTCTAGCACTACATATACATCTACACCATTTACTTCAAAAATTTTAAATTCTTCTGATTCCAACACTTGCAATTCTAAGTTGTTTAAAATACCTTGATACGTCTCACTTTCGAAAAAATGTTGCACACATTTATATAGCTTTTCTTTCGTTACCGCAATCTCTTCAGAACTAATCCCTTGTTCATAGTAGATTTCATGCAACATTTTATAACGTTTGGGTCTGTTAAACCAATATTGTTTATGTTTAGTAGAGTCAATATAAGCCTTATTTAAACCTCGTGATACCTTTTCAATCATCTCTTCTTTTGAAATCAAACTTTTACCTGCTATAAATCTTTTGATTTGGTAGTCGATTGCATTATGCAGTTCTTCTCCTAAAATAATTGGGAGGTTAGTTAAATTCTTTAATCTGTAAGAAGATTTATTCTCTTCTAGTGCATCATATGACCATCCATTATGAGATTCATAATAGTGATAGTAATATTTTCTCTTGCAATCTAATAGTGTCTTATGTCTACTATTAGACCAAGAAAAACTCGGGTACTCACGCTCAATATACATGTTGTTCCTCCCTTATTTATAAACCAATCAGAAAAATAGCTTTCGAAACAAAAATTACTCTCTATCAAACTTTTTTACATTCTATCATTCACTTCTGTTAATATATCAAATTTTCTCTTTCTTAACATCCAGAAAAACAAAGAAAAAACACGAGGATTACGTAAACATCGAACAAAAAAATTAGTAGAAAAAATAGAACACCTATCATTCATACTAGGCAAACACACCTTATACAAAAAAGGTTAGAAAACATACCTCAAACAAAGAGGCTGGGACAGAACTAATTTTTTTCTTAAAAGTCGAATAATTAGTGTCTGGTTATCATACCGCAGATGATTGGAGTGCAAACCTTCGCTTTCCGCGGGCGGTAAAGAGGAAGGTTATTTTCACTGCCGTGAAAAAACCTACTCCTCGGCGCAAGCGCCTGTGGGGTCTCACTTAACACGCTTTCCCGCAGGAGTCTTCGGCTTACACTCCAATCATCTGCTATAGAGGCGAGAAAAATCCGACTTATCCCTATATATTGGGATAATGTTCGGATTCTTCTTCGTTCAATATAGTTTTGTCCCGACCTCTTTTTCTGATGTTCTCCTACACACTCACCGTATTTAATTCAATCAAATCATAAGTCACATCTGATGTGATTTGCTTCATCAACTCTACAATTCGATAGTGGTGTGTAAAGAAAATGATTTGTGTTTTCTTTGACAGTTCTAGTAATACCTTTAACGTTTCTTTTGAGCGCTCATCATCAAAATGAACTAAAATATCATCGACGATGAATGGTATTGGCTCGTTTTCTTTTGCGTACTTTTCGATCGCCGCTATTCTTAACGATAAAAATAACTGATCTGTTGTGCCATCACTCATTCCTGATACATCTACAAGTTCATCTTTATTACGAACTCCCATAATTTTCGCTTCGTCTTTTTCATCATATTCGATTGTTAATTTATCATACTTTCCTAACGTTAACTGGTGAAAAATTTCACTAGCCCGATTCATTATAGGACTTTGATTGTTTTCTCGATAATGTTCAATCCCTTTTTGCAGTATTAAAGAGGCTAATTTATACGTAATATACTCGTCCGTATAATTCACAATCGATGCCAATTTACTTTGTTTTTCTTCGGTAGCTTTGACTGATATGTCACTTGTCCCTTTAATCTTTTCTAAATAATCATTTTTTACTACACCATAACCTTGTTCCATAGTCGAACGTTCGGAATCAAGCTGATCCATTTGATCCTTTAATTGCTCTAATTCAATATCTAGTGTATCTTTGTCCGCTTCTTCTGCTTCTATTAATAACTCTTCAAGCGTACGACCGTTACCAAGTTCAATAATCTGTTCCTCAAGCGCTGTGATTTTAGTTGTTAAATTACACTTTTGCTTATAGTCCGACTCCACTTTTTGTAATTCCTCTAACGATTCACAGCACGCTTGCTTTAGCAATTGATATAGAGAAGTAGTAGCTTCCTCCATTTCCTTTTCAGCCTTTTTTACTTTTTCTTTTGCTTGTACTAATTGAGTTTGTAATGTGATTGTTGTTCCTTGATCTTTGTTTGCTTGCTTTAGAACTTGATATAGCTCTGTAACAGCAAGATCATATGCATTCGGAACGAAATTTATTACAACATGTTGCTCCATACTTCTTACGCTTTCTTCAAAGTTAGTAATACGATCTTTCACCATACTCCACTGCTTTTTTGTTGCCTTCCATTCATCATAACTATTTACACATAGTTCATATTTCTCTAATAAAGCTTTGACTACATTTGGAGATGTTAAATTAGAAATAGTAAACGCCTGTAACACTTCCTGCCAATTCTCTTGCCATTCATTTAATGATTTATCCAATTCTTTTTGCTCAATAATTAAATCTCGTAGTTTTTCTTCTAATCTTTGTTTTGCTTCTGTAAAGTTTGTAAACTTGTTATTTTTATCTAAAAGATTTTTCCGTAAAGCTTCTGCTTGTTGCAATAAATCTTCTAAGGTAGAACCTAGTGTAACTTGTCCAAATGTACGTAATGTATCTATTAGTAATGCTTTAAGATGATCGACACTATTAGTTTGAATTTGCATTTGTGATAATACCTTATTTTTTTGTTCATTAAGATCTAAAAATGATTCATATTTATCAAGCCATTCCAACATTTCCTCTGGTGATAGTGGATTTATGTTTGCCAGCTTCCAATGGCTTTTCCATTCCACATCCCACTTATCTAACTTTTCCGTTGTTGCTTTTAGTTCTATTTCAAAACTTGCAATCGCTCGTTTACTAGATTCCATATCAGCAAGCAACTTGTTTTTCGTTCCTACTTTTTCTGCCTCCATTCTCATTTTATCTGAAATTGCATCAGACTCACTTATACTTTTCTCAAAAGCCATCTCCATCGGCAAACTAGCGGCAAAAGTAGAAACTTCATTATCATCATAGTCACCAGTTGTTAGCTTTTTTCGAATAACTAACCAACCTTTCTCACGATGTTTACGTGAGTTTTCCAAATCTGTAATAGTTGGTATGTCAGCCAATGATTCTAATTCTCGAATTTTTCTCTCATTTTCCTGAATCATATTCTTCTCACCATCTATATTTTCCTTTATTCTTTGGATAGCATGGGTGATAAGATGATATTCTTTATCAAACTTCTTAATCGTTTCTTTTAAGGTCGGCACTTTAATACTTAACAACTCTTCACTTGTACCATTGAATAGTGGAATACTATGGAGTACAGAAGTCAATTGTTTTTCTATTTGTTCCAGCTCGTTTTGTTTTTCCCTTAATACACTTTCTACTTTCCCTTCGGATTTAACTTTATCAATTACTGATTCTAATCTGTCTGCATCCATAATTTCAGTATATTTTTTAAGCTCTATGTTTAATCTATCTAATTCTCTAGTTATTACATTAATTTCATTGTTTACATTTTTAAGGTCTAGTTCAAGCGTACGTTTTAGTTCTGAAAGCTCATTTATTGTATTCTTTTTCTCCGCCGTAATACGATATTTTTCTACTTCATCTAGTTGATCAATCTCTCCGCCGAGTTCTTTCAATATTGTAGAAATTGTATATTCGAGTTGTTCGTACTTTGCTTGTAATTGAGGTACCTGTTCAACATGTTGTTGATAACTAGCTATGTTTCGATATAAATCTTCAATGAGAGAAGCTTGTTCCATTATGCCATTAGGAATAACTATTCTTTCTAATTGATTATTTATCTCATTAATCTCTTCTTCCGCTTCTTTCTTTTTCGTTATTTCACTGTTAATTTTGTGTTCTGTTTCTTTTCGAAGATCTTCTGCTTGCTCTGGCAAGTCTGGAACATTAGCGAACTCATTACACTTTTCTATTAATTCATTTCTTACAGCAATTTTCGGTAACGTTTGTTTTAACCGTTCCAATTTTAATTGTTGCAATCTTAAATTACTAATATTTTCCTTCATTTCATTTATTGCGTTTTTTCCGTCATTATAATTTCTTTCAATATCTTTCCAATCTTGGATTTTCATTTGATTATCTGCAATCGTTTTGGAGATTTCTTTTTCCGCTTTTAATTCCACATTTAATTTTGAGTTTTTACGATTTTTTTGATATAGATTACTTGCCCTTGAATCTAATTCACCTAATACATCTCGGAGTACATTTATACCTGAAGCAGCGGAAAACAAACTTTGACCAACATTTCCTTCACTTTGAATTAAACTCTCTCCACCTGTACGTAAACGAACATGATCTAGTGCAAACATATTAGTAAATTGGCTTTCTGAAAGACCGTTTAGAAAGGTAAGGATTTTCTTTTCATCTATTGGATTGTTATTTTCGTCTAAAGCTGTTTTGCTTCTTCCTTTTCTACGGCCAAATTTCAGCTTTTCCCCAGTATGATTCTCCAACTCTCCTTCAATTCGCAACTGGCTATACTTGTGTAAAAAAGCATCTTGTGTTGTTTGAGGAAAACCGTACAAATAATTGGTTACCGAGCGAAGAATCGTACTTTTACCCGCTTCATTAGGTCCGTATAATAAATGGAAGTTTTTGTTATTAGCAAACTTCAAAGGAAAATCAGTAAAGTGTCCGAACGCTTTCAAATGCAAATTATTTATTCTCACGACGTTTCCTCCCCAACTTTCGTAGTTAAATAATGTAATACTAAGTCTTCTACTTCTTTCATTCTATTAGCAAGAATCGCTGAATCTGTAAAATCAAAACCTTCTTCTCCGCTTTTTAGTTCATGTGGCAATGCTGATTGCAAATCTTTAAATTCATCTATTAATAATGAAAAGGTTTCGTCATTATTACTAAGCTGCTCCATATATTCTAATATGCTCGCAATGGGAGTGCTCTTTTCTTTCCATTCTTCTATATCTATCTTTCGTGCTGTTTCGAACTTGAGTTTTTCTATCCATACGTCTCCGTATCCTACTTCAAGTGCCATTGAACGCAAATTATTCAACACATGTTCTTTTTCAACTACAAGTTGTTGGTGCACATTTGTAACACCAATTATTTTAAAGCGAACTGCTAAAAATTTCCCTTCTGCTAGTTCATAAAGTTTTTCTAAATGTATACGTGCTGTTTCAATTACTTCTTGTACGGATTCACACTCTGATACGTTTACTTCACAAACTCCCCATCTTAATACATCAAGAGAATGATGTTCGTATTTTTCAATTTCACCTTGCTTTACGGAAACTATCGTACAACCTTTATTGCCAGTTTCTTTCACATGTCGACCTTGAATATTACCTGGGAAAAGAACAACTGGATTTTTTTCATGTAACACTTCTCTAAGATGGATATGTCCTAATGCCCAATAGTCGTAACCCTTTTCTTTTAAGTCATCTAGCGAGCATGGTGCGTAATTTTCATGCCCTTCACGGCCAGTTAAGCTAGTATGTAATAGGCCGATATTTACATATCCTTCTTTTTTCGTTGGATATGATTTTACGATATTTTCTGTTACAGCCCTTGATGCGAATCCTTGTCCATGTAGTGCTACTTGTAAATTTTCTATAATAAATGTACTCGGTTCTTCGACTGAGAACTCCAATACATTATCAGGTAGTTTTAATTCTTTTGTTATTAGGTTGGCCGCATCATGGTTACCACGGATAATGTAAACGTTAATGTTTTCTTTACTCAAGCGGGCCATTTGGTTTATAAAGAACAACCCTGTATTATAATCTTTCCAATCACCGTCGTATAAGTCACCCGCAAGAATGAGAAAAGCGACTTTCTTCTCGATTGTAAGGTCGATTAAGTTTTTGAATGCTTCCCTTGTTGCATTTCGGATTTTTTCAATTGGTGCTCCTTCATATTTTTCCAACCCTCTTAACGGACTATCTAAATGGATGTCTGCAGCATGGATAAACGTAAACTCCATTGAAATCCCTCCTCATAGCATTTTTATCTTCTTATACATTTCCATAATTCTACAAATGCATAGTCTTTCCTTCTTTTTCTCCGTTGTTTCGACCGCTTGTTACTATTATATACAATATGGTATACCATTTTCGGACAAGGTCATAGGAAATGATAATCTTTTACAAATAAAAAAAGCAATCCTTTCACTCACTCTCGAGAGGAGTTTGTTAGATTACTTTGTTTTTATGTTTATAATAGCATTTATAATATTACTTTATGATTCCGACACCCAAGACCATGTTATTCCATAATACAGCCTCTACTTTCTCTTGTTTGTCAGCTGGGCAATTAATCATAAGAATAAAATCGGCGTCGTCTTTGTTTTTCTTATTATTCTTATCCTTTTTTTTACTAAGTAAATAGTCAATAATAAATCCTAGTAAAAGTCCAGATATAAGACCTATTCCCCCCCATATGACAGGTCCTAAATAGAAAATGTAACCGTAAATAACACCTAATAACATAAATATTATACCGAAAATAGCCGCTAGGTCTACTAAACTTCTCCCGTCTGAACGGTGGAGTGAGTCAATTAGTTGTGCGTTTGTATTCACTTGGTCAAGTGGCACTGCTAGAATTTGTTCCTTTGATAAGCCAAGGTCATCTAAATCACGTAACGTCATCTCAATCTCCATTGAATATTTAAAGGTGGCAAAAATATACAAAAAACTCACTCTTTCTATAGCGGCATTTTGAAAGAAGGATCTTGATAATCTTTTTTTAATTTTCTACTAATAAATTTATCGATATAACTGTTAATCTGTACAGAGTTAACATACGAGTCATAGATAGAAAAGCAGTAAATGGACGGAATAAATAACAACCAATGTGGCACTAATATTTCTGTTGCATCTGAAAACCTTCCGAGAAATGTTAATAGTATCGCTTCATAAACATTTGCTTGATATGTAATGAATAACCACCATGTCATTAATAAAACAGTTGAAAGTAGTCTAGTCATATATAAACTTCCTAAACCAGGTATGACAGCAGACCAAAATGCAGCTAATACAGGGTTTTTCTTATCAATTAAATTCACTTCAATCGAGGAACTATTCGTTATAAGAGATGGGTAGTCGTCTCTATATGCCATTGTGTAGTGTTTATTCATCTCTATTGTAAGTCGGTAACTATCCCATATTGAAAATATGTACATACTAATATATATAAAAATCCAATTTGGGTCCAACACTTCGATCGCTTCATTAAAACGGCCTGTCATACTTAAAAAAATGGCATGGTTCAAATGAGCTAATGTATTTATGACAACTTCCCAAGCAATTAAAATTAATGCAGTAACGTATTTGGATAACATAAAATGTCCAAAACCTGGAAATGCAGCAGACCACCAAGCAACAACAGATGGCTTACGATAATGTAATAAGCTAGTTGTATAAGGGCTGATCATCGCAACAAAGCGTTCTTTTGAACTTGGGTCCATAGGCCACACCTATCTCTATAATTTCTTATCCTAGTATGTGATGAAAATTGGAAGTATATACAAAATAAAGAGGAATACTGCGTAGAACAGTAATCCTCCTATTTGTTTTATTTTTTCTTTTCTTCTTGTGTTAACTCGTCAAAGCTCTTTACTTTGCCATGAGCATTTTGAGATTGTTTTCGTACTTTCCATTGGCGTTCTTGTTGGCTCTTAGATTGTGTCATGTACTACACCCTTTCTTGATGACTTAAAATGTTATATCATATACATTAGGAAAAATTAGGGGGAAATTAATTTGAACAAAAGCAAGTTCCTAATCATTTTGCTTTTAGCTCATTGCTTAATTAGTATTAGCTTCTTTTTAACTCATTATTTTTGGATGTTTTTTCCATTGACGATGGCAGTACTATCTTTTATTGCAATAAAAAATTGGCATGTAATAAAAAGCAGTCCTCCATTTACAATAAGAGAAATATTTATAGGATTTCTATCTGGTTTAATCCTATACATTGTGTTCTTTGTTTCTTACCTAATGATAAAAAAATGGTTTCCACTCTTTATTCCTTACGTTATCGATTTATACAAATTAGTCGGACCAACACAGCTTTGGCAATATGTTTTACTTATTACTATCATTATTCCGGGAGAAGAATTATTTTGGAGAGGATATGTCCAGAATAAACTTTCTATGTATGTGAAATCTGATTGGAGTAGAGTGTTCTTTGCTAGTGTTATTTATGGGTTTGCACATATTTGGACAGCAAATCCTATGTTAATTGCTGCTGCTCTTATTGGTGGGATGTTTTGGGGAAGCTTGTACATATGGAATAATAATATCGGAGTTGTTATCCTATCGCACTACACATTTAATCTATTTTTATTATTTTTACTTCCATTAACATTTTAAACTTGGAGTAAGTAATGTACAATTATTTCATACGAACATATTGGAGGAAAAAGTTTTGGATGCTATTTTTTATTTTGTTTTAGCTGCACTTATTGCAAGTCTTGGAATTACGATAGCGGTTCGCTCATCTATGGATAAATTTGTAGCTGAGCCAAGCAAGTTACAAGAATTTCAGACACGTTTGTTTATTCAAGTATTTGCTATTGAAGCAATACCTATTTTACTAATTATTGTTGGCTTTATGCACCTTCAAAATTCAACTGCTAATGCCATTTTACCGTTAGGTGTTGTTTTATTAAGCCTTTTTGTTAATTTTATTTTATTGTTTAGTAAAAAGAATGAATTATTATCTCATGAACCGAAAGTGCAGAGTGCACTTAACAATTTATTCTTTATTGGTTTAGCTTTAATGGCAGCACTCCCGATTGTTGCAATTGTTGCGATTTTAATAAGGTAAATGTAAATAAGGCCGGGACAAAACCCAGTGAATTTATTGGAGAGGCCCCTAAGAAAATATTTTTGTTCTTGCGGGTCTCTACTTATTGATGGAACAAAGGTATTATCCGATACGAAAGAAAGTCCTTGGAGATCTCTACAAAAGAACTTCATTGGCCTTATGAAGTTCATCTACAACCACTTTCTTATGCCAGATGAACTTCATTTGCTTTTTGACCCATCCTCATTGAAGTTCCCTTTTTACTTCACTTTTTTAAATGCAAGTAAGAAAAGTAATGATAAGCTAATGTATCCAAACAATGGGTATAAGTGCTCGATCAATGAACCGTAACCGATTTGGCTTATTAGGTAAATAACAGCTAACATACAGAAAGTAATATACTGCTTAGGTATCGGAAACATTCTTTCTAATTGGCGCTGTAATCCAAAAATATCACTAACAACAGAAGTGAATATTTCACCGTAAATGACAAATACATAAATTCCAAAAAAGGATGCTAAAGAAAACTTTACTACTTCTGCCATCGGTATCTCATATGTAGCGAAATTGGGTAAAGAGGCTAAGGAGATATGACATGTAAGTAGAATAAAACATAATAAAAGTCCTCCTAACATCCCTCCTCTTTTAATTACCCACTCATCCTTAACTTCTGATGCTAAAGGTACTAGAACTGGCTGGGCAAGCGCTAGATTGAAGCTTACGTATAAAATTGGCGCTATCCAGCCTTTCCAACTATACTCCCCTTCATAAGTAAGCGATAAAAAAGCCAAGCCATTCTCACTAAGTGCATTACTTGCAATCAAAAAGCTAAAAATAATCATTACAGGCACAACTACAATATTTACAGCTACAAGCCCTTTCATTCCGACTATTACAATAGCAACAGCTAACACCATAGTTAACAATAAGCCGAATTGATAAGACCAGCCTAATTGTTCCTCAAATACTGCACCTGCCCCAGATAACATAACTGCAGCTACGAAAATTAAAATGATTAGCATAAATAAATTCACGATTGTACCTATTTTTTTACCAAATAAGTGCTCGTTGAATTCTTTATAAGATGAAGCTTGAATATTTTTTGCGATTAACATCATTTTTGTTCCAAAATGTATAAAAAGCCAACCACTTATTAAAATAGTGACAAAACCAATCCATCCATATTGTGTGAAAAATTGAACGATTTCTTTTCCAGTAGCAAAACCAGCTCCTACAATGGTTCCAACATATACTGCCGCCACCTGTATGGCGCTAAACCAACTCCGCTTCATTACTCCACCACACCACCTAAGTACACTTTCTAAAACAAAAAAAGCCTTTGTCCATTATATGAGACAGGCTTTAATTAAAGACTAGAATTATGGATATTAATGAACTAGTGAATTAATTTAAAATGGTGCGGGTAAAGCGAAACCCTCTACTTTTAAATTCAGGAATTTTCACTTTTAATGGTTTCGGTTTCTTTCCTATCAGTTGATTTATGTGCAAAATAACAACCGTACCTGATTTGGCATGTAGAAGTACATCTCTTAAGCGTTTTTCAATATTAGCTTCACGTGACGCACTTGACATACCTTCCTCCTTACTTTTTTCAAATTCTTTAAAAATAACTTCATTTTTAACAATAACAGAATCACTTTGTACTTTCTCTATCTTCTTTTGTTGAAAAATTAAATCGTCAATTTTTTTATTAACGCTTTTTTCGACCATCTTAAGTTTGTCTTGATTATTATTTTTATGTACCAGTTGTAATACAGAACCATTCTTCTCAGGTAACTTATACATACTTTCAAGCAAATAAGGATGTTTTGCTTGCTTTTTTAAATAAACCACTTTTTCTTCTTCATACATATCTTTCTTTTCATTCTCTGTTAAAACAAGGGCGATAACTTGATCTTCTTTATCCATTTTCACCCTCACTAAAGATATTTGTTTGTCCCAATTAATAGGTAAATGATATGTATCCGTTAAATAATTTCTTAATTCAGTTTCCGTCTGAATAGATTCGGGTTGTTTCTCGTTCATGTCTATATTCACTCGTATTGGACGAGTTAAAGGTTCGCTAAATACAGGTTTTGTAACATTGTCATTTAATTTTTGCATTTTTGTTTTCAGTTGACAGGTGAAAATATTAAAAGATAAGACGATACAAAATAGGATATGAAAAAATCGATTCACACCGACACCTCCATATCCTATCGTCACCAATTATCTATTCTATATGTGTAAAATATTCCAATGTAACTTAAACGTAACAAAGTTGAAATGTTCGAGTGAAATTATAACGCCTTATCATCAATATTAAATAAATAATCCTCGATTTCACCGACAACGGATTGAACACAGCCTTCTTCAAACGGAGAACGTAATTTTGCTACTTCTACTAACTTCGTAAACGATTTACTTCCACCCTGTTTACATAAGTTTAAATAATCAGCCCATGCAGACTCTTTGTTTTCCTGAGCTAACTTCCAAAACTGCAGTGCACAAATTTGAGCTAATGTATAGTCGATATAATAAAATGGTGATTGGTAAATATGGCCTTGTCTTTGCCAAAAACCACCTTCTTCTAAGTAACTTAATCCATCATAATCCCTTTCAGGCAAATATTTTTTCTCAATTGCAGACCATGCTTCATTTCTTTCTTTCGGAGTACAATTAGGATTCTCATATACAAAATGTTGGAATTCGTCGACTGCCACTCCATATGGTAAGAAGGAAATCGCACCGCTTAAATGAGCATATTTGTATTTATCTGTGTCTTCTTGGAAAAATAATTCCATCCATGGCCAAGTGAAAAATTCCATGCTCATGGAATGAATTTCACAAGCTTCATACGTCGGCCAATTGTATTCAGGTACATCAAAATCTCTACTCATATACACTTGGAAAGCATGTCCTGCTTCATGAGTTAAGACATCTATGTCCCCACTAGTCCCGTTAAAGTTAGAGAAGATATACGGAGATTTATAGTTAGGGATAAATGTACAATACCCACCAGCTTCTTTCCCTTTTTTCGCTACTAAATCCATTAAGTTGTTATCAATCATAAATTGGAAAAATTCATTCGTTTCTTTTGAAAGTTCTTCGTACATTTTCTTACCATTATCAATAATCCAATCAGGATCACCTTTTGGCTTTGCATTTCCAGATAAAAATTTGAAACCTTCATCGTAGAACTTTAATGAATCTAAACCAATTCTTTCTTGTTGACGCTCTTTTAATTTTGAAACAAGTGGTACGATTAATTCTTTAACTTGGTCACGGAATGTTGCTACCATTTCTGCATTGTAATCAGTACGCACCATGCGAGCATAGCCTA
Source organism: Bacillus sp. FJAT-45066 (assembly GCF_002335755.1). Classification (NCBI taxonomy): domain Bacteria; kingdom Bacillati; phylum Bacillota; class Bacilli; order Caryophanales; family Bacillaceae; genus Bacillus; species Bacillus sp. FJAT-45066. The sequence continues at coordinate 1,786,369 of NZ_NISQ01000001.1, forward strand.
ATTCCACAAAGTTTATATATCCAAGTTTTTTCGCCATTTTGTCCCGAACTTTTACTAACTCATCGTAAATTGCATCGAACTCAGCTTTGTTTTCGTTGAAAAAGGTAAACTTAGCCTCGCTTGCTTGTTTACGAATTTCTCTATCCGTAGACTCTGTGAAAGGATCTAATTGTGCTAGGGTTCTTTCTTCTCCTTCAAATAGAATCTTTGCAGAAGCAATTAACTTAGAGTATTTTGTGGAAAGTTTATTTTCTTGTTGTAAGTCTTCAATTATAGATGGATCAAACGTTTTTAGTTCACACTCTGCTAAAGCAAAAAGCTGTGTTCCAAATTTAGATTCAAGTTCTTGTCTATAGTTTGATTGAACAAGCTCTTTATAAAATTTAGTTTCTAGTTCTTTTACTAATGGTTCTAATACATCTAAGTAATCTTGTTCTTGCTTGTAAAACTCATCATTTGTGTCTATGGAATGACGAATACTAACAAGATTAAACATAGTACTAACATCATTTCTAATAGTGTTTATTTCTTTCATTACGGATTCTTGTTCTGTTGATGAAGTAGCATTACTAAATGCAGTAAGTTGTTCGTTGAATTTCACTTTAATTTCTTCAATATTTGGACGGACATATGTGAATTGTTCAAATTTCAAAGTGATTGACCTCTTTTCTATATTGTATGAAAAATAAGCATAGTACGCTGTTACTATATTCTACACGAGAGTAATAGACTCCTGCTCTAAATAGATGTTTAACTGCATTCTTTGTTTTATTAAATATATTTACCAATAAAACCTTGCCGTTCCTTTCCGCTGCAGACACTGACTTTCCGCGGGTTGTCCAGTGTCTTCCGCTCCAATCCACTCTTGGTATATTTATAATTCAAAAAAGAAACAATCTTTTTTAAAGAACCATATAAAAAAACGCCTTAATCAAAATTAAGACGTTAATTCAGAGGTATATAATCCGAGCTTTTTCAATAAATCAATTGCAGTTTGTTTCTCTTCTTTCGTTAACCCAGCTACCAATTCATCTATACGTTGTTCATGCTGAGGAAAGATTTCGTTTAGTAGTTCTTTGCCACTATCGGTTAGTTCTGCATACGTTACTCTTCTATCTTTTTCACATGCTTTACGAGCAAGTAATCCTTTTCCTTCCAGTTTATCCACTACATACGTTATACTCCCACTAGCAAGTAGAATTTTTCCGCCAATTTGCTGTAGTGGTTGTGTTCCTTTGTGATAAAGAAGTTCCAATACAGCGAATTCTGTAGGATTTAATCCAAAACGTTGAATAGATTGATTTGCTTTATCTGTAATAGTCCGATGTGCACGGGACAATACGACAAAAAGTTTTAGCGATAAATCAAGGTCCTCTCTGGACATTTTCACACCTACTTTCTAAAACTTTGGCTTTATTAGACACCGCTGTTGATTTCCGTGCAAGTCTTCGCTTTCCGCGGGCGTCTACGCCATACACGGAAATCAAACGCTAGTAATGTATTTATAAAAACAACACACTTTAACATAGCTTAAACTAAAATATTTCGAATTAAAACTAATTTTATTAAAAACAAGTGTTTTGGTCAATGTTTTACCTTCTTTTCACTACTAAGATACGAGAAATCTCTACTTCCAAATAACCATCCAATTGTTATTCGTTGTTGCTTCTATCTCTTTATGTTTTAAGATATAATTAGCGATTAACTCTGACATATCTAACGTTATGTCTTTTACAACTTTTTTACCTTTATACATATGGTAGTCTCCACCACCACCGGCTCGGTAATTATTCATTACTACGTGGAACGTTTCATTTAACTTTAATGGTGCACCATCTTTTTCTAATTGAACAACTCTACTACCTATTGGTTTTCTAATATCTAACGTATATTCAATGCCTTCCCACATATCGTAATTATAATGTTGAGGCTTTGGAGTAGTAAATGCTGGGTTCACTGTTAATTCTCCATTCCCTTCGACAAGAAAATAGGATGCACAACGCTCTAAAGCGTCTTTCATTTCTTGTCCAGTAATCTCAATCACTTTAAGTGTATTTGGATAAATATAATTAGATACAATATCACGCATTGTTACGTTTTCTGGGAACCCAGGTGAACCGTTATGGAATAGGGCAGTATTAGAAATAGTAGTATCTGATATATCCATCTGAACTTTATTAATAAATTCAATTAACGGATTATCTTTCGTTCTAATTTCCATGGCGTCATTTACTAACATATTTCCTTTTATAGTACCCATTGGTTGGTCTAGCCAACTTTGGGTTGCTTGTTCATAATCTTTCACACTTTCTAAGACAGCTGGGTCCTCTTGTACACCCTCTATCGATAATAGTTCTGCGTTTTTCGATAAAATTTTCCAAGCGCCTTCTACTTTTTCGAATGATATGGTTGCTTTACCTAAAAATTGACCATTTACTCCTGGTTGTAGAACTAAGACATCATTTACAGTTGTCTCTGCAATTGTTCGATGTTGATGACCAGTTAATAGAACGTCAATTCCTTCAATTAGTTGGCACAGTTCATAAGCTTGATTTTCACCTGTTAAAACTTCTGTTGGCTCACCAGTAGATAAATGTCGTTCAAAACCACCGTGATAACTAACTATTAATACATCCGGTGCTTCTTCTAATCGGATTTTTTCTACCCATTGCTTTGTAGATTGAAGAGCATCTTCAAAAGTAAGACCAACTATATTATTTGGGTTTTCCCAGTTTGGAATGTAATGTGTTGTTACACCAAGGATAGCCACTTTAACTCCATCGTAATCTTTCAGCAAATAAGGTTTTCCGAAATAAGGCTTTTCATTAACTTCGTCTAAAATATTGGAAGATAGCCACGGAAATTTCGATTGTTTCACTGCATTATTTAATAAATCCATTCCATAATTAAATTCATGATTTCCAATAATAGCAGCATCGAAGTTTAGTTCATTTAAAACTTTTATCATCGGATTTAACTTTGTAACAGAAGTTTTAGCATAATGATATGTAAGAGGAGTACCTTGAATAACATCTCCATTGTCTATTAACACTACATGTTTATTATTCTTCCTTTCACGAGCGACAAGAGTGCTTACTTTAGCAAGACCAACATGTGCATATTCATTGTTACCATAGTTAATCGGCATAACGCTACCGTGTATATCACTTGTTTCTAAAATCGTCAAAGTTAGCTTATTCATTCAGCAACACCTTCTTCTATTTAAAATTCCACCTTTATTATAACTAAACAGAAAGCGTAGAGAAAAGGCTCCCTACGCTTCGTTACCTATAATTATATGCTTGTGTTGGTGCTTTTTCCATATCACGTCACACATCAGACTTCTTTTTACAACATTAACCAACAAAGAACCTTTATTAAACGATTTTACGTCTAATGTAAGAAGAAATATAATCAATTATTGTAACAACTACTATAATAACAAGTAAGATCATTCCAACTTCATCCCAGTTTCGGTTAGCAACGGCTATAACGATTAATAAACCGATACCACCCGCTCCAACGATACCCAACACGGAAGATGAACGTACATCTATTTCGAAACGATAGATAGCGTATGATAAAAACTCCGGAATTACTTGTGGAATAATACCATAAAATAGAATTTGAATTTTATTGGCACCATTTGCTTCCATTGCTTCTACAACTTTCATATCAATGGACTCAATTACTTCTGAGTAAAGTTTACCTAACATACCTGTTGAGTTAATGGCAATAGCAAGTACCCCTGCAAAAGGACCAGGTCCAACCGTCGCAACGAATATTATCGCGAAAACAAGCTCTGGAAAAGCACGAATACCATCTAAAATCCACTTACCAAATGTACTAACAGCACGAAATCGACTCATATTATTTGCTGCAAAAAACGCTAGTGGTACAGCGATAAGGGCTGCCATTAATGAACCAGCGTAAGCGATAAAAACTGTTTCAATCATCTTTTCAATTACTTTTCCAAACTTAGACCAATCTGGTGAAAGTAATTGTGGAATCACACGGTTAAAGTTATTTATTGTTCTTTCACTAAAAACACGTGTCCAGTTAACATTAATTTGAGTAAATGTAATAACATAAATAGCTAATAATGCAATCGCAATAGCTATATTTCTAACTTTTTTTATTACAGGCATCTTTCTTTTTGGAGGTAATTCATATTTCATTATACAATCGCCTCCCTAATCTTCGTACTAATGTATTCGATAATAACAACTGCAATAAATACGACAATAATTAACATCATTGCATTATCGTAACGGAAGAACTTAATTTGTTGATCTAATAGTAAACCGATCCCACCTGCACCAACTAAACCTAAAACAACAGATGCACGAATATTTATCTCAAATACATAAAGTGAGAACGATACAAACTGCGGTAAAATCTGTGGTACAACACCATACCAGATTGTTTGTAAAGAATTTGCACCAGATGCACGCATTGCATCCAACGGTTGCATATCAATTGTTTCTAGGGTATCACTTAATAATTTTGCTAAAATACCTAAAGAGAAAATAATTAACGCTACAATACCAGGAAATGCACCTATACCAAAAATACCAACGAATACTACTGCTAAAATAATATCAGGAATTGTACGGATAATGTTTAGAAAGAATCGTACAAATTGATATATGTACTTGTTTGTACTAATGTTTCTAGCTGCAAGTAAACAGAATGGAATTGTTAATATAGTTGAAATTGTCGACGCAATAACTGCCATATAGAACGTTTCTAATAAAGCTGGAATAACACGTGAAACATATTCTAGATTTGGAGGAAAGAAATTACCAAACATGTTAATCATATTTGGAAAACTTCTAAAAAATTGTCCAAGAGTCGAACCGGTCTCATAAGTACTCCAAAAGTAAAGCGCAGCTACAGCAATGAAAATCATTGTTGATTTTCTCTTTAGCTCAGGAGAGACGACGCCTTTAGGGACAATTTTCTCCTGTGTCTTAGTTTTACCTTGTGCACTCATTAATCTTGACCTCCCACCAGATCATCTTCACGAATTGCACGACCGTAAATTTCTTCAAACGTTTTTTCCGTTACAGTAGATGCTGGACCATCAAAAACTACTTCTCCAGCTCTCATTCCGATAATACGATCTGCAAATTCCATCGCCATGTCAATGAAATGCAGGTTAACTATTGTAGTGATTTTGTCTTCTTTATTAATTTGCTTCAAGTAGTTCATTACTTGCTGAGCTGTTGGTGGGTCAAGACTTGAAACCGGCTCATCCGCTAAAATATATTTCGGCTTTTGAGTTAAAACACGAGCAATACTTACACGTTGTTGTTGTCCACCACTTAGCTCGTCAGCACGGCTATAAATTTTTTCTTCAATATTAACACGCTTTAAACTTTCGTAAGCAAGAGCTAAATCATCTTTTTTGTAAAGATTTAAAATACTTCTTAAAGTACCAGTATGTCCTAAACGTCCAGCTACAACATTTTTCATAACAGAAGAACGTTTTACAAGGTTGTAGTTTTGGAAGATCATCCCCACTTTTGTGCGAAGCTTTCTTAAATCTCCAGCTTTATATTTTAAGATGTCATCGTTATCAACTAGAAGCTCTCCATCTGTTGGAGTAACTAGTCGGTTAATACTACGGATAAATGTAGACTTACCAGCACCAGAAAGACCTACAATTACAACGAATTCGCCTTCTTTAATAGTTAAGTTAATATTTTTTAAACCTTGAGTACCATTTGGGTATACAAGGGAAACATCTTTAAACTCAATCATGTAGATTTGCCCCTCCATATTGGAAAAATTGCCAATTTTTATTTAATAAGTTGAAAAAAAGGGAGAAGCAAGCTTCCCCCCATTTTATTTTTTTAAGGTAAAATTTTACCCTTCGTAACCAGTTAATTTAGCAGTTTCACGAACGATATCATACTCAGCATCGTTAGCTTCGTCGATAGCAGTCCAACGGTAAACGTCGTTCATGATTTGTAGCATTGCTTCGTCATCGTTAAAGCTTAAGAAAGCAGCTTTAATTTCTTCAACAAATGCAGGGTCTAAAGATGGAATTACAGAAATAGTATCGTTAGGGATTGGGTCTGTGTAACCTAAGATTTTTAAGTCTTCCATAATTGTTGGGTAGTCGCCTTCTAATATAGTACGAGCATCGTCAAATGTAGTTGCAACGTCTGCATCACCGTCAAGAACAGTTAATAAAGCGTTGTCATGTGAACCTACAGATACTACGTTTGAAAAGAAATCAGTTTGTAGAGCATCAGTTGTTGCGATGTCAAACTCAGTCATTAACTGTGCAGCTGGGAATAAGAAACCAGATGTAGAAGTTACATCAGCCATTGCCCAAACTTTACCTTTTAAATCAGCGAAAGTCTCAATTCCAGAGTCAGCACGTACTACGTATTGAGCTTTGTAAGTAGAGCTTCCGTGACGGATAGATTTTAAAATAACTTCGATGTTGTAACGCTCGTTCGCTTGTATGTAAGCGAACGTTGGTACGAAACCAATGTGAACTTTTCCACTACCCATAGCCTCTACTAATGCAGTGTAGTTAGTCATTGTAATACCTTCTACTTCAACACCTAAGATTTCAGATAATTTTTCAGCTAAAGGAGCTACTGTGTCAGCAATTTTATCAGACTCAGTTGATGGTACGAAGCCCATTACAACTTTAGATGGTTTTTCAACTGTAGCAGTGTCGTCTCCACCAGTTGTATCGTTGTTTCCTGTGTTTCCTGTGTTAGCAGCATTGTTTCCAGTTCCACATGCTACTAAAGCTACAGCTAAAATAGCAACTAACATGATCGATAAAAACTTTTTCATGTTTAAATCCCCCTAAGAATTTATTTTGTTTTCTCAACGATTAAAATTATAACCTGTAATTGATTAAATATGCTACACTTTTTTCGGTTTTTTTACATTTAATTTAAAATTAAGACGATTCATTACACTTAAATAGGCTTTTATGTCGATTATCTTTACATTGTGTTAACACTATATTTACAATTGTTCGTATTTATCCTGTATTTTCATATTTGAAATTTCCTTTTTAAGCTTTTGAGATAACTGTTCTAAATCCTCAGCTTTATTGTTTAATATGCTTACTGTTGAAGAAAATTGTTCATGAGTTGCTGCTACTTCTTCAGTGTCTGCACTATTTTGTGTTGCAATCGATAAGACTTTCTCCATACCTTTTGTTATATCATTTGACTTCACCGATACTTCTATTGTAGAGTTTGCCACTTCTTTTACCATTTCATCTAACGAATTAACAAACTCTGCTAGCTTTAAGAAAAGGTTAGACGATTGACGAAGGACGTCTTTCCCATCTTGCGCTTTTTCCAATGTACTTGCGATACTTTTATTTGATGATTCAACACTATTAATAATTTGCATTAATTCCGTTTGTACACGAACTGATAATCCCTTTGATTCATCAGCTAATTTTCTTACTTCACTAGCTACTACTGCAAAACCTTTTCCATGTTCCCCTGCTCTGGCAGCTTCTATTGCCGCATTTAGGGCTAAAAGATTTGTTTGCTCACTTATCTTTTGGATAGAAATTACTATAGACGCTATCTTCTCTGATTGAGTAGCCAAGCCTTTAATTCGATCATTGGTTAATTCTACTAGATCAATAATAGAAGCCATTTCTTCTTGAAGTATTTTTAGAGATTGTTCTCCTTCTACAGCTTGACCTCTCGCTACATTTGATCGAGACTGAATGTTTTGAACTGATAATTGTATATCATTTAATTTATTTTCTATTTGTTTAACGTTTAAAACATAGTCGTGTATGGTACTACTTTGTTGCTCTGAACCAGAGGCAATTTCTTGAATGGAGGAAGATATTTGCTCTGTTGCTTCATTTGTTTCTATCATCATTTCTCTTAAATAGTTTACTGTATCATTAATATGTAAACTTGAATTATTAATAGAAACAACTAAAGATTGAAATTGGTCACTCATCTCATTAAAAGTTTCTTGAACTTCTCCTATTTCATCTTTTGACTTAACTTCTATCCTAGAGGTCAAGTCTCCATCTTTAAATCTTTTAATCCCTTGTACTAATTGTGCCAACGGTCTACTTAATAACTTTGTAACTAAAATAGATGTAAAAAATACAAAAAAGAGGCTAAGTATAATGGAACCCATTATCCAAAATGTCATCGTTTTTGCTGGTTGCATAATATCACTTATGGAACTGCCAACTGCTATTTTCCAGCCGTTTGGAAGTGAATCAAAAGCAACTAGTCTTAACTCTCCGTCAAATTCGTATTCAAATTGGCCACGTTCTTCCTTTTTCATTTGTCTAATAAACGGATAGATAGACCAGTTTTCTTCAATCTTACTTTCGTCATGGTGATATCTCACTATCCCAAATCGATCAATAATAAAACCATATCCTTCCATTCCGTTTGGAACATAGTATCTTTCTTCAATATCTCTCACTCGCGCTTCCACTTCTACGAATTGTTCTTTCGATAAAATGATTGATTGTGTATACGGTTCAAGTTCTTGAGCTTTTAGATAAACAATGTAAGATAAGTTTTTCTTCGTCATATCTTCCATACTTTTGTTAGAAATAATTGTACTGATTAAACCTATTAGCAAAAGTGGGACGACTGTGATACTTACCATTAAAATCAGTAGCTTTTGCTGAAAGGTCCATGTATTCTTTTTCTTGTTTACTTTATTAAAAATCACTATTTTTACCTCCAAGACTAGCTTTTATAGTTAAACTTTATCGTATTTATAAACAAATGACATATTAATTATTTGTAAATTTTAAGTTATACTTATTTTCGAGAATTAGGTAAAAATAATATTATGATAATAATTAGCTACAACAAGGAGTTTTGATATTGAATAGATTTAATGTAAAAACGACGCCATTCTTCCTATACTTATTTATCGCACTAATTCCTGCAATTTTAATAGCCGTTTTCATCATTCAGCAAAATTTACATATTGTGAAAGGAAACAACATTAAAGAGGCAAACGAACACTTATCCCTTCATAAAAGTAGAATTGACTCTTTTATCCATGATACAGTCACAACACTTGACGCAATTGGCATGGTTATTAATACTAAGAGAGAAGAACAATATGAAATACAAGAAGTCCTTATTCAAATGGAAGAAAAGGATGCACGGTTTTCTGGTTTATACTGGGTAAACACAGATGGTATTCTTGAATATTCATCCTCTCCTCCATTTGAAACGATTAGTATTGCGGAGCGCGATTATTTCCAAAAAGCAAAGGAAACCAAAACTACTACATTTTCTTCTGGCTTTAAAGGTAGATTAACAGGGTTGTATATCGTAACTATTTGTACTCCTGTGTTAGATCCTACAAGTGATGAAGTTGTTGGATATATTTTGGCAGGATTGAACTTGTACTACATGGGTCAAAGCTTATCCGAACTTGTATCAGAGCAACTAATCATTGTTAAAGATCATAAAGACCAAATAGTATTTTTGACGAGTGTTGATTCTCCAGTTGATTCAGTAATGATATCTTCTTCTTTACAAAATGTTGATTGGACCATTGAGGCACATAGTTTACCTGCCTCCACTAGTGACGTAATTTATTCTTCTTTACCAGCTATGTTTGCTACCTTTATCTTAAGTCATGTCATCTATCTTGCATTCCTTTCTTTTTTTCTCCGTAGAAAATCTATACAAGAAAAAAGAAAACAAGAAAAACAAAAGCTACAACTAATTGGACAACTAGCTGCAAGTACTGCTCATGAAATTAGAAATCCACTTACGGGAATAAAAGGGCTTGTAACATTATTAAGTGAGAAGCATTTTGACAAAGAAGATCAATATTATTTTTCTATTATTCAAGATGAAATTACGAGGATTAATTTAATTGTTAGTGAGTTTCTTGTTTTAGGAAAGCCAACTGCTGATAAGCATGAGTTACATAACCTCTCCGAAATAGTATTAGAACTAAAACCATTAATAGAATCGGAGGCCCATCTTCATAATGCTCAACTAAATGTAAATATTACACAGGATGTAATTCATCTATTCTGCGTTAAAGATCAATTAAAACAAATTATATTGAATTTATGCAGAAATTCTTTTGAAGCGATGCAAACTCAAGGTACCTTACATATAGATGTTTTGAAGCAAAAAAAAGAAGCCTTACTAATTTTCAAAGATAATGGTGTTGGAATTTCAGATGTGGCATTGAAGAAAGTGTTTGATCCCTTTTTTACAAATAAAGAAATGGGAACTGGTCTCGGATTAGTAATCTGTAAGCGAATTGTTGAATATCATAATGGTACGATAACCATTGATAGTAAAGAAGGTCAAGGTACATTCGTTACGATTAGTTTGCCTTTGGCTAATTAGTCGTATAATAAGAAATGAGCGGAGAGGAATGAAATGTTAGAAGTTTTTATCGGAAGCACTTTAGCAGCAATGTCGACAGGACTAGGTGCACTTGTAATATTATTTTTAAATAAAAAAATAAGCCATAGAACTAGAGACACTTTACTAGCTTTTTCAGCAGGTATTATGATGGCAGCTACCATGATGGGCTTAATACCTGAGTCATTAGAGTACGGTGGCTTCACACCGCTTGCAGTTGGCCTTTTATTAGGTGTTCTTGCTTTAAATCAGCTTGAAAAAAGAATACCTCATATCGATTTAGAACATAAACGATCTGGAATATCGTTTGATCAAAAGGCAATATTAATTGTTGCAGCTATTACGTTACATAATATACCAGAAGGATTGGCAGTTGGCGTTAGTTATGCTTCTGAATCTCAAGAAACAGGTAATATGATTGCGGTGGCAATTGGACTACAAAATGCACCAGAAGGATTACTAGTAGCACTTTTTTTAATTAATCAAAAAATTAGTAGATGGAAAGCTTTTTTTGTCGCAACTTTGACAGGTATAGTAGAAATTCCGATGGCATTTTTAGGGTTTTATTTAACTTCATTAGTATCATGGTTAGTCCCAGTCGGGTTAGCTTTCGCTGCAGGAGCAATGTTGTTTATTATTTACAAAGAACTAATTCCAGAAAGCCATGGAGACGGTAACGAACGAGTAGCTACTTATTCTTTTATTTTTGGCGTTCTGTTTATGATTTTTATTATCGATCTTTTTTAAATTCCGCCACTTGTCATGTGGTGGTTTTTCTTTTTATATAAGAGATTTTGGTATTCAACAATTAGCTTATCTAAGTCTTGACTAATTTTCAATGTATCTTCACTTTGTATTCCAGAACGGTTTGCTATGGTCACCATACATTCTCGTTTTTTACTAATTTTATTCATTAAACACTTCATGTACTGTTCGTGAGACAATTTTCTCCTCTCCTTCTAAAACACTTACTATCGAATTATTACAAAAAATACTAAATTTGTAAACAGATTCGCAAAAATAGACATTTATTGCATGCATTAATTTTGTCCCGAAGGTGAAAAATGTAAAAATAAAATGAAAAAAGAGGCGTGTTACTATTGATTGATAAAACTAACTCCTTACCGTCTATGAGAGTAATTTGGAGAGAATTGAAGGAATTACTTCAATTAGCGAAAGATTGGAAAACTGGAAATTATCCATCTGCTTCCCGTTTCACTATTTTTATTATTTTTGTTGCAGCTGGTTACTTTTTCATGCCATTCGATATAATACCTGATTTTTTGATAGGGATTGGATTTCTTGATGACATTATCATTATTAGTTTTATTTTTTATTTATTAAGAAATGAAATAAAGCGTTACCGCTCTTGGAAAAATACACATAGTCAGAGGGATGTACATGAAAAATAAACTTTATATTTTGTTGATATTACTCTTCTCAGTTTTAGTATTTGTTCCTTGTTACACTTTTGCCTCAACAGTTGAAAAGAAAGTCGCTATCGTTATTGATGACTTTGGAAATAATATGAAAGGAACGGATGAGATTCTTTCGTTACCTGCAACCTTAACCATTGCCGTAATGCCCTTTTTATCAACAACAAAAGAAGATGCCGAACTTGCACATAAACTGGGACATGAAGTAATTTTACATTTGCCGATGGAACCTAGGAAAGGAAAAAAAAGTTGGTTAGGGCCCGGGGCTATTACGACAGATCTTTCTGATGAAGAAATACATAAAAGAGTAAACGCTGCAATGGACGAGGTACCACATATCGTTGGAATTAATAATCACATGGGTTCGAAAGCCACTTCAGATGAACGAGTAATGAGGATAGTGTTACAAATATGTAAAGAGCGTGGTTTATATTATTTAGATAGTAAAACTAGTGGAAAAAGCGTTGTTGCAAAGATAGCCACTGAATTAGGTGTACCATATTTAGAAAATGAACTGTTTTTTGATGAAGTATATACAACTAAACATATTGTAAGACAAGCAAATCAATTGCTTAAAAGAATGGATGAAAAAGATTCCATTATCGCCATTGGGCATGTCGGAGTTGCTGGAGAAAAGACGGCAAGCGTGTTAAAACAATACATTCCTACTTTAAAAAGAAAAGCAAAAACCGTGCCATTGTCCGATTTATTACTTGATAAAATGGAGCCAATATTTGAAATTACACACAATAAAAAAACTAATTAAAAACCGTGCCGGTTGTTTGGACGCTTTCCGCGGGGGAGGCGGTGAGCCTCCTCAAGCCGAAGGGCTCTGTGGGGTCTCACCAGCCTGCCCTCTCCCGCAGGAGTCGTCCACACAACCGGCACTTATTTTTAGTAATTTAATCAATTTCATAATTACGGTTCGTTTAGTGAAAAACGAATGTTCATTTTATTATAATTAAATAACGTTTCGATATAAAACGTAAATTATATTAAATAATAGGTTGAATATTCGTTTTTCGTTTAGTAATTGTACATTATGAAACTCACCCAAGTATTTGTATATTAGATAATACTCTTTAATAAAATCTTGTTTAATACAATCAAATTATCTACCAAGATCTTTGTTTTATTGCTGTGGATCAATCTCATCGATATGCGTTACTCTAAATTCGCCTTTATCTTCTAACTTCTTCACAATATTCTTCACTTTTTCTTCGGTTAATTCTTCAGGTAAGTTAATAATAATACGGCGTAAGTATTTTTCACCGTTATCTAACGTTAACATTCCATCAATATTCACATCTTTTAGTAAAGATACTAAATCTTTAATAGCACCTTTATGTTCGATCGTCGCAACTGTTAATGTATAGCCTCCTGTTTTCATTCCGAAAGAGTCGGCAAGTACGTCCATTACGTTTGCGTGTGTTAAAATTCCGATAAACTCTTCATTTTCATTTAATACTGCTATGAATGGTAGACGTTTAATCGTGAAAAAAGCTTTAAAGAAGGAATCTTCTTCATATATATATGCATCATTGTTTATAACTAAGCTCGAAACGGAGTCTTGTTCCGTTCCTTTCTTTTCATATAAATAGTCTAATAAATGAACTTTATAAACAAAGCCTTCAAATTTTCTTCCGTTGTCTGATAAGACCGGTATACAACGATAGCCTGTGTCTTTAATTGTGTCGTATGCTTGTTTTACTGTAAATGTTGGTTCGCAATGCTTAACATCGTGTTTTGGCACGAAATTGTAGCGAATTTTCATTGCTTTCACTCCCCTAAATTATGCTGCATAGTTAATATATTTATTATGAAAAAAAATATGAATCCTATTTTAAAATTATCATAAATATCCATAAAGGTAAAGAAAATTCATAATATTTGTACTTTTGTTACGTAATACTTTTTGTACAATTTAATTATAGTATATTTCCTTTGTGAAATAGTGAACAATTGTTAAATATTTATGAAAAATTTATTTTGCTGCATTTGCTGCAACTTGTACTGCATCCCAAACTGTAGCATATGGCGGAGCATAACTTAAATCTAGCATGCCAATTTCGTCCGTTGTTAATTTACAAGTAATTGCAGTAGCTAGTACGTCTATTCTTTTTGCAATCCCTTTATCTTTACCAACCAATTGTGCTCCAATAACTCGTTTCGTCTTTTTCTCCCACAATAACTTTACATGAATTTTTTCCGCATTCGGATAATAACTAGCATGACCATTTGTCTCTACTGTAATTGTTCCGAAATCAATGTTCTCTTCTTTTGCTACTTTCTCTGTTATCCCTGTCATCGCAGCAGTCCAGTCTAATATTTTCAATACATTTGTTCCTAAAATACCGTTAAACTCTGTTTTCATACCATTAATATTATATGCTGCAATTCTTCCATGTTTATTCGCAGTTGTACCTAAACCTATGTTTACTGGTTTTTGTAAAATTAGATGATTGCTTGTAGCACAATCACCTGCAGCAAATATATCCTTAATGCTCGATTCTTGGTGTTTATTTACTATAATTGCCCCATTATCAAGCATATCTATTCCAGTATTTTTAAGAAATTCGGTATTCGGTTTATTGCCAATATTAACGATTACTGCATCTACTTCATACTCACTTTTATTTGTGATTACTTTCTTTACTGCATTTTCCAGGCAAACTAGTTCTCTTACTTCTTCACCTAGAGCAAAAGATGCTACATCTGAAACACCCTTTTCTATTATATTCGCCAATTCAGAATCGAAGTTTCCTAAAACTTGATTATTTAATCCCACCATGATAACATCTTTTTTTAATTCAACCATTGTCTCTAAAAGCTCCATGCCTATATAGCCAACGCCAATAATTAATACTTTTTTGATACTCTCTTGTTGAAAAAACTTTCTCATATTTATTCCATCACGTAACGTTTTTAATGTAAAAACATTGTTCGCATCTTTTGGTACGAACGGAGGTACGACTGGCTTGGATCCTGTCGCAATAAGTAGTTTATCGTACTGAATATTTTCTGTTTCAATTGTCTTTAAATTCTTGACCGTTACGCTTTTTTGTTCTGCATTAACCTCAATTACTTCTGTGTGCAAATGTACATGTATATTTCTTTTTTCAAAATCTTCAACTGAACGTGCTAACAATTCCTCATGTGTTTCTGTCACACCAGATATGTAGTATGGTAATCCACACGCACCATATGAAACATGTTCATCTTTTTCAAATACAGTTATTTTCAAGTCTTCGTTTAGTCTTCTAAGTTTGGATGCTGCACTCATTCCACCTGCTACTCCACCTATTATGACAACATGCTCCAAATAATCCCCTCCAGTAATCTCATTGAATATCCATACCCGAATTTCAAGAAAAGCATAGGTGTTCGAAAAAAATGGTGCCTTTAGAAGGCACCATTTATCTCCATTCGATATAAAATGGAAGAACCGCTAAGCTCCCACATATTAACATTACTATACATACACTTGCAAATTTATATCCTTCTTTCCAGATTCTTCTACTGTAGAAAAATGTATAGACAATTAATAGAATAGCAATTAGTGACATCCAAAACATCTTTATCACCTACTTTTTATTCATTATGAACGGAGTTTAAATGTTTACCGAAACGATCAATCGTAACATCATACTTCACATTTACATTTGACTCGCTATAAAGTTTTGACCAGTCTTGTTTTTCATATTCATCCCAAGTCCAAAATTTTTGTCTTGCAATGGCCGCCCACAAAAATGGTTCTGCTTGATATGCTTGTTGGGTTTTTGTAATTAACTTCTTTGTAGAGGATTCTAATTCATTTTCAAATGAAGCTACTAGCTTTCTTTGATACTCTTTTTTCTCTACATAGTTTTTCCCACTTGGAATATGTAATACTTGTACCGTTAGTGGGACAACAACGTTCAATTCTTTTGAATCCTTGTTAAGCTCAACTTTAGGCGATTTTGTTTTCAGGATTCGAACTGTTACTTGGTGCGAGGGTGCTAGAGGGTCTCGAAAACTAGATAACATTGTATCCACTTTAGCATACGGCCTTAATAATAAGGCTATTCTTGTTTCCTCACCATCTAATACACCAACCATATGTCCCTGATGAAATATCGCAGAACCTATCATTTGTGTTGGATTGCCACCCTCTTTTTCTACTTCACCAGCAATATAATTTGCACTAACTTTTTGCTTTGGCTCAAAAACCGTGGAAGTCGCATAAATGGATAAAAACAATCCTCCTTCACCTTCGGAAGATTGTAAATATCTATTCAATGTAGCTTCAGGCATTAATCCTGTTTGTTCCCATCGTTTTACCATTCTCTCATAAAACTTATGTGTTCTTGGCTCTAATTTAGGATCGTTTGACTTAATAAAATCAGAAGCCTTTTCTCTCGTGACGATTATGTTTAAATCTCTTCTTACTTGTCTGTCTCTTAAAAATGCTTCTAATATATGTTCGAATTCTTTCGTTCTTGCTAAATCTTCGCTAATAATAATATCTTTTAAGTGGGAATACTGAATATCTTTTGTTACGGATACATTCGCTAATTCTCTAGCTATTAATATATCTGGCGCTGTTAACGTAATAACTTCAGCTGAGTCATCATCTTTACCCATTGTCATAGGAGACCCTTCTCTCACATTAGCCATTTCTAACGTAACCTCTAACAATCCTTTTTTCCCTCTATCCAAACCTATGGAAATTGGAAATGCAAATTCTGTTACTTCTCCACGGTCCCAGCATCCTGCTATCGGTATTACAAATAGGAAAGCGACGATTATTTTAAGTAATTTCATTAACCTTCTCCTCCGCTTTTCACTTGATCTACCACCCATAATATAAGAGGTAATCCTAATAGTAATAGCCAATTCGAGTGATACAAGACGTTATTTTGCAAAAACAAAACAGAATCACTATTGGCAACCGGAAGTAATGCAAGAAAGAATACAACTCCAGCAAAAGGCAAAATTAATGGCTCAAATTCTTTAATTCGTAGTGTAGATGTAAACGTAACGGTAGTTAAAAATAAGTAAATAGCTAATCTTGTAATAGCTGCTATTGCCCAGAATCCAATAAAGAAGGCTTCTGTATTTCCGAAAATAGGACCTAAATCAACAATTCGAGCAAGTTGTTGAAAAGGGAAGGCAATGTATTCAATAGAAGGAAAGTCATATAACATTAAATATACGATGTAAAAAACAACTAACTCTGCAGTTGCAATTCCAATACCAATCAAACTTGCCAACTTAAATTCTTTATGACTTCGAACGAAAGGGTATAAAATGGTAAAAAAGATTACTTCTGCAAATAAATAACTGTATTTAGTACTCTTAAACATTAATGGGTAAAACCCTGGTCCCGCCAGAGGGAATATGTTTCTCCATTGTAAACTAGTGAACACTAATAAAATGAGCCCCGCAAAGGCAAGTTTTATGTATGGTACGGTTAACCAAGATGTTCGTCCAATGGCCTCTATGCCTCGATTTGCAATAAACCAACTAATTAGCAAGAAAAGAAACAAAAGGAAAGGTGTTGGTGTTTTTGGAAAGTATAGTGTTCCCATAATATCAGCATGACTTCGAAAATAAATAACAGTAGTCATAAGAATAAAAATAAATAAACAAACTCCAATTAAGAATCCAAAAAATTTCCCTGTAACGATGTAGGAGACTTCAATTAGATTTTTATCTTTATACTTTTTCAACAATGCTATTAACACTAAAACAATGAAAGTAATCATTAATCCAGAAATAATGGGCATCAGCCATGTTGCTGTTTTACCAACAGGGAAAAGAATCGACGGTGTAATATCCGTTTGTTTTAACCCGATGGTAATAAGGATCAATGCAGCAAACTCCCTCGTGCCTATTTTCCCATCTGAATGCTTAATCATTTACCCCACCACCTTCAGGCTTTTTGCCTCTTACCTCTTTCAAAGGATAAACGTGTAATGGTCGTAACCACATTTTCCAAAGAGGTGGCCTAACAATCAAATCTTTTGATGAAGGATAATGTGGAGCCATCGGTGAAACAAAAGGAACATCAAACGATTTTAAAGATGCAAGGTATGCCACACAAGCTTGTACACCTATAGCTATCCCGAAAAAGCCGATAAAACTTGCTAAAGCAATAAAGGCAAATCTAGCTATCCTAACAGCAAAAACGAAACTATTCGTTGCGATTGTATAAGATGCTAAACTTGAAAACCCAACCACCGTTACTACAATCGGGCTAATGATTCCTGCTTCAATCGCTGCAATACTAATAATTAATGCCCCGAGAAGAGCAACAATTGGACCATTTTTAGAAGGAAACCGTGTCCCTGCTTCCCGAATGATATCAAAGGTTATTTCGACAAGAATAATTTCAAATATCGCCGGAAAAGGAACTAAATCTCTAGTTGCCGATACTGTCAATAACATATCTGTCGGCAATGCTTCAACATGATAATTTGTTACAGCAATAAAGGTAGCCGGTGCCAAAAGTGCAGCAAAAAATGCTAATAATCTAACAATACGCATTAAATTCCCATATGCCCATCTTTGATAATAGTCTTCTGCCGTATGAAAAAAAGACCAAAAAGTTACCGGCATTACTAAACAATCTGGAGAAGAATCCATTAATAAAACAACATGACCTTCTTTGAGAAAAGCAGCAGCTCTATCAGGTCTCTCTGTTGTTAAAATAGAAGGCACTAACGAATATGGTCTTTCCTCAATATGTTGTTCTAGCATCGGTAAATTTTGAACATTTTCTACTTCAATTTGTGCTATTCTCTCTCTTACTTTTTCCACCAATTCTTCATTTGCTACATCATTTAAATATAAGAGAGCAACCGTATTTTCTTGACCGTAACCTACTTTTACATGTTCTTTCACAAGTTGTGACGTTCTAAGTTGCTTTCTAATGAGAGACGTATTGATAATTTCAGACTCTACAAATGCTTCTTTTGGTCCTTTAAGTACCGTTTCAATTTCAGCGTTTCCTACAGATCGACTTTCAATTGATTTCGTATCAATTGGATAAATAACAGGTTCTCCTTCTATTAAAAGGAGAGATTGTCCACCATTTAAGCAAATCTCCATTTCTTGAAATGAGTGTAGTTCTTTTCTAATAGTCACCGGAGCCAACTCTTTTAACTTACCTAATGTTGTATGGCTATATAATGTATACGTTACAGCCCTATTAAAGGCTGGAATTACTTTTTCAAAAATCTGTTGCTCATTTGCCATGCCACGAATATAAAACAGGACGGCATCCCTGTCTAAAAAAGGAATATAAATATGTTCCATAACGAAATCTGCATTCTTATTACCTAAGAAATATTTATTAATAAGGAATACATTTTCCTCGAAAACATCTGTTAGCTTAGTAACTGTTTCAGTATGATTGGACTTTTCCATATTCTCACCTCTATTTCATCCCGGCTAAAAGTTTTTCTTATTTTCCACCTAATTGGTGGAAATATTCTTTCATGGTGATATTTTGAATAAAAATTGAAGATTTATCGGGGTATTAAATTATATATCCAGGAGCTTTTGACCTTATTTTTTAGGATACAAAAAAGCAAGCCATCCACACATAATATGTGCTAACGGCTTGCTTCAATTTTCAGTCCAACTTTCATTTACCTTCAACTAAGTCGACCTCTTGCTCATAAATCGGTACCCATCCTTCTGTTGTTACAAAGATACGAACGGCTACAACTTTTCTATCTTCCATTAAAGTAAAGTAGTGTCGAACATTTTCTGGAACTGAAATTAAATCTCCTGGCTCAAGTTCTACATCAAAGAAAGATCCATCTTTTCCTTGAATTACAAAGATACCGTGTCCGCTTACGATAAAGCGAACTTCATCGTCTGTATGGTGATGCTCTTGTTGAAAGTTTTTCAGTAGTTGCTCTAAGTTTGGCGTCGCATCTGATAAAGAAATGACATCACTAGCTTGATAACCTCTTCTTGAAGAAATGTCTGTGATCTCATTGGAGAACACCTCTAAAATTTGTTTTTTATCTTCATCTGTTAGAGCAAAGTTTTCTTGTAAATTTTCAGGTAGCTTTTGAATATCCCATTTCTCATAAATTACTTCGTTCTCATCTAAAAACTTCACTACTTCTTCTAATACTTCTAGTCTTTCACTTGTCTCATGTAATCTAATTTTCGCCATTATCATATCCTCCTTATATAGATACTGCTATAGGGTGGTTTAATTTTATAACTCTCAAATGATAAGAAAATAAAAATTCCCACGCTTCCAAGATCCTTTTTGCTTCTGCAGCGTCTTTTCCCCAAGCAGTTATTCCGTGGTTTTCAATTAATACTGCTCCAGCGTCATCCTTAACAAAAGATGAAAATTCATTAGCTAACGTTGGGATATGAGCATGGTTACGTATAATCGGTATAGAAACTTCCGCATTCTCTTCCCAGATACCTAGCGCCTTAATAATTTCTTGCCCCTTAAAACTCGCCTTCCCAGTTTGCTTATAGAGCTCTGAAACAACATTATTATCGACCGTATGAACGTGCAGAACACATCCCGCTTTTGTTTTTTGGTATATATAGGTATGAAGAAGTGTTTCAGCTGACGGTTTCAAATCCGTATCTTCTATTTTTTGTCCATGTTGATCGACTAGTAAAAAGTCATCCAATGTACGTTTTCGCTTATCTTTACCGCTTGCAGTTACTAAAAAGGTTAAAGGTGCTTTTGATACTTTAATGGATAAGTTACCGCTCGTTCCGAAAAACCAATCTCTCGCGGCCAATTCATCTTTAACATCTGCAAGTTCATGCCATTTCTTAATGTAAGTGCTCATACTTTCACCTCAAATCCTTTTAAAATGTTTATTACATCAAAAAATGTTTCAAATGAGTCGTAATGTATATTTAATTCTTTACATTTATCAACCAAGAAGTCACGGGCAATCACTTTATCTGCTATTTTAGCTGCTTGTAAATCTGTTATGGAATCCCCAATAACAATTGTTTCATTATCATCTGATGCTAAACGACGAATCAATGACGGTTTACAACAGCCACAGTTATTTCCACAAGCATTATCACAACTATGCGGCCAAATAATCTTAATATTTTCACCAGTAAAGTCTGATTCGTTGCAATAGATCGTGTCCTCTTCTATGAACCCATTTAGAAGAGGTATGACAAAAAAGTCTATTCCACCTGAAACAATGTAAAGCTCCATTCCAACTTCTTTTACATAAGCAACAAACTCAGCAAAACCTTCACGTATTTCAGCATTTTGTAATATAAAATCAGTTATTTCGTTTCTCTTACTCGAAGGAAGAAGGGAGAATAATGTAGTTACTCCTTCCTTAATAGAAACTTGTTGGCTTAATATTTTATCCTTTACCTGTTCCCACTCAGGTGGGGCAAATTGTTTCATGATGGAGATAATATTATCGCTTCTCGTTATCGTGCCATCGAAGTCACAGAAAATGACTGGCTTTCTCATACTGTTACTTCCCCCCAAAGATGCAACGCTTTCTGTAATTCTTCGTTTTCTTTAGCTGCTTGTTGAAGTGATAAACCATTTTGAACAGCTTCAACAGCTTGACGAAATGCCTTTCCTCCTCCTATGGCACCATCTGGATGGCCGTGAACTCCACCACCTGCATTAATAACACAATCTATTCCGAAATCTTGCATTAAAACTGGTACTAAACCTGGATGTATTCCTGCTGAAGGTACCGGAATTGTTTTCTTCCACATATCGCTATTTGTCAATGATTCATAGATACCAAGAGCTTCCTCTCTTTTTAATGCAACACTTCCATACGGTGATGGGAATAAAGAGAAATCAGCACCTGCGTAGCGAAGTAATTTTCCTAATAGTAAGGAATTTGATATCCCATAAAATTCTGATGGTGTTACTGCACCACTAACAGCTGGATGAGCCATTATTGGAATACCGATTTCCTTATCTTCTGCTAAGCTTTGTAATACATCTAATCCATATGAAAATACGTTAAATAATAAAATATCTGCTCCGTCTTCTGCTGCTCTTTTTGCTTTTTCTTTTAACTCAAATGTTCTTCCTGTTAAATTTACTGCATAACGCGCTCGGTGACCTGTCTCCTCGAAGACTTGCTGTACCACTTCTTTTCCGACTGAAATTCGTTTTACAAATGGAGTTAACTCATTTTCAAACAAAATTTCGTCATCTTTAATGAAATCAACCCCACCTAACGCTTGTTCTCTTAGTTGGTTTGCGACAAAAGTTAAATCTTTTCCTAATACTCCTTTGAAGATGCTCATGATAAATGGTCTATTATAAACTCCCGTGATTTCTCTTAGTCCATCTGCTCCGAATTTAGGACCAGGAAAGTACTTTTTTAATCCCTTACTAAACTCTAAGTCTAGCAGCTTAATTTCTCCATCCAGAGAAAGTTTTCCAAAAACTGTTGTTAGTATCGCTGGGAGATCAGGGCTAAAATTAGCTGCTGGATATTCAATCTTCACAATACCCTTTGTTATTTTTTTTTGAAAATAGTTATCTACTAATTCACTTGTAGGTAAATATTCAACGCCAACAACATTCCCTTTATGTCTTTTTAATTGTTCTTGTTCAATTAGTGGTAGATTTGTCCAAGAACCAACTGTTAATCCAAGGGCGATGGATTCAGCTTTTTTCTCTAAATTACCTTTATGATCATGTATGAGATATGTAGCAACTACTGAACTCATGTTAAACACCTCTTTTTTTTAAATGGCTATGTTAAAGGCCACTGTTGATTTCCGTGCAAGTCTTCGCTTTCCGCGGGCGTGTCTAGGTCTAGCGGCTAGCTCCGCAAGTCTAGCCTTGGCCATCTCGAGGGCAAAGAGCTCCCTCAAGATGGCCCAGTCTTACGCTTGTCGGAGCTGAACGAGCCGCAATCACTTTTCTTGGCGCCGGGAGCCTCCTCGGCGCAAGCGCCTGTGGGGTCTCCCGGTCCTCGCTTCTCCCACAGGACAAGGAAGGCTCCTGAGCGGTGCATCCTTCGTAAGAAAATGCGTATGCATTTTCGAGGCGTCTCAGCCTTGCACGGAAATCAACAGATTAGTTTTTAAATATCAACACAAAGCTTTAACACAACTTAAATATAAAAAACCTCTTCTGGACAAGAAGAGGTTAGGGAACTAACATCCTCTTATCTGTCAGCTACTGCTGCAAGATTTAGCACCGTGCTTAAAATGAATTAAGTCGGTTGCCGGGTTTCATCGGGCTAGTCCCTCCACCTGCTCTTGATAAGAAAATATGAATATATATTGTGCAATTTAATTATTCAGAATTTATAAAATCTACATGTGATTATTACATCATTTTTTCTAATAGTCAATAGTTTTGTTTAAAAAATATTTAACGCTTTAATTCGTTGAACAGCCTCTTCCAATCTTTCAACATCAGTCAATAATCCAACCCGTACGTATCCTTCACCATACGTACCAAAGCCGACTCCTGGTGCCACTACGACATGTGCTTTTTCTAGTAAAAGGTCTGAAAATTGTTGCGAAGTATATCCGTCAGGTACTTTTAACCACGCAAAAAAAGAACCCTCAGGTGAACGAACTTCCCAACCGATTTCAGTCAGCCCACTTACTAAAACATTTCTACGAGTCTCATATACATCCACTAAATCTACAACACATTGTTGAGATTCTAAGAGGGCCGTTGTTGCAGCCTCTTGAATAGCACTAAATAAACTAACGTATAAATGGTCTTGTAATAAGTTAATAGATTCAATGACACTTTGATTTCCAACAGCAAAACCAACTCTCCAACCTGCCATATTAAATGTTTTAGAGAGTGTGTAAATTTCAATCCCAACCTCTTTTGCACCTTTTGTTTGTAAAAAACTTATCGGTCTTTTCCCATCAAAGCCAATCGCACCATAAGCGAAATCGTGCACAACGCAAATATCATGCTCGTTCGCTAAAGCGACAGTTTCATCAAAGAATTCTTGAGTCGCAATAGCACCTGTCGGGTTATTCGGATAGTTTAAAAACATTAGCTTTGCCTTTTGTAGTACGTCTTTACTAACAATAGAGTAATCTGGTAAAAAGTTGTTTTTTTCAAGTAACGGCATATATTCCATTTTTGCACGCGCTATTGCCACACCTGACCAATAGTCAGGGTAACCTGGATCTGGGACTATAACAGTATCCCCATCATTTAATAAACAAGATGGAATTTCCACCAGTCCAGCTTTTCCGCCGAATAATATAGCTACTTCTTTTTCAGGATCTAAATCCACGTTATATTCCCTTTTGTAAAATTTAGCAACTGCCTCTTTAAAAAACGCTTGGCCACGAAATGGGGAATATTTATGGTAGTTTACATTTTCAGTAGCGCTTTGTAACGATTTTACTATATGACTTGGTGTCGGTTGATCAGGATTACCTTGTCCTAGATTAATAACATCATGCCCTTCTTCAACAACTTTTCCTACCTTTTGAACTAAAGATGCAAAAAATTGCTTTGGAAGTTCCTGCAACAGTTTTGACTGTTCGAAATTTTTCATTTTGCACACCTACTTAAAAAATTCTTGAAATACTAGTCACAAATAATATAAGGTTAATAACAAAAAGTAAAGTGTTTTTTGAAAGGAGCATGAAATGTTTTGTGGAAAATCGCATGTATTCAAACTGATATTGTTTTTGGAAGCCCAGAGCAAAATATGCAAAATATAAGAGTAAAAGTGAAAGAAGCCGTTACGAAACTCACACCTGATATCATTGTTTTACCTGAACTATGGAATACTGCCTACGACTTGATTAGGCTTGATGATATTTCAGACGAGGATGGTATAGAAAGCAAACGTTTCTTGTCAGAGTTAGCAAAACAATATCATGTGAAGATTGTTGGAGGTTCTGTAGCGAGAAGATCAACAAAAGGTGTTTATAACACGATGTTTATTTTTGAAGAAAACGGAGAATTTGTAGGAGAATATAGTAAATTACACTTATTTAAATTGATGGATGAACATTTATTTTTACAACCTGGAGAGTCAGATGGGTTATTCGAATTAGATAGTGAACTTTGTGCAGGTATGATCTGCTATGATATTAGATTTCCTGAATGGATTAGGTCCCATACACTGAAAGGTGCAAAAGTTCTGTTCGTCTCAGCTCAATGGCCATTAGCAAGGTTGCATCATTGGCGGACTTTATTATTAGCTCGTGCTATTGAAAATCAATGTTATGTAGTCGCATGTAATCGTGTTGGGTCTGATCCTAACAATGTTTTTGCTGGCCATTCTATGATTATTGATCCTTGGGGAGAGATACTTTCAGAAGGAACGGAAGAAGAAGGTATTATTTACAGTTCTATAGACTTAAGAAAAGTAGATGAAGTACGGGCTCAAATTCCAATTTTTGAAGATAGAAAACCTACTCACTATTAATCTATATAAAGCAAAAGGACTCCTTTAAAGGAGTCCTTTTTTATGATTAGATCATTAATTATTTAGTTACGTTAGCAGCTTGAGGTCCACGAGCTCCATCAACGATTTCGAAAGAAACTTCTTGACCTTCTTCTAAACTTTTGAAACCTTCGCCTTGAATAGCGGAGAAGTGTACGAATACATCGTCTTGACCTTCAACTTCGATGAAACCGAAACCTTTTTCTGCGTTAAACCATTTAACTTTACCTTGTAACATGTTTGTTCCTCCTTGCGGCTTTGTTGCCACGAATAAAGTATTACTATTCTTGCTCGTTCATGCTAACATTTCAAGACGAAAAACCGTGTTTTTGACTTTCCATATATCTATAACCGAACAAAAATAATTAAATTAATAATAACAGAAATAGTTAAAAAATTCAAGGATTAGAACAGAAAGAATATTAGTTTATTTCTCTATTTTTCTATCAGCTTTCTATAACTAAAATATTTTAATTTCAATTCCAAAAAAATATATTGACAATTAACTTAGCTACTTGATAGTATTTTCTCAGTTGCAATTTTAATTTTCAAAAAACTAAAAAATATGAATATGTCTCTTATCAAGAGCAGGTGGAGGGAATTGGCCCGATGAAACCCAGCAACCGATCGTAATACTATTGTGAGATAGGGCGTTTTCACGCCGGAACTTTATGTTCCATAAGACACGGTGCTACTTCCAGCAAAATGTTTATTTGGCATTTTGAAAGATAAGAGGTGTGAAGATTCTGTTCTTCTAACCTCTTTTCGTAATGGAAAGAGGTTTTATTTTTTGTAAAGGGAAAGTAGATATTTCACTTTATAAGTAAACCTCTTCTTTACACAGAGACACGTGTAGGAGGAAATATTATGACCATTTTAACAAAAGAAAACTATGAACCATTAACAGAAAGTAGTGCCGTAACACTCGCGATTAAACTGCGTGTTTTTCCTGAAGGATCAGTACTTCAATGCAGAGAGATTGGAGATGGCAATTTAAATTTAGTTTTTCGTGTGACAAATCAACATGGTAAAGGGATTATTATAAAACAAGCACTTCCATACGCAAAAGTTGTTGGGGAAAGTTGGCCATTAACGCTTAAACGAGCAACAATTGAAAAAAATGCACTACATCAAAGTGCTCAAGTTTGTTCCGAATTTGTTCCCAAAGTTTTTTATTCGGATGAAGATTTAGCAATTACCGTAATGGAGGACTTGTCCCATTTAAGAATTGTTCGGTCTGGACTAATACATGGTGACCGCTTTCCATTATTAGCCGAACATATCGGTGAATATTTAGCAAAAACGTTATTTTTCTCCTCTGATTTTGGAATGAATCAACAAGAGAAAAAAGAATTGCAAAAACAATTTGTAAACCCGGAGCTTTGTAAAATTACTGAAGACCTAGTGTTAACAGATCCATTTTTCCCTTCTGAAACAAACAACTTTGAAATTGACCTGAGGGAAGATGTAGAAAGTCTTTGGAGTGACACAACATTACAACTGGAGGTTGCAAAGTTAAAATACATTTTCTTAACTCGAACAGAATGTTTACTTCATGGTGACTTACATACAGGCAGTATCTTTGCTAGTGCAAGTGAAACGAAAGTAATTGACCCTGAGTTCGCATTTTTCGGTCCTTTTGGTTTTGATATTGGACAGTTTTTCGCAAACTTACTTTTAAATGCACTATCAAAACAAAATTTAGAAAATAAGCAAGTGTTACTTCGCGATATCGAGACAACTTGGAATGTTTTTTGTAAAACGTTTGAAGAACTTTGGATAACGAATAGTGTCGAACATTTCACTAAAACAGAAGGCTATTTCCAACATGTTTTAAACCAAATTTTCACTGACTCTATCGGATTTGCCGGCTGTGAAATAATTCGAAGAACGATTGGATTAGCTCATGTAGCTGATTTAGATGGAATAGAGAACGTACACAATCGAATTACAGCAAAAAAAGTTGCAATTTATGTTGGTAGGTCTCTTGTAACAAATAGAAATAATATTAACTCAATTGAGCAACTAGTTGCACATTATTTAAATATAGATTCACATCACAAAGGAGTAATATAGTATGAGTAGTATTACAGCAATCCCTCTTTCAGTTGAGTGGAAAGAAGATCACATCCGTTTATTAAACCAGCAAAAACTACCGCTAGAAACTGAGTATTTAGAGCTAGTTACAATTCAAGATGTTTGGGAGGCTATCTTTTCACTGAAAGTTCGAGGTGCACCAGCTATAGGTATTACAGCAGCATATGGATTAGCTTTAGCTGCCCAAACAGTAGAAACAGAAAGTCTCTCAGATTTTTTTCTTGAGGTCGAAAAAAACAGTGAATTTTTAGCAAGTTCCCGTCCGACTGCAGTTAATCTAACTTGGGCTCTTAACCGTTTATCACAATCTATCAAACATACTGTCTCTGTAAATGAAGCAAAAACGAAACTAATACACGAAGCCATTAACATTCAACTAGAAGATGAAGCCGTTTGTCGTCAAATAGGTGAATATGGCTTGTCGCTTTTCCAAAAAGGAGATCGAATACTAACCATTTGTAATGCCGGTACTATCGCTACAGCTCGTTATGGTACAGCGTTAGCTCCATTTTATCTTGCAAAGGAAAGAGATCTCCCATTAAGTGTTTTTGCTTGTGAAACAAGACCAGTGCTTCAAGGAGCTCGTTTAACTACTTGGGAATTGCAACAAGCCGGTGTTGACGTTACATTAATTACGGATAGTATGGCTGCCCATACAATTAAGACGAAAAAGATAAACGCTGTTATTGTCGGAGCAGATCGTATTACAGCTAATGGAGATACTGCGAACAAAATAGGTACATATGGCCTTGCCTTGTTGGCCAAAGCTTTTGACATTCCATTTTACGTGGCTGCTCCAAGCTCTACTTTTGATTTGTCTAAAAAATCAGGCGAACTTATTCCTATCGAAGAGAGAGATAGTCGCGAAGTAACCTTTGTCGGAAATGTTCAAATCGCTCCAGAAGGAATCCCCGTCTTTAACCCAGCATTTGACGTAACGCCAAATGGACTGATTACTGCTATCATAACGGAGAACGGAATCATCTCTGGAGATTATATGGAGGAAATACCAAAGTTCATTAAATAAACATTTATATGTAAAGGAGCTTCCAAGTTGGACTATATTGGAAGCTCTATTTTACGATTCAATTTTTGCCCACATCTCTTTAGGATTTAATTCGTAAATACCACTTTCACGGTTCATGTAATGATTAATAATGAACTCACGACGAATGGTTGCATAGTCATCATGAAACTTCTTAATATGTTCATTTATTTGAATTTCTGTGTACTTAATCCCCAGTTGTAATTCTTCTAAAATATGTTCAAAGATTATTAGTTTTTTCTTCCTTTGTGCAGGTATTGTCTTTAGCTTACCATTTGGTAATATGAAGTTTTGTAAGATTTGTTCGTTATCATTCTTTTTAGCCATTTCTTCTTCCTCCCCTTTACTTCTTTTCAACACATTTAACAATGCATCATTATATTGAAGCAAGCTTTTCTCATTAATGAAATAATAGATTGTATTTTTATCTCGACGCTCTCTAATTAAGCTAGACTCCTTTAACTTGCTTATATGATGCGACACAGTCGGTGGTGTCACACCTAATTTTTCTGCAAGTTGTTGACCAGACATAGTTCTGTTTGCTGCTAACATGATTAATAGCTTGATTCTTGTTTTGTCCCCAATCGTTTTATAAAAGTTCACCATTCTGTCTAATTGCACTTTTTACACCTCCAACTAATTAGATAACTATTTAATTAGATGATAATCTAATCACTTGAACAATTCAATAGTTTCTTTTCATTTTCCTCAAAATTTCAGCTTTTTCTTGCTCGTTTATGATATTAATTTTCGCAAAGATAGAAGCATAAAAGGTGACCAATTTTCCACGTCTCATCGTATTCCCCTCCGTTCTTATAGTAATCATGTTGATATTGAGGCTTTGTTTCCTTAAGGCAACTTTTTTTCTCTAAGTAAATTATATGATGGATATTCAGAGATTAAACTTGTCCAATAAAAAAAGATAGAAGCCAATACATTATTAATTTTTTTGGTACATCTACTTTGTTTATGCCAATTTGTGATTCAATTTCTCTATTTGTGTTTCAATCCTAGAGCATTATAATTCTTTCAATCTTTTCTGTTTCATTTTGCCCTATTTGTATTTCTATCTTATCAGGTTGTGTTACAATTTCTCTATTTGTGTTTCAATCCTAGAGCATTATAATTCTTTCAATCTTTTCTGTTTCATTTTGCCCTATTTGTATTTCAATCTTATCAGGTTGTGTTACAATTTCTCTATTTGTGTTTCAATCCTAAAGCATTATAATTTTTTTCAATCTTTTCAGTTACGATTTTCCCTACTTGTTTTTCAATCTACCCTAATTGTTTTTCAATACTGTGCTTCAATAAAATTACGTGCAATCTTTATGCTACGCATCAAAGATCAAAATCGATACTCGCATGCGTATCATAATTTAAGCATAAAAAAAAGGCATGCAATATCGCACACCTACACTAACTCTATTCCTTCTAACTTTAATAGCTTTTCTTTAAAATGCGTCTGACTACCAGCGTAACCTATTAATGCTTTGTTTTGTCCGATCACTCGATGGCAAGGAATGATAATCGGGATTTTATTTCGGCGGTTTGCTTGTCCTACTGCTCTAACTGCCTTAGGATTTTGAATAGCATCGGCAATATCTTTATAAGATTTTGTTTCGCCGTAGTTAATTTGTGTTAATGCCTTCCAAACATTAACTTGAAACTCTGTACCATTAAATGTTAATGGTACAGTAAATTCTTTTCTTACTCCAGAGAAGTATTCTAATAGTTGTCGTTCCACTTGTTTTATTAAGTTATGTTCTGGATTTTCCACTACGTTATCGTACTCATTTAACATTTCTTCTTTATCAAAATGAATACTCATCAAAGAATTTTCATCAATTACAATAAATAATCTTTCAAAAATTGGGGCTTTCATTTGATGATAATACATTATGTTAACCTTCCAGCTGTTTATTTTTCATGAGTTTCTGATTTATCGGTAACGTAATGTAGAAGATGGTTCCTTTTCCAACTTCGCTCGTTACCTCGATCGCACCTTCATGTTCTTCAACAATTTTATAACTAACCATTAATCCAAGTCCAGTACCTCGGTCTTTTGTCGTATAAAAAGGCTCGCCTAATTTCTTAATTTTGTCTTCAGGTATTCCGATACCTTGATCTTCAATCGAAACAACTACATGTTCGTTATCTTTACTTTCTACATTTACAGTTATTGTTCCGCCTTTTGGCATTACTTCAAAAGCATTTTTTAATATATTAATAAACACTTGCTTTAATTGTTTCGGCTCACAATATAGTTCTTGCAGGTTTTCCTCATAGTATGTTGCAAACTGGACATCTTCTAAAGTAGCTTGAGCACTCATTAAATCTAACGTTTCTTTCATGATTACTGCCACATTTTTTCTTTGATAAGATGTCGCTTGTGGTTTTGCCAACACTAAAAATTCCGTAATGATAGATTCAATTCGCTTTAACTCAGATGTAATTACATCAAAGTACATGGCATTCGTTTCGTCTTTAGTGCTACTTTGAAGCAATTGAATAAACCCTTTTAAAGCTGTCATTGGATTTCGTATTTCATGGGCAATTCCAGCAGCTAACTCTCCAACTACAGTTAATGTATCGGATTTCTTTAGCTGCTCTTCCATTTCTTTTTTATCCGTAATATCACGGAAAAATGTCATGTTTAGTCCATCTATTACATTTTTCTTTGCCGAAAATTCAAGTAATCTAGTTCCATGTGCGTTTTCACAAATAAATTCTCCACTTAAAGCTCCATATTTCCCACTCTGCACCCATTGTTCTTTCATCTCTTGTTGTTGTTCAATAGGAATATAGTCTGTTAATTTTAGTTCCGTAATTTCTTTTTTGGTTAATCCGATTATTTTGCTTGCATTCGGGTTAGCATCAATAATATTAGCATTTTTATCCCACAACACGATCCCATCTAATGCGTTATCAAATATTCTTCTGAATTTCTGCTCTTTTTCGCGTAAATCTTTCTCCATTTTTCTACGTTCACTAACATTACGGAAGATGACCATATTGTATCCATCAATAATTCCTTTGTTTGCCGTAAACTCTAATAATTTCTTTTGACCATTTGGCATTAAAAACTCTAACTCGTCTCTAATTTCTCCTCTATTTTTAAACTCTGCTATTATATTGTTTACTTTTTGCTCGTATGTTTGTTGCACAAAACCTTTAAGGTTTCCCTCAATAAGATAATTTAGCGGTAGTTCAAACGTTCTGCTAGCTGCAGGATTCGCTCGAACAATATTACACTTATTATCTATTAATACAATTGCATCAAGAGCATGTTCAAACATTGCACGGAACCTTTCTTCGCTTTTTTGCAATTGATTTTCCATTGAACGTTTTTCTGTCACGTCTCTTAAAATAGCTAAATAATAATCATCATATACATTCGCAGTAATGGTAAACTCAAATCTTTTCCTATTTCCGTTTTGCAATAAAACTGGCAATTCTCCTCTTACTTTTCCATTACTATCAAGAAGTTTCCACATCTTTTCAATTTTATATAAGTATTGCTCTTCTACAAATTGCTCCAATTCATATTTTTGAAAATCTTGCTTATTTAAAGAAAAGCTAGAACAAAATGCTGGATTCATATCAATAAATTTACCGTCTCGATCAAAAACAGCGATGGAATCTACGGCACGATAGAAAACATCTTGGTACATGTGCTTTGATTTTGCATGATCAATCACATTTTTTAGCATGATGTTTTCCTGTTTTGATTTTTCCAACTCTTTTTCAAGTACTTCTAATCTATTTTGTAATTGTATCATATCCTCTTTAAAAAGTTGCTGAACCATTTTACCTTTTCACCCACTTCACTTTAGGTCTCCTACTACATTAAATTCTTCAATATTACAAAAATTCCTTTAATAAACTAAAATTTGATATATTTTTACTAGTTTATTGTATTTTTTTAGGTACACCTGTTGAAATGGGAATATGTTTTTTTCTTATATATCATTAAATATGTTAAAATATATAGGTTAATCTTCAAAAGTAGGAGTAGTTAAATAATGAAAACAATCGTTTCAACATTAAATGCAAAATACATCCATACTAATATTGCTATAAGATATTTAAAGGCATATGCCAAACCAGAATATGATGTAGAAATTGTAGAATACACTATTAAAGACCCTGCAATGAATATCGTTTCCGACCTTATACAACGTAATCCAGACATTATCGGATTTAGTTGTTATATATGGAATATTGAAGAAACGATTAAAGTAATAAACATGTTAAAGAAAATCAATCCTGAACTAATAATTGTTTTAGGTGGCCCTGAAGTTACTTATGATGTTTCTTACTGGATAGAAAGACTGACAAATGTGGATTTTATTGTAATTGGAGAAGGCGAAATTACATTTAAGCAGTTATTACATCAATTACATGGTGCAAAAGATTTTTCTTCTATACCTGGTCTAGCTTTCCGTAAAGGAGAAGAAAACTTCATCGTTCCGCAACGGAATAAAGTAGACTTAAAAGAATTACCGTCGCCATTCCGTTTTGAAGAAGATATTCCGCATTTTTCTAAAAGGGTAACGTATATAGAAACTAGTCGAGGTTGTCCATTTAGTTGTCAATTTTGTCTTTCATCCATAGAGGTTGGAGTCCGTTACTTTGACCGCGAAAAGGTTAAAGATGATATTCGATATTTAATGGATCATGGAGCAAAAACAATTAAGTTCGTCGACCGAACATTTAATATCAGTAGAAGTTATGCCATGGAAATGTTTCAGTTCTTAATTGATGAACATAAACCTGGTACTGTTTTTCAATTTGAAATTACTGCAGACATCATGCGTCCTGAAGTTATCCAATTTTTAAATGACCATGCTCCTCGTGGTTTATTCCGATTCGAAATAGGCGTTCAATCTACAAATGACGCGACAAACGAACTTGTTATGCGCAAACAAAACTTTGCTAAGTTAACAAGAACGGTTTCCATGGTAAAAGAAGGGCAAAAAATTGATCAACATTTAGACTTAATCGCTGGATTGCCTGAAGAAGATTACAACAGCTTTAGACAAACTTTTAATGATGTGTTTGCCCTAAGACCTGAAGAGCTGCAATTAGGGTTCTTAAAGATGCTTCGTGGGACTGGATTACGATTACGTGCCCAAGAACATAACTATGTATATATGGATCATTCACCATATGAAATCTTAGGAAATAACGTATTGCCTTTTAATGACATTATAAGGATTAAACAAGTAGAAGATGTTTTGGAGAAATATTGGAACGATCACCGTATGGATGAAACGGTAGAATATTTAGTTTCAAATGTATTTGACTCTCCGTTTGACTTTTTCCAACAGTTCGGTTCATTCTGGGATGAACAAGGATGGGCAAGAATTGGTCACCAACTAGAAGATTTATTCCGTCGTTTGTACCAATTCTTAGAAAATATCAAAGAAGAAGATGAGTTAAAAATATTAGAGAGTTTTATGAAATATGATTATTTATCTAATCAAAAGTTCAAGCCACGTAAACCTTGGTGGGAAGATCGTCTAACAAAAGAAAGTAGAAGTACTATTTACAAAAAGATAATTGCAAATCCGTCCTTATTAGGTGAAAATTTCGCAAGCTTACAATTAAATGAGAAGGAACTATATAAACATACGATGATTGAAAGTTTTTCATTTGACTTACAACAATATGTAGCTACAAATGAATTGAAACAGAATGATTCATATTTATTAGTATACTTTAATCAAGTTGAAAACCGTTCTGAGCTATTTAATTTCTCTATTTAAGCGAAAAATGCTAACGCGATTGCGTTAGCATTTTTTTTTATTCTTTTTTGAAGCGATAGCACCTTCAAAAGCTTTTGCAGCATTCATATCTCCAAGCTCTGGACCAAACTCTTCTTTTAATATATTTTCAGGTACTCCGTGTTGAGGTTTATGGGCTTGCTTTTGTTTTCTTTCTTTCGCTTTTTTGTGCATATTGGTTCCCTACTTCCCTTGTCTACCTTTTTTGGAATTTCTGTTCGCACCTTTTATTTTGTCTTCTCCCTCGTATTCCACTGAGAATTCTGTGTCAGGTAAGCTTTCTTTTGGTGTTTTATTGTTGTTATTAGCAGCATCAAACGCAACTTTTCGCTTCGCCATCTTGGGTCACCTCATGATGTAAATTTTATTGCAACAATAGTTTTTGCAATTGAGGTTTTTTTATCCTTAAAACTATAGAAGTTCAATTTACAATACATAGTTATCGTCTAGTTACAAACGATATTAGTAAGCAAATATGAAACAGCTTAGGAGGTAAGGAAATGACAAAAGATAAAGATATAGAAACCCCTTTTATTGATGAAACGATGCCACATCAAATTAGTGCTCCTTCTTTTAAAGGTACGGATATGAAAATGCAACAACCATTTGTAAATGAACACGGTATTGTAATTGGAGACAGCAAATACAATTCACCTGATTCCCCGTTAAACAATTGGTCTGATGATATTGATCCTGCAATAATGGCTGGTGATGAATGGATTCACCCTACAAATGATATAGGATGGAACTCTTCAGAGAATAGAGAACTTATTGAGAAGCAGAAAAAGCCTGAGGGAGTGCCCTTTATGCATCCTGATAAGGACGTGGGTTATGGAAGGGATTAAGGATAACAAAAAGAACTATCAAGAAGTCATTAAGGATAACAAAAAGAACTATCAAGAAGTCTAACGACTTTTTGATAGTTCTTTTTTGTTTTCACTAAATAATTAACCTATAATAATTCGTTCAACAGGATAATGGTATTTCGGAG
Organism: Bacillus sp. FJAT-45066; assembly: GCF_002335755.1. NCBI lineage: Bacteria > Bacillati > Bacillota > Bacilli > Caryophanales > Bacillaceae > Bacillus > Bacillus sp. FJAT-45066. The sequence goes on from NZ_NISQ01000001.1 coordinate 1,821,527, forward strand.
GTTTTCTTTTACTTTCCATCATAAATAAGAAAGTTAAAAGACCTACTCGTCCTATAAACATTAAACAAATAATTAATGATTTTCCTAAAGTAGATAATTCAGGCGTAATGCCCATCGATAAGCCTGTTGTACCGAAAGCAGAACTTACTTCGAACATTATTTCAATGAGTTCGAATTTACCGTTTTCAGTAAACGTCAAAAAGGTAACAGAACTGAACCATAAAATGATGGCAAGAAATAGGACAACTAACGATTTAATTATATCTTCCTCGTGAATTTCTCGTCTGAACACCTTAATATTTTTATTCCCTCTTGCAAAGTGGTATAAGAATAAGCAGTTAAGTGCGAATGTCGTTGTACGTATTCCACCACCAACTGAGCTTGGTGATGCACCGATAAACATTAAGGCACACATTACTAATAAAGTAGGCATCGTAAACTCACTTACATCCATTGTTGATAAACCACCACTTCTCGTTGTGACAGATTGAAACAATGCATAAAAGAAAGCTTCGTGCCAGGCCATTCCTTTGAAAAAGTTATTAAATTCTAATAATAAAGTCATTACGGTCCCAAAAAGCACAAGTATACCAAAAATAACGGTCGTAATTTTGGTGAACAAAGAAAAACGAAAACGCCCTTTTTTATTCATCACAAATTCTTTAATTTCGATTAACACTGGAAAGCCGATTGCTCCAGTTGTAATGAGTAACATCGTAATGAACTGTACGAAGTAATCGCCAGCGAAAGGTACGAGTGATTCACCAGTAATATCGAATCCACCGTTTGTAGTAGCACTAACTGATGCGAAAAAACCATGTAAATATGCCTCTTGCCACGTACCGAAGTAATTTAAATAATAAGTACCAAGGATTACTGCTCCAATAAACTCAATTGTTAATATAAGAACTAGAATTTGCTTTATAAGCTTTACAATCCCAGAAAGATTTGATTGGTTTTGATCAACCATCATAAGCTTTCTTTCTCTTAGACCAATTTTCCTACCAAGAATTAACCATATAAAAGTACCTAGAGCCATTACACCTACTCCACCAAATTGAAGGAGAAATGCTAGTATAAATACGCCAGGAATTGTGAATGTTTCTGCTGTATTAACAACTGTTAGTCCCGTAACACTAACGGCACTCACTGCTGTAAATAGGGCATTAATAAATGTCCAATCGACTCCAGGATTTCTAGCAATAGGTAAGCTAAGCAAAATAACGGCTATTAATACTGCGATTAAATAAAAACTAACAATAAGTTGAGCCGGCGATAATCTGTGTATTTTTTGCCGAAAATTTAAGTTAATCTTTTTCATATGTATCCTTTCTTTTGTTACTTCAGTTAATATCTATTCTAGTTGAAGCCTGTACATTTTAAAAGTGGTTTCACTATTAATACGCTTCCCAATACAAAAAAGTTTCTTATTTTCACAAAAAGTTCCACACATGAAAGAGAAAGTTACTCTAATACTAAATATACACTTTTCAGATTCATATCCTGAAAAGTAAAATTATACAAAGGAGTGATACAAATGGCAAGAAATAGTAACAAACTTCTTGTACCTGGTATTGAGCAAGCTTTAGATCAAATCAAATATGAAATCGCACAAGAATTCGGTGTTACGCTTGGTTCTGATACAGTAGCACGTGCTAACGGATCTGTTGGTGGCGAAATTACAAAACGTCTTGTGAAACAAGCTCAATCTCAATTAAAGGGTCACTAAAACTTTTATATACATGGCAAAAACCCAGAGTTACGACACTCTGGGTTGTTTTTTTACAAAATGTATACATTAATTGTTCTTTTTATTGCCGTTATTGCCTTTATTTCCGTTGTTACCATTACCTCTATTGCCTTTATTTCCGTTGTTCTTGTTACCTTGGTTTTGTTTATTTCCGTTGTTGCCCTTGTTTAAATGTTTGTTATTTTTCACATTATTTTTTTGGGAATGTCTTTCTATTTTGCGTTCATTGTTTTGCTGTTGGCGTAATTGTTTTTGCTGTTGACCATGATTATTCAACTTTTCTTGTTTTCTTTCTTGTTGCGCTTCTCTTTTTTCTTCTTTTGACTCACGTTTTTCTTCTTTTCTACTATCGTTTTTATTCTCTACTTTTTCTTCTTTGCTATCTACATCTTCCGAAGAAGTCCCTTTTACTTCGTCTTCGTTTTCATCTTCTACAATATCGTCTTCTACAGCAATCGCTTTTTGTTCTTGTTGAACTAAAGCTCCTGCTGAGATTCCCTTTTGACGTGCATTTTCTCTTTTTTTCATGTTTGTTTCAAGAACAGTTACTGTTACTTCTTCTTGTTGAATTTCTTTTGTAATCTCTATCATTTCAATTTCCATTTTAGATTTGAATGCTAGATTATCGAGGTCCGTTAATACGGAAGCAATCAAGACTGTTTTTCCCTCTAACATGTAACCTTGTTCTTTTACTATTATTAGAAGTTTACTGGAGACCGCTTGTAAGTCTTCGTGTTTCCAGTTTTTCAGCTCCGTGACTATTTTTTCACCATCAGCATTTAATCCTTCTAACGAAATAACTTTTAAGTCTTTATTTACTGCAATCTCAACGCTAGGATTCACGTCAAATGAAACATAGGCATGTACTTGATTAGTAAACATTCTTGGATAAATGGATAATACTAATATAATTGCAGTTAGTACACTAACAGCTGTAGCTATGTTTAATTTAGAAAGTGAAAACCCAAACTTTTTATTAGTAGCAACGTCCTGAATGGGAAAAAAAGCCACTTCTTCACCGATGTCGTATTTCATATCTTGTTGTTTGTTTGACTTCAAAAATTCTCCATCAGGGGTCATCATTGTGATGTAGTCACGATGAATTTCTAACACAATCCCTTTTCTCATTCGTAATCGCCCCTTTTAAATATTCTTTTAAATATATATAATCCCCCGCTAAAATGATGGATATCGCTATAATGTATTTTCTATTTCTCTCTAACGTTTTGCGACTTACATCCACTAGACCCTCTAAATGTTTCATTGGCAATGTTTTTTTATCAAACAGATGTTTTTTTAACTCTTCTTTTTCTACTAAGATATTGGCAACATTAATCGCACTTTCTCTGGCGTCCACATGCTTTGGTGAACATTCTAATAGGTCATTAAATGATAGTCCAAAATCTTTGAGTACTGTTTGATAATAGAAAATTTCTTCTCTACGTTGTTGTTGATCTAATTGCTTTTCGTATTCCACTACAGATAAAGAAGCTTCGATAAGATTAGGTATTGCTTCTTCATTGTTCGTATCCTGATCCGATAAAGAAACGGTTAAGTTTTTACTTTCTTTTCTAATAAAATCAATTACTCTTCGTTTAATAATTAAGTCAGCAAACGACAGCAATGAACTCCCTTTGTCAGTAGAGTATTTTTCTATTGCTTCGTTAAAGGCTATTAAACCGATACTAAATTCGTCATCAGATTCACTAATATACCTTTTACACACGGTTGAAACCGATTTTGCGATAAATGGTTTATATTTATTTATAAGTTCATTGTGAAGCTCTGTATTCCCATTATGGATTTCTAATACTTCATCTTCTAAAGATAATTTCTTTTTTCTGCCGAATTTAAACAATAGGCTCAGCATTGTGGCTTCACCTCTCTCCCTATCTATATATTTCGTACCACTTTGTATATTATGGGGGTACTCCGTATAATTTTCAGGAGACTTTTTACCTATATAAGCATTTTTTTTGCTTAGAAAAAGTCACCTTCCCTATAAAGGTGACTTTTTCCGGTGTAAATGTCAATGTAAAAACATGCTAAACGTTGATTTAGATAGGATTAGTTATTTTTACCTTTACCTTCCGCTTTTGCATTTCCATTACTTTGTTTTGTGGCATTTTGACGTTTTTTTTGCACTTTTTCTTTTACTTGTGCTTTCTTTTCTTGTTGTTTCGCTTTTACGCTATCTTTTTTAGCTTGTAGATTTTGTTTTACTTCTTTTTTCTTTTCTTGCTCATAGTTTTTCTTTTCTTTTGTTACTTTATTTTTCTTTTCTTTTGTTACTTTATTTTTCTCTTCTTTTTCTTCTTCTTTTACCTCTTCTACTTCATCTTCTGTTGAAACGTCTTCTTCTTCATTCACTTCATCCGTTGCATTTTCTTCTACAACTTCTTGTGTACCCTCTTCAACTACTTCGGTTTCTTCGATTGGTTCAACTGTTTCCTCCACAACTTCCTCATTATTTAATAATTCTGCTAATAATTGAGCTAGTTGTTCCTCGTGTTCAGGATATTTATTAACTAATCTATCATACGCTCTTTCAATATTTCTAGTTAACGCAGCTTTTGCAACAGGATTAGAAACTTTATTTAGAGCCTTACTTAAAGAATACATATTTTGCGTAAGTTTTACTTCTAGTTCGAACTTTTCGTCCTCTTCTACAAGTTCATTTTCCTCTTCTAATACTTCTTCTTCCGCAGTATCAGTCTCTTCAACGAACTCTTCTTCTACAACGTCGGACTCTTCGTTCGTTTCTTCGTTTTCTTCTACATCAGTATCTTCTTCGATTACGTCTTGGAACTTTTCAATAGCCTCTAATGCGCGTTGTAATGTTTCTTCTGCTTTTTGATCTTTCCCTGCTGTGAATAGAACTTCAGCTTCTAATAATCTTTCTTGAGCAATTTCAAGTAACTTTTCTGCTTTTTCCATATCGCCATTCGCTAAAGTTAATTGTAGTTTTTCAAAGAATGTTTTTACAAAGTAAAAGAAATTTCCTGGAAGTAATGATGGCTGTTCTACTTCTTCTGCGTTTTCATCTGCTGATACTACTGTATCTAATGTTATACGCTCTAATTCTTTTTGATTTTGTTCAACTTGAATAGTTGTTACCTCTTTTTTCTCTCCCTCTACACCTTGTCCGTATGTAACGGTTGCTGCCAATGGAGAAGCAGTGACTAATAATGCTACTAATGAACAACTTACTACTGTTTTTTTCAACTTTGTTTCCCCCTTTTTTTAGTTCACCATAATGTTACGAGAATGTTTCAATATTTTACGGGGTGGAAACAAATAAATTTATAATTGTAACAATTTACCTAAAAAAACAAGGAAGAAACAACTATCTTATGGAAAATAAAAGAAGTATGAGCTAGTCAGCTCATACCACCTATACTTAATTTATGACAATATGTTTTGATTTGTCATGTTCATTTTCTATATAATAATCTACCATAGTTGTAACGGTAGTTTTAAATGTCCTGCATTTAATGTTTGTATCACTTAAAGCTTTTTGAGTTTCTGAACAATCGAAACTGGTTTTACATGTAAAATAGTCTAATGATTCTTTTTCAACTCTTAGCCACTTTCTTAATAATGGAATAGATAGACAAGCTTTCGCCATACTTAATGGCAACGTCCCTTTTGGCCGTTTCTTTAGTGTTTGGTATAACAGAAGCTCGTAAGCCTCTTTAATTAAAATTGGTTGTGGATGAGTTAGATGAAACGTTTTATTTAGTCCACTTTCTGCATGTGCTAAGTGTGCTGTTGCCTTTATAACGTAATCAACAGGTACAACATTTAGTTCTGCATCACCTTTCCCTAAATATGGAATGAAAGGTAAATATCTTAAAGAATGGAAGCAATTTAGAATCATATATGGGCCATCAAATTTAGCTGTCTCTCCAGTTTCACTGTGACCAATTACTATTCCCGGACGAATAATTGTTTGTGGAATTTCACTCATAGAATCTTTAACAGCTACTTCAGCTAAATATTTTGTTTTTTCATAATGATTTTTAAATGTTTGTTCTTTATTTAACTCATGTTCGTAAATTATTCCTTCGCGTTCACCTGCAACATACGCAGTACTAAAGTATACAAACCTTTCTAGTGAGGGTAATGTTTTTAACCATTCTAAGATGTTTTTAGTACCATTAACATTTACAGAATAGGCTATTTTTTCTTTTACTGCTAAATCGTAAATGGCAGCTAAATGAAAAACGAATTGAATGTCTTTTTTGTTTTTCAAATCTCCCCATTGCTGATATGAGTTTGTGATATCCCCTACCACTACGCTGTAGTTAATATTAGGATAGAATTTTTTATATTTTTCAAGATCATGTAAGGCTTTATCTTTCATGGAAGGTAAAACTAAGAAAATCATTTCTCCAATGTCAGTTCTGGTGGATAATAATTCTTTTACTAATTCATTACATAAAAAACCAGGAAATCCAGTAAATAAATATGTTTTCATCTCTTTTCTCCTTCCATCATTATACTAATTTTTCTTATAAATTTTTGTACAAACTATTAATAAGTAATTAGGCGTAACAGAAACAATATCCTTCTAAAAATCTTTATTAAATGAAATTAAACTTCAAACGAAATGGTGATAAACATGCATACGATGTGGAAAGGTTCTATCAGTTTTGGTTTAGTAAATATACCTATAAAGATGTTCTCAGCCACTGAAGATAAAGATGTGAAACTGCGTACTCTACACAAGGAATGCCATACCCCGATAAAGTACGAAAAAGTTTGCCCTAACTGTGAAAAAGAAGTGGAAAATGAAGACCTTGTTAAAGGATATGAATATGTAAAAGGAAAATTCGTCATTTTAGAAGATGAAGAGTTAGAACAGTTAAAAAAAGAACATGAAGATAAAAATGTAAAGATCATTGACTTCGTTAAACTAGATGACATTGACCCTATTTATTTTAATCGGTCATACTTCTTAGGTCCTGGGGAAAATGGTAGTAAAGCATACTCCTTATTAAGAGAAGCATTACAAACTTCAGGTAAAATCGGGGTTGCTGAAATTACTATCCGCTCTAAACAACAATTAGCAGTTGTACGTGTTTACAAAGATTGTTTAATCATGGAAACCATCCATTATCCTGATGAAGTTAGAAATGTGAAAGATGTTCCAAGCGTCCCAGAAAAAACCGATGTTAATGAGCAAGAGTTAAAGACAGCCATTATGCTTATCGATCAATTAACAACAGAATTTGAACCAGACAAATATGAAGATGATTATCGTGAAGCAATTTTAACGTTGATTGAATCTAAAATAACGAACGAACAAGGGACAACCACTCCAAAAGAGGGGGAAAAGAATAACGTAGTCGACTTAATGAGTGCACTTCAAGCTAGTATAGAACGGACAAAGAAAGAGGAACCAAAAAAAGTTGCTAAACCATCTAAAGAAACAGAGCCACTTAAAACAGTTGGAAAAACAGAGCCAAAAAAGCGTACCACTCGAAAAAAAGCGACAAGTTAACAGACTGTCGCTTTTTTCTATTGTTTTTTGTAAATGATAATAAATACAAACTTTTAAAGGGGGGAGTTTAACATGATTAAACCGATGTTGCCAACTCTATTTAAAGACCCACCAGAGGGCGATGAATGGGTATATGAAGTAAAATACGACGGCTTTCGTTGTATTGTAATTATTGGAGATAAGATAACACTACAAAGTCGAGCCGGAAATGAGTTGAATCAACAATTTCCCGATATAGTAGACGAACTACTCTCTTTTAGAGAAAAATACAAAAACAAATTACCGATAAAATTGGATGCTGAACTATCTATTCTTTCTTCAGAAGTAAAGGCAGATTTTTCTTCTATACAAAAAAGAGGAAGAACAAAAACAAAAGAAACAATCACAAAGCTATTAACGAAGTTACCAGCTAGTTTGTGTGTATTTGATTTACTTGAATATGATCATGTTGATTACAAAAACAAGCCTTATATGGAACGAAAAACTACTTTACATAAGCTACTATCCGATTTTAGTTCAGCAAAAATGATTTATGTACCTTCTTACGAAAACTTAACAGAAATTTGGAACTTAGTAAAAAGTGCAGATGGTGAAGGTATTATCGCGAAGAAAAAAAACAGTAAGTGGGAGGATGGAAAACGGACGACGAATTGGATTAAAACAAAGAATTTTAAATCAGCTAGTTGTTTTATTACCCGTTACGAAAAAAGTAATGGCTATTTTCATTTAGGAGTATTTTCAAACAACAGTATAGTACCAGTTGGACTTTTCTCTCATGGGTTAGATTCTGAGGAACGTACCGCCCTACTTCATGTTATAAAAGAAAATAAGACTAGGGAGGATACACACTTTATTGAAGTACCACCTAACATTTGTGTAGACATATTTTATTTGGAATTATACGACAGACAACTACGACACCCTGAATTTCATCAGTTTCGTTTTGACCTTGCGCCTGAAGATTGCACCCTAGAAAAACTAACAAAAAAAAATAGTGAGATTCCAGCAACTGTTACTATAACAAATCCGGATAAACCATTATGGGATAACCCGAGAATTTCGAAAGCAGATTATTTACAATACTTAGTTACTGTTGCACCATACATGTTACCGTTTTTAAAAGACAGATTATTAACAGTTATTCGCTATCCGCACGGTATGTCTGGAGAAAGTTTTTATCAGAAAAACTGCCCAGATTATGCTCCTACTTTTGTTCATACAGCTAGGCAGAATGATACCGATTTTATCCTTTGTAATAATATTGATACTCTATGTTGGTTAGGAAATCAGCTGGCAATTGAATTTCACATTCCGTTTCAATCTATTCATTACGATCATCCGAGTGAGATAGTGTTTGACTTAGATCCTCCTTCCATCGAATATTTTTCATTAGCTATTCAAGCTGCATTAATGATGAAAGAAATATTCGATCAACTAAAGCTTCAATCTTTCTTAAAAACTTCAGGACGAAAAGGGCTTCAAGTGTATATTCCTTTACCAGATGGAACATTCACTTATGAAATGACTCGTAAATTCACGCAATTTATTGCTGAATACTTAATTTCTAAAGAACCAAGCTTATTTACTGTGGAGAGGTTAAAGAAAAATAGAGGAAACAGATTATATATAGACTATTTACAGCACTGGGAAGGAAAAACCATCATCGCACCTTACTCACCACGTGGAACTGACTTTGCAGGAGTTGCCACTCCACTCTACTGGAATGAGGTAAACGATTCCTTACAACCTGACCAATTTACTTTATATAACATACATGAGAGGTTAGTAAGCAAAGGAGGTCCTTTTTCTGATTTTTTTCTAAAAAAAGAAAAACAGCCATTTGAACCAGTATTACAATTTCTAAATAAAGTATAACTGTATCCAAAATAGGAAAAGATGGACAATAGATAAATTGAAGGAGATGAGTAGATGGAAGCCTTCACTATTGTTCATCCTGTAATAGAAACTGAAAACGAACTAATCATCGAATTCATCGATCCTCATGAGCCAATCGAAAGTAGAAAATTACGCCTAACGTTGGATAGAAATTCGAAGGAAGTACAAAAACTTATTATTTACAGACCAACCGTAAACCTTTGGCAAGAAATAACTTCCATGTTATCGCCATTTTATTTAGCCGCCTTAAAAAATGATCTACTTGCAAAATTACCAGTTACGTCAGAAGAAAAACTAGGATGAAAATACAACAGCCGCACCTAAACAGATGGTGTGGCTGTTTCTTTTTTATATGGCTGTGTTAAAGTTTGTTGTTGAATTATTGTCAATCTAGCGGTTGATTTCCGCGTATATCGAAGACTCCTGCGGGAAAAGCGGGAAACGGGAGACCCCGCAGGAGCGCTAACGACGAGGAGGCTCCCGGCCCGCCCGCGGAAAGCGAAGATATGCGCGGAAATCAACAGCGGTGTTTAACAGAGCCTTTTATATAAATACTAATACATACCATAAGCTCACCGAAGCCACAAAAACACTTGCTATTAGCCCTACAAGGATTGGTTTTACCCCTAAACTTTTGAATTTACTCCAATTTACTTGTAAGCCTACTGCTGCCATAACCATAACAATAATGAATTTTGCAATCATCCCTAATGTAATAGAGACATGTTCAGGGATAATTTCGAAAGAATATAAAAAGCTCATTACCAGGAATCCAACGATAAATATAGGAAAAGCTTGCTTAAAAGAAAACTTTTGCGCTGTAGTTTTCCTAGTAAAAATGATGGAGAGAATTAGTACAAGGGGCAGAATAAAAAGAGTACGCACTAATTTCACCGTAGTTGCGACCTCCCCCACTTCATCTCCAATTAAATATCCAACTGCCACAACGGAAGAAGTATCATGTATGGATGTACCAATCCAAATACCAAATTCAACAGCTGAAAGTTGCAACCATTGACCAATTAATGGATATGTTATAGTAGCGATAATATTAAATAAGAAAATGGTTGTAATAGCATAAGCAATAATTGCTTCTTTCGCTTGGACAACACTTTTCACAACCGAAATTGCTGTTGCACCACAAATACTAGTTCCAACTCCAATTAATAAACTTAACGTGTTGTTTATTCGAAAGATTTTTCCAATTAAAATAGCTATTACAGTACCACCAACGACTACTAGTAAGATTGGAATAATAGATTGTGTACCAGCTTGAATCATACTAGAAATACTTAAAGTCGCTCCTAGTAAGATGATTGCTACTTTTAATAAGATTTTAACAACAAATAATATTCCTGTTTCAAAAGAACTTGGTAGTCTAACAGTATTTCGAACAATTATACCTATTAACAATGCTATAATAACTCCACCTACTGCAGGTAAAGCAATTCCTATAAAGTATGCGACTATCGCAATTAAAAAACTTAGGCCAATTCCAGGGATAGCTGGATTCACTTGATAAAAACGATTAATAAAATTCATCTTATTCTCCTTGAGAAGCTTTTAGTGACTAGTGATTAAACGTACTTTTCTATTTTAATGGAATTTTGGAAATAGGCAACAAAAACTTATAGTATAAAAAAAGTACCCAATTATCAAAGTTGACAATGGATACCTTCCTACTAAAAATTCATTCTCTCCTAACCACTAATCACTAACAACTTACCACTCCTATCACTATGCTTGCAATCGATGGAAATGTTTTCTCAAACCTTCTCCTAAAACGTTAAACGTAAGGACTGTAAATGCAATGGCCAAAGCTGGGAAAAATGGAATCCAAAATATTTTTCTAATTATATCTCCACGGGCTTGACCTAGTAGCGTAGCCCAATTTCCACTAGTGTTTACTATTTCTCCTGCTCCCCAAGTCAACTGTAAAAATTCTTGAGAGAGGAAAATGCTGAAAATACCTAGTTGTCCAATTAACAATGTAGTTCTTCCTAAGTCTAAGAAAAATTGAACAGCCATCTCTGGCAAAGCATTCGGAATATAGTAGCTTGTAAAAAGGGTAATCGGTGAAATCCCAACCGTGATACCTGCTTCTACGTATGGAGTTTTACTAATGGAGTGGAAATGATGTTGAAGTACCGTCCCCACTCTTCCTACTTCTATAAGAGCAATTATTAGTACAGCCCATAACGTTCTCTGATCATTAAAGACTAAGATAGGCATGTTAAGTAAAATAATAGCAGAAAAAATAACAGGCAATGCAGCAAAAATATTGTTCCAACCTTGAAGTATAATATTAGCTGGCCCCCTTCGATTTGCAGCCAATAATGCTAATACTGTAGCAATTAAATAACGAACCACCGTAATCGTAAAGATTAATACTAGTGTTTCTTTTGCTCCCATAACAACTATACTTAGCATATCTCTTCCGTCACGGTCTGATCCGAATGGTCTCTCAAGTGATGGCTTATGTGGAGCCGTATCAAATCCTTCCTCTGTAATGACAACACGGTTTGCTGTTAGTTCTTTATCAATCATCGGTAAATACGGTCCAATAAATGTAACAATTAATAATAAGATGAAAAGGAAAGATCCTATCCATAATGGCCAGTTTCTATTCAACGAAATCTCCCCCTATCTTGGTTCTGCTTTTTTAATAACAATCTGTGAAATAATTTGTGAGCATAAAACAATTGCCATGAAACATAATCCGATTCCAATAATTAATCCAGATTCATCAATGTAATTTAACCCACCAGATAGAGACGTTTTCACATCAAATGCATAGAACAACCTATATGCAGCTCCACGATAGTCTAGTAAAAATTCAACAATTAATAAGTTCGATAATAAATACATCATCATTGACGGTAAATTAGAGAAAATCGGAATGATACTGTTTCGAAACATATGCTTTAGTAACACTCTACTTTTTGATAGCCCTTTTGACCTTGCTACTTGTATATATGCTTTACCTTCTTCGTTTGCTAGAGAAGTAGATGTAATCCTAGCGACAAACATCATTGGATAAAGAGAAACTAATATAGCAGGCAATACGAAACTATAATCATGTTCGTGACCTAATACTCTTATAATAGGTAAATAAAATATAATGATATATTGCAAGAATAGTATTAAGAAAAAGTCCGGTATCGACTGTATAACCCATGTAAATCCCTTCCCAAAAGGTTTAAACCTCCTACCTTTGTCATAAAAATCGTATATACCTTTTAAAATTCCAAAAAGTAATGTTAAGGTAAATCCAGCCACGATGACTTTTAAACTTCTAGAAAAATGCAGGACTATTTCTTCTTCTGCATTTTTGTTATACCTTGTTGTACCTAACGTCTTATCTTCTGTAACGCTCTTAATAAACATAGAAATATTATGTTTATATGCTTGCACCGAAAACTCATATGTATAATCCACTGTCATGGCTCTACCTTGAACAGCAATGTCTGGAGTACGTGGAATAAGTACTGCTAAGACTAGTAGTAATGCAACTAAACAAAAAAACAAGAAAGATTTACTAATACTCCATAATAAGTTCATACACTGAAAAACCCCCACTTCTTCATAAACTTAAGACTAAAACGGACTCATTTATTTCTAAACTCGAAAGATATAGATGGTAAAATTCTACCACTTGTTAAATTAGATTTGCAACAATTTTGTTAATGTTCTGAAATATTTTGTAACAATAAATCGTTGAAATATTTGGACATGCCATGTAATATAATAAGCTATAAATGAGTAAGTTTCATAATGTATAACTACAAAACGAAAAACGAATAAACACACAGTATTAGATATTAATTTCACATTAGAAAACGAAAATATTTAATAGATTATAGAAAAGTATTCGTTTATCATTAAACGAAACGTAGTTATGAAACTAATTCAAATATATTAACGAAATCCTTTTATTGCGTCTTCTCGCATAAAAAGGGGAGGTATTGAAAAAACATGTTGGATTTTATTATTAATAGTTACACAAACACTCCTACATATGCATTTTGGACAGACTATGAATTTCTAAAGCAGTTAGGTATAGCCATTGGGGTATTATTATTATTTTTACTTTGGAGAAATATCTTCACAAAGTACGTTTTTAAGCTCATTCTAGCAATTTCCAAACGTACTCCTACCGATTTATTTACTTATATCGTATTATCATTTGAGAAGCCTCTTAGAATGTTTTTCGTTGTGATAGGTATTTATTTTGCTTTAGACTTAGCACCTTTCACATTAATAGGTGAAGAAACGGTGAAATCAATTTTCAGGTCTTTTGTCATCTTCTTTATAGGATGGGGATTATTCAATTTTGTTCCGTACTCATTAAGGCTATTTTCTACATTAAGTAATCGCCTTGATTTGGAAGTTGATCAAATTATCCTGCCTTTTTTTACAAAAGTGTTGCGCTTTATCGTAGTAGCATTGGCGATTAGTATCGTATTAGAAGAGTGGGAATATAATGTAAGTGGACTCGTGGCTGGTCTCGGTCTTGGAGGGCTTGCATTTGCACTTGCTGCTCAAGAGTCACTCAAAAACTTACTTGGTGGGTTTATTATAATTACAGAAAGACCATTTTCTATTGGCGAGTGGGTAAAAACTCCAAGTGTTGAAGGTGTTGTTGAGGATATTTCCTTTAGAAGCACGAAAATAAGAACATTTGCTCAAGCAGTCGTAACTGTTCCAAACTCTACTCTTGCAAATGAACCTATTATCAACTGGTCTAAAATGGGTAAACGTCAAATTACATTCCAACTTGGTGTTCAATATGATACGAAAAAAAGATCATTAGAACGTGTAGTAAGACGAATTGAATCGATGTTACATGAACACGAAGAAATTCACAACGAAACTATAATGGTAAGATTCGATAATTTTGGAGATAGCAGTTTAAATATTTTCTTATATTTCTTTACGAATACGATTATGTGGGCGGAGTTTTTAAGGGTAAAAGAAGATATTAACTTTAAAATTATGGAGATTTTAGAAGAAGAAGGCGTGAGTGTTGCCTTCCCTACTCGAACACTTCATATTGAATCAATGCCTGAAGATGAAAGAAAGAGACTACTCTCGTCCTCTAACTAATTTTTTTAAAAAAGCTATGTTAAAGCTTAGTGTTGATAATTTAATACTAATACCTGTTGATTTGCGTGCAAGGCTGAGACTCCTGCGGGAGAAGCGGGGAGCGGGAGACCCCACAGGCGCATGCGCCGAGGAGTAGGTTTTTTCACGACAGTGAATTACCGCCCGCGGAAAGCGAAGCCTTGCACGCAAATCAACAACGAACTTTAACACAGCCTTTTAAAAAAGCCTAGGACAAACTCCAGTGAATAATATGGATGAGGCCTGTAAGAACATTTTTTGTTCTTGCGGGCCTCTACTTTTTGATACAACTAAGGTATTATACGGTACGAAAGAAAGTCCTTGAAGCACTCTCTACAAAAGAACTTCATCAGCCTTATGAAGTTCAACTACAACCAATTTTTAAGGCCAGATGAACTTCATCAGCCTTATGAAGTTCAAACACAACCAATTTTTAAGGCCAGATGAACTTCATCGGCCTTATGAAGTTCAACTACAACCAATTTTTAAGGCCGGTTGAACTTCATCTGCCTTATGAAGTTCAACCACAACCAATTTTTTATGACAGATGAACTTCATCGGCCTTATGAAGTTCAACTACAACCAATTTTTAAGGCCAGATGAACTTCATCAGCCTTATGAAGTTCAAATCCAACCAATTCTTTATGCCAGATGAACTTCATCAGCCTTATCAAGTTCAACCACAACAAATTTTTAATGCCAGTTGAACTTTATTGGCCTTTTTGTCCCAGACTCTTATATTATTATTTTTTTAATAATCAACTTGACTGTTTTCGTAATTCTCCTTTTTTTAAGCTCGGTGTGTCTCTATAAAAGTACGTGTATTCTTCTTTTAACTCCGCTGTTGTCATTCTATTTAAAATCAAATTATCATAAACGCCTATTGATAAAAGTTGCTTTGTATAATAGGCACGCTGCTCTTCTAATGCTTTTCTTAATTTATTTTGAAACATTCCCATCACCCTACCCTACTAAAGAATTTCATATTATTATAATAAAAAAATATTATTGAGAGCATTTAAAGGAATTGTAATTTTTTTATGAATCTATATGGCTGAAATCCTTTATTTGAATAATTACCCAATATAAAGAAGATAGAAAGTAATGACGAAAGGTAAACGAGGTTTCTAAGCTAAATGCGTGTTTCCAAAGTTCTTTCAAATATTTTAAATAGAGTATTCTCGAATACTACGTAATCATTTTGTGAATTCAGAGGATCTATACATAGAAAAAAGGATGTCTTAGTCGACATCCTTTTCCTTCTTCAATATTGCTCTTACTGGACTTCCATCTGCCCCGTCTAATTTTAACGGAAGTGCAATTAGTTCGTATTCTCCCTCATAAATACTGCTTAAGTCTAATCCTTCTAATATCATAATGTTACATTCGTGTAATTTGTTATGAATCGGTAACTCTTTACTATCTAATTCGTCTACACTTGGCAAATCTAGACCGATAAGTGGTACATGTAATTGATGTAAATACTCTATTACTTCTAATTTTAACGTTGGTATGCTAGTTGGAAAAGTATCATCTTCTAACCAAGCATTTGTTTTAAATAGTATACGTTTATTCGAATGAGTAGCCAACTTTTCTTTCACGTCAACTAATTTAATTTTTTGTATATTTTGTACATCTATTACGTATGCAGGACCAACAAACGATACTAGATTCATGTCAGAAACCTTTTGGCCATTTGAGTCAAAATGAAATGGTGAATCAACATGAGTGCCCGTATGAACACTCATTGTGACACTCCCGATATTTACAGAGCCGGTTTCTTCTTTTGTCCAATTTACATTGAATTGGAATGGTGTATCTCCTGGCCATGTTGGTGTTTTTGCATGAAGTGATCTTGATATATCTAGAATTTTCATCTACTCACCTTCTCTTCTTTAAGCGACTACTCCGCGCTCGTTAGAATATTTTTCATATACTTTGTCTTCCATAATTATTTTTAGTTTAGAAATTGCATTTCCTAAATCTTCATAAGAGGTATACCAGGCAACTGGAGCTAGTCGGATTATATTTGGTTTGCGAAAATCAGGAACAATTCCGAATTCCTTTAATGCTTTACATATTCGAGCGGCATCTTCATGCTCAAGGCTCACATGACCTCCTCTTTCTAAAGTATCTGTAGGATTGCCAATTGTAAATTCGTAATCTTGTAATTCTTTTTCAATTAAGTCCATTAGGATCTTTGTTTGATGCAATGACTTTTCACGAACCTTGTCTATACCAACTTCTTCATACATTTGTAAGGATCCTAGTAATGGAGCCATACTTAATATTGGTGGTGTTCCGATTTGGTAGGCTCCTGCATGGTTGGCTTGTGTAAAAGTATGTTCCATATCGAATTGTTTGTTTTTATCAGAGCCGAACCATCCTGTTAGACCAGGTGTTTTTCCAAAATGATTCTCATGTACAAATAAAGCACCAATACTTCCTGGCCCTCCATTTAAGTACTTATAATTACACCAATAGGCAAAATCTACTTTCCACTCATGGAATTTATGCGGTATTGCACCAACAGAATGGCAACCATCCCATCCGATAACAATACCTCGCTTATGTGCTTCCGCTGTGATTTTT
Source organism: Bacillus sp. FJAT-45066 (assembly GCF_002335755.1). Lineage (NCBI taxonomy): Bacteria > Bacillati > Bacillota > Bacilli > Caryophanales > Bacillaceae > Bacillus > Bacillus sp. FJAT-45066. Next base: position 1,838,395 of record NZ_NISQ01000001.1, read on the forward strand.
TCCATATTGAAAAGTTGACCACTTCTGTATAATACGGTTGGTAAAATGATCAAAGCAATATCGTCAGTCATCCCAGCTATAATATCTTCTTCTCTAATAAATCTTCCATCTTTACTTTTCACTTGTACTAAATGCTCTGCTGGGTCATAACCTTTTAAATTTAAAATACTTTGAATGGCATAGATATCAGAAGGAAAATTCAATTCATCGGCTAATATCTTTGTTTTTTTGCCATTTGGTTTGTAAAAAGTTGCTAACAATTGGTGTAGGTTACTTGTAGTAGATCCGGTTATTATTACTTCTTCTTTTTTTGCTCCAACTAAGTTTGAACTAAGCTCACCTAAATTTTCAGCAAAGTAAAACCACGGATTCTCACCTGTCGTCCATCCTTCAATGCCTAGTGTTTTCCATGATTCAATTAATTTTAATAGTGAATTCTCCGCTCTTTTAGACATTAGCCCTAAAGAATTGCCATCTAAATAGATTGTTCCTTCATTTATATAAAATTCATTACGATATGTAGAAAATACATCTTTCTTATCTAACTCTTTTAAATTATTTACTGTTACATTCATCTGAAATCCCCTCCCTCCCTATTATCTCACTTTTCAGTCAATACGAAAAGTACAAGGTGCCAGGCACCTGAAACATTCCTGTAATAAAAGAGAAGCACGCCGTTATGTTGGCGCGCTTCTTCTTATGATTTATAAACTAAGATAAATATTATTACTGTTGTACTGACTTTTCCTCTACTAACTTCCAATACAATTGACGAAGTGTAGAAGCTCTATACTTCTCTAATTTTCTTTTATCTACTGGATGATAGGTAATTCCTTGTTGCTTTAATTGTTGCACAAACCAACCCTTCGAACCGTAATAAGCCATTTTTCATTCTCTCCTTTTCTAAAACTATTAACATCTCTATCAATATATTTAGAATTAAAGAAGAATATGACTAGTAGAAATAAAAAATAGAGTGAAGGTATTACCCTCACTCCAAATATAACTTAGTTTTGTGAAATTGAATTTGTACTATTAAATTCCTTTAACACTTCATACATCTTTACTTCTGCCAACTTGTTAATATTATTTCTAATTTCTAAGGTAGGATTGCCATCAATTCGAATACTATAATCTACTACTTCCTTCGTATCTTTCAGAAACATAAACTCAATTGTTACCTTATGCCCTACTAATACCGTTTGAAACGTACATACTTTGTTCCCCATGTATTCAGTCATTTTCATAGATGAAACCTCCCTTTAAAAGATTTCTTCTACTAACCTTTCGACATATTTATAACTTTTCCTTGTTTTTACCTATTTTTCTATTTTTTTTAATAAAACTATAAAAATAGTTATTTTATTCAGTAGATTTGTCCATACCATTAAGGCGAAACGACATATGATACTAACATAACTAGTAAATGGAGGTGACGATCAAATGTTCAAAAAAGATTTACAAAATGAGTTAAATAAAATCTCTGAGTCTAGCACAAAAATGATGGTAGACAACATCTTAAGAAAACACAACGTTTCCTTAGACAAGTCGAAAATCACTGCGGCTCAAAAGAAAGAACTTAAAAAGTTAGTAAATGATGTTCAACAAGCTTTTTCGAAGATTCAACGTCATTATAATGACGCCGACAAAAAATAATAATTAGGAGGAATTTAGAATGAATGACACATGGTTATTTGGTAACAGATGTGACCGTCGATGTGGAAGTCAAGGTAATAGATGGAGTGCTTTAGACCCTAAGTCTTATCACCCATTATCAAACGAAGATGTTAAACAAGAGGCAGATCAAATTAATAAGGTGATACAAGAGTCTTACGAGCAAATTATTATTAAAGATTCTGCTGACGTTGAGGTTGTAACAACTGATACGAAAGCAGCAGTTTCTTTACAAGCCGCAATCCAAGCAGCTATCGTATTAGTATTAAGTATCTCTATCGCTGATAGCTCGCGCGCAGAAAGAATCGCTCAAGAATTAGTTCAGTCTTCCAAAACAGTTCAAGTAAACCGCCAACAAACGTATATCGAAAACTCTCGTGGTGTAAGAGTGACCACTACTGACACTGACTTAGTAGTAAACATCCAACTGTTAATTCAAATTTTAGTTGCTTTAATTGCTAGACTAGACATTTTGTAATACTAGAAGATACTGAAGCCTACCAGTATTCTAGATAGTAGAAGTCACCTCCTTTTACTACACTGACCCATGAGTACACCTCTTTTCAAATATACTAGTTATAAAAACGGAAATGAGCCGCTGCATTTCCGTTTTTTCATTTGCTCTGTTAAAGACCGCGGTTGATTTGCCCGCAAGTCTTCGCTTTCCGCGGGCGTGTCTAGGTCAAGCAACTAGCTCCTCGATGATAAGCCATGGCCATCCTGAGGGCAAAAACCGCCCTCAAGCTGCCCCTGTCTTATCCTTCTCGGAGCTGTGCGAGCCGCTTTAACTTTTCGTAGTGGCTGGAGCCTCCTCGGCTTCGCCTGCGGGGTCTCCTGTTCCCCGCTACTTTCGCAAGAGTCTCCGACTTACGCGCAAATCAACCGCTAGATAAGGATCAAAAACAACAATAACCATTAACTCAGTCTTTCAATAAAATAGATGTTACTAATAGTTTTGGAAAACGTAGTTATTCACCCTTCTAATTTCTCTAGTATTCCCAAAAGAATGAGTCACTCCCCATAAAGTAGAGTCCCTCTCCTCTTCTGTAACTTCATTCAAATGCAAATCTAAATCATGAAAAATTCGGTGTAAATATCTGAGTGCAGTTTTATCACCATCTCTTTCTGTAATAACGATTAACACTCTTGCATTTTCCATGTCATTCAGCACACTTGAAGGTAAAAATGCTTCTTTTTTCAACCAGATTACTGCACTTTTTAATTCCATCCAATTATCAGATGTAATTAAATTTCTTAAATTAACAGCTTCTACTCCACCCCAACCAGTAACATTGTTTAAAAATTGATGTTGATTACTTATTATTTGTAACGCATTTTCTTCATGTTCTGAAACAAAAACAATAGGCTCTTCATACAAATGGTGTTCGATATCATCATTTGAAGCTAATATTGTGGTTGAAAATATACGGCCCTCTTCTATATAATCCAAAAAATGAATAGCCAAAATACCGATTAAACTAATAAACAACATGTTGAAAGAAATTATTTTTAGTACTTTTAGCAATAGTACTACCCCCTTTATAAAAAAGGTTATATATACTATATTTCGTCATTTTCTATAATATGTTGAGGAACAAAAAATGAAATATTATTTCTAATTTTTTTTAGTCTAATAGAAGGTTAACTAAAAAACCACCTTCATGATTGAAGATGGTTTTTTAGGTTATTTATATACTTTTACCTTAACTTCTTTTACTCCCCAGTTAATGGCACCTTCTAAATTTGGAATAAAAATATCAATCTTGTTGCCAATGATAGCACCACCAGTGTCTCCAGCAATTGCTTCTCCATATCCTTCTACATATACTTTAGAGCCAAGAGGAATAACAGACGGATCGACCGAAACTACTTTCATGTCTGGATTTTCTAGTAAGTTGATTCCTGTTGAAGTAATACCAGAACAACCTTCACAAGTTGCTGTATAAGCCGTTGCAGTCATCGTTAATTCTTGTGCTACTTCTTTATCAGGTGCCGTGGCAGTATCTGAACTACTTTGTTCTGAATTTTTCTCCTCAGAATTACTTTCTTCCGCCTTTTTTTCTTCCACTACTTCTTCTTTTTCACTTGAGGGCTGTTCCTTTTTTGTTTGATCAGAAGTTGATTGTTCTTCTTTCTCTTCTGTTTTTATTTTTTCTACTACTTCTTTCTTCTCTTCCTTCTTTTCTGTTTCTACAGTTGAAGTAGAGTTGTTATTTGGAACACCTTTTAAATAAACTGTTAACACATCTCCTGCATAAATTAAATCTGCATTTTCAATGTTGTTCCATTGTTGCAGCGTCTTCCAAGATATACCTTTAATATCCAAGGCAATTTCTGACAAAGTGTCGCCTTTTTGAATGTGATATTGCTCCGTTAATGCAACTTTTACTCTTTCATCTGGTCGTATAAGATTACTAGATAAGTTGTTCCATTCTTTTAAGTCATTTACAGATATATTATGTTTTTGGGAAATATCCCATAGAGTATCTCCTTTTTTGACTGTTACTTCCTCTGAAGATGCACTTGCGCCAATAGCAAATGTTCCACTAAGAGCGGCTGCTGTTACGAATGATAAGATAGATTTTTTCATAATTACCTCCGTTTTTTCATTATGTATTAGCCTCGAGTGGTTTATATCATAACACGAATCGATAGCTGTTAAAGGTCAGTCGGATAACAATTTCATTACAGAAGTAACAGTAGTTTTATAGTCTTGTAACGATTTTTCCTTAATATGAGAGAAAAAAGAAGAACCTCCCATAATAGGAGGTTACATGTTAATTAATCTATTATTTTGAAGTGCATATGAATAAGTTGCAAGCTTCATTCCTTTATCAAAACTTGAAAAAATTATATCTAGACAAAAATTATGCACTTTTAGTAGATAACGATAAACTATTTTGCTTATTCCAACGGTAAGAAATGAGAAAAATTACAAGTGTTACTGAAATTAGTGTACCGTGAAATATCCACACCATTTGTGGCATTGTTAGCTCTTTCAAAACAATAGGTGCTACAATAAAACCAGATGCAAACCCAAGTGATTTTAATAACATTCCTACAGCAAACACTCGACCTCTTATATGATTATCTGCCTTTTGTAAAATACTTGTATGAAGTGTTGTAAAACTAGCATCAAACACACCTGTGATGAAAGCAAATATGAACACAATTGCTATAATTGTCGTTGATAGAAAGGAGATAAATCCTACTGACATAAGTATGGCTGAGATAAAGCAAACAAAGAATATCCTATCGTCACGTACGATCGTCAACTTAGGGAGAGTGTAAGTTGCAAGTACAGAACCAATTCCCCAAACTCCCCATATCATCCCATAATAAAAAGTTTGTCTTTCCTCATTCAAAGATTCAGCAAGTAATGGAATCCCTAAATTATGAGAACTTCCAGCAAAAGCACCAATTAAAAAAACGATATTTACCATAAATAACATCGGTGCAACTTTTAAATATTTATATACTTCTTTCATATCAACGAATACCGAGTGTATTTTCTCCACAACACCTTTTGCAGCATTTACAGTATTTGTAGTCGTTTGTGTATCCCATTTCATCATCATTAATACAACACCTGAAATCGCATATGTGGCCGCATCAATAGCGAGTGTTAACTTGTATCCAAGTAATTCTGATATTACACCAGCTCCGATAAAGCCAAGTACTAAACTAATAGAAGTTAACCTAGAAATTAAGGAGTTTGTTTCAATTATTTTATTTTGACCAAAAATTTGAGGAATTTCGGAACTAAAGCTCACCATAAAGAAACTACTTATTAACCCTATGGAAAATGAAGCTATTAATATCATGATTGGATCATGAAAAGGTATTAATAGTAGGATTATTCCAGCTCTTAAAAAGTCTGTGACTATCATAACTTTTCTTCGATTGTATCGATCGGCTACAATCCCTGACATTAAGCTCCCAACTACTCCACCTATCGTTCTTGCTGCCATTGTTGCTGCAAGCCAAACGGGACTTCCTGTTGCAACTAATACGAGTACATTTAAAACAAGTAAGTCCATAAATGAACCGAAGTCAGACAGGGCTTTTGAGTATAAAAAAACTTTCTTATTCATTTTTTGTTCTCCCTTACGTTTTCATCTGCTGAACTAATTGTAATCAGAATCAAACTATTTCGCAATACGAAATTTTCTAATTGCTGAAAAAAAATAAAGCCTATAAAATAGACTTTAATTTCCATAATTTATTCAATATCGTACTCTGAAACGTATTCCATAAAATGGAGATAGTAACTATCGTAGCGGAAACCGCCACCGTGTGAGGAGTGAAAGGCATAGGCTTCTTCACCACTTTCATCGTATGGGATCCATCCAAATTTCAAGTATTTACTGGTTGGGTAAGAAAACAATGAACCTTCTCCATCGGCAGTGTTACGATAATATTCACTAATAGTTTCCCATTCTTTCGGAACTGGCACCACACCATATGTATGTTTCATATCAGAAACTTCATAAGAAAGTTGAATTTTCGGATCATACCTTTCGATTTTTTCTTTTCCATTGTCGGTAATATAATACCCTCTGTCTCTAATAAGGAAAAAATTCATAGATTGAATCTCATCTTTTGGGTCAATATTCCATACAAAATAGGTTTCTTCTCCATTTTCATTACTCCAAACGAACGGAGTGGAATGATTGTAATGTCCAATTGCATTCCATTTATTTTTCTTCCATTCCCATAGACTTGCTCCATACTCATCCTTGTTCGTAACAAATGGGATGTATACTCTTATGTCATCAAGATATATAACCTCTAAAATTTCTTTCACTGAACGTTCCGTCGATATTTTGTTCAATTGCACGGTTAACTCTTGACCCTCAAAAAATGACTTTGCAGGGGCAATGTTAGAGTAAACATAATATATTACTACTGATAAAACGAGAATTACCGTAACAAACGGGATAATTTTGTTCACTTGGTGTTTAATCATTGTTTTCCCTCGCCTTCACTAGTGCGATTGGCTCTTTCGACTGAAAATAAACTTGCTCTGTTCCATATGAAATTAATAAACCTTTTCCGTCCGCATCTAAAAAAATTAAAGGAGTTAATCCACTACCTGATTTTGCTAGCGTGCCAGTTAACAAGTATGGAAACCTTTCCATCTTTTCATCATTTATATAAGTCGATCTATACCATCTCTCACTGTACATTTCCGTTTTTTTCATAGACTGTAAGTTTGATGTGAACTGTTTTATGTTTAAGCTCGGCATTTCTCCTGAAGGATGGATAACTATAATTTCAACATCTTCTGATATGTTACTTATAAAAGTGGTAACATCATCTTTCGGATAAATATAGTCATGTAATAGTGCAGAAGTTAATACTGTAGCAATAAAAAGAAAATTCGCACCAAATCCTAACCATGCATATTTTTTGTAAACATCCCATCTACCTTTTCTTTTTAATATCCAATACATAATCCAAACGCCTAATGGTAAAACTGCTAACTTGAGAGGCATTCTTAAAAGTTCGATATTGATAGAAAAAGAGAATAACCCAAACCATGTGGCAAGAATAGCAAACCAAATTTTTGGTCTTTCTTCTAATTGTTTGGAAAAAATTTTATAAAATAAAATAATAATAATTGCCCATGTTAATATGGTAAAAATTGTATCAATTACGTTTATTGTTAAATAATCCCCCATTATCCCATCCCCTTAAAAAACATTAAAAAATGCCTAAATTATTAGGCATTTTAATTTTGTTGTCTTGATTGTAAGTATAAATCAAGATTTTCACTTTTTCCATATTTTATTAAGTCCACTACAATTTTTCCAAGTACATAATTGTATACCGTTCCGTTATCTCCATATCCGTAAATGTAGTAACAGTTTGGATTTTCATGATGTATTCCTATAATGGGTAACCCATCATGCGTTCCGCCGTAGTATGCACCCAAATAATAATCTGCTTCTACATTAAAATCTGGAAACAGCTTGTTAAATTCCTTTAAAAGCTTATCTCGTTTATGAATAATCTTACTGTCACGTTTCTCTGCATCGTCTGTTGATTCATCTAACCCTCCAATAATGACACGGTTATCTGGCGTTGTCCTCATATATATGTAAGGTCTAGCTGTTTCCCAAATTAATGTTTTGTTGTACCAACTTGAAAAATCCGATATTGGTGTCGTAATCATTGCGTAAGAGCTTTCGATAACGGCATTTTTTTGTTTCTTAAAATCTATGCTTTCATAACCACATGCAAATACAACATGTTTAGTTTGAATTTCATGATGCCCCTCTGTATATAGAACAGCACCTTCCTTTTTAATAGAACGGCTGTTTATTACTGTTTGTTCATATACACGAACTCCACTCTCTTTACAAGCTTCTAGTAAGCCATACACATATTTTAAAGGATTCATTTCTCCGTCATTGTATGAATATATTGCTGCACGTTTTTTAAAAGGATATTTTTCTGCAATATCATTCTCATCTAACCAATCCACTTTAAAATCATGTTTTTTTAAATAATTATAATCACTTTTTAATCCATTTATATCCTCTTCGTAACTTGCATAATATAAGCTGTCTCTTCTAATATAGTCAGGGTTTATTGGCAATGTGTTTGAAATAGATTCGATATCCTGGATTGCTTGTTCACATAGCTTGAAATGGCGAAATGTTTTCTTTTCTCCAAACGTATTTACGAGTTGTGTAACGGTTTTATCGCCTAAATATTGAATTAAAGAAGTATTCGTACTAGTGCTTCCAGTACCCACTTTTCTTTTATCCACTACGACAATGTTTAATCCGCTATCTTTTAGCATAAAAGCAACTTGAGCCCCTGAGCTTCCTGCACCGATAATTAACACATCACACACAATGTTTTCTTCTAGCTTTGGATAGGTTGGAGTGTTTTCAACTGTTTCACTCCAGTAAAGCTTCCCCGATTGTAAATTCATATAACTTTACCCTCCTTTTCAATACTCAATACTCTCATAACGTGTATTTTTCCATTAAATTAGTAAATCATTCCCTAGAAATATTTTCAGGTGAATAAAAAGAATATTTCACTTTCAAAATAAAAGAATAAGCATAGCAACAATTACGAAAAAGCAGGTGATTTAATAATGGATTATTCAGAAAGTACATCGTATAGCGCTGGTGAAGTTGTGTATTTGTTTTATCGAAACCCACACACTCAAAATGTAGCGTCTATCCAACAAGCTCAAGTAGTGGATGACCCACATAATGATGGAGAGCTCGCTTTATTCTTATATGATACTTATTATCCTTTATCGAATGAATTTGTCCTTTTTAAGACGGAAGAAGAGGCCGAAAGTTTGTATAATGAATATTTCGGGCCGACTTATGGTTAGGAGGAACCACACTATATGATAAAACCATTTGTTCCCCAATTAGTATTTTTTGAACCTAAGGCTTTAGAGTATCCTTTAGGGGCTGAACTAAAAAAGAAATTTGAAACGATGGGGCTAGAAATACGAGAAACAACTTCCCATAATCAAATTCGAAACTTACCAGGGGATAATGATTTCCAAAAATATCGTATCGCAAAATCTACCCTTGTAGTAGGAATAAGAAAAACGTTAAAGTTTGATACTTCTAAACCTTCAGCTGAATATGCCATTCCGTTCGCTACTGGTTGTATGGGTCATTGTCATTATTGCTATTTACAAACTACTATGGGCAGCAAGCCCTATATTCGGACGTATGTAAATGTTGAGGATATATTTGATCAAGCAGATAAATACATGGCAGAACGAGCTCCTGAAATTACACGATTTGAAGCATCTTGTACATCCGATATTGTTGGAATTGATCATTTAACTCATACTCTTAAACGGGCTATTGAATTTTTTGGTACAAAGGATCATGGTTTGCTTCGCTTTGTAACAAAATTCCATCATGTTGATCATTTATTAGATGCGGATCATCAAGGAAAAACACGTTTTCGTTTTAGCATAAATGCAGATTACGTAATAAAAAACTTCGAACCTGGTACTTCGCCTTTAGATTTGCGCATCGAAGCAGCTGCGAAGGTGGCAAATGCCGACTATCCATTAGGGTTTATAGTAGCTCCTATTTATATTCATGAAGGATGGCAAGAAGGTTATAAGGTACTTTTTCAAAAGCTATATGAAAAATTGCCTAAAAAAGCTACAGAAAATTTAACTTTTGAATTGATTCAGCATCGATTTACAAAACCCGCTAAGCGTGTTATCCAACAAAATTATCCGATGACAAAATTAGAACTAGACGAAGCTAAAAGGCAATATAAATGGGGGAAATACGGAATTGGAAAGTATGTTTATCAAAAAGATGAAGCTACAGAAATAAAAGAAACGTTATCAGAATATATAAATGCTTATTTTCCACAAGCAAAAATTGAATATTTTACTTAAGTCCACTTCAAAATGTTTAACACTATTTCTTTTTTCAGACAAGCTCTGTTAAACACCGCTGTTGATTTCCGTGCAAGTCTCCGCTTTTTGCGGGCGTTAAAAAGGAAGGTTATTTTCACTACCGTGAAAAAACCTACTCCTCGGCGCATATGAGCCTGTGGTGTCTCCCGGCCGCCCTCGCTTCTCCCGCAGGACAAGGGGGGCTACGGCAGCGGTACATCGCACGAAGAAAATGCCGGTGGCATTTTCGAGGAGTCTCCGACTTGCGCGGAAATCAACCGCTAAAAAGGTATCATAAATCACATTAACCTTTAACAGAAATAAAAAACCACGCCTGACAATCAAAGCGTGGTTTTTTCGATTGCATCGTTATTTTTTAAGCGATTCAGTATCATTGTGAAAAACTTAGACATCCAAAATGTTATGGTCATAGAAGTAAAAGTATAAAAGATATTCCACCTTATATATTCAACATATTTTGTCTTCCTTTCTATATAGAGCTCCAATGCCGACATCGGAATAGTAAAGATAAAAGCAAATATTAAAGATGGTGAAAAACCTTTATAACTTGTAATTTGGTTGTAAATAACACAAGTGATTGGTAATAGTAAATAATCGAATAGAACACTACTTTTAAAGAATTCGCTTAAAAGACGAACTGGATAAATAATTAATTTTTTACCCGCCACCGCACTCCCAATTAGACTTGCTGTGACGGAGATAAATAAATAGACAAGCAACCAGTCTTTTAATCGCTTCCTACCAAGCGTAAAGGAGACAATCACTAATAACAAACCGAGCACCGTTAGCATCCAAAGAGGTTTTCTACTTTTCAACCTAATCGCCCCATCTATTTTGGCTTTTTACATATTTTGCTCAATCTAGCCGATACAATACAAAATAATAGGGGAAATTCCTTCGATATCAAATTTGGACAAAATGGGTTTGGTATACCAAAGATTATATTGAAGATTTTTATGCGGAAGCTACAAATTCTAATATTATCATATAAAAAGCAGTTCTCATCAATTTAGAGAACTGCTTTTTATAATCAATAACTTACTAATGGTGATTGTACGTAATACCATAGTAGTTTTTCTGTGTTAGCAATTGATGTTTCATGTGTACGTTCGAAAGCGTGCGATGATTCGATTCCAGGCCCAATCAATCCGTGAACGATATCGTGTCCTGAGCGGATTGCTGCAGAAGCATCTGAACCGTAAAACGGATAAATATCTAGTTTGTATTCTACACCGTTTTCTTCTGCAATTTGTACGAGATGTTTTCTTAAACCGTAGTGATAAGGTCCACTTGAGTCTTTCACACAAATAGAGACTGTATATTCATCTGATGACTGTCCATCTCCTAAAGCTCCCATGTCTACTGCTAAATATTCAATCGTTTCTGGTGAGATGTTGGAGTTACCGCCGTATCCAATTTCTTCATTGTTTGAAATAAGGAAATGTGTTGTATATGGCAATGTAATTCCTTCATTTTTAATTGTAGCAATAAGGTTAAGTATAATGCCGACGCTTGCTTTATCATCTAAATGACGTGATTTTAAGTAGCCACTTTCTGTTACTTGTACTCGTGGGTCGAATGATATAAAGTCTCCTACTTCAATTCCTAAAGCACGTACTTCATCCGCAGAGGTTACTTTCTCATCAATCCGCACTTCGATATTATTTTCATTTCTAGGCGCGTCTCCTGCATTTATATATACGTGTACGGAAGTTTGGTGCATTAAGATGGTACCCGTGTACTTTTTCCCAGTAGAAGTTTCTATTTCACAATATTCACCTTCTACAGAGTTCCATCGAAATCCACCAATCATCGACAGTTTTAGGCGGCCGTTAGATTTTACTTCTTTTACCATCGCACCTAATGTGTCTACGTGAGCAGTTAGCATGCGGTGTTCATAATTGCTTGCACCTTGTAATGTTACTAGTAAACCACCTTTTCGATTTCGCTTCATTTCCACATCAAAATCTTTCAGGAAGTCTTCTACAAATTCAATTACTTTTGTTGTGTTTCCAGAAGGACTTGGAATGGATACAAGTTGTTTAATAATTTCGATTGTACTTTTTGTGTTAGGTTCAAATGCCATCAATACCCCTACTTTCTTCTATATACTCTAATGTTTATATTATCAAATAAACGAAAAAGATGCCTGCATGTGACACATAGTTGACTTATTTTTTATTTATAGTATAATAAGTGATTCACTGCAATTTTCTTTTGTAGTAAAACGAATTAGTAACTTTAAATTGGAAAGGAAGAACGTTATGACATCTTTTGTAAACAAGTTGCAGTCACATAGATGCACTGGCGTTCCATCTAGTTTTTTCACGAAAGCTTAATCACACTGGCGCGGACTAGGAGCCGCAAGGACGTATTAGAGGTAGGGTATACGTTGTTTAAGTGAGTAAGTTTCACAAAGTATAAATACTATACGAAAAACACCGTTTTTCTTTAAAGGAACCGGTATTGTGAAATTTATTCAAATAAAAACTACCATGGAATTTTAACCGCGGCAAACATTTAAATTTTCATTTATGTGAGTTAATGTCATAATTACGTTTCGTTTATTGAAAAACGATTCCTTGTAATTATTTTTATTTTAATGTGGAGTGTTCGTATCTATAGACGTACTTTCACTTTGATTGCAAAAAATAGTTCGTTTTTCGACTAGTAGTCAAACATTATGAAACCGACTCATGTGACTTATAGTTACTAATTACTAATCATATGGCTTATAATAGCCACTTATATAAGAGGATGAGCGAACGTAGCTCATCCTCTTTTCCATTATTTTCCGACAAAATCCTCTTGTGTAACAATTTGTGAAACAAGAAAATTCGGGTGGTGCCTGGCACCACCCTAGGAACGACCTAAAATTCACTTGTATTATCTTCATATTGTCAGTATAATTGTAGGCGGTTTGTTTTTGAACATGTAAAAATATATTAATAAAATATAGATTGATTTAAATAAGGGGGAGTTTGATGTCCTTCATAAGCGTATTTGAAGCAGAGGAAGAGACGAGAGATAAAGAAGAGTTGAAACAGGATTTAGAGAGAACAGAATTTCAACTTTTTAGAATGCAAGATAATATGAAAGAAATTGCCAAACAATGGCACGTAATTGGTATTGACCAAACAAAAGACGATAATTGGGTTATTGTATATACTGATCAAGATGAACACTCGTGTAAGATTATGCTAAATGATTGCCAATCGGCATACCGTGGCTCTTGGGACTTCTCTATACATGCGAAATACGAAGAAAACAACACCATCTTTATCGGGGATATTAAAGGAACTCAAAATATGGGATACGGCTCCATTTGTATGAACTACTTAAAAGAAGTAGCAAAAGAACAAAACATACAATATATTACTGGAGATATCGCCGAAAGAGATTGGAATCATGTCGATCGATTAGTTCACTTTTATGAGAAGCATAATTTTGAAGTGGAATTAGATAAAGATAATAAATGTGGAGAGATTGTTTGTAGACCTTTTGAAGAATCTTAATTACGTTAGGATTCTCTTTTGCGGGAGACCTCTCCATGTTCATTTTTGTGTTTTTTTTTGTAAAAATGAATGTGGGAGATCTCTCCATGTTCATTTTTGTGTTTTTCTTTTGTGAAAATGAATGCGGGAGACCTCTCCATGTTCATTTTTGTGTTTTTCTTTTGTGAAAATGAATGCGGGAGACCTCTCCATGTTCATTTTTGTGTTTTTCTTTTGTGAAAATGAATGTGGGAGGTATTCGAATTCATCAAACTTTTTGTTCCAGCCCCACACTTTTTATTAGTACACTATGTATAATGAATATTTTTCTAGAGCTGCTTGTAATTTCAGAGCTAGTGTAATATCCCCTTTAACCTTTAATTTACCTGTCATAAATGCCATTGTTGTATTAAAATTTCCTCTTAACAATTTCAACAAATTTTCTCCTGAAAGTTGTAGTGTACAATCTGGTTCTAATTGAGTTGTTTCTATTAATTCTGCTTTACCGTTTTCAAATTTCACTTGATATTGCTCATCTACATCTCCAGTCAAATCAAACTGATAAACTGAATTTAATCGCTCTATTCCTTCAGGATTCGCGTTCATCTTTTTTTGTAAGTCCACTAAATGCTGTTTTACTGACATATGTTTCCCATCCCCCTTTTGAGGTGTACACATATTCATTCTGTTTTACTTATCTTATTCCTGCCCATTAGTATCTGTTTTTTGTTTTTCCTCTTTATACTTGTTCCAATTTTTTACTAGTAAGCTAATCGCATAAGCAAAAATTGCTAACGTTACCCAGAATCTTAATTCAATACCTTCTGTTGAAACGTAATATGCAAGTACTCCCAATACTACTAATGCTAGTATCGCATCAGCAATAACTAAAACTTTATATTTATTCAATTGTTTCACCTCCACTTACTTTGACTATATCCTTACGTTACAGTTTTATTACGTTTCATTCAACTGTTAATCATAATTTTTCTAACTTTGGACAATATTAAGTCCTTTTCACTGAAGCAGTTAGTAATCCTTCTCATGCAGAGAGACTGATTCAAAGAGGTAAAATGATTGCTGATACATTTTGGGGGAAGTGTTTTGTTTGATATGTATATAAAACAAAGCAAGAAGACTTAGAATTTAATGAAATTCAAACAAAGATGTTATTTAAAGCTTTAGCACAAAAATATAAAGTTGAGACATTCTTTGAATATGCGATGGAAAGAAGATATCTGTGGTCATAGCTCGGATTGCAAACGAAAAGAAAGTAACCCCAATCATTTTAGGTCAATGTGTACAACAAAACTTGAGTTAATGGTACGTCACTCCATGATTAATGAGTTGTTTCAGCAATTAGATGGAATTGATATTCATCTAGTTGAAGTCTCACGTGATATTTTTAACCAAGTATCTTCATATGACCGAGGTATTCATGCACATCTTGCTCCTAAAGGAACTGATTATGAATTAACATTTGATACGCACAACGAAAAAGAAGTAGCTGTCTGTTTTTCAAAGAAACTTCAACAGATTTTCTAAACGGCTTTTTTGTTATTCCAAACGAAAACGATCACCATGTTGTTAGGCTTAGAGATGGAGTTTTAACAGATTTAGTAAAAGTAAAAGATTAATGTAACAAAAAGCTTACAGGTGCCAATGGCACCTGTAAGCTTTTTGTTACATTGCAAATATTAATCGTTGTACAAAGGTGACTTTTTCTGGATGACGCATTCGCACGAGAATTTGTCTTATGATCGGAATAAGCAGGTACTTTACTATTTCGATTAACTTATCCATGTTAACGCCCCCTTTACTTTATATTATTTCTTTTTTTCAATAAAACATTACAAGATATTTGACCCAATTTTATTATAACGGTTCGTTTAATGAAAAACGAATATTTCGCTATAACAAAGAATAATCTGGCGTTTAAAAAGGTGTTTTTAATACTAAGTGCTGTGTAAAAAAATCCGTTTTTCGTATAGTATAAATACATTATGAAACGGACTCAATTATGTTCCTTTTGCTAATTTTTCTCTGTTATCGTTTTGCGGAGGTTCTTCTAACCACCCTCTGTTTATCATTAAATTTGCACCATCTTCAGCATATAGTGCAATTTCAGGTATTAGTGATCCATATTTTAATCCAATGTCTTTTCTCGGACTAGCTGCCATAGCCGCACCGTAGTTTCCGATTCCTGCTGCAATCATCGCTGCTATATGGAATAACATTAGCTTATCTGAAAAAGGTGATGTTGTTGAGTCCGTTACAGATGTGTCCCAACTCATAGGGTCAGGTATATCTTGTTTTTTCAATATATCACTAAATAAATCCATGTGCTTTTGTGCTATCTTTTTTCCTCTTAAAAAATATTCCGTAATTTCTTCACTTTTCGCACATTGCGCAAATCCCAAAATAAGTGCCTTACCAATAGAATTTGTCTGGATGTTCATAAATAAATGAGTAATTTCAATAGTTGTAAGTGGTCTTTGGGTTCCGATAAAACCGGTTAAGAATGACTGTTTTTCAACAAAGTCCACTCTATCAGGAGTAGATATAAAAGGTGGGCGAACATAGGTACCTTGAGCCAACATTAATTCCCTAGTTGTATCTTGCAGAAAAATGGAATCTTTAATTAATTGCTTTTGAAAAACAACAATATCTGGCCTAGTAACTAAACCTAACCCAACGCTACCAGCACCAATTCCTAAAATGGACATATGTCTGATATACATCAACATAAAACTATCAGAAAATAATCTAGGTGCACCAATATTTACGTCGTTATTTCCAAAACCAATTGGAATAGGAAAGTCCATCTTTGTAAATATATCTTTTGCCAACTTTATATGTTTTCTTGCCCTAACAACTCCTTCCTTTATAATAGGGCGTATTTCTTCGTCTTCTACCTTTTCTAAGAAATATGTAAGTACACAAATAGATGCAGTATCGTTAATATATTGAGTCCACAAACTCGACATCTCCGCCACTGTTAATTGAATATTCGTTTTGTCCTTCAAGTAAAACACCTACTCGCATCTTTTCTTGCTATTATTTGAATGAATATATAATTTTATTCACTAGTAAAACAAACACATAATTAATTCTGTTAAATAAATACTAATCATATTACATTTGACGAATTCATGTAGTGTAGGAGGTTGGCTAGTGGAAAAACGCGTATTAATTCTTTCTGAAGCATATGGAGCTGGTCATACTACTGCAGCGCATTCCCTAAAAGAAGGAATTTTGAATATTGATCCTACCATTGATGTTCGAGTAGTAGAAGTAGGTAAGAACTATCTTCCCTTTACATCCATAATTGTTAACAAAATGTATCTAACTCTAATTAATGACTACCCAAACCTTTGGAGATTTTTATACACATCCAGCCAAAATAAACTTTGTTCTAGATGGTATAGTTTTGTATTGTACCTATTCTTTTATAAAAAAATGCATAGCTTATTAACAGAATATCAACCAGATATCATCATATGTACTCATCCTTTTTCCAATACGCTTGCCTCTAAATTCAAAAATAACAGCACTTTTATTTTATGTACTCTGGTGACTGAATTACATTTACACGGATGTTGGGTAAACCCTGAAATCGATTTTTATTTTGTCTCCTCTGACAAAATGAACGAAGACTTACAAAAGTTTGGTACAGAAAATGAAAGAATTCGAGTAACTGGGTTACCTACAAGGAAAGGTTTCTGGAACAGACAAGATAAAGGAAATGCAAGAGCTAAGTTAAAACTAAAAAACATTCCGACCGTGCTCATTATGGGCGGAGGTCTTGGACTAGGTGGAATGGAAAAGGTTGCAATAGAGTTGTTTTCTTTAAAGGAAGAGATACAAATAATTATATGTACAGGTAACAACATTGAATTAAAGAAAGGTCTAGAAATGATTTCATCAGGACATCCACATATAAAAATTTTAGGTTATGAATCTTCTATACATGATTGGATGGATGCGTCTGACTTGCTTATTACAAAACCAGGAGGGTCAACATGTTTTGAAGCATTAGTAAAAGGCTTACCGATGATCATTACGAATCCAATCTCAGGTCACGAAGAACAAAATTGCTCTTTTTTAACAAACAATGATTTAGCTATACACATTGAAGAGCTAACAGACTTAGTACCAGTTGTAAAAGAAATGTTATTCATTAAAAAATCGAAGAAAAAAGCTTTAAGAAGCATTACTAAATTTAATCAAAGTATTGACCCTTTAGCGAGTGCTAAACATATTGTTAAGTTACTAAAAACGAATTAGGAAGTGGGAATGATGCGTAAAGTCTTAATCATTTGTATACTAATTTTACTTTTCAATACAAGTTGTCAATCCGATCAATTTACAAGTCCAACTAATTCTTCTTCCAAAAAGATAATCATGATAATGGTTGATTCGATGACGGATGAATTGCTACAAATTAGTTTACAAGAAGGTGTTTTTCCAGCTTTGCGCTTTTTAATGGAAAATGGACAAGTTTACGATAATTTAGTTGCACCCTTTCCTTCTATGTCTGTAACCATTGAAGCGACATTAATTACTGGTCAAATGCCAAACGAACATAAAGTACCTGGCTTAACTTGGTACGATGCAAAAGAAGATAGAATTATTGATTACGGTACATCCATTGAAACATTAAGAAAACTAGGTGTAAAAGAATCTTTAGAAGATGCATTTTACCATTTAAACAACAGCCACTTGAACAAAGATAGTAAGACTATTTTTGAGGAATTGCATGATAATAATCAGTCGTCTGGATCAATAAATTTATTAGTACACCGTGGGAGAACAAAACATGAACTCGAAGCACCCTTTATTCTAGAAAAAACGATTGGCTTAGACGATAAGATAGAGACTTATGGTCCTGACATATTTTCATACGGCTCCTTTCATCGTCCTAGTATTCTTCAAAATGAATTACTGTCCGATGCTTTAATTTTACGGGCTGGCTTTACAGATAACTATGCAGCAGAAGTTATTACAGAGTTAATGCAACATAGCAAACAGCCAGATTTTTTGCTAGCATTCTTTCCAGAAATGGATAAGAAAACACATAGAAATGGACCACCTTATGTAAATGGTTTTAAGGAAGTAGAACAACATATTAAACGTATATTGGATGTGTATGAAGACTGGAATGATGCTCTAGAGGATAACATTTTTATTCTCTTTGGTGATCACGGACAAGATGCTCTTGCAGAAGATGAAACATTAGCAAAAATTGATTTACATTCATTGTATGGTGATTATAAAATTGCCAAATTTACCGAGAAACCTTCTTCAGGTGACATTGTCATTTCCAATAATCATCGGATGGCTTATATTGAACCCCTTAAAAATGGTATTACAAAAGTCGATATAGCGAGAACTGGTATAGAAGATGAACGTATTGCTCTAACCGCTTACTTAGAAGATGATTGGGTAAAAGTATGGAGTCCAGACCATAATGAAAATTTATTGTTCCGACAAGGTAACGATTGGACAGATTCCTATGGGCAGCAGTGGGATGTAAAAGGAAGTTTCGATCTTTTGAAAGTAAAAGAAAATGCTAAGGAAAAAACAGTTCAGTTTACGGATTATCCTGACGCTTTCAATCAGTTAATGAGTGCATTAAAAAGCCAACCAAACTCAGTTGTAGTCACTGGAAAGCCCGGATACGTCGTGTTTTCCGAAACAGCCCCTGTTCACAACGGAGGTGGAGAACATGGTGGCTTACACAAAAACGACACACACGCTAGTCTCATCATCGCAGGCACAGAAAAAATGCCTGATTCTATACGTATCGTAGACCTAAAATCATACATCCTAGACCTCCTAAACGAAAACTAACATTAAAGGACTGTTACAGGTGCGAGGCACTTTTAACAGTCCTTTAATATTTTGTTTTAGATTTATGCTATTCTTTGAGCACTTTTTTCATATGTATTAGAGAGTATAGTTTTGTTTGGAGGTGAGTTTTTGGTTTATCGAAAGATGACCCCGCATGAAGAACATTGTTTTTGGCTAAGTATTTTAGAAGAACATGCACTGTTTGTAAGAGACTATTTATCACCAACGGAAAGAGAGTGGCAAGAAAACGCTCAAAAATATATGGATAGCTTTGCAAAGTTAAGAGAAAAACTTCAAACGGTAAGGAAAGACTCAACTGTAGAATCTTCCGAAATGGTCCATCTTTCAAGAGAAGTGTATCCATTCGCCCAAGGATATTATCATTTTGAAAGTCAGATTCAAGCACTTAGAATACAAAATAGTATAAACATAAATATTCCTCCTTCTTATTTTAACGGTACGTTAGATGAAAATGGTGAATATTTACGGCTACTACAGCATTATGTGAATGGCCAGGATGCCCCTCCACTTCCATTAGTCGACTTACTGGATTTATGGTTAACAGATCAAGTTGGTCATGCTGCGCTATTAGTGAGGAGTTTGGATGGAGTAGAACTTCTTTTACTTAGAGAAGCAGATACAATTAAGCAATTGTTCCAAGCACACTTACTTAAGAATGAGGCAATTAAAGGGTACTTACGTAGCATACCTCCCAATTTTCCAGCTCAATTAGCTTTCGCTAGAGAAGTCTCCGCTTCTGTTCTAAGGTTTAACGAATTTGTCGAGCACGTTGTAACATTGTATAAGGACAATGAAGTATTTAACTCCACTACTTTAACTTTTCTAGAACATCATTTCCCAGAAGCGTGTTACTTTTTACACAAGTTATATTTCTATGCTCAAGATATAGCAGTAGACCCTCGTTGTAATCTTGATATACCGAACGATTGTTAATTTTGATCACAAAATAATTTTCAAATAAAAACCAGATTACTAGTATATTAGCAATCTGGTTTTAATAATTAGGCTCTGTTAAAGACCGCTGTTGATTTCCGAGCATATCTTCGCTTTCCGCGGGTGGGCCGTGAGCCTCCTCGGCTTTGCCTGCGGGGTCTCACGCTCCCCGCTTCTCCCGCAGGAGTCTCTGATATGCTCGGAAACCAACAGCTCGAAAGGTATTTAATATCAACACTAACCTTTAACACAGCCTATAATTAAAATCGTACCTTAGACCAATCAAACAGCTTGCCTGGGTCCGGCTTTCTAACTGGCGCATACTCATCATGACCAATAATATGCTCTCGATCTCTATTAATTGTTTTATGCCTTGTTAATATGTCATTTAGTAACTCATTCAGTGATTTATATTGCTCATCTGTATAACCGATTAGGGAAGGGTCTAAACTATTATACGTTTCTTCCGTAATTAATGGCACCATTTCTTCTTTTGTTCCTATCGCTAACAGTTCTATCCCAATTGATTTATCATTCATACTAACTACGGGCAAAAATTCGCTTATGTTATTCCCTTTCCCAGCATGATAGGCTACTCGATTTTCTCCAACGAACTGAAAAATTGCACCTTCTCTATCAATGACGTAATGAGCAGATACTTTATACTTCTCAAAAATGTTATAAATATCTTCGATTTTATATGGTTCTATATGGTTATTTAGCACATTACTTGTAAAGTGTAACATTACATGACTAATTGTTGCGGTTCGCATTCTTGAGTTTTCTTTAGGAAGTAACATTTCTTGTACTTGTAACAAATCAGAAGGTTCAAACGAAGGAGTAAATAAAACTGAAACCTCTCTATTATTATCTAAATCAGCATCTTCTACACTACTAATATCTTCAAATACTTCTTCAACTCTAGAACACCCAATTAGCACTAATAGAATACAAACAAAAACAACACTTCTTTTATACATCTTATACCCCTTAAAATTTTTCTTAATAATTAGAATAATACATAATTCTTTAGATGTATACATTAAGTGTTGATGTTAATAAACAAAAAAGCGCCTACTCAACATGAGTAAGCACTTTCCAATTATCATTAAAACGCCCAATTTCCATTGCGGAAAATTGGTTCTCTTTTACCGTCTTCTGTAATTCCGTCAATGTTCATGTCGCTTGAACCAACCATGAAATCAACATGTGTTAAACTGTCATTTAATCCATGAGCAATCACTTGTTCTTCGTTCATATTTTTGCCGCCCTCTACACAGAAAGGATATGCCTTTCCAATTGCAAAGTGGTTGGAAGCATTTTCATCAAATAACGTGTTGAAGAAGATTAAGTTTGTATTTGAAATTGGTGATTCGTGTGGCACTAACGCTACTTCACCTAAGTACGCAGAACCTTCGTCTGTTTCAATTAACTTACGAAGAGTTTCTTCCCCTTTTTCTGCCTTTAAGTCAACAATTTTCCCGTCTTTAAATGTTAACGTAAAGTTTTCAATAAGGTTACCAGAGTAGCTAAGAGGCTTAGTACTTGTTACTACCCCGTTAACTCCTGTTTTCGCATTCGCTGTGAACACTTCTTCTGTCGGCATATTCGCAATAAAAATAGCACCATTTTCATTTTCGCTACCAGCACTTACCCAGATGTGATCTTTCGCTAGTTCAACTGTTAAGTCAGTACCTTGGGCTGTGTAATGAAGGGCTTTATATTTTCTTTCATTTAAATGAGATGCCTTTGTATCTAACGTATTTGTATGGTTTTTCCACTCTTTTACAGGGTTTTCAGTATTAATTCTAGTCGCTTGGAAAATAGCATCCCATAGTGCATCCATTCTCTTAGATTCTTCTAATTCAGGGAACACTTTATCTGCCCATGCGTGTGTAGGCATCGCAATGATGGACCAACTATTTTTGTCACTCATCATGCGATTACGGTATGGCTTAAACGCTTGAGAAGCAGCTTTAGTAGCTTCTTGAATACGCTCTTGCTTAATTCCTTTTAATAAGTCAGGATTTTTAGAATCAATATGTAAAAAAGCAGCTCCTTCTTCCGCTAGCTCATTTTTACCTTTTGTCATCCAATATGGAAATTCTCCGAACGAATCTTCAGGTGCTTTTTCAAACCTCATGCGAGTTAGTTCATCATCCGACCAATCTACTGTTACATGTCTCGCTCCAACTTCGTATGCTTTTTTTGCTATTAAACGTACTAGCTCTGCAGCTGAGATAGGAGCAGAAATAACTAGTGTTTGACCTTGTTGTACGTTAACTCCGACTTCAACTGCTAATGCAGCGTATTTTTCTAATTTCTCTTGAAATGATGTCATATGTATTCTCCTTTATGTTTACTGTACACTTACTACCTTATCATTTAGATAGACGTAAAAAATCATGCAAAGTTTCAACCCAATTTATGAAAACATTTACACTCTAAGGTACATTGTATCAAAAACAAGGGACCAAAGTTAAGGGATAGTTTGAACTTTGCAAAAGTTTTTATTCTACGTGTAGTAAAAAGGCTGTGTTAAAGTTATTGTTGATTTTCGTGGAGGGCTTTTCTTTCAGCAGGCAGGCTTATTAACTTGACCATAAGCGTTGTATTTTACAATAATTGTTGCTTATCTTTAATTGAAACACATCTGGATTGCTCAATTGTAACCATTCATTATAGCCAACGTTATCATCGAAGCTTTTTAGTAGCAATGAAATAAGATTCCCATGACTAACTATTACAACATTCTCACCTTGTTTAATAGCATTTATCACACTGATCACTCTCTCCATAGCTTCTCTGCTAGATTCACCACCAAAAAACTTTAAATCCATATCGTTATATGTAGCTTTTAATGCTTCTAACCAATCTGGCATATCATATAAGCATAAAATCCTTTCTTCTAACCTTGTATCCAATTCTATCTCTAGCTGTTTTTGTTTACTCAAAGGCTCAATGGATTGAACCGCTCTTTTAAATGGACTAGAAATAATTCTATCAATCTTTAAGCCTTTAAAAAGTTCAACTAAATGAATTGCTTGTTGATGGCCTTCAGGAGTTAGTGCGGATTCAGCAGGCTGACCTTCTGCTTTACAATGTCTAACAACATAGATTACTTTTTTCATCCTTTCCTCCTTATCTTTTTTTGTATGGTTTTGTTATATTTTTCTTCAATTTCCATATTTTAATATAAATGGTAATAGTATAATGACTATGTTATAAAAATGATAAGATATTCCTATAAATACGGTTTAGATAGCCTGTATATAAGCTTTTTCAAGCGCCAGTTTTTTACATTATTTAAATCTCTCTATGTTATTTTGTGTTACACTATCTATAATCCTATAACACATGGAGGGATTTAGATGGAGATTAGCGTTTTCTTAGACGATTATCGAACATGTCCCACTGGTTATGTATTAGCACTTAACATCGACGAATGTATTGACCTTTTATCCAATAATGATGTGGATCATCTATCTTTAGATCATGACCTAGTGAGCAAATTCCGAACCGGATATGTATTAGTGAAACATATGGTAAAACACAAGCTCTTTGCAAATCGTATAACGATTCATTCTGCAAACTCAGTTGGCGGAAAGGCTATGTACCATTACTTACTCCAAGCACAAAAGGATGATATAATGCCTAAAAACATAAAAGTAATTCTTCGTCCCTTACCTATCATTTATTGAACTTTGAAATCTCCCGTTCTACAAGGGAGAACATTACTTAATACGTCATCTTCAAGTCTTCTCCTAAAGACTTTTTATCGTTTCTTTCAGTACCTCTTTGTTTTCTCCATCCCATACTACATGTATTTCAAAAGTTCCTTCTTCAAAAAACATTGGGAGTCTTCTTTTAAACCAGGGTTGCATTGGTAAATCCATAGCTTCAGAGATAGAAACCCACTTTAATTCTCCTTCAGGTGGGTTTTCATGTAATTCTCCTACAAAAGATGTTGCTAAATAATTAAAGACCATGTATCGGTAATTCTCTTTCGGTTCTACAAATTCATCGATTCCTTTAAAAATCAGTTCATTAGCAACCAGTCCTGTTTCTTCATACACTTCACGTACCGCTGCTTCTGTTAAGCTTTCAGGAAAATCCACTTTACCACCTGGCCCAATGTAACCAGGAAAGCCTTTGCTTTTTGGTCTATTTAATAACAACACTTTGTCCCCATCTAGTACAAGACACATTGTATATAAATCTACTTTCAAAATATAGAACCTCCTTTCTTATTATTATATCAAACATAACTTAGAAAATAATTCCTTTTTTCTGAATGCTATTGAGACAAAACTAAAGAAAAGAACCGCCTACATTCTATTTTCAGGGTGGCCAAAAACAACCAAAAAGGTTACACTTCATTCCTATAATGTTGGAATAAAGTGTAACCTTTTTATTAGAATCAAGTTTACTTTTCAGAAATTCTTCCAAGAAAGAAACCATCTACTTCATTTAACTTTCCTCTCCATAGTACCTTCCCCTTTGAAGGGGTTGGTTTACTATCACCACAATAAACCTTCGTATTTTTCAAATGGATAAAATGGGCATCTGATCCATCCGTTTTTTCAACTTTTTTTCCAGTCTTATCAAGTAACTTACTTACCTTTTGTGCAATCTCATTACCTTCTTCAAAGGTTTCACTAAGGGTATCAAAATATTCTTTGGCGGATACTAAAGTTCCCGTAATAAGAGCTCCTTTGACATTTAAGGTAATATCTAGTGAGAACTCGTGCTTATTTGAGGCTCGAACAAAGAACTCTAAAATACTGTCCTTCGTTGCATTCATACTCATTTTTGAACCTCCTTTCTGCAAGCTAATTTATCTACATAATCTACTCATGTTTTTAGCATTACATATCGGACAGATCCATTTCCAACTGAACATACGTAATTTTTATGCACTTGTGTCGTCATCATTCGATAGAGTTGTTTCTTTCCCCTTATCGTCATCATCCTTATCTTCCTTTTTTGACTTTTTTGTTTTAGAAGTGTTTTTAGATTGTGCTTGTTTCTTTTTTGTTGTTTTACCAGTATTCTTTCCACTTTTCTTACTTTTGTTTTCATTTTCACCATTTTCTTTATCTTCATCATTTTCTTCATCTTCTTCTTCGTTTTCTTCATCTTCTTCTTCGTTTTCTTCCTCTACATCATCTGACTCTTCCTCTTTAGAATCATCTTTTTCTTCTGTTTCTTCCTCATCTTTTTCTTCTGTCTCTTCCTCCGTATCGTCATCTTCATTACCTTCATCATCATTTTCTTTATTATCGTCATTTTGTGTTAGCTTTGTTAACATTTCTTCCAAACGTCCTAAACGATCACTAAGAGTTTTATTTTCTTCTTTTAGTGACTCGTAATCTTCAGATGACTCTTCATCATCTATATTGTTTTCATTACTACTTTCTTGAGTTGTTGTTTGTTCCTGGTCATCCGATTCCTCTTCCTTTGATTCTTCGTCATTTTTACCAAACATATTTTTTGTTGAATCTTTTAGCTTGTCTAATGCTTGTTTTGATTTCTCCTTAGCTGTTTCCCCTAAGTCAGAACCTTTGCTTTTCAACATTTCCGTATCAATACTTTGCAATAATTTTTTTCCGTTTTCAGGAGTCGCTAAATATCCTACAGTTGCTCCTATAAGACCTCCTGCGATAGAGCGTTTGATTGGACTTCCTACAGATTCATTTACATTTTTAGTATCTTTATCTTCTGTTTGATTGTCTACTTTTTTTGTTTCCGCCACTTTTAAAACCTCCATTGATATAAGATTAGATAACTTTTTTCATTGTTTCATGTTATAAATGTTGCGTTAGCGATTGGCTTCCAGCTTCTGTTCCAAGGATTCCAATCGTTCTAGTAATTTTTTATTCTCTTCTTCTAGCGATTTTGAATGATTGTTTGCTGCTTTCGAAGATAAGTATGGATCATGTTCCCACCAATCCATTCCAATCTCTTTTGCTTTGTCCACAGATGCTACGATAAGTCTAATTTTAATTGTTAATAGTTCTACATCTGCAATGCCGACTGTGATGTCACCAGCAATAACTACACCTTTATCTAGAACTTTTTCGAGAACATCAACAATCGTATTAGATTGCATATTGTGTTGAACTGCCATTTTAATCCTCCTAGGGTTATTTAGAGTAAGTTACCCAAAGGACCAAGATCAATATTTAGGTCTTCTGCATCAAGACCGAATATATCTTTTAACTCCTCCATTTTTTCTTCTAAGTTCATTAATGCTTCACCTAAGTCTTCAATTTGTTCATCTGTCAATGTACCCCCTTCCACACGTCTCATTGCATGTCTTTCGACAATTTGCCTTAACAGTTCTATCACTGTTAGTACAAGCTGTGCCAAACCATGTTCCGCCTTTTCAGGGTCTAAGTTAATTCTGCCTGGTTGCATCTACTAACTCCTCCTTTTGCTTATTAAAATTGTCGGAAGATAGAATACTACTATTTTCTTGCTGAGCTTGAACTAGTGATTCAACGGATGCTATTAACACACGTAAGTCTAAATACACTAAATCTACCCCAGCTATGGAAATAACTAAGTCCGCTTTTATTGCAACACCTTTATCTAGAATGACATCTAAAATGTCAATTAAAGCAATATCCTTATTTTCTATTGATTCTCTTAATGACATAGATTGTATTCCTCGCTTATGAAAAGCTAGAAAAATGGTAAGCTGGCCATGGACCTGTTGTCTCAAACTGCCATCCCATCTTACTCATTTCTTTTTCATATTTTTGAATTTTTTCTAAGAATGCTTCTACTTTGTCTGCGGAAATTAAGTAAACACTATTCCAATTCATATTCTCTTTTCTTCCAGTCACATCTTTATTCCAATTCCGTTTTACACTTCCATGTATAACAAATTCTTCTAATTGTGAATGAATCAACTCGCTAATCCTTTGCTTCTCCGCTTCCATTTCTTGATCTATTAACCTATCTAATTTCTTTTTTTCAAAAAATTGTTTTCCTTTAGAAAGATGGCTAATTTCTTCTTTTTTTTCTTCTATTGCAGAATTGTTTTGGTTCACTACATTTCTTAGTAAATGATCATCGCAGAAAATCTTCAAATTCCACTCCTCATTCCCTTTTAGTAATCTGAACACTCTTTCCATTTTCTCTTCATTTGATTTAACCGTTTGTAATAAACTCTCTTCATTTTTATATAGTGTACAAAATTTCAAAGGAATGACAGTGTACATTTTTGATAATTCCATTACTGTTTCATGATGATGAAAAGCCTTTTCTTGTAGCCAGTCTATATCGTGGTGGATTTTTTCTTTCATGTTCTCTTCCGTGTACTGTTTAGAGGAAAGCTTACAAACCACGGCTGTCGTCTTTTCAATAGGAATTGTGTATATATCTCCTATCCCATCAAATGCTATCTTAGGTGGCAGTTCTTTTGTTATTACTTCTTGTGTTGGGATTAAGCCATATAAGTAAATCAAATCCCCCATCTTCTTAGCCTCACTTTTTATTTATCATTTGTTCTAACTGCTCCAATTCTAGTTGTTTGGCAACCTCATATCGATGTAATAACTCTTCTTCTTTTTCTTTATAAGATTGTTCAGGAATATCACCTAGTTCATACATCATTTGCAACTGAATTAGTTTCTTCTGAATGGTAGGAAGGTCATATAACTCTTTATCTGACTCTTCCTTTACTTTCTCTCCAATTTTAATTAGTAGATTAATAGGAGCAGTTATTAGTTTATGAATCATTTAACCTTCCTCTACTTTTAGTCTTATATTGACAAAATTATAAGCTGGCCATGGACCACTATAATGAAATTCAAGCTTATCCTTCCATTTCTCATGCAATTCATTTACTTTTTGATCAAATGCTTTTTCCTTGTCCCGTTCAATTAAAAACGATCCATTAAGGAGCATTTTTTCGCTAATTGGATCATTTGCCTTTGCAGCTTCCGCTAACTCTGTTAAAGGGTCATATATTTCTTGTTTCATTTCATGCTGAAGATTTGCAAATAATTTTTGTACTGCTCCACCTAATTCTATTCTTTCGTAATAGCCAGCCGCCTTTGATTTCCCTTTGGTAGCTGCTGCCATATTTCCGATTCTCGTACTTTCCTTTACCTTTTTATCTAAGTACGCCTTTTTTCCAACTAGCTTTAAACCTACTTCTATTTTGCCTTTTATCACTGGAAAGAGTTGTTGAAACTGTGGATATAACTTTTCTAATAACATTCTTACATCTTCCTTTGAGTGAAATACATTTCCAAAGCTAACTGGAATTGCCGTATCACTTTGTTTCATCACTAATGAAATAGCCTGCTGATGCATCATTAAATTTTCTTTATTAGGATGATAGATTTTCATTGGCACTTCCGTGGCGATGAAAGCGGCGTCCTTATAAGTAATTGGATACAGCTTTCTTACCTCGCCGTTCATTTCAATTTCTCCAAATTCTTTTTGATCTTCTGTTTGGATCCCACAGAAAATATAAACACCTGTTTGTTCTTCGTGATTCATTTATTGACTCTCCTTTATTCCTCACTTACCTTCACTTTTTTTAATGCTTTCAAAAGTAACTCTTCGGCTGTTTTCAAGGGTTCCTCAGCTTCTATGCAACGGCTTATTGGATGTAATAAAATATCCATACATAAATTTTTAAATTCATCATTTTCACCATCAATTGGTATATCTTCCTCAAGAGCGACTTTTGCAATCATTAAAGAGGCACGAAGACTAGGCCCGTTATTCTTTGTACACGACTTTCTTAAATTGGTAACAAGTTCTGTAATAGCAACTGCGTTCTTCTTTTCCATATTTGATTTCTCCGACAAGATTGTTACCTCTTGATCCAATTCTTTATAACGAATAGGAATTGTAATCAATCTATCCAACAATGCATCTTGTGTATCAAATACACCTGCGTATTCCATTGGATTGCTAGTAAATATGACAGAAAAATCCGGGTGCACCTTAACAAATGGTTCTGTTTGCTTAGATCCATAGAGCGGTAGTATTCCTTCTTCTAGAATAGATAGGAAAATATTATTTGTTGTTGGTTGTGATCGAGTAAACTCATCATAGATAAGGGTGTATCCTTTTCTAACTGCTTCTAATAAGCGGCCGTCTTTCCAAACTTCTGATACGGTTTCATCTTTTTTATATACGGACCGGACATAATTATCTATTACTTTTTGACTTGTGTACCCAGTAAAGTCACCGATTAAATCTTTATTATTTAATTCATGGTTTCCGTGTATGAGCATGACGGGTTTTTTTCTTTTTTTAGCTAGAGCTAAGGCTAATGATGTTTTTCCTACTCCTGAAGGCCCCGTAAAATGAATAGGATAACCTGCCTTCAAGTATTGTAAGGATCTAGACAGTATGTCTTTTGTAGCTGAATCTTGTACAATGGCTCTAGAGTTCTGTTTCCTCATTTCTTTTATTACCGTCAATGTCTTCCCTCCTACACTCCAACCTAAGCTTCATATTTGATAGAGCTTCGGTATCGAATATCTCGTCTCTTATATGAAACAACTTCTTTCTCTTTATTGAGGTACACGTCATAAACTCCAAGCATTTCATCTTTCGCATACTTTTTCATGTATTCTTTTTCCTCGATAACTTCTACTGTGAGCTTCCAACCTTCATCTGCCCCTTCTTCAACAGAAGTAATCTTATGAAGGGGTGCTACAAATTCGTTAAAGAATTTCGCAACATTTCCCATTATTTTATTAATTTCCATATAGACCTCCTGTTTAAAAAACCTTCAAAATATAATTACTTTTAGATGCTAAAAGCGGCACCTCGTTCGTTTTCTTGGTTTGGAAGTCCATTTTCTTCTACTTCATCGCTTAGTAATCCAACTGCCTCTGCATAACGTAACCACGTATCTACACTTGCAATTACTACTCTCGCTTCTACAGTAAGAATCTCAATTCCGACAACTGACACTCTTACAAATGCATCAATTACAATACCTTTATCTAAAATACGGTCAATTACTTCTGCTAAACTAGAACTATCTGTACTTTTTTGAATTGCCATTTTACATTTCTCCTTTCTAATTGAGTCCGTTTCATAATAATGTATGACTACTATAATAAAACGAATAATAGCATCGTATTCTGTATTAATACACCTTAATAAACGAACATATCATATTGTATATCACCATAATATTCGTTTTTCATTAAGCGAACCGTAATTATGAAATTGATTCAATTAAGATCCAATGGTTTTAATACTATTCGATGACTTTATATGCTCAGATTTTTTTATATCTGTTGCGCCTTTTACTTTTGAATAGCTCTTCAGGTTTTTAACACCTTTAATTTTTCGTGAGTCTTCATTATTAGATGTCATCTTTTCTTGAAATTCTTCTCCAGCTTCCACAACTTGCCCGATCTTCTCACGTACTGACAGTAATACATCCTGTGCTTTCTCTTTTCCTTTTTCTACCTTATCTTGAAATTGATCTGCCTTTTCATCCGTTTTTTCCTTTATACCTTCTTTGGTTTCATCCGCTATATCTCTTACATTGCTTTCTAGATTTTTTTTTGTCTTTTCTTTTACTGTTTCTTTAATATTTTCTTTAATCGAGTCAGGTGTGGATTCTATTGCCTTTTTCGCAACTTTTTTTACTGTTTCTTTCACAGTATTGCCCATTAGAATCCCCCCTCTGGGACATGAAAAGTGAACTATTTACTATTCGAATCTACTAACTTATTAAGCATGCTTTCAATCTTATCTAAACGTTCATTTAATTTTTCATTATCTTGCTTCATTTCTTGAATTTCAGATGATTCATTTTTGTCATCTGACTCGTCTTTCTCTTCCTTTTTAGATGGATTTAATAACTCACTTACGTTTTTACTTACATACCCAGAAGCAAATTGCTTGATGCTTTTTTGAGCCTGCTCTGCCAGAATCTCTTGTGCTGATCTTTTTAATTGGTTACCGAAGACTTTCATCACTTCAGATTCACTTAAGCTTTTCCATACTTTTTTACTCGTATTGGGACTAGATAGTAACCCAATTCCAGCACCGACTACTCCTCCAATAATGGCTAAGTTATACGATTGATTCATATCATCTTTATTGTTTTTATCCTCGTTCTGTTCTTCTTTTTCTTTGACAGTCATGCTATCAACCTCACTTTTTAATTTGTTTCACTTTAAAAACTAAACTGTGCATTTTCTCCTCTACTAGAAAGGCCATCTTCTTGGACTTCATCTGTTAATAAACCAACCGCTTCAGCATAACGTAGCCAAGTATCCACACTAGCAATAACTACTCTAGCTTCAACCGTAATAATTTCAATCCCTACTAACGAAACTCTTACGAAAGCATCAATGACAATTCCTTTATCAAGGATTCGATCAATAACTTCTGCAAGACTGGAACTATCGGTACTTTTCTGAATACTCATATTCCTTATGCTCCTTTCAAAGGGAAAATTTACGTTGAATTTCTCAACATAATGTAAAGTTAATAGGTATATAACCGATTCAATTGACTGTAAAACAAGCCCTTAAGACCTAATGCGATAGTAAATTCCAAATAATTCTTTCATTATTTCAATTCGGCTGGAAATTGTAATAAAACAAAAGCCTTGCTTTCAATGATTAGGATGATTTTCAGTAATTTTTTTGAAAATTATATTACAAAAATATTACACCAATAAAAAAGAGAGGACATTCCACCTTGTCCTCTCTCTTTACCAATTTATGTTTATTTCTAGTAATATCATCAGATTAATCTAATTCCAACTACACTCTTATTCTCCTATTTTATCTATTGCCCCTTTTCCTACTACCATCCAATCTCTATCTATTTTTTAAAATTGAAAAACGAAATATCTAGTATCTACATCCATTCCATTGTTGCTATATATAAAACATTGTACAAAAAAACACCCCTGAATTTTCTTCAGGGGTGCAGTGGCGTCATACCATTATTTTACAAATATCATTTGTAAATTCAACTGGATCTTGTACGGATAATCCTTCGATTAATAATGCTTGGTTATACAATAAGTTTGTATACAAGGACAATTTTTCTTTATCATTAGCATGAGCATTTTTTAGAGATTGGAACACTTCATGGTTTGTGTTAATTTCTAACACTTTATTAGCCTTAATTCCTTGATTATCTGGCATTTGACTTAACACCTTTTCCATCTCAATTGTAATTTCACCTTCTGTTGATAAACATACAGGGTGTGTTCTTAAACGTTTGGAAACTTTAACAGTTGTTACTTTTCCACCTAAAATTCCACTCATCGATTCGAAAAGATCTTTATTTTCTTCTTGTTCTTTTTCGGTACTCTTTTCGTTTTCATCTGCTTCAATACCTAAGTCACCGCTTGACACAGATTTGAACTCTTTTTCTTTATAAGACATTAACATTTTAATCGCAAACTCATCAATTTCGTCTGTGAAATATAAAATTTCATATCCCTTATCTAAAACTACCTCTGTTTGTGGTAGTTTTTCAATACGTTCAATCGATTCACCAGTTGCATAGTAGATATACTTTTGGTCCTCAGGCATATTGGAAATATACTCATCTAGCGAAACTAACTTTTTCTCTTTCGATGTGTGGAATAGCAATAAGTCTTGAAGCGTTTCTTTGTTTGCTCCGAAATCAGCATATACACCGTACTTTAGTTGGCGTCCAAATGCTTGGAAAAACTTCTCGTAATTTTCTCTTTCATCTTTTAACATACTTTGAAGTGCGCTTTTAATCTTCTTAGATAAATTTTTCGCAATAAATTTTAATTGACGATCTTGTTGTAACATTTCACGGGAAATATTTAACGATAAATCTTCAGAGTCGACTAAGCCTTTTACGAAACTAAAGTGGTCTGGAAGTAAATCAGAGCACTTGTTCATGATTAATACGCCACTTGAGTATAGCTCAAGTCCTTTTTCAAATTCCTTAGAGTAATAATCAAATGGAATGCTCTCAGGGATGTAAAGAATAGAATTGTAACGGATTGTTCCATCTACACTAATGTGTAAGTGTTTTACTGGCTTATCAAAACCGTAATGTTTTTCTGCATAGAAGTTTTCATAGTCCTCTGTTGTTAACTCGTTTTTATTTTTACGCCAAATTGGCACCATACTATTAATTGTTTGCTCTTCTGTTACTTCTTGTAGTTCTTTTTCCTCTTCATCACTAGGCTTTGTCGTTTTCACATCCATTTTGATTGGATAGCGTATAAAGTCTGAGTATTTTTTGATGATAGATTTTAACTGATATTCTTCTACAAACTCATCGTAATTATCATCTTCTGTATTATCTTTTAATTGCAGAGTAATAGTAGTTCCAACTTCTGCTTTATCATCAGGGACGATTGTGTATCCGTCAGCACCTTCAGATTCCCACTTATATGCTTGGTCACTTCCTAGCGCTTTACTTGTTACAGTAACAATATCAGCTACCATAAATGCTGCATAGAAACCTACACCAAATTGGCCTATAATGTCGTGACCATCTTTCAATTCATTTTCTTTTTTGAATGCTAAAGATCCACTTTTAGCTATCACACCAAGGTTTGTTTCTAGTTCTTCTTTCGTCATACCAATTCCTGTATCCGTAATAGTTAAAGTTCTTGCCTCTTTATTTGGTGTTACTTTGATATAATAGCTATCTTTATCAAACTGTAAAGAGTCGTCTGTTAGTGCTTTATAATAGATTTTGTCAATTGCGTCACTTGCATTAGAGATTAACTCACGTAAGAATACTTCTCTTTGTGAATAAATAGAATTGATCATCATTTCCAGTAATCGTTTTGATTCTGCTTGGAATTGTTTCTTTTCCATTTGTAAAAACCCCTTCCGATATTTTTTATGTAAGTTTATAGTTTAGCACTCTATCCGTGGGAGTGCTAGTTCCACTATTTAATTATCATATTTGGATAAATACTGTCAATAGGTTTACTTTTAAAATAAAATATTTTATCTTTTATATTTTGCCTGTTCCTTTCCGCGGGGATCGGAGGAGAAGGTTATTTTCACTATCTTGAAAAAACCTACTCCTCGGCGATCCGCCTGTGGGGTCTCACGCTTCGCTCTATGTCCCGCTGGAGTCAGGTTCCTTTCGCTCCAATCCACTCTAGAATGTAAATATTGCGTACAGCAACAATCTTAACGAAAAGAGCAAAACAAAAAACACCAAATAATCTAGTATTTTAATATTTTAAAGTTGCGCCATTCTTCTGGTAGTAAGGAAAGGTATTTGTTAGTTAAGAATCTGTCGTCAACAAGCCAAATGAATCCTGTATCCGTTTCGGACCGTATTAAGCGGCCACCCGCTTGGTGAACTTTATTCATCCCTGGATATACATACGCGAAATCAAAGCCATTAACACCTTGTTTTTGATAGTAATCTTTCATAATATTTTGTTCATCGCTTATTCTCGGAAGCCCTACTCCGATTATCATGACACCATTTAGTTTTTCACCAACCAAATCAATACCTTCTGCAAACACTCCTCCTAATACGGAAAACCCGATTAGCGTTGTTTGGTCATTAGGTTCAAATTCATTTAAAAACTTACTTCTTTCTTCCTCTGTCATATCATGAGATTGTATGATTACTTTTACTCCATCCACTTGATAGTTTTCGTAAACTTCCAATACTTGTGACATGTATTCATAAGAAGGAAAAAATACTAAGTAGTTCCCATTTTTTTTATGTAGCTCACTACAGATTACATTTACTATCTTACTTACTGAATCGGAACGGTCCTTATACTTTGTAGAAATCGGTGCGACACTAACCTCAACATTTTCAATCGGAAATGGTGACGACAATGAAAGGTGATAATCATCATCCGTTCCGCCTAATACTTTTGTAAAGTATCCAAGTGGCATGAGTGTGGCCGAAAAGAAAATAGAAGATACAAGTTTTTTGGTCATTTTATTTAATATAAGCGATGGATCTAAACATAGTATTTTGACTTCCACTTCGCTTTTATAAATAGATGTAAGTGTTTTGAAATGATCGTTATACCAGCCTGTCGCTTTTAAGAAAGCGTTGGTCATAAAATATACCTCTTTTACTGACTCAAATTCTTGAGCTTTTCCATACTGTTGTAAATATATTTCCGCTTCGTTATAAAAGTTTTGTAATACTTCTACAAGAGACTCTGGTACTTCATTATGCGTGGAAACATTCTGATTCAACATTTCTTTTTTCCACTTCAGTAATTCATTATTTACTAATTTAGCAACTTGGTATAGTTCTTTGTTTTTATTTTTCAACTCTCTACTTAGTGACAAAAAGCTTGATTTCTGAATGGATGAAGAATACATGTTACGTGCTCTATCTACTAAATTATGTGCTTCATCTATTAACAGCACCGTTTCTTTCTCATATTCAGTCCATCTTTGTAGTTTCACTTTAGGATTAAAGAAATAATTATAGTCACAAATTATAACATCTGCGTAAAGGGCAACATCTAATGAAAATTCAAATGGACATAATTGATGTTTTCTAGCGTAAAATTCTATCGTATTAGTATTCATTAAGTTTTCATTTGTTAAAATATCTATTAATCCCTCTTGTAACCGGTCATAATAGCCATTAGCGAACGGACAATAATCTTTTTGACATCTAACTTCCTCTTGGAAACAAACTTTTTCTTTTGCTGTTATGGTGATAACCTTTGCTCTTAAACCTTTGTTTATTAATAGGTGAAATGTATCTTCAGCTACTTTTCTAGTACTATTTTTTGCTGTTACATACATTATACGTTTTGCTTTACCAACGCTTATTTGTTTTAGTGTAGGAAAAATCGTTGAAATTGTTTTTCCAATTCCTGTAGATGCTTTTGCGAACAGACGCTTATTTTCTGAGATGCTTTTATAGGTTGCGTTCATTAAAGAACGTTGACCTTTTCTAAATGTTTGAAATGGAAAATCCAGTTTTTCTATACTAGCTTTGGTCAATTGTTGTTGTTGGGTTATCATGAGGTGAAATGTTATATATGTATCTATCACTTCTTCATAAAACGTTTCAAGCTCGTTTATAGAAAATATCTTTTGAAAAGATCTTTTCTCAAAACTTTTTCTATTAGCATATACTAGATGTACTCCGATTTCTTCTAGACCTTCTTGCTTTCCAATGATATAAGCATATACTTTTGCTTGTGCCCAATATGTAGGATAATCCGTTTCTAAAAGTTCACTTACTGTACGCCCTGTTGACTTTATTTCTTCTACGATTACTAGATTTTCCTCACGAATGATTCCATCACATCTGCCATCTACTTTATATTCAAGTTCTTGGAAGGTAGAAGTATAACTAACGTATACTTCTTTTTCATAGTTATCTCCCCGGTTCTCCTGTAGACGTTGATGCGTTTTAGTACCTTCCTCTAAAACATTCCCAAAAACAGAACCAATGTGAATACTTCCACTCATCATAGAGAACTCTACTAATTTCCGAACTGATACCGATATTTGTTTTTCCATTCATGCTCATCCGTTCTATTTTCACCTTGACCGGTGCTATTTCAAACTTGTACTTTCATTTTAACAAAAGAAAAAAGCACTTACACCTAGTTAAGTGTTCAGTGCCTTATAAATGTATGATTATTACTACCATTTTAAAGAATTTATTAGGCTTGTTAATTTAGCCTTTTTTTCTTCAGCCATCGTGGAACTAGTTATTTCATTCTTGATGTCAGAAAGCGAGCAATATCCTTTGACAAAACCATTTAATCTTGCGACAAGTGTGGAATTCATGAAGGAGTCATGTGAACTATAATAGTCCAAAAGTGATTCTAATGCTTTTGAATATCGTTTTAAGTAGTATTTTTGATGTTTTTCTTCAGCAAGTGAAAATTTATTAAGTGATGCAATTTCAGTTTGGATTGGTTCGCCTAATTTTACTTCAAGTTCATTCTTTATTTTTTTTACTAATTGAAGTTGGCTAGAGTCTTCACATAATATGATGGACAAATATTGCCTACCTTTGTAATTTGATCGGTTCGGTTTATGAATGGTCCAGAAATGATGAACTATTTTTTCTAACGAGATGATTTTAGGATCAAATACAATTTCTACACATTCACTATGATCTCCCATTTGTCGGTATGTTGGATTGTTCGTAGTACCACCTGCATAACCAACTCTCGTCTGCATTACACCTTTTAAACTCCCAAACTGGGCGTCTGTTCCCCAGAATCAACCCATGCCTAATACAATGGTTTGTAAATCATTAGTACGCATCTTCTCTCACCCTTTCATTTCTATTATATCAAAAAGAGCCGTTTACTCAGACACCATCCAAGTAAACGACTCTTCCATTTAAAAGGTCAAAGTTATATCGGCTTCTTTTGCATAACTTAAGAAAGTTGCCGCTCCACCAACATCGATTCCATCAACGAACTGGTCTTTTTCTAACTGCATAACATCCATTGTCATTTGACAGGCAATCATTTTAACTCCCATTTCTTGAGCCATTGACACTAGTTCTGGTATGGATGGTACATTAGCTTGTTGGAATCCTTGTTGCATACTCTCTTTACCTGGTGGTAAGGACAAGTTTTTATGTGCGTCTTTATGAATTAAGTTCAAGCCTTCAAAAGTAAAAAAGATGCCAACTTCCCCTTCTGATGCAGCTGTTACTGTTGCGATATTAAACACTTTATACGCATCAAACATGCCACCGTTCGCTGCAATAATTGCTACTTTCATTAGATTCACTCCCTATAGTTTTTTGTCCAGAGAACCTGTCCAATCTCTCATTCCAGAAGTTACATTTTTCACATTTGAAAACCCTTTTTCGGATAACTTTTGAGCAGCTATATCACTTCGAGACCCAGATCTACAAATGACATGAATTTCATCATCTGTTTGGAGCTCAGAAAATCTTTCTTCCAACTCCCCTAATGGAATATGAATGGCACCTGGAATATGACCAAAAGCATATTCTGCAGTTTCTCTTACATCGAGCACCGTAACTTTTTCATTTCCTTCGATTTTTTTTAATAATTCATCTAAACGTGTTACGTTTGGGTGTTTTGTTTCGCTTTTTTCTTCTGATTCACTTGCTTTTCGAAGATAGTGTTTTAAAACATCCCCTTCTTCGACAGTACCTAAATATTGATTTCCTGTCGTTGATGCCCATGCTTTAATATCAGCAGTCGACCCTTTATCAGTAGCTTGGATTTCTAACACTTGACCAGGTTCTAAAGCATTCATTTCTTTCTTTGTTTTCACAATCGGCATTGGACAAGCCAAATCTTTTGCGTCTAAAACTTTATTAGATGTTACATTCATGCCACTTCCTCCTTTAACACTTTTATTATGAAGTTAATACAACTATTTCATGCCTATTTTTCTACATTAAAAAGAGCTTAGTGACGTTTCTAAGCTCTTTTACACATTTACATTCGTGCATAATATTCCCCTTCTGCTATCATGTTAAGAACAGGAGGAATGTTTATGTTTATATTGGCTATAATTACATGCTCCTTTTGGTTGGTTGTACTTGTTGATGCCAAGATTGGTATGAGGAAAATTATAAAACTGGAATCTGTTCAGCCTGATATCACAAAAGGACCACTAGTATCTATTATAGTAGCCGCTAAGGATGAAGAAAAAGATATTAAAGAGAGCATCCTTTCTCAACTAAACCAAACATATGAAAATGTAGAATGGATAATTGTAAATGATAGATCTGATGATAAAACTGGAGATATTATAGATAAGCTATCTAATTATGACCCTCGCATAAAAACAATCCATATTCAAGAACTTCCAGAATTTTGGCTTGGGAAGAATTATGCATTATTTAAAGGTTACAAAGAAAGTAATGGCGATTATCTTCTTTTTACAGATGCAGATATTATGTATGAAAAAACGATGATTTCAAGAGCTGTTACGTATTTTCAACAAAAAGAATTAGATCATTTAACCGTTGCACCTAACTTAAAAGGTAGAAGCTTTTGGACTAATGCTTTTATTTCTTTCTTTTTGTTCGGGTTCTCTTATTTTAAAAGGCCATGGAAGGCTAACGATGAAAAAAGTAAAGCTGCAATTGGAATAGGTGCCTTTAATTTGTTAAGACGTGATGTATACGAGGCAATCGGGACACATCAGGAAATTAGCATGCGTCCAGACGATGATCTGATGTTAGGTTTAAAAGTTAAAAATGCAGGAAAAAGACAGAATTTACTTCTCGCGCAGAATTTATTAGAAGTCGAGTGGTATCCATCACTTAGGTCAGCATTGATTGGACTTGAGAAAAATACATTTGCTGGTCTTTTCTATAGTTATTTAATGGTAGCTTTCGCCTTATGCGGTGTATTTATTTCGCAAGTTTGGCCATTTATGGCAATGTTTTTTACAGAAGGAATCACTCGATATTTATTTATCATTAGTATTTTGATCATTTTTTTCACGTATCATCAAACTGCCAATTTAATGACAAAAGGGGCGAATAAGTATTTCTTTGTATTTCCCATAACGGCTCTTATTTTTATGTACAGTATTATTAGGGCGACTATCCTAACTACCATTAGAGGTGGTATCGTTTGGAGAGGTACATTTTATTCGATTAAAGACTTAAAAAGAAAAGTATAAGTTGCCCCTTTAGCAGAGTTTTTATTGCTAAGGGGTACTACTAGAAATTATTTAATTGTTAACATTGGCATTCTTTGCCCGTTGCCTCGGTCACTTTGCACGTTGTTTGAGTCAATTTGTATCTCGCTTCGGTCACTTTGCCTCTCGCTTCGGTCACTTCGCCTCTTCCTTCGGTCAATTCACCTCTCGCTTCGGTCAATTCACCTCTCGCTTCGGTCACTTTGCATCTGGCTTCGGTCACTTCGCCTCTCGCTTCGGTCACTTTGCATCTGGCTTCGGTCACTTCGCCTCTCGCTTCGGTCACTTTGCATCTGGCTTAGGTTTTTCGAGAAGTGTTAAATGGAGAAGAGTATTTATATTGGTATTCTGTTCAGGGTAATCGTGGAATCGAAGTAAATGATTCTACACATGAAATTGATAAAATTCACCTAAGATATTGGAATGAATGTATTGATCCGATTTTCCAACCAGTAGATTTAGAGACAACGGTTGTCATGATACCTGAAAATATTAAACAACATATGAAATAATAATGGAAGGGATTGTTCCCCTTCCTGCATTACTTTGAATTATTTTTTTCTTTTTCTAATAATTGAATTACTTTGTCCAGTTTATTCTCAACACCCTTTAATCGATCATGCTTCTTCCTAGTTAATCTTACGATGATAATTATAGGTATTGCTATTATAATTAGAAACACAATCAATTGAATTACTGAATCTAAAATGGATAATCCCCCGCTTGTTGCAATAACTAAGTTCATTTCTTTCTCCTCTCTTACCGATGTCCATCTTTTCTTGCTTGACTAAAGCCATAATACGCGCATGTCCCATTTTTCTTTAAGTCTTTCACTTCAAACCCACACTTTTTATAAAACGAAAAGTTGTCAGCAGATGTATGTGCAAACCAATCACCATGTGGAAGCTTTTGCACACATAAGGAAACTAATTTCTGCCCTAGCCCTTGGCCCCTATATCTAGAGTGTACTACTAAGTCCATAATATTTGCTGCCATTATCTTATCAGAAATAACCCTTATCATACCCACCATCTGATCTCTGTCCCAAATCGTAAAAGCCCAGGTTGAGTTTTGAAAAATTAACGTGTATTTTTCTTTTTGCCATTCCGGAGTTTCTCTCGCCCAACCAGCATCTTGAAATAGCTCCTCAACACTTTCAGAAGGTACACCTTCCGTACCTTCTCTTATGACAAATCCATTATAATATTGATACATTTCAACATACCTCCCAGATTATCTTATTCTCTAGAAAGGTGCGGTTTCCTTTTTTTAACTACTACAATAAGAACAAAAACTATTATCGTAGCAACAATAACATATAATTGTGTATTTTCTCCTTTATTTCCATCCATGAATTTTTCAAAATAGGTAGCTCTTTTCTTATCTTCATCCAAAACCTTACCATCTAAAATAGGAATAAGTCCATTTGTCCCAAGAACAGGAACATAAAATTCGTTTAAATCATGTTTTTCAGCAAAAAGTAAAAACTCCCCGCCTTGTTCTTGGTGTTCTTTAACCCAACCATCATCATAAACTTGTAAACCAATAATCATTCTTCCAGTTTCAACATCTCCATAAATAACTTCTTTTACCATAAACTCAAATCCTCTATACATATGTCCACCTGAGATACTATCGGCTTTGAAATCATATGTTCCTCTAACAATGAAATGTGCTCTTTTTTCTACTTCTTCTGGTTTGAGCAAGTCATAAGATGCAGCTAATACCAAAGTTGAAGGTAGCAACAGCAACAAAAGTAAAGTTAACAAACTAACTTTTAGCTTAATTAAAATTTTTTTCAATTTTTCCGCCCCCCTTTTTAATTTGACGTTTAGAAGTTGGAACTGGTTTCGTTTTTAAAAAAGAACCTACTCCAGAATTTGGAATAGGTTCTTTATCTATCATACTATTATTCTTTTTCTTTAAACAAGTTTCCAAAAACAAAAGTCATTGCTAGAAAGACGAAAAAACTGACCATTAAAATTGTTCCACCAACTATATAGAAAACTAATGTAAACGTTTCTGGTGCCCATTCTGGTCGGAAGTATTGCATATACATCCCGAACGTTAAACCAAAGCTACCAATGATCGCTGTCCAAACGTGTAGTGACGCAAGTTTAGATTGTTTTGGTATTTTAAAAAGAGCATAAAATACTGCAAAGGCAAAAAGTGAAAGCCAGCCAACTAATAAAATATGAGCATGAATTGCTCGGAAAAGGTGTGAGCCCGCTCCAGCCATATGTGAACCGATAAACACACCAATTGCTGCATATATTGCAGAAAAACGTAATAACATTTTTGTTCTATTCATTTGTAAACTCCTTTTCTCCTGAATCTTTTTTTATTTTTGACGGCCACCAATTCCAATGACCAAGTATTGACACAATCGCAGGTACGAGCATTCCGCGAACTAAGAAAGCATCCATTAAAATACCAATACTTACAATAAAGCCGAACATGAATAACTCTAAAATCGGTTGAGTCATTAATACACCGAACGTTGCAGCAAGTATTAATCCTGCAGAAGAAATAACTCCACCTGTTAAAGCAACACCACGGCGGACAGATTCTTGCATGCTGAATCTTCTATTCTCTTCTTTTATTCGAGAGATTAACATTATATTATAGTCTACACCAAGCGCCACAAGGAAAACAAAGGAATATAGTGGTATGCGATAGCTCATTCCTTCATAACCGAAGAAGTTTTCAAATATAAACCAACTTAACCCTAATGCTGAAGCGTAAGAAAGTAAAATCGTAGCCATCATATAAATAGGCGCAATAAGAGAACGACTATGGAATATTAACATCCCAAAAATAACCAATGTAACCACGATAATTACGATTAATGTATCTCTATCATTTATTGCACGTATATCTGCTTGTTTAGCAGTTTGACCAGTAAAATGAATGGCATACTCATCCAATGATAACCCACTTTCCACTAATAGGTCATCTTTTTGCTCGCTCCATTGAGTCAGAGCGTCTAGTGCTTCTTTGTCATATGGATTCATATCTAAAACAATATCAAATTTTAATGCTTTTTCTTGATCATCCAACCAACGACTACCTATTCGTCCACCAGTCTCAATCACATCCATATCGGGAAAAGTGGTAGAAAGCACTCCTTCTAATGATAAAAGGTTCTCACTTAAATTTTCTAATGCCCTTAGTTCTTCATTATCAAATGTATAGGTTGATTTCTTTTCTAATAGAACTGTCACCGGAGCGAGTTCGCCAGCAGGAAACTCTGCTTCTAATTGCTCAAAGCCAACTCTTGAGTTCATATCTTCTGGAAAAGATTTAATAAGATTAAAAGAATATTGGATGGATAAAGCGTTTAATCCATTAATCATTAAAAATACTAATACAATTCCTCCAGCAACAAATGGCTTCTTTGTTACAAAAGAACCGATTCGACTCCAAAAGCGGTTTTTTTGTAACGTTTTTTCTCCAACCTTTGGGATCGCTGGCCAAAACGCACGACGACCACAAATCGTAAACAATGCAGGTACTAGCGTTAAACCAGCTAATAATACGATAACGATTGTAATCGCAAAAACAGGGCCGAAATTTTGATACGGTCCGTAGGTTGCTAATAATAAAACTAACATAGCAGCAAATACCGTACCACCGCTAAAGAATATTGGCTCAGCCACTTCTTTCACAGCTTCACGCATTGCTTCATACTTATTTTCCGTTTTACGTAGTTCCTCACGATAACGAGAGAAAACAAATAAACAGTAATCCGTTGTTGCCCCAAATAGCAAAATCATCACAATCGATAAAGATTGTGCTTCAATGGCAAACACTTCATTTGCAGCAAACATTCCTAACACTCTATCTACTACTTGATACACAATTGCTACTGCTACTAACGGAATAATTGCTAGTAACGGAGAGCGATAAATAACGATTAATAATACAAGTACTAGTGCAATTGTAGAAAATAGTAAAACTAAGTCAGCATTAGAGAAAATAGCAATTGTGTCAGATGCAATTCCAGCAGGACCTGTAATTTTTAAAGAGCCCGCTACTAATAACTCATCTGCAAATTGTTGAATAGCATTGACTGCAGTATTAATGTCAGCCATCTCTACACTATCTTTCATCATAAGAGGTAAAACGAGTGTTGTACCACTTTCTGATAGGAACGCTTCTTTTGTTTCATTTGGAAAGAGGTGAAATGGAACAGAGGATTCAATTGCAAACTCGTCCGTTTTATCTGTTATCCATTCACTCACTTTGTCTATTTGTTGATAGTTATCTTTATTCCAACCTTTTTCATTATAAAAAACTAAC
Source organism: Bacillus sp. FJAT-45066 (assembly GCF_002335755.1). Classification (NCBI taxonomy): domain Bacteria; kingdom Bacillati; phylum Bacillota; class Bacilli; order Caryophanales; family Bacillaceae; genus Bacillus; species Bacillus sp. FJAT-45066. Next base: position 1,882,716 of record NZ_NISQ01000001.1, read on the forward strand.
AACCCTAGTAATCCGCTGTCATCAGGAAAATAGTTTTCAAGCTTCTCGCTAGCTACAACTGACTGGGTATCTTTAGGTAAATCATTTTCTCCCGTGTTTACTTTATAGTCATTGGCAGATGGTGCAGCACTTAAAGCACCTGCAAGTATTATCCAAATACCAACAATAAGCCAAACCCATTTTCTTTTCGATGTTAATTCAGCTAACCTTATCATCTTTTCCTCATTTCTGACATTCTTGTCTATTTATTCGTCATTAACAAAATCTATATTAACCTATGAATATGAATGGAATATGAACAAACATTTTTTATCGATTGTTTGATATCTGTAAAGAGAATGTAAATTCAGTTCCAATTCCTACTTCACTTTTTACCTTTATATCTGATTCATGCAGTAAAATAATAGATTTCACAATGGAAAGTCCAATCCCCGTACCAATTTTTTTCGAGCGTGCTTTGTCTGATTTATAAAATCTATCCCATATAAAAGGAAGTTCCTCTTCTTTTATTCCTATTCCTTCGTCACGCACTATTATCTTTACTTTGTCTTTTTCTTTTTCTAGTTTCAAATAGGTGGAGCTATGAGCAGGAGAAAAGTGAATTGCATTGCCAATTAAATTGATAAAAACTTGTTCCATTCTATCTTGGTCAGCGAATACATATAGATCCTCTTTTGGTGTTTGAAACTTAATATCCATTTTCGCCCCCTTTAATTGTGGTTCCAATTTTGCAGTTATAACACGTAATTGTTCAGTTAAGTTGTAGTTTTTCGGATAGAGTTTTAATTGACCTGACTCTAACTGCGACACTTCTAATAAATCATTCACCAACTTTATTAATCGTTCTGTTTCTTCTTTCATAAGTAAGTAATAATGTTTTTTTCTTTCATTAGGTATTGTTCCATCTAATAATGCGATTAGAAAACCTTTGATAGATGTTAGTGGGGAACGTAAATCATGAGACACATTTGCTAAAAATTCTCTTCGCATCTCTTCTAAACTTTCTAATTCCGTTGCCATATAATTAAAGCTCTCTCCGAGTTGGCCAATTTCATCTTTTGTAGCGATAATCACTTCTTCGGAGAAATCCCCTTTAGCCATTTTTAATGCAATCTTATTCATTTCCCTTAGCGGAGTTGTAATTTTCCTAGAAATAAACCAAAGGATGATTCCAGCAACACAAATGGTGATGATTAAAGTGAATAATACCATCCATATTACTTGTTCATATTCGTGTAACAAATCATGATAGACAATCACCATGAAAAAACCATTTTCATCTAATGGAGATTGATCTGAGTATATATAAATAAAATCCTGTTCAATTTTCATTCCACCAGCTAACTTCTCTCCAGACGTTAGCATTTCATTCACTTTTTCTTCTATTTTATAGGACGTAATCTTACTACTTGTTGGCTCGTACACTAGTTTCCCTTCTTTATCAAAAAGAAAAATACTACTGTTTTTTTGTTGTAAACTACTTTGAAGGGATGAATTCAAGATAGAGTCATCCCATTTTTTAATCTCGGATTGATCCAGTTGTTCTTTAATTTGCTCGTGGTGAAAATTGTACGTATCTTCGTAATTACTATAAAGTTGAATATGAAATAGATAAAGAAAGATAGAATTAAATAATAGGAAAGAAAACATTACGATAAAGGAATAGGTAATAAAAAGTTTTCGAAATATACTAGTTTTAATCATTATTTTTCACCTATTTCTAGTTTATATCCTATTCCTCTAATCGTTTGAATCAACAAGTTTTTTTCTTTTAGTTTTTCTCGCAACCTCTTAATATGAACATCCACCGTTCTCGAATCACCTTCAAAACTATCTCCCCAAATTCTATCTAATAGTTGTTGTCTAGTAAAAACTTGATTAGGATTGGAGGCTAGAAAATAAATGAGTTCTAGCTCTTTTTTAGGCAGGGAGACTTCAGTATCACGAAGAAATACTTTAAATTGATTCACATCAATAAATATAGAACCTAGCTTAATGTTTTCTTTCCGTTCTTCTTTTCTAGAACTTCTTCTTAAAACAGCTTTCATACGCGCAACTAATTCATTTGGGTCAAATGGTTTTACAATATAGTCATCTGCCCCTAATTCTAATCCGCGTATTTTATCATAGCTTTCACCTTTACCAGTTAGCATGATAATAGGTATATGCTTATTTTCTAAACGAATCATCTTACATACTTCCCAACCATTCATTTCAGGTAGCATGATGTCTAGCAAAACGAAATCCGGTTTTTCATCGTAAAATTTAGCTAAACCTACTTCGCCATCTAAAGCAATGTTTGAGTTGTATCCTTGTTTGTCCATATATAACTGAATGAGGTCACATATATTTGGATCATCTTCTACTATTAATACTTTTATCTGCTCTTTCAATATTTTCACCTCAATAACACTTGTTTAATTAACTTGTCACTGTTTACAATAGCATATTATTATGAACAGAAAATGAACGAAAAAAGCAATACGACCTTAAGAGTAGGTGTATTGCTTTAACCAGTAATTAGAATTTTTTTAAAAATAACACCCACGTCGAACCTAACATAATTAGTATTAGACCAGCAACTATGTAAACAGATGATAATCCGATTATGCCAAGTAAGGAAAATGTTACGAATGGCCCTAACGCTGCACCTATATCGACTACAACTGTGTGAACAGTCATTACTTTTACTTTATCCAAGTGTGCGGCAGCATTCGTTGCAATGGTATCAGTAGTAGTCACAAAGATAGTTGAAAGTGCTGAAAAATCAATAATCCACTAATAAGTATATAAATGGATTGAATAATCCCTAGGAAAATTAACATAGCGCCACCAAAAAATAGTGGAATGAGTAATACTTTTAACATCCTTTGTTTTGAATATAGTTGTTTTCCGATCCACGGTGCTACAAATGGGTCCCATCCCCATCTTATAGCTTGTAAAATACCTGCAAGACTAGCAACCCCAATAGTAAATTGAGCTACTGTCCAATGTTCTAAGTATGCTATTTCAATTAAAGGGCTTAATGTAGAAGCAAATAGCCCAAAAACTATAAAGCCCATTGTCGCTCCTGTAACAAATACCATGCTTACGTACGGGGTTAACCATTTTTTCTTAACTTTAGGTGAATTTTCTGTTTGATTTGTTCTTTTTGAAACTGGAACTAGTAGAATTACAGCAGGAATGGCAATTAATCCCAGATCCGCATATATTGTTGTGACAAAGAAAATGGAAGTTTGATCAACAAGGAATCCTCCTGCAAGCATTCCTATTAACCCCCCTAATCCCCAAATTCCATTATAAAGTCCAACAAATTTCCCGCGATTATGATCATTCGTAACATCTATTACAGTTAGAAAGCCACCTAATCTCAGCAAGGACCAGGCAACTCCCCATAACGCTCTCATAAAAACTAACACCCAGAAGCTTTGTATCGTTCCGTAAGAGAAGGTTGTAATTACGGCAAGTGATAAGGCTATAAATACACCAGTTCTTAATTGAAAATGTTTATAGAACAATCCAACTAGTGGATTTATAGGTAATCGCACAAAACGGTTTATCGATAGTAGAATACCAATTTGCCAAATAGCAGTTAATCCAAACTCTCTCCAATATAAAGGTAAAACGATAAATAGCAATGCTTCCCCTAGAACTGCTACTGCTGTTACTAAAGCAATTCCTACCACCCTTTTTTGTGTAGACAAAAAGTATTCCCCCAAATAAAAATAATTGAATACCTTTTTTAAAATTGCAAAGTATTTTAGAACAAAATATATAAATTATTTCAAAAAAAGAAAAATTATACAATCTTTTTCAGAAAAATGTATTATAGAATAAGTAAATAAAAATTGGGGGTAAGATTTTATTTTCACATTAGGAGGATTAGAAATTGCAGAAATTAGATAGAAAAATTGCGGTCGTAACTGGCGCTAGTAGTGAAGTAGATATGGGTACCTCAATTTGTAGGAAACTGGCTAGCAATGGTGTGGATGTATTTTTTACTCATTGGAAAGCTGAAATTGGATGGCTAGAACAATTTATAAATGAACTTAAAGCTCTTGGAGTCAAAACTGACTGTGCTGAAATTGACTTTTCCACTAAAGATGCAGCCAGTAACGTTATGAAAGCAGTGGAAAGCAGCTTAGGGATTCCATCTATTTTAGTCAATAATGCAGCGCATTCCACAAATGATGGGTACGAATTGTTAGATGCTGAAACCCTTGATATTCATTATGCCGTTAACATGAGAACTACGTTTTTACTTTGTACCGAATTTGCTAAAAGATATAAAGTGAGTAATCTAAGTTCTGGCAGAATTATCAATATGACTTCTGGGCAAGATATTTCTCCTATGCCTGGAGAGCTGGCCTATGTTGCAACAAAAGGAGCTATTTCCGCATTTACGAAATCTCTTTCTGCTGAATTGGCTCCTATTGGTATTACAGTTAACGCTATAAATCCTGGACCAACTGATTCTACTTGGATGAATGATGAAATTAGAGACTATTTAAGGCCAAAATTTGGCTTAGGACGAATTGGAAAACCAGAGGATGTAGCGAACTTAATAAATTTTCTGGTGAATGAAGAAGGTGGTTGGATTACGGGTCAGATAATTCATTCGGAAGGTGGATTTTTAAGAAGTTAATATAACAACCTATTGAGATTATAAGTTTCGAGCTCTTTTCAAATCTCATTGATTTCACTAATAATAATTACAAAATAGGCAAAAATACCTGTAAGTATTAGTGAAATGAGGTGAGGTATTGAAGCAAAAAGAAATGTTTCTTAAAATTGTGGAGACGCGTGTGGAGTTGTATGAGTTTATGGATAAATACTGGGAACAATATTCTAGTTTCCATACTTGGCAATTTTGGACGAATGTCTTTATGCTTCTTTTCCCAATCTTTATTCTGTATAAAGTACTTGATCGTAAAAAAGCATTTGAGATTGGCTTTTATGGTTTTGCAGTTCATACTATTGCATCTTACTTAGATATTTATGGGATAAGAATGGGGTTTTGGGGATATCCTTATCAAATTTCAACTTATGTAGCCGCTAATATCGCTCTGGATGCTTCTCTTATTCCGATAAGTTTTATGCTTATTTATCAATATACATATCATAATAAAAAGCGTTTCTATTTAGTTACTTTGATTGGAATATGTGCATTTTCCTTTATTATAAAACCGATATTAAAATCCCACGGTCTTTTCTATATGGGAGAAGGATTTACATTCTTATATCTATCCTTGTACTATGTTGCAGCAATTGCGTCCTCGATCGCAGTTGTTAAAATATTCCATGGTTTTCAAAAAGGAAAATTATAATATTACAAGAGTGTAACAGGTACGGTTACACTCTTGTAATATTTTGTTTCGTTTACTTATTTGATGATGTAACAGGTTCCTTGCTAATTTCTCTATTTTCTTCTTCTCTTTTTTCATTTAATAGACTTTCTAATTGCTTTTTACTTTTTCTATCAGTTAAAACGTAAAGAATATCTTGTTCTTTAATAGTTGAATCTCCAGAAGGAGTTACTAATCTATCTTCCCGAATAATTGCATTTATTAATGTACCTTTAGGGAAATCTATATCTACAAGTTTTCTCCCTACTATTTCTGCATCTGAATTTACTTCAAATTCAATTATTTCCGCATTCGCTTTTCCTATCGATACTAACTCTAACGAATGAGGAGAACTCACCTTTTTCACTCCAACTAATTTTAATTTTTCAGCAAGGAGCGTAATAGTTGAACCTTGTATTAATGTAGATGTAAGAACTACGAAGAACACTACATTGAAGAATAATTGGCTATTTGGCAACCCAGCAATCATAGGGAAAGTAGCTAATACAATTGGCACAGCTCCACGAAGACCTGCCCAAGATAAAAAGACTTTTTCATTAAATTTATACTTCATCCCGATTGTAGATAAGAAGACTGCAATAGGTCTAGCAACAACCATTAGAACTAAAGATAAAACTAGCCCTTTCCAAATAATATCCCATTGAAAAAGTTGTCCTGGAAAAACTAATAAGCCAAGTATAGTAAACATTAAGATTTGCATCATCCAAGCAAATCCTTCATTAAATCGGAAGATTGACTGGCGATAAGTCAATTCAGAATTCCCTATAATTAATGCGGCTGTATATACTGCAAGGAGTCCACTTCCGCCAATTAATGCTGTTATACTGTATGTCAATAGAGCGAAGGCTAGTGCGAACACAGGGTACAACCCACTCGAATCCAAGTTAATTTTGTTAATAGAAATAGATCCGAGTTTACCTAGTATAAGACCTAAAATTAAACCTGTAGACATTTGCCAAGCGAAATTTATGATTAGTGTGAAATAATTCGGATCAGACGCAATAATCAATTGAATAAAGGATAAAGTTAGAAATACCGCCATCGGATCATTTGTTCCAGACTCTGCTTCTAATGTCGCACCCATTCTCGCTTTAATATTTTGACCTTTCAGTACTGCAAAAACAGCGGCAGCATCGGTTGAACCTACAATCGCTCCAAATAAGAAAGCTTCTAGCCAGGTGACATCCAAAATTAGCTTTGCAGCGAATGCTACAATGGTTGAAGTTAAGATAACTCCGATAGTGGCTAAAGATAAGGACGGCATTAGTACAGACCTTACTGTTGGCCATTTTGTTTGAAGACCACCTTCAAAGAGTATAATTACAAGCGCAAATATTCCAATTAGTTGCGCATATTTTGCATTGTCAAAATAAATAAATCCTAGCCCGTCACTACCAAATAACATACCAACAATAATAAAAAGTACAAGTGCTGGTACGCCTAATCTATTTGAAAATTTCGTTGTAATAACACCAACTATCAATAGCATTGCGCCTAATAAAATAATTGAATCTACATTAAACCCACTATTAAACATAGTATTTTCCTCCCCTCCGTACGATGTGATCTCTATTTTTTATTTCAATAAACTATAAATTAACATCAATCTTTAAAGTGTTATTGTCATTTTTGTCATCTTTATTTATTCCGATATAGCGGTAAGTTTCGGATGGTGTATTATGATTAAATAAACTTTGTAAAATGGAAACAGCTATACCTTTTTTATATGCATGATAGCCAAACGTCTTTCTTAACGTATGAGTCCCAATCTTCCCATAAAGACCTACATTGTTTGCTGCATTATTGACAATACGATATGCTTGTTGCCTAGAAATCGGTTTTTCACATTTTCGTGATTTAAAAAGATAATCACTCGATTCAAGTTTTTCTGATTGAACATATATAGTAATTGCATTTTGAACAATATTATTTATATAAATGGACTGCTCGTCTACTATAGATATATAAAACTCTTTTACACATCCGTTATCTTCTATAACTTCGCTAACTTTTATATGTAACAATTCATTAATTCTAATTCCTGTGTTAATCCCCATAACAAAAAATAAATAGTCTCTTAAAGACTGCTTTTTTAAATGTTCTTTCATTAATGTGATATGCTTTGACTCTTTAATAGCCTCTACACATTCCAACCATTATCACCTTCCTTATGTAACATAACTTAATTATATCATGTATTTGTGTAACATAATAAATGTTAATAACTAGTTCAAAAAACATTTTAAACTATTACAGTTGTTAGATTGTTGAATAATATAAAAACTTGAATTAATATGGAGGAAATATCATTTATTGAAATGGTGAAAAGAGGATTGATATGAAAAAGATATCATTTATTCTCATCCTTACTTTTAGTTCTTTTTCTTTAATTTTTCAAACTAGTAATATTAATATTGGAGTTAATACCAAAAAAGTATATAACCACTTATACGACTTTGACTATGTTATTAGCATGGAAAGTCCGATTAATAGTTTAAATTTAATACAACAAAAGAAAAAAGAAGGTATTAAAGTAAAAAATGCTGTACATTCCTTTTATGTTTTATTTTCTCCTGTTACATTTATTATTACTGAAAATGTTGAACATAACCTGCTATATCGAATGTGTTTAACTCCTATATACTATGAAGGTGGATACCTCTCCTTAACTTTTAATATAATTACTAGTAAAAATTAAAGGAGAGTAATCATGAAAAACAATTCAGAACTAAAGGACTCACTAAAATGCTATTTAGTTATTTCACTGCTTTCTATCATATTCTTCACTACCATTATCTTTTCAGCAGAACTTACTAACCACAGTGTCCTATCTATGCTCCCGAAATTTTCATGGGAAATGATAAATACATTCGATGAAATTTTTAAATAAACATCTATATTTGCTAAGGTTTTTCAATCAAAAAAGGTGCCTATTAAAGGCACCTTTTTCTTATATTACAAGGGACTTTCAGTTACCTGGCACTTGTTACACTTTCGTTATGTTAGTGTATTTTTTTAAAACTTTTACGTTGAACTCTGCTAGGAACTCTTCTTCTTTTTTGTTTACTTCTTCTTCTGATGGCACTGCATTTAATAGTTCTAGTTGTGTATAAACTTTACCACCTTTTATGATTAGGTTAATTTCTTTTGTGTTTTCAATATTCTCTAAAGGATTTGCATTAAGCACTACTAGATCTGCAATAGCTCCTTTTTGAATAATTCCTAATTCAGGTTTATTCAAGCTTGCCGCTGCCATACTTGTTGCTGCTCTAAGTGCTTCTAATTTCGTAAATCCAGCTTTAACAAAAAGTTCTAACTCTCGATGTAACGCCATTCCTGGATATGTCCACACTCCTGCTGGGGTATCTGTGCCTGCAACTACTCTGCCTCCTAATTCAGCATAGGTTTTTGCAAACCGTTTATTTATAGTGCCTAATAACGCATTCTTTTTTAAAGCATCCACATATTGCGAGATCATAGACCATTGTTGGATTAAGCCTTCGTTTTTCTGTATTTTTTCTATTACTTCATTGTCAGGCTTCCATACATCTGGGACTCTACCTTGTTGGTCAAATAAAATCATCGTTGGGCACAGAATGACATCGTATTTTAAAAGCTCTAAACATATATTTCGAATTAATTCTTCATCTGGTTTTTCCCAATTAATCTCATCCCAGTCTGATTGTTCTGCTCTCATGTTCCAGCTTGGGTACATTGCTTGAACCACGCCAGATACATGCTCATTCCACTTTACTCCAATCTTCGCAGCATCTACTGCATTTACATCTGTGGAGTAGAGCAAGTCACAGCTCACTTCTTTCCCATGTTTCTTCGCCTCTTCTACAGTAGCTTCCATCACTTCTCTACTTAACCAACCATACACTTTCACAAATTCTGCCCCAGCCTCAACTTGTCGTTTGACTTCTTTTATGGCTTCTTCTTTTGTATCAATGTTAATACTCCACGGACTTGTTTCCCCCCATAAGCCTGGAGGGCCGTCCATAATTCGATCCGCGGAAACTATTTTTGGAGTTGGAGCATCCCGAGGTGCTTCTATTAAGCTCCTCAACTCTAATACGTTACCGCCAGTGTTTCGAACAGTTGTAATCCCTGCTGCTGTAAATATAGGAGCAAAAGCATCCTTAATATGTACATGCATGTCAATCAAACCTGGAATAATCCATTTTCCACTAATATCAAATATTTTCATATCAGAAAAATTATCTATTGTTGTTCCAACCGGCAACAGTGCAGCTATTTTTCCATGCTTCATTAAGATATCCTGTTCTCTTACACTACCAGACTCAACATCAACAACGTATCCATTTTTCAGTAAGATTGTTTTTTCTTTCAAAAAAAATCACCTCTAGTTAAGAACTGTTTAATGTTTCGGTTAAGCAAAAAAAGAGATAAGTTAAAAAGAATATGCTAAAGTTGGAAATAATATATCTAATCTATGTTAGGAGGATTCCTTCATGCATTTTCATACTCACCCTACTATGTATGTACGTGATATACAATTGAAAGTTTCAAACTTATCTAAATCTATAGAATTTTATAAAAACATTGTAGGTTTTAACGTTATTAGACAAGATAAGAAAATAGCTCACCTATCGGCTAACGGTAAGACTTCGATTTTAACGATAGAACAATTAGATGAAGTAGAACCAAAGCAATTAAGAACAACTGGACTATATCACTTTGCCATACTACTTCCGAGTCGAAAAGAATTAGCTAAGTTTATTCATCATTTAATGAATACTCGCTATACTCTACAAGGTGCTTCCGATCATATTGTTAGTGAAGCTCTGTATTTAGTAGATCCTGATGGAAATGGGGTTGAAGTTTACTGTGATCGATCAGCATCTGAATGGAAATGGTCTCACGGGGAAGTGTTAATGGCAACGGACCGTTTAGATATAGAAGATATTCTCTCTGAACGGAATGGAGAAGAATGGTCTGGCCTTTCCAATGGCACTGTAATGGGGCATATTCACTTACACGTTTCGGATTTAAAGGAATCCGAAACGTTCTATTGTAACGGTTTAGGTTTTGAAGTAGTGTGTTGCTATGGAACACAAGCCCTTTTCGTTTCTTCAAATGGTTATCATCATCATATTGGGTTAAATACATGGAACGGCGTCGGTGCACCTCCTCCAAGCCATAATAGTGTTGGTTTGGAACATTTTACTATTAGTTTTCCAAGTGAAGAAAATAGGCAGGCTAGTATAGAGAGATTGCATAAGTTAGGGGCATCAGTTGAAACTGAAGATGATAACTACACAGTAATAGATCCATCAGGGAACAAACTTTTATTAACAATATAAGATAATTGCTTTGCACCTCACTTGAAAGAGGTGCTTTTTAGCTCCTGCCACTTGCCAGCTATTCTTCTAATGAGATACTATTTATCCAGTATTAATATATAGGGATGTGTAACGATGGAAAGTCATTTATTAGCTAATTTATATCGCTTGAAATATATTGAGCGTTGGAGTTTAATGCGGAATACGATGAAAGAAAACGTTGCGGAACATTCATTTCATGTTTCGTTACTTACTCATTGCCTTTGTTCGATTGCGAATGAAGTATATAACAAGGAAATTAATACAGATCGTGCCGTTACTCTATCCTTGTTTCATGATGTGACAGAAGTTTTCACTGGAGATATACCAACACCCGTAAAGCATCATAACAAAGATATATTAAAGAACTTTAGAGATCTAGAGGATTTAGCGGCAGAACGATTAGTAAACCAAGCTCCAGACGAACTAAAGCATATTTACAAAAGTATCATTTCTGAAAAAAATGAAAAAGATCTTTATCAATATGTAAAAGCTGCAGATCTTTTAGATGCATATTTAAAATGTGTGACAGAGCTTGCTGCTGGCAACCGGGAATTTGCGGTAGCTAAAAATCAAATAGAACAGAAAATACATTCATTATGTATGCCTGAGGTCGAATATTTCTTACAACATTTAGCACCAAGTTTCGAAAAGACTTTAGATGAAATTTCCGAGTAAAAAAACGAGGGATACCAAATAGATAATGTTATCCCTTCTTCTTCAATCCCATTACCACTTTCTTTACTGTTTTTTCTTATTAGTAGTATGAAACCACCTTATTTATTTCATTAATTCTAAACTTCACTTATATTACACCTTAACTTTCATATATTGTAAAAAGAAATTTTTTACAAAGGAAGTGAGGTCCATGGCCACAAAACCACCTATGCTACAAAGCGGAGACTCTATTGGTCTAGTTTCACCAGGAAGTCCTCTTGATGCAAACATAATTAATGCTCGAATAGAAACACTTCGAAACATGGGTTTTAATATTATCTTCGGAAAGTATCTTTACTCTTTTGACGGCATCACAGCAACTACTCCAGAAAGAAGAGCGGAGGATTTAATGTTTATGTTTTCTAGCCCTGGTGTAAAAATGATTTTACCAAGTCGAGGAGGAACAGGTGTCCAAAGTTTACTTCCTTTTTTAGACTACAATATTATTAAACAAAACCCAAAGATCATTACAGGTTATAGTGACATCACTGTACTACTAAATGCTCTATATCAATTAAGTGACTTAACGACCTTTCATAGTTTAATGCTTCCGGATTTCAGGCCTGATACACCAACTTACAATTTCAATCAGTTTTTTGAATCAGTCTCCACACTTACACAACCAAGAGTTATTTTAAATCCACCTAACATGTTGCAAGTTAGTTTAGTACGTGGAAATGTTACTGGATCTATTGTGGGAGGGAACATAACATCCATCATTAATACACTAGCTACTCCTTATGAAATTGATACAAAAGGAAAGATTTTATTTTTAGAAGATATAAAGACACCGACTAACATGATCTATCGTTATTTCACTCAGTTATCTATGTCAGGGAAATTCAATGATTGTATAGGAATAATAATTGGAGAATGTACGAATTGTCCTGTATCTTACGGAACTACGCTTGAAATGTTAATAAATGAATGGATAGTGCCACTCGGTAAACCTCTTATGGTTAACGTGGCAACGGGGCATGGGTATTATAAGTCTAGTATTCCGATAGGAGCGGAGGTTAATTTAAACACGAATGAAAATAGATTAACAGTATTGGAAGCAACCGTGCAAACATAAAAAAAGGACTCTATAAAAGAGTCCTTTCCAACATTACATTTTTGTAACGTTTGTAGCTTGAAGTCCACGTTGACCTTGCTCAGTGTCAAATGAAACTTTTTGGCCTTCATCTAAAGATTTAAATCCTTCGCCTTGGATAGCTGAGAAATGTACGAATACATCATCTCCACCTTCTACTTCGATGAAACCGAATCCTTTTTCTGCGTTAAACCATTTTACTGTACCTTGTTGCATATTTGTTGCCTCCCAATATGTGGATAACCCACTGTTTATTACTATTATTGCTCATTTAGATATCAAAGGCGAAAAGTTTAAAACTTAATCTCTGATGTTGACCTAGCGAACAAAAATAATTCTTCTTAAATATAACATAAGATATCTAGAAAAGCAAATTTTTTTAAAAAAATCATACATTATCTTTAATTTTTTGTATTAAAACTATCTTAAGTTGGGCATCTTTCCATACTGTGGTGTATTTATTAAAAAAATTTCTCATCTAGTTAAGTCATAAAGACTTTTATTCTCTGAATCTAGATAAAGAAAGATCGATTTTTATTTGTTCATTCATAATTCAACCTTCTTTTATCTTACTTTCCTTCGATTATTGGTAAGTACCTTTTCAATTATACTCGACTTAGATGAGTATCTTTAAAATGCGTTGGATATTTCAAACCATATCCTAACATTCTATCCATTCCAATATGTGCAAACCATATTAAACTTAAAGCTATCAATATTTCACTTTTGAAAATCACTCCAATTATTACTAACATAATAGGAACTAAATAAGTATGAAACAAATTATACGATAGTGCACCTATCTTATTATTGACTATATATCCTACCATTGAAATGTCTGGGGTAAATAATAAAATGAAAAATAATAGCCAACTATATGAACCATGGGCATAAAAATAAATACTAGCTAAAAGTACAAAAGATCCCTCTAAATGTAATAGCAATTTAGTCATTCTATACTCACCATCCTTTATATTAACTTTCCTGCAGCTGATTGCTAAACTATATATTATTTTAATCTAATGGAGGAAGGACTCTTTTAGAAAATAATAGTTGAAACGTCAAAAGAAAAAACCATAAAAAGCCCGCATAGAAACCTAACAGTGGATATTTAAAAGAAGCTGGTTTGTTTTTCTCATAGTAAAAGTGACCAATCCACGAAAAGGTATAATGCAATAGTGCTAATATAATTGTTACATATATATTAATAAATAAAAATATCCATCCTAAAAAGGCAAACAAAAAAGCAAAATAATGAAGCACTTGATTTGCTTTATGTTTATGAGCTTTTTGATAATTTACTAGATCTCTTTGGATTCTACTCCACATGGTTTTCTCTCTTTTCACAAGTTTTTCTAAAAGTTCTTCTTTAGACGTTTACATTTCCTAGAACACCGTTCGTTGCTGTGATAGCGATAATAACGCAACCCCACATATGTTTATACGCTGTTACCATATCATCACAAGTAAAGGTAATTCGCTTTGGACTGATTAATTCTACTGTAGGTAACGTTGTTGTCATAAGAGCTTGGTTAGACCCTTTAAATTCAATTTCAAATGTTACTGGCCCTTCTGTTTTTAAAGGTTTATAGTTTGCTATGTTTTTTGTAGCTAGTTCTGCTTTTTCTCGAATGATCTGCTGTGCTTTTTCAGGATGAATGAGCTCAGAAGCAAAGCGATCAATTCCTCTTTTCACAATCGCCGCTTCCACGTTTGGCAATGTTTCTTTTACTTCTGCTACATAAGCATCATCGCCAGAAATAAATATAGTTGGTACATCGAATGAACCAGCTACCATTGCATTCATTTCCGTTTCCCCGACTACCTTTCCATTTATCTTCATTTCATTCACACAAATACCAGCTAGTGTATGACTAATAATGGCTCTTTCTGAACCACCCTCACGCCCATGATGTCCGACGAACATAATCGCATCAAACGTTTCGTCTAATCCTTCTAATTGACACATAACACGATTGCTTCCTTGTACGAGAGTTGCTCTTGAATCTAACTCTTCTATAAAAATATTAGACATGTTACCATGTCCATCAGCAACTACAACCTCTGTTGCTCCACCTTTAAAAGCTCCTTCAATCGCAGCATTTACATCTTGTGTCATTAACTTTCGAAAACGTTGATACTCAGATGGTGTTTTTAATTGTTGATTTGTTGCAACACCTGAAACACCTTCAATGTCAGCTGAAATAAATATTTTCATATTATGTATGGACCCTCTTTCTGTATGACTATTTAAAATTTTCTTTATTTTTATAATATAATTATTTTTCTTATGAGGCAACACACAAGGTATAGGCTTTTCAAAAAAATAAATCCGCGAGTTACATATGCACTCGCGGATTTTTAATGGGTTTGGATTTTACTTTCAATAAGCTGATTACGGTCATCGTTAGGTTCATCATTTTGCATTACATTATTAATGAGTAAATTCAGTCCAATGAATAGTACTATCGTCCAAAACCACCACTTTTGATAAAAATGTTTCTTCCTTGACATTTACATATTACCCCAAGAGTTGCTCTTCTTCATTATCATTAAGCAGTGCTCTTTTAGGGTTTAATGGAGTTAATTCATTTTTTCTTAGTAGGTATTGTAAATGTTTTACTGGCATAGAGCCATGACCTTTACCTTTTCCTAGTGTAAACTGCACTGTTTCACCACTATGGCGTAACACCGTTAATTTTTTGGATGAATTAAAAAAACCATTACTTCCATTATTAATTTCAAAGACTGTTCCACTTTCGATTTGCATGCATCATTCTCCCTTACAAGGTTGTTAGTTCTATTCTTTCTGTTGGAAGAGATTTGCATACATATTTTTTACAAAAATTAGTAACTACAACCACTAACCAGTATTGCAAACAACAAGCCAATTCCTCCGAGGATAAGACTTGCCTTGGCAAAATTCTTTAAATTTTTATTATGATTGCCAAATGCTAAAACAAACAACGCAATTATATTGATAATCGGAATTGCTAAGACAATAATAACAACAATCCAAACTCCAATAGAGACAACTTCATTATCTACATATCTGCTACGGTCATAATCCCTATCATAATTATTGTAGTTTGAATCATTTTTAACAGGAACGTTGTAGTGCTGATGGTCCATGACTATCCCCCCTTTTACCATTATTCTACATATACTGAGGATTCCCTCTATAAATACCTAGTTACAAATAAATATTTCCCGAGAAATTACAAGAAAAATGTCGAAGGGGCAATTTAGCCTTTTTAAGATACTAAAATAAGATAAATCCTTTATAAGGGTTAAAATAATTTTTATGTAATAGTAATAATTAACAGATTAGAAAGTTCTAATAGTATATTTGTTCTTTCGCACTAAAAAAGGGATACGGAATTGTACCGTAATCCCTATTTTTTAATTTTCCAACACCTTAATAAACTCTCTCATATAATCAGGTAAGTCCGGTGGGCGGCGACTTGAGATGATATGTCCATCTACGACTACTGGCTCATCCACCCATGTAGCACCTGCGTTCATCATATCGTCTTTAATCCCTGGAGTGCTTGTTACCTTTTTTCCTTGAAGTATCTTCGCAGAAATAAGAACCCAACCAGCATGGCAAATTTGCCCGATAGGTTTTTGATGTTCGTCCATTACTCGAACCATGTTTAACACTTCATCAAACCTTCTTAATAGATCAGGAGACCATCCTCCTGGTACTAGCAAAGCGTCATAGTCATTTGGGTTTACGTCTTTAAATGCATAGTCCGACATGATTGGGACTCCATATTTTCCCATATATTTTTCTTGTGCTTTTTCCCCTACGATGTCAACCGTTGCTCCTTCTTCACGAAGGCGTAAAACCGGATACCACAGTTCTAGATCTTCAAAGTCATTGCTTACAATTTGAATAACTTTTTTTCCAGCTAGTTTCATTTTTCTTCCTCCTTTAATATGTATGGTTTTATCGTGACATTATCCACTGTTAATAGCAAGTATTCCTCTATTTAATACCCATATTGTATTTAATATACTCTTACCAAAATATTCTCTATTGTACTTATTGTTCTATCGTGCTATAGTTATAGAGCGATGAGCTGAGTTGCATAAGTCGAACATCACGCCTTTTTGGCAAGGCACTATGTGGAGTGCTGATGTCTCGCCGCAATACGCAAAAAGACACCTGTTTACAGGTGTCTTTTTTATGTTATTCATTCAGATATGGCAGAATATCTTCTAGTTCAACTGTATTTACTAACACTTTTTCATGATCAAGTATCACATACGCTGGGTAATGTTCAATGTTAAAAAGTTGTTTTTCTTGATCTGGTGGGACGCTTATGAAAGAAACGATGTACATGTTATTTTTTTCTTTATGAAGGAGAGTGTTAATTTCCTTTTGAATCTCAATACCTTTCTCCCCTCCGAGATCTTCCCCTATATAAATGTAAAGTGCATACTTTCCTTCTTCTTTCGCATATAACCTTTCTAGATAATCTTCATTAGGTATTTCTACTACTTGTATTTTCTTAGCGGTGTATAATGGATGATTTTCATACCCTCTATCTTGTTGATTAACTTCGAGTTTCGTCCACTCCGAAATAAATGGTTCTTTTGTCCACACATTTAAATAAAATTCATATAAATTAACATCATTTAGAGAACTTTCATTTCCATTCTCATCGATGATCTCTGTTTCCTCTTGTATTTGTAGCCTATACGCTTCCCATTCACTTGGTATTTGCAACTCATTCGTTCTATTATCGTTTACGATTGCAAGGTACATATTATCACCTTTTAATTGTGAAGAGAGAATGGCTTGAAAGCTCGGGTTAACTCCACTATCTATAGTTTCTTTTTGTAGTAAGATTTGATTCTGAAATTCTTCAAGAATTAAAGGTGCATCGTGTTCCATTACTGAGCCGATAGAACCTAGATGTATTTGAAGGTGAAAATGGTCGTCACCGTAGGAAAAGTAGTAATGAAGTTTTTGAACTAAATTAGGTTGTTTAATATGTTCACGCAAAAATAACGTATCAAAGTGTTCATACGTCATCTCTTTCGTTTCGAGAATGGCACCTATTGCTTTTCTTCTAGCAAATTCCTCAGTTGAATGTGTAACCATGAAGCTACCTACTGAAGAGCCGAATTTATTTTGGATGTACCAAGACTCTTCGTTTTTCTCTATTTTCAATTCATTCTTTATTAATGTAGGAAATTCTGCCTCATGAAAAACATACTCCTTTTTCGTATGTGTCCCTTTACCATTCTGATCTTCTATATAGAATAATGTTGCTATGAATCCTCCAATGAATAGTAAAACGATAACGGAAACAGTTGGTACTAGCTTGTTGACTGATTGAATAAACCCTTTAGGTTGTTCAATGCTGTGCAATAACTGGCCATATACTTCCGTTTTGTCGCTCTCTTTTAAATCCACTTCCTTAAGTCGAGCAAAGTTCTTATCCCAATCATTTCTTTTATCAGATTGCATCATGAGTGTATCCCTCCTTTTTCATTTCCTCTTTTAAAGACTGGAGTGCACGGTGCAAAGTCGTTTTCACTTTACTTTCCGACCAATTTAAAATCTCTGCTGTTTCTTGAACCGAGAGCTCTTTAATTTTCCTTAATATAATTACTTCTTG
Organism: Bacillus sp. FJAT-45066; assembly: GCF_002335755.1. Classification (NCBI taxonomy): domain Bacteria; kingdom Bacillati; phylum Bacillota; class Bacilli; order Caryophanales; family Bacillaceae; genus Bacillus; species Bacillus sp. FJAT-45066. Next base: position 1,900,870 of record NZ_NISQ01000001.1, read on the forward strand.
ATAATGTGATTTAAGTTTTTTGATAGATTTGTATAGTTGTTCTTCATTTTCTCCAAGTTGAGATATTTGCGCTGGACATTTATCATTCGATGGAAAAATAGCAAATGAGTTTAACATATATTTTATCGGCTTCATTTTTCTCATATAATCGAACGTTACGTTCCTAGCAATACGATACAGCCAATTTTTCACGCTTGTTTTCCCTTGAAAGCTTGAAGCGTGTTGATACGCTTTTAAGAATGTATCGTGCATTAAATCTTTCGCTTGCTCATTGTCACCAGTTAAGTACAGAATGAATCGGTATATGTCATCACTGTACTCGTGGTACCATTCTTTCACTTTTTGTTTACGGTACGAATCATCCAATTGTTATGGCACCTCATTTGCTTGTATAGTTTGTTGTCGGCTTAAAGACGGATGAAGAGGGAAAAGGTTACATTTCTTATATAATATTTTAGCATTATGATAAATGTGGATGTATTTTCAAATTTATGGATATATGTATAGATTTCTGGATATATTTACTTTTTTACTGATATATAAGGAGATTTACAGATATTCTCCAATTTCTACGGATATAACAATAATTAATATCAATTTCATATAATAAAACCCTCTGCTAGGTATCATTTTACCTTAACAGAGGGTTCTACTCTTTAATCTTTTTATGCTTCTATTGACTTTTCATTGCGTTGTTTTCTTTTAACCAGTCTTCTTACGCCTCTTCCTAAGTCATGAAATAGCATATATACTGCTGGAATTAATACTAGCGTAATAAGTGTAGCAAACAGCAGCCCTGATATAACAACCGTTGCTAATGGAGCTTGGTAACTGCTTGCAGCTCCTCCTGATAATGCAAGAGGAAGCATTCCACCAATTGTTGTTAAGGTTGTCATAAAAATTGGACGCATGCGATTCATACCTGCCTCTACAATTGCTTCGTGAACTGATTTTTCTTCCACTCTTAACTGCTTTGCACGGTCTATCAAAAGAATAGCATTATTTAAAACAATCCCAATCAACATGATAACACCCATACCTGACATAATACTTAATTCACGTTGAGTTAGTAATAGCCCTAGGATAACACCTGTAATTGTCATTGGAATAATTGTCATAACAATGATTGGGTGTAATAGATGATTAAACTGAACAGCCATTACAACGTACACTAAGAAGATAGCAATAGATAAAATGACTAGCATATCTTGAATTGCCTCTTGTTGTTCTTCTAAATTTCCACTTACTGATACTGTGTATCCAGCAGTTGTTTCAAAAGAATCCACCACACTTTGAACGTCACGATTGATGGAACCGAGGTCGCGCCCTTCTATATCTGCTAATATTTTCACGACACGCTTTCCTTCTTTACGATCAATTTGTGTTGGTGCTTGAACAGTTTCTAACTCAATATATTTTGAAAGTTTTTGATTACCTGTAGGCGTTAGTATTTCTTCATTTAACAAATCAGATTTCTTTGTTATCGTTTTGTCTGGTGCAATTAAAATTGGTGTAGAATTTTCATCTTGTAGTAAACCAATTGGCATTGTGGAAGACAATGCATTTAATTGACCAAATAGTTGTAATGGTGTAATACCATCTTTTTTCATCTCATCTTCTTTTAGAACGATTAATTGTTCTTCTAACATTTTGTCCATGGAAGTTGTTGTACCAACAATTCCATAAACTTTACTTATTTCGTTCGCTAATTCAGATGAAATTTTCTCCAATTCTTCTAAACTATCGCCTGTTACTTCAAGCTGAACTGGATAACTTGCTCCCATTCCCATTGCGGAAGTTACTCCTACAACTGGGAAATTCTCTTCTAGACTACGAAGTGAGGACATAATTCTTTCATTTATTTCGTCTTGGCCTAACGTTGCCTCTTCTTCTGGTGTCATGTTAATTAAAATAAACATAAATTCGATCTGATCCAATACAAAGTGGCTTGTTAGATCTGGTACGTCATTTAATTGCACATTAATTTCTTTAGCAAGTTCATCTTTTTCTTGAGGTGATATTCCACTTTCAAGCGTTATCATTACTTCTGAATATCGATTGTACATATCAGGCATAATGGTCATTGGAACTTTCGTAATTAATGCTAAAGAACCGATGAACATAAGGAAAAAGGCGAAAATTACTCCTAAACGACGGCGCTTCTTACCCGACATCCACGTGATGATATTTCCATATGATTGAATGATCCGGCTTTCTTTCTTTTGCTGTTGACGTTTCGTAAGTTTCAAGAAATTTTCGGATAAAGTTGGTATAAGCGTAAAGGAAACGACTACTGAACTTACTAGTGTTACAATAACGACAACAGATAAGATCATCATAAACTTACCTGCTTCTCCACCTAGTAATCCGATTGGTAAAAATACGACTATCGTCGTTAACATCGATGCTATAACAGCAGAAGCAACTTCACTTACACCTTTAAGTACTGCTTCTTTATTTGGGATTCCTTGTTCCTTTTTACGATAAATCGACTCTAAAATTACGATAGAAGCATCGACCATCATACCTATTCCAAGTCCTAATGCAATTAGACTAAGCATGTTGATACTGTAGCCTAGGAACCACATGCAAGAGAATGTTAATAAAATAGATAGAGGTATGGAAATTCCTATAATAATCGTTGCTCTTATATTTCTTAAAAACAAGAAGAGTATGACTATCGCCAATAAACCACCAATTAAAATATTACTAGTCACTCCATCTACTGCATCTTTTACATAATCAGCTTGGGCTACAATTTCATTAAATTGAAAACCGGTAACAAGCCCCTCATCCTTAATCTTTTGTACTTCCGCACGTATAGCCTCTGCCATTTCAATCTGTGTTGCTCCATTTACACGACCTATTTGAACAAGTACAACTTCTTTACTACCATTTTTCCACACACCAGAAGAAATTTCTCTTACTTGTAAGTTAATAGTAGCAAGTTCTTCTAACGTTTTAACTCCGTCCATTGTTGGTATTAATATATTTTTTATGTCATTAAGGGATTGTAACGAAGTAATCCAACGGATAGTAGGTTCATTTGTTTCTTCTTTTAATTCTCCGAGCGAAGTGATTAAGTTAGACTGCTGAATTGTTCCAATAATTTGTTGTGCGTCTACTCCGTATTTTTGTAATTCATCGCTTTTTAGTTGAATAATAATTTCGTTTTCTTCTAATCCATCGAATCTTACTTCTCTAACTTCTGGTAAAGCTTCTAATCTAGGTTTTACAACATTTTTAGAGAAGCTTGTTATCTCATCCATATTTCCGTTAGATAGTTCCATAAAAAACTCAAAAGGTTGATTCATAGATATTTGGAACGTTCCGATGTTTTGAATACCTTGGATTTGATTTTTGAGAGGGAGTATTGCTGCTTCAATATTTTTATGAATCTCATCCCCTCTACCTTCTTCCACCATAACTGTAATGGAAGAACTTCCAATATGTGATTGAGAGGAGTGTGATTCTACTCCTTCTATACCACTTAATATTTGTTCAATCGGCTTCGTTATCTTATCCTCTACATCAAGAACTGCCATTTCACCTGCGTCCACTTGCACAATCGTCATGTCAAACGAAATAGGCGGCATTAATTCTTGATCTAACTTGTTCATAGAATAAAGACCAATCATCAAAACAAAAATAACCATAAGTCCAACTGCAATCTTTCTCTTTAAAATAAACTCCAATATCGACATCTTCGTTTCTCCCCTCATTTGAGTCCGTTTCATAATGTATGGCTACTCATCGATCCTTAAATATGAAATTAACTCAATTACCAAAATTAAGTATTTTTTCCAACCCCACATTGATTATATGACGTTAATCCTAAAAAAAATAGTACCTTTACAAAAAATACAAACAGAGACGTAACCTCATATCCGACCAAAGACTTAGACGAAAATATTTCAAAGAGGTTACAGGCGCCAGGCACCTGTAAAATTCTTGAAATAAAAAGACACCAGGTCGAATGATTCGAGCCTAGCGTCTTGTTCATTAATATTTATTCACTTAAGTCAACGTTATGGTACACACGTTGTACATCATCTAAATCTTCTAATGCATCAATTAACTTCTCAAATTGTGCTTGACCATCTTCTGGTATTGTTACATCGTTTTGAGCTAACATAGTTAATTCGGCAACTTTGAAGTCTGTAATTCCAGTGTTCTTGAAAGCTTCTTGCATTGCGTGGAATTGGTCTGGCTCTCCATAAACAATTACCATTTCATCTTCTTCTAAAATATCGCGAGCATCAACGTCCGCTTCCATTAGAAGCTCTAAAACTTCATCTGCCGTTTTCCCTTCAACTGCAATAACAGCTGTAGCATCAAACATATAAGCTACAGATCCACTTACACCCATGTTTCCACCGTTTTTACCAAATGCAGCTCGAACTTCAGAAGCAGTGCGGTTTACGTTGTTAGTTAATGTATCGACGATAATCATAGATCCATTTGGTCCGAACCCTTCATAACGAAGCTCATCGTATCTTTCATCAGATGACCCTTTAGCTTTATCAATGGCACGATCAATAATATTTCGAGGTACGTTGTATGTTTTTGCACGTTCAAGTACAAATTTAAGTGCTTGGTTTGATTCTGGATCAGGCACACCTTGCTTTGCTGCTACATATATTTCAAGCGCAAACTTAGAATACACTCTACTCGTATTTGTATCTTTTGCAGCTTTCTTTTCTTTAATATTGTTCCATTTACGACCCATACTGTTCCACTCTCTTTCAAACTCTATAAAAATGAATAAAGTAAAATTAAATTTATATTAGATGAGATAGTCTCAACTATTTCTTATTATATACCTGTTTGTAGTTGTTTGTTAAGTCCTATCCAATTTTCTATAATTCAAACTCCCATTCTTCCTTCAATATTAAATACAACGCCAACAAATCATTTTCCATTTGCATATACCTTTTTGTGGAATGGTCTATTCCAGCTTTAGGAAGCAATATCTCTGCAATTTTCCTAGTCATTCTATCACGTTCTAATTCTGGTAAAAACAGAAAACGTTCGTAATACGTTTTCAACAAATTCCAATCTTTTTGTTTAAAGCTTTTTATCGTCCAATCGTCTAAAATTAAGCTTTCTTTCGTGATACGACGGTCTTCTAATATTCCATCCATCTTCGTCTTTCTTTTTTTCCCCGGACGCTCATGAACAACAATTGTTCCTGCAACGATATCTCCAATTCTCTTATGTTTAGAATGGAAAAAGATCATAATGATGCCAAGAAAATAATTAGCTGGTAAACTATCAATAATTCTTAATAAATTTCGTACGGCACTTGCTAGCAACGTAATACTATGGCCATTTTCTTGAATAACTCTTATTCCTACTATCTTTTTGCCAATTGTTCTTCCACCTGTAAAGTATTCAAAAGCAAAAAAGTAGCCCCATTGAATGGCAAAAGTAATGACAATAACTATCGCAACAAATGTTCCTGAAAAATTAGAAATGTCAAAACCTAAAATCATCATGAATACGCCAAAAAACAAAAGTAAGTATACAATGATTATTAATAATTGATCTAAAATAAATGCTGATGCCCTACTCCCTAGCCCAGCTGGCTCAAACTGAATGGACACAAACTCAGGGGTTTTTATATTTACATTCTCTTCATGCATTTTTTAACCTCTTTTCTCGATGCTACTGTTTCTATTTTTCTAAAAAATTACTATAATGGAAATAGTATAATAATAGAGAGCGTTTCATCATGTAAAACTATTAATCGAAAAGGAATAACAATATTAATTCTATACTACAATTAGAAGGTGCATTTATGAATCTTAATCAGTTTATTAAGCAACATAGAAACGAATGGAGTCTTTTAGAGAACTCCATAAATCTTATTTCTAAAAACCGTCGAAATTCGGCTAACGACATTGACCAGTTCCATCGCCAGTACGAAAAAGCTGCACAACATCTTTCTTATAGTCAAACTTTTTTTCCTAATGAAGACATCACTAGATATTTGAATGAGTTAGTTTCTAAAGCTCATAATCTATTATACAAAGATCAAGTTTCTAGTTTTAAGCAAGTGAGAGAGTTCTTTAGTACGACATTTGTTCGCTTGTTAGCGGAGCAGTGGAAGTTTGTTTTTATCGCCATGGTTCTATTAACGTTAGGTGGGATTGGAGGTTTTTTTGCTGTTTGGCATGACCCACTTACTGCCTATACGTTATTACCTGCCAATATGATACAAAGCATTGAACCTAGTAGCCTTACCGATAAAGAAGGAACAGTAGAAGCCTCCCTCTTCTCTGCCTCTATTATGACGAATAATATCCAAGTTGCATTTATTGCTTTTGCAGGCGGAGTTACATTTGGTTTGTTAACAGCTTATATTCTTATCTTTAACGGCGTCCTTGTTGGTGCAATTGCTGCAATTTTTTGGCACGCTGGTATGACTTATGAATTTTGGGCTTACATTGTTCCACATGGGATGATTGAACTAACTGCTATTTTCATTGCTGGTGGTGCAGGCTTGTTAATGGGATACAAATTGTTTGTACCTGGACGCTATTCTAGAGGCTATCAATTAAAGGTACAAGCTAAAAGGTCCGTTCAATTGCTGATAGGTACTATTCCATTGTTTATTATTGCAGGAATAATAGAAGGATTTATTACGCCTGCAAAGCTATCATTTGAGGCTAAGTATTTAGTTGCTTTTGTTACGGTTATTGGTTTGATTCTTTATGCTGTTATTGGATTGCATTTGAATAAAAGAAAAAACAAATGGAAACCGGCTGAGGAATGAGCCGGTTTTTTATGAATTTAAACACTACTGTTGATTTCCGCGCAAGGCTTCGCTTTCTGCGGGCGTGTCTAGGTCTAGCGGCTAGCTCCTCGAGTCATAAGCCATGGTCATCTCGAGGACAAAGAACGCCCTCAAGCTCCCCCTGTCTTATGCTAGTCGGAGCTGAACGAGCCGCTTTCATTTTTCGTGGCGCCGTGGAGTCTCAGCCTTGCACGGAAATTAACAAGGTAATAATATTTAAATATCAACACTAAGCATTATAACAACCCTCTATTCAGCATGTCGATGTAGTGAGAGACGGCGACGGTGGCTAGGTTTTCTTCTTTTGTTTCTATCATTGGTAAGCCTTGTTTTTCCCATCGAAGCTTTTCTCTTTTTTTACGTAGCAACTGCTTTTGAGCCATGCTTTTTTCCATCGCTTTTTGCAGTGTGTCTGGTTCTTCCTTAGATTTCGCTGCGAGCATTTCGTCTTCTACACCTACCATGAAAAATAAGTGCCTTTTTCTTAGACGAACTAAGTAGTACATAGTGCTTTCTTCAAATAAAAAAGTACGCACATCACTAAATAGTAACAAAAGGCTTCTCTTTTTTTGTACAGTTTGTAAATAGTTTAGGACTGCACCATAATTGGATTCATATGCATCCACTTCTAAATGATAAATAGACTTCAAAATCGTTTGTAGGTGTGGCATCCCTTTTGCAGGCGGAACATATACTTTTACTTCTTTTGAAAATGCTAGTACACTTACATAATCCCCATTTCGCAATGCTGCTGTCGCTACTGTTACCGCCGCTTCTAACGACTTTTCCAAACGGTTACCCGTATTAAGTTCAGCACCCATCATTCGTCCACAATCTATTAATATCGTAATGTTTTTTCCATGTTCAGGTTCGTATTCATTTGTCATCACTTCACGTAACTTGGCTGTTTGGCGCCAGTTTATTTTCCGCGGATCATCACCGATGGCATATGTTCTTATTTTAGAAAACTCACCACCATTACTTACTTGTTTCCTAATTTTAGCACCTTCATGAAGTAAGTATTTCTGCGCATTTTCTAAGTAACTTTTTGATTCTGTTAGATCTGGTATAACTTTGATGTTCCCCTCTAATTGTACTGCCGTTTGCTTTTTCCAAAGGCCTAGCTTACTAAAATATCGAACATACAGTTTCGATAGAGAATAGTTTCCGCGAATAGTCGCAAGCGTTTCATAGATTAAAGATGTGCTTTTCTCCCTCTCTGCTATCCCTTTGAGTGGAAATGGACGTTGAAATGATTGTGGAAGATCGTCAAACATTTCAAACTTTATTGTATGATTCGAAAAATTTTGTATGGAAATATGGACGTCATACTTTATACCACGCTCAAGTTCGCTAGTCATTTCTCGTTTAAACTTTAATTTCTCTTTTTTGGGAGACAGTAGCAAATCAATTAAAGTTAAAGAAATAAACAACACATTTAAGATAAAAATCTCAAGCCACCCTATCCCAAAAAAGGTAAGAAGAAATAGTATGGACGAAAGTATTCCATACAAAACTACTAGTTTCTTCGTTGGAACTATGCCTTTATCGCGGAACAGGAATCGACCCGACAAGTTCTTCCATAATTTGATCAACAGTCGTCCCCTCCAATTCTACATGTGGAGATAATTGGATACGGTGTCTTAAACTTGGTCGTGTCACCATTTTCACATCATCCGGTGTGACGTAATCACGACCTGAGAGATACGCCCAAGATTGAGCAGCTTTGCCAATCGCAATTCCTGCCCTTGTACTAGCTCCAACCGTAATCATTTCAGTTTCACGTGTTTTACGAACAATTTGCATGATATAATCTAGTACACTATCATTTAGCGTAACGTTTTCAATCTCTTTTCTAATAGTTAAGAAAGTTTCTAAGTCGAGTGTTTGTTCTACCTCATGTAATTGCATTCTATTTTCCATCACTTGTTTTAGCACATTCTTTTCTTCTTCAAAAGATGGAAAATTAATTTTCAACTTGAATAAAAAACGGTCTTGTTGAGCTTCTGGTAACGGATATGTACCTTCGTACTCAATCGGGTTTTGTGTGGCAACAACAAAGAAAATTTCTGGTAATGGATATGTCTCGCCTTGAATGGTTACTTGTTTTTCTTCCATCGCTTCTAGGAGAGCAGCTTGTGTTTTTGCTGGAGTACGGTTGATTTCATCCGCTAACAGAATGTTTGTAAAAACTGGACCTTTTAACGTTTCAAAATTATTATCCTTCAAGTTGTAGATAGCACTTCCGGTAATATCACTAGGAAGCAAGTCAGGCGTAAATTGAATTCGTTTGAAATCTCCGCCTAGTAATCTAGCAAGTGTACGCACCATTTGTGTTTTCCCAGTACCGGGAACACCCTCTAACAAAACATGTCCTCCCGCTAGAACAGCAGACAACAATAGTTTAATATTCGTACTTTGTCCAAGTATTCTATGTTCATATCTTTCTAGTAGCAATGCTAATTTCGGATTCATTCCCCTTCAACCTCTTTTCTTAAATTATCTATTCTTTTAGACCAGCTTAAATAATCTTTTTTACTTAAATGAGTATCGTCTAAAACTTTCTCCATTCCATTTATAAAATTACGTTGTTCTTCTTTTGTCATTCGTTTACACTTTCGCTCAAGTTGGTCTTCTGTATCTTTCCAACTTTGAGAAAAAGGAATACCCCATTTTTCTTGTAGCAATAATTTCACGTATTCTACTTGTACATGTAATGATTCATGGTAGCTACGCCCCTGTAAATTCCATGCGGATAATGCTTTAATGCTTTCGTCACTAAATCGTACTGATTCTTCTCTAGCCACTAATATTGGACCGAACCTTTTACCTCTTTTCCACAATATAAAGGAAGTTAGTAAAATCCCTTGAATTAACAGAAAAGTAAACCAAAGTGGATAAGCACGGACGTAGTTCATAAAGCCCTTTGATTGATGAATGTACTCATCAAACAAAACCTTGTCAAAAGTAAGTTCATTAAATAAAGATAGAAGTAAAGGCAAATGGTCGTCTTTTAAAATCAACTTGTTCGTCATCCATTGAGGAGTATTTGCTATAATCAACGTACCGTTTCCAACATGTCGCTTAATGGCAATTACTCCTACTTGATCATTCAGTAGGACTTTATCTGTATTTGCTGGCATTAACCTTACAAATGAATAAATATCCGCCATAAATTCTTTTCCATCATTGTCGGTTACCGTTGTGAACATTTCCTCACTCATATCTCCTGGAATAATCTTTGTTGACAAATCAAACATGTCCTTTGGATTATTTTGTAATAATAAAATAGAATTGCCATTGGCTAAAAATTGTTCGTATTTTACGAACTCTTCAGAACTAGGCATGAAAAACGGTTCCACCATTATTAATAGATTACCAGCTGAGGTAGGAAGTAATTCTGGTGAATGGTTCCAGGTTGTCACTTCAAACTCTTTCTCCAAATATGTATAAATGGCCTTTACCCCTGTAGGTGATGGAGAGTTCGATACATATGGTGGATATTGTTCCCGACTAGTTGGGGATGTCATAAAACTAATGAAGAGAAACAGTAATAAAAGTAGCAGGAGCCATAGCCATGATTGTTTCAAGATTCTTTTTTGCATCAGTGTTATGACTCCTTTCCGTCTTCTTTATTGTGCATATTTTTTTCTAGCCAACTTGCCACTTCTTTTGCAAAAGGTTCATATTCTTCTGGCTTAATTCTTCGTTCACCGTATGTTGCTTCATCAAACAGAAGGACCATTTCCTTAAAAAATGTCGCAGCATCACGGTTAACTTTTAATAACTCCTCATAATACTCCCAGTTTGTTTTCCAAATTTTCGCCTTGAGCCATTCTTGCTCATGGAAAAATAATAGAATAGCTAAAAAGGAATGACGAGTCGCTTTTGTATAGTCCATATTTTCTTCTTGACGTTTTGCTTCTGCTAAATGCATTTCTGACGTCCATTCTAATTCGTGTGAAGAGTAAACTGGAGCATTTTTTCCTGCCTTACTTCTTCTACTAAAGGATGGATTCATATAAACTAACACAATGATTGCTACTATTATTAATATAATAATAAGGAAGTAGATAAATAGTGTTGAGGAGAGACCTGTTGCCCCCATATTTCCAAAAACAGAGGCTAGCATTTCATTTATCCACTCTTGAATTCTCGCCCACATTTTTTCAAGAAATGTTTGGTTATAGTATGCTTGATATTCTTGTTCGCTTACTATTTTTTCTAGTTCATTTCGCACTTCATTTGTTTGTTTCATTTCATATCACCTAACTTTATGTAGGACTGTTTTTTGCTTAGTTAATTAACGGAATGAAGCGGGCTTTCCTTCTTATTGGAAGGGGCCCGCTTTTATGTTATTTCATTCAATAAGATCTTAGTTTTGATGAAATTTAAACAGTTTTACTATTATATTCTTCGATCATATCTTTTAAATCATCGCCATCATGACGAATCTTTAAATCGAAGAAGACTACTGCAAATCCAATACCGAATATCATCGTCGTAAACGCAGTTAGAACATCTTGAATTAATGTAAATAACACACTGTTACCAAGTAATGCGCCAAACGCTATCTCTACTGCAAATCCAATGGCAAGAATGATTAAGGTAAAGATAATATACAGACCAATAATATTCCAAACTCTACCTCTAGTTAAGTTCCAGCTTCTCGTTAAACCAGGAGATTCATAATCAATAACAACGGATCCGATATAGAAACTCCATCTAGTTAATAGATAGAAGATTGGGATTGCTGCAGCTAGAAAAATAATAAATGTAAAAATGATGCTAGCTACTGGCCCCATCATAAATGCAGAGAATGTAATCATAAAAATTCCAATAACAGCAACTGTTATGAGCCCCCCTGTTATAAGACCATAAAGAATACTACTCCCAAGAATTGCCCAAAAGCGTGAAAATGCTCCTTTTACTACTGTTCCAATTGTAAAGTTCTCATTTTTACGAAGGTGATTTATTCCTAAAAGTATAGCTGCATATAATAATGGATAAATGATTAATGAAATAAAATCAACGAATCCTATTAATACGTCAGCTCCAGTTAACGGAACTACTTCATCCGACATCATATTTTCTCCAAATGAAGATAAAATACGGTCTAGCCAACCTTCCCCTACACCAACTTCACGTATGAAGCTTGTTCCAGTAGACAATCTTGCTAAAGCTTTAATCAAGAAGAATGGTCCGAAGAACAGTAAAGAAACAAAGAAAAATACTTTAAAATGGCTTTTACTTAACTTAAAAGTTACATCCAAAATTTCACCAAATCGCTTCGGCCTATTTAACTTACTAATCACAATATACCGTCCCCTTTTCACATAATTCAAATATGTAATATATTGCTATATTAATATCCTATTATTGTACCATCAAATAGAAAAAAGTAGTGTAAAAATTTCATAAACTTTCAAATTATTACAAATTCATTTCAGGTGCCTGGCACTTGTAATATGATTGAAATACAAAAAGGAGAAGAGTCAAAGTGAGAGACTCTTCTCCAAGATGTTTATGCTGTTGCTTGTTTTTTTAGTAAACCTACCAATAATGCTGTAATTACTGTACCGATTGCGATTGCTAACACGTATAGTGCTATGCTACCAGTAACGATTGGAATAACGAATATTCCTCCGTGAGGTGCTGGTAATCCAATACCGAATAACATAACTAGTGCACCTGAAACAGCTGACCCTACAACAAGGGAAGGTATAACACGTAATGGATCTGCAGCTGCAAACGGAATCGCACCTTCTGTTATAAACGTTGCCCCCATTACGTAACATGTTTTACCTGCTTCACGCTCTTGTTTATTGAATTTCTTCTTAAATAATGTCGTTGCTAATGCTAACCCTAGTGGTGGAACCATACCTGCTGCCATAATCGCTGCATGTGGAGCGAAGTTTCCTGCATCAATCATCGCGATTCCGAATGTAAATGCTGCTTTATTAATTGGTCCACCCATATCAATTGCCATCATCGCTCCTAAAAGCAATCCTAAAAACACTAAGTTACCAGAACCAAGTCCACCTAACCAAGATGTTAATCCATTATTAAATGCTTTTAATGGTGTAACAAGCCATAGCATCATCATTCCTGTAATAAAAATGCCAAATAAAGGATATAGTAATACGGGCTTTATTCCTTCTAATGATGCTGGAAGTCCTTTTAAAGCATATTTCAAACCAAGAACAATATATCCTGCTAAGAAACCAGCAATAATACCACCTAAAAATCCTGCTTCACCAGTTGCCGCAATTAATCCACCAACCATACCTGCTGCAAGTCCTGGGCGATCGGCAATACTCAAAGCGATAAATCCTGCTAACACAGGTATCATTAGCCCAAACGCATTTCCACCACCAATGGTCATTAACGCTTCAGCAAACCAATGATAATCAGGATGACTTGGATCAAATGCTTCAATTCCAAACATAAAAGATATCGCGATTAATATTCCTCCACCAACAACAAATGGAAGCATGTTCGAAACACCATTCATCAGATGTTTATAAAATCCTGAACGTTCTTTTACCCCTTCTGTTTTTGCAGATGATTTATCAGTACCAGTATAAACTGTACCATCTCCCTTGCTAGCCTTGACTAAAAGTTCTTCTGGTTTTCTAATGGCTTGTGCTACTGGAACTTGAATAATTCTCTTTCCATGAAAACGTTCCATATCGACATGTTTATCTGCTGCCACAATAATTCCTACAGCTGAGTCTATGTCTTCTGCTGTTAATTCATTTTTCACACCACTTGAACCATTTGTTTCCACCTTAACAGTAAATCCTAATTCTTTTGCTTTATTTTTCAGAGCATCTGCAGCCATATAAGTATGAGCGATACCTGTAGGACAAGCAGTAACAGCTAAGATTATTCCAGTTGAGGTTACATTTACCTCTACAACTTCTTCTTGGAATAATTCTTTTTCCTTATAATCTATTAAATTAATAATCTCGCTTTTAGAAGTAGCTCTTACTAACTTGTTGCGAAAATCTACATCCATTAACATAGATGATAGTCTAGATAGTGTCTCTAAATGAGCATTATTAGCTCCTTCACTCGCTGCTATCATAAAAAATAAGTGACTTGGTTGGCCATCTAACGCTTCATAGTCTACTCCCTGCTTGGAGCGTCCAAAAGCAATTGCCGGAGTTTTAACAGCGTTTGTTTTAGCATGCGGAATAGCTATACCTTCTCCAATACCAGTAGTACTTTGAGCCTCACGAGCCAAAATTGCTTCTTCAAATTTTCGCTTATCTTCTAATTTCCCAGCAGAATCTAACGTATTCACTAACTCTTGAATCACATTACTTTTTGAAATTGAACTTAGTTCTAATTTGACCGTTTGTTCTGTTAATAAATCAGTGATTTTCATTGATAATCCTCCTTTTTATACAACTTCTATATTTATTTTTTCTAGTAAACTTTGCACTTGGAATTTTTGGCATAAATCATTTGAAAAAGCAGTAGCGCTTCCTGCAGCAACTCCATACTGTAATGCTTCTTTAACATTTCCACTAATAGAATATCCTGCTAAAAATCCTGCTACTAACGAATCACCTGCGCCAACAGAGTTCTTCACTTCTCCTTTTGGTGCTTTTGCTACGTACACTCCTTCACTTGAATAAAGTAGTGCACCATCTCCAGCTAAGGAAACGATAATGTTCTCGACACCTTGCTCATGAATCTTCGCCGCGTACATTATTGCTTCTTTCCTATCTTTAATTTCTACTCCAAACAAATCTCCTAATTCATGATGGTTTGGCTTAATTAAAAATGGTTTATAAGCTAATATATTTTTTAGCGTTTTTCCACCAGTATCAACGACAACTTTTACGTTTTTTAATGCGCACTTCTTTATTAAGTCTACATACATTGTGGATTTCATTGTTTCAGGAATGCTACCTGCTAAAACAACTACATCACCTTCTGTAATCCTAGCAAACTGACGTAGGAACAGTTCCATTCCTTCTTCATTTACTATCGGACCAGCTCCATTTATCTCTGTTTCGCTTTCTGCTTTTAACTTCACGTTAATGCGAGTTTTGCCAGCCACTTCTACAAATCGTTCTTTAATATCTTCTTCAATCATTTTTTCTTTAATAAATTCACCTGTAAAACCAGCGGTAAATCCTAATGCTGTATTTGGTACACCTAGACGTGTTAATACGCGAGATACATTGATACCTTTTCCACCTGGATAGTACATTACTTCTTGTGCTCTGTTCACTGTACCCTCTTGAAATAAATCTACCTTCATCACATAGTCAATGGATGGATTTAACGTTACTGTATATATCATGTTGCCACCACCAATGTTGTTTTTTCTGAAAATGCTTTGTAAACTTCATCTTCTATATTGCTAGTAATTAATGTGGCTTCTTCCAAATTAATGATCTTAGCAAATGTAACTTCATTTATTTTCGTTTCGTCTGCCACTACGAAAGACTGTTGCGCCAATTTAATGGCTAAGTTTTTCAAATGAGCTTCTTCTGGGTCTGGGGTTGTGTACCCTGCCTTTAAATGCACACCATTTGCTCCGATGAAAGCCTTATCAAAATTGTACAGCTGTAAACTTTGACTAGCTTTACTTCCAATAATTGCTCCAGTTTTATTTTTCATAAAACCGCCGACAATATAAGTAGGGATACCTTTATCCATTAATAACTGAATATGGTCATACCCATTCGTTACAACCGTGATATTTTTTTGTGTTAAATGTGGGATGATATGATATGTCGTGGATCCAGCGTCAAGAAAAATACAATCTCCTTCGCTTACAAACTCTGCCGCTTTTTTGGCAATAAGTTGTTTCGCCTCTAAATTCCGGGATGATTTTTCTAATAGTGTCGGTTCTTCACCTTTTTGATGAAGCTTCGCCGCACCACCATGAACACGTTTTAGTTTATTTTCTTCTTCTAATTGACTTAGATCTCTTCTAATCGTAGATTCAGAAGCGCCTGTTTCTTCTGTTAATTCTTGTATTTTTACAACATTTTTATGTTGAATTAAATCTAATATCTTTTTTTGTCTTTCTGGCGTTAGCATATAATCACCTTTTTGTATTGTTTTGTAGTGCTTACTTTTATTGTAATGTAAACCTTTACAAAAATCAATCAAAATCAATCAATATATTTCATTTTCAATCAAAAACAATCACAAACTATCATTAATCACTCTTACTTTTAGTGATTATTTGTAACTTTTAGGTTATAACACGAAGACTTTGCTTGGAATTTCTACATAGTTGAAAATTGGTTTGAGTGGAGAATGTTCAATGAAGAAAAAACAAACGAAAAATAACTAAAAAGAGGCCACTAGATCAATAATATTGATCTAGTGGCCTCTTCCATTTAAAACAACCGGACGTTTCAAAGCTTTTTAATCTTTACACTCACTAAATGTTGATGAAGTGTAACTTCTTCAACAAATTTTTTTGGCATGCTGAACTTCATCAGCCTTATGAAGTTCAACCTCGATAATTTTTTGAGGCTACATGAACTTCATTGGCCTTATGAAGTTCAACTACGATAATTTTTTTATGCCTGATGAACTTCATCGACCTTATGAAGTTCAACTACGATAATTTTTTTATGCCAGATGAACTTCATCGGCCTTATGAAGTTCAACTACGATAATTTTTTTATGCCTGATGAACTTCATCGGCCTTATGAAGTTCAACTACGTTAGATTTTTTATGCCAGATGAACTTCATCGGCCTTATGAAGTTCAACTATGATAGATTTTTGAGGCCAGATGAACTTCATCGACCTTATGAAGTTCAATTATGATAAATTTTTGAAGCCAGATGAACTTTATCAACCTTATGAAGTTCAACTTCGATAGATTTTTGAAACTAGATGAACTTCATTAGGTTTTTGCCCCAACCCTTTTAGCTAAAACACGGTTATATAGTTTGAACCGAAATTGTACTACGATATCTACTACTCTCGTAGCTATAAATTGACTAATAATCGCATATAAAATAATTTTCCAATCCATCAGTAGCCCCGTCGCTAGAAGGATTGTACCATTTATATAAAATAGTGTTTTACCTGGCTTTGAATTTCTTATTTTGCATATAATTAAAGCTAAAATATCCATTCCACCAGAAGAAGCCCCAAATCTAAATAAAATCCCTAGCCCTATTCCAAAGAATACTGCACCTAAAATTAGGTCAACTATCACATAGTTTAATGGACTTAGAGTTTCAATTGAAACCACGTTAATTGTGATTGCTGTAACAGAGACACAAAACATTGTCCAGGACGCACTTCCAAGTCCTAACCATTTTATTGCCATTAATAATAGAATTGCATTTAGACACCATATTGTCCATGCAAAAGGAACTTCCCATACATGGTTGAAGATAACAGCAAAACCTGCTGCACCGCCAGATGGAATAAAATGAGGAAACAAAAAGAAAGCCATCGCTAAGCCTTGAACGGTACTTCCTATTGTTAATATAATTAATTTATGTAGTTTTTTCATTCATGAATCTCCTAGTATTCAAGCTATTTTCTATTAAATAGCATAACAGACATCAAAAAGAGAAGGTAGTCAAACTTACCTTCTCTTTTTTCTTACATTTCTAGCACATTCATTTCTAGCATCTTTAGTTCATAAAAATAACCTTTTTTGTCCATTAGTTCTTTAAAAGTTCCCACTTCGATTACTTTTCCTTCTTCCATCACAACAATTTGATCCATTTTCTCGAGACCTGTTAAGCGATGGCTAACTATCACTACCGTATCTTCCTTAGCATATTGTAATAAAGCATCATACAACTTCTGCTCCGTCCAGCTATCTAAAGAGGAAGTTGGTTCATCTAATAACCAAAGTCTCCCTTGTTTAAGAATAGCCCTCGCACCAGCTAACCTTTGCTTTTCTCCTCCAGATAAGTTTTCTCCTTTTTCTAAGACAATATCATTTGGAGTGAAATGATGTAATTCTACTTCCTTTAATACACGTTGAACTTCATCATCTGAGAGATCTTCTTTTAACAACAAGTTTTCCTTTATTGTTCCATAAAAGAAATGGTTTTCCTGCAAAACTACTCTACTGTTAGACCAGATAAAATCATTACCTTTCTCAGCAATGGGAACTCCATCTATACAAACTTCGCCACTTTTCGTTTCCTGTAGCTTTAAAAGCACATGAAGTAGTGTAGATTTCCCCGAACCACTCGCTCCAACGATAGCTGTTTTAGTGCCCTCTCGTATTGTTAAACTAACTTCCGACACTACTTCACGAAATTGTTCAGGAAATTGTACACTCACATTCTTCCACTCAATAGAAGGTGCACTATTAAAGAAAGAAAGTTTTTCCCCCACAACATCTCCAGTTACTTTAGCTTCACTTATCACGGAATGTAATCGTCCTGCAGCACGTTCACTTTCTTCATAATATATAGGAAAAGTAGCCATCGGAGTCGAATGGTCAAATACCGTTAAACTAATCATGACAATCATTGCTAAAAGGACTCCGTCAAGTTGACTAGTTGCTACCAAGTATCCTCCTAATCCTAATACAGCCCAAAATATAATAAAAGATGTAGCTAAATTAATGGAATGGTTTAGATTGGCTTGGTCATTCGATTTTCTTTGCTCATTTATATAGCCTTTATATTGGTCCGTTAATTTTTCACCTTTAATCTCTATGTTTTGGTGAATCGTTAATTCCCTAAACCCTTGAAACCATTCCGTTACTTCTGTAGAAAACTTCGCTCTCTCTTCTAAAATATGATTACTAATAGTCCGTTGCTTTCTAGCAAATAGGATTGGAATAAGAAAGCCAGTTAACAATAATCCTACAAATAATAAAACTACGACGTGCCAAGAATAAAAGCTAACAAATAACATCGTACTAAAAAACACTAAGACCATTAAGATTGGTGGATAAACTACACGCAAGAAAAAATTTTGTAAGTTTTCTACGTCACCAACTATACGCGCTAATAGGTCTCCACTTCTATATTTTCCTAAAACTGCTGGTGGCAATTTCTCCAATTTTTCATAAAAGAAAACTCTTAAGTCACTTAACATAGTGAATGTTGCACGATGGGAATAGTATCGTTCTGCATATCTACTTGTTGCTCTAACGATGCTTCCTATCTTCACGACAGCAACCATTGCAATTAATACGTATAAAGGAGGCTGAAGCGCTGCTTGGGAGATTAAGTAGCCGTTCGCCGCAAATAGTCCTACCGCAGTTATTCCTGCTAAAAAACCAAAGACAATAGATAAATATATATCCCTTTTCTCTTTAACCATTACCTTTACTACACTACCTAAATCTTTCAAAACACTTCACCTCCTAATAAAGTAACTGATAAGGTTTGGATGAATGAAGTAATTCTTCATGTTTACCTTGACCTTGTATAACTCCTTTTTCTAAAAACAAGACGTGATCTGCCTCAACTATAGTCGGTAATCGATGTGCAACTGCAATAACGATTGCTTTTTGAGCTAACTCCTCTATCGCCTTTTGTAAGATCTTCTCTGTTTTTAAATCAAGTCCTGAAGTTGGCTCATCAAATAAAACAATGGATGGTTTCTTTAAGAACGCACGTGCTAGAGCAATTCTTTGTTTTTCCCCACCAGATAATCCTCTTCCGCCTTCACCAATATATGTTTCAAATCCATTCGGCATGGATTGAATGAAGTTTAATATATTCGCTTTCCTAGCAGCCTCTTCTAATTCTTCTCCTGTTGCTTGCAGACCTAGTGTGATATTTTCGGCTACCGTTCCAGAGAATAGAAATGGAGACTGTGTAATGTAACTTACATTAGCAAACCAATCTTTTTCATTGTAAAGACTTCTATCTACACCATTTAGAAGAACTCTTCCTTCTCGGCAGTCTAGCAACCCAGCTAAACAATGTAGCAAAGTCGTTTTTCCAGAACCACTCTTTCCTACTATTGTTACAAGACCAGTAGTTGGAAGAGTTGCTTGTATATGTTGTAAAGAGAATTTTTCACTTTCGTATGAAAAGGAAACATTATCTAATTCAATAGACATTGGCCCTTTTTCTAACTTTTCTTCTCCCCACCTAACCCGAGTATCTTCTTCTGCTAATGATTCTTCTATTTTATTAGCCGCTCCATTACTACTTCTACCGGCGTGAAACGCACTACCAAGTTCTTTTAATAAATGAAAAAACTCAGGAACTAATAGAAGAATAAAGAATGCAGTGAAGAAATTGATAGAGTTAAAGACCACTAGACGCAAACCAAGTTCTAGTGCTACTAACCCAACACTTAACATCGAGATGAACTCAAGCATTAAGGAAGAAGTAAAGGCAACTTTTAGTATTCCCATTGTAGAATCGCGAAAATGAATGCTACTAGATTGAATAACATCTCGATAGTGCTTTGTTCGCCCATACAGCTTTAAACTCACTAACCCTTGAATTGTATCTAAAAATCTACCTGAAAAAGAAGACAAACTATCTAGTTTTTCTTCTGACTTTTGCTGTGTGGCTTTTCCAATAATTATCATAAATAACGGAATAAATGGGGCTGTAAATAAAATGATGAGTCCTGAATATACATGCTGAGAAAAAACCGCAACTAATATAATGACGGATACAATCGTAGTAATCATTTGTTGCGGTATATATTTACTGAAAAAACCATCCAATTCATCTACAGCATCCAGCATCACACTAACCTTTTTTCCTGATTGACCTTTATAAGAAGTTAAAATTGTCTGATTAGAATATGCTTCTAACAACTTTTTTCGATAAGAAGCTTTTACTAACGCTGCCATCACATTACCGATACGTCCGATAAAGTAAGAAATGACAGCTCTTAAAAGCAGTACGATAAGCAAAGCAATTAACAATGGGGTAACATGCTGAAAGCTAAGCTTATTTAAAAATAGATCATCCACAATGGAAACAATGAAATAACTTTGCGTGATGATAACTATTCCTAAAACAACGGCAAGGCCAAATAGACTATAATAGAGTCCCTTCTGTGCACGGGCCAAGCTTTGTAATCTTTTCATTTCTATTCCTCAATCTTCGTGCTTTTCGTAGCGACAAAAAAGGAAAGAGCCATCGCGAGCACGACAATAAGAAGTGGTGCATAAAACAGTAAAAAGTTATGCATAGTGCTTCTCCTCCTTAATTTAACCTTTTTTAATATAAGGTTTGTTCATAATAAATAGTTTAAATACGAGATACAAAGAAGGAATTAATAACATAAGCCCTAAAATAAAGACGACTATTAGCGCCATCGCCATCGTTTCGTTTGTAAAACTATCATAGATTGTTAAATACGGATATAGTAAATATGGGTAGCGAGAAGCCCCATACGCATAAAATGCAAACGCAAACTGCAATACGACGAAAATAAACGACCTTCCGTAGTACGCTTTTTTCAATAACCATAAACTTGCGACAAAACATACAAACGATAAGGCAAATACCCACCATAAAGAAAGCAAGCCTTCAAAGTGTGAATAGTTATGCCATCTCATCTCAATGATAATTCCTAATGCCGTGATAATGGTAGGGAAACTCCATATCCATGTGTATTTTCTAAATAGTTTAAGTGCTCCTTCGTCTTCTGCAACGGAAGAATAGTAAGCTAGGAAACTTGCAGAAATAAACAAGACGCTTACTAAACTTAGTAAAATAATAGACCAGGCAAACGGACTTGTGAACAGTGCGACGTAATCTAGTTCAATCCCACCCCAGCTTGTTTCGCGGATAAATCCACCTTGTGAAACAATTAAAGCAGTTGTTAAAGATGCCGGAATAAGAACCCCAGTCACACCATACATAAGGGTGTATCCTTTATGTCCCTTCGTACCATACGTGCCAAATGCATAATAGCTACCTCTTAACGCTAAAAGTATGATAGAAATACTAATCGGTATTAATAAAACTGTACCGAAGTAATAAGCAGTTTTTGGGAAAAATCCGATCATCCCCACAAAAAAGAACACGAGAAAAACATTCGTAATCTCCCAAACTGGTGATAAGTAACGCTGAATAACAGAGTTAACGAGATGATTTTTTTTCGTTACAATTGTCGATGCATTAAAGAAGCCTGCTCCAAAATCAATTGATGCAACGATAACGTAACCGAAAAGAAAGAGCCATAAAACGGAAATACCTAGAATCTCAATTGTCATACGGCTACACTCCTTTTCTCACGTACTTTTTCTAACTCTAATTCCACTGGATTTTTTCTAAACATACGTGTTAATACAACTGCTGTACCTACCAACAAAATAAAGTACAATAGGGCAAAGGCAATAAACATTACCCAAACATATGGGGAGTCTGTTGCTCCTTCTGCCGTTGTCATAAAGCCTCTCATAATCCACGGTTGACGACCTACTTCTGTAAACCACCAACCAGCTTGAATTGCTAACATGGACAATGGACCTGATGCGACTAACATAATACGAAATACTTTCGACTTTATCAGGTTCCAATTACGTTTAAGACCTACTACATATAAAAGGGAAAGAAGCGTTAACCCAATTCCTATCGATACCATCAAATCAAACAAATAATGGATAACGTATGGTGGATGATATTCTTCAGGGATATCATTTAACCCGATAACTTCCCCAGTAAAGTTGTTGTGTACTAGGAAGCTTAATGCATAAGGGATTTTAATCGCATATTTTACTTCATTTGTTTCTGTTAATATCCCAAAAAGAACAAGCGGTGCCTCTCCATCTGTTTCAAAATGCCATTCTGCAGCTGCTAATTTTTCAGGTTGATATTCTGCTAGAAACTTTCCAGACAAATCTCCAATTAAAGCTGTCGCAATACAAAAGATTAATCCCACTTTCATCGTAAGAGAAAGACCTTTTCTGTGGTACTCATGTTTATTCCCACGTAACAGGTGGAACGCTGCGATAGAAGCAAGGACAAATGCGGATGTCATATACGCAGACGTTAAGACGTGCGCTACCTTTGTTGGCATTGCTGGATTAAACATCGCCACTAATGGTTGTATATTCGTTAACTCACCATTAGCAAGTACAAATCCTTGCGGAGTGTTCATAAATGCATTTACAGATGTAATAAACAGAGCTGACATTGCTGCCCCTAAAACAACAGGAGCTAATAAGAAAAAGTGATACTTCGGGTTTTTAAATCTGTTCCATGTGTATAAATAAATTCCTAAGAAAATAGCTTCAAAGAAAAATGCAAAAGTCTCCATAAATAATGGTAGAGCAACTAATTGACCGGCAAATTCCATAAAACGTGGCCATAATAGCGCTAGTTGTAATGCTATAGCAGTACCAGTTACAACCCCTACCGCTACAGTTATGACATATCCACGCGCCCATCGTTTTGCCATCAATAAATAATGTTCATCATCTCTTTTTAAACCGAGCCAATGTGCAATCATGATCAAAATCGGCACACCTACTCCAACTGTTGCAAACAACACGTGTACCGAGAGGGTTAACATTGTTAAATACCGGCTAAATTCAACTGATGATTCCATTCAATCCACCTCAATACTTTCTCATTTAGTCATATGAAAATACTATATGTACAGTGTATAACTTATTCGCTTGTGAAAATCATCACATTTAAAACAATTCTGTTACAAAAAAGTGAAGGTTTTGTGAATAAATGCACAAAGGTGCTATTTCTCATGGAATTTTTAGAAAAAAGTAATCTTTCTGCAACAAATTCATGGTTGAAACGTCTTAATACATATACCTTAATAAACACATAAAAAAACCAACTTAATTTACTAAGTCTCTAAGGAAAAGAATCAGAAGTTGTGTCATATACTTATGCTATAGAGAAGATATAATGGAGGTCAGTTTATGCGTAGATGGGCAAGACGTTTATTGTTGTTACTTTTCTTTGTTCCATTAGTAGCATGTCAACAACAAGTTTGTTTGATTTCTCCAGAAACAGATGTAACATTGATTGAGATTGTAAAATGGGACACTATGGAACATGTTGCGTATTTGGATGATCTTGCCTTAATTAGAAAGCTTATCAGAGAACTGGATAGTGCAGAAACACTATCTATTGCTACTCGGAACATCGCTGCACCAGAATATAAGTTATTATTTTTTCAACAAGAAACTAAATTGTATGAACTTGGTTACTATTTAGAAGTGATGAATATTGGGTTATCTGGAAGGTATTTGGATTACAATAGCGAGGGACTTTATGGAGTTACGATACGCTTAAATCTTCATTAAAAAGGAAAAGAGCAATCCCGCTACCGTCATCAGTACGGTTGGCACTAGGGATTGCTCTTACCTCATCTTGGGTCAGATGGTCGTATTACTATTGTTGCCAAGGGAATGTGTAAATATACGAGGAAAAATGGTTGGTAGTGAATTTATTGAGCTGATTTCTTTACGTTATCAGGAAATTTTTTGAAATATCCGTGAAATCTTTGAGATATCTTGATAAAACGTAATATATCCTCAAATTCCTTTATTTATTTGGAAAGATTGAAATATATTAGGTTTTACTGCAGTTTCACCCTACAATACTATTAAACGTTCCACCACTAAATAATTTAATTTTGTCATATCCTTTCACATCAGCCTTATAATAAACAACTTCTTGATTCCCAAAAGCCAACTTTATTTCATCTTCATTCCCTTCTATTAATAGAGCATTAGGATGAACATAATTTACAAAATTAAGAACATTTTTCGGCTTCTTATTGAAAAAAACAAGCCAACTAAAACGCTCTTCTATAAAATTAGTCTCTTCTATTAAAGACGTATTTATTGTTTGAAACTTCCCGTTATTAATATTCGCTATATCTTCCACAACCGCACTTGCTGTAGGGTACATTCCAGCTCCCGGTCCTTGAAATTGTACTTTCCCTGTTACATCTGATTCTATTGATACTATATTTTGTACACCTTCTGTCGCATAAAAAGGGTGCGATTCTGATACTAAGATGGGTTCTACGAGAAGTGTAACTTCACTGTTTTCTTGGAACAAAGTTACAACATGTTTAAATCGCAAGTTTAATGAAGTTGCAATATCTATTTGAGTCGAGGTGATAGAAGAAATTCCTTTTCTAACAACCGTTGTAGGATTCTTATGAAAGACTAGCTGACTTAATATTTTTCCTTTATAAAAAGCATCATAGCCTTCCACATCATTTGTTGGATCTGCTTCTGCATATCCTTTTTCTTGCGCTAACCTCAAAGCTTCCTCAAAAGATATTTTATCCTTTCTCATCTTTGTCAAAATATAATTGGTTGTGCCATTTAATATACCCTCAATCCGTTCAACCTTGTTTACTTGATATAGTTGACGTAGGACACCAATGACAGGAACTCCCCCAGCAACAGTTGCTTCAAATCCAACGGAAACATTTTTACTTGTCGCAAGTCTTACTAACTCTTCTCCGAAATGCGAAAACATTTCTTTGTTTGCAGTAACAAGATGGCAGCCTTTTTCAATAGCTCTTTTGCAATACGAAAAAGCAGGTTCTGTTCCTACGATTGCATCTACTACAATATGAAGGTCATCGATTTGTTCTATCTCACTAAAATTGTCAGTTAGCAGGATTTCTGAAGAAGGACAAACATGCTTATTTAAATGTTTTACTAATATTGCAACCACTTTAACTGGTTTCCCATAAATTTGATGCAACCTTACCTGATGTGTCTCGATTGTGTTATACACACCTTTTCCAACTGTTCCAAATCCGAGTAACGCCACGTTTATTGTGGACAATGTAACACTTCCTTTCCTATTGGCTGTGTAATAGACCGCTGTTGATTGCCGTGCAAGTCTTCGCTTTCCGCGGGCGGGCCGAAAGTCTCCGTCTTGCACGGCAACCAACAGCTAAAAAGTAGAAAATTGTAATAAAATTCATCACTAAGCTTTATAGCATCTTTCTATCACAAATTCTTTAATTTTCTCAGCCCATTTTTCGAATTCAACTAAGAATCCATCGTGTCCAAAGGTAGTCTGTACTAAGGTGTATTGACCTTTTTCAACCTCATTTACAGCCTCTTCTATCACAGAACTTGTATACAGTAAGTCGTTTGTAAAGGCAACGAAGCATACTTCCGATTTGATTTCTTTTAGTGCATTTTTCCAGCCATTTCTTCCTTCTCCAATATCAAACTCGTTCATCACTTCAAGTAATCTTAAGTAACTGTTTGCGTCAAACCTACTCGTAAACTTTTTCCCTTGGTAGGACAAATAAGAATCTACTTGGAATTGAGTATTTTCTTTCTTCTCTCGTCTAAATCGCTCATTAAAGAGAACATCCGAACGGTAAGTAACAAGACCAACCATTCTTGCAATCTCTAAGCCTTGTAACCTTTCTTCTTCCTCATATTCTCCGTTTTTCCAGGCAGGATCTAGCTTAATTGTCTTTTGGGCAATTTGATTGTAAGCAATAGCATAATCAGAAAAAAATGGAGTAACAGCCATTGGAACAAGTTTTTCAGCAAAATATGGATACAAAATTCCCCATTCTAAAACTTGCATTCCACCGAGGGAGCCCCCTACAATTGCTTTTACTTTATAAACACCTAACCTTTGTAGTGCCTTGTATTGAGATCGAACGATATCTCGAATCGTAATTTTGGGGAAAGTGGCTCTGAATTTTTCACCCGTAGTTAAGTTGATGGAAGTTGGGCCAGTAGAACCAGCACAACCTCCAATGACATTCATCGTAATTATTTGAAACTCATTTGTATCGATATATAGGTTTTCACCAATAAAGCCACTCCACCAACCAGGCTTTTTCTCTGATCCAACTGATAAATGGTTTCCTGATAAAGCATGGCAAACAATAATAACTTCTCCCTCTAAGTTCCCAACGTGCTCGTATGCAACTTCGACGTTTGACAAAATATCACCGCAATCAAGTTGTAAATCTCCAATGGAGACTTTACTAACTTCATAGTGTTTTTCATACGGTAACGTCACCTGAAACCGCTCCTCTCGCTGTTTCACTAGTCGCAACAAAAAGCGCTTGATCTAAATCATTTTCCAAATCGTGAATTCCTTCAATTCCAACAGAAAGACGAATTAAGTCTTCTGTTACTCCGGTTTTCTTTAAATCTTCTTGGCTAAGCTGTTGGTGTGTGGTGGATGCTGGATGAATAATTAACGACTTTGCGTCCCCAACGTTTGCAACATGTGACCATAGTTTAATAGAATCAATTAGCTTTTGACCCGCTTCACGTCCTCCTTTTATTCCAAAAATAACAATGGAGCCATAGCCGTTCGTTAAGTATTTTTTTGCTAAATGGTGTGATGGATGATTTTGTATTCCCGGATAAGAGACCCAAGTAACTCCAGAATGGCTACTCA
Source organism: Bacillus sp. FJAT-45066 (assembly GCF_002335755.1). NCBI lineage: Bacteria > Bacillati > Bacillota > Bacilli > Caryophanales > Bacillaceae > Bacillus > Bacillus sp. FJAT-45066. The sequence goes on from NZ_NISQ01000001.1 coordinate 1,927,989, forward strand.
AAAATTTTGCTAGTTTTTCTGCATTTTCATTATGTCGTTCCACTCTTAAGTGAAGTGTTTCAAGACCTTGTAATAATAAGAATGCGTTTTGTGGACTTAAACATGCACCGATGTCTCTAAGTAACTGCACTCTCAGTTTTACTGCATAAGCTACGTTCCCAAAAGTTTCGGCATAACATATTCCGTTATAACTATCATCTGGCTCAGTGAAACCTGGAAACTTCGAATTGTTCCAATCAAATGTTCCTCCATCCACTACAATGCCTCCAATTGTTGTTCCATGGCCACCAATCCATTTTGTTGCAGAGTGTACAACTATATCCGCTCCATGTTTTATCGGATTACAATTGTATGGGGACGCAAATGTATTATCTACAATGAGTGGAATGTTGTTCTCATGAGCAATTTTTGCAACCGCTTCTACATCTAAAACGTTCAAGCTCGGATTCCCAATTATTTCTCCAAATAAGGCTTTCGTTTTTGGCGTAATAGCGCTTCGGAAGTTTTCTGGATTTGTTGCATCAACAAATTTTACGTTAATTCCGTATTTAGGAAGCGTAACGGCAAATAAATTATATGTACCTCCGTAAAGGTTTGTATCGGCAATAATTTCGTCTCCTGCTTGTGCGATATTTAGTATAGAAAAAGCAATGGCTGACATTCCAGAACTAGTTGCTACAGCTGCAACTCCACCTTCTAATAAAGCAACCCTTTGTTCTAACACATCTACTGTTGGATTGCCGATACGGGTGTATATATTTCCGAACTCTTTTAAAGCAAATAAGTTTTGTGCATGCTCTGTATTGTTAAAGACATAAGAAGTAGTTTGGTAGATAGGTACTGCACGAGAACCTGTAGTTGAATCAGGTTGTTGCCCTCCGTGTAATAATAAAGTTTCTTTTGATAATGGTTGATTATTTTTTGTCATTAGTTATCCTCCTTGAGAAATAAAATAAAAAAACCGCTTCATAAGAAGAGGTTTGTGGGCTTCCTCCTCTTATCTTCCAGGCGCAATTGCCTGCAGGAATTAGCACCTTTCAAGTTAAAGATAACTTGAAGGTTGCCGGACATCATCGGGCCTGATCCCTCCGTCACTCTTGATAAGAGTTATTTAGTTGTTTAATTCGTTAATGCTTTAGATTGTAATAATATAGCGTATGGAAGGTTGTTGTGTTTTAGAACTAATTGGATAATATATTTATGCTACACTTTGTTGCTTTTTTGCTACACCTATACGATTTTATGCTACACTTCATAGTTTTTTTGCTTCAGCTGCTCGAACTTATGCTACACCTTGCACTTTTTTGCTACACCTACACAGACTTATGATACACTTCTCTACTTTTTTGCTACACCTCCTCGAATTTATGCTACACTACGCTATTTTTTTCCTTAAAAACAAAAAACCACTTCAATAAGAAGAGGTTTAGATTAACGTTACCGTTTCCTCTTCTTATCTTTCAGATGAAAATACATCTGCAGAATTTAGCACCTTTTCAATACTGAAGGTTGCCGGGTTTCATAGGGTCTGTCCCTCCACCGCTCTTAATAAGAAGTTTGGCTATTAAATTAAGATTCATATTAACAAGTTAATCTACTTATGTCAACTGTATTTTCTGAAAAGTCTAAATTCATTCTACTATCTTATGCTTAAAAGCATAAATAACAGCTTGGGTACGGTCTTGTACTTGCAGTTTAGCTAATATATTACTAACATGAACTTTCACTGTTTTTAAGGCGATGAATAGTTCGTCGGCCATTTCTTGATTTGTTTTTCCTTGTGCCATTAGTAGCAATATTTCCATTTCACGATTTGTTAGTTCTTCGTGTGGATGGTGCTCTTGCTTTGAACGCATTTTTTTCATCATTTTTCCCGCTACTTCAGGCTCTAGAATAGACTGACCGTGATATGTTTTGCGAACTGCTTCGGCAATTTCACTTGCTTTTGACGTTTTTAACATATAGCTTGTTGCACCAGCTTCAAGGGCTGGATACACCTTTTCATCATCTATGAAACTAGTCACTATGATTATTTTTGCTTCGGGCCAAGCTTCGATAATTCTACGTGTCGCTTCGATGCCGTCCATTTCTTTCATGACAAGGTCCATTAATATGATATCTGGTTTATGTTGGAGTGCTAAATCTACAGCTACCGTTCCGTCGTCTGCTTCTGCAATCACTTCAATATCTTGCTGAGCTGATAAATAAGCGGATACCCCGATTCGAACCATTTCATGGTCATCAACAAAAAGAACTTTAATCACCAACATCTTCCCCCTTTAAATCAAGCATTGGTACTTTTACTTCCAAGCGAGTACCGTTTCCTTTTACACTAACTATTTTCATGGTGCCGCCTATCTCCACTGCGCGTTCATGCATATTTTGAAGTCCGTATGACCCTGCGTTTGTTGTATCCACATCAAATCCAACACCATCATCAACTACCCGAAGAATAATCCAATCATCTCGTTGAATTAGTAAAACTTCTACTGATTGAGCTTTAGAGTGACGTAGAGTATTGGATAAAGATTCTTGTAATATACGGAATAAGTGATCTTCTACCCCTTTATCAATTTTGAAATCTTCAATTTTTTTAGTGATATTCATCGGTACTTTTTGCATTAATTCAAGCAGTAACTCTTCTGTACCTTCTTGAAGTGTTTTTCCTTTTAATGCAACTGGTCGAAGATGTAACAATAGTGCACGCATTTCAAGTTGTGAATGTTGAATCATTTCCTCTACTAACTTTAATTGCTTTGCCTCTCTATCGTTGGTTTCTCCTTTTGATTCGGTAATAGCAGACATTAGCATGGATGCACCGAATAATTGCTGACTAACTGAGTCATGTAATTCACGTGCTAGTCTGTTCCGTTCTTGTGATACTATTTCTTGCACTCTATTTTCAAAGTCAACTGCTTTTTCGTTCGCTAATTTTTGCGATAGCTTTGTTTGCTCTTTCATTTGTTTTTGTACAGTTTCCAGGGCGGATTGAATCGCTACTACTTCTTGTACAACGCTATCCTCCTTTTTAAATTCCAACGTATTTCCTTTAGAAAATGCTGTTAAAGGCTCTAGTATATTTGCAAACTGCTTTTTCCAAAAAAAACCAGAAATTAAACCAACTAAAAGACCTAGTAAAATACTAATTGATAAGGAAAATAGAATAAATGGAAGATCAAATACTTTCACATTCCATAACGATCTCCAATCTATTGATGGAAATGCAAAAATAAAGATGAGACCAAATATGATAAACGTATCAAAAGCAATAAGAGCGCCTAAAAAGATGTGACGTTGCAACACGGTCATGAACGTTTCACCTCAAGATTTCCGACATATAGGGAGGTGAAAATTTTCACTTTACTTGTTGCAACTTGATAGTTTTCGGTTTGATATTTTGCTGTAACGTTCACCAGACTCTTTTTTTCTTCGTTAAAGATAGTAGTTGTACCAACAATCGATGAGTGTTGAATACTAACTTCTACATCATATGGAAGGGAGACTTGGACATTTCCTACGATGTTACGAATAATAATGACCGCTTCGCCCTTTGGGAATACCGTATTACTTAAATCTATTGTTGTATCTCCAACTCCACATTGAATATTAATATCTTCCCACGTATAGCTATGATCTGGTGTCTTTTGGGTTCCAAACCACTTGTTACGGAAAAGATTCAATTTACCTTCCACTATTTGCTCTTTTGATGTTTCTACATTCGGTGTAATAATCGTTGGTGCTTGTTTAGATTGTGCTAGTTTAAAAATAAAATAAATAATAGTAGCTAGAATTAAGAACTTAAATGTCATCATTCCAGCAATAGCTAAAATAAGAGAAATAAGACCGATAATAAATATGACTTTTCCGATTAACCAGTGCCATTTTATTCGACCGAAGTATATAAATGCTGCTGAAAAAAGAAGGGTGAAAATAAGACCGCTGTCAAAGAAAGCAATTTCTAGTACAAATAGGAAAACTCCGATGATAATGATGTAACTTAAGTAATCTGTAATTGCTCGATTCAGCATAATGTCCCCTCCTTTACTTTATAAATGCGAAAAAAGGGGCAGGAGCACCCCATAGTCTATTATTAGAATAGCAGTTTTTAGGAAATTTGAGAATCTGTTTTGACTAGCTTTTGTTCTTTTTCTAGTTGAGCAATACGCGCATCAATTGTATTTTGTAGATAAGATGTGTTGACTTGGTGCTCAAGTCTTGTCATATAGTTATCCATATCGTCAAATTGAGCATCCGCACTGTTTATATCATTTGACTCTACTACTTTATTCATTTTGTAATTTGCTCGAGCTACGTTTTCTCTGCCCATTAGCTCCATACGTTTAATGTACATATCTTTTAATTTATGTTTCATCATTTCGTACTTTTGCTCTAAGTCTGATAGATCTTTCTTTATATTTTGTAATGATTGTTCTAGTTGTAGAGCACGGTCTTTATATTGCAGGCTTTCCCTTGTAGCAAATTCGGCTAGTTCGCTTTCTCCGGCATTTTCAGCAACCATCGCCTGATGGCTTCTTTTTTCCGCAAAGTGGTTTGCTTCTTTTAATTCTTTATGAAATTCATCTTTTAATACTTGTTGACGTTCGACTAGTTTTTGAACTTTTTCTACTTCTTTTTCGCAATCGCGTAGGTATTGATTTAAAAGGGCGATTGGATTTTTTTGTTCCTTTTTATCCAGTGCATCGTGAAAATCAGCTGCTATTGTGTTTTTTATTCTTGTAAATAAAGTTGTCATGTGTGTTCTCTCCTTTTATTTTTTTGTAAGGTGATAGACCGCTGTTGATTTCCGTGCAAGGCATCGCTTTCCGCGGGCGGGTCGGGAGCCTCCTCGACGCTTCGCGTCTGTGGGGTCTCCCGTCTCCCGCTTTTCCCGCAGGAGTCTCCGCCTTGCACGGAAATCAACAGCTGGATAGGTAAAAAAACATCAATTCTCAAAATCAAACCTACTTATTCATTAAATTCCATTGTTTTTCAAAGTTTGTGAATGGATCACTAGTTTCTTTTGTACTTGGGGGATTTGTTTCTTCTTTTGTTTGGTTCCACTTTTTGTAGACTAGGTATAGGACATAAGCTGCAACTAAGGCGATCACTGCTGGGACGTTTGAAATGGTGAAGGCGATGGCGATAAAGGCGATGATTCCCCATGCTATTTTGCTGCCTGTTGATTCTGTTTTTAGGAATTCCTTTACTGCGTAGTACGCAACAATTAAGCTAATTGCTAAACCGATAAGTGGACCAACGTTTCCTAGTAGTACAAAGAAGGCGATAAGGCCGATTAAAAACAAACCTATTTTTTTCATTTTTATTGCTCCTTTCATTTATTTTCTGGGGTTGGGTGAAGGAAACGATTATTTCATTTCCTTTTCATGTCTCTATCTTATCCTTTATAAATGATTGGAATAATGAGCCTGAGCTATATTTTATGATAGGACTTGGGGCTTATGGAGGGTAAGTCTTTATAGCACAAACGTAAAAAAGCTATTCAATTCTTCAATCTGGATTGAACAGCTTCATACTTTTAATCGTTATATACCTTATATAACCACCCACTCATGTAAAACTTTCCTCTTTTTGAGTAGAACTCATAGTTATAGGTATACTTTTCTATATTTTCTTGGCCGTCACGTGTTTCTTTTACTGTAATTTCGGCTGTATAAATGAACCTACTATAGCGACGCTCGAATTTGATTTCTTTTATTTCTAATAATTCTAAGTTATTTTTGCTAGTATATCTGTTTTCACCATATACATTTTTGGTTATTTTTTCAAATTCTTCTTCGGTCAACTCTTCATCATGCAATTCATGTTGCATTTCAATAAGTTGTACCGCACGATTTTTCAAAAAATTTTCTGTATAAAAATATGGTGCCATTAGGTTGTGAGCTATAAAAAACATAATGAGAAAAGTTAAGACTATTTTAATAGAAAAACTTTTATTCTTAGTTGATAGATAGTCACTCACTTTATAAGCGAATACATAGGATATGACGAAAATAGCAATGATTGCTAGTATGGAAATAAAAATAGTCAAAATTGTATATAGACCCTCGAATTTAGATAAAATTAATCCCAATGGATAGAAAATATATCCATCAAACGTACCGCTCACCAGTTTAAACCCTAAATAGATGAAAAGAATTGACAACAAGAATACTAATATTTTATCCGTCACTACTTCTTTCGTACTAATTATTTTCTCATACATTTTTTGTTTTCTTTTTTTGTTTATAGTAGGTTTAGGGATTGATTTTAATTTTTCATCTAACTTTTTAAACTTATTCTCCATCTTCAATTCCTCCTAACCTTACTAATAAAGCCTGTTTGGCACGAAAATGAGTGGAGCGAACTTTTGCAGCGGACCAACCTAATACCTCGGCGGTTTCTTCTACCGAAAGCTCTTTCACTCCTCTCATTATTAGTACTTCTTGATAGGCATCATTTAATGTATGTATTGCTGCAATTACCTCTTTGTGCTCCTCAGATAAAAAGTAATGCTTCTCAGGGGTTAAATCAGTACTACTTTGTTTCTCATTACTTTTACTCTCAAATAAAATCATATACTTCCACTTTTCTCGTTTTTTCTTTCTTAACTCATCGATGGCTACATTTCTTGCTATAGAATATAGCCACGTTTTCGGGCTTGAATCTCCTTTAAATCGCTTAATTCCTCTAAAAGCTTTTATAAAAACTTCTTGCACATGATCTTCTACGTCTGTTGAACTTAATCTATATAATAAAAATTGATAGATGTCGTCACTGTATTCTTGAAACCAATCTGAAATTTGTTGTTCGTTAGACATCTTAACCACCACTTTCGTTTTCCCTTATATACTTAGACGAACAACACTTGCCTTTATCGCACATTTTATATAATTTAATTAATTTTTTACCTGAACAGCAAAAAAAGAGAAGAGACATTTCATCTCTTCTCTTTCCTATTTACATATCATATGCATATTTTTTATTTATTTTCTTTGCGATGCCCTCTAAGAAAGCTTCAACTGTTGTTTTTTCTACTTTTCTTGTATACCAAGCAAGTTTTACTCCTTTGTTCTCACCATTATAATTTACTTCTAACGGCCAGAACTTGTTTGTGGAGCGAGTATAGTCAAAATGTACATAGAGTTGATGACCTTCCGGGCACTCTAACACCGCTTTGTAGATAGGATTCTTTCCTTCCTTACTGAGCTTAACTTTTTTGATTTTTGCAAGCATGATGTGTTTCCTCCTGTACTTCTTTTTTCCAGAGGCTTAGGGATAAGTAATAAAAAAGAGTACTACTTTCCACATTTGAAAATAGTCCTCTTTAGTAATGTCAGTTTTTTCTCTTTATAGTATACCACATCTTGGCAAAATAACCAAGGAAGTTAATTTTTTACATTTCATCTACCACTTTGTAAGTCGCTTTTATTGGTCCATGAACTCCTACGACTAAATTTAATTCAATATCTGCAGAATTACTCGGACCGTAATAAAGTTAATACATAATGCAATTTCTTTAATTTTCTATTTAATTTTAAAAAACCAAGCAAGTTATAAACAGCTTGGTTTCGGTATGACCTGAGAGGGATTCGAACCCCCGACCCCTACCCTGTCAAGGTAGTGTTCTCCCACTGAACTATCAAGTCGCAATATTGTTAACTATAACTTCATTATAGTACAACACTTCTCATATTAGCAACATTCTGTCATTTAATCCATTACCTTTATTTTTGTGAAACTTTGGCAAAACTAAACTTACAAGGATATGAAAGGAGATTTTAGATGACAAACAATCACGATACACTCTTACTTTACAGTAAACGTAACGTAATATCTGGAATTTTGTTCGGATTAGGATTAGTTGCATTTATTGATGAAACATTATTCCACCAACTGCTACACTGGCACCACTTTTATGATAAATCCACACGGGAGATTGGATTAGTTTCGGATGGCTTATTTCATGCATTTAGCTTTTTTGCCACCATTGGGGGATTGTTTATGCTCGCAGACTTAAAAAGGAGAAATGCTTTTAGGAAAAAGCGTTGGTGGGGTGCCGTAATATTTGGAACGGGTGCATTCCAGCTTTACGATGGTATCATTCAACATAAAATAATGCGCATCCATCAAATTCGATACGTAGAAAACGTAATTATATACGATATCGTATGGAATGTAATCGCCATTGCTATGATAATCGTTGGTGCTATCCTTATTTATCGTACAAATTACAACAAAAATAGTGAGAATATAGCCAATGAACAGTAACTTACATCTGCATCATTTAGATCACACTTTTACGACTTATACTCAAGTAATATTGGCTATTCCATTTTTCTTAGCTTTCATAGGCTATTTTCTTGCCGTAATCATTTCTAATTCAAAACATAAACGGTGGCCTTACAAACGACTTACTTTTTTTGTTCTTGGATCTCTGAGTGCTCTAGTTGCAGTTGTTGGACCAGTCTCGCAACGAAGTCACTCCGATTTTGTCTACCACATGGTCGGGCACTTATTACTAGGTATGCTGGCACCATTATTAATCGCTCTTTCTACACCAATAAAGCTGTTGCTACGAACACTTTCTGTCGATAAGGCCCGAAAACTCACATCTTTCTTAAAAAGTAGGATTTGTAAGTTTTATACAGACCCTGTGGTGACGAGTATTTTGAATGTTGGTGGTCTATGGTTCCTTTACACGACAGATTTGTTTTACATGATGCATCAAAGTGTAGTACTTTACGTAGCAATCCATTTGCACGTATTTTTAGCTGGATATTTATTTACCATATCCATGATTTACATAGATCCGATTATGCATAGAAGATCATTTTATTATCGATCACTTGTGTTCATTTTCGCTCTTGCTGGTCATGGCATTTTATCCAAGCATATATATGCACATCCACCAGTTGGCGTAGCGCAAATTCAAACAGAAAACGGTGCCATACTTATGTATTATTTAGGTGACCTTATTGATGCAATGATTATATTTATTCTCTGTCTTCAATGGTACAATTCAACACGACCAAGGTCGATTATACAAAATAATAAGCTAGGAGTTTAACTACATTAAAACCCTAGCTTTTCTTTCCTATTATCTGAACACGGTTTACAAATGTGCTTATGTGTAGTTGTTTGTCCGCAATAGAGGCATTGCTTTTTCCCTTTTTTCCAAAAAAGGAGCATTGATAAAAAAACAGACATATTTCCCTCCAAAATTATCTGTGTCATCCCTTACTTACTTATCATATTCTATATGTATCCACAAATTCAACAATATTCTAATATTTTCGACAATAATTTTATTTTTCGACACTTGCATAAAGAACGCGTGTTCGCATATAATAATAGCAGGAGGTGATGATCGTGAAAAAGTTATTAGAAAAATATTTTTATCACAATATTCCTATTGAAATGATTTACGAAGCTCGTAATGGGGAATTAACTCAAAGAGCAGTACGTATTATTCATATTGGAGACACACACCTTATTGGCTTTTGTTATCTAAGAAAAACAAAACGGACATTTAAGATAGAAAATATTTTATCTTGTCAACGCTTGAAAGAAAAAAGTTTCACGTTATGTAATAACAACTTTTGCCTATAGCCAAATCCCTCTCCAATATGTTAACCTGTAAAGAAACACTTTTGAACATGACACTACATCATAGGAGGGATTGAAGTGAGAAACGTAACTTTATCGGATATTTTTTTACATGGAATTACCCAAAAATACTTGCAACGTTCAGGAATTGCACATGCTGTTGCAGTGACCGAGGAAGCCTTTCATTTAGCATTCAAATATAACGTAAATATAGATTTGGCAACAAAAGCAGCTCTTTTACATGATATCGGTCATTATGAATGGTATCGTAACGGGAAGTGGGATTATGATTTATATCGTGAAAATGATATTCATGCGATTAAAGGTGCAGAGCGTGCACATAAATTGCTCATTCGCTTAGGTGAAAACTCACAAGCAGCAAAAGAAATATCAGTTGCCATACTTTTGCATACAGATTCGTATTTGCCTGAAGCACAAATTAAACGAACTCCATTACAAAAAGTAGTGAAGCATGCTGATGAAGCTGATGAGCAAAAAGGCGGAATGCATCACTATAAAAAGATGGACAAATCTACTGCCCTTGAAAAACTTCAAAAATTAGATCAACTCATTGATGTTTATCTTCCAACACGAGAAGCAAATTCCCAAAACTTATCATCTTTCTAAACATAAATAAAAGAGGTCCTATTAACCTCTTTCATTTACATACTTATGAAATCGCTTACGATTATATTTTATAACTATAATAATCATACCCACTAACTTTCCTAAATCCAACACCTTCATATAAACCAAGCGCATTTTCATTTTTCACATCTACATCTAATCGGATTAACTTACTATTTCTCATTCTAATATGCTCTACTGTTTCTCGTAATATTTTTCTCCCTAATCCTTGTCCCCTTTTGGACTTCGCCACAGTAAATGCACTAATATAGTACGATTGTTTTTCATCTGAAACGGTCAAAGTTGCATAAACTTCATTTTCTTCATCTTTAACAACAAATAAATCGTATCCGCTTTTATTTAAGTTACGCCTTATTAACGGTTTTACACTTTCAGGGTCCCCACCAAAATCGAAGCCATCTAGCAATAAGGACGTGACAATATCAATATCTTCCGCTTCAGCTTTCAACAATGTTATTTCAGACTCTCCAAGTATAGGAACATATTCTTTTAGTTCCATCGTGTATTCGGAAAAACTGTAAGGTGCATCTAGTTTTTTCATTAACCCTTTTGCAGCATTTGATCTACTAGGACATACAAATAAGATTTCTTTAGCGTTTCTTTCTTTACAAATAGTTAGCCCTGAATTTAACATGGTTGAAAAAATCTTTTTTTGTCTGAAATCAGGGTGCACCATTCCTGCGATTTCAATTTTTTCACTATCAATAAAAGAGTACAAACCTAGAAAACTTACCAATCTTAAATTCTCATATCCTAAAATAAAATATAAATGTTTTTCTTCTGCATTTTCCAACATCGAAACGTTTATACTTGATGCAATCTCCACTTTGTCGAAGCTTTCACATCGCTCGAGTAAATGAATAACATCTTTAAATTGTTCATTATTTAAGTTGTGAGTTTGTTCAAATAGAATATTCAAGTTACATACCTCTAATAAGCTTTTTCATTGTGATAATAGTTCCAATATGTAATCCTTCATGATACATAGTTCTTGGTAATACTTCTCCTACTGTACTCATTTCAAGCTCTGTAACCTTCAAAAGTTTTTCACTTAATCTATTTGAAAATGTTTCTCTTATCTTGTTTGTCTGTTCTTTTAATAAGGATAATAATTCAGAATACGTTGGTGTTTCATTTGAAAAGTGATCAGGAGTAGTTCCATAGCCAAAATATTTCTCTAAGTAATCGTAAGGCATCTCTTCTTCTAACTGGAAATATATCCACATATATTGATCTAATAAAATATGTCCCATATTCCAATGGATATTATTTCTAAATCCTTTTGGTATTAATTCCGATTCTTCCTCTGTTACATCTTCTAATACAAATAATAAATCTTCTCTAAATGAAACTAGCTGATTAAATAATACCTTTTCGCTTACCATAAATTCTCCCCCAAATAAAAAACACTCAATAATATGAGTGTTTCTACAAATAATATAATATTCCTTCTATTTGTTTCCCTTTATTCTCTTAATACCTTCTTCAATTAACTCCACTTCCAAATCAGTTCCACTATAACTTTCTCGCGCAAATCCATCCTTGTCTATAAGATACATTGCGGTAGTATGTGTAAATTGATTACTACCTTCAATCTTTGCAGCTGGAACTAAAAAAGAAATGTTAGCAAATCGTTCAATTTCTTGTTGCGTATAGCCAGTAACAAAATCCCAATTTGAAAAGTCGGCATCAAATAAATTACCATACTCTATAAGCTTATCAGGCGTATCATACTCAGGATCAATACTAAAAGATACTATTCTCACATCTTCCAAACCAACTTCTTTCAGATGACGTTGCACTCGTGCCATATTAGCAGTCATCGGAGGACAAACCGTATCACAGTTTGTAAAGATAAAGTTTGCTAACCAAACCTCCCCTTTAAGTTCACCTGTTTGAAATGTAGTCCCCTGTTCATTTACACCTTCAAGCTCTCTTACTTCAAACTTCATATTAAAAATATCATCTAAGTTTATATCTTCTTTTTGTTGGCAAGCTGTTAACAATACTAGTAAAAGAAATAGTCCCCATTTTTTCTTCATTACATATCCTCCCACAAAAGAGGTGTCAAAGGCTATTATAGCCTGACACCTTTTTGTTGTGTTAACGATTCACAAAACTAGTATCAATAAAGTTTGCGAAATCTGGTTTTTCTGTTAAGAACTTAAGGTCGAATGAAGAGTTTGCAAATTCTTGAACAACCTCTGCATCTACTTCATATGTGAAACGAATACGTTCCCATGCACTATCAACGATTTCACGTGATAATTCATGATTTGTCGTTTCTTTAATAGATTTAATTGCAATTTCTTTTGCTTCTTCTGGATTTTCTTCAATGAATTTTACAGATTGAAGATGTGCTTCCATTAACTTTTCTACAAGATGTTGTTTTTCATTAATTAATTTTCCGCTTGTAACAAAAATCGTGTTCGGTAATGTTTCACCGTAAGAGATTTCATTACTATCTACAATGATGTTAGCTCCAAATTCAATGGATAATACAGACGCCCATGGCTCAGGGACCGCTGCTGCTTGAACACGACCAGTTTCAAACATTCCACCGTATTGAGCAGGGTTCCCAGTTACATGTTGCATCGAACCACCAATACGAGAAGAAGTTAGGCCGAAATCTTTTAAGAAAGTTTCCATCTGAACATCATGTGTACACCCAATTCCAGGTGTAATAAATGTAGCTCCATCTAAACCTTCAATAGAAGTAATTCCACTTTCTTTACTTGCAATTATAACAGTACCACCTGATGAAGCACCTGCAATTACTTTTACGTCTGCTCCACTTGCATAGTTGTTCATCGCTGGTCCTGGTCCTACTAATCCACCATGAATTTCGCCAGTTTTTAACGCTGACATAAATGCTCCACCGTCAGGGAATGTTTTGTATTCAACAATTACATCTTCCCCCAATGCCTTTTCATACATTTCTTTTTCTTTTGCTACCATTGCAGGTACGTGATCTATATTAGGAAAGTACCCAATGATAATTTTTTCTTTTCCATCTCCACTAGAGCCACAACCAGCTAAAACCCCAAGTGAAATTAACAATACAATACTAAGCTGAATCAACCTTTTTCTCATCTCTTATTCTCCTTTTCTACTCTATTGGTCTAAGCCCCAACGACGAGCAACATTTTTCTCGATTCGTTGGAAAAATAAAAAGTCAACAATTGTACCAATAACACAAATGATAATAATAATACCGAATACTAAGTCCATTTTTGAAAACTCAGCTGCATATTTAAGGGAATACCCTAATCCAGGACCCATACTTAATAATTCAGCGGCCATTAACGCACGCCATGCAAATGCCCAAGCAAGTCTAATACCTGTTACTGCATAAGGGACAGATGCAGGTAAAATTACTTTCCAAAACATTTCAAAGCTAGATACTCCCATTGTCGAAGCTGCTTTTATATAGAGAGGAGGAACGTTTTTAATTCCTGTTCTCATATTAATCGTCATTACTAAAGTACCACCAAGTGTAACGATAAACGTGATTGCTGTTTCGCTAAAACCAAACCATGTAATTGCAAGTGGTAACCAAACAATACTCGGAACACTTTGTAAGGCAAGAACAAGTGAACCAACTGTTTCATCAGCCGTTTTGGACTTTGCAAACCAAATACCAAGAACGGTACCAATCAAAATGGAAAGGCCCAATCCAATTAATAGCCGTTGGAAACTTGCTGCTAAAGCGTGAACTAATGTCATGTCTCTAAAACCTATATAAATAGCAGGAAAAACATCTGTTGGCTTAGGCATAATGTAAGGTGGCCAACCAATCATTAACACGGCGATTTCCCATACTACGAATAACGAGACGAAAAAAATGACTCGTTTCATCCATGTTTTCATATTTTTAACTCCTCTTGAACAACCTTTTCGATTTCTTTTTGTAATAAACTACTAATCTCGCCTTCTAAATTCACGACACGTTCGTTTGTTCGTAAGCGTGGGCGATCTATATCTACTTTAATATTTGCAATGATGGAACCTGGTCTAGTACCCATTACTAAAATTCGATCGGATAGCTTAATAGATTCATAAATACTATGTGTAACAAACAAAATTGTTTTTTTCGTTTCTAACCAAATTGTTTCTAATTCCTGTTGCATTCGCAATCTTGTTTGTTCATCTAATGCTCCAAAAGGTTCATCCATTAATAAGACGGTTGGGTCCATTGCTAATGCTCTTGCAATTGATACCCTTTGTTGCATACCTCCTGATAATTCATGAGGGTACTGATTTAAGTTTGAGCTAAGCTGGACCATTTTTAAAAAGTGGTGTGCTCTCTCCACTTTCTCCTCTTTGTTTTTGCTATCTCGAACAGCGAATAGTACGTTTTCTTCTACAGACATCCAAGGGAAAAGTGCTGCTTGTTGGAAAACCATTCCACGATCTTTTCCTGGTTTCGTTATAACCGAGTCTTGTAATCGGATTTCTCCAGTAGTTGGTTTTGTTAATCCTGCTACTATAGAAAGTAACGTTGATTTACCACATCCTGAAGGACCTAATATAGAGACAAACTCCCCTTCTTCTATTGTTACATCAATCGGAGAAAGAACGGTTTGTATTTTTCCTTGATTTTCAAATTGCTTCGTTATATTAGAAAGTTGTAAAAACAACTGGAACACCCACCCTTCATTTAATTCATATATGTTTAATCGGAATTATAAATTATATTATATACGATATGTCGCATACGTCAATATATTGACAATTAATCAGATTATTTTTTCTTTCAGTTTGATACAGGCCACCAAGACCTTTTCACCTCAGTTTTTAGTAGGAAAACGGTCTTGAGAACGTTTCCCATGACCCTCTTCCCCTCAATTTCAATGGTAAAGGGTCTTGAGCAATACCGCCAAGACCCTTCTCACCTAATACACAAAGTAAAACTGTCATAGGCACGCACGAAACCGCCCTCAGAAAGCTAGTATCTGCAGTGAACATCAACTATTAACAATAGAATTAAATCCCATAGAAATTTGCTTAATATTCTTACAAAATCGCCTACTCTTCATTTTGAAATTAATTATGATATGATAGCAGTAAAGCGCTGCCAAAGTTAACTTTTCAGCTAGGAGGAAATAAAAAGTGGAAAATATAAAAGGACAAATCGAAGAAAGAATTTTATATAGCGATGCATTAAAAGAAGACATGACTTTAATGATCTATAAGCCAGCTAACTACTCACCCTTATATAAATATCATGTATTAATTGCTCAAGATGGCCAAGATTATTTTTCAATGGGGCGAATTGCAAGTTTAGCTGATGAGTTATTAGGAAATAAAGAAATACAAAATATTATTATCATTGGCGTTCCTTATAAAGATGTGCAAGACCGCAAAGAAAAGTATCATCCTAAAGGCTCTAAACATAAAGGATATTTACGATTTTTAGGTCATGAGTTAACTTCCTATTTAGACAAAGAATTTCCTACTTATCAAATGGGAATGGGACGCGGTTTAATTGGAGACTCTTTAGCAGGTACTGTTTCTTTATTAGCTGCACTGCACTACCCTAATACATTTGGAAATGTCATTTTACAATCGCCTTACGTGAATAACTACGTGTTAGATAAAGTGGGGGAATTTAACGAAACACATCTTTTAACGATGTACCATGTTATTGGTACAGAAGAAACAGACGTTAAGACCACGGATGGAAAGACGAAAGATTTTGTCATTCCAAATAGAGATTTACATAAGTTAATGAAGGAAAAGAACTTTACAGTATCCTATGAGGAATTTGAAGGTGACCATACATGGACATATTGGCAACCTGACTTGCGTAAAGCACTTAAAGTAATATATCGCTGATTACTCTGCATCATTTTCGAATGTTCTGATATCTTCGCTACCTTTTTTTCATTAATTAAGCTAAAATAATATTAAATAGGTAGGAAATTAATTATTTCCTTCGAATTATTAAAAGAGCAAGTTTCATAATGTACGATTACAATACGAAAAACAAATACTAAGTTTATTATCAGGAGGGATACACATGAAATATGGAATCGCTATTTTTCCATCAAAAAAATTACAAGATTTTGCCAACTCATACAGAAAGCGATATGACCCTCATTTTGCTTTAATACCACCACATGTAACGGTTAAAAATACGTTTGAAATTGCGGAGGATGACATGAAGTCTGTTACGGAACAACTTCATGCTATTACGAAGAATATTGCACCATTTACTTTGTCTATCTCGAAAGTTAGTTCTTTTTCACCGGTAAACAATGTTATCTATTTAAAAGTAGAGCCTCATGTAGAGTTGTTAGAATTACATGAAAAATTGCATGAGGGTGAAGGGTATTTCACAGACAACCGTGAGTATGCGTTCGTTCCACACATTACAATTGGCCAAAAGTTATCAGATGATGAACATTCCGATGTATTAGGTGCATTAAAAATGTCAGATATTCAGCATGAAGAAACGGTAGACAGAGTTCACCTTCTATACCAATTAGAAGACGGAATGTGGACAGTTTATGAGACTTTCCGCTTTGGAAAGGACTGCTAATACATTGAATGTACAATTAGTTTCAACCGAAGAGCAGTTAGAAGATGCATATAAAGTTAGGAAAATTGTATTTGTGGAAGAACAAGAGGTCCCTTTAGAAGAGGAAATTGATGAGTTTGAAAATACGGCTACTCACTTCGTATTATATGATGGTGAGGAACCGGTTGGAGCAGGAAGGTTTCGCGTTGTTGATGGTTATGGAAAAGTGGAGCGGATTTGCGTTCTTCCTACTCACCGAACAAGTCGAGGATCTGGAAGGCTAATTATGAGTGCCATTGAGAATTTTGCTGTGGACCAAGGTGTGAAGAAATTAAAGCTTAATGCACAGACACATGCCGAAGGGTTTTACGCTAAACTAGGGTATGAGACGGTATCAGATATATTCATGGATGCAGGCATCCCACACGTAACGATGGTAAAAGAAGTTTGAAATATTACTAAAATGGGACAAGGTCAAAATGGCTTTGTCTCTTTTTACATGAGATTAAAGACTTCTTTTTAATAAAGATGTGTTATAAATCTGATTTCGTATACCTTTCTAGCTTGATTTCCGTGCAAGGCAAAGACTACTACGGGAGAAGCGGGAAGCGAAGACTTGCGAGAGAACCAACAGTAGTATTTAACAGATACTTTCATAAATAAGAGCTTATTGCACATCCTAATTAGATAGAACTCTTTGAAAGTAGGCTGTTTTATCATGATGGACTTTGTGCGAATTGCGACCGAACTCTTCATAGGATTTGTAGCATTATTTGCAATGACACAATTGTTAGGTAAAACACAAATTACCCAAATCACTCCCTTCGACTTCATATCTGCTCTCGTTTTAGGCGAGTTAGTTGGGAATGCCTTATATGATCAAGAAGTTGGAGTAGATAAAATCGTTTTTTCCCTTACTTTATGGGGTATTTTAATATTCGTCATGGAAACAATAACTCAAAAGTGGAAAAGCACTCGAAGCTTTTTAGAGGGAAGGCCATCTATTGTTATACATAAAGGAAACATAAATATGAAAGAGTTAAAAAAATCAAAATTAGACATTTATCAATTGCAACATTTATTGCGTTCAAAAGGGGCCTTTTCTATGAAAGAAGTAGAATACGCCATACTTGAAACGGACGGCTCTGTTAGTGTATTAAAGAAACAACCTTATGCTTCTCCTACAAACGAAGAGTTAAAGATAGCTCCTAAAAAGACTAGGCTACCAGTTTCTATTATTTCTGATGGTGAAATTCTAGTTGATAATCTTCAAGAATTTCATTTAACAGAGCAATGGCTGCTGCTAGAATTAAAAAAACAAGGCTTTCATACCCCATCTGACATTGTTTATGCAGAATGGCAAGAAGGAGAGCCTATATTTTTGATGCCTTATGCTAAAGGAGAAACGAAGAGTTGATTATTTTTCACGATTAACTCCACTCTATCCTTTGAAATTAACAAGGTTACATATGCTGTAATCGCAGTTCTAAACAACATAAAAGATGGAACAGACTTAATTTCAATCTTTCGGTACTTACAAGCATTTTCTACAAGGTTCTCTAATGTCATTCCTACCTTGTTTCCAAAAATAATATCTGTTATTTCTTCTAGTACCTTTTCATGGAAATGTATATTAGCCTTTACAGTTTTATTAAAATTCTCTTCGTATTCTCCATGTCCTGGGAAAGCACCAGCACATTCTATGGTAAGAAGTTTATGTAAAGTTGCTAACGTTGCTCCTCCATCTACTATGTAAGGGATATTATGTTTTTCTAAAGTCTCTTCACTAAAATAACTATCTGATGCAAAAAAAATTCCATCAAAAATAAGCCCATATTGATTATAACTATGTCCTGGTAAACTAAGTACTTGAACTGGAATTTCATCAATCTGAAGGACTCCATCCCCCTCCAAGGAAACAACTTCATCTACTCGAATAGGTTTTCCCTCAATAAACTTGTTACGCCACTCATTCATTGGGTATGTACCGTGAAATAAGTACAGTGGCTCAAGCATAGGATTACGCAATATTGCTTCTTCAAAAACTGGAGCATATGTATAAACATCGTATTTTTTTTGCAAATGTGCCGCTCCACCGTAATGATCTGCGTGTGCATGAGAAATAAACAAATGGGTAATAGGAGCTCCTAGACTTTCCAATTGTTTTATCACTTTTTTCATCGTTTGGTCATCAAGGCCAGCATCGAAAATAAGCCCTGTTTTATCAGATATTCTCGCATATCCGATGTTAACAGAGCCCTTAAAGTATCCAACTTTTCCGGTTACATTAATCCATTCCATAAAAGCACTCCTCACAAATAGAATCTTATTAAATAGATTCGTTGAACAGCCTTCCTTTTCCTGTTATTTCAGCTAATAAACTATCGTCCCATGTATGATTTTCTTTTTGATTTTGTTTTCTTTTTTTCGGTACGTACATATTATTTCGTTGCATTTCTTGCCATGTGTATTGGGAGTCTACGCGATGAAAAACTGGTTTCATGACCGGATCTAGTGTAATCGTTTCCTTTTCATGAAGCGTCGTTCTGTTTGCATATTGACGATACGTGTCCATTTGAATAGGTAATACATAACCCATATAAATCGCCTCCTCTTTTTATTATTGTTCCCTATTTTTACTAAAGAAAAACTTATACAGAGTTAGTATATTCCTTTTAGTATATGTGTTAAGATGAGTTAGATTGACTGTTTTAAAGGGGTATACATAAATGAAAAATGCAATTTGGAATGGTAAACTTGTGTCACTTGAGAATAGTGCACGTGACCGCTATCAACATTTATATGACGCTGGCGTTCGAAATGAATTAGCCTGTGGTAAATGTAGTAAACAAGTAAAGCTATATTTAGGAATACAAAAAGCACCATATTTTTACCATGCTAATAAAATCGATGACGAGTGTAACGAGCTAGCTATTACAACGGGAGAAACTCGCGAAAACATAGAAAGCACAACTTATACAGCCAGAGATGGATTTAAAATACCTAAAAGTAGAGCAATCCACGATAACAATGATCATGACAGCAACGACTGGAAATTATCTAAACCTGTATCTTCCTTGCCTATCTTTTTAAAAGAATATTCGAATAACAAGGACAAAATGGAAGGGTACTTTGAAAAGCTTTCCAAGCAAAATATTCATTTAGACATATCTCAGCAAGAGGCAGTTCGAACAGTGGATGGCCCTCTATTAGTTTTAGCTGGAGCGGGTAGTGGAAAAACACGAGTATTGACTAGTCGAGTAGCATATATGATTGAAGAAAAAAATATTGATCCACGTTCTATTATGCTCGTTACTTTTACAGCAAAAGCTGCACAAGAAATGAAAGAAAGACTTAAAAAAATATTCAAGTATCAATCTTCTTTATTAAATTCCTTTGTTACTGGTACTTTTCATAGCATTTTTTATCGAATACTATCTCATCAGGATCCAGCTAGATGGAATAGTAACAATCTATTAAAATGGGATTGGCAAAAGGAGCAATTTTTAAAACAAGCTGGCAGGAAGTATGACCTAGATGAAAAAGATTTTCCTTTTGATCAAGCCATTCAATTAATTGGCCTATGGAAAAATAGTATGAAGCAACCAGAAGCAATAACCCCTACTTCTAAGTTAGAAGAACAAATCCTTACTTTATATAAAGAATATGAACAGTGGAAAGCGAATAGTCATCATTTTGATTTTGATGACATGTTAATTGGTTGTTATGAACTCCTAAAGAATAATGAAGCACTACTAAAAAAATATCAAAACCGGTTCCGTTATTTTTTAATTGATGAGTTTCAAGACATAAATAAAGTTCAATACGAAACGATGAAGTTATTAGCTGTAGAAAAGAACATTTGTGTAGTTGGAGATGATGATCAGTCCATATATGCTTTTCGAGGGAGTGACCCGTCTTTCATATTAAATTTTCATCATGATTTTAAAAACACAAATGTTGTAACACTATCGGAAAATTATCGTTCCACCCATACTATTGTTGCATTCGCTAATAAAATTATTGAGCAAAATAAGCAGCGTAAAGCAAAGAGAATGGGAGCGCAGTTTGATAACACAACTTCTCCTCACTATTTCTTTCCATTCAATGAAGAGGAAGAAGCAACGATGATTGTGCATGACTTAAAGGAAAAAATTGAACAAGGTGCATCACCAAATGATTTTGCAATCCTATATCGTACACATAGTATGGCTAGAGCAGTTTTTGAACGGCTATCACAATCAGGGCTTCCTTTTTCGATTGATCAAGACTATGAAAGTTTTTATAATCGTAGAATTGTAAAAAGCATGATTGCTTTTCTTAAGTTAAGTACAGATCCAAATGACGTCAAGGCGTTTGCAAACATTTTTCCAGCGCTTTTCTTAAAACAGTCTGCTTTGCAAGATGCAAAAGCAACTTCCATTTTAGAAGATTGTTCTTTGGTTGAAACTTTATCTAAACTTCCAAACTTACAACCGTTTCAAGTGAAAAAAATAAAAAAAATCGTTCCATTATTCCTTTCATTGAGCAATTGTTCACCTACAGTTGCACTAGAGATTATAGAAAAGGATATGGGATTTTCGGATTATGTAAAAAAGCGTGGCAGTGAAGGAAATATGATGGAAAAAGGTTCGGATGATATTAGTGATTTAAAAGTGGTTGCTAAAAAATTTTCTACGGTAAATGCATTCCTTGAACATGTGGATGATATGCTTGCAAAGACAGATGAAATGAAAAGATTAAGCAAGCATTATGAAAACTCTATACAGTTATCTACTATTCATCGGACAAAGGGATTAGAGTATAATTACGTATACCTTCTAGGAGTTGTAGATGGTGGGCTTCCTCATGACTATGCTCTAGAGTCATTTCGAAATGGCGAACTTTCTCCACTTGAGGAGGAGCGCAGACTATTATATGTAGCGGTAACTCGCGCAAAAGTAGGGTTGTATTTATCCATACTAGACACTCGTCGCGGGAAGCAAGTATATGTTTCGAGATTTCTAAAAGATAGCAAAATGTTTGTATAAAGAAAAGGCAGCGCTAGAAACAGCACTGCCTTCTTATAATAAAGAATTTAATATGTATCTCAATTGCATAATTACGGTTCGTTTAATGAAAAACGAATATCTTAGAAAAACACAAAAAAAAATGTTCGTTTATTTAGGTGTATAAATACAGAATACGATTTATCATTCGTTTTTCATATTGTATTCATACATTATGAAACGGACTCATGTAGTTGATAAAATGCTCCCTAGTTGCTCTTCCGATACTTCTTTATTCTCTTGCATTTCTTTTGCTACAACACATTTAACTTTCTCAATTTCTTCTAAATTAAGGTCACGGTCGTATTTCGTTTGCAAGTGAAAAATCAACTCCATATACCGATTGGCTAACTTCAACTTGAACACCTCTTAATAAATTTAGTATGTAAAGACTTATATAGTAAGCACAACATTATTATTCAACTTAATTTGGAAATATCCTCTAAAGTTTGAATATTTTTTTATGTGAATCAATTTCATAATTTCTGTTCGTTCGTTTAGTGAAAAACGAATGTTCCGTTTGTTATAATTAAATAACGTTCGATATAAAACGTAAATTATATTAAGGAATAGGTTTAATATTCGTTTTTCGTTTAGTAATTGTACATTATGAAACTCACTCATGTGTCAAATTTATATTATAGTTGGTTTATTGAAAAACTCATATTTTTTAAAAAATTGAATAATATGTTCGTTTATTAAGGTGTTTTTAATGCCAAGTACAATGTGCTTATCCGTTTTTCGTATTGCAATCATACATGATGAAACTCACTCAATTAGATATTAAAGATTGCACTTCTGTTATTTTCAACTTAGAAATATAAGCTACTTTCTTTGAAGAAGTGAAATTAGCGACAAAAGTTTCTCCTAAAGATTCGATTCGGATTATCTTCCTTAAATTAACAATATAAGAACGATGTGTCTTATAAAAGTATTCCGGGAGCTTTTGTTCTAAATCTTGTAACGAATCCGTTGTTTCCAGAGAACTTTCCCTAAGATGAATAATCGTCTTCCTTGCTACCTTTTCAATGAATAATATTTCATCCACAGGTACGTAAGCTATAGAGTTTTGAGATTTTATTGTTAGCTTGTCTACAGGTGTTCTGTTTTTTATTTGTTGAATGCTTTCGTGTACAGTTAATGAGATTTTCGCTTTTTCAAGTGCTTTATATAAACGGATTCGCTCAATCGGCTTTACCAAATAATCAGCTACAGAAATATTAAAAGCCTCAACTGCAAATTCATCATATCCCGTCGTAAATATTACTTGTACGTTTGTTGCAAACTTTCTACACTCTTTGACAGCCTCTACACCGTCCATTACTGGCATATTTATATCAACTAGTATGATGTCTGGCTTTTGTTTTTTTACTAGTTCTACTAGTTGATCCCCACGCTCAGCTTCTGCAACGATTTCATAGTTCGGAAAAAGGGATACGAAATGATGTAATATCTTCCTAGATAGATCGTCATCATCTGCAATAACGATTTTATAATTCTCCATTCATCCTACTCCTTTTTCTATCTATATGAAAAGTTAAAGTAAAAAATAAAGGTACCACCAGATTTATCTAGTGGTTTTTATGTTCTATATTATTATAAACGATATGCTGTTTTTTACCCAAATGCCTGTGGTGTTAAACTAATGCTCGATCATTTAGAATAATAGTCTCTTCACTTAAAATTTGTGGCTTTCCAATTAAGAATCCTTGTCCAAGTGAAATCTTTAAAAGTTTGGCAAATGCTAAGTCTGTTTCTTTCTCTAGACCTTCCATTACAAATCCAATCTTTTGTTTTTTACAATACTCTTCTAATGTACTTACAAATTTTTGCTTTTCAATGGACACGCTTAAGTCATTTGCTATTTCTCGATATAATTTTACGTAATCAGGTTGAAATTCTTTTATTTTTTCAATCGTTGCTACACCTTTTCCTACATCATCGAGTGCAAAGAACACATTATACTTTTTAAATATAGACAATTTATTTTTAAACCCCATGCTACTCCAAACACTAGCTTCTTCCATTGTTTCGTTAATTTCGAATATGACTTTCCCTTGAATTACCTGCTTGCTTCTTACTAGTTTTTTCAAAAATGTTTCAAAAAACGGATGCAAAATAGTAGAAGGATAAATGTTTACAAAAAGAAAAGTGTTATTTAGTAAATGAGTCGGAAAATTATTTATTGCACCTAATATGGAAATGGTGTCGAGATCGAATAATAAGTCTTGCTTTCTAGCTTCACTAAAAACTCTTTCTATGGACCCTACTTCGTAGTTATCAAATCGAATAAATGATTCGTAGCCAATAATTTGCCATTTATCCATATTCCAAATAGGTTGGTAAACGTGTTCAAATGAATTTTTCTTTACCCATTTTTTTAAATTTCTTTCCATATCCATTCCCCCCTAACTATAATTTTTTTCTTGTATTATTGTATTTATAATGTAACTTTAGTCTCATTAATTGTCTAATGCCCAAAACGCACAATAGACATTATATCGCGCATATCAGTTAGATAATTCGACATTTCGATTATAATTCGTTACTTTTTGCAACTTTTTTTTACAAAATCGTATATCAATTCGTGACTTTAGAACTAAAAAGAACAAAAAACCACTCTCTTTTTTTAAGGAGTGGTTTTTGTATTTTTTAAACTAGTATAAATAACTTTTGTAAAGTGCGCTATATTAATAGGCTTTGTCACGTAAACTTCTACACCAAGTTCCTTAACTCTGTTCATCTGTTCCGTAAGTGCATCTGCACTAACGACAATTAACGGCACATTTATATACCTTTCCTCTTTCTTTAATTCTTGGATAATTTCTATTCCTGATATGTCTGGTAAGTTAAGATCCACTAATACTAAATCATAAACACTTTTATTCGCTAGATGTAATCCGTCTTTGCCAGTCATAGTAGTTGTTAATTTTATTCCATTTAAATTGCTGAAGATATGTTCTACTAATTGCTTGTTTGCTTCATTATCTTCGATATATAGTACTTCATATTGTTGTTCTGTATCTAATAAGTTTATGTTGATTTTTTCAAATGGTGAAGAGTAGTTTCTAGTATTTTGTCCGTACGGTATAGTGAAGTAAAACTCACTACCTTGACCATACTTACTTATTACCCCATAAGTTCCATTCATCATCGTTACTAATTGTTTTACTAATGAGAGACCGATACCAGTACCTTCTACATTGTATTCTTTTATTCTATAGAACGGTTCAAATATTTTCTCTTGTTCTTCTTCTTTTATGCCATAACCATTATCTAGCACTTTAAACTCAACATGATTCTCCTCTAACAAGATGACAATTTGAACTTTTCCATTAGCATTATTGTACTTTATTGCATTATCTAATAAGTTTAAAATTACTTGTCTTAGTCTTAATTGGTCCGTATATACGATTACTTTTAAAGCATTCGTTTCTTTTGTATGGATTACATATTGCATGTGGATGTTTTTCTTAACTGCAATCGGTTCGACCATTTTCATACAATCTTTCGTAACAGATACTATGTCAACCGGCTCTTCTGAAAACTGTAACTTTCCAGATTCAATACGGGATAAATCTAACACTTCATTAATTAGATTTAACAAGTGCCTTCCACCTTTTAGTATTTCCTGGACAAAATCTTTTTGTTGCATTGTAAGTGAATCGTCTAATTCTAATAATTGCGAAAACCCTAACACACCATTTAACGGTGTTCTTAGTTCATGACTCATCTTTGATAAAAATTCCGATTTAGCAATACTTGCCTTTATTGCTTCTTCTTTTGCTTCGGAAGCTTTCTGTTCCATTTTCTTACGGTCTGTTATATCTTCAAACATCCAAAGATGACCTTTAAAATTATTTTCCATATAAAAAGGAATATAAGTACGTTTAATCATTAAACCTTCCTTTGTTTCCAACTCTTCCACAATAATCTGTTTATCTCTTAAAATATTTTTAATTCTTTCTTCCGCTTTTTCTTGTTCTTTAAACAACACTGGATGATAATGAATAGCACTCTTGCCGAAAAGAGATGTTGGTGTTTCATTAATCAACGAAAACATAGAACAGAAATAACTATTGCTGAAGAATATATCTCGTTGATCATCTACCATCATAATTCCAATTGGTAAATTGTTTAATACTGTTCTATTTAAACTATAGGCCTCTTTTAGTTTTAATTCTTGGTTTTTCTGGGTTGTAATATTAGAAGCTGTTACTAAAACTCTTTTTTTCTCTTGTTCATTCTCATTATTTAGTAAGACAGTATTCACGGAAGTCCAAGTAATATTTTTATCTCTTTTTATACCAATCACATTATCAAACGTAGGATCACCGGTTTTAAACGTGTGCGTAATTGGAAATTCATGTTGTTCGTAAAGCGTTCCGTCTTCCTTAATAAAAGAATATAGACCTTCATATTCCTTAATATTCTTAATTTGTTCATCCGTTAAGCCGACAAATTTGTACGCGTTATCATTTAAATCTACTTGATTTCCGTCCTCTTCATAAATAATAATTGCTTCTGACATTGTACGGAGGATGTTTTTATATAAATTTCTTTCTTCCTCTAACTTTTTCTTAGCCATAACAGCTTCTGTAATTTCTACTCCGGAACCGATCACTTCTACTACTTTTCCATCCTCCATTATAGGGCTAAGACGTACCGTGTAATGTATCCCATTTACTTCTCCATAGTATCCTGTAGCATTTCCATTCCATGCTTCTTCATATGCTTGTTCCTTCATAGTATATATTTCTTCTGGGACTACCTCTTTAAGCGATGAGTTCACGACCATTTCTGAAGTGAATCCCATTTTATAAAGTAATTCTCCATCTGCCATTGTATGGATGAACTTACCTTCCTTTTTTATAAACTTAACCGTCATTCCTTGTTGTTTTTTTATTGTCTCTACAAGATCTTTCTGGGCTTTTTCTTTCTCTTGAGTCGATATAGATAAGGCCGTCAAGTCCGAGGCTATAACATAAAGACCAGAGAATTTGTTACTAAGTATGATAGGTACAAACGTTAACGAGTAATGCAAAGTAGACTGTTTTCCATCTAACAGACTTACTTGCACTTCACTTGTCTTTCCTTGTAGACCAGTTTGTATGTGCTCCTCTATGATAGGCTGATTTTCTTTTGAGAACAACGAAAGAAACAAGCTATCTATCAATTCCTCATCGTTAAATCTAAAACTACTTTCAGCTTTAGGATTTACTTTTATTATTTTTGCATGTTCATTTAATAGGAATATAGGAAATGGGTTATTATCAATTAACGCTTGAAAATGAACTCCTAAACTTTCTTGCATTTTTTCTGCACGATCTCTACCTTCTTGTGCTAGTAAAATTACTATTGTAAATAATAATATGGTAGAAATCCCAATCATGTATCCTATTTCATCTCTGCTAAGAATTCCTTTATTTGTATCCATGATCAACATACTCGTTAAGTTAGATGTGTCCATTTTTGTACCGATCATGGCTATATAATGCATAAAACCTATACCCAAACTGAATATGGCAGACAAAATTAACCTATGCTTTAATTGAAAAGGATTGCTTTCAAATCGTTTAAAAAAGTAACCGAATGAATAGATAACGACATTACAAATCAATAAAGTTAAAAATATAAAAGCTAACTCGTATGTCATTGTTTTTTCTATTAACATAGAAGCCATACCAATATAATGAAGACCAGTAATACCACTTGCAACAACAAATGTAGTAATATAGTTAACTCTCAATATTCCATCATTTTTTGAAATGGCAAAAAACAAGATCGAAGCAGCGACTGTTGCTATAGTAAAAGATAATAAAGTAGGTAAAATTTCAAATGTTAATATTCGATGATGAGTATATGCAAGCATACCAAGAAAATGTAACGTCCAAATACCTGTACCTAATACTACACCGGAAGCAAAAATATATGAAATTACATTTTTATGGCCTCTTTTAAATCTAGTGTATATATCTATAGATGCAAAACTTGCTAGAAACAAAACGACAAAGGATAAGATAAAGAGTTTTACGTTATAATCAAAAATGACGAACATCTATTACACTCCTAATAATGACTTTCTACTACCTATTTAAACTTACTTCTTGTACTGGTGCAATGTAGTATTCCGTACTTTTACCTCTAAATTCTGGAATTGTTACCTGATTAGTTGTGACTTTCGACATATTAGATTTCATTTATGGCATTTCAAACATAAAAAAAGGCATTTTGCGACAATTACATATATTTTGTAGAAAAATACTGTAAAATAAAGTTAAAAATAGTTGGAGGGGTTAAATTGGGACAATTTATCTTAGAGAATGAAATCGAAAAGTATCGAAAAGAAATGGTTAAGCTAGCTCAAACTCACGGTTTCACGTCAGATAAAACAGTAAAATGTAGCCAACATTTAGATTATCTCTTAAATCTATTAAAAGACACAAAATATTTATCCATAAAAAAACTACAGCCTTAAACTGTAGCAACTAAGTTATTCTTTTAAAACAAATGATATTCTTTCTTTCACATCATTAATTTTTAATTTTGAAATGCTAGCCTGTTTATTTACGTCATGAAAATAAGCGATAAACGTTTCCGCTTGAGGTACGATTTGTGATACTTTATTTGTATTTATAATAAAAGAACGATGTGCCAAAATAAAGGAATCATCTAACCTTTCCATAACACTCCCGATCGTTTCTGTTGTTTCGAATGCTTCATCTTTCGTGTATATGATACATTTTTTCCCTAGTTTCTCGATAAAACAAATGTCCTGTAACGGGATGTATATAGTAGATGTTTGATCTTTGATGGATATATTATTGATTTTCCTTTCTTTAACATCTTTTGAAAAATCATTTTGTTCGTAAGCAATCAAAGTCTTAGCTTTATTTATTGCCTTCGTTAATCGTTCTTTTTGTAACGGCTTTACAATATAATCTATCGCTGATAGTTGGAAAGCCTCGATTGCATATTCATCATAACCAGTAATAAAAATAAATTTTAAATCTGGATAGATGGACAAACATTCTTTTATCGCTTCTATTCCATTCTTTATAGGCATATTAATATCAGCTAATATTAAATTTGGTTTTTGAACGATAACTTCGTTTACTAAAGATTCTCCATTTTCACACACACCTAAAAGCTCAACATCTTCAATTTGATCTAGAAAATATTGTAATATTTCTACTGCATCAGTGTTATCTTCCACAATTAACACTTTTAAACTCATATATTTATAACCCCTTTGTTTGTTACTATAAGATAAAGGTTGATAGAATATCAACGTTAATTTATTTGAGTTAGTTTCATAATGTACAATTACTAAACGAAAACGAATATTAAACCTATTCTTTAATATAATTAACGTTTATTATTGAACAGTATTTAATTATAACAAACTGAACATTCGTTTTTCACTAAACGAACAGTAATTATGAAATTGATTCACTTTATGAAACTTACTCAATTACTTTAAATTTTTGGAAATGACACTGAAAAAGTACTTCCTTTTTCAAGTTGACTTTCCACTTCGATAGAACCAGCCAATTCTTCAACAAGAGTTTTAGCGATTGTAAGTCCTAAACCTGAACCTTCTATATTATTCTCTATGTTATAGACACGATAAAAAGGTTCAAATATTTTCGGTTTCTCCTCATCGCTAATTCCTATTCCATTATCTATTATTTGTATAACTACCTCTGTTTCTAAGTTAATACTTTTTGTGACAATAACAGATTGTTTGGGAGAAAATTTTATAGCGTTTGTTAGTAGATTAATAAATATTTGTTTTAGTTTTAATTCATATCCAAAGACATTTATATCGTCATTTATATAATTTACAAATAAGATACTTTTCCTTTCTGCTTGTGGAGATAACAACGTAATAATTTGTGACATTAGTTCATGTAAGTTCACAAATTCTTCTTGAGTAACTAAACCTCTAACCGAATCATTTTTCACAGTACATATTATATCATTTATCATTTGTAATAAGTAAGTACCAGCAGCAGTGATTTTTTGTATTTTTTCTAAAGGTTCTTCTTTTTCAGACTGTAATTGTTCCTCTAAAATTTGAGCGTAGCCTAAAATAGAATTCAAAGGGGTACGTAATTCATGACTAATCATATTCAAAAATTCTATTTTTACTCTATTTAGTTCTTCCAGTTGAACTTGTTGATCTTTCAGGTCTTTTAATAAATAGGAACGATCTAATATTAAAGAAATTCGTTCACATAGTTTACTTATTAATTCAATTTCTTTTTCTGTAAAGTTTTCTCTTTCTTTTGAGCCAAAAGATAGCGTACCAATTAATTTGCCGTATGCAATAAGCGGACAACATACGTACGCTTTCATACCTAAGCTTTGTAGTAAATACACTTTTGAATTTGTTGATTTTTGGATATTTTCTGCAACATGTTTTTCCTTTTGTTGAGCAACATATCCACAAACTGCTTCACCTAAGTTTAAAGATTGCAGATCTTCCGCTTCTTCTTGCGAAATTCCAATGTAGTGTGATAACTTCAATTTATTCGTTTTACTAGAAAACCGATAATTAATACATATATCAAGATTCAATAGCTCTGATAGCTCGTGAAACAATACATCTATAACCTTTCCAGAATCATCATATTCGATCATATGGTTGGCTACATCCGTTAATAGTTGTAATTTCTTATGTTCTTTTAAAAGATTAGTAGAATCCTTTTCTTTAACAAGTATAAAGGTACTAGTATCATTAGAGGGATATATGGTTATTTCAAGCAGTTTATTAGACGAATCAGAAGATAGAGTTGTTACAAATTCCGACTTATCTTTTTGTATGTTTTCTTCTTTTATTCTATCTCTAATAACTGTACTAACCCTATATGGCAAAACTTCTTCTATATATTTATCTTTACAATTTATATTATTTAGGTCAAACATATCTATTAAAGAATTATTAGTATATGTTATTTTCCCATCACCGTTTAATTCCATAACACCATCTGAGATACCATCTATAATAGAAGGTAACAGAGCTTCTGAAGAATTTATAGTATTCACTGATGTTTCCCCCATCTTTATAGTTAATCTCTATTAATTAAATCAATTTCATAATTACTGTTCGTTTAGTGAAAAACGAATGTTCTCTTTATTCTAATTAAATAACGTTCGATTTTAAACGTTAATTATTTTAAAGAATAGGTTTACTGTTCGTTTTTCATTTAGTAATTGTACATTATGAAACTTACTCAATTGTATAACATTTACGTAGTTTTTATAAAGATGAAAAATTTGTAAAATAGGAAAACGGGATTATTTTCACATTTTCAAGGTTTGCATCTTATATAAATTGGGAATTGAATACTAATTTTATAAGAAAAAGGGGGGGGGAGATGGCATGATGCGAAACATCTTACACATTAACAATTATTCCTCGTTAAAAAGTTTATCCAACAATTCATTGATCACTTCTTATAATAAAGCTATGGAAAAAAAACTAGATAAAGAATTTATTCAACTTTTAGAAGATGAAATTAAAAAGCGAAATTTGTATGGGGAAAAATATATTAATCAAACCTGTTCATCTCGAAATTAATTTACTTGTATCAATAAAACAATCCCGGTTTCTCAATAATAGAAACGGGGATTGCATAGAGTTTATTTCTTCTTTTCGTTAATCATTTTTGAAATTGTCCCCATATCCACTGGTTTGTCTCCGCTCACTAACGTTTTAACTATTTTATCTTCTAATTCTTTCGGTACATTTTTGTTAGCTAACATAGAAACTTGCTTGACGAGATTTCTTACTGTTGTTTCATCCTTAAAGTTTGCATTTTGCATGGAGTTAGCTAATTGAAAAACATCTTTCATGTTAACACCAGTCTTTTTTTCAATGTTCTTAAAGAAATGGTTTTCCATCGAACATCCTCCTTTTTAGATTAGATATATAGTATTGTATGTGTAAACGCCCATAGTGGTTCCAGCGTGAAATTCTCCTTTTATCATATGATTCGTTAAACACCGCTGTTAATTTTCGCGCATATCTCCTCTTTCCGCGGGCGGGGAGGGAGCCTCGGCTTCGCCTTTGGGGTCTCCCACTTCCGGCTTCTCCCGCAGGAACCTTCGACATGCGCTCCAATTAACAGCTAGATTTGTAAAAAAACATTACAATACATTTCAACCTTCAAGCAGAAAAGTACGGTGTAGTCCCGTACTTTTCTGTATTTGCCGCTGTTAGATCTCTTTTAATTAAAATTTACATGCACAACCAACAATAATTAAAAGAATGAACAATACTACGATTAACACGAATGTATTACCGTAGCCACCAGAATAACCAGCACCTGCCACTCCATAAGGATAGCCTCCACCACAATAACCCATATATAGCACCTCCTATTTAAGATTCCCTATTACTATATGTACGAATGTCTGTTAGGTATAGGCACTTGCCCTGGGTAAAAGCGGAAATATGCTCTTCATAAAAAAAGGTTAGTGCCAAAAGATACTTAGCACTAACCTTTTACTTTAGCAGTCGCTCGCACTATTTCTAATTTTCCCCCATCCTCTTTTCCAATCGCTTCATATAATTGTTTAACTTTTTTTCTAAATGTTCCACAGATTCCATTACCTCTTCCGACTGCTGAAATACCGTCTTTTCCGATTGTTCTGCATTTGAAGTTAGTTGATTCATTTTAAACTTTTCAAAAATATAACGTATATGCTCTTCTCCTATGTCGAATTTACTCATATAAATGACCACCACCTTCATTTACACTATGAATGGACGATTGATTCAGCCACATAAAAAACCACTTTTAAAGATTTTCACTTTAATAGTGGTTCCAGTTTCTTTTGTAGATATTGAAGTTCTTTTGAGATTTGTATATATGTATTTTTTCTTTCAACGTTATTCGTTAAAACTGTTAAATAGTCAAAGTTCGCTTTACTTTTATTCAGTGCAGCTAAAATCAATTGTTTTTCATCCATTATTGTATCTTTCATTTCATCATCATAAAGATCAATCCACAATTTCCCAAGCGAGTCTACTTGGGCTAGAAAAACGTTTTTAGGCAATACATTCTTTTTTTCTAATTCCGCTTTTAACCAACTTTTACTTAAACCTATCTTGGCTAACGGGTCATTTAGAATATTTCCATCCATTATGACCGTTTGAGGTTCTCGATACTGTAGAGAGTGAGAAAATAAGTCACAATACGTAACGGGCTGATGCTCTTTTTTTAACAATATATTTAATTCCCCATTACTTTCTAACGTTGCATATTGTACATGTTCCACATGAAATACATTCTTCTTGCGAAATTGTTCTAGTAATTCATCAGTTGTATATTTTTCTTTACGCAAATTGTCTTCTAATATTTTACCATCTTGCACAAATACGGTCGGATTGCCTTCGATCCAATTACGAAACATCTTACTTTTTAAAGCAATTCTCGACGTAACAAGCGGAAATAACGACCAAATTAATATACTCGTTACCCCATTTTTTATTTGTAAATCTGGGTCCATTGACAACGTACCTGCAATATCACCGATTGTAATTCCAACAATGTATTCAAAGAAGGAGAGTTTGGATAGCTGTTTTTTGCCTAACAATTTAGTAATGAGAAATAGACCGATAATAATGGAGAATGATCTTATTACTATCTCTATCCATTGTGGCATTATTAACAGCTCCTTGAAGAGGCAAAAAATTCAGAAAAAATTACATCTCTTTCAAAACTTGTTCCGTACTTTTAATGGTATTATCTAAACTCATTATGGCTTCATGGTATTCTTTTTGTGCATCTACATTGGAAGTCTCCATTATAAATGATTCTAGGTTAGCATGAATCATCTTAAGTGTTGCTAAATTTTGTAGTAGAAATTGTTTTTCCTCCATAGGCTAACCTTTTGGTTTAAAAAGAAGAGCCCCAATAAATCCAAACACAATCGCAGCAGAAATACCTGAGCTCGTAACTTCAAACATTCCAGTTAGTACTCCGACTACACCATGTTTTTGCCCTTCTTCTAATGCTCCGTGCACAAGTGCATTTCCAAAGCTTGTTATCGGAATGGTAGCACCTGCACCAGCAAATGAAATGAGTGGTTCGTACAATCCAAATCCGTCCAAAATAGCTCCAGCAACTACAAGCGTACTTAACGTATGAGCTGGTGTAAGTTTAAAAACATCAAACATAATTTGGCCAATGACACAAATTGTGCCACCTACAATAAACGCCCAAAAAAAAGATTCAAACATATGTCAACCTCCAAATTCTACAGAAACAGCATGTGCAATACACGGAATAGATTCTTTTTGTTGAAAGGAAAGCGGAGAGAGTAAAGCACCTGTAGCAACGACCAATATCCTTTTAAATTCTCCTTTTTTCATTCGATTGAGCAAATGACCGTAAAACACAGTTGCTGAACAACCGGCTCCACTTCCTCCTGATAGTACGGGTTGATTTTCTTTATAAATAAGTAGACCACAATCTTGATACTGTGAAGGAGTTACAGAGAAACCTTGTTCTTTTAACATATCCATACAAACCATTCTACCAACCTCCCCCAAATCCCCTGTTACAATAAGGTCGTAGTAAGAAGGCTCTCGGTTTAAATCTCGGAAGTGCATTTTGATTGTATCTACTGCTGCAGGTGCCATAGCACCACCCATGTTGAATGGGTCGGAAAGGCCCATATTGATTACTTTTCCTATTGTGGCAGAAGTTACTTGAGGGCCAACGCCATCATTACTAATTAAAGCTACGCCAGCACCTGTTACTGTCCACTGGGCAGTGGGTGGTTTTTGTCCGCCATATTCCGTTGGATATCTAAATTGTTTTTCAACTGCTGCATTATGACTAGATGCACCTGTTAGTACATGCTTTGCTCCACCGTAATTCACTAAAAAACTTGCTAAAGCTAACCCTTCAATGGAAGTTGAACAGGCTCCAAATAAACCTAAATAAGGAATGGACAATTTTTCCGCAGCAAAGTTGGTAGGAGTCATCTGATTAATGAGGTCACCAGCTAGTAAGAATTGTACGTTACCCTTTTGTATTCCGGCTTTTTTAATGGCAAGATCACTTGCTTCTTCTAGAAGTTTTCGATGTGCTTTTTCGTATGAATCTTCTTGTAGCCATAAATCTTCATGTAGAATATCGAAATCATCTGCAATCTTTCCATTTGCTTCAAATGGTCCTCCTACCGTTCCCGTAGACACGATATATGGCTTATTGGCAAACTCCCATGATTGTTTTCCTTTTAACATTACAAACCGCCCCATTGAATAAGCATTGTTTTAATCAAGCCAACGACAAATGCCGAAAACACACCAAATAAAATTACTGAGCCAGCTAATTTAAACATATTAGCTCCAACTCCTAATACAAATCCTTCTGTTTTATGTTCGATACAAGCAGAAACAACTGCATTTCCGAAACCTGTTACTGGTACCGCACTCCCTGCTCCAGCAACTTGGGCAATGCGATCGTAAACTCCGAAACCTGTTAACAACATGGAGATGAAGATCATCGTTGCAACAGTCGGATTTCCTGCTGTTTGTTCGGTAAAGCCAAAAAAGTATATGTAACTTAATTGAATAGCCTGTCCTACAATACAAAAAAGCCCGCCAATCAAAAATGCTCGAATACAGTTTTGTAAAACTGGCCGTTTTGTTTCTCTCTGCTGTTCAAATTGTTGATATGCTTGTTGTTCTGGTGTTGTTTTACTTTGTTTACTAGCCATGAGAAACAATACTCCTTTATGTTTTTTCTTTTCTCAATTTGTTTAGCTTTTTAAATCTCTTTTCTATTTCTTTTGAATCAAGATTATTCTCTTGGCGAGCTCGGTCTAACTTTTGTACTTCAAACCATATTTTCAAATCGTGGGAAACGTAGATTTTCTCTTTTTCAGGAAACTCTTTTTTCAACTGCTCTTTAACTTTTTTTTCTATAGATTCAGTGAAAAATTTTTGCATTTGTTTTACTTGAATTGCTACAATCATTTCCCCGTTTGAGGAGATTGCTTTGGCTTGCTTCATTTCAGGAAATTGAAGAGCAATATTTTCTGCCTTTTCTTCTTTTTGCTGTTGGGTTTGAGAAGTATTTGATGTGGCTGTAACTTCCATATTCGTTCGTTCACTTTCTGCCTGATTATATCCACATCCGGTTATAAGGAATGTACACAAACAAGTAACCGAAATAAACAACTTATTCATTTTTCACACCACACTTTACCATTCTCTATCTTTTAATATTTAACAGATGTATGAAATTATGTACGTAATTTCGTAATCATTAGGAAAATACAAAAAAGGAGTAGTACATCTACCCCTTTAATCCATCAGTTTTAAATTAAGGCTTTCTATTAGTCCAGCTACACCTGCCGCACCGAAAACTATAAGAATTGGTTTTCCGATAAAAGGAAAGTATGTGAAAGCTATGAATAGCAGAATAGCAATCCATACACCTACACACCAATGGCAACTTAATAATTCTCCAATGAAAGATTGAACTCCCTTACCTTTGATCACTATATATTCTTCTGCTTCCCCATCCTCATTTACTTCTTCTACCACATCGTGAAAAGGACGTCTGATGAAATTATTAATTTTATCGTAAACAATTAGACGAGTTAATCGAAAGACCGCTAATACCAGTAATATAAACCAAAATGTATTAAAGTCCATTTTCCACTCTCCCGTTATTTTTCACACAAAAGAAAAACAGCCGAAACCGCTTGATATTACCTTCAATAATTACGTTTCTTTCTTTTACCGCAACCACACCCACTCACTTTAGGCTTTCTCCTTTGTAGTGGTGTGGTTTCTTTCGATTCTTCTTGGTGAATTTGCTCTCCTCTTATTTTATGTTTCTTAAAGGGCTTAAACATCGACATTTCCCCCTCTCTATATTTTAAAATAAAGATATTTTAATATATTCTAAATATAAAAAAGGTTTTAGATTTTTGCCTATTTCAACCGCCTATTCTAAAGAAAAGGGACGTATTGTATACACCAAGTAATCATACATGCTATATACTTTAGTGTAAGTTGATTTATTTATGGCGAATAATAATTTGTGCAAAGGGCTCCATCACGATTACTAAACTGTATTTGTGAGGTTAATCCATTTATTACTGGTTATAGGAAGCAGTAGTAGAATTAGATTTTCTTTAATCTACTATAGTAAACCATACTGGAGCGGTACTATCCGGTACTCCATTATAATTTATAGTAATTTCCTCTCCAATTGAAATTGGTCGTAATGCATAAAAGTCAATCGTGTTGCTTTCATGATT
Organism: Bacillus sp. FJAT-45066; assembly: GCF_002335755.1. NCBI lineage: Bacteria > Bacillati > Bacillota > Bacilli > Caryophanales > Bacillaceae > Bacillus > Bacillus sp. FJAT-45066. The sequence continues at coordinate 1,965,108 of NZ_NISQ01000001.1, forward strand.
TAATTCAAAAAATGCATTAGGCTGGTAAGAATGGTTAAATAGAGAACCAAACCCTAAAGCGAGTGCCCTATCTTTGCCATTGGGACCCCAAATGAAATAGTATTCTGCTATTACTGATTTTTTTACTAGTCTTTTTTGATCTTGTGGTATTTCTAAAACTGGTGAACTTTCAAAACATACACCTTCCTCAATCGGTAAAGTTGCAAAAACGCCTCTTCCTTTTCCAGGACTATTTTTTACCTCGAGCATACAATTCTCTCCTAACTTTAAACAAATGAAAACAACTTAAAACAACCACTTTCCGCAGCATATAATATCATATTCCAGGCGGCAAATGATGTTACCGACTCATTAGAGTCAAGTATTGAAATGGGTGCCTTCCGATGCTGATTTTTAATGGTAATTATAGTTTCAATTTGTTAAAACTACTATCTTAAACAATTATTTTTTCTTTTCTATAATGGGTGAACACCCTCACTAAACATTCTTCGATGCATATTCTGTTAAAGACGAAAGGTCAAAGATCATTAATAAGGAGGAAAAATAAATGAGTTGTGGAAAGGATTTCAACACAGGCAGTTGCGTATGTGATATTCTTGCAGCTATTGCAGCAGAACAAAGCGATAATGTAGGTGATTGTTGTGAGTCTAGCTGTGAAAGATCTCTTAGAGAATTAGTAGGTGGGGCTCGTACAAATGGATTTAATACAATTCCAGTTCAGTTAATCTGTACTACTGCTAATACAAGACCAGGTGCATCTGCCCAAGATACATGTGGAACTGTATTCCAGGCAACAGGTTATAGACGCAGAAGTGCAACCCTACTAGAATCTGCTACTTCTACTTTCTTCAGAGTTAAATCTGTTGATAACAACGGCTGTGCTGTCTTAGAATTACTATGCGGCGTAGAAAATCCTAAAGGAAAAGGAAAAGGTTGCCCTTCATCAGACACGATCGATATAGAAGACTTCGAAAGAACAGGAATTTGCATCACTATCGACTGCACTTGCTTCTGCGGTATCGTTTGCTTACCAGCAGTAAACATACCAAGAGCATAATAAAACAATGTGGACATTTCCCAAAAAATGATATGAGCAAAAAACCAGGTACAGTATCTGCTGCGCCTGGTTTTTTGTTCATAAGTTAGTTTTTTTTACATATAATACGTTATTACTCTCTTAAACGAGGTGAGAACCATGAAACATGGCAAGGAAAGTTATTTTACATCTAAACTTCAACAGATTCTCTTTATACAGAAAAATATACAAGAACCTGCTTGGTTTAGTAAGCTATTTCTAGTTAAACCGGTTAAAGATACGATTCCTCTTCTACTGTATTTAAAAACCGGCCAACCTTTTACAGTATTTGGAAATATCTCAAAAGGGAACGAAGAATTTTTTACTACATCCTTTTTTCGTGTTGACCATATACAAAATGATTATGTTGTTCTTAAGCTCCTAAAGCCAGAATATTCAGAATCATATAGTTCGAAAGAAATCTGTGAAGTTGCTAGTCTGCGCAAAACTAACCAATTTATTGATGTTGACATTACTATACTGGGAGGAATACAAACACTAAACCCAGATTTAGTGGAATAGAATTATAAACTAATTATTTTCAAGTACTGAATATCCTCGATCTTAATTGGCAGTAGATTTAAATTATTCGTATTTAAAATCATTAAAGTTTTTTCTTCCCTTTGATAGGTATATATTTTGCCGATAACGATACGTTTGTTTATTTTAAACTCCAGTACAATATGTTTTAAATAAGGCGGTAGGGATGACAAATATTCTATCCTTTCTTCAATAGAATAATCATAAAATTCCTGAGAAGTCATTTCTTTTTTGTAGATTCTGTAAGGTTTGTATGTTGTCTCTTCTATCGATATATCCCCTTCCGCCTTTACGATATGTGCTTCTCTATTTTGCATGTTCGACTCTTCCGAAGTTCCCGCTTCTCCTTTCTTTTTCCCTTTTACTTTGAAACGGTATTCCTCCTGCATTTTCCTTGAAGTGACTTCTATTGGTTGACTTACAATGTACATTAATGGTGCATGATTAATCTGTTGTTGTTTTTTTATCAAAGAGATCCCTCCTATGATTACTACATTATATTTATGCACGACTTACTCTTTGGTACCTACTTTTCCATTCACTTCTGTTTCCCATAGTCGTTATCACACATTCAATGGCCTTTACTGTATTAATTTATAGATAAAAAAAAGACACATTCCACACAATCGGAATGTACCATTAAATAATGATTTTAGAGGTACTTGAACCCCTAAACTCTTTAGTTAGAATTTTTTAATCTAGCAAACAATCATAATAAAACTAGTTTTGAACAAGTTATAAAGAATATAAACAAATCACTTTATGAAACTCTTAAAAGGAGAAGAATTAGAATTAGAAATAATTATCAGGTTTTAGCACAGGTCGTTTAACAATAAACTTTAATAGGAAACATTGTAATAGTCCAACAGAGTATTTCGTTTAGCTACTAATTAACATTGCAAATGAAATGCTAGTATGTACTAGCTAGTTATCTTTGAAAGATGTAGCTAGACATATTTTATTTACTCTTATTTGTACGATAAGACTTTGCTCGCCTTCTTTAGGAAGGAATGGTATTACTGTTGTTCCTTTTCTTTAGTTACAGTGACACAATTATCTCTGATGATGTCAACATGAGGCGTTTCAAGAGCATCTGTTGTTACTAGATACTTATCCTTGGTGTTAGAATGAATAAGCTCCCTTTCTAACATGGACCATGTCTTATTATTGAAAGCTAAATCTAAATACTGTGTTGTAAACTATAACCGCTACTAAGCAAATGAATCTTCAAAGGTGTAATTGTTAGCTTGACAGCAGCAAATTCCAACTAATCTCGTTAAAAGAAAATAAAGGAGGTATACTCTCCTTTATTTTCTTACATATAGGTGAATTTCTTTAATGTCTTTAATATCAATAACTGCAAGAGATAAATCCGTTGATAAGTCAACAAGTATAGTGTCGTTCACTCTTTCTTTTATATACCCAACTATGTTTTCGTTTTCTACAACAATTAAGCAAGGAATATGGGTGATATATTTAGGCAAATTTGTTAAGTATATTACTTTTTCATCAATTGTCATTTCTTTTAAAGGTTTTGTAGCAACTTTTTTTTTAGATTCACTTCCTTCAATTAGCTGTTTTCCTTTATCTAATACCACTTCTTCCTGCTCTTTATCCGTAGCATTTTCTTGATTATACTCTACAAAATCTTCATCAACTAATACAGGTTTTGGCTTATCTGTACTCATTTTTTCACTAATAAAGTTATTTTGCATTTTTGGACTTGGAATATTTAAATTCGGTTGAGCAATATACATAACAGGATTTGTTGTTACATGTTTACTCTCTTTCAATATACCATCTCCCTTCTCTAATCAATCTTATGAAAGTGTGACTAGGTTTGTGCCTATATTGTTGGATTTTTTCAAAAAATAGTGGTTTTTGTTCATGAAAAAAAGGACTACAAATATAGTCCTTCATTTTTTTATAAAATATGATATCCAGAATCAACGTGGATGTTTTCCCCTGTAATACCACGTGATAGATTGCTCATTAAGAATAAAGCTGTATCTCCAACTTCCTCTTGTGTTGTTACACGGCGAAGAGGTGCGTTTTCTTCGATTTCTTTAAGAATCGAGTTAAAATCACTAACACCTTTTGCAGAAAGTGTACGGATTGGTCCAGCTGAAATGGAGTTAACTCGAATTCCATGCTTTCCAAGGTCGTTTGCTAAATATTTTACGCTCGCATCAAGGCTTGCTTTTGCCACACCCATTACGTTATAGTTTGGCACCACTTTTTCTCCACCAAGGTAAGTAAGCGTTACAATACTTCCGCCTTCTGTCATTAAATCTTTTGCTTCTTTAGCAACAGCTGTTAAAGAGTAAGAACTAATGTTGTGCGCTAAAAGGAATCCTTCGCGAGTTGTGTTCATGTAATCGCCTTGAAGCTCTTCTTTATTAGCAAAAGCGATACAGTGAGCGATACCATGGATAGAACCCACTTGCTCTTTAATTTGTTGGAAGCATGTGTGTACCTCTTCGTCATTTGTAACATCACAAGGTAGTACGATAGAATCGTTACGATCTAATGATTCAGCAAGCTCACGTACATTTTTTTCTAAACGCTCGCCAGCATATGTGAAAACTAAACGTGCCCCTGCATCATGCAAAGAACGTGCAATTCCCCAAGCAATACTTCTTTTGTTTGCTACACCCATTACTACGTATGTTTTACCATCTAAGGATAAATTCACTTTTATATCCTCCTATTTATATAAGTTATTAGTACCTAGTGCTAATTATAGCATAAGAGAATGAAGATTAAAAATCATTTTTTTAGTAATACTTTCGACACCGGATTTAATAGAAGGGAAACTAGCCAACGTTCTATAATGCATAATGAAGATTTGGCAATAGAGGAAGCTTGTGAAGATATTGGTTCCAGGCGACAAGAGGATACTACTTTATACGTAACATTAGAGTCTTGTCCAATATTCGCAAGGGCTATTGTGCAATCACGTATGATTTTGATTATATTAATTTTTAAAGACTTCTTTGTCGTTCTTAGCATTTGAAATTTTGTTGAACTCTAAGTAATAAACTGTTGCACTGCCTTTCCCTGTTTTTTCTTTACAAACTGATTTTAAAATCTTTTTGACTACTGTATCTGATTGAATCTCTAAGAACCATCTAGCTTCTTTATTAGTGATTTTTGAACCAAATAAAAGGGAGTAGTCTCTTAAAGATTGCATGTGTGCGTTTTTACTAGGGTGTTGACAAAAAGGACATATCCAAACAGCCTTAAAAACAACTCTTTTCATTTTTAAACTCATACATTCCGGGCAATGTACACCTGTTAAAATATCATGTCTTGTTATATTAAATTTAGTAATAATATCAGCATCGTAAGGAGTGTCTTTTTTAATTAATGTTTTCGCTAATTGCTTTAATTCATTAATCGTAAATAATTCTTTTTGAGATTGCATTTCTAGTTTTTTTAATGTAGATGGTAAACTTTCTAGTCTGATAAGATTTGAAGGTTTAGTAGCTTGTTCTGGAGTCATTGCGAGTTGTACAGAGGGATTGGTAAATACAACAAATGGGTAAATCTTAGGCGAATTTTTTATTTGTTTGTTTAAAAATATTTTTAACTGCATTAATTGCCGGTCTATTTGTTGGAGAGGTTCATTAATTACTTCACTTAAACTATTTTTTTCTTGAAAAAGCTGCTTAAAATTTGCATCGTAGATTATCTTCCCTGTATGATGTTTGGCATCAACCATTATGAAGTAGCTTTTTTAAAAAACTAAAGCATCTATTTGGTAGAAGTATCCTGATTCGTTTTGAAGTCTTAAATTATGAAGTACTATATGTTCGTTTTTTGGAAGAAATGATAGATAGTAATTTAGAGATTTCTCCCCTTTTAAGCCTGCATTTTTCTTACCAAGCTCAGATGTTAATTGCGATTTAGCCTTGCATTTGTCAGAAATTCTCCTATCACCAACAATTAGTCTCTCATGATAAGTTGTAACTGTTGCGTCTTTTAAGATCATAGGCAACCTCCTTTTCCAATTGGTTTTTACAATTATATTATATATTTTCTTTCTGTATTTTTCTATTAAAAAGTACTAGATTTAATTTGTTGTAAGATATATATTTTGAGTTTTTTTATTCTTACTTTTGGGTCATTTTGTAACTTGCTTCGGTCATTTCGAGCCTCGCTTCGGTCAATTTGAGCCTCACTTCGGTCACTTTGTACTTACTTCGGTCACTTTGCACCTTGCTTCGGTCACTTTGCACCTCGCTTCGGTCAATTCGAGCCTCGCTTCGGTCACATCGCACCTCACTTCGGTCACTTTGCACCTCGCTTCGGTCCATTCGCACTTTACTTCGGTCACTTTGCACCTTGCTTCGGTCACTTTGCACCTCGCTTCGGTCACTTTGCACCTTACTTTGGTCACTTTGCACCTCACTTCGGTCACTTCACACCTCGCTTCGGTCACTTTTACTATTACTATATTGCCTTAATTTTAATCAAATATATAAGAAGCCCACGTTCAAAGTAACGAACGTGGGTCAAAATATTTCATTAATCGTAATCCTTCGACAACATTACTTCTTTCGGTACCTCTGTGCCGCGAGTACCTCTTAAGTCTTCTTTACCTTCTGCAGGATAAAGGATAATAAAGCTTTCTGGATTAATTTTTGCTAATTTATTTGGTACTCGTTCTAGCTGAGGGTGCCATGCTACAGTACCTTTCCTCGCACTTAACACCACTACTAAATCATCTGACATAAATGTATCTAACTTCGTTTCATATAAAGCTGTCCAGCCTTCTACCCACTCTACAACAGTTGGCGGATTAGGCTTTACTTCCTTCATGTGTGCTTTATATGTATCAGGAAAATCTTTAATCACGTAGCAATGCATCGTTGCTCCTAATGTAGCAGCAATATTCTTCACTGTAGAAAGTGCATCCCAATATCCTGTTTTATGGTCTATTCCCATCGGTAATATAAGGACAACTCGTTTCGTCGTATTTAATGGATGACCTAGTTTAGATATCAATACAGAAATAGTTGTTTGATCTAACACTTGGTCTATAACTCCACCAAAAATCTTTTGAGGAGTTGTTCTTTCCCCGTTCCAACCTGCTACTAGCGTCGTGATTCGCTCTTCCGCTATTGCTCTGTTTATTCCAATTGCAATATTTCGATCAACACGAGTTGTCACCCTCATCGGAACGTCCGCACCACTTGAGTAGGAAACAGCATTTTCTAACATTTTTTCAGCCTTCGCTACATCACCTTCAGCTGAAAACATGTCACGTTGTACTACACTTAAGGCATAGAGTGGGTTTTCCTGCGTTTTTGATTTTCGGATTAAGAAAGCTAAATCTAATAATGAATTCATTGTGTTTGGATTTGCAACGGGAATTAAAATTCTCTCTGGTGCATCCGATTTTTTAAATGGCTCTTGTGCTTCTAATAGCGCAAGTTTTCGTCCAAATTTTTCTACAATATAAGGGCCAACTATACATGTAATTAAAATCATAATAATTACACCATTAACTGTAGCTTGGTCCAGTAAACCAACATTGAATCCTACTAATGTTGCCGCTAATGTAGCGGCAGCTTGCGGTGTCGTTAATCCGAACACAACAATTCTTTCCGTTGGTGTGTAATTATATAACTTGGAAGTAATGAAGGAAGCTACATACTTACCTGTTAATATACTTACAACAATTAAGCCCGTTAAAATCCAAGCTTTTGGGTTCCCAAACAACACCCTTAGGTCCATTAACATTCCAACACTTAATAAAAAGAATGGAATGAATAGAGCATTTCCAGTAAATCTAATTCTGTTCATTAAAGCACCTTGGTCGAAAATAAAGCGATTTAGTGCTAAGCCGACTAAGAATGCTCCGATGATTGGTTGAAGACCTGCCAGAAGAGCAAGTGACCCAGCCAAAAATAACATTACCATAACAAACGTGAATTCGACCGGCCCTTCTGTCGTGACATTTCGGAAAAACCATCTCGAGACAAAAGGTGTGCCAATAAAGATAATTGCTACAAATACAATGAGTGAAATCGTCAATTTAACCCCAAAGTACATGTCAAGCTGACCTGCCGCTGCACCAGTTATTACAGCTAGAACCAACAAGGCAAAAGTGTCTGTTAAAATACTTCCACCGACAGCAGTTGTAACAGCTTTATTTTTGCCAATACCAAGTCGGCTTGCGATTGGATAGCCTAGTAGAGTATGGGAGCCTAAAATGGATCCTATTAATATAGCTGCGGCTAGACTATAGCCTAACAACAAAGTAACTATTGTTCCTAGAGCAAGTGGAATAAAGAAAGAAAGAAAACCGTACACAATACTTCTGCTCCGATATTTCTTAAATCCATCTAAATCCATTTCAAGTCCAGCAATGAAAATAATAAATAATAAACCTACTGTTCCTAATAATTCTATCGTTTGTGTTCTTTCTAAAATTCCAAGGCCATTTGGCCCGATTATTACTCCAGCTAGGATGGGCCCAATTAAACCCGGTATTCGTAATAATTTCATCAAATAGGGAAAGATAAAAAAGATAATCATAGCGATACCAAAGATTAGAACAGGTTCTTTGATTGGTAAGTCAAACAAGTAAAATCCTCCTATCTATTCTACTAATAGACATTCTTTTATGTATAAACAATTAGTATGTTAAATACTTTACTAATGAAAAAGTATACCATGAACAACTGCTCGTTAGAAAAAAAATTTTAATAAATGGAAAAAAAAGAGGGTGAAGAAATGGAACAAGATTCTGTCGTAAGTTGGAAGATTGATTATACGTTACTTTTTACAATCTTTCTGTTAGCCATCATAAGTTTTATTATGTTACTTTCCATACAACCTACTCTTCCAACTAAACTTCAACCCATTTCTTTCGTACATAAACAATTTTTTTGGTATTCAGTAGGTATTTTCGCAGGTGGAGCATGTTTATTTATCGATTATGATCGATTTCAAATGATTGGTATGTACTTGTATGGTTTTGGATTAGTTTTATTAATTGGGTTAGAATTACCTTTGTCATCCTATGTTCAAACTTTAAACGGAGCTACAAGTTGGTATCGGCTACCTGGCATCGGAAATATTCAACCTTCTGAATTTATGAAAGTGGCTTATATTATTGCTTGTAGCATTTTACTATCTAAAAATAAAAAGAAACTTATGGAGAAAGAACTAGAAGGAGAAGCGTTATTAAGAAGCGAATGGATATTGTTAGGTCAATTGGCTTTACTATTTATACTGCCAACACTATTGTTAATTAGACAACCTGACTTAGGAATGACAATGGTGTACGGAGCTATTTTTTTAACCTATTTACTTATTTCAGAAGTTCGCTGGAGTATATTACTAACTATATTCGGTGTTGGAATTGTGACTTTTTCAAGTTTAGTTTTTAGCTATCTTCGCTTTCCTGCTTTTTTTAATAAATACATCATCCATGAGTATCAACTAGGAAGAGTTTGGGGTTGGTTAGACCCGTATCAACATCAAGATGCTTATGGATTCCAATTAGTTCAGTCATTAAAAGCCATAGGTGCTGGAACATTATATGGGACTGGGTTAGGTCATGTGGAAGTTTCCCTGCCAGAAGCACATACAGACTTTATTTTTGCAATGATAGCCGAACAGTTCGGATTTATTGGTGCAAGTATTGTTATTGCACTATTTTTCTTCTTGATCTTTAGAATTGTTTCTATTTCTTTGCAATGTCATGATTACTTTGGGAGTTACATTTGTGCAGGAATTGTTGGTATGATAAGTTTTCAGGTTTTCCAAAATATAGGAATGACTGTTGGATTACTTCCTATTACAGGATTACCATTGCCATTTGTTAGTTATGGAGGGTCTTCTCTCGTATCTTATATGATATGTATTGGGTTAGTATTAAACGTATTCGCACGGACGAAAAACTATATGTTTAAATAAAGGAGAGAGAAAGAAGTGACAAAGTTTGATATTATCGGCGATGTTCACGGGTGTTACGATGAAATGAAACAGCTTATTATAAAGCTTGGATATGGGATAGATGGTCAAAAAGCCATTCATCCAAAAGGGCGGAAGTTAGCGTTTGTTGGGGATTTAACAGATCGTGGTCCACATTCATTAAAGGTCATTTCATTTGTTTATTCGCTTGTTCAACACGATTTAGCACATTACGTACCTGGAAACCATTGCAATAAACTATATCGTTATCTTCTAGGAAATAAAGTGCAAGTAACACATGGATTAGAAACAACGGTTGCGGAATTAGAGCTTTTGACTCCTCATGAACGAAAGAACATAGCTGAAATGTTTATGAAATTGTATGAAAATGCCTCTTTATATGAAGTATTAGATAGCGGAAAACTTGTTGTTTGTCATGCAGGAATTAAAAAAGAGTATATCGGATCAGCATCTAAAAAAGTGAAAACATTTGTTTTATATGGGGATATTACTGGCGAATTTGAAGAAAGCGGCATGCCAGTTCGACGTGATTGGGCTCGTCACTATGACGGGGAGGCTTGGGTTGTTTACGGTCACACACCTGTTAAAGATGTAAGGACTATTAATAAAACAGTAAACATTGATACTGGGGCTGTATTTGGCGGACATTTAAGTGCGATTCGATACCCAGAAATGGAAGTTGTGTCTGTTGCTTCTTCCATGCCTTTTGTAGAAGAAAAGTTTAGATCGTTTGATTAAACAGCTTGGAGGCCAACTTTTAATAGTGGCCTCCAAGCTGTTTTATTAGTTCCTTCATATCCTCTGGCAAATCTGCCATAAAAGTCATTTCTTTCTTCAAAATCGGATGAAAGAATGTTATCTTCTCGCTATGTAATGCTTGACGATTTATAATGTCTCTTTTCCCACCGTATAAATCATCCCCCACTAAAGGGTGTCCTAAGAAAGCTAAGTGCACACGAATTTGGTGGGTTCTTCCCGTTTCAAGTTGTAGTCGAAGAACGGTATAATCCCTACTCTTACTAATTACTTCATAGTGAGTTACCGCAAGCTGTCCATCTGACCTAACTTCCCTTTCAATGATACTATCAGGCTTTCTACCGATTGGAGCATCAATTGTACCCGCATCTCCTTGGGTAAGACGATGAGCTATAGCAAAGTAAGACCTGTTAATTTCATGTTGCGTCTGCTGTAAAGAAAACAAATGATGGACAAACCTATTTTTTGCAATAAGCATTACACCGGAAGTATCACGATCTAAACGAGTAACAATATGAACAGTTGCAGGAATGCCATTCTTTTTATAATAGTGTAAAAGTGCATTGGCAACAGAGCCTGTTGGATGTTCACGTGATGGTATGGAGTTCATATGACTAGGCTTATTGATTAAAAGGACTTCTTCATCCTCATAAAGTATCGTAAGTTGTATATCTTCAGCTACCATCTCTTCACTCGGTAATTCTTCTGGAAATAAAACTTGTACTATGTCGTCTTTTTCCAACCGATAGCGCACCGTTACTTCTTCACTATTCACACGGATAGCCCCACCGCCAAATTTAATGTCGGTAAGGGCCGCTTTGGAAATATGTTGTTTTCTTAAGTATTCTCGAAGGATCATACCATCGTCATCGGTTGTTGCTTGAAATGTTAGTTGATAATTTTTCAAGAATTTCATCCTCTTGGCTTAGCCGGAAATAAACGAGTCACGCACTCTTTTCCAAAATGGGAAAGGTCTAAATCTAGCAAATCGAATTTTTTCTTTTGCCACACGACATTGAATCGATTTTACATCTTTATGTAAAAGGGTTAAATGGTCAATGGTTATTTGAAAATCGACATCATTTACTGGCTTTAATAAAGCAGTATGATGGTCCGGCAACACTAATGGCGAGCCAATCGTACGAAATACTCGATTGTTAATGGAAGCCATTTCTGCAATTTGAATTGCAGGTAAGGAAGGATGCAAAATAGCTCCTCCAAGTGCTTTGTTGTAAGCTGTACTCCCTGAAGGCGTGGAAATACAAAGTCCGTCTCCTCTAAACGTTTCAAAAAGTTGTCCTTTAATTTCTACGTCCATTACTAACGTACCTTCTACACTTTTTACCGTACATTCATTTAGCGCTAAGTTGGTAGATTCACGTGATCCATTATTGTAACGTATTATTACTTCGAGCAAAGGATACTCAATGACTTGGTAAGGAGTTTTTGCGACTGCAATGACCAACTTTTCAATTTCCTCAGGTACCCAGTCTGCATAAAAACCTAGATGTCCTGTATGAACACCTATGAAAGCAGTTTTATCTAACCTACTTCTATATTTATGAAAAGCATAAAGAAGAGTTCCGTCACCACCTACTGAGATGACTAGGTCTGGTTGATCTTCATCATATGTAAGGTCAAAATCTTGCAAATATGTTTTAATTCGTTGCATTAATGTATTGGATTTATGATCCCCTTTAGAAGTGACTGCAAACTTCATTCTCTCTCACCCGCTTTATAAGTTATCTTTGCTTTCCTTTTTTCGTAAAAAGAAAGCTTGTGCTTCTTGTATTTCCCCACGAATTTTTGACATTTCCTCATCTAATAAATATGCTGCTTCTGCGGCACGAACTAGCCTTTCCTGAATTTCTTCTGGAAATTGACCACTATATTTATAATTTAGTGAGTGTTCAATGGTTGCCCAAAAATTCATCGCAAGCGTTCTTATTTGAATTTCTACTAAAATAACCTTTTCCCCTTCAATCGTTTGAACAGGATATTCTACTACAACATGATAAGAACGATATCCACTATTCTTTTTTTCTGAAATGTAGTCTCTCTCTTCAACAATCTTCATATCATTTCGTTTTCTTAAAAGGTCAACCACTGTATGAATATCATCCACAAACTGGCACATCATTCTCATACCTGCAATATCTTGCATTTCTACGTCTAATCGCTCAAGAGAAATTCCTTTACGCGTTGCTTTGTCCAAGATACTTGCTATCGGTTTAACCCTCCCTGTTACAAACTCAATTGGCGAGTGTTCAGACTGTTGTTCAAATTGTGAACGTACTCCCTTTAACTTAACTTTCATTTCATTCACTGCTTGTTTATATGGCGCTAAAAATAAATCCCAATGTTGTATCATATTGGTCCATACCCCTTAAAGTATTATAGCTATCCTTTTTTCTATCTACATTTGTTCGGAATGGTGGATAACTGTTAATTGACAAATACTTCTGTAACTTTTTTCTCCATCTCTTCTCCATAGTTGGCATTATCTTTAATATTCTCTATTAAATATCCGAGTTCCTCTTCTACGTTTGTTAATAGTAATGCTATGTTTTCAATAACTAATACGATTGCTTTTTTTTCATCCAACGCTTTCTTCAAATCAGTCCAGTGATCTGCTCCAATGCTAACATGAATAAATTCTGTTGGAGTTTCTAACTTATAGATAAACGCTAGATGATCGGAGTCGACAAGCATTTGGTTGCTCGCTTCTACTTCTTTTAACGAAAAAGTAACAGGATCAGCATGTAACAATAGTTGATGTTCATTCCATGATGTATGTGTAATATTAATTTTCTTTTGCATATGTATCTCCTTCCAACCTTTCATTCCAGTTTTATTTTAACATAATATACAGCAACCTCATAAAAATTTCCCTTTCAAAATCCATTGATATCTTAAAGAAATATAGTAATAATAGAATTATACTTATCGTGTACAACTAGTAATACAATCATGTATTAAGTTAGAAAGAGGTATTGTATTGATGGAGAGAAATCAAGAAATAGAAATAGAGTTCAAAAATTTATTAAACAAAGAAGAATATGAGCGGTTACTTCACACTTTTAACTTACATGAAGAAGCTCCTGTTAAGCAAATAAACCATTATTTAGATACAGACGATTTTCAGTTAAAATCACATGGATGTGCCTTACGTATTCGTGAAAAAAAGGGAGCGTATACATTAACACTAAAGCAGCCTAAAGGTGACGGCCTATTAGAAACACATCAAAAAATAAACACAGAGCAAATGACAGCGGTTATAAATGGCCATAGTATTCCTGTTGGGTATATTAGTTCTATTTTAAAAGATGAACTGCAAGTGAACGGAAGCTCCATAACATATTTTGGCTCCTTAACGACACATCGATTTGAAACAGATTATCAGAGTGGATTGTTAGTTTTGGACAAATCTGAGTATTTAAATGTTGTGGATTATGAATTAGAGTTCGAAGTTTCTAATTACGAAATTGGACAAGGTCAGTTTAAGCAATTATTAGAACAGCAAAAAATCCCGACTCGAGAAACAAAAAATAAAATTGTTCGATTTTATGATAAAAAAAATTAGTGATGGAAGGATGAACGAAATATGAAGACAGACCAACTCCGAACTATGATGGAGATTCAAGCTTTGCAGAGCTTTCAAAAGCAACCTTCGTCGAGTATGACTAGTCCATTCTCATCCTTTGCAACTATTTTACAACAAGTATTAGACGGAAATGGCTCTACTATTCAGCAAAAAGGATTAAATAATAGTTTGCCATTATCAATGAATTCTTTTCCCTTGAACTCTGCAAGTATGTCATCAAATTTTCTTACAAATATTGAAGTTCTTTCTTCTCCTCAAACGACAAAACCTTTAACTAGTTCAAGTTTTGATCAAATTATTGAGGAAGCTTCTATGAAATATGGTGTTGATGCAAAACTTATCCGTTCTATCATACAACATGAGTCTAGCTTCAAAGAAAATGCAACAAGTCATGCTGGTGCAATGGGGTTAATGCAGTTAATGCCGAGAACAGCTAAAGGTCTTGGTGTAACAGACGCATATGATCCGTGGCAAAACATTATGGGTGGAACTAAATATATTAAGCAAATGCTAAATCGTTATGACGGAAACATCACGCTGGCACTGGCAGCTTATAATGCAGGGCCAGGTAATGTCGACAAGTATAATGGAATACCTCCTTTTAAAGAAACAACTAACTATGTCCAAAAAGTCATGGGAAGTTACTATAGCTAATTGGTTAAAGTAGTTGAGTAGTATTTTCTAATACTGAAAGTTATAAAAACCGGATTTAAAGTGCCGGTGGTATGGACGACTCCTCGAAAATGCTTCCACATTTTCTTCGTGCGATGTCTCGCTAAGCGTAACATACCACCGGCATCGCTTTTTTTACCAACAATGGGCTTGTACAGAAGGTATATCTGGACAGCCTTTTTATTTTGGAAATGGTGCCACGAAACCAAGTTTAAATCGTATCATTTGAGATATAATAACGTCATTGCTACAATATAAGAAACATAGTCATTATAAAATAAAGTTTAGATAAGTTTAGACAGCATTCATTTTCATGGTGCTAATATATTTTCTGTTAAAGGAGTTCTTACTATGGTCAATAATATAACGTCACCTTTTGACGCAATTGGTGGAGAACCCGTTATTCATAAGTTAGTTGATGCTTTTTACACAAAAGTTAGTCAGCATCCTGATTTAGCTCCGATTTTCCCAGATGATTTGACGGAAACAGCTAGAAAACAAAAGCAGTTTCTTACTCAATATTTAGGTGGGCCAAGCCTATATACTTCGGAGCATGGACATCCAATGTTACGCGCAAGACATATGCCTTTTGACATTACACCGAAGAGAGCCCAGGCTTGGATAAAGTGTATGAACGAAGCGATGGATGAAATAGATTTATCTGGGCCACATCGCGAAGAATTTTTTGCGAGGTTAGTATTAACTGCTCAGCATATGATAAATACACCGGATCAACCAGAAGAAAAGGAAGATCAACGTGAATTGTAATGATAAGCAACTCTTTTACTTAAATGCAATTAGGCATACAACAAATAAGCCGATTGAAATTTACTTATTCATTGATCCGTTATGTCCAGAATGTTGGGCATTAGAACCTGCTTTAAAGAAATTACAGATGGAGTACGGGCAATATTTTACTATTAAACATGTTGTAAGTGGTTGCCTCGCAAATATTAATTTAACAAAAAAACATCATGCGGCTTCCATGGCAAAAGTTTGGGAAACAACCGCAAACCGTTCAGGAATGTCTTGTGATGGCACTATTTGGATAGAAAATCCGATAGCTTCTCCTTATATTGCCTCTGTAGCTATTAAAGCGGCAGAGTTGCAAGGAAGACGTGCAGGGATAAAGTATTTACGAAAACTGCAGGAAGTTTTATTTTTAGAAAAACAAGACATTACAAATGTGAGTGTTCTTAAAGAGTGTGCGAAATCTGTGAAATTAGATATAAAGGAATTTTCAAGAGACCTTAAATCGGAAAGTGCAACAAAAGCGTTGCAATGTGATATGAAAATTACAAAAGAAATGGATGTTAGTGAAATACCTTCTTTAGTTTTCTTTAACGAAAATATTGAAGCGGAAGGTATAAAAGTTTCTGGCTATCATTCCTATGACGTGTATGTTGAAATTTTGCAAGATATGATAGGTGCTTCACTAAATCCAGCTGACCTTCCTTCTCTTGAGGAGTTTTTAATGCAATTTTCGTTTGTTGCTACGAAAGAAATTGCTGTTGTATACAACACAACGGAACCTATCGTAGAAAAAGAAATGAAGAAATTATTAATTCAACAAAAAGTAGAAAAAGTTCCAGTAAAGTATGGTACGTTCTGGCGTTATATTGGAAATTAAAAGAAGAAATTGAACTTCATTGACCTTATCAAGTTCATTTTCTTCTTTTCCTTAACCGAAATGAACTTCATCAGCCTTATCAAGTTTATTTTCTTCTTTTTCCTTAACAGAAATGCACTTCATTAGCCTTATCAAGTTTATTTTCTTCTTTTTCCTTAACCAAAATGAACTTCATCGACCTTATCGAGTTCATTTTCTTCTTTTCTTTAACAGAAATGCACTTCATTAGTCTTATCAAGTTTATTTTCTTCTTTTTCCTTAACCAAAATGAACTTCATCTACCTTATCAAGTTCATTTTCTTCTTTTTCCTTAACCGATATGAACTTTATCGATGACCGCGGCTTATTTCTCGCGGGAAAACAACAGGGTACTTAACATAGCCAAACAATTAAAAAAGCCTTAGGTCATAGACCTAAGGCTTTTTCTATTGTCTTATAGACAACAAAGGGGATGGGAGAAATTTTTCACGGTCAAACAAAGGGGTATATGTTTGTATGTGAATCGTTTCACGTTATTAATATATCAGATTTTGTCGAACTTTGACAAGTGGTTTTTTCTTCATTTCACAACTTTGTCACAAAAAAGTTCCTATTAAAAGATTTTATAATGTTATAAGGACAACTTGCATAAATTTAGAATAGAGCATGATTTATGAAGGAGTAGGTGAAAATGAATAACTTGAGAAGCTGGATTTTCCCTAGCATTATTGGATTTATTATTTTATCTTTTATTGTAAATATTTTAGGGCTAATGAAAGTTTATCCATTGGTCCTTACGTCTCCCTTACTATTTATCTCCTTGTTTCTTCTAATTGCCCATATGAACTACCGCCAGCAATTTAGGGGGTTTAAATAAGAAAAGCTGACTACATATGTAGCCAGCTTCTTGTTTGTTTATGAAAGTAGGTTTTCCATTTCGATTAGTTTTTCTTCGAATACTTTACATGCTTCTTCAATCGGTGTACTTTGTGTCATATCTACTCCAGCTTTTTTCAATACTTCGATTGGATAGTCAGAGCTTCCTGCTTTTAAGAATTCTAAATACCTTTCAACTGCAGGTGTACCTTCTTCAAGAATTTGCTTACTTAATGCAGTTGCTGCACTATATCCTGTTGCATATTGATATACGTAGTAATTGTAATAGAAATGAGGAATTCTTGCCCACTCTAAACCAATTTCTTTATCAATATGAATATTCTCACCGAAGTATTTTTTATTCAACTCATAATACGTTTCCGTTAATAAATCTGCTGTCAACGCTTGACCTTCTTGAGCTAACATGTGAATCTTATGTTCAAATTCAGCAAACATTGTTTGACGGAATACTGTACCTCGGAAACCTTCTAAGTAATGGTTTAGCAAGTATAGTTGTTTTTTCTCATCATCAATTGTTTTTAATAAGTAATCGTTTAATAACGCTTCATTACAAGTGGACGCAACTTCTGCTACAAAAATAGAGTAGTTTCCGTAAGGATATGGCTGAGTTTTTCTCGTATAGTAACTGTGTACTGAGTGTCCAAACTCATGTGCTAACGTAAATAAATTATTTACATTATCTTGCCAGTTCATTAAGATATATGGATTTGTTCCAAATGTTCCAGATGAATAGGCACCTGAACGTTTTCCTTTGTTTTCATGCACGTCAACCCAACGATTGTCGAAACCTTCTTTTACGATATCTAAATATTCTTGACCAAGTGGTGCTAGCCCTTTTAATAAATATTCTTGAGCTTGTTCATAGGAAACTTTCATGTTCGCATCTTTAACCAGTGGAGTATAAAGGTCATACATGTGTAACTCATCAACGCCTAGAACTTTTTTACGTAAATCTATATAACGGTGAAGCAAGTGTAAATTTTTATTTACCGTTTCTACTAAGTTGTCATATACAGACTCAGGGATGTTGTTGTTGCTTAATGCAGCATGGCGAGCAGAGTTGTAATTACGAACTTTTGCATTGAAATTATCTTTCTTCACTGCACCACCAAGCGTACTAGAGAAAGTATTTTTGTACTTACCATATGTTTCATATACAGCTTTAAATGCATCTTCTCTTACCTGTCCATTTTCACTTTCTAAAAAGCGAATGTAACGACCGTGCGTAATTTCTGTTTCCTCTCCATTCTCATCTTTAACAGATGGGAATGTTAAGTCAGCATTGTTTAACATTCCAAATGTCGTAGAAGGAGCTGCCATCACTTCTGATGCTTGTGCTAATAACGCTTCTTCTTTTGCAGAAAGAACGTGTGGACGTTGCAAGTTAATTTCTTCAAGTGCATGTTTGTATAATTGTAATTCTTCTTTTTCTTGTAAAAAACTAGACAGTTTTTCTTCTTCCATAGAAAGAATTTCAGGAACGATAAATGATAAAGCACTAGCCACTTGTGTATAAAGGTTAGAAGCTCTGTCATTTAATCCTTGATAAAAGGAATTTGTTGTGTCTTGATCGTAGCGCATATGAGCATATGTATATAACTTTCCAAGGCGACTCGAAATGCTATCTTGATATTGTAATGCCTCAAATAAATCGTTTGCTGAAGAAGAAAGTTTTCCTTGGAATTCGTTTATTTTTCCAATCATATTTTTTACATCTTCAAATTCTTTTTCCCACTCTTGGTCAGATGAAAAAATATCTTCTAATCTCCATGTATCATCTACTGCAATATCTTTTCGTTCTTGTAGTTTTTTTACAGCTGTTTCTGCCATGTTGATCCCTCCATTAAATTTTCATTTTTCGTTCAACTTAAATTACTTAAAAGTAAAAATTGAACGAACTTGAATTGTACTTAGGGAAACAGAAAGTCCCTAAGTACAGAAAACATACTATACTCTATTCGTCACAAACCTATTATATCCTTTTTCTTTTCCATCATGAATTTACTTGCTTTAAAACGAGAGTGTTATTCTGCTTAAAACCATTTTATCTTCTTTGATCGCTTGATCAATTGTTCTAGGAGTAATAGGGTTTTCTTTCTTTTCGTAAATACCAGTACTTACTTCCTCTAAAATTCCTAAACCACATAAAGTATTCAAATAACTTTTAATTGGGTTTGATATGTTCATCTCTTTTATTAATGGAAGGGATCGAAGCTTGACTTTCTTGAAGTGAATTAGCTTTAAGAAATGATTATAAATCGATGTAAATGATACCGTAGAGCCTACTGGTGTTCTATGAATGCAACTAAAATATATATATGTTTGCCATTCTATTAATGGGGTTTCTATTACATACTGTTCTCTTACAGGTATGCCAATGACCGCCGGAATTTCAGAAAGTGGGACACCATATTTTCCGTAACAAAAATTCTTCAAATGAATGAGATTACGATACAAACAATATTCATAACGCCAATTTCTTTTATATTGTAGCCATTTTGTTTTCCAATCTGGTAACGAAGGCGTATTAGAGAAATTATCTACAATCAACTGTTTACTTTTATAAATAGTAATAAAGGTTTTTTGACTCGAAAACGGGTAAAAAGGAAAAAGGTAATAAAATACAGTTTCTACTGGACAAAAACAAATAATATAAGGAAATTTTAGATAGTTATTCTTTTGTAGAAAAAGCCAATTTGTAGTATTAATCGAGGATAGTGTATACAGAGAGCGAAAACGTTTTTTTGAGAGTATCCATACTGGAATTAAATTTTGGGATTCATATAATAATGTTCTTTTCTGAAGGTCAGCAATTGATAGGTTAGAGCATTGAAATTCTATCGCAAATGTTTTCTCCTCTTTTTTAAACAATAGGTCCACTCGCTGATTCGTTTCTTTTATGTAATGTTCAATGGAGACCTCACCAGTATTTTGTAACAGTTCGTACAACTTTCTTTTTCCTTCTAAATGATACAGTGATTCACTTTCTGAAGATGTGGAACATTCTTTGCGAACATGTGCAAAATGATATCTCACTATCTCACCAAGCTTCGGAATAACTTCGCTGTTGCAAGCTGGACAATAGAACCTTTCTACTTTTTTTAACTCCATAACATCTTCTTTTTTTCCGTAAAGCAATGTAACAAACTCTCCATTCTTTCTTTTTGCTACAAACATAGCAATCTCCTTTCATGCTTTAAATATATAGGAAAAACCCCTTTCTACATTAGAATTATTTAATAATGTAAAAAGGGGGAATTTCTAAAGTAAAGGGGAAAGTAGTCTTGATAATGACTCAAACACTTTATGGTGAAACGGTCTGTTTTCAAAAACTTCCTTCACTAACGGTTTGGAAGTAAGCAAGTCATTTTCATAGTCTGATACTAGTTTCTTTAAACTTTCTGTATGGTAAAGAAACGCATTTACTTCAAAGTTCAAATGGAAACTTCTCATATCCATGTTAGCTGTTCCAATCGAAGCCACTTCTTCATCTACTATTACGATTTTTGCATGTAAAAATCCTTTTTCATATTCAAAAATTTTCACACCTGCCGCTAACATTTCTGGAAAGTAAGACCTGGAAGCGTAAAATACTATTTTTTTATCTGGTCTGTTAGGAATAAGTACTTTTACGTCGACACCGCTTAAGGCAGCCACTTTTAAGGCAGTAAAAATATCATCATCGGGTACAAAGTATGGAGAAGCAATCCAAATAGACTTACGAGCAGATGTAATCATTGAGAAAAATAAACTTTTTATAACTTCCCATTCTTGATCTGGTCCACCTGCAATCATCTGTACTCCGCCGTAATTTCTATGTTCAGATAAGTTAGGGGATAAGTAGCTTTGTGTTAACAGCGATTGCTCTGTCATGTAATACCAATCTTGTAAAAAGATTAACTGAAGTGTCCTTACTGCCTCTCCCTTTACTAAAAGGTGGGTGTCCCTCCAAAATCCAAAATACTCATTTTTACCTAAATACTCGTCCCCGACGTTTAACCCACCAACAAAACCAACTGTACCGTCTATAACAATAATTTTCCGGTGATTACGAAAGTTTATTTTATTATTGAAAAAAGGTAGTCTAACTGGAGAAAAAGGTATAGTTTCTACACCAGCATCCCTTAAATCTCTTATATATTTTTTAGAAAGGGTCCAACTTCCCACAGCATCATACAAAAACCTTACATTTACCCCGCTCTTCGCTTTTTCTATTAATACATCCTTTATCTTCGTACCAATTTCATCATGTCTTACGATGTAGTATACGAGATGTATATGATGAGTCGCTTTTTCTAGTTCTTCTAAAATTTTACTGAAGGTCTCTTCTCCATCTGTCAAAACTTCCGTATCTGTCGAAAAAGAGATTGGACTTCTACCAATATTTGTTGCTAGTTGAAACATCGTTCGATGCCCATCACCTAACGACAGCATTTCTTCTTCTGTGTAGCTTCGTTCACCTTCAATTTTTTGTGCCGTTTGTCTATCCATTAAAGCCTTTTTATAAAATAGACGTCTTTTCCGTACATTGCGCCCGAATAACATATAAAAAATAAACCCTAGGACAGGAAAACTACCTAAAACAACAAGCCATGTTAATGTTCTTGTTGGGTGTCGATTTTCCATAAAAATCAAAAAAGCAATAAACAAGACCGAAAGAGTAAATAACATGGATACAACACCAAGTATCCATCCTTCCCAAAAACTTTTCGTAACATAGATAATAATTAATAGTATTAATAAGAACATGGCTACGCGTATTGTATTTTTCAAACGAAGTTCAACTCCTAAAACATCTTAAATTACGGTCCATAAGTACGAGATGCATAAGTATGACAAGCACAATCGAAATAAAAGCCGATTTCACCAGTATGAAATCGGCTTTACCATTTAGGACATATTATTCGTGAATATGTCATTATAAAGAGAAATGACTAGCTATTTCTGCCATCGCGTTATCTTCACTTACAGCCGCACCATATTCAGCTAGACGATGAATTGTCATTTGCGTTTCTTCCCCGTGCTCTAATAATATGCTTAACACATTATCAATATCTTCATCTGAATAATGTTCAGAAGAGAAATCAACATAGAGGTAATATTTTTTTTCGAAGAAATAGAGTGAGTTTGTTATATTTTCTCTTGCTTTTAAAAGATGGGAAACAGAAATAACATCCTCTAAATCTTTGAACTTAATCATAAACTGAAGCATATCTTCTTCCGTTTCGACTGTCTCTTCTTTAGGTGAAGAATTCTTGGAAGGGTTAAAATGCTGGTCTAATAGAGATTCAATTCTTTCATCTACTGGTATATCAATTTTTTTATCGTCTGAAACTGGAACCTCAAAGTTTTTACCATCTTTAGAAAGTTGAGCGAGCGTAACGATTATTTCTAACCCTTTATCTAACGCTTGCACTTGAATCCAAAGCGGCCCATCAATGGTAAAATCCTCCTCATCATGAGCTTCATCCATCATTTCCCAAAACAATTCTTCACTTCTTTCCCGGTTATACCAAATTTCTTCCCGGTCAAATCCACGCTCTTCTATATCGCCATACGAAATGTAAAATTTTACAGTATGATCATTAATACGTTCTATCTCCATCATTAACAACTCCCTTCTATATTTATTAGGTAAATGATTAGCGTTGCGTTCCCCTAAGGTTTTGTAAGTAAGCCGTTATTGCTTCCTAATTAACTGCTTCTCATTTCCATATTTATTGTTTAGGAAGGGACCTCCATTTAATTAAATATATGCTTATCAATGTATCCAATTAGCAAACGCTATAAACCTATAACATATGCACAGAAGCTAACCTTGTACTCTTATTTTATGATAAAGGATAGAAGAATGGAAATAAAAAAACTCATTTTTTAAAAAAACCTCATTCGCCTACTATACCTTAAAAATTACCCTTTATACAGCTTGTTTTAAACTGGTTTAATTTATTATTATAGCATAATATGACTGAAACTTTAACAAATTGTATTTATCTTTTTTACTCTTATGATAAACCTCACCTGAAAGTGTTTTATAAAGTTCTAACTGTTGTTGTCAGCACGAGGCGCTCGCTTTCCGCGGGTTTGTCTAGTTCTAGCCGCTCTAACTCCTCGAGTTATAAGCCATGGCCATCTAGAGGGCAAATAGCGCCCTCAAGCTACCACTGACTTATGCTTGTCGGAGATGTACGAGCCGCTTCCACATTTCTTGGCTCTCGGGAGCATCCTCGGCGCGTGGCGCCTTTGGGGTCTCCCTTGACACACTTCTCCCGCAGGACAAGGAAGGCTTCGGCAGCGAATCATCGCACGAAGGAAATGCGGTAGCATTTTCGAGGAGTCTCACGCCTCGTGCTAACAACAACGATTAGTAATATAAATTTATTTTCTTAGTACCAATTCTTTATTATTGATAAAAATCTAGTCATAATATTGAACAGCCCTCACTATATTTAGTTAAGAATGGGACAAGAGGGAGCGATTGTGTGGAATTTGAATTAATTACATCTATATTAATAATAATTGGCATTGATATTGTTCTTGGTGGGGATAACGCAATACTAATCGCCATGGCTTGTCGTAATTTACCCGATAAGCACCGAAATAAGGCGATTATTATAGGAACGCTACTGGCTGTAGTTTGTCGCGTCCTATTAACTGTAGTCGCAGTATATTTACTTTCTATTCCTTTCTTACAGTTTGTTGGTGGAGTTTTACTAATTTATATTGCTATAGGGTTGATAAAAAAACAGTCCGATTCCGTAGAAATAAGAGGAAGTACTTCTCTATTGGCGGCAATTAAAACAGTTGTCATTGCAGATATTATAATGGGTGTTGATAATGTAATGGCGGTTGCTGGTGCTGCTCACGGTCAATTTAAATTAGTTGTGATTGGTCTTCTATTTTCTATCCCGATTATCGTTTGGGGTAGTAAAATCATCCTTTATTTAATGGAAAGGTATCCTATTATTGTTTATATTGGTGCAGCCATTTTGGCTTTTACTGCTGGGAAAATGATGATGAATGAGCCAATGATACAACATGTTGTATTCTTACCTAGTTTAAAAGAACTATTTCCGTTTTTGACTATCCTATTCGTATTATCGTTTGTTTTAGTCCAAAAATTTTCGGGTCCGAAAACCAGTTCATCGGTTTAATAGATAGGTTGTGTTAAAGATCACCGTTGATTTCCGTGCAAGTCTTCGCTTTCCGTGGGCGTGTCTAGGTCAAGTAGCTCCTCGAGTATAAGTCATGGCCATCTCGAGGGCAAAAACACCCTCAAGCTGTCCCTGTCTTATACCTATCGGAGCTGAACGAGCCGCTATCACTTTTCGTGGCGCAGGGAGCCTCCTCGGCGCAAGCGCCTGTGGGGTCTCCCGTTCCACGCTTTTCCCGCAGGAGTCTCAGCCTTGCACGGAAATCAACAGGAAAGTGTTTATAAATCAACACTAACCATTAACACAGCTAATAGATAGAAAACAAAAACAGGTCAATTTCCTTAGGCTAGTAGCTACTAGCCTCTATGGAAATTGACCTATTAAATTATTATCCGTTTACTAACTTCTGTGCTTGACGTAGTTGATACGTACGTACTTTTCTTGGTAAGAAGCGACGGATTTCGTCTTCGTTGTATCCAACTTGTAATCTTTTTTCGTCTATAATAATTGGTCTTCTTAATAAACCAGGATGTTCTTTTATCACTTTGTAAAGCTCTTGCAAAGGCATTGACTCTACATTAATATTTAATTTTTGGAAAATCTTTGATCGGGTAGAGATAATCTCATCTGTCCCCTCTTCTGTCATTCTTAAGATTTCCTTAATTTCATCTATAGATAGTGACTCTGAGAAAATATTTCTTTCCACGTATGGAATATCATTTTCCTCTAACCAATTTTTCGCCTTACGACATGAAGTACAACTTGGAGATGTATATACCGTTACCATGAACTTTTCCTCTCCTTTAACTAGTATAAATGTTTAAGCAATGGTGTGACTCGAATGTAGGATGGCTGCTCGCCATACATCGTTATATTATATTTATAATTTAATAATAATCAGTTCCATTTGCTTTTGTCAGCTGTTAGCTGTTAGCTGTCCACTAATCTAATGGTGAATGGCTTTCAGTTTGAAATTACTATAAAGAAGTAATTCCTATAATTATTATACACGAAAATAAACATCTTGAATATAGGATTTTAGAAGTTAGACATGTGTCAACATTGTTACAAGCTAGTTAAGACCCTATGTTTAAGTAGTAATTTAATACTAAAGATATACGTAACAATCTGAACTCACTTAACACCCATTGCCTCTTCCATATACATATAGACGAATTGTTACAAAAAAAGTTTCATCCATATAAAAAGTTCACAATTTAGTAACAATTTGAACCTTCTTAACTAGTTCCTATTTGTACCGATAATCAATACATGATAGCTTAATATTTAGACATGATAATGAAGAGGTGATTTTTTTGAATAAGTATTGGCAACTTGCACTCCTATTTATAATTCTTATGTTTTTTACTGCTTGTTCTCAGAAAGAAATAACAAGCCAAAGTACGGAAAATAACAAAATTCCAATAACAGTAGCAACTGTTTCTGAAAAAACGATAAGTAATACGATTGAGCTTACTGGTACAGCTCTACCTAGCGTTCAAGTACCACTTGTTACAACTTCCCCCCTCACCGTAGAAAAAGTCCATGTAAGAATTGGCGACACTGTTTCAAAAGGTCAATTAATCGTTACGCTTGATTCACAAGCTGCAGACGAACAAGTGAAACAAGCAAAAAACGCAATAAACGAGTTAGAAAATGCTCTTTCTAAAATGAAAGAAGTAGAAAAAGCGGCACAAAATCAAGCTTCTATTGCTGATATACCCAAATTACAAGAGGAATTAAACCTTTCTTTACAAAAATCACAAAGTTTATTAGAAGGTGTCGAAACAGGTGCTGTTACTTCTTTAGATTTAATCCAAAGCACTGTCGATGTCATGATAAAACAAGCGCAACTTGCAACTGCCGCTAGCCAACTGCAACAAATCCCTTCCTTTAATACAGCTGAACTAGAAGTACAATTACAACAAGCAAGGAATGGATTAAAACAAGCGGAACAGTTAGCAGATCTGACAAAAATAACGAGTCCAATTGATGGAGTTGTTGCTGATTTAAATGTAGTAGAAGATGGGATTGCTACACCACAATTACCTGTTGCGACCATAATTCAACTAAATACGATTGATGCAACTTTTGCTGTGAATAGTTATCAAGTTAGTAAAGTAAAAAGTGGCCAAAAAGCTACTGTAATTTTTGAAGGTATAAGTGAACCTTTCTCTTCCGAAATTGATATTGTTTCACCAACTGTAGATATGCAAACTAATATGTTTACCGTTACTATTCGTATTAGCAATACCGATAGGGATATACTTGGCGGAATGAGAGCAACAGCTTTTGTAAACATTGATGAGCTTGAATCGGAAACAGTCGTTCCTGTAGAAGCTATTTTATATGAAGAAAATGATCCTTATGTATTTCTCATTGAAGGTGAAAAAGCAGTACGCCAAAACGTACTATTAGGTTTTAGAGATGATGAAGTAGTTCAAGTACTTGAAGGTTTATCTATAAATGACACTGTAGCTTTGAATGGAAAAGAAAGATTAAAAGATGGTGTTGAAATATTAATTCAAGAAAGTGATCGAGACTAATGAATATCGCTAAATTATCTGTATTACGTCCCATTGCTATGTCAATGGTTATCGTATTGATGCTTATTCTTGGAGCTGTAAGTATGCGGGGTATGCCCGTAGATTTATTCCCTGAATTAACCTTCCCTATTGTTGCAGTTACGACAACATATGAGGGAGCTGGTCCAGAAGAAATTGAAAATTTAATTTCAGGTCCTATTGAAAATGCAATGGGAACTTTGCCAAATGTTGAATCCGTTACTTCTATTTCTAGAACAGGTGGTTCCCTCGTTCTTGTCGCATTTACATGGGGTACGAACATGGACTTTGCATCACTTGATATTCGAGATCGGATAGATTCTGTGAGAGATTTTTTACCACCAGGAGCTAATATGCCAAGAGTATTACGCTTTAATCCAAGCGACTTACCAATTGTACAATTAGCTATAACAGATCCATCCGGAGAAATGACAAAAGCGAAGCAACTTGCAGAACAAGAAATTCAACCTCAATTAAATAGTGTAGATGGAATCGCTTCGATAACAGTTGAAGGTGGCGCTGAGAATGAAATTAGAATTACGTTAGACCCAAAAACGTTGAATTCTTATGGCATTTCGTTAGATCAGCTTCAGCAAATTATCGCATCTGAAAATTTAAATTTACCAGGCGGTTCGTTAACGGACAGGAATCAAAATCTACCTATCCGAATCACAGGTGAATATGAATCTATCTTTGATATTAGAAGCTTACCAATTCCAACGCGTAACGGTGTTGTGCCTTTAGAGCAACTAGGAGATGTTAGGGAAACATTAGAACCTACAACACAGCTTAGTTATTTAAATGGCGAGCCAGCTGTTGGGATGTCTATTTTAAAGCAGTCTGGTAGTAATACTGTAACGGTTGCTAACAATATTGATCGAAAAATAGAAGAAATTAAAAAGACACTCCCTGATGGGGTAGAAATTAAAACAATTTTTGATCAAAGTGACTTTATTGAAAAGTCCATTCGAGCTGTTACGACTAATATGATTGTTGGTAGTATACTTGCAGCTCTTGTTCTTTATTTATTTTTAAGAAATTTCCGCAGTACATTAATTATTGGATTCTCCATTCCAATTTCCATCGTTACTACATTCATTTTCATGTATTTTAGTGGGCAAACGTTAAACTTGTTAACACTTGGTGGTCTCGCACTTGGAATTGGTATGATGGTCGATAATGCAATTGTAATTTTAGAAAATATTTACCGACTAAGGCAAAAAGGGGAATCCCTAAAAGATGCGGCAATAAAAGGAACAGCTGAAGTTGGCCCTGCAATTGTAGCATCGACATTGACAACTATTATCGTATTTTTACCTATTGTTTTTGTTGATGGTTTAGCTGCTCAATTGTTTAAACCACTTGCATTAGTAATATCCTTTTCATTATTTGCTTCACTGTTTACAGCATTAATTATTGTACCTTTATTTTCTTCTTTACTATTAAAAGTAAATGATAAATCTTCGCGTTTTGAAGAAAGGTTTGGAGTTTTTACTTCATGGTATCGGGGAGTATTGGAACGCGTATTAAGACATCCGAAGAAAACAGCATCTTTAGTGTTATTACTTTTTGCTATCTCCTTACTCGGCTATCCGCTTCTTGGGAAAGAATTTTTGCCACAACAAGACCAAAGCTTTTTATCTATAACAGCTAGGTTACCAGAGGGCAGTTCCGTTGATGCAACATATGGTGTAATGGAAGATATAGACGAACGCATTCGAGATATTGCTGAAATTGATTTAGCGTTTGTTACTGTTGGTGGTGCAGATAACTTCTCTGTTGCTGCTGGTACACAAACGAACAGAGCTAATTACAGTATATTATTAGTACCTATTAATGATAGAAATCGGTCAGATGCACAAGTTGCAGATGATATAAGACAACGTCTAGCGAATATTCCTGGTGCAGAGATCCGAATATCTTCTGGTGATAGTGGATTTTCACAAAACCCTGTCTCATTAAGTATTACAGGTCCGGATTTAACTACATTAAAGGATATAGCAGACCATACGATAGAAATAATTTCTGAAGTAGAAGGTGTACGGGAACCTTCTAGCAACTTTACGGAAGGTAATCCAGAAATCACAGTACAAATTGATCGCGTAAAGGCTAGTCAATTTGGTGTTGGAACGGCGCAAGTTGCCTCTACTGTTTCTAATGCGACTCGTGGAATTGTAGCAAGTAGAATGGCGCGTGATGGTGAAGAATTAAATATCCGTTTAGCGATAGAGGATACGTATACCACTTCTATTCAACAACTAGAGAACTTATTAATTAGCACACCAACTGGTGAGAACATACCGTTAAAAGCGGTTGCTGTCATTGAAAGAAGCCAAGGTCCTACACAGATAACTCGTACAAATCGTTTACGTGAAATAACGGTAAATGCAGATATAGTAGGGAGAGATTTAGGAAGCGTCGTTGATGATATTGAACTGGCTCTTCGTGAAAACATTTACTTACCAAATAACCAATATAAAATTTCTTTTGGCGGTCAAGATGAGCAAATGAACGATGCATTTTTCAAACTTGGCGGTGCTTTAGCTTTAGCGGTTGTTTTAGTATATATGGTTATGGCTGGACAATTTGAATCTTACTTTTACCCACTCATCATCATGTTTGCTGTTCCACTAACCGTGATTGGCATTATGGCTGGGTTATTAATTACGCAACAGCCGTTAGGGGTCGGATCACTGGTCGGAATGCTCATACTAACCGGGATAGTCGTTAATAATGCCATCGTCTTTGTAGATTATGTAAATATATTAAAACGTGATGGTAAATCCACATTAGAAGCTATTTTAATTGCAGGTCCAACACGTATCAGACCTATATTTATGACCGCTTTAACTACAATTTTAGGGCTTATCCCACTGACTCTTGGGTTTGGAGAAGGAATGGAAATTCAACAACCAATGGCAATAGTTATCGTGTTTGGCTTAAGTTTTGCTACTGTTATCACATTAATATTTATACCAGTTGTTTATTTCTTATTTGATAGCTGGAGAGAAAAAAGAAAAGCAAAACACCATGAGGATGCGTCCATTTAGAACCGAGGAAGACAAGCAACAGTTAGGCTTGTTTTCCTCTCTATAAGAGACGAGGGGAGGTCTTCTATCAATGAAATTAGTCATAAATTGGATGGTTATTTGTTTTTTTATATTATCTAGTTTTCTATTATTTCCTTCCGCAAAAGCTGAAACACCTACTACAGTAACATATATCGCTTTAGGTGATTCTCTATCTGCAGGGTATGGTTCTTCTGAAATAAACTTTTTACGAATCCATGGTTTTGTGCCTAGGTTTGTGCAATATTTACGAGAAGATCAATTGGTTCACGTTGAAAATCATAGTGTTCCAGGATTGTCTTCCGCTGGTTTACAACTTATGTTGGAGACAGATATTGGTCTACAAAACAGAATTAGAAACGCTGATATTATTACAATGTCTATAGGCGGCAATGACTTTATAAATACGGTAAGGGCGAATCCAACCATTGGAGATGTTGCTTTGTCGTTGAGAATGTCTCTATTAGAGGAAAACTATCGTTCTATTATGAATAGAATAAAAGAATTAAATAGTGATGCGGTTGTTATTTTACTAGGTTTGTATAATCCTTACTATGATAATCACGATTTAAAAGCTAGTGGCGAAAAGTTTGCACCTATGTTTAATGAATTTATTAATACTTTTGCTAACTCAAATACGATAATCGTTAATCCTTATGAGTGGTTTAATGGTAAAGAAAAAAAGCTAACACACATTGCAGATGACGATATTCACCCGAATGATGAGGGGTACTTAGTTATTCATAACTTGTTAGTGGAACAGTATGAAGAGTACTTAAAAAATAATTAAGAAATAGCGTTTAATTCCAATAAATTCAATGAATTTGAAGAAAAAATCACTTCATATAACTATATGAAGTGATTTTTTCTATACAAAGTGTTTTCATCATGCAATTTAAAGATAAATGAATATTCTTTTAAAAGTCACTTTTCCCAAAGTGCCGTTCATTGTGGCTATGAAAGGTACTCTTGACTAACTTTCTGACCAAAGTGCCGTTCATCATGTAAAATGAAAGGTTCTTTTAGCAGACTTCTTGACCAAAGTGCCGTTCATCGAGGCTATGAAAGGTACTCTTGACTAACTTTTTGACCAAAGTGCCGTTCATCGTGTCAATGAAAGGTACTCTTGACTAACTTTTTGATCAAAGTGCCGTTCATCGAGGCTATGAAAGGTTCTTTTGACTAACTTTTTGACCAAAGTGCCGTTCATCGAGGCTATGAAAGGTTCTTTTGACTAACTTTTTGACCAAAGTGACGTTCATCGAGGCTATGAAAGGTTCTTTTGACTAACTTTTTGACCAAAGTGACGTTCAAAGTGTCAATGAAAGGTTCTTTTGACTAACTTTTTGACCAAAGTGCCGTTCATCGTGTAAATGAAAGGTACTTTTAGCAGACTTCTTGACCAAAGTGCCGTTCATCGAGGCTATGAAAGGTACTCTTGACTAACTTTTTGACCAAAGTGCCGTTCATCATGTAAATGAAAGGCACTTTTAGCGAACTTCTTGACCAAAGTGCCGTTCATCGTGTCAATGAAAGGTACTTTTAGCAGACTTCTTGACCAAAGTTCTGTTCATCGTGTCAATGAAAGGTTCTTTTGACTAACTTCTTGACCAAAGTGCCGTTCATCGTGTCAATGAAAGGTTCTTTTGACTAACTTCTTGACCAAAGTGACGTTCATCGTGTCAACGAAAGGTACTTTTGACTAGCTTTTTAATTAAAGTACCGTTCATCGAGGCTATAAAAGATACTGACCAAATTCCCATTCATAAAGACTATGAAAGTATTTCCTTATTTCTTATTTTATATTTGTAATAGTCGCCTTCCATCACGATAAGGCTTTATGGTATAGGCAAATAGCCACTTCTTAAATGTTCTTTAAAATGTTGTCTCCACTGTTTTCCGAGTCATCAAAGGAAAGCACTTGCTCTACATCATCATACTGCTCGCCATAAAGCTCAACATCTTTATAAGTGTGAATGTGCTCGTACATTTTACGCATACCTTCATATATTACTTCTTCCTCTTCATCGTTTGGTGACCAATAAAGAATTTCCATTTGATTCACTTCGTTCGTGGCTAGAGAGCGGCGTTGGTAACCGATAGAAGAAGCATGTTTAAAGCCCTCACGTTTATAAAACTTCAAACGTTTCTCTGTGTCCGTGTCTTCATAATCAACAGGTTCCACTTCCAATATAATCGGCTTACCTTTTTTCTTTAGCTTTTCAATAAGTTTGCGACCTAGCCCTTGCCCTCTTGCATCTTTTGAGACAAATAGGTAATCGATAAAAATTAAATTATTTAATTCTGCATACATAAGAACATGATATTCACCTTCATCTTTGTGGTAAATCTCACCCTTTTCTTTTAGCAGCAATTCCATATGTTCTTTTGACTTCATTTCCTCAATAGGGAAATATTGATTTAGTTTCTCATACCAATTCATTTTTTGTACAACACCCTTTCCGCAATATGTATATGAATAGTATAACAAAAAAGTACTAAACTTATCGTTAATATCCCCTCTTTCCTTTCTGTTTAACATAGCATACAATAGAAGTAACGAAATTTCTTTTACATAGGAAAAGGGGATGTTCCAATGGTTGAATATTTTATTGATTTTACAATCGTAGCATTACTTATTATAGGAATAACAGCTTTTATGGGTGTTTTAACGAACGGAATTGGAGAAAAGTTTTTTGGCGGAAAAACGCGTACATTAAGCTTTGATAAATCTGCTAACATGCAAAAAGGCTGGAACAGTGTTGGTGGAAAAACTAAATAATGAAAAGAGGTTGGCCGTTAAAATTTGGCCAACCTCTTTTTAAAATTAATCACCTAATGGCTTATAGTTTACACCTTCTGTGTATCGGTTACCTGCATTCCATAATAAGAATTCATTGATACCATTTTCATTTAACGCTCGAATTTGTGCTTCTACTTCGTTCTTACCGTATGGAATATAATTTCCTTTTCCTAACCATGATGCTGTAAAGTCTTGAATCCACGGCCTTGAGATTGGCCTGTTTTCTAGTTCATCGAGACGCTGATTTTCGAATTTTGCATATTCAGCCACAAGCCTATACGGTTCTAAATCCGGTTTAGGTATACCGAAGTAAGCAGTCCAATGACTAGGATAGATCATAGAAGAAATAACATCTACATGTTCAGAGATTCTCGTAAAGTTTTGTCCTATTCCAGGTGCTTCTGGTAACGTTGCAGTATAGCCAAATATATCTACAGATACATCTACACCATACGGCTCCAATCTTTGATTTGCGTACTCTACAAAGTTAGTAACAGACTCCACTCTTTTTTGAATGTTATTCATATCTAAATTTTCGTAATCTCCATAACTGAACTGAAGTTGTTCGTCACGTCTTTCAAAGCCCTCTGGGAACCTTACATAGTCAAATTGAATTTCCTGAAATCCTAATTTTGCGGCTTTGATTGCTATATCAATATTATAATCCCATACTTCTTTCATAAATGGACTAACAAATGCTTCTTTTCTATTGTTTAACCATACTTCTCCATTATCTAAAAAAGAGAGTTCTGGTCTTTTATTTGCTAATACAGTATCTTTAAATACAACAATACGTGCAATTGGATAGATTTGTTTTTCCTCTAACGTTTTCATCATGGATTCGATATTTCTTATATATGGTTTAGATATATCCATATAAGGGGAATCACTATCTGGTATATATGTTAAATAGCCGTGGTCATCTTTAATATCAATTACCATTGCATTTAACGAAGTAGTTTCGAGCAATTGAAGTAATGTTTGAAACCTTTCTCCACCTGCTGAATGACCTGTTACGTATATTCCTCTTACTGCATCTGGATATTCGAAACTGTATCCTGATTCGAATGTAAAGCGTGGGATAGTTGTTGGTAGTACCTTTTGAACTGTAGATGCTTTTTTTACTGAATGTATTCCAATCTCCTTCTTTTCATTAGCCATAACGGATGAACTAAAGAAAGATGCAATTAATAAGGACGTCACAAGTAGCCATAACCATTTTTTCATTTCTTTTCCCCCAATTCCATTCTTGTCTTTATGTTCATTATAAATCATATTTCGATATTATTTTATGTAATTCATCAAATTTCTTCAAAAAATCTTATGACCAATTAGTGTAAATTAATATATTTACTTTTCAGAATTAATATTAAATTAATAATAGTATATATTCCTATTTTATTGTAAAATAATTATTATATTACAAAAAAAAATACGACCCCATAAAATGAGATCGTCATGTATTATTTAGTATACTTCTCTTTGTATAGTTCGAATTCTCTTTCTGAACAAAGTACAAAATGTCCAGGTTTCACTTCTCTTAATTCCAC
Source organism: Bacillus sp. FJAT-45066 (assembly GCF_002335755.1). Taxonomy (NCBI): domain Bacteria; kingdom Bacillati; phylum Bacillota; class Bacilli; order Caryophanales; family Bacillaceae; genus Bacillus; species Bacillus sp. FJAT-45066. The sequence continues at coordinate 1,999,350 of NZ_NISQ01000001.1, forward strand.
CGCATCGTCTTTACTGTAACCATGACTATTCGGATCGTAAGAAATACGTTTACGCTTTCTTTCCGTATCAGGATCTGGTTGTGGAATAGCTGATAATAAAGATTGAGTGTACGGGTGTATTGGATTGTTGTACAACTCTTCACTTGTCGTTAATTCCACCAATTTACCGAAATACATAACACCGATTCGATCGCTAATGTATTTAACCATAGAGAGATCATGGGCGATAAACAAGTATGTTAAACCTTTTTCTTTTTGTAACTTTTTCATTAAGTTAACAACTTGAGCTTGAATTGAAACATCTAATGCAGAGATTGGCTCGTCTGCAATAATGAAATCCGGTTCAACTGCTAGAGCACGTGCAATACCAATACGCTGCCTTTGTCCACCACTAAATTCATGTGGATAGCGATTAGCATGCTCTTTATTTAGACCTACTGTCTCTAATAGGTCATAAACTCTTTGTAGTCTTTCTTGCTTATTTTTTGCTAAGCCATGAATGTCGATACCTTCAGCAATAATATCCGTTACAGACATTCTAGGATTTAATGATGCATAAGGGTCTTGGAAAATCATTTGCATTTTACGGTTGAATTTCAACAATTCTTTTTTAGATTTTCTACCATGAACATTTTCACCTTCATATAGCACTTCGCCATCTGTAGCGTCATAAAGGCGGATAATTGTTCTACCGGTTGTTGATTTTCCACAACCAGATTCACCAACTAATCCTAATGTTTCTCCACGATAAATATCAAAGTTAAGACCATCAACCGCTTTCACCATATTTGGTTTACCCTCATTAAAATATTGCTTTAAATCGCGAATTTCTAACAACTTTTCTTGGTTAGCCATTAACAACACCGTCCTTCACCATCACAGGCTTATCAAAGTTATTAGGCATGTTTCTTTGACGTTTTTGCACTGCAAGCGGCGGTTCCACTTTAGGAGCATCTTCATGTAGTAACCACGTTTTTGCAAAATGCGTGTTAGAAACTTGGAACATAGGTGGCTCCATTTCTAAATCAATTTGCATTGCAAATTGGTTACGTGGAGCGAAGGCATCTCCTTTTGGTGGGTTTGTTAAATCAGGTGGTGTACCTGGAATTGCGTAAAGTTCCGTTTCTGCTAGTTCCAAATCCGGCATTGAACTTAATAGTCCCCATGTATATGGGTGACGAGGGTCATAGAAAATTTCGTCCACTGTACCCATTTCAATGATTTGTCCACCGTACATAACAGCCACACGATCTGCAACGTTTGCTACAACACCTAAATCATGTGTGATGAATATAATAGATGTTTCAATTTTTTTCTGCAGATCTTTCATTAAATCTAAGATCTGAGCTTGAATTGTCACATCTAATGCAGTTGTTGGTTCATCTGCAATTAACACTTTTGGGTTACATGCTAAAGCGATTGCGATAACTACCCTTTGTCTCATTCCACCAGAGAATTGATGAGGGTATTGCTTGAAACGTTGCTCAGGCATTGGAATTCCAACAAGTCGAAGCAGGTCGATTGCTTTTTCTTTTGCTGCAGACTTACTTGCATTTTGATGTTTTATTATACCTTCCATAATTTGCTTTCCCGCTGTCATCGTTGGATTTAACGATGTCATCGGATCTTGGAAGATCATTGATATATCTTTTCCACGTATCTTTTGCATTTGTGATTCTGGTAATTTAGCTAAATCTTTCCCATCGAATAAGATTTGACCTTCTTTAATGTTAGAAGTGTTTTCAGGTAATAACCTCATGATTGTTTTCGTCGTTACGGATTTTCCGGAACCAGATTCTCCTACAATGGCAAGTGTTTCACCTTTTTGCAATTCAAAGTTTACTCCTCGAATTGCATTTACTTCTCCACCAAATGTGTCAAAAGAAACATGCAAGTTTTTAACTTCTAAAATGTTTTCCATACTCTCTCACCTACCTTTAGTCTTTCATTTTTGGATCTAGTGCATCACGCATTCCATCAGCTAATAAGTTAAACGCAATCATCAATAAACTGATAATGATGGCTGGGAAAATCATAATGTGCGGGAATATCTGTAACGACTGGAATCCATCTTCAATTAGTGTACCTAAAGAAACTTGAGGTGCTTGTAATCCTAAACCAATGAAACTTAAAAATGCTTCAAAGAATATAGCACTTGGAATAGTAAACATCGTATTGATAATTACAACACCAGCAACATTTGGAATTAAATGTTTTGTAATAATTTTGCTATCGGCTGAACCTAAAGTTTTAGATGCAAGTACGAATTCTTGATTTTTCAGTTTCAATGTTTGTCCACGTACAACACGAGCCATACCAACCCAACCGGTTATCGTAAGGGCTATGGTTATGGCAAGTATACCGGGTTCCATCACCAGTAACATTAGGATGATAATAACAAGGTTTGGTATACCTACTAATACTTCAATAATACGTTGCATGACGTTATCCACTCTTCCGCCATAGTAAGCAGAAATTCCACCATATGCAACACCAATAATCATATCAATAATAGCTGCTAAAAATGCGATGTAAAGGGATATTCTAGTACCAGTCCAAACACGTGTCCAAATATCACGTCCAAGTCCATCTGTACCAAACCAGAAGTAACCTTCTTCTCCTCTTTGTTCATATACATCTACACCGTTTCTAGACCCATCAAGTATCCCCATATTCTCTATTACAGGAATTTTAGGAGGCATATTTGCCCGCATAACATCTTGGTCATTAAATCCATAACTATTCATAAATGGACCAAAGATTGCTAGTAAGAAAATGATAGCAATAATAATTAAACCTGTTATCGCGGCGATATTTTTCTTTAAACGCAACCATGCCGTTTGCCAATAAGTTAAGCTTGGTTTAGATATTTTTTCACTATTATTCGGATCGATAGCAGCTGGTTGAAATAAGTCTTTGTTGATTTTTTCATAATTGTTTTTCATTATTTCTTACCTCCTGCTAAACGAATACGAGGGTCAATAATTCCATATAGAATATCAACTACTAATACGATAAAGATAAATAATGCTGCAAACAAAAGTGTTGTTCCCATAATAACAGGGTAATCATTTACCTGAATAGAACGTACGAACTGTTCCCCTAATCCTGGTACAGAGAATATCTTCTCTATCACAAGTGTTCCTGTCATTAAGCTTACAGCTAATGGACCTAAAACGGTTACAACCGGAATTAGTGCATTTCTCGTTGCATGCTTAAAGGCAATATCGAATTTCGTAGCACCTTTTGCTTTAGCAAGTGTAATGTAATCAGACCCTAAAACTTCAATCATTTCTGTTCTCATAAATCTCGCTGCAATCGCAATTGGAAAAATTGCTAATGCAACGGTTGGTAAAACGGTATACTCTGGCCCTCTCCAAAATGCAACCGGAAACCATCCTAACTGAACTGCAATGTAATATTGCAACAACCCTGCAAACACGAATGATGGAATAGATTTACCAAGTACAGCAATAACGGTTGCACCATAATCTATCCAAGTATTTTTATTTAGTGCTGCGACAATTCCGAGCAATATTCCTATTATTGTACCTACTAACATAGCTTGAAAACCAAGTTGAGCAGATGGGCCGATACGTGCTTTTATTATTTCCGTCACGCTTCGGTTGTCATATTGAAAGGAAATTCCTAAGTCTCCTTTTGCAAGGTTAAGCATGTACTTTGCATATTGAACAGGTACTGGATCATCTAATCCATACTTCTGTAAAAGAATAGTTCGTTGTGCTTCCGTAAGCTTATCTTGCATCGTAAAAGGAGTACCAGGCATAAGTTTCATTAAGAAGAAAGTAAGCGAAGCAATTAGAAATAGTGTGATAAACATATAGATAAAACGTTGTAACAAATACTTAGCCATATTTGCACCTCCTGTAAGATGTAATGAGAACGCATTCATTCTCAAAATTCATTAAAGTTAGACAATTCCTTTACAGGGAAAGAGAGAGTATATACAACTAATATACTCTCTCTTTCTAAATATTTAAAGGTTAATTCTTATATTAGAATAATTTCGAAAAGTTATTCTATTGAAAATTATTTGCTAATGTATGCCCACTTATAGCTAAAGTCAGGTCCAAAGTTGTGCATGTGTACGTTTTGTACATAAGGCTGCCATAAACGTGTCATACCACGTTGGTAAATTGGTGCAATCGCTGCATCTTCTTCAAGTAAGATTCTCTCAGCTTCTTGCATTGCCTCAAAACGTTCAGCTGGATTATTAGCTAAAGTAGTCATAACATCATTGATTAGTCGATCATATTCTGGATTAGAGTAGCCCATTTTGTTGTTTCCACCATCCGTAACCCACAGGTTAGCGAATGAAATAGCATCTAAATAGTCAGGTCCCCAACCAGATAATTGCATGTCGTAATCAAGATTATCATCTAATTGTAAACGTTGAGCAAATGGAACTTCCTTAACGCGGATCGTTAATCCAGGTAAGTTCTTAGCTAACTCAGCTTGTAAAAACTCATGCATTCTTCTAGATGTTTCAGTGTCTCCACCTAAAAGCTCAACAGTGATAGATTCTTGACCTAGCTCTTCTAAACCTTTTGCGAATAATTCTTGTGCTTCTTCCACATTAAACTCGTTGAAATTACCATGTGTTGCACGGAAATCTTCACCAGTTTCAGGATGTTCAACAAAGTTAACTGGAATTAAGTAGTTCGCTGGAAGAGAACCGTTGTTTAAAATAACAGAAGTAATAGCTTCTTTATTAAAACCTTTTGCAAGAGCTCTGCGGATATTAACGTTTGCTAATGCTTCATTTTTTGTTTGATTAAACTTAAAGTAGAATAATACTGGTTGTAAATAGCTAATTAAGTTTGGATCATCTTGATATCTAGTTACAAACTCCGAAGTAAGACCAGGAGAAATATCAATCTGTCCAGCTTGGTAAAGGTTAATTCCTGTAGATACTTCTTTAACTACGTCTACATTAATTTCTTCCAATACTACTGTGTCAGCATCCCAGTAATCTGTGTTTTTCACAAGTTTCCAACTAACTTCATGTTGCCAGTCTTCCATTACGAAAGGACCATTGTAAATTAAGTGTTCTGGTTCTAAAGCATATTTGTTACCTTGTTCTTCAACAAACTCTTGGTTTTGTGGGAAGAACGTTGGGAAAGTCATTAAAGACTCAAAATATGCTACTGGTTCTTCTAATGTTACCTCAAGAGTGTAATCGTCAAGTGCTTTTACACCAAGTTCTTCTAAAGGAAGTTCCCCGTTTGCAACTTCAGAAGCATTAGCGATTTTACCACTCATCATGTAAGGACCGTATTCAGATCCTGTTTCTGGGTTAACAGCACGTTGCCAAGCAAAAACGAAATCGTTTGCAGTTACTGGCGTACCGTTCGACCATACAGCATCTTCGCGAAGTTCGAAAGTATAAGTTAATCCGTCTTCACTTACTTCATGACCAGTTGCTACACCTTCAACAACTTCATCATTTTCTCCTAAACGATATAAACCTTCGAATACGTTGTTCATAACGTTGAAAGCTACTGCATCCGTACCTAAAACGGAATCCATTGTTGGAATCTCTGCAGATTCTAAAATATTAAGTATTTGTTCTCCTGATGGCTCACCGCTACCAGCAGGTGGCTGATCTTCTTGTCCTTGTTGTGCGTTGTTCGTGTTTCCACCAGCACCACATGCAGCTAAAAATGCACTTAGTACAAGAGAAAAAGCTAAAAGTAGTAAAAATTTTGACTTTTTCATTTACTTAACCCCCTTGAAAATTATGTCGATTTTTGTTGTGTTTTGAGGTAACGAGGTTTATTATACAAGTTTTCAAAACATTGTGCATAGCGTTTATTCTTTACACTTTTTTGAAATCCTTATATTACAATAATGACAGCTTAAAAAATAGCACTTTGTACCTATGTGGTACTAAGCTCATTTTATTGAAAATTTTTCTATTTACTGGATTGATTTTACTTTTTAATCGCTCCTCAAAACGAATTACTTTCTTTCCTTTAGGATGTAATATTTGTCTTATTCTATACATTTCTTTACAATACATTTAGTAAAATTTTTTGAAGAGGTAGGTAGTTATTGTGAATGTAAAAAAAATCATTATCCAGTTTCTCATCTTATTGTTACTTACTATACTTATTAGTTTGCTGTATTATAAAGAGATTTCATTGCTTACGTTAATTAACACGTCTTTCGTTCTTTCTAGTGTTATTATTTTTACAACTTTGCTTCTGTTTGTAACACAAAAAGGTTTTTTTGATGGCATTAGTTACGGCTTTAGGAAGATATTTGCCACTAGTCAAGCAGATAAAGATTTAGAAAGGGATATATCAACATTAAGGCCTCCATCGGAGTTGGTCGCTCCAATTCAAGCAGCCAATGTTATGTATAGCTCCCTTCTACTTTTTGTGCTTATGTTAATTGGAGTTTTTATGTTTTATCTTTGATAATTCTTACTAAATGATGTAATATAGAAATAATTAAATTAAAATAGCGTTGATAAAGAGTAGTACTAATAAGTTTCGTTTTCAAGAGAGTTTGTGGGTGGTGGAAACAAACAACGAATTATTAGGAATGGACTTTAGAGCTTTAAGTTGAAATGTTAAAAGTATGCTTAAACGTCACCTTACGTTACAAGGTTTAAGTGATCTCATTTTTGAGATAATAAGGGTGGTACCACGGTCCATTCGTCCCTTTCTATAAGGGATGAATGGGCCTTTTTGTATGCTAAAATTTAGAGGAGTGTGCTGTAAATGAAAACGATCTTTTCAGGTATTCAACCGAGTGGGACAGTTACGTTAGGAAACTATATCGGGGCAATGAAACAATTTGTAGAATTACAAAATGACTATAATTGTTATTTCTGTATTGTTGACCAACATGCTATCACGGTTTACCAAGACCCACAACAACTAAGAAAAGCTATTAGAAATTTAGCTGCACTATATGTAGCAATCGGATTAGATCCGAAGAAAGTTACTTTGTTCATTCAATCTGAAGTACCAGCTCACGCACAACTAGGCTGGATGATGCAATGTGTTTCTTATATCGGAGAATTAGAAAGAATGACTCAATTTAAAGATAAATCCACTGGTAAAGAAGCTGTATCAGCTGGGCTTTTAACCTATCCACCGTTAATGGCAGCAGATATTTTATTATATAAAACAGATGTCGTTCCAGTCGGTGAAGACCAAAAACAACATTTAGAATTAACAAGAGATTTAGCAGAAAGATTTAATAAGAAATATCGTGAGGTATTTACTGTTCCAGAGGTAAAGATTGCTGAAGTTGGTGCTCGTATTATGTCATTAGCTGATCCAACGAAGAAAATGAGCAAATCTGATGCGAACCAAAAAGCATTTTTATCTTTACTGGACGATCCAAAAGTGATGGAGAAAAAAATCAAAAGTGCAGTAACGGATAGTGAAGGAATTGTAAAATACGATAAGGAAAATAAACCTGGTGTATCTAATCTATTATCCATTTATTCTATTTTAGGTGAGGTTACTATAAAAGACTTAGAAGAAAAGTATGAAGGTGTCGGCTATGGTCAACTTAAGCAAGATTTAGCGGATGTAGTCGTTGATTTCTTCACTCCGATTCAAGAACGTTATAATGAGCTAGTTAATTCTGATGAATTAGACCGTATTCTTGATGAAGGTGCAGAAAAAGCTAATAAAATGGCGATGAAAACGTTGAAAAAAGTTGAAAATGCTATGGGTCTTGGTAGAAAAAGAAGATAAAAATAAAGGGTATGTCCATAAAATACTACTTACTGGACATACCCTATGTTGGTTATAAAAACCGTGCCGGTATTCCGCGGGGGAGGCGGTGAGCCTCCTCGATCCATTAGGCTCTGTGGGGTCTCACCAGCCTACACTCTCCCGCAGGACAAGGAAGGCTGCGGCAGCGATGCATCCTTCTTAAGAAAATTCGGAAGCATTTTCGAGGAGTCGGCCACATCACCGGCACTATTATTTATATTACTAAATATAGCTTTTTTACACCTTTTATTTTATAGGAAATAATTTTAGTTAACTTTCGGTTGTTGCTCCATTTCCCATAGTTTCTCGAAAAATGGTTGTCCTTTTATTAAATTCTCACAAAATATTTCATGTTTGCTTGTCCATCCAACTTGTATATCTTCGAATAGTAAATTCCATACTTCTTCAAATGGCTTATCTTGAATCATATTATAAAAAATAGGATTCCATTCTGTATACCAATATCTAATTTCTGCGGTGTTATTAGTAGTTTTTAATTGGTCAAGTGCCATAAACAATAGTTGCTTAAGTTGTCGCTCTTTTCTAGTCAAACCTCTCATACTATCAGGTGACGGGGATAAGATATGATAGTCACCCTGCGATTTACTAAAAGTATCAAAATGGTATTTCGTTCTATCATGATTTTCAACCATATCAAATACAAGCTGCTCTTGCCTCGGAATAAGACGACTTTTTCTAATAGGAATGGAATAACCAATTGTATCTACGGCTAAAATACCTTTCCCATCTGTTACGACAAAACAGTACTCTAGTTGTATACGCTCATGATTCTTTCTTATATAACTCTTTTGGTATACTTCTTCTAATAAAGAAGCAGGTAATTCTTGTAAATCATTTTCAATATAATTGTATAAAATGGTATCAACATATAGTAATGGCGCCTGATCTAATAGCTCCACACTATCATCTTTCCTCCATTCATGAAAATGACAAACGTTATAGCCATTTTCTTCTCCTTCAAACCAATTTACCCATACGTCATGAAGATATAACATACATTACCCCTCACTTCATCAACTCTATTTAAGAATCAGTATAGGCAGGCATGTACAAATTTATTCCATTTTATCTATTTCTTTGTAATTTCTTTAATCTTTTTTTCGTATTGTTACTTCAGGAGTTTGGATTGTTAATGATGCGGTAATTAGGAGAATTCCAATCGGAAGAAGATAACATTCGGGTCTTGTACTAATAAAAACAAAAAATTCTATTAAATTTACCCCAGTAGGTATTAAATTCAAGTACGCAAGCAAACTTACCCCACCAGATACTGCCATACCAAAGCCAACTAAAAATAAAAAAGCTCGTACCATCTATTATCACCTACCACCCATTAAATATAGCCTACTTGTCCACACCTTCTTACTATATAGTATGAAAATGCATTTCAATAATGACTATTAATAAAAAAATTGGGCTTAAAAAAAAGAGAAAAGCCAAGAATGGCATCTTGGCTTTTCTAATCGTTCATCTTTGGATCTAGTGCGTCACGAAGTCCGTCACCAACAAAGTTGAAAGATAATACTGTTATTAAAATCATTACTCCTGGAATCATTGGATACCAAGGGTGTTTTAACATAATTGTAAAGTTTTGAGCGTCTTGTAACATGTTACCCCAACTCGGAATTGGCGGTTGTATACCTAAACCTAAGTAACTTAATGTAGACTCAGCTAAGATTACTCCCCCTACTCCAAGAGTAGCAGCTACGATGATTGGACCGATTGCATTCGGTAAAATGTGCGAGAAAATAATAGTATGACTACGTGTTCCAATCGTTTTAGATGCTAAAACGAATTCACGAGTACGAAGTGATAAAAATTCTCCACGAACAAGACGAGCAGTTGTAGTCCAACCTAGTAATGCAAAGATTAAAATTAGTTTGTCCACACCAGGTGTGAAGATTGTAACTAACGTGATTAATAAGAAAATACTTGGAATAGAGATAATTACGTCTACTATACGCATTAAGAAAGCGTCAATTCTTCCACCGAAGTATCCAGCTACTGCTCCAACTATTGTTCCAATTGTAATAGATCCTGCGATAGAGACAAATCCAACCATTAGAGAAACTCTTGCTCCGAATAAAATACGAGCAAACACGTCACGACCATATCTGTCAGTTCCTAACCAATGTTCAGAGCTAGGTGACTGTAATCTGTTCATTAAGTTTTGGTCACTATATGAATGTTGCGTTAATACTGGTGCGAAAATTGCTGCTAATATGATAATCGTTAATAATGTTGCCCCAATAACGGCAAGTTTGTTCTTAAAAAACTTTCGAACAACTATCTTTGTCATCGATTCATGTTTTCCAATTGCATTGGGGTTTAACGCACTATTAGTTTCAGGTGATGTTTGAGTTTGCATCGATGTTCCCCCTTCTAGAATTCAATCCGCGGATCAAAAATTGCATATAAAATATCAGCAATTAAGTTGCCGATTACAACAAAGACCGCAGAAATTACTGTTAATGCCATAATAACTGGATAATCACGTTGGAACGCTGAATCAATGAATAGTAATCCGATTCCTGGCCAAGCGAAGATTTTTTCTACAACTACAGATCCACCAATAAATCCAGGTAACATTAATCCAAAGATTGTAATTACTGGGATTAAACCGTTTCGTAATCCGTGTTTGTAAACTACTTTGTTTTCTTTTAATCCTTTTGCACGAGCTGTACGCATGTAATCTTGTTTTAATACGTCTAACATACTTGAACGTGTATAACGCGTTAATCCAGCCATATCAGCTGTTGCTAAAACGATTGCAGGTAAAATTAAATGGTGTAGTCTATCTAGTAAACTAAAATCAGTATTTAACGTTTTAATTCCACCAGTAGGGAACCAACCTAAATGTACAGAGAAGAACATAATTAATACTAAACCAATCCAGAAGTTTGGCGTTGCTAAACCAATGAATGATGTAATTGTAACGGAATAGTCCGTTAATGTGTATTGCTTCCTTGCTGATATTACTCCAAACGGAATAGATATTATTACAGCTAAAATAGTTGAAGAAACCATTAGTAATAACGTGTTAGGTAGTCGGTTCCAAATCATTTCACTTACAGGTACACCACGGCGAATTAAAGATGTACCAAAGTCACCTTTTGCCATGTTACTAACCCATCGATAATATTGAATATGAACTGGGTCATTTAAACCGTAACGATCGTTAAATTTCTCTAAATCTTTTTGACTAATATTAGGGTCCATCATTAAGGAACTTGGTCCACCCGGTGCCATCTGCATGATCGCAAAAGAAAGAATGGTTATCCCGAATAATAATGGAATCGCCATTAGTGTACGTCTAATGATATATGAGATCATAGCTGATTCTCCTTTTCTGTCTTTACTTTGAAAGAGGTCCAATCGTAATACGCTTACTAAAAACGTTTATTTTAATACTGAATTCCAAAATACAGTAGTGTGTTCAATAAGTAGTTGTACATCTACGATGAAAAATCTAATTTTTCCCATCAATTTGAAAGATAAAAGGGGAAGGGAGAGTCCCTTCCCCTTTATCTATTCATTTAGTGATTAGTCTTGCTTTAACCACCATTTGTGAATGTTGTAGAATTCCGCTCTTGCATGGAACTCAAAGCCTTCTAAGTTAGCAGGCATTGCACGGTGTGCATTTGGATAGTATAAGAAAGTATATGGTTGTTCTTCAGCAATGATTCTGTTTGCTGCTTGGATGTACTCAGCACGCTCTTCGCGGTCCATAGTACTCATGTTTAAGTCCATATATTTGTCAGCTTCTTCATTAGAGAACCCAACAAAGTTTAAACCTTCTTCAATTTCTTTAGAGTGGAAGATACCACTTGGATTTGGATCAGTTGATAATGCCCATCCTAAGATGATTGCATCAAAGTTCCATGCTGGAGGGTTAACATCCGCTAAGAATGCAGACCATTCCATGATATCTGGAGTAACTTTGATACCAAGACCAGCTAATTGATCTTGAATTACTACCGCTAAGTCTTCACGGATTTTGTTACCTTGGTTCGTTTTTAAAGTGAATTCGAATTTTTGGCCGTCTTTCTCTAATGTGCCGTCAGCACCTGGAGTCCAACCAGCTTCCTCTAACATAGCTTTTGCTTTTTCTACATTGTACTCGAATTTAGGAACATCTTCGCTATAAGCCCAGCTTAATGGAGACTCAGGTACGTGAGCTACTTCTCCATCGTTATTTAAAATTGTCGCAACCATTGTTTCACGGTCTAAAGCGTGAGTAATTGCTTGACGAACAGTCTTGTCTTCGAATAATGGGTTACGTAGGTTGTAACCTAAGTAAGTGTAAGATAATGCTAAACCAGATTCGATTTTAAGTTTACCTTGCTCTTCCCACTCTAAAGCAGTTTGGTAATCAGAAGCAGGAACTGTGTAATAATCAATGTCTCCAGCTGCTAAAGCAGTTAATAATGCATCAGCATCAGGAATAATACGGTAAGTTAAAGAATCAAGGAAAGGACGACCTTCCCAATAATCATCGTTTGCAACTACGCGTACATATTGACCATCTTCCCAAACGTCAAACTTGAATGGACCTGAACCGATTGGGTTTTTTACGTTGAACTCAGTATATTCACCTAAGTCAGCGATTGCAACTTCACCTAAGATGTGCTTAGGTAAGATAGGGAAACCAAAAGCAATATGGATAGTTGGATCGATATCGCTTAAAGTGATTTTTACAGTTAACTCGTCAACTTTTTCAACAGAAGCGATTCTTTCAAAGTAACCACGACGAGGACCGTCATAGTCTTCATGTAAAGGAATGCTTAAAGAGAATACTACGTCATCAGCTGTTACAGGCTCACCATCATGGAACTTTAAGCCTTCACGTAATTTGAACGTGTGCTCCATGTTGTCTTCTGAAGCATCCCAGCTTTCAGCCATAGATAAAGTTGTGTCAAAAGAAGTGTCACTTCCAACTAATGCATCAAAGATAAATCCTTCGATTGCAGAAGAAGCAGTATCTGCAGAATAGTAACCATTGAATAATGTTGGGCTTCCAGAAGCACCAATTACTAAGTTACCACCAACTTGTGGACCTTCTTCTTCAGGTGCCTCTTCAGTACCTGTGTTATTGTTGTTATTATTACCAGGTGTTGTTGGCGTTGTTGGTGTTGTTGTGTTGTTGCTGCCACACGCTGCTAAAAATAACGTTAAAACTAGTGATAATGCGATTAACAGTAAGCCTTTTTGTTTTAGCTTCACGTCTTTTTCCCCCTTAAAATTTTAAATGTTCTGAAAATGAAAGGTAAAAATATCGTAAGTTTCTTACTTTACCTAAGACCCTTCAAATCAGGATATATATCATCGTGCTTATCATCTAGATTAAACTAGATGACAAGCAACAAAATGATCAGGTTTAACTTCCTTGAATTCAGGAATTGCTTCTCTACAAATGTCAGTCGCCAAAGGACAACGTGTATGGAATACACAGCCTTTTGGTGGGTTCGCTGCACTTGGCAGTTCACCTTTTAATACGATTCTCTCCCGCTTGGCTGTTTGGCCTTTGCGACGAGGTGTTGGTACTGCTGATAGCAATGCTTGCGTATAAGGGTGTAATGGATCATTATATAAATCATGCTTGTTAGCAAGTTCCATCATTCTTCCTAAATACATAACCCCGACTCTGTCACTAATGTGACGAACAACACTTAAATCGTGGGAGATGAAAATGTATGCCATTCCCATTTCGCGTTGTAAGTCTTGCATTAAGTTAATGATTTGGGCTTGTATCGAAACATCTAGCGCTGAAACTGCCTCATCGGCAATGATTAAATCAGGGTTAAGCGCTAGAGCTCTTGCTATTCCAATACGTTGACGTTGTCCACCTGAAAATTCATGAGGGTAACGTTCAATGTATGAAGGATCTAATCCAACTGTTGCTAATAATTCTTGAATTTTATCTTCACGCTCTTTACCGTGGTAAAGATTATGAGTTTTAAATGGTTCTGCAAGAATAGAGCGTAATGTTTTCCTTGGATTTAACGTTGCGAATGGATCTTGGAAGACCATTTGAATGTCGCGGCGAACTGTGTTTCTAAGCTCACTCTCACTCATCTTCGCAATGTCACGACCTTTAAAGATTATTTCTCCTTCAGTCGGTTCATACAGTCGGATAAGCGTTCTACCAGTAGTTGACTTACCACATCCAGATTCTCCAACTAGACCTAGAGTTTCACCTTTTTTGACAAATAAGTTAATGTCGTCAACAGCTTTTACATTCCCAACCGTTCTTTGTAATAAGCCTGCCTTGATTGGGAAGTACTTTTTAAGTCCTCTTACTTCAAGGAGGTTATCAGTTGAGTTTTCTTGTTGTTGACCTTTTAAGTTTGTATCTGTTGCGTTCATTATTTTGCCTCCTCCCCTTCATATAAGAAGCATCTTACCGAGCGGTTGCCTTCTTTCTTTTGTAAAGTTGGAATTTCGCTTAAGCAACGGTCAAATGCTTTTGGACAACGAGGGGCAAAGCGACACCCTGCAGGTAAGTTCGTTGGTGGTGGTACATTCCCTTGGATTGATTCTAATCTAGAAATGTCACTTTCAATGTTAGGAATAGAACCCATTAGCCCTTCTGTATAAGGATGAAGTGGCTCTTCAAATAAGTCTTCCACGGATGCTTCCTCAACTACTTGACCACAATACATAACTACTACTCTATCAGCTACTTCTGATACGACGCCTAGGTCATGTGTGATTAAAAGTATGGAAGTATCAAATTTATGGCTTAAATCTTTCATTAGGTCTAAAATTTGCGCTTGGATTGTAACGTCTAACGCTGTTGTAGGTTCGTCAGCTATTAATAGCTTCGGGTTACAACTCATTGCCATTGCTATCATTACCCTTTGTCTCATACCACCTGATAATCGGTGAGGATAATCATTAATGATTTCATCTGCGCGTGAGAATCCTACAACTTCTAACATTTCAATTGCTTTTTTAATTGCTTGTGATCTTGTCATCTTTTGATGTAATGTTAAAACTTCTGTAATCTGTTCTCCAATAGTTAATACTGGATTTAAAGATGTCATTGGTTCTTGGAAAATCATTGAAATGTCATTACCACGGACTTTACAAAGTTCGTTCTCCGATAGTTTCGTTAAATCTCTACCTTCGAAATTAATTTCTCCACCCACGATCGCTCCACCTGGTTTTGGTATTAATCCCATGATGGAAAGTGACGTAATGGATTTACCTGAACCGGACTCTCCAACTAATGCAACAGTTTCACCTTTTTTAATTGAAATGTCTACCCCATCAACTGCTGGAATAGCTTGCTTTTTCTTAAAAAAGTGAGTTTGTAAGTTTTTTACTTCTAATAAAGCTGACATGAGCTTCACCTTCCTTTACTCATTCGATGCTAGTTCTAATTTGATGTGTAAGTAGTCCATTTGTAACGTGAATTTTCATTGTTATAAATATTTTAACAATTCTTTACGGAATTATTACAAAAATATAAAACTAGTAAACTATTTCTTAGGTAGATTTAGATTTTTCTAATAATTTATAACAATATTACAGTGTTGATTTTCTTCGGATTCTTTATTTACTAAATTATCCGAAAATAATTATCGTCTGTATGTATAATATTACAAAACGTTTACAAATACAAGTGAATTTTTGAAATAAACTTAAAACTTTTTCGATTTGAACTATTTAAAACCTTCTACAATGACTGATTATAGTAAAAAATCAAAAAAAATACTAGCCTTTTTTCGCTAGTT
This sequence comes from Bacillus sp. FJAT-45066, assembly GCF_002335755.1. Taxonomy (NCBI): domain Bacteria; kingdom Bacillati; phylum Bacillota; class Bacilli; order Caryophanales; family Bacillaceae; genus Bacillus; species Bacillus sp. FJAT-45066. Next base: position 2,014,870 of record NZ_NISQ01000001.1, read on the forward strand.
TTCAAAATTTTTTATTTATTCTTACAAGAATTATATTGTTATTGCTAGTTTTATATCTTCTAAACTCATATTAAATAATTCTTTATACGTTATGTTCTTGTTTTGCATAGCTTTTTGTACTAGATAATATCCAACGCAGTAACCAACCATTTTCGGATAGTATCCTTTACCAAATAAAATATTATTATGTTCTCGTTCTATTCTTTTTATGTTTTTATGGGGAGAAATGATCTTTTTATAAAAGCCTTCTAATTGTTCCTGCGTATAGTAGTTGGCCCAACTCGCTGTCCACTCTTTTCCAATTTGCTCTTTTACAGCACTTTCAGCCAGCCCTTCAATAGTAATCGAATCTAGTAATGTCATTTCTTCTTCTTTTCGTTTCTCTTTTGCTAAAACGCAAATATGATTATATTCATGAGTTAAAAGCGCTTTTAATTCGTTTGTCCCGATATTTTTAGGTAGAAATATAAACAATTTGTCTTTGAAAGCTACTCCAGATTTCCCATTAAAATCTCTTGCTATTTGTACATTATTTTCATCAGATGGAAAAATAAAGATGGGGATATCAGGTCCGGCCCATATTCTTTTTAATATTTTCCATTCTAGCTGGACAATTTTCCAAATATTTTTATTTTGTAATATTGTTACAGTTTCTTTACCGTTTTTTGTTGGTCGATACATTCCGTGACTACCAAGGTAGTCATATAATTCTCTCGGTGTAATGTCTTCAAAGTAAGGAAGGAGGTTTTCACATACTTTTACTGGTTCATCGTAATTTTTGCTTAACCATCTATCGGTTTGTATAACACTCATCTTTTATACATCCCTTTTTGTCTTTTTGTCATGCTATGTTCGAGATATGATTTTGTGTTTGTCAGCCTTTATTTTGGGCATCGTGAGGAGAAAATAAAAACACCCGACCAAGAGGATCGAGTGCATTAATTCCATTATTGTTCAAATCGCTTAAACACGATTGTTGCATTGTGACCACCAAAACCTAGTGAGTTACTCATTGCAACGCGTACTTCTTTTGTCTTTGCTATATTAGGTACATAATCTAAATCACATTCTGGGTCTGGAGTTACTAAGTTGATTGTTGGTGGGATGATTCCTGTTTCAATTGCTTTTATTGTAAAAATCGCTTCCACACCACCAGCTGCACCAAGTAAATGACCTGTCATTGATTTAGTTGAACTTATAGAAACATTATATGCATGGTCTCCTAAAACTTCTTTAATTGCCATTGTTTCGTACTTATCGTTGTACTCTGTACTTGTTCCATGTGCATTAACATAGTCCATTTCATTTGGAGAAAGGCCAGCGTCATCGATAGCCATTTTCATTGCTCGTGCTCCACCTTCTCCAGCTGGTGCTGGTGCCGTGATATGATGAGCATCTCCTGTAGATCCGTAACCAACTATTTCTGCATAAATTTTCGCACCGCGTGCTAAAGCATACTCCAGTTCTTCTAAAATTAATATTCCAGATCCTTCACCCATAACGAATCCATCACGGTTTGCATCAAACGGACGACTAGCTGTTTTAGGATCGGGATTAGTTGACAAAGCCTTCGCTGAACTAAAACCAGCAAACGAAATGTCTGTTAACGGTGCTTCAGTCCCCCCAGTAACCATCACATCCGCATCCCCACGTTGAATTACTTTAAATGCATCACCAATACAGTTTGTACCTGTTGCACAAGCAGTTACTGTACATGAGTTTACGCCTTTAGCGCCTAGAGCAATCGATACTTGTCCAGTTGCCATATCCGGTATCATCATTGGCACGAAAAACGGACTTACACGACGAGGTCCTTTTTCCAAAAATGTTTTATATTGGTTTTCAAATGTTTCCATTCCACCAATACCTGAACCAATCCATACACCAACACGTGGTGCATTTGATTCGTTTATATCAAGATTAGCATCTTTTACTGCCATGAGTGAAGCTGCCATCGCATATTGAGTAAAACGGTCCATGCGACGAGCCTCTTTTTTATCCATAAAATTTTCCGGATTAAAATCTTTTAACTCTGCTGCTACCTTTGTTGGGAATTGTCCGGAGTCTACCCTCGTTAAAGCTCCAACTCCTGAAACCCCATTAATAGCGCTTTCCCACGTTGTATTTGCATCGTTACCTATTGGTGTTACTGCCCCTATTCCAGTTACTACTACTCTTTTTTTCATGTTCATTCTCCTTTCAACTGACATCCAAGTTTTATTTTCCCCAACGGATGGCAATTGCTCCCCATGTTAGCCCGCCTCCGAAACCTACCATTACTACTACATCACCATCTTTAATTCTACCATTTTCTACCTCTTCTACAATAGAAATAGGGATAGATGCTGCAGATGTATTTCCATATTTATTTATTGTCATAGACATTTTCTCAATTGGTAATTCAAGTCTTTCTCTTGCTGCTTCCATAATTCTAATATTTGCTTGATGAGGAACTAAAAAGTCTACATCTTCCTTAGATAGACCGGCTTTTTCAATGACATTTACAGCAGATTCTCCCATCTGTCTAACCGCAAATTTAAAAACTTCTCGCCCATTCATTATAATGTATTCATCTTGAAATAAGTGTTTTGCTCCTGTACCGTCTGCTCCTAATTCAAAAGATAGTATTCCCTTATTTTCAGAAACTGGACCAAGTACTACAGCCCCTGCACCATCACCAAAAAGTACAGCTGTATTTCGATCATTCCAATCCGTAATTTTTGATAGCTTTTCTACACCGACAACTAATACGTTTTTATAATCACCATTTTCAATAAATTGTTTTCCGTTAATGATTCCATACATAAAACCTGCGCAAGCAGCACTTAAGTCATATGCACAAGCCTTTTTTGCTCCAAGGCGTTCTTGAATCATACAAGCAACAGATGGAAATGGACGGTCTGGTGTCACTGTCGCAACTATAATCATATCTAAATCTTCTGCCGTTACCCCTGCATCTTCCAACGCTTTTTGCGCTGCAAAGTAAGCCATATCTGAAGTATCTATATTATCCTCTGCTAATCTTCGTTCTTCAATCCCCGTTCTCGTTCTAATCCATTCATCCGATGTATCTACAATCTTTTCCATATCTAGGTTTGTCATTATTTTTTCAGGTAAATATCGACCAATACCAATAATCCCCGCATTCATTCACAACACCTAACTCTCTAATTTATTATCAAATATTATGACTTGGTACTAATTTTATAATAAAATGTCACATATTACAATAGTTAACCCCGCACATGTAAAGTTAAGTATTAAAATTAGACTTCTGCCTATGCACGTTTGACTAGTAATGCATAGGATACAGTGAAGTCTTTGGAAAGGTGGAGATATTTTGGATGAGAAAGAACATGAAGTTAATAGTGACCCATTTTCTCGCTTAATGTTTGGGGAACGAGAACAACAACAACCTGAAGAGAAAAAGCCTCTCGATATGACTCAATTGAATGTATCTAATTATAATTATACGGAGTTATTTGAGAAAGTTGATTCCATAATGGAGTCTGTGAATAAGTTAAAACCGTTAGTAAATGAATTATCCCCATTATTAGATTTCTTAAAAAAGAAAAAGGACTAGGTGAATTTCACTTTGTCCTTTTTTTGTATTATTTACTTCTGTCCTTCTTGCTTTCCTAGTTCGTATGCTTCGTCCATTACTTTTGTTAGTAGTGTCATGAATGGTTGAAGGTGTTCTATACTTAATTCGATTCCAGTTTCGTCAAGCATCTGTTTCGCTTCTGGTAAGTGTTTCATAGCGATTTGCATAAATTGCATTTGTTTTAATTGATCTTCCATTGTTATTCTCCTTTTACTTGTTCGTTTGGTAATAAACCTGTTTCTTTATATGTTTCTATATTTTGGAGTATTTTTTCTTGAAAAGGTTTATCGACTAATGGGCTGAACTTCCCTAGTGAGATAACATCATCTTCAAAATCAAAATATAGTGATCCAGATGATAATTCGCCAGATAAGTAGTTTCTAAAAACTAGTTCATATAATTCTGGAACGTGTTGAACAGTACTGGTCAACACTGTATTTTCTCCTAAGTCAGATTGGTCCGTAACAAAGCCAATCGCATATTTGCCTTTACTCTTTAATTGATTAATGACTGGAACGTTAAAGCCGTCCCCCGCTGGGTAAACGATATCAACGTCATTTTCTAGCATACCTTTAAGGATAGTTAATGCAATTTTAGGGTCATCCCAATTTTGAGTGTACTCAATGAACACTGTAGCGTCAGGGTTCTGATAAGAAACACCTTCAAAAAAGCCATCTACTTCAGGTTGCCATTCAAATGCAGCAATAATTCCTACTTTATTCGTTTCTGTCATATGGCCACTAACCATTCCACCGAAAAAACCCATAGCATTTGCTTTAAAGTTTAGGCTTGTAACATTTTTCCCGTAAACGGTTGAATTAAAACAAACAAAATGTATATGAGGATAATCATCTCCTATTTCGTCAAACACTTTTGCGTATTGATTTCCATGACCAAAAATAAACGTAATTCCCTTTTTATCGAATTCCTTCACTGCTTTTTTTATTTCTTCTTCCTGTTCAATTCCTTCTTCATAGAACACATCTAAATTAAATGTAGATTGAATTCTAAGTAAACCTTTATATCCTTTCGTTCCCCAAACTTGGTCATTTATAGTATCTGGAACAAGTAGTCCAACTTTATTTTTATCATTCGAAGAAACTTGTCCACAAGAAGTTAATAGAAGAAGAACAATTATAGAAAATAAAGTCATAAATCTTATTTTTTTCAAGTGAAGACACCATCCTAACAAGTAAAAAACTGTAAACTATTGTTACATTATTATGTATTAGGAAAGAAAAACTTTCCTATTCTAACTTATATATTACACTCATCTCATTATAATAAAAGAGATATTTCAAAAATACCATATATTCTTAATATAATTTACATACGTTTTCTACGAATCTTAGAATGTAATACATGATCTTCAACCGCTTGTTTTACGGTATAAGTTGGTTTACAATCAATGAAATTCCAAACGGATTCGCCTTTCCTTATAGGTGACGTATTAACTTTCGATAGTTTAATAGACAACTCCACAGCCAATTCATCAGATACGTTTTTGTTTGGATTTGTTACCAGTAATACTTTTTGATGAATTCGTTCTTTACTTTCCAATAAAGAAACTAATATTTTTGAAACATCTTCTACATATATATAGTCTTTTTCTACTACCATGTCATTTTCTCCATCACAATCCATTTTTCCTTCGACTTTATTAAAAATTATTCTTTGGATGGTATCTTTTTCTGGCTGCCACGGTCCAAACACTTCATTAAATAGAATCATTACTACATTACCAAGTGAATCCAAATATTCTATCCAGTCGTCATTGGCTGTATCTACTCGTTGGATAATGTAAACAATCTCAAAGAGTTGTGACAAATTGTTTAGGTGTTTTTTCTCGTTTTCTGTTAGTTTTTTCTCTGGAAAATAGAAGGCTGCCCCTCCACTTTCACTTTCTAACAGTTCTAGGCTTTCTACGTTTTTATATTGAAAGAATGCATTTCTTCCAATCTCCATTAACATTTCATCTGTTTCTTTTCGTTGTTGTTGTTCCGTTTCTATGCTTAATACTTCATATTCTTCCTCTATCAATTTTTTACACAAGCTAAAGGCAATAAAGTTGGAAGCACCGATTACTACAATTCTATTCAAGTTTTATCCCTCCTCGAAAACTAGCTCTTACCGTATCTTATGCAATCGACATAATTAAAGTCCCCATTCGATTTTTAGAATAGAGACTTTTATAGTTTTGTTTCGAATTTCGTAAAGAACTGACAAATGGAACTACCGTAAGAATATCTTTTTTCCACAAGGTGATACGTTACTTGAATTGGATGTGAAAGTTTTTTTCTCCATTCTTCATATATTTTGCAATGTACGTTAGGATCGTAAGTGAAATTCGTTGTAGTTTGCCAAATCTTAACTGGCAATTCACTTATAAAGTGATGACCACTTATTTGCTTTATTTTATTTTCTAATTCCTCTTTGTTCACTTTATGTGCATCTAATAGCTCTTTATATATTTTTTTAAAGAAGAATTTTCTTTCTTTTTCTTGCTTGTAGTGAGCATATAAATCAAGACACGGATTTATAAGAGCTACGGAGCGCACATTTTCTTTTATTATTTCCATCAATTGAAGTGCAACTAGGGCTCCCATTCCTTCTGCTAAAATATGAATCTTACTATTTAAGATTTCCTGCTTTAAAACGATATGATACAACTGTTGTATATGTTCTAAAGCTCTTTCACTTCCCCAATTTGCTCCGTACAAATTAGAGTAAAAAATGGTATATCCTGCACTTAGAAGTTGTTCCATTATTTTCGTTCGTCCTATATGTTGCGTCCATAAGCTCTTGTGCTCATCTACAAAGTGATTAGTGTCCCCGATAATAAGTACTCCAAATCCGTTTGGCTTCTCTGGAACATGAACAACATTCCATTGACCTCCCATTAGAAAAAATCGTATATTTCTATCCATCATACTTCCTTTCCTCCAACATCTTCACCGTATATTTTATCGTATGAAAAAAAGACTTTCCTGTTAAAGGCTTTTGAAGGATTTTTCCATATTGTTCAATAATTTGTGCTAAAGTTCACATTCGTGTTATTTCATATTATTTGTTATTTCATTTTAATGGTAAATCTACCTAAAGTAAAAAATAAAAGAAGGCGATTTTAGCAAGCACCTTCTTCGTCATGGACATTAGTTAGCTCTTCATTTAAGCGTTGTAATGTTTCTTTTCCTAGTTCCGTTAAGTTTGTTTCTTTTTGTTCTAACAATAATTTCAGCTCTTTTAACTTATCTTGATTTGCCAAAGTATATCCTCCTATTTTCAAAAATATGGTTACAGAAAAAATTACTAAAGAAAACGAATACATTTTTACGTTTATTATATGCGTACTTTGTGGTAAAATATCCGAAGAATGTAGTTCTTTATGATAGGAGGATATACTAATATGCGTTTCTTTTGGACTTTAGTATGGTCTTTATTACTTGTAAACATGATTTCTTATGTTATTGCAAGTATGCAAGGTGATACATATAATTATGTAATTGCAAGTGGTGTAGCTGTAGTGTTTACACTAGTTATTTCATTAATCGGTGCGGTTCTTCCGAACGAACCAGTTGAAAAACATTAATATTTTTTTACAAGAAAGAACTTGACTGATGTAGACAAGTTCTTTTTTATTTGGCTTTACAAGAACTGCATTTGATTCCCGCGCAAGCCATCACTTTTCGGAGTGGCTGGAGCCTACTCGTCTTCGCCTGTGGGATTTACTCCCGCAGGACAAGCAAGGCTACGGGAGCGATGCATCGCACGAAGGAAATTCGATAGCATTTTCGAGGAGCCTCCGACTTGCGCGGAAATCAACTGCTAAACTAGTATAAAAAAAAATCAATATAATCCTTAACACAGTCTGTCTTTTATTACTTTGATACTAAATACAATTTTCCTTCTTTAAAATCAATTACAATTTCTTCCTCTTCTTTTATCGTTCCTTTGATTATTTCTTTTGCAAGTAATGTTTCAATATGTTTTTGGACAAATCTTCTTAGGGGTCTAGCTCCATATTGTGGTTCATAACCTACTTCTGCTAAATAATCTTTTGCTTCATCTGTTAGCGTAACTGTCATTCTTCTATCTTGTAGGCGCTTTTGCAATTCATTGATTAATTTATCTAATATAGAACGAATTTCATTTTTATCCAATGGAGCGAACAGGATAGTTTCGTCGATACGATTTAAGAACTCAGGACGGAAGTGTGATCTTAATTGTTTCATGACAAGTTCTTTTACTTCCGCTGAAATTTCACTTTTGTTTTCTTCATTTTGATTATTAAGCATAAATTGTGAGCCAATATTAGATGTCATAATAATTACTGTGTTTTTTACATCAATTGTTCTACCTTGTGAATCCGTAATTCTTCCATCATCTAGCATTTGTAATAATATATTAAATACTTCTGAATGTGCTTTTTCTATTTCATCTAACAACACGACTGAATATGGTTTCCTTCTTATCGCCTCTGTTAATTGCCCACCTTCTTCATATCCTACATACCCAGGAGGTGCACCAATCAAACGGGATACCGCATGTTTTTCCATATACTCTGACATATCAATTCGAATAATTTGTTCTTCACTATCAAAAAGCGATTGTGCTAGTGCTTTAGCTAATTCTGTCTTCCCTACTCCAGTTGGCCCAAGGAAAATAAAGGAGCCAATAGGTCGATTCGGGTCTTTAATACCTGCTCTTGCCCTTATAACAGCGTCAGAAACAAGTTGAACTGCTTCGTCTTGACCAACTACTCTTTTTTGTAAAATAGTCTCAAGATTAAGTAGCTTTTCTCGTTCCCCTTCCACTAATTTTGTAACTGGGATACCTGTCCATTTGGCAACTATACTAGCTATTTCTTCTTCTGTTACTTCTTCTCTTAGTAATTTACTTCCTTCTTTTTCTTTAGATGCTTGTTCTAGGTTTTTAATTTCATTTTCCAGTATTGGTATTTTTCCATGGAGAATTTCTGCTGCTTTATTTAAATCATACTTACTTTCTGCTTCTTCTAACTCACGCTTAAGTTTTTCTAGTTGTTCACGTTTGTGTCTAATTCCTTGAATAGAGCTTTTTTCAACTTCCCATTGCGCACGCATAGTTGCTGCTTTTTCATTTAATTTTTCTAATTCTTTTCTAATTTGTAGTCGCCTTTCTTCACTATCTTTATCTTTTTCTTTACTTAATGCCGCTTCTTCTATTTCTAGTTGCATGATTCTTCTAGTCACTTCGTCTAATTCGGTAGGCATAGAATCAATTTCTGTGCGAATCATTGCACAAGCTTCGTCAATTAAATCAATTGCTTTATCAGGAAGAAAACGTTCTGAAATATATCGGTCAGATAAAGTAGCTGCCGATACGATTGCTCTGTCTTGTATATTTACTCCATGGTGTATTTCAAATCTTTCCTTTAACCCTCTTAAGATAGAAATAGTATCTTCTACTGTAGGTTCTTGAACCATTACTTGTTGAAACCTTCTCTCTAATGCTGGATCTTTTTCAATGTATTGTCGATGTTCATTTAAGGTTGTTGCCCCTATGCAATGTAGTTCACCACGAGCGAGCATTGGTTTTAACATATTTCCTGCATCCATCGCTCCTTCTGTTTTACCAGCTCCAACGATTGTATGTAGTTCATCAATAAAAAGAATGATTTGTCCATCACTTTTCTTTACTTCATTTAAGACAGCCTTTAATCTTTCTTCAAACTCACCTCTGAATTTTGCTCCTGCTACTAATGAACTCAAATCAAGGGAAAAGATAGTTTTATTTTGCAAGCCTTCTGGTACATCTTTTCTTACGATTCTTTGAGCTAGTCCTTCTACTATAGCTGTTTTACCAACACCTGGCTCTCCAATTAGGACAGGGTTATTTTTCGTTTTTCGTGATAAAATTCGAATCACTCTTCTAATTTCCTGATCACGTCCAATTACAGGATCCACTTTTCCTGACTTTACATCTTCAATTAAATCTCTACCATATTTTTTTAACACTTCAAATGTTTCTTCAGCATGCTGACTATCCACTTTCTGGTTCCCCCTTATCTTCCTAATAGCTTCTTCGATTTTTTCTAACGAAATAGGTGTTTGCCAATTACGATTATTGTTTATTTGTTTTACAAATTGAAAAACTACATGTTCCGTTGATATAAAATCATCCTGCCAGCTTTTTCTTAGTTCATCTGCTTTTTGAAAAAAGTGAACTAATGAATGTGACGCATAGATTTGGCTATTTCTTTCTCCTTGGAAAGTTGCTTTTTGGTTTAATTTTTCTTGTAGTTCAGACAGAAGAGAATGTATTGTAATATTCGCCACTTCAAAAATTCTCTTAGCAATCCCTTCTTGTTGGTTTAGTAATGTAAAAATAACATGCTCTATATCTAATTCTGTATGTTTTTTCTCCACAGCTATCGTTTGTGCTTGTTGTAATGTTTGCTGTAAGTGTGAAGTAAGAATATTTATATCCATAATTAACAGCCTCCTATTATAGTTTGACCATTATTGACCTTTTAACACTATTATACAGAAGAAAAAACCATCCTTACAAGAAGGATGGTTTGATTTGCATGAAAAGTTTCTTTCTTGCAACTTATTATTTCATTAAGGCCTGCGTTTTCTTGCCCAGACACGGTTATGGTTAGATGTTTCTGGGAAAGAGTCTCCAGCTTTTAAATTTACTCTTTTAGGATTTTTGACCATACTTCCTGTTTCACCGATTTCTAAGTAAGTACCGTTATTCGGTGCTTTTTGGCCAGGTCGAAATTGTTGGTTTTGTCCCATTCATTTTCCCTCCTAATATAGAGCACTCCATTTTACATGTTTCGGTGCACATGTAATATGGAATTCATATTTATTTTACCCAACGCTCTAAAATATATTGAAGGGAAAATCTCTTTAGAAATATGGAAGTAATGAAATAGCAGTAATTGCTGCTAATGGTAAGACGAGAGGACGAAATCTTCTTCTTGGATAAAAATAACCTGGATAGCCACCGTAGCCTGAATATCCGTAGCCAGGGTAACCAAATGGTATTCTCATCATTTGATTATGCATATCCCCTTGCGGCATTTGTTCGCTCATTTGGTCTGTTTCATCCATTGGTACTGCAAAGGTAGCATTATCTTCGGCTACATCTACAATAATTCCATCAAATTGATTTCCATCTTGTGTTTGCACCATTACGTAATCCTTTAAGTGGTTCGCACAAAGTTCATACATATGGTTAGTATTTTGGTGATTACGGTTGTAAAAATCTTGGTGATTTTGGTAATACATTCATACCCCTCCCTTTCTTTCGTATCTTATTCATGGAAATGGGAATGGGTGAATGTCTTAAATGTTGTTTATTTTTTCTTTTAGCTGTTTCCAAGACCGCTGTTGATTTCCGTGCAAGGCTTCGGTTTCCGCGGGCGGGCCGGGATCCTCCTCGTCGCATTCGCGCATGCGGGGTCTCCCGCTCCCCGCTTCTCCCGCAGGAGTCTCCTCCTTGCACGAAAATCAACAGCTAATAAGTAGTTAAATATCAACATTAATCCTTAACAAAGCTTTACTTTTAAGAAATAGTTAATACTTCATGTTTAGTGGCTAGTTCAACGAATAGATCCATGCCTTTTATTTTTCCGACTGTTAGTTTGTCGGCAACTTCATAATGTTCTACACATGTACGACATGCATAAACGTGTACGCCACTGTTTTCTAATTCTCCTAAATGAACAGATGTTAGTGATTGTTCTGTAGCTGTGAGTACACCAGTGTTCATTAGGAATATTGCATGTGGTAAACTTTCACGTTGTTTTAATAAAGTGAAAAATGTCTCTAATACAGATTCCCCAAGTGCTTCTTCACCTTTTCCTAACTGATTAGAGCTTACTAATATAATTTTATTTTCCATTAAAACCAATTCCCTTCTGCTTAATAATCCGCAACATTTAAAGCAATTTTCGCTAACCTAGACATTTTATCTCTGCTCCATGGTGGATTAAATGTAATATTCACATCTACACCCTTGACACCATCAATGTTAATTAACGCTTTTTTAACATGTTCCACAATTGTGCCTGCAAGAGGGCAACCAATAGACGTTAATGTCATTGTTACTACTACTATCCCTTCTTCTATTTCTACTCCGTAAACGAGTCCTAAGTTGACAATATCAACGCGTAATTCCGGATCTTCCACTTCTTCTAGTGCTTCCATAATTTTTACTTTTAAGTCTTCTTGTCCCATGTTCATCTTCCCTTCATAAGTATTCATTAAACCAACTAACTGTTTTGTACATGCCATGTTTAGATACTTTGTGTTCTGCTTTTTCGTCAATAACTAATTCGAAATGAGAGCTAGAGTCCTTTAGCGCTTCATAAAACTCTTCTATATAGTTTGATGGAACTTCCTTATCACATTTTCCATGCCAACAAAATAATGGACGGTTTTGTAATTTATCTGGTTGTTTACTTAAATCATATGGAACAATTTGTTCTAATGCTGTTCTAATTTCTTCTTCAGAGAAAGTATTTTCAGGTAGCGCACTTAATTTCATTTGGGCAAATGATTTATAATCAGGACAACCCATTAGGCTAACTGCTGTTTTGATCCATTCAAATTGCGTTAGTGCACCAAGGGTAATAAATCCACCCATGGAAGTACCAACGACTCCAATTCTGTCTTCGTCTATTTTTCCCTGATGTAGAAAATGTTTTCGTAAAAAATCTAATTCATGAATAGTTTGTATCACTATTTTCCAAAAAACAGGACCTAATTCCGCTTCATTTTTCCTATTCGTTCTTTCTCCGTGATAAGTACAATCTGGTAAAAAGATTCGAAAACCTTTTTCCGCTAATAAATAGGCATAAGATAAGTTCATTTCTTTCATACTTGTAATGCCATGAATAAAAAAGATTGTCGGCGCTTTTTGTTCTGCAATCGACTCGTTATAAACTTCTAACAAGGGAATTTCACCGACAAACTGCTTGTTTACAATTATCATTATCTTTCTCCCCCAAACAATTTCTATATCTTTCCATAGAACAAGTGTAACATGTAGACAATTATTTTGAAAAAAGGTTACACTTAAAATAAGACATTATTTTTTTGTATAAAGGAGTACATATGGAAAAACATTTAATTGCTATAGATTTAGACGGAACATTACTTACAGACGATAAAAAAATCTCTAGAAGAAACAAACAAGCGTTACGAAAAGCGATGGAACAAGGACACGAAGTTGTAATTGCAACAGGACGACCTTATCGAGCAAGTATTATGTATTATGAAGAAATTGGCTTAACTACACCAATTGTTAATTTTAATGGTGCGTTTGTTCATTTCCCTGGAAACGATGATTGGGGAGTATTCCATGAACCTCTTGATTTAGAAACGGTTAAAGAAATTGTAAAGATTAGTGAAAAATATCAAATTCATAACATTTTAGCAGAAGTAATGGATGATGTTTATTTTCATTTTCATGATGAAAAGTTGTTAGATATATTCAGTTTTGGGAATCCAAAAATGGAAACAGGGGATTTAAGAAGTATTTTAAAGAAAGATCCTACATGTATATTAATTCATGCAAGTGAAGATGAAGTAGATAAAATACGTCACTATTTATCTGAAGTGCATGCGGAGGTAATCGATCATAGAAGATGGGCTGCTCCATGGCACATTATTGAAATTGTACGTACAGGACTAAGTAAAGCAGTAGGTCTTGAAAGAATTGCAAAACACTACAACATTCCGCAACAAAATATTATCGCTTTTGGTGACGAAGATAATGATTTTGAAATGATTGAGTATGCTGGCACTGGTGTAGCGATGGGCAATGCAATTGAAGAATTAAAAGAAAAAGCAAACGAAGTAACACTAACTAATGAAGAAGACGGCATAGCAGTATTTTTAGAAAACTATTTAAAACTATAAGTTCCAACAGAGGCTGGGACAAAACCTAGTGAATATAATGGAAGAGGCCTGTAAGAACATTTTTTTATTCTTGCGGGCCTCTACTTATTGATGGAACAAAGGTATTTTACTATACGAAAGAAAGTACTTGAAGCACTCTCTACAAAAGCACTTCATTGACCTTATAAAGTTCAACTACACTAATTCTTTTATGCCAGATTACTTCATCGGCCATATGAAGGTCATCTACTACCAATTTTTTATGCCTGATGAACTTCATCGGCCTTATGAAGGTCATCTACAACTAATTTTTTATGCCTGATGAACTTCATCGGCCTTATGAAGGTCATCTACTACCAATTTTTTATGCCTGATGAACTTCATCGGCCTTATGAAGTTCATCTACAACCATTTTTTCATGCGAGATAAACTTCATTGGCCTCTTTGTCCCAGCCTCTTATTTTTAACTGCGTAGTTTGGTGCTGTTATTCAAAGGTTATGACCTGTTGATTCCGTGCAAGGTGAGACTCCTCGAATATGCTACCGCATTTTCTTACGAAGCATGCATCGCTCCGTAGATGGCGCATTTTTCCTCAATAAGACCATGGATTATGAGTCGTGGAGCTAGCCCTAGCCATTGAAACTAGACAAGCCCGCGGAAAGCGAAGCCTTGCACAGGAATCAACAGACTTAAACTTAGCCATATTTTTAGAAAAGGCAACAATTCCCCTTCATAGATTATTCAAATTGTCCCACACTATAAATGGGCGAAGATATCGTCCTGAATCGATCGTTCAATTCGCTTTTCTGATTATTAAAAGGGGGAATTGCAATGGGTAGAAGCAACAAATCAAAACGTTTTGTACAACATGGGAAAAATGCGGTTCAACTTCATGACCAACAGTTCCCATATCATATGACACTTGAACAGTCGGAACAACGTAAAGCAAAGCAAGCAGAGCAAAACTCTTTAGGAGGAATATAATATGGGCAATCGTTTATTCCAATCCGCAAAAGAGGCTGTTATGAACGTTATTCAACATAAAAGTGAACACCAATCGTCATATGAACAACAGGATGTAGAAGTTGCCAAAAATGCACTATCCTCCGCTTATGCAAACTCAACAGAAGCTGAACAACGCCAGCTTCGTGAGTTTCAAGATCAGTTAGAGCAATCGATGCATAATAATAAAGAGTAAAAAGAAGGGGTGTCTAGAAAGTATTTCTAGGCACCCTTTATTCGTTCCTAAAAAAAGTGCCGGTGGTGTGACCGCTTTCCGCGGGGGAGGCGGTGAGCCTCCTCGAGCCCAAGGGCTCTGTGGGGTCTCACCAGCCTGCCCTCTACCGCAGGACAAGGAAGGCTACGGGAGCGATGCATCGCACGAAGGAAATGCGGATGCATTTTCGAGGAGTCGGCCACACACCGGCACTTTCATTTATGTTTAGACTTTTTATTTCTTTTGTTACACCACTTCTTTAACTAAAGCCTTTCTAGCGTCACATAATATTCATTTACAATGGAGCCGTCTTTTGCACTTCTTTCAAAAAGCACTAGAGTTACTGTACCATGCTCAGGAAGTTTATCTTGATCGATGTTTATTTCTAGCTCAAATTCCGACCAACTTGGAGCCCCTTCCTTTAATGTAAAGAAAGTTTCTTCTACTAAATAATTTTGACCATCTTCTACAAAATAAGAAGCTGTAGCTTCAAATACTCTACCTTCACCACGAACGATGTATCGGCCGTTTTCGCCTTCTACCGTTACATTGCGATAGGCTTTATTTTCTGCTGGTACAACAAAATTAGTTGTCATACTAAATAATTGATCGTTAACTTCCATATTACTTATTTGATAAGGAACAAAAAACGCTCGTGCCTCATATTCACCTTCTGGCAACCTTTCGCCATCTATTGTATAATTCCAACTTTCTTCCCATTCTAGTCTTTCTCTAGAAGGTAATGTTAGTTGTTCTAATGCCTCCGTAAACATACGGTCATTTGTGTATCTGTAAACTTCATTACCGCCTTTTGTAACGACAATTTCATATTTTTGTCCTGTAGAAAAGTACAATTCAGCTTCTGCTTCATTTTTGTTTGTTAGTCCTAAAACAAATTGAACTTCATTAGAACCTGCTAATGCTATAAAATCCATCTCTATTTTATTTAAATCAATTACTTCAGCTGGTACTTCCGCTACTGGAGTTTCTTCATCTGGTTTTGGAACGTTGTTGTTATTATTATTTGTTACCTGTTGAACGCAACCTACAGAAAGAATTAATATTAAGCAAGCTAATAATTTTTTCACTTTATCACCTACCCCTTTTCATTAGTATATTCCACAATACACAACATGCTCTAATCTCTTCGGAAAAATCCAAAAATCCCAGTTGTTTGAACAATATTTGTAAAGGCATTTTCATCTACATCTTTAATGATACGTTCTAAGTCATAAAGTTCGTATCTCGTTACTACGATCATTAACATTTCTTTTTCTTCTCCAGAGTATGCACCTTTTGCAGGGACAGATGTAATACCGCGGACCATTTTTTCGTGAATGGCATCTTTAAGATCCTGACCTTTTTTGGTAATAATCATAGCTGTTAGTTTTTCGTGACGCGTATGTATGGCATCGATAACCCTTGTTGAAGCATATAAAGCTACAAGGGTGTATAAAGCTTTTTCCCAACCAAATATTAAACCTGCTGTTAAAATAATGACTGAATTTAGTGCGAAGAAGTATATTCCTACTGGCTTGTCCTTCATTCGTGAAAGTATCATCGCAATAATATCAAGTCCACCAGTGGATGCTCCCCACTTCAATGTTAATCCTACTCCAACCGCAGCTATTACTCCTCCAAATACAGCATTTAATAATATATCATCATTAAATTTATAAATAGGAACAATTTCTAAAAATAGTGACATTAAAAATACACTTAAAAAACTGTACACAGTAAAAGATCTTCCGACTTTTTTCCAAGCTAAAATAGTTACAGGAATATTAAGTACGAGTAATGTTAAACCAGTTGATACGGTAAAAGGTAAATAGTCTTCTGAGATTCGAAACGCCAACTGAGCAACTCCTGTAAAGCCACTTGCATATACATCAGCAGGAATTAGGAAGAAATTCATTGCAATAGCATTAAGGAATGCACCAATGATTACGATAATAACTTTTTTTGTTTGCTGAACAACCATATTGTGTAACCCCCAATTTTCCAAACATTGTTAGTTTATGTTTTTCCCTTTATTTTAATCATCCTAACATTTTTTTCTTGCATCTAATATGTATTAACCATTACATTAAAGAAAAGGTTTCATTTTTACGTATTAAAAGGTAGAGTAAAGATAAAGTATGAAAACACATGAATGTAAGTATAATAAAGAGGTGATTAGATGACAATAAGAATTTTAGCAGATAGTGCTTGTGACTTACCTAAAAGTTATTTAGAAGAAAATGATGTGGAGTTAATTCCATTAAAAGTATTGTTCAAAAATGATGAGTATGATGATATGGTGACCATTGACTCCAAACAAATTTTTGATGCAATGAAAGAAGGAGAAGTAGTAAAAACTTCCCAAGCATCTCCGGAACACTTTAAACGTGTTTTCACAGAAATTGCCCATAATAATGAAACAGCTATTTACGTTGCTTTTTCTTCAGAGCTATCAGGTACATATCAAACAGCCATGTTAATGCGTAATGATGTTTTAGAGGAATTCCCCAACTTAGATCTTACAATTATCGACTCCAAGTCAGCTTCTCTTGGCTTAGGATTAATTGTAAAAAAAGCTATTGAAAGTGCTAAATCTGGAGCAACAAAAGAACAACTTTTAGAGGAAATTCAACATACTTGTACACATATGGAACATATTTTCACTGTGGACAATTTGGATTATTTAGCTAGAGGTGGTCGAGTTAGTCGTGCTTCTGCATTTGTAGGTGGTCTGTTAAACATTAAACCTTTACTACATATGGAAGAAGGAAAACTTATCCCAATTGAAAAAATACGAGGTCGCAAAAAGGTTTTACGCCGAATGGTTGAATTAATGAAGGAACGGGGTACTTCTTTAGACACACAAGTTATCGCTATTAGTCACGGTGATGATGAAGAAACCGCACATGCACTAAAAGAATTGATTCAACAAGAAACTGGCAATCATAATATTTATATTTATTCTATCGGATCTGCAATAGGCGCTCATTCTGGCCCTGGAACAATAGCTCTTTTCTTCTTAAATGAAGTGAAATAAACTTTTCTGTATTGGACATGCTATTCTTATACTTACCCATTTTGGAAAGGAGAATAGTGCATGCCTCATACAAGTGATAACGATAAAAAAGCAAAAGACAATAACGCGAAACGCCATGAGAAAAACATGGAGCGCGAAAAAAACCGTCAAAAAGGTGAAAGACAATATTCCAAAAAGACAGATCACCTATAATGGATGGAAAAAGGAGCAGGCATTAGCCTACTCCTTTTTTTCGTACGTCCACCCTTCACTCTGTGTAATCTTTCCATCTTTCATTAGCTTCCCGAGAGCACGTTTGAAGGCTGCTTTACTCATATTAAATCGCTCTGTAATATCTTCTGGTGCACTTTTATCACTGTATGGCATCGCGCCGTTTCTCGATTGTAAATAAGTCATAATCATTTCTGAATCATCTGTCATTGCTTCTTGTTTTCTAGGAAGTAAAGATACGTTAACCGTCCCATCTTCCTTCACGTCAATAACTCTTCCTTCTACTACGGAACCTAATCGTGGCTCTTCTTTGCGTTCTGAGTTGTGGATAAAACCAACATATCCTTCGTTTGTTACGATGTAACTACCTACTTTAAGTAAACGATACACCGCTCCTTGAATGTTATTGTTCAAAAGGGTACTTGGAGCTTTTACGGAACGGTCTAACATTACGTCATGTGTAGCTAATTTTCCAATTAACATCCCACGGCGGTCTGTTTTCAAACGACATAGTAAATGGTCCCCTACTTGTGGCCAAATGGATTCAAATACAGGAAGATCATCGGCAGGAATTAATGCGTCTTTAGAAATACCGATGTTAATAAAAACCCCTAAGTCCGGCACTACATCTACTACTTCCATCCATTCATGCTCATCTAAGCCCTTTGGAATTGCCATGCTTGCTGATAATCTACCTTTTTGATCTGTATACAAAAACACATCTACAGTATCATCCATGCTTATTTCCCCTTCTACTTCATTACGGTGAAGAAAAACAGCATCTTCTAAATAGCCATCAGATAACATATACCCTAACGGCGTTTCACGATCTACAGATAAGTTTACTACTGTTCCAACTTGTAACATGTTTACATCATCCTTTTTATTCATTCACTCTATCGTACCATAAGTTTTGATTTAAAATATATCAAGTTTTACTTTAGTTGTCCAAACTGCTTTATTTTACTATAATTTAATGTGTACATAAATAAAAATTAATATTACGTTAGTTTTTAATAGGAGGAATTTAAATGGCTAAGGAATGTTCATTTGATATCGTTTCTGAAGTTGATTTACCTGAAGTTACAAACGCAATAAGCATCGCTTTAAAAGAAGTTAAAAACCGCTACGACTTTAAAGGTTCCAAAAGTGACATTAAGTTGGAAAAAGAAGAATTAGTATTAGTCTCTGATGATGATTATAAAATGGAGCAATTAAAAGATGTTTTAATTAGCAAATTAATTAAACGTGGCGTAGCGATTAAAAACATTCAGTATGGAAAGTTAGAAAATGCTTCAGGCGGAACAGTTCGCCAACGTGCAAATCTCGTTCAAGGTATTGATAAAGAAAACGCAAAAAAGGTCAATACAATTATTAAGAACTCTGGCTTGAAAGTTAAGACACAAATTCAAGATGACCAAATTCGTGTTACTGGCAAAAACAGAGATGACTTACAATCTGTCATCGCTGCTCTACGTGAAGCAAGTCTAGATATCGAGTTACAGTTTACGAATTATCGATAATAATTCACTAGCTTGAAGGTATTAAATACCGTCAAGCTTGTTTCATTTAGAAAACTAATTTTTCAACTTCTATAATGATTTCTTCTTCTTCGTTTAAATTGTACTTTTTACACAAATTTTTATGAACGACCTTGAACTCTTTAAATATAGCTTTGGCCACATTTAAAATATCTCTTTCATTTCGATCTGGATTATCCCAACTAGCTAGAAGTGCTAATTGTTCTTCTGTAAGCGGACTTCTTTCTCCCTCTACTTTTGACCAATCACCAAAATTATTTGCAGGAATTTCTATCTCCGTATACCAACCGGTAACTACGGAAAATCGTAGACTTTCTAGCATGGAAAAAGCATAATTATACTCTTTTCTCCTAACTCTTCTATACGTCTCATGAAGATAAGCAAACACCTTTCCTCTCCACACATCAAGTTCCTCTTGTGAATATGGAAAACGTAAAGACTTAGAGTCTTTTAGTACATTTTTTAATAGGCCACTCGGATCATGTATTACATTCATTTCCTTTAAATAGAGAGAGGCATGTAAATCTTTTTCCTTATAATAAAAGGTATCTACTTTTATGAAATTATTATAATGTGAAATACTGTACGATGCCCATGAAAAATCTTCATAAAAAAGTACATCTCCCCATTTTTTTGCACGCTCTTTTTTGTTCAATTTGTAGTGTTCAAATTTATGTTCCTTAACAATTATTCGTAGATCAATATCCGAATAATTATCCTCATTTCCTTTTGCAATGGAGCCTCCATAAAATGCTGCTATGATATTTGGATCGTTTTTTACATCCGTTTCAATTGCATCCATTAATTTCTTTCTTTCGGTTGGTAGTTTTTTATCTCTTTCATTAAATTTAGTTAATAATCCCACACATGGTCATCCTCTCCTATCTTATTTTTCTGTTCTAAATGAATTGTCCCATTAAGTATTCATCGGCATATGAGCCATCTTCAAATTTAATATGTTTCTCTTTTATGCCTTCTTTTTTGAAGCCAAATTTTTCGTAGACGTGAATGGCTCTTTCATTTTCTGCAAAAACTTCTAAATAGACTTTTTCGATTTTCTCATCTTGTTTGGCCCATTCTAGTAATCTAGTTATCATTTTTGATCCAATACCTTGATTGCAATATTTCTCTTGAATACTAATTCCAAATGAGCATAAATGTTCTACTCTCACCTTTGTCCCTCTGTTTGCGTTTAACAAACCAACAATTTCACCATCTTTTTCAGCAACAATGGTAAAGTTATTTTTCTCTATATTACTCTTTATCCAGATTTCTTCATCTACTGTAGTCATGTGGAATTCTTTTGGTGATATCAGCAAGTTTTTCCCCTCTGATAAAACAATTTTCATATGATGCAATAGTCTTGGAGCATCTTCTACTTTTATTGGTCTAATATCTATTTTACTCATAGTCTCCACCTTCTTAAAAGTTTAACGAGTATTCAAACGGGTAAGAGTTTATTAATAATTAGAATAAATTATACTCTTTTTTCCAATAATATGATAGAAATTTGGAGGTGCTAGTGTAATGAGTAATCAATCTGAAAATAAAAAAACGTTACCGCCACAACATCAAAATAGGCAACCAGGAATTGAATCTGAAATGACACCGAAGCCAGTGTCGGATGATAGTAGTTATAAAGGAAGCGGTAAACTTGATGGAAAAGTAGCTATCATTACAGGTGGAGATAGTGGAATTGGACGATCTGTTTCTATTTTGTATGCAAAAGAAGGTGCAGATGTTGTCATTGTTTATTTGGACGAGCATAGTGATGCTGAGGAAACAAAGAGATTAGTAGAGGTACAAGGCGGTAAATGCCTATTGCTGGCAGGTGATATAGGAGACGAATCTTTTTGTAAACAAATAATCGATGAGACGATTCAAACATTCTCTAAGCTTGATATTTTAGTTAATAATGCTGCAGAACAACATCCACAAAATAGTATTGAATATATTAGCAGTAGTCAGTTAGAGAAAACGTTCCGAACAAATGTATTTTCCTTTTTTTATTTAACAAAAGCAGCATTGCCATTCTTAGGTGCTGGTAGCTCCATTATTAATACCGCATCTGTGACAGCTTATGCTGGGAATGAAACATTACTTGATTATTCAGCAACAAAAGGTGCCATCGTTACGTTTACTCGCTCGTTAGCGTTACAGCTAGTTGGCCAAGGTATTCGAGTTAACGGTGTTGCACCGGGGCCAATTTGGACACCATTGATTCCGTCTACTTTTTCAGCAGATAAAGTAGCGGAGTTTGGTGCCAATACTCCGATGCAACGACCTGGTCAACCAGAAGAAGTTGCCCCAAGTTATGTATTCTTAGCAAGTGATGATGCATCTTATATGACTGGACAAATGATACATATCAATGGTGGGAAAGTAGTAAATGGGTAATATTTAATTATTTAGTATTAGTACCAAGGGTGGGATAAAACTACAGACGGGACAACGAAAATGAACGTGAGAGACTTCTCCATCATCAATTTCGGATTTTTCTTTGCCAAAAATGATTGCGGGATACCTCCCCATCGTCATCGTCATTTTTGCGTTTTTAATTGCCGAAAATGATTGTGAGACACCTCTCCATCATCATTTTCGGATTTTTCTTTGCCAAAAATGATTGCGGGATACCTCCCCATCGTCATTTTTGCGTTTTTAATTGCCGAAAATGATTGTGAGACACCTCTCCATCGTCATTTTCGGATTTTTCTTTGCCAAAAATGATTGCGGGATACCTCCCCATCGTCATTTTTGCGTTTTTAATTGCCGAAAATGATTGTGAGACACCTCTCCATCGTCATTTTCGGATTTTTCTTTGCCAAAAATGATTGCGGGATACCTCCCCATCGTCATTTTTGCGTTTTTAATTGCCGAAAATGATTGTGAGACACCTCTCCATCATCATTTTCGGATTTTTCTTTGCCAAAAATGATTGCGGGATACCTCTCCATCGTCATTTTCGGATTTTTCTTTGCCGAAAATG
The DNA here is from genome assembly GCF_002335755.1 of Bacillus sp. FJAT-45066. Classification (NCBI taxonomy): domain Bacteria; kingdom Bacillati; phylum Bacillota; class Bacilli; order Caryophanales; family Bacillaceae; genus Bacillus; species Bacillus sp. FJAT-45066. The sequence goes on from NZ_NISQ01000001.1 coordinate 2,037,358, forward strand.
ATTGTGAGACACCTCTCCATCGTCATTTTTACGTTTTTAATTGCCGAAAATGATTGCGGGATACCTCTCCATCATCATTTTCGGATTTTTCTTTGCCGAAAATGATTGTGGGATACCACTCCATCGTCATTTTTGTGTTTTTAATTGCCGAAAATGATTACGGGATACCTCCCCATTGTCATTTTTGCGTTTTTAATTGCCAAAAATGATTGTGAAAGACCTCTTCATGTTTACTTTTAAATTTTTCTATGGTTAATATGAACGTGAGAGGAAGTTAATTCATCAATTTTGTCCCAGAATCATTATTTCATTTTTAACCAATACAAAAAAGCCAGTCCCTATTAGACTAGCTTTCTATCATAGTTGATACTGTTTTATATTGCTGACATGTTTGTCGTACGACCATTTTGTGTGGAATGATAATACGTTTAGTCGGTTCAGTTGGATCTTCCATTTTTTGAATTAGTGTTTTCGTTGCTTGGAAACCAAGCTGGAAGATATTAATATCGACGGATGTCAACGGTGGTCGCGCAACTTCTGCTAACAACACATTATTAAAGCTCACAATGGATATTTGTTCAGGCACAGAAATATTTAGATCATGCAATTTGTTTAATATTCCAAGTGCCATAAGATCATCAGCAACTACTAAGGCGGTAGGTGGTTGCTCTAAGGACAGAAGTTCTGAAGTCGCTTCTTGCCCGCCTTCTTTTAAAAATTCTTCGTGAATAACATAATCATCACGATGCGGAATACCTGCATTTCTTAACGCTTTTTCATAACCTAACAAACGATCAATGGTTACGACTAAATTTAAACTACCACCAACAAAAGCAATACGATCATGTCCAAGTTTGATAAGATGCTCTGTTGCCTCTTTTGCTCCACGGAAGTTGTCATTGTCTACATGGGTAATTTCTTCTACTTGCGTAAAAGGTTTACCTATAACGACGAAAGGAAATTTACTATTTTGCAGATATTTAATTACCTTATCTTCTACTCGAGAATAAAGCATGATGATGCCATCTACCCTACGTCCTTGCACCATTTGAATAACACCTTCTAAAATTTCTTCTTCTGATACCCCAGTAGACATTTGAAGTGCGTATTGTTTATCATGGGCTGCTGTACTTATTCCCCTAAGGACTTCTGGGAAGAATGGATTTTGTAATGTTTTATCTGCAGAAGCCGGCATAACTAGGCCGATTACCTTCGTCGATTGATTAGCTAAACTTCTTGCGATAAAGTTTGGGTGATACCCTAATTCTTCCATTGCTTCTCGTACTCGCTTTTTTGTTTTATCACTTATTCGTGGATTATTTGCGATGACACGAGAAACAGTAGAAGGTGCAACATTAGCAGCTTTCGCTACATCTTTAATTGTTACGCTCATTGCACCTCTCCCCCTTCACTGTTCCAATGATTTATTTTTTCTATTCAAACATAAGTAAATCCTGATGAACAAATAATACTGATATAAATATTATTTACTCAATGGAATGTAACATTCCTATAGGATGTTGGTAATTTTGAATCCGCTTACAGATTTGGACAAAAAACAAGCCATTACCTAAAAAAAGCACCATGTGATGATGTAAGTGAACTAAGTCCACTTACATCAAAGTTAGCTTGCTTTTCTTTTTCTACGAATCATAAAAAAGATAAATGCTACAAAGCCACCATAAATTAATCCCATCGCAGTTAAGAACGGTACATTTAAACCAGTATCTTCCTTAACACTAAAGATTTCAGCCGTTTCTCTATCTAACGTAATTCGATATTCTCCAGCTGTTTCACGCACTAACTCATCGAGCAAATAACCTCTTAACTGCATGCCTTCTCCTACTACGTCGAGTGGTATGGAAGCAGTAACGGTTCCAGAAGTGTTATTTAAGGCAACGATAGTTGTTTCTCCTTCATATTCACGCTTAATTAAAGCCATACCGTCTTGTTCAAAAATCATTTCAAATGATCCATGAGTTAAAGATGGTTTTGATTTTCTAATTTCAGCTAGCCTTCCAATATATTCAATAATCTCTTTGTCTGCACGAAAGTTCATATCTCTTCTATTGTCCGGGTCTTCCCCACCATCCAGGGCAATTTCTGTACCGTAATACACAATTGGAATGCCCGGTGCTGTATATAAATAGGATAAAGCTAGTTTAACACGAGAAACTGGGTGCTCATTATTTTTTAATGCTTGACGAGTAAATCTTTCCACATCATGGTTATCGATAAAAGTTCCTAAAACGTGTGGATTCGTGAAGTGAGTGTTATTATTGTCCCAGATAGCTTGTAAACTTCCTAAAGGGCGATCTGGAGCAGCAAATACACGGGAAAGCATGTTATACAAAGGAAAATCAACAAACGAATCAATTCCAGTATCTTCGTAAGCAGCAATTACTGCTGGATTGTCATGCCAAACTTCCCCAATTAAGAAGAAATCTTCTTTCACAGACTTCATCTCTTCAGAAAACTCCTGCCAAAACCATTTTGGTACGTGTTTAACCGTATCTAATCTGTAACCATCAATATTTGTTTCTTCGATCCACCATTTTGCCATGTCTATTAAATAGTCACGTACTTCTGGATTATCTTGATTCAAGTCAGGTAAGCCAAAAATCCAGCCACGTTCTACTTGTTCTTGGTTATCCCAGTTTAATATACGTTTATTAGGGTTAAACCAATCTTCTTTATCTTGGTCATCAAGCCACGGATGTTTATATCCAGTATGGTTCACCACAATATCAACGATTACTTTTATATCACGTTTATGCGCTTCTGCTACTAGTTCTTTGAATTCTTCTAACGTACCGAAGTGCTCTTCTGTTTCATAAAAGTCTTCTGCCCAATACCCATGGTAGCCACCTGGTTCATTTTTCACAATTGGCGTTAACCAAATTGCAGAAAATCCCATGGACTCAATGTAATCTAACTTTTGAATAATTCCTCTGAAATCTCCACCTTGATATGCCTTGGGATCATTTCGATCTACATCAAAATCATTAGATATGTCTCCATTGTTAAAGCGGTCAATCATAATAAAATAAATAATCTCATCTTGCCATGCGTGTTCTTCTTTTTCTGCATTTACAAATCTCTCAGGAAAAAATGCTGAAAAAAGAAGAAACGGAACGAGAATGAGCCCTAAAACTCGTTTCTTCAATTCCGCTTCCCTCCTTTAAACCGTTATTAGTAACAAACGATTCTATTATATACTATTATCCTTTTGTTCCACCAGCAGTTAATCCAGCAATTAAATAACGTTGTAAGAATAAGAATACTAATGCAATCGGAATTGCTATTAGAATCGACCCAGCTGCAAAGCGTGTAAAGTTATTTGCAAACTGATCATTTACGAAGTTAAATAACCCTAGTGCTAATGTAAAGTTCTCAGGACTTCTTAAAATAATTCGTGGTAATAAGAAGTCGGTAAATGGCGCCATAAAGTTGAAAAGAGCAACTACGGCTAAAATTGGCTTCGCTAACGGAAGCATGATTTTAAAGAATACGCCAAAGTGTCCGGCACCGTCCATTTTTGCTGCTTCGTCTAATTCTTTTGGAATTGTATCGAAGTATCCTTTTACAAGCCACGCATTAAACGGTATTTGTCCACCAATATAGATTAATGTTAATCCTGCTAAAGTATCGATTAAACCAACCATAAATAAAAGAATGTACAAAGCTACCATCCCCATTAGTACAGGGAACATCTGTAAAAGTAAAAATGCGTATAGTCCGTATGTTCTTCCTTTAAAGCGGTATCTAGAAAATGCATAGGCAACGAATGCCGTAACAATTACAGAAAATACAGAGTTTGCAACTGCTACATAAATACTATTTTTGTACCAAAGTAAATAATCACTTTGAGGATCTGTAAATAGCCATTTGTAATGTACGAAAGACCAGTTTTCTGGGATCATTTTTGCTGTAAATAAACTTTGTCCCGGATTTAATGATAATCCAATTGTCCAAAGAAGAGGATATGCAATAATGATAAACATAAAACCGATGAATAAATAAATTAACGAAACTTCGATATTCGATTTAAGTTTTCTGTCCATTAAATATTGCCCTCCTCTTTAAACGAACGAGTACGTCGGAATTGGAAGAAAGCAAATCCAGCGACTATTAGTCCTAGAATAATCGAAATTGCTGCTGCCATGTTGTAGTTGTGCGTCTCGAACGTCATTTTATAAACCCAAGAGATTAAGATATCGGTACCACCTGCGTTTTGTTGACGAACAGCAGGTCCCCCTTGGTTGAATAAGTAAATAATATTAAAGTTATTGAAGTTACCAGCGTACTGCATGATTAACAACGGTGCTGTTGCATAAAGTATGTGTGGTAAAGTAATGAAACGGAATTTTTGGAAACGGGAACCTCCGTCTACATCCGCTGCTTCGTACCAGTCTTTTGATATACTTTGTAGGATACCTGTAAATAGTGCGAATACGAATGGGAATCCTAACCAAGTTTGAATCATAATAATGGCTATTTTTGAATAGAATGGGTCTGTTAACCATGGGAACCATAAACCAACTGTACTTAATACTTCTCGGTTAATAGCACCAAAACGGTCGTTAAACATTGCAGCGAAAATTAAGATTGTAACGAACGCTGGCACAGCCCAAGGTAAGATTAAGATTGTTCTAATGAAACGTTTGAACTTTATACGAGGGTCGTTAACGATTAATGCTAAAAATAACCCTAACGCGATTTGTAACGTTGTTGCTACAACTGTCCATACAATCGTCCACGCAAAAACGCTCATGAACGTTCTTCTCCAAAGTGGAATCGATACCAGATTTACAAAGTTCTCAAAACCTACCCAGCTTAAAAGGTTACGTGGTGGAGAGTTATATAAGTTATAGTCAGTAAATGCTAATGCAATCATAAACATTAATGGTAATACTACGATAAAAATTAACATAACAAGCCCTGGAATTACCATGAAATATGGGAATCCATTGTCATAAAATGCTTTCAGTGATTGACGCATAGTTGGTTTTGGTTTACCGAGCTTAATATCAATGGCATTGTTTTTTGCGTCAACAATGTTTAAATAGAACAGGGTTACAGCAAAAACTGTAATAACAACGGAAACTAGTCCTTGTATAAGTAAAAAGATGGAGTGGTCAACTCTTGGTATTTCTCCTAGTGTAATAAGTCCCCAATAGCCTACATTTAAAAAATCAAAAAATGTGATTAAAAAAGAGGCTTGAATAATGATAAATGCAATACCTTTCACATATCTGCGGTTATATAGTTGCCCTAATCCTGCAAAAAGAATGGAAAGGATCATTGCTAATTTCGGATTATGTACCCGCATTTTTTGTTCAGACATAGCTGATCCTCCTAATAAAGAAATAAAGGTGGATAGACAGAGCATGCTGCCCGTTCTATCCACTCTAATTAGTTTAAGCTATTAGTTAGCACCGCTAGCTTGAATACGCTCTTCGATATCTTCAACAGCTTCACCTAATACTTCTTCTACATCATCGCCACCAGCGATAAATTGAAGTGCATTACCCATTGGCTCCCAAACTTGGGACATTTGAGGAATGTTAGGCATTGGTTGGCCGTATTGAATTTGCTCAGCGAAAGCACCAATGATAGCATCTCCAGAGATTTTCTCATCTTCTAATGCTTTTTGGTTAGCTGGCATTTCACCTGCGTACTCGTAGTAAGTCATTGAGTTTTCGAAGTTAGTCATGAACTTCATTAAGTCTGTAGCCCACTCAGGATTTTTAGAGTAAGAACTTAACATCCAAGTTTTAACTCCAACGAATGATGAAGGAACGTCACCGTTGTCTAACTTAGGTAAAATAGCAGTTCCTAATTTGTCACCTAAAGCATCACGGTATGCTGGAATATTCCAAGGACCAGTGATTACTGCAGCAACGTTTCCGTCTTGGAAGAATCCGTTCATGATGTCACCGTTAATTTCACGTGGAATGTAACCATCTTGGAACCAAGATTGAATTAAATTACCACCTTCAACAGCACCGCCGTTTGCTAAACCAACGTCAGAAGCGTCGAAACCAGAACCATCGTTATTGAATACATATCCGCCAAATCCAGCGAAGAAAGGATATACGAAATAGAAGTTTGTTGCTTCCATTAAGAATCCGTATTTGTCAGCGTTCATATCTGTTTGATCTGCAGCTACTTTTAGTAAACCTTCCATAGTAGATACTTCTTCTTCAGATACTAAGTCTTTGTTATAGAATAAACCATAAGTTTCCACTACTTGTGGTACACCGTATACTTCTCCATCATACGTTACTGCGTTAATAGCAGTTTCGCTGTAAAGAGATACGTCAGAACCTAAATCGATAGGATCTGCTAATCCACGAATAACGATATCACCGATACGGTCATGTGGTTGGAAGAAAATATCTGGACCAGTACCAGCTGGACCGTCTAATGCTAATGCATCTGTTTGCTCTAACATTGAAATTGGAGTTACTTTCACTTCAATTCCAGTTTCTTCAGTATAAGCAGCAAAGATTTTGTCTAATCCTTCTTTTTGTGCTTCAGCATCATTTACCCAAATGGATAAACTAGCTGGTTTTTCTACACCTTCAGTTACATCTGTGTCGTCGTCGCCGCCACCAGGAGTGTTATTGTTGTTTGCAGTATCACGTTGTGGACCACAAGCAGCAAGAACACCAAGTGTTAAAACGGCAATCATCATAATTGCTAGGAACTTTTTCATTCTTGACCCCTCCGTCTTATAAAAAGTATCTTTTTTATCTTGCACAACCGTTTGCATTTTCATGAAAGCGAATTCGAAAAACGCTTACATTTTTTATGAATGCTAGTGAAAACGATTGCACAACCTACAATCTTTATTATACAGGTATTCGCCTATTTGACAACTACTTTTTTTAGAAAAACTGATAGTTTCGATATATTTTTTTAAAAATTCATAGTTTCGTAACGTATTAGATGAAAATGTTCATTTAGATATTTTAAACGCTTTCATTACCGTTGACATTCATTTTCTAATCAAATAACCTAATAAAGAATGTTGTTTATTTGCTTGAAGGACACTTAAATATGCTAGCATATTAACTAACATAGGAAAAATAATACTATGATGTTAAAAATAAATGCAATCGATTGCATTAAGGAGAGATTGATTAATTATGTTAAAAGAAGCAATTTATCATCGGCCGAAAAATAATTATGCTTATGCATATGATGAAAAAACTTTACACATTCGTATTCGAACGAAGAAAAATGATGTTGATACAGTGACTCTTATTCATGGCGATCCTTATATTTGGGAAGATGGCAAATGGATATACGACGAAAAAGAAATGGTGAAAACAGGGTCTGATACATTATTTGATTACTGGTTTGCTGATGTAGCTCCAACATACAAAAGATTGCGCTACGGCTTTAACCTTACATCAAAAGATGAGCAATCAACATTAACTGAGCGTGGTTTTTATGAAGAAACTCCACAAGACTGTGGATACTATTTTTGTTTTCCATTCTTAAATAAAGCAGATGTATTTCATGCACCAGAATGGGTGAAAGATACTGTTTGGTATCAGATTTTTCCAGAGAGATTTGCTAATGGTAATTCAGCAATAGATCCTGAAGGAACATTACCATGGGGAAGTGTAGCGCCGACACCAACTAACTTTTTCGGTGGGGATTTCGAAGGAGTTATCGAATATATAGACCACTTAGTAGATTTAGGAGTATCAGGTATTTACTTAACTCCTATTTTTAAAGCACATTCAAACCATAAGTACGACACAATCGATTATATGGAAATTGATCCACAGTTCGGTGACAAGGAAACATTCAAACGATTAGTGGAAGTTTGCCATGAAAACGGGATTAAAGTAATGCTTGATGCTGTTTTTAACCATAGCGGTTATTACTTCCCACAATTTCAAGATGTTTTGAAGAATGGGGAAAAGTCCAAGTATAAAGACTGGTTCCACCTTTGGGAATTCCCTGTTGTAACAGAGCCAAAGCCAAACTTTGATGCGTTTGCCTTTGTTGGAAGCATGCCAAAATTAAATACGGAAAATAAAGAAGTAAAAGATTATTTATTAGAAGTTGGCCGCTACTGGGTTCGTGAATTTAATATTGACGGTTGGAGATTAGATGTGGCAAACGAAGTTGATCATCAATTTTGGCGAGAATTTAGACAAGCTGTTTCTGAAGTGAAAGAAGACGTATATATTTTAGGTGAAATCTGGCACGACTCTATGCCTTGGTTACAAGGTGATCAGTTTGATGCTGTAATGAACTATCCGTTTACGAACGCTACGTTAGATTATATTGCAAAAGGTGTAACAAAAGCTGAAGACTTTGTAAACTCCATCACGAATGTTCTTCATTCTTATCCTAACAATGTGAATGAAGTTGCCTTTAACTTACTTGGAAGTCACGATACTCCAAGAATACTTACTATTTGTGAAGATGATAAGAATAAGTTAAAGTTGCTATTCTTATTCCAATTATCTTTTATTGGTACCCCTTGTATTTATTACGGAGACGAATTTAGCATGACTGGTGATCAAGACCCCGGTTGTCGCAAATGTATGGTTTGGGACGAAAAAGATCAAGACAAAGATATGTTTGCTTTTGTGAAAAAATTAATTCACTTACGTAAAACTTACAAAGCATTTGGCAATCACGGTGAAATTAGATTCGTCGAAGGTAACAATGAAACAAATCATGTTATATATGAAAAAATTTCAGAACATGAAAAGATTACTTTCCTTATTAACAATAGTGAGAAAGAATTAACAATTTCGCTACCTGAAAGCTACAAAGGAAAAGTCATACACGACCTATGGGAACAAAAAGAAATGGCGTTAGAAGCAACAAAACTACAAGCCACTATTCCTCCATATGGATTCCATATCCTAAAGGTGAAATAGTATTAATTTATATACTATGAAATTGAATCAATTTCATAATTACTGTTCGTTTAGTGAAAAACGAATGTTAAGTTTATTATAATTAAATAACGTTCGATATAAAACGTTATTTATATTAAAAAATAGGTTTAATATTCGTTTTTCGATTAGTAATTGTACATTATGGAACTCACTCAATTAATATTTGTTGGCTCTATTAAAAACCGCTGTTGATTCCCGCGCATGTCTCCGCTTTCCGCGGGCGGGCCGGGAGCCTCCTCAGCTTCTCCCGCAGGAGTCTACAACATGCGCGAAAATCAACAGCATGGTTGTCTAAAAATATAAGACTGGGACAAAATATAGAAGAGCCCCCTTGAATAAAAGATTATTCTAGGGGCCTCTTCTAATTATGTTTAATAGGTTATCCAAGATTTTAATAATATCAAATTCAGTATTGGGATAAATATTTGATGAAACTGAACTTGATCAACGTTATTAAGTTCACTGTGAATTGTTTTAATGAAAACGTACTTGAGACAGCTTATCAAGAATCAAGTTCATTAAGGAATTATTTCTTAGTAAGAATGAACTTGAGAGCTCTAATCAACCTCTCCATGTTCATTTTTGTGTTTTTCTTTGGAGAAAATGAATGTGGGAGACCTTTCCATGTTCATTTTTGTGTTTTTCTTTTGTGAAAATGAATATGGGAGACCTCTCCATGTTCATTTTTGTGGTTCTCTTTTGTAAAAATGAATGTGGGAGACCTCTCCATGTTCATTTTTGTGTTTTTCTTTTGTGAAAATGAATATGGGAGACCTCTCCATGTTCATTTTTGTGGTTCTCTTTTGTAAAAATGAATGTGGGAGACCTCTCCATGTTCATTTTTGTGTTTTTCTTTTGTGAAAATGAATGTAGGAGGTATTTGAATTCATCGACTTTTTGTTCCAGCCTTATATATTCTCATTTTCGATGTACGATTCTTCTGTATTCCATTGGAGTGATTCCTTCTTGTTTTTTAAACACCTTCGAAAAGTACGTAACATCTTCTATTCCTACTTGTTTGGCTATCGAGGCAATCTTTTCATTTGTATCAACTAATAGTTGTTTTGCATGTGTGAAACGAATATGTGTTAAGTATTGATTAGGCGTTAATCCAATTGTTTTGTGCATACACCTAGTAATGTAATCTGGATGAAAAAGCAATGATGCACTAATATCTTTCATTTTCACCGGTTGTTGATAGTTTTCTTGTATGTATTTCATAGCTTGTTCACAAACTTGTTCCGTTGCACTCGGAATAGAGAAAGCTTCTTTTTGTAATCCTACAAAAAAATCAGCAAATAGTATTTGTTGTTTTAACGCCTCATCTGGAGCATGCACTTGTCCACTGCCTATATCAATAATATTTTCAATCATTTGCTCCATCAACTCTCTTCTATTAATGATACCGTGTTGTGGAATGTGAAATCGGTAAACTGCTGGTTCTGTAAATGTTGATTCTCTTTCATAAACAAATGACCAATCGATGTTTTTATTAGGTACCACTACATACTCATCATGTAAGATCATAAAGTGTAACCAAATAAACGTTGTATTTTCTATACAATTCTCATAACCAACATGCTCCCTATTTGGTAAAAGAATTAAATACTCCCCTTCTCTAATATCAAACTTCACATCATTTTCCTGCATAAATAAAGTCCCTTTTTTCACATATAACATATCAAACACGGAATACGTCCTCTTAAAGTGTTTCTCCCCTTTTGAAAAGGTAAATTCTCCACCTTTAATAAAAACAGGAAACGGTGGGATGTTAAGCGCTATCATTGTCATTCTCTTCACTCCAGGTCGGATTTTTCCAATTAGTATCGTTTTCTTCTCTTTAAATTATATGTAAATCAGTATAAACTATAAATTGCTTTATGTCGGGAAAAACAAAGGGGAAGACTCCATGCAAAACAAAAATGCAAAAAAATTAACACTATTCGCCTTAACTTGGCCAATTTTTATAGAAGTATTTCTCCATATGCTAATGGGAAACGCAGATACATTAATGTTAAGTCAATACTCAGATGATTCTGTTGCTGCTGTTGGGGTGGCTAATCAAATTTTATATATGTTAATAGTAATGTTCGGCTTCGTTGCCACTGGAACAGCAATACTCGTTGCACAATATATAGGTGCAAACGACCGGCGTTCTGCTTCAGAAATTACAGTTGTAAGTCTAGGAGCAAATTTAGTTTTCAGTATCGCAATTAGTTTCATCATTTTCTTCACAAGTTCGAAGTTGTTACTGATGATGAATTTGCCTCCTGAACTTCTTTCAGAAGCTGACTTTTACTTAAAACTAGTAGGTGCATTTTCATTTATTCAAGCGATCATTATGACGATGGGAGCAACGATTCGCAGTTACGGTTTTACTCGTGATGCCATGTACGTCACGATTGGAATGAACGTTTTAAATGTAATCGGAAACTACTTGTTTATTTTCGGACCGTTTGGAATACCTGTATTAGGTGTCGACGGAGTTGCCATCTCAACGGTTGTTTCTAGAGCATTAGGTTTAATTGCAATCACTTTCTTATTATTTAGACGAATTGAAGAGCCGCTACCATTTACAAAAATATTTACATTCCCTTCTAGTCATATCAAGAATTTGTTAAAGATTGGAATTCCTTCAGCTGGTGAGCATTTATCGTATAACACGTCACAGATTGTTATAACGTTCTTCATTATCGCAATGGGAACACAAGCATTAACGACAAAAGTTTATGCACAAAATATTATGATGTTCATTTTACTTTTTGGTATCGCGATTGGCCAAGGTAGTCAAATTTTAATTGGCCAACAAATTGGAGCAGGTAAAATTGAAGAAGCTTACAAACGATGCTTAAAAAGCTTAAAGTTCGCCATTATTATTAGTTTCGTTACAGCTATTGTAGCAACTATCTTCTCTGATCAGTTATTATCTATTTTTACTGATAATGAAGAAATCATTGCGCTCGGTGGCACATTAATCTTGTTAACTATTATTTTAGAACCAGGACGTTCTTTTAACTTGGTTGTAATAAGCGCATTACGTGCAGCAGGTGATGTAAAGTTCCCAGTGTATATGGGGATTTTATCGATGTGGGGTGTAGCTGTAACTGTTTCATACATTCTTGGAGTTCATTTTGGATTAGGATTAGTAGGTGTTTGGATTGCACTCATACTTGATGAGTGGCTACGTGGAATTATTATGTTATTCCGCTGGAAGTCTAGAGTTTGGGTTAACAAATCTTTCGTTCAAAACGAAGCGAAGCAAGCTTCTTAAACAACATCAGTACTAAAGCTAGTACGACAAAAATATAATAGAATATAAAGTCTAAAGACCAGTTTTCATAAGAAGACTGGTCTTTGTTTTCATACACTATACACACAATATACAAAAGTTATACAAAAAGTTATAATGTACGTGGAGGTGTTTGTAATTGTTACAAAACTGGGATAAGTATATATTTCGTTTTTTTATCATTTGGTATGTTTGTGGTGTCATTTTATTGACCTTTGACTTACTTCCACCATGGCTGGAATGGGCAAATGTTGTTTTTTTAATGACAGCTGGAATTCTCGGATTCATTTTCTTTATAAAAAACTATAAATATATTGGACTACTCTTCTCTCTTTTTGTATTCTTTTTTTCTATCATTGCAGAACATATAGGTGTTAAATACGGCTTTTTATTCGGTAACTATTATTATAATGCTGATTTTGGACCACAGCTATTTGGAGTTCCAATAACAATAGGCTTCGCATGGGTGATGGTGATCGCGACTTCACTCGTTATTGCCACAAGAATCGTTAAAACTAAGTCCGTTTGGCTAATCTCTTTAATTGGTTCGTTTGCAGCTGTAGTAATGGACTTAATTATAGATCCAGTTTCCTATGTCGCAAAGTCTTACTGGATATGGGTTGACAATGGGTTTTACTATAATATTCCTACCTTTAATTTTGTTAGTTGGTATGGCTTATCGTTTTTCTTTTTCATGCTTTTTCTGCTTTTTGCAAAAGGGCATTCTCCAACTGATTTGTATTGGGAGAAAAACATGTTTACGTTATATGGACTCATGATTTTAATGTTTATTATTATTGCAATAAGTGCCAAGCTATGGCTAGCTGTTGTTGTTACTACCATTCCTGCTACGATTTTACTAATACTCGCTTATGCAAGAAGGAGTTTACAGCATGATACCCGCTAAAAAAAGCAAAATGTTTGAGATGATTTTTTATCCATTTAATAGAAGATTGCTATCACTGCATTTTCGTGGAATTTATGTAAAAAAAACTTATAAGGAGATGTTACTTGAGCCCCCTGTCATTTTTATCTGTAATCACAGTACATGGTGGGACGGTTTGGTTATCTATCACCTAAACAAAAGATTTGCTAATCACGATAGTTATGCGATGATGCAGGAAAGCGGTATGAAAGAACATCCATTTTTCCGAAAAATCGGAGGCTTCTCCATCAACCGATCAAATCCGAAAGATATAATTTTATCATTAAAATATGCAAGAAATTTATTAAAGAGCGGTAAGAGCATTTGGATTTTTCCACAAGGCGATGAAAAGCATTTAGAAATTAGACCATTACAATTTCAGGCCGGAACAATGCACATAGTAAAGGAAATTCCGACTACACCAATTATTCCGGTCGCAATCTATTACACTTTTGGACATGTCAGGAAACCAGAAATATATATTAATATTGGCGAACCCCTATTGTACGAACAATTAGACGGAAAAAATCCTAATGCAAAGACAACAAATTTAGAGCTGCTTTTTACAAAATTATTAGACGAATTAAAACGTGACGTCATGAACGAAACGCATGAACTTTATGAATCTATTCTTTAAGGAGGGAAAAATCGGTGTTGCTTGATTCTATCGTATATATCATCTTAAGTTTTCTCGTTTTTTCCCTTTGTTTCACCATTGTAAATAACTTTTTTCTTGCAAAACCTAATAAACTTCTAAAAACAGATCAAAATAAACCGTTAATATCCATATTAATTCCGATGAGAAACGAAGAAAGAAATGTCACGAATCTTATTCATTATATAAAAAAACTTTCCTATGAAAATTATGAGGTGTTCTTACTCGATGATCGTTCGACTGACAATACAAGATCACTCGCTATAAAAGCAATTGACGACGACGAGCGCTTTCATCTACTTGATGGTGTACCTTTACAAGAAGGTTGGGTTGGCAAAGTCCATGCATGTCACCAACTTAGTAAACAAGCAAAAGGTAAGTATTTATTATTTATTGATGCAGATGTTCGTTTACATCCTTCTTCGATAGAGATGACACTACCATATTTCCATAGCAATAATGTTAAACTAGTAACTGGATTTCCACGTTTCCCTGTTACTAGTTTTCTAAGTAAACTACTTGTACCAATGCAACATTTTGTCGTATGGACACATTTACCAGCTTTTATTGCAAATTTAACAATTCAACCAAAAGCAACCGCTGCCCATGGTGCATTTATGATGTTTGAAGCTAATGGTTACACCGAAATTGGTGGACATAGCTCTGTAAAAAATTCACTTGTTGAAGATGTTCATATTGCAAGAAAAGTAAAAGAAAGTGGCTATTTTGTGAAATTAATAAACAATACATCTTTCATAACTTGTTATATGTATGATACAAATAAAGAAGTATGGGAAGGCTTCCTAAAAAATATTTATACCGGAATAGGACGTTCGAAAATAATGGTATTCTTTCTTTCTGTTTATTACACCTTTGTCTATATCCTTCCGTTTCCTATAGCCATATTTAATGAAGGCTGGTTATACACAGTACCTATATTATTCATTTTTTTACAAAAAGCTTTTATCGACTGGCAAACTCTTCAAAAAAAATGGCTTTTTATTCTGATGCCTTTTAGCGCAATAGCTTTCATAATAATTATGCATGCTTCTATGTGGAGAAGCATCTTAAAACAAGACTACATGTGGAAAGGACGTGCCTATAAATGAACAAAGTTGTCATTATCGGAGCAGGTTTAGGTGGTCTTTCTGCAGCTATCTCCCTTGCCACAAAGGGGTTTCATGTAACGGTTATAGAAAAAAATAGTCATGCTGGCGGAAAATTGATGTCTGTCAAACTCGGAGATTATGCGTTTGATTTTGGACCGAACACGATCACAATGCCCGAAATCTTTCAAGAAGTCGTGCAACTAGCAGGACAAAATCCCAATGATTACTTTACATTTCAGAAATTAGAGCCACACACACGAAACATTTCTCATAAGGGCGAGATTTTTGATTTATCAAGTAATCGTGACTTAATGATGGAACAGTTAGAAAAGATGGACGCAAAAGGTGCAGTCAATTATGACCTTTTCTTAAAAGATATTGCAGGTTTATATGAGTTAGGAAGAACTTATTTTTTCCGTAAAACGTTTACTTCAAAAAAGGACTTCTTCTCGCCAAAATTAGGCTTAGCATTTTTAAAAGTAAAGCCTTTTCAAACGATGGATTCTTTTTTCAAGCAATACTTTTCAAACCCTTTTATCCTACAAGTCTTAAATAGATATGCTACATATATTGGATCTTCTCCATATATTACTCCAGCCACGTTTAGCTTGATTGCCTATTTAGAATTGGCGCAAGGAGTTTATTATACTCGTGGAGGAAATGTAAAGATAGCTCAAGGTTTTTATGAAGTGGCTAAAAAGCTTGGTGTGAACTTTCATTTTAATGAAAAAGCGACAAAGGTTCATGTTCGTAACAAAAGGGCTGTGAGCGTAGAGACGGACGGCGGAAATGTATTGGAAGCAGATGAAATTGTCATGAACGCAGATTTACTTCATGCTTACCCTGAGCTGGTGCAAGAAGTAGACAGACCCAATTTTACAAACAAGCAAGCAGAAAGCTATGAACCTTCCATTTCTGCCTTTGTTATGTTAGCTGGTACAAAATCGAGAAACGATAGCTTGTTACATCACACTGTCTATTTTTCGTCTGATTACGAAAGAGAATTTAATGAGTTATTCCGTAAAAAAGAGTTTCCAACGGAGCCAACCGTCTATATTAGTAATTCTTCTGTAACAGACAAAAGCCAAAGCTTGGTTGGAGATAATTTATTTATTTTAGCAAATGCCCCAGCTACAAAAATTGGTGAACTTCGAGACGATAAGATGTATGAACAATATAAAAATAAAATATATTCCATTCTAGATGAAAAAGGTCTACACCTATCAAACCAAGTGGTAAAAGAAAAAGTAATTGGCCCACATGATATCCAAACCACTTTCGGCGCTTATCGCGGTGCCCTTTATGGCATTGCATCAAACAAAAAAATGGATGCTTTCTTCCGGCCATCTAACAAATCAAAAGATATCGAAAACATATACTTTGCCGGTGGAAGCACCAATCCAGGAGGTGGCTCACCCATGGTCACGCTTTCAGGCCTAAACGTAGCCAACCTAATAGCTGCAAATTATGTAAGAAAATAGCTATGTTAAAGCTTAGTATTGAAGATTTAATACTAATATCTGTTGATTTCCGTGCAAGGCTGAGACTCCTCGAAAATGCTACCGCATTTTCTTACGAAGGATGCATCGCTTCAGTAGACTTCCTTGTCCTGCGGGAAAAGCGGGGAGCGGGAGACCCCACAGGCGCTTGCGCCGAGGAGTAGGTTTTTTTTGACAGTGAAAATAATCTTCCTTTTTTGCCCGCGGAAAGCGAAGGCATTCCCTCCAATCAATCACTTGTTTAAAAAGAAAGAAGGTATGCGCCAAATTACGGTGCATACCCTTTTACATTTGTGAGATAATTTGTTGCTTTTCTTCACTAGTAACATAGTGTTTCGTATGAAAAACTGTGTACCCTTTCTTACGAATTGAAGGTAATATTGCTCGATATAAATAAGCGGCACCTTTTACTGACGTACGTGAATGTAATGGGTATAAATCAAGTGTTTCTAACGATTGCTCGTAATAGCTCTCCGCAATCTGCGCCAACGCTTCCCAAGCTTGAATAAAACTCGCATTTACTATTCTATGCTTTAGCAGTTCCTCCGAATACCCAACGGAACGCAATAGGTCAATAGGAATATAGATTCTTTCCCTTTCTAAATCCTCACCAATATCACGTAAAATGTTCGTAATTTGCATTGCTTTTCCAAGAGCAATTGCCCCTTCACGTAATTTATCCCTATTTTCAGGAGCAAGTATCGGAAGTAACATTAATCCAACAGTGCTTGCGACATGATAAGAATAGAAAAGCACTTCTTCTTCCGAGTAATACATTTTTTTATATAAATCCATTTCTTGCCCTTTGATCATATCCCAAAATGCCTGTTCATCCATTTCGTATTTATCGAAAACATCCTGTAACGCTAACCACATTGGATCGTTTGAAGGTAGAAAACCTGTTAAAAACAAGTCAAACTGTTCTTTAAAATTCATTAAATCTTCTTTCGGGTTTACTCCTTCATCTACTATGTCGTCTACTCTTCTACAAAATGCATACACAGCCCAAACGGCATTTTTCTTTTCTTTCGGTAATAGCATAAAGGCACTGTAAAAAGTTAACGAATGTTCTTTAATGATTAATTCACAATGCTGATACGCTTTTGCTAAACTCATCATTATCTCTCACATCCTCACTATTTGACTGATTTAATAGGTCTTCCTTTATAATTTCTACTGCAAGTTTCGCACCTTGCATAACAATTGGAATTCCTCCACCAGGGTGAATGGAAGCTCCTGCAGCATATACATTCTTGAACTTAAAAGGTTTTACTTGAGGTCGAAACACACCTGATTGCAGGATAGATGGACCTATTCCGAAACTTCCACCTTGGAATAACCCTTCCACCATAGCCTCTTTTGGTGTACGAACTTCCATCCATTCTACGGACTCTCTTAATTTCGGAAATGCTCTTTGTTCCAATTGCTGAAACATCCTTTCAATAAAGTCCTTCTCATTCTCCCAATCTATGTGATCTCCAGAAGGGACTGGAACTAATACATATAAAACACTCTTCCCGGATGGCGCTAAACTATCATCTATAATCGAAGGATTGAACGTATAAAAAGATGGGGCTGTCGGAATTACTTTCTCTTTAAATACTTGTTTCATATGCTTAGAAAAGTCATTACTCATAAAAAATTGATGGACATTGGACGTGTCATACTTCTTATTTAAACCGAAGTAGAACAACAAGCAACTAGAAGAAGGTTCATACTTCTTTTTCTGTTTCACAAGTGGTAACATATTTGGGAAATCGCCATTTACTAAAACCGCATCAAAATTATTGACTTTGCCATTTACCTTAATCGCTTTGGCTTCATTGTCTTCCGTTATAATTCGATCAACGTTACTATTAAAATGAATTTTCACACCTGTTTTTAATAACTTTTTTTGTATAACTTCAACTAAACTCGCATATCCACCTTTTATATAATGGATTCCATGTGCATGCTCACTAAATGGAATTAGATTGTACATGGCAGGAGATGAGTATGGATTTCCTCCTATATATAAGGTTTGTAATGTGTAGGCTTCTTGTAGTTTTTTATGTGAAAAATAACGATTCGCATTCTTTCTCGTTGTCTCATATGCTTTTAATTTAAGTAGGGATTGAATATTTTTTGCTGTCCAAAACGTACTCTTTTTCACAAATGATTTTTCTAAAAAAGCTTCTTTCCCAATTGCAAATCTTTTCTCCATATCATTCATGTACTTCGAAAACCCTTTTAAATCTTCAGGAAATTTCTTTTCTATTTCTTCCTTTTGTTTAACCATACTTCGAAATTTTGTATACGTTGTTCCATCCTGATAATGAAGGGAGTACATCGTATCTAACGCGACTAGTTCATAATCTGACTCTTTTACTCCTGCTTCCTTTAAGATAGAAACAAGCATTTCTGGTAACAAAACAATGGTAGGTCCTTTATCAATTTTGTATTCATCTTTTTCAACAAATGCTAATCGACCACCTAGCTTACTTTCCTTCTCATAAATTGTTACTTCAAAACCTTCTTTTCTTAACAGCAAGGCAGAAATCATGCCACCAATTCCAGCTCCAACAATTACTACTGTTTTCGTCATAACGCTTTCCCTACCTCTTTTGGCACATGGCTTGTAACTTTACAATTTTCATATTTTTCTCGTAATAGTTTTGTTGTAATTCTAGCTGATTCTAATATAGTAGGTAATCCACTACCTGGGTGTGTTCCTCCACCTACTAACCAACAATTCTCTAATTCTTCAAATCTATTATGTGGACGTAGCACCATCATTTGCGTTAACTGGTGTCCTAAGTTAAATGTTGCACCTTTATACACATAGATTTCTTCTTCCCAATCTTTAGGAGTTATTATTTTTTCCACTTCTATATGTTTTTCGATATCTTTATATCCTGTTTTCTTTTCCAACGTTTCGAATACTAGTTTTCTAAACGATTGTTTATGTTGTTCCCAATCGATATTGCTAAAGTTATTTGGGACAGGTGCTAGTATATATAATCCAGACTTTCCTTCTGGAGCTAAAGTGGAATCAGTCACAGCTGCATTTTGTACATAAATAGAAGGATCTGCTGATAATTTTTTCGTTTTCGTAATTTCTTCTACATTCATTTTATAATCTTCTGCAAAAACAATCGTATGGTGTGGCATGTTTTCATACACTTTGTTTAATCCGACATAAATCATAAATGTGGAACAAGAGTATTTTTTCTTTTCTAATTTTCGCTTACTATATTTTTTTAACACGCCGTCGTCGACTAGATTTGTCATAACGTGAGCAAAATCACCGTTTATGACAACCTCATCTGCTGCGATTTTCGAGTCATCTTCTAGAACTACACCCTTCACTTTTTTTCCGTCTAACCAAAGTTTTTTAACACCGGCATTTAAATGAATGGTCCCACCATGCTCTTGAATAACTTTGGCCATATTTTCCGGTAATTGATTTAGTCCACCAATAGGATGGTAGATTCCGTATGCGTGTTCCATGTAAGAAAGAATAGAGAAAGCGCCAGGACATTCCCAAGGAGACATACCTAAATATTTAGATTGGAAGGTAAAGCTTAGTTTTAATCTTTCGTCTGTAAAATACTCTGATAATACGTCATATAAACTCTTTCCTAAGCTTAAATGCGGTAGGGCTTTGATAACTTTTCCTTGCAAGTAATGTATATAACGATCCATTTTCCCTTGTAAGATTGGAGTTAACGCGCCCATCTTTTTTTCCGTTTCTTTCATAAAGCGCGTATACCCTTCTCCATTACCTGGAAAATGTTTTTCAATCGTTTCTCGCATTTGTTCTGGATCGCGTGACATCTTCACATTTTTCCCAGGGAAAATAAGCTCATACATTGTATCTAACTCTTGTAGATTCATATAATCATGTAAGTTTCTATTAGACTCTGCAAATATTTCTTCTGCAATGTGGGGCATGCTAAGAAAAGTCGGTCCAATATCAAATGTGAATTCTTCTAGCTGTATCGAGCCGTTGCGACCTCCAACATAACCTTGTTTTTCGTATAGGGATACGTCATATCCGTTAGCCGATAGCAGCATAGCAGCCGCAAGCCCACCTGGTCCTGCACCTATTACGATTATTTTCTTTTTCACCTTAACACCTCATTTCGATATGTAATATCTATTTTGAAGATTTAGTTTAGTTAAACAAATATTATACAATCATTATACACACCCTGTTCTTTATTGACAATCATTTATGCTCTATTAGACTTGTACAATTTTCTTTTTGAAAAAAACAGCCTGAATTTAAGGCTGCTTTTCTATTTTAGGCTCTATTAAAGACCGCTGTTGATCAGTGAAGGATGCAACTTTTTACTCTTTGATCGTCACTCCGTAATGAGTGAACCATACGTGAATTTGGGCTAGGTGGGCTAGGAGTTGAGGGCCTGTCATTAGTTGACCAAACCAAGGTTCTTTAAAGGTGTTGCCACCAGATTCCACAATCGTATGCAATTTTTTCTTGTCAAAAAACTCATAAAGTGGTGTGTTTTTGTCTTCTAGAATGGTAGTTAGCCAGTCTCCAACTAATTTTGTATAAACTGGGTGGTGTGTTTTCGGATAAGGACTTTTCTTTCTGTACAACACTTCATTCGGTAAAATCCCTTCCAGCGCCTTTCTTAACAATCCTTTCTCCCTGTTTTCTAACATTTTCATTTCCCATGGAACGTTCCACACGTACTCTACTAATCGATGATCTGCAAATGGTACACGCACTTCAAGGCTAGCCCCCATACTCATGCGATCTTTCCGATCGAGTAATGTTGTCATAAACCAGAGCATATTCAAGTAAAAAAGTTCTCTTCTTTTTGCCTCTATAGGGTTTTCTCCTTCTAGTCTAGGTGTTTCCTTTATCGTTTCTTCAAACTTAGAATGGATATATTCATCAAGTCTCAATTTCTTTCGCCACTCTGGCCTTAACAATTCCATCCTAGCTTCAGTAGAGCGCATCCACGGAAAGTTTTTTGAAGCTAAATCTTCTGGTCTATGAAACCAAGGATAGCCGCCAAAAATTTCATCCGCACATTCTCCTGATAAACTAACAACAAAATTTTCTTTTATTTCACGACAAAACCATAAAAGAGAAGAATCAACATCTGCCATTCCAGGCTGATCTCTTACTAATACCGCTTCTTCAAGAAAATCTGCTAATTGCTGTTGGGAAATAACTGAGCTATGATGTTTCGTTCCAAACGCTTCTGTCATCTTTTTAATAAATGCTCCATCCGAATTAGGCTGAAATTCATTCCCCTTAAAGTATTTATCGTTATCCTCATAGTCAATAGAATACGTATGAAGAGGACCTTTTCCTTGTTTTTTAAACTCTGTTGCTGCAATAGCTGTTATGGCGCTTGAATCTACCCCACCAGATAATAATGTACAAACCGGTACATCTGATACGAGTTGTCTTATCACCGCATCCTTAAATAAATATTGGACCTTTTCGACCGTTTCATCTAATGAATCTGTATGTGGCATGCTTTTTACGTTCCAATATCGTTTTATTTTTAATCCATTTTTAGAAAACGTTAAAAAGTGGGCCGGTCTTAATTCTTTTACATCGTGAAAAAGTCCGTGGCCAGGGGAGCGAGACGGTCCAAGTCCGAAGATTTCCGCTAATCCGTCGTAACTTACTTCACTCTTCACTTCGCTGTGAGTTAAAATTGCTTTTAATTCTGAACCAAACAGCAACTGGCCATTTTTCTCATAAAAAAATAAAGGTTTGACCCCAAGTCGGTCACGACCTATAAATAGTTTTTCTTCTGATTCATCCCAGATGGCAAATGCAAAAATGCCATTCAGGTGGTCTAAGCATGCTTCTTTCCATTCTATATAGGAAGTTAATAAGATTTCTGTATCTGAATGTCCTTCAAAGGAGTAACCTCTATTCAGTAATTCTTTACGTATATCTTCTGTATTGTATAGTTCACCGTTATAACAAATCGTATAACCGTTTTCATTTTTAGTTCGTGACATCGGTTGTTTACCGCCTTCTGGGTCTACAACAACTAATCGCTTATGACCAAAAGCAACATGGTCATGTATCCAAGTATTTGTATCATCAGGACCTCTTTTCGTAAGAGTGTTCGTCATTTTTGCAATCGTTTCACTTTCATTACGTAACGATCGATTATAGTTAATCCATCCTGTTATTCCACACATAAGTGTAAATTCACTCCTTCATGGTGTCGTGTCGTATCAGTTTTCAATAATTCAGATGTTTTATACTATGCGGAAGTTTAGAATACGATGAACCATTGGAAACAGTTACAAGATTTTGTTTAGTAGATGTACAAACATGCAACTTGTTTAAAGATGCTCCTTTTTGTCAAAAACGTTAATAACAGATTTTTCATTTGGAGTTTGGAGTATCGGAGGATAAAGTAAAATGAAAGCACAGGAACGAAAAACCTTTATATTTACCCAAAAGCGTTCCTATACATATGGAACGATAGAAAATATTAATGACCAATGGATTTTTTTTGACGCAGAGGACGATGAAGCATTCATGTTAAATGAACTGATAGAAGATGGACTTGAGATATTTTTGTCTAATGAATGGGTACCTGGTGTGTTACTTGAATCAGGTGATGTGTTTTTACACACGTTGCATCAATATGAATTAAACAACGGAGATGCTGTTCGGGTAAGAAAAAAACTTCCTTATCCTTATTTAGAAATGTTAGAAGAATTGTCAGGTGAGTCATTTTTACAGTTTACAAAATTATTAAATTCTAAGGACATTTCATTGTATGATTGTATTTATTGTCATAATACGATGCAATTTATGGGGGAGGAAGTCTCTGATACGGCAAGACGTGGCGTGAACTTCCTTGTTTATGATAATGAATCCATTATATGCTCCGTGCAGCATCACTTTACTCGTGGAAAGCAAATGAGTGATCGATTTGAATATACGTTACAAACTGGGAAGCGGATGTTATTTACTAATTTGGAGCGTAAGGCGGAATAAGAAAGACCACCTGAACTTTTCTCAAGGCGGTCTTTTCCTTATTTATTCTTTAATTTATTGTAGATAAACTTCTCAAATTCTTCTTTAATTAGCGGTTTAGAAAAATAATAGCCTTGTCCAATGTCACATTGCATACTTTTTAGTAAGTCTAGTTGGTCTTCTGTTTCTAAACCTTCCGCTACTACATTCAAATTCAGACCTTTTCCCATTGTTATAATAGCATTAACAATGGCCACATCTTTTGAAGTCATACTTAAGTTTTTAATAAAAGAACGATCGATTTTCAAATTATTTATTGGCAAATCTTTTAAATAACTTAATGAGGAATAACCAGTACCGAAGTCGTCTACTGATAGCTGTACACCTAGTTTTTGAATTTCCTTCATGACCGTAATGCTGTACGTTGCATTTCGCAACATAACGCTTTCTGTTAATTCTAATTTAAGTGCACATGGTGATAAGCCACTAATTTGTAATGCTTTTTTTACAATCTCGACAAAATTTGGTTGTTGAAACTGCGAAGCTGATACATTAACAGATATACTAAACTTTTCATAGCCTTGTTCTTGCCATTTTTTTGCTTCTATACACGCTGTTATTAAAACCCATTCACCGATTGGAATAATTAATCCCGTCTCTTCTGCTAACGGAATAAACTCTAATGGTGATACTAATCCGAGTTTAGGATGGTCCCAACGTATTAATGCTTCCGCTCCAACAACTTGTTGAGTTAATAAGTCTATAAAAGGCTGGTAGCATAAGAAAAATTCTTGTTTCTCTAAAGCTTTCCGTAAATAGCTTTCTAATTCAATTTTGAACAAAGATTGCTCGTTCATATCAGTGGAATAAAACTTAATTTTGTTCCCACCTAGCTGTTTAGATTGATTCATTGCTGCATCTGCATTTTTTAATAATGTTTGTTCATCGTCTCCATCATTTGGGTACATACTAATTCCTATGCTTGCCGTCAGATAGAATTCTTTTTGATTGTAGAATAGCGGAGAAGCTATTGTACTTTGTATTGCTTGAGCAACTTCTAAAACTTCATCCACACCGCTTACTTTTGAAAGCAACAGCGTAAACTTATCTCCACCAAAACGACCTAAATAGCTTCTTGATGGTAGTTCATCATGAATACGCTCCACAACAATTTTCAACAACTCATCCCCAACAAAGTGACCTTCACTATCGTTAATGATTTTAAATCGGTCAAGGTCAATGAACATAATTGCTACTTTTGTTTTCTTTTTTCGAATTTTAATCTCTTTAATGTATTCTGCTAGCTTTTCATTAAAGTTTTGTCTATTAGGAAGCGAAGTTTCTGCATCAAAATAAGCTAAATAAGCAACTTTCTTTTCTGCGTCTTTTTGCGCTGTTACATCTCTTCCTATCCCGAAAATCCCAACATTTTCTCCGTTAACGATAATCGGAATATTTTTAATTAAGAAAGTTTGTATCTTTCCATTTTTAGATTGCAAATTAATTTCATAGAATTGCTCTTTCCCATCAATCGCTCGCCTAAAATGACGCCTAACTCTTTTTTCGTCCGATTCTTCTACAAATCTTAGAGCACTTTTCCCTAGTACTTCTTCTTCCATGTAACCAAATACCTTAGTGAATGTTGGGTTTACACTTGTAAACCTTCCAGATATATCTGTAGAAAAAATAATATCTGAGTTATGTTCAAAAAGAGACTTATATTTTTGCTCCGAATATTCAATATCTGTATTAAGTTGGGCAATATCATTGGCAGAAGCATCTATTAAATTAGTCAGCGCAATTGTCGCTTTTGTTTCATTTTGTATTTTAAAGTCTAATTTAATGCGTTCATAGTTATTGACCTCAGTGGACTCAGAACAAGCTAGAACGACAGTAGAGTAGCTGGTGAATTCTGTCTGTTCTTTTCGAGGAGTGTCAATTTCTCCATAGGAGAAAAAACCTGATGTTGGTGCTATTTGTTGAATGGTAGCCATTTCCTTTTCTACATATGGCAAAAAGTATCTTCTTCTTGCCATACAATTAAAGACAAGAAAACATTCAACATGGCGTTGCTGTATTTTATTTATATTTTTAGAGCTAGCGTTTAACAGTGATTGGCCATCTGCATAAGCGAAATAAAATTGTTCGCCTAAGTCAACTTTTCTATCGATTTTTACACCACCGTTAGGTAAAACCGTCGTTAAAAATGCCCTAATCGTATCCCCATCTCGTTCAAACAAAAGTGGAAATTGCGTACCACTGCTAGGTAATTCTGTTACAAATAACTCTCCTAAATATTGTTTTAAAATACTTACGGCTTTCTTTCCATTTATCTCATATATTTCATTGTTATTACTTCTTGTAATTTGAAACTGCCTTCCTACTTTCCTCCAACTATTATTGGAATAGGAACGTATTGCTAAATCTTCTCCATCTAGACCAATAGCTGCAACTCCGCTTGAAGTAAATTGGTTGTTCAACCAAACGTGCGTATCAGTAAATTCTCCATTCGCACCTGCTAATCCACCGAACACTTTTATGGAGGAGTTATGTAAATTAACTCCTTTTATTAAAGATTCAATATCATAATGCACACCATTTGCGAATAATAAAATTGCCTTTGTTTTTTCAGTTGCAACTTCATTCATAATAGCTTCCCCTACTTCTACTAATGTAGGAAAGTCATCATATTGAAGGATACCAGCATTTATGTATGATTTTTCGAGTAATAAAAAGGAGATCACTACTTGATTTGTTAGTACCTTACCATCGAGGAGTTCACCATCCGTTGTCGTACCTACTACGACAGCTTGCGGAAGCAATCCTTTTAGAACCATTGTTACTTCTTTTAAAAGTGCCCTATCTACTATTCCTGAATAAATCTGCACAAGAATATTGGGGCAATTGTCTATACTATTTTCCGATATAAAAGAAGATAGCTCTTTCTTCTCTGTGTAAAGTAAATTCAACATTTTCATCAGACTATTCACCTACAAATTAGAAGATAACAAAAGGAATTTTTCTTATTCTTTCGACAAAATATTACTTTCATTTTACTATAAGAACCATTTCAATTATATAAAAACTTTGAATCATGCTTAAAAGAATAAAGTCCGTTAGATAGTGACTTTATAGTTTCGGAGTGGGAAGAGGAATTTATGCGGAGTTAGTAAGTAGCATCAAAAAAGCCACCTTCTAAGAGAAAGTGACTTTTTCTTTATTTGGTATAGCGTTGGAATTTATCGGTATTTAACTTACCACAGTTTAGTTCCGTAAGGTAAATAGAAGCCTAAGTAAATAACAACTACTAGTGTAATTGCAAAAAGAATCCAAGGAACTCTAGTTGGTTTTCCTTTTCCTCTACGCACAAGAACCATTTCCATCGCACCGATAACTAAGATCCCTAAGATGGATTTTACAATGTATGTACCATTTATGTATGTACCTACAACATGTAATAATTGTGCTCCTGTTACAACAATTAAGACGTAGAAAAGTCTTAGAACCATTTGCGTAATTTTTACACCCTTTGCTTTGTTAGCGTTTTGTAATAAAAGAACAACGACAAATAAAATAATTGCTACAGCCCATGCTGTAATATGTGCATGTGTCATTAACGTTTTTCCTCCTTGTTAACACTTTTTTCAATACTTGTATCATATCATGTTTGTGGGGAAAGAAGAAATGTTAATGTAGATGATAAAGGTATATTATAAGAAGTTATTAATGAGGGCAATTTATGAACGTTAATTACTTTTGTTCTCCCAAACCAGCCTTGGCGACTATCCCCATGAACGGTTTGCTCTTTTTTCTACCCTAATCGGCCTTGGCGACTATTCTCATGAACGGTTTGCTCTTTTTTTCTACCCTATTCGGCCTTGGCGACTATTCTCATGAACGGTTTGCTCTTTTTTTCTAACCTAATCGGCCTTGGCGACTATTCTCATGAACGGTTTGCTCTTTTTTTCTACCCTATTCGGCCTTGGCGACTATCCCCATGAACGGTTTGCTCTTTTTTCTACCCTAATCGGCCTTGGCGACTTTCCCCATGAACGGTTTGCTCTTTTTTTCTACCATAATTGGCCTTGGCGACTTTCCCCATGAACGGTTTACTCTTTTTTTCTAACCTAATCGGCCTTGGCGACTATTCTCATGAACGGTTTACTCTTTTTTTCTACCATAATTGGCCTTGGCGACTTTCCCCATGAACGGTTTGCTCTTTTTTTCTACCCTATTCGGCCTTGGCGACTTTCCCCATGAACGGTTTGCTCTTTTTTTCTACCATAATTGGCCTTGGCGACTTTCCCCATGAACGGTTTACTCTTTTTTTCTACCCTATTGGGCCTTGGCGACTTTCCCCATGAACGGTTTACTCTTTTTTTCTACCCTAATCGGCCTTGGCGACTTTCCCCATGACAAATTCATCATTTCTATCTAGATAAATACATTAGTTTATGACTAGTAATGCCAAAAGAAGTATTAGACATAATAAGTATTATTCTTAACTCCTACTTTTTTGTATTTTTTTTGTAAAACAGTTCTTATCCTTTTTTTCGACTCAACCATATTACACCACTCATAAATAACATTAGTAGTAATTTTCTCCTCAGGAAACAAAATTCTAAATTCCCTTACACTTCTCAAAACCGCATCGGCAAATTTCCCCCTATACCCACAGTCTTCACAGTAGACTGTATATCCCTCTATACAAAGATTAAAAGAATGACAGTTTTCACACGTAATCCCTTTGCCAAGCTGATGAAAATTGTAAGTAGGAATCTTTTTATATGGAAAATTATCCATATGCAAGGAAATAAGCTTGTCGCCTAACTTTTTATGCTTCTCGTTCAACTTTGGAATACCGATAGCATTCAACTTATTAAAGAACCTTTTCATTTGGGAGGAGAAAATAAATGGTGTCTTAGGAGGTGTATTGTACATAGTGAAATCTTGGTTAATAAAAACGACAAATGCTTTAATAGAAAAAATATATCCTAGTGATTGGAGTAATTGTCTAAATAACGATTCACTTCTTTTTAATTGTATGAGAGGGTTATTAACTTCAGAGTCAGGTAATAGGTATAATCTTTCGGAGCCGGAGTCGTAAAGATGGTCCCCTTCAAAATTTTTGACTTCAAACAAATAAATAGTATCTTGAAAAATAAGTGTGGAATCAAGTTGAAAAGTATTCCCTTTGTAATTTAAGAGTAAGTCATTAATAACAAGGCAGTTGCTCTGTAAAGCTTCTGTCCAATGATCAAATAACTTTTCACCTTCAAACCCTTTTTGTAAATTAATAAAGTTCTTTTTATCCTTTTCCATCAAATTCATTCTTTCATTTAACAAACGATAGATAACTAGTTCTGCAGGTTCACTTCGATCTTTGTATGGTATGGGCATCAGCATCGTCCTCTCTTTAAATTTTTCAAAAACTATTATATCAACTCCCAAAAATTTGGACAACTTATCCATATTATTCATGAGTAATAGTAAGCAAAGAAAAGATGTAAATGATATAATGTGAAATGAAAGCCATTACATAACGTAATTGGAGGGACTATGATGACAACAAAAACTCATGCAATTATTGAACAAACGGAAAAATTCGGTGCAAAAAACTATCATCCGCTACCGATTGTAATTTCAAAAGCGGAAGGTGTTTGGGTAGAAGATCCTGAAGGAAACAAGTACATGGATATGCTTAGTGCGTATTCTGCTGTAAACCAAGGACACCGTCATCCAAAAATAATACAAGCACTTAAAGACCAAGCAGATAAAATCACCCTAACTTCCCGTGCATTTCATAATGACCAACTTGGTGATTGGTATGGAAAAGTAGCTAAATTAACGAACAAAGACATGGTTCTACCAATGAATACTGGTGCAGAGGCTGTTGAAACTGCAGTGAAAGCTGTTCGCCGCTGGGCATACGATGTAAAAAATGTACCAGTTAACCAAGCAGAAGTTATTGTTTGTGAGGATAACTTCCACGGTAGAACAATGACGGCTGTTTCTATGTCATCTAGCGAAGAATACCAACGTGGTTTTGGACCAATGCTTCCTGGTATTAAAGTAATACCATATGGTGACACTGAAGCATTAAAAGCTGCCATCACACCAAATACAGCTGCATTCATTTTTGAACCAATTCAAGGGGAAGCTGGCATTAACATTCCTCGTGATGGTTTCTTAAAAGAAGCGTATGACATTTGTAAAGCAAACAATGTTATTTATGTAGCTGACGAGATTCAAGCAGGCTTAGGTCGTTCTGGTAAACTTTTCGCATGTGATTGGGAAGAGGTTGAACCGGATATGTACATTTTAGGTAAAGCACTTGGAGGCGGTGTATTCCCTATCTCGTGTGTAGCAGCTAACAGTGATATTTTAGGCGTGTTCAACCCTGGTTCTCACGGTTCTACGTTTGGAGGAAACCCATTAGCTTGTGCAGTATCTATGGCAGCACTTAACGTGTTAGAGGAAGAAAAGTTAGTGGAACGTTCTTTTGAACTAGGTAATTATATGCAAGACAAGTTAAAAGAAATTGACAACCCGATTATTAAAGATATTCGCGGTAGAGGGCTTTTTATCGGAGTTGAATTAACAGAAGCTGCTCGTCCTTATTGTGAACGTCTTAAAGAAGAAGGATTGTTATGTAAAGAAACACACGAAACAGTTATTCGTTTCGCTCCACCTCTAGTAATTTCTCAAGAAGACCTAGACTGGGCAATCGATAAAGTGAAAAAAGTGTTATCTGTATAGTATAGAAAAAACAGGAATGGATGAAATAATCTATTCCTGTTTTTTAAATTTAGAGCTATTTTATCATTCTCTTGTTGATTTCCGCTGCAGGCAGGAGACTCCTGCGGGAGAAGTGCGACAAGGGAGACCCCGCAAGCGCGCTAGCTCTGAGGAGGCTCACTAGTCCACCCGTGGAAAGCGAGTGCCTGCAGCGGAAATCAACACTGTATCACAGAATATTTGGATAGAGAAGATTATTAACCCTACAAAATTATCTATTCCAAAATCCGACAATCTACCCATACTCTTGTATTATTTTGTTTTTTTATGACTTGTTTTATCGAAGTGGTTTTAAAGTTGTCCAAAGCGTGGCATAATGATTTTCATACACAACGGGATGGAGATTGATGGCATGTTAGCATTACTAATCGAATTAAAACGTCAAGAAATGTTTCATATAGCAGCACAGTTCGGGTACACATCCAAAGAAACAGTAAAATGTAGCCAAGAGTTAGATCTATTACTGAATAAACAATTCAATAATAGAAGTAAATTAACGATGACTAGACCTTCTTTTTCTTATTCATATAAATTGGCTAAATAGAGCAAACAAAGGGGCTATCCAGAATGTACTTCTGATTAGCCCTTTTCACTTTAATCTAATTCTTTTACAAATTGATCTATTTCTTTTCTTGATTTAAGTCGAATAATTGTCTTCCCTTCTGCTTCATCAAGTTTACGTAAAATGGAAGGTAAACTTTTTTTACGAAAAGTCCACACCCATCTTAAAAATTCAAAGTCGGCTTTCTCCGGGCAATTTTCTCCCATATCTGGACGAGTTTTATTTCTATGTTTCAGCACTCTTTTAATCACACTATATACACAAATCAATGGGTGTAAGTCTAATAGAATAATTGTATCCGCTCTTTGAATACGCAAATCCATAGTGGAACCAAAATTTCCGTCAATTATCCACTCGTCTTTCATTATCAACTGTTCTACAATTTCTTTCCATTCCTCTTTTGGTGTAGGTGTCCAATTTGGTTTCCAAAATACAGAATCTAAATGTATGACAGGTAGATTCGTAACCTCACCAAGTTTTCTTGCAAGTGTCGATTTCCCTGCCCCACCTGAACCTATGATAATAACTCTTTTCATGTAAGTTATCCCTTCATAACTTTTTTGATTGGTTGCTTTGTACCATATGTTCCTATTCTCCATATCCATTCTGCAGGACCATATTGGAAACGACTTAACCACCATTTACTTAACAATATTTGTACAGAAAAAAGAATAATAGCTAAAAATATTCTAAATGATACTGATAAATCATCATAGTATCCTAAGCCATAGCCATAAGCGATAAAAGTACAGACAACTGATTGTAATAAATAATTAGATAAACTCATTTTTCCGATATAGCGAAGTGGTGCTAGCAATGAGTATGCAACGTTCATTTTCACAAGTAATGTAATCGTTGTGAAGTAAAAAATGGCGTGAAACGGTCCTCCGATAAAGTCTTGCACAACTTCTGTAAATAGATTTTTATCCGTATAATACGGTAAAAGTTTAAAGACCAACGTACCGATAAGGGTAGTAACCCATAAACCTTTTAATAATTTTAAATGCTCTGTTGCTTTTTCAACTAGCTTAATCTTCGCCGCAGCTGCTCCAAGTAAAAACATTGGTAACAATGTAAAGATAATAAAAATAAAGTTACTAATATTTACAAAGCTCCAATCGTGTATACGCTGTGCCGTAATTTCTAAGTAAGAACCATTCTTATATACTTCTATGGACTGTTCAACCATAGGCTTCATCTCATCAAAAAACTCATAACCCATTCCAAGTTTAACAGCAATATAATAAGAGAGTGCAAGTAATCCATTAGGTATTACTAATAGTAATACAGCTGTCCAGGTTAATCCTTTAACAGATACTTTCAAAAATGGAATTAAAAGAAAGCCAATTAAAGCATAAAGAATCAATATATCTCCGTGCCAAATAAGAAACGCATGGATACAACCAATGATTAAAAGTACAAATAGCCTCCGACTAAAATATTTCCCTACTGACAGTCCTTTTTCTTGTAATCTAGTTGTAAAGATAATGAATCCATAACCAAACAAGAAAGAAAACAACGTGTAAAAGCTCGCTTGTGCAAAAATATCAATAAAACTTAATGCCCATATATCCGTTTGATGCGTCCAGTATTCATTTGGATTTATGTATATAAACGGAGAAAAAAAAGCAAGCATATTTACTAAAAGTATTCCAAAAATAGCAAATCCTCTAATTATATCTAACGTTACAATTCTTTCTTTTTCCTGTATAGGTTGCATCCCATCTCCTCCTTTTATTTCCAACAATTTATTATAACGCTTTATTGGTATAATCGTCTTCTATTTTTTCACAAACAAGGGCGTTTATCATAGTATACCAATAAGAAAGTTTTAAAGGAGTTCTTAGTATGCCCGCAATTGTTGGAGCAGTAAATGTAAATAGCATCGGTAATGCTGCTATTTTTCATATTGGTGATGTATTCAGTATGGCGCCTATAAGTTCTGCAAAAACTTTCGCTGGTGCAGGAAGTTTTAATACCGCAGATAAAATTAATGTTAGCAATACGAATAGCCAAACAAATACGTATGATCAAGATGTTAACGATCAGCCGGTTGCATTAAACATGTAATCTGTTGCTTCTTAAAGGAGGCGATTAAATTGGCAACAAACTTTTTTATTCATCAAAACATTACGATACATCAGATAAAAATTGGCGGTGTATCCAACTCCTCTATTTTTCAAATTGGGAGTGCTGGTGTTATCAAATCACTCTCTAATTTATACAATACTGGAGGTTTTGTTGAGCCAGCTCCTACAGGAAGTGGAGATATTGATGAAGGAGGCTCTTTTGTACCAATAGGTGGTATTGCTAATTAGTGAACTGAAATAGGCATTCACCCATTCGTCATATGTGCATACATTAAGTATTAACAAAAACGTGCGCAAACGGGGTGATCATTATGTATTATCAACAACAACCTTACTTTTACGAATCTCAACAACAGATGAAACAGATGCAAGAGATAGTGGAAAAACAACACAAACAAATTCAGACGCTCGAAAAACTTTTAAAAACAATGCAACAAGAGATCATCCAACTAAAAGAAAAACCGACGATGAATATTGAACGGATTGAATATAAGTTTGACCAACTAAAAGTGGAAACATTAGAAGGAACGTTAAATATCGGGTTAACTCCAGGTTCAACTGGAGAAATAGAGGACTTCATCGTGACGCAAGACAACATGCAAGTACCTGTTCAAAAGCGCAGTGAGAATGTCGCTAAATTAGTGGAAGAAGATTTAAGAAACTATTTAGAAAAAGACGCCTCAAATGCAATTAATACAGTGGCCGCTAATCAAGGAAGACAACTAGATGTCCATTATTCCGATTTTATGATACAAGATATAAAGTCACAATTACCGAAACGAATTAATCAATATTTAAATCAAATTACACCTGAAGCAATAAAACAAAATTTAAGTGACGATGAAATTCGTAAAATGACTGTACAACAATTAAAAACAGATATGACAAAAGCATTTTCGACTTTTATCCAGACAATACCTAGTAATAAAGGTGGTGGCAAATCTTGAATTTCCATGTAGTAAATAACGGTTTACATGTTAATCATATCGAAATTACAGGGGTATCTTCTTCTTCCATTTTTCTTATAGGTGACACTCAAAATATTTGTTTAAGTTCCATTTTCGATACTCCGCCAGAATCACTTATCATCGGTCCATTTGTTCCGTTAACAGCAGAGTAAAGGGTGTATAAATATGAGAGTTTCCAAGGTAGAAGAAGTTAATGTTCACTCCTTATCATTTAGTTCTCATTTTACCATTGGAGATTCTGCTAACATTAATGCTTTTTCGAAAGCTTTAGCTGTTAAGAGGGAATTTCCTCGATTTTATGGAAGAGAAGGAAATTTTCTTGCTTATTCATTATTCACTAGACCAATTCCCAAACCGGTTATTACCGAAAATGTTTGCTTGAATGTTACCAATAATAACCGTAACATACATGTACAGAAGGTAGATATAAGTGGTATTTCCTTTTCGTCTGTTTTTCAAATTGGTTCAAATAAAACAACAAATGCAGAAGCTAGAATAAAGCATATAAGACAATTACTTGGAAATGGTAACGATAAAGAAGCAGATGAAGAATGATGAAAATGAGAAAGGAAGACTCGTATGCCAGCGATTGTAGGCCCAGTACAAATTAATTCTGTTGGTGGTGGCTCTGTTAACTTCGGTGATTCCTTTTACTTAAGCCCGAAGGCTACAGGTAAAACACAAGGTGGTTCTGGAGGTTTTAACACAGGAAATTTCATCGTAGCAAATAACGGTCTTAGCGCAACAAATACAATTGACCCAGATGTTAATGACCAAAATATAGCAGCAAATCAATAAGTATAATTATATACAAAATGTCCGAGGTTTTATTTTCATTAAAATGAAATTATATTTATCAGTAAATTATTAATTAGCCCTTTCTAGCTGTTGATTGGAGCGCAAATGAAGACTCCTCGAAAATGCATACGCATTTTCTTCGTGCGATGAATCGCTCCGTAGCTTTCCTTGTCCTGCGGGAGAAGCGGGAAGCGGGAGACCCCGCAGGCGCGAATGCGCTGAGGAGGCTCCCGGCCCGCCCGCGGAAAGCGAAGATTTGCGCTCCAATCAACAGCGGGTACTCCTCACAGATATGAACAAACTAGACTGTTGTAACATATACTATTTTATCATGATATATAAAGGATGACTCGTATGCCTGCAATAGTCGGTCCTGTTGCTATCAATAGTATTAGTGGTGGCGCCGTAAATTTTGGTGATTCATTTTATCTTTCGCCTAAAAGTGCGTCTAAAACAAATGCCGGATCTGGATGTTTTAATACAGGGAATTTTATCGTAACAAATAACGGTCTAAGTGCAACAAACACCATTGATCCTGATGTTAACGATCAGAATATCTCGGCAAATAACTAATAAATAAACGTATAAAGCCAGCCTTAAGGTCGAATGAGGCTGGCTTTATTATCGTTTTTTTAATTGTGCTGATTTTCTTGTTATAGGAATTTTGGTGGAAGGTTGCTTTCGAATCCACCTTAAAAACTTCGATATTTTTTCATCTTTCCTCAACAATGCTATCGTGTTCAACCTAACTGCAAGTTCCTCATTTGGATATAACGCATGAATTTGTTTATGACATGGGATACATAAATTTGTAGTAGGTAAAAAGGTTCCATCCATTTCTTTCGGTGTTAAGTGATGTACGGTTATTTCGACATGTTCTCTTCTACATAATTCACATGTTCCAGTATTAAATTTCTTCTTAGCCATGTTTATCAGCTCAACTTTTATTTATTTTTTGCGTTATTTCCAATAATTCTTCTCTCTTTTTATCAATAAATTCTACACTTTTCAAGAGTCTATGTTGTAAAGCATTCATTTCTTCCTGTAATTTGTTTATCGTTACTATTTCATTTTCTAAAGATTGATACGCTACATCTATAAATGTATCCATCCATTGATCTTTTAATAAGTCTATTTCTTTTTCCCCTTGTATTAATCGATCACTCCACTTTTGCCAATCCACATTGTACGTATCTAATAATATCACTAAGTGATCTTTATTTACTGCTCTCAAATTATAGTTTGCCACTAAGGCTTCTTTTTCTTTCGTTATCTGTAAAACGTCTTGTCGTAGTGCTTTTTGTTCACTTGACACTTCCTTAAATAATGCTTTTAAAAAAGCCGTGCTATTTTTTTCCTTTGGATAACTTCTTTCCCATTGATACAGTGATTCATCTTCATGGAGTACAGTAGGAAAATTTGTATCTTGTAACATTTCAAACAATTCAGAGGCTAAACGCTCAAATTTCACTTTAATTGTTATGTTCTGTTGATACTCTTTTTGAATTAGTTTTCTTAACTGCTCCATTTCCTCTAACTCTTCTTGACTTACTTTTTTCTCATTCTCCATTATCACAGGTTTATGTTGAGTGGAACCACATACGGGGCAAGCTTTACCTTGTATTAATTTTTTTGATAATTCCATTGCAAGTTGTCTAACTCTCTCCTGCTCCAGTTGTTCTTTAAGGTTGGCCTCTTCTCTATCAATCTTTGCCAACAACCAATCTAACTTTGCAGTTAAATTAGCGGTGGATTGGAAATAGGATTCTGTTCTTTCCCATACAGACATTAACTTCGCCTTCATCTTACTTTGGTTGTTTTCCAGTTTATTTATTTCGTTCGTTGTTTTTTGAATTTTAATATAAAGGGAATTTTCTTCCTCTACAACTTGTTTCAATCCCTCTTCTTTTTGAACAATTTGTAGCTTTGCGTCATAGGCTTGCTTCAGTAATTGTTTTTTTTTCACCTGTAAACTTACATTTTTCCACTCTTCTTTCAAGGCTTTTTGCTTCTCGCTAGCCTTTTTCAGAATAGCTTTTAATTTCTCTTCTTCTAATTTAAGCTTAGCTACTTTGTCGTTTTTATCGTTTAATTCTATTTCGGATTCGAGATTTTGTTTCTTATCACTAGATTCATTCATTCAAAACCATTCCCCCGATAAGTAGTAAAGGAAAGCTTGGCTAATATAGCCAAGCTCCATTAAGCATATTCTTTTTTTCTTTAGGCTCTCTTTTCTAAATGATTGTTGTTTTGGATATTAATGCAGCCCGTTCCTTTCCGCTGCAGGAACCTGCTTTCCGCGGGGAGCGACGGGAGCCTCCTCGGCGCATGCGCCTGTGGGGTCTCCCGCTTCGCTCTACTTCCCGCAGGAGTCAGGTTCCTTCCGCTCCAATCCACTAACGATTTTAAATTAAATTTAAAAGCAACAAACTTTGAGAAAAGAGCATTTCTGTATTACAAATAAATTATATGTTTATTAACCGATTACCATCAAAGAAAAATAAATATTTTTCATTGACGGTTTTATGCCAAATTTGTTCGACAGCTTTACTGTAATAGGCTATTTGCTTTTCGTATCGACTACGAAGCATTGATTGTATTTCTTCTTCTTCTTTCTTGATGCGACCTGTGATTGTATCTGTTTTATAATCAAGTAATACTACACCATGCTCATCTTCAAATAAACAGTCAATCACACCTTGAAGTAAAACCGTCTCGCCTGCTAGCTCACTTTTACCATATAACTCATCTGCTTCTAAAGCAAAACTGAATGGCACTTCACGCTGAATTTTCTTCGCATTTCTTAGGCGCATTCCAATTGGCGTTTCAAAAAACGTTACGATTGATTCTACGTCCACTACTTTTGCTTGCTCTTCTGTAATAAGCTCACGTGCAACCATCTTACTTATTTGCTCTCTAACCGAAGAAATTGTTACCAAATCCGTTTGGAAGTCGATATGTTGCATGGCAGCATGAACGGCAGTACCAATTTCTGCTGGAGCCAATTTTTGCTTTTGAACAAACTTTGGTCGATCCAAGAAAAATTTCTTCGTCGTTGAGACTAATTGCATATCCGCATAAGGGTCTTGTGGTTCTTTTAACCTCTTTAGCTCTGAAACGGATTGTTTGGAACGGACCGATGTGGCAGTGGCGTAATTATATTGCCAATGTAATTGCTTTTTCACTGTATCTTTCCAATCTGACTCTATAGGAACTGCTTCTCGTTTTTTTATTATTTCAGTTAAAACCTGTTCTTCTAATTTTTCTTCTTCCATTTCAGCTAAAAATTCAGCAACTGGAATAATGGATATAGTTAACTTCGCTGGATGTTTCGTTATTTCTTCAGGTACTATGGCTGAAACAGAATCTGTTCGCAACACCTCTGTATCGTTATGTCTAACTAACGAAGGACCTATCCAGTCAAGATACGTTTTGGCATTTGCTCTTACATAGTCTGGTAGAAGCCATTGTTCATTACTTACATGTTCATTCCAGTCAGCGAGCGATTTTGTTGCATCTTTAACTGTACCTAATAGGTATAGTTTTTCTTTTGCACGAGTTAGTGCTACATATAAAACACGCATTTCTTCTGCAATAAGCTGAGCTCTTGCTTTTCGTTTCAATGCTAATTGTAAAATGGTTGGATACGTGATTCGTAGTTTGGGATGGACAAATTTAGTCGCTAACCCGAACTCTTTATCAAGTAAATAGGAACTGTTTAAATCCATCATGTTGAATTGTTTAGAAAGGCCAGCAACAAACACTATCGGGAATTCTAAACCTTTACTCGAATGGATTGTCATTAAACGAACAACATCTTCTTGCTCCCCTAGTGCTCTTGCTGCCCCAAGGTCTTCTCCTCTATCTTGCATTCGCTCGATAAATCGTAAAAAGCGAAATAATCCACGAAATGACGTTGATTCGTATTGCCTTGACCTATCATATAGAGCACGTAAGTTTGCCTGTCTTTGTTTACCCCCTGGCATTCCACCCACAAAGTCATAAAAACTTGTATCACGGTATAGTTGCCATATTAAGTCCGAAAGTGCTCCTTCTCTCGCTTGCGAACGCCACTTTTGTAACATGTCTAGAAAGAAGATTACTTTTTGTTGTATTACCTCTTCTCCTTCTGTTTCAACACTTTCTCTACAAAACTTTCGTAATGCTTCAAAATAAGTGCCACTTTTTTGTTGAATTCGAATGTTTGCTAAATCATTTGAATCTAAGCCAACAATAGGTGAGCGCAACACAGAAGCTAACGGTATATCTTGATATGGGTTATCAATGATTTTTAAAAGTGAAATCATCACAGCGACTTCAGTTGCTTCAAAATAACCCGTACTAAGGTTTGCATATAGTGGTATACCTTCTTGTTTAAATTGTTCCGTAAACTGAGGTGCCCATGGCATCGAACGTAGCAATATGACAAAATCTCGATACGTAACTGCACGCATACCTTTTAAATGTTTATCATAAATTTGAAATTTAGATTGAACTAATTCTTTTATTCTTTTGGCAATAAATTTGGCTTCTACTTGTGCCGTTTCTAATTCTACTTTGTCAAAAGTAGCTTCACCTGCAACATGTTCATCCAACTCATCACTCTCTGCTTCTTGATTACTTTCTCTATTAATTAAAATAAGTTCTGCAGATGTCTGATTATGCTCTGGATAATCTTTAGCTCCCCATTTAAGTTCAGCCTGATCGTCATAGTCGATTTCCCCAACTTTTTCTCCCATTACTTGTTTGAAAATATAGTTGGTTGCATCTAGTACTTCTTTTCGAGAACGGAAGTTACGGTTAAGATCAATTCTTTGCCCCATCTGTTCAGCATCTTTCGCAAATCGTTTATATTTACTTAAAAATAGGAAAGGTTCTGCAAGTCGAAATCGATAAATAGATTGTTTTACATCTCCTACCATGAACATGTTTCCTGACTGTTCTTCATCTTTTGTTACAAGCTTTAGAATCGTTTCTTGAACCATATTCGTATCTTGATATTCATCCACCATCACTTCTTTAAATAGTGATTGATAACGTATTCCCGCTTCAGAACGAATTATTGTTCCGTCTTCATTTTCCACTCCTAAAACGGCTAAGCACAAATGTTCCAAGTCAGAGAAATCAACGAGCCCTTTTTCTTGTTTCATTTTCGTAAAACTCTGACCATATTTACGTACAACTTGAACTAACGTTTCCATAACTGGTGCTAGCTCTTCTAGATCTTTTAAAAATGATTCTGTCTTACGAGTGAATAATTCGTCCTTTAAGTCATTTACTACCTTCTTTGCTTTATTTCTTAGTTTATTCCATCGCTCTCCGATTTCTTTATCAAACTCGTCACCCTTACAGGTTTTCGCTCGCGGAAAGTCAATCGACTGCATGGCATGATACGTTTCTTCCCATGAATGTTTTAATGCTTCTTCCAAGCGAAATATTTGTGCTAAATCTTCCTCAACATTTACAGCTCTAGGGTATGGTCCACCTGGAAGTTTCGTAATTTCCATAGCGCTATGGAGCATAGCCTTCGCACCTTCTAATTGCAACGAAATGTCTTCTTTTAACATAGAGATAAAAGGCAGTCTATCTATCGATACGTTTGCTCCTTGCTTATAACGATTTACTAATTCATCTAACCAACTATCTGGATTGGCATTCGCTCTAGAAAAATCATGTAACTTTAAAATGATTGTTTGTAATGCCGCATCCGATCGGTCGTTTGTAAAGCGATCTACTAAGTCAAAAAAACGAACATTATCTTCTTGTCCATATTCACTTTCTAATAGTGCATCTAACACTTCTTCTTGAATAATTTGTGTTTCTGTCGTATCAGCAATTCGAAAGCTCGGATCAATATTAATTAAATAATAATATTTTCGAACAACTTCTAAACAAAATGAATGGATAGTGGAAATGTTCGCACGGTTTAAAAGACTTAATTGCCTACGTAAATGCAGAGAAGCTGGCTTTTTTTGTAGCTCTTTCTCTAGCGCCTCACCAATACGATGACGCATTTCTGCCGCAGACGCATTCGTAAAGGTAACCACTAGCAATCGGTCGACATCTACATGTTCATTTACAATTTTATGAATCATTCTTTCTACTAATACAGCTGTTTTTCCAGATCCTGCAGCCGCGGCAACTAAAATATCTCGGCCAGTGGAGACGATCGCTGTCCATTGTTCATCTGTCCATTGACTATCCTTTGGTTTTGGATACATTTCTATCATTCTACTTCTCCTCCTTCCTTGTTTTTATTTAAATTTGCTAAAAGTTCTTCCTTCTTTAAAGGTTGTAACATTCTATATTCATTTTCTTCTAACGATGTATCAAACTGACATATCGATTTGTAAGAACAAAATGTACAAGGTGTTTTATTTTTCAACTTATACGGGGTAATGCTAGTTTCACCACTCGTTATGTTAGTACCTATATTCATATAGGAGTTTCTTACATGTTCACGTAATGCAGTAAACTCTTCTTCTGAAGCTATGGAGGAACTAGCACTAAATCCGCCTTTTTTATTGATTCCTGCAGATACAATTTTTGAGGTCCCTGTTTCTAACGTTTGGTCCATTAGCCGAACAATATCTTCGTCTCCGAGCATTAGTCCTTTCATTTTAAAACTTTTAAAGATTTCGTCCTCAATTATATCCTCGGCTACCATTCCTTTTGTCTTGATTAACGGATTGTGCACATGGAAGTACAGAACCCCGGCAGGAGTTGCCTTTTCGCCTAACCATTTTTCAGAGTGCGTTATGACGACATCCAAATACGTTAACATTTGCAATGCTAATCCATAATAAACTTCTGTTAAGTCTAATCCTTTATCACTGGATTTATAGTCAACGATTCTTAATAAAAGTCCGTTATCACCTTGCGCTTTGTCCACTCGGTCAATTCTTCCTATCAGCTCCATCGTTGTACCATTTGGAAGTGTAAAGCTTATTGGTGGAAGTTCTTCTTTTTGCCCAAAACCAAGTTCAAGCCCTATCGGAGTAAATTTACTTGCTTTCGCATGTTCGCTTAAAATATAGGATGCTCGACTGACAATGGCTTGGAGTTTTTGCTTTATATAGTGATAACGGTTAGAACTTAGTAATATTTCTGCCTGTAGCTTAGGTGCTAACATTTCTACCGCTTCATAAGCATATCTTTCACATTCGGACTTTGATAAAGCTCTCCAATCTAATCCTTGCTTACGCAGTGAATCAGCAATTTGCTTTAAGGCTGCATGAAAAAGCTGACCTATGTCTGGTGCCTCTAGTTTATATGTCTTTCTTTCCTTTAGCTTTAAGCCATGTGAGGCAAAGTGGGAAAATGGACAAGCTTGGAACTTCTCCATTCGTGACACACTCGCTTGAATGTGATCA
Source organism: Bacillus sp. FJAT-45066 (assembly GCF_002335755.1). Lineage (NCBI taxonomy): Bacteria > Bacillati > Bacillota > Bacilli > Caryophanales > Bacillaceae > Bacillus > Bacillus sp. FJAT-45066. The sequence goes on from NZ_NISQ01000001.1 coordinate 2,079,330, forward strand.
CCATATAATTGTTGGCTAACTTCTCCCTTAAGGTTCGCAGCTTCATTACGATAAAATAAACTGTTTAGTGCAATATCTGCTTTACGCTTCCATGTTGGCTCAGCAAGAAACTCATTGTAAACGTCCCACCAGATGTCTTCGATTGGATAATGTTTTTTCCATGCTTGCAGTTCTACTGCCAAATGAGAAAGTGTAGTAGATGGTGAGTGGATAAACCCTAATTGTTCTTCTATTGGTAAATCCGTTGGTTCGTTTAAAATTAACCTTTCCTTTAACTCTGGAAACATTTCTTTTAATCTTTTTATATAGGAAGAAGCTAACATCGTCTTCCCTTCTTCATCTGCTAATGGATACGTAATATGAAGTCTTTCCTTTGCACTTGTAAAAGCAATATACGCTAAAAAGTGGTCATCTAATAGCTTTTCTAAACTACCTGGAGCAAGTTCTAAGCCATAGGAGGATAAAAATTCTCTGTCTTCCTCCGAGACAAAGCCTTCATCCTTCACTTTTGCTGGAATTACGCCTTCGTTAACGCCAATTACGAATGTATGTTTAATGTTTGATAAACGGGATAAATCAAAATTTGCAATGATTACTTGGTCTGCTGCAGGTGGAACTAGACTAAATTGCATACTTTCTAATCCACTTTCAATCATATTTGAAAACATGGATACAGAAACAGCATGGTCTCCGATTAATTCAACCATCTGGTCTAACATGTTAATGACCGCTTTCCATACTTGTTCATGTTCTTTCGCTTTTTGCAATTGTCCTTCCGCTTCTGCTTTTTCCATGCGAGCTTCTAGTTTTTGCGGGATTTTCAATTCTTCTAAAAATTGATATAACGCTCTACAATATCCTTCAACCGTTTTTGTTTTTTTCCATCTTTTTTGCAAAGTTAAAATCGGCTGAACAATTAATTCTCGCAACTCATTTATCTCTTCTTCATAACGTAACTCTGCATCTGTTTGAACATATGGTCTTTCTGTATCAATATTCGCATAGCGCAAATATTTCCAAGGCTTATCATTTGTCCATTTACTTCCTTGAATTCCGTATGATAAAACATAATTTTCAAGTTTATCCGTTTTTTCTCGCATAATATCAAGTCTTTGTTTTGGATGGAACAAAAGGTCTGTTTTTATACAGCGGAATACTGATTCATATCGCCAGGTACGCGTAATCGTTTCTAAACTTGACCTAATTAGTTCCACCAACGGATGATGAAGCATCGTCTTTTTTGCATCCATAAAATGAGGGATCTCATAATCTGTAAAGATGGTGTGCAATAAGTCGTTATAATCATTACTATTTCTAACAATGATCGCGATATCTTTATAACGATTGCCTTTGTCTCTAACTAGTTGAACGATTTCTCTAGCAATTCCTTCGACTTCAGCTCGTCTGTTGACAGATTGAAAAATAGATAATTCTAACTTGCCACTATAAGCGACAGTTGGTCTCACATCAAAATATTGCTCTAAATGTTGTAAGGATAAGGCGTTTGTAAATCGTTGGAACGGTTCTAGCATTAATGATTTCTCTACCTTTATTCCTTCATCGAGTGCCATGTTTCTTAGCTTTTGATACGTCACACCAGTCATTCTGAATAGATGTAAATCGTATGGAGCTTCTTCATTGTATTCTTTATCTAGTGTTAAAGAGATGTTAATGGATTTGCATTGCTTCATTAACATTTTCATTACTTCATATTCTTGAGGTGTAAAACTATGGAATCCATCAACATATACTGTTGCATCTTTTAGGTAGTTAGAATAAGGAATTTTTTCGGCTAATAACGTTAAGTAATCCTCACCATCTACATATTTCCCTTGTAAGATTGAATCCAATTGACTATAAACGACCAAAATATCCGTTAGTTTTTTTGCTAACATTCGTTCGTGGTCAGCAATCATATCGTCGGTTTCCATTCGATGAATTTTTTCTTGTAAAAGCTCTGGAGTTACGCAATATCGCTTGAATTCCGTGATCATCCCTTCCATCTGTTCAATAAATCCAAATTGCTCTGCAGATTTACCAAAAACATGGAACTGCTGTTTATGCTCCTCGATTACTTTGCGAAGCATCATATGTATTCCTGTTTGGTCTATATGGAAGCGACTAATGCCACCTACTTCTTGTAATACTCTCCATGCTAAACGCGTAAAACTAAACACTTGCGCGCGAATTATTCCGTTTAATGTATTAGTGCGGACTAGTTCGTATTCTGTTTGGAAAGTCATTTGTTCTGGTACTAAGTAGATAATTGGTGATCCGTCTGGAGTTTGTTCTAGTTGTTTAATTACTTCATTTTGACACCAAGTCGATTTGCCGCTTCCGGTACGACCAATTATAAATTTCACCTTCGACATGTAGTCCCTCCTCTAAATTAATATAAGGTAAATACGGTTCTAATTGTTGATTTCAACTGCAGGTGTTCCCTTTCCGCGGGCGGTAAAAAGGAAGGTTATTTTCACTGTCGTGAAAAAACCTACTCCTCGGCGCATTTGGCGCCTGCGGGGTCTCCCTTGACGCGCTTTCCCGCAGGACAAGGAAGGCTCCGGAGCGATACATCGCACGAAGAAAATGCAGTAGCATTTTCGAGAAGTCTCACACCTGCAGCTGAAATCAACTAAAAATCGTTTAAACAATTCTTAACACACCATAATAATCCAAAACCTACATTTCTCTTTTAATGAAAGTATAACCGATTTTTTATTTATAAGGTAAGCTGGTTTTGGTATAGGCGTCCGTTACTTGCATTGTGACGTTAAAGTGAATGTAGGCACCTTTTTTGTTTGATGCGCATATCGTTATAGATGGGGAGGTGTTTTATGTTCTCATCTATACGCTATTATGGGTCTGGCATCCTTTTAGTGTTAATGGCGATTTTGGTAGCTTGTAACATTTATACACTATTACCATTATATACTGTCATTTCCTTACAGTGGAACGTTACGGTATCAGATGTTGTAATTGGTAGTAGTTTTTTTACTCTTTTCTATGCTATAGGGTTATTGAGCTTTGGTGCATTATCAGAAAGATTAGGACGTAAAAACATCTTAATGTTTGGTATTTTAGGCGCTGCATTTGCTACTGCTTTAGTTGGATACTCGAATAATTTAACTACCCTTTATTTCTTTAGATCTCTCCAAGGCTATTTACTAGGATCTTTTGCTCCTGTTGCCTTCGCTTACTGCTTTGACCATTATCAAGAAAGAATGCGAACAATCGTCATTTCTTTAATTAACACAGGTTTTTTAATGTCTGGAATGATAGGTCCGCTTTTGAGCTATACCATTTTAACTAGTTGGAGTTGGCAAGGTGTCTACTTTTCCTATAGCTTGTTTTACTTACTCATTTTTGTCTTATGTATTGTTTTTTTAAGCCCTTCTGCAAAACATAGAAATACAAACCCCTTACCATTTAGTTCCTTTTACGACTTATTAAAAAATCGTAATTTACGTAGAAGCTATTTTGTTGTTTTTTCCTTACTGCTTTCTTTTGTTGCTTTTTTTGATAGTTTTTATCGTCATTTACATGCGCACTTTACTGGTGATTTTTTACATGTCGTACATGCAATTGGATTGATTGGGACTTTTTCTTCTTTACTTACAAGCTATTTTACAAAGAAACTAGGGATTAATGAAACGATGATAGTCTGTATAGGATTAATTATCTTATCTTTCTTTATGATGTTTTTAATACCTTCGTTATGGGTATTTTCTATTTTTTCTATATTGTTCGTTGCAAGCCTGTCGATATTAATTCCATCTATCATATCTTACATCGGTTTAATGGCTCAGTCGAAACGCGCGATTGCTATCTCTTTATATTCGTTTACCTTATTGACTGGTGCAAGTATTGGACCAATCATTAGTGATCGATTTGCCTTTCCAGCTTTACTTGTATTTTTTATAGCATGGTATGTTGTAAATATTTTTGCACTTAGTAGAGTCGAAGTTTATCAAGAGAAGAAAGTGAATTTAAATAAAAAAAGCATGGGGCATACACTTTGAATGTAGTCCCATGCTTTTTCGTTTTTTATAAAGCCTTAACTTTGTTTCGTTTTAATACTGTATAGAAGGCTGGAACGAATAATAAAGTAAAGAATGTAGAAAAGAATATTCCAGATATAATGGAAATTGCTAGTGGAGTAAATAAAACATCTCCACTGAACGCTATTGGTAACAACGCTGCAATAGACGTAAAGGCAGTTAAGACTACCGGACGTAATCTCGCTTTACCAGACTCGAGTACAGCCTCTGATAAAGTGGCACCTTCCTTTAACCTTTGTTCCATGAATTCAATAAATACAGTAGCGTTTCGAACAACAATACCTGCTAATGAAACAATTCCCATCATGGCCATAAAACCTAAACCAGTCTGAGTAAGGAATAAGCCAATTACTGCACCAGAAACAGCTAAATACACTGTACTCATAATGAGTAATGGAATTCTTAAGGAATTGAATTGAACGACCATTAGAATGTAAATAAGGAATATTACAATTAAAAACAACTTTCCAATTTCTATGAAAAAGTCCGCTCTAGCCGACGATTCTCCACCAACAGAAATGGAAATCTCATCTGAAACATAGTTTGTAATGATGTCGTTTACTTGTGTTTCTAATGTTGGTTTATTTTCTTCACCTGGATATACTCTAACTGTTACCGTTCTCTCCCCGTCTTTATGCGGAATTAACGGTAGTCTTTCTTCCTCTTCAGCTGTTACTAATTCATTTAAAGGTACCAATACTGGTGCACCGAATTCCGTTTGTTCTGATTTACTCGGAAGTTCGAGTGTCGATAAATTAATGGATTTTCCAGCGAGAACTCCATCTTGAATTATAGTTAATAACTCTCTTTCCGTTTCTTTCGTATTATAAGAACCTATCGGAATACCTTCTGTTACTAATCTAATTTGATTACTAATCTCTTGTACAGTAATACCGTGTTGTCGTAACATATCACGATTAGGTACATATACGACTGTAGGTAAAGGACTTCCAACATCATCAATTACAGCTCCACTGCCTTCAAGTTTGGAGATGTCTTTTTTTAATTCATTTACTACATTAATAAGTTGATCAATATTGTCTCCCTTTACAGTTAAAGCAATTGGTGCGCCAACAGGTGGACCTGCTTCAATGGTAGAGAGCATGATAACTGCTTCTGGAAATTCTGCTCTTAACTTATCTCGCCAGATTGCAATTGTTGCTTCAGCACTTTGAATGTCTCTATCTAATCTAACCACTATTTGACCTGTATTTTCACTTGCATTCGATAAAACACTTCCAAAGATTCCTGGTTCACCTTTTCCAGCAAAGATAGTCGTTTCATAGATTGCATCATCTTGAAGCAGAGAACTTTCCATCTCGCGTAAATTCGTTTCTGTTTGCGTTAATGTCGTACCAGCAGGATATGTTACCGATACTGTCAATTCTTCACGGTCAGCACTCGGGAAAAATACCACTGGGATAAATGGAACTAATGCGTATGATGCTGTACAAAATAGTAAGACAGCAAAGCCGGTTAATAATGGTTTTTTAATAATTCTCGTTAAGACTTTATCACTATACCATTCACTAACTCTTCTAAATTGATTCCCAAGGACACCATCGTTTAATTTTTTATTTTTCTTAACAGATCGGCTATGACGCCATGTTAAGAAAATTGGAACTACCGTTAAGGCTACTATTGTGGACGCAATAATCGTTGCGATTAAGACGGTAGGTAAGGCGGAAATAAATGCACCGTTTGCTCCAGAAATAAATGTTAATGGTAAGAACGTAAAGACAATCGCTAAAGTAGACGTAATAATAGATACACGTACTTCTTTCGTTCCAGTAAGTGCTCCTTGTAAAGAGCTATCACCTAACTGATATCGTCGTTGAATATTATCATTTACAACAATAGCGTCATCAACTAATATCCCAAGCGCAATAATCATTCCGATAATAGAAATTTGATTTAAATCCACTCCAGTGTAAGGCAATGGAATAAGTCCAAGTGCAATGGAAACCGGAATCGAAATGGCAACTAACAAAGCAGAAATTGCATTTAATCCGAAGAAAGTAATAATAACTACGGCAAAAATAGATATTAAAAAGGAAATTCCTAAATCTTTAAATATTTTTCCTACAATATTATTTTGTGTATAGTACATTTCTAAATTTACATCACTCGGTAGAGCTGTAGATAGTTGTTGTACTTTATCATCTACTTGACGATGTAACCTCGGAATATCGACACCTTTTTCTTGCATAATGGTTACGGTAACGGCTGGAGTTCCGTTATATAATACAAGGTCTGTTCGTTCAGTTTGTACTGAATTAAGTGTAGCGATATCACGAATATAAACGTCTGTTTCAGTATCTAACCTTTTAACAAAAACATTTTCTACTTCATCTAATTTATTTATATGTTCCATAGAAAGTTGGACATTTTTATTATTAACTTCTTTGAGCCCTAATGGGGTTACTTCCAATTCATTTTGAATTGCTTGTATGACATCAGGTAAAATCACTTCATTTTCAGCCATTTTTTCTGAATCAAGCGTTAAGAAGAAACTTTCTGTCTCAAGTCCTTTAATAGAAACTTTACGAACACCATTAATTTTCTCAAGTTCCTTTACCCATGAAAGAAGTTGATCGTCTAATTGTAACAACCTAGTTCGATCATTATGTAAAATATGATAGGAAGATAATACACCCATTTGAATATCTGAGTTCACTACTGGTTCAAAAGCATTTTCTGGAAAAGCTCTACTTACGTCAGATACTGCTTGGCGAACGAAGGAGAAAACTTCATTTCTATTAGCAGAATCTTGTAATTCTAGTACAATATTAGATATTCCTACACCTGAAACAGATGAAATGGATTGTATTCCATCAATGGATAATAGTACATCTTCTAAAGGAAAGGTGATGTCACTTTCCACTACTTCTGGTTCAGCACCAGGATAAACTGTTGTAATCGTTCCTACATTGATAGTGATTTCTGGAACTTCTCGTTTAGAAAGTTGAAAATATGTTAATAAACCAACTACTAGTAGTAACGTTAAAAAGATTAATGTTACTTTTGGTTTTTTAATAAGCGCGTCGAACACACTTGTTTCCTCCATTCAATTGTGACTATATTTTTCTATTCTAATCACAGAATAGCCCCTTTAATCGTGAATGTGCAACTTTCAGCTCTCTAAAATAAGATTGTTATACACCGTTGTTGATTTTCTGAGAATTCAAAATTAACTTTAACAAAGCATAAAAAAGCGAATTGCTAACAACCTAAAGCAATTCGCAAAAACCCTAAACTTTTCTATTTTATTTCTAATAATAATGCTGCACCCATGCCTCCGCCGACGCATAAGGATGCAATACCTTTTTTTATTTGTCTTCTTTTTAGTTCATGAATTAGGCTAACTACTATTCTAGTTCCTGTGCAACCTACAGGGTGGCCTAGGCTTATTCCGCTTCCATTGACATTTACTTTGTTTCGATCAAGTTTTAATTCTTTTTCTACTGCGATGTATTGGGCTGCAAATGCTTCGTTTATTTCGAATAAATCAATATCTTCAAGATTGCTATTCGTCTTTTGCAATGTTTGGCGAATTGCCGGCACTGGACCAATTCCCATTTCTTTCGGATCTACTCCAGAGACATGGAACCCTTTAATAACAGCTAGTGGCTTTATACCTTTTTCTTTTGCCACCTCTTCTGCCATTAACACAACGCAGGCCGCTCCATCATTTAAACTTGAAGCATTCCCAGCAGTTACTGTTCCATCTTTTCGAAAAGCTGGTCGCAATGATTGTAATTTTTCTAGAGAAATATTGCTTTTAGGTCCTTCATCTAACGTTATCTTCTTTTCTTCTTTTCTCTCTTTTATTGTAATAGGAACTACTTGCTCATCAAAGTATCCTTTAGTTTGCGCAGCTATTGCCCTTTCATGACCGAGAAGTGCTAGATTGTCTTGTTCTTCTCTTGTAATCTCATATTTTTCTGCTAGTATTTCTGCAGTTTCTCCCATCATAATGTGATGAATTGGATCTTCTAATACTTCCCAAACGCTGTCGTAAATTTGCGAGTGTTGTAGCCTTGCTCCCCATCTTTGTTCTTTCAGTATGTAAGGGCTTGTGCTCATCGCTTCCACACCACCAGCAATTACTACATCATTTAGCCCTGTTTGAATTTGCATCGCACCAGTAAGGATTGCTTGAAGTCCTGATGCACATTGGCGTTGAATCGTAAAACCTGTCGTTTCAGGAGGTAACCCTGCTAGTAAGCTTGCCGTTCTAGCTGTATTAGGTTGATCTGTTCTTTGAATACACTGCCCTAATATAACCTCTTGTATATCCGATTTATCCAAACCACTTTCTTGAATAACAGCTTCCATAACAGGTACTACTAAATCGGTTGGTAGCAATCTTTGAAATGCGCCACCGAAAGCCCCAACTGGCGTTCTTTTGGCAGCTACAATTACAACATTACGCATCACTTTTCCCCCTTCACCTCTAAATAATTCATAATCTTCTAACTAATTTTACCATGATATTATTCAAAAAGAAAAAGAATAACCATGAAGACAAATCTTCATCATTATTCTTTCATCATTGTTAACGCCAAGTTCGTATATTCGCTTTCCCTATTAAATCTTCAATTTTCACAAACCCAAAGTGTCTGCTGTCAAAGCTTCCTAGACGATTATCACCTACAACAAAAACATGTCCTTTTGGTACTCTTTCTTTTCCTGTTAATTCTTTTAATGAAAAATCACCAGTAAAATTACCTATTACAACATTTTTACTAACATCTTTCAGAAAATTTTCATGAACAGGCTCATCATTTATATACAAAGTATCATTTTTATATTCTAACTTTTCACCTGGAAGTCCTACTACTCTTTTGACGAAGGTTAGCTTTTGTATTCCTTGTTGAAAAACAACAATATCAAACCGTTCTGGCTTTTGAAATGTGTAGATTAATGTATTTACGCTAACATAATGCCCATCACTTAATGTAGGATTCATGGAATGACCTTCTACAATGTAATTAGATATAAAAATTACTCGAAAAGTTATGATTACTAGTAAACAAATAAAAACCATTTTCCATCTAGATAGGCTAGTTCTTTGATGTTTTACTTCCACCTAGACACTCCCCCAAGGTTTAGTTCTTTATTACTATTACTGTACCATTTTCTCAATTATCTGACTACATTTTTTTGAAGGAAAGTTAATGGAATTATCTTCATAAATACATTCTCAGTTATTTTCAACTGTTTGTAATCGATTCTCTATTCTTTTTCCTATGTACCACAACAATAGCATGACACATATGACGATTATTGTTTTGGTTGGTTTACTTATGAAAGAAACAATATCATAGCCAACATAACTAATGGAGAATATCATGACCATTTTCCCTGCTGTTAGCGCAAGTAAAAACGAATGGAACTTCATTTTTGATAAGGCAGCTACTGCATTTATTAAGAATGATGGAGAAAAAGGGAAACAAAACAATAAAAATATTGGTGCGAAACCGTGTCGCTCCACCCAACTCATCGTCTTTTGAACATTTTCTCTCTTCAAAAACTTCTGCATCCAACTTTTATTTTGTAGTCTTCTTATTAATAGAAATACAATAGTAGCTCCAACCACAGAACCGCTCCATGATATGAGAAACCCATACCATAAGCCAAAAGCAGCGGCATTTGTCAAAACGATTACAATCAAAGGTAAGAACGGTAAAAAAGCTTCCAAAATGACAAGTAAAAATCCTGGAATGGGTCCAAACGATTTATATTCTTGTAGAACTTCTAATAAATGTTCAAGTGTAAGCCATTCTTTAAGTAAAGTAATATATTCCATTTAGGGCTTTATCTCCTATTATGTATTCGTTTATCAGTATATTTTATGAAACGGACTTATTTATATGAAATAGTATCATATTTAGTAGAATAAGTCATAATTTTACAATATTGATACATAAAAATAACAATCTTACAAATTATAATTAGTACATCTTAGATTTTACCTAAAAAGAAGTGGCGCTTTACTAAGTAAAGCGTCACTTCTTTTATACCTTAATTTTATAAATATGAAACAAACCAGTCTTTAATATATTCTAGGCGATGAATTCTGAGTGCTGGGTCACCACTTCTTGATAATTCATGGTTTGCACCTGGAAAGCGCACAAATTTTGTTGTTTTCCCTTGTCTTTTTAATGTAATAAACAGTTGTTCTGCTTGTTCAATAGGACATCTGTAGTCTCTCTCACCATGTAAAATTAATAATGGAGTGTTTATATTATTTACGTATTTTAACGGGGAGTGATTCCAAAGCTTTTCCATCTTCTCTCCCATATCTCCTCCAACTTCCCATTCTGAGAAATAATACCCAATGTCACTAACTCCATAAAAACTAATCCAGTTTGAAATGGATCTTTGCGTTACAGCTGCTTTAAAACGGTCACTATGACCAACAATCCAGTTAGTCATAAACCCACCGTAACTTCCTCCTGTAACACCTAACTTATTTTCATCAATCCAATCAAAGTTTTCTAATGCGTAATCAACCGCACTCATTACATCTAAATAATCTTTCCCTCCATAATCTCCTCTTACAGCGTCTACAAATGTTTGTCCATATCCATGACTTCCACGAGGGTTCGTGAATAATACTGCGAACCCCTGTGAAGTTAATACTTGAAACTCATGAAAATAAGTGTTGGCATACATTGCATGCGGACCACCATGAATTTCTAATATTAAAGGATATTTTTCCCCTTCCTTAAAACCGACTGGCTTCATTATCCAACCTTGTACTTCCCATCCGTCAGGAGCATGAAATGTAAATGACTCGGCTGAACTTATCTCTACTTCTTTTAACCACTCTTCATTTACGTTCGTTAACTGTGTTCTCGTTTGGCTAGCTAAATTTAAATGATAAAGTTCGCCTGGGCTTACAGGTGTACTAGTTGCTATGATTGCCTCATGACTAGAAGTTTTCATTGTAATTCCGTATATATTTTCTTGTTCTAAAACAATTGGATACATAGCTCCATCAAGAGAACCGTAATACAGGCCAGTGCTACCTTGATCACTAACTAAAAAATAAAATCCTTCACTGTCTTCTGTCCATATAAGACCTGGATTAACTGTACCTGAATGAAGATCACCAATTGCTACATTTCCAACTTCAATATCTAAACTTCCACTTAAACATTGAAGGCTCTCTGCATTCACATCATATACCCAGACTCTCGTTAAGGTTGCACTATCGAACTCTTTTTCGTGTCCTAAGAACCCTAGCTTTTCTCCATTTGGAGACCATGAAATAGTAGAGAAAAAACCGTTACTATTGGTTATTTTCTTTGTCTCTTTACTTGAAATATTCATTATAAATACGTCTGTTACGAGAGATGTATCTGGATCGTCTTCTTGGTTTGTTACATATGCTACATGTTTTCCATCAGGTGAGAAAACAGCACTTCCGTGGTCACGATTTCCCTCAGTTAGTAGAGTAACTTCTTTTGTATGTAAATTAATCAAGGCTAGGTGATCATTTTTTTCATCAATGAACCCTTTTGCATCCGATTTATATATTAAACGATCCACTACTAATGGCTCTGGCTTTTTCTTTTCTTCTTTTTTTGTTGCTTTTCCAGTTAAGTCATCTTCAGGTGTAACCGAAGTGGAAAACAGCAATTGATTACCACATGGTGACCACACTGGATTTGATGCTCCATTTGGACAGTATGTAAGCTGTTCTGCTTCTCCACCATTAACATTTAGTGTGTAGATTTGTGACTTGTCGTTTCGAGTTGATACAAACGCTAATTTTTCCCCACATGGCGACCATCTTGGAGCGTGATTACGATATTCACCAAATGTGTATGGAGTAACTTTTCCTCCTATCTCCCCTACGTATATGTTCGAAATGTATTTATTATCCTCTTCGTTTATATGTGTTTGAACATAAGCATATTTTTCTGTACTTGTATGCCATTGCGGATCTATAACTGACTTTAATTGAAACAAATCTTGAGACACAACCTTACGTTTCCTCGTCATATGTAACTCATCTCCTCTTCTTTGTTACGTTATTTAGTTCAACAAACGAATTAAAAATCCTTTTATATATTTTTTCAAAAATAGTTGCATAAATAAAAGAAGTTCGTATAAAATAATCATACGAACAAACGTTCTTTAGTTGAGAGGAGTGTGTGAACAATGACAAGATTATCTAATGAACAAATCGCCTTGTTTGAACAGGCTATTTACTTACCTTTACTAATTATCATTCTTGAACGTGATTTGGTAGCAATTAAAGATAGTAAAATTAAATTAAAAGATCCATACGTTCAACTAATAGACCTTTTATTAAAAAGAATACAGTTACAACTTCAAACCGTAAAAAGCGCTATGCAAAAACAGAACATGAAACTCCATAAACTTAACCAGGATGAATCATTTACTTTGTACGCCTTTTTATTTAATGGTTACGAAGAACATCATAATTATTTTAATCCTCGCATTCGTAACAAAGTTAACGATATGTTGATTCAAGCATTTACAAACAGATATATGGTTAATGAAAAATTGGAACAGACTTAGGCGGAGTTTGCTCTTTTAACGAGATGTGTAACTTGTTTTGGGCATTCACCGCCGCATAAAAAACATCAGACATTTTAGCAATCTTCCTTTTTAAAAGCTCTTCACGCAACCATGCTTCGTTCAATCCTTGGAATTCTAAAGCTTCCACATAAAGCTTGCCGTCAATGATGACTGGAATTTCTACTCCAGTGTTTTTTGGATTCAATTGAATATGCTCTATTCTTGCATGTTCTTTTTCTAGTTTTACTTTTACAGACAGTTCACCATTTGCTTCAATAAAGGCGAATTGGACGTCTGATACATGAAACACTTCTTTTTGTCTTAACATTTGTAAAATGTTATCGATAGAATAACTAATTTTCCGCATGTTTTCCACATGAAATTGACCGTTATAAATTACTAATGTTGGCTCAAAAGTTAAAAACCTACCAACTCGACGATTTTTAATCTTCCACCAAGCAATAAACTTTTGTAAGATTGCAATAGCAATAATAGCCCCGACTGTATGCAAGTGATGAATACTAGGGTCGGCTATATCTGCTCCAACAACTGCACCAAGCGTAATAATAACTAAAAAATCAAAAACTGGTAGTTCTCCTACTGACCGTTTTCCCATATATAGTGCCAATATTAAAGTTAATGGCAGAATAGTAAAAATCCTAAATAAGACCTTTAACAAGTCAAACAAAAGTTCCAAAATAAACAACCTCCTTCTTTATATGTTTTTCAAGAAGGAAAAAGCTATTCATCTTTCAGAAATAGTTTCTTTAATAAAAAGCTGTGTTAAAGCTTAGTGTTGTTATTTAAATGCTTACCTGTTGATTTCCGTGCAATGCTGAGACTCCTCGAAAATGCTACCGCATTTTCTTACGAAGGATGCGTTGCTCCCATAGCCTTCCTTGTCCTGCGGGAGAAGCGGAGAACGGGAGACCCCACAGACGCTTGTGCCGAGGAGTAGGTTTTTTCACGACAGTGAAAATAACCTTCCTTTTTACCGCCCGCGGAAAGCGAAGCCTTGCACGGAAATCAACAGCGGCCATTAACACAGCCTAATAAAAAGAGTACACAATATAAAATTGTGCACTCAGAAAAGGATTATTTCTTTTTTATCATACGATCTTTATTACTACTATGTGTACTAAACTCATATAACCAAACAGGTTCGCTAACTAGTTTATTTGTAGTATCATTTAACATTTTCATGTTCTGTTCATATTTAGAACGTAGGTAGACTGTTTTTTCTACTTGTTTCTTAAAAGAACTTAAGGAAACAGGGACTACTTCATTAATTCCGTTTACAAATGTGACTAATGTCCCTAGCCGTGATTGCTTTTCTTGGGTCAACACATGCGGTTCGGAAATCCAAATACATTCTTCTTTAGATGGAGATGTAGTAGGGAAAAAATACATTCCTTTTGAGCTATCCATTATAATAGGAACTTTATATTGAATTGCTGCAATATATTTAGAAGCCTCTTTTCTTCCACTATAACTGGAACCATAGAACAAACAACCTGAATTTAATAGTTCTTGTGGTGTAAGTGAAACAAACAATTCTCTATTAACCTCTAATATACGTGAAATAATCGTATCCTTTTCTACGAAAGGAAAAATTGCCATTGTTTGCGCAGTAATTTTGTAATCAGAAAACTTACGAAAATACGACATTTAAACCCCTCCCATTTGAAAATTATGTAATTTCAAGATGGATTATAGCAAATTTTGCTATAAAAGTACATATATTGTTAGAATTTTTTGAAATAAAAGAAATTATTGTCGAATGAGATTGGATATTGGCTAACAAAATATTTTTATCAGAATATTTTAAAAATTGTTGTTTTTATAAAATTAAATCCATATAATAAGAAAAAGGTATTAGAGGTGAAGACTTGTGAAAAATGAAAAGTCTTATACAGAGTTGATGAAACTAAAAAAACAACAAGCAAAAAAGAGTTCCCCCGAAAACTATGTGATGAACGTCTACGTACAAATGATATTAGATGAATCCCTATTCCTTTATCGAAAAAATAAACTTCAATCAAAAATTGATTCCGCATTAGACTCCAATAATCGTACTCTATTTCTCTCCCTATCCAAAGAATATAATCACTTTTTAACCCAATGGTCCAACAACTAATTTCAATTCAACTATTTACAATCATTCCAGGTACGTAAAAAAGACCAATCCTGTATTCATATTTACAGGCTTGGGTCTTTTTTCTGTTTTACTACTCTTCTCTTCTATATGTTTCTAAGTAATGAATACGATCTGCCATTGGAGGATGCGTATATCGAAATATCTTAATTAAGCGGGGCGGATTTACTTCACTCAAGCTAGCTTTTGTTAGCTCTTGAAATGCACCTATTGCTGCATCAGTATTGTTTGTAAGTTCAATAGCATACACATCTGCCGTATGTTCTTGATGTCTTGAAATATAATTTGTTATCGGACTAACGACAAACAGTAGTATAGAAAAAGCTAATATAAACAGAGGTAAAGATGCGTATTCCCTTCTATCTTTAATATGAATTAAAAGACCCCATTTTGTAATTACCATTGTTACAACGAGATTGATAAGGAAGAAGGCAAGTAGTGAAAAAATAACATATCCAAAAACACCTATCGTTACATGATTCATGTCGTAATGGCCAATTTCATGTGCCATAATAAATAATATTTCTTCCTTCGTTAAGTTTTGCAACAACGTGTCCCATAACACAATCCTAGAGTTACCTCCCACCCCTGTTACATACGCATTTATTGCATTTGTTTTCTCAGACATATTTACCTCAAACACTCTATCAGCTGGAACGTTCGCTTGCTCGGCAAGGTTCAAAATTTCCGCTTCTAATTGTTTATCTTGTAGAGGGTAAAAGTCATTATATAAAGGATCTATAAAGATAGGTTGAATATACATAAAGAAAAAGATAAACGGAATAAACAGTAACCATGTGATAACCCACCAATATGTACGAAACTTTCTTATCACAAAATAAACGACTAAAACAACAATCCAAAGTAAAATAAAACCTTCCAAAAAACTTATAAATTGATCCCGCATCCAATGTGGAAAGGATTGCACCAAAATATTGTACTGTTTTACTAAAAAATAACGGACAACCTTTAAAGGGAAACTTACAAGTGTTACTAAGAGTGAAAGAAAGAAAACATAAATTCCCGCTTGTATCCAATTACGTCTCGTCGATTTTTCGGCCATATGTTGAAATAATCGGCCAACGCCAGTAATTAGTAAAATAAAGTAGACAATCCATTCAAAAGGCACAGATAAGAAATAAAGAAAATTGCGTACTTTAGAATATTCTTGTGACATAAATAATTGCTCGGTTGTTAAAAATGTGGCAGGATCTGCCCTTGTACCAATTAAATGTTCTGGTAAGTCACCTACGCCTGGTAAGGATAAATAAATGTACATTACGACTGCGTAAACGATGTAAGCACCAATAATGGAAACTATTATCTTTTTCAAATAACTTCCCCCTTTTTCACTATAGTTATAGTGCTAAACGTGGCATTCATACAATGTTCATTCTTTTCTTATAAATCCTATATTACACATCTTTAGTCTCCTATATTATAGAAATATACACAACGTCAAAATGATATTAACATTGAGGTGAAAAGATAATGAAAAATTGGATTGCTTTTAGTGCATTTATTATTATGTTAGGTGTTAGTTTTGGGATATATTATTTTTCAGTTCATAAAGTGAGTGCCATGGAGATTCCTGAGAATATTGTCCTGGAGTCTATTGATGGTGATACTTTTTCATTTGATAGCGCTCCTAAAAAGGTGCGATTTATTGAATTTATTTACACAAAATGCCCTTATATTTGCCCAACAACTACATTGCACATGAAAGATTTAAAAGCTGATTTACGTGAGTCTGGCATTACAAATGAAGAAGTAGAATTTTTAATTATTACAATAGATCCTAGAAGAGATACAAAAGAAGTTTTAATGGAATACTCAGAAACATTTAATATTGATACAAACGACGGTTGGAAAGTACTTCGTGCAGAAGCAAGTGAGATCGAACTTTTAACCCGTTCATTTGATTACTACTATCAAGATCCCGGAAACGGAATGATTACTCACACTTCGTCCACTTACTTGCTTGATCAACAAAACAATGTTGTAGCTGTTTATGGTATGGGGGATAACGGTTTTGATAAAGAAAAGATATTTAATAGAATTCAAAAATTACTAAATAAATAGTTGATAAAAAGGCTATTTTTGCAAAGCTTGTTGTTATGCAAATAATTAAAAACCTTGAGTGGATTGGAGCGGAAGGAACCTGACTCCTGCGGGACATAGAGCGAAGCGGGAGACCCCACAGGCGGTTACCGCCGAGGAGGCTCCCGTCGCTCCCCGCGGAAAGCAGGTTCCTGCAGCGAAAAGGAACGGATAGAATATATATCCAAAATCAACAATCTTTTAGAAAAGAGCCTTATGAAATTAATACAAACAAATAGCTTTTTAAAAATGAGTCAAAGCGCCTTAATGTGTTTTGGCTCATTTTTTTAACCTAATATCCAAGAATAGATAGTTAGCGCAACAATAGCACTTAAAACAACGAAAATAACATTAGCTCCTATGTATGCCACAACAAACGCAGTTGCAAGGCCAATAATTCCAAACATAATATCATCATTTATATAAAAAACACTCGGAACAATTAAAGCTCCCAGTATAGCATAAGGGACATTCTTCAAAACAGCTTGCAAAAATGGCGGCAATTCTTTTCCTTTGAACATGACAAATGGTATAAGTCTAGGCAAATATGTTACTACTGCCATACCAATTATTAAGATGACAATTGTGCTATTCATTTGCTATCGCCCCCTTTTGGAAACGTTGAAAGAGAAACTCTACTCCAACCGCACTTATAATCGTTGCACAAATAATAGCCCATCCTTGTTGTAATTGTACTATATGCAGAAAGAAAGTATTTAACACCGCTGCCGTCCCAGCTAACACGACTATTTTACGATGTTTTTTTAACGAAGGTACTAACAGTCCGACAAACATTGCATATAAAGCAATAGACATACTTTCTTGTAAAGTAGACGGTAAGCCACTTCCTATTACATGGCCCACTCCTGAACTAATTACCCAACTAGAAAAGGAAACCGTAATAACACCAAACATGTATCCTGTTTGAATAGTACCTTCTTTTGTAGCTGCGACGGAAAATGTTTCGTCCGTTATACCAAAAGAATATAATGCTTTTTTCCAAAGGGAATCTTCTTCTACTTTTTCGTTTAGAGTGGTACTCATTAAAAAATGGCGGATGTTTAAAATAAATGTTGTTAACACAATTTCAAACGTGCCAAGCCCTAGCGCTAACATGTTTAATGACATGTATTGTGCAGCACCAGCAAAAACGAATAAGCTCATCATCACTGTTTCTGTTGCTGTTAATCCAACTGATTTTGCTAAAAGCCCAAATGTAATGGCTATCGGAATGTACCCTATTGCAATGGCAAGTCCTGCTTGAACACCTTTTCGAAAAGGCGTGACATGATGTGAAACAACGGTTGTAGCCATTCACACTCCCCCTGACTAGTGTTTGTTTTATAAATAATATACTAGTGTTATAGGAAGAATGTAAATAAAATTATTTCGATAACCGTAAAAAGAGCAAACCTGTTTTTCATTCAGGTTTGCTCTCTTTTACTAGTATTCTTCTATTTTCCTTTAAATTGTGGCGCTCTTTTCTCTTGAAAAGCGACAAGTGCCTCTACACGGTCTTCGGTTGGGATAATGACCTCATATGCTTTTCTTTCTATTTGTAAACCAGTTTGTACGTCAACGCTCATCCCTTGTCTTATCGCAAACTTCGCTTGTTGAACCGCTAGTGGGCCATTTTTAGAAATTTCTCCAGCAAACTCATATGCTTCTATTAAAACTAGGGAAGGCTCTTCTACTAGTCTTGTAATTAGCCCCCAATCGTATGCTTCTTTCGCAGTAAATCTTCTTGCCGTAAGAATAAGCTCCATCGCTTTCGCTTCTCCAACGATGCGAGGTAGGCGTTGCGTGCCACCCGCACCTGGAATGATAGCTAGGCTAGTTTCTGTTAAGCCCATTTTCACATCATGTGCAGCAATGCGGAAATCACATGCTAGTAGTAGTTCCATTCCTCCACCAAAAGCATATCCATTAATAGCGGCAATTGTCGGTTGAGGAAGCGTTGCAATTCTATTAAATACATCACCTATTTTAAATACATTCCGGCGAACTTGTGCTTCTGTTAACGTTCTTCTTTCTTTCAAGTCTGCTCCAACACTAAAAGCTTTGTCTCCTGCAGCAGTAATTACCACAACACGTACATCACTATTCGTTCTTAATTCGTCTGCTACTTCCCCTAACTTGACTAACATATCATAATTAAACGCATTCATCGCTTCAGGGCGGTTAAGCGTAACAGTGGCAATATAATTATTAATTTCTAAGTTGATATAATTCATTTTTATCCTCCTTGAGATTGTTAGCGTTTACACGTCTTTTTTTATATTCTCTAAGGAGTTGTTTTTTCCTGCAAAAACTAGACTCCTAGTTTTTCTTTTAACGCTCTGCGCAAAATTTTACCTGTCGTATTTTTCGGAAGTTCATCTAAGAACTCAATAGATGAAGGTAGCTTATATTTCGCTAAATATTCTCTACAGTAAGTGATAAGTTCTTCTTCTGTAATAGTTTCTTTTGTTACTATGAAACATTTTACCGCTTCCCCTAAGTTTGCATCAGGTACACCAACTACGGCTACTTCAATTACACTTGGATGGTTGTAAAGTACTTCTTCCACTTCTCGTGGATATACATTATATCCACCAACGATAATCATGTCTTTTTTCCGATCGACAATGTAAAAATATCCTTCATCGTCCATTTTCGCCATGTCCCCTGTGTATAGCCATCCTTCTTTTATTGTATAAGCGGTTTCTTCTGGCATATTGTAATAGCCTTTCATAACATTTGGACCACATACAATTAACTCTCCTACTTCACCTACCGCTACTTCTTCTCCAAGCTCATTTACTACTTTATTTTCCACATTTACGATGCTCGTACCAATTGATCCTGCTTTACGAGGTCTATCAAGTGGATTAAAGCATGTTACTGGAGCCGCTTCAGAAAGACCATACCCTTCAGAAATGATAACGTTGAATTTCTTTTCGAAGTTTTTCAATAAAGCAACAGGCATAGAAGCTCCACCAGAAATACATAAACGTAAGGAAGATAAATCTTCAACGTCTACACCTTCATGTTGCAATAAGAAGTTGTACATTGTTGGCACGCCAGCAAATACAGTTGCTTCATGCTTTTTTGTTATTTCAAAAATATGTTGCGGGCTAAACCTAGGAACAATAATAACTGTTGCTCCATTCATAAGTGGTGCATTAAGTGCTACAGTTAAACAAAAAACATGGAACATCGGCAAAGTCGCAATAACACGATCCGATTCATTCACTTTTAAAAAATCAGCCACATCTTTTGCATTGCGATATAAATTTTTGTGAGTTAACATAGCTCCTTTTGGCTTCCCAGTTGTTCCAGAAGTGTAAAGAATAATGGCTACATCATCCTCGTGTAAATCTGGGCCTTCATATTGGTAGCTACCTGCGCCAAGTATGGATGTAAACGATTTCATTTTTTGGAAAACTGTTAGCTGTTCCACTGGCAAATCTTTTGATTTTTCTTGTCCTTGAGGTGTTTCACATGTGATGTAAGACTCTACTTTAGGTAAGTAATGATGAAGTTTTTCAAACAGTGGTACTAGTAAGTCTAGCGTAACGATTGCTTTTACATCCCCATCGTTCACGATGTAACTAATTTCATCTGGGGTGTAAATTGGGTTTACTGGTATGACAGTAGCACCTAATCTAGCTGCTCCATACATGGCAACAATAAAATATGGTGAGTTACCTAACAATATCGCAACGTGGTCACCTTTTGTTACTCCCATTTTTTCAAGGCCAGATGCAAAAGCATTTACAGCTGCATTCAATTCTGCGTAAGTTTTCGATTCCCCTTCGAATAAATACGCTTCTTTCATTGGATTCATTTGTGCTGTTAGCGAAAGTTGCGAAGAAATATTCAATCTGTTTCTCCCCTTTAATATGTATAGTAGTTTTTTGAATGAACAATCATTCATTTTCTCCCATTACCATTATAGGACAATAACTTCGAAATGTCATCCGATTAGTTTGTAAATATTTAATTTTCAGTCTACTTTTTTCTGAAATAAAGAAGAAGCTGTCTACAAATTAAAGACAGCTTCTTTGTAATTAATAAATCAACTCTATAATTTCTTCTTTTGTTACATTTCCAAAATAATGTTGTACGTCAAGTTGGGACAAGGCGTTTTCAATTTCTGATTTTTCGTATTTGACACCTTGAAGTTTTGCTTCGATATCGATAACATCACCAACACCAAAAAAGTCACCGTATATTTTACACTTTTCGATTTGTCCTTTTTTCACTTCTAAACGAATATCTATTTGTCCAACTGGAAAACGATGAGAATGTTGTACGTTGAAAGAAGGTGATTTACCGTAATTCCAATCCCAGTTTTGATAACGTTCTTTAGACAACTCGTGTATCTTTTCCCAATCAGATTCTGTTAGTGTATAGTGAGGAACTTCTTCCCCTTTAAAAATTGCTTGTATTAATAGAGTGCGGAACTGCTCAATTGTCATATTATCGTTCATAAATTCTTTAATATTCGCCACTCTACTTCTGATTGATTTTATACCTTTAGACTCAATCTTCTCTTTCTTAACGTTAAGCGCAGAAACAACATGTTCAATTTCGGAGTTGAACAGTAATGTACCATGGCTAAACATTCTACCTTTAGTAGAGAATTGAGCATTTCCTGAAATTTTGCGCCCTTCTACAAGAATGTCATTTCTTCCGCTTAGCTCAGCATTAATTCCTAAGCTCTTTAATGCTTCAATAACTGGTGCCGTAAATTTTCTGAAGTTATGGAAGCTCTCGCCATCATCTTTTGTAATAAAACTAAAATTCAAATTACCTAAATCATGGTACACTGCTCCACCACCTGAAAGGCGTCGAACTACATGTATTCCATTGTCTTCTACATACTTTGTATTAATTTCTTCTACTGAGTTTTGATTTTTGCCAATAATAATAGATGGTTCGTTTATATAGAAAAGTAAGTATGTGTCTTCAATCGGTAAGTTTTTTAACGCAAACTCTTCAATCGCTAAGTTTATCCTTGGATCTGTAATTCCTTTATTATCGATAAATAACATATTATATCGTTCCTTTCTCCCAAACGAGTCCAGCATGGGCTAAGCTGACCTCGCCATCATATAGTGTCTTTGCTTCTGTTACTAATTGTTCGTGTTCACCAAAGTGTGGTAAGTGTGTTAATAACAGTTTTTGCACATTAGCCTCTTTGGCAATTTTTGCAGCATCGTGACTATTCATATGGCCAGCCCCTTTACCATCTTGAGCTGCATAAAAATTACATTCACAAATAAACAAATCCGCATCTTTCGTAAACGGAATAAACGAGTCAAGATAGCTAGAGTCTGCTGTATAAACAACTGTTGCATCCCCTGTTTTAATTTTCATAGCATAGCAAACAACTGGATGTGCCGTTTTTAAAAATTCTATTGAAAACGGGCCTATATGTAATATTTCGTTTGGATTATATTCCATACTTTTTGTAATATTTTTATGAGTTAATTTTTCAAAGGCTTCTTTGTCATCTCCATGACCGTAAATAGGAAGAGTTTCTGTACCTTTACCTAAAAAAGTTGCAATTAGACGAGCAAATTGAAGCGGGCCAATATCTGCTACATGATCATGGTGATAATGAGAAAGAATCACTGCATTTAAATTTGTTGGCTCCGTGTAATTTTGTAGCTGTGCTAATACACCACTACCACAGTCTACTAATAACTGAAAGTCATCACTTTCAAAAATATATCCACTCGTTGCACTATTTACTCCAGGGTAGCCGCCCCAAAAGCCTACAACAGTAACTTTCATTTACTTCACCCTCACTTTTTCTTTAACTGAAGCATTAAATTCTTCACACAATATCAGTTTATCATATTGAAAATTTATAATCACTTTTTACTATTTTTTGATTTGTAGTAAAACAGTTATTGACTGGACAAGTACTGTTATAATACAATATATTTAAATTAGCCAGGAAGGTGAAGTGATAAGATGTTAGTGAAAATGTCTGAATTTTTAAGAAATTTACCTCCAAAAAATTGTACTCAATGTGAAGATGAAATGGAAGAACAACATGAGTGTTATGGCAATACATGTTCTAAGTGTCTAGAAATAAAATAAGAAAACAAATAAGGTTGACTTGGAAAGTCTAATTTACACCAAACTTTCCAGGTCAACCTTTTTTATAATAGTTTCGTGAAATCTGAAACTGGCAAAGGCCTGCTAAACAGATAGCCTTGTGCTTCATGTACACCAATTTGTTTTAAATAATTATATTGCGCTTCTTCCTCTACTCCTTCTGCTATTAAACGAATGTTTAATGTTTGTGCTAAAGAGCAAATCGTATCTGTGATCGCTTTGTTAAAGTTGTGTTCAGGCAAATCGGTAATAAAAGATTTATCAATTTTTAAGCTATCAATGGAAAACTGTTTTAAATAAGTTAAAGAAGAATACCCAGTTCCAAAATCATCAATCGATATTTTTACTCCTAGATTTTTTAACTCTTTAATATTACATAGAACGTTTCGCTCATCTTGCATAATTGTGCTTTCCGTAACTTCCACCTCTAGATAAGACGGCTCTATATGATGTTCTCGTAAGATTCTCTCAACATTCATCCAGAAATCTTTTTCTTGTAACTGATGCATGGAAATATTTACTGCAATGCGAAGGCATACTTGCATTTCGTCTCGCCAATACGCATGTTGTTTACACACTTGTTGGATAACCCATTCACCTAATTCAACAATAAATCCTGATTCCTCAGCGATTGGAATAAATTGGACAGGTGATACTTGGCCTAGTTTTGGACAATACCATCTTAAAAGAGCTTCCGCACCAACAATTTTCCTCGATTTCACCTCAAGAATTGGTTGATAAGCTAATGAGAGCTCCTCTTTTTCTAATGCAAATCTTAAATAATTGTCTAAATGGATATGGCGCTGGCGTTCAACCGCCATTTCCTCTTTATATAGAAGGTACTTATTACCACCTTCCGCTTTTGCTTTATACATTGCTAAATCAGCTCTGTTTAAAATTCGTTCCACATCGATTGAACAAGTACAATCTGTTTCACAAGGGTAAGATGTAACACCAATACTAGGAGTAATTCTTAAATCATGTTGAGCAATTTTTATTGGTCTTTTTAATTCAGATAAAAGTTGCTCGCATTTCGCAAGTACATTATCTATACAAGATTCAGAACGCAATACTATAATAAACTCGTCCCCACCGACTCTCGAAACAGTATCATTTGGTTCTACTAATTGTAGTATTCTGTTGGCGATAACATTTAAGAGCATATCTCCATATTTATGACCGAGCGAATCATTTACATTTTTGAAACGATCTAAATCAATGTATATCACATAGAAAGGTAGTTTTGTTTCGTTTGATTGCGTTATCGTATCCTCTAACCTTTCCAAAAGTAACCTTCGATTAGGTAAACCAGTTAATGAATCATGGTAAGCCATTTTTATAATTGTGTCTTCGTTCTTCTTCTGCTCTGTCACATCTTTAGCAATACCAAAAACACTGGTTAAATTACCTCTAATTGTAACTGGCACTGTTGTTACATTTATAAACCGCTGTGTACGATCTTTCCTAACGATAAGACATTCTATTTGAACCGGTGTTCCTTGCAAACTTCGCTGGAAAGCATCTCTTGTATAATTAATATCTTTTAGGTCTATAAATTGAGTAAAGTGCATTTTTTGAATTTCATCTTTGTCATATCCAGTTAATTTTTCCATAGACCGATTGCAATCTACCATTATCCCATTTAAATCCAACGTAAAAACTGCGTCTAAATTATTTTGAAAAAGTGGCTTGAAGTGATGTTCGCTTACTATTAAATTTTCTTTTGTTTTGTTATATTCGATCGCTAGACTTGCTAATGACGTAAACGTTTCGATTAATTTTATATCTAATTCCGTTGGTGCAGCAGGAATACTTTGGTATAAAGCAAACGTACCGAATACTTCACCTGTAGAGGCTATAATTGGTTCAGACCAGCATGCACGCAATTTATATTGAATAGCTTTGTGGGAATAAGGTTTCCATAATATACTATCTTCTATATCCTCTACAATAATTCGCTGTTTTGTATAGGCTGCCGTACCACATGAACCAACATTTAGTCCGATTTCTACTCCATCAATGTAATCAATGTATTCTTTATTGAGGCTTGGACCAGCTCCGTGGTAAAGGGTATTATCGCTATTCAATAGTAATATAGAACCTTTTACTTTTCTATTAATACTTTCAACCGTAGTAATGATTTCTGTTAATATCAAAGATAGTTCACTACCTTTAATAATTAACTCATGTATATGATTTGTCTTTTGTAATAAAATCTCATCTATTTTTTGTCTTGTAATGTCTTCACAAGATAATAAAAACAGCGTTTCTCCATCTTCTGCTTTTATCTGTACAATTCGCTCTTGCACCCAACATGTTGACTCGTCTTTCTTCTTCTTTCTAAACACTAGGTTCGTAGAATTGTTGACTTCGGTAGAATTTAATACTTCGTTTATTCTATTCTTTACTTGAGCTTTGTCTTCATCAAAAACTAACATATCCGATACATTCCCAATAAGTTCATCACGCGTATAACCTAAAGTAGATGCACCAATTTGGTTCACATCAACAATTATTCTATTTTTGTCAATTAAAAATAACATCGAGGGTATAATATTAAAAAATTGTCGATTCTCATCGTTCATAAAAATGGGCTTCAAAAAAACTTCCACCTTTAATTATTATTTTAGTTATTTTCATAAATACGATTCGTTTGTTTAATACAATATGAACCTATTAATTTTCCTTGTTAATGTAATCTTTAAATAGTAGTAACGCATTATGACGTGGCTCATTTACAGTTCATTTCACCTATTTATGTAATAATAATGTAACATAATAACAGGGAGAAATCGACATATTTCTACATTTTTACAAATAAAAAACGACTCAATTTTTGGAAAAACTAAGTCGCAATCTATATTAATTATATGATTATATTAAAACTCCGTGCCTAACAGTTGAATTTCTTACGATAAGATTTAATTCATATTCATAAATTTCTTTATCGGTATAACGTTTCGTTCGAATTTTTTCAATCATAATATCAAATGCTTTTTTCGCCATTAGTTGAACTGGTTGGTCGACCGTAGTAATCTGAGGGTCTAATAGCTCTGTAATTGCCTGATTATCAAAACCAACTACCGCTAATTGTTCTGGAATATTTATACCTAATCGTTTTGCTTCTGATACAATGCCCGCTGCAACTTCATCTCCACCAGTAAAAACAGCAGTGGGCTTAATTGGCAGTTTCAACATATCATGCAAAATTCTTCTTCCATCCTCAATAGTGAATGCATCACTGAAAAAGTATTGATTGTTGAACTGTAAGTTACGTTCTCGTAATGCTTTATGGAAGCCTCTTTCTCTACTCTCCGCTACATTACTTTTATAACCACCTGTACAATATGCTATTGTTTTATGACCAAGCTCTACTAAGTGCTTTGTAGCAATATAGCCGCCATCTGTTTGGTTAAAACGAACAGTTGGTACGTGAGCTCTCTCTTCAAACTCGTTACAAAGGACAATTGGACCGTATTCTAAAAATGGTTCAATCTTCTTCCAATCATTTTGTAAGGATGATAAAATCATTCCATCTACTTGTCTTGTTTTAAGTAAACTTAAATATTCTAACTCTCGTTCCTCAGAATACCTAGTTTGGCAAACTATTAATTGATAGCCGTTGTCTGATGCTGCCATCTCCATTTGCTCAATTAGTTTGCTAAAAAATGGATTCGTCACCCTAGGAATCAATAACCCTATCATCTTCGTCTGCTGACTTCTTAAACTTCTTGCAGAAGAGTTTGGAACATACCCTAATTCACTCATTGCAGTTAAAACTTGTACCCGCTTTTTTTCTGCCACATACGGGTGGTTATTGATGACACGAGAAACTGTTGTACGTGATAACCCAGCTAGTTTTGCTACATCTTCTATCGTCGCCATGAGCCACCCCACCTATTTATTTTAGATTCATTATTTGCTAGGACATGAAATCGTTTTCATAATTACTAGTATAAAAGGAAATGAAAGTGTTTTCAATATAATTTTTTTGAACCGTATATCATAAAAGGCGCTCGCTATAATCGCGGGCGCCTCGTAACTTACTCGTTATCTTCGTCTTTTTTTTCATCTGGTACCATGACTGGAACAAAACCACTACCGTTTCCGCCACCTCCATGGTAAAACTGCGGTACTTCACCCATTACTAGTAGATCTCCAATTTTGACTGGGTTGGAAATTTCAATTTGATTTTGTAATAAAGGTATGATGACATTCATTTGTACCGTAACATTTACGTTTACTTCTAAGTATGTGTTATTAATTCCTCGTTCCACAATAACGGTTTCAACTTGTGAAACGACGTCCCCGAGAATTTCAAATCTTACTGGAATTTTAGGACCTAAGTTTGAAAATAACGTGATACCCGTAGACATCCCTAGAGGAATAGAGTAAACAATCCCGTTTTGTTTTTTTGATTGTTCATAATCTATATTTATATCATTTTTGAACGACTCTAATTCTTGTAAGTCTCCCGATTCTACAAGATCTAAATATCGTTGTACTCTAAGCGTTGTTTCGGATAATACTCTGTTTACCACCTGTGAGTTAACAATATAAGCATTTTGCCCATCAATTTTGATAAATAATTCTTTTACATCAATGTTATCCGTTATTTTTTTGGATACCGCATCATTAATTGCTTGAGCAGCTATTTGTCTAGCTTTTGTTTCTGCGATACTCATTAAGAATGGTTCAATTCCTTTATTGATAACTAATAAACTGATAACAGTAAAAATATTGAAAAATACGAATGTAATTAAGAATACATATTTTAGCGGCAAAGGGCCACGTGGTCGTCTCCTCAGATTCTGCATAATACTCCCCCTTTGTATTTAAGTATATTCAGAGCTTGGATAATAGATTAATAGATTAAGGGGGTTGGGACAAATTTTTACTGTTGGGCTAATATTGGGTATTGGTTTTGGAGGGATAGGTGGTATTTTCGAGACTTCGAAAATCCTATTGTACTACAAGCTAAATTAGTAATATGCCTATAAGATGTAACTCTAGAAGGTATTTCTAAGAAATTACTAAATTGTTTGTTCGTTATTTCGTTTCCATAAAGTAAAATCATCTCGTTAACAGCTTTAAGAAATGCAACTTTGTTCTTACTAGTTTGTGTTTCAACTTCATCCTCTTCTCTACTCTTTCTTCTTTTCTGTTTCAATCCACTTAGTTCGTGTTCCCCCCTATCACCTTACATGCAAATAAAAAACCAGCCCTAAATAAGGACTGGTTACACATCAAAACTCTAATTCTCCCGCTCACTCAAAAACTCCACTACTTCATGAACTGCAGCTACACCTTGGTCAATACAATCTGGCAGACCTAAACCCTCAAAGGAACTTCCTGCTATGAATACTCCTGGTAATTCACTATCTAGTATTTTCTTCCACTCGGCAATACGTTCTTTGTGGCCAACATTGTACTGAGGCATTGCACTTTTCCAGCGAGACACTAGTGTAAAATCGGGCTCGACATTAATACACATTATCTTATTTAAATCATCCAGTACTACCTGTTTAATTTCATCGTCACTTTGATCAACAATTGCTTCATCTCCAACACGTCCTACATAGGCACGTAATAACACTTTGCCAGCAGGTGCGGAGTGTGGCCATTTTTTATGTGTCCACGTACAAGCTGTTATGGTGTAATCGCTATTCCTGGAAACAACAAATCCTGTACCATTTATGTTTTCCTTCAATACATTTTCGTCGAAAGCCATTGCGACCGTAGCGACAGAAGTGGAAGTCATCTCAGAAAAAGCAGGTGTCCAATTAAAGCCTGATAACATCTTTCCTAATGAATGATGCGGGGTTGTCACAATCAAACTATCAAACTCCATTCTCGCGCCGTTGCTTAAAGAAAGCGTATAAGGACCCGTTCCTGTAACATGATCAACTCTAACCGCCTTCATCACTGTTACAGAATCTAGCTTTTCTTCTAAAGCTTCGACTAGCGATTCTAATCCTGAGGAGAGTGTTTGAAACATACCTTTTTTTGGTGAACTATTAACTCCACCAGACTGCTTAGGTTTAGGCATCGTTTTACCTAATCCTAATATCAAACTGCGATATTTTTTCTCGACTTGCTGAAATTGAGGAAATGTAGCGCGAAGGCTTAACTGGTCAATGTCTCCAGCATAAATACCTGACAACAATGGCTCTATTAAGTTTTCCACTACTTCATCACCTAAGCGGCGTCGGAAAAAGGATCCAAGTGATTGGTCACCTTCTACTTTTCCGCCTGGCAATACAAGGTCAGCCGCAGCTCTTACTTTTCCTAACGGGGAAAATAAACCAGTTGTGATAAATGGTGATAGCTTTGTAGGGATCCCCATTACAGCACCTTCTGGGATTGGATGAAGCTTGCCTTTTAGCAAAATGTAAGAAGTACCTGTTGCATTGTTAATCAACTTGTCTCCTAGTCCTACATCTCTGATTAGCTTGCTTGCGCTTTGTTTTCTCTCTAGAAATGAATCCGGTCCTCGTTCGATGGTATAACCATCTCTACTAAACGTTTGAATCTTTCCACCTAGTCGATTGCTCGACTCAATCAGTGTAATTTCAAACGGTAAATTTTTTTCTTTCATTTCCTTTTGTAAATAGAAAGCGGCGGCTAACCCAGTTATGCCGCCACCTACTATGGCGACTCTTTTTTTGTTTTCTAACATTTTTATCATCGCCTTTAACAAAGTTTTATTGATTGTGTTGCTTTAACTTTTCAAGAACAACGGTTGCCATTGCATCTATAAATAAGGAACCTGAGTTTGGCATTTCTGGACGATAGTACTTCGCACCAATTTCATCTGTTACAACTTTACACTCATAATCATTGTCGTATAACACTTCTAAATGGTCAGAAACAAAACCTACTGGTGTATAAACGAATGATGTGTAACCTTTTTCTTTATGAAGATCACGAGTAATATCTTGTACGTCTGGTCCTAACCACGGTTCTGGTGTGTTTCCTTCACTTTGCCATGCAATCACGTAGTTTTCAACGCCTGCACCTTTTGCAATTAGGTCAGCTGTTTCTTGTAGCTGAGCAGGATAAGGATCTCCTGCTTGAATAATTTTTTCTGGCAAGCTGTGTGCAGATACAATTAGTACTGCTTTTTCACGTTCTTCGCTAGACATGCCATAAAACGTTTCTTTCACTTTTTCTACCCAAAATTGAATGAATTTTGGCTCATCGTACCAGCTTTCTACGGAGTAGATTGTTGGACCACCTAGTTTTTCTGCTTCTTCTTTTGCACGGCCATTGTAAGACTTCACGCTAAAAGTAGAGAAATGTGGTGCTAATACGATACTAACCGCTTCTTCTATTCCATCTTCGTGCATTTGTTTTACTGCATCTTCTACAAACGGATCAATGTGCTTTAATCCTAAATAAACTTTGAATTCAATATTATCTTGAATTTCGTTTAAGTGTGCACCTAATTTGTCAGCTTGCTCTTGCGTAATGTGAGCAAGTGGAGAAATACCACCAATTGCATCGTAACGCTCACGTAAATCTTGCAAGCTTTCTTCTGAAGGTTTCCTTCCGTGACGAATATGTGTGTAGTAAGGTTCTAAATCTTCTTCTTTGTAAGGCGTACCGTATGCCATTACTAATAGTCCCATTTTTTTCTTTGCCATGTTTTACACCTCGATTTGTTTTGTACGTCCTATATTAAACCGAAATTTCACGTTTCAATGCTAGTATTAATGTGTTGCTTTACTTTTAGAGTAGTCATGAATGAACTGTGTTAAACGTTTTAGTGTATCAGGATTTACTTCTGGGAATACACCGTGCCCTAAGTTAAATACGTATCCTGGTTGTTGCATTCCTTGGTCGATGATTGACTTTGCATGTTGCTCAATAACTTCCCAAGAAGAAAGAAGGTATGATGGATCCATGTTACCTTGAACAGCTTTTGTAATACCGCGCTCGCGTGCTTCTTTAATAGACAATCTCCAGTCTAATCCAACTACATCTATAGGAAGGTCGTGCCATTCATTCGCTAAATGACTTGCTCCAACTCCATGCATAATCATAGGTACGCCCTCTTCGCGTAAAGAAGAGAAAATACGACTCATTACTGGCTTAATATAAAATTTGTAATCTTCTACATTCAACGTTCCAACCCACGAGTCAAAAATTTGAATAGCTTTCGCTCCAGCTTTAATTTGAGCTTTTAAATAAACAATTGTCATGTCTGCTAATTTATCCATTAATGCGAACCAAGCCTTTGGTTCTGTGTACATGAACGATTTTGTTTTATGATAGTTTCTAGAAGGTCCACCTTCAATCATGTAAGAAGCAAGTGTAAATGGTGCTCCTGCAAATCCGATTAATGGAACATTTAATTGTTCTTGTGTTAATAATTTTATCGTGTCTAATACATATGGAATATCTTCTTCAGGAGTGATTTCCCCTAATTTCTCTACATCTTGAACGGTTCTAATTGGGTTATCGATAACTGGTCCAATACCTGATTTAATTTCTACGTCTACACCAATCGCTGGTAGCGGTGTCATAATATCTTTGTAAAGGATGGCTGCGTCCACGTTATATTGTTCAACTGGTAAACGAGTAACATATGCACATAGTTCTGGTTGATGTGTAATTTCAAATAAACCATATTTTTGTTTAATTTCTCTATATTCTGGTTGGGAACGTCCCGCCTGTCTCATATACCATACAGGTACGTAATCCGTTTTTTCTCCACGACATGCTTTTAGAAATGTTTCATTAATTTGTCTTTTACTCACTTGAATAGTCCCCTTTCGGCCGCATTATGGCTCATCCATCGTTCAATATATCTGATAACAATATACCGATTTTTAACTTCTATGTATAGCAAACTGCGCCATTGTTCATAAAATAGACGATTTATTCGTTTTTTGGAAGTATTATTTTTACAGTAGTTCCGCTATTTTCCACACCCTTTATAAAAAAGGAACCACCGTGATTTTCAATAATCTTCATGGTAACCATCAGTCCTAATCCTGTTCCATTTTCTTTTGTCGTAAAAAAAGGTTGACCAACCTTATCTAAGATTTCTTGTGGAATACCTTTTCCATGGTCTTTTATTGTAATAAAGACATGTTCTTCTTTGTCTTCAAGTGACAGGTCGATCGTTCCTCCACCTTGAGTATCGCTCCCATACTATTTTTATGACATTAACGCATTGTAGGTAACACAACAGGGGAATGTGTTCCCTCTTGTTTTGTTTGTGTATTGTATGGGACTACATAAAACTTAGGTGGATTAAAAATATTAATACTATTTACAGTATAAGTATCTGCGCCTTCTACCTCGCCAAGAAACGTTTCCTCATTATCTTTTACAGAGTAAACTCTGTACACTATTCGTTCATCTCCTTCATGTTCCCACTTAAGATTGACATAAAATAATCGTAGTGGATGAAAAGAAATAGAAGCATGTAATGATTGAATTTCTGGCAATTGAATAGGACTTTCTAATTCTTTAACACCTGAGGGAATAGAAAATGCAACATTATCTAACTCTGCCTCTCTTAAAATGTCTTTAAGAAGTTCTGTTGGGTAGCTTCCTCCACCGACTAAATATTCATTTTCTGTTGTCCGGTCATAGCCCATCCAAACAGTACCTATTACATTTTCATTAAATCCTACAAACCATGTATCACGGTTTGCTCGTGGAACTAGTGGGAAGTTAGTTGTCCCTGTTTTCCCTGCTAACTCTCCTCTTATTTCGCCAGCTCGTCCTGTTCCTGACGTAACGACACCTTCTAACATTCTTGTCATATACCATGCTGTTTGTTTGCTAAACACTGCTTTCTCCACTTTGCTTGATTGGGCAACAACGTTACCGGTTTGGTCTGTTATTTTTCTTATAAAATATGGTTGGATGACTTTTCCATCATTACTAAAGCTTCGGTATGCTTTTGTTAAATCTAGTGGCGTAATCCCCTCTTCTAATCCACCTAATGCGATGGCAAGCCCATTATCAGGTAAACGGATACCCATTTTATTTAAGTAATCTTTGCCTTTATCAATGCCAATCTCGTTTAATGTCCAAACGGCTGGAGCATTTAAGGAATCTTTAATCGCATCATACATAGAAACAGTGTCTTGATATTCATTGTTGAAGTTTCTAGGCGTATAATCATTAGAGTACGTTAATAGCTCGTCCTTTAATAATGAGTAAGGTTCGAATAAACCCTCTTCCATAGCAGGGGCAAAAACTGCAAGTGGTTTAAAAGTCGATCCAGGTTGTCTTTTTACATTTACCCTATTTAATCCTCTTGCTACGTAATTTCTTCCACCAATTACTGCAAGGACACCACCAGCGTCTGGCTCCATTAATACAAAAGCACCTTCAACATTTTCAGTTGTGCCTGGAAAATATTTATCATCTTGAAAACGTTCGTATGCAATTCGTTGAACTTCACGTGCCATCGGAACTGTAATAGTATATCCACCTTTTAATAATTCTTCATGAGAAAAACCGTAACGACTTTGGGCTTCGTCTATTACCATATCAATATACGTTAAATATGGTTTTAAGTCGTTATCTTCTTTTACTGACAAAGCGATTGTTTTTCTTTGTAGTTTTACAGCCTCTTCTGCGGAAACGTACCCTTGTTGGTGCATGAGCGTAATAACTAGGTCTCGCCTGTTTTTAGCTGCATTTATATTATTAATAGGAGAAAAGCTATTTGGCGCTTTTGGTAGTGCTGCTAAAAGGGCACCTTGCTCTACAGCTAACTCTTCTACACTTACTCCAAAGTAAAGATTGGCTGCTGAGTCAATTCCATATGCTCCATGACCAAAATATATTTGATTTAAATACATTTCTAGAATTTGATTTTTCGTGTATCTTCTTTCTAAATTGATCGCTATGACGGCTTCTTTCGTTTTTCTTAACCAAGACTTTTCGTTGGTTAGAAAAATATTTTTAGCTAGCTGTTGCGTAATCGTACTTCCACCTTCAACCTTACTTCTAGCAACAATGTCACGATAAAGCGCACGTAAAATTGCCCTACCATCTATTCCGCGATGTGTGTAAAATCGGTTATCTTCTACTGCCACAAATGCTTGTTGTACGTGTTGGGGTATTTGATCGATCGATACGATATTCCTGTTTTCTGTAAATATTTTTGTAATTAACTCTCCCTCTTCATCTACTAGAGAAGAGGCTGAGTCCATCACTAACTTTCTCTCATCTATTACATAATTTCCAGCATAGATTATAAGTAAGTAGCCTATTAAACTAATGGCTAATAAAGTAAAAGCAGAAGCTGGAATAAGTAATAACCATCTATATTTTTTAAAAGGTGAAAACCATTCTGGTAAGTTCCATTTTTTTGTCTTATTCCTTTTAGCAGTTGACCTCTCCATAACGTTCACCCCTTTTTCTTCGTATCATTTTTAATCATATAAATGAATCTATATCATAATTACGATTCGTTTAGTGAAAAAAGAATGTTTTACTAATATGCGGAGTTATTTATTCGTCTTTAAAGTTGTATTTAATAAAGTATTAATACATTATGACACGGACTCAAATAACTCAAATTTTTATAGTATCTTCCTTTCTAAGCAATGCTTTAAAAACAAATATTAGTTGAAGTTCACTACAGGTGCGAGACTCCTGCGGAAAGCCATTGTACCTGTAATGAACTTCAACGTTTCTAACTCTAATCTTCAATCAAAGAGTGTTTAAATTTGTACTTATTAGGTAATACGTATTATATATTAAAGTAGTTTCGACAAAATTAGAATATTTTTATTTTGCGACGTGAATGCATATAATAAACATAAGGAGTGATAAAAGTTGAATTTCTATATGACGTTCGGTACAGAAGATTTTTTACAAACATTAAAGTCACAAATTGACAATGGCGAACTTTTGCTGATGGCTGGAGAAGAAAATGCTGTTTTAATGCACGAGACAACTGAAAAATCTAGCTTTTCAGCTGGTAAAAAATTCGAGGTGCTAGACGGAGTAGGCAATTTCCAAAATGGACATTTTGCTGTGTTAAATAATATTCCAGTAACACAAGAAGGCCGTCCTGTTTTTGAATACCGATTCAGCCAGCGTGCTAGATTAATTGAAGAAGAACCTGGATTTGTAGCTATTCGAGTGTTACGTCCAACAGATGAATCTGATACATACGTAATCTTAACACTCTGGGAAGAAGAAGCTTCTTTCAAAAGATGGCAAGAATCAAAAGCATATGAAAATGCACATAAAAAACGTGGTACGGAAGAAGGCGTTGATAAACAGCAACAAATTTTCCCACGTCCTTCTTACGTTACAACCTACCGTGGTGTAACAGAAAGCGAATGATAGTATTCAAAAAAGATGCCATTACATCCTCAAAAAGGGATAATGGCATCTTTCTTTAATTCTTGCGTAAGATTCCGTGACGGTTTGCATAAATAGCCGCCTGTGTGCGGTCTGCTACACCAAGCTTGCTTAATATATTACTCACATGCGTTTTAACTGTTTTTACACCAATAAACAATGTGTCACTAATTTCTTGATTTGATAATCCATCTCCTAGACACATTAACACTTCCAATTCTCGTTCTGTTAAATCATCATGCAGTTGCTTCAAAGGTGTCCTAAATCTATTCATCATTTTACTTGCCACTTTCGGTTCAATTACTGGTTCATCATTTATTGCTTTATGTATTGCTTTTATAATATCTTCCGCTTGCGCAGTTTTTAATAAGTAACTAAATGCTCCAGCTTCAATGGCTGGGAATACTTTCTCATCATCATAAAAACTTGTAATAATAATAATTTTACAAGTTGGATGAAATTTCACTATTTCTCGTGTAGCATCAATACCTGTGCCATTTTCCATAAGTAAGTCCATCAACATGACATCTGGCTTTGTTTTTCGTGCAATCTCTATTGCTTCATTACCACTTGCCCCTTCACCAACAATTTCAATATGAGGTTCAGTCACTAAATAAGCTAATAAACCTTTTCTGACCATATCATGATCGTCCACAACAGCTACTCTAATATTACTACTCATTGTTTCTCCCCCTCTTTCGTACTGGAATATGTATTTCTATATGAGTTCCTTCGCCTTGCTTGCTTTTAATTTCAAATGTACCACCAATTTCTTCACAACGTTCTCTCATCGTCTGCAAACCATATGAAGCCAGTTTTTGTTGATTTAATTCAAAGCCGATACCATTGTCACTAATGAAAATATATACATAGTCATTTTTTTCATGAATTTCTATATCCACTTCTGATGCATCGGCATGTCTCAAAATGTTAGCTAGTGCTTCTTGAATAATTCTAAACAAATGATCTTCAGTTGCATTGGATAAGGTATTTAACGTCTCAATATTTCGGTGAAAAGTAATTGGTGTTTTTCTTTCTAACTCTTCAATTAATTGTTCAATTGCCCTACATAATGTTTCATTCGTCAAAGAGACAGGTCGTAAATGAAGTAATAGCGCCCTCATTTCCGCCTGTGCTTTGGCTGCTATGGAAGCAATGTCTTGAATTTGTCGCTTGGCAATCTCTGGTTTCGAGTCAAAAATACGAATAACTGCACTAGACATTATACTTAAGGCAAATAATTGTTGGCTGACGGAATCATGTAAATCTCTTGCTAAACGCTGTCTCTCTTCCATAGTTGCTGCTGAATGAGCTTTTTTAGCAAGAAGGTTTTTCTCTTCTGCTAATTTTTGTAATGAATGAACTTGATTTTGGATTTTTTGTGCTAGTTGGTTTATATCTTCTGTTAATCTTCCTAGTTCATCTTGCTCTCTAACTTGTATTGTTTCTGAAAATTTCCCTCTACTTAATGTTGCAATAAATGTAGATATATCCTCAAGTCTTTTTTTCACATAATAACTATCTTTATAACCTACATATATACTAGTTAAGAACCCTAAAATGAATATTTTTAATGTAATAAGGACAGTGAGACCTACTGTTAGTTGTAATCCTTCTGGATAGAACAACAATAATGCTTGTAAAGAAATAAACACTAGAAGTGATGCAATAAATGTAACAGTTAAGTGGGAACGAATTAACCAAAAACGCACACTTTGAATCCGGCGAAACAGTCCTTTTTTTTGCTTATACTCGGTCAATTCGAACATCCCCTACTTTTAATTCTAGAACAATATTTACTTTCCTTGTAGCTTCAGGGTAGTTTGGTGATTCATAAAACATTCTACTATTCATTCCAGTTGCACTTTCACCAAACATGGACAGCGCTCCTGTTTTCAACGTTGCATCTATTTTTATCGGAAGATCTTCTGGAATTAGCATCTTTATGTCTGCTACCATTCCTTTAATTTGAATCGTTGTTTCTTTATCAGGAATGTACGCTTTGGAGAAATCAAAATAATAATCGCCAATTATATTCCAAAGTTTCATCGGCTCAACCGACCAATTTTGTTTATTCATCTTTACTTCACCAACTGCAAAAACTTGCTTTTCTTTATTCGTTTTTTTACCTTTTTCTTCAGACTTTAATTCTTTTACTATTTTTGTCTCATTTGTATAATCATCTTTCACAATAGTAACTTTGAATGGCCTTCTTTTTAATAACAGGTTTATACCGATATATATGATTAGAAAAGGCCACAATTTCCAAATCATCATAAACTTAAAATCAATTAGAGCTAATCGGTCTAAACAAAGTAAGCCACCAAATAGTAGTAAAAACACACCGAAAAAGTAGTTATCACTCTTCTTAACTAGTACGTCTATTAAGAACTTTATTCCTAACAGCAAAATTAAAACGGGATAAAAATTGACAAAAAACTGTTTTATTTCCAAGGAAATGACACCTAAATTTACAAGTAATAACATAACTCCGAAAAACATTAGTAATATCGCTATTAATTTTTGATTAAATGATTTCATAGTTCACCTCTAACCAATCCCTACGATTTTTTGTATTTTTTCTTAGTTTACTATGAAACACACTAAGTCAAAACAACCTTAAGTAAGTTTATGTATCAGTCTTCAGACGGAAATGATCAAAATACTCCTTATAATATGCTGTGTTAAAGTTCGCTGTTGATTTCCGTGCAAGGCTTCGCTTTCCGCGGGCGGGCCGGGAGCCTCCTCGGCGCAAGCGCCTGTAAGGTCTCCCGTTCCCCGCTTCTCCCGCAGGAGTCTCAGCCTTGCACGGAAATCAACAGGAAAAATAGTATTTATTTATCAACACTAAGCTTTAACAGAGCCTATAATAAAAACAACAACACCAAATTAAGGTGTTGCGTTTTTAGCTTTCCTATTTATTAACCATTCATAAAGAGAAACAAATATTACTAAACAAACATATCCCGCTGCGTATCCAGCTAATATATCAGAAGCGTAATGATAGTCTAAGAAAATCCGACTTATTCCTAGTAAGAAGATAAATAGTGTAGCCCCAATTAATATTACTGATTTATTCCACTTATCCTTCGTATAAATGATTAGAAAATAAGCCAATAATCCATAAAAGAACAAACCCACCATCGCATGACCACTCGGAAAACTTAAGCTTTCTGCACCAGGGCCAATCATTGGCCTTTCTCTTCCAGTAAGGTCTTTTAACCATTTATTAAGTTCATTTACTAAAATAACTCCAATTATTAAAACAGATGCTGCAATATAATCTTTCTTTTTCCAAATGATAAGAATCGCCGATAATAAAAGAATGGGTATAACACCTTCTTTAGATCCTAAAATGGTGAAATAATAAAAGAATTGAACAATAATTTCTGGAGTATAAGTTGTTGCCCCATTTCTAACAAAATCGTCAAAGAAAAACATTTTTTCTGTTACTACTTGATAAAATGACCAACTAAAAAATATTACAGAAAATAAAATAATGAATAATCGATAAGACCAGTATGTACTAGTTACATTTTCTGTTTGAACTTTACTATTTGGCAATGAAATCCCTCCTACTTGTACTTTTTTTTCTCTAATACTTCTATCATACATTATTTTTATAAAAATCAGACTATTATTTTCTCATAGATTCATATATTATAATATTAATCTATTTTATTTCCATTATCGAAATATTTATCGAAAGGGGTTTGTACATGTTAACAACAAAGCTTTTTTCATTATTAGAAGAACATTATGAGGAAATGATAGAAATTCGCCGATATTTACACCAGTTTCCAGAGCTTTCCTTTAAAGAGTTTCATACTGCTAACTACATTGCTGAATTTTACGAGAAACTCGGTATCGAAGTAATGCGTAATGTTGGCGGCAATGGAGTTGTAGCGAAAGTTCACGGTTCTAAACCTGGGAAGACCGTAGCACTTCGAGCTGATTTCGATGCTCTACCAATACAGGATGAAAAAGAAGTAGAGTATAAGTCAAAAGTACCAGGCGTTATGCATGCATGTGGCCATGATGGTCATACTGCAACTTTACTTGTTTTAGCAAAATGTCTACACCTTTTAAAAGATGAGCTTGAAGGAACTGTCGTTTGTATTCATCAACATGCGGAAGAATTTGCACCAGGTGGAGCTGTTGCAATGATTCAAGATGGTTGCTTAGAAGGTGTTGACGTTATTTTTGGAACGCATTTATGGGCAAGTGTCCCATTAGGTGGTTTACAATATCGATCTGGCCCTGTAATGGCAGCAGCCGATCGTTTTGAAATACATATTCAAGGAGCAGGCGGACATGGTGCCCAACCACATACAACGAAAGACGCTATTTTAACTGCTTCACAGGTTGTTGTTAACTTACAACAAATAGTAAGTAGACGTTTAACTCCTATTGAACCAGCTGTTATTTCTGTTGGTACGTTCAAAGCAGAAAATGCGTTTAATATTATTGCTGATACAGCCTATTTAGAAGGAACAGTTAGAACGTTTAATGATGAAATTAGAGATCAAATTGAAATCGAAATCGGTAATGTAGTTGGTGCTACTTGTGCACTTAACGGCTCCACATATGATTATAAATTCCATCGTGGTTATCCTGCAGTAGTGAACCATCAAGAAGAAACAGAATTCTTATGTTCCGTTGCTACAGATATTAAAGAGATTACTTCTATTGAGGAAACACCGCCACATATGGGTGGGGAAGATTTTGCTTATTACTTACGCCATGTGAAAGGTACTTTCTTTTTTACTGGTGCAAAACCAGATGGTGTAGAAAAAGCGTATCCACATCATCATCCAAAGTTCGATATTAATGAGCAATCTTTATTAGTTGCAGCTAAAACGCTCGGTGCAGCAACGCTTCAGTATAAAGGATAAGAAAAAAGTCTGTAGTCATTTTCCGCTAAAACGGTATAAGGCTACAGACTTTTTTATACACTAGTATAAAAGGATAATAAGGTAACACCGAAATATAGTAAGCTCATTACGAAAAAGACAACACTAAATGTTGTAATTGCTTTCGGTAATTTACCGTAAAAAAAGACTAGAAAAAGTCCAATGAATAAGTGAATAATAAAAAATAAGAAAATGTCCATTAATCTGTATGCTCCTTAAATAAATAAGTGAAAATTTCAGGCACTCTTTCTTTCCAGGCTAATTCGTTATGTATTGCACCTTCTGCAATTTTAAACTGACACGATTTAACTTTTCCATTTAACAGATTAAACACATTTTTGCTCGATTCAATATATTTCTCATTATCTGCTGTTCCAGTCGATTCTTTTGTTCCGATATCTAAATAAAACTTTTCAATTGGAGATAAGTCACTTTTCATTAATAATGACTCTATTTCCTTCTGATTAAACCAGTAAGCAGAAGAAAGAGATGCTATTTTTCTGAACACATGTGGATACACACACGCTGCATAGGTAGAAATTAAGCCGCCCATTGAACTCCCAGCCATTGATGTATCTTCACGGTTGGTGCGGTATTTTGTATCAATTAATGGTTTTAATTCATTCACAATAAAGGCAATATAGTCTTTTCCTTCTCCTCCGACTTCATCGGTCGTATCAAACACTTTTTTCATATCTTCGTTTGGCCATGGTCCATATTCATCTAATCTTTTATTTCCTTCCACATTACAATCAATTCCCACCACAATTAAAGGTATTCCGGATTTCAATAAATAATCAGAAATCCCCCACGCCATTCCATATCCTGCATCTTCGTCTTTATACAAATTTTGCCCGTCATGCATGTATAGTACAGGGTAGCGCTTTTCTAGTGCTTCATTGTAATCTTTTGGTAAAAAGACTCTAATCTTTCTTGTTCTATTTAAAGGTGTAATGGTTACTTCAAAATGTTCAAACACTGCTTTCCCCTTCTTTCCATTTGTTCACCTGGAAAATTCTAATTCGATAACAATTCATAGCGGTCTTTCCTAAATGATCAAGCAAATTGTAATTTGCATAAGCTCCGACTATCGCGCCGAGTCCGGGTATCATTTGAAGCATTTTTACTAAATCAATGTAATCTCGGTATTCTTGCTGGAAACCTCTCCAATCCATATCTTCATTTGCAAGAGTTCCTTTTTCTAATTCCCAGTTCTTTATAATTTCTAATGTGTCTTTTCTATGTTTTTCACTAGAGAAAGCTAATTGAAATATATATAAAATAAAAACTCTTTCTTCATATTTTCTTGGATTAAATCCGTAAGAAGCACAAACTTCAAATAAAAACTTCATCTTGATGGTTAGTAATAATGGAAAATCTACTAGTCCTAATAATATTCCTCCGGCACCAGTTCCCGCTCCTTCTACTGCTGCTGTTCTTTTATATTTATCTAATTTGGACATAACTACTTTTTCTTTTTCTTGAAGGGAAAGCATAAAAACATCCTCTTGTTTCTTCGTCGTAATGTAACTTCCGACTAATGTTGCTTGGACCATCTTTTTAATGCTTTCTGTTACGAAGTTGTGCACTTTTTCAGGGATAAGTGCATTCACTTTATTTTGTGTTCCTTTGGACATTCGTTTGAATAGATTCGGCTTACTAGCCATCTCTAGCCGCCACTTTTCCATTTCATGTTTTACACTTTCTTCGTAGTTCATTTTCTTCCTCCCGTTCCATTCTTACTTTTATATATTACGTTACGTGATAGAGTTTGTTTCATTTTCTTGTTGCTTTTTTAAGTAAGAATCTACTAAGAAAGAAATGAAACCTATTACGAGAGGTGGAATTGAGCTAATATATTTTTGGTCCATTGGCAATTGGAACGTAAGTACGATAAAAATGATAATGGCAGGGGTATTAAAGTAAAACCAATATCTAACACGTTTGTTGGAAAAACTTAAGTGAAATTCTTTTGTCTCCTTCATGTTTCACCCCTTAGAATTTTATAACTGGAGCTGTAGCAATTTTTTTTGAAATACTATAAGTGTAGTTTAGTAAATAAAAGTGCCGGTTGAGTGGACGACTCCTGCGGGAGAGGGCAGACATGTGAGACCCCACAGAGCCCTTGGGCTCGAGGGGGCTAGCCGCTTAACCTAGACACCCGCGGAAAGCGACCACACAACCGGCACGACTTTAAATTACTAAAGAGAGGCCATTAAATACTTTATATAATAGTCGATATTCTTTTATTTGCTGAAAAATGTACAAAAACATAAGAAAATGCTGCTCCTATTGCAAGGACAACTAACATGTTAACGATTGTAGATGTTACCGCAACGATAATGGCTAAAAGTAACGTTTGAACAATCAACACCGTTAGTAACAGCTTAAGAAACGATTTTTTCTGTACAGTGGGATCGATAGGATAAATCGTTAACCAAAGTTTATTGTAATGGTGTCTCCATAAAGGTACGAGCTGAAAACCAGTTAAGTATAGGACGAACAGAGGTACAAAATACGTTGCATAGCCTTCTGGTAATGTTAT
Source organism: Bacillus sp. FJAT-45066 (assembly GCF_002335755.1). NCBI lineage: Bacteria > Bacillati > Bacillota > Bacilli > Caryophanales > Bacillaceae > Bacillus > Bacillus sp. FJAT-45066. Next base: position 2,122,119 of record NZ_NISQ01000001.1, read on the forward strand.
TAATAACACTGCACCAATGACAAATAATCGCACGTACAGTCCGAAATAATCACCTGAACGTAAAAAGGTTCTCGCATATAGGTACGTAAAAGTACTTTCTTTCTGAAAACGAATATTGCCCAACATGAAATCAAGCCATTTTCTTCTTTTCACTTTGTCTTTTAAACCGGGTACATCGACGAACAAGTTTGCTACTCTATAAAACAGTTGCATCCTGCTTATTTCATTTTGAATTAAATTATCCCACTTCCAATTCATTTTTTTAGTAGATTGACGGAAGTAAAGGAAGTATCCCATCATAATGACTGCAATCGCAACAGCATATAGATACGCTTTTGAAAACAACAAGAAAAGGAACGCAAAGTTTAAAGCCAGACGTACTAAAAGATCGACATAATGACTTTTCTTATTCGTATAAAAATCTAAATGCCATTTCATCGATAAATTCCATATTTTAAGTAATATTAATAAAACGAAAACGATAAGTACGGATTGCATCGTAGTTTCTGTTACTTTTAAAAACAACGGTACGGATATACCAAAGATTATTAAAAGAAAATAACTTTCTAATACAACTGAAGCGTTAAACGACTTTTTAATGTAAGGTTTTAACTTTTCTTCTAATGGCAGTAAAAATACTAAGTCTGGTTCCTTCAATAATGTATGAATGCTTCCTCTCGTCAATAACAAAGCCAAAACAATTCCCATTAACCATTCGTACGGAAAAGTTGGAGGTACTACTTCCAACCAATTTTGATAAGCTAAGGCAAGTCCACTTAATAGAAAAATCATGACAATGACTAAATGATCATTAAACATATAACGTAAATAACGGCGATTATCATCTACGTATTGAACGAAGCGAGTCTTCCAAAACTGATCAACGTTAAACATGGGAATCTTCCTTCGTTAATTCAATATAAATATCATCTAATGTTGCGTTTGACATGTTAAATTGCTTTTGCAGCTCGATTAGCGTCCCCTTCGCTCTCACTTCTCCGTTATGTAAAATAACAAATGAATTACAATACCTCTCCGCCGTTGCTAAAATATGTGTGGACATTAAAATTCCAGCCCCATTTTCTTTTGCTTTAGACATAAGTTCTAACAATGATTTTATCGCCAGTGGGTCTAATCCAACAAAAGGTTCGTCAACAATGTAGAGTTTCGGTTCAATTAAAAAAGCAGAAAGAATCATTACTTTTTGCTTCATTCCTTTAGAAAAATGGGCAGGAAACCACTTTAACCTCTTTTCCATACGAAATTCCTTTAACAGAGGTTGAAGACGTTTTTCAAATTGTTCTTTTGACAATCCATAAGCCATTGCCGTTAACTCAAGATGCTCGTATAATGTGAGCTCATCGTAGAGTATGGGTGTTTCAGGTATAAAAGTAAATTGTGATCGGTATTTGGTCGTGTCCTCGTGAATAGCCGTTCCATCAATCGTAATGGACCCTTTTTTCGGCTCCATCGTGCCAATAATATGTTTGATTGTTGTACTTTTACCTGCTCCATTTAATCCAATGAGCCCAACCAACTCTCCAGGCTTAACGGAAAAACTTATATTTTTAATAACAGCTTGATTTGTATAACCACCTGTTAGCTGATTAATTTCTAATAAATTTGTCATGATCCAGTCCTTCCTTTTTCTAAATAAAGTATTATATGTAGTCTACTACAAGAAAGAGGAAATTCCTTCTTATAAACATCAATAATTCAAATGAAGTTCTTTATTATTAACACATATTTCCTTTTATGGTTTTTTGTATAATTGTAATCGATTTGCGCATCATAATGAAAGAAGAGGAGGCGGAAATGAGCCTTCAACTAAAATTGGAATGAGGTGCTTGTCGCAGACAGGTTCGTATCTTTCTAAATTTATCTCTCGTGTGTTGTGGGACTTAACCACCATAACCGAAAAAACAATCATCAATGAACACTTTTGATGACCTAAATGAGGTGTTTGTGGGCGACAGTTAAGCTAATGCTAATTAATTGCCTGTATACGATTCATTTTGAAAATGAGGTGTTCATCAAGGACAATTTAGTCTGAAACTTCGTTACTAAAAGTTATTTAAAACTAAAGTAACAAGGGGATGGTTCGATTGAACGAAGGCGCTAACTACTAGCACATTTTTTAATGAATGAGGTGTTTATCAAACACAATTATTTGTAAAAAATGTTTGTACTTCGCTTCTCTTATTCGACCGAGAGGCTTTATATAGATGTTAAGGTTTCAGCCACCTCCTCTTCTTTTAGGCAGAAGTAACATTTATGTTGCTTCTGCTTTTAATTTATCGGAAATGGTTCTGTTTCTGAGTGGTTTATTATTTTGTGTTTAAATCTTAGTTCTTTCTGTTTCAATTTACTACTTTTCTGTTTCAAACCTCAATCTGAATTTCACACCGCTCTGTTTGTGTTTCAATCTTAGTTCTTTCTGTTTTAATTTTCTCAGTTTGTGTTTCAATTTCCTACTTTTCTGTTTCAATCCTCATTCTAAATTTCACACCGCTCTGTTTGTGTTTCAATCTTAGCTCCTTCTGTTTCAATTTTCCCAACTTGTGTTTCAATTTCCTGCTTTTCTGTTTCAATCCACCTCCCTAAACACATATCCACATTCAAACCTAAACTTTCACTCACAAATTTAGTACCCTACGATTAAATATGGTAAAATACTACAAAATAGAGATGAGGTGAAAGTTTATGCATGAATGTATTTTTTGTAAAATTGTAAATGGAGACATACCGGCTGCAAAGGTTTTTGAAAATGAACATGTTGTTGCTTTCTTAGATATTAGCCAAGTAACAAAAGGACATACACTTGTAATCCCGAAAGTACATAAAGAAAACATTTATGAACTAACACCAGAAATTGCAGGCAACCTATTTGAAGTCGTACCTAGGATTGCAAACTCCATTAAAGAGCAATTTAATCCGATAGGCTTAAATTTATTAAACAATAACGGAGAACATGCTGGTCAATCTGTGTTCCATTATCATATACATATAATCCCTCGTTATGGTAAGGGCGATGGATTCGGTGCTGTTTGGAAATCTAATCAGAGCGACTATACTCCAGAGATGTTAAAAGACATTGCGAACCAAATTTCAAACGGAATCAATTGATAAAAAAGAAGCTGTTGTCGGACCTTTAATCCGATACAGCTTCTTTTATTAAAAATCCCTTTTCATCTCCCCTAACGAATATACGTCTTCACATGAATGGAAGTCAGGGTGATCAAATTCATCTGACATTCTTGCCAAATAGCTCATCACCTTATTCTTAAATGTTGTGTCCCATCTTAGTAAATGTATAAACTCTTCACGAGTCGCCTCTTTTGCTAAAGCTAATTTTATTTCATCTAGAATATCCGCTTGCCAAAAACTTTCTAAAGGGGATTCTCCAGGTATGTCTGTAAACCTAATCCATTGTCCTTTCCAAGACAATGCATTTGGAACATAATAGGCGTACACTTTTTCAAAAACTTCCCCATTCACTAATCTCACTTTTCCTCCATCATGTTCGCGCAGTTCATAGCCTTTTTCGGTAGAGTTCATTAATTGTAATTGTTTTTTATCCATAAAATTAATCCAAACTTCTGTTTTAGCTCCTTTTACTGGAGCAATCACTGCAGGGACCGCGCCGTATGGAGCTAAGAAAGGACCATATACAATATCAGAATCTTCTATTGATGCACGCATACAAATTGTAAAGTCATCCTCTTTTGGACGTAAAGAAAATTTGTATCGCAGTTGTGCAAGGCAGGCGTTGGAGCCATATCCTATTACAGGAACCTTGTCTTCTATCGACCTTTCCTTTAATACTTCTTGTAACGATACAGGTTTTGAAAAAACGTCCTGATTAGAGATATGTACGAATGATTTTTCAAATGGTACCCCATCCATCTCCTCTATTTTATGTGCTTGTTTTTGAAAGAACAAAAAAGAGCTATTTATTCTAGGTCCTGGATATATATCTGGATGATCATATGGACTTAAGTCGTACGGTTTATTTTCTCGAAACATTTAATATCTGTCCTTCCTGATGAATTTATTATTGAAATTTTCCGAAATAATTATTACTTTAACACTTTAAATCTATAATTAAAACAAGTATACTAACAATATGAGATTCGCACTAGACAATGAGTGTACTAGTGGAGTTTCATGACACAATAAAATAAGTTTAGTTGAGGAGAGATGAGGAATGAACACGAAGACTCTTGTATTTTTAGCCTTATTTGTAGGTATTGGAGCGGTACTACATGCAGTTGTGCCACCAATATTAGGTATGAAACCAGATTTAGCTTTAGCGATGATGTTTTTAGGTATTTTGTTGTTTCCTAAGAAGGAAAATGTATTTTTAATTAGTGTGGCAACTGGAGTTATTTCAGCTATTACAACTGGTTTTCCTGGGGGACAAATACCAAACTTAGTTGACAAACCATTAACAGGCTTTGCTTTTTTCTTACTGCTATTAAGTCTAAATAAAGGTGCGGCACTGTTAGCGAAATATAAAATTTTATATAAAGTCGGCACTGTTTTTAATGCAGGCTTACTTACTGCGGTTGGAACAATAATTTCTGGAACGATCTTTTTAAGCACTGCATTACTTCTAGTAGGTTTACCTGGAGGAGCAACTTTCTCCATCCTATTCCTTACTGTTGTTCTACCAACTACGGCTGTGAATACTGCATTAATGGTACTGATATATCCTATCGTCTTAAATGTTGCAAAGCGTTCAAACATAACGATTGCAGCATAAAAAATAAAAACAAGGAAGGCCATCCTGATCGGGTGGCCTTCCTTTTAATTTATCCAGTAAACGATTAAAGCTAAAAATAAAAACATACCTCCTGCCCCACCTAGCACGAAGGCTCTTTCTTGAAGTGCTTTTCTAGGTGGATAAACACCCGTTCGCTTTGAAGCAAAGAAATAATTTACTCCTCCAAAAATTAATAAGCAGCTAATGACAAACAAACCAAACGAAATGCCAGCCAACGAACTCTCCCCCTTTACTAATATTTATGCAAAAATGAGGAGCATATGAACAAGTTGTGTAGCTTTGTCCTCTTTAAATTTATGAAAACGTTTTTATTGAAAAGAGGGATTCTTTTGATTATTGTTGAATTATATAATAATCTTATATTAATGAACTATATTTCAATAACTTTTACGAGGTGATAGATGTGAATACGAAGTCATTTTTATATGGTGTACTAATCGGTGGTGTAATTGCTTCTGTTTCCACTTTGTTATCCACTCCACAAAATGGAAAGCAAGCTCGCACTAATGTAAAAAGAACGAAAGATCATTTACAACAATCTTTTCATGAAATTAAAGGAGAAGGCATAAACGTAAAAGATCAAGTAAATAAAGCGATCCTTGTAGGTAAATCTGTCGTTACCGATGTTTCAGAAGACTTAAAGACCTCACTCTATACGTGGCAAAATGAAATTGAACCTAACAAAGAAAAAATCGAAAAAAACATCGTTGAGATTCAAGATGAAATAGAAAAACTAGAAAAATCACTCCAAACAAAATAATTTTTAATTTTTTGTATATTTTGACCTTTATTAATTATTACTTTATTGTCATAATAGAAGGAAGTATATTAGTAAAAAGTAGGTGAGCAAAAGTGAGTACAAATGAACGCGAGTATTCATTAAAGGAAGCTATGCTTTTTAGTCAGCGTGTCGCTCAACTTAGTAAAGCATTATGGAAAACGGTAGAAAAAGATTGGCAGAACTGGATAAAGCCTTATGATCTTAATATTAATGAGCATCATATTTTATGGATTGCTTATCATTTAAAAGGCGCAAGTATATCAGAGATTGCTAAATTTGGAGTAATGCACGTTTCTACTGCTTTTAACTTCTCTAAGAAGTTGGAAGAGCGTGGACTTTTACAGTTTTCTAAAAAAGAGAATGACAAAAGAAATACGTACATTGAATTGACGGATAAGGGAGAAGAGATTCTATTAGAATTAATGGAAAGCTATGATCCTAGTTCCAATTCCATCTTTAACGGAGCCTTACCATTAAAAGATTTATATGGAAAGTTCCCAGAGTTTTTAGACATTATGAGTGTCATTAAGAATGTATATGGGGATGACTTTATGAAGATCTTTGAGCGATCTTTCAGTAATGTAGAAGCTGACTTCACAGAAGTAGATGGTAAACTAGCTAAAAAGTTAAACGAAGGCAACAAAGATAAAGAAGATAACAAAGTTACTTCCTCTTCGTAATAGTATGTAGTAATTCTTTCATAAGCGGAGCATGTACGTTTTGTTGAATCATAGCCTCCATTACTTTTATTGTTGGAACATTTGTAGGAATTGTTTTTTCTAACAATGTAATAAGTGATGGAAAGCTGACAAAACCTTCCGCTTTTTGATTTTTTATTTCTTTGCTCATATATTCACATACTTCTAAAATCTTGTCTACAGAATCTTTATCCCACTTCTCTCTCATAATGAGCACATCAAATGGATATTCTTCTATTTTCACATTTTTTAATAACAATTCTAAATGATACTCCATCCGTTCTACTTTTTTACGTAAATCGTCCATTTTATCTCTCCTAATATGTAAATCGCTTATGTTTATTATCTTACCTCTTTCTTATTATATCTCACCATCATATTTTGACAAAAAAATATAAATTTTGCTATTGATTTTTTGTTGATAAAATCGTAAAGTAGTTTAGTAATTTCAATAATAAATTACTTCTGGGTAAATTTCATATTTACGCTTCGTTTATTGAAAAATAGATTTTGCTAGTCTTTTAATATAAAATGTTTGATTTTGATCTTAAATTTTATTAATGACTAGTAATAATGACTTTTTTCAGATAGTATTCATACACTATGATACGGACTCAGTTGATATAATAGCAACGGCGGTGAGGCAACATGAACTGTTGGAAAAGTATTAATGTACACCAAGAATATGGTGTACAGCGTATTACGATAATTTCGATTATCATATCTTTGTTAACTTTTATTCTACTATTTACTTCTTTTAGTTTACTATTTTCAGGTGTAGACATATCATCTAGCTACTTTTGGGTACTTTGCTTAAGTATCGTGAGTATGTTCAGTGTGCATAAAATATGTCATGCAGTTCCACTAATGTTTACCAAAAGAAAATTTCGATTAAAATGGCATTTTTCTTTTCTTGTACCAATTTGTGAAATTAAAACAAAAAAATCTTTTTCAAAGCTTGAATCGTACATTATTTTTACCATGCCATTATTACTCATAACTAGCGTATTATTGATGGCAATCTTTATATTCCCAGCATACTTTCATTATTTTTCGATGCTTATTGCACTAAATGTTGGGCTTTCTGTACCTGATTTATTGTTTTTATCATACATTAAGTCTGCTCCAAAATCTTGTCAGATCGAAGAATTAGAAGATGGATATGACATCTTAATAAACAATAGTGAAATGAAATAAAAGTCGCTCTCCATAATATTTTAAACTTTATGGGAGCGACTTTTGTATTTAGGCCACAATAAAAAACATTTAATAACACAGCTGTTTTTTAAAATTGGTAAAATTAAATATATATTTTATCTTGCGTATTCCTATCTTTTTTGGCAAAACTTTGGTATTGTTAAGTGAGTGAGTTTCAAAAATATGTTTACTTTTTGAAAAACGAAAAATTACCAATAAATTCTAATCAGAAGTAACCAAAGTAGGAACAAGCAACTTAATTGGTAAATAAAGTTTCCGTTTTTCACTAAATGAAACGTATTTATGAAATTGATTAGAATAATAAATAGAAAAGATTAAAGGAGGGGAGCTATATGGCTATTTTATTTATTCCAGTGGCTGTATTCATACTCTTCTACATAAACAAATTAACGAACGCACTTTGTGAACAAAAAGAAATTCCAGAAGAACGCCAAGGCAAAGTGTTCCGAACTATTAATGTCTTGATTTTAATTTTATTAATTTCTTCTTACGTTGATATTTTGTTCTCCACCCTGTAGTTAATTTGTAATGAATACATAGTAAATCAAGTAATTGAACTTATAGTAACAATCTTTAAAAGAAAGGCTATGTTAAAGTTTGTTGTTGAATCATTGTCAATCTAGCGGTTGATTTCCGCGCATATCGAAGACTCCTGCGGGAAAAGCGGGAAACGGGAGACCCCCGCTTGAGCACTAGCGACGAGGAGGCTCCCGGCCCGCCCGCGGAAATCAACAGCGGTGTTTAACAGAGCCAAAAGAAAAAAGCGATGAAGGAGATTTCCTTCATCGCTTTTTTTTGATTTAGATTAGTACAACCAAGCTGCACCAACGATAACTAAAAGTATGAACAATACAACGATTAACGCGAAGCCGCCGCCGTGTGAATGTGACATTCCGTTTTCCTCCTTTTACTACACGAATTAACTGGTTAGTATAACCAAGCTGCACCTACAATTACTAACAAGATGAACAATACTACGATTAACGCAAATCCACCTGCATATGAAGCACCCATTGAGTAACACCTCCTTTTGAGTTGTTACGCTATCTTATGCGTCTGTTCCTCAAAAAGCATAGGCATAAGCCCTACAAATAAATGTTTTACTTATTCCCTGGGTTAACTTGATTACGTAATTTTATTTGTTTTCATGCTTCCATATATACATATGTATTGGTGTATTTATCGTGTGGACTAATGCCTATATTCTAAAAATTGTAATGTGCTCTTTCCATAAATTCCTAAGTGCACATTTGTTATGTTATAGTATTGGTAAAATATTTCCATACAAAGGAGTTGAAAGATTATGAATAAAAGTAGGCTACTCTTTATAATTTTATTTACATACATAGCACTTGTAGGCTGTAATAATGAATCGAAGGAAGAAGACACACCTGAGTTCGTCGTAGAAACTACGTTCGGAAACATTACAAAAGAAGAGTTTTATAAATCATTAAAAAACCGCTTCGGTGAAGAGGTACTGCGTGAGTTGGTATATGAGAAAGTATTAACTCATCAGTTTAATCTTACGGACGAGGAAGTAATTGAACGTTTTGATGAATTTAAAGAGGACTTAGGAGCACAGTTTGAAGCTGCTTTAATGAGAAGTGGTTTTAAATCGGAAGAACAATTTAAAAAGACATTACGAACAGCCATGCTTCAAGAAAAAGCTGCTATGGAATTAGTAGAAGTAACAGACGAAGAGTTACTAGCTTATTACGATAATATCCAATTACCCATTAAGGCAAACCATATTTTAGTCGATGATGAAGAAACAGCCCTATTACTTATTGAGAAGTTAGAAGAAGGTGCTGACTTTTCACAGCTAGCAAAAGAAAATTCAACAGATCCAGCCACGGCTGAAGCAGGAGGAGATTTAGGTTGGTTTGGTCCTGGGAAAATGTTAGAACAATTCGAGAAAACTGCTTTTAGCTTAGAAGTTGGAGAAATAAGTGATCCTGTTGAAACTATTTATGGTTATCACATAATCAAGGTAGTGGACATAGAGGAGCGGCAGCCTTTTGAACAAATGAAGGATCAGCTTCGTGAAGAGGTCATAAAAGAGAAAATTAACCAAGAGCTAATTAACGAAGCTGTACAAAAGCATTTAGACGAAGCGAATGTGAAGGTGAATGATCCTTCTCTAAAAGAGGCTTTTGACCTTTCGGAGTACTGACAATAGAAATAAAAAAGAGGCCATCCACTATTTGAATATGGATGCCTCTTTTCGTTATGTTTTCAAGAACCAACTTGTTGAGAGTATTGACGTTTTTCTTTTTCTTCTTCCATGCGTTCCATGTATACTCTGCCTTCTTGCTCAATTTGTACATCTTCTTTTTCTTTGTCTTCTCGTGCTGATTTAACTGTCATATAACCGCTAAAGCATATTCCTATAATAATTAAAAAGATTAACCAACCCATCATGCTTCATCCTTTCTTCATTAGACAAGCTATTTAATAGGATGTATATGAAGAAGTGGACAAACCTATGACTACTTATTTATGAAAAGTTGGTTTATAGAAGGAGCGATTATCCATAGCAAATATTCGTTCCGTATATTCACCAGGTTTTACACGTTGTAGAGCTCTGTCTAACATATTCATCTTTGCATCAATGTTATCAATATAGTGTAAGATTTCCGCTTCTTTTATAATTGGTTGTTTAGGGCTTCCCCACTCTAATTTTCCATGGTGAGATAAAACTAAATGTTGAAGTACCATTACTTCCTCGCCATCAATATTTAACTCTTCCGCCGCTTTTTTAATTTCACTAACCATAATAGAAATATGACCAAGTAAATTTCCTTCAACCGTATACATTGTAGAAATAGGTCCAGATAGCTCTGTTACTTTCCCTAAGTCATGCAAAATTACTCCAGCATACAATAAATCCTTATCTAACGATGGATACAGGTCTGCAATAGATTTTGCCAAATCCAACATACATACTACGTGATAAGCAAGTCCAGATACGAATTCATGATGATTTTTTGTTGCAGCTGGATATTGTAAAAATTCCTCTTTATATTTATTTAATAAATGCCTCGTAATACGTTGTATGTTAGGGTTTTCCATTTCAAATATTGCCGTTGTAATTTTGGATATCATTTCTTCTTGTTTTAGTGGAGCAGTTTCTAATAGGTCTGCTAGTGTTACTTGTTCATGTTCTTCTTTTGATCTTAATTTCTTAAGTTTTAGTTGATTACGCCCGCGATAATGGTGAATCTCTCCTAATACACGAACGATGTGTTGGGCAACGTATACTGTTTCATCTTCCGGAGAAACGTCCCAAACTTTTGCTTCAATATCACCTGTTTTGTCTTGCAAAATTAATGTTAAAAATGGCTTGCCATTACTAGCAATGCCTTTAGTAGAAGATTTTATTAGGAGAAAACATTCTACTTGTTCTCCAACTTCGTAATTTAAGATCCCCTTTTGTTTCATATCGTTCTCCTCCGTCACTTTATTTTTATTAATCACGTGGTCACTTCGACTTGTTTTGCTTTCTGACTAAGCCATACTTTTGTTGCGATTAAGCCTACAAGTAAAATAAAAGCTCCAAACAAATATGGAATATGGATATTTATTTCAAATAAAATCCCAGCTAATATTGGTCCTACTGTGTTGCCGAGACTTAAGAATGAATTGTTTAATCCCATTATAAACCCTTGTTTTTTTCCAGCTAATTTAGATATAAAAGAGTTCAGAGATGGTCGTAACAATGAATTGCCTAAGAAAAATATACTTGTTGTTAGTAAAACGAGTAAGAAAGTTGTTGCAAATGTCATGATGACAAAGCCAATTGCACTTATCAGTAGAGAAAACATGACCACTTTTTGTTCTCCGAATTTACGAGTTAATCTTCCTACCAATACTCCTTGTGCAATAGTCCCAACTAGACCTACAAGTAATACAATTAACCCTACCTGACTAGGTGTATACTCATATCGAATCATTGTATAGTAACCAAAGATTGATTGGAAGTTTGCTAATGCAAAGCTCATAATAAAAACTAATATTAACAAAAACCCTACAGGACTATTAATGGCATTTGCCATCATGACAAATTGGTTTTTTTGTTTTACTCCCGCTTCTTGCAGTCTATCTTGCTCCCTTTTTTCTTTCGGATACGACTCAGGTAAAACAAGTATAGAAACAATACCCGCAATTGTTGCTAAAGTTCCTGCAAAAATGAAAGGTAAAGATAGATTATATTCGGCCAGCCAGCCTCCTATTCCTGGACCTACTACAATTCCAAGCCCCATGGCTGCACCAAGAATACCCATTCCTTGTCCGCGCTTTTCTTCACTTGTTACATCTGAAACGTAAGCCATAGCAGTAGGCATTAACGCTGCACCAAAAAGACCAGCTAATATTCGAGAAACGAACAACATCCATATTCCAGTGGCGAATGCAAATATAAATTCCGCTACCGCGAACCCAAAAAGGCCAAGTGTAATTAAAGGTTTTCTACCAATTTTATCAGACACCCTTCCCCACATTGGTGCAAAAAGGAACTGCATAAAGGCATAGACAGCAACCAAAAAACCAAGCGTTCTAGCGGTCGCTCCAAACATGTCGATATAAAAAGGTAAGATAGGTATGACTAACCCGATACCAATCATTACAATAAACAAATTGAAGCTTAATAAAATTAATGGTGTCTTTGAACGAGATTTACTCGTGTGTTGATCTGTCATATAAAAATACTCCATTCGTACAAGTCAGTTAGTAGTAGTACATGATAACTTACTCAGTTAAGAATATCACTTGCCATATTACGTGGCAAACATTGTTGATTCTTCCATAACGTAGACAATTGCACCTTTCTTCATACTAAGTTTTTCTTTAATGAAATGATGACATGTGAAGAAAATAATTTGGTTTCCTTCATTCGTAATCTCTTCTAACAGCTTCATAGCTAGATCTGTTCTATTGGAGTCAAAATTTACAAAAGTATCATCGATAATAAAAGGAAGCGCTTTTTCATTGCTCCATGCTGCAGCAACGGCAAATCTTAATGCAATATACAATTGCTCAATAGTCGCCTGACTTAATTCTTTTGGTAAAAAAACCATTCCATCCTTATGCTCCACTACTAACGTTTTCTCTGATGATAATGTCATCACTTTTACATACTTTCCACCTGTTAATAAATTGAAGTACTTAGTGGCTTTTTCTAATACTTGTGGTAACTTTACTTCTTGATAGTAGTTCATCGTTTTGTTTAGTAGATGTTTAGCAGTCTCAAATACGGACCACTTTTTTGCTAGTCGTTCAAATAATGCTTTTTCATTTTCATAATCTTGTTTTACCATTGCGTAGGTTGTACCAGCTTCTAGTACCTTTATTGTCTCAAGGTAAGTTGCTTTTTCTTTGTACCTTTCTTGTAGTTGATTTTCTATTGAATGAATGTCCTCCTTAACTAATATGAGCTCGTAGTTCCAATCGTTTACTTTCAGCCAATCTTCTTTACTCACTTCGTATAGCTTTTCTAATTGTGTAATTTGCGCTTGTAACATATCACGTCTTTGTTCTAGGTCGACACCAATAGCATTTTGTTCTGCTTTCTCTCGAAACTTCTCTTCTGTACTTACGTTTGCTGATACGTAAAGCTGGTCCATTTGCTTTACTACTTCTACTTGTTGTTGAATTAGTAATCGTTTTTCTTCTGCTAATGGGACAAGTTTTTCTTTTAGATGTTTCATTGTTTGTATTAAATTTTTTAATTGTTCCTGCTCATTTCTCGCTAAGTAGAAACAATGATTTAGGTTATTATAATCAAAACCTAGTTTTTTATTATTTGATTGTATCTTTAAAACTAAATCGTTTAATTCATTTTCGTGTAGTTTTTTGTCTATTGATACTTCCTCTAGCTCCAATAAGTATTTTTTCAACGCACTTATTTCTTCAAATGCCTCTTCCATAAAAGAAATTTGAAATTCAGATAAATCAATTATTTCGTTTAGGTTTTTCCACTTTTCATCTATTAAAAATTTCTTTTGTTCCCAAGCTTCATAAAGTGAAACCGTTTTTTCATAACTTCGTTCATGCTGGCGTAGAAGTACCATTTCTTTGACGAGCATCTTTTCTACTTGCTCGTTTTCTATTAATAACTTTTGCACTTTGTTTATTTCATCTAAAGATGTACGTTGCTCAGACAATTCTTTTTTAAGTTTTGAAAGTTCAGCTAAAATATTTTTTTCTTCTTCTTTCCATTCTACGGAGGAGTTTTTCGATTTCTTACTAAAAGTAAAAAGGAATGTGCCCCCTAAACAAAAAATAGCAATTAACGAGAGTCCAATATTACCAATTGAAAATCCATATATGGCTAATCCAGCACAAACAACTGATAAAACGCTAAACAGAATCACGGTACTTTTTTTAGAAACTTTTTCAGCTTGTTCTTGTTGAGCTCTTTGTTTCTTCAATTGTTCGAGTATCTTTTCCTGTGCGCGAATTTCGTTCTCTATTGAGCTACGTTTATTTTCGTTAATTAAGTTGTTTAACCTATTTTTCTCTTGCTCTGGTAGCAGTTCTGCTTTTAACTGCTTTATATTAAACTCACTATTCTCTAACTCTTCTTTCGCTGTAGAAAATTGTTTATCTACTCTTACTTTTTCTTCTTCCAACTGCTTTTCTTCAAACACTAATTCACGTAGTTGCATTTTTGTTTGAAGTGTCGTTTGGAAACATAAAATCTCACTATCCAACTTATTCTCCCAACCAATGCTTTCTTTAATCTGTTGAATTTTACTTTTAAGATTATGCTCGGTAATAGTAAGCTGTTCTAAAGCTTGTTCTAATTGCTCATAATTCAACTGTAAATCCGTGATAGACTCCAATGCTTTTAATTTTTCTTGCAACTGTGTCTCTGGTATATTATCTAACTTTGAATTAATTTCATTCATTTGTTCCGTTAGAGTGTTTATTTTTGATTCAAAAAAAGTCCATTCTTTTTGGAGACTTTCTAGCCTTGTCACACCATTGATTGGAAATGGTTTATACATAGGGAGCGTCTGTAATTTTGAATCGTACTGAATTAATTCTGTGTATAAAGGAGTGATTGAAATCATTTGATCTGTTAGTTGTTTTTGTATTTGCAATTGCTTTTGCTTATGCGTCAGATTTTCGATTTGACTGTTTAATTTCTCAACATTACTTTGCAGTCGTTCATATTCCCCTATCTTCTCTTCCCACAATACCAACTGTGCTTTTTTATCTTTTAACGTAGATAACATTTCATTAAGTATTGGCTTTCTACCACCTGGTTTAAAAAGTGCATCAGTTTCTTTTTCTAATTTTTGTCCTAGTTTTTGAAGTTGATCTGTTCCTATCATGCCAGATGAAAATAAATAACTACCAAGTTCGTCTAAATTTGTAAGTTTTACATTTTGAATGTCCATTATGTTGAATGAAAAGACTCCTTTAAATAAAGACTTTTCCATTCCATTTACGATAGTTTCAGTAGAGGTGGAAGTGGTCCCGTCTTCAAAATATACAGTCACTTCACCTGTGGATCTACCATTAACTCTTTCTATTTTCACTATTCCCTGTTCCTTTGTTTCTACGGTTAAATAACCGCCATATTGAAATCCAGTTTTAGGTTCGTACCTAAGCTCTGCTTGGTTTTTTGTTGGAAAACCAAATAAAATGGCATGTATGAAAGCCATAATAGTCGATTTACCAGCCTCATTTTCTCCGTAAAATACTTGTACTGTTGGAGAAAATAGGTCAACTTTAACGTTTTGTAATTTTCCAAATCCATATATATGTAAACTTTTAATCTTCATCTTACATTACCTCCTATCATGGAGTAGTTCTTCTAATAAGAGTTGCTCAGCCTCTCTTTTAACTTCTTCTAACTCTTTTTCCGTAAGCTTTTGTAATACTTTACGTGCCTCGTTATGGTGGTAAAGAGAAGATAGTGCAACTTGAACGTCATCTGTACGCTCTACTACATGAAAGAAATCACGATAAAACGGAACTTCTTCTAATTCCTTTTTGTTAATTACATTACTTGTTTTAAGTAAAATATCGTATACATAAACAAAGTCGAACGTAGATTCTTCTTTTTCATTTAGGAGAAATAGTAAGTCCTCTAATACTTGAGCATTCTGTAGTTCATGATGAAGTTGATTTTGACCAACCAATTCTAACTGAATGAGTAACCCTTTTTCTTTACAACGTAATTCTTCTATTAGTTTTTTTAAATTATTTATGATTTCATCCATGCTAGCTAATGTAGTAATATTGAATGTTATAGTGTCCCAAAGAACATTCGATGTTTGAATGAAGGATAATGTTTCACTTTCTTGTTGTAATTCAACTAAATATATCCCTTTTTCGCCTCGTTCTTTTTTATGCCTTCCTTGAATATTTCCTGGGTAGACAATAGAAGGGCGCTCATGTAAAATTTGTCGTTTATGAATATGACCTAGAGCCCAATAATGAAAGTCTTTTTCTAGCAGTTCGTTCATCGTAAATGGTGCATAAGGATCATGGTCAGTGTTACCGTCAAGGTTACCGTGAAGCATTCCGATATGGTATGGCACATCGTTATTTTCTTTGTTATAAAAAGAAGTCATATTAGACGTGACGTGCTTTGTTGGATAGCTAAACCCATATATGTTAGCAATTTGTGTGCCATTTTTGTAAAATGGTTTTGTTTCAACAGTAGTTGAAAATATATGAACATTATTTGGGTAGCGGAAAGTTTTAGTGTCTTTTAGAACAGGGTCGTGGTTTCCATGAATGATGTACACTGGAATATCTTGTTCTTCTAAGCGCTGAAATCCTTCTCTTAGCTTTGCCTGTGCGAATAAACTTCTATTTTCTCCATCAAACAAATCTCCTGCTATTAATAGGAAGTCTATATTATATTTTATTGCGTTATCGATGATTGTTTGAAACGCTTGAAAAGTGCTGTGTCTAATTCGTTGGAGGATTGGCTGTGGCAATGTATGTAGGCCTATAAAAGGGCTATCTAAATGCAAGTCGGCAGCATGAATAAATCGGATTTTTTCCATATATTGCACCCTTTCACTTTTTCTTTTATTTTATCACGATTTCAAATCGAATGCACGTTCGGTTTGGGTTATGATGATAAATTGAAAAAATAGCTATCTAAAAGTATTTGTAACTAAATATAGTAAGTGAATTAAATAAAGTGTCGGATATGTGGCCGACTCCTGCGGGAGAGGGCAGGCTGGTGAGACCCCACAGAGCCCTTGGGCTCGAGGAGGCTCACCGCCTCCCCCGCGGAAAGCGGTCACATATCCGACACGGCTTTTATTGTAAAAAGAGGCCATTCAGAAAGTACTTTCTGGACAGCCTCAAAGAATTTA
This sequence comes from Bacillus sp. FJAT-45066, assembly GCF_002335755.1. NCBI lineage: Bacteria > Bacillati > Bacillota > Bacilli > Caryophanales > Bacillaceae > Bacillus > Bacillus sp. FJAT-45066. Next base: position 2,138,946 of record NZ_NISQ01000001.1, read on the forward strand.
TATTTTCTTATTTACATAATGCTTTTGTTCATTTTGATGTGAAAATTTAACTTGTTTTTTTATATCTTGTAATTCGATGTTTAGTTTTCTTAATTCCTTTGATTCATTCATTCCGTTCTTGACTGCTGCCTTAATAACGAAGTAGAGCGTTAGGAAAAATAAAAACATACACGACAATATTGGAATTAAGTCCATTTTGTAGCTCTCCTAAATCTGTTAGTCTTTTTTGGTTAGTTGCAATGCTTTTTTAATGTCTTTAAAGGATGAGGATTTTCCGTACATTAATACTCCACCACGATACACTTTTGATCCGAACATTGCTAATAAAATAATCGTACCAACTAAAATACCAATGGACAACCCAATTTCCCAAAACGGAAGGTTTAGCATACCTACTCGTAAAAACATTATCATTGGAGAGAAAAACGGAATAAAGGACATCACTTGAATAAATGAATTATCTGGATTATTTAATCCGAACATTGCAATCATAAAAGCTGCAACAATTAGTATGGTCATCGGTGCAATCATTTGTTGAATATCTTCAATTCTACTAACTAATGAACCCAAAAATGCTGCTAATGTCGCAAATAAGAAGTATCCTAATAGGAAGAAGATGATGGCATACACGAAAGTGGAAACAGCTAAGTCACCAACTCCAAAGTATTCAAACACTCCTCCTGTCATATCTTGTAAGTTTCTATTTAATGAGAAATAACCAATAACAAACCATAATAAAAGTTGGGTAATACTTAATAAAGCAATACCTAATATTTTCCCAAACATATGCTTAATAGGAGATGCCGAGGAAATCAGTATTTCCATTACACGTGACGTTTTTTCCGTTGCCACTTCTGTTGCAATCATACTTGAATACATGATAACGGAGAAATACATAACAAATAGTAATACGTAAACAATGCCTCTAGCTTGGTTTAGTTCTTCTGCTGATTTTGCAGATTCTTCTAACGGTACAACTTCAAATGGTACTGGGGCATATAATGTGGCAATTTGCTCTTGCGTTAACCCAATTTTAGCAGTAGCAAGCTCCACCTTTACTTGTTGAAGTGCCTGTTCTATTCTAAAAATTGTTCCATGGTCGGAAATGGATCTAGCTTTAAACGTACCGACTGGTAATCCTTCTTGATCCTCATCGATGATCAAAACTCCATCGTACGTTCCTTCTAGCACTTTTTCTTCAACACTACTTGGATCGCCATCTATTTTCTCAAAATTAACCCTCTGTTCTTCACCTTGGAATTGTGCTTCTAACTGGGTATAAAAAGAACCGTCATTATCTAAGACAGCGATTAGTTTTTCATCGTTTCGTTCGAATGTTTCAAGGATCGTTTGCATATTTGTTAATCCGATAATAAGTAATGCTGTTATGGCTGTTGATATAAGAAATGACTTGGACCTTAGCTTACTCATATATGTTTGCATAACAATAATGAAAAACTTATTCATAGGAGTCACCTACTTTTTCAATAAAGATATCATTTAACGAAGGCTCTTCTAATTGGAACTTTCGAACAAAGCCTTTACCTTGTAAGCTCTCAAACACCCTTTGGGAGATCTTTTCATCCTCTACTTGCAATTTTATACCTTCTACTGTTTTCTTTGCTCTTACAACACCAGAGAACGTTTCTAAATAAGAAAGATCTATATCAGCATGGATGGTAACATTCTTCTTTCCAAATGAACGCTTTATATCTCGTAAATTACCATGAACAACTGGACTACCATGATGCATAATACATAAATGTTCACAAAGCTCTTCTACATGTTCCATTCGATGACTAGAAAACACAATAGAAGTTCCTTCATTTTTTAAGTCCGTCACAGCATCTTTCAGTAATTCAACATTTAATGGGTCCAATCCACTGAACGGTTCGTCTAAGATTAATAGCTTTGGTTTATGAATAGTAGACGCGATAAATTGAATTTTTTGTTGGTTACCTTTGGAGAGTTCCTCCACTTTTTTGTTCGCGTATTCTGGTACTTTAAATCTTTCTAACCAGTAATCCATTTGTTTCAAAATATCTGCTTTTTGCATTCCTCTTAATCTACCTAAGTAAATTAATTGGTCCTTAACTGTAAGTTTTGGATAAAGTCCTCTTTCTTCTGGCAAATATCCGACTAAATGACTTTCATTATATGTAATTTTATTTTCTGCCCACGTAATTTTTCCTGCCGTTGGTTCTAAAAGTCCAAGCACCATTCGGAACGTTGTTGTTTTACCAGCTCCGTTCGCACCTAGAAATCCAAACATCTCACTTTCTGGTATTTCAATAGATAAGTTGTTCACAGCAGTATGTGCCCCGAACTTTTTCGTGACCTGTTGCAATTTTAATGCCATTATATTGTACCTCCTTATAGGTCTGCCTATAATTATACGATTCTTGTGGCATAAAGTTCCATATATATATAAAACTTTAACATTTTCTTTATAAGTAGTATGATAGTAGTAAATGAATGACTATTCATAAGGGGATGATCGAAGTGGGAAAATATACGTTAACGGTTTTCAGCAAAGATGGAGAAAAGCTATTAGACGAGAGCTTTGAAGCTTCTTCAGAAAAAGAAGCGAAAGAACTTGGGGAAAAACGATTAGGGGAATTGAAGTATTTAGAAACAACACACCGTTGCACAAACTCTAGCGGAAAGTTAGTATTATTTCATCGATAAAGAAGAGGATGGGTCAAAACTGTGTTAACTAATTAGAAATCCGAACATTACCCATGAAAATCCGAGGGATATGTCGGATTTTTTCTCGTTTCCAAAAATGAAAATGTACATTTTTATACTTTCCGACAGATGATTGGAGCGCAAGCCGAAGACTCCTGCGGGAAAGCGTGTAAGTGAGACCCCACAGGCGCTCGTGCCGAGGAGTAGGTTTTTCACGACAGTGAAAATAACCTACCTTTTTACCGCCCGCGGAAAGCGAAGGCTTGCGCTCCAATCATTTGCTGCATACAAAATGTAATTATCCATTGGTAATCCATTACATATAATCGTTCGTCTTTGGAGTGAGAAAATTTGTTCTATCCCAACCTCTTTATTTTTTTAGGATTATGCTGATTATCTAATGTTTCTTTTGAAACTCTCGCCACTCATCCACATATTTAGGGTTCGTTACTTCTAATTCTTTTGTAATAACTATCTGATTTTTTATGTCATATAGTACTTTATAGATCCCAAACGGCTCTTCGTTTCTTACTAAAAAGCATTCAAAGTTAACTAAGCCACCTGGAGAAATAACAGACGTAATTATGGTTTTGTTTTCATCTACAAAGTCAGCAAGTTCAGGGGCAAACTTCTCAAAATTCATATCAAGATAATTAATCATTTCTAATCTTCGGGCTTCTAGTACATTTTTGTTTGAGTTCGTTACAACAATATATGTAACAGAACTCCCCAACAAAATTAGAAATAATAGAGTAATAATAACCGATGTATTTCTATTCATTTTCTCTCCCCTTAAAAGGTTGCGTTACTATTATTTATTCTCCATTAAAATTCGGAACCCTTTTTTCTAAAAAAGCTCTGATACCTTCTTGATGATCATTTGTTTGGCGCATTCTGCTCTGGCCACTCTTTTCTAATTGCAGTACAGTTTTAAGCTCAGTTGAGGAAGCTTGCGTGTAGATTGACTTCGTTTCAATCATTGCTTGTAATGGAGAAGACTTTAATTGTTGTAGTTTACTCAATATTGCTTGCTCTAGTTTTTCTTCTACGATGTCCACTAAACCAAGATTTTTTGCTTCTGATCCAGTAACGGTTTTCCCTTCCCAGATGAGGTGTTTGGCCATGATTTCTCCTAATCTATTCTTTAAAAAGAAATGACCTGCACCATCAGGAATGAGACCAATTTTTATAAAATTCATTGCTATTTTCGTAGAAGGTTGAGCGTACACGTAGTCACTTGCTAGCGCTAAACTTAAGCCTAGTCCAGCTGCTGCTCCGTGAAGGGCACTAATCGTTATTTTCGGTAAAGTGTATAATGTTAAAACGATGTTCGTAATGGAGTTCATAACTGTTTCAAAAAGTTTAGGGTCATCTTGTAACATCATTTTAATATCACCACCCGCACTAAAAACAGGTCCGTTACCTTTTAATAAAAGAATTTTCGCCTTACTTTCTTTAATTTCTTCCATCACGCTATTGAGTTCTATTAACATCTCTACATTCATTGCATTGTGACTTTCTGGACGATTTAGAGTCAATGTAATGACACCATTTACTTCTTCTAACTGGATAGTTTTATATGTATTCTTCACTTTGCATCCCCCCTTCTGTTTGATCAACACAAAAATGAATTATAATTCATTTTATTATAACATGGTAAAAAGTAGAAAAATAGTTTTATTTACGTTAACATTACTGTATTAGAGTGTATAATTAGATTAGTTGAATCAATTTCATAATTACTGTTCGTTTAGTGAAAAACGAATGTTCCGTTTATTATATAATTAAATTACGTTCGATATAAACGTAAATTATATGAAAGAATAGGTTTAATATTCGTTTTTCGTTTAGTAATTGTACATTATGAAACTCACTCAGTTCATAATACTTTATAGGTAAGGAGCAACCATACAATGTTAAAAAAAGTAATTATATATGCTCTAATCTTCTTTTTTGCTTTCTATGTTTTATCATACATATCGAGTGGTACTGAATATGACAATGTATATGTACTTGTGATAGGACTAGTTTCTGTTTTCTTTTTAGTGGATTTTTTAGGTCGGTATTTGAAGAAGAACAACAATGAGGAAAAATGATCCCGCTGAAAATAATTCCAGCGGGATTTTTTTGGCTATTTAGAGAAAAGCTCTTCCATTATCTTTATTTTCTCATCTGTGTAATGTAAATATCCATCATTGTATGACTTAGGGTCTTTTGGATTCGCAAAACGTTGAATTTTGCCTGTATTAGGGTCGACAAATTTACTAGATGCCCCACATCCTAGTCCAATGATCGACTGCTTTTCTTCCATGATCATGATGTTGTAAATACTGTCTTGACCTGGCAGTGCATAGCCAACGTTTTCTAAGTTGCCTAATATATTCTTTTGGCGATACAAGTAATATGGTACATATCCGTGGTCGTTCGTCCATTCTGTTGCCATATCCATCATTTTACTAATTTCTTCACGGTCTGCTACTTTGTATTTCTGCTTATTTTTTGTCATTTCTGAAGCACGTTTAAACGATAATGTATGAACAGTTAGTGATTCTGGCATTAATTTTTCCGTTTCGTTTAACGTATGTTGGAATTCAGGCACACCTTCACCTGGTAACCCAATAATTAAGTCCATATTAATGTTATTCATATTCATTTCTCTAGCTAAGTGGAATTTATCAATAGTTTCTTCAACCGTATGATGGCGTCCAATCGCTTTTAATGTTTCTTGAATATAAGATTGCGGATTAATACTAATACGATCAATGTTCCATTTTTGTAGAACTTTCAATTTTTCTGGTGTGATTGTATCAGGACGACCTGCCTCTACGGTTACTTCACGTACTTTTTCCATATTAGGGAAAGCCTTGTACATTTGCTCATACAACATGTCCATTTCCTCTGCTGTAATACTTGTAGGTGTACCACCACCGTAATATACTGTTGTAATTTTGATCCCTTTTTCTCTTAACCAGTTACCTACTACTTCAATTTCATGGTGTAATCCACCTAAGAAAGAGTCAACTTTTCCTTGTTTCCCGTTTATTGCATAAGCAGGAAACGTACAGTAAGCGCACTTTGTTGGACAAAATGGAATCCCGATGTAAATACTAACTTCTTTTCCTAAATCATAAAGGTCAGGCACAACGGAAAGCTGACGATCTACGATTTGTTGCATTAATTGAATCTTTTCATCACTTATCAAATATTCTTCTTTTAATAATTTATGGACATCTTCTTTCTTTTCACCTTTTTGTAATTTGGAGTGTAAAAGCTTTGTTGGACGGATTCCAGTAAGAATTCCCCATTTTTGAATGATGCCAGTATAGTCTTGTAATAATGTTAAAAATACATGAAAAACTGTATATTTAACTTGTTTAAAGCGTTCTTTATCATCATTAAATAAAGTAAGGTCTTTTTGGTGTGTACTCTTAAATATTTGACCATGACCATTTACCTCAAGCAATCCTGATACTACACACATCAATTCTGTCTCGTTTAGATTTATGGAAAAAACTAGATTGTAGTCTTCTTCATTTGTTGAAGATAATGATACTTCACTTTCTTCAAAGAATAAGTTAGAAATAAGTTCGAGTGGGCGTTGAAATCTATCATCTTGTAGCCCTTGTATATTTATCTTCAAAACAATCACCTTTCGTTTATAAACTTCTTTCAGTTTACAAAATAACGGGCTTTTATTCAATGTTGGGGTAGTTTTACCAGTGAACATGTTATTTGTCTGATTTGTTATTTTAGAAAGGTTTTGTTAAAGACCGCTGTTGATTTCCGCGCAAGTCTCCGCTTTCCGCGGGCGTGTCTAGGTCAAGCGGCTAGCTCCTCTAGGATAAGCCATGGCCATCCTGAGGGAAAAATGCCCCCTCATACTGCCCTTGTCTTATCCTTTTCGGAGCTGAACGAGCCGCTTTTACTTTTCGAAATGGCTGGAGCCTCCTCGGCTTCGCCTGTGGGGTCTCCAGGCCCCCGCTACTCCCGCAGGACAAGGAATGCTCCGGAGCGATACATCGCACGAAGAAAATGCGTATGCATTTTCGAGGAGTCTCCGACTTGCGCGGAAGTCAACTGCTAGTTAAGTAACAAAAATCAACACTAACATTTAACATAGCCTTTAGAATAAACTACCTATTTTAAATTGAACCATAACAAAAAGTCTGCCACCAAAAAGCTAGCAGACTCCATTATGAACCTATTAAACCTTAAAACTCTTTAAAAATGCTAATCTTTGTTGCTTTCGGAAATGTTCTTTTATCATATAAGCAACACCTTGCTCATCATTTGAACGTGTGATCCAATCTGCTGCACTTTTTACTTTAGGAGGTGCATTCCACATTGCCACTCCAAGGCCGACAACGTCTAACAATGGAATGTCATCTTCTGCATCGCCTATATAAACCATTTCATTCCATGAGATCTTCAACACTTCGCCTAATGTTTGTAAGCCATCAAATTTCGTACCACCTGCAGGTAAAATCTCTATTTTTTTATCGTGATTCATAAGTGCAATATCATCAAATGCAACTGTTAATGTATTATATACTGCCTTTTGTTCTTCCTCACTATTAAAATATACTTCTATCTTTGGTGGCGCGATAGGGTTATCTGTTAAAGTATCACCTAACGATTCTACAAATTGAACTGGGTAAATGAGAGGGTCATTCGAACCGAGCACTGCTCTAGACATTAAATTGTTTGCACCACGTAGGCGGTTACCGATCGAGTAACGCTCATGCATTAATCTAACTGTGCAATCAAAGTTTTCTAAAACTTGCACTAGGTTGAACGTTTTTTCTTCTGTGATTCTTTTTACATGCAAAGCCTGTTCTTGCTTCGAAGCGATAAATGAACCGCCGTGCGTTACGAGAAAGGAATCAAGCTTTAGTGCTTTTGCTACTTTTTGAGCAGAGTAAAAATTCCTTCCCGTAACAAGGGTAACGTATATTCCCTTATTTTTTACATATTCTACTGCTTCTTTTGTTTCTTTTGCCAATTTACCATTGGACTTTAATAATGTCTTGTCAATATTAATAGCCAATAAGCGATATATCATGGAGGTGCCTCCTTAAATCTAGGTTGTTTGTACTTATTTTTATGAGTATGAAAAAATAGGAGGGAATAGAACATTGGACAAGTTTAGAGGATGACTATTTTTGTTAGGAAATGTTTCATAACATGAAAGATGAAAAGGCTAGTATGTACTTTAGATGTTTTATTATAATTAAGTTGATGATAGCACGAGATGCTCGCTTTCCGCGGGTGGTCTCGGGAGCCTCCTCGGCCTGATGGGCCTGTGGGGTCTCCCTTGACACACTCTCCCGCAGGAGTCTCGCATCTCGTGCTATCATCAACTGTTAGTTCCCAATTCTATAGTAAAAACGAGCCAATTAGCATCATATGCTTCATTGGCTCGTTTCATTTACGTAATTAGTTTCCTTCAACGTTGCTGTATAACTCTTCTAATGGCTTCATGATGATTTTGTTAAGTTCCCCAACCATCATGCTCATGCCTTGCTCCGCTTCCATAAGCTTTGCAATTTTTTCGTTTTGTTGAACAAGTTGAACTGTTTGTTGCGCCTGCTCCACTTCTTCTTGTGTAATTTCTTGACCTGACATTTGTTTTTGTTGAAGCGACAGTTGAATGTTGCGGAAGTTTTCAAACATTGTTTTTGTTGACTCGTCTGCAAAAACTTCTTCGTAATATTTCTTTAAGTTTGTGAATTCCTCACTCGTGCGGATTGCTTTTTCTAATTCGTTTGCTACGTTATATACGTTAGACAATACATTCAGTCCTTCCATTTTGCCCTAAAAGGCATGATAGTGAACAGTATAACAAACCAAATCTTCTCATTCAAACGATAACCATTATGACAGCTACGTCAACTAGCTAACTATACCTATAGCATAAATACCATTAACCCTTGAACAAAGCCAATCATTCCACCTAGTAAAGCACCTAAATACGTAATCATTTTTAACTCTCTACTTGAGACAGATAATACAATTTGCTCTAACTTTGGAAGAGAAAATGATTCCACTTGTTCTTTCACAATTTGTTCTAATTGTAGCTTAGATAATAAATTTTCTAGTTGATTTAACAAGATTGTCGTCCCACTATCGACCACTGTAGGCAATACATTATGTAACAAGGGTTGTTTAATTGGCTGCGTTACTTCAGAAATAGACTTGTTTAACTGTTTATCCAGGTCTACCATTTTTTCTAACAACTGAATGCCCGAATTTACTAAAGCCTGTTTCGATAATTTTGCCTCTACTTCTGCTACCGTTAAAGCTTTCACTTTATTCCATTCGGTAAGAAGAACTTTTTGTAATACATCTTTTGTTCCATCATGTTTCAAAAATTTTATAACTTCTGGCTGTACTTTATCGGCGAGACTATAATTACCTAGAAACATTTGCACCATATTTCCAAGCATCCCCCGTGTTTGGATAAAGTCTTGTATCATTTTAGATAGTTGAGCTTTTCCTTGCTCGCTTTCAAAGTAGTCCGTCCCTTTTTGTAAAATGTATTCTGATACTTGAGGGATATGTTCTTCCATTTTATTTAGGAGTTCTTCAGGGATAATACTTTCAATCGGCAGATCTCCAAATTCCTTCAGAGCTGTTTCATATTTCTTTTGTAACCAATCATTCGCATTTTCTTGAAGCATTTGTTTTGGATTTTCTACTCCAAAGCTCTGAAATGTTTCCTTAACCGTTTTTTCTGATGACAAAAATGTCTCCGTTTGTTTCATCATCCATTGAAGAATTTCTTGCTGAAAACCTTTTTGAATGAGACGGCGCTTCATACTTTCAGCCGTTAGTAAATGTTCCATGACTAGCTTCCCTAACTGAATTGCAAGTTCATCTCGTCTTTTTGGTATTAATCCAGGTGTAAATGGCAATCTTCTTTTTCCTATATAAATTGGATTATATGGGCGAAAAAGCATGCGAATGGCTAATGAGTTTGTTAATCCCCCAATAAATGCGCCGATAGAAATCATCATTAAAAACAATAAAAACGTGTTCATGTACCGATATACCTCTTTTCTTATAACATTTTACTTTGTTTATTTTCACCGATTTTCAAGAAGTACATAAAATAACTGTACAAAAGGGCTTAAGCCTATACGTTTAGACTTTTCTTACTTCTAAAAAACGAGGGACTTTCATGAAATTTTATAGAGCCACTATTATTCCAACGGAACCAAAAAGTAACAACCCGACGATACGATTAAGCAAAAAATTAGCGAAAAAGTTACAAATACCGTTAGATTCACCCATCATCGTCATTCAGTGTAGTCGCGTAAAAATAACGGCTTTTCTAGAAATTATAAAGGTTGATAACCCTTATGTAAAAGTGGACCGTTCCATCCTTCAATCATTATTTTTAGCCGATGAAGAGGACAGAGATTTATTAGTAAGCTTTCAACCGAATCTCAATACATTAGTAATTGGTCCCGTTATTGGCCTGCTAACAGAAATAAAGGAAGAGCCCCCAATACATTTAAAGTCTATTGAATATTTTAGCAGAGAACTAGCTATTTTTGCAGACGAAATTGGCGTGATTTTTTATGTTTTTACTTTAAAAGAGTATATTCATGGCGGCAATACTTTTCTCGATGGATATATTCTCTCAGACAACAAAACTTGGTTAAAGCGATCTGTCCCATTTCCGAATGTGATTCACAATAGATTGCACGTTAGAAAAAATGAACAGAACATAAGCTTTATTTCTTTTATAGAAGAACTACAAAAGCATAACATCCCTATTTTTAATGAGCATTTTTTAAACAAATGGGAAGTTCATTCTCACTTATTACAAGCCGATCATTTACACCCTTTTCTTCCCACTTCAATGGAGTATTCTTTTGAGAATGTCAAAAATCTATTAGAAAAAACGAACACACTATTTATTAAACCAATGAATGGAAGTCAAGGAAAGCAAATTTTTAAAATTACTCGCGCTGAGGATGGGGATAATTGGGAACTTTCCTATTCGTCCCTACAGCGTAATGTTACAGCTAAGTATGAACATATACATGATATTGTCTCCCGACTGCAGCCATATACAAAAAAAAGAAACTTTATTGTTCAAACAGGAATCGATTTAATCGAGTTAGAAGGTCGACCCGTGGATTTTCGTTTTTTATGTCATAGGAGAGAAAATGACACTTGGCAAGTTACTTCCGCTGTTGCTAGAGTTTCTAAAGCTGGACAGTTCGTTTCAAACCTAGCACAAGGCGGAGAAATGCTAACAGTCCAACAAGCGCTAGTTCAACTGTTTGATAAAAAAGAAGCAAAACATCTACAAAAAGCGATGCGTTCTATCGCACTTGATGTTTGTAATGAGATTAGTTCCATTTCTGATGGTATTTTTGCGGAGCTTGGCATAGATATTACAGTGGATAAAAGTGGCCAGCCGTGGCTAATTGAAGTAAATACAAAGCCTTCCAAAAATATGGATCCACGCTCTGAGAATGAATCTGTTCGACCATCTGCTAAAGCTATTATTTTATATTGCTTATATTTAATGAGCAAAGCGGATGAGACATAATTCATCACATTCGAAAAAGGAGTGAGTGAATGACCATTACACTAGGCATTCTTACATTTTCTAATCCGACGAAAAGCTCGTACATGACGAACATTGCCATTCACAGCATAAAATACGACGTTCAAGTCTATTCATTTTCCCCAGCAAAAATATTTTTAGGGAAAAACGAAGTGTTTGGTTACTTATTTTGTAGAGAGACTCGTTCTTGGAAAAAAAGTCAGTTCCCACTTCCTTCTTTTATTTATGATCGCCTATATTATCCATCGTCTTTACAAAGCAAATCTTATATTGAAAAAATAACCTGGTTGAAAAACAATCGGAATATTACGTTTCTAGGTTGTGGTTTACCGAATAAGTGGGATGTCATTCAACAGCTACATTCAGATGAGGAGCTTCAACCATATTTTTTACCGACAAGGAGTTACACCATTTCAACGTTTAAAAAGATGGTTTCTATGTATAAAGAAGTCATTTTAAAGCCTATAAACGGATCACAAGGTTTTGGGATTATAAAAGCGAAGCAATCTAGTCATGATGGATTGGATTGTATGGAAGTGACGAGAGATGGTGAACGACACTTTACATTTCATACACTTCAAAAATTTAATAAGTGGATACAGTCGAAAGAAACAAATTTCATTATACAACCGTTTCTGTCATTACTAACGGCTAAAAAGGAACCATTTGATTTAAGAATTCTTCTTCAGAAAGGATCAGACGGTGAGTGGCTAGAACGTTTCAAAGCGATCAGACATGGCCGTGTTGGTAAAATCACAGCAAATCTTGCTACTGGAGGAGAAATTGTAACATACAAAGAATGGATAAAAAAATTCTCCACCATTGAACAAATAGCCCTTGAAGAAACTATTTCCTACCTTGTTGAAACTCTAGTTAATACACTCGATAAAAAATTTCATCCTCTTTTTGAGATAGGTCTTGATTTAGCAATAGATTGTAACTTAAAACCGTGGATTTTAGATATTAACTCCAAACCTGGGCATAAAATGATAGAAATAACAGCAAGTGAACAAATAAAACAACAAACGTACGAAGCTCCAGCACGTTATAGTGTTTTCTTGAAAAATAAGTCTGTGAAAAATGTAAGTGTTGATTTCTGATACTTTTCTAGCAGTTGATTTCCGCGCAAGTCGGAGACTCCTCGAAAATGCATACGCATTTTCTTCGTGCGATGTATCGCTCCGGAGCATTCCTTGTCCTGCGGGAGTAGCGGGGGACTGGAGACCCCACAGGCGAAGCCGAGGAGGCTCCAGCCACGCCCGCGGAAAGCGGAGACTTGCGCGGAAATCAACAGCGGTCTTTAACAGAGCCATAAGTAAAGAGTGGACAGAAACGGAGTGAAAAGTTGATGCGAGCGCAAATACAATTAAAATATAAGGAAGATGTAAAAGGTAATGGAATTACTTTACCTACTGATTTCGAGAAATACTCCATCCATTCGGTCGCGTTCGGTACATTGGAATACCCAGTGACCGTAAATTACCATGCGAAATCGTGTATATATGTCAATCAAGAACTGTATGAAAAACTTATGATACCTTTTGAAGGAAATATTCATTACTTCATTCATAATGGTGCTATTCATCTTGGACCATTAATCGGGATTTTTACAGCTGGATTCACAAGTTCCATGTTAAGGCCGATTGGTGAGAGATCCTTATTCTTTTCTAAATTACTTTCCATGGAAAAGAAAGTTGGCGCATATGCTTTTATTTTTGGAGCGAATCATATTAACTGGGAAGATGGTACAATTGAAGGCTTTATGTTTACAGAAAAAGGTTGGTGCAAAAAACAGTTTCCATTTCCACATGTCGTGTATGATCGTCTTCCAAACCGTCGGACAGAACAGCATCGTCTCTTGAAGGAAACTAGAGAAAAGATGCAAAAACAATATATGATTCCGTGGTATAATCCTGGATTTTTTAACAAGTGGGAAATACATCAAAAATTAACGTTAGAAGAAAATTTATCTAGATTCTTACCAGAAACGTATAATAACATGTCCATTACTTTATTAGAAGAATTACTTTCTAAATATCCTTTTCTCTATTTAAAGCCATCAAGCGGGAGTTTAGGACTTGGTGTTTTCAAAATCATATACAACAAAGAAGAAGAACAATATTATTGTCGCTATAAAGATGATGAGCAGAAAAATAGATTACAACGTTTTACTTCATTAGAAAAAATGTTAGGTTATGTGTTAAAAAACAGAGATATAAAAAGTTATATTGTTCAACAAGGAATTCCATTAATAAAAGTAGATGAATCAACGGTGGATTTTCGTGTTCACACGAATAAAGATGACAATGGAAAATGGCATGTTAGTGCGATGGCAGCAAAACTAAGTGGAAAAGGCAGTGTAACGACCCATGCGAACAACGGTGGAGTTGTTCGAACATTGGAAGAGATTTTTACTAGAAGCGAAGAAGCAACTTCAATAAAAGAGAAATTGACTCAAAGTGCCTTGATGTTAAGTGAAGCCATTGATCGTCATTTACCAGGATTTATTGGGGAGATTGGATTTGATTTTGGAATCGATAATAAAGTAGGAAACGTTTGGCTTTTTGAAGCTAATTCCAAACCTGGCAGGGCAATCTTTTATCATCCAAAATTAAGAAAAGAAGATTTTCTCACTCGAAAACTTTCCATAGAATATGCCATTTATTTAACAGAAAAATCTTTAGAGAATCCCGAGGAAATTTTTCTATGAAAGTAACTATTTATTATGATTGGCAGAGTCAAACATGGGTTCAGGTTGAAAAGGACCTTCCCTCCCTTTCTTTTGGAGAAAGGGAGGATATTACTGTTGTTAGCAGGAGAAAGAAAACATTTCTCCCTTTTACAGTTTCTGTAGCAAATGGAAATATTGTCGGTCCTGTTGTTGGTATAATGGTGAACAAAAGTGAAGGTCAAAGTTTTTCTGGAAACATAAAACTGTTAGAGAGATTACAAAAAGAGTTGTTTCGTATTGGTGGGTTTTCAGTAGTTGTGACAGAAGAATTTTTTGAAAACAATTTCACTCAGCAAGGTTACTGTTATCATCCTCAATATGAAAAATGGGTAAAGTTGAAGGTTCCTCCTCTCCAAGTTCTTTACAACCGAATGTATAAAGAAGGTAACATAAGTAAGGTGATGGAATGGTGTAAGGAAAAGGATATTACCTTTTTTAATTTAAATTACTTTGACAAGTTTAGTACGTTTTTGTGTTTGAGAGAAAACCAACACCTTTTACCATACCTCCCTTCTACTTCTTTGCTAACAGAGCAAAACTTTTACGAACTTCTTTCAACATATAAATCCGTTTACATAAAAAAACGGTTAAGTGCAAAAGGAAAAGGGATTTTTTCATTATCCCTTTATGGGAGTACTATTATACTTAAAACGATATCGAAAACCATTATGTTTCCTACTATGGAAAAAGCATTTAATTTTCTTCAGAAAGAATTGAAATTGGATGAATATATCATTCAACAAACAATTGAAACACTTAAAATGGATGATAGAAAATTCGACTTAAGAATTCTTGCACATTTTATAAACGGAAAACATGAAATTTCAGGGGTTGGTGTAAGAATTGCTTGTGGCCAACAAGTTACAACTCACGTGCCAAATGGCGGGGAAATTGGCTACATTCAACAACTACCTATCGAAATAAATGTTGATAAACTCCGTAAATTAATTTCGAACGTTGGAGCCGATTTATCAACTTATGAGCGATCTTTAATTGGGGAGTTCTCAGCAGACATTGGTGTAAGATCGGATGGAAGCTTTTGCTTATTTGAAATAAATGCTAAGCCTATGGATTTTGATGAAGTCGATATAAAAAAGGCAGGAACAGAAAATTTAATTAAAGTTTTTTATGATAACGCCAAATTTTTCAAGAAGGAAAGTAGCTTAGTGAAGGCGAAACATATTACAAACTAACATTCCTATTTTAAGGAGGAAGCATCATGATCACTCACTTTCAATTTGAACCATTGTATCCAAATAAACAACTTCCTGGCTGGAAAATATCTTTTTTCTTCCAAGGTAAAACTGTTCGTGCTAAATACTTAAAAAATGGTGATATAGAATGGCAAGGCGATTATACCTTTTCACCTGAAGCCGAAGTTCAAATCCGATCGCAAATCCATGAACTAATGTTGTTTCATGTGTATGAATAAGTAATAATAATTTAATTTTGATCATCAATATAGAAATCCCAATATAATGATAATGCATCAGATACTTTACGAAAAAATTGAATCATGAACTATTTCCTTCCTGTGCATACTATTTGCAGGAGGGATTTTTCTTGAAAAATGATAAAAAACAACAACCAACGAACGATGTTACTTACGAAGGTAGAGATCAATATTATATGGACATCGACCGCATGATCAACGAGGGAATGGCAGGCGGAACAGTCTTTGAAAGAGAAGAATACACAAACATTGAAGAAGCACGCGAACTAATCAAAGAAGACAAACCAAACGAGAACTAATATTACAAAAGGATTAAAAGTGCCAGGCACTTGTAACATTCCTGTTACAAATGCCTGGCATTTGTTTTTTCTTATATGTTTAGAACCTGTTATAATAGTGGAAATGCTATTTTGTGTGAGGGATTATGATGATAGAAGGTTTAAGGAAAATATTTAAAGATCAAGTAGTAATAGCAGAATCCCCTAGTAACTTTTTAAAGTTTGAGTGGTTTGAAAGCTCATCAAGTGAATATATCGGTATTGTTCGGGATGCACTTAAAGATAGAGATGTCATTTGGTTAAATACATTTTTAACTCGCATTGAACATGATGAAACACAAATGTCTGAAATAGAGAATTGGTGGTATCAATTCCTTTTTAATAATGAAGTGGACTTGAATGTCGACATGTTAGCGCAAGAGTTATTTTATCAAGAAAATGATTCTTTTCGTTTTGTACAGTTTCATTATACGAAGGCTTTTTCTCAAGCTGCGGAGTGGAAAGAAGCCATACAATCATTCTTTGAAGAATCAACGATCGAGATTATATGGCAAGATGACGTTTCGGGCGTTATTATCGAAAAGCAATCGACAGTACAAGAGCCAAATACATATACAGATATAATTGAAATGACAGCAGCGGACTTCTATGCGGATGTAAAATTGTTTATCGGCTCTTATCATCCATTTACGAATAAACTTCCTCAGCTTTTTCAATGGGAGACTAAATGCTTTTCCATTGCTCAAAAATTCGAATCGAAGACAAAACATATACGGTTGGAAAAAGCGATACCATATGTAATGATTCACGAACTAAGCAAAGCAACCGTAAATGAAATGAAGCAGTCTTTTTTAACTTCTTTTCCAGAAGAAAAAGAACTTCTTATTAGTGTCAAAACGTTTATCGAAAATAACTTAAATGTTTCATTAACTGCAAAAAAATTATATATGCATCGAAACAGTTTACAATATAGAATCGATAAATTCGTAGAACGAACAGGCATCGATATTAGAAACTTTCAAGGGGCATTTGTAGCCTACTTAGCAATACTTTTAGTTGAATATGAAAAAGAAGTTGGGTAACTTGCACAAACAAGTTACTCTTTTTTTGTGCATGTTGTACATTGTCCTATTAAAGCGCTTTCGGTAGACTAAGAAGTAAGAAAAGAAAACGATTACAAAAGGAGGCCTTTTAAAATGGCTGAACTAAAATTACAAAATATTTATAAAGTTTATGAAGGTGATGTAACCGCTGTTGAAGATTTCAACTTACACATTAAAGATAAAGAGTTTATTGTATTCGTTGGTCCATCAGGTTGTGGGAAATCTACAACTTTACGTATGATTGCTGGACTTGAGGAAATTTCTAAAGGTGACTTTGAAATTGATGGAAAGCGTATGAATGACGTTGCTCCTAAAGACCGCGATATCGCGATGGTATTCCAAAACTATGCACTATACCCTCACATGAGCGTATATGATAACATGGCATTTGGATTAAAATTACGTAAAACTCCAAAAGAAGAAATCGATCGTCGTGTAAAAGAAGCGGCAGCAATCTTAGGATTAGAACAATACTTAGAACGTAAACCAAAAGCATTATCTGGTGGTCAACGTCAGCGTGTTGCTTTAGGTCGTGCGATCGTTCGTGATGCAAAAGTATTCTTAATGGATGAGCCTTTATCTAACCTTGATGCTAAATTACGTGTACAAATGCGTGCCGAAATTTCTAAATTACATCAACGTTTAAAAACTACTACAATTTACGTAACACATGACCAAACAGAAGCTATGACAATGGCTACACGTCTTGTTGTTATGAAAGATGGTATTATTCAACAAGTTGGTTCACCTAAAGAAGTATACGAAAATCCTGAAAACATCTTTGTAGGCGGATTCATCGGTTCTCCAGCAATGAACTTCTTCAATGGTAAATTAGAAGATGGTTCTTTCCTTCTAGGAGAGCAAAAAATTTCCATCCCTGAAGGAAAAATGAAAATGTTACGTGACAACGGTTATGTTGGTAAAGAAATCGTACTTGGAATTCGTCCTGAAGATTTCCACGATGAGCCAGTATTCATCGAGTCTTCTGCTGGAACGAAAATTACTGCGAAAATCGAAGTAGCAGAATTACTAGGTGCAGAGTCCATGCTTTACTCACAAATCGCTGGTCAAGAGTTTGTTGCTCGTGTAGACTCTCGTACAGACGTGAAACCTGAAATGAACATCGACTTAGCGATTGATATGAATAAAGCTCACTTCTTCGACTTAGAAACAGAATTGCGTATTCGTAATAAATAGTGATTAGTGGCTAGTTACTAGTGGTTAGCTCATATCATATCAAAACCCCAAAGAATCTAAATTCTTCGGGGTTTTTTATATTTTCATTATTTACTTTCTTTCCTAACCACTATTCACTATTATTCCTTAACCGTATATATCGTCTCTTTTTTACAAACCGGACAATTAAATAGATGTAAGCAATCACTGTTCTCGTAAGAATTCATATCCCCATCTACAAGTTTTAGAACGTCAATATCCATGTACGCACTATAGTCATCTAAAAAGTCTGTTACCTTTCCTACTTCCTCTAAAACACTACCGCATTGTGTACAAGTTTGTTGTGTTGCATCAAATCCGTTGCAAAGTGGACACATCCCCATGACTATCCCTCCGATGTTATGTACTATCATTATTTTCCCTTTCACCTTCATTCTTATCCTTTTTGAAATTCCCACTATTTACCTTAGTTTTTTTGAATAAGAAAAAAGAGATTTTCCTATAATACAAGTAACAACTTAAGCAGCACCAAACAGCAACCAACTTCTATCAATGGACCTCGCCGAGCAGGCAGCACTCAACAGTGCTTAACTGGTGCAAATCCAGTTGGTCCAGCCAAAAACCATAATTTTTGTGAGGAGATGAATCTAACATGCCAAACCAATCATCTAGAAATTCGTCAAATCAATTAGTAGCACCAGGAGCTCAAGCAGCTATCGACCAAATGAAGTACGAAATCGCTTCTGAATTTGGTGTAAACCTTGGTGCAGACACTACTGCACGTGCTAACGGTTCAGTAGGTGGAGAAATCACAAAGCGTTTAGTTCAAATGGCTGAACAACAATTAGGCGGCGGAAGCTACTAATTAGTATTACCAACTTAATATGAATGGCTTACGGTCCTGGACATTTGTCCAGGGCTGTTTTCATGCATGTGTTTAAATGTTAGACGAATCCAAAATCCCCTCATAATCCAAACCAAAAATTAAGGCTCCTTACACCCAAAGTTGTAAGAAAGCCTTTATGATTTATTAATAATCCCCAATTTCTACCGTGATTTTTCTAATTCTTCTGCCTTCTACGTTCTTAACAGTAACGATTAAATTCTCAAATTCCACTATTTCTCCAATAGCCGGAATATGTTCTAACTCTTCATAGATCCAGCCACCAATTGTATGACTAGAGGAGGTTACTTTATTAAAATCCATTCCTAGCTCCTTGAAAAAATCTTCTAGAGGATAATCTGCGTTGAATTCATATTTACTCTCCGTAATTTTGGTGAAATTTTTTATTTTCTCATCATGCTCGTCCCATATTTCACCGACGATTTCTTCTAAAATATCCTCTAACGTAATTAGGCCTGATGTACCACCAAATTCATCGATTACAATTGCCATATGCACTTTATTTTTCTGCAACTCAGGTAACAATGTTGCTATCTTCATTGATTCTACAACGAATAAAGGTTCGCGTAAAATAGACTTAATGGTCACATCTCCAAACCGAACGAGATGACTTAAAAATTCCCTTTCTGACAAAATACCGATAATATTATCAATATTTTCTTCATAAACAGGAATTCGAGAATACCGTTCTTCTAGAAATACGTCTCTAACTTTTTCTATGGACTGTGTTACTTCTACGGCCACAATATCTATTCTTGGTTTCAATACTTCTCCAACCATAATGTCATCAAATTCCAACGACCTTGTGACTAATTCCCTTTCATTAAAGTCAATGACTCCTTCTTCCTGGCTAATATTCACCATCGTAATTAGTTCTTCCTCTGTAACAGACGGTGAATCGTTTCCTTTGAAGGCTCTTGTTACAAATTGTTTTAACTTTACAAAAAGGAATGTAATTGGTGCAAGTATTTTCATTAGCAAAAATAATATTCCTGCTATGAAAAGGGAGTACGTTTCTGCATTTTCTTTAGCCAGCGACTTTGGAAGTATCTCTCCGAAAACTAATACTAATATTGTCACAACAATGGTACTAATAAAAATTCCTTTGCCATCGCCAAAAAGGTCAGTAGCAACCTTCGTTGAAATAGAAGCCGCTGCTATATTGACAATGTTATTCCCGACCAAAATGGTGGAAAGTGCTTTATCAAAATTCTCCACAATAAAAACAGCCTTTTTACTCCCTCTACGTCCTTCAGACTCATAATTACGCAATCGAATTTTGTTTACACTTGAAAAAGCAGTTTCTGCTGATGAAAAAAAAGCAGACAATATGAACAAAATAATTAATGTTAATATTAGGCCAAAATCCAAAGAATTTCCCCTCCGCTAAAGGAGTATTTACTTCAGTTTATGTTACCCAATAATTACTAAAGCTATGAATAAAAGATGGGGCTAAGACAAAAAGTCTATAGCCCCACCCTTTACAAATTATCCAGCCAATGTACCTTTTCCTTGTTGAAGTTCGTACATTTGGTAATATCGTCCCGATTCTTGCATCAATTCATCATGGCTTCCTTTTTCTACAATCGTCCCGCGATCTAATACTAATATTTGGTCCGCATTTTTAATAGTAGATAGTCTGTGTGCAATAATAAAGGTAGTTCTTCCTTTTTTCAACACTTCTAATGCAGCTTGAATAACAGCTTCTGTTTCTGTATCGATACTTGCCGTTGCCTCATCTAAAATTAGAATCGCAGGGTCAAATGCGAGTGCTCTTGCAAAAGAGATTAACTGTCTTTGTCCTGAAGATAACGTACTACCTTTTTCAATAACTGGTTCATCTAATCCTTTTGGTAAGCTCGAAATAAAGTCCCAAGCACCAACGTCTCGTAGTGCTTTTTCCACTTTTTCTCTTGAAATGGTTGGATCATCAAGACTTACGTTAGAAGCAATTGTCCCTGTAAAAAGAAAAGGATCTTGCAGAACAATTCCCATGTGCTGGCGAATTGCTTGCTTCGGAAGGGTGTTAATATTTACACCATCAATTTTTATGCTACCTTCTTGTATATCGTAAAAACGGAACAGTAAGTTCATAATCGAACTTTTACCACTTCCTGTATGACCAACAAGTGCGACTGTTTCACCTTTGTCTGCTTTAAAGTCAATATTTTTCAACACGTATTCGCCTTCTTTATAACCGAACGATACGTTTTCAAATACGACATTTCCATCATAGCGAGGATATTTTTCGTCCGAAACCTCGATTCCTACTTCATCCATTAACTCAAATACTCGAGCAGATGAGACCCTAGCTTGCTCTAAGTTCGCTAATTGGTTTACCATACCAGTAATCGGTCCGAAAAGTCTTCCTAAATAATCAACGAAAGCGTAAAGTACTCCTAGTGATAAAACAGTCCCAACACCAAGGGAAGCTCCACCAAAATACCAAATCAATACTACGAATGAAATGTTTCGTAGTACCCCAACTAAATTATGAGATGTTAATGAATTTAAGCTTAATAGCTTATTTTGATACGCAAAGTGCTCTTCGTTTAGTTTTTCGAACTCTTCCGTTGAACGTTTTTGGCGTCGGAATGCTTGAATAATCGGCATCCCTTGAATAGATTCGTTAATATATCCATTAATATCACTTAACAATGAACGAATTTTATGGTTATATAATGATGCGAATTTTCGATAGAAAATAAACCAAACAACTAAGATAGGTATTAACGCTAAGCAAATGAATGCTAACTGTGCATCCAGTAAAAATAGTGCAATATAAATACCTGTAATGTAAATAACACTAGCAAAAAAAGTAGCCAATACGGTTACGTACAACTCTTTAATTGTTTCTGTATCATTTGTAATACGTGATACTACTTTCCCAGCTGGTAGATGGTCAAAGTATTGAATCGGTAATTTTTGAATTTGAGAAAATACATCTTCTCGCATTTTTTGAATAATACGGTTTGCAGAAGTTTGTAAATAATAACTTTGCCCATATTGGAAAAATGCTGCTACAACAAGTAATGCAAAGTAAAATCCAACTAAATAAATTAAATATTTTACTTCAGGTTCATAAAAGGCTAATAACTCTTGACTAGAAAGAGGTGTCGCTTGGTACTCCGCACGCTCTTCCCCTCTTGTAACAACTAAATTCCCTTCTTGTATCGTTCTTTCCCCTTCAAAGGAAATGGAAGATGGTACATAGTAAAACTCTCTAGATACTTGCACAATTCGAACTCTATCTTCCGTTGCTAGTACTGCATCGGTTGCTCTATCTTCACGGATATATAATTGCCCATCATACAAGACACTGTCTTTCACTTCGTTTTCAATAGGAATCCACTCTTTTTCAATCCCCATAATATGTTGGTCAATCATTCTTTTTGCAATAAATGGACCTGTTAACTCTGCTGCTACTGCTATGGAAAGCATGATTAACGCAATAATAATGACTTTCTTTTGCGTTAAAGCATAGTTTAACAGTCTTTTACCTGTCTTTTTTTCTGTCATGATAACACCCCGCTCTCGACAGACAGTTGTTGGCGATCAAACTGCTCCTTGTACCAACCGCCATGTGCCATTAGCTGCTCATGTAAACCAGATTCCACTATTTTTCCGTCGTCTAGTACGACAATCCAGTCTGCATGTTGTACAGCTGATAATCTATGTGTTGTAATAATCGTCGTTTTTTCACTACGTTCTTTTCGAATATTACCAATAATCGTTGCTTCTGTTTTCGCATCGACTGCTGATAATGAATCGTCTAAAATTAAAATTTCTGGATTGGCGATGAGTGCACGCGCAATAGATATACGTTGTTTTTGCCCACCGGATAACGAAACACCTTTCTCTCCAACTAATGTTTCCAGACCTTCTGGTAACATTTCTAAATCTTTCGTAAAGGCTGATAGTTCAATTGCCTTATTTAAATCTGCTTCACTACCATTTTCTTTTCCGAACAAAATATTTTCGCGAACTGTTCTTGAAAATAAAATATGATCTTGTGGCACATATCCAATCCAACCTTGCATGTTTTCAAGGGTAATTTTATTTAAAGGTGTACCTGAGATTTTTATTTCCCCTTTACCTAATGGATATTCTCTTAAAAGTTGCTTCACTAAAGTCGTTTTCCCGCTTCCCGTTTTGCCGACAATACCTAATGTTTCTCCCTTTCTCATATGGAAAGAAACGTTTTTCAAATTATCTACTTGCGAAGAAGGGTAACGGAATGTCACATGTTGAAACTCTATCTCATTTGGAGAATCTACCTTAGTTGGGTTTGCATCATTTTTTACATCTGGCTCATAATCTAATGTCGTATTTACACGATCAAGTGATGCATTTCCGCGTTGCATGATGTTAATTAGTTCCCCAATTGCAAACATTGGCCAGATTAACATTCCGAGATACACGTTGAATGAAACTAATTCTCCAAGCGTGATCGTTTTATGGAAAACTAAGTATGCACCATATCCGAGTCCTATTAAATAACTAGCACCTACTAGCAATTTGATTGTCGGTTCAAAAAGTGAGTCAATTATCGCTACTTTTACATTTTTCTTGTACACGTCATCTGTCATGTTATGAAAGCGAGCTTGATCTGCTCTTTCTTGTACGTATGCACGGACAACACGTACTCCAGCAATAGATTCTAATACCTTATCATTCATGTCTCCAAAAGCATCTTGAGCTTCCGTGAAGCGCTGATGAATTTTCTTACCATAAATATTCATCGCTAGCGCCATAATTGGAAGTGGAAGAATCGCCGCTAGGGTCAATTTCCAACTAATTAAGAATCCCATTGTACATAGAATAATAATCATAAATATGCTTGAATCAATTAGTGTTAAAACACCAAAACCAGCTGTAACAGAAATTGCTCTCAAATCATTTGTCGAACGAGCCATTAAGTCACCCGTTCTATTTTTTTCATAAAAAGTGGGGGTCATTTTTAATAAGTGGCCAATTAACTTTGACCTTAAGGACCTTTCGACTAAAAATGAGCCTCCAAATAATTTGGACATCCATACATACGTAAGACCGTAAATGATAAACGCAAGCACAAACAAGAAGCCAACGTAAGTCATTAGTTTTTCTTTTGTTAATGTCCCTACATGTATTTCATCAATCGCAATACCGATCATTCTTGGTGGGATTACTTCGAGTAAACCAGCAAAAATTAGTAACATGATTGCGAATGTATAACGTTTCCAATGTTCTTTAAAAAACCAACTTAATTTACTAAATACCGAAAACATATTATCGTACTCCTTTCGGTTTGTTAAACCGATTGTTCAATTTTGTATAACTACCCAGAGTCTGTCGCTCCTTCATACATCAACCTAATTACAAATAAACTGTTCATACTGCATGCCTCCTAATATTTGTTTTATATACAAATGGGTTTATCCCATAGGTAACAAATGGAAATGAATTCACATAAAAAAAGACACACCGAACGTAAGTCGGCATGCCAAGGTTTTGCAAATGCAAATAAAAAAGCACACATCACGTTCTATTAACGTGACCTGTGCTTACGATAACTAAATTAGTTGAAAGTAGTGTAATAGGTAAGTTTAGAGAAACTATACGATTATATAGTTTAACGAACTATTCCTATTGCAGTCAGGTCACGAGAATTATTAAATTGTACTGTTATTCTGTTGAACATCTTATCCATTTTAATCATCTCTCGAACCCTCCTTTTTCATAATAAAATTAGTATTTAATTCCACTTTTTTACCTTACCACCGTTCGTAATATATTGTCAATTACTAATTTTGAAAAAATTTACCTTTTATTTATTGAGTTCTTTTAATTACCGCTGTTGATTTCCGTGCAAGGCTACGCTTTCCGCGGGCGGTAAAAAGGAAGGTTATTTTCACTGTCGTGAAAAAACCTACTCCTCGGCGGCAAGCGCCTGTGGGGTCTCCCTTGACACACTTTTCCCGCAGGAGTCTCGCACCTCGTGCTATCATCAACTGGTTTGTTTTTAATACCTTTTTGCTCATACTAAACTTTCTTTGATAAATAATGATTACTGTTTTTCCTAATGATTAATACTCTCACCAAAAAGAAAAAACGTCTTATTTCATAGTGAAATAAGACGTTTTGGGTTTAGTTATTTTCTTCTAATGCTCGGTAGAAGTTTGTTGTTAGGTTAACAACGTGACCGCTTCCGCCTTTTTCTTCTACACCTTCAATAATTATTGCTGTTACTAAGTTTGGTTTGTTTTGGTCATAGGAAACAAAGAGGCCATTTTCTTTACCTTTTGTACCTTGCCCATCTGTTTTCAATTCTGCTGTTCCCGTTTTTCCTGCTAATGCAAAGTTAGGTATATTAGCACTTCTAGCTGTACCTTCTGTTACCACTTTTCGTAAATATTGTTGTAAGATTTGTGCATTCTCTTTACTTACAACATCATCTACCCATACTGCTGATTGTTCTTCTTCTAAAAGCAGTGGCTTCATCATTACTCCGTCGTTAACAACAGAAGCATACAAACTAGCTAAATGTGTCATCGTAACAAGCACTTGCCCTTGACCATAAGAGGAATCGGCAAGTATAACTTCACTGTCCATTGTGCCTGAATTGGAAATTTGTGATGCTGTTAAAGAATAGGAAAACGGAAGAGCCTCACCAAAACCTAATTTATTTAGACCTTCTACCATATTGTTACTACCAATATCTAAACCTAACATCGCAAAATAGATATTATCTGAAACGACCATTGCTGTTTCTAAATCAACGGAAGGTATGGAATCATTTACCCTAGTCACACGATAACTTCCCCACGAAGCGTCTTTTTGCCATCCACCCGAAGGAATGGCTACAGCTTTTTCTGTATCAACTGAATTTGTGTTTAATCCAATTATGGTTGTTAATAACTTCATGGTGGAACCAGGTGAATAGGATGCATGAAATCTATTTAAAATTGGTTGTTTCGGGTTGTCCACTAACGATTGATGATAAGCATTCGATAAACTCATTACATACTCATTAGGATCAAATGAAGGAACGCTTACTAAACCTCGTACTTTTCCTGTTTCAGGTTCCACGACAGAAGCTGTTCCAACTTCATCGTTCATTTGTTCGTAAAGTTTTTGTTGAACTGATCCGTTAATCGTTATTGTTATTGTTTCACCATTTTGAGCTGCTGTTTTAGCGATGTCTCTTGTGCTATTGTCAGGCTTACGAATGTATATTCTCTTTCCATCCTTTGGACGTAAACGTTCTTCAAGAAGTTGTTCTAATCCACGCTGACCAATCCAGCTTGAGGTGGAATAGCCTTTGTCTTTATTCGCCTCAAGTTGTTCGGACGTTATAGGGCGAACATAGCCTATTAAATGAGCTGCTGATTCTCCAAATGGGTACACTCGTTCAATAGTTTTTAGGACACTTACTCCTGGGATAGCCTGTGCTTCAGTTACTATGTCAACATCCTCTAATAAGAATTTTCTTATTGGTACGTGTTGGTCTGGTTTTACCCAGCTTTGAGAATATTGTCTTATAATAAATTCTTCGCTTACATTTAATATCTTGGATAGTGCTGGCAAAGACTGTTCATCAAATCTTTCTAAAACAACTCCTACATCATAAACATCTGTATTTGTTGCCAGAGGATATCCTTCTTCATCTAAAATTTTACCTCTTGCACCTGAAAGTGTAGCATATTGAACTTTATCCTCTCTTTCTAATCCAGGCAAAATAAAGTTAGTATCCCACCTTACGTACCAGTTTTCTTTTTCAACAGCTTCCTCTTCGGCACCTTCCATTCGGACTTCTTTCACTAATGGTACATCAAGGCTATACTCCACTCTACCAGCTAATGTGTCAAAAGAAAGATTCAGAGGAATGCGAATTTCGCTTATCTCTTCCTCTTCTTCTGCTGCCTCCCACACTATTTCATAATCTGCAATTGTAAGCTCCAGGTTGTATACATCTAGTACATTATATAGATGTTCGTATCGATCACCGTATTCTTCAAAAGGATACTCCTCTTTCGTTTCAACGGTTAAATATTCTTCATACAATTGTTGAAATTCGTATGATTTCCACCCTGTTATGTACTCGCTTAATCTTTCATAAGGATTCGCCTTTTTTTCTTCTTCCTTGTTACACGCTATTAATAATAGGCTCATAGTAACTAGTATTGCTGCCAAATAAATTATTCGCTTCAAAATATCTCCCCCTTATGTGTCCTACTATATTCGTATATTGTTACTATTATAGTAGCAAATTTTGGCTATTTTTGTAAGAGTAAAGGAACCCCTAGATATGATTTAACTATTTTCATTATTTTGTTGCTTCCATGTTTTTACTCTGTTACACTCGAAAAAAGATTTTAAGGATGTGAATTGGAAATGAAATATCCTGTGTTGAAAAAAGGAGCAACGATAGGTGTAACAGCACCTTCATCTGGTGTACCCGAATCTTTGCATACTGTCCTCAAAGATGCATGTGAAAAAATGGAACAGGAAGGCTTCCAAGTAAAGTGCGGAAAAACGAATTGGACCCAAACGAAAGCAAAATCTGCAAGTGCAAAAGTGCGTGCTCTCGAACTTAATGAAATGCTTCAATCTGACACTATTGATATGATAATACCTCCTTGGGGTGGAGAACTATTAATTGAAATTCTAGCTTACATAGACTTTCAAAAGATGAAACCAAAATGGATTCTCGGTTACTCTGATACTAGTGTTCTATTACTTGCGATAACATTGAAGACAGGAATTGCAACTGCTCATGGTACAAACTTAGTCGACTTAAGAGGTGAATATTGGGATAAAACTACTGCTAAATGGTTCCATGCATTAACAACAAATGTAGGTGAGTCTGTGGAACAATCTTCGTCAGAAAAATATCAAAAAGAATGGCAACATGAAAATCCTTCACCATGTGTATTTCATTTGACGGAAAATACAGAATGGAAAACGTTAAAAGACTCATCCATTTCCGTTCAAGGTAGGTTATTAGGGGGATGTGTTGATGTTATTAGGCATTTAATTGGTACTCCATTTGGAGATGTTAATTCTTTCTCAAAAGAACATATTAATGGGGATTCAATTATTTGGTATCTAGAAAACTGTGAATTAAGCACAACTGATTTACGTAGATCTCTTGTGCAGATGAAGCTTGCCGGCTGGTTTCAAAATGCTTCAGCTATCATGTTTGGTCGTAGTCCAGCAAATGATCCGGTTGATAACTATACAGTAGAAGATGTATATGCTGAACTAGAAGAGGAGCTAAACATTCCCATTCTCTATGATATAGATTGTGGACACGTACCTCCACAGGTGACCTTTATTAATGGGGCTTATGCGGAAGTTACTGTTAATAGCGGCAAAGGGGTAGTAAAGCAAACTTTTAAATAAGAGTAATAATAAACTTTTTAGATTCAACAGGGCTTTCATTTTATCTGACATTGAAAACAGGACGCTAAAAGGACTAATTTTAACATAAGTAGTACATTAAATAACATATAGGTTATTGAACTAATGGGGAGTTTTCTTTAACCATACAAACATAAATGAGTGAGGAGAATATATGTTTTATTTTAAACTTAATGATACTTCTGAGTTGCGTTTGCTAGAACCAAGGCATGCTGAAAACCTATTCTTGTTAACCGATAAATCAAGAGATTACCTTAGGGAATGGTTGCCTTGGGTGGATTTCACAAAAAACGTAAGAGATTCAAAAGAATTTATTGAAGGTACCATTAAGCAATTAGGTAATAATAATGGATTTCAAGCTGGAATTTGGTATAAAGGTGAATTAGCAGGAGTAATAGGTTTACACGGGATAAACTGGGCAAATAAATCAACCTCACTTGGATATTGGTTGGGCGAAGAATTTCAGGGTGTAGGATTAATGACCAGTGCTTGTAAATCGGTTATTGAATACTGTTTTAATGAATTGAACTTAAATAGAATTGAAATCCGTGCAGCAACTGAAAATCTAAAAAGCCAGGCTATTCCCGAAAGACTTGGCTTCAAAAGAGAAGGTTGTATAAGGAGTTCTGAATTTCTATATGATAGGTATGTCGACCATTTTGTTTTTGGGTTAATTAAAGAAGATTATAATGAACCTAATTAACAAACAGTAAAGCGCTAGTTTAACAAGAAATTAGAATAATGAATAGGAAGTGCACAGATTTTAAATTGGAATCTGTGCTTTTTTATATGCTATTTAGTTGAATTAATTTCATAATAGCCAGAAAAGGTGGAGACCTCTACATAATCTATCTACTTAGGAAGAACATCCTCCCCCACTGCAACTAGCGTCCCCTCCGCTACTCGAATCAGCATCGTTATTATTTGCATTACTACTTGCTGATCCACAAAATACGGCATACGAGCAGCCACTAGTAGAATTGGAAACTCGCGAATACAGATATTCTTTCGCGTGAAGCCAATAGTTTTCAAATTGATATACAGAGTAAAACACCATAATTTGTGAAGAAGAAGTTAAGTTTCCAAAAGTGTTACTTTTTACAAAATTTGCGTTACTTTTATCTTTCTCTGAGTCTAGTGCTTGCTTCCTTAAAGAGTCTATCAAGTGATCGATCAACTCTTCATTTTTCTCGTTTACATTAAAATATTTATCTTTTAACATTTGGTTAGAAGTCGTCTTAAACTCATGTACCAATTGCGGAGAAAGCGGCCCGTGAAAAAAGTCTCCCCAAGCTTTCCAACTAAAAGCCGTAACCTCGAAAAGGTTAGAAAATACCCAATCGAAAAATGCTCTTTCTTGAGGAGCAGCTTCTTTTGATTGTACATTAGGATAATGATGTAGCATCACTCCTAAGTAAGCTTTAGAGAACTTTTCATATTTATGTGTGAACATAATCATCTCATGCCATACAGCATCAATATCTTTACTGAACATAGGAGTCATTTTTAAAATGTTAGTAAGCAAAAAATAACGCTTTAATTCAAATAGTCTCCATTCAAACTCTTCTTCCGTCACTTTACGATTTTCATCTAAAAACCGCATCCTCACATCTTCTACATATGTTTTGTCCAGTGCTGTTTCTAAGTGTTTAATCAATTTTTCAGCTGGAGCACTAGTTAGTACTCCTAGGTTGGAAGGAATATTTTCTTTTGATAATTTCGGATATCTTTTCTTTTTCGAGAAAAATTTTATAATAACAAATACAAATACAACAGCTATCAGACCAATAAATATTAGTTCCAAAATAGCCACCTCGTTTCAGAGAATAAAAAATCACTTTGTTTTTATATACGATTGGTAAGCATAATAGTTTCAAGAAAAAATAAACCACATCT
The DNA here is from genome assembly GCF_002335755.1 of Bacillus sp. FJAT-45066. NCBI lineage: Bacteria > Bacillati > Bacillota > Bacilli > Caryophanales > Bacillaceae > Bacillus > Bacillus sp. FJAT-45066. The sequence goes on from NZ_NISQ01000001.1 coordinate 2,169,161, forward strand.
AATTCTCGATGTGGTTTATCTTTTCTATGGTAATCTGTTCCCTCTTGCAGTCACATAAAGTGAGTACCATTCTTCTCTTGTCATTAGTACCGATTGACGAACGGCTTCTGCACAGTTTTTAATACGAATAGGGTTGCTCGTTCCGATGACTGGCTGAACTTTTGCAGGGTGGCGCATTAACCATCCAAGTACAATCGCTTCTTTTGATGTTTCTTTTTCATCAGCCATTTTTTCTACTAATAAAGCAGTGTTTTTTTCTGCATCAGACATATTATCCATCTTGTTTCCTGAGAAAATGCCCTTAGCTAAAGGTGACCATGCTTGAATTTGTACATTGTGTAACATACAGTGCTCTATTAAACCATCTGCAAAATGAGTGGATTCCCCAGCCTTTTGGTTTACATGTACTCCTTGATCTACCCAATCCAACTTATTTAAGCTCATCTCTAATTGATTCACAACTAAAGGTTGATCGATGTATGCTTCAAGTAATTGCATTTGCGATTTATTCATGTTTGATACACCGAAATGGTTCACTTTCCCAGAATTACGTAACTGATGGAATGCTTCTGCAACTTCTTCTGGTTCCAATAATGGATCAGGTCTATGTAATAAAAATATATCTAGGTAATCAGTGTTCAATCTATTTAATATACCGTCTACTGAATCAACGATATACCCTTTGGAAAAATCATATCTACCAGGACCTTTGTCATCGTCAAAACGAATGCCACATTTGCTTTGTATTTCGATTTGCTCTCTTAAGTTAGGACGAATTTTTAACACTTCACCAAAAACTCTCTCCGCTTTTCCACGAGTATAAATATCTGCATGGTCAAACATCGTAATTCCTGTAGAAAGAGCCATCTCTACCGCTTCTTCTGCTATTTTTATATGTTCTTTCGTAATGGAAGAGTTATCCCATCCCCCACCTAGTCCCATACATCCAAGAATTAATCTACTAGAACTAATTTCTAGATTCTCTAAAGCCATCTTTCTCATGAGCACATACCTCTTTCTTTAATATGTAAAAAATCTGTACTAATCATACCATACATCATTTATTATCTTTCTCAAAAAAGTAAGCAATTCCCCCTTTTTTCAAAAAATGTTATGGTATAATTTTGATAAACGGGGCTTTTTACTTTTATCCCAACACGACCCGTGCATTCATTCTATAAAATTATAGGAAAAAGGGATACTCAAAATGATAAGTGATTTATTTGTCAATATAACTATTTTAATTACGTTTATCTATTTCTGGCATATTCTCTTTAAGAATAATAGGCTCTCTATTGAATCTCCAATAAAATTCAAGTTGATAGATGGTGTAATTGCAGGTTTTCTAGGCATAATTCTTATGCGATATGGAATTAGTGTTAACGAGATTACGATTCTAGACTTAAGGCATATCCCTATTATATTAGTAGCTTTTTATGGGGGAATAATTCCGCCTTTAGTAGGGTCTATCATCATTATTATTGGTAGATATTTAATAGATGTTAATTTTTCTTCTCACGTGGCATTATTTATGATGTTACTTATTGGCGTTGGTTCAGGGTTAATTGGACAGTTTGTGAAATGGAAAATGTGGAAAGTTTGGTTATTATTAATTTTATATAGCCAAGCTATCTTTTCCATCGCCCTTTACATTGTGTCCCCTAACTATTTAGCAGTTTTGGATGCAGCAATCTTACACATATTATCTGCTATAATTGGTGGGCTTTTTGCTTTTTCGTTTGCCAGAAGCATTCGGTTAAGTACAGAGTTATATTTCAAATATAAAGAACATGCAAAAAAAGATGCTTTAACACAGTTATACAATGTTAGAGCATTTCATAAGTTTTATACTCAATATATACAAAGAGCAAAAGAAGAAAATATTCCGTTTGTTTTAACATTATTAGATCTAGACCATTTTAAAAAAATTAATGATACATATGGCCATATGGCTGGAGACGAAGTATTAAAACATTTATCTTCTATATTAAAAGAGGAAGTAAACGATGGTATCGTATCTCGCAACGGTGGGGAAGAGTTTTCGATTTTACAAATTGGGCATGATCGAAAAGATGTCTTCATTAAAATGGAAGAAATCAGAAATAAGATTGAATCTACTCCATTCCGTCTGCAAAACGGGAAACAGATCCACATTACACTGTCTTTCGGAATTGCTCAATACAATACAAGGTATAAAGATGACTTTAGACTTTATCAATTAGCTGACGATGCTTTATATCTTGCAAAAAATAATGGAAGAAATCAAATAAAAGTAGCAAAATAACTCTAGGTTATTTTGCTACTTTTTTCTTTAATTCCATAACTGCTTTATTAGGAGAGAGTGCTTTAGATATAGCGGAAATAACGGCTACCCCGTCTGCCCCAGCTTGAACAACTTCTTCAGCGTTTTCTGTTGAGATTCCACCGATACCTACGATTGGTAGCTCTACTCCTGCTTTTCTAATAGAAGAAATAACGCTCGGCCCTTTAACCTCTTCAATATCTTCTTTCGTTGAAGTGAAAAACATAGGACCAACTCCTATATAATCTGCACCTTTTTTTTGAGCTTCTTGTGCCTCTTCCACATTATGAGTGGACACACCTAAGATTTTATTTCCAATCAACTTTCGGACTTCTTCAATATTCCCATCTTCTTGTCCAATGTGAACTCCATCAGCGTTAAGTCGCATAGCTAAATCAATATCATCATTTACAACAAAAGGCACTTGGTTCGCTCGACAAATATCCATTAATTGCTTGGCTAACTGGAACTTCTCTTCGCCAACTTTTGAGCCTTCCCCTTTTTCTCTAAATTGAAAAAAAGTAATTCCTCCATCTATAGCTTCCTTCAAAACCTCTGTTGGGGATTTTAAGCAATTGGTACTTCCCATGACAAAATAAACTTGCATATGTTGTTTTGTTACGTTCATAATAACACCTTCGTTTTTTTGTAAGCCCAATGGTTTGTAGGGCCATGGCCACCGCCAATGCCTAGTTCATTCTTTATCGCCGCATGAATAAATTCTTTTGCCGTTTTCATTGCTTGCTCGGCAGACTTTCCTTTTGCAAGTTCCGCTGTAATGGCTGCTGCAAATGTACACCCTGTTCCATGTGTATGATTTGTATGAATCCGAGTACTTCTTAACTCAAGAAACTCATTCCCATCATAAAATAAATCTACTAACTCATCTTCTTCACCATGGCCACCTTTTACAACAACATAATCTGATCCGAGCTTGTGTAAAAGTTTTGCCGCTTTTTTCCTTTGTTCAATAGTATCAAGTGTCATTTCTGTTATCACTTCTGCTTCAGGAATATTTGGCGTAATAAAAGTAGCTAAAGGTATTAATGAGTCACGCAAAGAGTTTATCGCTTCTTGTTGTAAAAGACGAGCACCGCCTTTTGCAATCATTACAGGATCCACTACTACATTACCCCAGTTAAACTCATTAATCTTGCCAGCAACAGCTTCAATTAGTTCGCTGCTAAATAACATACCAGTTTTTAACGCATTCGGTTTTAAATCTTCATTTAGTGAATTCATTTGCTCTAATACCGCTTCAATTGGAAGAGGATAAACACCTTGAACACCTAAAGTATTCTGGGCAGTAACAGCAGTTATTGCAGACATCCCGAACACTTCTAGCTCTTGAAAAGTCTTTAAGTCTGCTTGAATACCTGCTCCACCACCACTATCAGAGCCAGCTATTGTTAATGCTTTATAAACCATCATGTACCTCCTCCTCTTATCCACCAAAATAACGATGATAAAGCGTTTTTGCTTTGGCTATTTCTTTTGTACCATGAACGAGAGCGCGGCCGTCTTGAAATAGTACAATTCGATGACCTTCTAGTTCACATGATAATAAAAATGGATTTTGCTCGACCTTTACATTTTGTGAAGCAAGTACCTTTTCTACTTCTTCCAAATTACGTTGTACGGCTCTAGCAGGGCGAATTTGAACAGTATCCCTACCACAAAGCACGGCCGTTTTCGTTTGATTTTCAAAATCTAAATAAGGATAAGTAGGTGTTTCTCCACATGTATGACAATCAATGCTTTTCATTGCGGAAACATTTAATGCAACATACTGATTTTTCCATAGATCAAACGATACTAGCTTATTTCTTAGCGCATCCTTATCACCAGTTAGTAATTTCATTGCTTCACTAACTTGATGAGCTACTACCATTTGTACAGCTGGAGAAATAATTCCAACTGTATCGCATGTTGCTCCTCCTAGTGGCATTGCTTTTAATAAGCATTGTAAACAAGGAGTTTCACCAGGAATAATTGTATAAGAGAGGCCATAGCTTCCAACACAAGCACCATATATCCAAGGAATATTATACTTATGCGCAATATCATTTATAATAAAGCGGATATCAAAGTTATCGGTGGCATCAATAATTAAATCCACTCCATCCGCAAGCTGTTCCATTACATCCGGTGTAGCATCTAGCACATGAGCTTCTATTATTACTTCACTATTTATTGCTGCTAGTCTAGATTTTGCTGCCATCGCTTTCGGTAGTTTTGCCTTTGCATCTTCTTCACTATATAATTGCTGTCTTTGCAGATTACTCCACTCGACATAGTCTCTGTCCACGATCGAGAGCTTTCCAATTCCAGCACGAACTAGCGCCTCGGCATTTCCCGTACCGAGTGCACCAGCTCCTATTACTAATACATGCTTTTCCCTCATATTTCTTTGTCCTTGCTCTCCTATTGGTGTGAACAAGATTTGACGGGAATAACGTTCCATTTTAGCTCACACTCATTCCTTCTGTTGGGCTACTCGCTGTTGCATAACGTTTTTTCTCCATGCGTCCAGCTTCATAACCTAATCTTCCTGCTTCAATTCCTAGCTTCATAGCATGTGCCATTTTCACTGGATCGTTTGCTGCTGAAACTGCTGTATTTAGTAACACACCATCTGCTCCTAATTCCATTGCATAAGCAGCATCTGCAGGTGAGCCAATTCCAGCATCAACAATAACTGGTACATTTGCCTGTTCAATGATGAATCTTAAGTTTAACGGATTCACAATTCCTTGCCCTGAACCGATTGGAGATGCACCTGGCATAATGGCATGTGAACCTAACTCTTCTAATTTTCGTGCTAACACAACGTCATCTGAAGTGTAAGGTAAAACGATGAATCCTTCTTTTATTAATTCTTCTGTTGCTTTTAATGTTTCAACTGGATCCGGTAACAATGTTTTCCAGCACCCAATAACTTCGACTTTAATCATGTCGCATAATCCTGATGCTTTTGCTAGTTTAGCAATTCGCACTGCTTCTTCTGCCGTTTTAGCTCCAGCCGTATTTGGTAAAAGTGTATATCTATCTAAGTCTAGTTTTTCTAAAAAGTTCGGTTGGCTTGCTTCAAAAATATTCATTCGACGAACAGCAAATGTTAAAATATCTGCTTCTGATACTGCCACCGCTTCTTTTTGAATATCAAAGTTTGGGTACTTCCCAGTTCCTAATAATAAACGTGACTTAAATTCGTATGGTCCAATTTTTAACATAATCATCCGCCTCCAACAAAATGTACTAATTCTATTTGATCTCCATCGTTTACATGTTCCATTTCATGTGAATCTTTTTGTAAAATCTCTTTGTTTTTTTCCACTATAACTACTTTTTGATCTAGCTTAAAATGAGCAAGCAGCTGTTTTACAGTTGTTACTTCACTTGGAAGCTCCATTATTTCTCCATTAATAGAAAGTTTCTTCATTTGCTCCCCTCCTTTATGTAGTAACTGTTAATCTATTTAATTTAAAAGCTTCCATATACTTGGGTAGTTCATGTCCCTTAACGATATTCGCTATCGTTTCCCCAGTTATTGGTGCTAGTAAAATACCATTTCGGTAATGACCTGTTGCGATGATCATATTTGAAAATTGTGGATGCAATCCTAAGAATGGTAGTTCATCACCTGTTTGCGGCCTAATACCAGCCCAACTTTTTTCAAAAGTTGCCTTAGCAATGTCTGGAATAAGCGAAGTTGCTTTTTCCATTAGTGAAAGCATTCCTCCAACAGATACTTTTTCTGAAAATGTATTAGGAATCATCGTTGCACCAATTATTAGCCTGTTTCCACTTTTCGGTACAACGTAGCAACCAGTAGCAAAAATCGTACTCGATATGATTGGTTTATCTGCTAAGACAGATATACATTCTCCCTTTACAGGATGAGCATTTATTGTCAATCCTGACTGTTCTAAAAGTCTCTTACTCCATGCACCTGTAGTAACAATGACATGTTCTGAGTTAAACTCACCATCATTCGTAACGACACCTGTTATCTTGGAACCTTCTCTATGAAATTCGTAAGCTTCTACATATTCCTTTACATCTGCTCCTAGGGCTATTGCGCTTTTGCAAAAAGCAGCTGTTAAATGGATAGGGTTTACATGTCCATCATTCGGAATAGTCATCGCACCAAGTACATTGTCACTTAAAGATTTTTCCTTATCTAAAACTTCTTCTTTTGTTAGCCAGCTTGTTTCTTCACCAAGATTACGTTGGTCCTCGATTATTTGTTTGAGGTGTACTACTTCTTTATCAGTTCTGGCAACTTTCAGCATTCCTTTTTGAACAAGTTCAATATCAATGCCACTAAATTCTTTTAGTTCTTCTTGAAGAGCTGGGAATTTACTTCTACTCGACCGAGCTAATTCAAATAATGGGCCAGCCTCCGTTAATTCCACTTGAGCTCCGAGCATACCAGCTGCAGCGTTGGATGCTTTGGAACCAATTTGGTCTTTTTCTAAAAGAAGTACTTTATAGCCTAACTTGCTTAAATTAAATGCAGCAGCACAACCGTTTACTCCGCCACCAATAATGATGATGTCATACTTTTTATTCATGATGTACCTCCTATCTTACTAGCGTACTAGTTTGATATGTTTTCGCTGCTTCTACAACATCTTCAGCACTTACTATTCCACTCATAATCGCCACACCACTACCGCCTAAGTCGTGAATATCTTTCACATTTTCTGGTATAATTCCACCGATAGAAATAACTGGTATGGACACATTGTTTATTATCTTTTTTAGTTGAGCTAATCCTTTTGGAATTTTCCCTTGTTTAGACGTTGTTTCATATATGTGGCCAAACAGAAGGTAATCTGCTCCGTTTTGCTCAGCATATATAGCTTCTTCTAATGAATGAATAGAACATCCTAACAGTAGATTGGGAAACGCTTTTCTAGCTAGTTTAATATCTACACTGTGATAAGCTAGCTGAGCACCTTTGAGATTCATGGAATGGGCAACATCTAATCGGTCATTGATGATTATTTTTTGTGATGGTACGCCTTGTGCGAGTAGTTTTTCCACAATGGACACAAGCTCGGATGCTGTTTTATGCTTTTCTCTTAGGTGCATGTAATCGACGTGTGGATGGATACTAGTAAAGATATTTACAAGTTCGTCTACTTGCTTTTTTCCATCAGAAATGACATGTAGTTGCATACTTTACTCCTTTAAATTCAAATGTTACCTCTTCAAGAGTACTAAATGTTGATGTTGGCGGAAGGTGCTCGTTTTCCGCGGGTGGTCTCGGGAGCCTCCTCGGCGCACGGCGCCTGTGGGGTCTCCCGTGTTCCGCTTATCCCGCAGGACAAAGAAGGTTGCGGGAGCGTTACATCGCACGAAGAAAATGCGGAAGCATTTTCTAGGAGTCTCACACCTTCCGCCAACATCAACTAAACATATAACAAAAACTTAATTACGTCTTTAACTTCATTAATTCTGGTACAGGTTCCTCTGAAAAGAATGCTAGAATAAGTATTACCATCGTTGTTAAAACACAAAAAACCACTCTCTACTTTTTTAGCGTAGTGAGTGGTTTATTTTACATATTTCTTCTTATCGAAATGATTAGATGAAAAGGTCCGGCCACTTCCCTACGCTAGTGCTAACTAGATCAGGTTCAAAGGGTCTGGAAATCGTTCTTTCCATCTCAGTCAATAGACTCCCCTAGTGATAATGTTTATGAGATTGTGACCTTAGTATACCATAAATCTATTACTTTTCAAAACAATCCATCTGTTAATACCGAACATCGGTTACTGAAAAATAAGGATAAGCAACTGCCAAATAATAAGAAGTAAAAATTAATATAAAAAATGTCGACACATATAAAAGATCATTTTTTGATAAAGTTACGTTGTAGTAAAAAGTACGTTTTTTTTGTTTTGAAAATCTTTTTGCTTCCATGGCAACCGCAATTCTGTGTGCCCTACGAATGCTTTGTGATAGTAAAGGGATACTATAAAATTGCAACTTGGAGAACATTGCCTTTACTCCTTTTTTACTCTCTACACCTCTAACGACCAACGCTTTACGTAATGTTAAAAACTCTTCTATCATAATGGGAATTAACCTTACTGCCGCTAAGAAACTGTAAGCATATTTAGGTGGTAGCTTACACTGCTGCATTAATGAATAAAACAATAATACTGGTTTTGTAGTAAGGGCAAAAAGCAACCCTAAAACGCCAAATACAGTTGCGCGTAACCCTAAATGTATCCCTCTATAAAAACTTTCTTCCGTGACATGTATTAAACCAAATTTTAGCCACGTTGTATCTCCCTTACCGAACATCGCCATTGGAGCCATAGCCGAAAGATATATTAATAGGAAAGGAATGAGTAGTAAAAGTTTTACTTTTGTTAAATGTCCTGTAGCAAAAAAGTAAAGAACTAACATGAAGATTGTCATGTTTAGTAGTATGTTAATGTTGTGTATGAACACCACCAAGAAAAACAATAGCAACATACCTAGTAATTTGAAACTTGGATTTACTCGATGCAACCAAGTTTCTTTAACTTCCAACGACCATTGCATGTTGTTCTCTCCTTTCTTGCTTTTTGACATATTCCTCTTTACGAAGTTGCGTTGACAGCACACCATTCTCCACAACCCATACAGTGTCAGCAAAATGTTCCACAATGTGTTCGTCATGCGTGACCATAACGATACTAACACCTTGCTCTTTTAATTCTTGCAACCACTTAAGCATAGAAAACGTATTTTTGCTGTCTTGCCCAAAGGTCGGTTCGTCTAACAAAAGTATTTGTGGATGATGGACGACAGATGAAGCAACACTTAACCTTCTCTTTTGCCCCGTTGATAAAGAATATGGATGATTATTTTCTACATGTTTTAAGTGAAATTCACTAAGTAATTGCTCAACTATCGCTTTTGTTTCACCCTCTGCTATTTTATTTATCTTTAACGTGTAAGCAATCTCTTCAGTCACAGTATTTGTAACAAACTGAAACTCCGGGTTTTGAAAAACAAAAGCTAACCCACCTTGCGGATTGGAGTTATTTGAATGAATAATACAATCCCCTTGTGTTTTCAATAAACCCATGATAGATTCTAACAACGTGCTTTTTCCAGCGCCATTCTCTCCAATAATCGTGATCCATTCACCTTTATGAATGTTTGCTTGTTCCACTTTAATCTTTTCTACTTTTCCTCTAAATCCTAGTAGCTGATCGATCGAAACTAGTACATCCTTTTGGAATGGCTTAGCAGTTGGTTTTGAATTGTTTTCAGCAAATTCTTTCCACACACCTGGGTACCATATACCAAATTCTTTTAATTTTTCTTTATAATCATGAAAAATCACATCTGTTTTCCCATCCGCTAGTATCGTACCATCTTCTTGAAATATGACCACTCTATTTACAAAATCTAATAAATGATCTAGCTTGTGTTCTACTATAATAACCGTTTTGTCCTGTCCAACCTTTTTCATCGTTTCCCATAATTCTTTTGTTCCTTGTGGGTCGAGCATGGCGGTTGGCTCATCTAAAAACAATACATCTGGTTGCATAGCCAAAACGGATGCTATCGCTAATCTTTGCTTCATACCACCAGAAAGTTCATTAATTTTCGTATGTGGTGACTGTAAGTGTAAGCCAACTATCTGAATTAGCTCTGTTATTTTTTCATCCATCTGCTCCCGAGGAACAGCTAAATTTTCTAACACAAATGCAAGTTCCTCATCGACATATGGCATACAAAATTGTGTATCTGGGTCTTGGAACACATAGCCCCAAGATTCAGGTAATTGTAATTCTTCTGCAATCATAGGTACGTCGATTGCTTCAGGTATTAAACCAGACAATACTTGTAAAAGCGTTGACTTTCCACATCCTGATGGTCCTAGGAGTAGTATTTTTTCACCTTCATCACATGTAAAGGAAAGGTCATTAAAAAGTCTTTCTCCACCTGGATATTTCAATCGTATGTTTTTTGCTTTTATCATGATAACTCCTTTATTTGAGTCAATTTATTTACTTGGCTATGTTATGAAAGACCGCTGTTTATTTCCGTGCAAGGCTTCGCTTTCCGCGGGCGGTAAAAAGGAAGGTTATTTTCACTATCGTGAAAAAACCTACTCCCTCGGCGCAAGCGCCTGTGGGGTCTCCCGTCTCCCGCTGGACAAGGAAGGCTACAGAGCGATACATCCTTCGTAAGAAAATGCGTATGCATTTTCGAGGAGTCTCCCCCTGCAAGAAAATCAACAGCTATAACGTAATTAAATATCAACACAAAACTTTATTATAGTTATTTACTTAAAGAATCGTAATCTTCTTTGCTTGCAGGGCGAAGTAAGTTTGTAACTCCTGTCTTTTCTAGAGCTTTTACAATGACATAAGCTAGGACGCCAGCGAACAAGACAGAGCCAATTAGGCGGAATGTAACCTTTAGCATTAAATTCCATGCTTCTAGATCGAATAGATAACCTCTGTAAATATCCATCACAAAAGAGCCAAATGCAGAGCCAATTCCAGCAAGAGAAACGACTAGTAAGTCGAAACGTTTGTAACGGAATGCCATAAACACTAGCTCAGCAAATAAACCTTGAAGTACTCCGTAAACTAACACTTCTACACCAAATTGAGAGCCAACAATAAATTCACCAGATGCAGCAGCAACTTCCGCTAAAAACGCTACTCCAGCTTTTCTTATAATCAAATAGGCAACTGTTGCAGCGATAAACCACATTCCATACGTAAGTTCCTGTACTTGCATACCTGTTAATCCGACAAAGTCATAGACAGTTCCCCATAGTTTATAAATAATCCCGAACACAATTGCGATTAAGATAGTTACTAAAATATCGGTTAGTTTTAAGCCTTTATTTTTCATCTTCTTTGTCCTCTCTCTTACGCGTTTACTTTGTTAGGTCGAACTGGCCACTGCTCTAATGTGTAAGCCATTTCCCAAAAGCTATACTCATATTGACTGCTCAACATAAAGTGTTCTTTCATTCTTTCACGCTCTTCAACAGATGCTTTTTCTGCTAATTCATCTAATCTTGCAATCTGCTCTTCTACTAATTGGCGGAACCAGTCGCCACCATAAGCTGCAATCCACTCTTGGTAAATTGGTTCCTCAGGAGTTGAGCCCCTTAATCTTTCACCAATCTCGTAATATAACCAATAGCATGGTAATAGTGCAGCAATTACCTCGCCAATACCACCAGATAATACAGCCCGATACATATGAGATGTATAAGCGTATGCCGTTGGTGCTGGTTTAAATTTTTTTCTCTCATCCTCCGTAATACCTAGACGTTTTGAGAAGTTTTCGTGTAGGGATAATTCTGCCTCATATGTTCCTTGAGCGTGTGCTGCTAATCTGGAAGTTGTATATAAATCAAATGCTTTTGCACCTGCATATGCTTGCACTCTCGCGAAATGACTTAAGTAGTACGCATCTTGCATCACATAATATTTGAATGACTCTAGCGATAAACGACCATCAGCAAGTCCTGTTACAAACGGATGGTTAAAGCTTGCTTCCCAAATATGGTCTGCTTCTTGCCTAATTTGTTCTGAAAATTTCATTTCTCATTCCTCCTAAAAATAAATGTTGCCTACTAACATGGAAGTTCAACTTGAGAAGTAGTTGCGCGCACGACTACTTTCTAGTTTCCCTAGCCTATTTTCGGCAAATAAAAAACCACCTACGTTACGCATTTGCGCAAAGAAGGTGGTTGAATACACAGAAATTCGTGTTTGCTCGCACTTTTATGTAGTACAAACATTCATCCGTCCACTTCCCTACGCTCGTATTAACGAGATCAGGTTCTAAGAGTCTTAGAGTTACACTCTAATCTCAGCCTTAAGAAGGCACCCCTAGTGGTTGATCGTTAAGGACAAAAAATTTGCCCTTTAAAACTATATGTTGTTTTCTGATAATTATCATAACAGTTTTCACAAATTTGTCAAAACTTTTTTAATTTAATCGATTTCATAATTACTGTTCGTTTAGTGAAAAACGAATGTTCCGTTTTTTTAATTAGGCTATGTTAAAGGTTGCTGTTGATTTCCGTGCAAGGCTTCGCTTTCCGCGGGCGGTAAAAAGGAAGGTTATTTTCACTGCCGTGAAAAAACCTACTCCTCGGCGCAAGCGCCTGTGGGGTCTCCCGCTTCCCGCTTCTCCCGCAGGAGTCTCAGCCTTGCACGGAAATCAACAGGTAAGTATATAAATATCAACACTAAGCTTTAACACAGCCTATAATTAAATAACGTTCGATATAAAACGTAAATTATATGAAAGAATAGGTTTACTATTCGTTTTTCGTTTAGTAATTGTACTTTATGAAACTCACTCAATTGAATTAATATAATACACTTGAAACTTACTCTACTGTTACTGCTGTTCCATATGCAATGATTTCAGATGCATTTGGCATCACGTTCGATGTTTCTAGACGAACTGCAATAATAGCATTTGCTCCTTTAGCTTGGGCATCTTCTACCATTCTGCCAATTGCCTTTTGACGAGCTTCCGTCATCATGTCGGTATATCCTTTAATTTCTCCACCTACAAGTGTTTTTAGTCCAGCCATAATGTCTCTACCAACATGCTTTGATTGGACAGTACTTCCTTTTACAAAACCTTTTAATTCTTTCACTTCTTTTCCAGGTACAAAATCAGTAGTCACGATAATCATTTTCGTCATCCTCCTTCTTTTCTTTAACTCTTTCTATGATTAATAATATCATTAACGTTATGAAAGCTATTACAATAAAAGCATAAAAGTAAATGGCTACTACGATGTTTACAAAGAATAGCCCTACCCCTACTAACTGACCTACTGTGACGATCCATAATAGTAGCGATTTTATTTTTTCCATGTATGTCTCCTTTTATAATAACTGATAAGGGTTCTAGCAGTTGATGTACGCTACAGGTGCTCGCTTTCCGCGGGTGGACTCGTGAGCCTCCTCAGCGCTCTAGCGCTTCCAGGGTCTCACTTGTCACACTTTTCCCGCAGGAGTCTCACACCTGTAGCGTACATCAACTCACTATCTTTATAATCATTATTCCTTGTCTAATAGTTTTATGCGGAAGGAACTTTTTGTAGTTGTAGCAATTCTTCTGTTTCTTCTTCTTTTGCGTATTTTGGTAACGTAAAGCTGTAGTAAATCGCAACGAATAACATACAGCCACCTACAATTAAATGTAGTCCTTCGATAGATAAAATTTTCGGAAATGCTACTGCAATAAAGCCTAATGTAATAGTTTGCGATAACATCATAAGAGGACTAATCCATCCTTGGACCCGCCCCATCATTTTTGGGTCAACTATTCTTGGTAACCAGCCACCTATTCCTATATTAATGAATGGTAGAATTAATCCTACTATAACACTTAAAGAACAATAAACTATGAAATTTGTTGAATAAGCTGTTAGTGAAATAAATAGTGCTGTTATGAATAAACCAACGATAATCATTTGATATAATTTCATTTTTTTTACAAAAATAGATGCAATAATACTACCTAGAAGGATAGATAGTCCAAAAGCTATTCCAAGATACATCATCAATTGCTCATAATTATCTGGAGATATTTTATATTTTAAAATATAAGCCGGCATAACCGTTAAACCACCATTTACAATACCGAAAACAAAAAATCCAACGATAATATTTAATAAAAGTTTGTGTTGTAAAATATACGTCAATCCTGCTTTAAAATCCTTTAATACAAACTTTATATTTATGTCTTTCATGGAGTGTTTACCATTAGGCAATCTAACTTCTTCTGAAATTTTACATGCGTTAATGAGTAATCCACTAATAGTGAAAGTGACTGCCCCAACGATAATTGCTCCTTCTAATCCTATCGTCCAATAAATCCATATTCCGAGTGCATTTCCAAATAACATAAAGATACTACTAGTCATTTGGTTTAAACCTGCTGCAACTGTATATTCATCTTTTGATAAAATACCTTGAATAATCGCTCCTTGTGCAGGATGAAAAAACTTCGAAACCGCACTACGTAAAAAAAGGATTGCGAAGACTAATGGAATGGAATCAAGGTATATAGCACCAAATAATGCTAACGTTAATACCGCACATATATAGTCTGAGTAAGCTGCAATTTTTTGACGATCTAGTCTATCTGCTAATACTCCTACTAGAAAAAACACCGCTAGGGTGGGCAAAGAATACATCATTTCTGTTAGAGCGGCGTAGGCAGGTTGCTCGCTGAACCGGTCTAATAAATAGAGCATGAATGCTGCAATTCCAATAATACTTCCTAAAGTAGATGTAAACGAAGCAAAAAAGAGTTTTGAGTAATTTTCTTTTTTGAAGATCTGAATGATATTTTGCATTGTTTTCTCTCCTAACGTTACCCCTTATTTATGTATATCATATATAGTAATTGGGGTAGAAAGTAACGGTCGGAGGAATTTTTGCATATCGGTCTAGAGGATGAGGTGGAATGGTTCAGGAGGTTTTAGTAAAGGGCTGTATTAGTTCGCTGCTGATTTCCGTGCAAGGCTTCGCTTTCCGCGGGCGTGTCTAGTTTCAGCGGCTAGCTCCGTAAGTCTAGCCATGGTCATCTCGAGGGGAAAAGCACCCTCAAGCTGCCCCTGTCTTATGCTTGTCGGAGCTGAACGAGCCGCTTCAAACTTTTCGAGGAGTCTCATCCTTGCACGGAAATCAACAGGTATTAGTATTAAATTATCAACACTAACCTTTAAAATAGAATACTAAAAATAAAGAAACGCAGAGAACATTATTCATCTCTGCGTTTCTTTTTTTGTCCTGGCGCTTTCTCTTTGCCACGTTTCTTCTCTTCTTTTTTAGGCTTTTTCTCTTCCTTTTTCGGTTTTGCCTGTGAAGAAGGTTCCACACTTTTCGGTTTTGGCTGCTTATATGCTGGTAAACCGAAAGAGGATTTTGGTAAATCTATTAATGCTTCACTCATAGCTTGTTGGAATAGTTTTGCAGCAGGATTCCCCGCGCCTTGAACAGCTGGAATGTACTGATCAGGTGATAGACGATCATAACCGATCCAAAAAGCCCCTACTAATTCGGGCGTATAGCCAATAAACCACTGGTTCGATGTACCGTTGACTTGGGCACCAACAACTTGCGTAGACCCAGTTTTACCAGCTACTTCTCTTCCTGCAATTTGAGCGTTTCTACCTGTTCCGTTATCGACTACGCCTTTTAACATATACGTCATTTTTTGCACTACTTCTTCTGATGCTACTCGTTCTTTTTCTCCATCAAAGGTAGCTACTTCGTCACCGTTACGGTCAACAATTTTCTTAATTGTATGTGATTCAATGATTTCCCCTTTGTTTGGATAAATCGTATACGCTTCTGCCATTTGTTGAAGAGTTACCCCTTTATCTAAACCACCTAGGGCAAGTGCTGCTAGATTATGGTCATTTTCTGTAATCGGCAAATATAGTTTTTTGGCCATATTTATCGCAGTACTTAGACCCATTTCATGTAAAACAGATACTGCTGGAACATTATATGAATTCAACACTGCATCATACATGGAAACTTCCCCTTTGAAAGTTCTAGAAAAGTTTTGAGGTTTATAGTTTCCAAATTCAACAGGTGAATCATTTAACATATCGAACATGTCATATCCATTTTCTAAAGCTGGAGTATAAACTAATAATGGTTTAATAGTTGAACCTGGCTGCCTAGTTAGTCTAGACACTCGGTTATAGTCTTGAAATTTATTTTCTCTACCACCAATTAAAGCTAATATTCCCCCTGTTTCCGGATGAATGATTATTCCGCTACTTTGAGGTATTTCATCAGCTGAACCTTTTGGGAAATTAGATGGTTCAGCATAAATATTTTCGAGTGCTGATTGTGTTGGCTGATCTAATGCTGTGTAAATATGATAACCACCAGATAAGACTTCGCTTTCTGATATACCGTACATAGTAACAGCTTCTTGAATTACATGGGTCATATAGGATGGATATTGTACATTAAACAAAGAACTGCTTTTCGGATTAAGTTCGATAGGTTCTTCTCGTGTCTCTTCTAGTTGTTGTCTTGAAATAAATTGCTGTTCATACATTAACTGCAAAACTACGTTTCTACGGTTTTTGGCTCTTTCTTCATTTTTAATCGGATTAAGCACAGATGGGGCTGGCAGTAATCCAGCAAGTGTTGCCACTTCGTTTAACGTAAGATCTTTTGGCTCTTTCCCGTAATAAATTTCAGCTGCTCTCTTTATTCCCCAGGCACCTTCACCAAAATACACTTGATTCAAATATATTCCTAATATTTCATTTTTCGAATACTGTTGTTCTACTTTTTTAGCTAAGAAATATTCATCAAGTTTTCTTTTAAATGTTTGGTCATGCGTTAGGAAAACATTTTTCACCATTTGTTGCGTTAGAGTACTACCACCTTGAACAACTCTTCTTGCTTTTAGGTTGGTAAACATCGCTCTTCCTGTACCAACAATATCAAAACCGTCGTGCTCATAAAACCTTTGGTCTTCTACCGCGACGACTGCAAGTTTCATAATGTCTGGTATTTCTTCTGTAGCTATTCCTTCCACTTTATTAGGGCGGAATACACTTACTTGTTCACCTTCACGATCATAAATAACTGTTGCCGTTGGGAGTGGCTCTGTTAACGCACTAACATCTCTTGTTTTTATATAAAATTGCATAAAAATAAATACGTTTAAGATTAACAAGCTAGTAACTAACAAAGTCACTTTTCCATAATTCTTTTTCATTTTTCTCTTCTTGTATTCAGATCTATTTGTCATATTGCCTCCTGAAGATACAATCCTACACCTATATAATTCGTTGGGAGTTGGAGTTTTATGGGGAGTTTTTCCTTTCTCCGTGTAAAACGCTAGTTTATTTTACTACAAGATTAATACCCTATCTGCATGAATATTTAACCTATTTAGTGTAAAAATGGGATGTTTTGTGCTTTTCAATAAGGGTATTGATTTGTAAATACTATTTATTTTATTAAGTGAATCATTTTCATAATTACTGTTCGTTTAATGAAAAACGAATGTCCCCTTTATTATAATAAAAAACGTTCGATATAAAAACGTAAATTATAATAAAGAATAGGTTTAATATTCGTTTTTCATTTAGTAATTGTACATTATGAAACTCACTCAAGTGAAAGGAGAAATTATTATGCAAAAAATATTAATTCCTTATGACGGATCAAAAGGAAGTTACAAAGCTCTTCAAATGGGACTAGATATGAAGCGAAGATTAGGTTCTGATTTAACTATTTTACACGTGCTTGAAAAAACAGAACCTGTTACACCTATTCGTACGGAAAAAACTTCATCTTTACCAGCAGCTGGGTATGGGATTGAAGGGTTAAACATGTATACACCAACTGCACAGGAGAGAGTACCGGAAGAAAATCACGTTCCTTACTCATATGAAAGCGAAACAGAAGAATTATTGAACGAAGTGGAAGCGATGCTTGCCAACGCAGGAGTAGAAGCACCTATAGAAGTAATAGAAGGAGATCCAGCTAAAACCATTTGCCAGTATGAAGAAACGAGTGATATTGACTTAATAATTATTGGCAGTAGCGGCCATGGTGGACTTAAAAAGCTCATTTTAGGTAGTGTAAGTGATAAAGTGACAAATTCCGCCAAATGTCCGGTATTAGTAGCAAAATAATTAATTCTTACTTTTTTGGAGGGAAATGAATTTCGATTATGAAGTTCATTTCCTTCTTTTTTTATGGCTAATTTGAACTTTATCGAGCTTATGAAGTTCATTCTCTTCTCTTTCTTTTGCCGATTTGAACTTCATCGAGCTTATGAAGTTCATTCTTTTCTTTTTTCTCACCCATTTGAACTTCATCGACCTTATGAAGTTCATATTCCTCTTTTACTGACAGCAAAATGAATTTCATTAAAAAAGCGTGTCAGTGACACCTGAGTATTGTCGAATTCGAATATGACAATAGACAATCACCTATTTTAATCAATATGCATACTTTAGTAAGAACCATTATCTGATGGACTTTGTTGCTTGAAAGGAGCAATTGTTATGTATTATTATCGTCAATTAATTGGATTCCCACCAATCTTCCCTCCGCCTGTGGGGCCTGGTGGTATGCCTCCTGGATCTGGTGGTATGCCTCCTGGATCTGGTGGTACGTTTGGACCTGGTGGTATGCCTCCTGGATCAGGAGGAAGCATGGGAGGACCGCAACAACCACCTGGTCCACCTCCAGCAACACCTCCTCCACCAAGTGCATCTTTTTCTGCTGGAGGACCGCAAACATTTGCTGTAGACCCTGGTGCATTAAATAGATGTTTATTTCGCTTTACATTCATCCGTTTAACAAACGGGGAATCGTTCTGGTTCTATCCAACTTTTATCGGTAGAACGTCAGTTGCTGGTTACCGTTGGTTTGCTTTCCGCTGGGTGTATTTTGGAATTGATACAAGAAGAATTTCTTCTTTCCAATGTGTTTAACTCTTATAGAGGTTAATCCCGCATCTTACTAAAAAGGCTTATTTTATTTTTGTTGAATGTTCCGATGTGGTATATAATTTAGTCAGCTGCCATCTTCACTAGTTGAGGATGGTTTTTTTGTTTTCGTGACTCATTGAATAATAGTATTATGTACATTTCGTTCTATGTTTTCTGGACAAATGTCCATTAAATGTTTATTAAGAACATCACGTTCTTTCTTTTCGTGAAAGTTGTCCGTAAATTTTGTATTATGGACATCTCGTTCTCTCTACCTTCAAAATATAGTCGTTTTAGAAAAAGAACAGCATCTCATCTCAACAACTAAAAAGCAAATGGTATATATTAACCATTTGCTTTTTAGACTGAGCCTATTGAATTTTCTTCGCTTCGATTTTCACTTCAAGATCATTTTCTTTCATCTTGTTCACCATGTTATGAAATGCGCTCCATTTCGATAACTTATCGATTGCTTCTTCTTCGCTGGTTACACCAGTTACTCGAAATGAATGGTCATTTACATACACTTCAAACGCAGGTTGTAAATTCTTTTTTTCTTTCCTGCTTCTTTCACGTTCTAAGTGACGGTTAATACGGCGGACACTTTTAGCATCTTTCTTTAAACCTGTCCCATCTTGAGCATACTTTGCCTTTTCCATTAGGTTTTGGTTCTTTTTTCTTAATGTTCCATCACTCATCCAAATCGCTCCCTTTTAGCTACGTTGTTCTTTTCTATGTGTATTACTTTGTGTACGTTGACGTGCAGCGACAAGACGCTGTGTATGACCTATAGCTCGGTTGTCGGCGTTTTCTTTAAATAAGGCAAGTCGTTTCTCTATTTTTTTCTTAAGACGTTTCTTCACAATCCATTCCTCCCTCATCTCTTACTTTTCTTTTCCCACTACTCTATCCTATTAAACATGTCCTCATAAATATGACATTCATCTCATACAATCGAATAAAGAATACTGCTATAGGAGCTAACTAATTATGTTTAGAGATTTCAAACAATTTGCTGTAAAAGGGAACGTTATCGATTTGGCATTTGGAGTTGTCATTGGTAGTGCTTTCGGGAATATTGTATCTTCTTTAGTTAATGATATAATGATGCCTTTATTTGGGGTATTGTTAGGTGGAATCAATTTAACGAACCAAAGAATAATAATTGGTCAGGCTGTTGTGAAGTATGGGTTGTTCTTACAAACAATTGTAGACTTTTTAATTATAGCTTTTTCTATATTTTTATGTATTCGATTTCTCCAAAAATTACGATCAAAGGAAAAGAAAGATTCTTCTAATAAACCTTCTGAGGAAGTGATCGTCTTGACGGAAATTCGCGACTTATTAAAAGAGGAAAAACAAAGAAAACCAAAACTGAAAGTACATATTAAATAACAGAAGAATAACAGAAGTGCCAGGCACCACCCGAATTTTGTCGAAAGAACAAAAAGGTTGCGATTTATGTTATCGCAACCTTTTTAGTGTGATTCTGTGTGCTTTATATAGTGCTTTTTATAAGTTATTGGTATTAGGATTTTCTGTTACTGTCATGTCTTCGCCTTCTGATTTTGCAACGATATATGCACATGATGCATCACCAGTTATGTTAACTGCTGTACGTGCCATATCAAGTAATCGATCTACCCCGAGAATTAATGCAATTCCTTCAACAGGTAAACCTACTGAGCCTAATACCATTGCTAATAAGATTAGACCTACGCCTGGTACTCCTGCAGTCCCTATACTCGCTACTACAGCTACCCCGACAACTGTAATTAGTTCAAACAAAGTTAGACTTTCAGCAAATACTTGAGCAATGAACACAGTTGCTACACCTTGCATGATAGCTGTACCATCCATGTTGATTGTTGCACCTAGTGGTTGAACAAAGCTACTAATATGTTTTGGCACACCTAAACGCTCTTGTGCAATGTCCATCGATATCGGTAATGTAGCATTACTGCTTGAAGTACTGAATGCCACACTCATAGCTGGTAAGAATTTTTTAAAGAAGTGAAGCGGATTCGTTTTTCCAAGTATGGCAACAGCTCCACCATAAGTTACAAATAAGTGAATGATCAGTGCTGCAGCAACAACAAGGAAATAAGCAAACATCGCTTTAAAAGCATCAAAGCCCATCTTACCGATAGCAGATGCGATTAAACCAAATGCTCCATATGGTGCTGTTTTAATAATTAAATGAACAAGATACATAACAACTTCGTTCGCTTGTTCGAATAGTTTTCTTATACCAGCTACCTTATCCCCTAAAACGTTCAAAGCAAGACCTAATAACACTGAAAAAGCAATGATTTGAAGTAAATTTCCTTCTGCCATAGCAGTTATCGGGTTTTTCGGGATGATGTTTAATAAAGTGTCCACAACTGCTGGCGCTTCTCTTGTTCCTTCGTACTCTAATGCAGATGTATCAAATGTTCCAAATTCCCCTGGTTTTACAAGAGAAGCTAATGTTAACCCTATCGTAATCGCAATACTTGTTGTAATTAAGAAAAATAAAATGGTTTTAAATCCAATTCTACCTAATTTCTTCGTATCCCCTAAATTGATTACACCTAAAGTAATGGATATTAAAACAATTGGGACAACTAACATTGTGATAAGATTTAAAAAGATTTGTCCTAGTGGTGTAAATAAGAGTGGATCAAGTCGACTAAACAGACCTGGTGCATATAGGTTTAATACTAATCCAACTAGAATACCTAACCCAAGACCGATTAGTATTTGTGTCGTTAATGATAGTTTTTTCATAGGTAAACTCCTTTTGTATAAGTATGTATGTTACAGTTTTCTAAGTATTATGTGCGACAAAAGGCGACTTTTTTATTTTAATTTCTATAAAATATAATGTAAAGTGCTTTACGATAGATTAAATATTCGCATTTCTGTTATATTACAACTTTTGTCATTGGTAACTTATTCGTATTGTATCTATTTTAAAAGTTTGGTATAGTAATGTAAGTTTTTCTTCTTTTCTATACCCATTTTTCAATAAAAAAACATAAAGTATAAATAATTTTTTTGCAATAACTGGAGGGGGTTTCATGAAATTACTCTGGAAAGTAATCATCGCAATTTTCGTATTGGTAACTGTAAAGGTTGGTTTTGAGTCCTACCAAATTATAAAAATAGCTGCCGGCGGAGACCATATACGAATTGATCCAGCTCTTTACCTTAACTTATCTTACTTAATTTTTGGGTTAATTGGATTAATGCTACTTTCGGATGTATTCAAAAAGTTTACAGACAAACATAAAAATCAATTAAAATTTTAACAAACAGGCCCTCTTAATTAGCCTGTTTTCTTTATTTTTAAAATTCTTTATAAAATGTTTATATTTTTTCAATAGAAAATAATTCTCTTTTTCCTTTCAGTTTGTTTAAATAGAAATATAGGACAAGTGTACAAACATAAAACTTTTAAAAAAAGAAGGGGGAGAAACTAGTGGAAGTGAACGCAGTAATCGGCATAAGATTCAAGGATGAAAAAGAAATTATAGCTACAAATATGTTAAAAGAATTACAAAAAGCTTATCCAGAAAATGAAGTTTATAAGCAAGAAGAGCAGGCTATTGGAATAATTAGTATTTTCTCCACTTTAGTTGATTATATTGGAGAGTATATTTCAACAAAAGATAAAGATATTTTACATAATGCGAAAGAGTGGGGCAGTTCAATTGGGCAAATGGCAGTGAGCAATGGTGCTTCACTTGATTCAACACTTTCCAATATGACATTATATAAAAAATGTAGTTGGAATTTTTTACAGCAGGAAGGCGAGCGTCTACATTTAAAATTAGAAGAATTGGCATATCAGTTTGAACAAATAGATGAAGTATTTAATATTATTGTATTTGGTTTTAGTCAAGCTTTCACGAAAGCAACGGACGATAAAATATTAGAAACAAAAGCTAGATTCCTTCGCCTTTCTGTACCAATTGTTCCATTATTAAATGGTATAGCTGTATTACCTTTAATTGGAGAACTTGACGACGAAAGAGCAAGCATTCTAATTGAAGAGACATTAGATAAGTGCAAAAATCTTCAAATAAATAAATTGATCATCGATTTTTCTGGTGTATATATTGTAGATCAAACAGTCATTCATACAATAGATTTATTAATACGCGCGTTAAAGCTTATTGGGATCACACCTGCGATTACAGGTCTTCGTGCTGAATTGAGCTTACAATTCGTACAATCCCACCTTACATTATCAGACATTGAACTAAAAGGGTCTCTGGAACAAATATTAGAAAAGGCTCTTGTAGGCGCAAAATAAATAAAATGATTAAAACCGAAACTTACTGTTTCGGTTTTTTTTGTATAAGTACTTCTATAATCGTACATACTAATAAAGTTTATCTAAATTTTATTAAAGGGGAAAAAATATGTACTTATTATTAGTAGTTGTTGTTTGGTTAGTCTTTGGGTACTTTTTTATTGATCGAAAAAATTGGTTTCCTTATTACCCAACTGTATTATTCTTTATTGTTTCTAATTTATTTTATAATTTTTTATATTACAATCATACACTTTGGAGCTTTCGGGCCATTACTACAGACTTGCTGAATCATACGTTTATAGATATTGGATTTTCGTTTATCATCATGCCGATATTGATTGTCATTTTCCTACAACGTTTTCCTAAGAAAGAGACAAAGAACAAAGTCATATATATTGTAGTGTGGGGAGCTTTTTTCTCCATTATTGAATATTTATTTTACAAAAAAGGAATGTTTATATATGACAACGGATGGAATCATATATATATGACGCTGTTTAATTTTGCATTTCTAATTATATTAAAAATCCATTCCAAAAAGCCTGTGCTAGCGATTGTTTTGTCTCTGCCTATAATATTTATTTTAATTTTTCTATTTCCGGTACCACATGAAGTTATCAAATAAAGTGAGTGATATGTATGCCTATCGACTTTTTATCAACACCAATTTTCTTACTATTATTGTTTGCAACTTATGGAACACTTTGGGTGTTTTTGCTTAGAGTTCAAAGAGATTAAATGTAATTTAAAATAGCAGTGTTAACGTATACTACTCCGTTAGCACTGCTATTTTGATTTTAGAATAATCCCATCTTTTGTAATATGATAACTCCAATTCCAAGCACCCACACATAAATAGCAAATGTTTTTAATGAGTGTTTTTTTAAGTAGTTGATCATCCATTTTACTGCAATGTATCCAAAAAAGCACGATGCTAAAATTCCTATAATAAGAGCTGTTAAGGAAATGTCCTCCCTTCCCACCTGGGCAACTTCTGCAGTTTGTAAAACTACAGCCCCTGCTATTGCTGGTGTAGAAAGTAAAAAGGAGAAATACGCTGCTGTTTCACGGTCTAGTTTTCTAAATAAACCTGCTGCTATAGTAAGGCCTGAGCGAGATATGGCCGGAAAAATAGCCGCTGCTTGAAAGGAACCGATAAAAAGTGCATCCTTCCAAGTAATATCGTCCATCTTTTTTGCGCCTTGCTTGATGGAATCAGCAAACCAAAGGAAAGCTCCCGTAATTAAAAACTCCCAACCAATCGTTACACCTGTTGTAGAAATTTCTTCAAAGTAATCCTTAAAAGATAGTCCGATAACGACTGCCGGAATTGTACCGACAATGAGGAGAAGGGAAAGCTTGTGAAATGGGTTTTTAATTATTTTCACGAATTCTTCTCTGTAGAAATAAAGGACCGCAATTAATGTACCAAAGTGCAACATGGTATCAAGTAGCAATCCAGCTTCTTGAAGACCAAATAGATTTCTACCTAGATACAAATGGCCTGTACTACTTATCGGTAAAAACTCTGTTAATCCCTGAATAATCCCAAGAATAAATGCTTCTATTTTTGACATAATATCCCCCTCTTACTTACGTTTCCGGCTGAATAGAAAATAAGTTAATACTCCAACACACATGAGAAAAATTAAAGGCATGATCAATGGTTGTGCAGCTTGTTTGATTTCACGCCAATTTTCACCCAATTCAAAACCTAAATATAAAAATAGGATAGTCCACGGAATAACCGCTGCAATGGTGTAAAGGAGAAATGGTAAAAACGGCATTTTGGCTACTCCAGCTGGAATAGATATTGCGTGTCGTACAACTGGTACGAACCTTGCAGCGAATACAACAATCGGGCCGTATTCAACAAACCACTTTTCCGAAAGGTCTAAATGTTTTGGTTGGATTAATATGTACTTTCCGTATTTTTCTAAGAAAGGTCTGCCACCGATACTTCCTGCCCAATATAAGAAAAGTTGAGCAAACGTCCCACCAACTGCACCTGCTATAAGGGCACTCAAGAAGCTTATTTCTCCAATTGAAATTAAATAGCCTCCATAACCTAAGACTATTTCACTCGGGATTACTTCGACCATGAGCCCAAACATAATGCCCCATACACCTAGGTCTGCGAAAAACTCAAAGATTCCGAAAAAAAATTCTTCCATTTTGTCATCCTCTTTTTGTAGTAAATTTTTGTATACTTGTACTATATGTGTATGTGGTCAAGAACTTAATAAGCACTAAATGTTTTTATTCGAAAAAAGATTGGTGGATGACATCAATTATTTTTGGAACAGTTGTTGTGGCTATTGTGTCTGTTATTCCTTTATGGTTCGAAGAATTTAATGCTGGGACAATAGTTATTCTTATTGTTATCGGTTTAACCGTATGGCTTGTGTTAGCCATTTATTTGAGAACGTACTATTCTGTCCACGACGATGTAGTAAGGATCGTCTCAGGGCCATTTCGTTGGAAAGTAAAAATCTCTGAAATTACTTCTATCCAGTCTACGAAGAGTATTTTGTCTAGTCCTGCTTTATCGATGGATAGGTTAGAAATTAAATATGGACGCTGGGGTTCTGTCGTAATATCACCAGAAGATAAGCAACGATTTGCAAATGAATTAATAAAGCGAAATAGCGCTATTAAAGTAACTCTATAGGAACAAGAGAAGCAACCGGATTGCACTTAAAAAAGAAATCAAACATTTTCCTCTTTTCAAACATTTATGAAACGTTTATCATTAGAGAGGATATTACGAAATTATTACAAGTGCCTGGCACCTGTAATAATTTTGAAATATAGAAAAGATGACGAAGGTGGGCTAGCATGAAACGTATTTTATTCCTTGTCATTTTCCTTCTATTATTCACAGCCTGTAGCAGTCCCACGGAGTACTATTCCAATCGATTTTCTTTCATAGAAGTGGTTGAGAACAAAGAAGATGCAATGATCATGAATATTCCCGAAATTGAGTTTATTTTAGATGAATACGAGTTAATTGTTGGTTTAGATGAGGCGAATGAGCAATATTCTCGCTATAACCTTGAACAAGCTCCAGCATTTATTGTATTGGAATTTACAGGCGTCCTGACGAAAGATATGGTTTTTAGGACATATGATGAAGATGAAGCGAGAATGTATATTGAAGACTTAATAGAAGAAGCACAAGAAAAAGCGGAAGAATTTGAGCAAAGATAATCGTTAAAGAGCCTCTTTATTGAAGGTTCTTTTTTTATTATTGGATGTACCAAAGTTTATTGTTGCTATTAAAAACTTACTTGTTGATTTCCGTGCAAGGCTGAGACTCCTGCGGGAGAAGCGGGGAGCGGGAGACCCCACAGGCGCTTGCGCCGAGGAGGCTCCCGGCGCAACGAAATGTTTGAAGCGGCTCGTTCAGCTCCGACAAGCATAAGGCAGGGGAGAATTGAGGGTGCTTTTTTACCCTCAAGGCGACAATGACTTATGACTCGAGGAGCTAGCCGCTGAAACTAGACAAGCCCGCGGAAAGCGAAGCCTTGCACGGAAATCAACAGTGTCCATTAAAACACATTATTCCAAAAACATATTTTCACCTTTTTCACTGTAAAAAAGGAAATTACTCATAATAATCGAATATTTATAATTATAAGATTTTTTGTAAGCGTTTTTATAGTGAAAAGGAGTGAACATTATGAAGGATTTATGTCTTCAATCTACTTGCTTTGGATATGAGTTAATACTAGTAACACTTATTTGTTTTGGAATATTGTTTATTGGCTATAGATTTTTAAGTCATGATGAATAATCCCGACTTTTTGTATGATTTTTGGGGAGTAGGGAAACCTATGTAAAAACTCCTTAGGAGGTTTATGCATGGGTCGTAGTCTCTTTTTAACTATAATTGCAGTTATATTTATTGTTGTAATGTCTAGCTGTGGTGGACAGCAACTAGGAACGGATAATAATTTGGAAGAAGAAACAACCGTTTTACCTACAGATGGTGATTTTACTTTTGTTCGTTATGTCGAGGATAAAGAGCAAACGACTTACAGAGTCTTGTATAGTATTGTGCCAGATAGTAAGATTGTTCAAACTAAGTTAGTACAACAAATGGATTCGACTGATATAGTGGAGTCGAATAATTTTTATGTGGAAAAAAAAGATGGTATCTATGGTTATTTAGTTGTTCAAGAAAGTTTCCCTCTTGATTGGTCTGCTAGCGACATTGAAAAATATCCTACAACGAAAATCATGTCTCTCCCCCCTACTAAAGGTGATACTTGGACGCAAGTTCTAGAGCAAGTCGGTATCACAGTTTCTTACGAAATAACTTCCGTTAATGAAACCATTAAAACACCTGTGAAAGAATTTCATAACGTGATTGTTACATCATTTGAAGAAAAGGATGCAGATGGTGAAGTAACAAAAACCGGAAAATCTTATTTTGCCCCTAAATTCGGCTGGATTAAACACGAAACAGAAGACGAATATCTTCAAGAAGTACATGAACTAACAGAAGTAAATGAAGAATAAAAAGGACACATACAACAATTTTGTTTATTTCACCCAGGTGCCAGGCACTTGTAAAAATATGGTTTACCACTCATATTTATAAAAACTTTTTTTCAGGTATTTTCGTCCTATAGTTAAAGTAATTACTTACAGTACTATCTTAACTTTCCTATAAATATTATGAAATTGTAATAAAAAAGAGCCGATTTTCATGTATAATAGGAAAATATATAATGAAGATTGGGTATATAGATACTGTAATTAAAAAGACTATTGGGGGAAGAGACAATTGAAGTTAAGTAAAATTATCTTCGTCGTTAGCTTGTTAGCAAGCTTTCTGATGTTAGTGGCATCTGTCATAGCGTTAGTCATCCATGATATCCCTTATTTTTGGTTTATGTTTAGCTTAATGATCGTTAGTATCCTGCAAAATATCTCTGTTTATAAGTTTATATCCGAAAAAAAAGACCAAAGCGCCGCAGCAAGTTAAGATTACGGTGCTTTAGTCTTTTTTTATTTATTTCATTCATTTACTGTAAAAATTTAGCTGATTCGCTCAAAGCTCAAATACCGAGTCCCTTGAAATGCTAACTTTCCCTTATCTCTCTCTGCTAACAGCCCATATTCTTTTCCACTTACTTGAAACTCCATTCTATCTCCGCTTTCTACCTCAAATGTAACGTAATTTCGTGTAGTTGACGTGGAGTGGGCATGATTATTATTATGATTATGCATCGTTCTACTTACATCAATTCTTTTAGACACCACAATGGCCCCTACTGACAACCTTGGTTGTTTATTATTGTTACTCCATTCTTTAATGTTTTTAAAAACTGTAAATAAGATTATTCCTAAAATAATCATAAAGAAAATAGGAAATAAAGTGAACATAATACCAAAAAAATCAAAACCACTAGATGCTCCAAACGGATCCGGACCGAAATCGTGCATACCTCATTCCCCCATGTTCGAATTTTTACGGGAGTGTTACAAGTGCCTGGCACCTGATACCACTTTTTAATATTACTGTAACCTTTTGTAAATATATACGCTATAGTTTTATTTTTGGTTTCGTTTTCTGATGATGAATCGAAAATAAATTTTGATAATAAAAGAAGATAAATTGATATTATTATGCTGATTAGCAGAACAAAAGCGCATGGCGCCCGCTTATCGACGTAAAAACTGGACGGCTCCGAAGCAAGATATAGGAAACACGATTTGTGACGTAGGAACAAATCGATGTTTACTTATCGACCGGAGGAGCAGGAAGTTTTATAGTCGATGGCGCCTGGAGCTAGACGTAACCTACTCTAAATTGAAAGTTATCTACAAAGTATGAATTTTATAATTTCCTAAAGAACAAAATAACGACAGCCTTAACTGTCGTCTGAATTAATAAGCAAAATTCATAGAAAACCTGTTTAGTTCGATGCATTCCCTTTACCTACTACAGTTTTCTTATCAAGAGCAATAAATACGATTAAGTTTCCGGTTAGTTCTGTCTCCGTATGTTTAAACGTTATGGAATATACTTTATTGTTTTCGTATTCTGGATTTAAATATTCATTTATCTTGTCATTAACTTCTATGAGCTCAACTCTAGCATCTTTCGGACTTACTGGTATTCTAGCTGTTTCTTCGTCCGTTAAGCTATTGTAGGCAACCATTTCTAACGAAAGAGGATGTGAGTTCAAGAAATCGCACGCAGTTAAGCTCAATAAGAGGAAGATTATAACCGGCACTTTTTTCATGTAGGCACTCCCTTATATCTTCTTATACAAAACTTTTCGAGGCGAAATTAATTCTCATATATCTTCATCGACTCGATGATTGTTGGGATTTTATCTTCAACATCTTCAATCTCCCATAGATATACTAAAAACCTGTTTTTCCCATCATCCCATACCACTATTGTCTTATCCAAATCAAAATGCCCGTAATAGTACACTAACCCGTTACTTGTCACGGCTTCCGTAAAATCACTTTTTAAATCAGGGGCATCCTTATCCATAGGCTGATTAAAGGATACAAAAAGTTCTAGAGATTTATTATCTGGGCCTCTGTATTCAACATGGACTGTATCAATGTTTCCACCAAGTGAATACTCCGAATTTACCTCCACTACTTCAAACGGAATAGAGGTAAAATGATAATACGGTCTGCCTACACTATCAAACGCTGAAAGTGATTCCTTCCATTCGTCCGTTAAAACATAGTCATCTTTTTGTTCGACTAAACCCTTTTTCTTAAAAACCTCAAAAGACTGGGCTATTTTAATAATTTCTTTTTGCTCGATTGTGTCTGTATTAATTTTGCCACCTGGAGAAAATACCGTTATTTCTATTTCGTAAACAGCACCACCGTCTTCCCACCAAATACCTTTTACATTTTCGCTGTCCCAATAAAAGCCTTTTAAATCTTTTCTAATATCAACTTTTTGCTCATCTGTAATCTGCCGTTCATATTCACTACCTTTTTGCGTTAATCTCATCCAAACACTTTTATCCTTCATTTGTCCAAAATACGTAACTTCTATTACAGTAATATCTCCGTCTAAGTATTCTACTACCCCCTTTTCATTTATATGATGTGGACCAAACTGATCTCTGTTTAATTCTACTTTCTCTACTTCAAAAGGAGCTTGTGTCGGAAGCTTTATCTCTCTTTCCATGTCATCCCAGTCTTGCTTCTCAAGTATTTCTTTTCCAGCTAGGAACCTTTCAACATCTTTAGCATATAATGAGCCTCTTTGTAAAAGCATGCCACTTGATAAAAAAGTAAAAAGTAGTACAATGGCAGCGATTGTGGCAAATGTAACAGGAACATAGAAGAAGATTGTGTTTCTTTTCTTCCCACTGCGTAATCTTTGTTCTATTTTCATGGCAGTCTTTTCATCCATATATAAGTCAGGTCTTTGTTTTAAAGGGGTTAGCCATTCTAGATTATTTTGTTCTTTCAAAGGTCAACACTCCTTCCTCATCTTTGCCAATTTTCTTCCGCATTTGCTCAATGGCACGATGATAGGTCACTCTAACTTTTGATTCACTCCAACCTAAAATCTCTGAAACTTCTTTAGGGGAAAATTCTTTTAAAGCTCTTAAAATGATGACTTGACGATAATCGTCCTTTAATGTTGTAAGTGCTTCTTGAAGTACTTGCCACTCTGCTTTGTTGCCAACTGAATTTTCAGGTGATTCTGCTACAAATGTTTGCTCTTTTCCCCATTTCATCGGTAGTAAGCGTTGGAATTTCTTTTTTCGAAAGCTATCAATTGTCGTATTTCGTGCGATGGACATAATCCACGTTCTTAAATTGGACCTCCCTTGATAGCGTTCGATACTTTTCATTGCCTTCAAAAACGTATCCTGTGTTAAATCTAAAGCTTCTTCCTTGTGGTTTGTTAAATACAAACAATATTGATACACGTCTTGATAATACGGACGGTACACTTCCCTCAAAAACACATCTGCTAACTTTTTCTCACTCAAACTAATCCCCCCAATACAACATCCATTCCCACTTAATAACTAATAGTCGATTCAATAAGCATACTGTTACACTTAAAGTAAAAAAAATCCAGGTGCCAGGCACCACCCGATATTTGTCGAATAACAACCATGGAAGCCCTTGGGATGTGAATCACCCGAGGGCTTCCATGGTTGAAAAATCGTTTTAATTAAAAATATAGTTTCTTATCCTATATTTCCCTCACCACTGTAAAAAAATATAAATTCCATATATATTTTCCATTATATTAGTTTACTAGGAAAAATTACTAGTAGAAATTAGTGGACTTTTTGTTGAAGTTTTACGAAGTGTTATAGTGCTTCTTTTATCTCTATCATTTATTATTCGTTGGAGATTTTTACAATACTCCCTGTAATGAAAACTTCTTTCGTTGTCATCTTTTCCTTGAAATAAGTTAAGCAGTGGCTCTATGTTGATGTATGGTTGGGGAATACTATTTGAAGTTTGTTGTGGATTGAAGTATTGATAACTACTCCATTTATACTCTTTTGGATCTTTTACTATATTAGCTTTAACGGGGTTATAGTGAATATAATGACTTACGTCCATCAACCCCTTTCTATCTGTGATAGCTTCACTGAAAAAACGGTTTTCAAATACATGGCCTGTTAAGTTGTATTTGCTGTTAAAGTAAGTTGCATACCTCTTGTTCAGTAAACCCATTAATGCAGATAGATTTAATTCTTTTGTTCGAACTAGTAAATGATAATGATTAGTCATTAAGCAATATGAAGTAATTTCGAATGGTGCCTTGTCATAAATATAATCAAGTATATAGAAAAATGCATGAAAATCAGCTCTATTTCTAAATATCGCTTCCTTCCTATTCCCTCTACACCCTACATGATAAAAATGATCTGGTTTCCATTCTCTCTTTCGTCTTGCCATTGTAAAACAATCACCTCTTTATTGATTTCTCACTACTAAATTATCAAAAAACTATTTGCAAATCAAACACTACAAAACCAATTGATTCGACAAATTTCGGGTGGTGCCTGGCACCTATGTCGAAGCCGAACTTTTTTGGTTTTTTGAATATTTTTATTCGTTTTTTTAGTCAAAGGGGTTTTCAAATGGATGTTTTTGTTTTATAATCACTACTATTAATCATGGAATTACGAACCTTAATTTAATACTCTCGTATAATAGTGGGGATATGGCCTACAAGTTTCTACCAAACCGCCGTAAATGGTTTGACTACGAGTACTGAATGATACTTTGCTTTTAGTTTACTAGTCTCACTAGTTAACGATAAGCACGGTCGACTTTATATTTCCTTTCAACAGTAAATATAAGCCGAATGTCTTTGGTCACTTGTAGATTATTTACAACGACTAAAGGCGTTCGGCTTTTTTGTTTTTTCAAACCACCTTACCCTAACAAAAGGAGGCATCATCATGTTACAACTTCAACATGCCATTTTAGAAAAAGGAACAGTCCTATCAGACGGTGTACTTAAAGTGAACACTTTTCTTAACCACCAAATAGACACAGATCTCATGATTGAGATTGGAAGAGAGTTTGCTGATAGATTCAAAGATGACCAAATCACAAAGGTTTTGACATTAGAATCTTCCGGAATTGCACCAAGTTTTATGGCGGCAAACATGCTTCAAGTTCCTCTTATTTTTGCAAGAAAAAAGAAATCTCTCACTCTTCAAGACAATGTTTTTACAAGTAGTGTTTATTCATTTACAAAGCAAGAAACAAACGAGATTACTGTCTCAAAAGAATTTTTAGAAAAAAACGACCGAGTTCTTATCATAGACGATTTCCTAGCTAATGGTCAGGCTGCATTGGGCTTAGCAAATGTTGTAGAGCAGGCTGGTGCAACCGTGACTGGAATCGGCATCGTAATAGAAAAATCTTTTCAACCTGGTAGACAGCAACTTCTTGATACCGGTTACCGTGTTGAGTCCCTTGCAAGAATTCAATCTTTACAAAACGGCAAAGTAACCTTCTTACAACAAACTGAAATAACCCACTTGAGCTAGGAGGAAGAAAAAATGTCAACGAAATCAGTAGTATATCCATGGTATAAAAAAGAAGATACAGACGCTTTTTTTGCACTCTTTCAAAATAACTTAGCAAACTTCGTCATCATTGCCGTAACGATGCTAGGCTTAGGATTCCCTGCTAGTATTGTTTTCGGTAAAGTAATTCCAGGTGCTGCGGTTGCCGTTATTGTTGGGAACCTATATTATGCATACATGGCAAATCGATTGGCACAAAAAGAAGGACGAACGGATGTTACGGCCCTTTCATACGGGATCAGTACACCAGTTATGTTTGTGTTTTTATTCGGAGTACTACTACCAGCAAAAACGTTAACTGGAGACCCTGAACTTGCATGGAAAATTGCGGTGGCGGCTGCTTTTTTAAGTGGATTTATAGAAGTTGCTGTAAGCTTTACCGGGAACTGGATACGCAATCATTTACCGCGTGCAGCGATGCTTGGGGCTTTAGCTGGTGTTGCATTAACTTTTATCGCTGGAGAAATGCTTTTTAACACATTTTCCATTCCAGTTGTTGGATTAGTATCATTAATCATTATCATTGTTGGGGTTATCGGAAAGATGGCAATGCCTTTCAAAATTCCAACTACACTTTTTGCCGTATTAATTGGAACGATTTTAGCATTTGTCTTGGGGTATCAATCTCCTGAAAAAATATCCGATGGATTAGCAAACATTGGATTTTATCCAATATTACCAACTTTAGCTGCTTTTGAAGGTATGACGTTTTTATTTGGGGCGTTAATTGGATTGCTGGCTGTTATTTTACCAATCACTTTATATAACGCAATTGAAACGATGAATAATGTGGATGCTATGGCTGCTGCCGGGGATTCTTACGATGTTCGTGAATGTCAAGCAGTTGACGGCGCAGGGACAATGATAGGCGCTATGTTTGGTGGACTTTTCCCAACAACTGTTTATATTGCAACAGTTGGTTCTAAACAGATGGGAGCAGGTCGAGGATATAGTATATTAAATGCTGTTGTTTTCGCGATTGCCGCGATGACTGGTGGAATTGCTGCACTTTCTTCCATTATTCCTTTAGCTGCTGTTGCCCCAATCTTAGTTTTTGTTGGATTATCGATGGTAACAACTGCTTTTCAATCTAATGATAAAAAATATTTTCCAGCAGTTGCAATTGCGATGTTACCTTATTTCGCAAACTATGTGATGACACGCTTTAACAACCCTGCAGGTGAAGTAGTCGCAGGCATTTCAGAAGGAATCGTGCCACTAGGCCAAGGTGCTATGTTCACTGCCATCATACTTGGAGCAATTACCGCCTTCGTTATTGATCAACAATATAAAAAGGCAGCCATCTTCTCCTTGGTTGGTGCACTAATGTCGTTTGTTGGATTCATGCATGCACCACAATTAAACTTTAACGCATCACCTGAATATACAATGGGCTATATTCTAGTTGCGGGATTCTTACTTTACTGTGCATACAAAGGAAAAGTTGCAAACGAAAAAAATACAGATTCATATACAACAAAAGATAAAGCCGCTTAATTATTACAGGAGTGTTTCAGGTACCTGGCACCAGAAACACTCCTGTAGTCTTTTTTTATTTATTTTAAAATACAGATAATTCCCTATTGAATATTCGGTGAATTGCACTTAGAATATAAGGAAACTCTTTAGCTAGGTGGTTTGGTAAATGAAGTCAGTAATTCAACAATATGCTTACATAAAACAGTCTAGAGAAGTGTTATTTTCTTATTTAGAATCCGTCTCGCCTCAAGATTTAGTACAAGAGCACATCTCTTTTTCAGGAAAGTCATTGATAGAATTGCATTTACATGTGGCAAAATGCTATGAAACTTGGATTTCTCGTTTTTTAAATGAAGAAAAAGATGTATTAAATGGCAGCACTCCAGAAACAGTATCAGAGCTAAGAAGTGTTTTTCATAATGTAAATCAACTTGTAGAAGAATTCTTCCAAAAAGCTGAAGGAGAGTTATTTGAAGAACAGGTTTATAGCTTTTCTAACGGAAGAGAAGCTACATTCTCTCCTCTTTGGTTATTTACACACGTAACAACCCATGAATACCACCATAAAGGACAAATAGTTTCACTAGGTAAACAATTAGGTTACAAGCCCCCGTTAACCGATTTAGTAAATATTATATGGAATGATTAATTAGAGAGTGGACTTCATTTTAGAAGTCCACTTTTTTTATTACAAGAATGTTAAAGGTGCCAGGCACCTTTAACATTCTTGTAATATTTCTTTGTTGTGACAAGCGCCCACAAGTTTTATAGGTTATGGCATATGATACAGAGTACAGTACCCGGAAATAGAATGTTAGAGTTTGCAGTTTGATTAAAATTATACAGAAAGAGGAGGAACTACAATTGTATAGACAACATTGGAGAGGACCTTCCGTATACTCACCTCGATCTCACGGTGGTGGTTACGGTAAAGGACACGGTGGAGGTTTTGGTGGAATAGGATTCCCTCTATTAGGCGGTTTAGTTGGAGGATTAGTTGGTAGTGCGCTATTTAATCAAACTGGGTTCGGTGGTGGTTACCCAGCAGGAGGTTTTGGTGGCCCAGGTTTTGGTGGTGGTTATCCTGGCGCTGGTTTCGGTGGTCCTGGCTTTGGTGGTGGTTACCCTGGTTTTGGTTTCGGTGGTCCTAGCTACGGTGGTGGTTACCCTGGAGCTGGTTTTGGTGGTCCTGGCTACGGTGGTGGTTACTCTGGAGCTGGTTTCGGTGGTCCTGGCTACGGTGGTGGTTACCCTGGTGTTGGTTTCAGTGGTCCTGGCTATAGTCCTAGTTACACAGAATCAAACTTTGGTGGAACAGGTTATGAAAGTTACCCTACCTCACAATACGGTACTGGTTACGGTGGACAACAATAATACCAACTCTACCTTAATAGAAAAACAATAGTATGACGAACGAAGAGGTGAAGATGGTGGACTTTAAAAATTCATCCCAAATTTCCAAATCCGACAAACATAATGCTAATCCTTCATCTTCCCTTGAAGAAAAACTCTTCCAAGGAGTCGCAACTGGCGTATGGATACAGCTATTTGGCCAAATCATCGAAGCTGTTAGCTTTTCCAAGTTGGTCCATTCAAAAGGAGAAAAGGCCACAGAACTTGAAAAAGGTATCTTACTTGGGATTTGGATTTCAGCCATCGGCAACTTTTTAGAAGCAATTGGTGTATCCCAACAACTTACAGAAACTTCTCCAGAAAAAAAACTCCAAGCTCAACGACTATCTGCCTCTGGTAACTGGGCGCAAGCACTAGGCGCTGGGGTTGAAGCAACAAATGAGACAGCCGAAATACGTAAAGAAGAAGAAGGGTTAATTTCTCCCTCTACAACTTTTGTTCCATAACACACTTCTAACATGAGCGCGGTGGACAACATGTTTTCTCATACAGAAACTCTGAATATTTCAGGTGCATGGCTACAATCCATTGGCACGCTTATCGTTGCGGTTGCTGAAACAGAATACGTTAATAACCAAACTCCTATTTATGATTTAATCATTATTGGCAACAGCTTCCAAGGTATCGGCAATAGTCTTCAAGGGTTCGCTGGAATTTTACAACAACCTGAGAGTGATCCCATAAGTATATTAGGTAGCTTTACGCAAGCTTCAGGTAACGCAACAGGAGTCTATAGCGCCGCATTAAACATCCAATCACTTACAACCAAAAGCCAAGATTACAATATACTCGGTAGCTCACTTCACTCACTAGGTGCAGTACTAGAGGCTAGCTCAGAAAGCACACAAAGTGACCCGTTTAGTCTTGAAATTACGATTGGATATAGTTTGCAATCTCTAGGTGCTGGACTTGAAGCAATCGGTGGACTTTATGTAAAAAAGTCTAAGTCAACTACCGGCAATCTCATGACACTAATTGGTAGTTACCTACAGTTTTACGGTGCTACAATTGCCGCTATCGCCATTACAAAACAAGCATTAACCCCATCATAAAAAAAGGCCAAAATCCAAGTCTAAAACTACACTTGATTTTCGGACAGCCATTCTTAACCTTTATACTTTTTGTAATTTTTCCTCTTTCAACGCAAACTCCACAGCAGCTACTGCATGTATATACGTTGTATCAAACAACGGCACACTTGTGTCTTTTTGCTGAATCAATAAAGGAATCTCTGTACAGCCTAAAATGATTCCGCCTGCACCTTCTTGCTGAAGCTTTTCGATAATTGTTAAATATTTCTCTTTCGAACTCTCTTTCACTTTCCCTTTGCACAGCTCTTCATAAATAACATCATGGACAACTTGACGGTCATCCTCGTTCGGAACGACAACTTCAATACCTTGCTTTTTCAAAAGCTCTTTATAAAATGGCTGTTCCATCGTAAATTTCGTCCCAAGAAGCCCTACTTTCGTAATCTTCTGTTCTTCAATTTTTTCAGCTACTGTATCCACAATGTGCAATAACGGGATATCCAAGTTCTCTCTCATTTCATCTGCGCAAATATGCATCGTATTTGTACAAATAACGATAATATCAACCCCACCATTTTGCAGCGTTTTTCCTGCTTCGATCATTCTCTTTGTTGCGATGTCCCATTTTCCACTATGTTGCAATTCCACCATTTCTTCAAAATTAAAAGAATACATAACTATTTTAGCAGAATGTAAACCACCTTTTTGCCTCTTCACCATTTCATTAATGTAACGATAATATTCAGAAGTCGATTCCCAACTTAATCCCCCAATTAACCCTATTGTTTTCATACTATATCCCCCATGTTGTTCATTTCCCCCATCGTAACATGGTATACTGGTCCTTAATAGTACCAATTTTCTAATATTTACGTAGTACCAGATTTACTCAAAAGCAGGTGACAACAGTGTTATGGTTTGAAATCCATCGTTCTAGCGAAAAAACATTAACTGAACAAGTTTATGAAAAAATTAGCCAAAAAATCTTAGATAACAGTTTAAAAGAAAACGAGAAGATTCCTTCTTCTAGAGAGCTAGCAAGTTCCTTAGGCATTTCTCGAAATGTAATTTTAGAGGCTTATCACCAACTAGAAGCGGAAGGATATATACAAATTCGCCCACGATCGGGTACCTTTGTCTCAACCGGAACTTCCATTTCACAAATAAAAAGTGAAGCGCATTCCGATCCGAATTATCATATAACTTTTCCAAAGGGCGACAAAACAATTGATTTTAAAGCTGGGAATCCCGCAATGGATCAATTCCCTCGTCCTATTTGGGGGAAAATTGCCAAAGAAGTTTGTCTCGATTCACCGAACAGTCTATTTGGTTACCTTCCGAAAAAAGGAATATGTGACTTACAACATGCATTGGCAACTTATTTAAAAAAGATGAGGGGTGTAACTTGCCATCCAAGACAAATTGTCATTACATCTGGGGCGACTCAAGCACTCTCATTCATTACAAAATTACTAAAAGATCACGGTGATTTTGTAGCAGTAGAAGATCCAGTTACAGATGAAATGAGGAATATTTTCACAACAGGCGGTGCATGCGTTATGCCAATTCCAACAGACGAATTTGGTATCATACCGAGTAAGCTTCCTGTAAAAGAACAGCCACATTTCTTATTTGTGATCCCGTCTCATCAATTCCCTTTAGGTGGTACTTTGCCAATTCAAAGAAGAATTGAGCTAATTACGTATGCACGTAAACATAACTGCTATATTGTAGAAGATGATTATGATAGCGAATTTACTTATGAAGGGGTACCAGTGAGGTCTATGCAGGGGCTTGCTCCCGAAAAAGTAATTTATGTTGGAACTTTCAGCAAAATATTATCTCCAGCTCTTCGGATTGGCTATGCTGTTTTGCCAGAAGAATTAGTAGAACCTTTTCAACACATAAAGTGGTACT
Source organism: Bacillus sp. FJAT-45066 (assembly GCF_002335755.1). NCBI lineage: Bacteria > Bacillati > Bacillota > Bacilli > Caryophanales > Bacillaceae > Bacillus > Bacillus sp. FJAT-45066. The sequence continues at coordinate 2,208,168 of NZ_NISQ01000001.1, forward strand.
CGGACCGACATAATTCCTCCTTAGAGCAACTAGTTTTAGCAAGATTTATAACAGAAGGACATTTGCAAAAACATATTAGAAAAATGAAACGTATTTACCAGAAAAGGCGTGAAACGCTAGTGCAGGAACTTAATAAACATTTCCCCCACGTTACCATCATTGGACAAAAAGCTGGAATGCATTTAGTAGTAGACTTCAAGCATGTCGAATTTACGAGCAAGCTCATGCAAAAAGTATATGATAATGGAGTTACCGTTTACCCAGTTGAACAATATGCACTTGAAAAAGGGAGACATAGATCCAAAATTGTGATGGGGTATGGGAGCTTGAGTGAAGAGGAAATTAAGAAAGGTGTTGCTTGGTTGAAGGAGGTTTTAAACTAATAGAATTACAATTTATTACTAAAAAAGGATGGGATAAAATTTCACTGAAGTTCATATTGTCTAAAGAAGAATTCGAAAATGAACTTGATAAGGCCTCTCAAGTTCATTTCCAGCAAATATAAGTTCAATAATGAACTTGATAAAGCCTCTCAAGTTCATTTCTAGCAAATAAAAGTTTAATAATGAACTTGATAAGGTCTCTCAAGCTCATTTCCAGCAAATAAAAGTTTAATAATGAACTTGATAAGGTCTCACAAGTTTATTTTCACTAAAGGAAAATTCAATAATGAACTTGATATATAAGATGTTGTGGCAAAACCATTGAACATAAATTGAAAAGTCTCCTAGAACAGTCGTATACTCTTTATAGCCTCTCCTATGTCCCAGCGTCTTTTATCAAAATAATTAATTCTCTACGTCTGTTACCTGTAAATCCGTTACCGTTCCTTGATGAAAATAAAGTTTCCATTTCCCGTCTATCAACTTCCATATCGAGCTTCTCAACGTATTTCGATTTTTCGTTTTATTATGAACAAGATAAGTTGTTAGTACAACACCTGGTGCTAATGGACAAAATTCAAAATCATGTAAAGACATCTCATCTAATGATAATCCATTGGTAAGACAATCTTTTTTATAGATTTTCTTGCCTGAACTACCTATCTCAAAGAAATCATCAGAAAGTATTTTATCTAATTCTTCTGTTGAACTACGAACCTCAATATTTAAATGGCTTTCTTCTAATCTTTTTATTTGTTCTTTACTGTACATACTCATTAATTTCACTCCTAAAATATACTTTCATCTTGTTACCTCTTAATAATTCAAATCACTTCTTTTAGAGTAAATAATTTCATAGAAACAAGTTGATTAAACTTGATAAAAAATTAAAGAGATAAATCCAATCATAATTGCTCCCCATCCTGTATTATTCGCTGTATTTTCATCACCATTGTGTATTTTATTAGCTAAAGACACACAATTAACAAAAAATATAATCGCTACAATTGGTGTTAAGGCATAAATAAAAACTCATTTTTCCACGTCCAAACTATTTAGAGTTTTTTAGTATAAAATTAATTATTCGTTGTTCCGCACGATCTGGTCTAACCCAAATATCAGGCTGAATACCTATTCCTTCTTTATTTATTAAATCCGGGCTATAGTTAAAGAATGTCGGAACTAACATTTCTACTTTTGTATTAGGAAGTTGCCACGATAAAGAATCTCCACTAATCATCGTACCCATTGTGTTCATGCCAATTACGGTTGTATTATTTGCTTGTTTTAATGCAGCAACAAGATGTTCGGAAGCTGAAGCTGTATTATTATCGACCAAAATAAAGATATGTGTGTGATTGTCATCGATTTTTCCAAATACTTTTTCTTCGATTTCCCAGTGTGGCTCGGATAATTCTCCAATATCTTGCAATCTGAAAATGTTAGAAAAATCCTCTTCAAATAATTGGTGAGAAACTCCACTATTCTTATACTTATCAAGTGTATCTTGCAAAAAAATCATACTAGTCTTCGAAAATAGATGAAGATGCTGTGCGTGAATCCCAATCGACTTTCCAAAAAAATCCTCCATCCAATATTTCATCACATACATGCTTCCGCCAGTATTTCCACGTAAATCTAAAACAAAATAGGGCTTACCTTTAAGTTTTGTAGCTGTATCGATAATGTCGTTATAATCATAAGAATCATTTTCATAAACCATCATACTTCTTATTTGCAACCAAGGAACTCCTTCTTTTTCCGTAAGTGCAAAGCGTGCACCTGATAAGTGATGGGACAACACTTTTGACTCTTGCCTCAAATTAACAGACACTTCTTTCATTCCTTGATTATCTATTAAATTTAATTTCCAATCTCTTTCTGCATTACTTAAAGGGCTAGAGAAAATGGCAGGATTAAAAACGATTTCTCCACTATCGTTAAGGGTTGGATATAAGTATTTTTCTAATTGTTGATCGTCATTAATAGCTACTAAACTAACACTTTCATCAGATGTTAAAATAAATTCCATCTCTTCATTTTGATAAAAGCTATATTGATCTGTGAGATACAGTGCATGATGAAAATCTCCCATTTTAGCTTCATTAATGGTGAAGTGGCCATCTAAGATGAAATCGTAATGGCTTCTCAATAGTGCAGTAAATTGGTATTGATCTAACTTTGTATTATCATTAAGATTTCGGATATGTTGAATCAGATCTGTCTTTGCCTTATGAAAGGATTCGTCCCCACCCATATATTCAAAAAGTGGATACATATACTTGACTGTTATATGGAATGTTTCCACATCCTCTATCATTTGTTCTTTTGTAAAAGTGTTGGACGGAGGTCGGCCATTACTTACTCTTAATGACTGAAGAATTTCATCTGATAACTCCTCTTCTTTACTATTTGAATAGTCATATAAAATGTGTGAAATGTCCTGAAAATCATGTTCTATGTAGTGGCGATTGTTTTCTTTCAACTTTGGTAAAACTTCGATAGCCTCCGAATCGATAGTTACACTATTTACGCAGCCAATAAGCATTATAAATGACAATAATACTATTCCTATGTTCTTCAATTTTCCGCGTCCTTCGTTGAATATTCTATTTGCCAGCAATCTCTATATTCACCTTCATGATATTCTTGCTTTGGGAGGAGTTTAATTTTTTGAAAGCCACATTTCTCATAACATTTAATTGCTCGCTCATTCCATGTTTGAGGGTCCATAACGACTTTAGATGCTTTTTTGTTGGTTGATAAATAATCTACCATCGATGAAACGAGTAATGTGCCTATACCTTTATTCCAGTAATCCACTTCACCGATAAATTGATCCATACCATAGATGATTTCCTCGTCATCCTCATAGCCGTAAAGCATACGATACTTCGGGTCTACTTCGTAAAATTGAATGTAACCAATCGGGCTATCATTATATCCGACGAGACAGCCATTCACACCATCTGTTTCATCGTAAAAGCTCTCATTTACCATATCTAAGTCATGAGGATTATCTCTTCCTTCGTAGTACTCTAGTACTCTCGGGTCTGATAACCATTTCACTAAAAGTTCTTTGTCCCTATCTTCTAACAATCGAACTGTAAGTTTTCCGCTCGTATATAACATTCTTTATCCCTCCGTAAGTTCACACAAAAATATCTACTCTTATATTTCTGTATAAAAAAGCCAATTTCCTTCTAATTTCGAAATACATTCAAATGTAAAGATTTCATTAAATCCATAACCACCTTTCCATTAGATCGTTATGGAATGTTACAATGATGTTAAAAGTGCCAGGCACTTTTAACATTATTGTAATAAAAGGAGCTTGAAGCTGATGTTAAGACGTTGGATAGAGATATTTCTTATTTCGACGCGGTTAGGTTTTACTTCGTTTGGTGGACCTGTTGCGCATTTAGGGTATTTTCATACAGAGTATGTTCGACGGAAGAAATGGATGGATGAGAAGAGTTATGCAGATTTAGTTGCTCTATGTCAGTTTTTACCTGGACCAGCAAGTAGTCAGGTTGGAATTGGTATCGGAGTTATGCGTGGAGGAATCATCGGAGGAATCATAGCTTTTATTGGCTTTACCTTTCCTTCTGTTGTTGCACTAATTTTATTTGCATTATTTTTACAAGCAATGAATGTTACAGACCTTGGTTGGATTCAAGGCTTAAAGATAGTTGCTGTAGCTATTGTCGCACATGCCATTTTAGGGATGGCGAAAAATTTAACCCCAGATGTAAAGCGAAAAACAATTGCCTTACTTGCACTAATTGGGACGCTTTTATGGCAAACTACCTTATCACAAGTAGCTGTAATTCTTATTGCGGCTTTTGTTGGATACCTTCTTTTTAAAGAAAATCAACAAGAAGCAAAGGAAAATAGCTCCTTTCCTATATCAAAACGTTTTGCTCTTATTTGTTTAACTATATTTTTTGGTTTACTCGTACTTTTACCTATATTAAGAGAAGTTACATCTTCAGGGTGGATAGCTATGTTTGATAGCTTTTATCGTGCGGGATCTTTAGTATTCGGTGGAGGACACGTGGTTTTACCACTATTAGAGCGTGAATTTGTTCCTACTGGTTGGATTAGTGAAGAAGCCTTTCTTGCGGGATACGGTGCGGCTCAAGCTGTACCTGGTCCATTGTTTACATTTGCTGCCTATCTTGGTGCAGTAATGAACGGTTGGCAAGGCGGAATACTTGCTACAGTCGCGATTTTCTTACCAGCATTTTTACTTATCTTTGGTACACTTCCATTTTGGGCCATTATTAGAAACAACCCTAAAATTACAGGTGCAATTATGGGAGTTAACGCTGCCGTTGTTGGAATCTTAATTTCAGCGTTCTATTATCCGATTTGGACAAGTACTATTGTGTCTACTATAGACTTTGTTATCGCAGCTTTCTTATTTAGCATGCTAACGTTTTGGAAACTTCCACCTTGGATTGTTGTGTTAACTGGTGCGATTACTGGTTATATTTTAACGCTACTATAAAAAAAGTTTGAGTAGAAATCGGAATTTTAGTCCGACCTACTCAAACTTTTTTACTGTTTATATAGTTTTGCCTTCACAATTAACCTAAATTCATCTGAATAAAGTGGCTCACAAGTTATTAAAGTAAGCTCTGCTTCATCTGTTGGGTCAAGGACAGATAGGTCATCAGGGAGAACGACTAAAATGTCATACACTTCGAATTTGTATTCTCCACTAAGTGTTTCTAAATACACGATGTCACCTATCTCCACTTCTCCCATACGGTGGAAAAACTGCCCGTACGTATGACTTCGATGTCCAGCTATTGCTATATTACTATTTTCTTCAGGTAAAGATGTAGAAGTCATCCATCCAACTGCATTTTTCAATACATCATTTGTTACACCTGGTGCTATCATAACATCAACATTAATGGATGGTATCTTTAACTGTCCAACTAGACCACTTTCCATAATTTTTTCTCGAAAAGGATTAGTTGGGGGTGTTAAAGAAGACCTCTCTTCTTTTGTTAAAAATTTTTCTTCAGAATTATCTGAAGCATACGCACGATTTAATGAGTTCCACTCTGAACGTAACGTGGATTGTGATTCGTTAACGGACCAGTTGTGATAAAGTGGTAGACATAAAAATAATATGCCAATAGCTATTAAACTTACACTAAGAATTCTCCATTTATTCATGATGATAACCCTATACTTGAATGTTTGTAACTGGTTTAAAACGGAAGAACAACACAGAACCTGCCGCTATCAATAATGTTCCTACTGCAAGGTAAATCCAACTTGATAACCACGAACCTGTTTTCGGAAGGGCAACAACAGATAAATTCTCTTGATTTACATTTTGTAAACTCCCAGTACTGCCAGTATTCGTATTAACTGGTGAAATAGGTAGTTCCTCCATTGTTTCTTCCTCTTCAACTGCTTCTATTGATTCTACTGACTCTTCTACTTCTTCTGTTCCTTCCGTCACTTCACTATTTTCGCTAATTGCCACAAACTCTAAAATTGTATCAACAGAAAATTCGATATCCTGTTCATCCGTAATTAACCTTAAGATAAAATCGTTATTGTTTAAGTTAGCAACACCATTTATAAAAAACGCTTCCAAATCTAAAACGATTTCTTCATCGTAAGTTTCTAGAACAACGGAAAGGATATTGTTTTGATGGAATACAGGCTTTCCATTCATCTGCCTAACTTTATCCCAAACCATAAATTCTGGTAGTACTATTTGAACTTCTAACGTATTAAATCGCTCTTTTACTAATCCTGATAAATGCACCTTCATATTGGCCTTCCACTGTTCCTTGTCTTTTTGGACGATTGACCCTTTTAATTGCCCTTTAACGTACACTGGGTCTTTCACAATATTCTCACGAGGTAGTATTGTTATAAGAATATCATTTAACTCTAGTACATCGCTTTCCTCTCCAATATTTCCAGTTACCTTTGCATTGATCGTTTTCTGCAGGATACCTGGAGTCGCATTGACAAGGATTGATTTAGTAAATGTTAACTTTTCTAAAGCTTCCATTGTTCCTAAAGAAAAGATTACATTGTTCTGATTGTTCGTAACTATACTTTCGTCTAAAAGGGTAATAGAATTGTCTAATTTCAATTCTACTAAAACATCGGTAAGTGGTTCTTCACGTTTGTTTTCTATATTAATAGTAAGGTGAAGCATATATTCATTTTCTTTTTCAGCGGTTGGTTCTGCTACCACATCCACCGAACCACTAATATGTCCTTCCCCTACTAAATCATTTTCTTCAACTTTTACTTCTTCCTCTACCAACTCTACCTCTTCTGATACATCATTAACAATTTCTTCTTCAACATCCATGGTCTTTTCTTCTTTTTTCCCGTCAGCATGCTCTTCCGATTCATTTGTTACCAACACTACAACTTCTTCACCTTCTACTTGCTCAAACCCTTTTTCTTCTTGCTCTGATGCTAATACTAACGTTGGACTTACGATTAACAAAATAGATAGAAATAAAGTGCCAAAAATCTTCAAAATATTTCCTCCCTTTAGTAGATTCCTAGATTTACTACCCATAACAAAAGAAGGAAAAACATAAAATTTCAACAAAAGGTGCCAGGCACTCGTCGACTTTTGTCGAAAAGCACCTAGCATCTGTTATTCTTCGTATAACATTTTTCTTGTCATTCCACCATCTACTACTAGGTTGGTTCCTGTAACAAAGTTGTTTTCTGGTGAAGTTAAATAAAGGCATGCACGTGCAATGTCAGCAGGTTTGCCAACTCTGCCAGAAAAGTGTTGTTTATGGTCTTTTTCTCTTAGGTCATCGTACTCCCCAGTTTCAATCCATCCCGGTGAAATGGCATTTACCGTAATGCCATATTCACCTAACGTTGCGGCAAGCGCATGCGTAATTGCTACCATTCCACCTTTAGAAGCAGCATATGCTTCTGAATTAGGTTCAGACATCATCGCACGTGTAGAAGCAATATTAACAATCGATCCACCAGTTCCACCTTTACGCATCACTCTCGCTGCTTCTTTTGAACAAAGAAAAACACTTCTAAGATTTGTGCTTAAGACATCGTCCCATTCATTAAGCGACATTTCAAAAAACGGTTTGAATATAGATTTCCCAGCGTTGTTAATGAGAATATCTACTTTAGAAAACTTGTCATGAACATGTGAAAATAATTGTTGGACACTTTCTTCTTTACTAACATCTGTTAGAACAAATTCTACATTTCCACCGTTTTGCAATATATTTTCTTTAACACTTTTACCTGCTTCAATATCTATGTCTGCAAGTACAACATTAGCTCCATTTTCGGCATACATAGTTGCTATTTCTTTCCCGATACCGTTAGCCCCACCAGTCACAATAACAACCTTGTCTGTAAACTTCATTTTCTACACCTCTTTCTAAGAAATGTCTTTCTCTAGGTAAATTAGAGTGTATATCTCTTCAAACCCTATCTTTTTATATAACCGAATAGCTTGTTCACTTTTTGCATTCACACATAGCTGAATTTTGTTAATAGAATCAAAGGATAAAAGCCAACTCACACCGTGCAGTAATAGTGCTTTCCCTATTCCTTTACCTCTATACGCAGGGCTAACTGCAAAAAACTCAATGGATGCATCTCCAAACTCTGGATTTGCCTCCACATAAATATACCCTGCAAATTCACCTTCTTTTTTACAAACAAATAGTTTATTAAGTTCATTGACGTTATCAATCATTCGCTTGCCAGATAGGTAACTGTTAGGAAAAATTTCGTTATGTAAATCAACAACAGCCATTCTTTCTTGGTCAGCCATTTCCTTCATTCCACCAATGTATTGTTCCGCTAATTGTTCTTTTGTAATCGTTAAAATAGAGTGAAGTCCTTTTTCTTCAGCAGATTGTTTAACAGCAAAACCTATACAATTTCTATTGGATTCATTAACAAAGAAACTAAGAGTTTTTACTTCCCTAGGTACAATCTTTAGAATAGAGTCCCACATCAAATCACTAATCTTTCCTGATTTTGAATGCACTACAAATGGACCCCATGCTTCGGCTTGTTCATTTTCTAAGTCAACATCAAATCCTAATACACCTACTAATTGGTTATCTTCATACGCCATTACAAAGCTTTTATGAAAAGGAATATCGCTGAAGTCATTCAAAAGAGCATTTTCAATCTCCTCTACCTTTGTACCGATATAACCGATGTGATGCTCGTTCTGTTTATTTAAGGTTCCTATGAAGCTCGCAATCTTGCATGCTTCTTTAATTGTAGGGAATGTAATAGAAATCATGTCTACTTCCTCCTAAATATGTGGTAAAACAATCATAACATTCTTTTGAAACAAAAATAAAACGCATAGGCTCATTCTCTGAACCTGTGCGTCACCCTAATTTATATAAATAGTAAGTTGTTTAAAAAGGAGCGGGTACCAATAAAAAATAATACATATATAAAATTAATAAAAAGATTACAAGTAAAATAAAAAACGCAACTTTCAACTAGTATTTCTCCCTTGTATTTCAACAGTATTACAGGTGCCTGGCACCCGTAATATTGTTTAAACATCCCTGTAATTTTTGTTAATATTATTTGCCTATTTCGTATAGGTAGACGTGGTTTTCGTCATGGATGATTTCGATGTTTTTTGGGACACGGAGATAGATAATTTCATCACTAATGTATGAATAGTCATGGTTCATTCCGTATGGATTTTTATCTGTAAATAAATAGAACGGAAATCCATGTTGCACAACACCAATCCTTAATTCTTGTTCATACATTCGAGTAATCTCTATTTTCCCCTCGTCTACCGTTACATTTACTGGGTCAAATTTGTCGGAAAAGTCCACTCCGTTATCAATTACACGTCGCTTAATTACTAACATTTCTACTTTATTTCCATCTTCCTCCAGACGCTCTACTACTACTTCTAACGGGTTGTATTCGTGAAAATGTTTTAGAATTAACTTATTTTCAGGAAGACTAAACTCACTTCGCTTTTGGATTAGTTTTTCATCAACTGATGAAATCCTGCCAGCATAAATCTCCTCGGATATCTTAAATTGTTCAGATGACTCAAACTCTCTTTCTGCTAAATCTACCTTCACCTCTTCAGAATGTATAAAAGGTGAAACAACAAGTGCAACTATTAAGATTCCAACATAACCATACAATATAGTGAACCTTTTTCTTGAAGAAGAATATTTATTCTTTGCTTTATCTCTTCCTCTAACTAAGAACATAGTAAAAATAACAACCAAAACTAACAATATTAATGGCCATACTACCAATATAGCTGTCATTGTCTAACCTCCATTCTTTTAGAAAGATAGACTGTTGCTGAAAACAACAAAAATACCGTAACTAATTGTTTAAGAAGAAAAAGAGAAAATATCTTTTCTTGAAAATAAAACTCAAAGATTGTTGGAATAAAAGACAGTTGCATCATGAACATCCCAATAAAAACAACTGGTAGCACAAACTTTAAGGTTGGTAACAACTGTGTTAACACACCTACAAAATATCCAATAGAACTTACAAACAGCATAATCAAAATTGTCACGACAATGCCAGTCAAATACATCTTTAGAGTTATATCTAGGTCATGGTAAAAGATTGATGGCTTATTCGAGTGATAAATGGAAACAACCACATTCAACAAATGCCCTGATAAAATACTAGTAATAGCAGCAAAGATTGTAATGGAAACGAGAAACAATATATTAGATAAGCTATAAGTCAATCGATTTGTAACGAAAGTAAAATCGTCTTCTCGATACACTTTCGTTGCCATAGTGAAAGAGATAATGAATGCCCACACGAGTGTAAAGCCAATCACTACATCTACAGAATAGTGAGCTCTCATTATTCCAACTCCACCAGAATAAGAACCAGATGAACTTGTACCTATAAGTGAAAATAACACAGCCATTAATTGAACTAATACTAAAGGAGTATATACATTCACTGACTTTAATTTATATAGGTACTGCTTTTTCACAATCTCAGAAACAGACGGTTTACTTAAATACATCATCTATTCCCCCTACCGTTTTATCTGTCATATAGACGCTTAAGTCACTTGCTGAAACCTTCGAAACATCCAATCCTTTAAGCCTTGCCATATCCAGCATTTCACTCGAAAAATCATTTTTCACAACCGTATATACTTTACCAAACTCTAATTCTTTCGTATGAATTCTGTCTTTACCAGCAAGCCAATCATCTAAAACCGGTGCTGGCCCCGTAAATGCCACTGCATATTCCTTAAACTCTTCAATGGGCATATGCAATACTACTTTCCCTTCGTTAATTAACAAAACATCTTCAATAATGTCTTCAATCTCTTCCATATGGTGACTTGATAATAGAATTGTTCTTGGATTTGCCAAGTAATCTTTCAGTAAAGCACGGTAAAAATCTTTCCGAACCGCTGCATCCATTCCAGTTGTTGGCTCATCGAATATCGTTAAAGCACATCTAGATGCCAACCCTAAAATCATATTAAACGTACTACTCTTTCCTTTTGATAAGCTTTGGTGGCTTTGCTTCGGATGGAAGCTAAAATAATCAAACAAACGCTGAGCCAACTCATGATCCCACCTCTCATAAAAGGTGCCAGTCACTTGTAATATTTCGGAAACATTCAGTGTCGCTGGAAGGCTCATTTTGTCGTCTACAAAAATGCTATTTGCTGAAACCAGTAAGTTATTGAATGGTCTTTCACCAAACACTTTTATATCTCCAGTAGTCTCATACATATATCCAGCTATCAACTTTAATAATGTTGATTTCCCTGCACCGTTTCTTCCAATTAGTCCTGTAATTTTATTTTGTTCAATCTGAAAAGTCGTATTTTTTAATGCGTAGTGAGTTCCCCCGTAGTATCTTTTAGAAACATCTTTACACTCTACTACATTCATCTTCCTTCCTCCCCGCTCTTCATTTCTTTAATCATCTTGATCAATTCATCTTTTGTTACATTTAAACGTTCTGCTTCTATTACAACCTCGGCAACTAACCTTTTTAACGTATATGCTTTTCGCTTCGCCAAAATAATGTCCTGCGCTCCATTTGTTACAAACATTCCTAACCCTCTTTTCTTATAGAGAATTTGTTCATCTGCTAAGATGTTTAGTCCTTTTGCAGCTGTTGCAGGATTAATGTTAAAGACTTCTGCTAACTGATATTGGGAATAAACTTTTTCATCGTTTTTAAAATTCCCGTTTAAAATCTCTGTCTCCAACCACTCGGCTATTTGGACATAAATTGGTTTATCGTCATTTAGTTTCAAAATCACACCACCTATCCGACATAGTGCATTACTCTTGTAATGTACTATACTACACTTTCCAAAATAAAACAACTGTAATCGTTCGACAAAAAAATAAACACAGCCTCTTTAAAAGAAAGACTGTGTTCACTATGTTTAAACGAACTTCCAAATGTATAATCCTAATCCAGCTGCTAGAAATACAACTAAAGCGATATAAATGTAAGTTAGTCTTGATAAATTACCTTTTGTCGCGTTATCGTAGTTTTGATCACTGTTAGAAGCAAGTGAAATAGTGACAAATAAGCCACCAGCTAATATTATGATTGCAACCGCTATTAATAAATACGTCATCTTATCTCCTTTCTAACCCTATTATTCCATGTCATTTGTTATCATTGTTAACTGATCTGCTGACAAAGCAACTTCTTCAAACGCCTTTCCTAATTCCAATAACACATTTTTGAAAGCAACTAATTCGCTCTGAACTTTATTATTCTGCTCTTTCGTTTCACCCATCGTTCGGTTAATGTCTTTAAAATGATTTTCCGTTTCATCCATTAATTCATTTCCACTTTCAACTGCTTTTATAATTTTATCGAGAGAAGCAGTTAATCGTGTTACTTGCGTATTTGTATTATTAATCAATTCAGAAACATTCGAAACAGACTTCTTCGTTTCTTCCGAAAGCTTACGAACTTCTTGAGCTACGATTGAAAATCCTCTTCCATGTTCACCAGCTCTTGCTGCTTCAATCGCAGCATTTAAAGACAACAAGTTTGTTTGATCTGCAATACTTGTTACGATATCTACAATATCCTGCATCTGCTGAGTTATATTTAATAAATTTTCTACGTCACTTGAGATATCATGGACGGACGTTTGAATGTTATCCATATTTCCGTTTTGTTTTTCTATTTGTGCTTGTCCCTTTTGGGAACGGTCTTCGGCTAACAACGATAGTTCCGTACCTTTATTAGCAAACGAAACAATCTCCTCTGATTGAACATTTAATTGATAGAAAGACGCATTTGTTTCTTCAGCAATCGCTGCTAAATTTTCCGCAGCCAAAGCAACACTCGTTCTAATCTCAGTCTTTTGTTTGGCAACTACTTCTTTTAATCGTTCTGTTTCAAGATCATAAGCTTCTAATACTAATTGTTGCTCTAGATTTAATATTTTCGTAACGGCTCTAAAAGCCCTCAAGATCTCTTCTTTTGTTTCTAAATTCTCTTCTATTAAATCAGTCAAAGCTAACAATAAATCTTGGAATGCACACATGTACCATTTCGTTTGCAACCCTATTTTCACATGCATATGGGCAATTTTTGTTCTTTTATAGAAAAATTCCTCATCTATTACACCATTAAACATTTCCGTAATATGACGTTTTAACGTTCCTCTTAATCTCTCAACGGAACTATGATCATTTATAATACTTTTCAGAGATTGTTCGTTTTCTAAGTTTTCATAAAACCTAATAACAATAGAATCTATTTTTTCTAAAACAAACGGCTCCAGACTTTTCATAATTTGCAAATCCGTTTTTGTTAACCCAATCATAGAAATTTGCTTACTAATGGAGCTGTTATCTTTTATATTCAACACAACATTTTCATTTTCGAATTGTAGTTTTTTTATTTGTTTTTCCTTCTGTTTAAAAAACATGTTACATACCCCCGTATGTTTATGAGACCAATTTACTATCTATCATACACGTTTCGATGTACGAAAAATAGTGAAAAAACATTTACACTATAAGAATAGTAAATACTTATTTTTTTCGCGCCACTAAAATTTCTCTTACAAGACAAACACCTAACACTAATAATTTTAATAAAGTATGTTGATGAGTCAATTTGATGAGAGGTGTGTGCAATTGTTTTATCATGTAAAAGATCTTCAATATAACGCAAAGCCCGAAAGACCCGATCCAATATTTGCAAAAAAGTTACAAGAAATTTTAGGTGGACAATTTGGTGAAATATCTGTTGCGATGCAATATATGTTTCAAGGCTGGAACTTAAGAGGTAACGGGAAATACAAAGATTTATTAATGGACACTGGTGCTGAAGAGTTAGCCCATATTGAAATGCTTTCTACGATGATTGCTAGATTATTAGATGGGGCACCTGTTGGAGATTTGGAAAAAGCCGCTGAAAATCCAGTAATCGGTGCCATTCTTGGTGGGATGAATCCTCAACATGCCATAGTATCAGGTTTAGGAGCAATGCCAGTAAATAGTGTTGGTGTTCCTTGGAACGCTGGTTACATTATTGCTAGCGGCAACTTACTTGCTGATTTCCGAGCAAACTTAACAGCTGAATCTCAAGGTCGCCTTCAAGCAGTTAGACTATATGAGCAAACGACAGATCGCGGTGTGAGAGACATGCTTTCATGGTTAATTGCTCGTGATCGCATGCATCAAAATCAATGGATTGCTGCCATTAAAGAATTGGAAGCAAAAGAAAATGTTGTTGTACCAAGTACATTCCCAAAAGAGTTGGAAAAACAAGAAGTTTCATATACACTATTCAATTTATCAAGTGGTAATGAGAGTGCAACTGGTAGATGGGCACACGGAACAAGTATGGATGGGCTAGGAACATTCAATTACGTAGAGAACCCAGTTCCACTAGCCAAAAGGCCTACCTTACAACCAGCTCCACCTTACATGCACAATACACTACCACAAGTGTTACGTGAAGTACCACCTAACATGTATTAAAAGAAGGAAAAGCTGCCCAAATAAATGGAGCAGCTTTTCCTTCTTTAAAATAGTGTTATCATGAAGTCAATACTCGACTTAAGTACGATAAAACAACCATAATGATAATCCCAACCATCATCATAGCCCCACCTTTTAACCTTTCTAACCTTATTAAAAAAGTAATAAGCCCAAACCCAATAAAACCAAATGAAACAGCATACAAGAATAGACTCAAGGTGAATAAAATAACTTTCCAACCGCTCCCCTTATACGAAAAATCATACATACCAAAAACAAAGTCTTCTAGTAACTTCTCATATTCCTTATTTCCTAATTTTTCCGTATTGTATCTTATCTGATACGATCCACCTTTTAATGCATTAAAAGATGCTACATAATAGTGCTCATTTTCTATTGATACTACTTCATAATTTACTTTCACATCGTTATAAAATCCTCGGTACGGTGCACTCAACTCTGATTCTGTATAAGTGCGGTCACTATACATGACACTAAAAATAACATCTTGAAGTTCTGAAAAACCGAATATAATATCTTCTTGCTCACGTACCTCTACTTGTAGATTATCACCTATATCTCTTACATAGTAAAAAGTAGTATCTACCCCGCCCTGGTCATTTGGTGTTTTTTGAACATATTTAATAATATAATCATCATATTCTGATATAAAAACACTATATCCATAAATATCCTTTAACGATTCACTAGCATTAAAACTCCGTACACTTTCTTCTTTTGTCGAAAACAAACTTGGGACTAAAACAATAAATAATAGAAATGCTACTGCTACTGCCACATAATAGTTGAAGGGCGGACGTCGTTTCGGAGCTTGTTGTAATGAACGGAGTATTCTTTGTTTCTCAGTTGGAGAAACTTTTACATCATGTAAAATAGATCGATTCCACCTACTCTTTAGTCCTTTGAACTTTTCATCCATGCATCCCACTTCCCTTCAACATCTCTTTTAATTTCTGCCTTGCCCGATGTAACCTCGTTTTAACCGTATTCACTTTTACACCTAGTAACGTACTAATCTCTTCAATATGTAATTCTTCATAATAAAAAAGGATAATAACCTCACGAAACTGGATTGGTAACTTCATTACTTGTTCATATAAGAGGATATCTTCCTCATTCTCAATTAGAACATGCTCTGGCGTAGTCTGATTTATGTTTATGGAACTTACCTTTTCTTTAAAAATAAGGTTACGAAAACTCCACCTCTTTAATGTATCTTTACATTTGTTAATCGTTATCTTAACTAACCAAGTTTTGTAGCTGCTTTCCATTCGAAAGTTATTTATATTTTTATAGCAAGAAACAAAAACATCTTGAAGAATGTCTTCTGCTAATGCATGATCTTTGATATACATGTAAGCTAATCTCTTTAAATCAGTGCCATATTCATCGATTAGTGATTCCATTAGCTCATGATTTTCTAACTTGTTGTTCTCCATCCGCTTCCCCCTTTCTTTCATAAAATAGACGACGCTACACAAGTTCAAGTTCCCATTTTCTCAAATAAAAGGTTTTTTGTTGTGTTTATAGAATTATTAACGTACAGAGGTGAACAAGAGTATGAAATTATTAATGACTTCCAGCGGTTTTTATACAGATGAAATTAAAGAGGCGTTTTTCGAACTAATAGAAGACTCACCTCTTAACTTAAATGCAGTTATAATCACTACCGCTTCCGCTCAAAAAGAAAATAATCGCTTTGCCAAAAAGGCACATCAAGAATTCAAAGAAATGGGATTTCAGAAAGTACAATTTTTAGACGTGGAAACGGACGATGCCTCTTCTCTTCTAGACTACCATGTACTATACATTAATGGTGGGAATCCATTCCATTTACTAATGAATTTGAAAAAAAGTGGTGCCAGTAACATCTTGAAAAATTTAGCAAAGGAAAACGTAGTAATAGTAGGGGTTAGTGCTGGAGCAATGGTATTAGGCAGCAACATTCAAGTTGCACAATTTTTTACACCAGAAATGAACACAACTAAGTTAAAGAAGTTAGATGCATTAAAGCTAACAGACAAATTAGTCTTCCCTCACTATGACAGAGAAGATTTATTCCGAAACAAAAAGAGTTTAACGATTGAACAGCGATTATTGCAATTCGAACAAAAAATGGGTCAGCAAGTTATTCGGTTAAAAGATGATGAATTTGTTTTGATAAAGGATTAGTCAATCGAGGTTATACTTGCTCCGTTATTTTTAAGAAAATAGTCTATAACTTTGCAGTTAATAGGTTTTGGAATATATTTTTTTACACTTGTAAAGAAATTTATTTGCTTTTCTTAAGGGGTAAATTTTTTGCTTCTGATAAACACAAAACTACATCAGTTTGGCTTACTTTCTGTAGGCTAAGTTTATTTATTTCACCAATCCTTTTATAAAAAATAACCCTATCTCTAAGGTTATTTTTTATATTAAAAGCTTAACATTGCCCCACGTTCATCAAAAACAGAGGAAGGGTTCCAAGCGACTTCCCATAAATTATTTTCCGGGTCCGCGAAATAGGCCGTTCTTCCGCCCCAAAACGCATCACTTGGTTCACGAAGAATCTTTCCACCAGCTTGTCTAACTGCTTCTATCGTTGTATCCACATCTTCTACTGAATCTACATTTATAGCAAATGTGACACCACGAAACGATTCTATATCTTTACTAATCTCCACTCCAGCATCTTTTGCTAATTCTTCAATTGGAAAAATGGAGAGAATAACACCAGCTGTTTTAAATACTGCATAATTGTCTGAGCTTATTTCTCCTTCTTCCCAGCCAAATTTTTGATAAAATGCGCGTAAAGCTGGTAAGTATACTGCCCCGATTGTTAATAAACTAACTCTTTGTGGGATCATACTTTACATCTCCTTTTATTTATCTATATAGTTGTTGCAAATGAATTTTCAATGAATTTGATAGTTACCCCTTCAATGTTAGACATTTTCAATGCAATTTCAAACCTTCTATTTAACGTTTCTTTCATTTCTGAATAAACTTTATCCTCAAGAGAGTTTTGCCATGCAAATTGCATGTAAAAAATATCTTTCTCTCCCAAGCTTAGAGGATTGAAAGCTAATCCAATCCCAGTAATTTGTGCATTAGCTGGTGCAGCTATGTTTAAGAAAAGTACTTCTAGTAGCTTCAATTCCCTCTCCGTAAAGTCATTTTCATTCACTTGTACCTTAACGTCCACTGTTGCTATATTCAAATCTATTCCACCTTTATTCACTACTCAGTAATGAATGAAAACTCTCTAATTTTCCCACACACCTTAAATCCTAAGTCTTGATAGATTTTGTTAGAAGTAGGATTCTGAACATCGGCATATAACATTGGTGTTAGTCCATCTCGTTCAATTCCCCGACACACTTCATGAACTAAAGCACTTGCATAACCTTTTTTACGCTGTTGAGGTGGTGTATACACACTGTTTATTCTGGCATGTCGTGGTGACCGATGTGAAACATTTGTCATGGAAACAGGGATTCCGTCTACAACCCATATATAAAGATTTCCAGTATCTATGATTTTTTTTGCCTTACCAAGTAGCGTTATAGGATCAACTTCCAATCCATGACCATCTAAATAAAATCCAGAAAGAAATTGTGCAATATATTCCACATCATTATCCGAAGGAAGCTTCATTTCTCCTTGTACCGTTTTAGGAGGTAAAACTTCCGTTCGTTCATATGCTTCCATTTCCATCGTTAATGAGTATGATTTATTATTCCTTCTTGCATACTCATCTGCAAAATAATTGGCTAGATTTGGTTCCGCCGTGATACCAGGAATTTTTACGTGAGCTAAAAAGGATAAGAGTTTGTTAACTAACTCATTTTTTTCTTCTTCTTTGGTTTTTTTATCCATCCATAGCCAAGGATTATTTCCTGGTGTTTGTGCGTAAATTAAGTTGCCATCTCTAGACATATATCTTATGGCATTGTCACCTTCTAATATTCGGTGAATGATATTGTACTGGACTTCATTATGTATGAAAGAGGTTTTTTCTAAGTCATTAGTATCGAATATTTGAAACATACTATGAACTCCTTTATTGATTAACTATCCCTTACATTTCTACATTTGAATTCCATTTCCTTTAAATTATTTGAAATTCCACATTACACATTGACTTCTAATGCCATAAAACATACGATATAAGTATCAATAAAATTTGATTAATACTTTGAAGAAGGTGATTTTATGAAACAAGAAATCTTTATACAGGACATCTCGAAAGATAAAATCTTCGCTTCGTATGAAAGTAAGTTTAAAGCTCTTGCTGATAAAAAACGTCTACAAATTATGAACATTTTAACGGAAAAAGGTGCAATGTGTGTTTGTGATTTAGCGCCTATGATAGGTATGGCGCAGTCGAAGTTATCTTATCATTTAAAGATTTTGCTAGATGCAGGGATTATTACGAAGGAAACACGTGGAACGTGGAGTTATTACGATCTAAATCAAAAAGAAATTAATAATCTGTTGTCGGAAGAGTTGTGTTGTTTGTTTCGAAAGTGATGAATTGCGGCAAGGAATTATAGAGATTGTGTCCATTCACATTTCTTGGCGCGCACAGAGAAAACAATAAAAAGAGTAGTCAAAGGCCAAATTCAGCTGTGACTACTCTTTTTAAATATTATATGAGTACTTACTAGCAACAACCATCCGCACCAATTAACACTAAGCCTGTGCCATTTTCCGATTCTTCTAGATCTAAAACTAGTCCTTCCACTTTCACAATGTGTTCTTCCATCGCAACTACAACTCCGTTGATTGTTTCAACGTGATCGTTTTCTTCTGGTGCATCAAGTGAAAGAGCAAACTGTGGTCCACAGCACCCATCTACTTCAAACAAGCGAATTCCTTCCGCTCCATTTTCTTTCAATACAGTTTGAATCATTTCTTTCGCATTATCTGTTATCTGTAACATGTAAAATCCATTCCCCTCTTATTTCCCGTAAACTCTCCCTAAAGCTTCTTTCATTTCAGGTTTTACGTTAATTTTTGGACGAGCTTTTTTAGCAATTTTCTCTGCCTCTTCCATTGTAGTAGCTTCGCCTAAGGATAGCAATGTGCCGATTGCGACTGTACCTGTACGATTGCTGCCTCCTTGACAATGGAAGTAAATATTCTTTCCTTCGTTGTATGCTTTTACAACGTGATCAACAGAAGTCTTAATGGATTCATCTTGATCTGCTGCATCATCTACAATCGGGCTATGCAAGCGAGTGTACGTAACCTCTTCATTTGGCGCTTCCGCACGTAAATCGTACACAACGTCTACTTTTTCGTTATTCAACATATCTTGTACGTCATCTGCTCCACCTATAAAAATGCGACCTTTAATAAGTTCATGATAGTTTTTGTTATCCATTGATGTTCCTCCTAATGGGAATAGTCTTTTAATTTTTCATAGCCTATTTTTTCTTCTTTCATCCATGGTACGATGGCACACTTCTCAGCTAGTTCGTCGCTCACCTTTTGTAACCAAAAGAGTTCCGAAGCTGCTTTTCCACTCAATACTGGGTCTTTTGTTCCTGTTGCATACATACTCTGATTCATGACCCACCATGTAGGTTGAATGCTGGCTCGCTTTAAGTCTTCTTGCAATCGGGCTGCTTCTAACACTGGCGTTGCTTCAGCTAAACTTACAATTACAACAGCCGTCTCTTGTTCATTTCTTAGTTTTGGAAGTAGTTTTGTTACACTTTCTGGCACTTCTCCTGTAGACCTAGAAATTTCCTTGCTATAAGACTGAGCAGCATCAAGCAGCAGTAGCGTATGTCCTGTTGGAGCCGTATCTATGACAACTATTTCATTATCTGACTTTGCTACCACATCCGCAAATGCACGAAATACTGCAATTTCCTCTGTACATGGAGAATTTAAGTCTTCTTGTAAATAGGCTAGTCCTTCTTCATCTAAATCAGGAGCCGCTTTTTCCATAACTTTTGACTTATATGCTTCCACTTCTTGCTTAGGGTCTATACTACTAATAGTTAGCTTCTCATTCAAGGCGCTTTGTTGGAACTGATAATGGACGTGACTAGCTGGATCGGTTGTTGTTAAATGAACTCGGTGTCCTTTTTCTGCTAATCCTACTGCAATAGCAGATGCAATCGTCGTTTTCCCTACTCCACCTTTACCCATTGTAAAAATGATTCTCTTATTACTCTCTGAGAAATCTTGAATAACATCCTTCAATCCTGGTAGCTCTATATTGCTTTCTATTAAAACCTTTTCCACTAAGACATCTTCATTACGAAAAAGTTTCCTTAAGTTATCTACACCGGTTAAAGGATACGAAACAAACGGTAAACTGTAAGTGTTTTTTTGGAGATATGACTTAGGTAACATACTGAAAGCTTCCCTTTGTCTATTATAGAAAGCAGTAGAAACTTCGTCCTCTTCTACTCTTTCCGTTAAAAGGCCATTTACAATCAACAGTTGATTTTGCATGCCAATTTCTCTTAACTCTTCCGATGCCCTACTCGCTTCCATAATAGAAGATTGCTCTGGCCTTGTTACAAGCACTAATGTCGTTTTGCTCTCATCAGACAGCTCAGCTACTGTTTTTCCGTAAGCATCTTTTTTATCACCTAGTCCAGAAAGAGGACCTAAACATGAAGCTCCATGCGTACTTTCTTCTAAAAAACCGCTCCAAGCAGTCGGTAATTGTAGTAATCGAAGAGTGTGTCCTGTAGGTGCAGTATCGAAAATAATATGGTCATAATTAGATACAATTCCCGAGTCTGTCAATAGACTAGTAAACTCATCAAAAGCAGCGATTTCAACCGTACATGCTCCTGATAATTGCTCTTCCATTGTCGCAACTACAGCTTCTGGCAATTTCCCTCTATAAGGCCCTACTACTTTTTCACGATACAGCCTAGCAGATTCCTCTGGGTCTAAATTGCTCGCATATAAGTTACTTACAGTTGGGATAGATTGAGGTGTATTGGTTAACTCGACACCAAAAACATCTTGTAGGTTTGAAGCTGGATCTGTGCTAATTAAAAGCACCTTTTTTCCACTGTCTGCTAACGCGACCGCCGTTGCACTTGCAGTGGACGTTTTTCCAACTCCACCTTTACCTGTAAAAAATAAAAATGGCGTACTTACTATCTCCGTTGGTTGAAAAGATGGAAACATTGAAATTTCACTTCTTTCTTCCTTATTTTTTCATGTTTAATGATAATCGAATACGCGGTTTTTCTGTTAACTCTTCTGGTGTTACTTGCAACCAGTCAGCAAGTTCTTCATTTGTTGGGTATGTTCCTACTTTTACAGCTTTTCCATCTAGTAAGATGACTGGTAAAGCATCTGGACCTTTTTCATGAAGTAATGCGTTTACTTCACTGTTTTCCGTAAATTTATCCGGATCGTTTGTTAATTGATAACGTTTAATATCAAAGCCCTTTTTTTCTAGAGAATAAACAGCAGATGCAAGTCTAGTTAGTTCTGGGTCCACACTTGGGCCACAAACTCCAGTAGAACAGCACATTGCTGGGTCATAAATTTCAATTTTACTCATTACCTTTACCTCCTAATTTTCTTATAATAGGAAAGCCAAGAGAATGTTCCCTTGGCTACATTGATTGTATTATTCGCCCGTTTTAGAAAAACGTTCGATACGTTCTTTAATTTCATCACGCACTCGCTGGAAGAAAGCCCACTTCTCCTCTTCTGTTCCTTCCGCTTTCGCAGGGTCATCAAATCCCCAATGAACTCTTTTTACGTGAGGTGGTGTTACTGGACAGTGGTCTGCTGCATGGCCACAAAGTGTTACTACTAAGTCTGCATTGTCTAAAATTTTCGGATCAATTACATCTGAAGTGTGTCCAGTAATATCTACTCCAGCTTCTTCCATAGCTTTAATTGCATTTGGATTTAAGCCGTGTGCTTCTAATCCAGCACTGTAAACATCCCACTCGTTTCCTAAATATTTTTTCGCCCAACCTTCTGCCATTTGGCTTCTGCAAGAGTTTCCAGTACATAAAAAGTAAATTGATTTTTTGCTCATTTGAATTAGCTCCTTTGTTTGTGAAAGTTACCCTTACAAATTTATTACAATTACAGGGTACTAACCGTTGTTGTAAGCACGAGGTGTTCGCTTTCCGCGGGTGGTCTCGGGAGCCTCCTCGGCGCGCGGCGCCTGTGGGGTCTCCCTTGACACACTAATCCCGCAGGAGTCTCACACCTCGTGCTTACAACAACTTTGTATTGATATGAAAATTTTAAAGCTTTACACAAACTTTCCTTTCATACTACAACTTGAAGGAAAATTTATTAGTGAATGATAAGCAACCACATATATAAACCAACCAATGTAATGAACAATGTTGGGATGGTTAGGACGATACCTACTTTAAAGTAAGTTCCCCATGAGATTTTCACGCCTTTTAACGAGAGTACGTGTAGCCATAATAACGTAGCTAATGATCCAATTGGAGTAATTTTCGGCCCTAAGTCAGAACCAATTACGTTTGCATATATTAATGCTTCTCTTAGGACACCAGTCGTATTCGTATCTGTAATTGCCAGTGCATTAATCATCACGGTTGGCATGTTATTCATGAATGAAGAAAGAATCGCTGCGATAAAGCCCATACCAATCGTTGCGGCAAAAAAACCTTGATCAGCAGTCCATTGAATCACATCTGTTAACACGTTAGTTAATCCAACATTTCTTAATCCATAAACAACGACATACATACCAATCGAGAAAAATACAATCGCCCAAGGTGCACCTTTTACAACTGTTGTTGTATTAACAGCCGGGCTTCTTCTAGCCATTAGTAAGAAGAAAATGGCAATAATTCCCGCTACAAATGATACTGGTACACCTATAAACTCACTTGCGAAATACCCTACAAGTAATACCGCTAGGACATACCAAGATAACTTGAACATTTTAGGATCTCGAATAGCTTCCACAGGTTCTTTTAGCTGTGACATATCATAATCTTTCGGTATGCTTTTTCTAAAAAATAAGTATAAAACTAAAATACTTGCTACTAATGAAAACAAGTTCGGTACAAACATACGAGTTGCATATTCAACAAATCCGATGCCAAAAAAGTCAGCTGATACGATGTTTACTAAGTTACTCACAACAAATGGTAACGACGTAGAATCTGCAATAAATCCACTTGCCATGATGAATGGAAAAATCATTTTTTCGTTAAAGTTCAAATTTCGAACCATCGCGAGAACGATTGGCGTTAAGATTAATGCCGCTCCATCATTTGCAAAAAATGCCGCTACAACAGCTCCTAGTAAAGATACATAAACAAACATTCTTACACCACTACCTTTTGCAAGGCGAGCCATATGAAGTGCAGACCATTCAAAAAATCCAATTTCATCTAGTATGAGTGAGATAATAATGATGGCGATAAATGTTAAGGTCGCATTCCATACAATCGATGTAACATCTATTACGTCATAAAAATCAACAACACCTACCGCTAACGCTAATATTGCTCCACCAATTGCTGACCATCCTATGGATAATCCTTTTGGCTGCCAAATAACAAACGTTAGCGTAAGTAAAAAGATCAATGATGCGAGAATTGTCGCTGTCATGTTGTTTCCCCCTATTATTCACAAGAGATTCTTAGTCCCTGCTTTTCTAATTCTGTTAATTTCTCATCTTGATTTGGGAGATGGTTCAGTAAATCTTTTACAAGCGGATAAAGTTCACTTGATTTATTTAAAGAATAAATAATCCATTGCCCTCGTCTTGATTCATTCACTACCCCAGCATCTTTCAATTTACGCACATGCTGGCTAATAGCTGGTTGACTCATTTTAAAAATCTCGACAAATTCACAAACACAGCAATCATGTGAGTCCATAATTTTTACCATTGTGAGCCTTGTTTTATCACCTAATAACTTTAATAAAGTCGCTGCTTTCTCAAGTTCCACTGAAGTAGTTTGCATAATAACACCTCCACACTTAGTTTTGTATTAAATCTGTTATGTTATGAATGAAATAAAAAAGATATAAACATATAATCAAGCACTTATATAATAAAACACTTATATACTAATTTCAACCGATACTTTGTTAAGTTTTTGTAAAGACAAAATGTGCCCTTATAAGTAAGGACACATTTTTCAACAGCAATATATAGATTAAAATGCACTTTTACAAAAGTTAACTAACAATTCTACCATCCAATATTTTAACTACTCTATCCGCACGCTCTGCAATGGACATATCGTGTGTTATCATCATAATTGTCACATTTTCTAAATCGTGAATTTCTTCCATTAACTTGATGATAGAATTCCCTGTGTCTGAATCTAAGTTTCCAGTTGGCTCATCTGCCAATAAAATTCTCGGGTTAGTAACTAACGCCCTTGCAATTGCTACTCTTTGCTGCTCTCCACCGGACATTCTTGATGGTAAGTGATGCTTTC
Source organism: Bacillus sp. FJAT-45066 (assembly GCF_002335755.1). Classification (NCBI taxonomy): domain Bacteria; kingdom Bacillati; phylum Bacillota; class Bacilli; order Caryophanales; family Bacillaceae; genus Bacillus; species Bacillus sp. FJAT-45066. Next base: position 2,233,011 of record NZ_NISQ01000001.1, read on the forward strand.
TATGCGAAAGTCCTACTTTCTGCAAAGCTTCTTCTGCCCTATACTTTACATCTTTAGAGCTAAAGAATGATAAAAGTGGCATCATAACATTTTCTAAAGCTGTGGCAGTAGAAAGTAGTTGAAACTGTTGAAAAATAAACCCTATCTTTTCTTTCCTAAATGTTGAAAGCCTTGCATCGTTTAACTTATTTATTTCTTCTCCATCTATCCTTACTTCCCCATCATTAAAAGTTTCTAGGCCACCAACAATATGCATCAAAGTTGACTTTCCAGAGCCAGATGGTCCCACAATGGAAGCGTAACTGCCCGCTTCTATATGAAGGGATACATTGTTTAGGACGCATATACTTTCTTCTCCTACCTGATAGGATTTAGATATACCTTTTACTTCAATCATTTGTTTCCCTCCTAAGCTGAGTAGTGACCGTTTAAAACATTAGACTTCCCACCAAAAATACGAACTACTATTAATGCGAAAAACACTAATGCTAATGTAGGCAGAAGGAATGCACCGATGTAATACCAAGCAGGCAATGAAGTTTGCGTAAATATATTTATCATAAGCCCAGCACCTGAAGTACCTAATATTCCTCCCGCAAATCCAATTACACCGACTTCTAAGCACAAAAACATTTGTATTTTACTTCTCGACCAACCGATTGATCGAAAAAGTGTCCATTCACTACTTCGTTCTACAATACTTAAAGCTAAAATAAACCCAATGCTCAATACGGATAACATAATTCCAACATACAAGAAAGTTCGTTGATAGGACTCTAACTTCATATCAATGGTTTCACCTAAAAAGCTTAAAAACAGAATGTCTGACATACTTTGCTGAGTAGTTACAAATAATAAAATCATATGTGTTGTTATGGCAATCATTATTACTAGTAATCCGAAGCGAAACGGTCTTCTTAGCATTTGATGTAAAATAAATGATTCAAGTCCACTTATTCCAATGCCTCTTCTTTTGGACTTTTGCCTTGTTTCACCATGCAGCCCTTCTCTCGGTGAAACAGTAAGTACTTTTACACTACCAGACACATATCCAATCGCTGTAAGTAAAAATAAAACTGCCCATATTAAGAGATATTCATGTGAATCTAGCATCCTATTAAATGCACTTACACAAACTAATAAGACAATGGAAATAAAAGTGAGAACCAATACTTCCAAAAATAAAGTTATTCCTATTTTTTTACGTGACCAGCCAATAGCTCGGAGCATAGCAAACTCCTTTGATCGTTTTAACAAACTATGAGTGTTTACTGTATAGCAGAAAATTAGACTCATAAAAAGTATATAGTAGAAAAGATATTTATTCGTTCCCTCAATTTGCTCCTCTATTGTCCAACTAACTCCTTGTTGTTGCCATGCTTCTTCTACTTTCCCAACCTGTCCTTCTTCCGTTCCTTCTAACTGAACATGTACTTTTCCTGGAGCAGATCCTAACATTATTTCTACTCTCAGTCCTGTTTTATCTATTATTTGTTTTGCAACATCCTCGATAATTCGTTGACTATCTGCAGTTCGATCACTCACTCCATCTACTACGACTCTTATGGAGGATAGTGGTGGTGTTTCTCCATAAAAGATTCTGGCTGCATTAATTGTAGTAAGCATATCTGGCGCACCAGGATAGTATGTACTTTTTATAGGTAAAGGAAGTAGTGGAGAATGTGGAATTTTGTTTCCATCACCGTCTTCCATAATCATACTATGGTAAGGTGTATATATGTCTACAGGGTCACCAATCTCCCATGCTTGTTCATATAACGGTATTATTTTCCCCGGATCATAATAACCAACTATATTAGGTGTTAAATGCAAATCCTCATTCTCATCAAACAGAGTTCTGTAGGTCGGAAAATCAATACTGAATGCTTTGAAAGATGGTGGTGGTACTTGCTCTACCAGTATTTCTGGAATCGTTCCTGCTTGTTCAGATAACACACGATATTTTAAAGGGCTATATTTATAAAATGTTGAGAACGGCGCAATACCGATTGGGTCTTCTATGTAACTATCATTCTCTACATAAAGATTGGTATTTTTGTGTCGCCATTCAGGCGAAAAGGTTGGAATAGTGATATTTACAATTTCCTCATATGGAAGACTTCTTAGATAGGTTTCCGTACCTTCGGTTAAATCATCTTCTGTAACTTCAGAAGGAATATCTATTTTCAAAATTTTTAACGTTTCTTCTACTTCGTACTCTTGGTTAATTAGTGCAATAAATGGCAAAGTAGGTTGTGAAGAGTGGTTGATTTTTGCTTCAATTAAAGAGGAAAGTCCCCCTTCCATACTTTCTTCGAATGAATAGATTTGCTCTTCCGCTTCAGGATCAATTGCTACAATTAGTAATTCATTTGGATACCTTAAATGCCCCATGGGTGGAACTTGAACTCGAAAACCCTCTGGAATATTTTTTTCTTTATTGTAAGATTGAAAAATGAGGGAGTCTTCCATTTCCTCTTCGTAATAGTATGTTAGAAAGTTAGATGAACTTACAATATGATCACTTAATCCATCATTCACTTTCTTTTCCATATTAATAATATAAAAATAGCCTTTTTCTGCATTAGCAGCCTGTGTGGAGATCCCTGCTCCTTCATAAAAGCCAATTAATGATAATGGAGCTGCGACTTTAACACCTGAAATTTCTCGAATTATTTCAAGCTCTTCAAAAGAGATACCACCATAGGAAGATATACTTGACTGTGGTGGTATCCAACCGCCTTCTAACGCTAAGTCCTGGTCCATGCTATTAGGTAGAACTAAAATATCATATTGATAACGCCAATTTTCTTCTAAATCGCTTTTGGCTTGAATACTAATACGTTCCGAAATTGTTTGGGACCATTGTTAGCCAATTCCAACAGTGAATAAAGTTAGGATAACTAGACTCATTGTTGCCCATCTTTCTCTTATCGAAATCAAAAGGTACCTTAACAAAGCTTTCCCTCCTTACATCTCCTTACTTTTCACCTTATTAATTACTTCTTCAGCAAATTGGAAGGCTTCTTGTTCATCATTATTCTCATCTAAAAAGTATTGGATAGTATAAGTAACTCCTTCGAAATGAAAAGCCATATTTAGTTTATCCCTATTTGTTAGCTCTATTTTTTCATACTGAACCGTTACATCTCCAATCTTTTTGAAAAAATTGCTCCCAAAATTCATCTCTCTTTGCGTTTCATATACTCTTGCAATTAATACTTGTCTATTAATCAACTGTGTCGGTTCCACCATAAAATATTCTTCTATTAATTTCCCTTCCATTTTTATCTTTTCTTCTGTTACTTGGCTTTGCCCCAGTTCACTATTGTTTAGTACTGGTAAAAAAGAAATTAATAGAATTGCAAACAAAACGACGGTTACACTTGTAGCGACATAAGGACGAAAAGAAAATCTTTGTCTCTTTATTGTGGCTTCGATCTTCTTTCTCGTTGCCTCTTTTCTCTCCTCCCTTCGTTCCCATTCACCCAACTTAGAAAAGTGATTGTCTGGTGTATGATTACTTAACGTTTTTTTGTCCATCATGAAGTCCCCCTTTCCTTTGTTGAACTTCTATTTCTTCCTTTAATGCAATCAACGCTCTTTGTAGAGTAGATTTTACTTTACTGATGGACCAACCAAGCGCCATTGCTGTTTCTTCTATTGATAGTCCTTGTATTTTCCTTAGTACGATTACCTCTTTGTAGTTCCATTTTAAATTCCTTATTGCAAAGTAAAGCTCTTGTATTTCTTCTTCTTTTAAAAGTAACTCCTCAGGAAAGTCACGACTGACTGCGGCTTCTTTTTTCCCTAATGGAAGAAAGCGAATCTTCCTCTTTCTCCGCCAATAATCATATGTTACATTTCGGGCTATCGAGACTAGCCATGTATAATAACTAGCATTTCCTTTATACGTTTTAATGGCCTTATCAACTCTAACAAAAGTGTCATGCGTTAAATCTTCTGCTGTTTCTTCATTTCCTACCATAAGTAATATGTATCGATAAATCTTACCGCTATATTCTAAATAAAGATCCTCCCAAGTCAACCGTGCACCTCCTGTTCTTTTTTGTACCTCTATAGTCGAACGAGTATTGAAAAAGTTGCATTTTAATAATAAATTTTTTCAGAAAGGAAAATATAGAATTCTACACTTATTTCACCAATATAACATTTTTTCCCTTTTACAACTTTACTCTTAAGTAAATAATTACACCACTATAGAGAACATATATGTAATATCTTGTCGAAATGTAGTAGAATATCAGTATAGTTCTAAATACCTATTCAGAAGGTGAATCTCGTGTTGTTTTCCAAACAAAAGTTGTTAATTTTTTTTATTACTACTTATATATTAAGTTATTACGTTGTTCTGTTTTTTGGAAACGACGAAAATTCTTACATCGTTGTCGTTCGTAATCTATTTTCCCTTCTTGCTCCATTGTTAGCTTCCATATGGCTTTTTCGCGCAACAAGAATAAAACAACAAATCTCAAAACCTTTTTTAATTCTTTTATCAGCTGGATGTTTTAGTTATTTTCTAGCAGAAATCGCATGGAGTTATTATGAAGTATATTTAAGGACAGAAATACCATTCCCAGGTTCCCCTGATTTATTTTATATGTTGCAAATAATATTTTTCTTAATAGGTTTTATCTTTTTATGGTTTTCGGAAGGAAGAATTTTTAGAGGAATACGATTTGTATTTGAAATACTGATTATCATGACAGTAGCAACTACACTAAGCTATCACTTTCTGATTCACAAGTTAGTTCTAGATTCAGATATAGACGGTGTATTTTTATTTGTTTATCTGGGATATCCAATTGGAGGTCTTTTATTGCTAGCTTCCGTCATCATCACTCTTTATTTAAGTGAGAATTTTACAAAGTTGCGAAAAGGGCTTTTTATTATCCTGTTAGGACTAGTCTTTCAAATCGTTGCTGACTCTAGCTACTTGTATTTATTAGTGACAGGTAACTATGATACTGGTAGTTTAATTGATCCACTTTTCACCGCTTCATTATTACTTGTAGGGATATCCAGTTTTTATTTCGAAGAGAAAAGTAGCAAACACACACGTAAGAAAAAAGGAAGCAAGTTGAAACGAGAGTTTATGGAAATTGCGTTACCATACGCAAGCATCGCCTTACTGTTAATAGTATTGATTAAGACTGGAAATACAAATACGGAAGCCATAAATGTTGGTACGTTTATTGCCATTATTATTGTGTTTATTAGACAAGTAGTCGTTTTAGTAGAAAACAAAAGACTAATACAACAATACAATTATTTAGCTCATCACGATTCTTTAACAAAACTTCCAAACAGAGCTTTTTTCGAAGAGAAGTTGGCCCAACAGCTTCAAGCGGTGCATGAAAATCAGGGAATGACAGCTGTTATGTATTTAGATTTAGATCGATTTAAACTTGTTAATGACACATTAGGGCACGATGCAGGTGATGAACTAATTTACGCAGTATCTAAGCGCCTACTTACTTGTGTGAATGAAGGTGACATAGTTGCTAGACAAGGTGGAGACGAATTTACGTTGTTAATATCAAGTTGTCAGCAGGAATCGGAAGTGTTGAATATATCAAATCGTATTATTGAACAGCTAAGTTTTCCTTATAATATAAAAGGAACGGATTTCCGTACAACAGCAAGTATTGGTATTGCATTTTATACATATGATCATGCACCTACCACTCCTTTATCATTAATGAAAAAAGCAGATATCGCAATGTATGAGTCAAAATCAAAAGGTAAAAATCAATATCAGGTGTATGAGGAAGAAATGCAAGATGAATCAAAGAATAAATTTATGATTGAAAAAGATCTTTTCCATGCTATTCAAAACAATGAATTCACTTTATTCTATCAACCGCAAATGAACTCAAAAAGTGGGAAAGCATATGGTGTAGAGGCACTGATTCGATGGAATCACCCTGAAAAAGGTTTGATACCTCCTCTTTCCTTCATTCCAATAGCGGAAAACATGAATCTGATAGGCCCTATTAGCGAGTGGGTTTTACGAGAAGCTTGCTCACAGGGGAAGATATGGCAAGATATTGGATTGAAAATAAAAGTAGCTGTCAACATATCACCTAAACAGTTTCAATCAGCAGGTTTTGTAGACATGTTAAAAGAAATATTATTAGAAACGAAAATTAATCCAGCGCTCATAGAACTAGAAATAACGGAAGCAATTGCTATGTACAGTAATGAAGATACCATCCAAAAGTTAAATGAAATTACCGATCTAGGTATTCAAGTGTCCATTGATGATTTCGGTACAGGCTACTCATCGCTCGCATACTTAGTAAAACTGCCCATACATGCTTTAAAAGTTCCAAGAGAGTTTGTAAAGGAATTGAACAATGAAGGAGCAAATAAAACCGTCGTATTTTCCATCATCTCTCTTTCAAGAAGTTTACAACTTGATTTGGTAGCAGAAGGCGTAGAAACAAAGGAACAACTAGAAATACTAAAGAGTATGGGATGCAAACAGTTTCAAGGATATTACTTTAGTAAACCAGTTCCAGCGGAGGAAGTTACACAATTCTTGAAAGAAAAAAGTTGAAATTTGACTGATGAACGGTACTTTGTCTTAGAAAAACGATTAAAGTACGGTTCCTTTGACTGTTGAACGGCACTTTGTTTTAGGAAATTGATTAAAGTACGGTTCATTCGCCTTATGAACGACACTTTGTCTTAGAAAAGTGATAAAATTACGGTTCATTTGATTGTTGAACGGCACTTTGTTTTAGGAAATTGATTAAAGTACGGTTCATTCCCCTGTTGAACGGCACTTTGTCTTAGAGAATTGATTAAAGTACGGTTCATTCGCCTTATGAACGACACTTTGTCTTCGAAAAGTGATTTAAGTACGGTTCATTTGATTGTTGAAAGGCACTTTGTTTTAGGAAATTGATTAAAGTACGGTTCATTCCCCTGTTGAACGGCACTTTGTTTTAGGAAATTGATTAAAGTACGGTTCATTCCCCTGTTGAACGGCACTTTGTCTTAGAGAATTGATTAAAGTACGGTTCATTCACCTTATGAACTACACTTTGTCTTAGAAAAGTGATTAAAGTACATTTCATTCGCCTTATGAACTACACTTTGTCTTACAAAAGTGATTAAAGTACGGTTCATTCCCCTGTTGAACGGCACTTTGTCTTAGAGAATTGATTAAAGTACGGTTCATTCGCCTTATGAACTACACTTTGTCTTAGAAAAGTGATTAAAGTACGGTTCCTTTGACTGTTGAACCGCACTTTTTTTAGTATGAAATAATTAGCTATCCATATGATCGTTCTGTTTTATTCCCTTCGCTTCGTTTGTTATGATTATATTAAGAGGAAAGGAATGAAAAAATTGAATCGTATATACTTATTTACATATGAATGTGCTAGTAAGCAAGAATGGACAAATAACTGCATAGATGAACGATTGGCCAAACTCTACGATATAAAAAATGTTCATGATACTGCTTTTTTAGTAAAAACAACTGAGGATATTGATGTACTTGAGAAGTATTTGATGGCTTGTTTTGATCGAAAAGACACGTATTTTTTAGTGGATGTTACATCTTCTAGAAGTAAATATTTAAACTGTAAGGATGGAGAACTTTCAGGGTGGTTGGAAAACATTTAGTAATCCAATAATTAGGAATAGAAAAGAGGAAAGTTCTCATCCACTTTCCTCTTTATCGTCTATATCACTTTTGCTAAATTTGATTAAGATGGTAAGTCCGACTGCCCCGACGGACACCGTTACAAAGATTAGCGTTACAATAAAAATTAGTGCGCCATAATTATATGTATTTGCAGATTGAGCATATAGCCAAATTAATTCAAATAGTAAGATTAATCCCCATAACATGAACCAACCAATTACTTTGTCTTTACTCATTATGCTACCTCCTCAAGTTGTTTAGAAATTAACTTATGCCGCCATCTTTTTTTCCTTAAGACATTCCACTATTTGTAACCCATCACTTTTTCTCCCTGCATATAAATACCATTTCGGATATTTTATCGGAATAATAGTTAATAGAAACATATGAAGTTGAAGTTAGCCGTATATACGATAACTTCACGAAGAATCGGATGCCCAATGGAACTTAAAGAAACAAAAGCGATAATACTCAGCAGTAGACTAGCTAACGCCCCGAATAAAAAGAACAATACTTTTTTAGATTTTGATAAAGTAGTCAAGTCTGCGTAGCAATACCCTTGTATAGAAAGAGAAAAGTAAAAACGAATTCTACCGAGCGAAATTTGATTTTGTTTTGTTCTAATTTCGAAATATTCCCTAATACAATTGCTACACGATTTTTGGAAAATAAGTAGGAATGATCGCATGACCTAATTCATGTATAAGGATACTAAGCGGCATTAGAATGAGAAAAAACAATAAAATAGACATATTACCTCCAAAAAGTTAAACTACCACAAAGGTTCGTTTGCTTATTATTATCATCTAATTATTTTTCACTTCTAAAACAAACACCGTATTACTCGCAGTTCGAAAGTTCCATCTAGAGGCAATTCTATATATGTACGTTCCTTCTTGCATTGGGGCACTAAACTGTAAGGAAGAAGAAACATCTTTTAATTCCTCTTTTACTTTCAGTTCATCATTTAACCATGCATGAATATAGACTCTTTTTGGCACGTCGATATACATAACCTCTACTAAAGAACCCGGTTTTACTTCCATCACCTCAATATGCTCAGTAAAACGTGGTGCAGCATATTTATCTTCGTCGAGCTCCCCTGCTCCTACATGGTAAATGGTACTTACATCTTCACCGTTAACGGTGACATGTGGACTAATGTTTATATCTTTATTACACCCTGACATATTAAAAATAAGTAACAAGAAAGCTACTAAACTTAATAATTTCCTCATCATACTATCCCTCCTATCTATTCCTCTAGTTTATTATCAACTAAGAAGCTTTTCATAATAAGATTCGCAAAGTTAATTCCTTCTTCAATAGTTCTGTTAACTCATTTTGGATATGTGTACCAAACAGCAAATAAGATGAAAACTAACCATAAAAGAAGAAGCAACTTAACTTCTCTTAATATTTTTTCAAAAATAGAAAAGGCCACAAAAAGGAACCTTACTCTTCTTTCCACAAGTATTTGTCTATAAGTGGAATTAAAAAGAATATGGGGTAATATCTCAACCAAAAGCGGGAGAAATGAACACCGTAAAGAAAACAAGGAAGTGTTCAAGGTTCATAACACTTCCTTGTTTCTACTTTAAACCCTAATGTTTATTTAACTAACTTGGCAACTGTTTTCATAAACTCTTCCACAACTTCATATTCTTCTTTATTCAATCTTTCTATTACGCAAGTTTTAAAATGACTTTCTAATAGCAAACGTGAAACTCCATTCAAGGCCGATTGCACAGAAGACATTTGATTCAATATATCATCACAGTATACATCTCTTTCAATCATTCCTTTTATTCCTCTTACTTGACCTTCAATTCTATTCAAACGTTTCATTAAGTTTTGCTTTAAAGCTTCCGGTACATGTCCATGAAGATCATCTTTACAGTTAATATTTTCATTGTTAGCCACGTTTTTATTTTCCATTTTTTCAACTCCCAATAGTATGATAGATATATATAATTAGCTTATTTTTCTCTTAAACAAAGGAGTCCGTTTCATAACGTATGATTACTACACTTAAAAACGAATTATAAGAATGTTTATTCTAAAAAAAACACATCAATAAATGAACACCCTATGCTTTTTTTAGGGAAAATATTCATTTTTCACTAAACGAACCGTAATTATGAAATTGATTCAAAGATACTAAAATTATAGAAAACCTATTATAGAATGTAAAGAAATTCCTTTTTATTTTACTATATATTATAAAAAAACTTGTTGTACCCATACCCCCTATAGGCATATAATTAAGATAGAAAATTAATAAAGGAGACATGCAAATACGATTCATACTCTACTTAAAGGAGATGAAAAACTTTGAATAACAACCTTCATGAAAATACTCCCCTATTAAAGCAAGTTCAAATTATTTTAGCTCTTTCTATCCCTGCTATTATCGAGAATTTTTTCCAAACGGTGATTGGTTTTGTAGATACCTTTTTCTTATCCAAAATTGGATTAGCTGAAGTATCAGCTGTAGGAATAACCAATGCAATTTTATTAGTTTATTTTGCAATATTTATGTCCATTGGAGTTGCAGCTAATATTTTTATCGCAAAATATACTGGAGCAAATGATACAATCAAAACTAAAAAATATGCACAACAAGCAATTTTATTATCTATTATTGTAGGTTTGTTTTTTGGGATATTCACTCTGTTATTTGCGTCACCTATATTAAAATTAATGGGAGCAGATGATCATGTTCTCTCGCTTGGTACTATCTATTTTCAAATTGTAGCTATTCCTTCCATACTTATATCCTTAATGTTTGTCTTAAGTAGTATACTTAGAGGTACGGGTGATACAAAAACACCGATGAAAGTAAGCATTTGGATTAATGTCATACACATTTTCCTGGATTATATTTTTATTTTTGGCTTTTTATTTATTCCAAGCATGGGGATTATAGGTGCCGCAATTGCTACAGTTATTGTAAGGCTGATTGGTGTTCTATTATTGTGGAATCATTTAAGAAAATCGGAAACAAAAATTGTAATTTTTAATAAGAATGATTGGCAGCCTAACAAAGAAATTCAGATTAGCCTTTTAACAATGGGAGGTCCTGCTGCTGCTGAACGATTGGTTATGAGAATTGGTCAAGTTTTATATTTTGGCTTTATTATACAACTTGGAACTAATACTTTTGCAGCTCATCAGATCGCTGGAAGTATTGAAGTCTTTTCCTATATGATTGGCTATGGTTTTGCAACTGCTGCAACTATATTGATTGCCCAACATATAGGGGCTGGACAGTATATGCAAGCAAAACAGGTTGGCTTTATAATTACTTTCCTCTCCATGATAACTATGACTATTATAGGGATCATATTATTCCTTTCAGCAGGATGGCTAGGACAGTTGTTTACAAATGATTTGCAAGTTATAAGTGAGATACGTATAGCCCTACAAATTGATGCATTCATTCAACCTTTGTTGGCCGTAGTACTAGTTCTTACAGGCGTTTTCCAAGGTGGTGGAAATACAAAATATCCTATGTATATCACTACTATTGGAATATGGGCTATCCGGACAATAGGTGTATATGTGTTAGGTATTTCATTAGGGTGGGGTATTGCAGGTGTATGGATTGCGATTGGTTTAGATAACTTCTTTCGAGCACTTTTATTATGGAGAAGGTTTACGAAAGATGAGTGGATGGATTCATCTTTTGAACAAAAACAAGAAAGCACATAAAGATTTCAAACTCTTAAACTAGCAAAAGAGAAGAAAAATGATAAAATCCTTTTTCTTCTCTTTTTATTATAAGTTACAAGAATCATTATAAAGATACTGGATATTTCTGTTCATTAATATCGATGTGACAGTGACATGATACATAATGGTGATTTTCAATAATCTCTAATTCTGGAGCATGAGAATGACACGATGTTTCTTGGTGTGGACATCTACTTACAAATGGACATCCTTGATGTACGATGGTTGCATCAACTTCCCCATCTAGAATAATACTTTCTTTATTTTCGATAAAATAGTTCAAATCAGCCACTACGGAAACCAATGCCTTTGTATATGGATGGGATGGATTATTAATTATTTTCTTGGTTGGACCAATTTCCACTACCTTTCCTTGATACATAACAGCTATTCGATCGCACATATAACTTGCAGTTGCTAAATCATGTGTAATAAACATCATCGTTAGCCCCATTTTTTTCTTCAGAGAAAGTAGAGCATTTAATATTCCTGCTCTAACGGAAACATCTAACATAGAGGTTGGTTCATCTGCAGCAATAAATAAAGGTTCTAAGATGATAGCCCTTGCAATAGCCACACGTTGCCGTTGTCCCCCACTTAATTGGTGGGGATAACGATAAATAAAATCTTCTGCAGGTTTTAAATCAATAGCTTCTACCGCTGCTTTCACTTTACTTACTTTATCATCATTGGCAAGTTCCTTCTCATGTGCATTCAATGGCTCCATTATTATATCCAAAATCCTCATACCAGGATTTAATGTATCATATGGATCTTGGAATATCATTTGCATTTTTTTTCGCATTTTATTAGTCTGGGAATCGCTTAATTCACTTAAGTTAGTTCCATCAAAAATAATATCTCCACTTGTTTCTTTCATTAGCCTCATAATCATGCGAGCAGTAGTTGTTTTACCACATCCACTCTCTCCGATAATACCTAGAATTTCACCTTTGTTTATTTCTAAATTCACATTATTTACTGCATGTACATTGGTAATTTTACGATTAAAAATCGAACCAGATTTTTTTGTAAATGTCTTTTTTAAGTTCTTTATTTGAATTAATACATCTGCACTCATTTACTATCACTCTCCTCTAAAAAACAAGCAGTATAGTGGCCTTTTTTAACCTCCTTAATCACTGGTACTTCTTGTTTACACCGATCCATAGCATGTTGACATCTAGGATGAAACCTACAACCTTGAGGTGGATTAATAAGGTTAGGAACACTACCAGGAATCGAGATTACTTGTTTATCCGGATGAGCTAGATCCGGTGTTGCATTCATTAACCCCTTTGAGTACGGGTGTCTTGGATCTTCTAAAATATCTTTTGTACTTGACCACTCTATTATTTTCCCGGCATACATGATGGCGATTCGATCACAAATTGCAGTTACCATCGGTAAATCATGTGAAATCAAAATAACAGAAAGGTCAAGCGTTCTTTGTAACTTTTTAATAAGAGCAATAACTTGTGCTTGTGTTAGTACGTCGAGTCCAGTAGTTGATTCGTCAGAGATTACTAGTTTTGGGTTACATGATAATGCCATCGCAATTGCGACCCTTTGCTTCATGCCTCCACTAAATTCATGGGGGTAACTCTTCCAACGTTCCCCATCAATTCCAACAAGTTCCAAAAGGTCCTTCGTCCTCTTCAAAGCTTCTTTTCTTGATATTTTTACATGAAGTAAGATTGACTCAATTATTTGGTCCCCAACTGTATAAACAGGATTTAAAGCATTCATAGCACTTTGAGGAATTACGGATATTTCCTTCCATCTTCTATCCTCTAATTCTTTATCTGTAGCCGATATTAAATCTTTTCCATCTAATATCGCTCTGCCACTTACTACTTTCCCAGGGTACTCAATTAAACGTAAAATGGACTGTGCTACTGTTGTTTTTCCACAACCAGACTCTCCGATTAATCCTAACATTTCCCCTTTTTTTACGGAAAAAGATACATCTTCTACTGCCTTAGCAATCCCTTTATCTGTTTTAAAATAAGTAGATAAATTTTCGACTGTTAACACATCACTCATATTTACCTTCCTTTCCGTAACCTAGGGTTTAGTATTTCTTCCATCGAGTAACCAGTAAAGGCAAAGCCAATTACCACTGTTGTTATTAATATTCCTGGAGGAAGAATCCACCATATCCATGCATCCGTTAGAAACGCCCCTCTAGCTTGAGCATAATATAGTACTGTTCCCCAGCTTTTACTTAGTGGGTCACCTAAACCAAGAAAACTTAAGGAAGCTTCAATTAAAATTGCAGAACTTGCCGCTAGGACAAATTGGGATAAAGCGATTGGAACAACCCCAGGTAGGATATGTCGAGACATAATGACTCGAACTTTAGTGCCTATTGATTTAGCTGCCTCTACATACCCCTTTGTCTTGAGTGTCAAAACTTGAGAGCGAATAACCCTAGCTGGACTTGCCCACGATAGTACAGCAATAACAAAAATTATGTTCCAAAAGCTTGGTCCTATAAACGCTGCTAATAGAATCATCAATGGTAAAAATGGAATTACTAAAACCAAATCTACTAGTCTCATTAAAATTGAATCTACTCTCCCACCATAGTACCCTGCAACAATTCCTACTAACAGCCCCATTCCAATGGATAATACAGAAGCTAAAACACCTATTAATAATGAAATTCGTGTTCCATATATCAATTCACTAAAAATATCTTGGCCGACATCATTTGTTCCTAGCAAAAATTCACTATTTGGTTTCATGAAAGGTGAACCAACACGTTCACTAGGGTCAAATGGAGCTAAAATAGGAGCTGCCAATGCTATAAATAGAATAATTACAAGTATTCCTACACCGATTAATCCTAAATTATTGGTACTAAAAATTTGCCAATAATGTTGCATTTTATGCTTATCCATTGTTTCTCCCCACTTTCGGATCCAATAATGGATATAGAATATCTGCCAAGAAATTTGCAATGACAACTGCAAACGTAATAATTAAAAATGTTGCTTGTATTAATGGATAATCTCTACTTATTACTGATTCAAACATTAAGCGACCTAAACCTGGATATGCAAAGACTGTTTCTATAACAGTAGCTCCACCAAGCAAAAATCCTAAACTCAACATAAATACAGTCGCTACCGGTAATAACGCGTTCCGCATCGCATGCTTATATTTTATAACTCTTTCTTTTAGCCCCTTGGCTTTTGCCATCATAATATAATCTTCTCCAAGAACATTTAGCATCGAATATCTCATAATCATAAATGTATTAGTAACAGATATTAATACTAGTGTCAGTAAAGGGAGGGCAAGGTGCTGAGATACATCTTTAATTCTTTCCCAACCAGTATAGTTAGCCCATGCTGTTTCGCCACCAAAAACAGGAAACCAACCTAGCTTCGCTGCAAAAATAGAAACAAGAATCATTCCAACCCAAAAAGAAGGCATTGCACTTAAAAACATCATGAAGGATAAAATATTAACATCTGTTTTAGTTCCACGTTTCCATGCAGATATTGCTCCAATCATAACACCAAGGATAGTAGAAATTACTAAGCTAAGACCTGCTAATAGTAATGTCCAAGGTATTCGCTCTTTAATTAAATCTACAATAGGCTGTTTCTTTTGAAAGGAATATCCGAAATCACCTGAGAAAATGCTTTTAACGTATGTGACATATTGTTGACTGAGTGACCCATTTAAGCCATGTTTCTCCAAAATGGCTTCTCTTTCTGCAGTTGTTAAGAATGCAACCTCTTCACCAGCAAGGAAAATTAGTGGGTCACCTGGCATTAATCTCGGCAGTAAGAAGTTTAATGTCAACATTAAAAATATAACTAGACTATATTGAACAACCTTACCAGTTAGAAACTTGGACAATGGTCTCCCTCCTTGTGCTAATTTACAAATTAATACGATTATAAAAACTCTCGTAAAAGATTCGACTAAATATAGTCTTTTACAAGAGTTTTAATATTTTCCTAAGCTGATTTATCTCTTGATCCAGATCTTTTCTTTATATAAAACCCAGAAGCAGCGATAACAATAACAAATCCTAAAAGAATAAATAGTTTGTTATTAGAGTTAGAACCTTTTTCTTTTATGTCTGTATCATTCTTTTCC
Organism: Bacillus sp. FJAT-45066; assembly: GCF_002335755.1. NCBI lineage: Bacteria > Bacillati > Bacillota > Bacilli > Caryophanales > Bacillaceae > Bacillus > Bacillus sp. FJAT-45066. The sequence goes on from NZ_NISQ01000001.1 coordinate 2,248,546, forward strand.
TTTTGATCGGTATTTTTAGGTGTTTCTTTGTTTGATGAACCTGGTACTTCTTTTTCGTCCCCAGTTGTGATAAACGATAGCTTGTGTATTATTCCCTTGCCTGCTTGGAATGTATATCCATCATAAATATTTGGGTTATATGCATTAATAACATCGTTGAAAAATAGTGTCGCGATTGGAAAATCGTCTGCTACTAGAAGCTGCATTTCATGAATTATTTTTTCTCTTTCTACCGGGTCAATTTCTTCTTTTAATTTTGTTGCTAAATTATCAAACTCTAAATTAGAATAGGCACCTAGGTTTAACGAGCCCAGGCTAAGATCTGAATGAAATAAATCTATCATCCTATCAGGTGTTAACTGTACTGGAGCAGACCACCCAAACATACCTAAATCAAAGTCTCTTCCTTGAGTTACATCAAAACTCGGCCACATGCGTTCAACAGCTGTTTCATTATCCATTGCTCGAACTTTCACGTTAATGCCGATTGCCGTTAACCATTCTGTAATTATTTCTCCTGTTCTAACTCTGACAGGGTTATTAGAAGGAACAATGGAAAATAACTCTATCTTTTCACCATTTTGATCTTCACGGAACCCATCACCATCTCTATCTACGAATCCAGCTTCTTCTAGTAATTGCTTTGCTTTATCCACATCAGTTTTATAAGGTGTAACTTCATTATTAAAAAATAGTGAAGCTGGATGAATCCAACCAGGACTGGCTACTTGACCATAACCTAATAGGACTGTATCTACTAAATATTGTGGATCAATCGCATATTTTATCGCCTGTCTAAAAGCTGTTTCCGACATAGGGTACTCAGAAGCGTTGATATGGAATAAAGTAGAACTGAAGCCAGGTCCTGTTACTACCTTAATGTTCGGATTACTTTCAAACTGTTCGACTAATTCAGGTGTAAGACTAGGTGCAATAGCGTCAAGTTGATTCCCTCTTAACGCAGTAAACATTGCTGTAGTATCTGCAATAATAGGAAATATAATTTCGTTAATTGTAGGCTTTCCTTTATGATATCCAGGGTTAGCCTTTACTTTTATAAACTGATCAGATCTATGCTCTACAAATACATATGGACCACTACCTATTGATTGATTACTTTCTTCATCAGGGTTAGTAATTTCACTCCAAATATGCTTTGGAAGAATTGGTACGTCTGATAAAGGCCCGACAACAAAGTTTGGATCCGGTTGACTTAAAACAAAAGTTAAACTTGTTGCATCATGTACTTCTATTTTTTCTACAACTCTTAATGGGTTTGTAAAGCGCGCCTTAGGATACTCTGTGAAATACTCAACAGTAAACTTAATATCTTCGGCTGTTAATAGTTCTCCATCATGCCATTTAATATTTTCATTCAAGATAAAATCATAGGTTAATGCATCTTCACTGATTTTATATTCCTTTACAAGCCAAGGTTGAGGTAATAGTTCTTCATCTAAATGAAACATCGTATCATATACAAGTTGCATCATATCAAGTCCTGGATAACCAGTGTTATACGTATAAGGATTAATTGTGAATTCATCTCGAGAAATACCAATTTTTAAAGAATCAACAATGTCTTCTTGACCATAAGCTTCTCGAACAGGAGTTAACATTAAAAGAAATATAAGCATTATGATTAAACTATTCTTCATTCCCCCAACCTCCTAATAATTTCACTATAAAAATAATAAACTTAAAAAACTACTTATTTATGATGTTTTGTCTTAATCATTATTCGACTAACTCCTGTAAATGAAAGTTCCCTTCTCTTCTAAACGCTTCTGCAAGAGCGAAGTGACCATGTGTTGCTAGCCCATGGTAAACATGAACAGCCATATCTAGAGCTTTATGTACAGCTCTACCTTTTTGGTAATGGCTTTCAAGTTTTGCAAAGCCAGGAACTAATACTTCAGCCGCGGTAGGATCTAATGCTCTTTCAAAATGTTGACCACTAAATTCCATTTGGCTTTCTAAAACGTCCATAGCTTTTACTTTCTTATCCCAAACGGAAGAAATGTCAACGACTGTATTTGGATGGTGTGGTGTCATGTAGTAAATAGTAGGAATAGGATGTGGTTTTAAATCTGCCATCTCGTCTAAAGCGAAATCTCTACTTGCCAATGCAATTGCTTCTAGAATTAAAATCATAGCGGGGCGCCTGTCTGGATCTAAATCATGGAAGGAATGTTCTGGATCTTGCGTAATGATAATATCTGGTTTGATTTCTCTAATCACTCTCACTAGTTTTTTCTTTGATTCTACACTATTGTCCACATGACCTGATTGAAAATTAGAAAATTGCATCTTTACACCAAGTACTTCAGCAGCCTTAGTTACTTGTGGTTGACTAGTTTCTCTACAAAGCATCATGGACGCAAACGACTCTCCACCATTTTCTACGTTTTTCGCAAGTGCACCTCCACACTCCACTACCTCCATACCATATACACCGAGTAATAACAGTCTTTTACCTTTCCCCATTTACATTCCCTCCTGTTTTTTAGCGATTTTACATTACCCCCCTATAGTATATAGTGGGTTGTTGTCTTAATGATAATCAAAATATTCTGAATTGTAAATACTATTTTTCACTAAAAATTCACAAAGTAATATTACATATCTTTTTTTTTGATATTTTAGTATATTTATATAATAACTTCGATCTATATGATAATAAAACCTCTCTTTTTCCTTCTATATACTAATATTCTTCTATTACTATACTTTTTCACTAAAATTCCCATCTACATACGTTATAGGGGTATATTTTCAATAACACTAATATTTTTTTCTTGTAAATTTATATGGAATGGCTTGACATACTTGTACATATTATTTGTACAAACGAGAGGAGGACTTGATTTGATACTTTTTATTATAACTATTTTTTCCATATTATCATTCCTAGTATTATTAACCTCATACATGACATTCTTGTATAGAAAACAAATCCAATCCATGACGGGTATGATGACTGCAATGGGGGTAGGAATGACTGTCAGTTTGACTATTGGGGTATTACTAGGGGGGTATTTACAAAGTGAACTCGTTACCGCAACTATATTATCAATGGGAATAGGAATACTTACTGGATTACTAGTTGGATTTCCAATAAGTCTATTAGCAGTATTAGATGGAATATTAGCTGGTGTAATGGGTGGAATGATGGGGGCAATGTTAGGGGTCATGATCTCGTTAGATGAAACAATATTACTCGTTAAACTGTTGTTATGCATTACAGTAATAGTATCATTTATTTGCATTCAACTATTTCCGAGAGTAAAAAAAGAAACCGAGTACGCTTCCATAAAGTGGTTTATTAAACCTTTATTAGTATTTATATTTTTCATCTCACTTTTTATAGGAATAGACCAAATTAACGTTTCATCAGAAAATACTAGCCAAGAACATGCAAATCACCTTAATAAAAATTCAAGTTCTAGCGAAGCTAAAACAATTGAAATTATTACATCGAATAATAAATACTCCCCAACTAAATTAGTTTTAACAAAGGCGGAAACTATAGAAATAAAACTAATTAATAGTGATGATGTTGAGCATGATTTTGAAATTTCCAATTTTCCACATAAAAAAGAATTCGAAAACACGGAACTTAATCACAACCATAATAGTCACGCCCACCATTCTCAAGTAAATAATAACGAATTTTTTCATCTTCATGTACAGCCAAACAGCACTTCAAATGTTACTTTAACACCTTTAGAAAAAGGGAATTATGAATTTTATTGTACAATTCCTGGACATAAAGAAGCAGGAATGGTTGGCATACTAGTTGTAAATTAATATACCTTTACATTTCCTTAATCAGCTTTCCTTTTAAATTAGATATTTCCATTAAAAAAGGTTCACGTTAAATAGAACGTGAACCTTTTGTTACACAACTATTCAGGTTTGTTCGGTATTACCAGGTTAAGTAATTCAGCATTATCTTTAAAATTGTAATAAACTTTCTCCGTCTCTAAGTCAAAATGTCCGTATTCTTCCTCAACATATTTATTAATTGCTTTATTTGCCAAGTAAGAGGAAACTGGGTTGCCGACAAACGCATTTGTTACAAATAATATGATGCCAATTAAGGCGATCCCGACTACTCCTGCTGCTACTTTAGAAGCTCTTTTTAGACTTGTATTCATTTTTCTCATCTCTCTTTCTTAAATACATATTTTAGTAACTTTCCAATCACAATTCCTACAGCAACCAAGACTGTATAAATCAAACTGTAAACTATAACCTTCAATTCTTAATTGAACGATTTTTTGTGTTCGTTCATCTTTTTCTTGTAGCAATTGTTTTATTCGATTTATCGTTTCTTTTGTATTAAAACTTTCAGAAAGATTTTCTGTTACATATAGTCCAAGTAGGTCATTAAATTGTACTGCGTATTTTTCTTTTCTTAATCTTTGCAACCATGTATTTCTGGCAATGGAGAAAAGCCACGTTTTCACCGATGAGTGACCTTTAAAGCTGTGAATAGAAGTTATGGCACTCACAAATGTATCCGACAATATATCTTCTGAAAGGGTAGGATTATGGGTTAGAGAAAGAAGATGAGATGTTGATACACATCTTGCTTATATTGAATATACAGATCCTCAATTTCTTTCATTCTGTACCTCCTTTCAGTAATTAGTTACATTTATCTGCGATTCGTTACATGTATTTATAAAAAATTTATTTTTATAGTCTTCGTTAAACGCCGCTGTTGATTTCCGCGCAAGTCTCCGCTTTCCGCGGGCGAGTCGGGAGCCTCCTCGGCGCAAGCGCCTGTGGGGTCTCCCGGCCCTCGCTTCTCCCGCAGGACAAGGAAGGCTACGGCAGCGGTACATCGCACGAAGAAAATGCGGTAGCATTTTCGAGGAGTCTCCAAATTGCGCGGAAATCAACAGCTATATAGATTAATAAAATTACAGTAGTAATTAAGAAAAATAAATTATTCCCTTTTTCATTTCATTTAGTTTATTGTAGTCCTTTCCCAAGATTAATTGTGTAATTATTATGAACAAAACAGCGTATTGGTTATTGTGTGATATACATCACAGTAGGATATGTAATTTGACCTTATAATTTAATTATCATCATTTTAGTAGGAGCGAGATTAATGAAGCTAAAACATACAGTAGTGATTTCTTCACTTATCTTTTCTATATTTATAGTAACTGTCGGCTGTAGTTCCATTAGTTCTAATGAGACAAATGTACAAGAAATAAAAGTTGCAGCTGCTTCTGATTTATCACTAGCTTTCAAAGAAATTGGGAAACTTTTTGAAGAAGAGACAGGTGCCAAAGTTACCTTTTCTTTTGGTTCCACTGGACAGTTAGCGGATCAAATAGGGCACGGGGCGCCATTTGATGTGTTCGCTGCTGCCAATATTCAGTTTGTAGACTATTTAAAAGAAAAAGAGTTAATAATCCGTGAAACACAAACTACCTATGCTTTTGGGCGAATTGGAATTGCAACGAAATTAGATAACGACATGAACATTAAAACACTTCATGATTTATTGAAACCCGAGGTAAAAAAAATCGCCATCGCTAATCCTGACCATGCTCCTTACGGTTTAGCTGCTAAGCAGGCGCTTGAGACAACTGGAATATGGGAGCAACTAGAGTGCAAGCTAGTTTATGGTCGTAATATTTCTGATACACTAGCTTACATGGAAACTGGCAATGTAGAAGCAAGCATTGTCGCATTATCTCTTTTTAATGAAGAAAAAATGAGCTTTCATCTTATCGATGAACCGTTACATGCACCACTTGAGCAGTCTATAGCTGTTATTGGAAGGACTTCCGAATATCATCTTGCAAATGAGTTTATTCAATTTATTAAAGGGCCAGTTGGGAAGCCAGTCATGGAGCGGTACGGATTCATAGTTCCGGAGGGAAAGTAAATGATTGGTGACATTAATCTTTTTCCTTTAATGCTTTCGTTTAGAGTTGCCATTACGGCAACCATACTCGCATTTATTATTGGTATCCCCATCGCCTACTACTTAAATAAATCAAATAGCAGACTAGCAGATTTAGTGGACACCCTTATCACTTTACCTATCGTTTTACCTCCGACTGTTTTAGGTTATTATTTGCTAGTTTTATTGGGAAGACAAAGCAGTATTGGGAAGTTTTTAGAAGAAACATTTGATATAACAATTGTGTTTACTCCAACGGGAGCTGTTATCGCCGCATTAATTGTTTCCATTCCTTTTCTAATAAAGTCAGCCCGTTCTGCATTTGCAGGAGTTGACCCAACGTTATTAAACGCTGCAAGAGTGTTAGGGCGTTCAGAGTTTAATATCTTTTTAACAATTGTCATGCCATTAGCTTGGCAAGGAGTTGCTGCTGGTATTACACTTGCCTTTGCAAGAGCCCTTGGAGATTTTGGCGCAACACTTATGGTTGCTGGAAGCATACCAAACGAAACGATGACAATGCCGATAGCCATATACGATGCATTACTGGCAGGAAATCGTGAGTTAGCTAATATCCTTGTTTTTATTATGACAGCTGTTTCCTTAAGTGTTTTATACATTATTAATAGACTTGAAAAAAAAGTGACTAGGTGATTGTTATGCTGAAACTAACTATTTCAAAAAAATTAAATACGTTCCAATTAAATGCTTCTTTCCAAGTTAGTTCAGGTATTACAGGTATTATCGGCCCATCTGGTTGTGGGAAGAGTGTCACATTACAAAGTATAGCCGGTCTTATATCTCCTGATAAAGGAGAGATTATCATCAATGAAAAGCCAGTTTTTCAATCCGCAAACCGACTTAATGAGAAACCAAAGGATAGAAAAATCGGTTATGTTTTTCAAAACTACGCGCTCTTTCCTCACCTTACAGTAGAAAAAAATATCGAGTATGGATTAAAAGGTATAAATTCAATTGAGAAAAAGAAAAAAGTAGCAGACATCATGGAGAAAGTTCAATTAGGTGGTTATGAGAATCACTATCCAAGCCAATTATCAGGGGGACAGCAACAAAGAGTTGCACTTGCTAGAACGTTAGTAACTGAACCTGAATTACTTTTATTAGACGAGCCATTTTCTGCCCTAGATAGCCAAGTGAAACATACGCTTGAACAAGAACTTCTCTACCTTATAAAATCTAATTTTTCTGGAACTGTTCTTCTAGTCACACACGATATGGAAGAAGCATATCGTCTCTGTGACAATATTATTTTAATGGATAACGGGAGCATTATTCAGGTTGGGAAAAAAGAAGAGGTGTTTAAAAAACCTAGAACAGTAGAGGGTGCTAAGATAATTGGTTGTGAGAATATTTTAAAGATAGATTCGTTTAAAGATGGTAGTACTTATATTGAGTGTGTAGTCAATAACATCTCATTAAAAGTTAGTAAAGTGAAAAACGCTGATTATTTTCACCTGGGTTTATATGCTAACAATATAAAATTTGTAGCAACTGATTATAATGGCACGAATACTTTTCCATACACAATAAGTAGTGTAGTAAGTGGTATACATTACTCACAAGTTAATTTAATCATAGAAAAAGCATTTACTTTACACGCTAACGTTCCAAACGATCAGTTACAATTAATAGCTAAAGAGGATTGTATGTTATATATCCACCCGAATGATTTACTCTTGCTAGAATAGATGAATAGCTTCATTTGATTACCAACGCTCCTTACTATTATAATAAGTACAAAAAACGATTTGTAGGATGTGTTGAACTTGGAACAAGAAGATATTTGGACTGGCAGTTATTTTGACTTATCTATTGAACTACCTTTAACAACTGACTCTAGAAAGATAAAAGAAGCATTATCCTCTATCAAGCAGCTTGATAAATTTTCCTTTACTATTTTTGATGATCCTCTTCAAGTTGGAGACGTTCTTTATTTACAAGGAACAGTAGGAGATTATCCGTGTATGTTATCGGTAATGGTAGTAGAGAATGAGGCCACTTGGTTAGACTTTTCTTTACCAGTTAATTTGTTAGAGACAAAATTTAATGTCGTTTATCCTCTAACAGTAGATAACAATACATGGATTAGTAGCATTCACAAATTGTATACCGATTTGGCAACCTCTATTTTTAAGAGGCTTCCTTTTCATATGGCGATAATTGGAGAGGAAGTTGCAGGGATGACGACATCCACCGAACTTGACGTCGCAACTTTACAGACAATGTCGGCTATATTACCTTTAGAATTACAAAAGAAGTTAGACTTAGAGTCAGACGGGGAACTCCTTTCTCATCAGTTAAGGTTTTATCCAAGATAATTGGTGAACTCATAAAAACGGTAGTGCCCGCTAAAAGTTAGAGTTATGTTCTAACTTTTAGCGGGCACTACTTGTGAATATATCTTATAATCCTAACCTTTCCAACAACCAATCTTGTAGGTCATCTTTTGTGTCATTCCCAATTTTCAGCGTGCCTAGTACAACCCCTTTACCAATCAGCTGAATTTCCGGCACCGCAACTTCTTTCGTTATATTCACACTATATACCACTGTTTCTATATGTCGGATTGGAATCCGATTAATATTGATAACACCTTCACTAACTAAATAACCATCCTCTGTAAGTTCAACTTTATTTTTGTTCCATGAAAACTCATTGTCATTAATTATCTTCTTTTTTGTGTTTTTCGGACTAAATAAACCCATTGTTGAATCACCCCTTATATTACAATATTGTAACAAACTATCTAATTATTTTGAAATATAATGATGGAAAGTTTTTCAAAATGTTATATGTGTTATAATATATATACATGATTAAATAAGGAGGCCAAAGAAATGAGTCTTCCACAAAGTAAAAAAGTATCCTTACAAGAATTTTATTTACAAAGAGAACGGACTGAAGAACTGTTAGAATATATTGATGGGTTTATCTTTATGAGTCCTTCCCCATCTACGAAACACCAACGTATATCAGGCAAGCTACATGCAAAGTTATTCTCTCACCTTAATGGTTCTGGATGTGAAGTGTTTAGCGCTCCTTACGATATTGAGCTTCAGAGAGAAAAGGTGGAAGGAACAAAAATTGTCATCCCTGACTTATCCGTCATCTGTGAAAAAGAGGGATTTCAAGAAAATAAGTATGTAGGGGTTCCTTCTGTAATCATTGAGATTTTGTCTCCATCCAATCAGTCTCATGATTTAGTTACAAAGTTAAACATTTACATGCAATATGGAGTAAAAGAATATTGGATCGTTAATCCAATGTTAAATGCTGTTCAAATATATGCTTTAGACACAGAAGGTAATTATCAACAAATTAGTATACTTAAAGAAAAAGGAACCATTCATTCTTCACTTTTAAATGATTTTAAAGTGGAGCTTGATGAACTTTTTACGTAAGTTGGTCTTAAATGACCAGCTTTTTTATGTGCCCTTTTTTAAAATATAGTAAATTAGTTAGTTACGAAAGTAAGTATAGCTTGTAAGGCAAAAGCAAAAAAGTTGTAATAATAACATCCATAGCTATTTTCTTCTTTTCTCTTCGTTTATATTTATTATCAAAAAAATATCTCAAACAGTAAAATATTGTAAAAACAGTTAGTAACTCCAAGATAGATAGTTTCATGAAATTCCTCTTTCTTCTATTGATTAAAATAAGTTTTTCTTTAAACCGTCAAACCTAGTAAACTCTTCCTCATGCTTAACATATATTTCATAATCACTGGAATGCTTGTTTCGATGTCTTTTTATGATGATATTGATGTCTCTAGTTTTCAGTTGAAATAAATTTCCACCAATATACTCTACTTCTATACTCTCGTTGTAAAAGTCTTTATCAAAATCAAAAGATTCATCAAATTCATCTTTAGCTAATTCAAAAAAAATTGGAGCAAGTCCTTTTATCTCTTTCTCTGTTTTATAACTATGGTATAACTCTTTTGGATTCATGAACAAAGCTACTATTATTACTCCTACAACTAGAAGGTATACTAAGATTCTCTTCAAATGAGATTCCCCCTAAAAAAAGTCACTTACTAACTATAATAAAAGAAAGTGCTAATCATAAGACGATTAACACCTTCTAGCGGTTTCACTATTTAATTTTGTTGTAACTTAGACTTTATATAATTCCTTACTTCCTCTTCATTCACAATGTCTCTTTTAGGGAGGATATAGGCACTGACAGAGCTGTTGTATATGTAGAAGAACTTGTCATCTTCTTTAAACTCATTAACTCCTGACCACTTTACTTTCGTTTCCCCAGAACTAGTTTCTTCTGAAAAGCCATCTTCGTTTAAACTAAATACATGATTACCTAGTAAACCTTCATTCTTACCTTCTTTTATCATTTTTTTCACATTGCGAATTACGTGACTATAAAAATACTTTGGATAGAATAAAATCCAAACAATACTTAATATGAAAAAAGGAATAAACATAGCTAAGAATGGCACATCAAGTATGACTGAAAATACATACGAAAAGCCTAGAAAGAAAAGCGGTGAAACAAATCGTTGTAACATTAATGATTTTTTTGCAGTTTGTGAGTTTTTTAGATGAAAGAGATTAAAATGTAAAAAGTCTTCTTCTGTTAGGTTATATCGTAAGTCCATATTCATCTTCCTTTTATTTTTTACTTTAGTCTCATATATTCTCGCACTCTATGAAAATCCCTTTAATTTATTAAAATATCAATAAGGGAGTGTTTGGATACATGGCATGTCCAAGAATGTTACACTTAGGCTCCGATTTCGGTCACTTCGGCACTTGTTTCAGTCACTTTGACTCTAGCTTCGGTCACTTCGACTCTAGCTTCGGTCACTTCGACTCTAGCTTCGGTCACTTCGACTCTCACTTCAGTTATTTTGACTCCAACTTCAGTCACTTCGGCCCTGGCCTCGTTTCATATATACTTATGATAAAATTACTTACAAAGAATAATTAAATTAGGTGTGATTTCATAATGAGTTTAATCGAAAAAATGTATACGTTCTTCATACTATCCTCCGTTATTATCGGAATTGTTATTGGCCAAGTTAGTTTAATACAATCAAACGCAGAATTTTTCATTGTGCCAATATTAGTCGTAATGCTCTATTTTACTTTCCTTCAAATTCCATTGACAGAAATCAAACGTGCTTTTAAAAACACAAAGTTCACCTATACGTCTGTTATCATAAACTTTGTATGGATTCCTGTATTAGCATGGATATTGGCATCCGTATTTTTAGGCAATACGCCTGCATTGTATATTGGTTTTATTATGTTGATGGTAACTCCATGTACAGATTGGTATTTAATATTCACAGGATTAGCTAGAGGAAATGTTGCCCTATCAACAGCTATCTTACCTTTGAATTTAATCTTACAAGTCCTTTTATTACCTTTCTATTTGCTCATTTTCGGAGGTACGACAGAATTTATTCAGCTCTCCTTTCTAGTCGAAAGTATTCTGATTGTGTTATTCCTTCCTTTGGCTTTGGCTATCGTATCAAAAAGGTTCAATAGAATTAGTACCGTCTTAGTTAGTAAATTTAGCGTGTTCCCCATTATTTTGTTAAACTTTGCGATTATGGCTATGTTCGCTTCTCAAGGTCATTTACTGATCACCAATATAGATTTAATTTGGAAAATAACAATACCTATTCTCTTGTTTTTTGTTTTGAACTTTTTTGTTGGACAATTGGCTGGAAGACTTATGAAATTCTCCTATCAAGATAGAACTAGCTTAAGTTTAACTACGTTAGCGAGAAATTCACCAGTCGCTCTAGCAATCGCAATGACAGCATTCCCAGACCAACCTTTGATTGCCTTAACATTAGTAATTGGGCCATTATTGGAATTGCCTATTTTAGCTATCATTACTCAGGTTTTATTATTTTTAAATAAAGGAAGAAGGTAACACACTTCTTTTTCTGAAGAAATTTGGCGCGGGAAGTAAGCATCAACGCGCCTTTTTCAAACAAAAGATTATTTGTTTATTTCTAGATTAATTGCATCCGATGAATACAGCATAACAATTAAACTACCTCCGTATCGTTTGGCCTTTATTAAAATAGGTTGGTTATACTGATTTTGAAAGCGAAAGTCTGGACCGTACCAACTTACTGTTGCATCTCGACCTGGTCTTACGTAAGGAACACTCCTACTATGTGAATACCTCTCCACAATTTTTAATCCTGCAAGGTCTACAGCATTAAATAACGTAGAAGAGACTTGGCAAATTCCTCCGCCAACACCTTCAGATAATTCGCCTCTTATTATAATAGGTGCAAGTAAGTAACCTCTTCCTTCCGTTCGCATCCCTACTACTTGATTAAAAGAAAAGACTTCATTTGGAAATACAACATAATTATCAATTGCTTCTGCTGCAAGAGTAATATTATGAGTCCGACTTATATTTCTAGAATTAAAGAATGTCACAAACTGTCCTATTTTTTTCACCTTAATTTGTGAAAGAATTTCGCTATCTACCTTTGGATAGATAGGAATCTTAGGGACCTCAATCACAGTTGATCGATTATGATATAAATAATCATAATAAAGTTCTAAAAATGCCTCTTTGTTTAATTTGTAGCCAACTTCTTCGGAAACAATTCTGCCGTCATCACCGATGGTTGCGTTTTTTGGCTCAAGGAATATATCTTTTTCTAACGTCTGAAGTAATTGTTCCGTAGCTACACTATTGACGAGCGGAACGTCTAGGATTGAAGTCATTACCTCGTCCTTGCTTATAACCATTATGGTTTGTCCATTATCTTTAAGTGTTAAATAATCAGTATCATTTGTAGTATTAGAAAAGATTAACAACAAAATAAAAAAAATGTTCATAATTAGTATAGGGCCACCTCCCAATTCTAGTATGAACAAAAGTCCGTATTTATAGTTTATTTTCATGGAATTCAAATCTCCTCAAACCAACATCTTGACGAATTTCAAGCATAATGCTTTCGTGGGAAGTATGAAAAACCAATTCATCATTTTTTGCGCTAAATAACTCTTTAGTCGCAATCTCGTCAGGTACAGGTTTAATAGCCGCCTTTTCATCAATGATTTCTTGCCCATTCTTAATGTGTGATGACAATAACTTAGAGATATTCAAGTAAGTTTTTCTCAAGTATTATTTTATGTAATCCTCTCTCATTTGTGTAAGTCTCGATCACATCAAATCCATGTTTAATATTTAAAATTAGCATGTTACGCCATTTGTTCATTGTTTTTGTTTGCACAACTTTATACCCTTGTTCCTTCAAATAATCATGTTGTTTCTCCATTAAGATGGAAGCAATACCTTGATTTCTATAAGTAGAATCTACCCCACCTAACCAACTATAGAATGTTTCATTATCTAATTCATAGCCAATCTTATATCCTATTACTTTTTTGCCATCCATAGCTATATTGATTAATAGTCGAGGTTTATTACACATTTTGTTTATTAAATCATCAGTAGTACCAAATATATCTGCATGTAGGTCTACTATTGCATTTAATAAATCACTATCAGGCATGGACTTACATATAATAAATTTTAACATTTTTAAATCCTTCCCTTTTTTAAAAATCTTAATTAATTGTGAATATGGAAAATCATTAATTTTCATGACCATGGTGTTGTTCTATTGGTGCAATGGGTTGTTTATGTGCCTCTGTTTGACTTAATTGAAATCCTATAGAGATGAATAAACATAATACAATGGTGACAAGAATTGGTTTCCAAATCCACCTTATTGTTACTGTTTCATCTTGATACTTATCTGATTTGGGAATGATAAAAATTAATAATGAAGAACATATTGTAATGACTAGGAAAAACATTAACAAAAAAGAAGATTGATTGATGGAGATCTTCTCCCCTAGCATTGCTCCCATCATTGCCCCCATTGTACTAGACATGACACCTTCTACCGATATTAAAATACCATAAGGAAAACTACTAATAATAGCAAATACAACTCCTATTAGAATGGATATGATTGTCGAAGTAAATAAATCTCCTTTGTACAGTACTCCGAAGAGGAGTCCAGCAGTGACACTGAGACTCATAGATAAAGACATAGTAATGACCATCGCAGACATAGTTCTTAATTTATTTCGGAACCTAAAAGCACAGATACAACTAACAATTGATATGCTACCTAACGAAAATAATATATAGTAAAAAAAGGTATTCAATTACATCTCCTCCTTTCATTACATATATATGCGAACAAAAAGTTGGACATGTATTTCAAATACTTATCTCCAAGATCATCAATAAAACTACACAATATTAGAAGAAAACTGCACACTTTCTTCAAACTTTTCTTATAGACTTGTGTATAAGAGTAAGGAGTCGAATCAAGTGAGATTCTCATTAAAATTAAGTTTATGGTTTTTTGTTTGCATCATAATTATTGAAGGCATCTCCATGATATTTCTACATCAGCATGTGGTAGAGTCTTTAGTAGAAGAAGAGCTCCATGCTTTAAAAGCTAGAGGTAATAACCACCGTGATGTTCTAGCATCTTCTTTTGACATAACTACAATGGAACATATTTCTCAAATGGAAACTCATACCGATACAGATGTATTTATTTTGAATTCAAATGGAGAAATCATTACATCATCTAGTCCCCACTCACATCACATACGGGAATTAGAATTGAATGATGAAGTACCAAGAGAAGGACTTATTCTTCAATCCAATTGGAGAAAGGGAGAATATCTTTCAACCGTTTCCCCTTATGATGCTGGATATGGGAACATTGGTTATGTTTTTATGATCAAAAAGACCGATACAATACAAGGGATTATTTCAAAATTAAACCACCATTTCTTAATAGCTGCGATTGTTATTACCTTCTTTATGTTAATTACTATTTTCTTTTTAGTAAATGTGTTAACAAAGCCGCTAAATTCGATGAAAATGGCTACCGAGAAGATAAGTAAAGGCGACTTTTCCGTTACACTTCCTGTCTCAACAAAAGATGAGGTTGGTGATTTAGCTTCATCCATTCAAACATTGGCGAACGACTTAAATTATTTAAAGAAGGAGAGAAACGAATTTTTAGCCAGTATCTCTCATGAATTAAGAACTCCGTTGACTTATATTAAAGGTTATGCAGACATTGCTAAACGAAAAGATACAACAGAGGAAGAAAGAATAGAATATTTGTCCATTATTCACGAAGAAGCAGGAAAGGTACATCATCTCTTAGAGGAACTATTTGATTTGGCAAAATTAGATCAAAATATGTTTACTATTAATAAAGAAACAACCGACTTACAACTTTTGTTAGAAGGCATTTTTCAAAAAGTAATGCCTGTCTTCCTAAATAAAAATATAACATTAGAGCTAAAATGTGAAAACCCTTGGAAAGTGAACATAGATCCTAAAAGAATAGAGCAAGTACTTGTTAATCTCTTGGACAATGCACTTAAATATTCTGAAAGCGGCACTACTACCACTGTTGTAGTAAAAAAAGAAAATAAAAATATTTTTATTATGATAACAGATCAAGGAATAGGCATCCCTAACGAAGATTTACCATACATCTTTAATCGATTTTATCGAGTTGAAAAATCTCGTTCTCGACTCACAGGAGGCGTAGGGTTAGGACTATCCATTGTGAAAGAATTGGTCGAAGCTCATCATGGAGATATTAGTGTTAGGAGTAAATTAGATGAGGGAACTACTTTTACAATTAGGTTAAAGGAGAAGTAAATATGACAACTATCTTACTAGTAGATGATGAACAAAGAATGTTAGACTTATTATCCCTTTACATCTCTCCATATGGTTATAAATGTATTAAAAAGAGCACCGGGAAAGAAGCAATAGATTTCCTGGAAGAAAACAGTGTTGATTTAGTTCTTTTGGATATAATGATGCCAAAAATGGATGGTTGGGCAACACTTCAAGAAATACGTAACTTTAGTAATGTTCCTGTCATTATGCTGACTGCTCGTACGGAAATTGAGGATGTAGTAAAAGGATTGAAAAGTGGCGCAGATGATTACATTACGAAGCCCTTTAATGAAAAAGAGTTACTAGCAAGAATCGAAGCTATAATACGTAGGGTAGGTGACAGAGATTCAGTTGATGACCTATCTTTTGAAGGACTGACATTACATTTGCATGCCTATACTGCCACTTATCACGAAAAAATAATACCATTAACACGAAAAGAGTATGAGCTATTAAAACTATTTCTATCCTATCCTAATAAGGTTTTCTCCAGAGAACACCTGCTAAACTCATTAGGCTTTAGGTTAGATACGGAAAACAGAACGATTGA
The DNA here is from genome assembly GCF_002335755.1 of Bacillus sp. FJAT-45066. Lineage (NCBI taxonomy): Bacteria > Bacillati > Bacillota > Bacilli > Caryophanales > Bacillaceae > Bacillus > Bacillus sp. FJAT-45066. The sequence goes on from NZ_NISQ01000001.1 coordinate 2,264,781, forward strand.
TTCGCATATTCGAAATGTTAGAGATAAGTTACGTCAAGAAGGATTTAATATTGATAAATATTTGAAGACGGTTTGGGGAATTGGTTATAGGTGGGATCAGTCTTAAGAAAGGTAATTTAGGATGGCTTACAAGATATAAAAAAGATGGAGGAAAAATGATATGAAGTTTAGAGCATTACTATTATCGACTGTGATTTTGTTCATTGCTGGGTGCGCTGCCAACAATAATGACACGCTAAACAGTGATTCTTTTTATGTCGAGTTAACAAATGAGAAAGTCGATCATGTACATGGTATAGGTTATTTAGGAGAATCTAATGATATATTTGTTGCAACCCATCATGGGATTAAAAGATTTTCAAATGGCGTATGGTATGAAACAATAACAAATAATCATGACTTTATGGGTTTTCAAACAACAGAAGTTGGTTTTTATGCAAGTGGTCACCCTGAACGAGGATCTAAACTAAAAGACCCTCTAGGATTAATAAAAAGTGAAAACTTAGGAGAAACACTTGATACTTTAGCCTTTTATGGTGAAACGGATTTCCATTACCTTGCTGCCGGCTACAATAGCTTAACTATATACGCATTAAATGAACATCCTAACAAAGAGTTGGGGAAAGGATTATATTATACGAATGATGAAGGAGATACTTGGATTAAAAGTGCAATGAATGGCTTTTCTGCCCGCTCTATTGGCAATATTGCAACTCATCCTATTCAGTCTAATCTTGTGGCTATATCTACAAGTCAAGGCCTGTATTATTCGGACAACTATGGTGATACTTTTACCTTAATCACTTCACCGAATCCAATTACAACGGTTGAATTTCAAGAAGACACAATACTGTATGCGAGTATAGATGGAAGTGAAGTATCTCTTATTCAAAAAGACTTAACATCCAATAGCGAAAAAACATACACACTTCCAAATAGTGAAAAAAGCCCAATCTTATTTTTAGCTTCCAATCCACAAGATAGAGAAGAAATTGTTGTTGTAACACTACAGAATGAATTTTTTCGAACATTCAATTCTGGAGGTAAATGGAAAAATATAACACCTACTTCCAATTCCTCTCAGTAGACGTATAGATTAATCTATACGTTTTTTTATTCTCCAAACTTTCTGCACAAAATAATGAGATACTCTATTTATCTAGAAATAAAGGAGTACATTCATAGAGGAGAAATATATAACCTTAGCAATGACTAAAAACGCCTTCATTCCACCGTAGAAATAATATTTTGAGGTTTGTCTCTTTCAACTTCCAAAAAGTAAACAAACTTTTACTTCAAGTCAAAACCGTTTTAAAACCAGGTGAAATGTATCAATAAACCTACCAAAAGCTTTAGCTTATGTTTGTCACGAAAATATTGAATCAGAAGGAGTTTCATAAAAATGAATAGTATTAGAAAACATATTATACTTGGTTTTATAACCACACTTCTAACTTTCTTATTTTTAGAAAGTAGAAGTGAATGGCACCCTATGCATGCTTGGAACAGAGCAGTGGCTAATGTTTCTTTACTTTATTTAATGGTCATCATTATTTTTGGACCACTTACAAGGCTGTTCCCTAATTTGAGCATTATTCTTAGTTGGAGGAGAGTTCTAGGTATTTGGTCTGGAATAACAGCCATCGCACATATCATTATTATTTTTGATGGGTGGATAGAGTGGGATTTATTAAGGTTATTCTATATTTTTACTCCTTTTGGAGGAGAATGGGTACTTCATCCAGGATTCGCGCTAGCAAATATCATTGGTATTATTGGACTAATATATTATCTTTTATTAATGATTACTTCTAATAATAAAAGCATGAAAATACTCGGAAGGAAATCATGGGAATTTGTACAAAAACGGACAAATACCTTATATTTATTGGTCATTATTCATACTTTTTATTTCTTATTTCTTCACAATACTAAAAATAACAATTGGCTTCAAATCCCCTTTATTATTTTAGTATTAGCCATTGTCATACTTCAACTTATTAGCTTTGCATTTACTGTATATAAGGAGAAAAAAAGCAGCTAATTTAAAGGATACAGAAGTTCCGATAACAAGGAGAAAATCCATAAAAAGTTGAAATGTTATACTAAAACTCGTTTTTAAATAAAAGTAATAGACCAAATCAAATGCTTAAATTTAGATAATAATTCATAGGATAGTTAGTCTAATATAAGGGCTAATTATCCTTTTTTATTTACATAATTGACTGAAAAAATAGTGGTTGCAAACATGGTATAAAAAGTATAATATGTAATCATGGAATAAGAACGTTTGTTTGTATCTTAGGGGATGTAGCCTCGGTGCGAGGATAGCACTCCGCAGAAACGATAGTTTCGAGGACCTTAAAACAAGAATAACGGCATGCATTTCAGGTAGAGGCACTACTAAAGATAATAATTGATGGGGGTGTTTTCTTGAGAGTTGAACAAATACTTGTTGGCAATAGAAAGGCATATCTCCTAATTGGTACAGATGGATTGCCAGTTGAACCTGTTGCAAAGTATATGAAATACCTACATAACAGAGAGAGTAGCAGCAATACTTTACAAACCTATTGTACTGCTTTGAAATTTTACTTTACTTACTTGGAACAAATAGGGATCGATTATCAAAATGTGAGCTTTGAGAAGTTATCTAACTTTATTGCTTGGTTAAGAAATCCGTATGAGAATAATAAAGTAACACCACATAAAAAATTGAAACCGAAGCGTAGTGAAAGAACAGTCAACAATTACTTAACAGTGGTTACATCATTTTATGATTACCTTTATCGAAATGAGTTAATTGATTCTAATATTGTTGAAAAACTAATGAAGAAGATGTTTGTAGGTGCTGGCGGTAATGGATACAAGGGTTTCTTGCATCATGTAAATGAAGGTAAGCCAGTTAATAAAAATATCCTTAAATTAGATGAACCAAGAGAAAAAGTAAATGTGTTTTCTAAAGAACAAGTCAATGAAATCTATCAATCTACTACAAACATTAGGGATCGATTCTTGGTTCGATTACTTTTTGAGAGTGGATTGCGTATAGGAGAAGTCCTCTCCCTATTTCTTGAGGATTTTCATTTTGATGCCAAACAAAGAAAGCACAAAATCCAATTGAAGGATAGAGGCGAATTGCCAAACGGCGGTAAGTTAAAGACGGGAGAACGCAGGTTAGATATTTCTCAGGGGCTTATGGATTTATATGACGATTATTTGTATGAAGTAGTTGATGAATATAATCCAGACCATAACTTTGTGTTTGTAAAGGTTTGGGGAAAGAATGCTGGACAACCCCTTACCTATTCAGATGTTTATGCCACCTTCAAAGAGATTGAAAGAAAAACGGGGATACACATAACTCCACATATGTTTCGTCACACTCATGGTACCATTTATTATCTTGAAACTAAGAATATTAAAATGGTCCAAGAACGTTTAGGACATGCCCAAATACAAACAACGATAAACCTATACGTCCACCCTTCTGAAGATGACATCCGTAAAGATTGGGAGAAAGCTTCCCATGCCTTTGAAATTGGGAGAAGTAGAGAGGAAGACTTCCGATCAGATATTCCTGATGAAGCAGTTCCGTTTTAAACTATTTTAGGAGGAAAGCCTTTGAAAAAAATCGTAGCTACCCATCCAATTCCAAAAAGTGAATATTGGGACTTAATCACATCCAACCTCTCCTCTTACGAGGTTAAGGATATATCCCCTGATGGAAAAGTAACAAGAAGAGTTGTGAATGATGATTATTTTCTCGTCAATGATGTTTGGAATGTAATTGATATTGGTCTAATTCCTGATTTCGCAGAACAACTAAAAGAACAAACAATGAATAAAACCCTAAAATTTAATAGTGTAAGTCAAACTGTTTGTTTAGAACTTAAGTTTGTTTTTTATAACAAACTATTTAGTGACCAATGGAGTTTACATACTTTATTTAACTCATATAGTGTAATGATAAATCACTTGATTGAGTTTCTTAGTTATAAGTACCCAGAACTCTATTCTATACTTGATTTAGATATTGAAAGAACTGAAAAGGCATGGATTCACTGGCTCAACAAAAACGGCATTAAGACAGTAAGGGTAAGAAAAAGTATTCAACAAACTCAATATGAAATTAAATCAGAAAATGCCAATTTTTTTCGTTATATTTGGAGCAATTTATTTAATTTAACAGATACTCGTGAGGAATGGGAAAAAGAAAAATGGGATATCAGAGTTTTAAATGAAAAATATGGAATCCCTTATAATAAATCTAGCAACTCTAATTATATTGATTTTACTGACATGAAAAATTTAGTATTTAAAGAGTATCTAAAAAAATATATCCGAACAAGATTATTAGGTGGTAAACACTTTTCTTGGGGTACAGCTTACAACTATGCTAATACTGTGAAAAGGTTTTTTAATATTATTATAGAGTTAGAGCCAAAATGGAATCACTTAAATAATCTCACAAGACAGCATGTTGAGGAGTATTTAAAGAAGCTGCATTTATATGCGCGGAATAATTCAAAAAATCCGAAAGCATTTATTTATAATGATATAAAATGTGTATATACCTTTTTGAAAGATACTCAGCGCTTTGATTACAACATTGCACCTGATAAACCAACTGTTAAATTACTTTATTCTGAGGATTATCCCAATCTAGAAAAAAAATCAGATGATGATATTGATTACATTCCTGATCATGTGTTAGAGCAATTATTTAATAATATGAACTACCTCCATCAAGATGTTCAACCTGTTGTATGGGTTTCTTTCAAGACTGGATTGCGTATCAGCGATGTATTAGGGTTAACACAGGATTGTTTAGTTCGTTTAAATGGTAAGTATTCTATCCAAACAGATATTGAAAAAACGAATGTTAAGGGTCATAAAATTCCAATTGATGAACAATTAGCCAATATGGTAGCTGTTTTAATACACAATTCCAAGGAACTCAGCAATGATGATAACAATCTTAATAAATATATTTTCGTTCGGTACCGTGGCGCTAGAAAAGGAAGACCTTTTTCGCAGAGGTGGGTTCAAGATAAACTTAATGAATTAGCAATCAAAAAAAACATAAAAGATGAAATGGGAAATGTCTTTCATTTTAAAAGCCACCAGTTTAGGCACACATATGCGGTAAAGATGTTGAATGGTGGTGCTGATATCTTAACGGTGCAGGAGCTATTGGCTCATTCTTCCCCTGAAATGACGATGCGATATGCCCGTCTATTGGATGATACAAAAAGAAAAGAGTTCGAAAAGGTTGTTAAACAAGGTGTATTTACATTCGACCTTAATGGAGAAATTCATCAGGTATCAGAAGCAGAAGACATCCCTGAAGATGTTTTAGACATGATGTGGAAAGATGAGAAACTAAACGCATTGGATAACCCTTACGGGACTTGTCGTGCTCGAGTCAATGGGAATTGTCCTTTAGCAGCAGAACCCCCATGTCTCACTGCAAACGACGGCAAGCCTTGCTTTGATTTAGCTGTTGGAATGGATAGTTTTGACGTAAAAAAATATGAACTACTCATTGAGTCTGTTACCAAAAATATTCAAGTCGCAAAAGAGTATGGTCGGGAAGAGATGGTAAAAGCAAATGAAAAAAACTTGGAGAGATATCAAAATATTTATGAGACAATCAAGAGTGGGAATGTCATCTTTGGGCGTTTTGACCGTATGAAGAGAAAATACGAAAGTAAGAAAAAGAAAGGTGTTAAACATGGCTGATTTTGACCGTGAGGAGCAAATAAAGCAATTGCACAAGCAACGTAAGCAGAAAACCAAAGATAAGGTTGAAGAAGCGATAAAACGCCTTACAAAGAGGGCAAATGCAATTAACTTTAATAGCGTAGCTAAAGAAGCAGGTGTAGCTAAAGCGACGCTTTACAACCACATAGAGCTTAAAGAACGTATTGATTTCCTTCGGAAACAACAAGAAGAAGCCTTTGTGGAGTCTAATATCAAGCGTGATGAAAATAATTACAACGCCGTAGTTGCTTCTCTTAAAAGAAGGATCGAAAAATTGGAGAAAAAGAATAAACAACTGGAAAAGGAAAATAAACAATTACGTGAACAAGAAAAAGAAAAGCTGTCTGATTACTTTGCGAAGATTTAAATCCTTGTTCAACTAACGGAGCCATACTTCAAGAAGGAAGTATGGCTTTAATGTTGAAGTATAAGACAGTAGAGTTGAAGAAGCATGGTGAAATAAAGCAAAAATGGAGGGGCAAATGGACAAACATAAGTTTGAAGAGTTTATTAAAATTGCAAAAAAACTAAACGATATTGATATAATTCCATTATTAATGGGTTCGGTTGGTTTAGAGGTCATTACAGGAAAGAGTTGGGATGCACAAGACTTAGATATTCATGTGCCTGGTGATGAAAGAGGTTGGGAAGTACAGCCCGAAATAAATATACATAACTGGAATGATATAGTGAACATTATGAATTTGTTGGAATATAGTTTGATTGATTTACATGAGCATGAGTTCTCGAAAGAAGGATTATCAGTAGAGTTTGGTATTATTGACACTTTGCCAAGTTTCGCAGGAGTACAATTAGAAGACTTAGAAATGCAAAAAATGGGAGATGTAAAGTATTATTTACTAAATCCTAACCAATATTTAAGTGTTTACGAATCTTCATCCAAGGACAGTTATCGAGCGAATAACAATAATAATAAAGACTTTAGAAAGATAGACTTCTTAAAAAGTATGATTAGTGTTAGCTAAAAACCTAACGGGTTGCTATTCTTCAAGAATGAGTATGGCATTTTCCTGTTGCAGTTATTGTACTAACGAAGCAGGTTAGTGGAACAACGACTTATACGAAACATCTAATAATAATGAACTAACGTTTAAATAATTTGGAGGTTAGAAAATGAAAAAAATCGGGTTTATTATTTCATTTGTTTTTATCCTTTACATAACCAGTGGCTGTGAATATTCAAGTCCGAAAATTACAGAAAAAGAAGCAGAATCAATTGCTATTGAACACCACCGTAAGGACATAAAAATAAAATCAGTAAGCCACAAAAGAGGTCAGTATATAGTTAAATGGGAAATCGACTCAGATTGTGAATATGGCACATATTATATAGATGACCAAAGCGGTAAAATAGTAAAAGGTGAAGAAACAAATTGTTAGTCTAATTATTAAACTATCGGGAGCTAGAGCGAAAGATGGAATTGTCATGAAGGCAGTTCAAATGTATTTATATTCCTGACCAGAGGAGGGTCGCAATGAACACTAAAGGAATTATTTCTTTAATATTAGGTAGTGTTTCATTTATACTTACTTTTTTAACACCAATTGGCTTTATCTTTTCTTTAGTCATTGCTATTGTCGGTTTCTTTATAGGATTTTTAAGTTTGAGAGAGATACATAAGACGAATCATAGAGGGCGTGGATTTGCTATTGCGGGGTTAACCTGTAATACATTGGCAATAACTATTCCTTTAATAATAATTATTATCCATTTATTATTTTTAACTCCCACAGATTTCAAATTAGTAGTTTCTTAAGTGGAAAAAGACATTACGCTAACGGGTAGCTTTAGTTGAAGAAGCCAATAAAATCGGACCACACATATTAGATATGTCTAAAATGTGTGGTCCTTTTAATATCAAGTATTTCACTTATCTTACCTAAATATAAGCATTTGATTTGGTCTTCTAGTTATGTTATTTTATATGTTTCTCCATGGTAACAGAATTAGTTGCTTAACAGAGTAAACATCTTTCCTCCTTCCAATATAGAAGCTACCATCCTGTTTATAAAAACAGAATGGTAGCTTTGATTTCTTAATGGCCGCCGTGATCTCCATGACCGTCTCCGCTTGCAGATACAATTTCTAATTTATCATCAAGAATTCCTTGAGTTTGATAGGAAACGTCATTTATCGTTCCAAGAATGAATCCATGATTATAAGACCCTTGTGTAGGATCATCCGTAAAGGTAGGTTTAATCGTTGCTAAAAATTTGTATAAAGGTTCTTCTACTTCTCCGTCCTCTAACCAGATAACTGGAGCATGCTTACCTAGATGGGAAAACGGTGCTCCTGCTATTGCCAATATAGGTGTTTGGGTAGAAATAAAAGAGACACCATGTCCGGGCTCTGTAAGACCCCAACCAAAGCTCGTATCTTTATCTTTAAAGGATGCAAATGAGATAGATGTCGTAACAGGATTTTCTCCAGCAATCCTTGTTACTTTACCAAATTCCGATAATTTTTTTTCTAATCCCGAAGATAGAATGCTTTCAGGTCCAAGAAGATAAATGTTGGCATTATTTCTTTTCGTTAATGCTTCTATTGTCGCCTCTGGTATATCATCTTTTGAAACATATAAGATAGATTCGTTCATATGAGCAATCCAATTTGCTGCAACAAGAGAGAATAATTTCGCCTCTTCATCAGATGACACAACAATTACACTTTCTGGATAATTCCCACCAACAACATTGGCGAATTTTTCATCGACACTTGCAGCAAATTTAGCATAATCACTTCCTTGAATGGTTTCAACTTGATAGTCATCTAATTCCGAAAGGACTGACTCGCTGACATCTCCCATTACCATAACTTGTGTTCCTTCCACATTGCCGATTGGATTTAATCGAGTTAACTCATTTTTCGTTAAAGCTGGAATCTCATTTTCTGAAATAAAAAGTATTGGACCATTATTTGGGTGGTGTATTAAATTTGCAGATGCCAAACCTAATTGCCATTCATTTACCGGTACTAAAATAACGGTCCCTGGTTGATTTTCTTCATGAGTTGACGGAAAGGTTGTTTGTGAAGCAAGCACTGCCGCTTCTATTGGATCATTTGTGTTCAGACGAGTGATATTCTTGGTGTTTAGGCTCAGTAAATTATCTGAAGCATTCTTATTAAAGTTTGTTGGTGCTTGAGCAAACCCATCTCTATCTATGTCGTTAGATGCTGCATCCTCTCCATGATCTTGATGTTCCTGTTCCTCCATATTTTCATGATCCATGTCATTATGATCCATATTATCATGGTTCATTGGTTCGTTATTTGTACATGCAGCTAGTAACAAGATAGCTGCAACTGAAACAATCAGTAAGAAAAACTTTTTCTTCATTAAAAAAACCTCCTAATTTATTTTCTCACTCAAATACTAACCAATTTTTTTGCAGAAAGTATGCAGTATTATGTTTATTGTGTACTATAATAACAGTTCCATCACATAATTCACAAAAAATACAAAGAATCCTTCTATTCTTTAATTAATAATAATCTGTAAGCTTTGTAGTAAAATTACCAATAAGTAATTGTGTCTAATATTCCAATAAGGATTAATAAGCCCCCTCCTGTCTTTTGAACAATAGTGCCCCAAGACCTCCCCTTTTTTATTAACCACCCTTCCCCCCCTAAACTCCATAAAAGAAGAATAAATACGATTAGTGGAATGGCAGTACCAATGGCAAATACTGAAGGAAGTAAAAAGCCGTATGGAGTAATGATTGTTACAGGAATAAGAGTCAGAAAGTATATGACGAACATAGTTGGACAAAAAGCTAGTGAAAAACTAAACCCTAAGAAAAACGCACCAAAAGTGGTAGTTCGTTTTGTAGCTTTTGATTTTTTCCACAAATGAAATGTTCTATTCCACTTGAAGACTCCTATTAAGACTAGTCCTACAAAAATTAATAATGGACCTATTAACTTACGAATCCATGGAAAAATAAAAGTTAAATTATTTTGTAAATCTGTTCCAATGATCCATACAATTACTCCTAGTAGGGAGAAAGCTACTACTTTTCCTAAAACAAAACTACTTAGTTCCTTCCACCTTACCTTATTTTGAAGAGACTGATTTCCATAGATCGTTACTGCACTAATGTTAGCCGTTAACTGACAAGGGACCAATGCCCCAACAACTCCTAAAAGTAGGGCGAAAAGTAGGGGGAAATGTTCAAAGGTCGAAGCCATGTTTAAGAATGGTTGCGATATCATGCTACTAAACTGGCTAAAAATATTGTACAAATTAACACCCTCCTTTTTTATTTTTATAGTACCAAGAAAATGTGCAGAAAGTTTGCATGTATTGTTAGAGGCGAATTGGAATTTGGAACATACTTTCCAAGTGTTTTTAAAATGTAATACGATTAGTAAAAATGAAAAATGAAAAAACGCGGAATTAGTCCGCGTTTTTTTCATTCAAATAATTGCTTTATTTAGTAATTGATTGAACTGTTATTCCATTTGGTACTTTTCCAACTTTTACAGTAGCAACTACCTGGTTATTGTCGTTATTAATAACACTAACGGTATTCTCGTACATATTCGTCACATAGACAAATTTATTGTCATCACTTGTTACTACTCCATGAGAACCTTTTCCAACTTCAATCGTGGCAACAACTTCTCTTGTAGCTAAATCTATTTTCGTTACCGTGTTAGATGGGTTCTTTGCAGTTCCTTGATTAGCTACAAATGCATATTTATCATCTGATTGTATATAGACTTGAGCTGGTCCCTCTCCTACTGCTATTTCTTCAACTGAATCATCGGAAAGATCAACAATAGCTAGAGCGTTTTCCGTATTCAACGTTACAAGAAGAAGTTCCCCATCCGATGTAACAGCAGTTGTTACTGGTGTAGTTCCAACCTTTATCCGCTTCAATTCATCCATACTATTCAAATCCAAAACACTTACTGTATCTTCTCCCATATTGGCAATGTAAACAGTTTGGCTATCTTTTGCGATTCTGAAGCCATGAGGTCCATTTCCAGTTGTAATTGTCCCTATGACTTCATAAGACGAAAGATCAATGACTGATACATTGTTATCTCCATCATTCGATACGACTGCATACTTACTATCTTCGGTAAACACAATATGTGCAGGGTGGGATCCGACTTCCACTTCTCTAATTAATTGGCTTGTATATGCATCATAAAATACAGCCTTTCCATTAGATTCATGACTTGTTTCATACTCATCATGTTTATGTGAATCATCACTTTCGTCATGGTCACCATGACTATCAAGAGGTACTACAACCCCTCCAATCATTTTATTGTTAGGTGATATTTGAACGTTATGAACAGAGCCGTCTATTTTTATTGTTTCTACTAGTTTATTAGTCAACGCATCTACTTTTGAAATACCACCTTCATCAGCAGTATAGAAAAAGATAGATTCTTTTATCTCCTGTTTTTGATCCACCTCAGTTGAACGAGATAAACTTGGGCTTTCAATTGAGTTTACTGCTCCACCACACGCAGCTAAAAATAAACTTAACAATAATATCAATCCTGTAATAATACATTTCTTCATATCATAACCCCCATTATTAGTTAGTACACAGATGATATTACATAAAATCTTTGCAGAAACTTATGATTTTCTGTGTCTAACTACGGAACTAATAATGAGGTTTATTCCATTTCACGTACATTCTTTTCATGTTTGTGTACAAAATCGCACTGCAAAACTTCTGTATTTGATTTATATATCCAATCCAAACAGAGTCCGCTTCTATCCTTTTAATCAAAATACTATATGCTTCCTCCTCTATTTATAAACTCTTACTTAACTTAGTACCCAAAAACTCAACTCTTTTCATATAGTAATTTGCTTTTTCAGTATCCTTTATCATTGAACGGAATAATATAACTAGCATTAATGCAGTGTCTAATCGATATATTAGTTGTATGACTTCTTCCGTATTTTCTATAATACTGTCGTTGCCGTAACCTTTTAGAAAATCTCCTCCATGTAACTCCCATGTCTCAGAAATTCTCATTAAGTCCATTATTGGATGACCAATAAATGCATTATCCCAATCAATAATAGATTTGATCTTACCATTAGCTGCAATAATGTTTGGTGGTCTAACATCAAGGTGTAAAAGGGAATGGATGGAATCAGCTTTGTTTAAAATACCTTCTAACTCTTCTGTATTAGGTAACATAACTTTCTTATTTGTTAATTTACTAAACTCATTGTTTCGCTCGGTTACTCTGTGAGAAATAATATTACTTAATGAACGGTTATTTTGATCAATAATCTTTAAGTCGTCTATGGGTACATTATGTATGTTGGAAACGAGTTGTCCAATATCAAAAGATGAAACACTGCTATCATCTCCTGATACAAAATCAGATACTAAAAAACTAATCTCTTCGCTTAAAATCAGCTTATGAACTTTTGGTACTGGAATATTATATTTAAAGCAATGACGAGCAATTTCTGCTTCTTTTTTTAGCGAATAAGCTTTATCTAAGTCACCCTCTATATTCCAAGGTGTCCTTACAGCTAGCATTCCTAAATTTTTTTCTTTGACGAGAAAAACTGCATTTACAACACCACTCCCTACATAGGTAACTTGTTGTATGTTCCATTCTGGAAAGGTATAAAGTACAGTTAATATTCTTTGTCTAATTCCTTCTATTCTTTTATTTAATTTCACCTTAACAAACCCTTTGAAGTTATTATTTTAATTGCATTAAACTAACCCATAAGAAATTTTCTCCAAATTTTTCACTAGGCTGGTTTATCTTTTTCATATTTCTAAAATCAATGATATTAAAATCTTTCGAGAAAATTTCTCTTAGTCTTTCCTGTGAATATCCTATTCCTCTTTTCAAGCTACCATCCTTGTAAATATCCCAGTCCGATGTATTTAATGCACCTTTTTCATTAAAGCATACAAGTCCAAAGTGGCCATTCTTCTTAAGTGCTTTCTTTATTATTTCTAGATATGTAATGCGACGATGTGGAGCTAAATGGTGTAGCAAACCACAATCGTAAATAAAATCATATGTATTCGGTTCATACTCAAAATTAAACAGGGACGAGCATTGGAAGTTAATTTTCATCCCTTCTTCTGATGCTCTTTCTTTCGCCCATTCGATAGCATTGTCCGCAATATCTATAGCATCTACATCACAGCCACGCTTTGCCATATAAACAGCGTTCCTACCAGGACCACAACCAATCTCTAAGACTCGATTCGGGTTGTTACCCTTCTCAAAATATTCCACTAAGTTTTCATCGGGATCTTTAATCTGGAAGAACGGAATTTCTTTATTTCTATCTTCATAAAACTCTTCCCAAAACCCCTTTGGTTCTCTCAGAAAATCATCTAACAATAATAATAAATCTTCATAATTTAAAATAGCTCTCCCCATCCAAAGTTCCCCTTTTATCAAAAAAATGTATAATTTTATTTTACCAAAAGCCTCCATCTCCTTTGTTACATCAACATTATATTATCTTTACTTATTAACACATTGAAAACTTCAAAACCACTTCAGTTTAGCTTGTAAACTGTCTAATGCAGTTGTAGTGATGAAATTATTCATTTTAATTCCTATACTATTTGCACTTAGTAAAAACTCTCTAATATATCATTTCTTTAAAATAAGAGCTTCGCAAATAAAGTCAATGATTTTTCATTAGTAACAATTGTAATATTCATGTAATAACTCGAGTCCGGCTGATTAATCTACCTAAGTAAATAATTTTAAGTTGCGATATAAATAGAAATTAGCCACTCAATAATCAGTGGCTAAAGCTTGTTCAAACATAATTAATTTACACAATTTACAACTCATCCTAAAAAAGTCTAACATTCAATTTTTACTGGACTCATTTTTCACTAGCGTTTACTTTTTCCTTAGTAAATAATATTGTTTTTAACTCCATCAGGTTATCAATTACATAATCTGCCTGAGCGAGTTCTTCTTCTAGTGCAAAATCAAAATCACACCCTATTGCAATTAGTCCATTATCTTTAGCTGCATTTATATCAGAAAGTCGGTCACCAACTACTGCTGCATATTTAATATCGTACTTATTTATTATTGTCCTAACTAAATCTCCTTTATTGAGTGTTTCAATTTGTTGAATACTGAATGTTTCAGTAATCCAATCTTCTAAATGATAATAATTTACAATTGTTTGTAAATATGGAACCAGACCATTACTTGCTACAAAAATAGAAATATTGTTTTCTACTAAGTAATCAAAAATAGCTTTTACATTTGGGTAAAGGGCACCTTTACCGCTTTTTATATTTTCTATTAGTCTTTCTAGAAAATAAAGATCTGTTTGTTTTCTTACTTCAACAGAATGATTAGGGAGTAATGTTTCCCAAACTTTTGGTAAAGGTACACCCATGATTTCACGGTACTTTTCAATCGGCGTAACAGTATCCCACAAATCTAGTGAACGTAAGTATTTAAAAGTTTCATCAAGTGATAACTCTAAAATTTTATCTGTTTGAAACAATGTTCCGTCCATATCAAAAATCATTGATTGTAACATTGTTTTTCTCCTCCTATTAAAAGTTAAAAGATGTATAGGTTTAGCATTTTAGTCTATCATTGTTTTCTTTGATTTATTAAGATTTATAATGTTGTCTTTCTCATTTTATAGTTAAACTGTTCTTATCTTCACCGCTAATCTCTAGATAGTAAATACTTTTCAAAGAGGCTAGCATTGTTGATATTGGTGAACTGATAGTTATTTTTTCATTTACTCCTGTGTCTATAAGAACAGTTACTTTAAACTCGACTTCTTCATTCAACATGAAATTATTCTTATTAAATTCTAGTGATATACTATCTCCTTTTTTCACCTTTTCCTTCTTACTTGCATTCTCTATGTTTACAGAACCTCTATACGTATCATTTTGATTATAAGAAACTTCCAAACCTTGGAATTCAATATCAGATTTATTAATAAAGTTTATTATGAAAGTATTCTCATGAGGTATAGTGGTTTCTTGCGTATTACTACACCCTATTACTTGAATACACAGAAAGAAAATAAATAAATTTCCAAGTATTTGCTTCATATTTATTCCCCTTCCATTAAAAAATCTCCTTGATACCTAAGTTTACTTTTCAGGTCTGTATTCAAGAAGATCCCCAGGTTGACAATCCAATGCCTTACAAATAGCTTCTAACGTGGAAAGACGTATAGCCTTTGCTTTTCCATTCTTAAGGATAGAAAGATTTGCCATTGTAATCCCTACTCTTTCCGATAATTCTGTTACACTCATTTTTCTTTTTGCTAACATAACATCAATATTTATAATAATCGCCATTGTCTCACCTCAGACCGTCAGATCATTTTCTGTTTTAATATCTATGGCGCTCTTTAATAACTTTTGTAGAACAGCTGAGAAAACGGCAATAACATAAGATGCAAAGATAATCGTTAATCCAATAATTGCAATTCCAGGGTGTAAAGCATTTTGCAATAATAGATAAAGACTCCCCAATATATATAAGCTACTGATTACAGTTGCACATAGCTTTATATATTTTAACGACATAACAGCTCCTAACGAGAAAGCATTATTCTTTTCAATTAACTTTAAGAGTATTAAAGACTGATACAAAGCAAAGAAAAATGGAACCGACGTTGCATACAAACCAAGTAATACAGGATACTGTAAAAAAGCATACTCTGGGAACATTTCTGCTGTGTTTTTTGCTAAGTTTGGTAGCCAAAAGACACATAAACTAGCTACAGTAATTCCAATCAGAAAAACCGCTCCCTTTAAAAACATTGTTGTTCCTCGTTCCATATTCAAACACATCCCTTCCTATTCCATAATTTAACTATAATTTAATTTTTATTGTTTTACAATAAATTTTTATTATATTTTAATAATTTTTTTACTTCTCAAGCTAAATCCCCGTTTAAAAATCAATGATATATATATAAATAAAGTGAAGTTCGCATGGAACTTCACTCTTTTAAAAGTTTATTAAGACCTCTGGTTGTAAAGTAGCTGATGTAACCAAATACCTTCATTTTAAAAAACTGTAATTCTATTGAATTTCAGGCTTACCAGGCTACAATAATAAATATCCTTTTTTGACCAAAGATTAACTCTGGTTAGTTCAACATCTTTTTCAAATCGATTCTTGTATAGGTTTTTTCATAAGTAGTACCATCATCGTTATAAAAAATTGCTTTTTTTAAGTATTGGTCTGAAATAGATTCGTAACCGTGTCTTTTTATTAATTTTATCATTTCAGGATTTTCTACTGGATCAACACTTACAAATATTTGATGATACCCTAAGTCTCTTGCAATATTTTCTCTATACCTTATTAAACCTGATCCTATACCATTACAACGATATTCTTCTTTTACGTATAGATCACTTAATTTAGGGATTAACGTACCATTTAATTTAAGAACTCCGGACCCTAATAAACGTGCATTTTGTTCAGCGATTGCCAAATATGTTTCCTTTATCGCGAATTGCTTTAAATAATTTGTGAATAAATCTTTATTATTTCTAATGTTGCATAGACCCGATAAGTCATTTTCATTAGCCAATCTTATTATATATTTCATTTACACTCCCCGAATTCATTATTACCTCAATCAAACTAAGAACTATATATCTTTTGATGAAGTTCCTTCAAACTATCATTTATTAAATCTCTTAAACTACTCTTTTCGTTTATAAATCCGATTCTGAAATATAACGTCTTTAGGAAGTTAGCAATATTGAATTTTGTGCGAAAATATTTATTAGAAAACCCCTCATTATTAAAAATAAACTCAAGATCATGAAGAATTTGAAGTATCCATTGTTCGATTTTCTTATAATCCATTTTTTTCTCCATTAAGGCTTCTATAACAAAAATTAAGCGTTCTTCTTCATCATCAATATATGTCGCATCCTTATACAAACAATTATGTAATGTCTTAAGAACTTCCTTACAGTTTTTCTCTGTAAATTTAGGATGTCTTACTAGTGATACCAGTAAATCAGCTCCGTGTGCAACACTGTGAGCCCAACCTTTTTCTTCAACATAACCCCTTGTATCCTGTTCGTTCTCTAGGTATTTTACACTTCTATCAAATAATTTCTTGTAATCTTTATCGGATAACAAGCCTAGTTGTCTATCTTTCGATAAAAGCCCAGCAATGACTAAAGAAGAAAAAGAACGTGTAAATACAGAATCTGTGTTCTTTTCTCCAATTTTGTAGAACAAATGATTATCATCCAAACAGACTTCTAATAAATATTGGTATTGTTTGACTGTTAATACGTCTTCATTGATTACTCTAATAAATGTTGTATATATAAGTTCATCTCTGAATTCGGGATCAACAGAACCGATATTAACTACCATTTTGTCGAGCAAAAAATCTAAGTCTTCATTGCTCAAACACTTCAGATCTTTGTTTTTCAATTCAATAAGTTGTAATTTAAATTCCATTTTAATCACCTTTTACGAATAATATACTTTTAGCTACTCCAAAAATAAAATTCACTCTATTTTCTTAAGGTTTCTTAATTTGCCAATACTATTTTTTGGAGTTATATAAACGTAGTTTCTGTCACATCCTCTGACTTTGGTAGAGATTGAGTAACTGAATAAACATCCAAAAAACTCCAACTAAAAGTACTATTACGCCGCTAAATAGGATGACATAAACACTTCCTATTGAATAAATACTCTTCTCCTAAAATTAATGATCTAAGGAAAAACGGTGGCGGGAGAGGAATAGGTACATGTCTTCTCTCATTACAAGGTCTTTTGTTAAGTAGTTACGGATGAATGAAATGTCTGATTCGGCTTCACGTACTTCAAACATTCTTTCCCGACCAGATCCTGGCTGTACGCCTTCTTTCTTCATTTGTTCGGTTGGATTATCGTATCGTTCTTCGATGTCTTCGAAGATTTTCAGACCTAAATAATATGGATTGATGTTTGTTTTGTACGGTTGCACTAAGCCAGGGTTTAACTTTGCGTACTCAATGGCTTCGTCACTTGTTAGGTCCATTTCTCAATGATGCGTTAGTGCCAAATAGATGCCCAACCCTCGTTCTTCTAAGGATTTTCGTTGTCGGATACTGTATTAATGAATAAAGATCTTCACTTTCCAAAAATGAACACTCTTTGCCTCTTAATATCTTAACTGCTTCAACACACTTGGATCCTTAATCTTCTTATCGTCTGCAAGCATCAACACCTTAGACAGGATCTCCGCTGTTTTAGGATCTTCATCAAGGAATGGCAGGAAAAGCTTTCCTCTATGCTGCGAGTGAACTGGAAGGATGTTTAGGTTTCCACTCGCATGTTTATAGGCCATGGCACTACCTAAGTGGACGCCGTATTCACCGAGACTTCCTGATATCAACGCGAAGTTTCCTTCAATTCTTACATTGTTGATCTTCATGACTCGCGATGCTTCCTTTAAGATGGCTGCTCTCATTTCAATCGTTGTAAGGCTTGCTTCTGGGTCTACTCCACCAACATGGGCAACACTTACAACTAGGTCTACATCTCTCATGGTTTCAGAGAAGATAATCTTAGGAATTCTTGATAACTCTATGCTTTCATAGGTATTTC
Source organism: Bacillus sp. FJAT-45066 (assembly GCF_002335755.1). Lineage (NCBI taxonomy): Bacteria > Bacillati > Bacillota > Bacilli > Caryophanales > Bacillaceae > Bacillus > Bacillus sp. FJAT-45066. The sequence goes on from NZ_NISQ01000001.1 coordinate 2,283,166, forward strand.
GATCAAAGAATTCCACTGATTCAAGTGTTGGACTTTCGACATCAGATGGTGTGAACCAATCTGCAATCGCATAAATTTTTGCAATGATGTTTTCCTTATGATAAACCTTTTGTAGTCCTTCTTCATAGTTTACTGTCCACATGCGATTTTTTAACAGGGCAACAGCTTTCTTTGGTTGAATCTGATGTCCTGCATATCGTCTTGACTCTGTTCCTGCAGATTCTTCGTCTACATTTAGACGGTATATTTCACGGAACACCTGCTTAAATGGCTGCTTAATCTGATGGTCAAATAGATAGCGTTGGTACTCACTCCAACTACCACTTTCATATAAATGTACCGGGTGAGCAAGTGTGATTGACTCATTCATCTGTAAACTATAACTTTTACCTGTTGGAGTTTGCAGTTCTTTTCCAGTAAAGAAGCCTAATTTGTCATCGGTTAGAAATACAAGTTTTTTTACAAGTGGGGCAACAACTGGATTATTCATCATTTTGACTAGCTCTTGTAAATTGAATGGTGTTTCTAGCAGCATTGAGCGTTCTAGTTCTACTTTTGCTCGGTTGAATTGCTCCTTCATTCCATCGTTTATTGCTTTTAGTTCTAAGATGTATTCATGCTTTTTATATTTGGTTGGAACGGATTTTAGCTCTTTGTTGTTTTTGATGACTTTGATGTCACCCTTCCCGTTCTCATCAATTACTAGCTGTACTTTCATGTCATCAATCTGAACCGGTTCAAGAACATGTATAACCTCTTCCAGTTTACGGGCTTCCATATCCCAGCTTAGTCTTGTTACATCCTTATACCCAGCATTTCTCGCAAGGTTAGCTAGTGCAATCTCTACAATCTTTGTTTCACTTGCACGTCGCTGTGCTCCGAACTGCCTACTTCCTTTTAAAAATTTCTGTATAAAATCGTAACGGTTCATCACATCATTTGTCATGTCCGAATCAATTGGAATCAAGCTATAACACAGTAAATGATCCTTGTTTCGCTTTGTTTCAACTGAAGATTTCATTTCCTCTAAGTTTAGTTTACCAAGCGTTGCGTCTGCAAAAAGTTGGGCCCGACGATGGTTGGCACCTGCTGAAATATATTTTGCACAATCATATAAAATGTTGAAACGATCCTCACCTAATTGTGCATATGCCTCTTTGAACCAATCAATATCAAAGGCACCATCATGGAATTCCTCCGGTGTGATTGGTGAATAATGAGCAACAATCGTTTCTTTCTCAGCAGAAAAAGATTCGTTCGTATGCGCATGGAAATACCAGGCCGCACTTTTCAGTCCATCCCACTTTAGGTAGGCTGCTACAATATCAAGCCACTGTGGAGCATACATTGCAGCTTCAAGTAAACGTTTGTCAGTTATTTTCTTTTCTAATACAAGCTGTGCAAGAAGGTCCTCGTTCTCGCCAACCTTCGGATGACAAACTTGAAGTAAGTGGCTCAATGATTCCTTCTTCGTTACATTCATATTGCCATAATAATAAAAATAGCCACGGACGAACGATTCCTTGTCGAGTCCTGATAAAAGTGTTATCAAATACTCCATACCTTCGTAATACATGATACCTGTTGCATGTGGAGTGACCTCAGTTGGGAGGTCGCCTCGCTTTAATTCTATATCAAAGATACGGGTAATCACCTTCTCTTTAATTGGCTCAAGGGAGGTGTGTTCTTTCGTTAAACCCTTCTTTGCGTTTGTTAAGTCTATAATATGATCTCTGCTATTCTCTCTTCCTAATAGCTCTTTTGTCAGTTCATTCTCGTCGATAAGCTCTAATTCATATGCTCTGCTTAGCTCTGTAAGGTCCGGTCCAAAGCTTTTGAAATTATTCATAGTGTATAACTTATATACTAGGTGAAAGTATATTCTGTATGAGTCATCATTATACACATTTGCCTTTGCCCAATCTAGCCAAGGGAATACTATAAGCTGATACATCTGGCGCTCTGACTTCCGCTTCTCTTCAGGAAGTGCTTTGATCATCGTATGAAGCATTCCAATAGCTGTTTTGAAAATGTCTTCCTTGTTTAAATCTTGGAAAAATGACGACACAATCTCGTTCATCTGCTCACAGTAAAGAATATCAGTTGTAAAGCTATAGAAGGCTTTTACCTTTTCTAACGGATAAATCTTATCAAGAAACCCCTTACGCCACTCATTCGGCTTCTTGTAGTCTTCCATTTCCCAATTGTTAATCTTTTTAAAGCGATAGCGATACACTAGGTCTAGATTGAACATTACATTAAGTTCGATAATCTCTTGTGTAGTAAGATTTTTAAAATATTCCTTCCAAACCTCTGCTAGTGGTAGATCATTGATCCCCTCCCGCTTATTCTGTACTTCGACTGTTCGACTTCGAGTTAGAGTTGCTCCAACTAAGTGCGTTTCCTTGTAGCCGTACCAATCAACTTCATATTCATACTCCCGATGCTCGTGAATTAACTCAGAAAGACCCTTAAGGATCCCTTGAATTTTTGTAAGGTCCATAGAAAATAAACTTTTGGCCTCAAATTCCGAAATATGGTCAGTTGGCATTTCGAATTGCTTTTCTGGATCAAATAGTCCAAACCCATTCTGTAAGCTATATTCCTGATTAGTTGATAGCCTATTGATCAATAACTTTTCTTTTTCAGTCGGCTCCTTGATAACCTTCCATTTTTCCTTCATCTTTACGAATTTTCCATGTGATTCTTCTTTTAACTCTGATATTATTTCAAGTCCGCCTACCCGTTGTAGTTCACTTTTGCTCGTTAAAAGTCGGTTTAAAGATTGTTCTAGTAAAGCGTTTTCTAGCTTTAATAAAAGCTTAATGGCACTTTGACGAAGATTTCCTGTTTTTAATTTTAAAATAGCTTCAATTTTGTTTATTTCGTCAGATACGAGTTTTAAATCTAGAATCCGTGTCATCGCTTTTTCGCGATTAGTCATGCTTTTATCAGACAAGCATGCAAAGATGTACTCTCGTTGAACAGGATTGGAATAATCTTTTGTAAAGCAATCCAATAGGTAGCCTCTTGTTTCTGAGTTATACAAGTCTTTTTTCTCTATGATTTGTGCAATAAGTTCTTGATCCATGTCATAGGCAGTCAGGTAAAGCATCTTCCTGACGATGGCGTCAGCAGAGAATACCACCTCTAAACCGCTGAACACTCTGGATTTGAACGTAATTTCTTTTTTGGGAGCAGAGTCCAGCATTTTTCTAAGAAGAATGAACTGGCGTATACGTTCAGACTTCTCTTCTAGTGTCGGAATCCGTTCAAACTGAATTTTATGGTCATACTGGTTGGTTTTACGGTTCCAATTCCATGAGAAGAAGCACTCGTAAGTATAGTTTGTGAGCAAAAAGACCTGCAGCTCTTGGTCAGTTTCCTCTAGATATTTGGAAGCAATCGTATACTTTAGCAAGTCGTTCTGACTCTGGGAGAGCATATATTGGGCGACAATCTTTTGATAGGTCTCTCCTTTATCCATAAGCATGTAGACATGGTGCTCAAGGTCCTCCTCCTCGATCACTGCACTTGCCCATAGGCTTGTGTACAACTTGTTCATGTCCTCACTATTTAGCCATTGCTTGCGAAGGTCAGGATTTGTTAGGCAGTCCTGGATGTATTGTAATATTTGCTTTACAACTCGCGATTGTTCCGCCTCAAGGGTTAGACCTGTCCACACGTCGATTGCTCTAATGACTGAACTATATCGGATTAGGTTGTTTTCAAGGATGACGTTTAGCAGGTGCGATGTTGCCCCAAGTGTACCTTCATCCATTGTCTCAACAATGCTCTGACGGAGCCCTTCTTGAAGCCTTGCTGCAACGAGGAGTTCCCCGATAATCGCGTACGCTTCCTCACGATGGCTAAGCAGCATTCCCTTAATCATCTCTCTTGTGAAAAGAGCTGTATTATTGTCGCCAAAGATGATTTCTTTAAGCGCATCTAGAACTTCGTTGTTTTCCTGATCTAACTCGTAGGCGATAATGTCACTGATTATCTGATTATTTAGGTCAAGGTGTTTGTTTGTTAAAATATCTATGATTGTTACACGGTGCTTGGCTAGATCATGAAGTAAAGCACACTTTTCGACAATCCTACTTAGGTGAACGGTAGTGTTTTTCGTACGGAACGGTCTCCGCTCGTAGCCTGTTGAGTAGGAATACTCTGTTGCGTGATTGATGATATATTGCATGACTGTAGCGTTGTAATCGCCAAGTAATTTGCGCGTTAAGTCTACTAGTCTGTTAAGCTTATTTTGATCGGTTTCAACTTGCTCGTTTAATGTTTTAATAAAGCGACGAATATGTCGGTCCTGGTTATAGTAATCGTCTTTCATGAACTTTAGGATATGTCTAGCCAGCAATTGATCGTTTTCATCTAGGGTCGCAATCTTTGCTTCAAACTCTATGAAATAATGATCATTTGACTCTATCGCCATTTTGAATCCTCCTTTTGAAAATACGAGCGGTTTTCTATTTCTGCTTTACCATATGAACTTGCCTATCTGGTTTGAGTTTAGTAAGACTACCACATTCGGCCCGTGAGCATTGTCAGACGTATGAACACAACCTCGGAGTCTTCTGGTACCACTAACGGGGTATCTAACTGCTCAGCTTCTTTATCATTTATGATCACTCGGTATAAGCCATCCTCAAAAGCTAGAATGGAGGTTTCAATTGCCTTGTTTAAATCGGCTAGACTTTCATTGTAAATTGTCTGAAATCCAACTTTTCCTACTTGGACTTGCTGCTCGATGTCTGTAGAGGAAAGGTAATTTACAATTCGTAATTCTGGATTACTAGCTTTCTCGTTGAACTGTTTGACGTTTTGTGTGACGACTTCGGTTATGAGCTCTCTCAATGAGGTTGGTTTGGCTTGGAGCTGATACGGTTGTTTTGTAATGAATTTTTTTCGTTTTGCTAAAGATTTTAGAGTTAGGTAAATGTTCATGGCTAGATTACCTCAGTATTTTTATAGTTTTAACATATTATAATATGGGTTGTATGTATATTAGAAGATTTATTCCGTTGCCTTAGCTAATTATTTTCTCTTATCAAAGACTGTGTCTTTACTTCAACAAAAACAGCCACTAACCCTGCTAGATTAGTGGCTGTTCTTCTATTATTAACGCTCCCGTTCACATAAAAAGAACTAGCATAATATTATTTAATAAAATCGAATATCTTAATATCTACTTCATCTATGTAACCAATCTGTTGCTTTAAGTCCCATAATTGTATTTCGGATGTCTCATTGTCTTTTTGAAATGGTTGGAGTTCTTCAAGATTACTTCAGATTTTGACAATGCATTATAAATTTGAATAGAAATTTCTATCTCAGTTTTGGAGACAACTCCTCATACTGTATAACACCACTGGCATATGAGTTTATTGCATATAATGTATCAAGAACTCTTTATCTATCCATTCAGAGAAATGAGTAAGTAATTGTGTTACTAATCTTTATACTAATAGCTAATTGTTTATAAATAAAAATAAGCCGCTAAAAAATATGCGGCTTTAAATAGTTATATAAACTTCCTCTGCACCGTCTTCCCATCATACGTAAACAACACATTCTTCGTTTCTATCACGGACTCCATATGAACTGGTCTACCCCATAGTTGATAGATGTAAGGTAAAACCTTTTCTAAATATTTCAGATCCAGTTCTACTCCTTCATACCAATGTTTCAAGTACAGTTCTCCTGCTTTCATGTAGTCTCCATCATTGACTGTGATATATGGGAAGCCACCGTTTACTCGCATGTTGATGAGTTGGTCACGGACTTGTGTCCATTGCTTGTCAACAATTTTGTAGTCTTTGCCTTGTTTTTGGAAAAGGTACATGTCTTCTCGCATCACCAGGTCTCTTGTTAAGTAATTACGGATGAAGGAAATGTCGGATTCTACTTCTCGTACTTCGAACATTCTCTCACGACCAGATCCAGGCTGTACGCCGTCTTTTTTCATTTGTTCCGTTGGATTGTCGTATCGTTCTTCGATGTCTTCGAAGATTTTTAGACCGAGATAATATGGGTTGATGCTTGTTTTGGACGGTTGCACAACACCTGCGTTTAACTTTGCGAACTCAATGGCTTCGTCGCTTGTTAGGTCCATTTCGCGAAGGATTCGCTGGTGCCAGTAGGAAGCCCAGCCTTCGTTCATGATTTTGGTTTCTAGTTGAGGCCAGAAGTAGAGCATTTCTTCTCGCATCATCGTTAAAATATCCCGTTGCCATTCTTCCAATTCACGGCTATATTGTTCAATAAATAATAAAATATCTTTTTCCGGTTGAGGTGGGAACTTCTTTTTTGTTTTTTTCGGTACAGCTTTTGGTTTGTTTCTGTCATCGAGTAACCACAAATCATCATAGGACGATTGTTTTTTCATTTCTGTTTCTTCCTCTTGGTCTTCTAAGCTCCACGCTAGTTTCGGTCTCACAAGGGATGGATCGATATGTTCTTGAATGGCTAACACTGCATCTAAAAAGGATTCTACTTCACGTTTTCCATGTTCCTGTTCATAATATTTCACACGCTCGGCGGTAGCTGCCATGCTTTCCACCATTTCTCGCTTCGTGTTTTGGAAACGACAGTTATTTTTAAAGAAGTCACAGTGTGCGAGAACATGTGCAACTATAAGTTTATTTTGAATGAGGGTATTCGTATCAAGTAAAAATGCGTAACAAGGATTGGAGTTAATAACGAGTTCGTATATTTTACTTAAACCTAAATCATAGTGAAGTTTCATTTTATTAAATTGTTTTCCAAAGCTCCAGTGGGAAAAGCGTGTTGGCATGCCATAAGCTCCAAAAGTATAAATAATATCAGCAGGGCAAATTTCGTAACGCATCGGGTAAAAGTCTAGCCCAAATCCTTTGGCAATCTCGGTTATCTCATCAATAGCATAAAAGAGTGCTTTTTCGTCCTCTTTTCTCAAAGTAACCCTCCCCTTTCCTCTTATCACAATGTATGAACAAGTGTGGAAGATGATGATTTTCTTCTTTGTTAAACTTTATAATAATGTAGGCTTGTTTGGTGATATACTTTTAATAAGGAATTGAGGTGCACATTGTGGAATACTTAATTTTTATTGTTATTGGTTTTTGTATCAGTATTTTATCTGGCTTTTTTGGAATTGGTGGAGGGTTTATTTTAACTCCTTTTTTAATGTTATTTGGATACAGCCCTTTAGAGGCAATTGCAACTAGTCTTATGTTTTCAATCGGAACTTCACTTGCTGGAGTTTACGCTCATTATAAAATGAAGAATATCCGTTGGAAGGAAGTTGCAATACTTGCTTCAAGTGGGGTTATAGCGACACAAGTTGCTTATCCTTTCGTAAAATGGCTAGAACATGTTGCATTAGATACGGTAGTTATTCCTGCTCTATATTTACTGCTATTAAGTTATTTTGCTTTTAAGATGTTAAGCAAAGAGAAGTCGTATGTTAGTATGGATGCACAGAATCAGGAGAAACAAGGTACACCAATCTTTTTACTAATTTGCATTGGTTTCTTTGCCGGATTTTTATCAACAGCCTTAGGAGTTGGCGGTGGATTTATTCTAGTACCATTACTTATTGCCTTCTTACGTTTTGAGTCGAAACACGCTGTTGCAACGAGTCTAGCTAGCATCATCTTTATCGTTTCAGCTGGATTTACGACCTTTGCGGTACAAAATCCAATGAACTTTAGTATTGGGATTTTACTTATAGCCGGTGCAGTTATCGGAGCACCACTCGGAGCAAAAGCCACTAGTTTCGTTAAGAGCCGTATGATTCAAGTATTACTTGGATTGCTCTATATTACGACGATGACGAGTTTAGTTTTTAAGATGGTAAATTGGGATGAGGCAGGGTTCATTGTATTAATCGTTTATACTCTAGCTGTAAATTCATTTGTCTTTATTAAATTCTTTCAAAGAAAAGCTGTTGTTTCCCATTAAAGAAGCCGATGACTTTTTTAGTCATCGGCTTCTTATTTATAATCCCATGTTAATTAAAAATACTGTTGCGATTCCAAAGTAAATAAATAGAGAAAGAATATCGTTTAATGTTGTAATTAGTGGACCAGAGGCAATCGCTGGGTCAATTTTTAACTTATAAAGAATAAGTGGAATGATTGTTCCTGCTAGTGTGCCAATGATCAATGTTATGAAAAGAGATAATCCAACGACTACACCTAACATTGGCTCATGTGGTTGCCACACAAAGGCTATGATGGAAATAAGTGCTCCACACACAACCCCTATTATTAGACCTACTCCTAATTCACGAAGAACAAGTCTCGTTACAATATCTTTATCAATTTCGCGTGTAATTAAACCACGTACAACAACTGCTAAAGATTGCGTACCAGTATTACCAGTCATCCCAGCAATCATCGGCATGAAATATGCTAGGGCAACAAATTGGCCTAAAGTTTCTTCAAATCCACTGATAATACTACCAGATATAAGTCCAATGAATAAAAGCAAAATTAGCCAAGGTAAGCGACGTCTTGCCGCTACAACTGCTTTTGTATCAAAGTCAATATCTTTACCGGAAGCAGATAGTTTTTCAATATCTTCCGTTGCTTCACGAATAACTACGTCTAGAACGTCATCGACTGTTACAATACCAGCCAAAGTGCCATCTTCTTCAATTACAGGTACAGCTAAAAAGTCGTATCTTTCAATGATCCGTGCCACTTCCTCTTGGTCTTGATCGACTGTAACTGAAATAACACGACTGAACATAATATCTTCAATTTTAGCTGTAATATCTGCTAAGATAAGGTCTCGATAAGAAACTACTCCAACTAATTGTTTTTCGTCATTAATAACATATAGGTAGTTAATCGTTTCAGCTAGCTCCGCATATGATTTTAACTTATTGACTACTTCTCTTACCGTATATGTTTTTGGAATCCAAACGAAACGATTGGTCATCATACGACCCGCTGTTTCTGGCTCGTACTTCATTAAGTCTTGAACGGCTGTAGATTCCGCTTTGTTCATTTTGGATAAGAATGCGTCTTTCATTTCTGGTTCTAATTCTTCAAAAAGCGAAGCAAGGTCATCATTATCCATTAAGTCCATTACTTTTGCGGACTTATCTACACCAATTTTTTGAAACAATTCTAGCTGATTATCTTGAGGTAATTCTTGTATAAGTGCAGTTAACTGATCTATTGTTAAATAAGTTAAAAAACGAGTGCGATGTTTGTCTGGCAGTTGTTGATAAATAATCGCTGTATCGTACGGTTGTAATTCCTCTATTATCTCTTGGAATTCTTTTCGTTTTGCTTCTTTCAAACATTTAATAATGTTGAGGATAATTTGATCTTCTGTCATGTTTTTTACCATTTCTCAACCCTCCCAAATCTGTCAGTAGAAGGGAAGTGTGAGAGCGTAGTTATTCATGTTGTCTGTAAGCTTAATCAGTTACCTATACTATCTAGGAAGAGCTGAACATGAAAACAGTAACGCTCTTCTACTCCATCTACTATATGTTTTGTCCTCGGACTAGGACCATTATCCATTTTCATAATCACCTCCGGGAAATATTTCAGAAATATTACAGGTGCCAGGCACTTGTAACACTCCAGTAAAAAACACCTTCATCGCTAAGTGGAATGAAGGTGTTAATAAACGTAAAGACGTAGAAGTACGTATACGAAATAAACTCCCCCATTCGTAGAGCTTTAGCACTGTGTGGCATAGGGTTACCCAGCTACATTAAAAACCACCTTATGTCGATAGTTTCTGTTGACCCATTGGCGTCTTTGGACGTTTCTGGGCAGTAGCGTATCTCCTACACAGGAGCCTCACCTAACGAAGGTTATCTAATTGTCACAACTACTACTCTACATGGGATAAAAACAGTTTGTCAATGGTTTTTGGGCCATTCTTTTCTTCCATTAAGAATCTTTTCTTTCCTTTAAAATTGTAAGCACTTTTATTGGTAATTTACAAAAAAGTGATTTGCTAAAGGAGCTACAGAGGCATTCCGCTTCATTCTATATTATTATATTTCCTCTACCCGAAAACCTCTCACGTGTAACCCATTACCTCTAACCTTCATCTTTAGTTTTTCTTTTATCTAAATATATTTTTTTTGCCTCCATTGCCAAAAACAATCCAACAGCTTTATTTCTGCCCCACTCTTCATCAAAAACTGTCGTTGGAGGACTATTATCTTTTACATAATAAGAAATTTCAGGTGTAAAAGCTGGCCTTTTAAATTCACGACTAAACCAGTCTGTATAACCACCTCCAACTGCATTCTCTTCTGGAGTATCAAGTTTATAACCTGTTATATCAGATATTTTTTCAGCTATCCTTCGATTGCGTTCTAGTTCGGTACCTTTTTCACGAAATTCCCAATACAATACTCTACCTGATGAATGATAAGATAAAGCAGCTAAAGGTTTTATTTTCCTTGTGAACTTTACTAATGACCTAACCTCTTCCGCTTCTAATGGTCTCTTACCTTTATACAATTGGTAATAAGGCTTACTAATAGAACCTTTAATATCTTTCCATCCAGCCGGGTATTGACGATTCAGATCAATACCAACCCCATTTGCTTTCCACCTAGTGAAATCATTCTTACCACCATTCATGATGATTAGTTGCTTTTGTTTTTTCTTAGAAAGTTGTTTGATGCCTTCTTGTTGGATGGAAATGCCATCAGGGTTTACCATTGGAACAAACCATATGGATACATGATCTAAAATATCTGTTGAATATCCTTTTATCGTAGCTTTTGACTTATATTTTTTTGCATACTCTTCTAACATTTTCATCGTTAATGTACTTGTTAACCATTCGCGACCATGATGACCTCCTAATATGATAATACTCTGGTGGCCATTGCCTAATTTTGTTGCATAAATCGGTTTCCCGAAATGACTTCTACCAATTACAACTGTGACAAGCTCGTTGTTATATCGCTTATTTAATTTTATTAAGTCTGTTTGCATTCTTTCAAACGTATATATTTGAAGAGGGTTTACAATTTCTTTTTCAAATCCAGAACATAGTAACACCATAATTATCAAGCATAACTTTAATTTCATTTTCTTCTTCATACCGTAAGTTTTCCCTAACTATTTCAAAAAATGACTTGGAGAATTGACCAACATTTACAACGAACTATTTAGTGAAAATGGCGCAAAATATTTTTAACTCCTTCACAGAGGAGGCAATACGATGAACACTATTGACTATGATCGCGCTTTATATTACACACATCGATCGCAATGGGATAACCTATTGATTTTGATGGTTCGTACAAAAGATGATTTTCTATCTAAGCATATTGAACAATTTTTACATTCGTACAACTTCTCCAAAGACTACCAGGTCATTGAGCGAAACTTATACCAGTTGCTACGCTATATTGACCATGCAATACAGATTAACTTGCCAAACCATGAGGAAACACATCAGGAGTACGTTAGTTTACAATAAGAAAAATTAGAGAAGGCTTTTGCGCCTTCTCTTTTTTACGTTACCTAAACATTAAAAAGCACCTGACAACATAAGTGCCAGGCGTTCTTAATTCCCTTTTTAAAACTGCTGATACACCTTGGCATACATTAATAACTCCTCCATTAACCCTTCAACTAAGTGTTGACTGTCTTCTTTAATGGTATAAGCTTCTCTGTCAAAGCAATGTGGGTCTAACACGAGTTGTTTTGGAATAACATTTGCATATACCCCTCTACCAACTGTACGCATATTGTTTAGAGCGTTTATTCCACCTTTTCCTCCACCAGCAACTGCTAGTAACGCTACTGGCTTATGTTTGAATTGGTCGCTTCCTAAAAAGTCTAAAGCATTTTTTAATGCACCGCTCATTCCACTATGGTACTCAGGGGATGCCATAACAACTGCATCTGCTTCTTTAATTGTTTTACGAAGTGATAAAATATTTCCCAACACATTTTGATACTCTTCACCATTATATAAAGGAATACTTTCTTCACTTAAATCGATAACTTTTGCTCTGAATTTTTCTTTTATAAAGGTTGTTGCTATTCTCGTTCTCCCTGATTTTCTAGGACTTCCATTTATCACTACAATATTCATCAAAACCACTCCTTTTATTGTTAATTATAGTTTACATTTTTTGTTGTCCTTTTAAATCGTAGGAATGGTGTGAATTTTTCTCATTCTATAGTCTTAGATTTTTTGTTTTACTGCAAATAAAGCTGCTTGTGTGCGGTCTGCGCATTCTAGTTTAGACAGGATGTTGGAAACATGGGTTTTAACTGTCTTTTCCGTAATGTAAAGGGAAGCAGCTATCTCTTTATTGCTTTTTCCTTTCGCAATTTCCTTTAACACTTCCAGTTCACGTTTCGTCAACTCTTTCAATCGTTCTGCTTCTTCATCATTTCCGCTAGTTAAATGGTTCATGACATGAGATGTAACTTGAGGGTGGAGCTGACTTTTCCCTTCAAAAACGGCTTGAATTGATTTACTCAGCTCGTCAGGCTCAATATCCTTTAACTGATAACCTACAGCACCAGCTTTAATTGCGGGTATAACGTGGTCTTGATCGGCAAAGCTTGTTAAAATCAATATTTTTATTTTCGGGAATTTTGCAACGATTTGTTTAGTAGCCTCTACTCCGTCTAATACCGGCATCACTAAATCCATCAAGATGACATCTGGTTGTAGTTGAGATGCTAATTGAACGGCTTCTAATCCATTTGTTGCTTCCCCAACTACTTCTATGTTTTTTTGCGTCTTTAGGAAAAATAAGAGACCTCTTCTGACTACATGATGATCATCCGCAATAAGTACTTTAATCATTTTAAACTCTCTCCTTTAAAAGGAATTTCTACATGTATCGTTGTTCCAGCTCCGATTGAGCTTTTAATTTCCAAAGTGCCAGAAAGAGAAGCTACTCTTTCTTTCATACTAGATAGTCCAAGTGAAGGTAATTGTTTTGCTACCTCATAATCAAAGCCGATTCCGTTGTCCTTGATTATAATTAACACTTTATCCTCAAACTTTTCTATATTTATATAAACGTTCTTAGAACTAGCGTATTTTTTACAATTGTTTAACGCTTCTTGACCTATGCGCCAAATACATTCTTCCATATCATTTGGAAGTTCTTTTGTACCTTTCACATCAGCTTCAACTTGTAAATTTAGCACTTTTCCATAATTCAAAAGTGCACTAACTAGACCATTTTCTAATCCTTGCGGACGAAGTTGCCAAATTAATGCTCTCATTTCTTGAAGTGCTTCTTGTGACAGTTCTTGCATGTATTCTAACATTTGCTTTATTTCAGGGTCATCGGTCATTTCTTTTGTTCCACGAACTGTTAGCATGAGAGAAAATAGCAGTTGGTTAACGGAATCGTGTAAGTCTCTCGCTAGCCTATTTCTTTCAGCAACTACAGACATTGCTTGCTCTTGCTCAGACAATTTTAACCGTTTAATGGCTGTTCCTATCTGAAAAGAAACAGATTCTAATAAGGCTAACTCTTTTTCTGTGAACTCCTTCTTATTAGGAGAAGCCACATTTAATAAACCAAATTTCTCATCACCTGCCATAATAGGTACGGTTGCATGGTGAGAAATATTGTTCGTGTCTCCCCAGTTGAATTTCACAGCGTCCTCCAATCGCTTACATCCAAATATATTAGAGGCTTTTTTTAGCCTGCCATCATTGTATTGATTCACACACCAGCACTCACCAACACACATGGGCTCTTTGTTATCTTTACTAAGTCCCTCAGGCAGTTCATAACTCGCAGCAAGTTCATATTTACCTTTATCGTCAATAAGAAAAATCCAGCCAGTCTTTAAGTCGATTGCATCAAGTAACTTTTCTAGCACTTCATGCAACATACAAGTCATTTCCGTACCTTTATTTAACGCTTCTGCAATTGCCTTTATCGCAAGTAACTCTCTAATTTGCTGACTACCTTCTGAAGCCAAGCAGATCTCCCCTTTGTTAAAATCTTCTTTTTTACCATTATACCAAGCTAAAGCAGAAAGTTCGTTAGTATAAAGTCGACAAGTTTTCTACGACTTTAGATGTATAAAGGTGCCAGGCACCTGTTAATTTTTTCCTAATATAAAAAACCAGTAGCGACAACTTTTGGTTGTGTTTACTGGTTTATCTCGTTTTATATATTTAATTATGCAGTCACTAAACTATTTACAGTCTCCATAAAGTCTGAAGAGATTTCTTCTAGTTTATTTTGACTTGCTTCTAATGAGTCTGATTTAATACCGAAGTAAAATTTTACTTTCGGTTCTGTACCGGATGGGCGTACGCAAACCCATGATCCGTCTTCTAGGAAATATTTTATTACGTTTGACTTCGGTAAATGAATGGCTTCTTTTGTACCTGTAGAAACGGTAACTTTCTCTTGTTTCACATAGTCTTCTGTAACTTCCACTTTCAAACCTGCAATTTCCTTTGGTGGATCGTTGCGGAAACTTTGTAGTAACCCAGCAATTTGCTCAGCCCCGTCTTTTCCTTTTAACGTTAAAGAGTTTAAGCCTTCCACATAATATCCATATTGCTCATATAAGCTTAACAATGCTTCATACATTGTTTTTCCTTGCTTTTTATAAAATGCACAAATTTCAACAGCCATAACAGCAGCTTGAACAGCATCTTTATCACGAGCAAAATCAGCAATTAACGAACCGTAGCTTTCTTCATAGCCGAATAGGAAGGAATACTGGCCAGTTTGTTCGTATTCTTTAATCTTTTCCCCAATAAATTTAAATCCTGTTAATGTATCAACTGTTGCCACACCAAAGCTGTCCGCAATAACACGACCAAATTCAGACGTCACGATTGTTTTCAACACAACGCCATTGGAAGGTAATTGGCCTAGTGCTTTCTTTTCTGCTAATAAATAATATAAGAAAAGGGCTCCTGTTTGGTTACCAGTTAAAATTTCGTATTCGCCTTCTTTATTTTTCACAGCAATTCCTAATCGATCGGCATCTGGGTCTGTCGCAATTAATATATCTGCATCCATCGCCTTGCCGTCACGGATAGCTAATTCAAAAGCAGCTGCTTCTTCTGGATTTGGATAAGCAACAGTTGAAAAGTTAGGATCTGGCTTTTCTTGCTCTGCTACAACCGAAACATTTGTATAACCAAGTGCCGCCAAACCATCACGCACAGGGTGATTCGCTGTACCGTGTAATGGTGTAAATACAACTTTTACATCGTTACCAATTTCTTCAGCTAATTCAGGGTGAACCGAAATCGTCACTAACTGATCCAAGTAAGCTTCATCCACTTCATTAGAAATCATTTTGATTAAGCCTTTTTCCGTTAATTCCTCTTCTGAAGCAACCTGGATTAACAGTTCATTTTCCACTTTTTCTACTTCATCAATCACTTTATCTGCTTCTGCAGGTGGTAACTGACCACCATCTGGACCATACACTTTATAGCCATTATATTCAGGTGGATTATGACTTGCTGTGACTACAATACCTGAGAACGCATTTAAATGTCTAACCGCAAACGATAACACAGGTGTTGGTCTTAAACTTTCAAATACATATGTTTGAATACCATGGCTAGCAAGTGTTTTTGCTGCTTCCATGGAAAATTCAGGCGATTTGTGACGGCAATCATAAGCAATTGCAACCCCACGCTTCATCGCTTCTTCTCCGAAAGATTTTATGTATTGAGCCAGACCTTCTGAAGCTTTTCTAACAGTATATATATTCATACGGTTCGTACCAGCACCAATTTCACCGCGCATGCCACCCGTACCAAATTCTAAATTTTTATAAAAAGCGTCTTCTTTCGCTTTATCATCAGCAATTTTTGCTAATAGTTGCTTCATTTCTGCATCTAGGTTTGTATTACTTTCCCAAAGTTCATACTTGTCCAACCAATTCATCTGTCTATTCCTCCCTTGGTTTCCGATAAGGTAAAACATTCGCTGTTGCGAAGAAATGTCCTTCATTATGACGGATTATTTTGTTATTATACTATAAATCGAAGTATATGAAATAGTGGAAAAAATGGATGGGACAAAACTATGTGTGGGACTGAGATAATGATTGTAGGAAACCTCTCCACCATCATTTTTGCCTTTTTCTTTGCTGAAAATGATTGTGAGAGACCTCTCCATCTTCATTTTTGCCTCTTTCTTTTCCGAAAATGATTGTGGGAGACCTCTCCATCTTCATTTTTGCCTTCTTCTTTTCCGAAAATGATTGTGGGAGACCTCTCCATCTTCATTTTTGCCTTTTTCTTTTCCGAAAATGATTGTGGGAGACCTCTCCATCTTCATTTTTGCCTTCTTCTTTTCCGAAAATGATTGTGGGAGACTTCTCCATCTTCATTTTTGCCTTTTTCTTTTCCGAAAATGATTGTGAGAGACCTCTCCATCTTCATTTTTGCCTACTTCTTTTCCGAAAATGATTGTGGGAGACTTCTCCATCTTCATTTTTGCCTTTTTCTTTGCTGAAAATGATTGTGAGAGGTAGGTAATTTAACAATCTTTTGTACCAGCCTCTTACTAATCGTTATCCTATTCTCTTATTATTTTCAACTTGCTCATCTTCATCGATAGCCGAAGTAGCTTGATAAATGAAAAATTCTAATTCATTACGGTATTTGTCTAACTGTTCTTGACTCCACTTTAATTCTTTTGCCATTAGCTCCGACACTTTCACTTTCCATTGTTGTGTCCATTGCATGTTGAATAGAAGAGCCCCTGTTCTTCTCGTAAAGAAATCATTTGGCGTGACAACCATTTCGTGTTTTATTCCGTACATAACTTGCGCGTACACATCTAACTGCAAACCTATTTTCGTAGCGTCCTCTCTATGCTTCTCTACGTACTTGAACACATGATCAATATTAGACCCATATAGTTTAACAAGTTTTTGTGATTGTTCATATGCCAAGCCCCGTTTTACACCGACTTTTATTTTCTCTTCTACAAATGATTTTAGGTTTTTGGAGCCACCTACATCCCCACCTGAAATAGGTAAATTCTTCGTTTGACACGTTCCGAAGTTGCCACTTCCTTCTTTCTTAAACTTTTTGTTTATCAAGTCAACTACCATTTCGGCCATTTTCCGATATCCGGTTAATTTTCCGCCTGCAATTGTTATTAATCCTGATTCTGATTCCCAAATTTCATCTTTACGGGAAATTTCAGAAGCAGACTTTCCTGTTTCATAAATTAATGGTCTTAAACCAGCCCAGCTTGATTCGATGTTTTGCTCGTTAATACGTAACGAAGGAAACATAAAGTTTATTGCATTTACCACATATTCTTTATCCGATTTCGTCAGTCGAGGATGTACCATATCTTCCTTATAAACCGTATCAGTTGTACCTACATATGTTTTACCATCACGCGGTATGGCAAATACCATTCTTTTATCTGGTGTATCAAAATATATCGCTTGTTTCAGTGGGAAATCACGTTGATCAAACACAAGGTGTATTCCTTTTGTTAATTGCAAGTGCTTTCCTTTCTTTGACTTATCCATCTCACGCAGCGTATCTACCCAAGGACCTGTGGCATTTACTACTTTTTTTGCAAAAATATCAAAAGCTTTATTCGTTAATTGATCTACTACTGTAACACCAACAACCTTACCTTTTTCATATAATAGCCTTTCTGCCTTCGCATAGTTCGCCGCCAATGCCCCTTTATGAACTGCCTGCTTCATTACTTCAATGGTTAACCTTGCATCATCTGTTCGGTATTCAACATAAAAGCCGCCCCCTTTTAATCCTTCCTCGCGTAAGAGTGGCTCTTTTTCATACGTTTCTTTCGCATTTAGCATGCTACGACGTTCTCCTTTTTTCACTCCAGCAAGAAAATCATAAACTTTCAAACCAAGAGAAGTAGAGAACTTTCCAAACGTACCACCTTTTTGAATAGGGAGTAGCATCCATTCTGGTGTTGTTACGTGTGGTCCATTTTCGTATACAATCGCTCGTTCTTTCCCTACTTCTGCAACCATTTTCACTTCTAATTGTTTTAAATAACGCAACCCACCATGAACTAACTTTGTCGATCGGCTAGAAGTACCTGCCGCAAAATCTTGCATTTCAACTAACCCTGTCTTCATTCCTCTCGTTGTTGCATCAAGTGCAATTCCGCACCCAGTAATACCTCCCCCAATAATTAGGACATCCAACCGTTCCTTTGCCATATAAGCTAATTGTTCGACTCTATTCAAGCTTGAAAATTTCATGCAAAATTCTCCCCCAACCTACTATATATAAAAAGACCACAACAAACACACAAGCAATATACTTGTATATTTTGTTTGGTCTCTTCAAAGAACGAACAATATCTTTCACTAGAATTATATTCACTTAAACGTCATCGCTGCATTTACAGCCTTTTTCCACCCTTCATAAAGCTTCGTTTGTACTTCTTCATCCATTTCTGGTTCAAAAGATTTTTCCACTTTCCATTGTGATTTTATTTCCGACATATCTTTCCAAAAACCAACCGCCAAGCCAGCTAAGTATGCCGATCCTAGTGCAGTTGTTTCATTTATTACCGGTCTTTGCACCGGTACATTTAAGATATCACTTTGGAACTGCGTTAAAAAATTATTTTTCACAGCTCCACCATCTACTCTTAATGTTTTTAACGAAATGTTAGAGTCTTGTTCCATTGCTGCCAATACATCTTTTGTTTGATAAGCCAAAGACTCAAGCGTTGCACGGATAAAGTGCTCTTTAGATGTACCTCTTGTTAATCCAAAAACAGCTCCTCTCACTTCGCTATCCCAATACGGGGTACCTAATCCAACAAACGCTGGTACTACATAAACCCCCTCTGTTGATTGTACTTTTTCAGCATAACCTTCTGTATCTTGAGGGTTTTTTATCATTCTCAACCCATCACGCAACCATTGTACAGCTGATCCAGCTACAAAAATACTTCCTTCTAAAGCATATGTCACTTTTCCATTAAGTCCCCATGCGATCGTTGTTAACAAACCGTTTTCTGATAGGATTGATTTTTCCCCAGTGTTCATTAGCATAAAACAGCCAGTGCCGTAAGTATTCTTCGCCATTCCTGCCTCAAAACATGCTTGCCCAAATAATGCTGCTTGTTGATCTCCTGCTGCACCTGCAATTGGTACTTCATTTCCTAAAAAATGATAACTAACTGTTTTAGCATATATTTCTGAAGATGACTTTACTTCTGGAAGCATAGAAGAAGGAATGGTTAATAGCTCAAGAAGTTCTTCGTCCCATTTTAACTCGTGAATGTTATAAAGTAATGTTCTAGAAGCGTTTGAATAATCCGTAACATGTGCTTTTCCACCTGAAAGCTTCCAAATGAGCCACGTATCGATGGTCCCAAACAGTAGTTTACCACTTTCAGCTTTTTCTCTAGCTCCTTCAACGTTATCTAAAATCCATTTTATTTTTGTTCCAGAAAAATAAGCGTCAATTAATAAGCCCGTTTTTTTACGAAAAGTTTCCTCATGTCCATCTTGCTTTAACTCCTCACAAATAGAAGAGGTTTGTCTCGATTGCCAAACTATTGCATTGTATACCGGCTTTCCTGTTTCTTTTTCCCAAACCACGGTTGTCTCACGCTGATTCGTAATACCGATTCCAGCAATTTGGCTAGGTCTAATTCCTGATTCCGAAAAGCATGAAGCAATGACAGATAAGATACTACTCCATATTTCATTAGCATTATGTTCTACCCAACCTGGTTTAGGAAAATACTGTGTAAATTCACGCTGGGATGTATACATGACATCCCCTTGTTTATTAAAAATTATTGCTCGTGAGCTAGTTGTTCCCTGGTCTAAAGCAAGTATATATTTTTCCATGTCTGCCTCTCCCTCCAACAAAATGCCATATTATTTATCTTAATCTTGATTGCAAAATTTTTCTACTTCATGAAACAATTGTATTCCCTTATTCGTAAAGATATTAACATAGCAATAGTTGGAGGTCTCTTAATAGACTACATAGTTAGATAGAAGCTATCCACAAGGTTTGGCCGTATCTAATTTCCAATAGACAATGAAGATGCATGGATTATCTCATTATCCATGCATTTTTGTGTGTTATACCAATAAATAACTTAATTAATGGATCCAACTTCTTCCCATCCGCTATACAATTTTAAAATTTTACATTTTACCTTTCCAGAAGGAACCGACAAAATAGTTTCATCGCCGATCTTTAAACCTATTAACTGTATTGCAACTGGTGTATCATAGAAAAGTTTATTTTCCTCTAAATTAGATTCTCCGTACCCTACAATTTCATATATTTCTTCTTCCGTAAACTCTGTATACTCAAACGAACACTTTACAATAGACCCAATATCAACTTTTTCCGTATTACGCTCATCAACGTAAATAATTTCAGCAGTCTTATATGAATGTTGAATTTCTCGAATATGTTCCTCTACTATACGTTCTTCTTGCTCTAATTTATGAAAGTTAGGATTAGCTAATTTATCATCACCGCAAGCATGATACGCTTTATTTTTTTCTATACGTACTTGCTTTAATTCTCGTTCTAAATTAGCTATTTGTTGGAGAATCACTTTCTCGCCATTAGGTGTAATTTTAACTGCCATCATACTCTCCTTTCTCTTTTTCACTTTTATATTGAATATTCTTTACTATTTAGAATAAAGTGTTAGTATTCCGATAAAGTTAGGGTTATTAAAATGAGCACAAAATCTTTAACTATTCCTAAGCCACTCGTAACATTAAATTAATGGTTTATTGTAGTAACACGGTCCTAATCCTAATTGCTCTTTTGACATCGATACATGCTATTTTATTTATTCCATTTCTCACTGGTATACTTGGATTGTTTCTCAAAGCAAATCCTGCTATTCTACATGGAAAACTTTTCATAAAAAAACGCTCTCAACCTATCCACAAGAAAAAGTTGCACAAGTCCAGTTTTATCAGACAATTGCCGTTTTTATGTTTAGGGCTTTCATTGTTTGGTTTTACATTCAGTTTACCATTTATTGGGTTTGTTTTTACCATTATGGTTGCGCATTTGCTACATTTGCAGCAAACCTAGGGTTCTGTGTAGGTTGTTTTATTCGTTATCAGTGGAAGCAATATCAATATAGAAGATCATTAAAAAATTGAGATAAAAACGGCTGCCTATTAATTCATGGCAGCCTCTTTTTATTAACGTTTATATTTTATTTCATACAGGTCACGACGACGGTCTTTAAGTTGTCTTACTGTACCTGATTGACGTTGCCTACGAAGAATTTCTAAATCGACATCCCCGATAATTACCATTTCAATGTTAGGGTTACATTCTCCTACAATTCCATCACGGGCAAATTCGAAATCTGAAGGTGCAAAGATAGCAGACTGTGAATATTGGATATCCATATTCTCTACTTGTGGTAAGTTTCCACATGTACCAGCAATAACGGTGTAAATTTGATTTTCTACCGCACGAGCTTGTGCACAATATCGTACTCGTAAGTATCCTTGGCGATCTTCTGTATTAAATGGACAGAAAATAATGTTGGCTCCTCTTTCAGTAGCAATACGCGCTAGTTCAGGGAACTCAATATCATAACAAATTTGAATAGCAATCTTCCCGCAATCTGTATCAAAAACTCTTACCCGATCCCCACTACTAATCCCCCACCATTTACGTTCGTTTGGCGTAATGTGAATTTTATACTGCTTTTCAATAGTTCCATCTCGTCGGAAAAGATATGCAATATTGAATACTTTTTCGTCTTCCTCGACGAAGTGTGATCCACCGATGATGTTGACATTATATTTAACAGCTAAATCCGTAAACAACTGGATGTACTGTTCCGTATACTCCGTTAAACGCTGTACTGCTTTACTTGGTGATTTTTCATTTAAAAATGACATTAACTGAGTCGTGAAAATTTCAGGGAACAAAGCAAAATCCGCTCCACCGTCTGATGCTACATCTGTGTAGTACTCTACTTGAGTAGCGAACTCTTCAAACGAACTAATTGGCTTCATCATATATTGCACAACACAAATTCTAACAGGGAACGATGTTTTAAAGTGACGTTTCGTTTGTGGCACGTATTCAAAATTATTCCATTCCATCAAGGTTGCGTATTTGTTCGATGCTAAATCATCTGGTAAATACCCTGGATTAATACGCATTAACGTAAACTCATTTAATAGTTGGAAAGATAATACTGGATCATAAATTTTATGGCGTATTACTTGGCGCACGTATTCACGAGGACTCATTTCATCGGCATAATTATGATAACGTGGTATACGTCCTCCAATAATAATACTCTTTAAATTTAATCTTCTTGCCAGGTCTTTTCGAGCTTCGTATAAACGATGCCCTACTTTCATTCGGCGGTATTCTTGATGAACCATCACTTCAATTCCATAAAGATTGTATCCATCATCATTATGGTTTGTAATGTAGCCTTCATCTGTAATGTCATCCCATGTATGACGGTCATCATATTCATCAAAGTTTATGATTAAAGAAGAACATGAACCGATTATTTCCCCGTCGTATTCTGCACAAAACTGGCCTTCTGGGAACATATTTAAATGACTTTCTAAATGCTCTCTCTTCCAAGGTGACATTCCTGGAAAACAAACATGTTGTAACTTAATTATATCGTCAATATCTTTTTCCTCTATGTTACGGATTATCATTTTTTTCTCAAATTTAGATAAATCGATCTTTGACACAAATTCCAACTCCTACTCTTTGGTCATACCACTTGTACTTATTCCCTTATTTTATTATTCCAAAACAAATTGTTTTTACATAACGGCTTATGTTTATTTGTTTTCTTTTACATTATACCGCATAGTTCTTCCCTTATAGAAAATAATAACGTAATAATGGAAAATTTCCTTCTTGGAGGCTTACATATGATTTTAGGATGGGATTCGTGGAGTTTAGCTCGTTTATTAACACTATTAATTGGAT
The DNA here is from genome assembly GCF_002335755.1 of Bacillus sp. FJAT-45066. Taxonomy (NCBI): domain Bacteria; kingdom Bacillati; phylum Bacillota; class Bacilli; order Caryophanales; family Bacillaceae; genus Bacillus; species Bacillus sp. FJAT-45066. Next base: position 2,306,107 of record NZ_NISQ01000001.1, read on the forward strand.
TTGGATACTTTTCCCTTTGGACACAAATTTACATCTGGCATGCAAGAGGGAAATTTCACGCTTGGCAAATGTATATTCCAGTTGTGTCATTGCCACTAGTTGGTATTTTCGGCATTCTCCTTGCAATTTTCCCTAATCCTGTGCTTGGTTGGATTTACTCTATTCTATCATTTTTAGTTATTTTAATTGGTTTATATGGTGGATTTCTACACTGGGGGGCAATAAGTAATCGAACAGGTGGAATTAAAAAGGAAAATATTATGGCTGGACCACCTGTTACACTTCCTTTTACTATTGCATCACTAGGCTTCGTTTCACTATTAATTATTTGGTACGGATGAGGAGGTATGAATGATGGATCATCCTAAACAAACATACTTTCCGGAGTTTAACGTAATGGATCAATTTCATGAATGGGATAAAGCCACACAATGTGTAATTCAAAAGAGACTGGCTGCTAGTGAAGTATCTATTTTTAAACCAGATGAACATGAATTAATTATAGCACTTTATCCTATTATTACCCCTTCTCATTTAGGTGACATTGGTGTAAATGTCGTATCTTTATTAGATGAGCGTTGTCGTGAAGGGAAATTGAATGGTTTTATTCGCGGAAGTGATTTAAGGGTAGTGGATGTTATAAGAACCGGCCTGCGTTATGTTCATGTGGAATGTTACTCACAATTCCACCACCCTTTTTCTACTTTAGAAAAAAAATTACAACTTTCTTATGTAAAGCAATTAGAAGATGACATCGGGATGCCTGATGTTTGGATTAAAATTAAACCTAGATTGTTTCTACATACCTTTTCTAGTGAATTAATAAAAGTCGTATATTCGGACCCTTCTATTTGGTCTGATTTAGGTTTCGGTGGACCAGCTTATCCTCGCGGCTATTATGCATTTGGCTTTAAGCAGTTTGACTCTTGGGAGGCACCTTTATATGACAAAGACGAAAAAAGTTGACGTATGTATTGTTGGTGCTGGTGCTAGTGGAAGTATAATAGCTAGCGAGTTAAGCCGCCGTGGCTTAAAGGTAATTTGTTTAGAGGCCGGGCCTCACCGTTTGCCTGAGCGAGACTTTTCAAGTGATGAACTTGAAATGGAAAAACTATTTTGGAATGATCCAAGGATTAGTCTAGGAGAAGACCCTTTAGACCTTAGTAGAAGCACTTCCGGTAAGGGAGTCGGGGGGAGTGCTGTGCATTATACAGCACAGCTTTTGCGTTTCCATCAATCCGATTTTCGTACGAAAAGCTTTGAGGGTGTAGGAGAAGATTGGCCAATTAATTACAATACACTTGCTCCGTACTATGACAAAATTCAAAAAAAATTGTTACTGTCTGGGCCCATTGATTTTCCTTGGGAGCCTTATGGAGGAAAATTCCCATATCCTGCCCAGCATGATTTAAGTAACAATACGTTAAAGTTTCGTGAAGGGTGTGAGAATGCTGGTTTGAAGCATTCTGTATCGCCGTTAGCTATATTAACTGCTCCTTTTAAGAAAAGACACCCTTGTACAAATAGAGGATTTTGTGAAGAAGGTTGTACACCAGGTGCAAAAACCACACCGTTGAATACATTTGTTCCTGAAGCCATTGCGAACGGAGCTAATATTATTGATAATGCTACAGTAACACGCGTGACTGTTGGCGAAGACGGGTTAGTTAGTGGAGTGGAGTATAAAAGAGATGGAGAATCTTTTTTTCAGGAAGCTCGGATGGTTGTGTTAGCCACATATGCTGTTGAAACTCCAAGATTGTTATTACATAGTTCATCTAGTTTATTTCCAGATGGACTTGCTAATTCAAGTGGGTTAGTCGGCAAATTTTTAATGAGCAATCTAAATGACAAATTTATTGTAAAGTATGCAGATGAAATTAGGATGTATCGTGGAAATCCAGTACAAGCCTTAACGTTAGATCCATATGAATCTGGCAAATCATCCGATTATGCAAGAGGATTTATGATGAATTCGTATGGTTTGCGCCCCCTCCGCCTGGCGACTTTGTTTTTTGAAAATGATTCAGCGTGTATTGGAGAAGAACTTCGAAGTCGCATGTTAGATTACAATTTTTATGGAAGCTTTGCTATGCTCGGAGAAACGCTACCTCAAGAAAAAAATCAGATAAGTCTATCTAATAAGAAGGATGAGAATGGAGTTCCGATTCCGATAGTTGAATATTCTTTATGTGAAAACGATAAAAAGATTCGTGAAGCAGCAAAAAAGTTGTTATATCAAGTTGGTCAAGCTTCAGATGGTGAGCCTTTGTATCACCTGAAGTCACACGCTCACTTAATGGGTGGGTGTCGTATGGGAGAAAATGCTTCGGAGTCTGTTGTTAATAGTTACGGTCAAACACATGATGTTAAAAATCTATTTATCGTAGGTACACCTACATTTGTGACAGCTCCATCGGCTAACCCGACTTTTACAGCGTATGCATTAGCTTTACGAAGTGCTGAGTATATGATGGAGGAGTTGAGGCTCGGGAATCTGTGATTATTAAATTACTTCTAACGTCAGGGAGGTTTTTCTTAAGACCGATTCTTTTTGATTTTTACCACAGAGCAGTCATAATTATCCTCTTATGGACGGTTTGAACTTTTTTTCTTCTCTTACCGGCCTTGGCGACGACTCCCATGGACGGTTTGACCCTTTTTTCTTCCCATACCGGCCTTGGCGAAGACTCCCATGGACGGTTTGACCCTTTTTTCTTCCCATACCGGCCTTGGCGACCACTCCCATGGACGGTTTAACCCTTTTTTCTTCCCATACCGGCCTTGGCGAAGACTCCCATGGACGGTTTGATCTTTTTTTCTTCCCATACCGCCCTTGACGACGTCTCCCATGGACGGTTTGACCTTTTTTTCTTCCCATACCGCCCTTGACGACGTCTCCCATGGACGGTTTGACCTTTTTTTCTTCCCATACCGCCCTTGACGACGTCTCCCATGGACGGTTTGACCTTTTTTTCTTCCCATACCGCCCTTGACGACGTCTCCCATGGACGGTTTGACCTTTTTTTCTTCCCATACCGCCCTTGACGACGTCTCCCATGGACGGTTTGACCTTTTTTTCTTCCCATACCGCCCTTGACGACGTCTCCCATGGACGGTTTGACCTTTTTTTCTTCCCATACCGCCCTTGACGACGTCTCCCATGGACGGTTTGACCTTTTTTTCTTCCCATACCGCCCTTGACGACGTCTCCCATGGACGGTTTGACCTTTTTTTCTTCCCATACCGGCCTTGGCGACCACTCCCATGTACGGTTTAACCCTTTTTTCTTCCCATACCGGCCTTGGCGACCACTCCCATGTACGGTTTGACCCTTTTTTCTTCCCATACCGGCCTTGGCGACGTCTCCCATTGACGGTTTAACCCTTTTTTCTTCCCATACCGGCCTTGGCGACGTCTCCCATTGACGGTTTGATCTTTTTTTCTTCCCATACCGGCCATGAATACATGCCCCATCGTCGGTGTAACTAACTTTTTTTCCACCACAAAATGGTCGTGATTATATTCCTCACGACCATTCAATAAATTCTCATGCGCTAATCGATATTAAAACCAACCCTAGAAAACTTCCCACTACTTAAACCAACTTATAAACCCTAGCTTCCCAAGGTTTTAACTGAAATGAGCTTATTTCTTCTTCTAAATTAACCTCGTAATTACTAATGAGCACTTCTTTATTCGAACGCTCACCTTTACTTTCCCACTCAAACATTGGAGTATTACCCGAGAAGTTCGTTACTACTAGTAACTTTTCATTCCCTAGTGTTCTCGTATAAGCAAAAACTTCCGGATGCTCATCCATTAACATCTCAAACTTTCCGTAAACCATTACTTCATTTTCTTTGCGTAGTTGGATAAGTTTACGATAGTAATGAAAGATAGAGTTAGTATCTGCAACAGCCGCTTTCGCATTTATCTCTTTATAATTAGGATTCACTTCAATCCAAGGTGTGCCTGTAGTAAAGCCAGCATACTCACTTTCATCCCACTGCAAAGGTGTTCTAGCATTGTCGCGTCCTTTTGTATAGATGCTTGTCATAATATCTTCTGGATCGTCTCCATATTCATGAACACGCTCATTGTACATATTTAATGTCTCGATATCTTTGTATTGATCAATAGACTCAAAACGCACATTTGTCATTCCGAATTCTTCACCTTGATAAATGTATGGAGTACCTTTCATCATATGCAAACATGTCGCTAACATTTTCGCAGAAATCTCTCGATACTCTTTATCATCACCGAAACGAGAAACGATACGTGGTTGGTCATGGTTGTTCCAATATAAACTGTTCCACCCAGCATCTTCTAATTCCACTTGCCATTTTCCTAAAGAGCGCTTCAAATCTCTTAAATCTAGTGGTTTCAGGTGCCATTTATTTTTTCCTGGTTGCGTATCTAAATCAACATGTTCAAACTGAAATACCATGTTTAACTCTTCACGCTCATCCGCTGTATACATTTTTCCTTCTTCTGGATTAACACCTGGCATTTCTCCAACTGTCATCACATCATATTGTGACAAAACTTCTTTGTTCATTTCGTGTAAAAATTCATGAATGCGAGGTCCGTTCATAAAATATTGGTGGCCAGATACGTATTTTTTACCTTCTGGATTTGGTGCGTCTGGCAAACCATCCACTTTAGAAATAAAGTTAATAACGTCCATTCGGAATCCATCAATCCCTTTATCTAACCAAAATTTCATCATGTCGTAAACTTCTTCACGAACTTTCGGATTTTCCCAGTTTAAATCTGGTTGTTTTTTTGCGAAAAGATGCAAGTAATACTCATCCGTTGTTTCATCATAATTCCATGCTGGTCCACTAAATGCTGCTTCCCAGTTGTTAGGCTCTTTGCCATCTTTCCCTGGTCTCCAAATATAATAATCACGATATGGGTTGTCTTTTGATTTTCTTGATTCAACAAACCAAGCATGTTCATCGGAACTATGGTTTACGACAAGATCCATAATTAGTTTAATACCGCGTTTATGCATTTCTGCTAGCATTTCTTCCCAGTCTGCCATTGTTCCAAACTCATCCATAATGTCGCGATAATCACTAATATCATAGCCGTTATCATCATTTGGGGATTGGTAAACTGGTGACAACCAAACTACGTCTACCCCTAATTCCTTAAGATAGTCTAATTTAGAAATGATTCCTTGGATGTCACCAACACCATCTCCGTTAGAATCACAGAAGCTTCGAGGATAAATTTGATATACAACTGCCTCTTTCCACCATTTACGTGACATAAAAACCTCTCCTTTAAAAGTAGTATTATTGCGTTATGTATTCTTGTCCATCTGTATTTATGAAATCGATTTCATTCCCTTGTAATTTTACAGGAAAATGAAATTCTTGCAAGCTTTGTACGGTCTTTATAATTTGTATAATTAGTTTGTTTATATTTAGTAACTACTAGCCGCTAGACCTAGACACGCCCTCGGAAAGCGAATACTTGCACGGAAATCAACAGCGGTCTTGCATTACATTTGCAAAAGAAACTTTTAACCCCTTTTAAATCTTTGCAATCCCTCCCTTTCCATACTATAATTTTTTTAGGATGTTACTAGAAAGTAGGGCTGGTAAGGTGACAAATGCTAATAAAAAGATAGAAAACTTGTTATTTGCAGCATGGGCTATTTCTTTAATAGCTACACTTGGAAGTTTGTATTTTTCTGAGATATTGTTTTTTATTCCATGTGAACTATGCTGGTATCAACGTATTTTAATGTATCCCCTTGTAATACTACTTGGAATTGGAGCTGTAAAAAAAGATGCAAACATTCCATTGTATGCATTACCATTTTCTATCATCGGAATTATCGTTTCTTCTTATCATTATTTAATACAAAAAGTTCCTTTCTTTGCGGAAAATTCGATTGAATGTGGAGTTGTTCCTTGTACAGGACAGTACATAAACTTGCTCGGCTTTATTACTATTCCATTTTTAGCTTTCATCGGATTTATTAGCATTACCGTTCTATTATTTTTCATAAAAAAAATGGCGAAAGAAGGTAAATAACATGAAGAAATTATTTGTGATTGTAGGGGTTATTGTCGTTATTTTCATAGCACTTGCTGTTATAACAAACATACAACAAAAGAAATTATCTGAAGGCAACCCATTCGGTAAATCTGTTATTCATGCAGAAACTCAAAAACAATTAAATGATCCACTATATCAAAACATCATTCTACCTGATGATTTAGAAGAGAGCTTAGAAACGGATGTTACGACAACTATCTATTTTTACAGTCCAACATGTGATGCTTGTAAAGCCGCTTCCCCAATTATTGTCCCTGCCGCTGAGGAAATGGAAGTAGACTTAAAGTTATACAACCTACTTGAATTCAATCAAGGATGGGACGATTACAACATTAGGGCAACACCTACAGTAGTGCACTTTGTAAACGGACAAGAAGTAAATCGTGTAGAAGGCTACCAAAGCAGAGAATTCTTCGACGACTGGTTTGAACATATTGTCGAAGAAGAAACACCAGCTCAATAATATTAAACAAACAAGCTATGATAAAGCTAAGTGTTGATATTTAACAATATACCTGTTGATTTCCGTGCAAGGCTGAGACTCCTCGAAAATGCTATCGCATTTCCTTACGAAGGATGCATCGCTCCCGTAGCCTTCCTTGTCCTGCGGGAGAAGCGGGGAGCGGGAGACCCCACAGGCGCTTGCGCCGAGGAGTAGGTTTTTTCACGACAGTGAAAATAACCTACCTTTTTACCGCCCGCGGAAAGCGAATCCTTGCACGGAAATCAACAGTGGCCTTTAACATAGCAAAAAAAAACTTCTGGCATAGTCAACCAGAAGTTTTTTTTACGTTTCTATACTAAGTATTCATTCGTTGCTTTCGCATATCGGCTAAAGAAAACTTGTTTTCTTTCTTCTTGTGAGAATTGATCCATAGAAAATGGAAATGTAAAACCGTACTCTTTTAACAATACAACGTTTTTTGTAAATATTTCTCGATGTTTATGCTCTATTGGCTCTGTTTGAACGGTTTCTAATAAGATAATAATAGTTTGAAGACTTGAAATAATTGCAAGTGCATCTTTTATTGTGCCATTATAAAGAGGAAACATCTTCTCTAAATCGTTGTGAAGTTCGGGGAAAAAGAATAGCGGATAAGACTCTATTTCTTCATCCGTTATATAATAAGGTAATACATTGGTTACGAGGTGCTGGATCAATTCTCCGATATGTTCCTCCTGTTCAGGAGTTGCTGCCAATACTACTTTCACAATTGAACCCACCTTTAAAACACTTCTCTTAACACTAGATTAACACATATAATGAAAAGATTAAGTAGGTAGTTAATGGAATCATTAACAGCCCAAAAATAGAAAGGAAATACGATGAAAATTACAACCCATAAAAACAATATTTTTATCAAAATAACCAAAACAGAAGAAGCTATTTCTTTGCAAGACTTTTTAAAAACTCAATTTCCTGTACCTAAAACGCTGCTACACGAATTCAGAACGGAAAAGAAAGTAGTTGTTAATGAACAACAACCAAATTGGACTTCCCTTCTAACTATAGGTGATACACTTAAAATAAATATAACGAGAGATGAACAAATAACTCCTACTCCGTCTCCAATGGAAATTGAAGTATTATATGAAGATGATCACCTTCTTATTGTGAACAAACCTAGTGGGGTAGACACACACCCTGGTTCTATAGATTCAACAAATACTTTATCAAACGGTGTTGCCTATTATTTTCAACAAAAAGGTATTCGTAGCAAAGTTAGACACATGCATCGACTGGATAAAGAAACGAGTGGAGCAATTCTTTTTGCAAAGCATGCTTTAAGTGGGGCCCTTTTAGATAAAGCATTAGAAGAACGAAAAATTAAACGTACATATATTGCATTAGTAGAAGGTGCAATGAATAAACTTATTGGTAGAATTAATCAACCAATTGGAAAAGATCGTCATCATGCATCAAGGAGAAGAGTTTCGCCTAATGGTCAAAAGGCAGTAACGAATTTTAAAGTGATTAAAAAACTTGTTGGTTGTACACTTGTACAGCTTACACTTGAAACAGGAAGGACTCATCAAATTAGAGTGCATATGAGTCATATTGGCCATCCTTTAGTTGGTGATAATTTATATGGGGCAAAAAATAAACTTTCCCATTCAGGTCAAGCTTTACATGCATGGAAACTTGATGTTCCACATCCATTTAATGACGAAGTAGTCTCAGTAACAGCAACTATTTCTAATGATTTCTCTCCTAGTAAAGACCTTACATTACAAGTGCAAAAAATAGTAGAAAACGTAAAATGTGAAGGCAATTAGTAATTTAGCTAATTGCCTTTGTTTTGTTTGGTCACGTCAAAGATTTTACAAATACAAAGCTTGTTTTATCAAAACTCATCTTCTTCTCATAAAATCGGTGTGCATCTACTCTTTGTAAGCCAGAAGAAAGTGTTATATTTTCATAACCTTTTTCTTTTCCCATCGAAATAATATAATCTAGCAACTTTTCTCCATAGCCACTAGATCGGACCGTAGACTTCGTAACGAGGTCGTATATGTATATATGTTTCCCATGGTAGAAGTTCGTAAGAGGAATAATACCCGCAACAGCTACTAATTGTCCTTTATCTTCAAGACCTAACATTTGATATCCCTCTTTTTGCATCACAGCTAAACGTTTAAAAAATTCCTTTTCTGACAAAGATGTACGTAGTTCTTTTAAAACATGATATCCTTCAAGTAAATCACTCTCTGACTCTAGAAACTTAATCATTCTGTTTCCCCCATATTGTTATGATTTCTTCACATTTTTTTCACTTTTATCATTTATTCTTTATTATAATACTTACTAAAAGGAGATTTTATCGATGAAGCTAAATCATTTTGTTATATTTGCTATAATAATTATGTTTTTAACTGCTTGTAATAGTGGGACAAATAATAACACAAGCGACAAAGTAAACGAAATGCCTAAAATGGTAGAAGTAGAAATTCTAATACCTGAAAACATTCAACCTAATGAAGAGGTTACTATCCAAGCTAGAGTAACACAAGGTGACGAGATGGTAGATGACGCTTCCGAAGTGATGTTTGAAGTATGGCAAAGAGGGCAAGAAAAAGATCATGATATGGTTGAAGGTAAAAATGATGGGAATGGTATTTATTCTTTCACTCAAACCTTTGAAGAGGGCTTCTACTTTGTTGTAGCACATACAACAGCACGTGACCTTCATGTTATGCCTCGAGAAGAGTTTACGGTAGGAACTCCATCACCAGTCGAGGAAGAAGAAGAACACAGCGATCACAACCACGGACATAGCGGTGGACACCACCATCATCATGCAGATTTAGATATCCATTTTGACGCTGGCCACCATCTTCATATGAATGAAGAGACTACTTTAAAAGTAACAGTAAAAAAAGAGAATGCTGCGCTAACAAAAGCAACTGTTAAATTCGAGATTTGGCATGAAGGTGCCGAGAGTCGTGAGTTTATGTATGCGGAAGAAATCTCAGATGGAACGTATGCAACAAACTATTTTTTTTCTGAAAAAGGAAAACATAACATTAATATTCATATTGAAAACGAGGATTTACACGAACACCAATTAGAAGAGGTTTATGTAGACTAAGACTAACAAATAGGGTCGACCATACAGACATGTATGAGTCCACCCTATTTTTATTTCGTCCTAAAAATCAAAATTATCAGGATCAGGACCAATGCGTTTGTCTTCGTTTAACGCATTAATTTTTTCCATTTCCTCTACCGTTAATTCAAAGTCAAAGATATCGGCATTTTCTTTCATTCTATGTTCTTTTACAGACTTCGGAATCGTTACAACACCATTTTGTAAATCCCAACGTAAAATAATTTGCGCAACTGATTTACCATGTTTTTCACCAATAGATTTTAAAACTTCATTTTCTAATAAATGCCCTTGCATTAAAGGCGACCAAGCTTGCATTTGAACATTATTCTCTTTACAGAATGATAATAATTCAACTTGTGCGAGTTTTGGGTGGTATTCGACTTGGTTTACCATTGGTCTAACTTTGGCCATTTCAAAAATATCTTGTAAATGATTAATCTGGAAGTTACTTACGCCAATAGCACGAACTTTTCCGTCACTGTACAACTTTTCTAATGCTCTCCAAGTATCCACATATTTCCCTTTAACAGGCCAGTGAATTAAATATAGATCTAAATAGTCTAATCCTAGCTTAGACATACTTCTTTCAAAAGCCTCAAGCGTGATTTCATAGCCTTGTGCTTTGTTCCACACTTTTGTAGTAATAAAAAGCTCTTCACGAGGTACCCCAGAAGCTTTAATCGCTCTACCTACCCCTTCCTCATTTCTATAAATCGCAGCAGTATCAATGCTACGGTAGCCAAGCTTAATAGCTGTTTCCACTGATTTTTCTACTTCTTCGCCTTCTTCAACTTTGAAAACTCCAAGTCCAAGCCATGGCATTTTTACTCCATTATGTAGTGTGGTTGTAGCATTTAGGTTATTGAACATTTAAAATCTCCTTTCAAAATGTGATATCGTCTGCCATTTATTATGAATGTTTATATTTAAAAAGCAAACATTCTGCCTATGTTTTCACACACTTTTTGTCCCCTTTATACACTAGTAAAAAGGGATGGGTGATCATTATGCATGATTTTATTCTAATGCTAAATATTCTCGCATTAGTATGTGCCGTCTATTTTAGTTATTTGTATACAACTATCATGTTCCATAGACAAAAATCATTTTTGCTTCATAGTGCTGTAAGTTTATTTTTTATTTTTCTCACTTTTTTAGCAACACTTTTTGTATGGTATTACACAGCTTTTGCTTATGATGCGTTAATTTATACGAGCGGGCTTCTTGTCATAATAATTGTTGCACTATTTTGTTTCGCGGTTTATATTGCTGCTTTACATGTAAAAAGAAGCTATTTTCTTTATCAACAAGAGAAAAACCATTATTAAGAAGAGCTTAGGAAACTAGTTCCTAAGCTCTCTCTACATATCAAACGCTACCGTAACCATTACCTTTTATCGGTTCTGGGTAATCTTCTAACGCATACTTTAATTCGCTACCTTTTATTGGTTCTGGGTAATCTTCTAACGCATACTTTAATTCGCTACCTTTTATCGGTTCTGGATAGTCCTCTAACGCATACTTTAACTCGCTACCTTTTATCGGTTCTGGGTAATCCTCTAACGCATGTTGCTGATAAAAAGGGGCAGTGATGATTAAACCTACCAATACTACTGATGTAATAAGTTTCTTCATTTATAAAACCTCCTTAATAGTGAGTTTGTTGCTTAAGTTCTTGAAAACATAGCGAGTAATAATAGCTTGATTTTTTATATTTATAACAAGCTTCAAAATGTAAAGCTAATTTTTCCGCATACATCACAAATTGCTCTCTAAGGTCATGTTGACGGAAATAAGGCAACGCTTTTTCTTGAAAATACTCATCAAGAAACTCGTAATCAGCTAAAACAACCTTCTCTAACATTGTAAAATAAATAATATACTCTTCATATTCTTTGAGATTCACTACTTCATTAAGATAGTTTTCCCCTAAGGTTAACCATTTTTTCGCTTCTTCTAAGTTCTCTAATTTTTCGTTTTCAATTGCTATACAATAGATAGTATTCAACTTGCTTGCAATACTTGCATTTTGTTTTAAATCATAGCTTTTTGTAAATTCTTCTAATGCTTGTTGAGATTTGTTTTGTACAGCATATAGTTTTCCAATATTATGATGAAGCAAAGCTTTTAAATAAGTATCATTTCTAGTATCTGCAACTCTTTGAGCAAGAATATAACTTTTTTCTGACCTTTCATATTCTCCTATCCTTCTGTAAGAGATTCCTAATAAAATATGACATTCCGCACACCTCTTCGTCTCGTAAATGGCTTGATAAATACTTAACGCTTGAGAAGTGTATGTAATACTAATAGGGATCTTCATCGTTTGACTAAAAGCTAAACCGAGCAAATAGTATAGATCTGCTTCCTCTTCTTTTTCAAAATGAATAGAGCGATGAAATAGCTCCTCCGCCTTTTTAAATTGTTCTAACGCAGCAATAAAGTCATTCGTTCTGTACGTATAGAGGGCATAAAACTTCTGATAATAGTAATGCATATGCAAGTCAAACAGCTCGATATATTGCTGTAAGTTGTTTAACATGTTTTTTGCTTTCTCATGTTCACGAATCATTAAAAAATACCGAACTTCGAACAAGAGAAAGTAAATAAATGTTTCTGTGTTGCTTAATATTTTTATTTTTAACAATAGCTCTTCGTACTTTTTCTTACTAACTTCTAAAGCTGAAGTTTCCATACACTTATACCAGTCGATTATTTCTTTATGTAGAGCTTTATCTTCTTCCATAAAAACATTTACATCCAGCCTGTCACAAAGTAATTGAAGAACTTCATTACTAGGAGCAGTTAAATTATTCTCTATTTTAGATAAGTAGGAAACAGAGATGATTCCTTTTGCTAATTCATCTTGTTTCATATTTCGTTGTAATCGATAAAACTTTATTTTACTTCCGATATCCATTTTAGAAGCATTCACAACACGTTGTTCCATCAGCATTTTATGGATCATCCTTTACACTTTTATAGTGACATTGTATGTAATAATAGGTTTATAGTCTAATAGAACCAATTAAAAAGATTATTCAGAAAAATAAAGAGATGTCTAACCTCTTATTTATTCTATTATATATACATTATATGATTCTTGGAACTAATTCATTTAGTTATGTAGGAATAAGGTAAATACTACCTATATTGTTAATTTTTCAACTTGTAAAAAAGCCACTTTCTTTGCCGAATCAACACTAGTTTTGTCTTACATATAGGAATTTAAAATGATTTGTTTAATAAGTTAGTAAGGGGGAATAAGTGATGGATAAAAAAACGTTGGATGTTGCTGAAGATTTAGGGATGTCAGCTAGAACGATACGCGAATGGGTAAGAAAATTCGATATTCCTTGTGAAAAGAATGATTATGGCCATTACATCTATAGCGAACAAGCAATCGCTCAACTCGAAAAAATAAAAGCAGACAGTGAAGTTGCAGTCTCCCAAGAACGTTCACTTGTTAACCGAAAAGGAAAGGTAGAACTTCGAATGAATAATTATGATGATCAACAACTTTCTAGACTAGAAGACCGTATTTATGCTGCTGAACGCATCATTGAACAAAAAGCAGATGAAGTTGTTGCTTATCAACTTCTCCAACAAAGAAAAGAGATAGAGGAATTAACAAATAAAATGGAAATGTTAGAAGCGAGACTTCTAAATATAGAAAATAAAAGACAAAAACAACTAGATCCACCAATGGTGTTAGATCAAACACCTTTGAAACAAAAGCGTAGAGGTATGCTACGTTCCATATTTAGCCTTTGATGTGTGTATCGAAAGGGATGAAGTTCATTTTTTATTTTTTTCTTGGTCAAAATGAACTTCATACGCCTTATCAAGTTCATTTTCTTCTTTTTTCTTACCTAAAATGAACTTCATCTGCCTTATCAAGTTCATTTTCTTCTTTTTTCTTACCTAAAATGAACTTCATCGACTTTATCAAGCTCATTTTCTTCTTTTTTATTACCTAAAATGAACTTCATCGACCTTATCAAGCTCATTTTCTTCTTTTTTATTACCTAAAATGAACTTCATAAACCTTTTCAAGTTCACTCTTCCAAAATACCTTCCATTACTCCTTTAAACCTACTAATTAATGCTACTTTCTCTTCATCTGTGATCTCTGCATTTGTAATTCTCGTTACTGCAAAATAAAACTTTTCGTAAGGATTTTTTCGCACTCGAGGATGAGTAAGCTCATCCTTCAATTCTCTTTTCATTAACTCTTTCAAAACAACTTCTATATCTATATCTTTAACATTTTCTAGGTTCCTACTATTCCATAAGTTTTTGTAAATGATTAACAATTCTCCAGTATTCATAATAATATTCTCCTTTCTAAATAAATTCAAATAAGATTTTTCAAAAAATGTAGAATTTTCCTATTTTTTGTGGTACTTTTATGAAAAATGTATATTATAGGGGCCGACTATGGACTACGTAAAAGATATAATCTTGAATTTATTTTTTATTCTCTTTCCTATCCTTTTATATCATAGCATTTCCTTTTACAATCGAGAAAAATATTCACAAATGAAAAGGGAATTAATTATTTTTCTTCACTGTGCTTTTGCTGCAATTCTCTGTATGACATTTCCCATACCAATTGGAAATGAATTACAGTATGACTTACGTTCCATTCCTATTTTTGTATCCATCATATACGGTGGCTACATTTCAGGTTTTTTAACCGTACTATCCATATTAATCTATCGGGCTTTTTTAGGCGGAGATGAAGGAATGCTTGCCACCCTAATAGCTATTCCGTTTTTCGTTATATTGCCAACGCTCTTACACCCTTATTGGCGTAAATTCACTAAAAAGAAAAAGCTGGTATTGTTACTACCTATGGCCTTAATAAAAATGATATCCTCTGCCATAGCACTCTCCTTAAGTTCTTATTATTACGGGCTCGGAATGGCACACTATGACCATACCATTTTACACGCTGCTGTTGGTGGGGCAATTTTCTTAATTACTCTTTATCTCTGTTTCTTAACAATTGAATATTTTTACGACGTTCATCAACTACAAAAGCAATACAACCGTGCTAAAAAATTGCAACTTGTATCAGAATTAGCTGCAAGCGTAGCGCATGAAATACGTAATCCATTAACAGTTGTAAATGGATTTATCCAATTACTTGGAACAGAACGTAATAAAGCAAATCAAGAATACGTACCCATTATCTTAAAAGAACTTCAAACAACAGAAAAAGTAATAACAAACTACTTAGAATTAGCCTCTAATGACCTCTCATCCGCTAAACCTTTAGGCACGAAAGATTTAATTAACACAGTTTTCGATTCCATTAATACGTACTCTCAAAACAGCAATGTACAATTAGTTAGATCTGAGAAAAAGAATTACCGAATACGAGGGGATAAAGAACAATTATCTTTAGCTATAATAAATATATTAAAAAATTGTATAGATGCAATTGAACACGAAAATGGCAACATTCAAGTGAAAAGTTATTTAAAAGGAAACGAAGTAAACTTTGAAATTCGTGATAATGGTAAAGGCATGACACTTGAAGAAATAAACATTCTTGGTGAACCTAGATATCAGCTTCATGAAAAAGGAACCGGTTTAGGCCTAATGACTGCTTTTTCCATCATTTATGCACACGGTGGAGATATCTTTATTTCTAGTAAACCTAAAAAAGGAACAACATTCATCGTATCCTTGCCAGGTTACAAAAAAGAAGGAGCTTGACTACTAAGTCAGGCTCCTTTCTTTTTATAGATTCATAACAGTGTCTGCAGGGATAAATACGTAAACTAAAATTGCAACTACAAAACAATAAATGGCAAAATAAATTAATTTACTACGCTTTAAGAAATCAATGAGCCAGACGATTCCTAACCAAGAAAAAATGAATGTAACAATAAAGGAAACGATTAATGCTGGAGTTCCAATAGCTGATAACATGTCAGTCGTAACGTCTCCGAAAGCTAATACAGTAGATCCTAAAATAACTGGAATGGATAACAAGAATGAATAACGTACTGCTGTTTCACGACTTAATCCAGCAAGTAGTGCTGTAACTAACGTTGCACCGGAACGTGAAATTCCCGGAAACACCGCAATTGTTTGTCCTAAACCAACAATAAATGAATCTTTTAAAGTCATATCTTTCTCTTCGCGAGTACCATAACGGTGGAAACGCTCAATGTAAATTAAAGCTACACCAGTAATAGCTAAAGTAATAGAGATTGTTAATGGTCTTTTCATTGACTCGTCAAAGATATCTTTTAATACTACGCCTAACCCACCAGTAATAATAGTTGCTACAACTATATATATGGCAAACCAAAATTGCGCTTTGTTTTCAGGAGTTTTTTGCTTAAAATAACGAAAGAATCCGGTAATTACTTTCCATAAATCTTTTCTAAAATAAATTACTACAGCTACTATGGATGCTAAGTGTAGAAAAATTTCAAACGCAAAACCCGGGAAATTGTATCCTAGTAAAAGCTGTGTAATGACAATATGAGCTGTACTTGAAATGGGTAAAAACTCAGTAATACCTTGTACTATTCCAAAAATAATTGCTTCTAAAATTGACATATAAAAATATCTCCCTCTCTAGAAAATCCTCTCCTATTGTATCATAAAAAGCATTCTACTTTTGTATTAAATTTTCATTAAAATAAATGCTAATGCAAAGCTTAGTATAGAGCCAATAACACTTACTGCAACATATAGACCAGCTTTTTTATACAATTTTTCTTTTATTAACTGAACTACCTCTACACTAAAAGTAGAAAACGTGGTGAAAGCACCAAGAAAGCCTATACCTATTGTTACAAAATATGGATTTTGATATAACACATTAGGTTCTTCATAAATCATCCCATACAAGACTCCTAGAAAAAATGATCCAATAACGTTGACAGCTAGCATGCCAATAGGAATAATCGGAGTCGGATACCTTTTCATTATCCAAACGCCCGCTATATATCTTGCCACTGCTCCTAGCCCTCCACTAATCATGATTAAAACAGGAAATATATTATCCATGCCCGTACACCTTCTTTTTCTTCTCTAAAGCTTTAATACCAATTCTTAATCCAAAATAAACTCCAATTGCTGCTAGCAATATTCCTCCCAATACAGAAGTTAATATGTACAAGATGACATAATCTAAAGAGCCATTCATAAGTAAAATATTTGCATCTCCTGCTAATGTGGACATCGTTGTAAAGCCTCCACAAACACCTACTCCAAGACCGACTTTTAACCATTCACTGATCGTTGTTTTGATTAGGAAACCCGTGAGTAAACCTAACAGAAGACTCCCAATTAAATTTTCTAAGACAGTACCTATGGGAAAAGTCATCGTAATTGTTCCTAAATTTATGTAATAACGAAGCAACGCTCCTATTGCCCCTCCCAAAAAAATCGCAATTAAGTTTTTTGTCATTAAAACACCTAACCCTCCAAAAGATACTTATCTATAGTTTAAATGAAAATTTGTAGATGTTTAACTATTTTCTCCCACTTTGAATGAATCAATTTCATAATACTGTTCGTTTAGTGAAAAACGAATGTAAAGTTTAATATAATTAAATAACGTTCGATATAAAACGTTAATTATATGAAAGAATAGGTTTAATATTCGTTTTTCGTTTAGTAATTGTACATTATGAAACTCACTAGACTTATAGACTGTAATAAATGAACAAAACACTTGTGGAAGTCCACAAGTGTCTTTGTCGTTACTTCTGTTTAACTGTTTGTTGCCATTTTAGCTAATGGCCCTTCTTCATTTAATATATCTTGTAAATCGAACACATTAATCGGAAACATAGGTAAACCAACGACATATGGTGAAATTTCATATGCTTGGAAATACACTACTAACAATTTATCGGCAATATAAAAATCTTGATCTGGCTTTATTTTTGTAAATGGTTCTAGCGTAGGGATCTCTCTTGCTTCAATCTGTCCCTTAATGATTTTTGAAATTCTACCTACATAGTTACTCCCAGGCTTAAATAATTCAGCTAACGTGTATTTTTTACCACGTTCTGTATCAAAAGTTAATGATTTTACTACAGTTAAACCGTGTGCGGCTTGACGAAAGTAGGTATAATTGTTAATAGTCAAACTTAACACACCAAGTTCGTTCGTTTTTAAGCCGAACCAGCTATATAGCTCATGAACATTCGCATATTGTTCACCTGTTTGTTGTTTTATTTGATTATGAATTAATTGTGCAACTTCTCTGTTAATCGTTAACGCAAATGTACGATTTTGTATGCCACTTATAACCGGAAAATAAACAATCCAATTTGGAGAAAGTTGCTGTTTTCCTGTTTTCACGATTGCTGGCGGAATAAAAGTGAACAAGCCATCACCACCCTATTTGTGTCTTCTATACTATATTCACACGTGGCTTGTATCAAAACAGTATGTAAGGAGAAAAGATTATTTTGAAAAAAGATAACGAAGTGAAACAGCAAGTAAACTGGCAATCATTTTTGCAATTTATTAAAGGTTCTAATGTGCCAAAAGGATTGCTAGCAATTGCTCTTACTATTAGTGTCATAGAGACTATTGCAGGATTAGTTGTTCCAGTATTTACTATGTTTTTAGTCGATGAACTTTCTACAACATCCTTTCAAGTCTCTACTATTTTATTTTTAGCAGCGGCTTTTGTTGTGCAAACCATTTCTGCAGGTTTCTCCTTTTACTTATTAAGTTACATAGGAGAAAAAATTGTAGCGAGTATTCGTAACAACTTGTGGAAACACGTACTAGCTCTCCCTATACCATTTTTTGACCAAAATGAATCCGGAGAAACGATGAGTAGACTTACTCAAGACACGAATACAGTAAAGCAACTTATTACTTCACAACTTGTTAGCTTTATTACTGGAATCATTTCGATTATTGGTTCGGTTCTAATACTTCTTTATATCGACTGGAGAATGACTGTTATTTTATTATTGGCTGTCCCTCTGTCGCTTGCTATTATTATTCCGCTAGGTAGGAAAATGTACAAAGTATCAAAAGGGATGCAAGATGAAATGGCAGGCTTTACCGCTAACTTAGGAAGAGTTCTGTCGGAGATTAGACTTGTGAAAGCTTATCGAGCGGAAGAAAGAGAAGAAAAAATAGGTGAAGAAAGAATTAACCACTTGTTTCAGTTCGGTTTAAAAGAAGCCAAAATACAAGCTATTATCTCTCCTTTTATGACGTTTATTATGATGCTCGTGTTAGTCATATTAATTGGATATGGTGGCGTAAGAGTAGCTTCCAACGACTTAACACCAGGTGCACTTGTGGCAATCATCATTTACATGTTTCAAATTGTCATTCCATTTAGTCAAATGGCTCGTTTTTTCACTGTTTTTCAAAAAGCGATGGGTGCTACAGAAAGGATACAAACGATTCTTTCTATGGATACAGAAAAAAGAGAATTATCTAAAGAGCCTTTTACATTAGACCCCAAAGCTGATTTGACATTTGAAAGAGTGACTTTTTCCTATAGTAATGGGAAGACAATCCTCCACGATGTTTCGTTTTCAGTGCCTAGTGGTAAAACAACAGCATTTGTTGGGCCTAGTGGTGCTGGGAAGACAACGATATTCTCTTTAATTGAAAGGTTCTATGATCCAACTAGCGGTAATGTGAAGATCGGATACCAAAATGTGAATGACATTTCTTTAGGAGAATGGCGAACGGTAATTGGATATGTATCTCAAGAAAGTCCCATAATGTCAGGGACAATTAGAGAGAACATTTGTTACGGCTTGCAACGAGATGTTACGTTGGAAGAAATAAAACACGCCGCAACGTTAGCAAATGCTAGTGAGTTTATCGAAGATTTAGAAGATGGGTATGAGACTGAAGTTGGAGAACGGGGAATTAAACTCTCTGGTGGTCAGCGCCAGCGACTTGCCATTGCGAGAGCATTTATCCGCAATCCGAGAATATTATTGTTGGATGAAGCCACATCAAACCTAGACTCGCAATCTGAAGTACTCGTGCAGCAAGCATTACAAAAACTAATGACTGGAAGAACGACACTCGTAATAGCTCATCGATTATCAACGGTCATTGATGCTGATCAAATAATTGTCTTAGAAAATGGAAGAGTATCAGGTAGTGGAACACACGATGAGTTGCTAGCACACCATGAACTTTATCAAAAACTAGCGACAGCACAGTTAAGGTTAGAGGACTAAGAATAAGAAAGAGGATGGGACAAAAAAGGTAATGAAGTTCATCTTGCCTCCATATTTTATCTTAGTTGAACTTCATAAGGCCTATGAAGTTCATCATTCTTTTGTAGAGTGTGCTTCCGGACTTTCTATCAGATAGGCTTCTACCTTTGTTCTATCAATAAGGAAAGGCTCCCAGAACCAATAATTCTCGGGGGCCTCTTTCTTTTAATTCACGGTTTTTGTCACCGTCACTTTTTCATTAAACAGTAACTTTTTCTTTATTTAGCTGGAAATACGCACTAATGATGATGTTTAACATTTCATCTGTCATGTTAAGGTGGGAGATGTTTGTTCCATTAATGAATTGCTGCGTATTTTCATCGTGAAATTTTATATGGCGATCTAAATACGGTTGGAATACTTTTATCATGCCATTTAGTTGAATTTCTTCTTTCGTTAAGATAGATGCTTTTTCTACTTCTAACACTTGTAAACCACCAAATTCTAGATGTTGTTTTATTGTTTCTAAAATTTGTTGATTGGTTTTAGGTACAGGATTTGTAATATGATAGATCTTATTTTTTTCTGCTTTTTCAATAGCTAGTGCTAAAATATCAGCCACATAATCAACTGGAACTAAGTTAGACGTGCCATCTTTTGTTCCTATTAAGTGTATGTTTCTTCCTTCTAGAAGATTTTTACGTTTCAGCCGTTTCTTAAATACTTCAAGCCCTCGCATGAAGCCGTACAGAGTAAATTCCGAATCAGCTTCACCTGTCTTCGAGTCCCCGACGATAATTGATGGGCGAAAAATAGATACTTCCATTTCCTCTTGCATATCGAAAACTTCATGTTCTGCTAAAGCTTTACTTTCTTCGTACGGATTAAAAAATTCACGTCCTGGTTGTGAAAGTGACTCGTATCCTACGTTGTCTGTACCAACTGTATAGGCAGTACTTACATGAAAAAACTTTTTAACCCCAAGCTTTTTTGCTACTGCTAAAGCCTCTTTCGTACCTTGTAAGTTAATGTTCATTAAAGTGTCACGTAGTTCTTCATCAAACTTAACTAATGCTGCCAGATGATAGAAAACATCTACATTGTTTGTTAAGTTAAGAATTGCTTCATTCGTTAATCCGAGATTCTTTCCCGTGATGTCTCCTTTATAAATCGTAATATTATGCTGTTCTTTGCTGGAGACAGATTCTATTAATCTTTCCGCTTTATCTATATTTCTAGCTAAAATGTGTAGCGAATGACCTTTATCTAATAATTGGCGAATAAGTTTTCCACCAAGAAAACCTGTTGCACCTGTTAAGAATATATTCATTTATGCATTACCTCCAAGGTAAAAGACTTCTCTCATTATCTTAATACACTTTTTTCACTCATACAAAACTAGTTATTGGAAGTGTTAGTTAAATTTAGTAATAAAAAAATATACTCAATCACTTAACCCTTTTGATTTTTTCGTACATGCTTCCATCGCGGATAAAACACTAGCTCTAAAACCAGTTCTCTCTAGAGCTTCTACTGCTTCAATCGTTGCTCCACCAGGTGTACACACGTTATCTTTTAGCTCACCTGGATGCTGATTTGTCTCTAATACCATTTTAGCAGCACCTAACACTGCCTGTGCCGCTAATTTATACGCTTGCTTTCGTGGTATCCCTTGCTTTACCGCTCCATCTGCTAAAGCTTCAATAAACATATACACGTACGCTGGTGAAGAAGCACTAACTGCTGGAATGGCATCCATTAGCTTTTCCTCAATTAATTCCGCTTTACCAAAGCTCTCAAAGATTTGAGTCACTAGTGTGAGTTCGTTTTCACTAACTTGTTCGTTTACGCATATTGCACTCATCCCTTCACCAACTAAAGAAGGGGTATTAGGCATAACACGAATAGCTTTCACTTGTTTTTGGAATTGCGTTTCCAAAAAGTTTAGTGTAATGCCTGCAGCAATCGTAACGATAATTGTGTTTGGTTGAATGTAGTTTTTAATTTGTTCAATTACTTCTTTATGTAAGTCAGGCTTTACCGCAAGAATAATTGTATCAGCAACCTCGGCTACTTCTCTATTATTTTCTGTTATTTGTATGTTGAAAGCCTTTTGTACATGAGTTCTTGTGGCAATAGTTTTAGCACTTGCTATGATTTGGCTTGGTTGAACTACTTTTGAGCTTAACAGTCCTTGTATGATGGCTTGGGCCATTTTTCCACAACCAATAAAACCAATTGATTGATTCATCAGTGTGCACTTCCTTTCGGTAAATATCCTTTTTGATTATACAAGAGGGAATAAGGTTGCACAAATGTTAGTGGCAAATAACAAAATAAAACCCGCCTAACAAATGATGTAGGCAGGTCCAGTTTCTAATAGTTCTTTATTTATTGTAGAGCTTTCTCCACATTAATTACACCATTTCCAAAATAAAATTTACTTCCGAGATTTGTTGCTGTTTGACTCAATTTTTGACGGACTTGAACATTTGTTAAGTTCGGGTTCTTAGCTAGCATTAATGCAGCTGCCCCTGCAACATGTGGAGATGCCATTGATGTACCATTTAAGGAACCATAACTATTCCCCGGTAATGTACTTAAAATATTTACACCTGGGGCCATAACCTCTAGTTCGTTTCCTACGCTAGAGAAAGAAGCACGGTTGTTATTCGCATCGACTGCCCCTACAGCAATAACTGAGTCGTATCTAGCAGGATAGCCAATCGTGTTTATTAACCCAAAAAAGTTACCACTATTTCCAGCTGCAGCTACTACAACAATTCCGCTATTATATGCATTGTCACTAGCTTGTTTTAAAGTGGAGGATCCTGTACTTCCACCAAGGCTCATGTTAATAACATCCATACCGTTAGCAATTGACCATTCAATACCTTGAGCAATACCAGCTAACGTACCGCTTCCATCACTACCTAATACTTTTACCGCATATAGGTCTACATCATACGCTATACCTAAAACACCTACATTATTGTTTAATGCTGCAACTGTTCCGGCAACATGTGTACCGTGTCCGTTACCATCTGTTAATGCATTCGGTTCACCTGATACAAAGCTAGCACCACCAGCAACATTTAGATCTGGGTGACTTGCATCAATACCAGTATCTAAGATAGCTACTTTTACGCCATTTCCAGT
This sequence comes from Bacillus sp. FJAT-45066, assembly GCF_002335755.1. Classification (NCBI taxonomy): domain Bacteria; kingdom Bacillati; phylum Bacillota; class Bacilli; order Caryophanales; family Bacillaceae; genus Bacillus; species Bacillus sp. FJAT-45066. Next base: position 2,329,145 of record NZ_NISQ01000001.1, read on the forward strand.
TATCCCTTGGGAGTGCGCTACATCCGCTTTAATATGTGTAACTCCATAAGGAACTGTTTGACTTACTGCTTCGTATTTAACATTTTCTTCAACATAAGCCACATTAGGATTATTCTCTAATGCTTTTACAGCTTGAGGAGGAAGTGTTACATGCACTACATTCATGTATTTATATTGGTGTTCCACTTTACCTCCCAGTTTTGCTACCTCATTTTTATGGTTAGCAGAAACTGCTCCTTTAAAGCCAATTAAGTATTCCTTCATTTCTGGTTTTCCGTTAGCCTGAGCATCTCCTGGTAAAAATACAAATGATAGTACCAAAACAAAAGCAACTAAAACTGAAACTCCACTACGTAAACTTGATTTTCTCATACACTACCTCCATTTTTTGAATAGTCTGTGTTTTGTAACACATATTCATCGTAGCATATGATTCTCATTAATGTTATTGGGAAAGTGCCACCTATTAAATGGTTAATAAACGGCTTTTTTTTAATCACTTGACCAATGGTTTAACATGGAAAATTCATGAACAAAATAACCTATTACTATTCACTCATACTATTAGAAAGGAAACTTTATGGTAAGGAAAAAGAGAAGGGATCCCCCTCCTCTTTTCTACTCTTTATTGAAAAAATGCATGATAATATCTTGTAAAGGCTACTGCAAATCCACCTCGAGTTATTGTTTCGTTCGGTGCAAAACTTGCTTCAATCTTTGGTTTTAAGTCAAATCTTCCTTGTGTAACGGAAAAATTAGCATTTAATATGTTTAAATCTAAAGCCACTTGAACATATCCTTTTAATTCTGCAGGAATATCAGCTTGATCCTTAAGTACTACTCTTTCGTTGTTATATTGAACTGTTACATCTCCTGTATGAGACTTCGCCTTGTCTTCAAGACCTAAACTTTGTACTAGAGAATACGCTAACTCTGCTTTCGTAACATTTCCTTTTCCAGCAAACTTTCCATTTTCTTTTGAGAGTACAACACCTTTTGATTTTTGTTGCTTGTCGCGTAGTGCAGCACCAGTCGCTACAACTGCTTCTACGTATGGAGCTTCAGATTTATTTACATCCTGAAAAGTGGAATTGGAAGGTAAATTTTGTCTAATTCCTGCTCCCATTACTAAATATCTTGCTAGTTCAAACCTTGTTAATTTATCATCTGGTCTAAAGCTTCCGTCATTATAACCATCGAACAGTCTTTCTTTTACTCCCATTTGAATCGCAGCTTGTGCTTCATGGCCATCAATATCGTTTAACCCCGAATAGCCATTAATTTTTATAAAAGATAATGTACCTTCTACTTTTTCAGGTAAAGCAATACCGATTGGATTTAATTCATTTCCTCTTAGTCCTCTTATTTCTGCCGTCCATTGACCAGGAATGGGATTCGATACTAAGACTACTCTGTCTGTATATAATGCAAATAATAGACTAACTCCAGAACTATACTCGGTTCCATCAGGTGATGTTAAAACAAGGTTAATAGGATTTCCTGTTTCTCCTAATAAACCTTTACCATCCACTTTTGCAAATACACTAGTTAATCCTTCTTCCACAGTAAAAGTATACTTTTCTGAAGTTAAAGTCGTATAGTTTATTGAGAAATCTTCATAAGTTTGAGTTGTTTCCACATAAGAGTTGAACTCTTTATCACTATTTAATGTTGTTCCGTAATCTTTACTGTTCATCACCATATCAACTGCCGCATAAGCGTTTACATAACCCGCTCCTACTTCCCAAGATTCATATCCAGGCATATTCGTAGCCGTTACTTGTAAAACATTTTTCACTTCATCAGGCGATAATTGAGAATCTGCTTCTAATAATAATGCTACTATTCCAGCTACATGAGGTGTGGCCATGGATGTACCACTCATTGTAGTGTAGTAAGGTAAATGGGCTGTTTCAATAAATTCAATGTCATCTGTTAAAGATAGAGCGGATAATGGTGCAAGCACTCGTGTTGAAATGATGTTAACTCCTGGTGCTACAACTGCTGGTTCGTCCTTCCAGGTCCAAGACTTTCCGTCCATTTCGAATGTTCCACCTTTTCCTTTTGTACCTCTTGAAGAGAAGTTTGCTAAAGATCCATCCTTTTCTCCTGCTCCTACTGAAATTACCCAAGGAGCTTTTGCGTAAGGGTTGTGTGTATTTTCTCCAGGTCCTTCGTTACCTGCAGCGAATAAAACAACTATGCCTCTATCATATGCTTTCTTACTAGCAATATTAATGGGATGATCAGGGTTAAAATCGCCTGAAGAACCCCATGAATTCGTAATTACACGAATGTCGTATTCAAATTGGTGTGTTATAGCATAATCAAAACCACCGATTCCGTCTAATATAAATAAAGCACCTCCTGAACCGTATCCAATTAAGTTAGCTCCAGGTGCAGCTCCTTCATGTAAACCACCTGACATGGCACCAGTTCCACCAACCGTTCCTGCAACATGTGTTCCATGCCCTGAATTTGTATCTGTGTTAATTATGTTTTCTTGATAAGTAAGAGGTACAATTCCCGTAATACCTTGGAGATTTGTAGTTCCTAATACATTTTGCACTAAATTTCTCCCTAACTCATGATCTTTATGAGTTCCATCTACACCACTATCATTCACAACAACTCCTACACCTTTTCCTGACACTGGTAATCCACCGTTTTGTTTTCTAAACTCTGAATCGGTACGAACTTTATCTACACCAGTTAAAGCTGTGGAATCTGCATTATAATAATTAAGCTTTTCATTTAAGAAAATAGATCGAATCTCATCATGTGTTGCAAGTTGTTCCATCTGTTCTTTATTTATTAGTGCCGCCACCATAGGTAAAGAGTTCATTGATAAACCGGATGTAACTCCAACACTATCTAATATTGATAATTGCGAATCAGTTGGTTTATCCTCGCCATGAAATGTAATAATTACTTGAGCCAAATCTACTGTTCCAGATAAAAAATCTAGTAACTTCTCATCTAATACTGTTTCCGTTACCTTATTTTGAGTAGTTGCCGACACATTTCCAATCCCAAACATCGGAAGTATAAGAACGAGCACACATAAAACAGCCAACCTTTTTCTCATTTTCATCCTCTTTTCTTCTATTAGTTTTTTTGTAGCATTATCTTCTATTGTTTTTTTTCTTATCATGATAAGAGAAAGCTAGTTCAACAGCTTTATAGGCATTAACATAACCTGCTCCTACTTCCCAGCTCTCATATCCATCCATTTTCGTTGCAGTTCTTTCTAATATGTCTTTTACTTCAAAAGAATTCAGGTTAGGATTTACTTCTAAAAGTAATGCGATCACTCCAGCTACATGGGGTGCTGCCATCGAAGTACCACTAAATGTTGTGTAATACGGCAAATGTTCAGGTGAAATATACTCCACATCTTTTGTTGCACTTAAAGCAGAAAGAGGAGATAGGACCCTAGTTGAAATAATGTCTACCCCAGGAGCAGTTATAGTTGGTTTATCTGCCCAATTATATGAAACTCCGTCAATTTCAATTGTCCCACCATAACCTTTTAAGCCTCTAGAAGAAAAGTTTGCTAAATTTCCTTGTTTATCTCCTGCTGCAACAGTAACTACCCATGGAGCTTTTTTATAGTTTCCTGAAATAGTAGATTCATTAGGTCCTGAATTCCCAGCAGAAAACACGGTGATAATACCTCTGTCATACAATCTTTTCGTAGCAATATTAATCGGATGTTTTGGATCAAATGCTGTTCCTGCATCACTTGTAGCTCCCCAAGAATTCGTAATGATACGAATGTTATATTCTTGTTGATGGGTTAAAGCATATTCAAATCCACCGAGCGTATCTAACATCGCTACAACTGCTCCTGAACCATATCCAATTAGTTTTGCACCTGGAGCAACTCCTTCATACTTACCTCCAGACATGGCACCAGTACCCCCAACAGTTCCCGCTACATGAGTGCCATGACCTGAATCAGAGTCTGTATTTGGTACATTTTCAATATAGGTAATAGGTAAGAGACCTGAAATAGCGTTTAAGTTTGCACTACCGAAAACATTTTGAACTAAGTTCCGCCCAAACTCGATGTCTTTATGAGTACCGTCAACTCCACTATCATTTATGACAACTCCAATTCCTTTACCGCTGACAGGTAACCCACCATTTAACTTACGGAATGTATCATCTGTTCTAACTTTATTAACTCCAGTTATATCGGTTGCAGCTTCATTTTCATACTTTATCGGAGCGTTATAATAAACGGAAAGCACTTCTTCATTTTTTAATAATGCTTCTACTTGTGACTTTGTTGCTAACACTCCAGCAAATGGTAAGGCTTCGAATGTTAATCCTGTAGTAATTCCCGCTTTTCTTAATAGTTCTAATTGATGTTCTTGTACTCCGTTTTCACTGTTAAAGGTAACTATTACTTGTACTGGACCATTTGTATTTTTAAATAATGAATCTAGAGTAGAATCCAGTAAACCGACTGTAGACTTTAGTAAAAGTGCATTTGCATGCTTAGTTGGTGATATTGAACTAAACAACAAACCTACCGCTAAAAATGTAATAGTAAAAATCATTGCAAATTTTTTCAAACTATTCCCTCCAATTTTTTTGAATATTTTAACTTTACTTTATTTTGACACAATGAATAGATAGAGTACTATTATGCATCAGTTATATTTGAAATGAAATTGAGTACTATTCTTTTACTACTAAGGTACTAATAATTTCCTTCCATTTCGTTATCTTTACATGTACTCCATTCATAGTGACAAAGTTCTAATACCCCTTTTATATAGTAGAAAATCCTTATTTTTTAAAAAATTTAAATTTTTAAAAAATAAAAAAACCATAAATTCACGTTTATGGTTTTCTTACAACATAGGTACTAATTTATTTTGTACCGCATAGATTATGGCTTGTGATCTACTTTTCACTTCTAATTTTCTAAAAATGTTACTTACATGTATTTTTACCGTTTTGTCACTTATAAATAGCTTGCTAGCAATCTCTTTGTTTGTTAAGCCTTCCACTAAACAAAGTAGCACTTCTTTTTCTCTATCGGTAAGTGTTTTGTCATCTTGTTTTTTATCTACTTGATGTAGAGTGAAAAGTTTTTTTGTCAAGGAAGTATGAATAACGGACTCTCCTTTAAAAACCGTGCGAATCGCACTTATCACCTCGTCAGAAGGGGAATCTTTTAATAAATATCCGTCTGCTCCCTCTTTGATTGCCATCATAAAATATTCATCATGCTTATACATAGTCAACATTAATACCTTAATTGTAGGGTATTTCATTTTAATAATACTCGTTAATTCTATTCCATTTTGATCAGGCATATTAATGTCCATCACAATAACGTCTGGAATTTCTTTTTCTACTATATAGAGTAGTTCTTTACCATTGGTCGCTTCATCAATAACTTGAATATCCTCTTCATTAGAAATGATTGTTTTTAGACCATCTCGTAAAACAGCATGATCATCTACTAGTATTACTTTTATCAATATTTTTCAACTCCTTCTAGTCCCATCTTAGGGACTTTCAAGATAATGTTTGTTCCTTCCTTTTCCTTACTCTCTATCTGGAGTGCAGCCCCGATTTTCTCCGCTGCTTCATTCATTTGAAGTATACCGTAATGAGGTTCTTCCATCGCTTTTATCATTGCTCCATATAAAGAAAATCCTATTCCATTATCACTAATCTTCAAGACTACATGATCCGCTTGATAGCTCAAGAGAATATTAACTTTTGTAGCTAAAGCATGCTTAATACAATTTTGCAAACTTTCTTGAAACACTTTAAACATAATCTTTTCTGTCATAGAACTAAGAGATACCTTTTCTCCTCTTATGTTGAAGTCAATTCTCATATTGAAGCTTGAATCTCTATTTAGTTCTGACACTTTTTTCTCAACTGCTTGTAAAAATCCTAACTGCTCTGTTGGATAAGGCTTTAAAGCGTATATAGAATCTCTAACATCTCTTAAGCTTTTTCGTAGGTTAGTACTACTATCTTCTATTAATTGTATGGCTTCGGGTGTGTTTGTATGGATTTTTTTTAATGACGTATCCAATTTCATCACCGCACCTGCAAGATTTTGTGCAATTCCATCATGAATATCATGAGCTATTCTATTTCTTTCTTCTAACAAAACCCTTTGTTCCTTTTCTAAAAATAAAAACCTTGTTTTAAAGAATATTGCTAATTGGTTTGCTATCGTGGCTATGGTTCTTATCTCTTCTACCGTAAAACTTTTTGTTCTAGTTTTTGTAACAATTAAACAACCTACTAACTCTTCATCAATTAATAAAGGAGCATATACTTCTGCCTTAACTGTTGGAGAGAAAAATTCATGTAACGGCCCTTTACTATGATAACTACTATCGAAAACCAACAGTTCTCGTACTGATTCCATTTTCTTTATATTTAGATTTTCTTCCTTTAGACTTCCTCTTATTGAATTAATTGCCCATTTTTCCTCATCATGTTTAAGAAGCAGAATACAATCGTCCCCCATAATGTAATCTTTTAAAAGACGCGTAATGTTATCTCCATCTTTATTAGGAATTGCTTTATTTAACTCTGAAGAAAAATCAAATAGGCTTTTTAGTCTATTTTTTTCGTTTCTAAGTCTAACAATAATGGAACTCAACAGTGATAACGCAACTAAGGGTGAAAAAAAGAAAAAGTAAGAGATAATATCAATTTCTCCTCTGTTTTGACTACCAAGTATATGCATCAAAACTCCATAAATAAAAGAAACAGTAAAACTTATTAATTCTCCTTTTCCTTTTTGTTTCCATAATTTGAAGGTGTACCTTTCTGGCCTTAAAATTAATACAATATCCACAATAATATTATTTAATAAATAGAAGCACGTAATTAATAGAAAAAAACCAACAATTCCTTCCACAATAAAATTTTCAGTTAGGAAAACAGGTTTTATAAACTGTAGAGCTAAATGGGCTAAGTATAAACTCACGGCTAATTGAGCAGGATTAAAAAAAATAATTCGAATAGGACGCCTATGTAATAAATTCACACCTAATACCACGATAAAATAGGAAACGACCGTAATCTCTACACCATACACTACATAAATCATATAAAGCACTGGAAATGTTAAAGTAGAGAACCCTTTAGGTACAGGCATTGGATATAGCTCACATATAGCTAAAAAAACGAATAGAAATATGAATTCTACAGGAGAAGAGATTGTGTCCATTTGAAAAAATAAAAAAATAGTCAGCAGCCATCCTATACTTGAAATAAACATCATATATAATTGAGCAATAGTTTGCTCTCCCTTAAAACAAAACATTATACCCCAACCAATCTGAATATTGTGATAATTACATTTTGCTATATGTAATCTATGAAGTCTATAGTATAAAATATCTCTTTTAATTGAATCAATTTCATAATTACTGTTCGTTTAGTGAAAAACGAATGTTCCGTTTATTATAATTCAAAAACGTTCGATATAAAATGTAAATTACAATAAAGAATAGGTTTAATATTCGTTTTTCGTTTAGTAATTGTACATTATTGAAACTCACTCAATTGTATAAAAAAAAACATAGCTGGTCGAATGAAGTACACTGACCAACTATGGCTAAATTAGTTTGTATCCATTGGTGGGGATACATCATTTATATTACAAAACATAATTAACATTAGCTATTCTCTAATAGACGTATACATTTACTACTTTAGACGTATTTACTATTTAAAACGGTTTTATGAACAAATACAAACTGTTTAACACATAGAGAGCAATAACTATCACGGACACATAAACATACTTAGGAGTTCTTTGCGTTTTTCTAGCTAGAACAAAGACGATGATTATATTCATAATAATCAAAGTGATGGTAGATAAATAATGAAAGATATCTACTGAAGCTAACAATAAACCGGATCGATAAAAAAAGTCTGAACTTCCTAGTACGAAAAGGTTAAAGAGGTTACTTCCTAATACACTACCTATAGCAAGGCTTGGATTTCCTAATCGTACTGCAACAATACAACTTACTACTTCTGGTAAAGAAGTTGTTACAGCGATTAAAAACATTCCAACAAAACTAGATCCAAGTCCTGTTATTACAGCTATTTCGTCACCAGTCACCGTTAAGATTGTCCCAAAAAACATAATTAACAAACAACTAATGACAAATTTAACAGTAGTACTTCTTAGAGAACCTGACTGTAAAACTTCGCTGTTAGGTTCTGGTTTCTTTTCTTCTCCTGTTTGCTCATTTGGAATTTTAGATAATAACCAAAGACCAAAACCATATCCTACTAGTAACAAGATGGAGTCTAAACCAACACCCCAAATTTGTATATCGGACTTTATGTAAAGACCGAATAATAAATACACGGTTAAAAATAATCCTAATAACGCAGCGTATAAATGCTCCTTCGTTTTATATTGAAAAATCCTTTTCTTTATAAAATAAATATTTAAAAAGGCTAATGTCAAAAGGTTAAACAGGTTGCTTCCTAAAATGTTACCTAGTATTAAATCAGGGTTATGGATTATCGCTGCTGTATAACTTGTAGTAATTTCTGGAAGGGAGGTTGCTCCTCCAAGTAAAATTGCTCCGAGGAATGCTCCTCCATAGGTTGTTTTTTTACTGATGGCATCAGCATATTTAGAAAGCTTTGTTGCTATGATAATTGTTGCAAGGACGGACATAATAAAATAAACGTATACCAACTTAGCATACCTCTTTCTGTATCAAATTGTTTGATACGAATTAGTATTTGTATTTCTTTTCAAAACGCTATAGGTAAATTATGTATTCCCATTGTATTGATATAAAAAACCTCCTTATCTTAAAGGAGGTTATGCAGTATGAATGGATTGTAATTTAGTTTCTACAACAACTTTTTGAATCCTATTCTTTCTTACTTCTTCAATAAAAATCAATACATTGTCAAAATCCATAACTTCCCCTTTTTTAGGTAGGTAACCTAATGTTTCGGAAATCCAACCACTTAATGTGATGGATGTTGTTTCATTTACATCGATTGGGACAAATGTAGAAAATTCTTCTACAGGAACTCTTCCGTCCATTCTAACTTTTCCGTCTTTGATGATTTCAATGAATGTTTCGTTATCATCATGTTCATCCCATATTTCACCTACAATTTCTTCAATAATATCTTCCATAGAAATGATACCTGCAGTACCACCATATTCATCAATAACAATCGCTATATGATTTTTTGTTTTTTGAAGCTCTTTTAATAAGTTCGAAATCTTCATATAGCCGATTACTACGTATGGTTTTCTAAGAATAGATTTTATTGAAAAATTAGGATTTTGTACATATTGAGCAAAAAAGTCTCTATGTGAAATGATACCAATTATATTATCAATTGTATCTTCGAATACTGGTAAACGAGAATATTGTTCCTTAATAAAGATTTCTTTTATTTCGTCAATATGCATATCCATTGACACTGCAACAACATCAGGTCTAGGTGTAATGATATCATTTACAACAATATCATCGAATTCAATGGCATTGTGCAAAAGTTCTTTTTCTTGTGAGAGAAATGTTCCTTCTTCTTCCCCAATCTCAACAAGCGCTTTAACATCTTCATCTGTTACAGTAGGCTCAGAAGCACGTGTACCAATTAACTTATTGACACCAAGTTTTAATTGGACGAACAGCCATGTAACTGGGAAGAACACTTTCATTATTCCTGTTAAGGACGTAGAAATAAATAACAAGTACTTTTCTGCAAATTGTTTCGCAAACGATTTTGGCAAAATTTCTCCAAAAACTAATACGAGTAACGTAATGAGCAATGTTGTCACTAATAAAGTAGAGTTGTTGCTACCCCACATATCTGTAGCAATCTTTGTAGCGATTGTCGCCATCGCAATGTTCACAATGTTATTACCGATTAAGATAGTTGATAAGCTATGATCAAAGTTCTCTGCTATATCTAAAGATCTTTTCGCTTTTTTATTGTGCTCTGCTTGATTGCGCAATCTAACTTTATTAGCGCTCGTAATAGCTGTTTCCGAAGCAGAAAAATAACCTGAAAGAATTAATAATGCCCCTAACAAAATAATCGAGTCATAGGGTATACTGTCCAAAATCTCATCACTCTCCTAAATATCATTACTATAAATATATTCTGAAATTACGATTTTAGCAATTTAATTGTATAATTTTTTACTATTTTATTTGCTGTGTTTAAGACCGCTGTTGATATTCGTGCAAGTCTCCGCTTTCCACTGGCGGCTAGGGAACCTCCTCAGCGCTATCGCGCCTGCGGGGTGTCTCCCGGTTCCCGCTTCTCCCACAGGAGTCTCCGCATTGCACGGAAATCACAGCTAACTAGTAATTTAATATCAGCACTAAGCTTTAACATATAACATATCTATTTTAATAATAAAAAAAGAAAGTGCCGTAAAAAACTAAGTAGTTCAGTTTTGAGGTAGAAAAATTAAGATAACACCATAATTTAAAGTCCAATTCGCATATGAATTGGACTTTAAATTTTTCTTTATATATCAATGTTTATAGCGATTTAGTAAGCAAATCAGCATTGAAAATAACATAGTAATTAGAAGAGTGACAATAGTTATTGTCACGTTGATAAAACATATGCTAATTTCAATCCGAAATATGTTCAATACGCTTTAACTATTTTAAGAACTTATTATAACTTCTGTTTATCCTACAAGTCTGCTGACGGAAAGCAACTAACTTCTGCTCAAAGACTTAGTATCACAGATAAAGCCTTTAATTTGAATGATATTATTTATTTAAGATAAATATATTTTGATTTTTCTGAATCATGGTATAATATAGGAGGCTATAATCTGATAATTAAGATTATTGAGAGGTGATTATTTGGATATTTTAACAGTGCTTATAGACTTGTTTAAAAATATTAAACATTACTTTTACGATGAAAAAGATGGGTGGGACAAAACAAAAATTGTAGCCCTTTCGTTGTTCTTTGCTTTTATGATAGGCGCTCTTATTTTTCTTATTTATTCAAGAGTAAATTAAAATAGTAAAAAACGCAAGGTTAATTACCTTGCGTTTTTATATGCTTATTCTAATGTAAATTACCTTGTGATTTTTGTTTCTATTTTACTTTTTCTACTTCAAAACTGAACTACTTAGTAAAAAACCACTTTACTTTCTTTCTATTGCAAAATAAACACTCTGATTATTTTGGTACCAAAATATATTTACTTCATAGTAGTACTTCCCTTTTTCATTCGGTATACATAAAGATATTCCTCATCCTCTAATTCATCAATCATCGCTAAATATTCTTCTGGTATTTCTTCGTTAGTAAAAGGCTGTTTTGCCTTCTCACCTTTTATTAATAATTTTACTGGATCTAAAGTCTCTGTAAATATGACTGCGGTAAAATCAACTACTTCTAAGCCATGGAAAGGATTTAGTATTTTTACATCCTTCTTTAAAACTAACATTTTCAATTCTTCCGTAACCATGTCTAAACTTGCGCCTGTACCATGACGAACGTCAAAATCTTTTTCCATGTCAGCTTTATGGTGTTCAGGGATTGGAAAGTCTTCATCATAAATATATGTACTTGAACTATAAAATGGAGAGATAGAATCTCCTGAATTTGATGTGATAATGAGCTCTGCAGTTTTGACATTAAATTTTTCATACTCTTGCGTAGTTGTAGAAGTAGAGCAAGAAGATAGACCCAATAATAACAACAATAACAAAATGATATTTTTCATAATTCCTCCTATAAAGCCCTTTAATCTATTTGACGTTTTAGCTTAACAGGTGGTTTCATGTTAAAAAGCTTTTACTTCTCGGTGACGTTTTCTAGTTGGTGATGAGAGTACAATAATGGCAAGAAAGATTAATAACACACCAAGCCATGATAATGGTGATAATGCTTCTCTAACAATAAATGTCCCTAACAATGCTGCTGTTAATGGCTCCGCAAGAGTTAAGGTTACTGCTGTTGATGCTGGCACTTTTTCTAATCCCTTTGAGAAGCAAAGATAGGCAATAGCGGTTGTAAAAACACCTAAATATATAACTGTTGTCATACCACTTACTTCTGTGAACCATCTCATATCAAAGAAAAACACTGCTGGCGATAATAGAACAGCACTCGTAGTAAAAACAATCGCTACAACTGTTTCTGGATTGTTCGAATGTAAAAGTTGTTTGCTACTAAAAGTATATAATGCAAACGCAAAACCAGCGGAGATTGCAAGAATCATCCCAAGTGAATCAGTATGTAACGCCTCTCTACTAGAAAACAACAAGATACATCCGGATATAGCAATTATTGTTGCAAGCCACCAATTGAACGAAGGTGCTTTTTTCTTTATTAGCCACTCAATGCATCCTGCAAAAACAGGTGCACTTCCAATAGCTAAAACTGTCCCTACCGCGATTCCCGTTAATTTAACAGATGAAAAAAAGAACGGTTGAAAAGCTGCCATACTAATCGCACTTAATAAAACTAACCGTTTTGAAATGCCATCAACATTCCATTTTTTTTGAACGATTACAATAAGTAAAAGCAATCCCCCACCTATTGCAAGTCTAACTGCACCTATCGCAATCGGATTTGCAGTTGAAGGAGCAAACGTTTGAGCCGTACCAGTGGTACCCCATAAAACTGCAGCAATCAACACTAACAATACAGCACCCAATCTCCCCAATTAACTCCCCTCTTTCTATTATACTAGTAAGTTTTTACTATTTTTTAGTATATGCTTTTATTTATAGTCCTTAGCAATTATAATATCGTCCCTTCCATCATATATTGCGTGTAAAGGAGGGATAAATATGTTAGATGTAGGTCGTATATATTTAGCAGCTATCTTAGCTGGAGTTGCGTTAATTTATGTTGCTCCTAAATTAACAGCACTAGGAACGCTAGGCACTACTGTATCACCGTTTTTAGTCATTGTTGCTGTAATTGTTATCATTGTATTTTCACTTCTTGTTATATACAGAGCGGTACGCAGCCTATTTGGTAAATAACTAATTTCCTTCCCTTAATATTCTATACAATAAAAAGTACTCCTTTATCAACTAAAGGAGTATTTTTTCTGTTAAGGCTTTAACACAACTTTAATACAATCATCTTCATGATTATTAAATAATTTATATCCATGTGCTGCTTCATCTAATGAAATTTTATGTGTAATGATTTCTCTTGGATCAAACTCATTGTTTGTTATTTTCTCGAACAACTTAGGCATAAAAGGAATAACAGGCGCTTGGCCCATTTTTAATGTAATGTTCCTTACGAAAAATGCTCCTAATGGAAAGTTATTATAATTACTTCCATAAACACCTGTAATTTGGACTGTACCTGCTTTCCGTACAGCTTTCGTAGCTATCTGTATCGGCCCAAGTGTACCCCCTTGTAACTTTAACTTTTGCTCGATAAATTCTAATGCTGACTTTTTCCCATCCATCCCAACACAATCTATTACAACGTCCGCTCCACCGTGTGTAATTTCTTTTAAATGCTCTCCCATATCTTCATACTTCGTAAAATTAAAAGCTTCGACACTGTTTTTTCTCTTCGCGTGATTTAACCGATATTCTAGATGATCCACTGCGATAACACGTTTTGCCCCAAACATCCAAGCAAACTTTTGTGCCATCAAACCAACTGGACCACAGCCAAGCACTATGACAGTATCTCTATTTTTTACGCCTGCATTCATTACACTCCAGTATGCTGTTGGTAATACATCTGATAAAAACAGTAGTGCCTCATCTTCTAGTTCACACGATTCTGGAATGACAAACGGTGTAAAATTACCAAATGGTACTTTTAAGTACTCTGCCTGACCACCTGGATGATTCCCGAATTTTTCTGTATAACCGAAATAGCCACCAGAATCATAATGTGGATTAGAATTATCGCATTGGCTTGTTAAATCATGTTGGCAATATATACACTCTCCACATGATACATTAAAAGGTATAACAACACGGTCACCTTTCTTTACTTTCGTTACTTCTGGTCCAACTTCTTCAACGATACCCATCGGTTCATGTCCTATAATATATCCATGAGGCAATGGCATATTGCCTTGATATAAATGCAAATCTGATCCGCAAATGGCAGTTGAAGTTATTTTTACAATAATATCATCCTTTTTCTCTAGTTTTGCATCTTGCACTTCCTTTACTTCTATCTTTTGAGCTCCCTGGTATGTTACAGCTTTCATTATAGACACCTCGCTTTTTTTCATCTTTATTAAGTGTGCCCAATAATTTAAAACAAAATAAAAAAACAGACCCTAAAATTTAGAGTCTGTTCTACAAGTTGTATACTACGCTTTATTAACGTTAGTAGCTTGTGGTCCGCGTTGGCCATTTTCAATTTCAAAAGTAACAGCTTGCCCTTCTTCTAAAGACTTGTAGCCGTCCCCTTGAATCGCAGAGAAATGAACGAATACGTCTTCTCCGCCTTCGCGCTCGATAAATCCAAAACCTTTTTCACTGTTAAACCATTTTACTTTACCATGTTCCACTTTTGTTGCCTCCTAGCATGTTCATACATTGAAATTTACAAATTAACTTTGCCCAATTAATATAACCTAACTTTTTTCTTTTTAAACATTTTTCGTAAAAAAAATTCACATAAAAAAAACCCCTCAGATATTGAGGGGCAAACTTGATAAAATTTAATAGTTAGATGTTAATTTTGTGAAATCAATCGCACCATCTTCTACAAGGTGGCATGCAGCTTGGTGGTTTTCACCAGGAATGCCATGTAGTTTTGGTTCTTCTGTTTTACAACGATCATGAGCATAAGGACAGCGAGTATGGAAACGACATCCTGCTGGTGGGTTGATCGGAGAAGGAACGTCACCTTTTAGAATAATACGTTCCTTTTTCTCCATAATATTAGTACTAGGTATTGCTGACAATAACGCTTTTGTATATGGATGTTGAGGGTTTTCGAATAAAGATTTCTTATCTCCAACCTCCACAATTTTACCTAAATACATAACAATAATGCGATCAGAAATATGACGTACAACACCTAAATCATGTGAGATGAATAAATATGTTAAATTAAATTTTCTTTGTAATTCTTTTAATAAGTTCAGAACTTGCGCTTGAATGGAAACGTCTAGAGCTGAAACTGCTTCATCACAAATAATTAATTTAGGATTTACAGATAGTGCACGAGCAATACCGATACGTTGACGTTGGCCACCACTAAATTCATGTGGATGACGATCAATTTGGTGAGCACCGATACCTACTGTTTCTAATAAGTCTCTAATTGTTTGACGACGTTCTGAGCGTGGTACAACGTTTTGTATTTCTATAGCTTCTTCTAAAATTTGATAAACCGTTTGACGTGGGTTCAATGAAGCATAAGGGTCTTGGAAAATAATCTGTAAATCTTTGCGTTTTCTACGCATTTGCGAGCTATTAAACGCAAGTAAGTCTTCACCTTGGAAATACACCTCACCGCTTGTAGGGGTTTCTAAACGAAGAATCGCTCTTCCAGTTGTAGACTTTCCACAACCAGACTCCCCAACGATACTTACTGTTTCCCCTTCTTTTACTTCAAACGAAATATCATCAACTGCTTTAACGTGATTAACCGTTTTACCAAAAATACCACCTTTAATAGGGAAGTACTGCTTGAGGTTTTTTACTTCTAATAATGTATTGTTACTCATGACTAGCCGCTACCTCCTCTTGGTTATCCCATTTATCCGTGTACATCCAACAGCGTACTTGATCACCGTCTGAAGTTTTTTCAAGATCTGGTAAGTCTGTTAAACAAATTTCTCTTGCATGTGGACAACGAGGAGCAAAGCTGCACCCTTTTGGTAAATTAAATGGACTTGGAACAGATCCTTTAATTACTTCTAAGTCCCCGTCAAAATCTTGGTCATGCTTAGGAACGGAATTTAATAGACCGACCGTGTAAGGGTGTTTCGGATTTGTAAAGATTGTTTTTACGTCCGCGTACTCTACTACCTTTCCACAGTACATAACTGCCACGTTATCACACATCTCAGCTACTACACCTAAGTCATGCGTAATCATCATTAACGAAGTACCTAGTTCTTCTTGAAGCTTTTTCATTAACTCTAAAATTTGTGCTTGTATAGTCACGTCTAGTGCTGTTGTTGGCTCATCTGCAATTAACAACTCTGGATTACACGCTAATGCCATGGCAATCATAACACGTTGACGCATCCCTCCTGATAATTCAAATGGATATTGTTTCGCACGTTCCACTGGAGATGGGATACCTACAAGTGTTAACATTTCTACAGCTTTTGCCCATGCTTCTTTTTTACCAAGTTTTTGATGAATACGAACAGATTCTGCAATTTGTTCTCCACACGTTAACGTTGGATTTAATGATGTCATTGGCTCTTGGAAAATCATCGAGATGTTATTTCCTCGAATGTCCATCATTTGTTTTTTTGTTTTATCTAATAAATTTTCGCCTTTAAAAATAATTTCTCCGCCTACAATTTTACCAACTGGTTCTTGTAATAAACGTAAAATAGATAAGGATGTAATACTTTTACCTGATCCAGATTCCCCTACAATACCAATCGTTTTACCTTTTTCAATCTCAAAATCTACTCCATCAACTGCTTTTACTTCTCCTTCATCTGTAAAGAAAGAAGTACGTAAGTCTTTAACTTGTAATATTTTTTCACTCATCGATTTCACCGTCCCTTAGTTCAAGTCAATTCGTTTGTTAATCATTCGGTACGTAATATCTACAAGGAAGTTAACAAACACGAACAGAACCGCACATACTAAAATTGTTCCTTGTACCATTGGAAAATCACGCATACGAATAGAGTCAATAATTAAACGCCCTAAACCATTAATTGCAAAAATAGTTTCTGTTACAACCGCTCCACCTAGTAATCCACCAAACTGTAAACCTACTACAGTAACAACTGGAATTAAAGCATTTCTTAGAGCGTGTTTATAAATAACTAATTTATCACTAACACCTTTTGCATAAGCTGTACGAATATAATCTTGGTTAATAACCTCTAACATACTAGAGCGAGTCATACGAGCTATTATAGCTGCCCCACCAGTACCTAGTGTGATGGCAGGAAGAATCATTTGTTGCCATGTTCCCCATCCTGCAACAGGTAGCATGCCTAACTGAACAGAGAAGAAATAAATTAACATAATACCTAGCCAGAAGTTAGGCATGGATAATCCGAATAATGCAACAACCATTATGGAAACATCAGAAAATGAATATTGTCTTGTTGCAGAAATAATACCTGCAATTAATCCTATAATAACTGCTAAAACTGTACCTATTATCGCTAATTCTAATGTAATCCAAAAACGATGTGTAAAGATTTCTTCTGTTACAGAACGATTTGTTCTAATAGAAGTTCCTAAATCCCCTTGAATAGCATTTGATACGTAACGAATATATTGAACGTGGAGTGGATCGTCTAACCCTAAGTTTTTACGCATTTGTTCCACTTGTGCTGGGTCAGCTTGTTCACCTGCCATAATTTGTGCCGGGTCACCAGGAATTAGATGCATCATTAAGAATACTGCTAGTGTAACACCAAACATAACAGGAATGGTTTGAAGTAATCGACGAATTATATATACGAACATGTTTAACACACCTTCCTTCTTTTATTTTTTCGATTTTGGATCTAGTGCGTCACGTAGACCGTCACCAAATAAGTTGAAACCGATAACTACGAACAAAATAACTAGACCTGGGAATAATGATACATGTGGTGCTTGTCTAATATAGTCACGTCCTTGTGACAACATAGCACCCCACTCTGGAGTTGGTGGTCTAGTTCCCATCCCTAGGAATGAAAGGGCACTCGCAGTAATAATTGCAGAAGCAATGTATAACGTAGCCTGTACAATTATTGGCGACATAATATTAGGAAGAATGTGTTTGAAAATAATTCTTGCATCACTTGCTCCCATTGCTTTAATTGCATCAACGTACTCTAACTTCTTAACACTTAATGTAGATCCTCGAACGATACGTGCGAATGATGGTACTGCGAAAAACGCAACAGCTATAATTACGTTAGTAGTACTAGCCCCAAGTACACTCACAATCGCTAAAGCTAATAAAATTCCAGGGAAAGCTAGTAACACATCACAAATCCTCATAATCAATGAATCAATCCAACGACCATAATAACCAGATACTATACCTAAAAGGATACCAACAATAGCTCCTAATACAGTAGATAAAATACCAACTGTTAGAGATACCCTTGCTCCAAAAATTATTCTACTTAAAATATCACGTCCTTGGTGATCTGTACCTAACCAGTGTTCCGCTGATGGCGGTTGTAATTTGTTAGTAACTTGTGTTAGTACAGGATCATGTGGTGCTAAAAATGGAGCCAAGATTGCTATAAAAACAAATAATATAACGATAGCAGCTCCGACCATAGCAGCTTTATTCTTAGCTAACTTCTTATAAAAAGCTAACCAACGTTCTTGAGATGCACTCTTCTCTTTTACAGGAGGCGCTGTCTGAGTTTCGATTTGCGGTTGGTTCATACCCTTATCCATCCCTTCATTGTTTTGTAACATTTTTAACATAATTGTAATAATTCTTTAAACTTAGCATGTAATTATATTAGCTAGTTTTTAGAAATATTACAATAGTTTAATATATATCTATAATAGAAATATTAATATTTTTTGCTTTTTTAACATATTAAGCTAATTATTGGAATAAATAAGTAGTGTCTTAACTATTCTCTAGGAAAATTAGGGGAATATTATCCTGTAATTTCCTATTATAATAGAAGAATTGATTCTATATTAATCTTTAAAAGGGGGTTAGCAGAAGTCATTTGTTTTACCAAATGATTACAATATTACATTTATGTAAAAAAATCATTTAGAAAACACTTGTTTATTTAGAAAATTTACATTATTATAATAACAATACATAGCAAGACTATGTATCTAGCAAACCAAAATTAGTAGGGGGTAAAAATAATGAATTTTAAAAGAAATTTATTTCTTGTACTTGTAGCTGCTCTAGTATTAGTGTTAGCTGCATGTAGCGGAAAAAGTGGCGGAACAACTGGTGGTCACTTAGTATTCGTAACTGCTTCAGATGCACCAACACTTGATCCACACGGTATGAATGATACTGCAACAACAAACGCAACAACGCAAATATTTGATCGTTTAACTGAGTATGCTGCTGATGGTTCTGTAGTCCCTTCTTTAGCAGAGTCTTTCTCTCCAGTAGATGAAACTACTTGGGAATTCAAATTACGCAAAGGCGTAAAATTCCATGACGATACAGACTTCACTGCTGAAGCTGTAAAAATGTCATTAGAGCGTATCATTGATCCAGATTTCGCTTCTCCTCGTGCTGTTGTATTAAATATGATTGAGGAAATTGAAATTAAAGATGATCATACTGTTCACATTAAAACAAAATTCCCTTTCGCTCCACTACCAGCTCACTTAGCTCATAACGCTGGTTCTATCATCGCTCCTTCTGCAATGAAAGCAGAAAAAGACGGTGGAAAGAAAGTTGACGAAAACCCAATCGGTACTGGTCCATTCGTATTAGATGAGTGGGTTCGTGGTGATTCAATTAAATTCAAACGTAACGAAAACTTCTGGGGCGACAAAGCTGTAGCTGACACTATGGAATTCAAAGTTGTTCCTGAACAAGCAACTCGTACTGCAATGTTAGAAACTGGTGAAGCACACGTTATCCAAGTTGGTTCTTCTGACGTTAAACGTGTAGAAGGTCTTGACGGTGTTGAACTAGAGCGTGTACGTGGTACTCGTATGGACTACTTAGGTTTCAACATGGAAAAAGCTCCATTCGATAACATCAAAGTTCGTCAAGCAATCGCTATGGCTGTAAACAAAGATGATATCGTTAATGGTATCTTAGACGGTCAAGGTGTTGCGGCTGTAGGACCTTTAGCTCCAACTGTTGTTGGTAACTACCAAGGTTTAACTCCACTTCCTTTCGATGTTGAGGGAGCAAAAGCTCTTTTAGCTGAAGCTGGATTTGCTGATGGCTTCCAAACTACTTTATACGTAAACGAAGGTAACCGTGAGCGTGCAGATATGGCTGAATTAATTCAAGACCAATTACGTCCACTTGGTATCGATGTACAAATCGAAATCATTGAGTGGGGTGCATTCTTAGAGATGACTGGTGCTGGTGAGCATGAACTATTTATCTTAGGTTGGACTACTGTTACTGGTGATGCTGACTACGGTCTATATGCATTATTCCACTCAACAATGTTTGGTTCTCCTGGTAACCGTTCATTCTACGCTAACCCACGTGTAGATGAATTATTAGACTTCGCTCGTTCTGAAGCTGATCAAGCTAAACGTGACGAAGCTTACAAAGAAATCTCTGAAATCCTTGTAGAAGAAGCTCCAATGGTTTACTTACAACATCCTGACTTTGTATTTGCTACAAACAAAGTGGAAGAAGGATTATTCGTAAACTTCAGTGGAACTCCATTCTTCAAAGGCGTTAAACTTAAGTAATAACTAAAAGGGTAAACCGAGTCGACTTAATGTTGACTCGGTTTTTTTATTAAATGATGTTAATGGGGTTGTCTTGGAAGTGATGTAAGATGTAACGGTTCTTTATGTCTGTATTAGAAAATTAGAAAAGGCAATATAATTCATTCTCCGTATCAAGTTCATTTCCCTTTTTTCTCTGGCAGAATGGACTTCATTCCCCATATCAAGTTCACTTTCTTCTTTTCTCTTGATTAAAATGAACTTCATACGCCTTATCAAGTTCACTTTCTTCTTTTTTCTTTGGAAAAATGAACTAAATCTATTCAACGAAATGAATATCATATTCAATAAGAATGATTTTATAACAAAAAAACCAGCCATTTTAGACTGGTCTTTACCTAGCAAACACCTTATTATCCTCTTTCTTAAAAAACTCCTTCATTGCATGAAACACATCTACTTTTTGCTTTAAAATATAATGCCTAAACGCCTCTTCATTTATATTTTTATAAGCTGACATTAAAGTGGAATGCCTATTATATTGGTTCACTTCCCCGTAACCAAACATATTAGAAACTTTTATTAACTCCCCAACCAATTTCACACAACGCTGATTATCCGACGTTAAGTTATCTCCATCTGAAAAATGGAATGGATAGATGTTATACCTAGTAGGATTGTATTTCAAATCGATTAATTCTAGCGCTTTACGATATGCAGAAGAACATATCGTTCCTCCACTCTCTCCTTTTGAGAAGAAATCTTCTTCTGTCACAACTTTTGCTTCTGTATGATGTGCAATAAATTCAATATCCACTGTCTCATATTTAGACCTTAAAAATCTTGTCATCCAGAAAAAGAAACTTCGAGCCATGTACTTTTCCCACATACCCATAGATCCACTTGTATCCATCATCATTAATACAACTGCTTTGGAATCTGGCTTTAGAACATCATTCCATGTCTTAAATTTCAAGTCTTCTTGATAAATGGGATGAAAGCTTGCTTTCCCACTCATCGCATTACGCTTATATGCGGACATCATCGTTCTCTTCTTGTCGATGTTCCCCATTAATCCAGTACGTCTAATATCATTAAACTCATAATGTTCTACCGTGTTATCCGCTTGTTCTTTTTGCTTTAAGTTCGGAAGCTCCAATTCATTAAAAAGTGCCTCTTCTAATTCCATTAACGAAACTTCAGCTTCAAAATAATCTTCACCAGCTTGATCTCCAGCTCCCTGCCCTTTTCCTGGACCTTTCTGACCAGCATTCCCTGAACCATCTCGTGCAATAACGTCACCAACTTGACTTTCTCCATCACCTTGGCCCACGTGTTTATTTTTATCATAATTGTATCTAATTCTGTACTCATCTAAAGATCGTATTGGAATTTTAACTACTTCTTTTCCATTCGACATAATAATGTTCTCTTCTGTAATGAGATCAGGTAAATTGTTCTTAATTGCCTCCTGAACTTTTTCTTGATGTCGTTTTTGGTCGTCGTAGCCTTTGCGATGGAGGGACCAATCCTCTTTTGATACAATGAAACTCGACTCATTTGAATTCATTATTGTTTCCCTCCTTCTTAATTTAATTTTTTTAATAAAACCGTCAACTTTTCATCCGAAATATCATATAATACCTTGGCTAGTGTGAAAAATGTACCAACCTTTCATCAATTAAGGTTGGTTAATTTATCTTATGCAACTATACTAAATAATTGACTGATTATTAGGAAAATTAAATACCTATTCTTTTCAGAAGGACAAGTATATTACATTTTGTTGTATTGTTTTTTTATGCTTTCTATAGCTTGTAATATACCTTATAAAGATATTAAAAAATATTAGTGTGAAAGGTACATGCCACAAATAAAAGACTACATTCGTATTAACTAAGACGAATGTAGCCTTTTATTTTTCACACTATATTTTTACTCTTTTTCATTTTCATCGTTATTATCGTATTGTTTTGGGGATCTTTCTTGATTTGTTTTATTCCTTTTAATCTGTTCGATTTCTTTCGCTAAACGCTCCATCTCTTTTTCCGTTGGTGCCATTGAGCTATGTTCGTTATTGTTTTTATCATTCATAAATTATCACCTCTATTACCTATATTCCCCTATTTGAAACAAAATGAAACATGCTTACACGTTTTCTAAAGTTCCTTCCTTTCCTTTACCATTTGAAGTTTTTCTTGTAAAATACTATTGTACAGAATTTTCTGATAAAAAAAGGAGGAGTTTTAATGAACTTTGATATGATTTTGGGATTAATTATTGTCCCATTAACAATCATCGGTCTCGGGGTGGCAGCTTTTATTCATACTGGCCAGAAGGAGGGGGAATCTAAATGAATGCACACCCTCTCACAATAGGTGTACTAGTATTTTACTTACTCGTACTTGTATGTATTGGATTCGTCAGTTCCAGAAAAAGCTCAGCTGGCTTAACTGATTTCTTTCTAGCAGGAAGAGGTCTAGGCAAATTTACTGTTGCATTAAGTGCAGTTAGTTCTGGTCGTAGTGCATGGTTAATATTAGGGGTAACAGGTACTGCATATGCAACAGGTTTAAATGCGGTTTGGGCAGTAGCGGGATACATAACAGTAGAAGTATTTATGTTCTTTTATGCAGCTAAAAGATTCAGAGTCTACAGTGAGAAAACAGGAAGTATTACTGTACCAGATATTTTAGAATCACGTTATGAAGACAAAACAAACCTACTGCGTATAACTAGTTCATTAATTATTATCTTCTTCATGGTCGCATACGTTGGAAGTCAAGTTGTTGCTGGGGGTACAGCATTTTCTTCTAGCTTAGGACTTTCGCAATCCAATGGTATGTGGTTAACAGCTATTATCATTCTACTTTATACAATGCTTGGTGGTTTCCATGCAGTTAGTAAAACAGATGTTCTTCAAGCTATGTTCATGTTCTTATCTTTAATTATCCTACCTATTATTGCAATTATTGGTTTAGGTGGTTTTGGACCAATCATTGAAACGATGAATGCACAAGGTGCCGGATTCACCAGTATTTGGACATTTGGTTTCGGTGCAATCGTTGGTCTACTTGGGATTGGTTTTGGTAGTCCAGGTAACCCTCATATTCTTGTACGATATATGTCTTTAAAAAGTATAAGCGAAATGCGTCAAGCAGCATTAATTGGTACTGTTTGGAACGTAGTAATGGGCTGGGGAGCTATCATGATAGGTTTAGCTGGTAGAGCATATTTCCCTTCCATCAGCTTGTTACCTAATGAAAATAGTGAAGCGATCTTTACAACACTTGGAGAAGAACTATTAAACCCGTTCTTTATGGGAATTTTATTAGTAGCAGTTTTAGCTGCCATTATGTCTAGTGCAGACAGTCAGTTATTAGTCGGTACAAGCGCTGTTGTAAGCGACATTTATGATAAAATTTTTGCAAAAGGTAAAGAAATTCCTCAGAAAAAGCTAGTTTTATATAGTCGTATTTCAATCGCTATCTTCATGTTGTTAGCTGTATGGTTAGCATTCTCTGCACAAGAATTCGTATTCTGGATGGTATTATTCGCGTTCGGTGGTCTAGGGGCATGTTTTGGACCTGCACTCTTACTTTCACTTTATTGGAAAGGCACGACAAAAGCTGGGGTATTAACTGGTATGATCTTAGGATTAATTACAGTTATCCTTGTAAAGAAACAACCTGAATGGACATTTGTCTTTTTACCAGATATAAAAGCATTATCAGCAAAACTACTGTTTGGAGTAACATATGAAGCAGTACCTGGCTTCTTAATAGCGCTTTTGGCAACAGTTATCGTTAGTTTATTTACAAGTAAACCAGCAAATGCTGAGCAACATATTTCTATTTTAAAAGATGTCAATCTAAATCAATAAGTAAAAAGAAGCTAGGGCAAAAAGGCCTATAAAGTGCATCAGACATAAAAATTAATTAAAGTAGATCTTCATATGGCCTTTAGTTTTCTTTTATTGATAGTGCCTCCGGACTTTCTTTCGCATTGACTTCTACCTTTGTTCCATCAATAAGCAGAAGCTCCCAGGAACAAAAAATTGCTCTTGGGAGCCTCTTTATTTTAATTCATTGGGTTTTGTCCAAGCCTCTTTTTAGTTGATTTATCTGTTCAACAAGCTTCCCACATAACGAAGTAATTCGTTTGCAGAACTAGAGTTATAGCCATGCTCATCAATTAATCGTGCTACGACCTCGTTAATCTTCTTCAGTTGCATTTCATCAGGTGTTTTAGAGGAAGTAGTAATTTTCACCACATCTTTTAAGTCAGCGAATAATTTCTTCTGAATCGCTTCTCTGAGACGCTCATGAGAGTTGTAGTCAAAACGTTTTCCTTTACGTGCATACGCTGAAATTCGAATAAGTATCTCTTCTCGGAAAGCTTTTTTTGCATTCTCTGAGATTCCAATTTGTTCTTCAATGGAACGCATTAACTTTTCATCTGGATTCATTTCTTCTCCAGTAAGTGGATCACGTAATTTAGCTCTGTTACAATATGCTTCTACATTATCTAGATAGTTATCCATTAATGTTTTAGCAGACTCTTCGTAAGAATAAACAAACGCTTTTTGCACTTCTTTTTTTGCGATATTATCGTATTCTTTTCGTGCAACAGAAATAAAGTTTAAGTACCTCTCACGGTCTTCATTTGAAATGGAAGCATGTTGGTCTAGACCTTCTTTTATCGACCTTAGTACATCTAATGAATTAATAGATGGTACTTCTTTTCGAATAATCGTAGAAGAAATTCTATTTATAACATAACGCGGATCGATTCCGCTCATTCCTTCATCTGCATATTCCTTCTTCAGTTCTTCTACATCAACAGAATTAAAGCCTTCCACTGATTCACCATCATATAAACGCATCTTCTTCACTAAATCAATATCGCCACGTTTTGCTTCTTTTAAGCGAGTAAGGATTGTAAACATTGCTGCTACACGTAACGTATGTGGGGCAATATGAACATCAGATACATCGCTCTCTTTTATCATCTTTTCGTAAATTCTTTCTTCTTGAGAAAGTCTTAAATTATAAGGAACTGGCATTACAATAATACGAGAATGTAATGCTTCATTCTTCTTATTAGAAATAAAAGAACGATACTCTGTTTCGTTTGTATGAGCAACGATTAATTCGTCTGCACTAATTAAAGCAAATCGCCCAGCTTTAAAGTTACCTTCCTGTGTTAAAGATAATAAGTGCCATAAAAACTTCTCATCACACTTTAACATCTCTTGGAATTCCATCATCCCACGATTCGCTTTGTTTAACTCCCCATCAAAACGATAGGCACGTGGATCTGATTCCGATCCAAATTCAGCTATTGTAGAAAAGTCGATACTACCGGTTAAATCTGCAATATCCTGGGATTTTGGATCAGATGGACTAAAGGTACCAATACCAACACGTTGGTTTTCCGACAAGAAGATTCTTTCCACTAATACATCTTCAATTTTTCCATTGTATTCTTTCTCTAATCGCATCATATTTAACGGTGATAAATTCCCTTCGATTCTAATTCCATATTCTTGATGGAAATCATCTCGTAAATGATGAGGTATTAAGTGCAATGGGTCTTCATGCATTGGGCAGCCTTTAATAGCATATACAGCACCACGATCAGTATGTGTGTACTTTTCTAAACCTCTTTTTAAAATAGTAACGAGTGTAGATTTTCCTCCACTAACTGGACCCATTAGAAGTAAGATACGTTTACGCACGTCTAATCTTTTCGCTGCTGGATGAAAATACTCTTCTACTAGTCTTTCCAATGCTTCTTCTAATCCAAAAAGGTTGCTGCTGAAGAATTTGTATTTTCTCTTCCCATTCACTTCTTCTACACCAGCGTCTTTAATCATATTGTATACCCTTGAATGTGCAGACTGCGCAATATAAGGTTTTTCTTTAATTAATTTCAAATACTCTCCGAAGGATCCTTCCCACTTTAGCCGCTGTTCTTCTTCACGATACTTCCCAATCTTTTGTAAAATATCCATAAGGACCTCCCCCATTTATCTCTTCAAGAGCAAGATTAATAATATTTATGCTAAGGAAACTTGAAACATGCTTTTCATCTACAATTAATAAAAAAAGACACAATTCTCACATGAAATTTGTGAAAACTGCGTCATTGTTTTGTTATGAATGAATTCCGAAAATCATTGGGTGTTACATGAACAACTCTTTTGAATACTTTACTAAAGTACTTTTCATCTTGATACCCAACAAGATATGCCACTTCATATATTTTATAATTAGGCTGTAACAATAATTCTTTAGCTTTCTTAATCCTAATTTCTGTTAAATAATCTGTAATCGTTTGTCCATATTCTTGTTTGAATTTTCTCGACAAGTGTTCTCTACTTAAATAAAACTTATCAGCAATATGCTGTAACGTTAAATCTTCTTCGTAGTGCTCACAAATATATTGTGCAACTTTTGATAAACTTTTTTTGCTATTCGTTAGTTCATCTTTGGAAGTTTTGTTCGTTTCTTTCCATTTCTCTACTGCCCTCTCGAGTGCTTCATTCAAAATTTCAGGATCTATAGGCTTTAAAATGTAATCAAAACTATTATAGTTTATTGCACTTCTCATATATTTATAATCTTCGTATCCACTTACAACAATTACTACACTATTTTGATTGGTTGTATTTAACCACTTTAACAAAGAAATCCCGTCCATTTTAGGCATTCTCATATCTGTAAAAATAAGTTCTGGCTTACATTCTTCTATTAAAGTGATTGCTTCTTCTCCGTCTTCCGCTTCTAAAACAGCATGAATATTGTATTGTTTCCAATCAGCAAGTATTTTTATTCCTTCTCTAACATGCTTTTCATCATCAACTATTAAAGCTTTCATACTTCTCACCTACCACATTCATTGGAAGTTTGATTGTGACAACTAGACCGCCTTCTTGCCTGTTTGTGAGACTAAGAGATGCTAAGTCATTATAATACAACCTTAACCTTTCACGGATATTTTTCAAGCCGATATTGGAGTCTTCCCTTTCTGGTTGCAATGTCTCGTGCATGAAATGTGCGTTAATTTCCTTCATTCGTTCCTCTGATATACCTGTGCCATTATCAATTACTATTAGTTCTATGTAGTTCACGGCTTTTTCTACATAAATGACTATTTCTCCTACTCCATCTCGATTTTCAAAGCCATGCTTAAAATAATTTTCAATAATCGGCTGTAAAATCATTTTAGGCACATGTACATGCAATAATGACTCGTCTACATATAAATGATAATCTAAACTTTCGCCAAACCGTTCTTTTTGTAAATGTAAGAAAGCTTTTGTATAGTTTATTTCTTTTTTTAATGGCACTAAATCTTCTTCCACATTCATGCCGTAACGCATGATTTTTGAAAGATGGTTAATGAGTGAATATACTTGTGGTACATTGTTTTTAAGCGCTACTGTACCGATCGATTGCAAGGCATTGAATAAGAAATGCGGATTGATTTGAGACTGTAGTACTTTTAATTGATTCGTTTTGTTCTCTAATTTTAATTTATATTCTCTGTTAATTAAATGATTCAACTTATCCATCATTTGTTGAAATCTATCACTTAAAATACCTATCTCATCTTTTCCTAAAGGTTGTATTTTCACCTTCATATTACCTTCTTCTACTTGTTGTATATTTTGAAGTAATACTCGAATTGGGGAAGTAATTCTAAAAGATATAAAAAGTGTAGATAAGATGACTAGTGATAAACCTATTAACCCAAAAAGAATGTTAATTTTAGTGACATTAAAGGCACTTTCGTAAAGGGTTGTGTAAGGAACTCTTTTTACTAACAACCACCCTCCAACTGAAGGGGGCACTTGTTGGAATAACATAACTCCGTTAAATGCTTCATCCTGCCATGTTATCGAGCCTGTATTAGCCTCATCGTTTTGAAGATAATCTATCCACGTGTATTCACCATTTTTTTCTAATGTTACTGAACTATATAAAAAATCCCTTTCTGATGAAATAATGTATAGCTCTTCTGTTTCAGGGTTATATAAGTTTTCGCCTAAATCAAATATTTTATCTAATGAAACTTTTAATGTAATGTAAGCGAGCACTTGGTCGGAAGGTACGTTCGTTAAAACTCTATGTAGGTAGATGCTATTATCACTCTGATTCACTTGTCCATTTTTTGCTTCAATATATATGTTATAAGGGCTATCTAAAGCATCTTGAAAGGCTGGTGAAATGGCTAAGCTAACTTCATTAGAAAAGACAACAGTCGATCGTTTAGAAGCTGTTACCTTTCTATTGTCAGTTGGTAATGATATAGTAACTTGCTTAATATTTTCTTCTGCATAAAGGATCGTTTGTAATACACTTTTTACAACATTTATGTTTAAATAATTGGCTTCTTTGTTGGATGACCTTAAGTAGTTCATAAATTCGGGGTTATTATAAACAGATAATGTTAATCCATTTAAATCACTTAAATAATTTTCTAGATTTATCTTTCCTTGATAGAGAAGATTTGTGTTTTCTTGAACGACTAAGTCTTTAAAAGATTCTTTTGTATGATAGTAAGTAATAATGATAGAAGTACCAAACGGAATGATGGTTGCGATAAGAAGTAATACTATTAATCTATTACGAATACTTTTCTTAAACACACTAATCCCCCCATACATTGGCTCTATTAGTTACTGCTGTTGATTGTAGCACAAGTCTCCGCTTTTTGCGGGCGGGCCGGGAGCCTCCTCGGCTTTGCCTGCGGGGTCTCCCGCTACCCGCTTCTCCCGCAGTAGTCTCCGACTTGTGCTACAATCAACAGCCAAATATGTACCATCATTAAAAATTATTCTTTAATACATCCAACATATTAAGTATAAAGGGGAAAGCATGCCTACGTATAGACATGCTTTCATTTAAATTGTTTATTTTAAATTATCCCAGCTGTTTTGGAAGCGTTGTAAAACAGTGTCGTAGTCAATTCTGCCAGCTGCGTATTCTTGTATAGTTGAAGCAAACTCTTTGTTTGCTCCATCTGGCCACATAAACCAAGTCCAAGGTACTGTTTTATCTTCTTTGGAGTATTCTAAAATGGACTGTCCTAATGCTCCTAATCCAGTTGGTTCAATGTTAGAGAATGCAGGAATAAACGCAAATTCCTCTGTAATGTAACGTTTTCCAGTTTCAGACGAAACCATCCAATCTAAGAACAACTTAGCTTCTTCTATGTTTTTAGATTTTTTATTAATTGCCCAGTTGTTAGGTACACCTACTGGTAATCGGTCTGCTTCAGATCCATCACTTAATGGAATAGGTAAAAAAGCCATATTGATGTCTGGACTAATTTCATAAATCATATTTTCCGTCCAGTTGCCTTGTTGAAGCATTGCAGTTTGACCAGATGCAAATAACGTAACTTGTGAATTGTAGTCTGTCGTTAATGGATTGCTATTAGCAAATCCGATTTCAGCATCTAACACTGCTTTAAAATTTTCAAAGTGTTTATTGCCTACCATTGATTCAGTGCCGTTATAAAGACCTTCAATAAAGGCTTCAGGATCATCTTGTTGTGCAAAAGGAATGTTTAATAAATGTTGTCCGATTACCCACCACTCTGCATAACCAGCGGAGAATGGAGTAATGCCGCTATCTTTTAGTTTTTGTGATGCAGCTTGCAATTCTGAAATAGTTGTTGGTGCTTTTGTAATACCAGCTTGCTCAAATAAATCTTTATTATAAATGAAGCCATATCCTTCAAGGTTAACTGGCATACCGTATAGCTTTCCATCTTCACCTGTCATCGGTACTTTCCCGATTGGTAATAAGTTTTTCACCCAAGGTTCATTCGATAAATCAGCTAAGTGCTCTTGCCATAACTCCAACTCTTTAAAACCACCATTGTTAAAAATGTCTGGCTCTTCTCCAGAAGCAAATTTAGCTTTTAACGCAGCTCCGTAATCTGCTCCTCCCCCTACCGTTTCAAGCTTAACTTTAATAGTTGGATGCTCATCTTCAAACTCTTTAATCATCTTTTGAAGATCGTCTGCAATTTCTACTTTAAACTGAAAAAGGTTTAATGTTACAATATCGTCCTTACTACCTGGCTTATCATTATTACCAGGCGATGTAGTATTATTCGAACAACCCGCAAAAATACCAACTAACAATAATAAGGAAATCATAACTAAAGTAATACGCTTCATTTCCATATACCCCCCGTGTTTTTTTAACTAAGAAACTTTATATAAAACAGAATTAGCTATTCCTTGTACTAATTCCTGTTTATACCTACTTTATAGAACCTGCAGCAATGCCTTTAATAATATGTCTTTGTAGGAATAAGAAGAAAACGATAACAGGTGCGATACCTAACACTAATGCTGCAAGCCCCATATCCCACTGCTTTGTATATTGAGCAAAAAATGAACTAGTAGCAAGAGGAATTGTCCTTAATTCAGGACTTTGTAGAACCAGTAAAGGTAATAAGTAATCATTCCAAATCCATAAAGTATTTAAAATAATGACTGTAATTGTTATTGGTTTTAGTAATGGGAACACAATTCTCCAAAATACCCCGAATTGACTACAACCATCCATCTTTGCCGCTTCCTCAATTTCGATAGGCACCGATTTCACAAATCCATGATACAGAAATAATGAGAGTGGTACTCCAAACCCAAAGTACATTATGACAAGACCTGGGATACTATTCACTATTCCTAATGTCCCACCAAGCTTCATCAATGGAATCATGACGGTTTGAAAAGGTATTACCATTGCCGAAACTATTATTATGAAAAGAATCTTGTTAAATTTATTTGGTGTTCTAACCATTTTCCAAGCTGCCATGGAACTGATGATAACTATCCCAATATTACTTGCAACAGTTATAATTAACGAGTTCCAGAATGCCCGGGGAAAGTTTATAATGTTCCATACTTTTGAGTAGTTAGAGAATAGTACTTCTTTAGGCAAAGCTGCCGCATCGATCAATATTTCAGCAAAGCTTTTTACTGAGTTAATGATGACAAAATAAAACGGAATGAGAAACAGAATGGCAAGTAAAATGCCGAGTATTTCTAAAAGGAGGGTTTTCTTCGTATACTTCTGATTCATTACGCTTCAACCTCCCGTTTTTTCGTTATCATAACTTGCACCATTGTAAATACAGCTACAACAAGGAAGAAGATAATTGATTTCGCTGTACCTAATCCATAACGGTTATTTTGAAATGCTTCTTGATAAATGTTAATGGCAACAGACTGTGTGGAGTTAAATGGACCACCGCCAGTTAGTGAAATGTTAAGATCGAAAATTTTAAATGCCATAGAAATTGTAAGGAAGAAACAAATAGTAAACGCAGGCAATATTAACGGGATTATTATTTTGGTTATAACGGTTAAATTGGAAGCTCCATCAATTTTTGCTGCTTCAATTAACGTGTTATCTACTCCTTGAAGTGCAGCTATATAAATGACCATCATATATCCACTAATCTGCCATGCAAAAACAATGACAATTCCCCAAAATGCCGTAGTTTCATCCCCCAGCCAAGGTAACTTGAAAAATGACCAGTCTGTCAGCTCTCCTACTGCTGCAAAACCTCTTACAAAGATAAACTGCCATATGAAACCTAATAATAATCCTCCAATTACGTTAGGTATGAAGAATACTGTTCTTAACAAGTTTCTAGTTTTTAAAGCAGTATTTAATAAAAGTGCTAAACCGAAACCTATTCCGTTACTAATAATAACGGCTGCCAACATAAATCTTGTTGTAAAAAGAAAGGAATTAAAAAAGTTCGAATCATTCGTTAATATTCGTTTATAGTTTTCAAATCCTACCCATTCCACAACAGAACTTACTCCATTCCATGAAGTAAAGGAATAGTAAACACCCATAATAAATGGAATGATTTGAATGACAAAGAAAAATAGTAAAGCAGGCCCTACAAATGCTAAGTAGGAGAGTATACTTTTCCACTTTATTTTTCTTCTGACTTCATGTGATGTTTGGAGTTTCTTTTCTAATACTGTTTTATTTAGTTTTGGACTAGGATCCATCTTTTGTTCACCGCCTATTATGTAACCGCTTTCTTTCATTATAAAAAGAATGTTTAATAGATGGGGTGATTTTATTGATATAAAAGGGGGAATATTTTGATAATTTTGTTTAATAGAAGAAATTCAAAATACTTTGTAGAGTTTTTGATCCACTTTTTACTCTTTTTGCTACACCTATCCTAACTTATGATACACATGAACAGATCTATTAAAATTTAAGCACTATGTAATTTCTGGATGTCATAATTTCTTCACACATTCCATTCACATTATTTAAACGTTAGGATATAATATAGATAGTCTGTAAACATGTACATTAGTCTGAAGGAGGATTTACATATGGGAATTGGTGGATTCTTAATTCTAGGTGTTTGTTTAACTTTCTTAACAGCTATCTTCACTGCTGGATATAACGGACAACCTGGTACAAACAAAAAATAATAATATTAATAAATAAAGGGCTGTGATGAAAACCATCACAGCCCTTTATTTATACTCTTATTCTTCTGGAAACTCTAAAGAAAGGTTTGGATAATCTTGTTGGCGAAGCGCTTCATAAACTAATATTGCTGCAGTATTAGACAAGTTTAACGATCTTACGTTAGTAGTCATCGGCAAACGCAAGCAATTATCTAGATTATTTTGAATTAAGTCTTTTGGAAGCCCTGTTGTTTCTCTTCCGAAAACAAAGAAGTAATCTTTTTCTAAATTACTATAGTCAAAAGAAGTATGTGGCTTCATGCCAAACTTTGTAATAAAGAAGAATTCTGCCTCTTTATTTTTCTCAAATAACTCATCTAATGAGTCATAGTATACAACGTTTACAAATTCCCAATAGTCTAATCCTGCTCTTCGTAACATTTTATCATCAGTTGAGAATCCTAAAGGTCTAATTAGGTGTAACGTTGTATTAGTAGCTGCACAAGTACGTGCAATATTCCCTGTATTTGCTGGTATCTCTGGTTGATATAAAACTACATGTATTCCCATAATAGTCACCTCATCTGTTACTACAATTATTCACTATACAACAATACATCTATTCATTAGGATAAGCAATATTATTTTTTAACCGATGATGTGAAAGAATTTATATTTAATGTTAGGTGTATACGCTGTTGAGTCTTCGTAAGCCCAATACCTCATTCTACTGTTGGATGTGTGTGCATTCACTAGTGGCATGCCATCTTGGTCTTTAGCTACTACAAATGTATTATGATCGAACCTTCCATCACCTTGAAAATCATAGCAAATAACATCTCCGGGCATAAGTTCCCGTGCTGAACCTACTTCCTTTGACCTTAATCCTTGTTTTGCTTTCGGTAAATACCACCTTAATGCATGGGCAACGGACCAGGAGAAACTCCAATTTTGACTCCGCATCCACCAACCACTATTTCGGTTTGGATATCCAACCATTATTGCACCACCTGCATTTAAACATTGCGAAACATAATTAGTACAATCTACTTCAAACTTCTTAAATTGCGGGTTATAACTGTTCCACCATCTCTCCGCATATTTAACTGCCTCTAAGCGGTTATATTTAAATCTAATATCTCTTTCTAAAGGCTCTTCTTCCATTGATGGTAAAAGCTCAATATCATTTCCTTTTCCTTCATCTGATAGTAATATATCTCGATACAATTCCCCTTCAATAATTTCTGCTTTTCTGTGTACTACTTCTTCCTCTAAATAAAGCTTGTTCTTATGATTGATTAAATAAGTAATGTACAGTTCATAGTTTGCAACATGTTTTCCTTCTTCATTTTCAATGGAAGCTATTCGTCCCTTCGCTTTACACTTAACAATTTCAGCCCCTCTAGCCTCATGCATAGCCTTTTTAGCGATAATCGTATCTTCTACCATAATATAGCGTCCAGTTCTATTACTTTTGTATACATAGTTCTCTAATAAACCTTCTATATGATTTCTTAATAGCTCTTTGTACATGAACTTCCCCTCCCAACATACTTCTATTCTTAAATGTATGAAGGAAACATGTATTACATGTGAAACGTATGAGTTTGATGTAAAGAAAAAAGAGATGTTAAATACATCTCTTTGACTTAGTTCATTGCTTATTTTTAATGATAGAAATACCGTTTGTAATTTCTTCTAAGACTTTCTCTTCTTTTTCCACTAGTAATGCTTTTTGAAGATTTTCTATTTCTTCAAAACCACCTATTTTTGCTATTGCCCAAGCAGAGGTTCCACGGATTACTGGCCTAGTATCTTTGAATAGTAGCTCATATAAAATAGGTAAGGCTGATTCATCTTTAAAATGCGCAAGTGCTATAATGGCATTTCGTTGTATTGGTTTTTTTCCTCGCCAAGAACCGGATACATGTCCAAAATTATCTTTAAACTCTCGATTTGAAATAGTTAACAACGGTTTTAACTTTGGTTTTGCTAGCTCTGGATCTGGTTCCATTTCTACATGAAGGTGGAAGTCTTTTCCTTTATTTTCAGGACAAACAGTCTGACAAGTGTCACAACCATAGAGTCTATTACCTAACTTTTTACGATATTGCTCAGGAAGAAATCCTTTTGTTTGTGTTAGGAAGGCAATGCACTTATTCGAATCCAATTGTCCACCTTGAACAAGTGCATCAGTAGGACATGCTTCCACACATTTATTACACTCTCCACAATTGTCTTCTATTGGCTTATCCGCTTCAAAAGGTATATTTGTAATAATTTCTCCTAAGTAAACGTAAGAACCAAATTCAGGCGTAATAATCGAACAGTTTTTGGCACTCCATCCTATACCCGCACGCTCAGCAACAGCTCGATCGGATAGTTCTCCAGTATCAACCATAGATTTTAACATTACTTGAGGAACTTTTTCCTTTAAAAAAGATTCTAACTTTTCCATACGATCACGTAATATGTGATGATAATCTTTGCCCCACGATGCTCTACAAAAAATGCCTCTAGGATCCTCTTTTGTACTTCGAGGTGCGTTCTTCATTTTAGAAGGATAAGCTAATGCAATGGCAATGATAGATTTTGCACCTGGAAGTAAAATGTCTGGATTTGATCTTTTCTCTATATCTTCTTCTTCAAAGCCTGATTGAAACTTATTTTCTTGCTGAATTTTTAATCGTTCTTTTAGTTCACTAAATGGCGATGCACTAGCAAACCCAATTTTATCAATTCCAATTTCTTTACTATATTTTACAATCTCGTCTTTTAATATAGAAATATTCATAACCTACACCTCCTTATTTTTAATGTAGTGAAAACTTATGATAAACTTTAAGTGGAGTTAATTTCTTCATTACAATTCGTTTATTGAAACAATTAATTTGAAAGGATGTTTCCATTTGCAATTCAACATAAATTCATCTATAAAAAATATTTTACCTGATTTTAAGATTGGTATCATACATTATGAAGATATCACAATTTCTGATTCTCCCCAAATGCTCAAAGGTAGGATAAGGTTATTTCAGGAATCTTGTCACTTAGACTTGCTTGAGCAAGAAGTTACCTCTATTTCTGGTGTTCAAGAATGGAGAAAGCTTTTCAAACAATTAGGTAAAGACCCGAACCGTTATCGTCCTTCCGTAGAAGCATTATATAGAAGATTGAAAAAGGCGCAATTCTTACCTTCTATAAATTCTTCTGTAGACCTAAATAACTTTTTCTCCCTTAAATATGAAATTCCATTTGGTATTTATGATTTAAATAAAATCATAGGAAATGTTGAATTTAGTATTGGAACCGGAAATGAAACTTACGAGGGGTTGAATGGGAACATAGTTAATCTACAAAACTTAATACATAGCGTTGATCAGGTTGGCCCTTTTGGTAGTCCTTTTATTGATAGTAA
The DNA here is from genome assembly GCF_002335755.1 of Bacillus sp. FJAT-45066. Lineage (NCBI taxonomy): Bacteria > Bacillati > Bacillota > Bacilli > Caryophanales > Bacillaceae > Bacillus > Bacillus sp. FJAT-45066. The sequence continues at coordinate 2,365,566 of NZ_NISQ01000001.1, forward strand.
AAGAACACCTGTAACTTCTGAAACAAGACAAGCTATTCATGTTATATACTTAAAACCTTCTATGAATACTTCTGAAGCCAGAAACATGCTTAATAGCATTGCTAGTATGTTTCAACAAGTTCATGGTGGTACATATGAAGTTAGTATTATTTCATAATCTGTGAAGGAATTACTTCCTTCTCCTTTTTATTTATCTCTGATCATACTAGTTCTTCAAAGTATTCTTTTACATATGGAAAAACGCAATACTTCGTTTATAAAAACGAAACACTGCGTTGGTTAATATGTATGGAGCGGGTGATGGGAATCGAACCCACGACATCAGCTTGGAAGGCTGAGGTTTTACCATTAAACTACACCCGCATATTTTGTCGAAATTTGTCGACTATTTGACAAAAATATATAACAGGTTTTAGACCTGTTACAATGTTGTTCATGATACCGATGGTCGGGGTCGAACCGACACTCCAGAAGGAACGCGATTTTGAGTCGCGCGCGTCTGCCAATTCCGCCACACCGGCTTGACAGTATCTTATAGTTAAGTAATAAGTTTGTTTTTTAGGATGCTTATTTTCGCTTAGCGAAAAAAGCTTGGTGCCGAGGACCGGAATCGAACCGGTACGGTAGTCACCTACCGCAGGATTTTAAGTCCTGTGCGTCTGCCAGTTCCGCCACCCCGGCAAGGGTTAAGTGTTGGCAATATAGTGGAGGCGGCAACCGGATTCGAACCGGTGGTAAAGGTTTTGCAGACCTCTGCCTTACCACTTGGCTATGCCGCCTAATAAAATAAATGGAGCGGAAGACGGGATTCGAACCCGCGACCCCCACCTTGGCAAGGTGGTGTTCTACCACTGAACTACTTCCGCAAATGGCTGGGCTAGCTGGATTCGAACCAACGCATGTCGCAGTCAAAGTGCGATGCCTTACCGCTTGGCTATAGCCCAATGAAGTATTTCATATATATCTATCTATCTTTATTAGGTTGTTTTATAAATTTTATGGGGCGAATGATGGGAATCGAACCCACGAATGCCTGAACCACAATCAGGTGCGTTAACCACTTCGCCACACCCGCCATATTAAAATTTATTGGCAGGGGCAGTAGGAATCGAACCCACACCGGAGGTTTTGGAGACCTCTGTTCTACCGTTAAACTATGCCCCTATGATTAAAAATGTTACTGTTTTTATAAAAATAAGTGGTGGAGGGGGGCAGATTCGAACTGCCGAACCCAAAGGAGCGGATTTACAGTCCGCCGCGTTTAGCCACTTCGCTACCCCTCCGACTTAATGGTGCCGGCGATAGGAGTCGAACCCACGACCTACTGATTACAAGTCAGTTGCTCTACCAACTGAGCTACACCGGCATTATTATATTAAAATAAGTGGTGGCTCGGGACGGAATCGAACCGCCGACACATGGATTTTCAGTCCATTGCTCTACCAACTGAGCTACCGAGCCTTATTCGGTTTGCGATAAGCTTCTAATTTCTTCGTCAACTTCACTCACTCACATCCTAACGTATGTATAATACGCTCCGATGTTCGTTTGTTTGTTTCTCGAACTCCTTGCTTCTCTTAACCCTCAAATACAACAAGTAGTTTAAAATGGCGGTCCCGACCGGGATCGAACCGGCGATCTCCTGCGTGACAGGCAGGCATGTTAACCGCTACACCACGGGACCTTGGTTGCGGGGGCAGGATTTGAACCTACGACCTTCGGGTTATGAGCCCGACGAGCTACCAGACTGCTCCACCCCGCGATAATATTATAGGTAGTTAATTTCACTAGCGTGAGTAAAGGAAGATTATTTTCACTAGCGTGAAAAAATCTTGGTGGAGGATGACGGGATCGAACCGCCGACCCCCTGCTTGTAAGGCAGGTGCTCTCCCAGCTGAGCTAATCCTCCATATAAAGGCTAGTTCTTTACATTGAAAAAAAGTTTGGTGACCCGTACGGGATTCGAACCCGTGTTACCGCCGTGAAAGGGCGGTGTCTTAACCGCTTGACCAACGGGCCGTTATATTAGATAGAATGGCGGAGAGCAAGGGATTTGAACCCTTGAGACGGCGTTGACCGTCTACACGATTTCCAATCGTGCTCCTTCGGCCACTCGGACAGCTCTCCATAATGGCTCCACCAGTAGGATTCGAACCTACGACCCTTCGGTTAACAGCCGAATGCTCTACCGCTGAGCTATGGTGGAATAAAGGATATATAGCCTGGCAACGTCCTACTCTCGCAGGGGGACAGCCCCCAACTACCATCGGCGCTGAAGAGCTTAACTTCCGTGTTCGGTATGGGAACGGGTGTGGCCTCTTCGCCATCATTACCAGACATTTTTCAAAGACAAATATTATTATAATATATCTTTGAAGAAAATCAAGTGTTTTTTCACACTTTTTTTATATTCCTTCAAAACTAGATAACATATTTTCATATCAAGAAAGTGATTGTATCGTTCTAATTTGGTTAAGTCCTCGATCTATTAGTATTCGTCAGCTACACGTGTCGCCACGCTTCCACCTCGAACCTATCTACCTGATCATCTTTCAGGGATCTTACTAGCTTGCGCTAAAGGAAATCTCATCTTGAGGGGGGCTTCATGCTTAGATGCTTTCAGCACTTATCCCGTCCGCACGTAGCTACCCAGCTATGCCTTTGGCAAGACAACTGGTACACCAGCGGTGCGTCCATCCCGGTCCTCTCGTACTAAGGACAGCTCCTCTCAAATTTCCTGCGCCCACGACGGATAGGGACCGAACTGTCTCACGACGTTCTGAACCCAGCTCGCGTACCGCTTTAATGGGCGAACAGCCCAACCCTTGGGACCGACTACAGCCCCAGGATGCGATGAGCCGACATCGAGGTGCCAAACCTCCCCGTCGATGTGGACTCTTGGGGGAGATAAGCCTGTTATCCCCGGGGTAGCTTTTATCCGTTGAGCGATGGCCCTTCCATGCGGAACCACCGGATCACTAAGCCCGACTTTCGTCCCTGCTCGACTTGTAGGTCTCGCAGTCAAGCTCCCTTGTGCCTTTACACTCTACGAATGATTTCCAACCATTCTGAGGGAACCTTTGGGCGCCTCCGTTACTCTTTAGGAGGCGACCGCCCCAGTCAAACTGCCCACCTGACACTGTCTCCCACCCCGATTAGGGGTGCGGGTTAGAATTTCAATACAGCCAGGGTAGTATCCCACCGACGCCTCCACCGAAGCTAGCGCTCCGGCTTCTCAGGCTCCTACCTATCCTGTACAAGCTGTACCAAAATTCAATATCAGGCTACAGTAAAGCTCCACGGGGTCTTTCCGTCCTGTCGCGGGTAACCTGCATCTTCACAGGTACTATAATTTCACCGAGTCTCTGGTTGAGACAGTGCCCAGATCGTTACGCCTTTCGTGCGGGTCGGAACTTACCCGACAAGGAATTTCGCTACCTTAGGACCGTTATAGTTACGGCCGCCGTTTACTGGGGCTTCGGTTCAAAGCTTCGCTTGCGCTAACCTCTCCCCTTAACCTTCCAGCACCGGGCAGGCGTCAGCCCCTATACTTCGCCTTGCGGCTTCGCAGAGACCTGTGTTTTTGCTAAACAGTCGCCTGGGCCTATTCACTGCGGCTCTCTCGGGCTTTAACACCCTAACAGAGCACCCCTTCTCCCGAAGTTACGGGGTCATTTTGCCGAGTTCCTTAACCAGAGTTCTCTCGCTCACCTTAGGATTCTCTCCTCGCCTACCTGTGTCGGTTTGCGGTACAGGCACCATTCTCCTCGCTAGAGGCTTTTCTTGGCAGTGTGAAATCAGGAACTTCGGTACTAAATTTCCCTCGCCATCACAGCTCAGCCTTTATGAGAAGCGGATTTGCCTACTTCTCAGCCTTACTGCTTGGACGCGCATATCCAACAGCGCGCTTACCCTATCCTCCTGCGTCCCCCCATTGCTCAAACGGAGTGAAGGTGGTACAGGAATATCAACCTGTTATCCATCGCCTACGCCTTTCGGCCTCGGCTTAGGTCCTGACTAACCCTGAGCGGACGAGCCTTCCTCAGGAAACCTTAGGCATTCGGTGGATGGGATTCTCACCCATCTTTCGCTACTCATACCGGCATTCTCACTTCTAAGCGCTCCACCAGTCCTTACGGTCTAGCTTCAACGCCCTTAGAACGCTCTCCTACCACTGTTCGTAAGAACAGTCCGCAGCTTCGGTGATACGTTTAGCCCCGGTACATTTTCGGCGCAGAGTCACTCGACCAGTGAGCTATTACGCACTCTTTAAATGGTGGCTGCTTCTAAGCCAACATCCTGGTTGTCTAAGCAACTCCACATCCTTTTCCACTTAACGTATACTTTGGGACCTTAGCTGGCGGTCTGGGCTGTTTCCCTCTTGACTACGGATCTTATCACTCGCAGTCTGACTCCCATGGATAAGTCTTTGGCATTCGGAGTTTGACTGAATTCGGTAACCCGATGAGGGCCCCTAGTCCAATCAGTGCTCTACCTCCAAGACTCTAACACATGAGGCTAGCCCTAAAGCTATTTCGGAGAGAACCAGCTATCTCCAGGTTCGATTGGCATTTCACCCCTACCCACACCTCATCCCCGCACTTTTCAACGTGCGTGGGTTCGGGCCTCCATTCAGTGTTACCTGAACTTCACCCTGGACATGGGTAGATCACCTGGTTTCGGGTCTACGACCACGTACTCATTCGCCCTATTCAGACTCGCTTTCGCTACGGCTCCGTCTCATCGACTTAACCTTGCACGGGATCGTAACTCGCCGGTTCATTCTACAAAAGGCACGCTATCACCCGGGTTTTTTCCGAAGAAAAAACATAGGGCTCTAACTACTTGTAGGCACACGGTTTCAGGATCTTTTCACTCCCCTTCCGGGGTGCTTTTCACCTTTCCCTCACGGTACTGGTTCACTATCGGTCACTAGGGAGTATTTAGCCTTGGGAGATGGTCCTCCCTGCTTCCGACGGGATTTCTCGTGTCCCGCCGTACTCAGGATCCACTCAGGAGGGAACGAAGTTTCAACTACAGGGCTTTTACCTTCTACGGCTGACCTTTCCAGGTCGCTTCATTTACCCCGTTCCTTTGTAACTCCATGTTGAGTGTCCTACAACCCCAAGAGGCAAGCCTCTTGGTTTGGGCTAATTCCGTTTCGCTCGCCGCTACTCAGGAAATCGCGTTTGCTTTCTCTTCCTCCGGGTACTTAGATGTTTCAGTTCCCCGGGTCTGCCTTCATTACCCTATGTATTCAGGTAAAGATACTACTCCATTACGAGTAGTGGGTTTCCCCATTCGGAAATCTCTGGATCAAAGCTCACTTACAGCTCCCCAAAGCATATCGGTGTTAGTCCCGTCCTTCATCGGCTCCTAGTGCCAAGGCATCCACCGTGCGCCCTTAATAACTTAACCTCGATATCGCGAATAGATATCTAATAAAGAAAATTCACTAAGATGAACGATACTTTTGATGTATCTTGACATTACTTATGTTATCTAGTTTTCAAAGAACATTTTTCGATAGCTTTTAAGCTTCGCATCTCTTCGTCAGCTCCTTCGTTCACATCCTCATTTACCCTTAAGTAAACTCCGGTGCTCACTCAGTCGCTTCCTCGACCTGCTCGCTTCAAACCTATCTCAAAGTTTGAAAGAGGAATGCTCTCTCAAAACTAAACAAAACAACAAGCGTATTATTCCTTAGAAAGGAGGTGATCCAGCCGCACCTTCCGATACGGCTACCTTGTTACGACTTCACCCCAATCATCTGTCCCACCTTAGGCGGCTGGCTCCTAGGCACAACTTAACTTCCTATCATAATTATAAGAGGCTAAGTTGTGCCCAGGTTACCCCACCGACTTCGGGTGTTACAAACTCTCGTGGTGTGACGGGCGGTGTGTACAAGGCCCGGGAACGTATTCACCGCGGCATGCTGATCCGCGATTACTAGCGATTCCAGCTTCATGTAGGCGAGTTGCAGCCTACAATCCGAACTGAGAACGGTTTTATGGGATTGGCTCGACCTCGCGGTTTTGCTGCCCTTTGTACCGTCCATTGTAGCACGTGTGTAGCCCAGGTCATAAGGGGCATGATGATTTGACGTCATCCCCACCTTCCTCCGGTTTGTCACCGGCAGTCATCTTAGAGTGCCCAACTTAATGCTGGCAACTAAGATCAAGGGTTGCGCTCGTTGCGGGACTTAACCCAACATCTCACGACACGAGCTGACGACAACCATGCACCACCTGTCACTTTTGTCCCCCGAAGGGGAACGCCCTATCTCTAGGGAAGGCAAAAGGATGTCAAGACCTGGTAAGGTTCTTCGCGTTGCTTCGAATTAAACCACATGCTCCACCGCTTGTGCGGGCCCCCGTCAATTCCTTTGAGTTTCAGTCTTGCGACCGTACTCCCCAGGCGGAGTGCTTAATGCGTTAGCTGCAGCACTAAGGGGCGGAAACCCCCTAACACTTAGCACTCATCGTTTACGGCGTGGACTACCAGGGTATCTAATCCTGTTTGCTCCCCACGCTTTCGCGCCTCAGCGTCAGTTACAGACCAGAAAGTCGCCTTCGCCACTGGTGTTCCTCCACATCTCTACGCATTTCACCGCTACACGTGGAATTCCACTTTCCTCTTCTGCACTCAAGTTTCCCAGTTTCCAATGACCCTCCACGGTTGAGCCGTGGGCTTTCACATCAGACTTAAGAAACCGCCTGCGCGCGCTTTACGCCCAATAATTCCGGACAACGCTTGCCACCTACGTATTACCGCGGCTGCTGGCACGTAGTTAGCCGTGGCTTTCTGGTTAGGTACCGTCAAGGTACCGGCAGTTACTCCGGTACTTGTTCTTCCCTAACAACAGAGCTTTACGACCCGAAGGCCTTCATCGCTCACGCGGCGTTGCTCCATCAGACTTTCGTCCATTGTGGAAGATTCCCTACTGCTGCCTCCCGTAGGAGTCTGGGCCGTGTCTCAGTCCCAGTGTGGCCGATCACCCTCTCAGGTCGGCTACGCATCGTTGCCTTGGTGAGCCGTTACCTCACCAACTAGCTAATGCGCCGCGGGCCCATCTGTAAGTGATAGCCGAAACCATCTTTCAATAAAGAACCAGGAGGTTCTTTATATTATCCGGTATTAGCTCCGGTTTCCCGAAGTTATCCCAGTCTTACAGGCAGGTTGCCCACGTGTTACTCACCCGTCCGCCGCTAATCTGACAAAAGCAAGCTTTTATCAGATTCGCTCGACTTGCATGTATTAGGCACGCCGCCAGCGTTCGTCCTGAGCCAGGATCAAACTCTCCGAAGAGTGTTTGAGCTTATGCTCATTTTGTTGCTGACTAATGTCAAATTAATTGTTTATTGTTAATCTTAAAGATTAACTTACACGCTGTTGTTTTGTTTAGTTTTCAAAGAACATTTTTTAACTAATCGCTCAGAAGCGACTTTATTAATATAACACACTGATCATTTTTCGTCAACATGTTTTTTTCTTTCTATTCACTTTCGATAACTCGTATCTCAGCGACGTTTATTAATATATCATGGACAAAAAAAAGAGTCAATAACTTTTCTGAAATAATTTTTAAAGTTTTTTTATGGATAGAGTTTGATTAATCTCTATCCATATAAAACTTCTATATCACTGTATATCTTCTATGATATACTCCTGTACCTTTTGTTTCTATTTTTGCAACTTGAATCATCTTTTTCTCTACTAGGTACTCAAGCATCACACTCAAATCCACTGAGTATTTGGATAGCTCTGGATGGTGAATCATATCATTATAAGACCATACGTCAGTTTTTGTTTTCAAAATCTCTATCATATGTTGTGCGCCTATTTGTGTTCTTGTATGGATTAAGAATTCACTCGCTAAAAATAATAACTCTATTCGTTTGTCTATTGATTCATTACCTTCTATTAATTCTTGATATAACTTATAAATTTGCGGCTCAATTTGTTTGACTTGATTCCATACTGTTAGTTCAGGGTGGAAGCCATGTTCAATAACAGAAAGTCTAGCTAAATGATGCAAAGAATGAACAATGTGATTGTAAGCATCTAGTGAATGCTTTGAATCAAAGAAGTCTTTACCTTCTAAGTATCTTCTAATTAGTTTAGCAAACTCTAAACCAATCTTCATTTTTCTTTCTTCAATTGGAAACTCATCTAATCTTTCTCTAAGGTTATAAATAAATTCATTACGATCAAACAACACTTTACCATTTGTTAACCAATCAATTATTCTACGATTCGTACCTAGCATGACCCATTCGTTTAGCTTTGATTCTTCTACTATGAAGAGAGCCGCTTTTTTGTCTTGAAGCTCATAATGTTTTACAAATAAGGAGTCTTCTAACTCCTTTACAATCATCAGTAGGATAACATCAAATTTATCAGTATTAGGACTTATCGGATTTCTTTTCTCTATCATTAATATTCCAAGTGTGTTAGATTGACTTGCACGCTCTTGGTATATTGGACGAAGAAGATCTTCCATTTTATTTATCACTCCAAGAAAACAGTTTATACGATTTTATTCGACACAATTCTATTGAAACCTTTTTTTCATTTGAATTTATTCCATTATTTCGGTTCGGTTAATTAAAACGAATAAAAATAGTAATATATAATAGTAGTAGATTACTATCTAAGTTTAAATGGAATATTCTTTTATTAGTTATACGTTTTCATTATGTACTCAATTATTTTAATATAGATTTGTTTCTTAAGCCATTTTTATTTTTTTATGATATTATATCAAATTAGGAGGGATTATCTTGGCTCGCAAATATTCAAGTAAAATAAATAAGATTAGAACTTTTGCTTTATCATTAATCTTTATAGGTTTCTTCATTATGTACATTGGCATTTTCTTTCAAAGTAACATGTTAGTAATGACAATTTTTATGTTACTTGGTTTATTGGCTATTGTTGCTAGTACGGTTGTTTATTTTTGGATTGGAATGCTATCGACAAAAGCCGTTCAGGTTGTTTGTCCAACATGTGGTAAACCAACGAAAGTTTTAGGTAGAGTTGATATGTGTATGTACTGTAATGAAACACTTACACTTGACCCTAGTCTTGAAGGAAAAGAGTTTGACGAAAAATATAATCAAAAAAAGAAGGATGGCAGGTAATAGATACCTTCCATCCTTTTTAATGCGCACCTTTGTCGCACTCCGGACAAATCCCATATATCTCCATACGATGACGACTAACTTTAAATCCAGTTACGTGAGCAGCTAATGCCTCTACTTCATCTAAACCAGGATAGTGAAAATCGACTATCTTACCACAACTATCACAAATAAGGTGATAATGATCTGTTGTAACATAATCAAAACGACTTGAATTATCTCCATATGTTAATTCTTTTACAAGTCCTACTTCTTTGAAAACTCGCAAGTTATTATACACAGTTGCAACACTCATGTTAGGAAATTTACCTTCAAGTGCTTTATATATATCGTCAGCTGTAGGGTGTGACATAGATTGAATTAAATAATCTAATATCGCATGACGTTGTGGAGTTATGCGAACTCCAGTTTGTTTCAACGTTTCAAGCGCTTCTTTCAATTGTTCGTTTGCCACCGCCATGCACCTCACTTTTCTATAAGATTTCTTACTTTATAATATTTATAAATAGTCTACTATGTTATTAATATTTTTGTCAATTTTTTTACGTGTTGTTAAAGTGCGTTTCATCTTGTATTACCAAACAGAATGTTTAGCAATCCGAAACTCATTTCGCCTTCATTAAAACGCATTTATAACCTACTTTACTCTATGTTTTAATCAAAACAATCAAACCTCAGGACGCAATTCAGGTTCCGCTTTTTTTACTTGAGCATTTACGTACCTACCCGCAACAAATAAATAGTCTGACAACCTATTCAAGTAAGATAAGACGTTAGGGGAAATACCATCATGAATGCTTACTGCACTTCTTTCAGCTCTTCTGACAATCGTCCTTGCACAATGAAGAGTAGCTCCACTTTTGGATCCACCAGGAAGAATGAAGTTTTTTAATGGTGGTAATACCTCACTTAATGTATCCATTTCACTTTCTAATTCTTTAATATGATCATCCGTTAATTTCCACTTCACTTCTTTACCTTGTGGTGTTGCTAATTCTGCTCCAACATGGAATAGAATGGTTTGTATTTTTAATAAACACTGAACAAGCAATTCTTTTTTTTCAAAGTTTTCTTCATCTAAATAGGAGATAGCTAATCCTATCATTGAATTGGCTTCATCACATGTACCGTAAGCTTCTACTCGTTGGTCATTTTTGTTCACTCTCTGACCATATACTAAAGAAGTTTGACCTTTATCTCCTGTTCTAGTGTATATCTTCATCTTAATATCCCCTCTCGACATCAATACGATTTATATAATTATCGTCTTGTTTTAAGTAACATTTTAAATTGTTAGCAAAAATATTCAGCGCTCTTGGTTGGTAATTTTGTGTGATACTTGATATATGAGGTGTTACCGTCACATTATCCATTTTCCAAAGGGGATGACCTTTTGGAAGTGGTTCGGTTTCAAAGACATCTAATACAGCATGAAATATTTCGTTTTTAGTTAGTGACTGTATTAATATATCTTCTTTAACTAAATCTCCTCTTCCAATATTAATAAATATTGCACTTTCTTTCATTATATTAAAATGATGTTTATCTATAATGTACTTCGTTTCGTTTGTACTTGGTAAAACAGAAACAATAAAATCACCCTTTTGTAACGCTTCTTCCAAGTGTGACATTTTATATATTTCGTCGAAATAGTCTACTGGCTTACCACTTCTATTTACCCCAATCGTATTTATATTAAAAGCTTGTGCAAGTTTGGCAATTTCAGTTCCTATCGCACCTGCACCTATAATCGTTATTGTTTTCCCACTTAGTTCTGTTGTAGGAACCTTTCTATTCCATTCCTCTTCCATCTCATACTTTATTAACGTTTTAACTGACCTAGTCACTTGTAAGATCATTGCTAGTGTATATTCAGCCATCGGTACGCCATGAATACCTTTTGCATTTGTTACTAATATATTTCTTTCTTTTATTTCAGCGAACGGTAATTTTTCCACTCCAGCGGATGCAACCATAATCCATTTTAGTTTGCTTGCTGTAGAAATATCCTCGGAAGTTAAGTCTGTTCCATAAGTAAGAATGACTTCAGCTGTTGACATAGAAGTTGCAGGTACTTCTTTTATTGATTTATAAAACTCAAATGTAACATTCGGAAAATCGTTCTTCAAATCTTCTAGTAACTTTTCTTCTCTTATTAAAAAGGTGGAAACAACTAACACTACCTCATCCCCTTTGCGATGTTTCGTTCTTCATTTTTATACGTTTGTTTATAACATCATATAAAAAAAACCGCCTACCTGTCCAAAAACAAGCGGGCGGTTTTTTAATAAATTTATTAACCAGGATAGTTTATCGGTGCACCAGGTCCTAGTGGAACCCCCGTCAACATCCATACAATCAACATTACCATCCATACAATCGAGAAGAAGATCGAATATGGAAGCATTGTAGAAATTAATGTACCGATACCTACTTTTTTATCGTACTTTTGCGCAAAGGCAATTACGATAGCAAAGTATGGCATTAACGGTGAAATTACGTTTGTTGTAGAATCAGCTAGACGGTAAGCTAACTGTGTTAATTCAGGTGAGTATCCTAAGTTCATCATCATTGGTACGAAAACAGGTGCCATAATAGCCCACTTCGCAGACGCACTACCGATGAATAAGTTGATAAAACCAGCTACGACAATAAAGACTAAGATTAGCATAATGCTACTAAACATATTTTCGCCTTGGAAACCTACACCTTGAATAAATTCCGCGCCATTAACAGCCATAACTGTTCCTAGTTTTGTTTCATTAAAGTAAGCAACGAACTGACCAGCTACGAATGCTAATACGATGTACGCACCCATAGTAGCCATTGTTTCTGACATTTGGTTCGCAACGTCTTTGTCGCTCTTAATGGACTTAGTGATAATTCCATAAACTAAACCAGGTACGAAGAACATTATTAAAATAATCGGTACTAACGTTTGGAAGAATGGAGCTTCTAAAATTGTACCTTCTCCACGTAATGGTCCCCATGAAGGAACTACTAATAACGCTAATACAGCAATTGTGCCAATGAATGCAAATAAAGCAGCCCATAAACCTTTTTTCTCTTCAGGTTTTAAGTAACTTACTTCGTGTTCATTAAATGAACCTTTGTACGTACCTAAACGTGGTTCAACGATTCTATCTGTAACGAATGTACCCACTATTGTTAAAACAAATACGGAAGCTACCATGAAATAATAGTTCATCATGTAGTTCATTCCAGCAGCATATTCTGGGTTAACCGTTTCAGCGGCTTGGATGGTTAGCCCACCTAGTAGTGGATCTAATGATGTTAGTAAAAGGTTAGCACTGAATCCAGCTGATACACCAGCAAAAGCTGCAGCTAGTCCAGCTAAAGGATGACGACCAAGTCCTGCAAATAATACAGCACCAAGTGGTACTAATACTACATAACCAGCATCGGCAGCCATACTTGACATAATACCACCAAATACTAGAGCAGCTGTCATTAACTGCTTTGGTACAGAGGTTACTAAGCCACGTAACGCGGCACTTATTAAGCCAGAACGCTCAGCGATACCAATACCGATCATCGTTACAAGTACTGTTCCTAGTGGAGCAAATCCTGTGAAGTTCTTTACAGCACTTTCAAAGATATATTGTATACCTTCTTTACTCATTAAGCTTTTAACTTGAAGCATTTCACCTTCATTAATTGGGTCTTCCACTTGCACACCCAGTTTTGCGAATACTCCTGATAAAATAATTACTAATAGTGCAAAAATTGCAAACAACGTAACGGGATGTGGAAGCTTGTTACCAACACGTTCGATACCATCTAAAGAACGCATTAATATACCACGCTTCTTATTCTGCGTTGTATCCATTAGGTTTACCCCTTTCTCAATCTCTCCAATTTTCAAAAAATATATTTAAAAAACCAGTTTTCAGTATAATGTATAACAGTTTCTCGTGGAAGGGGTCTGTTAAAATACAGAATTGGTCTTTTTTTCGAAAAATTAACCCTTTTTTGTTAATAGTACATAGAAGGCTTTCCACACAAGGGTTTACCCAAACTTATTCTTTTAAGTAAATTTAGTTATGCGCACAATAGTTTCTAAAGAAATGAAAACACAAAAAGAGTGCAAGCTTGTGTGCTTGCACTTAAAATAACTTTCGAGGAGGTATGCCCTACACTATAAAGTACTCCCGATTGTCTATATTTGTTTTAGACGTTTGACCTCATTTTTGAAAAATAGGCAACTATAAATTCTCTTTTATAAACTGAAGTGCTTCTTCTACATGATCCTTGACTCGTACTTTTCTCCATTCTTTCACAAGCTCGCCATCTTTATTAATAATAAACGTGGATCTTTCGATGCCCATATATTCTTTCCCGAAGTTCTTTTTTAGTTTCCAAACATCGTATAGTTCTGCTACTTTATGATCTTCATCCACTAATAAAGAAAATGGTAAGCCGTGTTTTTCAATAAACTTTTGGTGTTTATCCATTGGGTCTGGACTTACTCCTAAAATCACTGTATCTAGTTCGGAGAAATCTTCATGATTATCACGGAAGTCGCATGCCTGTGTCGTACATCCAGGTGTCATGTCTTTTGGATAAAAGTATAATACAACGTTTTTCCCTTTATAATCAGACAGTTTTACACTTTCACCTTTTTCGGTTTGTAGTTCAAAATCAGGTGCTTTATTTCCAATTTCAATTGTCATCGTTTATTCCTCCTATAAAATCTTGTTATGTATAAGGGTATCGTATGCGTTAGGACAATTCAAATTAAAAGGTTGCATGCTAGAACTAGTTTTTGCTTAAACTAGGGGAAATTATAACTGGAGGCGAATAGGATGCGAAACGAAGAACACCGTCAACCTGTTACACAACCTAAAGAACCTAACATAAGTGCAATAGCGAGAGAAAGCGCTACTCAGCCATTGGAGAGCATGGAGAATAAATATCCTGATTCAGTGAATGAACATAAAGCTTTAGAAGCGACGAACAATTTCTTAAATGAAGGGGAAATTAAACAGCAAAATGAGAATTTGTAGTTTTTAATCATTCAAAGACAAAAAGAGGTATTAATATAGGTGTAAAAATGTAAAAAGGGCATCCGAAATGTCGTCGTCGACTGTTGGAATGCCCCATAATATTTTATATAACTCCCGTCTACTCTTCTCGGTGTTCCATATCTAACACAATCCTCACAACAAACGCTGCTGGCATGATATATCCTATTAAAGCTTGAAAGGACGCAATGGCTCTTCCAATTCCTATTGGGGTTATATCTCCATATCCGACCGTTAACATTGTCACTGCACTAAAGTATATAGAAGAAAGGACAACACTTGGGAACTCTGCAGAGATCACTTTTCCCCCTTCAATTAAAATAGGAAAGCTGTTCATATGAAGGATACTATAAATTAATCCAAAAGAAACAACTAACGTCGCATACACAAGTAATAATAAAATTAACGTCTCTTTTGATATAAACAGCACACTCTTCTTTTTATCTCTAGGTGAAAACATATGAACTAAACTCATTACAATAGATAAAATAATGATGCCAAATAACACAACCCACAACACCATATGCCACTTCCTTACTATCGGACATGCTTATCAATAAAATATACGCCCGTCTAAGATGACATATGACTAGTTTCCTGCACCACGATATTTTGTAACTCCTTTGTTCCAGATTAAAACAGATAAGATAAAAAATACAGTCCCAACTACTGGTGTTAAGAATGCATATGAATACCATTCTGATCTACCAAGAAAATAGGCAGAAGGATACACCCCTACAAATGCAAAAGGTAAAATCCACGTTAACACATAACGAATCACTCGATTATATATGTCTACCGGATAACGCCCATAATTTCCGATATTGTACATCATTGGCATGATAGATGTTCTCGCATCAGACCAAAATCCTATGCTAGCTAACATAACAAAAATCCCAGCGTAAACTAAAGTTCCACCAATAACGAACAAGAAGAAAATAAAAATATCATACCAAGCAAAAGAAAGACCTAAAATACTCCCCGCATAAAACATAATCGCTATCCCAGTTATAGCTCCAAATAAAGACTCTAATTCCATTCGCTCTAAAATAACTTGAAAGAGACTATGGATGGGCCTAGTTAAAATACGGTCCATTTCTCCCCTTACAATGTACCTCTCATTAAAATCCCATATATTAAAAAATGCCGAAAATAAAGCGTAAGGAACTAAGAAAAAACCATAGATAAAAATGATTTCTTCCCTACTCCACCCTCCAAGTAATTGAGTATGGCCGAACACAACTAATATAAATACTAAGTTTACTGCTTGAAAGAGCAAGTCAGAAAAGAGTTCTACTACAAGGTCCGCTCTATACTGAAACCTTGTTTTTGTGTATTGCCCTATATATTGAAAAAACATAGATACATAAAACACTTTCTCACCCTCCTTGCACGATCAACTGTTTTTTCGCTAATCTCCAAAGCATTTGTATTGGCAAGATTAAGATAATCGCCCAAACAGCTTGTAAGAAAATCGCATTCCACATCTCAGAACCTTCAAAACCACCAGTAAAAATCATACTCGGAATATAGCTAATCGCTTGGAAAGGCAAAAACCCCATAACATCTTGCGCCCATAATGGATAAAAGCTGATTGGTAGTAAAAGTCCAGAGAATAAATCAATGACAACCCGTTTTGCACGAATTAATCCATCATTATTAAATAAGAAAAACGTCATCATACCAGTTAGCAAGTTTATCTGTGTGTTAATGATAAAACTAAAGATTAACGAGAGAGCGAAAAATCCCCAAGTTGATAGGTTACTAGATAATTGCAACGGGAATATTAAGCCAACAATGACCATACCTGGTAGGGAGAAAAATACTAACCTAAATATTCCTTCACCCAATCCTTGCATCGTTTTCATTCCAAGGTAGTTGTACGGCCTAATCAATTCTACCGCTACTTTACCTTCTTTTATCTCTTGTGCTATCTCCCGATCAATATTATTAAAATAAAACGCACGAGCCATCCAAGCGACAGCTACATATGTTGTCATTTGCAGTGCACTTAAACCTTCTATTTCTTCTTTTCCGCCATAAATAGCCGTCCATAAGAAATAATAAGCACCAATATTAATACTATAAATTAAAATTCCACTATAATAATTCGTTCGATACGCTAGCATCATTAAGAAACGAATTCGTATCATTTCTATATACTTGTCCATCTTTTCTCACCTTCCTTACTACGAATGAACAAGCATTCCTTTATCGTATATGTTTCTAATAATCTCTTCTGTAGAGATTTCTTGAATGCTTACGTCCGTAATGGAATATTTCCCTACTACACTACTAATTAGAGCTGAAACTTGGTCACTTTCTTTACTAACATAAGCAATCCACGTGTTAGGTTTTTCTCCTTCTTTCCACTCCACATCAAGATAGCTTGTCATAATTTGAAGTGCTTGGACCGTTACCGGGTCTTTGAACTGGAACTGAATCTGTTTGCCATCTCCCCAGTTTCTTCGTAAATCTTGCAAACCTCCGTCATATATTATTTTTCCTTCATCTAACATGATTACTCGATCGCAAAGTGCTTCAATGTCTGCCATATCATGCGTAGTTAACAGAATGGTAGTTTTATATTTTTCATTTATCTCTTTTAAAAACTGACGAATTTTCAACTTAACTAACACGTCTAATCCAATTGTTGGTTCGTCTAAAAACAATAGAGGTGGATTATGAATGAGTGCTGCTGCTAATTCACAACGCATTCGTTGACCAAGTGAAAGCTTTCGAACTGGCTTATCTAATAAAGGTCCTAGATCCAATGTGCGAATAACATGGTCCATATGGGAGTTATAATCCGCATCCGAAACTTTATATACTTTTTTAAGTAAGCGAAATGATTCTTGAACGGCAATATCCCACCAAAGTTGAGAACGTTGACCAAAAACAACTCCAATGGTCTGCACAAATCTTTCCCTTTCTTTATGGGGATCCATACCGTTTACACGTACCATTCCAGATGTTGGAGTGAGGATACCTGTCAACATTTTTATTGTCGTCGACTTTCCAGCACCATTTTCACCGATATAACCGACCATTTCTCCTTGGCGAACTTCAAACGAAATATCATTTACAGCTGGGAGAACTTTATAGTTTCTCGTAAATAAATCTCTAAATGCCCCCTTCAATCCAGGGCGACTAGAATATGCTTTAAACTCTTTCCGCAATAATTCTACTTCCATCACTTTTTTCGTCATATCTATTTCCTCCTAACAACCTACTGGCTGAAAGTAATCATTTTTCATCACAATATACTAGTCTACTCAAAAAGAGCTCAACCTACAAATGGTAAGTGTTTGGTATTACTAGTTTCTAATTGCTAATGTATATCTTCCTTTTTCTATTTTTTGTGTTCGTTTTGTTCTTGAAAAATGGGTTTATGACCAATTCGCGCTATTTTAATACACTTTCCTAGATGTTTGTAACTATCAAAAGTATGATAAAATGATGAATTGAATATAATCGATTCCGCTTAGGAGGATACATAAATGAATTTCAATAAATCTGAACAAATTTACGCTGAAGCATTAGAACATATTGTTGGTGGGGTAAACAGCCCATCTAGGTCATATAAAGCTGTTGGCGGTGGATCGCCCGTTGTCATGGAACGTGGACAAGGTGCTTATTTTTGGGATGTAGACGGAAACAAGTATATTGATTATTTAGCAGCATACGGTCCAATTATTACAGGGCATGCACACCCACATATTACCAAAGCTATTCAACATGCTGCCCAAACAGGTGTTTTATACGGCACACCTACTCCTCATGAAGTGAAGTTTGCGAAAATGTTAAAAGAAGCAATGCCTGCTATGGATAAAGTACGTTTCGTGAACTCTGGTACAGAAGCAGTTATGACGACTATCCGCGTGGCTCGTGCCTATACTGGACGTGATAAAATTATCAAGTTTGCTGGTTGCTACCATGGCCACTCCGACTTAGTGCTTGTAGCCGCAGGTTCTGGTCCAGCAACATTAGGTACACCTGACTCAGCTGGAGTTCCAAAAAGTATCGCAAAAGAAGTAATCACTGTGCCCTTTAACGACATCGAGCCTTTTAAAGAAGCTTTAGAAAAATGGGGAGATGAAATTGCGTGCGTTCTCGTTGAACCTATCGTTGGTAATTTTGGTATTGTTGAACCTAAACCTGGTTTCTTACAACAAGTGAACGACCTTACTCATGAAGCAGGAGCACTTGTTATATACGATGAAGTAATTACTGCATTCCGCTTTATGTATGGTGGAGCTCAAGATATGCTTGGAGTAAAGCCTGACTTAACTGCATTAGGAAAAATAATTGGCGGGGGACTACCAATCGGTGCATATGGTGGTAAAAAAGAAATCATGGAAAAAGTTGCTCCTCTCGGCCCAGCATATCAAGCAGGTACTATGGCTGGAAATCCAGCGTCCATTCTTTCTGGAATCGCATGCCTAGAAGTGTTACAACAAGAAGGTGTATATGAGCATTTAGATCACATTGGTGCAATGTTAGAAAAAGGTATTTTAAAGCATGCGAAAACGTACGGCATACAAATTACGATTAACCGTCTTAAAGGAGCTTTAACCATTTACTTCACAGACGAAATCGTCGTAAACTACGAGCAAGCTGAAAATACAAATGGAGAACAATTTGCTAAATTCTTTAAGCTTATGTTACACCAAGGAATAAACTTAGCTCCTTCGAAATATGAAGCTTGGTTCGTGACAATCGCTCATACAAAAGAGGATGTTGCTACCACGCTTACAGCTGTTGAAAATGCATTTAAACAATTAGCAAATGAATAATTATACAAAAAGAGTGTCTAGCAGGCACTCTTTTCCTTTACAAAACAATGAAAACGCTTACATCCACAAGTCTTACATCGCATAATTACATCATTTTTATGTATTAAAATTGATTTTGTAGAATAGAAATGTTATGATGGTTTTTAAAGTCTGAAAATTCGTTTTATTTTAAAGATAAGAAAGGTTATACCCTTCGCAAAAATTCCTAACATTATATCTACCCGTTTTGGAATTCCATTTCTTATCTACCCTCAAGTTTTTCTACCAAAATATCATACAGGAGGTGAATGGCTAGTTAGGGGCCTCTTACAATCCCTATTCCTTTAGCCACACAATATGAAAAAATGGAGTCCTAGTACATTTAAAGATTTCCATCATCAAGAACATGATGCATGTGGAATCGTTTCCGCTATTGAAAAAAGAAAAATCCCTACAAAGAATAACATTGATGACTGTATAAATGCATTAGTAAAAATGAATCACCGCGCTGGTTTTATTAATGGTGAAGGGGATGGAGTTGGGCTACACGTTGATATCCCTCGTGCATTATGGAAAGAAAAATTAGACAGTATCGGGGAAGATACTTCTATAGTTGATCGTCCTGATTTTACGGTAGGACACCTATTTATTAATAGAACAATAGACTTCTCGGAAGTGAAAACAGAGATTACTAGCCTTCTAAAAGCTTATCATTTTGAAGTTATATTTGAAACAAATAAAGTGACGAACGAAGGAGCACTCGGTCCTATTGCTTTAAGGCAAAATCCAATCTTTTGGCAGTTCGCAATTGTTTCAACAAACAGCAAATGTGAAGCGAATGACTTATTTCATTTAACGATTGACATAGAAAAGAATGTGGAAGTTCATGTTGCTTCCCTCTCTAACTTCCACGCCGTTTATAAAGTAATGGGAGCTGGAGATATATTACCAAAATACTACCATGATTTAGCTCATCCTCTTGTAGCGTCTACTATGACACTTGGGCATAACAGATACTCAACAAACACACTTTCTAACTTCTTCAGAGTTCAACCTTTTAGTGTGTTAGGTCATAATGGTGAAATTAATACAATCGCGAAACTTCGAGATGAAGCTCGTATGTTAGGCGTTCCCTTAACAGATGGAGGTAGTGACTCACAAGACCTAAATAGAACGATAGATACTCTAATTAGTAGAGAGGGCTATTCACTTTTTGAAGCGTTAGATATTATTTTACCTCCTATCATAAATGAGATTAAAAGTTACCCTGAACACTTGCAAGATTTATATGCTTATATCCGTGAAAGCTGGGGGCATTTTGCTCAAGGACCTGCTGGAATTATTTCTCGTTACAATGATGAGGCCGTGTTTAGCTTAGATTCGCTTGGGTTACGCCCACTTTGGATGCTGCAAACAGAATCATCGTATTATTTTTCTTCCGAACCTGGAATCATACCTACGAATGAATATACAGCAGAACCAAAGCCTTTCTCACCTGGAGAAAAAGTTGGATTGAAGTGGGATGGAGATACGATAAAAATATTTGAATATCATTCCTTCCAAGAAGAAGTTTATAACCGCTTTTCGAAAAAAGTGAATGTGGGTGGTTTTTCAAGTCGATTAAAGCCACCAACATTAGAAAAAGTGGTTTCCGTATCACCTTTACCAAAAGTACACAATGGGCAATACGCTGCTTTCGGTTGGGATCGTGAGCATATTCAACTTGTTGAACAAATGGCGGAAAAAGGTGTCGAACCTATTCGCTCATTAGGCCATGACGTTCCACTAGCAGCAATTGCTGATGGTAGAAAAAATATTGCTGATTTTATAAAAGAAAGCGTTGCGGTTGTGACAAACCCTGCTATTGACCGTGATCGTGAAACAGAACATTTTTCGACGCGGGCCGTAATAGGAGCTAGACCAGTGTTAGCGAATTGGGGAAAAGAAACCGAACAGCCATTAACAATAGAATTGTACGCTCCTCTTTTAATCGAAGGTCAGAATGGGCACGACTGTGCTTCTACATTAGAGCAGCCATCTTATGATGAAGTTATTAATCTTTTCATTGAACAACAATTAGTTTATTTCTTACCGACTGTTTTTCATGAAAATGATTCTTTAGGCGAAGCATTAATTCGAATTAAAGATGAAGCCGTTCAAGCGGTTCAGAGTGGAAAAACTCTCTTAATTTTAGATGATTCTTCCGCACACAGGAACGGTAATTATTGGATTGATCCTCATCTTGTTACTTCTATTGTGGATCAAGCTTTAGTAGAGAAGCAAATTAGACGTAACTGCTCTCTTGTCCTTCGTTCTGGTGCAATCCGATCGTTACACGATTGTATCGTAGCACTCGGTTTAGGCGCTAACGTCATCAGTCCATATTTACTATTTGGAACAGTAAGTGACGAATCGACAAAGCCCACTATTCACTTGTTCCAAGCATTAACAAAAGGATTAGAAAAAGTCATTTCTACTATCGGCATCCATGAACTAAGAGGGTACGGTAGATTATTTTCATCTATTGGTTTAAATGAAGAAATCGCTGAGTACTTAGGCATTGTTAACTTCTTGGGCGCAAATGACCTCTCTTACAGCCTTGAATTTCTTGAAAAAGATGCAAAGGAACGCGCTATTGACTTTGAAGATGAAACATCTCGTCCTGGAAAGTCATTCCACCTCTTCCCTCGCATTTGGAAAGCGATTGGGGATGTTGCAAAAACTGGTGACTATGCGGACTACAGGGAAAAACTTTCCGAACAAGAAACGAAGAATCCAATTACGATAAGACATTTAACAGATTTGAAGAAAAGTAGTCAACCTGTTGATGAAAAGAAAGTTAGCTTATCTGTTGGCGAGCACAGCCTTCCGTTTCTCATTGCGTCCATGTCGTTTGGATCGCAAAACGAAATTGCATTTCGGGCATATGCAGAAGCTGCTGATCGATTAAACATGGTTAGTTTAAACGGTGAAGGCGGAGAAATAAAAGATATGCTTGGAAAATACCCGAAAACACGAGGCCAACAAGTGGCTTCAGGTCGTTTCGGAGTGAATACTGAGTTACTAAACTCTTCCAATTTATTAGAGATAAAAATTGGCCAAGGAGCTAAGCCTGGTGAAGGTGGCCATTTACCAGGTTCTAAAGTTACAGCTAAAATTGCAGAAGCGAGAAATGCTACAATTGGTTCTGACTTAATTTCTCCTTCTAATAATCATGATATATATTCTATTGAAGACTTGGCACAAATGATTGCTGAATTAAAAACAGCAAATGACCAAGCGAAAGTTGCCGTAAAAGTTCCTGTTGTACCAAACATAGGCACAATTGCTGTTGGTATTGCCAAAGCAGGTGCTGACATCATTACAATTAGCGGATTTGACGGTGGAACAGGAGCTGCTCGTATCCACGCATTACAATATGTAGGATTACCTGTAGAAATTGGCGTAAAAGCAGCACATAATGCTTTACTAGAATCCGGACTACGCAATAAAGTCGAAATCTGGGCAGATGGTGGAATTAAGAGTGCATTAGATTGTATGAAGGTGATGCTTCTTGGCGCTAACCGTATTGGATTCGGAACATTATCAATGATAGCTATTGGTTGTACAACATGTCGTGGCTGCCATTTAGACACTTGTCATGTTGGTATTGCGACTCAAATCGAATCGGAAGCTCAAGCAAAAGACCATGGCTTACGTAGATTCGTACCTCGTCAATCTGACTTAGCTGTTCAAGGGTTAATGAATTTGTTCACTGCGTTTGGAAGTGAACTGAAAGCATTAACTGGTTCTCTAGGTTTTGACAATTTACAGTCTATTGTTGGCCGTTCTGATCTTTTAGAGCAAGCTCGCGGGTTAGATCAAATGGATTTAACTGGCCTACTAGCTGCTTTAGATGTCCCGCAACTAGCACAAAAAGAAGTGGCCGCAAGTGTGGAAGAAAATGAGTTATTAGTTGCTGCTGGTGCGGAGTATTTAGATTATCATATAGACCAATTACAACAATCTCGTAGCTTCTCAAGTGTTTCTGCTGAGCAACGTGTTCTTGGTAGTCGAGTTTCCTGCCATCGTGTACGAAATCGTTTAGATGGAACTTACAACCAGTTACCAGAAGTGGAGCTAACATATGAATCTTCTATTCCTGGTAATGGATTAGCCGCTTACAATGCAAACGGAGTAAATATTACCGTAGCTGGTGGGGCTCAAGATGGTGTTGGGAAAACTAGTTTTGGTGGAAAAGTGGTTATTCTAAAAGATCGTGGGAAAGATGGAGTGTTTTATAATGGGTCTGTCGGTAAAGGATTCGGTTATGGTGCACAAAAAGGAACATTAATTGCACAAGGTAACGCAGATGCTCGTGCTGGAATACGTTTATCTGGAGCGGATATTATTATCGGTGGCCGTTTAGTTCATGCTATCCCGGAAAAAGAACACGGAAACCTTGGGGTAAAGGCAAACATAAAAGGTTTTGCCTTTGAATATATGACAAATGGTCGTGGCTTAGTTTTAGGAGATCCTGGTCCATGGATTTGTGCAGGGATGACCGGTGGCGTTGTATATTTGCGCCATCAACCTGAGTTAGGCTTAACAAAAGAAGCAATACAAAGACGTATTGCAAAAGGCGCTAAAGTAAGCTTACAAACGTTAAGTGAGAAAGGCAAGAAAGAAATTTGTGAGCTTTTAAACACTTATATAGAAGCACTTAATGTGCAAGGTCAAGTGGATGAAGTTGCTTATTTGGAGAGTTTAAAAGAAAACCTAGAAGAAAATTTCGTTCAAGTCATTCCAGTTAAAGAACAAGCAGATCCAGCTGTTTCGACGGAATGATTTAGTGGTTAGTGGTTAGCTAAGAGCTTAAAGCTAATAGCTAATAGCTAACTGCTAAGCTAAATTTGAATCCAGTTTCTAGCGCGAGATAGCGTTTAGATCTGGATTTTTTATTGTTAGCTATTAGCTATTTGATATTACAAATCAAGCAGTTGATTGGAGCGCAAGTCGGAGACTCCTGCGGGAGAAGCGAGAGACGGTAGACCCCACAGACGCAGAGCGTCGAGGAGGCTCCCGCCTCGCCCGCGGAAAGCGGAGACTTGCGCTCCAATCAACAGCGTTTTTTAACAAGAAAAAATATACATATTCCTTATTGCTATACAATAGTAATCATTGTATAGTACATTAGTGTTTAATTATTGGAATATGTGGAAATTTAGACGTAGGTGATGATGTACTTTAAATTTCCGTAGTACGAAAGGAATTTGATATTGAAATGAAACTTGGTGCCCGAATATTGAAAACGGGAATCGCGATTACGTTGGCGTTGTTTGTCGCTCGTTGGCTTGATCTACCCTCCCCGTTGTTTGCCGGTATCGCAGCTATTTTTGCCATACAACCATCTATATATAAATCGTACCAGTCTATTATTGAACAAGTACAGGCAAATGTTATAGGAGCAATTCTGGCGATTGTATTTGGCTTATTGTTCGGAAACGATCCTTTTATCATTGGCTTAACAGCTATTTTTGTAATCGCCATTAATTTAAAGCTTAAAATCGAAAACACAATACCATTAGCACTTGTAACAGTAATAGCGATTATGGAAAGTCCTGGTGAAAATTTTTTAGAGTTTTCATTAATAAGATTTTCTACCGTTTTAATTGGTATTTTAAGTGCGTTTTTAGTCAACTTAATATTCCTACCACCGAAATATGAAACGAGACTGTATTACAAAGTGAGAGAAACAACAGAAGATATTTTAAAATGGATACGAATTAACATGCGACACGCATCCGAACACCATTTATTGAAAAATGACATTGAATCATTACGTCAACGGTTATTAAAATTAGAGCAATTGTTCCTTTTATATAAAGAGGAGCGAACGTATTTTAAAGCAAATTCATTAGCTAAAGCGAGAAAGCTCGTTATTTTTAGGCAGCTTATTTTAACGAGCAATCGGGCACTTTTCACACTTAAGATGCTTCATCGCTTAGAGAATGAACTGCATCACATGCCGAGTGAATTTCAGCACTACTTAAAGGCAGAATTAGACCACTTAGTTAACTATCATGAACAAATTTTGCTTAAATTTGTAGGGAAAATAAAGAAGCATAATACTTCGGAAATGTATGAAGAAGAACGTTTTAACAAGAAGCAATTCATTGACGAATTCATGTTGCAAAAAGACGAATGGAGTTGTGAAGAATATTGTAGTGAGGAAATATGGTATCACCTATTCCCTCTCATTTCTCGAATTATTGATTATAGTGAACAACTGGATCACTTGAATAAGCTTATAGATAGTTTTCAAAACTACCACAAGGATGATAATGAATTTAATATCCATCAACAGATTGAAGAGTAAAAAATGGTGTTACAGGCGGCAACAAATCCTCCTGTAACACCATTTTTCTTTTAATGCAGCTCTTGAATGCTGTAAAGATTATAGTAACTACCTTGTTTTTTCATTAATTCTACATGTGAACCTTCTTCCACTATTTCACCGTTTTCCAATAATATAATTCGATCTGCATGTGTTATGGTTGAAAGTCTATGTGCGACAATGAATGTTGTTCGATCCGCAGCAAGAAGCTCTAATGATTCTTGAATGAGATGTTCGCTTTCTAAATCTAAAGCCGATGTAGCTTCATCCATAATTAAAATTGGTGGGTTTTTCAAAAATACTCTTGCAATAGAGACACGTTGTTTTTGACCACCTGACAGCTTAACGCCTCTTTCCCCTACTTTTGTTTCATATTGTTTTGGCAAGTTCATGATAAAATCGTGGGCATTGGCCGCTTTTGCAGCTTCAATAATTTCTTCCATCGTTGCATCTGGTCTACCTAGCGCAATATTTTCACGAATGGAATCACTAAATAAAATACTATCTTGTAAAACCATCCCGATGTTTTTTCGTAACTGTCTTACTTTTACGTCCTTAATATCTACTCCATCCAGACGAATTTTACCTTTTGTTACATCGTAAAATCGAGGGAGCAAGCTTACTAAAGTAGATTTACCTCCACCACTCATACCTACTAATGCGACGGTCTCTCCTTGACGCACATTTAATGATAGATTTTTAAGAACATACTCTTCTTTCTCCTCATAGCGGAAAGAAACATTTTCAAAAGATACTTCACCTAGTACAGCCTTCATAGGTTTAGCATTTTCTTTATCCGTTATATCGTATTTTTCATCTACAAATTCGAATACACGGTCCATTGACGCTAAAGATTGGGTTAATGTCGTCGAAGAGTTTATTAACCTTCTTAGCGGCGCGTATAGTCTATCAATATAGGCGATAAACATTACCATTTCCCCGATGGAAAGCGTTCCTTGAACAACGGAGTAACCCGCATAAAAAATAACTAAAAGCGGTGCAACATCTGTAATCGTATTTACTACAGCAAATGTTTTTGCATTCCAACTAGTATGTACGAGCGCTTTGCTTAAAAAGTTTTTATTTTGCTTTTGGAACTGCTCTTGCTCATAATCTTCAATTGCCATACTTTGAATGACAGGCATTCCTTGAACTCGTTCGTGCAAGTGACCTTGTACTTCTGCTAACGCTTGTGATCGTTTTCTCGTTAAATCACGTAGTCGGCTGTAAAAATATTTAACACTTATCCCATAAAGCGGGAACAGAATGATGGAAACGATTGTTAACATGAAGTCAACTTGGAACATTATGATAATAACAATTAATATAGTTGCTAAATCGAGCCAAATATTCATTAAGCCTGTTATAACAAAGTTCTTCGTTTGTTCTACATCATGAATGACCCTTGAAATGACTTCGCCTGCTCGATTGTTTGCATAAAACCTTAAGCTTAATCTTTGAATATGTTCAAACAAGCTATCACGAATATCGTATAATACTTTACTTCCGGTCCACTGTGCTAAATATTGACGATAATATTCAATTGGCGGTCGTAATAAAATGAAGACCGCAATAACCACTCCCATGATTAACATTAATTCGCTTGATTTTTCCTCACTAGACATATCTTGCGTAAGCAAAATGTCGTCCACTACATATTTCAGCAATAGTGGTACTAGTAACGGCAATCCAAATTTAAAAACTCCTATGATGACTGTTCCAACAATTTGCCATGTGTAAGGCTTAACAAATTGTAAGTAGCGTCTAATACTACCCAAAGGATTCCCCCCAATATATAACCATTTCCTTCTTGCGTATTTTACCCCATTCATAAAAACATATAAAATACCACAGTCAAAAACTGTGGTAAGTAGTTTCATCCTAGTATAAACTTTTACTACTTGTCCATTTAAAAGCTTTCGTGTTGCTTTATCCGCGATATGTTAAATATCTTTCATACCAGATGTCAATGAAATCAGGAGCGAATGGTCCTTTTCGTTGGCGGATCCATGAAATTAATGTTTCGACATTGCTTTTTAAAATTTTATCAATTACTTCTGGATAGTTCATCTCTTTACGATGTCGTTCATATTCATCTTCATCTAGCAAAATAAATGTCATATCAGGAAAGACTTTAATATCTAAGTCATAATCAATATATTTTAATGCTTCATCGTCTGCAATAAACGGAGAGCTAATGTTGCAATAATAATAAACTCCATCTTCACGAATCATTCCGATCACATTAAACCAATATTTAGAATGAAAATAACAAATAGCTGGCTCACGAGTAATCCAAGTCCGACCATCTGATTCGGTCACAATTGTTTTGTCATTTCCGCCGATCACTAAGTTTTGAGAACCTTTTAGAACGGTTGTCTCTTCCCATACTCTGTGAATTAAGCCGTTATGTTTATAACTATGTATTTGTATTGTTTCTCCTTCCATGGGACTGCCCATCTTTCTCCCCTACTTTCCTTCCTGGAAACTAAATTTCTTCAAGAACCGTTTTATCCTATTATAACGGTTGTAACTAGATTTTAAAACAAAGAAGCCATCTTTCTTGAAAAAAGATGGCAGAAATATTAAGAAATTCATATTAAGCACTCGTAATCCCCATTGTTTGATAAGATTGGATCGCTTCTTCTGTCTGTTTTTCAAAAATTAATTGAATTTCTTTTAATTCTATATTCATTCTCTCTATCTCTTGCTGAATGGATTCTAATTTTTGTTCATTTTTTAATTGTATAAGTTCTTTTTCGAGTTGTTGACATCGTTCTATTTCTGATTGTAAAAAGAGAAGTTCATCCATTGTTTTTAGTTGTTTTGCTACTGCTAAATCAAAACTTTCCATTATGTAGTTCCTCCTCGTACACGAAGTATCTCCCTAATTAATTTCTATTTGAGTGTGCTAATCCCTTTGACTATGATTGTTGACTTATTAGAAGTTTTGTCGAGTGCTTCACTTATATTATTACTTTAATTTACAACGAGTTTTAACTGTTGATGATAGCACGAGGCACTAGCTTTCCGCGGGCGGGGCAGGGAGCCTCGCAACTCGCGTTATCATACTTCTTTAATTGATTTATAATCAAAAGTAATTTACTAACTTCCATTAGCAAATAACCATTATCCAAATGTAATAAAAACACTCCTTATCTGTTTGGATAAGGAGTGTTTTTGTTGAATATTAAGAGTTTTGGTTCTTCTGAGCTGCAGATTGTGCGTTGCGCTCTCTCACTTCTTGAACATCTGTTTCGCTAGCGAACTCAGCACCGTATTGTTGCTGACCAGCTTGAGCGTTTTGTTGTTTTACTTGTTGAACATTTGTACCAGAAGCAGTTTTACCAGCTTGTTGATTGAATTTGTTTGCCATTTGAAATCACCTCCACGAAATTTAAGATGTCCCGTTGGAGGTGATTATATGTTAAAAAAAATAATATTTTTTAGGAATATTTTACACAAGTAATGACCTTCCACCATCAACAATGATTGTTTGCCCACAAATCATACTTGCATCATCAGAAGTTAAGAACATAACTGTTTTCACTAAGTCATCTGGCTCGACCATGCGTCCAGCAGGTGTGTTTTTCTTTGCATCCTCTAGCAGTTCTTCGCGATTCGGGAAGTGTTTCAACGCATCCGTATCAACCGCTCCACCCGATACAGCATTTACTACGATATTCATCGGTGCAAGCTCCACAGCTAAATAACGTGTTAATGCTTCAATGGCAGCTTTTGAAACTCCAACCGTTGTGTAGTTTTCTAAATAACGGATAGATCCTAGTGAGCTAATACTTACAATTTTTCCTCCGCCTACTTTTTCCATTCTTTTCGCAGCTTCTTGAGCTAAAAATAGAAGTGCTTTACTGTTAATGTTCATTGTCCAATCCCAATGAGATTCTTCTAGCTCCATGACTGGACGTAAAACACCTGATGCAGCATTACTTACTAATACGTCCATTCTGCCAAAATGCTCATCAATTAATTGAAACATTTCTTTAATTTTTTCTGGCTGACCAACGTTTGCTTTAACTATTAGTGTTTTTTGACCTAATTGTTCAATTTCAGCTGCTGTTTCTTGTGCAGCACTTTTACTACGGTTATAGTTTATTACAATGTCATAACCTTTTTTTGCTAGTTCAATAGCTATCTTTTTACCAATTCCTCGACTACTTCCTGTTACTAACGCTACCTTGTTTTCCATCTCATCCACCTCATGTATGTATTATTGCAATGAAAAGTTATCTGCTTTCAGTATAGACTTATTTCTTTATTCAAACAATAAAAGCAGTAAAATTCATGGAGGTTGATATAATGTATGTAGGCAGAGATATGACTGAACTTACAATGATGGCAAAACAAGACTGGAAAGATAGTGAATTAGCTTATTTTCATCATTCTTTACAACAGATGGTTCCTTATTTAAATGTAGAGGGGCAAAGTATACATCGTGAAATTATAGAGGAAATTGAAGCAAGAGGTGGCTTAAAACGTCAAGAAGCAGATTGGACACATGGAACAAGAGTAACTTTTGATTGAGTTAGTCAATTGTGGTTAGGAATGTAATATAAAATAAAAACCTTCAAAGCATTTTAGCCTTGAAGGTTTTCTTTGTATGCTTTCCATATTTTTTGATGCGACACCGGGAAAGGTAATTCGAATTGCTGTTCCTCGGAAACTTCTGTAATTCCTGGTATCATCGCTTTAGAATGCTTGTACTTCCCTTTATAAACCGTTATATTCCATACTAAATGGGAGAATACATGTTGGATGGAGCATAGATAATCGTCGATCTCGACATCAATTTTATATGTTTCTTTCATTTCCATTTCAAGTTGCTTTTTCGATGTCGTTACATCTGACACTTTTTCAAAGGTTGGATACTCCCAAAGATTCGCTAAAAGTCCTTTACTGTCCCTTTTACGTACTAAGTAATTACCATTGTCATCCACAAAAACCCCCGCTACTAGATGAACTTCTTTTGTTGATTTTTTCTTCGTTTTAATTGGGAGCTCACGTTGAACTCCTTTATGAAACGCTCGACAATGAGATTGAACAGGACATAATAAGCAAGACGGGGATGAAGGCGTACAAATTAGTGCACCTAATTCCATTAATCCTTGATTAAAGTAGGACGGATTATCTATAGAGATAATTTCTTTAATTGCTTCTTCAAATATTTTTCTCGTTTTTGGTTTAGCGATGTCTTCTTCTATTAATAATATCCTTGATAGTACTCTCATGACATTTCCATCTACAGCAGGCTGAGGTATACCATATGCAATGCTTAAGATTGCTCCTGTTGTATATGGTCCTACACCTTTTAGGGATGAAATTTCTTTCACCTCTTTTGGTACGACACCATTGTATTTTTCATGCACTTCCTTTACAGCAGCTTGTAAATTACGAGCTCTTGAGTAGTAACCAAGGCCTTCCCAAGCTTTTAGAACCCTTTCCTCTTCTGCAAAGGCTAATGCTTCAATGTTTGGAAATTGGTCAATAAAGGAATGAAAGTAAGGTATAACTGTATCTACTTTTGTTTGTTGTAGCATTATTTCAGAAACCCATACTTTATAAGGATCTTGATCTTTTCGCCACGGCAAATCTCTTTGCTCTATTTCAAACCAACCTATTAAATCATGTTGAAACTTTATTTTATCAAAATTATTAAGGATATCTTGTTGTTTAGTCAATACTTGTACCTCCGTAAATATTGAAAGCATACTAGTATAGTACCATACTTCAGTATGGAGTAATTATACAGTAATGTGTTGCATAGAGTATGAACTGTGTTTTATTGTATCTTCTTCATATTTTAGCGCAACATAATATATTTTACTTTCACCAATTAATGAATTAAGCTTACTAAAAGTTGAATGAGATGGTGTATTTCTGATATGTTTTAAAGCATGGAAATGTGCTTCACTTGGAAAACGGAAAGTTTCTACACACATTATTTTATTTTTAGATTCCAAAAATTGTTCTACTGCGAAGTTTTCAGCACCAAGATCTATCATGATGTTTTGGATATCTATTAATAAGTTTTTATACTGACTCACGTCTTTAATTTGAATGGCATATTGAATAGCAATATTTATTTGGTCATTACACATGTTTTAAATTCTCCTTTTTGCATCATGATATAGAAAGAAGCTTTTAAATCTATTGAACAAGGAGGCCCATCATTGGATACTGGAACACATATTGTCATGGGCATTGCAATTGGTTCCATTGCAACGATTGATCCTAGTATTGCAAGCAGCCCAGAAACAGCTAAAGCCATTATGGTTGGAGCCATACTTGGATCACAAGCTCCTGACTTAGATACAGTATTAAAATTAAGAAATAATGCAAAATATATTAAAAATCATCGTGGACTTACACACTCTCTTCCAGCCGTTGCATTATGGCCGGTACTTATAACCGGAAGTATTTATTTGTTTATTCCAGAGGCAAGTCTGTTCCATTTATGGATTTGGACATTTCTTGCGGTAATCCTTCATGTTTTTGTCGACATTTTTAACGCTTATGGTACACAAGCACTTCGTCCTATCAGCAATAAATGGATTGCTTTAGGCATTATTAACACGTTTGACCCTTATATTTTGGGCGCACATATTGTCGGAATTATTTTTTGGGTGTTCGGAGGATTTCATCCTGGTTGGACATTCCTGTTTATTTATTTCTTGTTAATTTTTTATTATATATTCCGCTATCAAATGCAACAAAAGGTTATAAAGCAAGTGAAAATTGTTATTCCTAATGCAAAGTCCATTATTATATCCCCTACCATTTCATTCAATCAATGGCATTTAGCCATTACTGCTGGGGAAAACTTTTATGTGGCTCGGGCGGTTAATTACCAAATCATTATTCATGATAAGTTTGAACGAGTACCCTTACCTGAAAATGCTGTTATTGAAGCAGCAAAATTGGATGAAAATGTAGAAGCCTTTCTATCCTTCTCACCTGTATATCGTTGGGAGATGGAAGAATATACCGACCACTATGAGGTAAGATTTATTGATTTAAGGTACCGAAGCAAAGATTATTATCCTTTCGTTGCTGTCGTACAGCTAGACCTCGATTTAAATATTGTTAGCTCTTATACTGGCTGGATTTTTAGCGAGGAAAAATTGCGTAGTAAATTAGAGTTAATTCCTGACTAAAGCTATCGCTTAAAGCGAATAGCTTTTTTCATAATGTATACAAGCCTCTCATATATTTAGAAAAAGGGGGGGCTTTTTATGTTGCGAAAAATTTTCTATTTGGTTCATATTTTTGCTCCTGGAATAATGATTATATTATTAGCAAATATCGCATTCTCTTCTAATATAGACGACCTTGTAGGAAAAAATTTAATCATGAATTCTATCGTATTTATCTTTCCTGCTCTTTATTTTTTACAAGGTTTATCAAATGGGCTACTTAATCAAAACCTTCTACTAGCGCTAGGTGTTTCCACTTTAGCTTTTATCATTACAACCTTTGTTTGGCTTAATTCGACTGCAATAAGTTTTATATTAATTTATCCTATATTCTTTTTTATTGGCTATTGGCTAGCTAGATTTATTTTAAAAAAAGGTATAAAAAAAGTGTAAAAATCCGATTTCTCCGGTTTTTACACTTTTTTTACTATTAATGATGTAAGCTGTCGTTCTTGTCATTGTTAAGAATATGTTTGTATTTAGGATTTTGAGCAACAAACTCGTGTAATGATTCACCGTGGCGTTCAATCCATTCTGAAACGATTCTTTCAGTAACGTCTTTTCCTTTGTAGTTAAAGCCGGCTTTGGCGTAAGTGGCTTCAAAATCTTCCCATAATAACTCTACCCATGTTCTTGCTTGGTTATAAGAAAAATGTTTGTTTTTTTCTAATAGCCTTTCTGCGAGTCGATCAAAATATTCATTCATTTTTTCTCACCTCAATTGGTTCTATTTCCTATATTCTTTTTACATAAGGTTAGCTGTTCTATCAAATATTATATATGTGCAGAAAGAAGATTGCACATTTTATATAACTTGACGATGGAGGGGATTCGATTGAGAAACAAAGCAAAAGACTTCCCGATTCTGCATAGCAATAAGTTGGAAGGTGAACCACGCGCAAAAGCAGAATATGCTTCGAAGCGAGCGAACGGCACGATTAACACCCACCCCCAAGAGCGCATGCGTGCTTCTGGTGAAAGACAGGATAATACGTATTAATTGTTGTTGTTAAACGACAAAAACCCTAATAATATTGGAGGGTTTGTCATAGCAACTAAACAAAATCATAAGCCATCACGCAGTAATCGATTTGGTAACCCGTTCCCACAACCATGGGCTAATTCAAAACATGCTTTTCGTCAAGTAAACGGGGAAACACGCCATGCATAGGATATGCAGATTGTTGAGATTTAGACTAGAAAGCGTTCGTAATTGTAATTAGTTATGTAAGGATGCCGAGTTAACTGTTTGGGTTAACTCGGTTTTTTTTGAAGGAGTTTTTAACAATAAGCTGTGTTAAAGTTCTCTGTTAATTTCCGTGCAAGGCTTCGCTTTCCGCGGGCGGTAAAAAGGAAGGTTATTTTCACTGTCGTGAAAAAACCTACTCCTCGGCGCAGGCGCCTGTGGGGTCTCCCGTTCCCCGCTTCTCCCGCAGGAGTCTCAGCCTTGCACGGAAATCAACAGGTATTATTTATCAGCACTAAAGCTTTAAACATAGCTTAAAATAAACAAGTAAGAAGGCCATGTACTAAACATACAGACTTTCTTACTTTTAAGCAAAAATCATTCCACTTTCGTACGTAACATAGAAATTGGTAAACCTTCTTCTTTATTTTCAACACCATTATGAATTCGGTGTCCCCATGCAAAAATGCCATTCATATAGGTGATAATGAAGTGAACACCAGGATCTCCTTCAATTTCATATACTTCCCCACTATTATAATCTTCTGGGTTCATTAAATAAGATTGAGCCATAGTTATTTTACGCTCCAACACAGCGTACTCATTAACAATTCCTAGCTGTTCTGCTTTTCTTGCTTTTTCCTTCAACATCCCTATTTCTTGATTTAATTCATACGGAGTCAATTCACTATATCTTTTTTCCACTGACGTTGTTCCTCCTAATGCGTATTTCCTATTAAATTCAGCATATCATGCATCAAGAAATTAGCAAATGATTATAGTAGGAAAATAAAAACTGTGCCGACTAACCCAGCCATTAGCGCGTAGTAAAGCATGGGAACTACTGTAAAACGAATAATTGTTCCTTCCTTTCCTAACAGTCCCACAACAGATGCAGCTGCGACAACATTTAATACGCAAATCATGTTACCTGCATTTGCCCCTAACACTTGTAAGGCGACAACTGTACTAATATCCATTCCTAGCTGTTCTGCGATACTAAATTGAAATAAAGAAAACATCATATTACTAAACGTTGCACTTCCAGAAATAAATGAACCTAGACTTCCGATTAAAGGTGCTACAATTGGCCAGCCATTACCTAATGCACTACTAAATGTATCTGCAAGTTCTAGCGGCATGCTCATTAGCCCTGCCTCATTTGTAGTAGAGTTAATAAAAATTCTAACCATTGGAACAGCTGTACAAAGTGCAATAAAACTTCCACCCAACATACCAGTTGCATTTTTCCATACTTTTTTTACATCTTGCTTTGGCATTTTATGAATAAAATGCGTGAGTATAACGACGATGATAAACACAGTTCCAGGTAAATATAACGGCTCTAATGTTACGCCAATATTCGTTCCGATAATGTTGTTCCAAGTAACCTTTGCTGATTTGAGTAAGCTCTTAAAAGGTAACTGATCTACTCTTGTTATGACTAGTAGGGCAGCAACTAAGATATATGGCACCCAAGCTTTGCGTAAGCTCATTTTTGATATAACATCTTCTGTTTCTCTTTGTTCTAATACCCAGTCTTCTTTTGGTAATAGCCACTTCTTCTTTGCAGCAGGAATCATGATGACTAAACCGAATAGTCCACCTAACATTGCCGGGAATTCTGGTCCAAGAATGTTCGCCACAATAAAAGCTGGGAAAGTAAACGCAAATCCGGCTAGAATGGCAAATTTCCATACAGCAAAGCCATCACGCCATGATTTTTTTTCACTAAAAAATCTTGTTAAAAAAACAACCAATATTAATGGAATAAATGTCCCTATAAAAAATTCCATTAAGGAAATCTTTATGGCTAATTGTTGTAAAAATAAACTTAAATCAGCCGTTCCTAATGATGCAATTACTTCTTCTGCAACAGAGTCACCTTGCATAAGCCCTTGTTCTACTCCAACGATAATGGGGGTTCCAACCGCTCCATATGAAACCGGGGAACTCGCTGCAATCAACATTAGAACAGCTGCTGCTAATGGTGGAAATCCTAGTGCTACTAGTATTGGAGCTCCAATCGCTGCGGAAGTACCAAAACCTGCAGCTCCTTCAATGAAAGCACCGAACAGCCATGCGACAATGATTAACTGTACTCTCATATCATGTGTAATCTTTGTAAAACCTACTTTTATCGTATTTAATGCACCACTTGTTTTTAACGTATTTAAGAGCAGGATAGCTCCAAAAATAATCCAAAGAATAGATAATGCAATCATTACCCCTTCAAAAAACGAAGCCATTATCGTAATCATTGGTACTTTCCACACAATTAATGCTGCCAATGCAGAAACAATTAAACTAATTGGCATCGCTTTCGTTGCCGGTAAACGTAATAATACTAAAAATATAAAAACAGTTAAAATGGGAGTTAATGCTGTAATGAACTGCAGAATTGTCATGAATATCACCTTTTTCAATAAACTTACCTTTATTATAATGCAAAGATTGTGAAATGTTGAACAAACTTTATGACGAAGTAATGAACGATAATAAGTTCCTAGATAGTGTTTTACCTTTTGCTCGTTTATTATTAATAAATATTATATTAACTGGTAGGGGGAAAAAATAGTGACAACAGTATTAATTACTGGGGCTGGTACTGGCCTTGGGCGGGAACTTTCTTTAGAATATGCTCGAATAGGATATACAGTTATCCTATCCGGTAGAAATGAAGAGACACTGCTTCGAGTACAAAAAGAAATTCAATCCAATGGCAAAAAAGCGTATGCTTTTTCACTAGACATTACAAATTACGACGAGCTAAATAGTAAAGTAAAACATATAGTGGAAGAACATAATGTGCAAATTTTAATAAATAACGCTGGGGTTGGCTGTTTCGGTTCTTTGACTGCTCTTCAAGTAGATGATATTAATCAATGTTTAATGACAAACGTTAACGGCACTATTTATATGACAAAGGTTTTCCTCCCATATTTATTAAGCGTGCCGAACGCTAAAGTGTTAAACATTATTTCTACGGCAGGTTTAAAAGGAAAAGTAGATGAAAGTGTTTATGTTGCTTCAAAATATGCTATTCGAGGTTTTACTGAAAGTCTCCAAAAAGAATGGGAAGGCTCTATTGTTTTTAAAGCAGTATACATGGGGGGCATGGACACACCATTTTGGAACCATTCAGACCACATAACAGACAAAACACGATTAAAAGATCCAAAAACAATTGCTGAGAAAATTGTACAGCTTGATCAGGAAGGTGTTATGGAGATTGTATTGTAAAAGGAGAGGCTATTCCTCCTCTCCTTCTAAATATCGATCAATCAACTCAATAGAAAACCCTTTTCGATAGAGAGCTGACTTCATTTTCATTACATATTCATAGCCTGAATAAGCAGAGTATTTACGTTTAAACTTTTCAGCTTGTAACTTTAAAGATTCCATTTCTTCATCTAAATCTTTTTCGACGTTCATTTCATTCCATGCTTGTTGTATCGTTGAGAAACGGTAACCTTTCCGCTTTAATGCCATTTCAATTTTTTGTTTTTTTATCGTGAAGGAATCTTTCTTGTATTTTGTTTCCGCTTTTTCTATCAACTTCATTGCATGATCTAGTTCTTTTTCAAAAGAATACTCTAAAATTGCTTCTTCTATTAATTTTTGTTCTATCCCTTTTTCGTACAGTTCTTGGACTACTACTTCTGGGCCCTTTAACGTTGTATTTACTTGAGTCCTTACATAGCTTAATGCAAATGCTAAATCATTTATATAACCTTGTTTATCAAGTTTTGTTAGTATCTCAGTTATAACAAATGCCTCTATTTCTTTTTCCCGTAAATGTTGGCTTATCTCTTTTTTCGAACGCATTCGGTAAGATAAATAATTAATGGCAGATTGGTATGCTTTACTTATCTGGTCGGATAAAATAATTTCTTCTATATCTAATTCATCTAGTTCTTTTCCTTTTGCGAGTTGAAACTTTAAAAGTGTTTCCTCGTAAACAGCAAAAGCATATTCTTCACCTTGGCCTTTATCCATAAATATGTTAAAGCGAGATGTATTCTTTTTTTGTACAGATATTTTCGTAACGACATTCATTTTGAGATAACCTCCTCTATTACTAAATGTAACATATGACTACGTTAAATACTTACAAAACACATTGATTAGAAGGATGTAAGAATAGGGTAAAGAATATATAAATAGAACTTGAACTTCAGAAAGGGTGACATTCATGGATATTGCAATTGC
Source organism: Bacillus sp. FJAT-45066 (assembly GCF_002335755.1). NCBI lineage: Bacteria > Bacillati > Bacillota > Bacilli > Caryophanales > Bacillaceae > Bacillus > Bacillus sp. FJAT-45066. The sequence goes on from NZ_NISQ01000001.1 coordinate 2,403,514, forward strand.
AGGAGGCACTGGTCTAGTCGGGCAAGATTTAACGGAATATCTTATTAATAACGGACATAGAGTATACATTTTAACGAGAGATACTTCCAATAAAGAAAATACAGAGCAGATTAAATATGTAGAATGGTTAACCGGAAGCGCTACACCAGAAGTAGAGTTACATTCCGTTGATGCTTTTGTTAACTTAGCCGGTGAATCTATTAATAGTGGACGTTGGACGGAAGAAAGAAAACACCGCATTTTAGAAAGTAGAATTGCTTCAACGAAAGAAATCGTTAGAATTATGTCTGAAATGGTAAACAAACCTTCCGTGTTAATTAACGCAAGTGCAATTGGTTACTACGGTACATCTGAATCAGCTGTTTTTACAGAGAATGATAAAAAGGCTGGGAATGACTTTTTAGCTAGTACTGTCTCTCAATGGGAAGAAGAGGCGTTGCACGCAGAATCACATGGTATTAGAACAGTTCTTACACGTTTTGGAATTATTTTAGATAAACAAGAAGGCGCTCTTCCCCGCATGATTTTGCCTTATAAGTTTTTTGCTGGTGGACCGGTTGGAAGTGGACAACAATGGATGTCATGGATACACATTAAAGATGTGGTTCACATTATTGACTATTGTATCCAAAATAAAAATATACAAGGTGCTGTTAATGTAACTGCTCCGCATCCTAAAAAAATGAACGAGTTTGGGAAAACGATTGGAAAAGTGATGAACAGACCGCATTGGATTCCAGCTCCATCCTTTGCATTAAAAATGGCCCTTGGGGAAATGAGTGACCTTGTTTTAAAAGGGCAAAAAGTGATGCCTGCCAAACTAGAAAGATCGGGCTTCGAATTTTCTTTTACACAACTTGAAGATGCTTTAAATGACATATTAAAATAGTATTATGAGCTATGTCCATGGGCACTTTTTCTGAGGACACTTAATATACTATGGTACAAATCATTTGTATCACATTCAAGATAGGAGCTTGTTATGAACATTTTGTTGTTAAGGAATGCAACAGTATATCCGGTTACCTCAGAGCCGATCCGTTGTGGGGATGTACTTATAAAAAATGGGAAAATAGATAAAATTGCACCTTCTATTACAAACAATGGTGACTGGCCTGAAATAGATTGTAATGGAAAATATTTATTTCCAGGTTTTATAGATGTTCACACACATCTAGGATTGTATGACGAAGGTACTGGGTGGGCTGGTAATGACGCCAATGAAACAATTGAACCTCTCACTCCTCATATAAGAGCAATTGACGGAGTGCATCCTTTGGATCAAGGATTTCAAGATGCACTTATGTACGGGGTTACAACAGTACACATTATGCCTGGTAGTGCAAACGTAATTGGCGGTACTACTTCTGTCATAAAAACCGCAGGAGTCAATATTACAGCCATGTGTGTAAAAGAAACGGCTGGCTTAAAAATAGCTCTTGGTGAAAATCCAAAGCGAATGCATAGCCAAGGGAATAAAGACTCAATCACTCGAATGGGAATTATGGGGATGTTACGCGAGGCTTTTTATGAGGCTAAATATTGTGATAGCATAGACAGTTTGCGTGTTAGACCTATTATCCAAGCTTTAAAAAGAGAAATCCCAGTTAGAATACATGCTCATCGTGCCGATGACATTTTATCTGCTATTCGATTTGGGGATGAGTTTGATTTAGACATTCGAATTGAACATTGTACAGAAGGTCATTTAATTGCCAGTCATTTAAAAAATCGAAACTTAAAAGTTGCTGTCGGCCCGACAATGACTCGTAAGTCTAAAATTGAGTTGAAAAATAAAAGTTGGAAAACATATCAAGCCTTAACAGACCATGGTGTCGAGGTTTCGATCACAACAGACCATCCATATACTCCTATTCAATATTTAAATGTGTGTGCTGCCATAGCTGTTCGAGAAGGTCTAAATGCTCAAAAAGCACTAGAAGGAATAACGATTACCGCAGCCCGAAATCTACAAGTGGAGAATAGAGTTGGGAGTATCGAAACAGGTAAAGATGCCGACTTAGTTCTATGGTCACATCACCCGTTCGATTTCCTTGCAAAGCCTTTGTGGACAATGGTTGAAGGTGAAATAATTTACCAGAAATTTTGACAAAAAAAGTTGTTTCTTTTTTAGAAAAAATGAAGTATGATAACAAAAGCAAATCATAAATATCACAAAATCATAACTGACACTTTGTATTTAAGCGTTAGGGAAGGCAAATGGTGCGCCACCAGTTAAGCTGGTTCTAGTGGGTTCGATTCCCACCCCGAAATTTTTTGCAAGCTAAAAAATTTCGAGGGTGGGCTACGTAACACTTCTGCCCTCAATTGGAGGGATAGACATGCTTAAAAAACGTGATCTTCAGGAGACTCATACTCTTTTTGAACTCATGGTGCATCCTGAAGTCTTCCCTTTTGTGCGTCAAAAAGCATACTCATACGAGGAATTTCTATTTGTCACAAAACAGACGATGGAAGCAGAAGAGCGTGGAGAGATTATCTCTCGAACTATCCTCGATGAGTGGGGCACTCCAATTGGAACCATAAACTTATTTGATGTGCAAGATGGGGCTGGATTTTTAGGTACATGGCTAGGTAAGCCATACCATGGAAATGGATATAATCAAATTGCGAAAACACAATTTTTCGATGAATTATTTTATGAATTAGATATTCAATCTATCTTCATGCGGATTCGTAAAGTAAATGTACGTTCGACTAAAGCTGCAGAAAAGTTACCTTACGTTATGTTAGCGAATGAGTCAAGAAAATCATTACTAGACGAAATTAACGCAGGTGAAGATATTTACAATCTCTATGAAATTTCTAAAGATTTATATACTTTACACAGACTTCGTGTCCAAGAGCCTGTGGAAGAGCATCATCAGTTAAAAGAAGCATAATTTTCACGTGTCAGTGATGGGTATAGAGAAAAGCAATAGTTTGTGGCGAATTGGCCATGCTATTGCTTTTTTGTTTTTTATAAGTATAGATGTTGGAAAAATGGAAAAAATTAATAATGGTTTGTTAGTTATTGCAAACAACCATACATAAGGAGGGTTTCCGATGTCTGATAAGAAGAAAAGAGATAAAACGAAGCGTACTTTAAGTAGTGCACAAGAGGTTTCTTATTCTAGAGATTTTAAAATGGCGGACCAAGCTGGTGGATACACTCCAAAACAAGCAAGGCACTGATTTGATTTGATATAGTGTTTTTGCTGACCCTCGACATTTGTTGTTGAGGGTTATTTCAATTTGTAGTTATATTTTTTTCCTGTATGGAGACATTGTTTTATCGATTTATTGACCTATTCTTTCTGAAGTGATATCAGTCCTGGGGAGACTTCCCATGAACGTTTTCCCTCTTTCCAGTAATCATATCAGTCTTGGAGACTTCCCATGGACGTTTTCCCTCTTTTCAGTAACCATATCGGTCTTGGGGAGACTTCCCATGAACGTTTTCCCTCTTTTCAGTAACCATATCGGTCTTGGGGAGACTTCCCATGAACGTTTTCCCTCTTTTCAGTAACCATATCGGTCTTGGGGAGACTTCCCATGGACGTTTTCCCTCTTTTCAGTAACCATATCGGTCTTGGGAAGACTTCCCATGAACGTTTTCCCTCTTTCCAGTAACCATATCGGTCTTGAGGGGCTTTTACTTCGTTCTTTAACGAAAAATATTCCATCTTAAATATCTTACATTTTGGTTATGTTAACAAGTGAGGGTTTCCTCATTAACATTAACCATTGGGAGGTTTTACGAATGGGCAGATCTAATCACGGTCATAAGAAACGCGATAAAAATAAACAATCGTTACCTCAAGTTCCAGATTCCTTGAAAAAGACTAACCATCAAGACGTTGAGTTTGCAGATAGTAATCATGCAGATGGCGAAATTTTAGAAGCTCAAGCTCGTGCCTCTGCAGCAGGAATACACCGCAACAGCAAAAAGGATAATTTTAAATAAAAGAACAAAAGCGCAAGGCGCATGCTTATCGACGTAAAAACTGGACTGCTCCTGAGTAAGATATAGAAAACACAATTTGTGACACAAGGAACAAATCGATGTTGACTTATCGACCGGAGGAGCAGGAAGTTTTTTAGTCGATGGCGCCTGGAGCTAGATGTAACCTACCCAAAGTTCAAAGTTATAAATAAAATACTATAGTTTCCTAAGCAACGAAAAAAGGTCACCCAGTTTCAGGTGACCTTTACAATTTTAGTGAGCTGTAGTTGGACGATTGCTTACATTCATATGCTTGTTGTTGTTTTTTTCTGCTTTTTTATTGTTCCAGAATTTGATAGCATATCTGTCTACACCGTAATAGTAAGCTGCTCCACCAGCGAATAATAGAATCATCGCTACTGTGTAAAGCATTGGGTTAGTGCTTAACGTACCAGCTAGTAAGAAGTTTAAGTTCATAAACGCTGCTGCAATTAATGCTGGAATTGTTGCTGCTCCTAAGATTAAGCCAATACCTACTAATACTTCACCCCAAGGAATTAAGATGTTGAATAATCCAACGTTAGGGATTGCGAAAGTCTCTAGGAAAGTTGCGTACCAACCATGTACAGTTGGGTTTTCTCCACCTGCTTTTGCTAGTGCTCCATTTAAATAACCACTTGCATCGAAGTTACTAATTTTAGGTAATCCAACTTTTAACCATTGTACACCTAACCATATTCTTAACACAGTCCATAAAACCGCTACTTTAGGTCCTTTTAAAAAGTTCATCATTTTTAGTTCCCCCTTATATAGGATAATATTATAGTTTGTGAATTTTTTCACAAATTAGTGTAAAAAAATTTAATTGTTTTCATTTTACTTACAAGAGTGATCAAACTACTCTGTGAAGTTTTTCACATGTATTATTTAAAAAAATATGTGGATGAGTGATAGTATGATAGCTTCACTTTTACTTTAGCCGGCTTTTGATCAATTAGAAAGTTTGTGAAGTTTTTCACTTACTTTCTATCTTTAGTATACAACTAGTTTAATGTATTTACAATAGGCGTCACAAGCTGTACATAAATTATGTTTCTTGTTTGATTAACTTAACTTCCTACCTTTTTTTGTTGTTAAACGTTGAGTTGTTAACATACGTTATCCTCACTCCTGTGGATAATGTGCATAAACACTATGAAGCGTTGTCAGACAACAGGTTCAAAAAACCTAGTTTTGTGAATAAATACCTGTTAATAAATTTTGTCTCGGTTGTGGATAATGTTAATAAGTCTGTGTATAATTGAAATACCAACTATTATACTGTTAATAAACTAGTGGATAAATTGAGAAAAGCATAGAATAATATTATATCGAAAGAACAGTTAATTACCACACCTTTTTTCCTAAAAAATCTCTGTCTTGAGAAGACAGAACCTTTGTACCATACTTTATCACCCGCATTCATTGCTGCTTTATATGTTTGTTTATCCACAACCATTTTATGCTCGGAAATAACTTGAGCTATATTTTAGAAAAAATTTGCTCATTTGTACTACGGCTTATATTATTAAGGAACAAAGAGATATATGAAAACAATTTCTTATTTTGAGAAAACGGTGGAGTGAATGATGAAACAGTATATTGTTAGCATCGATATCGGCACTACGAGTGCTAAAGCAGTTATTTTTTCTGAACAAGGTGACGTTTTAAGTGAGTTTGAAAGCTTCTATTCTATCTATCATCCGAAGCAGAATTGGGCGGAACAAAACCCAGAAGAGATTGAGCGAGCAGCTAGAATTGCTATATCTACTGCTATTTTGCAAAAAGGAATTAAACCGGAGGAAGTTATTGCTCTGAGCTTCTCAACCGCTATGCATTCATTAATCTGTATGGAAAAAGATCAAGCAATATCACCGATGATTATTTGGGCAGATGGACGAAGCTACTCGCAAGCAGAGATTATGAAAAGCTCGTACGGTAAAGAAATTTATAGGAAAACTGGGACTCCTATTCATCCGATGTCTCCTTTTCTAAAACTTATTTGGATGAAAGAAAACCGGTATGAACCATACTTGAGGGCATCTATGTTTGTGTCCATAAAAGAATACATTTTGTATAAATGGACTGGAGAATGGGTTGTTGATTATTCTATCGCCTCCGCTTCCGGACTTATGAATTTACATACACTTGATTGGGATGAACAAACTTTAGAAATAGCAGGGGTTCAAAATAGCCAGCTTTCTAAAATTGTTCCATGCACCGAAAGTATTGGACCGTTGAAGCGTGAAGTTGCTAATGACTTATTTTTAAGTGAGTATGTTCCCGTTATTATTGGGTCAAGTGACGGAGTTTTAGCTAACATTGGAGTTGGGGCAATAAAAAATGGAGAAACGGCACTAACAATTGGAACTAGCGGAGCTATAAGACGCTTTTCTAGTGACAACAACGTGGATATAGACCAACGTACTTTTACATATCGATTTTCAAAGGAAGCATGTATTATTGGTGGGGCTTCGAACAATGGAGCTGTTTTGTTACAATGGCTTGCGACGCAATTTTCCAATTTGACAAAAAAAGAATCTATCTCCATTTCCGATTTAGAAAAAATTGCTTTCACTTCGCCACCTGGAGCAAATGGATTATTTTTTATGCCTTATTTATCGGGGGAACGTGCACCTAAATGGAATGCAAAAGCAAAAGGCGGATGGATTGGCCTTACTTTAGCACATTCAAGTGCAGATATGGTTCGCTCCGTCATGGAAAGTGTTATTTATAATATGTATGAAATTCATGATTCGCTAGAAGGACAGGCTGGAGAAACAAATAAATTATTAGTAAGTGGTGGGTTTGCTCGTTCTGAATTATGGTTACAAATGACAGCTGATATTTTTCAAAAACAAGTACATGTCCCGTCAACACACCAATCTTCCGCATGGGGTGCTGCCTGGCTTGCTTTATATAGTCTTGGAAAAGTAAATTCAATTGAAGAAATAAAAAATTATATTCCAATCACCCAAACAATAGAACCGGTCATGCTAAATGCTGAACTATACGAAGAAAAATTCGCTATCTTTAAAGAGGTTTATCGATTGAATAAGCCATTATTCAAAGACATAGATATATTACAGCAATAACTATGTATCATGATTTAGTACTAAGCTGAGTAAGTTAATGAATGGTCATACACTCACGAGGAGGAACTCATGTTGAAGAAATGGGCGTTTGTATCAGACTTTGATGGAACTATTTCTAAAAAGGATTTTTATCAACTTGTTATGGAAAAGTACTTTCCTGAAGGGCAAAAACTTTTTAAGCAATGGAAGGACGGATTTATAAAAGATATTGAATTTTTAGCTAAAGTATTTTCGTCCATCAACCAAGACGAAGAGCAGATAATAGAAGAAATCTTGTCCATTGAAATAGACGAATATGTACCAACATTCATTCGAGAAGTTCAACGACATGGCGGTAATTTTTACGTATTAAGTGCAGGGACTGACTATTACATTAAGCACATTTTAAGGAAGCATGATGTAGAGAATGTCGTTATTTTTTCAAATGAAGGTGAATTTCGTGAAAAGAATGTTTTTATGAACATTGATCAAAACGATTGGAAGTATTCGGAGCGTTATGGCATTGATAAATCAAAAGTTATTCAAAAACTAAAAGGAAAATATGAAACGGTTCATTTCATTGGGGATAGCGAGCCTGATTCTCACCCGGCAGCATTTGCTGATTTAACATTTGCAATTGGACCTCTTCAAAGATTGCTAAAGGAAAAAGGAATTTCTTTCGTTCCTGTTCAGGATTTTTCTGAAGTGGCTTCGTTTCTTCAAAAAGAGGGGTTTTTAGAATGACCCATTCCCCCTCAAGTATATCCATCCCGACTATTTTAGAGATTCGTCCAGGAATTATTAAAAACTTAGAACCTATTTGGAAGAAATTCGACTTTAAGGATATTGTTTTCCTTGTGGATGACTATACATATGAGACTTTTTCTTCCTTAATATCCACTTCTATGAAAGAAACAGAAATTGATATTAAAAATTTTTCCGGCCATTATGATATAAATGACTTAATTTCCATTGCTTTTAAGCTCAGAAATTTTGACGTTGTTGTCGCAATGGGTGGAGGAGCTGTTGTCGATTACGGAAAATACATCGCATGGAGCAGAAAATTACCTTTTATCAGCATACCAACTTCTGCATCGAATGATGGTTTTGCAAGCAGCAACTGCTCGTTAATGGTAAATGGTAAAAAGACCACCGTTCCAGCAAAAGTACCTTTTGGAATCATAGTAGATTTGTCCATAATAGAGCAGGCTCCTGAAAAGTTTATTTTATCTGGTATCGGAGATTTAATGTCTAATATGACAGCACTAGTTGATTGGGAGTTTGAAGAGAAGAATGGTGTTGGTTCTGTTAATGCCTTCGCCGCCATGTTAAGCAAAAAAGCACTGAACAGCTTTGTTCGGACACCGTTGACAGATATAAGACACCCAATTTTTTTGAAAGAATTAGTTAGTTCCATGACAATGGGGGGAATTGCTACTGATATTAGTGGAAATAGTAATCCGATTAGTGGGTCTGAACATTTGATTTCACACGCACTTGACAAGATATCTCCTCAACCGAATATGCACGGTATCCAAGTTGGAGTAGCAACCTATATAATGGCCAATATTCAAGGACATCGACAAGAGCGAGTTAGAAAAGTTTTGGAGAGAACAGGTTTTTTTGAATATGCGAAAACACTTAATCTAGTTAAAGAGGAATTTATAGAAGCTATTCATCTAGCTCCTGACATTAAACCTACTCGTTATACGTACTTACATGAAAAGAAATATCGAGATAATGCAATACATTTTATACAAGATGACTTCCTTTTACAAGGTATATTAAAATAAAATAAGTCTACTTCTCTTTATTGTGGAAGTAGACTTTAATGTATTTAGCACCCTTACTTAATTAAGTAATCTTTAATAGATTTTAAAACAAAGTGATAATACGCTGTTTCATGTGGGACAAAACTTGATTTGGTTACTTGTTGGTGAATAGGGACTCTCCCATTTTTTATAGTTTTGAACCCTTTAACTTCTATTTGCGTGCTTTGTCCATGATATAACTTATACAAACTATCAAAGTCTACTTCTATCATCCCAGCTACTTCCTCTTCTTGTAACGTGAAGTCTTCCATGTGATAGTTTGAATCATATAAAAATACATGAGCGAACTCATTATCAATATAGTCGTCTTTCACTACACGATATGTAAACATCCCCATAGGAATAAGTTTTTCTAAAGAAAGTGATACTCCAATTTCCTCTTCAATTTCCCTTACACCATCTTCTACAGTTTCACTTGCAAGAAGGTGCCCTGCAGCTGTTATATCAAATAGATTGGGAGATTCTTTTTTTCTTTCACTTCTAAGTTGAAAAAGTATCTTTATCCCATTTTGATCTTTTTTAATAAACCAACAATGAAATGTCTCGTGCCAATGACCCCTTTTATGTACTTCTTTCCTCGATGCAGTTCCAAGCTTCTCATAATTCTCATTAAAAATGGTAAACATTTCTGATTCCACTCTATTTAACCTCTTTCTATTAAATCCTCATATAACCGGTTGAGGAATTCCTTTATTATACGCTTTTGACTTCCTACAATTGTAGTTGGTATACCATCTCTTATCAATAGAAAAAACAGAAACTTATCGTTTCTGCTTTTTTCAACTTCTATTCTTTCTCCTGTTCAGGAACCATTATATCCCCACTCCTATCTTGAATTAATAAGGATTTTAAAATTAATTTAGATAACATACTTGGCTGATAAGGCTTTACTAAGTAGTCATGCGCGCCTAAGTTCATTCCTTTTTCCTTTTCTTCAAGAGCAGTTGAGATAAAAATTGGTATATCTTTTAACTTAGTTGATTGTTTGACCTTCTTAAGAAAGTCCCACCCATCCATTTCTTGATTATCTAATAGGATATCTAACACAATTGCATCAGGTAATGATTTCTCCATTGCACTAAACGCACTTGCTCCATCATAAAAGTGTTTAACAAAAAAGCCACTATCTTTTAATTCTGTTTCAAGTAAAGACGCGAGATTACGGTCATCTTCAACAATAATGACATCTCCTCCATTATTCACTTTATTCTTTACTGGAGAAGCTACTCCTAACATTTGTTCAACTGTATTAACTAATGGTAGATGTACCGTAAATCTACTACCTTTTCCTACTTCTGAAGTAAAAGTAATTAGACCGTCATGAGCTTTTACAATCTCTTTTACGATAGCTAAACCTAGTCCAGTACCGCCTATTTTTCTCATGTCGGTGTTATCTACTCGGAAGAACTTCGTAAATAAGTGCTCTTGGGCTTCAGATGGAATTCCAATGCCATTGTCCTTAATTCCAATGCACAGATCTTTGGATGATTGATATACTCTTATTTCTATTTCTCCACCATCTGGAGAATATTTAATAGCATTGCTTATTAAGTTGTTAAATACTTGAAGAAGTTTATCTTTATCACCGAGTACAGTAGTGTTTTCAGTATCTCGGTTTATTTTTATTATGTGCTTATTTGTGTTTATTGTTTGTGTTTCCACACATTGTTTAATAAGCGGAAGAACATCTTCATACTTTTTCTCGTAAGTTTGTTTCCCTGCTTCCATTCTTTGGACGTCTAGAAAATCATTAATCAATGATGTTAAGCGCTTAGCTTCTTGAAAAATAGTAGTCAGATACTTTTTCTGTCTATCTTCAGGTAATTGTTTTGTTAACATTAATTCTGTAAATCCTAAAACACTAGCTAGCGGAGTTCGCAACTCATGACTTACTGTACTTACAAACTCCGATTTCATTTGATCCACTTCATGTTCTTTTGTAATATTACGATGCACAAAAATGACACCAATTCTTTTTCCTTCTTCAAAAACCTCTTCACAATACACTTTCATAACAATATTTTGTGAAGAATTTTTAATCTTATAAAGAAACGTATTTTCAATCGTTTTTTCTCCGCTCATTACTTGTTTAAAGAAAAATGTAAGTTCCTGTTCATTTTCTACTTTACTCCCAATTTCTTTAGACCAGTATTCAAAACCTTTCCCTACAATTGCTTCATGAGAGGTACAGGAAAGCATGTCACATATTGTTTTATTTACTTTTAGGAGCGCCCCATTATCATTAACAAGCAGTACACCTTCATGAATAGAGTTCAACGTATTTTGCGTTAATTTTCTATCATATTCTGATTGCTCATAAATATTTATCTTATCTAGAGTAATTGATACTTGTTTTGCCATTAATTCGACCATCTTTGCTTCCTTTTCATCAAAAGCAACATCAAATCTACTAAACATCATTAATGCTACGACTTTATTAGCCGTTGATAAGACAGGAATGACAATATCATGAACCATAAAGTCACCTTCATGATAGCCTTTATCTTCTTTTTCACATTGTCTCGAGAATCGATAAGGTACTTTTCCTTCTTGCACCTTAAAGAAAATGCCTTCTCCTATTTGTTCAACTGCCTGTTCAATAGAACGATTAGACAACCCAAAGCATGCATAGTCTTTTTCTTCTGACAACAGAATAATAAGTCCTTTACTTGCATGTAAAACCATCCCTAAACTATGAACAGTACTATCTAGTACTTCATGCTTGTTTAATGAGAAAGAAAGTCCATTTACAAAATTATTCCAAGATTGTAATTCTTCTTCTCTGTTCTTCATCTTCCCAATAGCCTGTTGCAGTTCATCTTGGCTTGCATGTAGTTCGTCTTGCTGTGCAAGTAACTCTTCATTTTGGGCTGTTAATTCCTCTTCTTTTGTTTGTAGTGTTTCCACCATTTCGTAAAAAGACCTTGTTAGAGCACCTATTTCATCTTTCCTTGATTTATTAAGGTTTAAATTTACTTGCAAATCACCTTTTGTAATTTTTTCTGCTGTACTGGCGAGTTCCGTTAAAGGCCTAGCTACTTGTTTTAAAAGCATTCTCGATAAGTAAAATAAAATAAGTAACATTATGGCAATAAAAACAACAAACACATAAAGGCTTTGTCTAATGGAGTCTGAAAGTTTAGTGAAACTTTCTTCAATACTATTGTTAAGGTTAATATGATAAGTGGCTGTAGTGGACCTAATTTGATCTATTCTTTCAATAGTGCCTTCTCTTTTTGATTCTTCTACAACTGCTTCTAATCCATCTCTCTCTAACGTTTGAAATCGTTGTGGAAGAATAATAGTATAAAATTCATCTACAAACTTCCTTGCCTCTTGGTAAAAAACATCGTCCTCTGTTGTAGTTGCCAGATTTTTAAAGTCTTTCAAATAACCTTCTATGTTTGTTCCTAAATATAGTGAATTGTTTCGCATTCTAGTTTCGTTAAATGCTAAATATCCCCTTGCATCCATTACACTCTCTAGCATCGAATACTCTATTTTTTGTGCCATCTTTTCTTTTTCCCTTAACAACTCATCTTCTTTGAGAAAAGTAGAGTTTACGGCAAATTGGTAAGAAATTAAAAGAATCGTACCAATGACAATTAAGGAGAAAAAAAGAATCATTAGCCTCAAGAATTGATAATTTAGACTGTTTTTATTCCATCTAATTTTCACTAATAATCTCCTCGACTTTTTGAGCTAATTCCATTGGACTAAACGGCTTAGACATAAAATGAGTTGCACCAGCTTGTAATACTCTCTCTTGATCGTTTTTTTGACTTTTGGCGGATAGCATTAAAATTTTACTATTTTTTCTTTCTGGAATATGCATGACTTTTTCTATAACTTCTAGTCCTGTTAACATTGGCATCATATAGTCTAATATAATTAAATCGAACGCTTCTTCCTCAATATGTTTTAAAGCTTCTTCTCCATCTGACGTTTCCACTATGTCGTGACCTTCATCTTCTAATGTATCTACTACTAACATGCGAAGGACTTCTTCGTCCTCCGCTAACAATATTTTCGCCATTATGATTCCCCTTTTATAGCAATGTTAGAAAACAAATCTTTGTATCTCCTGGCCAAGTTCCAGGTTTGGCAATACCCATGTTTACTCCTTTAATAAGGAAATCTTCCCACTGTCCGTCCTTGTACATTTGCAAGTAGTCACTTCCTGATTTACCAGGAATGAAATAGGAACCATTGAAATACGCCTCCAATTCTCTTTCTTCTTTTAGTTCCTTTTCTTTTTGTCTCTTTATAATTTCACTCATCAAGGGTGAGTATATTCTCCAATAAAACGATTCAAGGTCGTCTCTACTTTTTGCTCGCCATTTTTTAAATGTAGAAAATCCAACAGTTTGATAGAGCGCTGGTAAATCTGCTTGGTCGGCAAAATCACCAGAAAAATAGTAACTTTCATAGGCAGGATTTTGATGGTGAACTACTGATGGAAACATGGTTGGAATTCCGTTCTCCTTTAATAGAGATTCTGCTTCTTCAGTTAAAGCAAGTGAAAAGGTTGCAAGTACTTCCGCTTCATTTTGTGGGACAATAATATCAAACCAATAATGATATGGTGCTGATTCCGTTAAGCCTAAGGTATCTATCCCTTGCGTTGTATATTGAAAAAGCACTTCTTTCCTTAGCATGTCTTTTTCTGTTAAGACAATCACACGGTCACTCTCATCTACAAAGACCATACCTTTCCTAGAAAAATTCCACTGTTCTCCAAACTGTTGCTCATAGTTTTCTTTCGCCCATACAGGTACTTCTAATCCTTCAAGCTGATCAAAAAAACGACCAATCCAGCCTGTCCATTCTAAATTGTATAATTGGTAAAATGACTCTCTTACTTCATGTGAAGTTGGACTACCAAATGTGTTAAATTCTCCAATTAACGTTGTCCCATGTTGAAAAACAGCATTTCTAATATAGTCCACATCTTCCGCTGTCATTCCTCCATAAATTAATTCCGAACGCTCACCTTGTTCATTTCCTGTTAACAAATCCGCTTCATACACTCCGTAACCATCAGCTATATAAATAATGTCATGTTGTATATCCTTGTTAGGGTAAGGTCTAACCTCGTACGTATTATTCGCCTTAGGTACATAACCAACATAGTCTTTGTCTAATCGGTAGTCTTGTCCATTTGACTTTCTTATTTTTTGTTGGTTGAAGAACCAAGTTAGCCCTAGATGTTCACGATACGTTTCATCTGGAACTGTTTTATTAATTATAAGTACATCTAGCTGTGTAACTGGCTTAATTATCCACCCCCAAAAAGGTGTACCTATCAGAATAAAAACTGCAATAATAATCGAACTCCAAAGCCATGCATTCCATTTTTTCATTACGATGATACACCTTTCCGTTGCATATCTCCCCAACCTTTTTTATTGCGAATTGTATCGACAATTCCATGACAACGCCATAAAACCGTTAATGGACGATACCATAATGATTCTGTTAAGGAAAATAAAAATAGTTTCACAATATCTGTAACTTTCGGGAACTTTCGTAAACTCCATTCCTCTAATAAAACAGCAGTCATGGAGTAAAAAGATCCGTAGATTACCGTTAGTAAAAACAGTAAATAAGCAAACTCTAAATATATTCCACCAATAAATAGAGATATAATAATATAGAGATAACCTATTAACTCGATTACTGGACCAAGAAATTCTATAAATAAAAAGTACGGCATGGAAATCATTCCTATAGATCCATATTTTGGATTAAAGATTAGCTTCTTATGCTTCCATAAGCTATCAAATAGTCCCCTGTGCCATCTATTTCTTTGACGTCTAAGAAACTTGAAACTTTCAGGAGCCTCCGTCCAACAAACAGGATCAGGTATATAAATAATTTTATTTTTGGCTTTACGTTCTTTAATGAGACGATGTAGCCTAACAACGAGTTCCATATCCTCTCCAACTGTATGAGCGTAACCTCCAGCATCGATTACCCACCGTTTACTAAACACACCAAATGCTCCAGATACAATCAGAAGTAGGTTGTGTTTACTTAACCCGATACGCCCCATTAAAAACGCACGCAAATACTCTATTACTTGCATAATAACAAGTGGATGAGAAGATAACCCTATCTTTTCTACTGCACCATTATTAATTTTACATCCATTTGCAATTCGTACACTTCCACCAGATGCTATTACTTCTCCATCTGACTCGATAATAGGCTTCATTACTTTTAAGAAAGCATCTCTTTCTAAAACCGAGTCACCATCAATGGAACAAAAGTATGGATATTGTGAAACATTAATTCCTACATTCAATGCATCTGATTTTCCGCCGTTTTCTTTATCCACCACAATTAAATGTTCATATATTTCAGATTGATAAATGGCTTTAACGTCCTTTGTTTCTAGTTGTTTTCTTATAACTTTGGGAACTTTTCTCAATTGAAACTCTTGTATTAACTTTTCAAGTGTGTCATCCTTCGATCCATCATTTAACACAATTACTTCGTATAGTGGATATTCAATACTCAGTAGAGAACGAACACTACCGATAATACCCGCTGATTCATTATAAGCTGGCACTAATATGGACAAAGGCTTTGTATAGCTAACTTCCAATAGATCTCCATAAGGCTCTTCATCATCTAGTTTGTATTGTTTACGAAGTTGTTGAAAGGATATTAGTAGCATCATTCCGTAAAAAGCTATTACAAATAGCATGTAAATTAACACTGCCCAGCCAAAAAAAGAAAGAACAGAAAACCAATTAAATGTCCACATTCTTATTGTTCCTCCTTTTCTAGCCACTCGGCAGCCATATCTTTTGCGTATTTATCTTCTGTTGATAAGTACACATCGAATAAATATTGCTTACCATTTTCTAAGGCTAAAATAGCTTGAGTAGCTTGTGATCGAACATCGAACTGTTCATCTCTCATAAGCTCCTCTAATATTGGTAATACTCTATTTTCTCCAGAAATCCCCATTAGTTTTATAGCCATCAAGCGTTCTTCCCAAATCGAGGAGCTCACAAATGATTCCACTTTTTCAAAAGGCATAGGAAAACCGATAGCAGCTAAACTTTTTAATGCTTTTATTCTTTCTTCTGTCTCAGTTGATAAAAGACATTTTTCTAAGAAAGGAACAAATTCCGCTTTCGATTGAATACCAATCATATCAAGCAATGGGAATTTAATTTCCGATGGCAATTCATCATACATTCTAACGAGTTCATCCCACTGTTCATCTGTCATAATTCCAATTAACGTGCGATAAACAAGTTCTGATAAGGAAGTTTTCGTATTAACAAGATAAGCGAATAATTTAGGATGATTTAAAGTTACTAATATTTTTAATAGTTGACTCTCTTCTGCTTTTGTTAAAATTTTTTTATCGAGATACTTTAATACGAATTCAATCATGTTTGTCATTTGAAACTTTTCAATGGCATATAAAATATTCATTCTTACTGCCCATCTTGAACGGAAAATGTTTTTTTCATAATAAGGAGTAAAATGTTCTTCTGCAAACTGTTGAATTCTCCATTTCATTTCTTCACCTGCAGAAACATCTGCAAAATCGTGAAGCAAACTTTCTAGTGCTAAAAAACTTTTATAATCTTTTGGAATAATCGTAGTCGTTTCTTCCCCTTCATATAGATACAGAAAAAAGCGATCTCTAAGTAATTCTTTTTTCCGTTCAATTTGGAGAGTCAGTTGATTGCTTCTTGCTTTATTAACTATTAAAAAAACAAATAAAGCGCTTAATATTAGAACCATAATGCTCATTAAAAATAGTACATACTGAATAGGGAGTATCATGACTTCACCTTATTCAATAATCTTTGCACTCTTGATTCTATTTCTACTAGCTTGAATGGTTTTGTCATATAATCATCTGCTCCAAGTTGAAGGGCACGCTTAATATCTGCTTCGCTTTTACGAGTTGTTAACATCATCACTGTATATTTATCTTGTCTACTATCCTGACGTAATTTTTGAAGAACTTCTAAGCCATCCATTTTCGGCATCATACCATCAAGTATAACTACGTAGTAGCATTCATCTGTAATCCATTCTGATTCTAGAAATGTAAGACCATCATGGAATGTTTTAATTTCTATATTATAGTGACGAGGTGGGGAGATTTTACTTAGTACTTGTGATAGCATGGAACGAATAATAGGGTCATCATCCACGACAGCAACTTTTAATGTTTGAAGCTCACGTTTTATTTCTTGGTTGGATATTACTACTTTATTCCTACCTGTTTGCTTCGCTTCGTATAATGCTTGATCTGCTTTGTCCAGCCAAAATGAAATCGATTTTTGACTTTGTTCCACTTGAACAACCCCTGCAGAAAACGTACAAGAAAATGTACTCCCATTTGCATGGAACACTTCTTTACTAAAATCATGTAGAATTCTTTGTAGTAACGTTTCTCCATCTTCACGTTGTGTGTTGGGCAATAACAGTGTAAATTCTTCTCCTCCAAATCTAGCAACTACATCATTAATTCGGACTTTCCCTTTTACAAAAGAAGCAAACTGTTGAAGGATTTCATCCCCAATAATGTGTCCATATGTGTCATTCACTTTTTTAAAATAATCTATATCAAGCATTACAAGGCAAAACGGAATGCCGGTTCGGTTAAACTCTGCATGTAATTGTGCAAACGATTGTTCCAAATATTTACGATTAAATATTTGTGTCAGTTCATCCATTAACAAGATACTTTCTATATGTCGTTTTCGTTGTAATTGTCGATCCACTCGAACCTTAAATTCCTTTATATCAAAAGGCTTTGGAATAAAATCATCTGCTCCAAGTTCAAACGCCTTGATTCTTGTCTCACTCTCATTGTCTACACTCATTACTATTGATGGGATAAACAGTTGTTGGAGCTTTTCCTTTAACTGTTCCAATGTGTTTAAGCCATTCCAGCCACCCATATGAATATCAAGTATTAAGCAGTCTGGTTTGATTTCATAAAAAAATGACAATGCCTTTTCGTGAGAAGCAGCTACAAAAACTTGATAGCCTTCTCCTTCTAATGTTTCTTTTAAATACATTAGTAAGGATGTTTCATCATCTATTATGAGAATAACAGGTTGTCCTTTTATATAGTCACGCTCTGGTTCATTTTCTAAGTCAATATCTAATAGTTCTTCGCTATAGCTAATACGAATAATAGGTAATAAGTACTCTTGTAATTCCGTTTCGTTCCAGTAATCTTTTTTGTCTTGGGTTATTAGATTATCAAGTTGTGTGGTGGCAAAGTTACCTAATTCATCTAAACCTATTGTTTTTGCTGTACCAGCTAAAGAGTGCAGAAACCTCTCTAATTCTTCATTAGCTACTAACTTATTATTCTCAAACCACTCTCTCAATTGACTTCTGATATTTGCCATCAATTTTTCCCTGTATTTCTCCACTGTTGCACCAACTTTCATTGCATTACTTTTAACGTGTTTTATTTTGGCTATGTTAAAGATCTCTGTTGATTTCCGCGCATATCTTCGCTTTCCGCGGGCGGGCCGGGAGCCTCCTCGGCTTTGCCTGCGAGGTCACCCGCTCCCCGCTTCTCCCGCAGGACAAGGAAAGCTACGGCAGCGATACATCGCACGAAGAAAATGCAGTAGCATTTTCGAGGAGTCTACGATATGCGTAGAAATCAACCGCTTGTAAGGTATCAAAAATCAACATTAACCTTTAAAACAGCCATATTTTTAAATAGACTTTATTTGCATACTATGTTGTTTTTCTAATATTCACCATTTGAACTTTATCGATTATGAAAAGTAATCTGTTTTACCCAATTAGTTCTATTTTATCATTATTATTTGAATACTTTAATAATAGATGTGCTTTATTAGTATGTTTCCATAGACTGATAGGAACATTCTATCTAATATGGTCCATACACTCTTACGGGGATATAAAAAAAGTACCCATTCTTATTTTCATAAGAACAAGTACTTGAGTGAGTTGAATAATGTATTATCACTATCCATATGTGTCGGGAAACATTGCAAAAAACAGGAATATTTAAGTGTAATTAACGAAACGCTATTATGAAATTAAATCACTATTATTTTCATGTCGAATTATTTTGTAAATGCAGCTGTTAAAGGTGGGACAATTTGTTTCTTACGAGAAACAACACCTTTTAATGTAGCTGTGTTGTTATCAAGGGAAACACCGAATGCTTCTTCTACTTTTCTAACTTCCTTACCTAAAGCTAGTGCAACGGAATCATTATCTAGAATGTCTGTTACAACTAAGACAAATAAGTCTAAGTTTTTAGCTTCAAGAACAGTGTTGATAGCTGATTCGATTTCTGATTGACGAGAAAGTACATCATTAGTATCTACTGTATTTACTTGAGCTACTTCTACTTTTGCAGTACCCATAGAAAATTCTTTAGCGTCAATAGTTAATAGTTGTTCGATTGTTTTTTGACTTAGATCAGCACCAGCTTTTAACATTTGAAGTCCATACTCTTCGGCGTTCACACCAGCGATTTCAGCAAGCTCGTGCGCTGCTTCTACGTCTGCTTTTGTGCAAGTTGGCGATTTAAACAACAGGGAGTCAGAAATGATTGCAGAAAGCATTAATCCTGCAAGCTCTTTTGTAACAGGTACTAAGTTCTCTTTGAACATTTTGTTTAAAATAGTTGCTGTACATCCAACTGGCTCTATACGGAAGTATAAAGGATCTTTTGTTTCAAAATTAGCCACACGGTGGTGATCAATAACTTCTGCAATTTGAACATTTTTAATGTCAATTGCACTCTGTTGGAATTCATTATGGTCTACTAAAATTACCGCTTCCACTTCATTCGCAACTGTTTCTACTAAACGAGGTGCTTGTACACCGAAATGCTCTAAAGCGAACTTTGTTTCTTCGTTTACTTCACCTAAACGAACAGCCTCAGCGTCCATTCCTAGTTGTCTTTTTAATTCTGCATAAACAAGCGCAGATGTAATTGAATCTGTATCTGGATTTTTGTGACCAAAAACTAATACTTTTTCCATTTGTCATTCTCCTTTATGTTTCACTTCGACGAATTCATTTGCTACTCATCGATATTATGTATTTTACCTACGTTTAAACTTATCATTTTTTCATATAGGTGTTCAATAGGGCTTTATTAAAAACACGTGTTATTTTACAAACCAAACTTTAGAAATTTTATCTTCTTTTATTTCGTACATTGCGATTGCAAAAACTTCTACGCCATTTGCTCTGCCGGTTACATGCTCATGGTCAATTACGATATTGCCTTTTACCATTCGCGATACAAGGGCAGCGTGTTGATTTGGATTTTGATTGAATAGGTTAGAATAACGTTCACGCATTTTATCGATACCTTCATAAACTAATTCGTTTGATGGGAAATCGAGAATTTGTACATCTTCACTATATACCGAGAGAAATGTTTCAATGTCTCCATTGTTATAGGCATCTAATTGTGTTTGAGCTAATTTTTGAGATAGTTGTTCCATTTTTAAATCCTCCAATTAATTGAGCTATTACTTTATAGTTTGTCATTTATTATATAGAAAAACCTCTCCTATTAGAAGAAGAGGTTTTCTTATTTTATTATGCTTGCACATTTTCGTTCATTGGCTTTACTTTTTTTGAACGAGCGTATTGATATAAGAATAACGCTACAACAATGGTGATACCTGTAATGTCGGTAATCCAGTTACCGTTAATTAGTAAGATTGCTGCAATTAGTGCTGCTAGTCTTTCATACCATTGATATTCAACAAAAAACCAACGTTGAATGAAAGAAGCAAATGCAATAATACCGATTAGGGCAGTGAATATGTTAATACCAACGTCTAACCAGGATGCTTCCGGGTTTAACAATAGAATAGTCGGGTTCGTTGCAAAGGCGAACGGTAATAATAACGCGCCTGAGTCAAACTTGAATCCTTGAACACCAGTACGTATTGGTTCAGCCTTGGCTATTCCAGCTGTTGCATAAGCTGGTAAGTTAATTGGCGGTGTATCATCCGCAAGTACACCGTAGTATAGTACGAATAGGTGAGCCGCGAGTACCGGTACACCTAATTGTACAAGTGCTGGTGCGATCATTGCAGCTAAAATAACGTATGTTGCTGTTGTAGGAAGACCTAATCCAAGGATTAAGCAAGCAAAGACAGTTAAAATTAATGCAATGTATAGCTGTGTATTTTCAAAAACTAGGAATGACGGTAGTAGAGCTGTTGCATTTCCTGAGAAAGAAATAATCATGTTGGATAGTTTTAAAGAAAGACCTGTTAAGTTAACTACCCCAATCAATATACCAGCAGTTGCACAGGCTACGATTACGGCTAGAGAGTTTCTAGCTGCAAGTTCAAATCCGTTAATTAGTTCACGTAGTCCATATCGTACTGGTGCTGCTTCTACTTTTAATTTCTTTTGTCCAACAGCGAATACCACTGCAATGACTAAGCTTAATACAATTAATAATGGAATTTCATTTCGCCACATAATATCTCTTTTTAAGAATTGGTTAAGAAAATCAATTACGTACCCTAAACTGTATGCAAAACCAATTAAGATAGCTGCATAAAGTAAGCTTCGACCAATTCTTTCTTTAAATCGGTGTGCAAAGAATGCAAGAACTAATATTACTACGATGGAGAAGAATGCTGCGTTTGGTACAGTTGCCCCTCCAATTAAGAAGTATAGTAATACTCCAATTGGAAAGATTAAATACCCTTGTTGTAGCATAACTTTTCTTGCAGAAACTAGTTCGTCTTTTCTCAGTCCTCGAATATTATCTCTTGAAGCTTCAAAGTGAACCATTACTAGAATGGCTACATAACAAAGGATCGCTGGAATGAATGCACTTTTAATTATTTCTGCATATGGGATATTCGTATATTCAATCATTAAGAATGCCGCAGCACCCATAATTGGTGGTAAGAATTGACCACTTGATGAAGCTGCTACTTCAATACCACCGGCAACGTGTGGCTTGAATCCTACTTTTTTCATTAATGGGATAGTAAATGTTCCGGTTGTAACCGCATTAGCTGTAGAACTACCAGAAATACTTCCTAGCATACCACTTGCTACAACGGCTGCTTTTGCTGGTCCACCTTTATATTTACCGAAGGCACGTAATGCTAAGTCGATAAACATTTTACCAGCACCTGTGGATTCTAAGATAGCTCCGAATAAAATAAAGATAAATACGTATGTTGCAGAAACGTTAATTGGTGTCCCGAAAATACCAGCTGTTGTGTAGGCCATTTCGTAGAAGAAACGGTCAAAGTCTGCACGAACATGTCGAAATGCTCCATAGAAGTGTTCTCCCAAAAAGTAGTAGGCGATAAAGAAACCCGCTATGATAACAAGTGGTTTACCTACTACCCTTCTGGTTGCCTCTAAAACCAAAGCAACTAGCGCAACCCCTACCCAAACATCTAAATCGGACGGTCTAGCACTTAAAATCGATTGCGATTGTTGGTTTTGTATAATATAAGTACCTACTAAAATTGCAAATCCTGTTAAAACTAAGTCATACCAAGGAATAGATCGTTGGTTTAGTCCTTTTTTAATCGGGAACATTAAGAATACCAGGGTTAAACCCATTGTTAAGTGAAAAATCAAATGAGTTCTTGTTCCTACTCGCAGTCCAAAACCTGCTGTGTAAAAGTGGTAGATAGATAGAACTAAACTAGCCACAAGTATAATCATTGCCCATTTACCTGTTAAGATCCTATCACTTGCTTCAAGCTCTAGTGCTTTCGCAACTTCTATCTTATCGTGTTTATTGTTTTTCATCACATTCGCTCCTTTCTTTCAAGGAAAACTAACTCTTTAGTTTCCAATGAAAATATTCGATCCATTTAACATGTATAATGGCGAATTTTATATGATTTCTTGTGTACGGTGGTTCTGATAAAACAACTTCTTCCTCCTTGAAATGAAAAGTGTGAAGGTGAAGGTGAGAAGGCATCATATGAATAACATCTATTGGGTCATATAAATCTTTTAAGATATAAAAGCCGTCTTTCATTTCCACTGTGCCTTTTTGTTCATAAGGCATTCCAGCACCAAACGATCTAGTCCAGCTTTCCATTGCAAAAATTTGACCAGACTCGTCTACTTTAAACTTCTCTATTACTAATGATAGTTCAACAGAATGTATATACTCGTGTCGAAACCAATCATCTGGTTTGATTTCTCTTTGCCACAATATGTCCCCTGTTTTCACTTCTTCAATAACAAGGAATTTGTGAGGACTTGGAAGGTACAACATGAAAAGCGTGGACATGAGTATGAAGCTTACTACTACTATTGTTTTTTTCTTTTTAAGGTAGGAAAGGGCATTGCTAAGTTGCAATGCCCCTCCTTTATGTTCAACTCTATTACTTAACCTCATCGTAATAGCGTTGTGCTCCAGGGTGAACTTCGATAGACATACCGTCTAACGCAGTCTCTAAAGATACGTCACCACCACGTGCGTGAGTACCAGCTAATACATCTAAGTTTTCAAATAAAGCTTTCGTCATTTCATATACTTGGTCATCCGATAAATCTTTAGATACAATAATCATAGCTTGAACAGCTACAGTAGTTGCATCTACAGTTGTACCATAAACACTTGCAGGAATGTCGAAGCTAGTGTAGTAAGGGTATTTATCTGATAATTCTTTAACTTTATCAGCCGTAATGCTTACAATTGCAACGTCAGTAGTTGTTTTTAACGCTTCAATTGCACCTGTAGGAGTACCAGCTGTAATGAATGCTGCGTCAATGTTTCCATTTTGGATTTCATTTGCAGCGTCACCAAATGCCATATATTCTGCCGTAATATCATCATACGTAATTCCATGAATTTCTAAAATTTGTCGAGCGTTTGCTTCCGCACCAGAACCTTGGTCACCTACAGCAACACGCTTACCTTTTAAATCTTCAACAGTAGTAATTCCACTGCTAGCAGATGTAACAATTTGTACAACTTCTGGATAAAGAGTAGCAATTCCGTAGAAATTATCTGTTTTGTCCGTGAACATTTGAGAACCTTCATGTGCATAGAAAGCGATATCATTTTGTACTAATGCGATTTCTGCTTTTCCATCGTGAATGTCGTTTGCGTTTACAACAGAAGCACCACTTGAAACTCCAGTTGCAGTTACATTATCAACGTTGTCCGTAATAATACGAGCCATCGCTCCACCTAATGGGAAGTAAACCCCTTGCTCTCCACCAGTTAAGATCGTGATGTCACTTACCCAACCGTCTCCATCTTCTCCACCAGTAGTACCGCCTTTGTTGGATGTACCACAAGCCGCTAATACCATACCAACTACTAGCATTAAAATTAATAGTAAACTATGCTTTTTCAAAATTATTCCCCCTCTATTGTTTTTTTGAAAGCATTCTATAATTTACAAGAGCTGTTACACCCTTGAAATTAACATGTTTTAGAACTAGATATGTACTATAATAGATTGATACAATCGTATTTTGATTGTAACACAATTTTTATTTGTTGAAAAATAATATGACAATAAGATTACTTTTTTTGTATATTTTTACATTTCCAAAGTGATGAAGAAAGCTCATCCACGTGTGCGGATGAGCTTTAACTTTGTATATATTTATGCTAATTTGAGTTTTACTATACCTTTGTTTTAGTCAATATCTTTTTTATTTTTACCTTTTACAAAGCGATATGCTAAGTAAGCAAAATATAGTGGTGTCGCAATGTAAATTAAATAAGGAAACTGTGCATATGTTCCTTTATATATAACATATAAAAGACTTCCTAAAAATAGTGTTACAATCGTACCATATTTCGGAAGTGGTATTTCTTTAAAGCTAGGTATTTTAATTTTACTTATCATTAAGAAACAAAGTGCTGTAAAAATAACAGTTGTTAATATTTCAGGGAATTTGCCACCAAATAGGGTTAATAATGCTAAGATTCCCCCTGCAGCTGTGATTGGAACACCTGTGAAATATTTTCCAGATGAATTAGATGTACTAACGTTGAATCGCGCTAGTCGGAACGCTCCAAATAAGGGGAACACACCAGCCACCATGAATCCAATTAAGCCGAACTGAAAAAAATATGTATAATACACTAGAAATGCAGGTGCTACACCAAATGTAACTACATCTGCAAGTGAGTCTAATTCTTTTCCTAACTCACTTTCTGCTCTTAACATTCTCGCAACGCGACCATCCATACTATCTAACATCATACCAATTAGGATTAAAATTGCAGCGTTGCTATATTGGCCATCTGCAGCAAATCCAATGGATAAAAATCCACAATACAAGTTACCTAACGTGAACAAATTTGGAATACTTCTTCTAAACCGAATACCCACTGGCTTTCATCACACTCCATCTTTTCATAACCTTTACCTTTATCTTTTGCTATGTAAGTTCAATTCATTTATTTTCGTTTTGCAGTTTGAAGTAATACATGAAGAAACTCATTGTAGTTCACTTTAAACCTTACAAAAATATAGTTTTTACTATAATTCAGATTATATCACTTTCACGATAAATTAGCTTAAAAAATTACACATTTTGTTATATCACGTAACAAAATCATTTTCAATTACTACTCTATAGCCCCCTTAACATCATATAATGATAAGTCTAATTCTGTTTGTTTCCCAATGGCTAGCTTCGCTAATTCTGCTCCTATATATGGTCCGCTTGTTAATCCAGACGCACCTAATCCATTTGCAACTAACACTCCACTTAAGTTCGGTACTCTTCCTAATACCGGTAAAAAGCCTGGTGTGAATGGTCGGAACCCTACTCTTGTTTCTACCAATGTACTTTGACCAAGTCCAGGAGCAACCTCTAATGCTTTACTAAATATTTCATTAAGTCCACTAGGGGTAACTCGAAAATCAAATCCAACATTATCTTCATGTGTAGCACCTACCACTACTTTCCCTCCACCAAAGGAAAGAATATATTGATTATTCGGAGGCATAACAACTGGCCAGTTTTCAGTATTGGCATTTTCCATTTCTAAATGCACTATTTGTGCTTTTTGTGGTTTAACTAGAAATTCTATTCCTAGAGGGTCGAGTAGTTCTTTTGACCAAGCTCCTCCAGCAACTATTACTTCCTCTGCCTCGAATACTTCTTCATTAACTGTAATTCCGGTGACTTGTTTTTGGTAAAAGTTAATCGATGCACTACCTCTAATACATTTAACCCCTCTTTTTTCAGCTGCATTAATCAGTGAATTTCTTAAAGCTCTACCATCCACGCGAGCAGCGCCGCTAATGAACACAGCCCCATACTCCGTTGATAACGGTGGAAATAGTTTATTTGTTTCTTCTGGAGATAATATTTTAATATCCCCAATTTCAGGGGCGTCTTCTCTTCTTTTATGTGCACGTTCTGCCATTTTTTCTAATTTCAGAGGATCGGAATGAAGACTTAATGCTCCTACTTTCCTATAGCCTGTATTTGTTTCTCCATCTTGCTCTAATTGTTCTATTAAAGTTGGATAAAAGCGAGCGCCACCTTTAACAAGTCCGTACCAAGCTTTATTTCTTCGTTGGGAAATCCAAGGACAGATAATTCCTGCCGCTGCATCCGTTGCTTGTCCCTTATCAAATCTATCTACTAACGTAACATCTACACCACTTCTCGCAAGCTGATATGCTGTCGATGCCCCAACAATCCCCCCGCCAATTACTACTATTTTCTTCATAATATAACACCTTTTCTATCTAAGACTTAATCAACTATATCTAGTTTACAAGAACCATAACCATATACTCAAATACTGTTATGGGAAAAGTTACAGAAATATTAAAAGTGCCTGGCACTTTTAATATTTCTGTAACAAAACTTTTTTATTTTCAGAACTTTCTATATTAGGTAGAATGGGGTTAATGGTAAGTTTAGAAGGAAGTTAAGTTAAGTTAAGTTAAGTTAAGTTAGGTTAGTTTAGATTAGGAAAGAGTAGGGGTGTAAAGTTTATGTGGAATCCTAGGTTAGTTGCTTATTCTAAAGAATATTTATTAGAGGCGACAATTGGTATGTTGCAAAGGGATATGGAAGAGGGAAAAATTACTTCTCGCGATTTAGTTTTAATGTATTTAGATAGAATTGCAATTTATGACAAAGAAGGTAGTGGCATCAATTCGATTTTAGAAGTGAACCCCGATGCCGTTCAGATTGCGGAAAGCTTGGATGTTGAAAGAGTTTGTTCAGGTGCACGCGGCCCACTTCATGGCATTCCAGTTCTACTGAAGGATAACATAGATACAGCAGATAAGATGCATACGAGTGCAGGCTCACTTTCCTTGGCTGCTAATGTGGCTGAACAAGATTCTTTTGTCGCAACGCAACTTAGAAAAGCTGGTGCTGTTATCTTAGGCAAAACCAATATGACCGAATGGGCAAACTTTATGTCGGAAAACATGCCTAGTGGGTATAGTTCCCGAGGAGGCCAGGTTCAAAATCCTTACGGACCAGGGAATTTTGATGTAGGAGGTTCTAGCAGTGGTTCAGGCGCTGCAATTGCCGCTAACTTCGCAACTGTTGCAATAGGAACCGAAACGTCTGGCTCTATTTTAAGTCCAGCTAGCTCTAATTCTTTAGTAGGAATAAAACCAACAGTAGGATTAGTAAGTAGAACTGGTATCATTCCAATTGCACATAGCCAAGATACTGCCGGCCCAATGGCTAGAACTGTGAAAGACGCGGCCCTTTTATTATCGGTAATTTCTGAAAAAGATAGCAGTGACCCTGCTACTTTAACTAATCCAATTATCAACAAATCTTATGAAGATTTTTTACAATCGGAAAATCTTAACGGCATCACAATCGGTGTGGCAAAAGATCCATTTTTCTCTTATTTAACAGAGGAGGAAAAAGGGTTAATGGAAAGTGTAATAGGAGATTTAAGAGCTCTTGGAGCTACGGTTGTGGAGGAAGTTGAAATTCCTTCTAGTAAGGAAAAATGGGACTACAATACTTTAATATATGAATTTAAGCCAGATTTGAACGCATACTTAAAAACTACTAGCAGGGACGTGCCCGTTTCTAACTTGAAAGAAGTCATAGAATTTAACTTACAAGAACCGAACACACGGTTAAAATACGGACAAACTTTGCTAACAAAATGTGAAGACACAAGTGGATCTTTAACAGAGAAAGAATACGTATTAAGTAGAGAGAAGGATATATATCTTTCACAAGAACAAGGAATAGATGCAACATTAGCAACTTATTCCCTCGATGCAATTTTAACACCTAACAACTTTGGCGCCGGTATACCTGCAAAAGCTGGTTATCCTTCCATTACAGTACCAGCAGGTTATTCTTCTGAAGGCAAACCAATCGGCGCAACGTTTACTTCAGGTGCATACGAAGAAGGAAAACTCATTCAAATCGGCTATGCCTATGAGCAAAAAACAAAGCATAGGAAACCACCGGTACTAGAGAACTGATACTATTAATATACCGATCGAAGCTTTTAATTGCTTGATTAAAAAGATCCAACACTTTTCACTAAAGTGTTGGATCTTTTGTTTGTTACAGCAATGTTACAAGTACCTGGCACCTGTAAAGGCACCTGTAAAGTTATCGTAATACTAGGTTACTTTGGGTATAATATGTTGGTATTTGAAAGTTGGAAATTTGTCTTTTGGGTATAAACATTTATAAAAATATATGTTAAAGTATTTATTGTGATTACTTTTAATATTAACATTTAACAGCACTTCCATATGTCCACCTGAAACAAACATTTATCTTTTTAAGGTGTACACGAAAGCGTTTGCAAAGAAACAAATCTATATATTTAAGGAGGAATACATATGTCTAGTACTATTTTAGATAGTTTTTTACAAGAAAACCTCGAAGATTTAAAATCAAAAGGTCTTTTTAACGTCATTGATCCTTTAGAAAGTCCAAATGGACCAAAAATTAAGATTGGTGGACAAGAGTTAATCAACCTTTCTTCTAACAACTATTTAGGGTTGGCAACAGATGAAAGATTAAAAGAAGTAGCGATTAAAGCGATCGAAGATTTAGGTGTTGGAGCAGGAGCAGTTCGTACAATCAACGGTACACTAGGGCTTCACGTTCTATTAGAAGAGACAATTGCAAAATTCAAACATACGGAAGCAGCAATTGCTTACCAATCTGGTTTTAACTGTAACATGGCAGCTATTTCAGCTGTTATGGACAAAAACGATGCAATTTTATCTGACGAATTAAATCACGCATCTATTATCGATGGCTGTCGTTTATCTAAAGCGAAAATCATTCGTGTAAAACACTCTGACATGGACGATTTACGTGCAAAAGCGAAGGAAGCAAAAGAGTCAGGCCTATATAACAAAATCATGGTTATTACTGATGGGGTATTCTCAATGGATGGGGACATCGCTAAGCTACCAGAAATCGTGGAAATTGCAGAAGAGTTTGATCTTATAACATATGTAGATGACGCTCACGGTTCTGGAGTTTTAGGAAAAGGTGCTGGGACGGTAAAACATTTCGGTCTATCTGACAAAGTCGACTTCCAAATTGGAACACTTTCAAAAGCAATCGGTGTTGTTGGCGGATACGTTGCAGGTAAAAAAGAGTTAATTGAGTGGTTAAAAGTTCGAAGCAGACCGTTCT
Organism: Bacillus sp. FJAT-45066; assembly: GCF_002335755.1. Lineage (NCBI taxonomy): Bacteria > Bacillati > Bacillota > Bacilli > Caryophanales > Bacillaceae > Bacillus > Bacillus sp. FJAT-45066. The sequence continues at coordinate 2,433,042 of NZ_NISQ01000001.1, forward strand.
TATTCTCTACTTCTTTACCACCAGCGGATATCGCAGCGTGTATTAAGTCTTTAGAAATCATCATGGAAAGCACAGAGCTTCATGATAAGTTGTGGGAAAACGGAGACTACTTGAAAAAAGGCCTTAAAGCTTTAGGATTTGATATCGGTGATAGCGAAACACCAATCACTCCTTGTATCATCGGGGATGAAACGTTAACGCAACAATTCAGTAAACGCCTATTCGAAAGTGGCGTGTACGCAAAATCAATCGTATTCCCGACTGTACCAAAAGGAACAGGTCGTGTACGTAACATGCCAACTGCCGCACATACAAAAGATATGTTAGACGACGCTATTGCTATTTACGAGAAGGTTGGAAAAGAATTAGGTGTTATTAAGTAATACAACAGTACTTGAGGGGAAATATTCTATTTCCCCTCAAGTATTGATTAATCAGCTAGAATGCATTGGGGGATTTTCAAAATGAAAAAAATATTAATTACTGGTGCTCTTGGCCAAATCGGTTCTGAGCTTACATCTAAATTAAGAGAAAATTACGGAGCAGAAAACGTTATTGCAACAGACATTCGTAACAACGGTAGTGACATTACGGAATCTGGTCCATTTGAAATATTAGACGTTACAGATGCAAAATTAATGTTTGAAATTGCTAAAACCCATGAAGTAGATACAGTTATTCATTTAGCTGCTCTATTATCTGCGACAGCCGAAGCAAATCCGTTATTAGCATGGAACTTGAACATGGGAGGATTAGTAAACGCGTTAGAAGTCTCTCGTGAACTTAATACACAATTCTTTACACCAAGCTCAATTGGTGCATTCGGTCCAATGACACCGAAAGATTTAACACCACAAGATACTATTCAGCGCCCAACTACGATGTATGGTGTGAACAAAGTTTCTGGTGAGTTATTATGTGACTACTACTTCCATAAGTTCGGAGTAGATACTCGTGGACTTCGTTTCCCTGGTTTAATTTCTTATGTAGCACCTCCAGGAGGCGGAACTACTGACTATGCGGTAGAAATTTATTATGAAGCAATTAAAAATGGTCGTTACACTTCTTACATCGACAAAGGTACATACATGGATATGATGTACATGCCTGATGCGTTAAATGCGATTGTTAATTTAATGGAAGCAGACGCAACTAAGTTATCTCATCGTAACTCGTTTAATGTGACAGCAATGAGCTTTGAGCCAGAACAAATTGCTGCTGAGATTAGAAAACATATTCCTTCTTTTGAAATGGACTACAAGGTAGATCCAGTTCGTCAAGCTATCGCAGACAGTTGGCCAAATTCTATCGACTCTAAATGTGCAAAAGTAGAGTGGGGCTTTAAAGCCGACTACAATTTAGAGAAGATGACGGTTGATATGTTAGAAAAATTAAAAGTTAAATTACAAGCATAAAAATTAGGACTGCCTCTTTAATCGAGAGCAGTCCTTTTCATTTACTTTAACTCTTCATTCAATTGCTCAAAAAGGTTCTTTAATGTTTCTTTAGGAATTTTATTATATTGGTCCCCTATACTTACTTCATACGTACTATTCCCATCACTTTTCTCTTTAATATACCCTGTGATTCCTATACCTGTTTCCTTATATAACTCAGTAAAAATGCGCTGTAAAACTTCTTTTGGAGCATCAATATGAACATGGAACATGTTAGAAACAGGAATTTCAGGGATAGTTGACACTTTTGAACAACCATTATAAAGTTTTGCAAGTTCTACTGCCGCTCTATAATATTGCTCCATCTTATGAAGTCTTTCTTCAAAGTAATAATCCGCAGCCACAATATAAGGATATAGACTAATCAAATCTCCTCCGTACCGCTTTTTCCAAATTTTCGACTCTTTCATAAACTCTTGACTTCCAGCGAGAATGGCACCCGCTACCCCACCAATGCCCTTATAAAAAGAAATGTATACACTATCAAACAAACGGCAAATTTCAGAAGCAGTTTTCTTATAATATGGTAAAACTTCGTAAAGCCTTGCTCCATCTAGGTGCAGTCTAATTCCTCTTTCTTTGCAATAACTAGAGATTGATTCAAGCATTTCATAACTAGGCAACTTGCCTCCGATTTCTCGTTGTGGTAATTCTAATAATAAGCATGCTATATCCTCTTGCATGTTAACGACATCTTCTAATTCTATAACTCTACTTTCGTCTGCTAATAATACGGTCTCGATCTTATGTAACTCTTTCAACCCATCCTCTTCATGAATTTCGAGATGACAAAGTGGATGGTATGCAACTTTATATTTGTGTTTTTCATCCGCCCATATTCTTAATGCGATTTGTTGGGCCATTGTCCCACTCGGGAAAAACACTGCTGACTCCTTCCCTAAAAAATCCGCCATTTTCTCTTGAAATTCTTCAATTATTTTACCTTGTCCATACATATCACTTTCTTGGTCCTCGTCCAGCGACATGATTGCTTTTTGTAAAACTTGAATATTTCTTATACCGTGTCCATGTAGCTGATAGTTTGCATCTTTGTAAGCCTGTAGCAGTTCATCCTTAGCCATTATATCCATCTCCTTTTATGCCAACTATAAATGCAATTTGCAAATTCACTTTAATTTTATCACTGACACCTTTTGCATGCATTATTATCCATTCTTCGCTAATTGATTTATTTATACCTACATGCTAAATTTAATCTGAACAAAGCGTTTAAACTTTTAAACATTTAAACTTTATAAAAGGGGGTTTAATAGATGGGGCAAAAAGCTTTGGACATACTACGCACATGTATTCCCACTTTTCAGGCGTTAAGTGATCCACATCGACAAGACATTATTTTGCTTTTAGGTGAACATAAAAAATTAACAGTAAATGATATAACAGGCTACTCTTCTTTATCTCGCCCAGCTATTTCTCATCATTTAAAAATTCTTAAAAGTAACGCCCTTATAAAAGTAGAACAACAAGGTACTCAGCGGTTTTATTCATTAGCACTTGAAGATTCATTAACATTATTAAAACAATTAATTGAATCCGTAGAAAAAGATTGTCTTTAAAACTGATAAAAATTTGGTTGGTTTAAATATTTAAACCTTTGAATATAAATAAGGAATAAAAATAGGGGGCCTAAACTATGAAAGTACTTACCGAACAAAACATGAATGTGATTTTGAAAGAACATAAAGATTTTTTTAGAGAAGGTCACACCTTTCAAGCAAGCTTTCGCATAGAGCAATTAAATAAATTAAAAGAAGCGATTCAGTCCTCTGAAAAAGAGATACTAGATGCTTTGTATAAGGATCTGAGAAAAAGTGAATTCGAAGGGTATACAACGGAGATTGGTTTTGTATTAGACACCATTCGATCGATGACGAAAAATATTGAAAAATGGATGAAGCCAAAGAAAGTTAAAACGCCAGTTTATCAAATGCCATCCAAAAGCTACTTAATGAAAGAACCTTATGGCACTGTGTTAATAGTCGGCCCGTTTAACTACCCATTCCAACTTGTGATGGAGCCATTAATTGGAGCAATGTCTGCTGGTAATTGTGTCGTGTTAAAGCCTTCCGAAAGCACACCAAATGTTTCCGCTTTGATCAACAAAATAATTAGTGAAAATTTTGATGAGCGCTATATTCGGGTGATTGAAGGGGAACGAGAAACAACTTCTACCTTAATTCATGCTCCTTTTGACAAGATTTTCTTTACAGGAAGTGTCCCTGTTGGAAAAATTGTCATGGAAGCTGCTGCGAAAAACTTAGTTCCAGTAACTTTGGAACTTGGAGGAAAAAGCCCTGTAATTGTTGACTCTACAGCCAACTTAGATTTAGCAGCAAAGCGAATTGCTTGGGGTAAACTAATGAATTCCGGCCAAACGTGTATTGCACCTGACTACGTGCTTGCACATAAAAGCATTAAAGATTCACTGATTTCAAAGATGAAAGAAGCAATAAAAGAGTTTTACGGGGAGCATGCTTCGGAGAGTCCAGATTACGGTCGTATAGTGAATGAAAGACAGTTTGATCGATTAGTTTCTATAGTGGAACGCGACCGTGAGAAACTAGTTTACGGTGGTAGAGTTGATAGGGGTGATTTATACATTGAACCTTCTATTTTGGATGGAGTTAACTGGGATGACGCTTGTATGGAAGACGAGATTTTCGGACCAATTCTTCCTATACTTGAATATACGGAGCTTGATTATGCGATTTCTATGATAAATGAGCACCCAAAACCACTAGCCCTATACATGTTTACTGAAAGCGCTGATGCGGAAAAAGAAGTGCTTCAACGTGTTTCATTTGGTGGCGGCTGCATTAACGACACGATCTCACATGTATCTAACCCAAATCTACCATTTGGTGGTGTTGGTAACTCAGGAATTGGTGCTTACCACGGAGAACATAGTTTTAACGTCTTCTCCCACGAAAAAAGCATCCTAAAGAAAAGCACGAAAATCGGCTCAAACCTTGCCTTCCCACCATATGGCGACAAAGTAAAATGGGTAAGAAAACTATTGAAGTAACAAAAATTACACAGGTATTGCAATATTTTTACAGGTGCCAGGCACTTTTAACAAATCTGTAATATTGAAAAAGGCTGTAGTCTAGTAGCACTGTTGTAATAGCGATGGACTATAGCCTTTTTTTATTTTTTGGGTATATTAACTACTCCTCTAGCAACTCTATTACATCTACTAATAGAAAAGGAGTGTTTCCGTTGGATAGTAGAGATCAATTTTATGTTGGGCAAAAGTACACAAAAGGAACGAAGATGATTTTCCGAACCCCTTTAGGTGGGCAAACGGTCAGAAAAGGGGTAACGAACGTAACGAGCCGTTTTCCTAAAAAGAGTATTTATGTTGCTTATTACGATGAAATACGTATAACTACAGAAAATCAAAGTGATTCTGAGGCAACTGTTCACTTTCAGTTTGTGCTTACAGAAGAACGTGAATTACTTATTCCATTAAAAAAATTCAAACTTGCTCCAGGCGAATCTTGTACAGATGTTTTTTCAATTCCAGGGACAAGACTGACTATATTGGCTGAAATTTCAGTGGAGGAAGAAAGTACAATTGATGTTGTTGTATATGGAAGGTAAAAGAAAATCCCCTTGTTCCTGAACACATTTTCTAATACAAAAGAGCCAGTGGTTTTATTTCCCTTGGCTCTTACATTCCTATTAATCGCTTGATCACCATCGACTCTTTATGATTGCTCAAGATTTCAGTGACAGGTTTACTTTCCACATTTATCACACCTTTCCATATTATACTTACTTTTATCTTACCCAATATAGCTGTAACCTTTAAAGTTCATACCACTATTAAATATTCTGGAATTGTAACAGGCACTAGCAATATCCTAGAAATACTTATTGGTATTGTCCAAACCTCCAAACTTATTATTATTACCTTTAAATTATCCCCATTGTGTTAGTATAAATTTAACAGGTAAATGGGAGTGATAAATTTGAAGCGACTGCTAGCTATTAGTGACATACACGGTGACTTAAAGAAGTTCGAAAGACTATTGAAATTAGTTCAATATAACAGTGAAAACGACCAACTTTTACTCCTAGGTGATTATGTTGACAGAGGTCTAGAGTCAAAACAAGTAATAGATAAAGTAATAGAGTTGAAGAAAGATGGTGCCATCGCCCTGATTGGAAATCATGAAAAAATGATGATGGACGCTTTTCAAGGAGATCCAATGAGTTTAAAGAGATGGTATTACAATGGTGGTATAAAGACACTTCAAAACTATGGATACGATATTGCAAAAGACGACGCAAAGTTTTGGTACACGACGGAGGAAATGCCAGATCTTATAGAAATGAACGAAGAAATTAAAGAACATATTCAATTTCTTCATGAACTACCCTATTATTATGAAACAGACACTCACATTTTTGTACACGCTGGGGTGCATCCAACAACATTACTTCATGAAACAGACCAACATACACTTGTATGGATTCGAGAAGAATTTCACCAAGGTTATGCCGGCCCTAAAACAGTTATTTTCGGACACACACCAACAAAGTACTTACATAACAGCCCTGAAGTATATTTCGGCAAAAATAACATTATCGGTATTGATGGTGGGTGTGCTTATGGAGGCAGACTTAACTGTTTGGAAGTGGAAAGTTTGAAAATAATTTATGTAGAATGATCATCGGTTCAACCGCTATAGAAACAGCGGTACATCTGTAAACGAAGGATAAATTAAGGCTGGGACAAAAGCGCAAAAAGGTTTTGGCTCCAAAGAATAATCGATAGTTTCTTTGGACCACTTCAATTTATGTCACTGGTTTTGCTTCATTCTTTTTTTATCAAGTTCATTTTTGAACTTCTCTTTGGTGAAAATGAACTTGAGTGGTCTTATCAAATTCATTCTTGAACTTTTTCTATGCTGAAAATGAAGTTGAGTGGTCTTATCAAGTTCATTTTTGAATTTCTCTGTGGTGAGAATGAACTTGAGAGGCCTTATAATGTTTAATCTAAGTTATTTAGTAAAAATCAACTTCATCATCCTCATGTGTTTAACTTCAAATTATTATTAAGGTTTATCTTTCCTCAAGCTAATATTCGTTACCTTCCCATAAAAATGCACAAAAGACAGACTGATGTTATGTTCATGGTCAACATATCCGATTTCGTGTAAACCTTGGTCATTATCCTCATAGGTATAGTAGTTACCACCATAAACTTCTATGACATTTTCTAGAGGGGTTCCTATCTTGACACCTTTCTCAGTAGATGCTGACATATTCTTTTCTTCCGGAGCAATTAAAATAATCTCACCTGATTCTTTTAGTGCTCTAATCAAAAGTTTATCGTTCCATAGTAGTTCATACGGTAACTCATCTTCATCATCATAAGGATAAGAATTAAATCTGCCATGTTCTTTTATAAATTCATCATCTGTAATTACCATGCCTAATTTAATACCACTAATATTCTCGTTAAGTAAGTTTGTTGATTCAACATTCTTCATAGCTTCTTCACGACTAACATTATTACAACCAGTTATAAAGACTATAAAAATACTAAAAACCACTAAAAAATTTTTGTACACTTATAACACCTCTCTCTTTACTCTTCGTGTTCCTACTCTACATGTTTTTCGGCAAATCCACTATGAAGCACTTGTGAGATTGTCTCCCTTTCATACCGATAGAAATAATAAGTTTCAGGTTCATCGGAAAACTCCACCAGAGCTAAGTACCCTAAAAACGCATTTCGCTCAGTTCCAACAATTTTAAAGTCTTCTTGATTATAGCCCTGCTCAACCAAGTACACTTCTACGTCTTTTGTCATTTTCGCAGGATAATAGATGGAATGATAAGCGCTGTATGAAACTTTTCCAACCATGTAAAGGATGAAGAATATAATTACAACTTTTCTTCCCTTCTTTTTTCTATTAGAATAGAGAATCAAAATAACAAAGCAAATTATTACAATAGGAAAAATAGTACTAAACAAAATATCAAAAAATAACATCCGTTAATACCTCCTATTCCATTCTTCGCACCCATACTTGGTATACCTCTCCTTGATAATGCCAGAATACAAGGTTCATTTTTCGGTTTCTATCGACATATCCAATAACACTCATTCCTTGTTCAACCGTTGAATAATAATTTTCTCCATAAAAATTTTTTACGTCTTCGATCGCATCACCAACATAAAATACCTCTTGTGATTCATAAGGAATGTCCGTACTTTTCACGAAATGGTAATTACGTTCGTAAACGATATAGCCTCCAATGAATATGATTAATACAACTGGGATACTATACAAAAAAATCAGGATTTTCTTTGAATCTTTAAAAACGTATAAACTAATAAGATAAGTTCCTAACAATACAGGAAAAATACCAAAAAAGAATACAAATAACACTCCAATAAGCATCTTTTCTGCACCTCCATAGATAAATACATACCTAGTAATTCTATGTATGTGTTTAAAAAAAGTAGGGATGTTATCCCTTTGTTATTCCATATTTATAACTGATTTTACTAATAGGATAAAAAAGTATTGTCACAATCACACATGTTAGAAAAAACGCAGGACTCAATAACGGTTCAAAAATATTCTTAATCGGCTCAAAGTACAACACGAGTAGCATTAATATCACATTCGGTACTAACGCTAATTTTAGAATAGTGTTTAACGTTTCCTTTCCGTTAAAGCCATAAATCCTTCCAATGGCGTAGCCTACTACAATCCAAAGAGAAAAATATAAGAATAGTACGAACCATTTCTTTTGCGCTAAAGTTTGCCAGAGTGTTGTAGCAAATGGAAATTCACTACTGTATAGACTTATTGTTAATAGTATTCCAGTTAAAAAAAGTAAATAATTGAAAGAGACAGTGACATTACTCAACTTCTTTTTACTAAGAGGCTTGTAGCAAAACTGTGAAGCAATTATCTTCGGATTACCTAGCTGTTCTAACACTTTTTCTTCCGCGTCTTCTTTACTCAAGCCAGTTAAAATCAGATCCCGAAGTTTAGATTCATAATGAACTTCATATTCTAACAAAATATCTTCAGAGTTTGGATGAAACTCCAGTTCCTTTTCAAGTTGGTTTAGAAACAATTCTTTTCCTCTGCTCATATATGTCTACCCAACATTTGATTCATCATTTTTACAAAGGAATTCCATTCTTTCTTTTTATCTTGAAGTAATCCATTCCCATTCTCTGTTATTGCATAGTACTTCCTTGCGGGACCTTTTTCCTGTTCTTTCCAGTAGGAAGTAATGTACCCTTTTTCTTCAAGCTTGTGTAGTCCTGGATAAATAGTACCTTCTTTTACATCTAGCGTATTGTCGCTACGTTGTCCCATTTCTTTCACAATTTGATACCCATACATATCTCCTGAGGTTAATAACTGGAGTATGATGAGGGAAGTACTTCCTTTTATCAGTTCACGATCATACATTGTGCTTCACCTACCTAGTTTTATGAGGTATATAATAAATTTACAATTTTTCCTAGATATAGTCAAATAAAAAAAGACCACTTTTTAACAAAGTGAGTCCTTTTTTCGCGATTCCTTAATGTGCTACTTCAACAGAAACTTGCCAGTGTACACCATACTTATCTGTTACTTGCCCATAAGAAGGACTCCAGAAAGTTTCTTGTAATGGCATTGTCACTTTTCCGTTTTCGCTTAATTTTTCAAAAATATCTTTTGATTTTTCGACATTACTTAAAGTAACGGCGATTGTTACTTGATTTCCAAGTTCGTATGGTTGGCCTGGCATTGTATCTGAAAACATAAGGCGTGCATTTCCTAGTTGTAAACTTGCATGTAATACTCTTTCTTTCATTTCTGGAGGAGTTGGATATTCTGGGTTGTCTGGCATATCTCCAAAAGATTGTATCCCTATCACTTCTGCACCAAGAGCTTTTGAATAAAAACCAACTGCTTCTTTAGCGTTCCCATCTAACACGATATACGGATGGATATGTACATTCATTACGTGCACCTCTTCCTTTGAATTTAAAAAAAGAACATACGTTCTAACTTAATTTTACCACAATTATCATCTATGTATACAATTATTTTTTCAAAAAAAGGACAAATAATTGTATCCTATTCTTATTCATCCTTTTTTGTTCCATCTAATGAATAGATACCATGCTCTCCTCTTATGCCTGGCTCTATTTCTATATAAGTGTTACCACCCATAATTCCGATTCTTTTCTATGATTTAATTGTTTGATGGTTGTCCACTTCTACTCTTAGCCATATTTTATTTGGACCTAATTCTTCAAAATCATTTTGTTTCCTCACGTTCTTTCCAAGCAGTCAATCCACCATCTAAAACCGAAACATCGTACCCATTCTCAGCAAGTATAGTTGCACACTTCATCGCTGAGTTTCCTGTTGTACATGTAACTATGATTTCTTTATGTTTTGGAAGAAAGTTTTGAATGTCCATTTTATTTTCACTTTCACTCAAAATGATCGTTTTGGGAATATTTATCGACTCCACGTTATCATCTTGTATATGATATGTATTGTATTTTTCTATTGCTCTTACATCTAAAATGATGGTATGTTCTTCTTCTTTCATTTTTTCCTCAAGTTTTATAGCAGTTATTTTTTTGATTTCCAACATATTCAACTCCTTCTATAATTTAATGATAACGAAAGCCCTAAAATTTGAAAATACATTTATATTCACAAGAATTTCTTCTGATTTTTTCATGACATTTAACCTATAATTAGGTATTTTATGTTATTATTGTAATATAAACCCTTAGTTAGTAGTAAAGCCCAAAAGTATAATCTTACACATTTTAAATAAAAAATTTAGTAAGGTTCATACTAATAGATATGGAGGTGCTTGGACATGGAAGGTAAACCATTACATTATGACGGAAGTATCCAACAGTATGGGGAAGTTAAAGTGGAAACAGCAACTGAATCATTCAAACTAACGGAAGAGATGAGAGCAAATATTAGCGGTAATCCATACGTTATCGAAAATAATGATTAATTAATTTAGCTTATTACGGAGTGTCTTTATGACAGTCCTCTTTTTTTGTGCATTATATTTGAATAATAATTTTCAATGTTTTATAATAAATCTTGAATTTGAGATATTTTCATTTAAAATAAATACTTAAATTCTAATTTTTGGCCAAAAATAAAACGACAAATATATTTGTAAGAGAAAGGGACGTTAAAGAATGACAAAAGTTTTATATATTACAGCACACCCTCATGATGATACTTTGTCTTATAGCATGGCAGTTGGAAAGGCTTTTATTGACACATATAAAGATATGAATCCTGATCATGAAATAATTAATTTAGATCTATATACGGAAGATATTCCACACATTGATGTAGATGTATTCAATGGTTGGGGAAAATTACGTTCTGGGCAAAGTTTTGATGAGCTATCTGCTGAAGAAAAAGCAAAAGTTGGTCGTTTAAATGAACTAGTGGAACAGTTTATTTTGGTTGATAAGTATGTATTCGTTACGCCATTATGGAACTTCTCCTTCCCGCCTGTATTAAAAGCTTACATTGACTCTGTGTCAGTAGCAGGAAAAACATTTAAGTATACAGCTGAAGGTCCAGTAGGATTGTTAACGGATAAAAAAGCACTTCACATTCAAGCACGTGGAGGAATTTATTCAGAAGGACCTGCGGCGGCTATGGAAATGGGACACCGTTATTTAGACATCATGATGCAATTTTACGGAGTACCTTCATTCGAAGGGTTGTTCGTAGAAGGGCACGCTGCAATGCCAGACAAAGCACAAGAAATTAAAGAAAATGCTATCGCAAGAGCAAAAGACTTAGCACACACCTTTTAAATATTTCAAGAATATTACAAGTGCCTGGCGCTTGTAATATTCTTGAAATAAATTATACTCTTTTTTCCATTACTGCTTCGCAAACGATGTTGTACATTGCTTCTACGCCTTTTTCCGATGCTTCAAAGTTAAATGCATTTTCTGCGTCAATTCCAAGGCTATCTGCTTCTTTTGATACATCTATATTGGCTCCCATGAAGATGAATTCCCAGTTGTATTTTTCTTTTTGATGGTTAATTAGCTCCTTCACTTTTCCATAAGTAAACTCACTACTTGAATTTTCCATCCCATCCGTTGTGATAACAAAAATAACCTTTCCAGGTCTGTCTTCTTCTTTTGTCATTGCTAATCGGTTACCAACAGTTAATATAGATTTCCCAACAGCATCTAAGAGTGCCGTCATGCCCCTTACGTAATACTCGTTACTTGTTAGCTTCACATCATTCGCATTTACTCCATCCCATAAAACTTGATACTTATCGTCAAAAAGGACTGCAGTTAATAAAGTTTCCCCTTCTAGTCCCGCCTGCTTTTGAACAAATGCATTAAAACCACCAATAGTATCATTTTCCAATCCTGACATAGAACCACTTCGATCTAGTAGAAAAACAATTTCTGTTACATTCTTATTCATATCTCTCAACCTCCATTTATTTGAATATGCTATAATGATACCTATATTTATCCATAATTTGGTCGCCTCACAAGCGACATTTTGGAGGAGAGCTATGCTTACAAAAATACAGTTGAAATCTTTAGAAGAATACATTGATTTTCACTTACATCCACCTACACTACAAGCAAACCACGACACAGACTTTGAAGCTAAAGAAAGCCTTGAAATGATACATATGGAAAATTTTATTAAGGAAAAACGGAAGCCAACACTACAAGAGTTGCTTTTTCAATTCATCGATAATATAGGAGAAAGTGATGCGGATGTGTATAAAAGAGCTGGCATAGACAGAAGGCATTTCTCCAAAATCCGTTCTAACCCAGAATATAAGCCTAGCAAGAATACGGTTATATCTTTAGTTTTATCCTTAAAACTAAGATTAAAAGACGCAGAAGAACTTCTAAGCTCAGCTGGGTATACGCTATCTGAAAGCGAAACCTTTGATCTAATCATACAGTATTGTATAGAAAATGAGATTTATAGCATCACTGATGTGAATCAAGCATTAGCTTATTTTAGTTTAAAACCTTTAGGCGGAGTATTGATATAGAAAAAAAATCCACCCATTGTTATGATGAGTGGATTTTTCTTTAAACTTTAATTGCTTATTCTACCACTGATTCCTTTTTGATGCAGATTCCACCATTCCACTTCACCTAAAGAAGCATATTGGATTCTTTCTTCATTTTGTAACTTTAATAACTCTTTGGTTGGGCCTGTTACACAAACTCCATAACTCTTAGAGCCATGTTCCTTTACGTATTCTAGCCGCTTTTGAATGGATTCTCCATAAAAATAACTTCTTATCCAACCTTTTCTTTCATACTCAGATACAAATTCCAGACTGTTAATGAATGCTTCTTCTCTTCGCTTACCTTCTCCTCTTACTAGAATTGAATTATTATTCTCCATTAAGTCCCATATAGCATTTTCATTTAAACCAAATAAACCTTCCCTAGCATGCAAAAACGGACCAAAGCGATTGGAGTGTTCAACCTCACTCCCTGTATTCATTGCGTACCATACAATCTCCAAATCTGGATATCGACTCAATATGGAGTATACTTCATCAATTGAATATAGTTGGTCAAAGGATATAGCCACTTCGGAAACAGTTCCTTCAGGTAATAGATCTAGTACTCCCCATATTTCATCCCTGAGATTCCATACATCTTCCAACGGAAAAAGATGAGGATCCTCTTGATCAAAAAAGTCAGGGTGCACAAAGCTTAAGTTAATATCGTATTGTCCATCGAGCCACTCTCGTTTAATATCAACCATGTCAAAAAACATACTTCCGTACAACTTACCAACTGTTTTTTGCTCACTACCTACCTTACTTCTTAGTTCTTTATCAATCGTAGCATTAAGAAACATTCCGTATTCTGCATAAACGGCGAATGTACACATACAGAAGATACAGAGATAGAAGAGCACCTTTCCACATGCAAATTCTGTAGCTAAGGGACAAGTCCAAAAGCTCTGAAATCTCCTGATAACTAAAAGAATGATAGTCTCTAAGTATTACTGCATTTCTTTTTTCTATAGAAAGATTATGTACTTCTTTTAACCAGTTACTTACTTCATGTTTTTGGAAAAATTGTTGTTCTGCACCTATACTTTTCTCTACATTATTCAACAATTCAGCGTCTAGATAGGTCATTCGACTTTCTTTCCTATACGTATCTATGAAAGTATTATAGGCTATTTTAAATAACCAAGGTTTAATTTCTTCTCCTTTATAAGAATCGATATAGATGTACACTCGATAAAATGTTTCTTGAACAATGTCTTCGGTTTGTTCCTTGTTCTTACAGAGGGAATAAATGTATCGAAAAAGATCTTTCATATATAGCATGTAAATGTCTTCAATTTTTCTTTCTTTTCGCATCTTTTCCCTCCTTCATACAATCAACTGCATTTATGCAAAAAAAGTTACAATAATTTCGAAAAAAAATATTCCATCCTAACTTTACCATTAGGAGGGAACATTTTTTCGACTATTTCCAACTTCACATGTCTATTTCCGGGGAAATTTGTTTTTATTTGTTTGTGCTACTCAATAATCTCTTTCACTCTACCAACCACACCATTTTGTAACATTACTTTTATTCCATGAGGATGTGTTGGGGAATTAGTGAGTAGTTTGGATACAATACCTTCCGTTAACTTCCCACTACGTTGATCTTGCTTTTGAACTACTTTCACTTTCGTTCCTATTTTTATTTTAGCTCTTTTTGTTCCTGGCAATGGCTTATTCTCCTTTTATCTATTCCGCATTTAGTAGTAGATCTCTTAAAGCTTTTGTTATCTTCATGGAAGTGACGTAAGTATCTCCACCTTCAACCATGTACATCATAATACTTTGTTCTTTATCATTTCCAAGCCACAAATGGATGGCATGCCTTGGAAAGTTGTCTCCATAATCAATGATTAAGTCATAATCTGGTGTAGATTTCGGTATAGTGACTTCTTTTTGCACTGCACTTTTAATAGCATTTTCAAAAATTCTAATGGTTGGCTTGTCCTCATACGTTGTTAGAATATCTAAATTCACATCCCCTATGCCGTTAGATCTGGATACTTCCACTTTTGTCACTTTTTCATTTAAAAGCACCATTGTATCAACTTGATTTACGTTGCAAGCTGAGAGATATATTAAAGATATTATGAATAAAAGTTTTTTCAATTATGTATTCTCCTTTTCCATATATGTATTCTCCTTTTCCATATTCTTTCTTTGCTCTATATGTGAAGCAATAGCTGTAGATGTTACAGCTATAATTACAATGTGCATCTTAATCGGCGATCCTAATAACCAATTGACCAGTAACGCTGTAAATATTGTTACGAAAACGTATGGAATTCTTTTTCTTAGCGTCATTCCTTCTTTTAAACTAATATAATATAAAAATATAAAATATATAGTAATAAGGAATAAGCATAACATAAAAATTGTCATGGAGGGTGTACTATAAAAGACTAAAGAAACAATTATTAAATACATTAATAGTAGCAAGAAGTATCTAATCTTAGAATTACTTTTAGATATACTTTTCATTATTTTACCCCTTATAAAAAATCTCTTACTGTAAAATATTACATTTCAAATGAACAAATGTAAACGAATAACAAAAAAACAGATAGACTTAATCTATCTGCACATTAGATGCCTATAAATGATGCAACCATAAAGCTATAAAGATTCCTATGGAAGTTACAAATCCAACTGTTGGTCCGCCTTCTTTATATGCTTCTGGCATCATCGTCGAGGCAATCATTGCAATGATGGCACCTCCTGCAAAACAACTTACAATGGCTTTCATACTATTGGATGCTTCTGCAAAAATAGTTGCTCCACCTACCGCACTCAAGGCGGAAGCAATAACAACGAAGCCCCACATAATGAGGATCTTTTTTTTCGAGAAGCCACTTTTTCTAAGTCCTATTGTACTCGAAAGCCCTTCCGGAATATTACTTATAAACACTGATACTACTAGTGCTAAGCTAACAGATCCACCGCCAATCAAACTCATTCCAATCAATGCTGTTTCTGGTATTGTATCCATGACGCTTCCGATAAAAATCCCCATACCAGAAGAACTATCTGTTTTTTTCTGCTCTCGGTCCACTCCTTTTCGTTGATGCCCTCCTTTATGTGAAACAAAATAGTCTAGGACTGTAAAGGTTAATGCACCACCTAAAAAGCCAATTGCCACTTCTTTAAATCCACTAATTTCTAATGAACCCTCAAGCAGCTCATAAGCAGTTGCTCCAATTAAAGCACCAGTCCCTAGAGCCATTATGTAACCGACAATGCGATGAGGTATCGTTACTTTCATTGCTAATATAGCTCCTGCCATTGTTGCAGATGCTGCTAACGTCCCCCAAAACAGGGCATTCCACATGAGTGAACGCCTCCTAATAAAATATAGCTAAAAAACTTATATCACATATATCTTTTTAAGATTCGCGAAAAATTATTCATATACACTATGAAACTTACCTAGTTTAAGTGCATATGATTAACTATTACAACTTACTATTTTCCAAAGGTGTGATAAATATCACATAATTAAACGCTTTTCCTCGTTACAATTAAGGTAGAAATTAACAAAAAATTGCTTGTTTTTTTAGAAAAGGGAGGCGTTTATTTGCAAAGTAAAGGAAGTAATATTATTATCCCTGAAAATCCCGTTTCAAAGTTTCTATTCAGCAGTACACGCGCTGCTTGGATTTGGTTAATTGTTAGACTATACGTTGGATATGCATGGCTTACAGCTGGATGGAAGAAGGTTACAAGTGATGCTTGGACTGGAGAAAATGCTGGTGCAGCTGTTAAAGGTTATTTAAATGGCGCTATCGCAAAAGCAGAAAGTGGTGCAGATGTAACAGGTTGGTATGCAAGCTTTTTAGAAAATGTGGCTCTCCCAAATGCGGAAGTATTCAGTTATGTAGTTGCATACGGTGAGCTTTTGGTTGGAATAGGACTAATTCTTGGTTTATTAACTGGTATCGCAGCATTTTTTGGCGGAGTAATGAATGTGAGTTTCCTTTTTGCAGGAACACTAAGTACGAATCCAATATTATTCGTCCTTGCAACATGGCTCGTACTTGCTTGGAAAAATTCAGGGTGGATTGGACTAGATCGTTGGGCACTTCCTTTCTTAGGCACACCATGGAATCGTAACGCTTCTCAGAAAAAAGAAAAAACTAGACAAATATAAACTTTAAACGCAAGCAAGAGATGAAGTTATAACGATAACACTTCCTCTCTTGCTTTTTGTATTTAGTACATCCAACTACGTTCTGTGTACAAGTTCCAAGGATAAAAATATCCAAAATGTGCATGTGGGTGATAATTATGCGTGTGAGAACTATCGTGTTGGTGTGTAGTCATATGTTGATGACTAGGAAAAGTTGGCCAATGATAATATATTGGTTGACCACCGTATCCTTGATACATAATCATAATTAAAGTAGCCTCCTTCTCAATTCCGTATGGTTCACTGTATGATGCTTATAGAGTAAAGGAGTATGTACTTTTAGAAGATACAAAAAAGAAGCCAAAATCGGCTTCTTTTTATTATTATCGAATAGCTTGTCCTATATTATTAATTGGAGCTACGGCCGCCCTTTTGTCCAATTTCCTCGTAATGTTCCGTGCCATGCTCACGCTTTGTTTTTTCTCCGCCTTTTTGACCAATCTCTTCGTAAAAGTCTTTGCCTTGACTTTGCTTCGTTGCTTCTCCACCTTTACGACCTCTTTCTTCATAACTCATTGTACCATTGCTCTGATTCTGATTATTATTGTTTGTCATGTTCATCATCCTCCTGTTAATGGTTTTATGAATTTTTCATGAGTCCGTTTCATAATGAATTTAGCTTCTCATGATGATTTGATTTTTCATTAGAAACGAACTCACATAAATACATTTACCATGGTTTGCGAAAGATTAAACACTTTTTGAGACGAGAAATTAAAATAGTAGTTTCTACTTATATATTACCTTAATAGTTTAAACGTTTCCTTCTTCTTTTGCCAAACGTACTAATACATGTGCGATAGCATGTTTTTCGTCATCTTTTGCTACATTCCACATTTTGTTTAAGACGTATTCTTCACGGTTTTGTGGTTCTTCATGTTTGTTCAAATGCTCGGCAACCTTTTCTGCCGCTTTTGCTAATTGCTCTTCATTTAAACCTAGTTTTTCTCCGCGGTTAATTTGCTTTTTTAAATAATCCATGAACCCTTGGAAATTATCTAAGATCTCCTGTTTTTGTTCACTAGAAATGTCTTTTAGCTTTTCTTCCGTTTTTTGATTCGTATTCATACTTATCGACTCCTCTCTATTTTTGTCACATATGAAACAGAAAAGATTTGCGACACTATCTCCATTCCCTGACTTACAAAGAAACAAACTTTCATTACAAAAAAACCAGTCGTTAGGATTAGCGACTGGGCTTTTTGTAGTATATTAAATTCTATAAATTCTTGCTTCGTGTGGACGCAAGACAGTTTGATCCATGTCGCTGTTACTTGTCACACCTACATAGTTTGCTAAAATTAATTCTTTTTTCGTTCCGTCTAAAGACCTAGGCAATGTTAAATTATATTCTTCGTCGCTATGATTCAAAATGATTAACCATTTTACTCCATTGTACGCACGAGTATACGTGTATAACTTTTCATCACCTTCGGATAGATCTTCAAAGTCACCATATACCATTACTTCATTTTCTTTACGGAGTTGAATTAGTTTTTTATAGAAATAGAATACGGAATTCTCATCTTGCAGAGCTTTTTCTACATTTATTTCTTTATAGTTAGGATTCACTTTAATCCACGGTGTCCCCGATGTGAATCCAGCATTTTTTTCGCTATTCCATTGAACTGGAGTTCTAGAGTTGTCACGGCTTAATAATAGTAAGCTTTCAAACACTTCTTTTGGATTTCTACCTTTTCCTACTTCTTCTTTATATTTATTTTTCATCGCAATGTCGTTGTAATCTTCAATTGAATCAAATCTTACACCCGTCATTCCAATTTCTTCTCCTTGGTAAATATAAGGCATACCTGGTAATGTATGAACAAGTGTAGCAAGTAGTTTTGCAGACTCCACTCGATACTTTCCGTCATTACCGTAACGTGTTACTTGACGAGTATGATCATGGTTGTTTAGAAATTGAGAGTTCCAGCCTTTTCCTTTTAATCCTTCGTACCAGCGTTTTTGAATTTTTTTAAAACGAAGCATATCCCATGTTGCCATGTTATCTGCTACTTCAAAATGGAATAGCGTGTTTAATTCTTTACGGTCTTCCCCTGTATATAACACGCCATCCTCTGGAGTAACGAAAGGAATCTCTCCTACTGTCATCACATCATAGTGACGTAGTACTTTATCATGCATCTCTTGTAAATACTCGTGGATACCTGGATTATTTCCTAAGTAAGAAATATCATATGGATTTTCCGCATCAGGAAAACCTTCTAATTTTGCAAGCAAGTTAATAACATCCATTCGGAAGCCGTTAATCCCTTTATCTAGCCAAAAACGCATCATTTCATAAATGGCATTTCGAACTTTTTCGTTTTCCCAGTTTAAATCTGGCTGCTCCACCGCAAATGAATGCATGTAATATTGTTCTGTATTTTCATCGTACTCCCACACAGATGGTGCAAAATAAGATCTCCAGTTATTTGGAGCTTCACCTGTTTGAGGATGTGGGTCTTTCCATATATACCAATCGCGTTTTTGGTTATCTTTGGAAGAAGCAGACTCCATAAACCATGGGTGTTGATTAGAAGTATGATTTACTACTAAGTCCATAATAATTTTCATGTCTCGTTTATGAACTTCTGCAATCAAACGCTCCAATGTTTTCATGTCTCCTGCTTTTTCCATGACACCGTAATAGTCGCTAATGTCATAGCCATTATCCACATCAGGAGATTCATAGCATGGATTTAACCAGATTACATCTACACCTAGTTGTTTTATGTAATCTAACTTTTCGATAACACCTTGTAAATCACCGTAACCATCACCATTTGTGTCATTAAAACTGCGCCAGTATACTTGATAAACAACCGCTTCTTTCCACCATTTTTTATTCATTATCTTCGCTCCTTTACATTAGATATGGTAAAAAGGCAGGGCACATAACACATAAGCCCTACCCGAAAAGTATTGTATTGAGTACTAATCGTTGTTGTTCGCGGAAGGTGTTCGCTTTCCGCGGGTGGTAAAAGGAAGGTTATTTTCACTGTCATGAAAAAACCTACTCCTCGGCTCATGCGCCTGTGGGGTCTCCCTTGACGCACTTTTCCCGCAGGAGTCTCTCACCATCCGCAAACAACAACTTAATTAATATTGATAAGTTAAAATGAAATCTTTAACTCTTCATCTTTCATGGTGCGATTCTATTTTTATATGGGTGAATCAATTTCATAATTACTGTTCGTATAGTGAAAAACGAATGTTCAGTGTATTATTATTAAATAACGTTCGATATAAAACGTTAATTATATGAAAGAATAGGTTTAATATTCGTTTTTCGTTTAGTAATTGTACATTATGAAACTCACTCGGGTATCTACTCTAGATTTATTTTAATTTATACACTCTTGCTTCGTATGGAAGAAGTTCGATATGTTCGATTACTTCTTTTTCTTCCACTTCATAGTTACTTATTAAAAGGCTATCAACTGTTAATGTTTTTAATTGCTCCGGTAAATCAAATGTTGTTGTCTCACCGTAAAAATTACATACAACCAACAGTTTCTCTTCCCCTAAAGTTCTAGTAAAAGCATAAATTTGAGGGTGATCTTCGACGATAATATCATAATCTCCATATACGATTATCTCATTTTGCTTGCGTAATGCAATTAACTGACGATAGTAATGGAAAATAGAGTTAGGGTCTTTCACTACTTGCTCGGCATTTATTTCTTTATAGTTAGGATTTACATTAATCCATGGAGTACCTGTTGTAAAGCCTGCATTTTCGCTTTCGTTCCACTGAACAGGAGTTCGTGCATTGTCACGCCCTTTTACATAAATGCTTTCCATGATTTTTTCTACTGGAACACCAGCTTCCACTTTTTCTTTATACATATTTAATAGTTCAATATCTCGGTAGTCTTCGATTGAATCGAATTTAACGTTTGTCATCCCAATTTCTTCACCTTGGTAGATGTATGGCGTTCCTTTCATCATGTGTAGAAGTGTTGCTAACATTTTAGCAGATTCCATACGATAATTCTTGTCATCCCCAAAGCGAGAGACGATTCGTGGTTGGTCGTGGTTATTCCAATATAAGCTATTCCAACCTGTTTTCTCTAATCCTTTTTGCCATCTAGATAAGCTCCACTTTAAGTCTTTTAAATCTAGTGGTTTTAAGTCCCATTTTCCGTTAGGTCCAGAATCTAAATCTACATGCTCAAATTGGAATACCATGTTCACTTCATTACGATTTTCATCTGTATAAAGCTGTGCTTGTTCTGGGTTTACGCCTGGCATTTCTCCAACTGTCATAACATCATACCCGCTTATCGCCTCGCGGTGCATTTCTTGAAGGTAATCATGAATTTTAGGTCCATTCATGAAATATTTAGAACCAGATCCGTATTTTTTTCCTTCTTTTAACTCACCGTCTGGTAAACCGTCTACTTTGGAAATAAAGTTGATAACATCCATACGGAAACCATCGATACCTTTATCTAACCACCATTTCATCATATCGTACACTTCACGGCGTAAGCGTGGATTTTCCCAGTTTAAGTCAGGTTGTTTTTTCGCGAAAAGGTGAAGGTAATATTCATCTGTTGCTTCATCATAATCCCAAGCAGATCCGCTAAACGTTGCTTCCCAGTTATTTGGCTCTTTTCCATCTTTTCCTTCTCGCCAAATATAATAATCACGATAAGGGTTATCTTTTGATTTCTTTGACTCTATGAACCATTCGTGCTCATCTGAACTATGATTAACTACTAAGTCCATAATTAATTTCATGCCGCGCTTATGAATTTCTGCAAGCATTTCTTCCCAATCTGCCATTGTTCCGAAATCGTCCATAATATCTTTATAGTCGCTAATGTCATAGCCGTTATCATCATTCGGAGATTTATAAACCGGTGATAACCAAATAACATCTATTCCTAATTCTTTTAGGTAGTCTAATTTTGAGATAATTCCTTGGATATCGCCAATTCCGTCTCCGTTGCTATCCATGAAGCTTCTTGGATAAATTTGATATACGACACTTTCTTTCCACCATGTTTTTTGCATTGTTCGCCGTCCCTTCGATTATTTTATATAATTTGTATCTTGTTTTGGTCACTATGGGTCTTGCTTCGGTCACTTTGTACCTGGTTTCGGTCACTTTGTGCCTTGTTTCGGTCACTTCGCACCTTGCTTCGGTCACTTTGTGCCTTGTTTCGGTCACTTTGTGCCTTGTTTCGGTCACTTCGCACCTTGCTTCGGTCACTTCGCACCTTGCTTCGGTCACTTCGCACCTTGCTTCGGTCACTTCGTAGCTTGTTTCGGTCACTTCGAAGCTTGTTTCGGTCACTTCGCAGCTTGTTTCGGTCACTTCGCACCTTGCTTCGGTCACTTCGCACCTGGCTTTGGTCACATCGCTTATTTAACAAATGCACCAAATTTGTTACTTAATAGCTCCTTTTGTAACTCCGCTAATAATCCATTTTTGTAGGAAGATATATACGAGTAACATTGGTAACAACGCTAGTAAGTAAGAGGCAAATGCTAAGTTGTAGTTAGTGCTAAATTGTGATTGGAAAACGAACTGTACTAAAGGTAACGTCATATCACTTCGGTCGCTTAGAATAACTAGTGGTAACATAAAGTCATTCCACGCCCAAAGTGCTGTTAAAATACCTACTGTTGCATTCATCGGTGTTAATAGTGGGAAAATAACTCTCCAGAATACTCCCCATCTAGAACATCCATCCATAATTGCTGCTTCTTCTAATTCAATTGGAATCGACTTAATATATCCAACATATAAGAAAATATTAAATGCTAGTCCATACACAATGTATAAAATGATTAGCCCTGTTGGATTCATCATAGAAATGGCACTCATCTGTTTTACAATCGGTAACATAATGATTGGAAACGGTACAAACATTGCACTTACAAAATAATAGAATAATACTTTATAAGATTTCTTGTGCATATTACGAGCAATAGCATAGGCAACCATTGAGTTCGTTAAGATCGTAAATACTACTGTAAAAAATGTAATATAGGCACTATTTTTTAACGCATTAAAGAAATTTGTCATTTCGATTGCTCTTGTAAAGTTATCAAAACGTAATTCGCTTGGTAACGCTAGAATGGACTGCGCTGTCTCTTGTGGAGTTTTCAACGCATTGACAACTGTTAAATATATTGGAAAAAGAATAACGATGGAACCGATTATTAATAATATCGTAACCGTCCAATTAATTTTTTTGCTTCCCATTACATCTGCACCTCCCGTTTTTGTAAATAACGGATTTGTATAACAGAAATTGTTACGATGATAATAAAGTACACAACTGCGTTAGCCGATTGGTAGGCAAACTCTCCACCTTGGAAACCACCGCGGTAGATTAATAAGGAAATAGACTCTGTAGATCTACCTGGGCCACCACCTGTTAAGGCCATAATATGGTCAAATACCATTAAGAAATTTTTCATTGCTAAAACCATATTGATTGTAAAGAATGGAGCAATAAGTGGGAACGTAATTTTCCAGAAAGACTGCCATTTATTCGCTCCGTCAATGCTTGATGCTTCATAAAGCTCTGTTGAAATAGTTGCAAGACCTGCTAGATAAAGTATCGTATTAAAGGCTGCAGCCTGCCATACTGCTACAACAACAATTCCTATCCAAGCTAAATCGGGATTTCCTAAAATACTTGCCGTTAAAGAGTTGATTCCTAAGTTCTCCGCAATGGAAGGAACAAAGATTGCAAAAATATAGTTAAAGATAAATCCAACAATTAAGATACTTAAAATGTTTGGCATGAAATAAACGCCGCGCAACGTTTTCTTAAACTTAATTTGTGAGTTTAATCCTAGCGCAACTGCTAAACTAATGATATTTACTAGGACAGTAGATAAAATGGCAAACTTAAATGTGAACATATATGCATCTAATGCGCGTGAATCTTGAAATACATTAATATAGTTTCGGAATCCTACAAAATCCCAAGATCCATACCCTTTCCAGTTTGTGAAACTATAGAAAATACCTTGTAACACTGGAAATGTATGAAAGGCAAAAAATAGAATAACTGCTGGAAGTACCATTAAAAGATATGGACTAATTTTCTTCTTTTTCATTGCTACCTTTCCTCCCCTTAATTTCTTTGTGAAATCGATACCACAAATTAACTTCTGAATACAATGTCTCACCTTCGTTAGCATAAGACCATTTCCGATAAAGATTATCGTTAACCTTCATAGGAAATGGACCCATATCAATAAGGAAGGTTTTTTTTCGGAGGGAAAAGTCCGAGAAAAAGAAGTTCTCCCTCCTAAAATTATTAGTTTCTACCTTTTACTTTGTTCCACTCGTTATCTAGAGTATTTAAAAACTCTTGTACGTCTTTCTTAAGTAAAAACTCTTGTACTAAGTTTTCTACTTGCATTCCTGTTGGAAAATAGTGGTCAGGGAAACTAGTAATTGTACCATCTTCAAAATGTTTTGCTAAGTCAGCTACTGTAGGGTCTTCTTGAATAACACCTTCCACTGCTGAGAATTGTTTTTCTTGGTCAATGTAGAATTGTGCATTTTCTGGACGAAGTAAGAACTCAATGAATAATTGTGCTTCTTCTTTATTTTTAGCATTCTCTGAAATGGCTAATACTGTATCAACACCAGATACTAGACGATTTTTTGACACATCGTTTGTTGCCGGTAAAGCAAAAGCACCAATGTTTGCTTCAGGGTTTGCATCTAAAATAGATCCCACTGCCCAGTACCTTGGATGTACATAACAACGTCGCCATTTGCAAAAGCCGTATTACCTTGATCATAACCAGCACCAAATACATCATTGTTAGCGAAGTTTAGTAATGTTAACATGTTTTCTGCTGCTTCTTTATAACGCTCGTTGAATGTAACAGCACCTTCGTTTCTTTTCTCAATAAAATCATCACCTTGTAGGTTCGCGGCTAGCGCGTTAAATGGTACCATCGCTGTCCAAGCATCACCGTATGTGTGATAGAAAGGAACTTCACCAGCTGCTTCAATTGCTTCTGCTACTCCCACAAATTCATCCCAAGTAGTTGGAATTTCAAGACCCATTTCTTCAAACTTATCTTTGTTGTAAAGTACTGTGTTCGCATTTGCAGCAAACGGAATACCGTTAGGAGTGTCTTTTCCTGCTAATTGATTTAACATTTCTACATATGCAGGTTGAACTTGTTCAATCTTTGTATCACCTGCGAAGTCATGAAGTACTCCAGCTGCTGCAAGTTCACCATACGTTGCATTTCCGTTAATTGCCATGATTTGTGGAATGTCATTTTGAGTTAAACGTGAGCGTAATACTGTTTCAGATTCTGGTACGTGGTTTTGCTCGATATTGATTTCTGGATATACTTCTTCAAACTTTGCAATCAATTCGTTGTAAGTGTTCACTGCTTCTGATTTATTTTGAAAGAATTCCACTTTCACTCTTCCATCATCAGATCCTCCACCACAAGCTGTTAATGCTAACGCTGCTACTGAACTTGCAATAAGTGCTTTAAACTTGTTTTTCATTGTTGTTCCCCCTATGGTTTTGTTTGAGTTCATTACGTAAACGTTTACGTAATGAAGAAAAAAATAATTTGAACTTAATAAATCTTCTTACGTAAACGTTTACGTAAGTATTGAAAATAATACACCTTTATGGAGGTGTTATATTTTCTTAACAGTTTCTCTTTCTACAATAGTGTGGCTCATAATGGAGCTCTCGATTTGATGATTTTTTTCAATCATTTCAATTATCTTTTCTACAGCTGTACTACCCATTTCCCAAAGTGGTTGCGCAACAGTTGTTAAAGGTGGAATGGACATTTCTGAAATATTCGTGTTGTCAAAACCTACGATGGAAAAATCATCAGGAACCTTTAAATTATGTGCATATGCTGTAGATAATGCTCCAACTGCCATATCATCACTTGCTGTAAAGATTGCTGTAAATTCGGTTAAATATGGTACTAGTTGTTCCATACATCTTTTCCCACTACTAAAACCAAAATCACCATGAACAATTAACTTTTCGTTAACTTGTAGGCCATGATCTTTTAATGCTTTTTTAAATCCTTCCAGCCTCGGTATACCAACTAGTTCATCTTCTATATCTCCACCAATCATTGCAAGCTTCGTATGTCCATTTTGAATAAGATAACTTGTTGCTTGGTATGCTGCTTGTACATCATCCACTTTCACATATGGAATCGGATATTTATAAGACTGAGATGAAACTAACACTACTGGAATTCCTAAACTGTGCATAACTTTGTAATACTCATCTCTCACAACTTGGCTAACGAAAATTAGTCCATCGACTTTCTTTTCCCCTAGTACTCTTAAGTAGTCTAGCGTGCGCTTACCGTTATGGTCTGTATTACAAACTATCATACTGTAATCATTTTCGTGAGCACTTTCCTCCAAACCCTTTAATAATTTGGAGGTAAAGGAACTCGTTACATTCGGTAATAAAACACCAATTGTTTTCGTTCGTTTATTTACCAAACCTCTCGCAATTCCATTTGGATGAAAGCCCATTTCTTCAATCACTTTCAACACTTTTTCCTTTGTTTTTTCGGAATAGCCTGGTTGGTTATTTAATATTCTCGACACAGTAGCAATGGATACATTTGCTTTCTGCGCGACATCTTTAATCGTTGGTTTCATTTCATCACCTTTTTACGAAAACGTTTACGTAAAAATACTTTAACATCCTTTTTTTATTTTTGCAAGTGCTTTCATTTTTAGAGGTTTAAATCACTCCCACTCATTAAAATTAGACAAGCTAACCTTTTGTAGCCATTAGCTTTTTCACTATCTCCACGTTCTTTTCTTTAAATACGTCATTGTGAGAATCTCTACCTTTTCATTCAATATAACAGTATGTTGGAACGTCAATCCTTGCTCAACTAATTGATCAATTAACTTTGCAGCAGGAATTGGCGTTTGTCCCCCTACATCCCAAATCATCTTTTCGGGATAAACGTGAATTTTCCCACCTAATTGTGCTTGATACTCGATGATTCCTCTTTCAGGGGAAACAACTCCATAAGAATTCAAGGTATTTTTAACGAAAAAAATAGTCAATCAATCGTAAATTTATATTCTTTCGCCTTTTTCATGTTCTTCACAAACGCAACCAATAAATCTTTTGTTGCTTCTAGGTCTCTTACATCGATTACTTCAATAGAAGAGTGTGCATACCGGGAAGGTATCGATAATGTTCCAGTAGGTACACCTTGATGTGCTTGACTTAATTCACCTGCATCTGTTCCAATACCAGGGAATACTTCTACTTGATAAGGTATTTTATTTTCTAAGGCAAGTTGCACTAATTGATTTCGAATTTTTTTATTTGCAATTAAACTAAAATCAATCGCCTTAATACCGGTTCCTGCTCCAAGCGCTAAAGAGTTATCCATCATTTCTTCCGGTGTGTCACTGACAGCCGTTGTGTCTATTGCTATAGCTACATCAGGATGGTGCTGATGACTAATAACACGCGCTCCTCTTAATCCTACTTCCTCTTGTACGGTAAAGACTCCTATCATTTCACCCGCAAACTCGGTTGCTTCTAGATCTTCCAGTGCTTGAATTAATACGGCACAACCTGCTCTGTCATCAAAAGCTTTCCCAACGATTCTATTTTCCGTTAATTCTTCAAAATGTGGGTGCCAAGTGATCGAATCCCCTACTTTAATTCCTAGTTCCTCTACTTCATTTTTAGAAGATGCACCAACGTCTATGTATAATTTCTGATGAGGTCGAACTTTTTTCGGATCGTCGTACTTCATCATATGGGCACTTATCGTTCCAATAACACCTTGTCGTAAACCGCTAGTAGACTGTAATTGAACACGTTGTGAAAGTAAAATTCTATCATCATGTCCACCAAGTTTTTCGAATCGGATTAAACCATTATTCTCTATTTTCTTTACGATGAAGCCTACTTCATCCATATGAGCTGCAATTACTATTTTCGGCCCTTCCTGATGACCCTTTTTTTTCACAATTAAGTTGCCTATTCCGTCTACCTCAATGGAGTCAACAGCTCCTTTAAGACGTTTTGCTATGTATTTGGCTACTTCTTCTTCAAAACCACACGGCCCGTGAATAGAAGACAATTCTTTTAACAAATTTTTCACATTCATTATCCCCCTTTTAAATATTGATTCTATTTTACAGTAGAAAACTGTAAAGTAACTAACAAATCGTCTTATAAATCAGAAAATTATCTTGTAGGCACCTATCTTTAGGTGCTTCATAATCTAGAAAAGAAGATATTTCTTATTGGGGGTAACATGATGGTAAATTTCGGGGTATTTGAAGGTACGATTACGTTTATAAGCGATTTTCCTATTAGTCCAAATGGCGCTAGTGAAGGATGTTGTAAAATGTTTACATTAGAGGATGGAAATGGAGGAATAGTTAATTTTGTCGTATCACCTACTACTTATTTTGTCGATCACTCTACCGCACGAACCGGAGACAGAATTGTAGGCTACTTCGACACAAATGCTCCTGTTCCTCTAATCTATCCCCCGCAATATCGTGCTATAGTAATGGTTAAAAATAGGACCTACCAGAACGTAAAAATAGATTATTTTAATGATCAACTATTGAGTAGTGATGGGCAATTACAATTAAACATATCACCAATTACGCAACTAGTATTACAAAATGGTCAACAGTTCTCCTCCAATCCCGCTAACCGCAATCTAATTGTCATTTACGGACCGAGTACGAAAAGCATTCCTGCCCAGACTACTCCATATCGAATCATTGTTTTGTGTTGAGTAACTTAAACTTTTATTTGTTATGTCTACCCTGAAAAGAAAAGTAACGGTACTTATTTTAGTAAAGTCAACAAAAAAAGGACATGATTAATCCCTCCAACGAAAAGCGCTTTATGAATGATGAATAATTGAAGATTGCAATTACTATATAAAAGGTTAAATTTTAAGGAAAGAAGACAATATCATCTTCTTTCCTTTTAAAGATTTAGAAATATCTTAAAACATCCTGTGTGCCTTCGCATCACTTCTAGCAATAATAACGGACTGAGACATTTTTGTATGTCCGTTTATTTGAGAACTAGCTCGCTTAGGTCTTGTCCAATTGTGGGTAAATTTTTGAGAAGTTGGATCTAATCGACCTTGATTTCTCATGCATTGTCACCTCTTTGGTAGGATTGGATATTTCTAATAAAATGATATTCAGCTTGGAATATCATTATCAGTTTATGTTTAATGGAAAGGAAAATACGCACATTTCTTTTAAGGATAAATTTGGATACAACCTTGAGTTAGCAATTATTTTTGAGGGAGAGAGTATGGGGGCCATCGACGACTACCTATGGTATTTTTTTTTTGAATTTTAGACTAATTGAAAGGAATTGTTTATTCATAACTAAGCACCTTTTTTATGTATATGCTAATCGCATTCTACTTAAAATAATCAGAAAGCAAATATAAATGGCTCATATTAAAACATTAGATTTTAACATAAGCCATTTTATGTCAGTATAGTTTTACATTTTCTAAATCTAAATAAGTCTTCAATGTTTGTTGAAGTGTTCCACGCGTATCGGCTAAATGTTGGAACGATGCACCGAGACGAACCATCTTTGTGACAAGTTCTGCACGTAAGCCCGTTATAACAGCTTTACACCCCATCATGGTTACTCCGCTTAAAACATTTTCAAAGTCTGAAATCACTTCATCATCCATCGTTGTAACGCCAGAAAGATCTAAGATTAGTGTTTGTAATTTCAAATTTGAGATCTCCGTTAGCACCTTTTCTTGAATAATTTTCATTCGATACGAATCAATCATTCCAATTAGAGGCAATACCGCAACAGATGTACTTATTGGAATAATTGGAACGGATAGATGTTCTACTAACTTTCTTTGATTGTTCAATAAATTGTCTTTGTAATTGGAGTAACTTAAGAAAAAAGTATTTAAAAAGCAGTCCACATTATTATTGATTTTCTTTTCCAACTCATAAAAATCATTAATTAAAAAACTATTTTCATTCAATTTATCAAACTTATGTAAAAACTTCCAAAGAGTACGCCTAATCGCTTGCACCCACTCTAATTTAAAGGAAAGTGTTAATGAATGTTGCGCCCATAAAATACCTTCCTGTTTAGCAAATTCGATTAATTCTTCTTCTTTCTGTTCTATTACATACATAACTAATGTCTCTGCATTTTTTAAAAGGTCTATATTGCCTGCTTGTAAAATATCATTAATTTTGGATGCAACATTAACCGCTTCTGATAAAAGCCTCTCCTCAAAATCCATTCTATTCTCACTAAGAAATTTCTTTAATTCTGAATTACTATTTAATGTTACTTTCATCCAGGAACTCTCCTCTCTTTGTTCAATAATTGACAATTTATTTTCATATTCGCTAATAGGGAGGAAAATCCTCCAAAAACTTCGACAACTATACTTAATACTTAGGAAATCCTAACACATTTGTATTCTGTTTTAAAGTAAGTATTTATAACTTGCTGTTGCTCTTCCTTAATACATAGTAAACTATACTTACGATGAAAATGACAGACTACTCTGATAAAAAGGTGTGAACGAGAATGAATAGGCTCGATAAGTTTCCATATCCATTCAAAGAAGATGTATATCGCTACAGTAATAATTCTATCATTCTGGAGCAAGAAACAAGTGTTG
The DNA here is from genome assembly GCF_002335755.1 of Bacillus sp. FJAT-45066. Taxonomy (NCBI): domain Bacteria; kingdom Bacillati; phylum Bacillota; class Bacilli; order Caryophanales; family Bacillaceae; genus Bacillus; species Bacillus sp. FJAT-45066. Next base: position 2,463,492 of record NZ_NISQ01000001.1, read on the forward strand.
AAATTACATTGAATTACGAAAATGAAATAAACTTAAAACGTAACCTATTAATAAATAACTATTCTCGCTGCTACCAATCGTCGTCACATACAAAAAAGGTACAGTGGGAAGTCGTAGAGTTACTATTAGAACATCTAACACACTATTATCCTAACATGTTTTCTTTGAAAAAAAGTAACAATAAGTGGATTTTCCACAATAATATACTTGATGAAAGTCAGGAGTTTATCTTCGGAGATGAATCTTCCCTCCAACAAGAACCGCTAGATTTTATCGGGCGACATGTGCAAGAAGACTTACTCATTATGACACAACGAGATGGGGATTTGTTTTTAGACGCTGGGCAATTATGCTTTCCAGCTAATTGGTCACTTGCCTTCAATCTTGGAATGTCTTTTAAAGATATTCATCGTCCTATTCCTGGATTCAAAGAGGAAGGCTTAGATGACAGGATCCTTACTTTTCTGCTCGGTTTAGAAGCAGGAAATCCATGGTGGCGTAAAAATTGGTCGCTAATGGCTGGAAATCGTTTAGATACTTCACTAGAAACGTTTAATGAGTGGGGACAAAATAGAAAGAAAGTTACAAAGGAAAATGCGGGAGAATTTGTACATTTGAGAGTCGAAGTACAAAAACTTTTTCGACTACCTCGTTCCAACTCTATTTTATTTACCATTCACTCACATGTACTCCCTCTTTCCGATTTTATAAGTAAGAGAGAGTGGTTAGAACAGTTTTATCACATTCTAAGTGAACTTCCACCACACATTGTCGATTACAAAGGGATTTCCTTATTTAAAGATGAGGTACTAGCCTATTTAAAAGAACAGTTAGAAAGTAGAGATGGTAAATGAATGAACTACCATTGTTGATCTCTGGCAAACGAAAATATATTTTTTGTGGATGTGAGAAAGGATTGGCACTCTTATCCCCACTTCATAATCAAGTTGTAGATGCTACAATTGAAGTTATAAGTTTAGAAGATAAAGAGTTGACGAGGAAATTAAGAAACCAAAAGATGGGTACGTTCCTCTATGTTGCTACTACTTGGGGAAATTTGAGTCGAGTTAAAAGGTTGGCTATGGAGATAGGTTATACCGAAGAAGAGTCACATTTTATTGGCTATGGAGAAAAGAGGATACAGATATTTTGTTGTCGTTGTCATGGGCTGATGAAGGTAAACGAGGTACCTGTAAACATTGAAGTTACTTGCATCCACTGTCATTTATTATTATCCGTATCTGATCATTATTCAAAGGAAAGAGACGCCTTTCTTGGTTATGTCGCAAAGCTATAGGCAGAGGTGTTTTACTTGAAAAAACAAAAAGAAATTCCTGTATATGTAAAATACATTACTATTGAAACTCCGAAAGTGAAGAGATTTACATTGGCACCAATGAATGGCGCTACTCTTCCGCCTTTTAGTGCTGGCTCACATATAACTACATACATCCGAAAGAATGGGAGTTTGTTAGAAAGATCTTACTCTCTCAACAGCCATCCAGATAAAACAGGTACGTATGATATTTCCATTTTATTAAGTGACACCTCAAAGGGAGGTTCTCACTACTGGCACACGCAAATAAAAGTTGGCGAACAGTTGACCATTAGTTATCCGAAAAATTACTTTCCATTAAGCTTTAAGGCAAAGCATCATGTTTTTTATGCTGCTGGGATTGGGATTACTCCTTTCTTATCTATGATGAAAGAGCTACAAGAGACCGGTGGCTCATTTGAACTTCACTACGCTGCTAAATCAAGGGAGCTATGTTCATTTTACTCTCTTCTAAAAGAATATTTTCGAGAACAATGTACATTTTATTTTTCAGAGGCGGAAGATTCAGAACGTCTCTCACCATTAACCCTTTTAGAACACAATATTGGCACACACGTATATTTCTGTGGACCAGAAACGTTTATTGCTGAATTCTCCAATGCAGCAATTGAATATGGTTATCCGAAATCAAGCATTCATTTTGAACGTTTTTCTCCTCCTGCGCCTAAAAAAACATTACCTTTTGAAGTAGAGTTAAAAACGGGAGAGACTGTATTTGTTTCCAAAAATCAAACATTATTAAACTCCTTAATTCTATCAGGAATTAATGTCCCTTACTCTTGCCAAGTGGGAAGGTGTGGCACTTGTGAGGTTAAGGTGTTAGAAGGAGAAGTTGATCATTATGATCAGTTTTTAAGCGAGGAACAAAAGTATTTGAACAAAAGCATACTGACTTGTGTTTCTCGTGCTAAGTCAGAACGATTAGTCTTAGATATCAATTAAAAAAGTAACCTTCTTCACCTTTAATAGGTAAGAAGGTTACTTTTTTATCGTTTGTTCTTAGTAATAGTATTGGTACGGGTATGGTTGGTAGTAGTATGGCGGTGGGTAGCCGTATCCGAAACCTGGTCCTGGTGTTAGTAGTGCTCCCGTAGCTAAGCCTCCTAGAAATCCTAAACCAAGGCCTGCTCCTCCAAAGCCCCCTCCAAATCCTGGACGTCCGAATCCTCCAAAGCCAAAGCCTGGTCTTCCAAATCCTCCACCGAATCCTGGTCTTCCGAATCCTCCACCGAATCCTGGTCGAAATCTTTGGTTATTTACATTCATTAACGTGTGCTGATCAAAAGTTTGATGGGGCATCATAGTTTGAAAATGTTCGTTCAATGTAAATCCTCCTCGTATTTTATTTAATACAGTAGATAATATGCGGTAATTGCCTATTCGGATTGGACGATGGCCTATGTTTAGGGAATTTATAGCTAGTATTAAAATCAAGAAAAACTTTTCGCGGTTATATCTTTGAAAATACCATAAAGAATAAAATCTCCCATTCTAGTCAAAAATAGATAAAAAAGGTTGTTAGTTTGGGAGATGTTGACATGGACTTTACAGATATAAGCATAAAAGTCATTATTGGGTTTTTCTTGCTCTTTTTTATAACAATCATTTTAGGAAGAACGACTATTAAACAATTAACCCCTTTCGATTTTGTCTCGGCAATCGTACTTTCTGAGTTATTAGGAAATGCCATTTACGAACAAAATGTAGGTGTTTTTTATATCATCTATACGATTGGTTTATGGAGAGCTTTGCTTATTATTATGGAGAATCTTATTAAAGTTTAAGAAAACAAGAGCTTATTTAGAGGGAAAGCCATCTATCATTATAAGAGATGGAAAAATTGACCGAAAAGAGTTAAAGAAAAACAGAATGAACTTAAATCAATTGTTAAGTTTACTAAGGCAAAGTGAAACATTTTCAATTCGAGAAGTGGCTTATGCAATACTTGAAACGAACGGTTCTATTAGCATTTTGAAGAAAAACTTGTTTCAGAAAGTTACACTGGAAGATTTAAATATTGCACCAGCTCCTACTTATCTATGTACATCCCTCATACTAGATGGTGAAATTGTAGAAGATAATTTATCGGAATTGGGCTTTGACAAAACGTGGCTTGACCAACAGCTTCAAGCTCAAGGAGTATCATCTGTGAAAGATGTATTGTACGCGGATTGGATTAAAGATGGTGGGATGTATATTATTCCATTTCAGAAGACAGGTTCTTAACAAAAGAGACAAAAATTCGATTTTTAACAAAGGAAGTAAATTTATTTATTGAAAAAATTAGGTGTTTATTTCTAAAGAAGCTATCCAATACTTTATACTGTCTCTCGTTTTAAATTATTGTCGATGAAGATCATTTTTTCTTTTTTCTTATCCAAAATGAACTTCATCTGCCTTATCCAGTTCATCTTCTTCTTTTTCTTTTGCCAAAATGAACTTCATCGTAAATCAAATACTCTCGCTCCTCCTCTGCTTTCTTTATTTTTTCATATAAATGATGCTTTTTCGTTGTTGTCTTGGAGTTTTTGTACTTATACTATTATTAAATAAATATGTTTAGCGAGAGGAGAACGCATGGCTACTAACATTTCTTTGATTGAAACAATGCGCGCCAGACAATCTGTAAGAACATATGAAACAGAACGCTTAAGAGATTCAGATATTGATAAATTAACAAGTTTTATAACGAATGATCAGAATTTAATCGGACCGTTCGGCAATAAAGGTCACATTGATTTTATACACATTAAAAACAACGTTACAGATAAGGGCTTTAAAATTGGAACATACGGTTTTATTAAAAACGCACAAGCTTATTTTGTTGGCAAATGCGTAAACGAAAAGTACCCTTTAGTGGAGTATGCATATATTTTTCACAAAGCAACTCTATATGCAACACAGTTAGGAATCGGTACATGTTGGATGGGTGGCACATTTACAAGAAATTCTTTTGAAAGAGAAATTCAAATGCCTGATGGGGAGTTTATTCCTTGTGTATCACCTCTAGGCTATCCAAAGGAAAAACAGCGAGTGTTTGATAAAGCACTTCGTTTTGTCGTGAAAGCAGATAATAAAAAGCCGTGGGAGAAACTATTTTATCATGGGAGTTTTGATACATTTCTATCAAGAGATGTTGCAGGGCTTTTAGAAACTCCAATCGACATGGTAAGGCTAGGGCCTTCTGCTTCCAACAAGCAACCTTGGAGATTAGTACTTTCTGAAGATGGTAAATCATGTCACTTTTTCATTGAACATACACCAAATTACAGTTCATCCTTCGGTTACCTTATGCAACTATTAGATATGGGCATTGCAATGTGTCAATTTGAATTAGCTTGCCAGGAGTTATCTATCGGTGGTGATTGGTCTATTGAAAATCCTAGCATTTCATTATTAAATGAAAATACGGAATATATTGTAACCTGGAAACTAGAGCAGAAGAGTTAATTGTTCTTAAACAATAAAAGGATATTGTTTTGCTTTGTAGAATATGATGATTAGTAGATGAGCGAAGTAGGTGGTGAAAGTATAATGATCGTATTAGCAGCCACAATTTTAGTATTAACTCTAATCATAGGTGTTATTTTAAGCAATGGAAAATGGAAAGACAAGAAATTTATTGTATGGGGCATTATCACAATGGTTTGCATTGCACCATTATTATCTTGGATTGTCTCGGTGCAGTATGGAATTAAAGAAGGAGACGGTTTTGCTGGCATAGCATTAATGATGGTTATGTTTCCGATTATTTTTTTAGTTGGGCTTATCATTCTATTCATGGGGGTATATCGTCAAAAATACCCTAAATATTCATAAGGAGGTACATACACGATGGAACAAAGTCTTTTCAAACAGATGATTATTATTCGTAAACGTACGGTTTCGTTATTAGAGAAAACACCTGAAAGTATTCTTTTAGAAATACCAAAAGGATTTAATAATAACTTATTATGAATTTTGCCCATATTTTTTGGGCCCAGGAAGTGTTGATGCATTCGTTTTTAAAAGAAGAGCATAATTGTTCTTCTGAGTTTCAAGAAATGTTTAGTATCGGAAGCAGTCCAAATAAATAGACAACAGAACCTCCCTCAATTTCTGAAATTAAAACAATGTTAGAGGAACAGCCAAACCGAATAGTACAAACATTCTCTGGTAGATTGGAAGAAGCAGGAGAAAAACCATTCTCGCTTGGTCCTGACGTTACGCTTAATACCGCAGCAGAGGTATTAAATTTCGTCCTATGGCACGAAGGTTTACATCAGGGAGAAATAAATGCCATGTTAAAGTTACTTGGCGAAAACAAATAGATATACGTTTATTATTAATGGATTTGGTCAAACCTTTAGATGAACTAGTTTAATAGGGAGAGAGCAAATGAATTCAACTAAAAGCATTACAGAGAAATTGAATTTCAAAAAATATCCAACTAAACTCATTTTGAATGTGCCTGCAGGGTATAAAGATTTTGAGGAAATCCAATTCGACTCCGCTATTGTAAAAGAAAAATACCATTTAATCTTTTTCTTTATTTTCAAAATAGAGCAGTTTAGGGAATATGTAGAATTAATTATTAACAAGCAATTACTTGAAGACAATGGCTATGTTTTTTTCGCATATCCGAAAAAGAATAACCCTAAATATGAAGAGTATATTGAACGAGATACTATCTATAGTCCGAAACATTTAGATGAAAATGGCTTTTTACATGGCAGCAATATCAAATTTTCACGAATGGTTAGTTTAGATGATGTGTTTACCGTAATTGGATTTAAAGCGGAAGCACAAAAAAAGAAAAAGGCAACTAGTTCTCCTCCTGTTAGCCAATGCGTAGATGATTATATTAAACATGTGGAAGATATTAAGGAATATTTGAAAGACGATAGCAAGGTCCTTCAAATTTATAACAACCTAACATATGGCTACCAGAAAGATTGGGCAAGATATGTGTATAGCGCGAAGAGAAAAGAAACGCAAGACAAGAGGCTAGACCAAATGAAGGAAGTATTACTAGAAGGCTATAAATCGATGGATTTATATAGAAGGAAAAAATAGATTATCACGGCTGGGACAAAACTATGTTTATTAAAGGAAAATTCGAACAATATGCCCTAATTAACTTGGGATAAGTCGGATTTTTTTCTTTTTATTCTATAGAAGAATGTAAAGATTGTTATTCTTTCTAGCAGATGATTGGAGCGCAAGCCGTAGACTCCTGCGGGAAAGCGTGTTAAGTGAGACCCCACAGGCGCTTGCGCCGAGGAGGCTCACGAGACCGCCCGCGGAAAGCGAAGGCTTGCGCTCCAATCATCTGCGGCATTTAAAAGGGTGTGTACATTATTGCTGTCTTAAATATAATCATTCGTCTTTGAAGAAACTTCTAACTTTTTTGCACTCACTTTCAATTGTGATACAATTATAAAATTGAATAGTGTATAATGCTTATTAAATAAGATTTGGGCCTGGTAATCTGTCTAGTTGACCCAATCATCACATAACAAGAAAGGTTGAACAAAACGTGGATCATAATTCCAACTTTATCCGTAATATTATGAAAGAAGATTTGGAGTCTGGTAAGCGAAGCCATGTTATTACTCGTTTCCCTCCAGAACCTAATGGATACTTACATATTGGTCATGCAAAATCAATCGTTATTAACTTCGACTTAGCAGACGAGTTTAACGGTAAAACGAACTTACGCTTTGATGACACGAACCCTTTAAAAGAAGATTCTGAGTACGTTCATGCGATTAAAGAAGATGTGAAATGGCTTGGCTACGACTGGGACGGACTATTTTTCGCATCTGATTATTTCCAAGAAATGTACGACAGAGCTGTTCTTTTAATTAAAAAAGGAAAAGCATATGTTGATGACCTTTCTGCAGATGAGATTCGTGAGTACCGTGGCACATTAAAAGCACCTGGTAAAAACAGCCCTTACCGCGATCGTTCTATTGAAGAGAACTTAGACCTTTTTGAACGTATGCGTAACGGAGAGTTTGGTAACGGAGAGAAAGTATTACGCGCGAAAATTGATATGAGTTCACCGAACATTAACTTACGTGACCCTGTTATTTACCGAATTGCCCATGCAACTCACCACAATACAGGCGATCAATGGTGTATCTACCCGATGTACGCGTTCGCTCATCCTCTAGAAGATGCGATTGAAGATGTAACTCATTCCATCTGTACAGTAGAGTTCGAAGACCAACGCCCTCTTTACAACTGGATTGTACAAGAGTGTGAAATGACAAGCACACCACAACAAATTGAGTTCGGTCGTTTAAATATTACGAACGCTGTGATGAGTAAGCGTAAACTGAAGCAACTTGTGGACGAAAGAATTGTTGACGGATGGGATGACCCACGTATGCCAACTATTTCTGGTTTACGTCGCAGAGGTTACACGCCAGAAGCAATTCGTACCTTCGTTCGTGAAACAGGCGTATCAAAAGGTTCAGGATTTGTAGATTCACAAATGCTTGACCACTTTGTTCGTGAAGATCTAAAACTGAAAGCACCTCGTACAATGGGTGTTGTTCGTCCTTTAAAAGTGGTTATTACGAACTACCCTAAAGGGCAAGTAGAATTTTTAGATGCAGAAATTAATCCTGAGAATCCGGAAATGGGTATGAGACAAATTCCATTCTCAAGAGAAATTTATATTGAGCAAGAAGATTTCATGGAAAATCCACCGAACAAATACCACCGTCTATACCCTGGTAATGAAGTTCGTCTAAAGCATGCTTACTTTATTAAGTGTGAAGAATTCATTAAAGACGAAGACGGAAATGTGGTGGAAATCCACTGTACGTATGACCCTGAAACGAAGAGTGGTTCTGGATTTACTGGTCGTAAAGTAAAAGGTACGATTCACTGGGTAGAAGCAACTCAAGCTATACCAGCAGAGTTTCGCTTATATGAGCCGTTATTAACGACAGAAGAGCCTGAGGAAGTAGTAGCAGAAGGTACTGCTGGAGAAGAGCAAACGGAAACAGTGGAAAAATCTTTCTTAGATCAAATTAACCCTAATTCTCTTCAAGTATTAAATGGTTTTGTAGAGCCAAACATGAAAAGCGTGGCAACACAAGAGAAGTTCCAATTCTTTAGACACGGTTACTTCAATGTGGATCCAAAGCATACGACTGAAGAGAAATTTGTATTTAACTTAATTGTTTCGTTAAAGAGCTCGTTTAAGCTTTAGGATATAAGAAAAAAGGTCAGAAGCCATTTTTATTATGCTTCTGGCCTTTTTTAATCCGTTACATAATGTATGACTACTATAAGAGTAACGAATGTTTTATTTCTATTTACAAAATTACGTTTTTCAATAAACGAACCGTAATGATGAAATTGATTCATCTATAGTTTCATCCCTCGATTTTAGTCATGCAGTGCAAGATCATAATCCAATATGGTCTCTACAAAATGGAACGGTTGGAAAAGCGACGAGGCTCTTAACGGAAAGAGAACAACTCCGATATGCTAGAAAACACTTTAAATAAAATGCCTAGGGATACTATAGTTCCCTAGCTTTTTCTTTTTGTATCGAGCGTTTTTTCAGGTTGAAACAAAAATCTAACTAAATCATATATTAGTCAAAGAAAACATTTAATGGAGGAAATCAATATGGTCTACGTCATTCAACCTGGCGATACCCTTTATTCATTGGCAACAAGATTTAACACGACTTTACAACTTTTAATGGCTTATAACGCTGAAATAGAGAATCCTAATTTAATATATCCTGGGCAAATTATTCAGTTACCACCTCGGGAGTTTTCGTATACTCTATGCCCTGTATTAAGACAAGGAGACCGCGGTCCAAATGTTAGTAGAATTCAATTTATGTTACAAACTGTTGGTCTTTATCGAGGAGTAATAGATGGAATATATGGGCCACTCACTCAAACAGCTGTACTTACTTGGCAGCGTAACACTCGCGAGTTAGAAATGACAGGTATTGTAGATGCGGAAACATGGACTTCGTTAGGGTTTCAATGTGAAGAACGCCCGATAATTGGTCAGTACATTGTCAGGCCAGGGAGTTCGTTATTCAAAATCGCTATTTGGTTTGGTACTTCTGTAGAAAGTATCCTACGAGTAAATCCTCAAATCCAACATCCTAACCTTATTTTTGGTGGTCAAGTGATTAATATCCCAGCTGCTATGTAGGTAAAGGACAGCATGTATCGTGCTGTCCTTCGCGCTTTAACATTTAGATTTAGTTATTATCAGGCATTATCCATACAATTTGGCATAAACGTACTAAAAAAGTGGAGTCATGTTCTTGAATGGCGACATGATCTGGTTTTACATCTACAACTGTTCCACTAACAGATCCACGTGTCGTATCTAATACTACTCGCTTTCCATTCAAGTTAGTTAGGGCAGTATACACATACGGCTCTACGACTACAACTTGCATAGGACCATTCGTATTCATTTGCGGTTGCGTACGGTAAGTATACATATTGTTCAAAATTTCCCCTCCTAGATTATTATCCATCTCAACATATGTTTACATTTCTGAAATGGTTACTCTTATACATTGGAAAGACGGTTCATTATTTTATTATCGTTTTTATTAAATGTTAATCTAGATAAAATTCCATTGATGTACATAAGTTTTTTACATATTAATCAAACGTTTGTTTAAACATTACTATGCTACTATAGTTAATGTTTTTTGAAACTTTTTTCTATTTCGTTCGTTATGTATGTATGGAGAAATTCGGATTGTACTAACTAGGGGGATGGAAATTGGAGAAGCAGATGAAGATTTTAGCTTTCCTACTTATAGGAAGTTTGATTTTAAGTATTTATTCCGTATCAAAAGTATTTGAGGTAGAAAATAATTCACGCCAAGAAGTGATTTATTTGCGATCTGAAATTAATCGGCTTACATCTAATATAGATAACATGCAATATGAGCTCTATGAATTAGTGGAGGCAAACAGATTTATTAATCATGTAGAGTTTACTCCGAAATCAGTAGTAAATGAAAACTTTGTTCATGTGACAGCTGTTTGGACATTTAATGAATTAGATAATGACGCTGAAGTAATTTTTTCTTATAGAAATACCTCTAGTAACGTTTGGGAAGAAATAAAAGCTACTAGTTTGAATCTCACACAATTTGAGGCGAACGTTGTGCTAGCCTCTAATAAATCGTACGAATATCAAATAACAGCAGTTGGGGGTACAACAAAATCTTCTACTGTCGATATGATTCCAGATACTTCACATAAGCGCCTTGTGCAGTACGAGAGCGAGTTTGGATCTGACGGTAAAGATAAAATAGGTTATTTTAACATAGCCGTACATCCGGCGCAGTCACCGTTAGAAGAATTCCGAGTTAGAGAAGTTAAAGTTCACATTACTTATGGTGATGGAACGGAAGGTGTGGAAGAATTACAACGTAGAGCTGGTACTTACGGATATTATCAAGGCGAACTGAATACAAAAAACATGAAGAAGCTTGAGCTTGAAGTAGTGTACCAAGATGGCTATTCAAAGAAACGCGAGATTTATCCTAACGAAGGCAATTTTGACGATAAATCTTGGTGAGAACATAAGAATAAATAAAGAGTCTGGGACAAAAAAGCTTGTGAAGTTCAACTTGTCCTAATAAATTAATGCCAGATGAACTTCATAGAGTCTATGAAGTTCATCTGGCATTTAAAATTTGTTGTTGTTGAACTTCATAAGACCTATGAAGTTCATCTAACATTAAAAGTTTGTTGTTATTGAACTTCATAAGGCCTATGAAGTTCATCTAGACCTAAAAATTTGCTGTTGTTGAACTTCATAAGGCATTAAAATTACAGGTGCCATGCACCACCCGAAAAATCTTGTTTCACATCATAAGGCCTATAAATTACAGGTGCCAGTTACACACCGAAAAATCTTGTTTCACGCACACTACCTCTCCGTGCTCGTTTCTTTTTTCAATCGGAAATAGTACATCCACGACCTTGTGATAAACGACCCAAATACAATAATAGTTATTAAGAACATAATTATATTGAATTCATTTATACTCCACGTATCCGATGTGTAGATATACATCAAATTAAAACCCGTAATAAACAAATACATAAGCACCATTGGTGTGAAGAGAATTGAATAGGCTGATGCAACACGCTTTGCGTGTTTCAATAGATGTGTTTTATCACTATATAAATGAGGAGAAATCTCCCCTTCATTATACTCTTTACTCCAAATTGTCCACTTTTGTAATGCGGTTGCTGAGCTATAAACCTGCTTCCATCCTGCTTGACGATGTATTTCAAAGTAACTTTCTTTCGAGAAGTTTTGATAGTCCGCACAATATTTTACTTTTCGTGACTTTCCTTTTAAGAAAATAAACGTTGTTCCTAGCTTGTTGACTCTATAAAGATTATTTCCTTCGGCTTCCATTTTCTCAAGCCATTTCTCCGTTTTGTCAGGAGAATAAAACCAACCAAACTTCCTTTTCTTAAACAACTTTCCACTCTTCCTAAATTCCTTTTCTTCCTTCTTCGTTAGAATCGTTACTGTCTGAAAATTACTTACAAAACTAGACTTTACATGTTCCTCAGACAACATTTTATTCGTTCGATGAATCTTAATAACGGAATATACCATTAGGATATAAAAGGCCGCAATAATACCAAATACCGTATATGTGATGAACCAAAATGGACTCTCTTCCACTTCCATCGGGATATTAGTAAAGTAAGCTGCAGAAAATATCGCAAAGTTCGTAAATGCCACAAAAGAAAAGTAAAAAAGTAAGAAGTAATATAAGTAAGTGATTGATCTATTTCTTTTAATTATCCCTTCTCGACTCGTAAAGGATTTAATTTGTTCTGGTACACTTTCATTGGCGGTTACAAACCAACCTCCACTTTGTGCAACGATTTCCCAACCACCATCTGTAAGTGTTTTGGACAAAGTGGCTCCTTGATTTTTATCTCGGCCAATCCGATATGTCACAGCCTTTGATTCTCCTTTTTCAAAAGAAAAGCCTCTTTTAAAGCGATGCAGTTTATGTAAGTGATACCCTTTTGCCGCTTGTTCCGATAGCCATGTTTCAGTTTTCTGCACATCAAAACTCCATAATGGCCTAAATCGAGTCATCATATAAACTCCCCCTCATACTTTATGGCATTCCCGTGAAGCTCTTTCAACCTATTAATCTCCGCTACTATAAGTTGTTTGCCGACATCCGTAATTTCATAAACTGTCTTTCTTTCTTCATCAGAAAATACAGTAATAACTCCATCCTTTTGCATCTTTGTTAACGTCCCATAAATCGTACCAGATCCTAAACGGATTCTAGCGTTCGATATCTCTTCTACATGTTTAATAATTCCGTACCCATGTCGAGGATACGTGAGAGACAAAAGAATATAAAACGCAGTCTCTGTCATCGGTATATATTTTTTTAATACTTTTTCTATATTCACTTCAAACACCACTTTCTGAACAACAAGTAATGTCACACCTCGGTATGTCATGATACGACTATATCACACCACGACATACAAAACAAGAAAAAATTTACAATTAAAAAGGCCGAAGTATGTTCCCTTCGACCTGAAAAATATGATCTTACAATAACTGCTTCCACATCTTCCTTCGTGCATAAACGTAATAAATTGTTTGTATGGCTAAATAAATCAAGGATATAACAAGGAAATTCTTGAATAGATTTGGATTTTGCAAAATCCCACCAACATCTTTTGCTAAAGTAAGAACATAGACAAAAGCAAGGCAACTGCCTAGTAATGGTGCAAAAAAGAATAAAACGGCTAATTCCTTTGAAATGTTCGCTTTCATTTCTTTCGATGTAATTCCAATCTTAAATAGTTTCCTATATTGCTTTCTTTCCTGTTCAACATCTGAGAATAAACTTAAATATAACAGAATAAACGTTCCAAAAAAGAACATTACACTTAAGAAAGTGGAAACAAAGAATAGGATGGCTCCGGCGTTTTTTTCCGAGTCATACTCCTTCACTCGAGATCTGACATCCGGATATGTTTCCTCCATCTCCTCATCTAAATTAGCCTCATTCCACTCTGTTAAACTCTTTTCTAGTTCAGTCACCGCAAAGCTAGTATTCTTCCAGTTGTCTGTATTTATTAAATGAATGTTATATTCCACTCCGACTACATTTTGCTTTAAAGCATCTAGCTCCCCATCATTCAAAATAAAGTACTCGTATCCAATATTCACCTTTCTGTCCACGAACGCCTCTTGTTGAGGTAGCGTTACATTCTCCCCTTGCACCTTAATAGTGAGTCTATCCAAAGGCTCATCCATATACGTATATTCAGGATAGTTATTTAAAAAATAGATAAATTCACCTTCGCTTAAGACTTTCTGACTTCCGGTTAAACTATTAAAATCAGACAACCTTACAAAAGCATAATCATAGAACCAATTTTCAGCATGTTTCACCGTGTGTTCAAAAACTGGTAAAACCAAATGATCTGTCAACGGATGCTCTTTTTTATCTAAAATAGAGTAAAGTTCCTCTTCGGAGATTCGATTCTTTGTTTCTGATTCTACAAAGGTCAGTGTATACGGATTACGTTTGGTCACTTGATCTTCCGTCGATAGGTAAATAAACAATATAACGGAACTATAAAATATTGTGACCATACTCATTACCGTAACAAGCATTAAAATTCCTGTTTGCTGTTTAAACTTGTATTCTAAGTTGGACAAAAATAACAATCTACGAAAATAAAATGGTTTATACTTTTTTGCCATTTCAATAAAAAAGCTCATGCATTGAGACAACGCTACATAGAGACCTAGTAACAAAAGAATAGTAAACAGTAGTAGAATACTGCCATCACTTCCGCCGTAGCTCGGGTTTAAATAGGTATAGTAGAGCATGAAGGCCGATCCGATTACGATTACAATTCCTACTCCACCAAAAAGCGGACTTTTAAACTTGAGTGAATCTGTCACCCTATCACTTTTTAAACTATGTGTAAGCGATTGTGTAACAGTTAAAATCAACGTCTTTCCTACAGAAACGAGATACACGAGTAAAAATGCACCAATAGATGCTTTAAACATTTCTACATTCAATTGAAACGGAACTTCGTCAAACCCAGTACTGTTCATTAACACTAAGAAAAACAGCCTTGAAAATACAGCACCAGTTATAATCCCTGAAATAATAGAAAGAACGGCAATAACTCCACTTTCTAGTAATAACAATTTACAAAAATCCTTGCTCGACATTCCAAGCGTCATAAACAAGCCAAATTCTTTTCTTCTTCTTTTAATAAATATTCCATGTGCATAGTTAATAAAGAAAATGGCAAATACAACTAATGCAACACCTGGTACAATTAATACCGTATCAATGGAATCTATCTGTTTAACTTCTACAATTTCTTCATTATAGTAAATCGTTGCAAACATGAAGAAAAATAAAACCGCAAAACTATTACATAAATAGTAAAACAAATATTTTTGCTTATTCTTCTTCGCCATCCTCCATACGAGTTGATTAAAGGTCATGGCTCCTACCTCCTAGAACGGCGAGGTTATCCATTATTTGATTGAGAAACTCTTTCCTATCTCCTTTTCGAACAATGGAGGAGTGAATTCGACCATCTTTTATGAAAACAACTTTACGGCAGTAACTTGCTGCAAACACATCGTGTGTCACAACAAGGACGGTTGTTTCCAGTTCTTGCACAATTTTTTCAAAACACTCCATAATAGTGGAAGAGGACTTGGAATCTAAATTACCTGTAGGTTCATCTGCAAAAACAATGTTCGGTTCATTCACAAGCGCTCGCGCTACCGCTGTACGTTGTTGCTGACCACCAGAAATATGGTACGGATATTTATGCAAAATATCACCTATACTAAACAACTTTGCTAGTTCTTCTATTTTTTCATCCATTTCTTCCACGATTTTCTTTTCTAATACCATTGGCAAAATGACATTCTCTTTTACTGTTAAGCTATCTAATAGATTAAACTCTTGAAATACAAACCCTAGCTTCTTACGACGAAAGATGGCTAGTTCATCCCCTGTCATATTACTAATTTCTCTTCCTGCGATATGCACTTCACCAGAGGTTGGTTTGTCTATGCCACTGAGCATATGTAATAGTGTTGTTTTTCCGCTACCAGATGGGCCCATTATGGCAATAAATTCACCCTTACGCACCGTCAAACTAACTCCATCTATTGCCTTTGTCGCTCCTTCTCCGCTCGCTTCTCCATATATCTTTACTAGTTTATTAGCATCTAAAATAACATCTGCCATACTAAATCCCCCTGCCCTGTAACTTGTTACCTTCATCTTACTAATAATTGTTTGTTACAACCATTTATCGATACAAAAAATACCTTACAGTTTTGTAAGGTATCGAATCGTAACAGTAGTGCCTTTGGAAACTTCCGAATGTATGAGAAGGTGGTGTCCTAATTTATCTGAAATTCTTTTACAAAGATAAAGACCAATGCCTGAAGAGTTGGAGAATTTTCTACCGTTTTCTCCTGTAAAAAAAGGTTCAAACACTCTTTCTAAATCATGCGGTGGGATTCCTACTCCTTCATCGATGATAGATAATGCCGTTTCGTCGCCTTCCAAACGAACTTGAAACCGTAGCTTTTTGCTTTCGTCCTCTACAGTTGAATACTTCACTGCATTCGAAATGATTTGCTCTAACATTACTTCATTCCATTTTGAATCCGTTATAACGAGGGCATGTTCCCGTTCACTTTTAATAACTGGAAAAACCGATTGATAGATAAATTCAACTTTTCGGTTGTTAATCAATTTTCTTAATGATGTAATAAGATCAACCGCTTGAACTTCCAAGTCGTTTTCAAAACGATCCATTCGAATCATCGTTAATCCTTGTTCAATCGACGTATGTAATCGCTTGTTTTCCGCTTGAATCTTTTCTAATATGGTTGGCCTTACCTCATTTTGCTTTTCTTTTTGTATCATAAGCTCTATAACGGAAACTGGCGTCTTTAAGTAGTGCATCCAATGTGATAAAAAATATAATCTTTCTTTGTTCTTTTCTTTTTGCTCATTTTTGTCTTTTGAGTGCTCTTGATTCTTTTTGTTTAATAAACGTAAAAATGCTTTCTGTTCTTCTGTGTAAGCGTGAAGCTCCGTATATTGATTGCATAATAGTTTTTCTAAAGCACGGTTTACTTGATAATAGCGAAACCAATCAATCAATAGGTACACACCAAGTAAAAATAACCCAATCGTTAGAGGGTATAAAACTTCGCTGTTTGCTCTTTCACTTAAGTGAAAAAAGGTAATGACCGAAATGATGTTAAATAGGTAAAATGCGATGAGAATGGCTCTATCTTTTATGAAGCGTTTAAACATCTTTTCGACCTTTTTCTGCTACCACACTTAACATATAGCCAACACCTCGTTTACTACTAATAACGTTCGCTAATCCAATGGCGGCAAGCTTTTGCTTTATTCTCGTCATATTTACCGTTAACGTATTATCGTCTACAAAAGTCTGCGAATCCCACACTTCTTCCATTAACACTTCTCTCGGAACATACGCATGATGGTGCTCGAGAAATTTCCTTAACAACTTGTATTCATTTTTACTCAGGTCGGTACTTTTTCCTTGATAGGAAGCAACAAGTGTTTGACTGTCCACGCATAAAGAATGAACACAAAGTTGAGTTGTGTCTTTTAGCGCATACTCTCCGTACACTCTTCGGATGGAAGCTTTTACTTTTGAATGTAAGATTTCAAATGTAAAAGGTTTCGTAACATAATCATCGGCACCAAGTTCTATCGCCATTATTTGATCCATTTCTGAACTTCTTGCAGAAATAATGATGATTGGGACGTTCGATTGCTGACGAATGCTTCGACATAAAAAATAGCCGTCATAGTATGGTAGATTAATATCTAACAAGACTAGATCAGGTTGGATGTATGTAAACTCATTAACTATGTTTTGAAAGTCGTTCGGTACGTGCACTTTATATCCGTAACGTTGTAGTTGATCACAAGTCAGTTCACATAGTTGAACATCATCTTCAATAAGCATGATTTTGTGCATTGTTTTGCTCCTTTTTACGGGGAAAGTGTATGATTTTGTATGTGCATCCTGAAAATAAGTATATCCGGATTTATCCATTTCTTTTACTATACTACTTTTTCACTTTAAGAAGTAAAGAAAAAGAGCCCTCTATCCCTAGAAGACCCTCCATCATAATTTTACCCTCTATCACGAGAAAACAAATCTAGTAAACGAGCCCAGAAACCTTTCTTCTTCTCTTCCACTTGTGCAGAGCTGTCTACTTCTGGTTTCTTTATCTTCTCTGTTTTCATAACAAACTGAACAGAGTTTACATTTTCATTTTCCGCTGAGACAAATGATACTGGCTCGTAGTCGGATTTATCGTAATCTGCAAGCATTTTATCAATTTCATCTCGCATTTGTTCTGGTAAATCATTTGTTGCTTCATATAACTTCTTCGTACCGTTCTCTAATCGGCCAACTCCTGCATCCAGTTCGTTCGTACCATTGGAAACTTCTACAATTCCAGAATGAATATCACGATAAGAGCGTGCTAATTGGTCCACACCATTCGTATAACTTACTAAGCCTGCGTGGAAATCTCCGTAACCTGTAGAAAATGCCTTCATCCCGTCTTCTAATTCTGTAATGTAAGAAAGCATATCCATATTTTCTAGTGCGTTCTTGAGCTCTGTGGCCAACACCTGTAACGAATTACTCCATTCACGCACATTTCCGCTTATCTCACGAAGCATTCCATCTACTTGTTGAAAATTTCCTCTTACACGTTCGTAAGCTTCTACTGCAGAAAGGCTAGCGTAATACGTTTTTAACAACCTATCAATGACTTCTTTTTCCGCACCACTATTGTACAGTTCTTCAATTTGTTCATCAGAAATAGAGTAAGCTGGTATTTCCTTCATAGCACCATCCAGTACGGAAAGTGCTTCTGAGTAACTTCCATCAAGCTTATCTAGCTCTTCCGCAATGGTACTTAAGGCAGTTGCTAGCTGAGAAAGATTTTCTGGCAGACCTTCGAGTTCAGTTAAATCCCATTCACTACTATCAAAAGAGCCTAAGCCATCGCTTATCGACTCACTAATCGTAGCAAGCGTCCTGTTGATTTCCGCCGATCCTGCCACTAGTTCAGAAGATGCTCCATTTATTTCATTCATGCCGTCTTGATATTGAGCAGAGCCATCACGTAAGCTTCTTACCCCACTATTTAAGGACGAAACTCCCGTTTTCAATTCAGAAACTCCGTTATGAATTTCTGCTATGGCATCTGCTAATGTCTTAATGTCATCTGTCAATCCATCCACTTCAACATCTAAGAAAAAAGATGCTGGAACAGCTGTAATTTCAATACCGTCCATCTCCAAATCAACTACATCTGCTTCAACAAGAAAGTCTCCTTCTTGCTCTGGCATAACCGTGAAGGTAACTCGCTTGTTTTTTCCAGCGTTTGCAATCATAGCGTCAGGAGCCTCTATATTAGTGAAAATTTCTGGTGAAAGTACAAGCCCGATTTGTAATAAGAAGTTTTCGTAAAACGAACGGTCTACTTTTTCATTTGCAGTCGTCTCGATTTTAATTTGCAGGCGACCATCTTTCCCTGCTAACTTTTCTGGCGCCATTTTCTCACCATTTAGAAAATAGGAAATCGTCATATTCCAAGGCATTTCACTCGTCTTATCCATATTCCCTTGATAATAAAACTTCCCTTTAGGTGCGTCTATTTTAACCGAATGATTTAGCTGCTCTAATTGGGATAAGTCCGTTAAATTTTTCAAACTACTATAATGACCGTAATCAATTATCGTTCCGGGCTTAGCCACGTCAAAAATATTAACTACAAAAATCTCATTCAGTTTGCCATCAGCACTTAACGTCGCGTATACTACTTCATCCTTGTCTGCCGCGATTCCATCAGACATTACCTCTTCTGATTTTTTCGTAGAACTATTATTCGGGGCCGCATCCACAAGAAATGAAGGCAAGAATAACAATAGCGCTAAGGAAACAAGTAAAAATCTCTTTTTTCTCATCATCATTTCTCCTTATAAAAGTTTGCTTTATATGTCGTTTTATTAATAAACTTATCAAACACTAACAACATCGCAGGTAGGAAACATAAAACCATCACGAAAGCTAGTAACGCCCCTCTTCCAAGTAGTAATCCGATGGAACCTACGATTGGATTGGAAGATGTGATCCATAAAATAAAGCCAACGCTCGAGAGAATCGCTGCGGATATCGAGATAGAGAATGTTTTTTCATCCAATGTGTGTTTTATCGCTTTTAAAGCTGGCATTTCTTTACGATGCTCTTTGTAAGCTTCTGTTAAAAGAATCGCATAATCAACCGTTGCTGCGAGTTGTACGGTACTTATTATTAAGTAACCTACAAACACGAGCGAAGTGTCCGTAAAGTACGGTACCGATAAATTGATCCATACTGCCGATTGAATTGTAATTAATAAAACTACAGGAATGCTGACAGACTTAAAAGTAAATAGAAGCACAATCGCAATAGTGACTATCGTCATTATATTTACTAAAGTGTTGTCTCGTTTCACCGTATTTTTTATATCAAACAATGTTACACTTTCCCCTAAAGTAAATGCTTCATCTCCATAATAGAACGAAGCTTTTTCTTGCACCGTCTCCACTAAAGAAAATGGAACATCTCCTTCTTTTCCTGCACTTGTATAAAGAATAATTCGACTATAGTTTTCTGAGAAAAAATCTGCTGTAATTGATTCGTCTAAATACTCCGGTGGAATAACTGGACCTATCATATTTACATAGGAGATAACGCTAGTAACATACTCAACTTCCTTTAATTCGTTTACGAGTTCCGTTTCCTTTACTAAATCCCCTTTTGGTACTAATAAAACTATCGGGGTAGACTCACCGAACACTTCTTCAATTACAACTAAATCGCTTCCTGCTCGAGTGTTTTCCGGTAATTCTCCGAGTCCATACGTAAAAGAAGTATTACTTTGAGCTAAAAAGCTCGGTACTAAAATAGCAAAAACAATGATTAAACTAGGGATTTTCATCTTCACCACTTTATCGCCGATTCCTTTGAAACTTGGGATAAAGTTTTTATGTTGTGTTTTGTCCATCCACTTATAAAAACATAATGTTAATGCTGGTAAAAACACCATCACACTTATAAAGCTTAGTAGAATGCCTTTTACAAGGTTTAAACCTAAGTCTGAACCAATCTCAAACTTCATTAGCATTAGCGCTGTGAAACCGAAGAAGGTTGTAGCCGCACTAGCTGTAATCGCTGGGAAAGACTTTTTCATCGCAAGCTTCATCGCTTGTTCAGGGTCTTCTACTCTTTCTCGATAATAAGCAAAACTATGAAGGAGAAAGATTGCATAATCTAACGATACGGCTAATTGTAAAATTGGTGCAACAGATTGTGTGACAAAGGAAATTTCTCCAATAAAAATATTTGTTCCTAAGTTTATAAGAACAGATACTCCAATCGCCGTTAAGAAAAATATTGGCTCCACCCATGAAGTCGTGGAAATGACTAAAATAAAAATAATAATTGGAACAAGAAGCGCTGCAGCGTATAGCGACTCATTGCCAGCCATTTTTTGCGAAGTAGCAGTATCAAGTGCTTCTCCTGCCATCGCATTTTCTTCGCCAATCAACTCATAAATAGCATCTGTTATCACTACTTCATCACCGCTACGGATATCTAAAGAAAACAAGGCCTTTTTGTCTTGGTAATAAGCCTCCACCATATCTTTGTCTGCCATTTCTAGCGGAGTTTTTACATCCATCACATCATCTAACCAAATAACATCCGACACTCCGTCAATGGCTGCAAGTTTTTCTTTAAAAAGCAATGCTTCTTGAATCGTGACGTCATTTATCATGACACGCGTATTCGGTACGGCTGCTGTAAATTCTGCTTCCATCACTTCTAATGCTTGTGTCGACTGAACATCATCGGGCAAATAATCTACCATATTATAATTAATAGTCACAAAAAATTGTGCCACAGCTGCCATGACGGCCACTATCATAAAAACGTATACAATTGACTTTTTATATTTTAAAATGAGACCTGAAATATCTATAATAAATCCCTCACTTGCGTTATTAGCGTAATCACTTTACCATTATATAAACACCGTGTTGGGTAATCAACAAACAGTTTATTTACTTACGTACAGTACACAACATAACAGGTTGTTTCTGTTGGATAACGTTAATATTGTCATAAAAAGGATGAGTTATGATGACTTCTAAAATGGATAGACGTAAAAAGTATACAAGAATGGTTTTGAAGGAAAGTCTAATGACACTTATGAAAGAAAAGCCAGTTTCAAGCATTACCGTAAAAGAACTATGTGAACTGGCTGACATAAATAGGTCTACTTTTTATTCTCATTACACAGATCAATTTGACCTTTTATTCAAAATAGAAGAAGAAATTATTGATGATATGAATAAAACATTAGGTCAATACAATTACGCGAAAGAAGAAGAAGCACTTCAAATGACGGAGAAAATGTTAGAGTATGTGGCGGAAAACAAGGATATATGCCACACGCTATTTAGTGAGCATGGTGACCCTTCTTTTCAAAAAAGAGTGATGTTCATTGCCCATCAGTTTACCGTAAAAAACTGGATGTCTAGTAATACCATCGAGAAAGAAACCTCCGAATATATAAGTATGTTTGTTGTGAGTGGAAGTATTCACGTTATTAAAAGTTGGTTAGATAACGGGATGGATAAATCACCGAAGGAAATGGCAGATTTGATGATTAAGCTTACGAATAAGGGGTTGGGGTCTTTTTGATTTTATAGTGGGGTGTGGTTGAAGTGGATTGGTGAGTTGGGGCTAATAACTCTTTTTCTTGTTGAAACGGTAATTTCCCCTTCAGATAGTTGGATAGTAGAACTTCATTTGCATTATCAATTTTATTTTCTTTTTTCTCTTGTGCAAACTGAACTTCATCAGCCTTATCAAGTTCACTTTTCCTTTTTTCACTTGGCAAAATGAACTTCATCCGCCTTATCAAGTTCATTTTTCCTTTTTTCACTTGGCATAATGAACTTCATCGGCCTTATCAAGTTCACTTTTCCTTTTTTCATTGGGCATAATGAACTTCATCAGCCTTAATAGATTTTGTTTTCCTTTTTTCGTTACACAAAATAAGTTCAAATCCACAAAAAAACGGGTGAATGTTTTTTCACATCCCCCGTCAACCTGTTGGTGTTTTTATTTTTTCCATCATAGTGGAGAAGTAGCTTTTTACTGTTTGAACTGTTTTGTTTTGGTGTGTGCCATTTTCAAGAGCATGATCACCTGTAACATAAATGCAGTCATCTAATAGTTCCGGAGAGTATAGTCTCTTTCCGTTCGCTATACTTCGAATGGAATTTGCCAACTCATCGCTAGGAGTATCTTTCAGCAAGTACCCTTTTACATTGAGCTCTAGAGCCCTTCTGAAATATCCGTCTCTAGCAAAAGTGGTCAAAATAACTACATGACATCGATGAGCTTTAAGTTCTTCCGCCGCATCAAGACCAGATTTTATTGGCATTTCCACATCCATAATACATATATCAGGGTCTAACTGATGAACAAGGTCAATGGCTTCTTCCCCATTACTCGCTTGCCCAACCACTTCCATATCGTCTTCTAAATTAAGTAAGGCACCAATGGCTCCTAGCAACATTTTCTGATCTTCGGCAATGACAATTCTCATCATTTATGTTCTCTCCCTATCAGACGACTCTCTACTCTTTATAAAGTAAAGACTTTCCTTCATCAGGAAAGTCTTTGTAGTTACTGTTGAGCTCCTGTTTTAGTTTGAACGGAATTGCTCTCTTTTAACAAATGCTTTACATCTCTAAATGTAACAAATGTCTTAGCCTCTTCGTCCCATAAGCGGAAACGCAGTGACTTTAAACTTGTCATAAGTGTAATCGTTGGAACATTGTTTAATGGAGGCGTATTTTTGTGTGCCTCTTCTAATTTATAGTTTGGTACTCTTGGACTTAAATGGTGAACATGGTGATAACCAATATTACCTGTTAAGAATTGTAATAGTTTAGGTAGTCTGTAGAATGAGCTACCTTCTACAGCTGCTTTCACATACTCCCACTCTTTATCTTCTTCAAAATAAGAATCTTCAAAAGTGTGTTGTACGTAGAACAACCAAACTCCTATAGAACCTGAAATCATAAAAATAGTTCCTTGTACGATTAAAAATGCCGGCCATCCAATTGCCAAGCATAGTAATACAACAGCTGTGACAATTAAAATATTTGTTAAATAAAGATTATTTTTTTCTTTTCTTCTTGCACCTTTACGGTTAAATCTATTTTTAAAAAGGAACACATAAATTGGACCTAAAATAAACATAACGAAAGGGCTGCGGTATAGACGGTACGCAATACGCGTTTTTAATGGTGCAGCAATATACTCTTCCACTGTTAGTGTCCAAATATCACCAACACCACGCTTATCTAAGTTACCACTTGTTGCGTGATGCACTGAATGCTCATATCCCCATTGGTCGAACGGGAATAATGTTAATACCCCAGTAAACGTTCCTACTGCTCTATTTAATTTACGATTTTTGAAAAAAGAATGATGTGTACAGTCATGGAAAATGATGAATGTTCTTGTCATAAATCCAGCTGCTAATACAGCAGGAACCAGCGCTAACCAGTAAGATACGGATAGACTTAAATACGTCAGATACCATAATAGGAAAAAAGGAACTAATGTGTTTACCAATTGCCATATACTTTGCATTGTTTGAGACTGCTCAAATGGTGCCACCTGTTTTTTAAGGTTTTTCGTGTTTTGTTGAATACTCATAAATCACATTCACTTCCTTGTGTTTTTGTTGTTATTCATAAGTATACCCAAACAAAAAATTCTTGTTAGTACCAGGTGTCATGTGCAGAGTATGACATTTGTCATGTTGGTACGGAAAAACCGCTTTATATCAAAGAAAAAATTTTTTAAAAAAATATTTTTATTTTCCTGAATGGAATAGAAAGAGGAACAGTCTCCTGTTCCTCTTGCATTCTATTCCAATATTATTGTTCTTTTTTCTTCATGTGACACTTTTATTGCATCAAGTATCATTTGCACTTGATGACCATCTTCTAATGTTGGTAGATGTGGGTGTATTTCGTTTTCTGCTAACGCCTTATACAATGAATCGATAGAGCGATACAACGCATTATAGTAACCCGCTGCTACTTGGTTCATCCCATTTGGAATGTCTAAGGCTGACTCTAGCTCCACTTCTTCAAGCAGTTCGTTACCTAATCCAAGCTGCACTTTGCTATCTTCTTGCATTTTTAGAGTTCCTTCTGTTCCGTAAACTTCTAGTTGCCATCCTTCTGCGTGGCGAACTGCGATGGAACAACCTACAGAGAAAGTTCCCCCGCCAACAAAATCTCCAATCGCTTGAAACGCATCGTCTGCAGTACGTACTTCTTTTTCACCGTTTTCATCTATATATTCAGGTACGTGAGTTGTTAACTGGCCAGATAAAGAATTGATCTTCGCATTCGTCCACCAAAGAAGGGAATCAAACAAGTGAGAACCAACTGCCCCAAGCATCCCTCCAGCTTGATCTTTTTGACTTAACCAGCCACGCTTATTTGTTGCATATCTTTCATAGCCTGCAATATTTAAAGAGAAATTCACATGGAGTACTTTTCCTAATTTACCACTTTCTATCATTTCCTTAATCTTTTGTCTTGCTGGTAAGAATCTATATTCAAAATTGATAAATCCTAATTTCCCTGCTTCATCTCTTGCCTTTATCATGTTCTCGGATTCTTGCTTGTTAAATGACATTGGTTTTTCACATAGTACGTGTACACCCTTTTCGTATGCTTTTAGGACCATGTCGTGATGAAGTAACGGAGCAGAAGCAACGACAACTAAGTCCAACTCCTCTTTAGCGACCATGTCTTGCCAGTTGTTGTATACATTTTGAATGCCTGTCTCTTCTTTTATTTCATCAAGTCTTCCGCGCGCAACACTTGAAATAGCTGTAACTTCATATCCAGGGTGACTTTTCATAACTGGTGCATGTACTTTTGCTCCAAATCCGGTGCCGATAATGCCTACCTTAATCTTTTTCATGTTTGTTTTCCCCTTTATGGTGACTTTTTTGTTTAGATTCACTCTTTTTTAAGTTCCACAAAAGATAGGAAGTTTCCTTCTTAAAGGTAAATATCCTAATTCTGTTTCAATCCTCTTGATTTGTGTTTCAATTTACATAGTTTGTGTTTCAATCTCATTCAATTCTGTTTCAGTCACTATCCCAGCTAGTCTTTCTGTTTCAATCCTCTATATTTGTGTTTCAATTTTCATGGGTTGTGTTTCAATCTCATTCACTTCTGTTTCAATCACTATCCCAGCTAGCATTTCTGTTTCAATCCTCTATATTTGTGTTTCAATTTACATAGTTTGTGTTTCAATCTCATTCAATTCTGTTTCAATCCGTATCCCAGCTAGCATTTCTGTTTCAATTCTCTATATTTGTGTTTCAATTTTCATGGTTTGTGTTTCAATCTCATTCACTTCTGTTTCAGTCACTATCCCAGCTAGTCTTTCTGTTTCAATCCTCTATATTTGTGTTTCAATTTTCATGGGTTGTGTTTCAATCTCATTCACTTCTGTTTCAATCCCCAACTCAACACATACAAACAAACATACCAACTAATAAATAAAAAAGGACAAGCCTCCAACACGGGCCTGACCTCCTCTACTATTATCCTCTATGCTTCAAAGCTAACCCCTTCAAGAAGTTTCTAGCGTACTTATCGCCACATTCTTTATAGTTTTTGTGGCCTTTTTTTCTTAAGAAAGCCCCTAGTTCTCCTTTTGAAATAGTCGCAGATCCTGGTTCTTCAATAATTTCTAACATATCCTCGCTTGTTAAAGCTAGAGCGATTTTCACCTTCTTTAATAACATGTTATTCACATGTTCATTAGTAAGTGGCGGGAATTCTGGCTGACCAGGTTTTGGCTCTTGCTTGCCTCTTTTAAACGTAATAAAACCATTTAAAAAAGATTCGAGCATTTTGTTGTTACAACTCATATATTCATCATTTTCTATTAATTCGCCTAACGCATTATACTCATCTTCCACTGGCTTTGATAGCATTTTTTGCACTTCTTCTTTTGTCACATCGACTCCGCCTAGTTTGAATATCTCTATCATATCGATATCCCTTATATCTAGTGCGTATCTTAATCTTATTAAAATATCGTTATTCGTCATGTATGTGCCTCCTATAGACCTACTTACTAATTGTATTTCCCTGTTTCCATTACTATATTCTAACAGAAAACGAAGCCTGTTTTATAAAAATAAAAAAACACCTTCTTTACAAATTGGAAAAATTAACATATTATAGAAATATATTATGGAACGGAAAGCGAGGGATGTTGTATGAGAAAATTATTCATTGTTGTAAATGTCGAATCAAATACTTGTACACAGCCCTTGTATATCTTTAGTTAAACTTCTTCTTTATTTAAGTAGGACACTAAAACCATGGGCTGTGTATTAGCTCATGGTTTTTATTTTCTTAAAAGACCGTGAATTTACCGCGGTCTTTTTTTATTGTCCGAAAAATAGGAGGAAAGAAATTGAATATACAAAAACTTGGTTGGAATAAAACATTAGAAAATAGTTTTTTAGAAATGGAAAATGCTAGTCAATATACGGTTGGTAGGGTTATGTTGGAGCATAAAAGGCTTTACCGAGTAGCTACTGAAACAGGAGAATTGTTAGCCGAAGTATCTGGAAAGTTTCGCTTTGTGGCTCACGCACGTGTAGACTTTCCTGCAGTCGGTGATTGGGTCGTTATTAGTGTGAGAGAGTCGGAAGGGAAAGCAACGATTCATCATCTTCTTCCTCGCTTCAGTAAGTTTTCTAGAAAAGTCGCTGGCGAAAATACAGAAGAGCAAATTGTTGCCGTAAACGTTGATACAGTTTTCTTAGTGCAATCTCTCAATCACGATTTTAACCCACGTAGACTCGAAAGATATTTAGTGATGGCTTGGGAAAGTGGAGCAAATCCAGTTGTGTTGCTAACAAAAGCTGATTTGTGTGAGGATGTAGAGTCACTAATTAACGAAGTGGAAGCTGTTGCATTCGGAATACCCATTCATGTCATTAGTGTAAAAGAAGAAACAGGAATCGAGGCGTTACAGCCGTATTTTCAAGAAGGAAAAACGGTAGCTTTACTTGGTTCATCAGGTACAGGAAAATCAACATTAACGAACTATTTAATCGGCGAGTATAAACAAGAAGTTAAAGAAGTAAGAGAAGATGATGATAAAGGTAAGCATACAACAACATATAGAGAATTGTATTTACTCAACAGTGGCGGGCTTGTTCTAGATACTCCTGGTATGCGAGAATTACAACTTTGGGAAGCGGATCACTCTATTTCTCAAAGCTTTCAAGACATTGAAGCGTTAACCGGGCAGTGTCAATTCAGAGATTGCACCCATAAAAATGAACCAAACTGTGCTGTACAACTGGCAATAACGGAAGGCCAAATGGACGATAACAGATTACAAAGTTACTTCAAATTACAAAAAGAACTTGCTTACTTAGAAAGAAAAACAAACAAGCAGGCTCAATTAGCAGAAAAGGCAAAGTGGAAGAAGATAACTTCTAGCGTTAAGGGAAAAGGTAGAAGGTAATTCAAAGCATTAGGCCAGCCTTCTAATATAGTAAAGGCTGGTCTTTTTGTATTCATTCATTCTAGTGTTTTACTAAATAATAATGGTAAAATTAAACACATCTAATAAAAATCCTAATTAGGAGGCTCACAATGACCCCACCAAAACATATTGTTTCTGCTGCCGTAATAGTTTTAAATGAACAGAATGAACTGTTATTAATAAAAGGACCGCGTAGAGGATGGGAAATGCCTGGTGGCCAAGTGGAAGAAGGGGAATCGTTTACTTCCGCTGCAGTTAGAGAAGTGAAAGAAGAGTCTGGAATAGATATAGAAATCACGAAGTTTTGTGGTATTTTTCAAAATGTTAAAGACTCCATTTGTAATACATTATATTTAGGAAAACCAATTGGAGGAAAATTAACGACAACTCCTGAAGCTGTAGAAGTTGGTTATTTTCCAATTGAACAAGCATTAGATATGGTAACGTGGAAAAATTTTAGAGAACGAATAGAGCTTTGTTTAAATGAGGAAATTCATCCATTTTTAGTTGAATTTTAATTTAAATGTTTAGGAGTGACATCATGCCTGATAAGAAACCATTCAACGATGCTTTAGGCCATTTGAAAGGAATAGGGGCAGCTCCGGCGAAAGTAGATTTAGCTAAACTGCCAAAACCGATAAGATTTATTGGGTATTTTATTATTAGCTTTATTTTCTTATCTATTATCCTATTATTGGTTGGATTATACTTGAACGGATAGTTTTCTAGACCGATCCATTGATATGTTTATATTCAAGAGCATATTAAAAGCTATCTATCTCCTTCACATGATAAGATAACTTTGGACTTACTATCTTAATGAGAGAAGGAAAAACATTTTGGAAAATCAGTCTGCAAAAGAATTAGGTTTGCAAAGTTATGTAAAATCCACTGACAAACAAAAAGGACTATATAAACGAACATTAATAATCATTGTTATTGCTCAAATCTTTGGTGGAGCTGGGCTTGCAGCTGGGATAACGGTTGGGGCTCTTCTTGCTAAAGACATGCTTGGCACAGAGAGTTTTGCAGGGTTACCTGTAGCGCTGTTTACTTTAGGATCAGCAGGAGCAGCACTTTTAGTTGGTCGAATTTCTCAAAGGTATGGTCGTCGTCCTGGACTAACTTTTGGGTTTTTAGTTGGTAGTATAGGTGCGATTGGAGTCATTATTGCTGCTATATTTAGTAACATTATACTTTTATTTGTTTCTTTATTAATCTATGGTTCTGGTGCTGCCACAAACTTGCAATCTCGTTATGCTGGGACCGACTTAGCTACTTCTAAACAACGAGCGACTGCCGTGAGCATCGCATTAGTATCTACCACATTCGGTGCAGTTGCAGGTCCAAATTTAGTGGAGGTAATGGGAACATTTGCAATATCTATCGGAATTCCACCTTTAGCAGGTCCATTTATTTTAGCTGCTACAGCATACATCCTTGCAGGTTTAGTAATCTTTATTTTCATGAGGCCAGACCCTTTAGTTGTTTCTCAACTTATTACTGAACAAAATAAGAATAATGAAACCGCAACATCTGAGCTTGCCTCCTCTTTTATAAACAAACAAGGAATTATGCTCGGTGCAAGTGTTATGATTGTCACACAAATTGTAATGGTTGCAATTATGACGATGACACCTGTACATATGGGGCATCACGGTCACGGATTAAATGCGATTGGACTAATTATCGGTATTCACGTTGGCTCTATGTACCTTCCATCCTTAGTAACCGGTATTCTCGTGGACAAAGTTGGCCGCATCGCGATGGCCATTACGGCTGGAATCACTCTCCTCTTCTCAGGTATTTTAGCTTCATTTGCTACTGATTCTATGTGGATGTTAGGGGTTGCTCTTGCCTTGCTTGGACTCGGGTGGAACTTTGGGTTAATAAGTGGAACCGCATTGCTCGTTGATTCTACAAGCCCATCCAATCGAGCAAAAACACAAGGTACTGTTGATGTTTTTATCGCATTAGCTGGTGCAGCTGGAGGAGTATTATCTGGGATTATTGTTGCTTACACAAGCTTTTCTACCCTATCCATTACTGGAGGAATACTTTCCCTTTTACTCATACCCGTTGCCATTTGGTACCGTTATAAGTCTAATGAATAGCTACAAAAAAGGAGAAGCACATTACATCTTTAATCGTTGTAATGTGCTTCTTCCTAATATTGTCCTAACAACCCTTTCTTTATTGCAGTCTTTTCGCAAAGCCTAAACACGAGTAGCCCGAGGATTAAGTAAACGACTGAATTAACTAATAAAATACTATAATCAGACCAAGGCAACTGAGATAAAGAGAGATTTTCCATCATTACATTCCTTACCATGTTTACTCCTTTTACGAATGGAGCGAATACTAGATAAGGTGCCACTGTTAATGGAACGAAGACTAGCGCCATTAATACAAATTGGAAAATTTGCAAGAAAGCTTGGATTTGTTTAAAAATGATTGCCAACCCAGCAATCATAAAACTAACCCCAATCATACTAACCATCGTTAGGAGAATAATAGGGATTGTCGTCATTGGATTCAAGTTCAGCCATTGTCCTGAAGTTAGCATAGCTGCAAAGAGTAAAAATGTCATCATAGTTGATTGCAAGAAAAGTTGACCTATTACACGACTAAGCATTATTTTCCAAACACCCATTGGCGACATGTACAATTGCTCTAACGTACCCCTCATCGCCTCCGTTATGACAGTGAAACCAATAAAGTTCAAAGTCATTAAAGTTAACCCCCAAAACACGACACTTACGATAGAGTATTGAACATTCGCTTCAAAACTTGCTGGATCTCCAATAAACATAATGCCAAAAAACGCCGCTAAAAAGACAATATAGAAAGTTAGTAGTAGTGCAATAGTATTTGGTAAATAACGTTTCAGCTCTATATATTCTTTTCGAAAGTTCGTACTCAATAAGTTAAGCCATTGCATATCGCTTTTCTCCCTTCACGATTTGCATAAACACTTGTTCAAAATCGATCGTTGTCCGATCAATGCTTTCTACAAGCGTCCCTTCTTCTTTAAAAATATCAAATAAATTATAAATGTCTTCACTCCGCTCTAAGTTCACTTCCACCACCGTTTGATGAGAGTTTTCTGTATATGTACTCAACGGGAAATTAATTTCTAGCTTTTTTCTTTGTGATGTGGACAGTACTTCACCTAGTTTAATAGAGTAAGCTTTCGTCTCAAATAGCTTCATTAAGTTTTCCACTTTTTCATCCACTACAACTGTACCTTTGTTAATAATAATCGTACGGTCACATAACTCTTGTACAACTGGCATATCGTGTGAGCTTATAATAATGGTTCTCTTTTCTTCCTTCACAATTCTCTTCAAAATTTCCCGTAGTTCATAACTAACTTCCACATCTAACCCTAATGTTGGCTCATCTAGTAAAATTACTTCTGTATTTGCTAATAAGGCAACCGCGATTGCTAATTTTTGCTGCATTCCACGTGATAAACCTTGTACGAGTTCCGTCTCTTTTTCCTTCAACCCAAACTGCTCTAATAGTTTTTCTACTTGCGAAGCTACTTCCTTACGAGAACTTCCCCTGTTTCCAGCAAAATACTCTAAGTTTTCGCGAACAGTTAACCTCCAATATAGATTTCGATTCCCTTCTAATACGGCACTAATATGCTTTAATGCCTTTAGACGTTTTTTTCCAATACTTAATCCATTTATGTGGATAGAACCTGTATCGGTTTGCAACAAGCCACAAATCATCTTTATGGTCGACGTCTTCCCTGCACCATTTGGCCCTAACAGACCAAGTACTTCTCCACGATGCACATCAAAAGAAATATTATTTACTGCTGTAATAACTTCCTTCGTTTTTCTCTTTACATACTTCTTACTAATATCACGAACTTCAATAATCTTCTCCAAACATCCTCACCTCTTAATTCCAGTCTATAAGTTTCATTATATTCTGAAAAAGAAACATACAAAACCTGTTGAGGACGTATTTTTAATAAGTCTTGAGACGTAGTAGTCTTAATTTCGTTTAGGCTCTGTTAAAGACCGCTGTTGATTTCCGCGCAAGTCTCCGCTTTCCGCGGGCGGTAAAAAGGAAGGTTATTTTCACTGTCGTGAAAAAACCTACTCCTCGGCTTCGCCTGTGGGGTCTCCCGCTCCCCGCTTCTCCCGCAGGAGTCTACGACTTGCGCGGAAATCAACCGCTAGAAAGGTATCAAAAATCAATACTAACCTTTAACATAGCCTTCGTTTAAAGTAGGGCAATATAAACAAGCTGAGTCCACTTTATAGTTGAACTCAGCTTGTTTGATATATTTATTTAGTTATTACGGTAATAACACCGCGTCAATTACATGAATGACACCATTAGATGCCTCAACATCTGCCGTTACAACGTTTGCTTGATTCACTCGAACTGGATTAAGCTTAATTTCAACTTCTTTCCCATTCACTGTTTTCACTTTCAGGCCATCCTTTAAATCCTTCGATAAGACTTTCCCAGGTACTACATGGTATAAAAGAATGTCTTTTAGATCTTCTCTTGCTAATAAGTCTTCTGCGGAAACATTTAAGTCTTTTAGAAGCTTGGCAAATGCCTCATCTGTTGGTGCAAAAACTGTAAATGGCCCTTCGCCCTTTAACGTTTCAACTAAACCAGCTTTTTCTAAAGCTGCCGCTAATGTTGTGAAGCTACCTGCTGCTACCGCTGTATCAACGATATCCTTTTTACCTGTAGGACTTTCAGCTGCGAACGCACCTGTAGTGAATGTAAATACGATTAGTAAAGATAGTAAAACAAATGTGAACTTTTTCATTGAATAATTCCTCCTTGTACTCTACAGTTATTAATTTTTAATTATGTAATATTTATTACTGTTCTTTCTCTTACTCGCACACCCCCGGAAAGCATATTCAAAGGTAGTATTTGTTTTTTGTATATTTTTATCCTAATAAAAATGGAAAATAAATTTGGCCAGACCCCTACAAGTTAAAGTTTTTTAACATGCTAGTGGTCTGGCCCTATAGAATTGAAATTATTTAGTGAATTTAAAAAGAGAATTACCCTAAGTAGAGTGTACGAGTGGGTGTTATTCTTAGAGGAACTATCTATTTATCTTTCTGATTTTCTAACTTCCATTTTTTCGTAGTCTATTAGTAGTTGAATCTCATGTTATCTCCTCACCCCTATATACGGCTGTTCAATAACTTTAACGTTTTTATATCATCAACAATAATAATTGGGCCAGACCTCCAGTAAGTTAAGTTTTAAAATACCAGGGTTGGCCCTATAAGTCAGTCCTTACACTTTTTAATTTCTTAAAATTATATAAATCACATAAAAAATATAACCGATAGCTAATATAGTACCTTCATATTTCCCGATTCGATAATTTGTTCTGGAGAATACGAGTAGTACAAGTGTTAATACAATCATGAATAATATATCAATAAAGATTTTACTCTCCACTAAAAGTGGGGAAATCGTTGATGCACTACCGAGTACAAAGAGGATGTTAAAAATGTTACTTCCAACTATGTTTCCAAGAGCAATTTCACTTTCTTTTTTAATAGCAGCAGTTACAGAAGTAATTAATTCCGGTAAAGAAGTACCTACTGCCACGATCGTTAAACCTACTAGCGTTTCACTCATTCCAAATGTCGTTGCGATTTTCGTAGCGCTATTTACTACAAGGTCACCCCCGAAAATAATAGCTGCCAAACCACCTAATGTTAAGAAGATGTTTATTTTCCAAGGAGTAATTTCTCTTTGGTCTAACTCCACTAAGCCTTCTTTTCTACTTTTTCTCGCTACTTCGAATACATAATACAGGAAGACTGCAAAAAAGAGGAGCAAGATTATTCCATCACTTCTTGTTATTAGATTATCGCTCAGAGACTGAAGGAAACGGTCGCTTATTAAAATTAACAAGGCTACAGAAGCTAAAAGTGTAAAAGGAATTTCTTTTCGGATTGTTTCACTTTCTACTTTTAACGGATTGAGTAACGCCGTCAAGCCGACAACAAACGTAATATTGAAAATGTTACTTCCAATGACATTTCCTAATGCCACTCCGGCACTGCCTTCAAAAGCAGCTACGATACTTACTGTTGCTTCGGGAGAACTAGTTCCAAAAGCTACAATCGTTAGTCCAATTAAAAGAGGAGAAACTCTAAGGTTTGTCGCAATATTAGATGCACCTTTCACAAAGAGGTCAGCACCTTTAATTAACAAAGCAAAGCCAACTATTAATATTATGTAACTCACTCTATCACCTTCGTATAATTTAGTTATACATATTGTACGCTAATAAAGGAAGCTTCATCAAGAATAAAACAATTTATTCCAATACAAAACAACAAAGTTGCGATTAAAAACGATAATAATTATTATGTTATATATAAACTACTTATAGTGGAGGTGCTAATTAGTGTTTATTGCACTAATTTTCTTTTTATTTATGTCTTTCTTTCTATCCGGTAGTGAGACTGCTTTAACAGCTGCGAACAAGATGAAAATTCAGACTCGGGCTGAAAACAATGATATAAAAGCTCAAAAGTTGCTTAGACTTATCTCAAAACCAGAAGAGTTTATTACGGGAATTTTAATAGGAAACAATATCGCTAACATTATGTTGCCTACTCTTGTTACTATCATTGCAATTGAACATGAAGTCCATATCGGTATCGCTACAGGTGTGTTGACTGTTGTATTAATTATTTTTGCAGAAGTGCTACCAAAATCCATTGCTGCAACGTTTTCTACTAGAATAGCGCTCTTCGTTGCCCCAGTCATTACTATTCTTATTGTAATATTTAAGCCGCTCATTTTCTTATTATCTAGATTTACACGACTTGTTATTGGCTTGCTATCAAAAGGAAGACAAGAAGAGTCAAGTTTTTCTAAAGAAGAAATAAAAACGATGGTTGACATTGGACTAACCGAAGGTACGTTTGCAAAGGAAGAATCTCAGCGAATAAAAGGGGCTATTGATTTTTATACAAAAGATGTAAGAGATGCATTAAAGACACCACGAATGGATATTCATGGTCTACCATGCGACATTTCATTTGAAGATGCACGAAGTTTTGTAATGGATAGTAAATACACTCGATACCCTGTTTATAAAGAAAATATGGACAATATCATTGGTGTTTTCCACGCAAAGCAACTACTTTCCTGGTCGTTTGATTCTTCTAAAGAAATAAAGGATTTTATGGATAGTGAGCCGTTATTCATTACTGAATTTATGCCAATAGAAAAAGTTTTTAAGATGATGCTAAAAGAAAAAAAACATTTAGCCATCGTTATAGATGAGTATGGCGGAACAACCGGAATCATTACTCATGAAGATATAATTGAAGCGATGATTGGCCAAGAAATAGAAGATGAGACGGACGAGGCTGATGAAGTTCTTATTGTGGAGCTTACAGAGACTCATATAACATGTCATGGAAAAATTTCCATCAGTCGTTTTAACGAAATTTTCAAGGCTAAAGTTCCTGAGGATTCAGACACACTCTCTGGCTTTATCTTTAAAGAGCTTGGGCACATACCTGATGTAGGTGAAACCCTTGAGTACCATCATCTACACTTTGAAATAAAAGAAATGAATGACAACATTTTGAAACAAGTAACGGTTACTAAAAATCTGTTATATAAACATTAATTGAATGAACAAGTATATTGGGCTAGAGGCTTGGAACTTCATTGGCCTTATGAAGTTCATCTTCAACCATTTTTTTGGCTAGATGAACTTCATCAGCCTTATAACTAATTAAAATAAAGAAGCGAGAGAACATCAAACTAGTTCTCTCGCTTTTAAAATTATTCAGCTCTTAATAATTTTCTTTTGTTTGATAAAAATAGAATCCCAAATCCTATAGCAAACATAAGCAATCCTATTAGTAACGCATTAAAAGTATTGGTAGCTGTGTTAGGTAGTGCTTTACCATCTTCTTCAGAACTCGGTGGTGTTACTTCCTGTTCTAAATCTTCGCCTTCTTGATTAGACTTTTCATCTTTTGTTTTATCTTGGTCTGTTTCATTGTTTGGTGTTTCTTGTTTAGGCTGTTCTGTTTCGTTTTCTTTCTCATCCGGATCCACTACAGGTACTTGAGGGTCTTCCACAATTTCTAATTCTTCCACCGCTACTAATTTCACATTATCGATTAACATAGTGTACGGCACTTCTAGTTCTGCATCCGCAGCATCTCTTCCAAGACCGATTAAGAACTTATACGAACCATTTTCTGCTACTTCAATAATAGTAGAGTATGTTTGCATTTCTTCATCAATCTCAAAACTCTGAATTGGAACACCGGAACCAGCTAGCTCAACCTTCACAGAACGAGCAAATTCAGACTTCATATCAAATGCTATTTTATACATGCCACTTGGAACATGGATGCCATCTTGGAATAGCTGGATGTGCCACCATTCCCAACCTTCTTGTTGAAATTGAACTTTTGCTTCTTCATTTTCAACAGAAAACGAGGCTAATCCTGCCCAATCTTCATATACTCCTTGATTATGGACATTCCAACCTTCTACAAGATTTTCCCCACTACCGAATTCTGTAGTTGTTTCAAATGATCCATCGTGTAGTAAGTTTTCTCCTACTTCTTTCCACTCTTTTTCATTTGGGGAAACTACTGGCTCTTCTGGTTCAGATGGCTGTTCGATTGGCGCTTCTTCCCCTTCTTCTAAACCTGCAAGTGCCGCTCTTGCACCTTTTACTTCTAATCGAACATTATCTAGATAAATATTGTGAGCTTCTTCTAACTCTATGCCACCCACTTTACCTACTAAGAACTTTAGGCCAACTGTATCTGTTTCCGGCATATCAAATTCATAACGATACGTATTCCAATCTTCCGTTAAATCTAGTATTCTTTCAAAATAACGGTGATAGCCCGGTGCTCCGTTATCTAGCACTAATTCTAACTTTCTATCTATATCCGCTTTTGCATCAAACTCTACTACATATGTCTGATTTTCATGAAGTGTTAATCCTTCTTGAGAAAGAGAGATATCCCAAGGATTAGCCCCTACATTACCAACTGAAATGTTAGCAACTCCATCTTCTCCATAAAAACTTGCATCTGATGTGCCTTCATAAATACCTTGGACATGTCCATGCCAATTTTCTAATTCAGAAGTAAAATCACCATTTGATAATGGGAAATAGATTTTACTATCCTCTTTTACTTCTAATCGAACATTATCAATCACTACTTCATGGTTCCCAATCTCTCCAGCGTTTGCTACTTTTCCAAGTAAATACTTTAAGTCTACTTTGTCACTAGAACTCATTTCAAATTCAAACTCAAATTTTTGCATGGAATCTGTAACATCCACCACTTCAGAGAAAAAACGGTTATATGTTGCATTTTCAAGTACAACTTCAACCTTTCGATCAACAGTTGAGCTTGCCTCAAATGATAAGGAGTACGTTTTATTTGGATGAAGATCCATTCCATTTTGCATCAATAAAACATGCCATGGCTCCCAACCTTCGTTATCGATTGTTGCTATTAATTGACCTTCTACTACATTAATCGTTGCTTGAGACGTTCCTGGTTCGTGATCACCTTGAATATGTTTGTCCCATTTATAAAAACCGTTCGAAAAATCTCCATTTTTTAATGGGAAAATGTCATCAAAACTAAGTGCTTCATTGTTATTTGTTAAACGTACTAATTTTACATTATCTAATACAACATTGTGGTTATTACCACCAAAGTAGAATACAAGTTGTCCTTCTACATCTGTTTCGTTAGGCATTACGAACGTCACTTCTTTTTCTTCCATAGAAGAAGTAAGTTGTACCGGTTGTTTTTCTAAATAAGTTTCTGTTCCATCTTTGCTTAAGAAAGCAACTTGAATGTCTCTATTTGACGATGCTTTTCCGTGAAATGTTAACTTATATTCATCAGTAGCTAAAAGGTTCATTCCGTTTTGCACAAGCGTAACTGCTTCTTCATTTGCTCCAGCTTCATCGATATTTACCTCTAATTGTCTAGCATCAGGATGTACTGAAGCTTCTGCTGTAGCGTTATTTACGTTAAAGTTCCAATACGTCATACGATCGATTCTACCTAAATCAAACGAGCCATTATATACATGATTTCCATTTCTTAATGGTGTTTTAGGTTGATCTTCATTATATGGGTCAACCGGATCAATTTCTTCTACTTTTACATTTCCAATCCAAACAGGGTTTGTGTTTAATCCCATGTTAAACTCTAGACGAGACGCAATATCTGTCTCATGTTGCATTTGGAATGCTAACTCATAAGATTGCACTTCATTTGTTAAACTAAAATCAACACTTGGTGAGTACGCTGTATATCCACGGTCTGGTCCTCCTCCAAGCTTCACATTCACGTTTCGATTTGCTGTTGATTTTGCATCAAAGCTAAGCTGATACCAACGTCCTTTACCTAATGTAACATTTTGGATTAATTGAACAGAGTAAGGCTGATTGCCACCTTGAGAAATATCAACTTTTGCAAAATTCTTCCCTTCAATTGCTTCTACTGAAGCGCTTGCATTTCCGTTAAAGTCAGGTAAATACACAAGATTCCAAAAATTCTTGTCCCAATTATTCTCTAATTCTTGTGCATTAGATATTTTCGTAATTCCTTTAGTAAAATCTTTATCGTACACGTAGTTTCCATCAATTGCTTCTTTCGCATTTGCTGGAAGTTCTTCTGGATCAAATACTGGTTCAACCGGCTCTAAGTAATCGCGACCAGTTAACTCATAAACTTTTACGTAATCTACGATCATTTCACCTGGGAATTCTGTACTGCCATCTGGATTGCCACCGTACCAACCACCAATTGCTAGATTTAAAATAATATAGAATTCTTGGTCAAACGGAGCTGGATAAGCAAACTTAGTAGGATTCCCTGTACCTGTTGAACTCCAATTGTTCAATGTTTGAAATAACTCACCATTTACATACCAACGGATCTCTCCTGGCTCCCACTCCACAGCATATACATTAAAATCTGTCACATCTTGTCCAGCTGGGAAATAGTAATCTTTTGCTGTGTACGTATTGTTTGGCCATTGCCCACCGTAATGAATGGCTCCACCCACTTTATGAGGTGTTCCTCCTGCGTTTTCCATAATATCGATTTCGCCTGAGGCAGCCCAACCACCATATTTATCCTCTTCTGGCATCATCCAAAATGCCGGCCAATATCCTTGACCTTCAGGTAGTGCCATTCTTGCTTCAAACTTTCCATACTTTTGACTGAATTTCCCCTGTGTATGGATTTTGCCTGAAGTATACTGGTATGTTCCTTTGTCATCAGAAGCTGTTTCTTTTTTTCCTTCAATGATTAATTTCCCATCACTCACACGAACGTTATCTTCTTGATAATATTGTAATTCCTCATTTCCCCATCCGGAAATGTAAGTGCCGCTGTTATCATAAAAACCATTACCTTTATCGTAACTCCACTTGCTTAAGTCCAATTCGGATCCTTCAAAATTGTCTTCCCAAACAAGTGTCCAATCATCATTAGTTGTTGCATTCTCGTTGTTTGCTGCTAGTGTAGAGCTAAAATTAGACATTACTAATAAAAATACTAAGAACAGACTAAACGATTTTTTTACCATTTTTCTTCCCCCTAAAAAATAGTTTTTTCCCCTTTAATACAAACTTTATATGTAATACGTCACCTCCTTAAAAGTTGCGAAAGCGCTTTCGGAAAATTGTTTAGTTACTATACTTAAAGGATAT
Organism: Bacillus sp. FJAT-45066; assembly: GCF_002335755.1. Lineage (NCBI taxonomy): Bacteria > Bacillati > Bacillota > Bacilli > Caryophanales > Bacillaceae > Bacillus > Bacillus sp. FJAT-45066. Next base: position 2,503,369 of record NZ_NISQ01000001.1, read on the forward strand.
TTTAAAGAGAGAGAGGAAACTCTCCCCTCTCTTATCATTCTCTAAGCAATTTCTATTACGATCTTTTTCACTTCTCCACGTCGGATAGCTTCTGCTGTTTTTCCAGCAATGCTAGACGTATTTAACTTTTCCAGTGTTCCATCGATATTCGTTAGTTGGATAGAAGTTGGTGATACTCCATCTTCTCCGTATGTGTTGGCTTTCTTTTTGTTTACATACGTAACCTCTGTTTGTCCTAAGAAAGTGAACGTTACTTCCCCTTTATCATCAAACATCCAGTCTGGCAATGTAGGAGACAGTTCGCAAACTAATTGCCCTTTTTCCATTCGGAACGGTTTTTCGCCGGCCATCATCATAAACCACATATTCATAAACTCAATTGTCGATCCACTTAAGCGAGCAACAAATCCTCTACCATGTAACTCTTCGTTAGGATTAGCACTACTTGCGATAAACGATGAATTCTCAAGCGGACTTCTTCCGTACATTTTTGGATCTAAGAAAGGAATAAGTGCTTGTTTCATATCCTCAAAAAATTCATCGGCCAAACCTGACTTTAAAGTTGCTAACAAATATTTATACTCCATGTGCAAGAAGATAGACTCATTCTCAAGCCAACCAGGAGTGAAAGACTTAGCACGTCCAAGTTCTAACGGCTCGTTTGCGATACTCATAGACGTTTTGTACATTTTAAGTTTCTTATCGTAAATATTTGATTGTTTCACTTCATTGTAGATTGCTTTTGCTGAAGCTTTATCCTTTGTTAACTTTAACTGTTTTACTACTCCTTCTAAAAATGGAGTTACTGGTTTTGGCTTCAACTGTTCGTACATTTCTACATTCTCACCTTTAGAGTCAAGCTCAAAGTAAAAATACGTTGGAATAAGTGGAGTCTTGTATTCTTCCACCTTTTGAATTCCTTTTTCCACTCTAGTAGTGAGCATGTGAAGGTACGTTGAGATTTCATCTGCTGTATACGTTACTTCTTCTCCACTTAATCCTTTATAAATGGAGTCACGGTATTCTTCTCGAACAGTTGTGACATTATTCCAATATCGATACTCGCTTTCTTGTGAACTGTCTAAACCAGCAATTTGCTCTACTACTTCACGTAAGAACACATCTACTTCTTTCGGAAGAGCAATCGTTTCTGTTCCAGATAGTTCTACACTGCGTAGAATATCCAGTAATCTCTTCAGTTCAAACAACTCAGAAGTACTAGAACCAAGCATTCCTGGAAGACCATTTAAGGAATCATTCCAACCTGGCTTGTCCCCTTCCATTTCTACCCCTAACCCGAATGGGGCTAATGTAGAAGTTTTCACTAGGGCAAGAATAACTAGTTTTGAATAGAGACTTGTGTAGTAAATATCGCCTTCACCGTATTGATCTTTTATCCAAAGAACCCCATTATTTTTCTTTGCTTTTTCTTGCTTTTCTTTTATTTTTTCTACTGCATCGTATTGTCTTATTTTTCCGTTTCGCGCAACATATTTTTCTTTTCTACTTTTCACTCTGACTGGACTTTCAAAGAACTTGTAACCTTTCTTAAAGAAAAACTCTTTTTCTTTGTCAGGATAAATAGATAAGTAGCTATCGATTAAATCTAGGTTATATGTCCAGTGATCCATCCAATAACCTTCTCCGAATTCAGCTTGTTGCATTTCTTCCGATTGTAATAACACAGCTGTTAAAAACTCTTCGAAAGTAGTGGATAAAGTAATAGATTGTTCTTCTACAAAGTGTTTTAACTCTCCAGGTGTATAGCTGTTATGGAAGAAGGAAACTAATTTTTCTAAATTAGCATCACCTTCTACAAGATTAGAAAGTGAAAAGTCTGCCGGCAATTCATAACGAACCCCTTTTACTACTAAAGGATTGTATCCGTCTAATTGAACTAGGTTCATGAACTGTTTGATGTTATAGTCTTCTACTTTTGGTTCGAATAAGATGTCACACCTACGGTTTTGATTCACATCTCGATAGTTACCATTACCTTGTGAATAGTACGTCGGACTAATAGAGAAGAAATTATAATCTCTTTCTAGGTCGCCATGTTTTCTGGAGAATAAGTAATAAACTTTCTTATCTTCTCCTTCTCCGAAGACTGTAGGAAAACCACCACGTAGTCCATTATCTAAATAGCTTTGCTCTGCATAGGCATCAAATAATGGTTGCGCTGTTTTGGTTGAAATTTTGTTTGTAATAGGTTTCGTGATTGATTTTGCTTGCTCTTTCATTTTCTCTAAAGCAGCAATATTTATCGTTTCTTTTACATATGTTTGTACATACTCAACATTTTTAGCGTACCCAATCACTGTGTGGAATTGGATGTGTTGCTGTGGAGCAACCGTATCTATCGCCCATGAGAAACCAGCAGAAACTTTATTTGTTGTTTGTTGTGGTTGCTCAACTAGTGTGTGTAATGAATTTTTCATAAATAGACGTGGAACGTTTAAGCTCGTATCTGTTCCGAAAATGAATTCACGATCAATAATTGGCTTTACTAAGCTTTCATTGTTTTTACTATCTCGATAAAAGCTAGCGTAGAAGTTTCCGTGATGAATTTCTTTTACTTCTGATGTATCTTCAATGCTTCCTCTTAATTGATAAAAAGGAATATGTTGTTCCAAATTTTTCACATCAAACCAGCTTTTTATCGTATTACCTAGTTCTTTGTACGCTGCATTTGGTACTCCGCTAGGGAATAAGGATGGTAAGCCATCTACTAGTTCTATTTCTCTTTCATTCTCGGAAAGATTCGTTAACGTTACTTGACGGACTAGTCCACCAACTGCTGACTTTGGTAATGTAAAGTAGACAACTTGAAGTTCTAATTCTAAATTTGAGTCTACATATTCTAGTTCAAGCATATTCTCAGAAATCGTCATCTTTTCTTGAACGTGACCTTGTGCTGATGTCATTGGGGAGAATGGCTCTGTAAAATGTGTGGAGCCATCCTTTTCTTTTATTTTCACAAACGTTCTAAATCCTTGATTGGATACGTGTTGATAGGATTTATCTGCAGGTAAGAATTCCATCATTGCGTGATTTTTATCTTGTACACCAAAGCTTGCGATCCCTTGACCTCTGTTTACATAAAACACCCACATCGGGATTCCGTCTACGCCTGCAATTCCAGGTAGGAAGCTTGAAAATGGGGATTGTTCTTGATAATTGTTTATTTCGAATGAGTTGTTGTCATTTAGTTTGTACATTTTTACACCCTCTTAATTTTTTTAATCCTCTAGAAAGTATCTATATTGTTTACGTTCACGAATGAGGTCTTAGGATTTCTCCTCATGGACGTTTTCCGTCTTATCTTTAGGCAATTCGGCCTTGGGACCTCTTCTCATGGACGTTTTTCACCTAATTTTAAGGCAAACCGGCCTTGGCAGCTCTTCTCATGGACGTTTTTCGTCTTATCTTTATGCAAATCGGCCTTGGGACCTCTTCTCATTGACGCTTTTCACCTAATATTAAGGCAATTCGGCCTTGGCAGCTCTTCTCATGGACGTTTTCCGTCTTATCTTTAGGCAAACCGGCCTTGGCAGCTCTTTTCATGGACGTTTTCCGTCTTATCTTTAGGCAATTCGGCCTTGGGACCTCTTCTCATGGACGTTTTTCACCTAATTTTAAGGCAAACCGGCCTTGGCAGCTCTTCTCATGGACGTTTTTCGTCTTATCTTTATGCAAATCGGCCTTGGGACCTCTTCTCATTGACGCTTTTCACCTAATATTAAGGCAATTCGGCCTTGGAAGCTCTTCTCATGGACGCTTTTCACCTAATTTTAAGGCAAATCGGCCTTGGCAGCTCTTCTCATGGACGTTTTCCGTCTTATCTTTATGCAATTCGGCCTTGGGGCCATTGCGAAATTCTTTTAGCTTATAAATTATAGTGCAATATTAAAGATTCTTTTATTCTAAAAGAGTCACTAAACCGCTTTCGTAAATAGAAAAATAAAAAAGGTTATAGACCAATAGAGTTATATTGGTCTACACGAGTCTCTTTCGATGAGTGAAACTGGTATTTTTACAGACATGAACTGCTTCTTTTTATTATTAATTTGATCAATTAACATGTTTGCTGCAGTTTGACCTATTAGTAATGTATCTTGTCTAATTGTAGTTAATCCAGGGGTAATATATTGAGAGATTTGAATATCATCAAAGCCAACGATGGAAACATCATCCGGAACTTGCAAACCGTGTTCCTTAACGGCCGCCATTGCCCCTACAGCCATTAAGTCTCCGGCTACAAAAACGGCTGTTGGCCTTTCGTCTAATTTCAATAACTGTTCCATCGCTTCTTTACCATCTTCAAAGGTAAAGAATCCACCGTCTAAAGTATACTCTTTTGGTATCTCAAGATTATGCTTTTTCATCGCACTTATAAAGCCTTTTAATCTTTGGACACCTACGTACAATTGCTCGTTACCGGCAATATGAGCTATTCTTCTATGGCCTAGTTCGTATAGATAATCCACAGCTAATTCACTTCCATGGATGTTATCACTATAAACAGCACTAACTCCACGAGCATCAAGGTCAATAACTACAGATGGAATGTCCGATTCCATAAGTTTATTCACATCTGGCGTATTCAACGTGGAACAAACAACAACGACACCATCTACGCCACGATATAAAAAGTGGTCTAAATAAGATCGTTCTTCTTTTCCAATTTTACTAGATGCAAACAAAAGGTCATATCCTTCTCGCTCTGCACTTTTCTTAAAGCTTTCAATGACTGCGTTAAAGAAAGGGTGTTCCATACCTATTCCAGAATCCTCGACAAAGACAACACCAATCGTCCATGATCGTTTCGTGGATAAGGTTCTTGCACTAGAACTTGGGTAATAACCAAGCTCTTCCACCGCTTCATTGATAATTTTTTTTGCCTTTTCCCCTACATCGGAGTAGTTATTTAAAACCTTTGAAACTGTACTAACCGAATAGCCAGTTTTCTTGGCGATATCATAGATTGTAGCCATGTTTTCTACCTGCTCTCTTGCTTCGCTTTCTATGCTGCATTATATTTTTTAAATGTCATATAATTTATACTCATAAGTACATAGGCAAAAACGCTTACGCCTATTACTAAAAACGGCTTAGGATAGTTGATAGCAATTAAGAAATATGCTAACAACCAAACTAATTGTATCACTGTAATAAACGGGCGAGCAAACACTAGACCAGCAGCTACTTTAATATATTGTAATGTTTTATATTCAAAATGAGCCATTACCGAAAATACATTTAAAAAAGTCATAATCGCGATTGCTGCTATCCCAAAGATAAGGATGTAAACAAATATTCTTATCGATTCATCATAGAAGTGGGAAACGAAAGAATAGTTTACATAAATAATATAAAATATCCCAAGGAAGATTGCACCAATTATATTAGACTTTACAAATGATTGTTTGTAAAAAGTATAGAATTTGGAGAACAAAGAAATTTCTTTATCCCCCTTAATCCATTCTCTTATTACTTGAAATAATGCTAGGGTCGCTGGCATAAATCCAAATAGTCCAAGTCCTGCTAGCACGAATAATACCCAAAGGACATTTAACGCAATAAACTTGTAAACAAACTCGGCAATTTGCATTACTTTTCCCAACGAATACACCCCCTATTTTTTCAAGTGAAATTTATTTTACTGCACCTTCAGATATGCTTTGGATGAACAGTTTGTTGAATAGTAAAAACACGATTAGTAATGGTACAGTTGCCCAGAACGTACCAGACATAATCATACCATAATCCATTTGTCTTGCATCATTCAAGGAGCGTAAGGCAACTTGTAATGTGTGCATAGATGGATCTCTTAACACAACAAGAGGCCATAAGAAGTCATTCCATACATGCATGAATACAATGATACCTAATGTTGCAAAAGCTGGAAGAATCATCGGTACGACAATGTTCCAGTAAATACGGAAGTTGGAACAACCATCAATCTTAGCAGCTTCAATAATCTCGTAAGGTACACCATCTTTTATATATTGCCTCATCCAGAAAATACCAAACGCATTAATTAATCCTGGAATAATAAGTGCTTTAAAGTCATTTAACCAACCTAATGTTGTAATGATGTAGTACTGTGGTATTAATCCTAGTTGTGGTGGCACCATCATTGTGACAAGGATCATACCAAAAAGAACTGTTTTCCCTTTGAATTCTAATTTCGCAAATGCGTAACCAGCAAGTGAACTTAAGAACAGTGTTCCTATCGTGATTGTCGTGGCAACGAAAAAGGAATTCCACATTGCCCCGAAGAAGTCGATATTATTTAATACTTTTTGAAAGTTCGTCACTAAATCAGTTCCTGGTGTGAACGGTGGTGGCACTTGGTTGATTTCTCTATTTTGACGTGTCGCCATGACAAACATATAGTAAAATGGGAATAATGATACTAAGGAACCGAAAATTAAACTTAAATAGACTAATATTTTTTTGATTGAGAATTTTCCTTCTCCTACTTCTTTTCGCGCTGCCATTTTCGTCCCCCCTACTTAATTTTTTTCGAACGGCCGATTAAGTTTGTTAACAATAAGTTAATTGCCGTTAATGAAATGATAATAAAGAATAATACGATTGCTGCAGCTGATGCTGTTCCGAAAGAATTATATACGAACGCATCACGCCATAAGTAAGCTACCATTGTAATACCTTCTTCGCGTAGACCGCGACCTAAGAAGATAAGTGGTTCTGTGAATAATTGTAAGCTTCCAATTGTTGCTGTGAAAACAACAAACATCGTGATTGGTTTTAGCATTGGTAATGTGATAAGACGAATCTGTTGACCTACCGTTGCCCCGTCCATTTTTGCTGCTTCATAAAGCTCTTTAGGTATACTTTGCATACCTGCTAAGAAAATGATTGTATTGTAACCAACCCATCTCCAGAAAACCATTGTTGCGATGGCTATTTTTACAGGCCAATATTCTGCATTCCAGCGAATAGGGCCAATATCGAAAAAGTTTAACACATAGTTAGCAAAACCAAATGGTTGGTTATTAAAAATGATTCCAAAAATAATGGCAACTGCTACGATTGATGTAATGTATGGTAGGAAAATAAGGGTACGAAATGTATTTCTAAAACGTAATAACGCAGAGTTTAAGGCAAAAGCTATTAATAGCGCCGCAATTATTTGTGGTACCGTTCCTAAAATCCCAATAATAAACGTATTTTTAATGGAAGAGAAGAACACAGGATCATCGAAAATAAAGGCAAAGTTCTTGAATCCATTGAAAACCATTGGATTTAATCCATCCCACTTGAAGAATGATAGATAGAAACTGAATATCATTGGGAATAGCCCAAAGATAGCAAATAAAATGAAGAATGGCGCAATAAATAAATAAGCGGATAAAGCGGTACGTTTCTTTTCTGGTAAGTTGTTAAACTTTTTGATGATATTCAACTTTAATCCCCCTTTAAATAGGTGTTTTAGTTATTTTAGTTCTTGTTGGCTTTCGAGAATGGCCCATACCATTGTTACATAGGGATGAGCAGCTCTCGAAACAATAGATAGAACCAACAAGTAATTTTTTTCAGGGTATGACTTCAAGAAGTCATACCCTGATAAGCTATTATTATTGTCTACCGATTACTCGTTGCATTCTTTCTAGAGCTTCTGTCCATTCTTTTGCTGAATCGTTACCTGCAGCTACGTTATCAATAGCTTGTTTAATTTCTGCATCAACTGGATAGTATAGTCTACCTTTGTAAACTGGCTCAACTTGTTGTGCTGCTTCAGAGAATACTTGAGCTGTTGCAATTCCACCGAAATACTCATCTGTATACTCTTTGAACTCAGCCATTTCGTATACTGCTGGAGATGATGGGAATAAACCGTAATCTAAGAACGCTTTTAGTTGTTGTTCTGGAGCTGTTAACCATGCGATAAACTTGTAAGCTTCTTCTGCATTTTTAGACTCAGCTGGAACTGTTAAGTAAGATCCACCCCAGTTACCAGCACCCTCTGGCATTGTAGTAATAGACCAGATTCCATTTTCAGGACTGTTGTCTTTAATAACACCTTGCATCCAAGCAGGAGCTAACATTGTTGCATAAGTTCCTTCACCCATTCCAGCAAACCATTCTGGAGTCCATAATGGAATATCTCCAACTAAACCTTGGTCAAGCATGCTAGATACGTAAGTGAATGCATCTTTTAATTGATTGTGGTCTTCGATAATTAACTCATCGCTTGTGTTGAAATATTGTTGTGTTGATTGGTCACGTCTTGCGTTGTAAATAAGTTCACCGGAGTCAGTCATTAACTTTCCAGTTTTCTCTTTAATTTGTTGTGCTACTTTCTCGTAATCTTCCCAAGTTTGAATTAACTCAGAAACAGCTTCTGGTGAAGCATCGAAACCAGCTTCTTCAAATACGTCTGTACGGTAGAACATTACAGTTGGACCGATATCAGTTGGTAATCCGAATAAGAAACTACCATCTGCATTTTCTCCATTTTTCCAAACCCAATCAAGGTAGTTGCCTTCTACATCTTTTGCACCATGATCAAAAAGGTTTGTGAATGCATGCTCTGCATTACGGTATCTTTCAATTTGTGCTTCCTCAATCATCGTGATGTCTGGCGCGCCAGTTCCTGCAGAAATAGAGGTAAATAGATTGTCATGTAAGTCGTTCATATCACTATTTTGCAAGTTAATCGTAACGTGCGGGTTTTCCGCTACATATTCTTCAATTAACTTATCGTATCCAGTGTTACCGAACTCCCAAAATACTAACTCAACGTCTCCGCTGCCAATTTTTTCGCTATCTTTGTCTTTACCAGCATTTGAACCACCGTCGTTAGAACAAGCAGCAAGTAATGATACAGAAAGTACGGATGCTGCTGCAAGTTTAAAAAACTTTTTCATTTTCTTTTCCCCCTTAGAATCCAAAAAATTTAATATTTATTATGACAAGTACATCTAGATACTACTCTACTTCCTCACCTCCTCAAAGCGGACCTTTGAAAGCTTTAGTTGTGTATGTCTAGGAGTAAGCGCTTTATTTCTAATTATTTAAAGTTCCAAGCGCCACCTTTTGTCGTGACGCTCACAACTTATCAACCTATTTATTGATTACACTTCAAAGAAGTTTTTTGCGATGGTATGTTTATACCAGTAGAAACTGTCTTTTTTCGTACGCTCTAACGTACGATAGTTAACGTGTACGATTCCAAATCGCATTGTAAAGCCCTCTGCCCATTCGAAGTTATCTAGTAAAGACCACGTTAAGTAACCTTTAATATTCACGCCAGCTTCCATACTACGATGTAGCGAAACTAAATGTTGTTTCAAGTAATTCGTACGTCTTTCATCCTTTACTTGACCGTTTTCTGCCTCGTCATTGTAACAAGAGCCATTTTCCGTAATGTAAATTGGAACGTCGCCGTACGTATTTGAAATGTGCGTTAACACTTTATAGAAACCTTCCGGGTAAATATTCCATCCGATGTCAGTTTTATCGTAGCCAACGTCCACTTTTTCGTGATCGAATAATCCTTCATTTTCCTTGTATCTTCCTACACCACCTGAGTAGTAGTTAATTCCTAGGAAGTCAATCGGCTGGTTAATTATTTCCATATCACCATCTTGGATATTCAACGTTGCGCCTTTCTTTTCGAACCAATCCACCATATATTGTGGATATGACCCTTTAAATACTGGATCAAAGAACCAATCCATGAAGTAAGCATTTGCACGTTTGCAAGCCTCAATATCTTCTTGCTTATTGCTATATGGCTCATTCCACTCTACATTTGGAGCATAACCAATTTGTCCTGTTATACCTAATTCTCTGAAGCTCATTACCGCTTTCCCATGAGCAACATGTATATGATGTGCCACGTTTATTGCTAATTGAAGGTCAGTATTACCTGGAGCATGTGCCCCTACGTAGTTAGATAGGAAGGAAATGCACCATGGCTCATTAAACGTAATCCAGTATTTAATTTTTCCCTCAAACTCTTTAAACATCACTTCTGCATACTCTACGAAAGCATCGATTGTCTCACGGTTGTCCCAGCCACCTTTATCTTGTAAAGCTTGTGGAAGGTCCCAGTGATAAAGCGTACACATCGGCTCAATTCCTTTTTCAAGTAAACCGTCTACTAGTTTGTGGTAGTAGGCAAGACCTTCTTTGTTTACTTCACCTGTTCCTGTTGGGAAAATTCTTGGCCACGCTACAGAAAAGCGGTAAAAGTCTACTCCTAAGTCGTCCATTATTTCAATGTCTTCATTGAATCTATTGTAACTATCACAAGCTACATCTCCATTATCGCCATTTACTACTTTTCCTGGCGTTTTAGAAAAAGTGTCCCAAATGGAAGTTCCTCTGCCACCTTCTTTAACGGCACCTTCTATTTGGTAGGATGCTGTAGCAACACCCCATTTCATATCTTTAGGAAATTGTATAATCGCCATTGTTGTAACCCCTTTCATTACCTGTTAAAAAAATATTCATTATTTACGAAACCACTTTCGAAAAAGTGTATACTTTAAAACTATTAATTTATTATTAACACGTCTTTACGGTTATATTAGTTAGTATTAGTAAGTCTAACCACTTCAGAAACCAGTTTCGGAAACCGCTTTCGTAAATTATTATAAACGCATACACAAACTTAGGCAACATATTTGTTAAATCTTTTTTTCTAAATTGTTAATAAAGTGTGACGAACATATGTAAAAGATCGGGCTGGTAGTATATAGAATGGGAGAATTAGTTATCTGGAAATTAGTAGAATATCACATGCATGGGATTTTCTTTATCTACACATCCTCCATGGTCATTTTGGGCTTTTGCTTTACTCAAAATGAACGTGAACACATCCCCCATGGTCATTTTTCGTTTTTTCTTTTCCCAAAATGAACGTGAACACTACCTCCATGGTCATTTTTGACTTTTTCATTATTCAAATTGAACGCGAGCACATCCTCCATGGTCATTTTTCATTTTTTCTTTACTAAAAATGAACGTGAACATTTCCCCCATGGTCATTTTTCGTTTTTTCTTTTCCCAAAATGAACGTGAACACATCCTCCATGTTCATTTTGGGCTTTTGCTTTACTCAAAATGAACGTGAGCACATCCTCCATGGTCATTTTTCGTTTTTTCTTTTCCCAAAATGAACGTGAACACTACCTCCATGGTCATTTTGGGCTTTTGCTTTACTCAAAATGAACGTGAACACTACCTCCATGTTCATTTTTGACTTTTTCTTTATTCAAATTGAACGCGAACATTACCTCCATGGTCATTTTGGGCTTTTGCTTTACTCAAAATGAACGTGAACACATCCCCCATGGTCATTTTTCGTTTTTTCTTTTCCCAAAATGAACGTGAACATATCCTCCATGGTCATTTTGGGCTTTTGATTTACTCAAAATGAACGTGAACACATCCCCCATGGTCATTTTTCGTTTTTTCTTTTCCCAAAATGAACGTGAACACTACCTCCATGTTCATTTTGGGCTTTTGCTTTACTCAAAATGAACGTGAACACTACCTCCATGTTCATTTTTGACTTTTTCTTTATTCAAATTGAACGCGAGCACAACCTCCATGTTCATTTTTGACTTTTTCTTTATTCAAATTGAGTGCGAGCACTACAATTCAGTTTATTTTTTCAGCTATAATGAACTTAATATTAATCATAAGAGTTTTACTCATAATATGTTCCATGGTTATTTCCCTTTTTAATAAGATTCTTTTGCAATGCTCTCTTTATTCTTTGTTTAGAGTCAACAATTTTACACCACTCGTAAATAGTATTGGTTGTTATTTTTTTCTCAGGGAATAGTAATTTGTATTCATTTACACTTCTGACTACCGCATTTGAAAACTTCTCATTTCGTCCGCAGCTATTACAAGTACAAGTAGAACCCTCTATCCGTATAGAAAACGATCGACACCCCACACACGTAATCCCTTTCCGCAACTGTTCATAATCATATGCTGGTATAGATTTAAACGGTGAGTCCTGTATGTGCATGGCCACAAGCTTTTCAGCTAGCTTTTTGTTATTCGGTTTTATCGTGGAACGGGTGTTATTTAGCTGTTGCATAAACTGGTTTAATTGGGTCGGAAAAATACATGGCATGTTCAGTGGTGTTTGATATAAAGTAAACTCGGGGTTGATGAAAACGATGAACGAACGAATTTTTACATTAAACCCTAATGACTGTAATAATTGTCGCAAATTTAATTCACATTTATTTAACTGGTCTAGTGGATTGTTTACTCCTTTCCTATTTAATGTATAAAACTTACTCGATTCATAATAAAAGTCCCCTTCGAAGTTTTTCACTTCAAATAAATAGATCAATTCTTGAAACAATATCAAGGAATCGATTTGAAAGTGCGTGCTTTTATTTTTCAACAGTAAGTCATTTAAAATAATGCATTCTGATTGTAATTTTTCTGTTAGAGCATCAAACTCTATTTCACCTAAATATCCCTTCTTCAGATTTAAAAAATGTCTCATGTCATCTTCTAGAAGTTCCATTCTATCGTTTAACAATTCTAAAGTAAGTAACTCGCTAGATTTTTCACGATTTTTATAAGCCATTCGAACCAACCTTTCAATGATAAATTTACTAAGATCATTGCTCCAAGCTAATGAATGATAAATAATCCTGGATTAAATCACCCTTTCTTTTATTCATTCGCCTTATTAATAAAAATGGATAGACCTCTGAATGGGAAGTAAGTTTCTTTTGAAAAACACGAATGAGTTTTGTGGTTGATAGTACTGTGGATATACGGAATTAGGCTTGTCCAACCGAACGAATCTGGGGGTACATGAGATACTTATCTGAAAAATGAAAATATTTACGGTAAAATTTTAGGATTTTTCTTTTTTGTTGTCAAGTGATTTTGTAAATAAATTGAGGGTCAGACTGTGCACAGATTGGAATGCACTTAGGTGTCTTGTCTTATCCCCATCTACATTTCAAATGGAGTTCCTCTCCACTTTTATAGGGGAAAAGTACAGTTGTGTCGGTCGAAATTAAGAGAAGAAAAAGGAGGGAGAAACTTGGACTTGCAACAATCATTAGATTCTATTAATTATTTTGCAGTATTTATTGAAGCCTTATCAGCCTTTGTTATCGGTGGTATCTGGTATTCTGCCCTTTTCCACAAAGTGTGGATGAAAGAAAACAACTTTAATAAGGAAACGCTAAAAAAGGGGAATATGGGAATCATATTCGGTGGTGCATTTATCCTTGCTCTCATAATTTCTTTTGTATTAGTCCTATTTTTAGGTCCAGAAAGAAGTGCAGCGATAGGAGCTACCGCTGGCTTCATGGCAGGATTTTTCTAGGTCGCAACAACTATTGGAATTACATACTTGTTTGAAAAGAAAATCTTTAAAGCTGTTCTTCATTAATGCTGGCTATCATATAGTAACTTTTACGATAATGTGCTTTATTTTAGGAGTGTGGAAATAAAGTAATCAGTGATATTTTTCTTTAGAAAGTTTTATCAGCCTATCCCTTATATTGGAACAGAAAAAAAGTGCACTCCTCGAAAAAGAAGGAGTGCACTTTTTTAGTAGTCACTATAACGTTTCTTTTTTCCACATTTATGACAACGATGACATTCACAACAGTCTTTTTTCTTCTCTACTGGCTTGCACTTTTTACAATGACAAACCTTTACCCATTCACAACAACAAACTATTTTATCACCGTAGCATTTGTGTTCTTCTTTATAATCATCACAACAAAAACTTTCCACATAACCAAGCGGTCTTTTACAATGGCAATCATTGTAATGTTTTTTATGATCATGATCATGATCATGACATTTTCCACACATAGGAATCCCTCCTTTTCAGTATGAAGATATAACATTATATTAAAATGTTTTTTTTTGGTATAGGTGAATGGTTAGACAATTGTAAAATATGTTATTCCCTACTGAATTAGTAGATTACTAACTAAAAAAAGAATAAAACAAGTACTTTCTATGAATAATATTTCTACATGTAATAGAAAAAGTGCGAATGTCATCCACTAAGCGACTATGCAAAATATTAATTTGAGCATATAAAATAGTAAGTCAAAAGAATGAATAAAAGAATTACTAGTTTCTTTTGATTTGCAACCATACTTTAAAGGAGTGAAACATGTGAGAAGAAATACAAGTTGTAATCAGCAAAAAGGATGTCCTCCAGCGCAGCCATGTGATACTGCAAAAACAAAGCGTGTAGATAGTAGTGTAGATAGTAGTGCACCACAAGTTGTTGAGGTACAGGATGTTCCTGTAATCGATGTTCCAGTTGTACTTGCAGAAGTGGAATTGTTTGCAAATGTGGAAGCAGACATTCATCTTCCAACAGCAGCGAGAGAGATAAAAGTAATTAGAAAGAATATTTCATTGAAGCAATGTGAGTCACACATTGATAGATTTAGAAATAATATCGCTAAAGTTTATGTGACTGGTGTAGTTCATAAAAACATTCAATATGTAGAGTCCTGCAGTGGATATGTAAAGGATTATAGTGTAGATGTTCCTTTTAGTTTTAATCAAGAAGTAGAAATCTTCAATCCTGCTCAACAGTTCTTCAGTAATAAAAGTTCTCTAACGGAAGAATATCGATATCTCGATAAGTCTAAACACGGTGCTACTCGTTGTAAGTCAGGTTCATTTACATTCGAGTATTACAATGAACCAATTGAGTGCAAACTTTTATATTCGGACATCTTTGAGTTAGATTTGTATAAAGATTTCGATCGCTTTGGCCGATTTAACAAGGTTACAGAAAAAATGGAAATCTTCTTAGCGCTTAAATTACTTCAAACGCAACAATTGGATCCACGAAAATACGTGCCATGTACACCTAAAACAATTGGACAAAACCAACCATCACCACTGATGAATAAAATTAAAAATAGAATGAACAGAGCATAGAGTAGAAAAAATGGGGTGTCTTTTATTAGACATCCCATTCCTTCCCTAATAAGTCGAGGTCTATCTTTTGTAGTTGAAATAGTTGTAGTGACAGCTTTACAACCCCTTGTATACAACCAGTTGCATCAGTGTGCCAAACAAAATTTGTTTCTTTGAGGTTCTGTTCAATTGGTTCAGCAAATTTTTCTACTAACTTATGATGAACAGAATCATCTTTTTCTTCTTTATAAAACAAGTATTCTGTTTTTTCACGATAAGGTAATTCGATTTTATTTACCCACTTTACTTTTTGACTCTTTTCCCACGGAAATTTAATTTTTTTAGAAAGAATGGAACTGGAATTTTTAGGTACATAATCAACAACTGCACTAAAAGCTCCTGATACAACAACCGTATTAGAAGATGATAAAACGTGAACTATAACGGCATGCACTTTCCAATCCATCTCCAATACTTCAGCAAACGGTGGCAACATGTTTGAAAAATCAATTATATCTATTACTGCGTTCACTTCTGCTAGAAAAATAGGCAGTTTGAATATTGGCACCATTTTCTTATTGGTATGACTTGCTTCTATCCTAGTTTCTGTACATAGATTTCTAACACTATTGTTTTTATCCTTGCTCATAACAGAGTCGTTTTGAAAGCTTCCTAATGGCTTTCTAAAGAAGAAGTTGTAGTCATTTTCGCACGTAGATTTTCTTACTCGACGATGCTTTTCTACGGTATTTTTTTTCTCATTTGCAGAGTAGAATTCCTGTTCCTTTTTATAAATATCCGATAACTCTTCATGGACGTGTTCTTCTTCCTTTATCGGAGAATTCATCGCATGTATATTATTAATAGTAGTTGATAAATGACGTATAGCTTCATCTATTTCTTTTGAGGATTCTTCCGTTGTTTTTTCTTTTACACTTTTTTCTTTTAATGGTCGATTTAATATTTCTTCATTTTCAGCAAAATACTTATCTTCTATTCCTAGTTCTTCGATAGTGTCCAGTTCATCGCTTATCATGGGCACTTCTTCTCGGAACAGATGATCCAATTGTTGCTTAAGTTCTTCTGCATCATGAAAAAAATCTTGCTCTTCTTCAAGTTTTTCGCGAATCTCTTCGTCTATTGATTCATTATGATGTTCTGCCATTTCGTTTTTTTCCACTTCGGCATTTTGGTCTATATGTTGTGAAGTTTGATGGATTGTTAATAAAATATTTTCAATTAATTTCTCTACTTCCGTTAATGAAATTTCTTTCGTTTCTTCTTTATTATCCAATTCTTCTATTTTACTCTTTAGCGTTTCATTAGAAGTATTTAATTCTATCCTTTCATGTTTCATTATATTAATTTCGCTATCTTCATTTAAAATTACATTAGATACGACTTGTGGAAGTGGTAGTATTAGTGGCTTCGGTAATGTTACACTATCGGACTTAACATTCCTATTAAGCGAATTTTCTCTTGAGCGCTTAGAAGATTTTGCTTTTGTTTTTTTCTTTTTCTTCTCCTCACCCTTTGGCATATCCAGTGTTTCTACATTTTGAATATTCCTGAGGTTATCTTCTGACTCATAATAATCGTAGGTCATCCTGTTTTGGAAATTTCCGCTTTAATAAGCAGCCTTTCCTCCCTCCCCTCTTATATCAACTTGGAACATAAGTCTTCTTAATTATTCACAATCACACAAGCAGTCACAATCATTTTGATTGTGCTCGTGTTTACACTTGGAAGAAGAGACGCAAATTTGCTGGTTTTGAAGTACTTTTAAAGTTAAATCTAATACCATTTTTTCTTCTAATTTCGTAAATATTCCCTCATCTAATGGAGCTTCATAAGGCAATGTAGTTCTATCGGTCGCTTCATCCCATTCGATGATGCAACTAGATACTAATTCACAATATGGTAGTTCATTATAATATTGAGAGCTTTCCTGATGATATTGAGACAAATCACTCGATTGATATTGGTCTTTTTCTGGATACCCCGTTGGTAGTTGTTTAGATATAAAGAAGTCGAATTCATTACGTGTATTTACTACCGGCATTATTGGCTTGCTCCAAAATTTTTTTATTTCCGTCACACACTCAAACGGAATATCGATCGTATACGAATGTAAATCGGAGGCAACTGTTGTTTTTGTACTTTTTTCAATTTCATTACATGGGCTAGCGTATTGAATGTTTTTTCGAATAAATCCTTTTATAAATAGTTTATTTGTTGGTAGTAATAAACGAGATTGTATAATTTTCACTCGTTTTTTAATATCCTTTATTTCAAGAACAGGCTCCGGGAAGTTCACTTTTGAACTAATATTAACTTGCACTTTCACTTCAGTAAGTACTACAGGAACCTTCGTCACGACTTTCCCTACACTTACCACTGGTTCACATTCCACACTTTCCATTTGGTGGGCAGTGTTACATTCCCAATCATTGTTTTTGTTATCATCACTGCAATTCGTCATTTCATAATCCTCCATTCAGTCAAGATAATTCATCGTATGCATTATAAATGACTAAGACTAGGCCTTAACCTAGGGACAGGAAAAAATTAGGCGAATTACTTTTTATGTAATTTGTCCTAAAACGAAACACTTCCTTGAAAGAATAAATCGATGTTGACTTATCGACAGGAGGAGAGGGAAGTCTTAATGGAGCAAGCTCCCGTAGCTAGACGTAACCTACTCAAAATACAGAGTTATACACAAAGTACTAATTCTAGAGTTTACTCAATAACAAAAAAGCACATTACTAGCAAATGCTAATATTGCGCTTTTAAACTTAAGAAAGTCAAACCATCTATTACAAAGCAGTTACCCGAACTTGTTGATTTTGTAGAACTTTAATCGAAAACTGCAGGGACATTTTTTCTACCATATTATAGAAAAATCCTTCTTCAAATGGAGCGTTCCCTTGTAATGGTTCACGATCCGTTGACTCATCGTACTGTAAAATGTTACTGGAGATTAACTCACAATATGGTAATTGGTTGTAGAATTGCGTGCTTGATTGATGGAATTGCGATAAATCACTAGACAATAAATGATCTTTTTCCGGATATCCAATACCTAAACTTTGTGCTCGAAAGAAGTCAAATTCCGAACGTGTATTTAATACCGGCAATTGTGCTGGAGATAAGTTTAAAGTAACCTGTGTCATACATTCAAACGGAACATCTATTGTTAGTGATCTAATATCAGAAGATACACAAGAACCTGAAGCATCTCCGCTAGGAGTAGCGTATTGGATGTTTTTTCTAACGTAACCTTTTAAGAAAAGTGGATACGGGCCAGCCGCAAACTGTGGTGGTGCTGAAGGTAACAATAGACGGCAATGAACTACTTTCACTCGTTTTTTTACGTCTTTAATTTCTAAAACTGGCTCCGGAAACGTAACATTAGCAACTAGATTACTACTTACCGCTATTTCCGCGAGTGTTACTGGTACTCTCAAAATTCTTGTTCCAGCAGGTGTTATTGCAGGTGCAACGTTAGTATTCGGACACTGATTTACATTTGCAGATTGGTTTAGGTTAATACAATCTTGACTATCATATTTCATATTTTTTCCTCCTTTAAAATTCAGATACAATTTATCGTATGCAAAACTAATAGAGAAGGAATAGATACATGAATCGGTGTTATCGTGGATTTTCTACTAAAATTAATAGCTTCATAGAATTATTTTAGAACAGAGTAACCGGATCATCGGAATTTGAATTTATAAGAAGAAAATTCGGACTAACCTCGTCCCTTTCTCAAGAAAAAACCAAGATGAAAGAAATGAAGCACCAGCTCCCTTTACGATCGAGGATCCAGATGGGAATCTAATTTTAATTGATCAACATAGATATTTTTTGTTTTTAGGGGCTGTAAAATGGGGAAAATGGGGACGGGGTTTCTTTCACATTTGAAAAATGCGAAGGAAACCCGTCCCTATTTGGTACCTGCTACTAAAAGTGCTGGTCATTCCTTCTATGAACCGCACTTTCTGGCACATCCCCTACTAAAAGTCCGGCTCATTCCTTCTATGAACCGTACTTTCTGGCACATCCCCTACTAAAAGTGCGGCTCATTCCTTCTATGAACCGTACTTTTACTCTTTTCTCTAGCTTAAGTACCTTTCATTACTCTTATGAACCGCACTTTCTTCTTTTTCTCTAGCTTAAGTACCTTTCATTACTCTTATGAACCGCACTTTTCCTCTTTTCTCTAGCTTAAGTACCTTTCATTACTCTTATGAACCGCATTTTCTGGCACATCCCCTACTAAAAGTCCGGCTCATTCCTTCTATGAACCGTACTTTTCCTCTTTTCTCTAGCTTAAGTACCTTTCATTACTCTTATGAACCGCACTTTCTGGCACATCCCCAACTAAAAGTCCGGCTCATTCCTTCTATGAACCGTACTTTTCCTCTTTTCTCTAGCTTAAGTACCTTTCATTACTCTTATGAACCGTACTTTCTGGTATATTCCCAACTAAAAGTCCGGCTCATTCCTTCTATGAACCGCACTTTCTGGCACATCCCCTACTAAAAGTGCGGCTCATTCCTTCTATGAACCGTACTTTTACTCTTTTCTCTAGCTTAAGTACCTTTCATTACTCTTATGAACCGTACTTTTCCTCTTTTCTCTAGCTAAAGTACCTTTCATTACTCTTATGAACCGCACTTTCTGGCACATCCCCAACTAAAAGTCCGGCTCATTCCTTCTATGAACCGTACTTTTCCTCTTTTCTCTAGCTAAAGTACCTTTCATTACTCTTATGAACCGCACTTTCCTCTTTTTCTCTAACTAAAGTTCCCTTCATTACTCTTATGAACCGCACTTTCTGGCATATCCCCTACTATTAGTCCGGCTCATTCCTTCTATGAACCGTACTTTTCCTCTTTTCTCTAGCTTAAGTACCTTTCATTACTCTTATGAACCGCACTCCATCGATTTGATAACTTAATTTTTACTCATAATACATCCATTGATGAGTTCCCTTTTTTATAAAGTTTTTTTTCAATACCCTTTGTATCCTCTCTTTGGAATCTACTATTTTACACCATTCATGAATGACATTTGTTGTTATTTTATGATCTGGGAAAAGTAGTTTAAACTCATTAATGCTCCTGATGATAGCGGCCCCGAGCCTTTCTTTATTCCCACATTCTTTACAAATACATGTATTGCCTTCAACAATATTAGAGAATGCTCTACATTTCTCACATAAAACTCCTTTTCTCAAATTGCTGTACTCATATGCTGGAAGGGTTTTATATGGCGAGTCTTCAATATGCATTGAACATAATGCTTCCGCTAGTTTTTTGTGATTTTCCTTTATCGTTGAAGAAAAGCCGTTTAGTTTTTCTAATAATCTCTTGATTTGTGCTGAGAAAATAAATGGCATGTTAAGAGGTGTTTTGTATAAAGTAAATTCGGGGTTAATAAAAATGATAAATGGTCGAATTTGAAAATTATATCCAAGATTATTGAGTACTTGTCTCAATTGGGATTCGGTTCGCTTTAATTGGTTTAATGGATTTGTAACTTCGGATTTAGGAAATCGATACAATATATCAGATTCATAGAAAAAGTCACCCTCATAATTTTTCACTTCGAATAAGTAAATTAAATCTTTAAATATTATTGTT
This sequence comes from Bacillus sp. FJAT-45066, assembly GCF_002335755.1. Lineage (NCBI taxonomy): Bacteria > Bacillati > Bacillota > Bacilli > Caryophanales > Bacillaceae > Bacillus > Bacillus sp. FJAT-45066. The sequence continues at coordinate 2,523,945 of NZ_NISQ01000001.1, forward strand.
GAGTCAATTTGAAACATAGTGCTTTTATTTTTTAAAAGTAAATCGTTTAGAATAATACAATCAGACTGGATTGTCTCTATCAAAGAATCAAATATCTTTTCTCCCTCATAGCCCTTTTTTAAATTTATGAAATGTCGCTTATCACTTTCTGACAAAACCATCCTGCTGTTTAAGTAATCTAATATAAGTAACTCTGTTGACTCATTGCGATTTTTATATGCCATTACAACCAACCTTTCTAAAATAATTATTATTCTGTTCTATGAACTCTTTAAATCTGATACTTTTCCAAATGCAGCATAACTAATTCTTTTGCAAGTCGCCTTAAGCTTTCGTTAACAATGTTATCCTTGCTCTCTAGAAATAGGTAAATCGAGATGGGAGATTCTTTGTCTTCCATTCAAATTCAAGCAAATTCCACTACATTCTTTAACTTTGAATGAGCATTCCTTACTTCTTGCCATTCTTTCATTTGTGCTATTAAAGATTAAGGCGAAAGTATACCTTCCGCGAAAACCACCTAGCGAAGTTGTTAATATTAATAAATTGTACGATATTGCTTTTCTATTACTTAGATTGAATTATTAAAGTGAAGTTTTTATTTTTAGTGGAAAGCGAAAGTATGATTTGATGTTTTAGTGGATAGTATTACTGCTAAAGTGGAAGGCTTTTTTCTTTCAAGAGCTTGTCCTATTCCTTTCAAAAAAATCCTTATTAAAATCACTTTCTTTCCCCATTTCAAGTTATGGAAATTATTAGTTGTAATTTACAGAGGAAGTATTAAAGCTAATTTAATAAGTATGGAGCATTCTATTATCTCGAAAAAGAGCTTAAACAATTTGAATATTAAGACTTTTTAGTTTTATTGTCAAGTAGGTTAGTAGTAATAATCAAATAAAATTTGAAGTTTAATATAGGTAAAGGTGTTTTTTTCAATACTCTATCTTTTCTGAAATTAGTATTTACTTCTTCAACTCCAACATTTAACATTAGAGTGTAAGATGTTTAAAGTTCAGGAGGAATTCACCCTTATGGAATATTTACTTTATGCGCTAATTGCACCAATATTCACTATTGTTTTTTCTCTAATTAACACCGTAAGATTCAAAAGGTATGTATTGACACCAATCATTGTGTTTATCGTTTTAAACATCCCTACAGTGCTGTTACCTCTTTTTGCAAATGTTGGTTGGGAAGGATTAGTTGGATGGGCTTTATTGTACACTGGCGTTTCAATCGTTATTTCTCTTATTGTTTGGGCAATGAGAAAGTTTCAGATGAGGAGAGCGACGGATTCAAAAGCATAAATTTAATAATAGGAGCCAGCCCCTGTTAGTTTGAGTACCAACTTACTGGGGCTGGTTTTTAATATTTTTATTTACTTTCGCATATAATTCCGCTGGCTTTTGTACATATTATCACTAATTACTTCTAACCAATAAATTCATGGAAGTATAACTAATTTCCAAATAAGTGGTAGGTGCACGCACGAATGGCTTACAAAAAAGAAAAAGTAATAGAAATTACTTCCTGGTTGGCGATGACTTTTTTGTTAATTAAGTTCATCCCAATACATAGATTACGCGAAGCAATGGTTGCTTTTTTATTTAAACAAGCAGTCACTTGGCTTTTTGGGTTGCTTATTGTGGAAAAAGATATGATAAGATATCCGTTTAAGACTTTGTTCAAAAAATCGATCAAAAGCAGCTTCACATTTGAATATTTTGTATTACCCAGCTTAAATGTACTATTTAATATTCATTATCCAGAAAAAAGGAACTTTTGGAATAAGCTCTTATATTATTTTAGCTATACTTCTTCTATCACTTTGTTGGAAATAATCGCTGTAAAATACACAAAATTGATTAAGTATAAAAAATGGAAATGGTACTGGAGTTTTCTATCCATCTGGTTTACTTATTATGTCGGGAGACGGTATCAGAGATGGTTCTTTAAGGAAGCTAACAATTAATTTTTGCAGGAAGGTCAATCTATACGAAAAGACGAAGAGGATAGTGGTCCCTTCGTCTTTTCACATTATAAAATACTTATGCATCTAACTTCAGAAGATTAGGAAGTGTCCATGTAAAACTGGATGTAAACCAGTATTATTTACAAAAGCTGTAGTTATCAAAAAATCGCCATAAAAAATGTGACAATCCTTCTTGGAATTAACGCAAACGATCACTTGATACCTAGGCATTATTGGGGGATAACTTCACACACTATTAAAGTAGAAAAATATCCGCTTCCTTACACTCCCTAGTAATCTCTTCATTCCAAACTGATACTTGCACTTCTCCGATATGAGCTTTCTTTAAGAAAAACATACATAATCGCGATTGGCCGATTCCTCCTCCGACTGTGTATGGAAGTCTTCCATGGAGGATGGCTTGATGATAATCCAATTTGATTCGTTCTTCACAGTTTGCCTCTTTTAATTGTCGTAGCAATGCCTTAGCATCTACTCTTATACCCATGGAGGACAATTCAAGGGCACGCTCTAAAGTTGGATACCAAACAACGATATCTCCGTTCATTGTCCAATCATCATAATCAGGGGAACGTCCGTCGTGTTTCTCACCTGAACGTAATTTTCCACCGATTTGCATAATAAACACTGCCCCATGTTCTTTTGCAATCGCATCTTCTCTTTCTTTTGGCGTAGAAGATGGATAGAGTATTTCTAGTTCCTGTGCTGTCGTGAAATGAATCTTTTTTGGCAAAACAGGCTCTAGACTAGGGTATAACTCCTGAATGTGCCTTTCTGTAGACTTCATAGCGCTATATATTTTTTCTACTTCTTCTTTTAATGTTTCAATGGCACGTTCCTGTTTCGAAATTACTTTTTCCCAATCCCACTGATCCACATAGATGGAATGCAGGTTGTCGAGTTCTTCGTCTCTTCTAATGGCATTCATGTCTGTATAAAGCCCAGTACCGACTGGAAATCCATATTTAGCTAGGGCGGTTCTTTTCCATTTGGCAAGTGATTGAACAATCTCGAGTTTATCTCCTTTTATGTCGAGGGCATCGAACGTTACGGTTCGCTCCACGCCATTCAGATTATCATTAAGACCCGTTTTTGCTTGTAAAAATAAGGGGGCAGAAACTCTCACTAATCGAAGTTTATCCGATAAGTCTCTTTCAAAATACTCCTTCACCTGTTTAATCGCGATTTCCGTTTCAATCGGACTTAGCTTTGATTCGTATGCAGAAGGAATAATCATAGGTTTTGTCACACTATTTACCTCACTTTACTAAATTGTTTTCGCTAAATAATGTAACTTATGGTGAGAATACCTAATTTGTTCGATAAATGGGCTTTCAAATTTCATAAAGAGGAATAGTAAAATACCAATATAGCTTTCTGTCTGCTGCATCGCAGAAGGTAGAAGGTGAAGAAAGAAAAAATAAACGCCCACCTTGGTAATTGGTGAACGTTTATTATGCTAGCTAACTGAGTGAGTGAGTTTCATAATGTACAATTACTAAACGAAAAACGAATAGTAAACCTATTCTTTCATATAATTAACGTTTTATATCGAACGTTATTTACTTATAATAAACTTAACATTCGTTTTTCACTAAACGAACAGTAATTATGAAATTGATTCAACTACAAAGGATTACTACTTCATAGCTAATTCTATTTATTTACACTCGAAAAATAGAAACATGATCTTGTAGCTCTTGTGCCATATTGCTTAAAGCATTTGCAGATGCAGCAATTTCCTCCATGGAGGCATTTTGCTCTTCTGCAGAAGCAGCAACCATATGAGAGCTGTCAGCAGTTTGTTCGGAGATAGTTGTAATACCTTTCATTTGCTGCACCATCTCTTCGGAACTAGCACTTATCTCCTCTGCAACAGCAGATACTTCTTGCGCTTGAGATGTAATACCTGCGATCATTTGCGTAATTTCCTGAAAAGACCTGCCAGTTTCATTTACCTTTTCGATTGCGTGTGTAACAGAGCTTGTACCTTCATTCATTGATTTAGAGACATTTACAATATCTTCTTGGACTTTTTCAATAACTTGGCGAATTTTTTCCGTCGCATTGCTCGATTCTTCGGCTAATTTTCTTACTTCATCTGCTACTACTGCAAAACCACGGCCATGCTCCCCCGCCCTTGCAGCTTCTATTGCCGCATTTAACGCTAGTAAATTAGTTTGAATAGAAACTTTAGAGATCAGATCGGTAATCTCGCCAATTTCATTTGAGCTTTCTTTTAAACTAGTAATATGAATATCAATTTCTGAAACACGGTTCTGTACGGTTCCCATTTGAGCTACCGTCTCAGATACCGTTTCGTTGCCAGATTGTGCTTTATGATTCGTTTCTATACTTAAATCAGTTACTGTTTGAATAGCTTGAGAAGCTTGTTCCATCCCTTTTGCTACTTCAAAAATAGATTGATTTGCAGATGCTACACTCCCCACTTGGTTTTCCGATCCACTAGCAATTGCTTGTATGGCTTCCGTAATTTGCTCTGTTGCTCTAGATGTTTGCTCTGAACCTGCTAGTAGTTGTTGTGAGGAGGAGGCAACCATTTCAGAAGCTACTTGTACTTTTCTAATTAAATTAGCAAGATTTGTCCCCATTATATTAAAGGAATTTGCAAGATCGGCCATTTCGTCTTTCGTTTTCACTTCTATAGGATCGATCGTTAAATTCCCCTCTGCTACTTCTTTCATTCCTAGATTTACGATTTCAAGAGGTTTTGTTATCATGCGTGATACGAAAAATGCAATGAATAAACCGATGAAAAGGCCTACTAGAAGAAATATTATTCCTTCCTTGTATGTAATGGATGATAATAAGCTAATTAATACACTTTGTACAAGTACTACACTAATAAAGCCAGCGTAAAGTTTCTTTGAAACTGTCCACCTAAAACTAATCATAAATGCCCTCCTGAGACTATTACATTATATTCATAGATAATTACTACTAGTTAATCATAATGTATTACTCCGATTGTTTCAATAATATTCAGATAATTAAAACATCTATATAGGCGAGAGAGTTTCATAATGTTCAATTACTAAACGAAAAAAGAATAGTAAACCTATTCTCTCATATAATTAACGTTTTATATCGAACGTTATTTAATTATAATAAACTTAACATTCGTTTTTCACTAAACGAACAGTAATTCTGAAATGGATTCCGGCAGAAAAAAAGGCCAGCACACCAAAAACTGTGGCACCGGCCATGAATATTTTATTTCTCAAGTTTAACTGGCTCTGGAGAAAACCTTTCAACGTTAGTTAGATTCTGAATTACTTTTACAAGCGCGCCTACAAGTATTGTGGAAATAATCGTTCCTTCTCGAACCCCATAAATCATTCCCAATGCAGTAGTGGAAATTATTAAGGCAATGATAACTAAAACAACATCAAACATTAGTTTTATTGTGCTAAAAGGTTGATTTGTCTTTATGGCAATTACTTTTACAATTCCTTCAGCTGGATTATTCACGACGTTCGCCTTCAATTGTAATACAATGCTTAGTGCTATAACGACACAGCCTAAAACCACCATGAATAATTGAACAGAATAAAACGGTTGTGGAATGAAAGAAATTATATAAGACCAGGAATCTATTGCCACACCTAAAACAGGACCTACAAGCAGCTGCAAATACTGTGTTTTAGGAAATTTACTACTTAAAAGGATCAATTGAATGAATACATAAAGTGTGTTCATTAACATCACTAACATTCCAAAGCTAATTGGGACAAATTGGCTCATTACATATGGTGGGCTCGTAATAGCAGTCGTACCAAGGTCAGCCATTGTTACTAGACAAATACCTAATCCTAAAATGATGGTGCTTAAAATGAACAAACTATAAGGTTTAACCATACTAACAAGTCCCTTTCCGCTTCTTTCTATTACATATTTATTTCGGATCTCTAAATTATATGTTACCACGTTTTGAGTGAAGGGGAGCTTGTCACGACCATTTCTCTTTTACTCTACTGAAAGTGCCTTTCATTGCTCTTGAACCCCACTTTTTATTCTTTCTCCTGTTCAAAGAGCGGTTCATTCCTTCTGTGAACGGCACTTTCTTCTCTTTCTCTTGCTCAAAGTGCGGTTCATTCCTTCTGTGAACGGCACTTTCCTCTTCTACTCTACCAATAGTACCTTTCATCACTCTTCTGAAACGCACTTTCTGTTCTTTCTCTTGCTTAAAGTACGGTTCATTCCTTCTATGAACGGCACTTTCTGTTCTTTCTCTTGCTTATAGTGCTGTTCATTCCTTCTGTGAACGGCACTTTCCTCTTCTACTCTACCAATAGTACCTTTCATCACTCTTCTGAAACGCACTTTCTGTTCTTTCTCTTGCTCAAAGTGCGGTTCATTCCTTCTATGAACGGCACTTTCTTCTCTTTCTCTTGCTCAAAGTGCGGTTCATTCCTTCTGTGAACGGCACTTTCCTCTTCTACTCTACCAATAGTACCTTTCATCACTCTTCTGAAACGCACTTTCTGTTCTTTCTCTTGCTTAAAGTACGGTTCATTCCTTCTATGAACGGCACTTTCTGTTCTTTCTCTTGCTTATAGTGCTGTTCATTCCTTCTGTGAACGGCACTTTCCTCTTCTACTCTACCAATAGTACCTTTCATCACTCTTCTGAAACGCACTTTCTGTTCTTTCTCTTGCTTAAAGTACGGTTCATTCCTTCTATGAACGGCACTTTCTGTTCTTTCTCTTGCTCATAGTACGGTTCATTCCTTCTGTGAACGGCACTTTCCTCTTCTACTCTACCAATAGTACCTTTCATCACTCTCTTGAAACGCACTTTCTGTTCTTTCTCTTGCTCAAAGTACGGTTCATCCCTTCTGTGAACGGCACTTTCCTCTTCTACTCTACCAATAGTACCTTTCATCACTCTTCTGAAACGCACTTTCTGTTCTTTTTCCTACTCAAAGTGCGGTTCATTCTTGCTATGAATCGCACTTTCTTTTTATAATGCATCAAAGGACAGACCCTTCAATGCATTTTTGCACCAAAGTGTCTACCCTGAAAATAAATTCCGATAGAAAGCCATACTAAAGAAGAGGTCTTAAATCCTTTTTTAAAAAAAGGATGACCTTTAAATTAAAGTATAATATTAAAACCGAAATTAGGCTGGTAGTTCTGATATTTCTACAGAATAACCCAGCTTTTCAATTCTTTTAATGGCACGTTTGACTTCTTGATCTTTCTTGCGATTTAAATGGTAGTCTTCACCAAGATCTTGAAATGGCTTTTTAGTTATCAGAATATGATAAACAGCTATTAAAATACAGCGTCCTATAGCTACTGAAGCAATATTTCCGCCTCTACGAGCCTTAATCCTCCTGTACTTAGCTCCAAAAAAGTTTTTAGAACGACCAACAGTTTTAGCTGCTTCTACTAAAGCACTCCTTAGGTACTTATTTCCCTTACGTGTGCGCGCGCTTTTTTTTTTACCAGCACTTTCGTTTTCTCCAGGAACCATTCCAGCCCAGGAAGCTAAATGATTATCACTATTAAAGCGACTCATGTCCGTTCCAACTTCAGCTAGAATCTGTTCTGCAGTTCTCTTACCGATACCCGGAATTGACATAACCAAATTAATCTCTTCTGATGAAGGGCTAAGTCTTTCAGCCAATTCTTTATCGATAAACTCGATCTGTTTCTCCAAGTATTCGACATGGTCAAGTTGTCTAGCTAATAAAAATTGTTGATGAGTTCCAACTAGCCCCTTTAAAGCTTTTTGTAAAGCAGGAATCTTCTTTCTAAGTGCACCTAAAGACATTTCTGCCAATATTTCTGGATTCAAATTCCCTTCTATTAAAGCACGTAACATCTTTCTTCCAGAGACACCAAGAACATTTGAAGCAACAGACCCAAGCTTAATATTAGCACCTTCTAATACTTTTTGGATTCTATTAGATTCACGAGCAGTTTCTTCTATTAAACTTCTACGATATCTAACAAGCTCTCTTAATTCGCGCTGTTCTCTGTTAGGAATAAAACTACCATTAATCAGTCCATGTTGAAGTAATTGAGCAATCCATTGTGCATCACGAACATCGGACTTTCTTCCAGGTACATTCTTAATATGTTGAGCGTTAACAACTAGTGCTTCAATGTCTGAGACTTCGAGTAGGTTGTATATGGGCTTCCAATAAACTCCGGTGCTTTCCATCGCAACAATTGGACACTGGTTCTCTTGTATCCAATCAAGTAATTCTAAAAGATCATCTGTCATCGTACCAAAGGTACGAATCTCTTTCTTGCGCTTGATAATAATACAAGCTGTAATACTATTCTTGTGAACATCAAGTCCACATACACGGGGATGAATGACTTCCATAATAAATGCCTCCTTCGGCAATAAGTAGTGGTAGCCGAGCTTCAAGACTGTTCGTGCAATCTACCCTGCGTGCTCATGGCAACAATCCGTGGTGCACTAAGTCTATAAGACCCGTCTGTCCCTCGAGCTATTAGCATCACTGACACCCGGCCTTAACACTCGGCTATCTCTATCATCGCCACAAAGGAAACAAGGCTAATCAACCATTTTCATTTTGAGTGGTGAATTTTAAATTCATGTTGGTCTGTCCCTCCGATTCATGTCCCACCGATTCATTGGCTCATTTTCGCCAAAGTGTCCACAAAACTCAATTGTTTATAGTACAAAAAAGAAATAAAAAACAAGCATGATTAATCCAAGAGGTACGCCACACATTGCCCATTCCTTACTCGTAATACGAAGTTTCGTTGAGGCAATAATATTAGGTATGTTACCAGGAACCAACATCCCTCCACTTATTAGTAAGCCTAACAGCAGCACTCGTACGGTATCGTCTTCTAACTCAGGGCTTAGTTCTGCTGCGGTGAGTGTTGCATTGTCCAATACCGCTGATGTCATGTTTAGCCAATATATGATGGATGGATCTAGGGATAAAAAATAGGTGGAAATGATAGGTTCAAAGCCTGCCCCTAAAAAAGTCAGCCCCATAATGAAAAAGTATACCTTTAATGCTCGTACTAAAATATCTTCATAACTTTCCTTTTTATTTATTTCACCAACATTCTCCTCTACCTTCGCCGTGTCTTTTACAAAAATAGCCGCCAATACCCCAAAGATAAATAAAGCTAACAGCACTTCTTTTCCTATAAGCTTAAATAGATAGAAAATATCTTCATTTAGCTTACTAATTGCAATCGTAGACAATGGTTCCCCAATAGGAGAAATCGCTGCACCTAATCCGATAGAAAAGCAGGCCAGTATGGCAAGTCTCACTTCATCTTTTCGACCAAGTTCTAGCTCGGAAATGATAAAAACGAGTACCAGCGCCGCAATAATTGCTGTAATGAGACTTGACACTACTCCTAAAATAACGACAAGGAAAAAGACCAAGTAAGTAAATCTCACTTTTTTTCTTACATGGGCTACCATGATACGAGTGGGAGTTTGCAGCCATTTAAAAATCAATCCCGCCCCGAAAACGGCAAGCGTAATTTTAATTGGATCGGTGGCAGCAGTTATAAAAAGAGGCCAGTTTAACACGTTGCTTATTATTACTGTTATTCCACCCATGAAAAGGAGAAACATCTCCATATTTCTTTCTATTATTTTTACAGTTAATGGGATGATTAGCACGACCAAAAATATTAGCAATAATCCTAATTCCATAATGAATGAACACTCCCTGTACTTACTATTAAAACTTATTAATGGGATAACAGTTCATCATATGATTTGGAGTAGGACAAATATTCGTAAAAATGCATTAAAGGGCCAGACACTTCGATGCATTTTTGCACTAAAGTGTCTGGCCCCTCAATTCACATTCTCACACCAGAATCTACTATTATTTTATTTTTCTTATTTTTAAAGCGTAATATTCCATACCCTAGAATGATAAACGCGATGGAAGTCAGTGATAGAATTGCACTCCCTGATACAATATTGATCTTTTGGTTATCGATTATTGTTGCTAATTCCCCGTTTGTTATTTTGGGGATGTTGAAATAGGTGAATGGGGATAGGTGTGCTTTTTCTGTTAAGAATTGGGTCGTTAGCACATACCCCGCTACGAGTAGAATCCCAGATGTCGCAAAGACTGATAGTATATTTTTCAATAGAACAGATAGAAGGATGGTAAAGGTAAGTAAAAACAACATCACTAGGATGGTTAGTGCTATTGTATGGAATAGATACTCACCTAGAGGTAAGAATTCATAGCCATATCCTTCCACTTTGCTACCTGTATATTCCTCTGAATTCGAATAACTAAAGCTATGATATTTAAGAATTGGGTAATACCAATCACCAAATCTATTAAATATCGTAGCTATTAGTAATACTAACGAAAATAATCCAAAAATATTTAATGTGGCAATCATACTTGAATGCAGTACTTTACCGAAAAATAGTTGTTTTTCTGCTATTGGCAATGTTTTTAATAATGAAAGTGTTCGTTTCTTTCCTCGTTCTGTTGCTAAGCCACCACCAAGTAAAAATAATAACAATAACATTGGAGCTAAATGCACATGATGTTGAAATAACAGATAAAGTGAATACAATCCGCTATGATCTACTTTTGTATTTGCTTCTATATAATCTTCATATCGATCTGTTTCATCTTTCTGGAAGTAATGATGCATCGTCGGTATGAAATATCCTGGGAAAATCGGTCGAACATTTTTTTCCATCATCCAAAGTTTTTCATCAATACTTGCTCCTACTGTAAATCTTCCTACGCTAGCGTAATCATGCACTATTTTAGAAAGCTTATAGATACCTTCTTCTTGGTTAATAACCCTATTATGATGAAGAAGATATTCATAAAATTTATCCCACTCATTGTTGTGGTACCCTGCTAATGCATCTCGCATTAGTGCTTGGTATTCCTTATAATAGGCGATTTTCAGTTCTTCTTCTTTAATTAATTCCTCATAAAACTCCCTATGTTCTTCGTTTCTTTCTGCCTCTTCTTTATATATTTTTAAAGCACCCGTAAAATTATTATAAAACTCAATGGTACCCTCTACATTTTGGATGAAAGCTTGTTCTTTTTCGAGGGACTGCTGTGCAAGCAAATAGTATCCCATGAATACGAGTAACAGAAGCACGACATTTGTTTGGAAAAATAGTTTTCTTCTAACAAGCTTTCTCCATTCAAAAATAAGGATGTTTCGTAGTTTCGACTGTCCAGCTTGTGTTTTACCTTGTTGAAACGGCGTTTTCTCTCCTGAAGACGGCAGCAATCCTAACTCTTTATCATGAAAATAAATGCTTAACGCAAGAAGGATACAACACCATAGGATGGTGGATACGAAATAAACGACAATCTCGCCTTGTACCATTTCCTCTCTAAATGAACTGAAAAAGGCAAACGGATTTAGTATGGATTGTAGTGCTGGGAAAAACTCTGTCGCAACAAGGATAGTTCCTAATAGGAAAGCAATGTTGACTAGCATAGTAAAGGATTCTCTGATCCAATTGCTCATGAAAAGTACAAGCGCAAAGGCAAACCAACTTGCCACACTAAACATACCTACACTCTTTGCTAAAAAGGTAGAAATAGGGATAACAGAGACTTCACCATTTGTGACAAGCACTTGCGGATAAGTAAGCACAAGCTTGTACTCGGTAAAGATTAGTGGAATCACAATGCTTAATACTAGCACTGTCCCTACAAATAACGCTTGAACGAACAGTAAACTACCCATTTTAGAAAGTGTTTGTTGCCATCGACGAACTGGTTGCGTTTTTAATGTTAAAGTGGTTTTTTGCTCTTTTTCTATTGTTACGATATTTCCAAACAATAGTAGCAAACCACTTAATCCAATGATTCCAAACAACATTGCTACAAGTTGTTGAACAAATAAATGTGGTGAAACGGGAAATGCTTCATCTTCATAAGGAAGACCATGCTCTATAAACCAATCGTTTTTCTTTATAGCAATCTCCAATTCTATTCCTTCTAGTGAAGGAAACTCTCCCCCGAGACTCGCATATTCCTGTAAAAATTGTAGAAACTCTCCTCGTAATTCTGGTATCCGCTCCCACTGTCCTTGACCGATCGCATACTTCCATGGTAAGAGTGAACTATTCATTTTTACAATCATGTCTAACTGTTGCTCTTGATGTATCTCTATCGCGTCTTGCCTACGCAGTTCTTCTAATTCTCTTCGTATATTGTTGATATCATTTTGATACGTTTCTGTAATTTCTAATGCTCTTTTTTCTTTCTCTTCATAAACAGAATAATTACTGTAAAATAACCAACCGACGCTAATTGCAATAAGCAGTAAGAGCCAATAAATCTTTTTCTGCTTCCATAATTTCTTCAGTTCAAATGAAAGCAACCTCATAGCGCTGCATCCTTTTGACCTTCGAAAATCTTTCGATAGCGATCCTCTGATCCTAATACCTTCTTCTCTATATCCAGTATCGTAATCTGATTGGATAGAAGAAGGGATACTATTTCGTTAATAGAGATATCTTTTGTATAGATAGTTATTGTATTTATAGATTTTTCTGCCTGAACCTGTATACCCTCATTTTCTAAAAGCTGTACCGCAGCTGGTGCTTCGTCAACCCCGATTTGATAACATTCTCGCTCAAATTGCGAGATATCCTCCTCGATTAGGACACCATCTTTTAAGAAAAGCACTTGGGAAGTTACACGGTCAATTTCAGCCAAATTATGAGAAGAAAGAAGAATGGTCGCTCCTTCTTTGTTTAACTCTAACAACAAATTCCTTACTTTAATCGCACTTGTTGGATCTAATCCATTTAATGGCTCATCTAAGATCAATAACTTCGGCTTATTAAGCGTCGCCATCGCAAGCAATAAATGTTGTTTCATTCCAAGTGAATAGTTTCCTACTGTTTTATTTAAATAACTCGTTATTCCAATCCGATCTGCATTTTCGATGATTTGTTCTTTGGAAATACCTTGTAAACTCGCAATAAATTGGAGATGGTCATACCCCGTTAAATAGTCATACAATACCGAGTTATCTTGCATAAAAGATATCTCACGGAAAATATCCGGATCTTTATTCGTACGATTTAGTATCGTTACTTCCCCTTTATCTGCAGTAAGAAGGTTCGTAATAATACTAAGCAAAGTAGACTTTCCAGACCCATTCGGACCAACCAAAGCCACAATCTCAGGTTTGTCCATCGTCAAAGATACATCCTGTAGTACCTTTTGCTTCCCATATGATTTATGTATATTTCGAACTTGAAGTATCATTTTAACCTCCTATTAATAAATACATTTTTTCCCAAAGTCTATTGATTCTAGTATAGTATAATTATCGAGTTAATAGAAGGAAAATTTAGATAATTTTATGCAGAGTAAAACAAGAATTCGGTGACAAGTTGAAGTTCATCGGGCTTATGAAGTTCATCTGGCTCTTTTTTCTGGGGCTAGTTGAACTTCATCGGCCTTATGAAGTTCAAGAGCTCTTTTTTCTGAGGCTAGTTGAACTTCATCGCGCTTATGAAGTTCATCTGGCTCTTTTTTCTAAGGCTAGTTGAACTTCATCCGCCTTATGAAGTTCATCGAGCTCTTTTTTCTGGGGCTGGTTCTTCATCCGCCTTATGAAGTTCATCTGGCTCTTTTTTCTGGGGCTGGTTGAACTTCATGAAGAACTTATCAACGAGCTTATGTCCACTTTTAAAGGATTAGAATTAGAAAAAGTCGAGCACCCACCTTTTGAAAGCATGGGCCTTCGTAGAGATACGTTTTTCGTGGAAGTAAACAAAAACAGTAGATTAAACGTTCATATAACAGAAGACGGATATATTACGCTTGGTAACCGGGAAGCACTTAACATCGATTACGGCCACTACAAAATCTTAAACGAATATAAGTATTTCAACGCCATTGATTCTTTACCTATTGAATGGAAATAATGATGCTGAGTGTCAGACACCTTGATTCACGATGATTCAAGGTGTTTTTCACTGCCGTTCTTTAACCCATTTTTTCTACACTTCTTTGTACTATATCCACCATGTCGTTTTCGGCACCAAGGCTAAAGTTAAAGATAACTCCACTGCCTCCACCTGCACCAATTGCTGTAATGTAGACTTTCTCTTCAAAACCAACAACTGTCAGGCTCAAACTGGCTCTGTTTCCATTTCTCATATAGTACTTATCATAAACCCGAACTGCTATTTTAGTATCTCCCGTCGCATAGTCGCTCTCATCCACTAAGTTCATGCTAATACCACTATTACGAATATCGTTTTGTAACTAATTGACTACTTCTTCAAACTTACCTTTAATGATCGTTTCATACTTTGCCATGACAGTTTCATCATCTCCCATAATTACTTTTTCCGTGTTATGTTTAGTTAATTCCACAGAAAAAGCCATTAGTCCTGCAAAGGAGAAAACGGGGACGGGGTTATATTTCTCATTTGGAAAGAATGAGAAATGTAACCCCGTCCCTAACTTCTCCCTCTTACCAAAATTTTGAATCCATAGTAAAATATACATATTAAGATTAATTTCGGTTCCTAGAATTGTCATGTGGAGGTGAAACAATATGCAAAAAGGTATTTTCATAACTTTAAGTATCGGGTTAGCTGTTAGTTTAATTGCGAACTATAACCTTAGTAAAAAAGTAAACACATTAGACGATGAACTTCGGTATAACATAAGAAATTTAGATAGAGTGACAGAGCAATTACAGCAGCAACAATATTATATCGAGCAAGCGTTTTATGAATTCAAAGAGAGTAATAGTTGGATTGCAGAAGAACACTATGTTCCGAACGAGAATCTTTCAACCCCGTCTTCTCTTCACTTTGACTATGAAGTTACGTTGAGAGAAGTAGGTGGAGACTCGACGGTTCAGTACCAGTATCGTGTAACTGGAGATGAGGATTGGAAGATTTCCGAGATGAGACGAATTGGAGATGCTACTTTTACCGTACCGATTGTGCTTGCTCCAACTGCCGAATATGAGTTTCAGTTAGTAGAAAAAGGGAGTTCCATCAAAACAGGGGCTGTTGCTACCATACCGAGTGAATATTATTACCCCTCTCCGGTAATGATTATGGGTTCTGGTTCAAGCCTTGATCATAATGATGTATTAACTCAGATTGACATGGAATTAGAGCAATGGGAAGTATTATTTGAATTTTTCGAGGCGGAGTCTGTAAGTGCGCTTCTATATAATGGGAATGAGCTTACTCGAACTGTTCCTTTAAGAAAAAGAACAAGAGCTAATGGCGGAAATACGTGGCGTCTAAACTTACATAATCCCAATGCCACATCTATTCTGATCGAGGTTATTTATAAGGATGGCAGAGAAGAATTGTTAGAAGCTTATTCTGATAGGCAGTAGTAGTGAAATGTGTGTTGACCCAGTAGGCAATAGTTTTACTAAACTGGGGGCAGACACCTTAGCTTACTTGGAATAATAAGACGATACGGTCGTGATCAGTAAGGAGTAATGATGAGTACATTCAAACAAATACTATTTTTATGCGTTTTACTACTTTCATGTTTATTATTAATTTTGTCCATCGTATTTTACTTCAATAGCTTTATAAGTTTTTTGCTTATGTTTCTTTCTACTACTTTGTCTATTATGTTATATATTATAGTAAAAAAAGTGGGTTGAGGGGTCAGGAGTTATAACCCATTTCCACAAAAAATGGTGGACAGTTACTCCTGACCCCAAAACCCATTAACCCACCTCAAAACCGCTCTAGTTCATTACCCATTTATCTTTCAAGAACATTATTCTACTGATGATTAGCCCTGCGATGATGCACAGTATGTTGCTGCCGATCATGATGGCAAGGTGTTGGTAGTTTACGATTCCGAAGCTAAGTTCCTTTAAAATCGTAAAGAAGTTCATAATAGGTATTGCAAAATGTTGGTACGATAGTTCGTTAATGCCGATTCCAGTTGTTATCATTAATGGAAATACAGCGACCATTAATATTGGTGTGCTATAGCTTTGTGCTTCTTTCACTGTTTTCCCCATGATGCTAGCTACCATTAATAATGTTGCGACAAACATGGAATAGACGATGGATACAAGAAACGCTGCACCGATTACTAAATATGCGTTTTCGCCAAACGAGACTGCGCTTTTTAAGTTTTCTGTTAAAAAGTTAATCTCTAGAGCTACCACAACGAGTGTGACAATCCCTGTAATTGCGCCAATGGACGAGATGGTTAGCCATTTAGCTATTAGTAGCGTCATGCGGTTTACAGGCGTCATTAATAATGCTTCCATCGTCTTCTTTTCTTTTTCTCCAGCAAATAAGTCTGCTGCAGATGGACTTGCACCAATTCCGATAGCTAAAGCCAAAATTAACGGTATTAGCATAGCAATTAAATTGATGTTAACATTTTCTTCAGTTAGTTCTTTTTGTTCCAGTACAAACGGTTGAACTAGCTGCTGAGGAATACCTTCTCCGTCTAAACGCTCTGCAATGACAGTAGCTTCATAGATTCCTAATGCTACTGTCACTTGCGTCATTAAATGTGAAGACTTTTGACTAAAAGAATCGCCAATAATCGTTGCTGTTGCTTCTTCTCCGTTCGCTACTTTTCCCATGAAATCTTCACTTAATATTAATGCTGCTTGGGCGTCACCTTCCTGTAATGTTGCAGTCGGATCTTCTACTTTTACAAGTTCAATATTAGAAAAATTAGCAAGTAAAGATTCTTCTTGTTGACTGAACGCTTGATCAACAGCTAGTTGGTACCTTTCATCTGCCCCCTCCTCTACCAAACGCTCATAGAAGAGAACAAGACCTGTCATCATGACGATTGGAAGTAAAACTGTTAACAATAATGTACGACGGTCCCGAAAAGAGTCTTTCATTTCTTTGAGATACATATTACGAAACATATTCATTCCCCCTAACTAATTTACTCATGAAAATGTAGTTCAAATCTTTGCTTCCTTCTTCTTCATAAAGAGATTCTAGAGAGCCGTGATGGACAAGTTCTCCTTTATGCATCATCGCCACTGTGTCACATAGCATTGTCACTTCTTCCATGATGTGACTAGAAAAAATAATCGTTTTCCCTTCGCGTTTAAGTTGGTGCACTAACTGTCGGAACACATTCGAGGACGTAATATCAAGTCCTGTTGTCGGTTCATCGAAAAGGATGATGTCTGGGTTATGGATAATCGTTCTAGCAATCGCAACTTTTTGACGCATTCCTTTGGAAAACCCGCCAACTTTACGATCCAAGTAATCTCTCATACCGAACATTTTTGCTAATTCGTCGATTCGCACCTTTGTTTCATGTTTACTTAACCCATAAAGTGTCGCAAAGAACTCTAAATTTTCTCGAGCTGTTAAACGATCATAAAGGCCTGTTTCCCCTCCAAAGAGCACCCCGATTTTCTTTTTAATATGATCAGGATTTTTCACAGTATCATAGTCCGCAACAGTAACCTTCCCATCTGTAGGGGTTAATAGCGTTGCAATGGTTCGTAGTAAAGTCGTTTTCCCTGCCCCATTTTCTCCTAGTAGTCCAACCACTTCTCCTTTATTAATCTTGAAGGATACATGTTTTAGAGCCGTTACATATATCTTTTTGTCTTGAAATTTCTTTGTTACTTCTCGAATTTCAATCATCTTTTCCACCTCTTTTGTTTGGTTTCTTGGTTTTATCATACAAAGAAACGCAAGTCGAATCAGTAGTTTGGTCGTGAATGTTCCATTTCATGTCGTGAATATGTCAAAATAACTGTAAGAATGGTAAAATAAGAGAATGTTTGGAAAATATGTAGGAATACAAGTGAGGCGGAACAATGAAAGTTGGACTTGTAGATGATAGGTATATAGATTTAGATAAATTGAATGGGATTGTAGCGGGTATTCCTAATGTAGAGATTGTGTTTTCCACCCAATCTGCAGAAGAAGCTTATGAGTACATAAAGAAAAAAGCGGTAGATTTGTTAATTGCAGATATTGAGATGCCTAATCTATCAGGATACGAGCTAGCAGATATTATTCACTCACACGCCCTTAATATAGCGGTCATATTCGTTACGGGAAATAGTGGATATGCTGTTCACGCTTTTGAACTAAATGTCCATGACTACATCATGAAACCTTATCCGAAAGACCGTTTAGTGAAGAGTATAGAGCGGATTTTAGAAAAGTCTAATGCAGCAGAAATTGCTGGTAGACTTTATTTGAAACAAAAAAATGACATTCATATCGTACAAAAGAAAGATATCGTGTTCATCGAACGATCTGGTCGTTCTACGACGATTTTCACGAAAACAGGACCAATTAAAACGTACCAAACGTTAAATGAACTTGAAGGTGAATTACGAGAACGAGATTTTCTCCGATCACATCGTTCTTTCATCATTAATATCCATTATGTAAAAAATTTCTCGCTTTACGCAAAGAATTCTTACATCGTTTCCTTTGAAGGACTTGAAGAACAAGCAATGATTACAAAAGATAAAGTGGAATTTTTACAACAGCATTATTTTTAAAGGGTGAATGAACGTGAAGAAGAAGAACTTATATTGGCTTATAATTGGAGCTTTAGGATTTTTCCACCTACAATCTTTGCTTGAAGATGTAATACCTATCTTTGTTAGCATTTTCTTCATACTAGGAATCGTATTTTATTTGTATCGTACTGTTTTACTACAGGTAGAAAATTTGCCTTTCAGATGGAATTTGATTTTAGTGGTTTTACAAGTACTAGTATTACTTTTGTCTTTGCTATCTTCTTCTATTTGGATGTCATTTATTTTATTCGTATTATTTATTAGTTTAGAAATAATTAGAACTGGCTGGTCGAAAGGAACGGCGGAATTGGCAAGAACTATTGATAAACACGAAGAGCAGTTGGAGCAAATTAATGAAACTTTCCGAGTTGTTCGAAGCGAAAGACATGATTTTCTAAAGCATGTGTCTGCTATTCACTTTATGTTGGAAAATAAGAAAGAGTTAGAGGCGAAAGTGTATTTAGATGAACTAGTAGATAGCTACGAGGAAACAAATTTCTCTATAAAAGGAGAAAGTGGTGTAGTTGCTGGCGTCTTGCACCAAGCCTACATTCGGGCGAAGAAATTGAATGTTGATCTCATTTATGACCTAGATGTACCTTTATCAACGCTTCCTTTACCTGACCAGAAAATGGTGACACTTATAGGTAATCTTCTTTCAAATAGTATAGATGCTTCGGAAGAATGGCAAAAGAAGAGCAGAAAGCAAGCGACAGTAACCGTGCAATTTTATAAAAGAAGTGGCCTTTATATACTAAAATGCAAAAATAATAGCCTGCAAATACCTACCAAATTACTCGACGAACTTTTCCACACGTACGGTAAAACGACAAAAGGCGGAAGCCACGAAGGACTTGGCACAAAGGTAATTAAAGAAATTGTTGAAGAACACCAAGGCTTCTTAGACTTTGTCTACAAAGAGGAAGAATTTGAAGTTAAGATTAAGATTCCCGCAATTAAATAGAATGAATTATTTGGAGTGCCAGCCCACGTTAAAGTTTTACCAAAATGGGGGACACACCGTGTCAAAATGGCTTATGTTGTATAAATAACATAACAGGTTAATACTCTAAGAGGCCGTTGAAGAAGTTAAATATCTTTAAAGTGATTTACTTTTAATAAATCACTTTCCCAAACTTTTTATTTGATTTTCAGTAATCCCTTTAATTTATTTTAGACATTTATTTTTAACGGCAACTATTTTTTCTTGAGGAGAAAACAGGGACGGGGGCTGTTTTCTCATTTGGAAAGAATGAGAATTCAACCCCCGTCCCCGGTTTATCACCTATACATCCCGCAAAAATGGGCTCGGTTCTCCTACGCTGTAAAGCTGCAAATAATGCATTGCTCTCGTGCAGGAAGTATAAAAAACTCTGCGCAGACTCTCCTCACCGTATACATGCTCCGATGCATCATAAATAATGACGGCATCGAATTCGATACCCTTGGACAAGTATGACGGTATGACAACTACTCCTTGCTCATATTCAATCGAGTTGCTCTTTAAGAGTTTCATTTCATCAATGCCAGACAGAGATTCATATGCACGTACACTTTCCTCCGCAGATTTGCATATGATCGCAATACTTTGATAGCCAACACTTTGTAACTCGGCGACTTTGGAGGCAATGCAGCTGTGCAGTTCTGCGTGATCGTGCAATTGTTTTAGCTCGGGTCTCTCACCGTCACGTTCAAAAGGGATAATCCTTTCGCCGTTAGGTACTAGTCTGCGTGTAAATTCGATGATTGGTTTTGTTGACCTGTAGCTCCGTGTTATATTGATCAATTCCGTTTTATCTGGTCCGTATAGATTGGTAAGTGTATGAAAATCTACCATTTCACTAGCATGTGCGAATATTGCTTGATTAAAGTCACCTAGCACAGTCATTCTTGCAGAAGGAAATAAACGCTTTAGAAACTCGAATTGAAAAGGTGAATAATCCTGCGCCTCGTCAACAACGATGTGTTTGATCAAGCTGTTTGTCTGAAAGCCTTCGATCAACTCTTTCAAAAGTAAAAATGGGGTTGCATCCTCATAAAATAATTTATCTTCCTCTAGCATATCTAGTGTTCCTTGACATATTGCCGCCCACTCCGCTGGTGTCTCCCCTTCGATCCACTGTTTGATCTGCAGGGAATCAGTAAATAGTTGCTTGTAAATACCCTTATAATCGACAAAACGAAACGTTCGGATTCTCTTTCGCAACGGCTTCAATTTTTGGTGAACAATCAATTGGGCAAGTGCGGCTGGCTCGATCTCATAATCGCCAATCGACTCTCTATTAAATCCGCGTTTTTTCGCTAAGTAGGCGTGTGCCTTATGATAATCATCTTCGCTAAGTAGCTCGATTTCCTCCTGTACCCATTGCTTTGTTCTTTCGACCTTTTGGACCTCATTTATTTTTTTCAATAGATATTCTGTCAATTTTTCAAGTCTATTATGGAAACGGAGTGACGTGTCTTGACTGTAAAACCATTCTGCTATTTGTTGTGCCGTAACGATTGGTTTCCCTCTGAAGGTAATGTCCTTAAATAGCATTCCTGATAATTCTAGTGACTGTCTGTATGATTGAATCGCCTCAAAAAAACGGGTAGATGCTTTAAAACGGATGCTTGCAAGCCTTGACCTGTACGCAGGAGTCTTTGCTGCAGTTAAAACATATTCCAATTGCTCGTATGGATTTTCAACTTGAAACTCTTTACTCAGCCGATGATCCAAGTATTCCTGAAATGTGACCTGTTGCATATTCTCTTCACCAAGTTCTGGCAACACATTGGACACATAACTGTTAAAAATCGAATTAGGAGAAAATAGAATAATTTGATCCGCATTCAGATTATCTCGATATTTGTAGAGTAAATAAGCAATCCGTTGCAGAGCTGCAGATGTCTTGCCGCTGCCAGCCGCACCGTGAACAATGAGTAATCTCCCGTGGTCATGACGAATAATCCTGTTTTGCTCCTGTTGAATGGTCGCTACTATGTTGTGCATTTGTTTGTCTTTGCCTTTTCCCAGAACCAGCTGTAAAATCTCGTCTCCAATCGTAAGACTCGTATCGAACATCGATTGAAGCACGCCGCCACGGATAATGTATTGCCACTTTTTCTCCAATATGCCTTCGATTTCGCCTTCTGGTGTTACATACTTAGCTGGACCAGGCTGGTAATCATAATAGACACTCGAGACAGGAGCCCTCCAGTCGTAGATCAGGAAATTTTCCCCGCTAGTATCAGTAAGCGAGGAGATACCAATATAGATTTGTTCCTGAGTTGAAGTTCCTTCTTCCATAAAATCAATCCGCCCGAAGTACGGGATTTCCTCCATTCGGCGCAGCGTGGATAAACGTTTGGATGCATGTCTGTGGGTGCTTTGACTTACGGACAGCGCTTGGGCCTCTTGACGCAAGCCGATAATGGTTTCAAGGTAATCATCAAAGGAATCCGTATTTACTTTGACTTCATCCCAAAAGTGTCTTCGGATACCAACTACTTCGTTTTTACGTCTTACCGTTTCTTCTTCCAGTCTGTTGATTTCCTCCGTAATTGTCTCCATTACACTGCCTACTCGTTGTTGCTCCAGCTGAAGTTCTGAATTCATAGCAAACACTCACTCCTTAAAAAAATTCTATAAAAGGGTTGACTAACGCATCGGTTTCATTGTATAATTATAATAGGGATAATATATTTAAATACCAATTAAACGATGCATATCTATATAAATTTACCACAAGATCTTATTTTTTTCAATGTGTTGGACTTACAATTTTTAATCTTTTTCCATTAAACTATCTCACAATCCATATAAAAAAGAGTAGTATTTACCGTTTTCAAGGTAAATACTACTCTTTTTATGTTTTAGCAAGAGTTCTCAGCTAGACGATGATTACCCGACGGTGGACTGACACCGAAATATGCACTTAAAATATGAATAAACCACAGTACGCAGCATTTTTAGCATACAGGGGGGCTTTATACCAAAAAATTAAAATCTTTTTTCACTTTTTTTAGCATGTTCTTCTTTTTCTAGATAAATAAACAAATTAGTTACCCATTTTGAAAGAAAAATGACAAAGACATAAACAAGGAAGATGTGAAAGTAATTTACCCATTTATACATCTGAAACATGTTGTGCATAGTTAGTAATGGTTTGAAAATAAAGGAAAATACTGCCCCTAGTATAATAGAATAAACGTAATAATTTTTACCTTTGTTTAATGTCCATTGATACATTAAGATAAAGGAAACAGGGATAAGAGATGAATCTAAACTTACATTTTCAGGTAAAAAGGGGAAAAAATGAAACGGGAATGCCCATAGTCCATTTTTCAATCCGTATGAAACGATGTAGGAAATATAAAGATTGAAATTAATTCCATAAAACCCTAATAATATCGCTCTTTTTCGATCAATCTTGTAAAATAATATAGCTAATGGAATTATAAACATGGATAAGTTAACCCAAAATTGCCAAGTACCAAAATGCGAAAACTGTTGCCAATAGTCTAGCCATTTCTTAGAGACAAGTTCTTGTAAATCAATTATTTCTTCCAAATTTAATTGTTGTTTATTCACCATTCCACTTCTACCCTTCAAATAGTAAAAATTTGATAAATTTAAGAAATCCAATGAATAACACTAGTTCTTTTCTGTGTATTGTAACCTTATTAAGATATCCCTATCCAAAACAATGAAATAATGAATGATTATTACTACAACTAGTTACTTCGAAAAACTGGCCAGACCCCCAATGCTTTAAGGTTTTACCAAACTTGGGAACTGGCTCTATCGCCTTATTTTCTCCACAAATGTTTAAGAAAACTAAATATTGCAATTAGAAATCTTCACTGTATAAATATAAAATCGAAACCCGACTAAAATGAGCATGTAATGTCGGGTAATGGGTCTTTTATCCTGTTAGTAT
Organism: Bacillus sp. FJAT-45066; assembly: GCF_002335755.1. Taxonomy (NCBI): domain Bacteria; kingdom Bacillati; phylum Bacillota; class Bacilli; order Caryophanales; family Bacillaceae; genus Bacillus; species Bacillus sp. FJAT-45066. Next base: position 2,547,389 of record NZ_NISQ01000001.1, read on the forward strand.
ATTGATGAAAGGTGGTTAAATTAAATGGATATGTTACAAGGAATGAACAATGCTCTAAATTATATTGAAGACAATTTGGCTAGTACTATTGAATTAAATGAAGTAGCGAATAGAGCCTTCTGCTCTGAGTATCATTTCAAACGTCTATTTACCATTCTGTCAGGTATCACTATTTCTGAGTACATTCGCAGAAGGCGACTTACTTTGGCTGCTCTAGAATTGAAGGACTCTCAAGTTAAAGTAATTGATATTGCAATGAAGTATGGATATCAATCTCCTGATGCCTTTTCACGAGCTTTTCAAAATTACCACGGAGTAACTCCTTCCTTATCAAGAAGGCCTCAACAAAAATTAAAAGCATATCCAAGAATGACCTTTCAATTAACTATTCAAGGAGGAATCGAAATGAAATACCGTATTGTTGAAAATGAAGCATTTAAAGTTATTGGAGTTAAGTATGAGGTCAAAATGGAAAATGAAATCCTATCCCCTACCTATGAAAATATGATTGCAGGTATCAGTGATGAGAAAATGAGTGAAATGGAGTCCTTCTCTAATAAGGAACCTATTGGGATTGTTCATGTATCCGTCAACTACTCAGAGAGTCCGGATGGGAAGGTAATTTTTAACCAATATATTGGTGCCGTTACTACAAAGGGAGAGAAAAGTGAGTATTCAACATTAGAAGTCCCTGCGTTAACCTGGGCAATTTTTGAAGTGGATGGGGATTGGCTACAAGTAGAAAAGCATTGGCAGCGAATTTACTCCGAGTGGTTACCGACATCTTCCTATGAGCTAATAGTAGGGGGACCGGAAATACTAGCTAGCAAAGATCAAAAAAGTGAGATCTGGATCTCTATTAAGAAAAAGTAGAAAATAAGCCTCTACTTATTTCTATCCCAGACCAAACGTGTTAAAGGCTGACTTAGGTGTATTCTTAGTCCGTCTTTTTTTCAAAAAAAGGTGCCTACCCCCAGTACGTTAACGTTTTACCAACCTGGAAGACTGGCAATAAAAATCCAACATATATCTATGGAAATTCGTCAAATCGAAGATAAGAAATTATACCCCGTCCCCAATTTCACATGGATGCCACTGATATTTTGATAAATCAATACTTCCATTGGCACTTATTTCAACGTCCTCGATTTGCAGGGTCATCTTTTGTTCGTTGTAGGACTCATCATCTTGAAGGGCAATCTGTCCCTTAGCGTTAATTACTCGATGCCACGGGAGACGATGCTTCTTACTCATTGAATGGAGGATACGAACAACTTGTCTGGCTGCTCTTGGACTTCCTGCGAGCCCTGCTATCTGCCCATATGTCATGACCCTGCCTTTAGGGATGGATCGAATAATGTCTATCACTCTTTCGGTAAAAGGTGTCACTATAATAGGTCCTCCTATCAATCAAACGTTCTTTACTAGTAATAAGATGCTCTTGTTTTATCAAAGATTTCTTTCCTACTAAAACAATTAATAATGTTAATTTCCAACCGGAACTCTACATCCCTTAAGAATGCTACTATTTCATTATCATTTAATCAAACGTTTGTTTAAAAATTACTATGTTAGAAATAAAGAGGCTACCAAAAAATCAGATTCCTCTAACTTCCTAGCCGCCTCTTCTTCATTGCTATTATTAAACTTTAAAACTAGCCACTATTTCTTTTAACTTATGCGCATGATCAGCTAGTTCTACTGCGCTGGAATTCATTTGTTCCATTGCGGCTAAACCTTCTTCTGAAGCTGCAGCATTGTTTTGGTTTCCTTTTGATGTTTCTTTTGCAATCTCAGATACTTCTCTGAACACTTCTGTTACTTCTTCACTCAGTTTATATGTGTTGTTTACTTCTTCTCTAATATTATCCACTAATGATAGTGTTTCGAATATTTTATTTTCAATAACAGATAATGATTCTTTCGTTAATTTAGCATTGGAGACACTTAATTTCGCCTCATCATTTACTTCACTTGTAGAGGATATTGCCGTTTCCATTTCTTGTTGAATTTCAGAAATAATCGTTCCTACATTTTTAGAAGAGTGTTTGGATTGCTCGGCCAGTTTTCGAACTTCTGCTGCTACTACTGCAAAGCCTTTCCCTGCTTCACCAGCACGAGATGCTTCGATTGCGGCATTTAGTGCTAAAAGGTTCGTTTGTTCCGCAATTTTGTTGATGTCTTCTACGATTTTTTCAATTTCGCTTGATTTATCGACTAAGATTTTCATCATTTCTAAGTTAGCATTTGATAACGATTGTAGCTTTTGGATACTTTCCGATTGTCTATTCACGCTTGCTACACCTTGATCGGAAGCTTCTTTCATTTCGGACGATTTATCTTTGACTATGACAACTTTTTCATTCACATTTTTATTAAACATATTCAATTCTTCCATTTTATTTAGAGAAGACTCCGCATAAGTGGAGGTTTCTTCTGAACCTGTGGCTATTTCATTGTTTGTTTCAGCTATTTGTGAAATGGTTTTCGTTGTTTCATTGGAAGCAATAAGTAACTCTTCACTGCTTATCGCAACCGAATTAGCTGTTTGATTAACTTCCTTTACTAAGTTACCTATACTCTCTATTAATTTATTCGTATTTTCTCCTAATTCAGCAATTTCATCTTTTGATTTCAGATTAATTCTTTTCGTTAAATCTCCACCTGAATTGGACATATCTAAAATCAGCTGACTTATATAACGTAGGTTAGTTGTTATATTCTTTGTGATGCTAATTCCTAGTATAGTAGCTATGATGATAATCAAAACAATGAATATAATTAAGATGATCTCTGTCCATAGGATTAAGGAATTCAGTTCAGCCACTCTATTCTCGGTAAGTGATTGCTCCTCTAAAATAAACTCTTCCATCAATACCCTGATTTGGTCCATATAATATTTTCCACCTTCAAAGTCAGCTAAAACAACGGTTGTTTGAAGGTCGTTTTTTATTCTAATATCAATATTTCTATCAATGTATTCCACTAGCCACTTATCCACTAAAGTAAGTATCTCATTTATACTTTCTACTTGTTGTGGACTATTACTAACATCCTCTAAAATTAGGTCAAACTTATTCACTATTGCACCTTTAGCATGGTAATAAGGTTCTAGATAGATGGTATCCCCTGTGAATAAAAAACCTCTTTCTCCAGTTTCGATATCTACTATAAGCTTTTGAATATCCTTAGCATTCGATATCACTTGAAAATCATTTTCGATTATATAATCAAGTTCACCCTTTAATTTTGTAAAAGAAAATATTGTAACTAAACAAATCGTTATTAAAGAGATTATTAAAATACTAATAGAAAAAATCAACTTACTCTTAATAGTTCTAAGCACTTAAAATTTCCTCCTAAAATCAAACTAGCATCATACCTTTAATATATCGACTTAGAGGGATAAATTTTCAATTAATATACATACTATTTTTAATTAACTTTTTAGGAAGCAGGATGAGTATGTATTTTAAGAGGCTTTATTCGAAAAAACAAGATAATAAAACAAACAGTCTTACACAAGTACTGAGTGTAGATTTAGATAAGTCCCTTAATATAGCCTTAATTAAAAAACTTACACATGATACGGATGACTTAATAATAAAGGAGTTTAATGAAGAAATCACCTTGGTTTATTTTGCTTCTAGAGTAGACCACAGTGAATTACAAAAATATATTCTTTCGCCATTAGCTCATCATCAATCAGTTGAATTTCTTGAAAATACCTCACTAAATAAGTATGCAAAAACAAATGACCTTAATGAGGCTGTTGAATTTTTATCTCTAGGTAAATGTTTAATTATTCAAGATAATAATCCGATTATTATTGCTATACATGTAGAAAACGTGATGAAGAGAGAAGTTTCAGAGCCAATTAATGAACAAGTTATACGAGGATCTCATATAGGGCTAATTGAAAGAATTTCTTCAAATATCAATATAATACGGTCCAATGTTCACCACCCTGGAATGGTTGTAAAATACATTAAAAGTGATAAGAACAAGACAAATGATCGTATAGCTCTACTTTATATCGAAGAACTAGCAGATAAAGAAGTAATTATTAAAGTAAATAATAAATTAAAAAATATTAATACTGACAATATCAACTACACTTATTTCAATGAAGAATTACTCGAAAATAATACTTTCTCTCCCTTCCCGCAAGTATTAAATACTGAAAGAGTAGACAGAGTAGTAACTAATTTACTTGAAGGAAGAATTGTACTTCTTATTGATGGGAGTCCGACTGCTTACATTTTGCCAATAACATTTTTTACTTTTTATCAGTCACCAGATGATTACCAAAGTAGGTGGATAATAGGGAGCTTTTATCGTATTTTACGTTTAATGAGCTTCCTTATTGCCTTAAGCTTACCTCCACTTTACATCGCAGTCATTGCATTTCATTATGAAGTTGTTCCAGGAGATTTGGCATTAACTTTTAAAGATTCCGTTCAAGAAATACCATATCCACCAATTGTTGAAGCAATTATATTAGAGATTACTATTGAATTAATAAGAGAGGCAGGAATAAGACTTCCCAATCCATTGGGACCTACAATTGGTATTGTGGGAGGTTTAGTAATTGGAGATGCAGTTGTAAATGCTGGCTTAGTTTCCACTTTAATGATAATTGTTGTTGCACTAACTGCAGTTGCTTCCTTTGCTGTGCCTACCTATGAATTAAGTATGTCAAAAAGAATTTTGAGGTTTCCGCTTATGGTTGCTGCTGCTTGCTTTGGATTTATTGGAATTATCATTGGGTTTTCCATTATATTAATTCACCTTTGCCAATTAGAATCTTACGGAAAGCCATATCTTTATCCTATATCACCTTTTGATCCAAAAGAATTTAGAGATAGCATATTTAGACTTCCAAACTGGATAATAAAAGATGAATCATCTAATAAGTAAAATGATAGAGAGTGTGCAACAAAGTGAATATTAATAAAAATGAACTAACACAATGGCAACTATTTTTTCTCATTGTACAGACGCAAATAGGAATAAGTATCTTATCCCTTCCAAATACAGTTTTCAAAAATGCAAAGTGGGATGGCTGGATTTCTGTCTTAATTGCTGGTATAGGAATTCAAATTATTATAACTGTTATTTGGATGTTACTAAAAAACAAGAATAAAATGGAGTCCATTTTTAGTAAACAAACTTTAATATTTGGAAAGAAAATTGGTTCTTTTTTTAACTTATTATATATATTGTTTTTTATTATGATCTTTTCGTTCGTCTTGGTTTTATATAGTGAGATAATCAAAACTTGGATTCTCATTTATACACCACATTGGCTTATAGTCTTAACATTATTAATCCCAATTGTATACTTGGTCAGAGCTGGTCTCCAACCGCTTGCTCGATTTTATGTTTTGACGATTCCTATAATTATTCTAATTATTATCTCCATTGCCATTTCCTATAAACGAGTAAATATATTCTATATACTGCCAATTGGATATAACGGACTCCAAAACATCCTTATCGCTTCCAAAGACTGTATTATTGCAATGCTTGGTTTAGAGGTCATTATGGTTGGATACACACACACAAAGATAGCACCTAAAAAAGCTTATTTTATGTCGAGTTTGGCAAATATCGTTGTAACTATCATTTATTCATTTACCGTTTTTACTTGCTCTATCTATTTTAGTCCGGAGGAAATTAACATAGTTCCACATCCAGTACTTTATATGACGAAAGGTTTTACTTCACCAATTATTGAGAGAGTTGACTTAATTTTTGTCACTTTATGGGTATTGTTAGTGATTACTACAGCATCATCTTACCTTTATATGGCAAGTTTTGGATTAAAGTATACGTTTAAAAAAGTAAATTTTAAAGCAATTGTTATAGTGGTTGGATTTCTTTCCTTTTTTTTAACGTTTATACCTAGAGAACAATATTTGTTAATTAAAGATATAGGAAAAGTAATCAGTTTTGTTAGTTTCGGTTTCTTGTTCTTTTTACCTGTTTTTCTATTAATACTTTCTATCTTTATTAAGAGGAAAGGAGAAAAAAATGAAACAACTACATAAAACCATTACCATTTTAACTGTTTTGATATTATTAACTGGTTGCTGGGATGAAAGACTACTAAAAGAAGCAACTTTACTTATGCTTGTAGGTGTTGATTATCTAGAAGATGGTCAAGTGCAAACATCTGTATCTGCTCCATTATTACCTAGTCAAGAAACAGTTGATAATCGATTAAATGCCGTAGCAGTCGGCAAATCATTCAATGAAACGAAATTAGCTTTAGACAGGTCCATACCAGGACATATAGAGATTTCAAAACTAAAAGTATTTTTACTGGGACCATCTGTTGCCCAAACAGATGTATATCCATTTTTAGACAGTATGTACCGAGATCCATTAAGTGCGTTAAACGCCAAAATTGCCGTTGTGGATGGAACTGCAAAAGACTATATTATGTTATACCCTAAAAATAAACCTCGGATTAGTATCTATATAACCGAATTGCTAAACAGTGCCGAGGAACATTCATATGTACCAGTTCAAACTATAGAATATATATGCCCAATTATGTTTGATGAAGGACAAGACTTCATTGTTCCCTATCTTAAATTGGATAAAGCAAGTCAAGAAATTAGTGTTTCTGGAACAGCGCTATTTAATGACAAAAAACAAAGTGGAGTATTAGATGCCCATGAATCGATGTTATTTTTACTACTTGCAGACCAAAAGGGAAAATCTGCAAAAATGACCCTTACGATTGACGATCCGAGTAATAACAGACAACCATTCGATAATATCATCACCATTGAAATTAAAAAATTGGATAGAAAAATGAAGATAGTACCTAAGAATGACACTATAGAGGCGGAAATTGATTTAAATCTTTATGTGGATGTCATAGAATATCCACACGATAATTTGCAGGAAAAAAAAGAGGTAATAAAACTAGATAATGTTTTAACGAAAATATTAACAACGGAAAGTGAAGCAGTAATAAAAAAACTTCAAGAAGCAAACTGTGATGGGTTTGGTATTGGTAGAAGAGTATTTGCCTTGCATAATACATTTTGGGAAAATCATGATTGGAAAGAATTGTATCCCTCTATCTCCATAAAATCTAATGTCCATGTGAAAATTATAGACCGTGGAATTATTAACTAACAATTAACCGAAAATTAGGGCCAGAACTCCGGTCGCTAAGAGAAAACGGGGACGGGGTTACATTTCTCATTTTATAAATGAGAAATGTAACCCCGTCCCTAGTTTATCATGTTTATCTATTTCAATTGAAAAAACCATTTGTAAAACTTCCATATTAATATTAATGAACCAAATACAGTAATCCATGTAACATACCAGTCCCAATGAAGATAATTTATTAGATTGGTGTACTTTTCGAATAAGATTTCTAACAAGGTTAGAATTGTACAAAAAGAGCTAATGTATACGAATTTTTTCCATATGGTCTTCTTTTGGGGATAATAAATACAAAAGAAGCTACTTATGATTGGAAACATAATAAATTCGAATAAAAAACTTGTACCATTGACATTCGCAAGTTCTCTAACAGGGTATTCTATTAAATTTAATTGGACGACAAGTAAACCCAAAAACCAGGTAACGAATTGTTGGAAAGAAAAGGCAATACTAGCCTCTCTCCATTTGTTTTTTGGAATAAAGCCTAAAGAAATAAAAGTAATAGCATATAAAACATATAAAAGCATAAACTCAATATTCATATGTATCAGACCCTTTTGGAGGCTGTTTGAAAAGCCACACTACATAACGACGGCATAACCATAATTCAATAGTAAAATTAAAGAAGCTTCTTATTAGATTATCTATCTTTATGTTCATGATGTTTGTAAATGTCCCTATTAGAATCATAAAAGATAAAATAACTCCTACCCACAACAAGTAATGGACTAATCTTCTCAGAAATTTAGCGTTAATAGGGAAATACAATTGAAATAAAACAGCTGCGGTAGGAAACGCTAAATATTCCATTGTAAAATTGATTGTCGTAGCATCTTTAAAAAATCGGACAGGCGCTTCGAGTAACCCCGCATTGGTTAATCCGATGCTAAATAGCCAAGTTAACATTTGAAAAAACAAAAAGGTAGCTACTACCTCTCGTATTCGAGTTCACGGTACTGCTTTCCAAAGTATTATAGGAAATATTACCCATAGAGAAGATAGCACAAAATAGTCGAACTTCATATGTATTCACCCCTAATTTAAGTATGAGTGAACTTATGAAGATTTATGCAGAAAGCGGTGCCTTCCCCTAAAACTTATATCTAAAATTTTCAAACTTAGATATATTACACTAATCTTTATAATAGCTGATTGGGTTTGATTAAAACGAAGTGTAAAATCGGGGACGGGGTCACAGTTACACTTCCAAATAAAAAAAACTGACCCCGGTACAGTAAAATTTTAGTGTACTGTGGGTCAGGCACCGACTTCCATATGATTTTTTCAGGGTAACTAATTATTAACTCGTTTGTTAACTTCAATCGTAATGAACTCCGGCAAATAATTGGGTGTACATCCTTTTGATACCATTTCATCTTTGTATAGACCCGTTTTCTCACCAAGTTTAAAACAACGTGCTCGATACTTTTCATCATAAACGCCTATCCAGCCTGCGGTGAAATTCATAGCCCATTGAACTTCCGGTTCTTCCTGCGTAATATTAGCTTCAATTGCAGATAGTAAGTCTGCGGTGTTATCAGGCGGTATTTTTCCAGTCCATCTCAATCGCGCTTGAAAATACCAGAAAGTTCGCCTTTGAAGAGAAGAAGGACTATTTTCTCATAACTTCATCATTGCAATGTTCTTCTTGTCTTTGGTAAGCTGATTAGCCATTAACCAATCCATTAAGTTATTTCGCTCATCAAATGTGTGAGTCTGCATATCCTTATCAAGCTTATTTAGTACATCTTGTGAAAGATGTTTTTTGTCCATAATTAAGATTGCCAATAGTCTGGGCAGAAACTCTCCGGTTGACCAAAGTTCCATAGCTAGTTCGTGATCTTTTTTAATGTCCTTCGCGATTTTTCGTAAGTCGCCTAGCTTAGTTTTACTATTGATCTGAGGTAGAATGTTTTCTGCTATTGTTGAGCGTTTTATTTCTGTGCTTTTATTTTTATTCATTTGACACAACTCCTTATGCGGGATATATCAATAACTAAATTTCATTATAAGTCTTATTGCATACAATCCTATCATAACAATGAAAAAGGAGTGATTCATTTCGCCGTTACTTATGGTACGGTTCACCCCTAATAATCCTAAACACCCTATAAACTTGCTCTAGTAGTATTAAACGCATCATTTGATGTGGAAAAGTCATCTTAGAAAAAGGTAACGCATCGTTTGCTCGTTTCATAACATCACTGCTTAGTCCGAGTGATCCGCCTATGATGAAAGCTATTTTACTATTTCCATATGTAGCTAGCTTGTCTATTTCTTTCACAAGTTCTTCATAAAAGGTGCCTGCCCTCAGTACGTTAAAGTTTTACTAGTTGGGGGTCAGGCACCTTTAAACTTTCATTTCACAACCACCTTCTGAACACTTTCCTTTTCCAACAATTCCTTCACCCTCTGGTCGATTCTTTCTATCTCACCGGTAGGGTTTCTCCACCAGTTCCGGCTCCAGATTCTTTCGATTTTCCAGCCGCGGCTTTCGAGGAAGTTTTGTCTGTATACATCTCTGTCTTTGGCGCTTTGTGAGCTATGGTACATGGCACCATCGCACTCGATGCCTAGAATGTATCGAGATGTGTCTTCTGGGTGCAAGATTGCCATATCAATTCGATAACCAGACATTCCTACTTGTGTCCAAACTGTGGGACTGGCCCCATAGCCTAATTTTGCACCCAAAACTCATTCTATCCCTTCACAAATCTCTTCCCAACGATTCTCCAATTCTTCTTTCTCTCTATATAACTTCTGCAAAACGTCTATATCGGTACTTTCCGCAAGTTGCTGGTCTACTTCTAATATCCGATTTTCTACAATAGCTAATTCCTTCTTCAACAGTTCTGAATTATTCCTTTCCTTTTTCTTCGTGCTACTGGAATGTTGCCCCTCCTTTTTCTTCTCTTGGGTGACCTCTACTTTCTTACTCCGCAATGCCTTTTCATCCCATTTCATTTTCGCATAATCATAGTTTCCTACATATCCATTTACTTCTTGATTTTGGATCCAATAAATTTTTTCAAACAGTTTATTAAGAAAATAGCGGTCGTGAGAAACTGCTAAGATCGTTCCATTAAAGTCTTCTAATGCTTCTTCTAGAACTTCCCTTGATTCAATATCTAAGTGATTGGTTGGTTCGTCTAAGATTAGCAGGTTGATATCTTGGTACATTAGCTGCGCTAAGCGTAGTCTCATCCTCTCTCCTCCACTGAGCTGGGAGACTTTTCGATAGACGGTATGTCCATAAAATAGAAACCTCGCTAAAATCCCTCTCGCTTCTCCTTCTGTCACACGCACCTCACTACGGAAGACATCTATCAATGTATCGTCCGTAATGTCAGAAAAAATATGTTGGGATAAATAGCCGACCTTCACATTACTGCCTAAACGAACCTCTCCTTTGTCTGGTTTTAATTGGTGAAGCATGAGCTTAATTAATGTAGATTTTCCAGTTCCGTTTTCGCCTATAATAGCCACCCTTTGTTGATAGTTCACATCTAGGTTTACGTTTTGGAAGAGTAGTTGATCACCAAAATACTTTGATACATCACGAAGTATGATTACGTCTTTTCCACTTCGATCTGCTGCTTCCATTTCTAGATTCATTTTCTTTCTATTTAGGATAGGGCGATTAATTTTCTCCATTCGCTCTAACGCTCTTTCCATGTTACGTGCTCTTTTATGAAGACCTTCACTCGGTGGATTCGCTCTGTTTGCCCACTCACGTAGCCGCTTAATCGCTTCTTTCATTTTCTTTATTTTCTTTTGCTGTTCCTCAAATGCTTGGAACTCATTTAACAGTCGCTCTTCTTTCTCTCTCATAAATCCTGTGAAGTTCGTGTGGTAGCAGGTTATTTCGCCGTCCTCCATATCTAGTATTTTGGTTGCTACTTCATCTAGAAAATAACGGTCATGGGAAACTACAACAACCGTTCCACGATATTCTTGTAAAAAGTTTCCTAGCCATTCAACTGCCATCAAATCTAAGTGATTAGTCGGCTCATCTAATAGCAGTAAATCCGGTTCATGCAGAAGGGAAATGGCCAATCCAACCTTCGTCTTTTCTCCTCCACTTAATGTTGAGAATGCTTTATTTAATAGAGATTTTATGTTTAAACCATTTACGATTTTTTCAATATTGGCTTCTATCTCATAGCCACCTTGAATTGTAAAATGGTCTTGGAGGTTGCCATACTCTTGTATGAGTCGCTGCATTTTCTCTTCTGTCGTTTCTCTGCTCATCTCCGCTTCTAATTGCTTTATCTTCTCTTCTGTTTTTAATAGATCAGAAAAAGCAGTTTGTAGTACCTCTTTTGTTGTATGTTCATTATGGTAATCAGGAATTTGCGACAGATAGCCGATTTTCAAGCCTTTTTTCCAATGAATTTGGCCAGCATCGGGGGCTTCTTCTCCAGCTAGCAATCTAAACAACGTCGTTTTTCCGCTACCATTTCGACCGACTAGACCCACTCGGTCGTTTTCATTTATTTCAAATGTTATATTTTCAAAGATGGAGTTTCCTCCGTACATTTTTTTCACTTTGTTTACACTACATGTGATCATGCTTGATCCTCCTAGTTATTTACTGAATGTTGTTTATGTGTAAGAGCTGTATCCGTTATTTTCTTTACAGGTACATGCTTTCCGTAGCAATCAATTTCCTTCTTCAAATCTTCTTCAACTACACTCTTGGTTTTAATAGATTACAAAACCTTTACTAAAACACCTTTTAAAAACACGAAAAAGCCAAAGAGAATACAGCAATCCCCATGGCTTCCTTCAGAAAAGTAGGCACAAAAAAAGAGCGTAGGAAACGCCCTCTTTTTACCTATATTTATTGTGGGTAAAGAGATGTTTTCTCTGTTTTTATTTTGCTATTTAGTTGCTAAAAATGGGCATACGTATCCCGTTGACAACTAATACAGCAAATTTTGCACGGACGAAATATAAGAATTCATTCCAGAAACCGCGCACCAAAACAGTAGTTAACATCCTTTCCCACCTCCGTTCTAAAAATTATGTTTATTTTAGCATTATTTAGTAATATTATCAAATGAAGATTAGGAAATTTCCAGCCACAGGAACAGTTCTTCTAGGATGTGAAATGTGGACGAGGTTAAATTTACATCCTATTAAAATGTGAATTTAACCCCGTCCCTGTTTCTCACAACAACCTCTTCAACTCCTCAAACGACCTCACATCATTTTCCTCAACAACATTCCACACTTTCTGGGCGTTCTTTGGTCCGATTTTTCGGAGCATGTATTTGGACCAGAGTTCTTGTTGTTCCTTTTGGGTTAGGTTGATTCTTTTCCTTAGTAACAACTTCAATTCATCATAATGCATGGCTCTTTTGTTTTCGTTTGCCTCGAGTTGTTGCTTTTTTCTCTCTTCCATCATCTGTTGGCGTAATAATTCTTTTTGTTTTTCTAGTTCTTTTCTTTGTTGTTCCTCGAGTTCTATTCTTCTGAGCTCGGCTTCTTCTTGTTCTTTGTGTAGGAAATGATAGTTTTCGATAAATTGATTTCTATTTGATTCTTCTATTTGAGGATCGCTTAAGTTTAACTTTTTTTCGTTTATTGCTAATGCTTGGGAGAATGGTATTTTGTATCCTTCTCCTAATAAAAATGCTCGAAATGGTTTTTGTATTCTGTCTTTTAGATAGCGATGAATGAGCACGGAGATTCCGTCTTCAGTTGATTGAATATAATATAAACTCCTTACTTCTACCTTTAAATTAGGCATGGAGGTTACGTAATTATATGGTTTAAAGAATGATAGATCTGTTGCTATTGTTTTTAAAGCAGTTTCCCATTTTTTATCTTCGGAAGTATGTAGTGAAATGGATGCTTCTGCTTCCCATAGGACGATGGCATGTTTTTCTTTTTCAATGGCTAGTTCTTTATTTTCTATGAACCAGATAGGGTGCATGCCTTGTTGTTGAAAGTACTTGTGGCGTTTTTGTATTTCTTTTGCAAGGGTAGCATCTAGGTTGGGGTTAACGTTTGTCACGATGGAAATAGCGAGTTCCGTTTGGCCAATTTTTAGAAAAATGTCAGGATATTGCTTTAAGTTTATGTTTGCACGATAACCGTAATCAACATTGATAGTGGGATTAATCTTAGAAGTAGATTTTAGTTCATCTATAAATATATCTACGAGGGTCTTATGCTGAGGAGTTTCTCTTTCTGTTTGTTTTCTATACTTTTTTTCTGCTTTATCTGCCATTTTTGATTCTGTGCAAGCTTCTGAATGCCTATGGGAAAAATGGACTTCTTTTATGTCACTGTACTTGACGATTAGTTCCGCCTGACAATAAGGACATTGGTAAATACCTTTTTTCGCGAGTTGCTTGTAGGATTGTACATGTTCTTTTGTTAAATGATATGGTAGTCTTTCGGTTACTTGTTCGATTACATGGTATGCTTCTCTCATTTTTATCACCTCTTCATTTTTAATAGAATAATAGGGACAGGCCGATTAATGCGTTGTTGCATTGTGGCTGCTGTCCCTGCCGTTCGTCTTTGGTTAACTATTTTCTCTTAACCATTGTTTTAACTCATCCGACAGCAAATTACTAGGAATCTCTTCCGGGATGAAGTTCCCAACCATCATTATTTTCACTGTGTTGTTGGATAGTTTTACGTAAACAACATCTTGGAAAGGAGTAGCGATTACTTTTTCGATGGCTAGCTTTTTCTTAGAGAAGTAATCTGAAATTCTATCTACTTCATCTTTAGACAGCTCCCATCGCTTTTGTACAACCTTACTCTTTTCTATTGTAACAACAGGTTCTCGTTCTGAGGAGTTAGTGGTGTTGTTTTTTCTTTTCGTATTTTCATTGATTTTGTGCAGTAGTTCTATGATTTCCGAAAAACCGAAGATAAAGATGGCACTTATAAAGGCGGCACCCCAAAATAGAAATGCAACATACCAATTAAATGAGTAGCTTGTTTCTGAACCGAAATATAACCCTACAAAGAAGCCGATGACTAATTCTGCACAGCCGAGGTAAAATAATATTTTGGAAATCTTGTTTTCTTTTTCCATAGTAGTTCCTCCTGTTATTGTATCTATCTTAATAGTAATAGAAATGGTGGGCTGTTTTTGGTGTATGAAATAAATGGTGAATTGAAGGAACAGAAACCTTGGTACAAATGCGTCAAGATCCCTATCCCTTCAAAGCAAATTTCTTAAGAAAGGATTCTGTGTAACAGGTTGGCTGGCGCTGAGCTTTCTCAATTTCATTTTTGCTTTAACTCCCCTTAATACACCGGCACCCTAACCGGCTCATCCATCCGAATCGTCGTACTCACATACCTAGCATTAATATAAACCGTATCTATATGATCTTTCGGAACACTTATAGAGAATTCCGCTAATTCTCTCTGTATGTCATGACCTTGATCACTTAAGAAATAATAAGCATATGGATCTTCATGCTCCACGTATTCCATGTCAAAATAATAACTGCGCTCATAGCGAGGATTTTCTTCTTTTCCTGTAATTGTGACACGATAGGTTATTCTTTCTTCCCCTTCCTCTTTTACAACTGTTAAGTATTCAAAGATAGTCCCGTCGAATGTTATGTTCATCGGCTCCTTGTCCACTTCTTTTAGCTGTAGTGGAAAGGAAAAGTCGGTCCTTTCACTCATGGTCACTTCGTATAAACTAAAATATAAAGGCTCCTTATTGTATTTCGTTGTATGATAGTTACCTTCCACCATTTTATACGTATACGGGTGGAATGCTTGCTCATAAATGGATTCGTCACTATCCAACTCGTAAAATCCACCTTCGGAATATTCGTCTACATAAAACGAAAACATCCCATACGGATGTTGAAGAAGAGCTTCTCCTTGTTCCGTTTCTATTTTATATTTCAGCTGAACGGATTCTATATATTTTTGATCGTTTGCACGCGATTCACGTAAAGCCTCGGAGGTATCTATTCTTGTTTTCATCACATTTCCAGTCGAGCTTGTTGTCCACTCTAAGAGCGAAATATCAAAAAGTTCCCCAACCGATACTTTCTGATCTAACTCGATGGTATTCGCTTTTTTCATTCCATCTTTATACAAAATTGGAACGGTCACTTCCCAAGGACCAAATACACCACCAATTCTGGATGTGGTGAAACGAAGGTCAAACGCTTCTGGAATCTCCTCCAACGTCCACATCCCTTTCGTTATATCTAGAAAAAACGAACCTTCTGTTGCTTCTTCATTCGTACTGATCAATGTTAGGTTACTTATCCGATGTTCCTCCTCATCGGAAATTAAATTAAACAAGCCACTTTCTCCCGTAAATCTTGTACTAATTAAGTGATTTCCTTGTTCATTATCCACGAATTCTAGTACTCTTTCTCTTTCATTTTCTATCCGAAAATCGACGCGCATCAACACCGGTGTAATTTCCACACCCGTAATCTCAAACGATACGCCGCTTGCTTCTGCTACATAGGTTCCCTCTTCCCAAACGTTATAAAAATCACCATACTTCACGTAGTTAGTAGCAAGCTTCGTCCATCCCTCAAACTTTGGCATATTTAACACGATAAGACCAAACAATAGGACAATACTTGCAGCCGTAAGTAGTTGGTAGGCCAATGACTTTTTCTTTCTTG
The DNA here is from genome assembly GCF_002335755.1 of Bacillus sp. FJAT-45066. Lineage (NCBI taxonomy): Bacteria > Bacillati > Bacillota > Bacilli > Caryophanales > Bacillaceae > Bacillus > Bacillus sp. FJAT-45066. Next base: position 2,563,216 of record NZ_NISQ01000001.1, read on the forward strand.
TTTTGTCTTGCGTTTTTGCTATTGCTTTTTCTGCAAAAGGTGTTTCTAGTGGGTTTGGTTGAATGAACGCTTGCACTTTTTTCATCGTACCATTCGTTTCATCTACTAGACTACGACACGCTGGGCAAAATTCTAGATGGTCTTCCACTTCGGTGCGGTTTTCTGGAGATAGTAGGTGATGAGTGTACTTGGTAGTAGTTTCTATGCTTAAGCAGTCAGCGTTATTCGGTTTGTGAGAAATTTCTTGGTGAAAAGTAAGGATGACATTCTCAAGTGTGTTGGTAGGTACGTTTAGTAGTTTGCTAATGGATGGGAATGACAGTTTAAATAGATAATAAAGTAATAGAGATTGTTGTTCTGTCTGTTCTAATTGAAGAAAGTGGAGCTCGACTAGTTCGTGTTGTGACGAAGCTTCTTTTCGTTTTTTTAGAGTTGGTATGTTGTGATACATATGTATAACGGCATTCGTTGAAAAAAATTCGTGAAAAAGGTCGTTCTCTTTTGGAAGACTAGCTATCTCCTTTTTCATATGTAAAAACGTATTTATTACTAAAACCTCCGCATCTTCTTTGTTGTTCGTTAATAAGGAAGCAACTCGATATAAGCTAGCCTCATACTCAGCAATGATTTTTTCATATTCCATCGGCATTATTTTACCCCTTACCGTTTTTTGAATATTATAACATATTGGTAGCGTTTGGATAGGTAGATTTTACTAAATGAGGTCAGACCACTAGTACCTAAAATATCACCAAACTAGGGGGACTGGCTATAACACCACACAACAAAAAAAACGTTTCTTCTATTGTGGAAGAAACGTTTTTTTACTATATCATCTATTCATTTTCTAAAAAATACGAGTTTTGTTTAAAGCATAAGGGACAAGGGCTTCGATCCAAACGGGTAAGGTCCCTGTCACTAAACCAAAACATAACCTAGTATTTATCTACTCTATTATCCACTCGAACGTGGTCAGCATAAGTATGAGAATTTAGTGAATTGTTTGAAGAGAAATTATTATATAATCCTTCTTCACGTGCTTCATCTGCTTCTACTAGTACTACGATATGCCCATTGTTTAGGTGAGTTTCATACTCGAGTGCATGTTTTTCTGGGATCCCAGCTCCTGTAAGAGCACCTACGAGTCCACCGCCACTTGCTCCAATAGCTGCCCCCGTTAGCGCAGTCGCTAATGGTCCTGCTGCTGCAAGTACACCAATACCAGGTATCGCTAATAATCCAATCGAAGCAATAACCCCTGCAACACCACCAATAACGCCACCTGTTCCTGCACCTATGCCTAAACCTTTTGCTGCATTTTCAGCTCGTCCACTATCTTTTTCTGTCACTTCAGTACCTGTGACATCTTGTATACTATTAACATCATCACTATCTTTCGCAAAAACTGAAACTTCATCTTTCGTGTAACCCATAGCATGAAGCTCCTCAATTGCACGAATAGCCTCTTCTTGTGTTCGGAATACTCCACCAACAATTGTCTTGTTCATGTTATTACCTCCTAAGATTTTGTTAATTGCTAAGTACTAATTAGTAGATTCCCAGTATGGAGAGATGATAAACATAATGAATTAACTAGACAGACACCCCGATCCATTTTTGCACCGCGGTGTCTGTCCCTCCGCAACACTGAAAAATATTTTTTCACTCTTCCCCACCCAATTAACGCACTCTATCGTCTAAAATGAAGAAAGGGGGGATTTGCCAGATGAGTGAGATGGAACATGTAGCAATAACTACGGAAAATGAATGCGCCCGAGATAAAGTGTTGGAAGTATTAATCAATGAATATAGCGATCGAATTTTGCATCTTACATATACATATGTCAAAAATAAAGCAACTGCGGAAGATTTAACGCAAGAGATATTTATTAAATGCTATGAACGATTTCATCAATTCAACGAGCAATCCTCGTTGAAAACGTGGGTGTACCGTATTGCGAGCAACCATTGTAAAGATTATTTACGAAGCTGGCATCATCGTAAAGTGACCTTTAATGAAAAACTACTAACCTATATACCTTCGAAAGCTAAACAGATAGAAGAACAGATTGTTGCAATGTCTGAAGAAAATAGTCTTGTCCAAGCCATTATGTGCTTACCCACAAAATATCGGGAAGCTATTTTTCTCTATTATTATGAGGAGCTTTCCATAACGGAGATTAGTAATGTTACTGGTGTGAACCGCAATACGATTAAAACAAGGTTACAGCGTGCGCGAGAATTAGTAAAAGAACAAATGGTAGAGGAGGATAAAACATGAAGGATCCATTTTTCAATCTTAAAAGCACGATGAAGAAAACCGTCTTCAAAGACTTTTCTTTGTCTGATGAACGTAAACATGCGATTAAGGAATCCGTACAATCAAAACAATTGACGTCTATACAACCTATCTGGAAAGAAGAAACGATTGTCAAATTATTGGCCTCACTTCAAAATGAAGAGAAACATGGATATGAAATTTGCACCTATCTGTTTCAGCGTGATGAACGATGCTTTCATAACAACGAAGGCCAGCTTTATACGCTGTTACACCTTCTAGAAAATAAACAGCTTCTTTCCTCCTCTTGGCAAGATGAAAAAAAGTATTATACATTAACGTCTAAGGGGAAGAAACAATTAGCCTTAGCTACTAAAGATGGAGCGAAAAAGCAATGGAGCTTCAAGCATTTGCTGGAGGAGGCTTCTTATGAGCTCGACTAAGTTTGAAGATTTTCTGAAGAAAGTAACCTCGAGAGTAAAATCAAAAGAAGCGCACTCTCTCATTAAAAAAGAACTTTACAACCATATGAGTGAACTGCGCCAAACTTATCAAAAAGAGAAAATGTCGATTGAAGATGCAGAAGAAAAAGCGATAGAAAAAATGGGGAACGCTTATACATTAGGGGATCAATTAAACAAACTCCATAAACCGCGAATGGATTGGATGCTGACTATTTTATTTGTTTTACTATCAAGCGTAAGCTTTCTCCTTTTATCAGGTGGCGTGTTATCTTTACCTGCTAGTTATAATTTTATCCTTCGTCAAGCAATCTGGCTTACATTGGCTGTCATTGTTATCGTTTCTATTCTTTTCTTTGATTATCGGCGTCTTAAAAATGGATGGCTATTCTTTTACGTTTCAGGCTTTCTACTGCTACTTTATACTAGCCTTTTTGGGACTTTGATTAACGGAGCGCGTAGAGCGATATGGATATCTGATATAAGGTTAGACTTGACCGTCATTTGTTTATTTTTACTATTCTTAGGTTGGGCAGGAATTAGTTCAAACATGCACCTCTTCTCTGATTGGAAAAAACAGCTGCTATTAGTTGGATTATTCTGGAGTCCACTTTATCTATTCTTGACGCTACCAGATTTTGCATCTAGTATAATTTATGCAGTTTGTACTCTCACAATGATTCTCTATTCGTCGATGCCGAAGAAGGTGTTAGTAAAGTTAGTAGCTGTAAACGGAATCGTATTATCTTTCTTTATCTTTTTCCTTTGGCAAGTGAGAAGGCATAGTTTTACCACTCGCCTCACATCTTTCTTAAAACCAGAAGAAGATCCATATGGCTACGGGTATATTTATATGGTTTTAAAAGATGTATTTTCCCAAGCAAGATGGCTCGGTAATGGTTTTCAGCAAGATGCTGTGATCGGTCAGCTTCCAGATATACATACTGATTTCGCTTTTCCGTATCTTGTCTATTCGTTAGGTTGGGGCTTTGGTATTGTACTATGTTTCCTTCTATTACTCTTTATTTATCGAATGACGATGAATGCGTTTAAAACACACGATCATTTTGGTAGGATACTCGTAATTGGAGCAAGTGCCCTCTTTGCATTGCCAGCTGTGTGGAGCATATTAATGGGACTTGGGATTTTACCTATTGTTGGCTATTCCTTACCTTTTATCACTTACGGCGGCAGTAGACTTCTATTTTATGCAACGCTATTAGGTTTAGTCTTGAACGTCTATAGGAGAAAGGATATTGTGGAGTCTACGATATAATGTTAGAAGTGAATCAGAGGGACAGACACCGCGGTGCATTTTTGCGCCGTGGTGTCTGTCCCTCCGAAACATTCAATCAAACCTGCTCGTTTCAACACCATCTATAATATCTTCTAGTTCGGTTAAAAAGGTTATATATACAGGACCAGGTATTCTTTCCGTGAAGCTTTTAATGGCTGGCAGTTCTTCCGCCTCTTCAACCGTTTCAGGCTTTTCTTCTAGCCTGCCCCACCATGCCTTCATTTCATGAATGAACTCGTAAAAATACTGTTCAAATCTCTCTGCCCACTCCGCTCCTTCATCCCCTTCTGTTTTTTGCATCATCGTCCAGGCTTCAAGGGCTGTTTCGAAATGCTCGTTCATCTTGTCCATTTGAACCACTCCTCTCTTTTAAATGGAGGTAAATGGGGACGGGGTTTGATTTCTCATTTTTTGAAAGAATGAGAAATCAACCCCGTCCCCAATTTTCCCCTAGATTTTTTCAAAAATCAATCGCAGCCCCTCTCTACTTTGGTAAGAAGATTGATTCGTTATAATGCATAAGCCTTGCGCATCGTGGTCTGCTAGCAGCATCGTTGGTTCCTTGCTCATTTCAATTGATGCAATTTTATTTTTGTAATACACGTTCTTACCTTGTGTAATTAGCCACATGGAATTTTGTTGCGCTAAATAAAACCACTCTGTAAACACCTTTTTTAGTACTTCGCTGTTTGGAATAGTGATAGTGAACGCTGGTATTTCTGCATGATACGTTTTTCCATTAAACATCGTAAGGACCGTTCGGCCTGAAGGTTGATAATGAATTTCGAATTGATCTCTCATTAATAATACTGATTTAGCGTCATCCTCATATCCTTCAAAATGAATATAAAAAGGAAATTTGAAGCATGAAGTCGCAGCCTTTTGCAATAACACAACTGTATCTTCCACGTAATCCTCGTTATCTCCCCATATATGGAATTGTTCGTAATCTCCGTGAATGACTATCCAATCTTGGTCCTTCGTAAAGTCTTGCATGATATGAATATTCATTTTTCTTTACTCCTAAAGGATAAATTTGCACGGGGACGGGGGTGATTTTGAAAGAATGAGAAATCAACCCCGTCCCCATTTTTCATCAATCCCAATAATTAAACAAGAACTCGCCTTGGGTTTGGGGTTTCCAGTGTTTGATGCTGTATTCTTCCCATTTGGATAATGGGCGATGGATGCGGAATGGGCTGTTTAGTTGTTCTATTGTGCATACTTTGTATGGCGGTGCGAAAAAAGAAGCTAGTTCTTGGTGATAGGTGAAACGTGGGTAGCCACCTATCTCTTCCGTAAACGCTATATTGTAATCGTTGCAAAGTATATAGATTGTGCCATCCTTCAAGTCAAGTTTTACTGCATTATAGCTGCACATATCTAGGTCATCGTATGTTAATATTTGAAACTTTACGCGAAGGTTTCTGGCTATTTTTTTGCAAAGGTTATGAAAATCAACAAAGTCATAAGTACTAAAGGCTTCATCTGGAAGAGTTTCTAAGGTGCTTTCTCCTTCTAGCCCTATTAATCTATTCACTTCTTTAACGTGAACTCTTACTTTTGGATCGGAGAACAATTTATGAAAATCTTCTTTAGTTAATAGTGCAGGCCTCACATCGCCGGATTGGTCATAGGGAAGTGAATGGCCCCACATTGAGCTTTTTTCATCTAGTGTATAAAAGAAACTAAGTTCTTCATTTTTCACTTTAACAATGACACGTATGTCGTATGTATTATGGTATGTTCCATCTGAGCACGGCACTTGATGGTTGCATATTAGATCTGCTTTTAGGATGTTCATGTATATCCTCCTTAGTATCTACGACAATATCTTGTACCCTAAGTGACGTTCCCCTAAAGGTGACTTCTAGAGGCCATCGTAATAGAGTCTCATTTAATTCGTCTCACTTTCATTAATGGGTCTCTGCGAATGTGTTAATGACAAACTCTTTGTTGGCCTCTTCATCAGAAATTGTTCTTATTGGAGCTACTTCTTCTGATTCGAGGGGTCAGACACTTCGGTGCACTTATGCATCAAGGTGTCTGTCCCTCCGATTCACATGACCCTCCGATTCAAAATTTCTCAACTACTCTTCTTCCCAAAACAGTTGGTCTAATGTTTTCGATAGTGCTTTACATATAGATACACATAAACTTAAGGTCGGATTATACTTACCGAGCTCAATTAACCCTATTGTTTGTCGCGAAACACCAACAATCTTCGCTAATTCTTCTTGTGAAAGATCTTTCTCCACTCTCGCCATTTTCATCCGAATATTTTTCATGTTAATTCACCTTTTCTTCGTCATCTAACAATTCTTTCTCCATCGCTTTTTCACTACCTTTAAGGGCCATTAGAAAACTCCCACCAAAGAAGATTAAGAAGAATGGTAAATAAATTATTAGTGAGACAAAGAATACTAGGAAAAAGAAGTTATATGCTTCTGCAGTTGTTTCCGCAAAGCGAATGGCACTGTTTATACCAAAAAATAAAGCAATCCCTATTCCGAGAACAACACCAGTTAAAACTGTTTTCCACTTCATTGGAACTTTACTTTGTTGATCATGTAGTTCCACCTCTGCGGAAAATACACCTAACTGCATACTTCTTAACGTATAATAAGCCCCAACTGTAAGAAGTAGAATTAATTCCAACGCGATATTTTGAAGGTCAAAGGTTCCAACAAACAACTTATACGCTAGTGATACAAAAATAATACCAATGACTAGATAATAGATTTCACGGTAAATCCGGTTTTGCAATGCAACTATTCGTTCATCCTTTAAGACCGCATTCTTATTAAAAAAATTCATCCAAATCCCTCCATCATTTTTACTTTACATTTATAATAACATATTTTTAACATTTTGCAATATATATACGTCATTTAGTTATATATATTTATTACAATGGGGTCGAAGGGGGTGAAATAGGGACGGTGGTTGATTTCTCATTAAAGGAAATGAGAAATCGACCACCGTCCCAAATTTATCTTAAGATATTCTATTCATTTTAATGACTGTATACACAATAGGTACTAAAATGCCGAGAATAGTTATCGGGGTTGTGAGTGGCAAGACCGAAATCCCCCACCCCATTGCAACGGAAACAGTATGGAATAGGATGATTGCAAACAATAGGAGGCAAACGTTTTTCACTAAGTTCAATAGTTTTTTACTAATCGCATAAAAATGTGGCGCATTTTGCTCGTTTAAACGGGCTGGATAGTTGTGTATATGTGGGTATTTTTCCAATATAGTTAGTAAGAAAATATAAACGTACTGACGATCGGTAAAATTAATAACTCGCCTTTATGTCCCCAGCGTGTTATCTCCCCTGTTAAATTGTAATGCCCTGGCACTTTATCAGGCAGCCTCGACCAAACGGAAATGAGTAATATAACACTTCCAAAGAAGAAAGCTCCCCCCACTATATCCATTAACCACTCGATCTTTGTCTTCGGAATTTTTATAACTGGCCTTTCCCAAGAGTTATTCAATATGATTCACTTCCTCTCATACCTTTTATTACTTATACGTTTAAAAGGGACGATGGTTTCTTAATTTTTATGGACTATGGGCGAAACCCCTCAGAGAACTAGCATCACTAGACTCAACAACTATCAGTTTATTAAACTTTTATAAGTACAAATCATTGTGCTATTAACTGGCCAGCAGTCGCTATTTTAAGTCCAATGTTTTTTGCAAGACCATCTCGTATCATTAAGAATACAACCAGTTGCAGCAATTGCAACTGGTATGTAATGTATGGTATATCTGTACCTTTTCTTGTTTGGCTTTGATGGGCTTTTGCTGTAACAATTATCGCTTTTTCTACTAGGTTTTCAATTGATTAATCTGGTGAAATTAATAAAGTGTTTACAAAGAATTTATTGTCCAAATAATCCGGTTTCTTATAGGTAATCTTCTCGTTTATCAATATAAATATTGCCATTTCGATCGATTTGTGCAAAAAATACATCTTCTACCCTGGAGATATTATTTTCGTTTATCACATTTATTACCCACTCTTTATCTTTACCCAATAACTCTAAGCTTTTCTTTAAAATCTTTCCATCTATAATAAAAGCTTGCCCTACTCCTCTAGATGCTTGAATATTAAAAACATCTTTTTGCATTGCCGGTAAATAGGCTGGCTTTTTTAATACTGAAATGGTTCCGTCCGTTTCTAATAAGGCTGTTTCAACTTCGTCAATATTAAAGACACCCTTTTTACGTAAACTAGTTAAAAGGCTATCCATCGTAAGCAAAGTCTTCTTCAACCCTTCCTCTAATACTTGTCCTTCCTTTATAACAATTGTAGGTTCTGACTCTAATATTTTCCTCCCCCTAAAACTTTTGAGAGCGATAACATTGCTTATATAGATATATAAGCAAAATAATATTAAACCTGCCATGGTTATGAGGATCGGCACATCACGAGATACAATACCACTTGCAACAATAGAGCCAATTGTAATACCTGCAACAAAATCAAAGAAAGTCATTTGTGCAATTAATTTCTTATCAAGAATGCGACATAATATGTATAAAAGTATAAAGGAAATACTTGTACGAACAAAAATGTCTATAACAGTCATCTATAGCCCCCCTGTATAAACCGTTATCATTCTAAATAGTTCCCTTATTATTACTAAAATATTTACAAATATGGGAAATGGGGACGGGGTTTCTTTCTCATGTTGAAAAAATGTGAAATGAACCCCGTCCCCATTTCACACTCATAATTAGTAGACAAGCTAAATATAATGATTTGTAGGGATAAAGTGCACCGTGGGGTCTGACCCCACAGTTCACACAAAGTTCACGAGCATATTATTAGTATTTTTCAGTTAATTAGAGTTATATTATATTTATAATTAACACTTATTAATAATTATTGTAATTTAGATTATTATTTAGTATAATTATAAAGTAATAATAATTATCATTATTTAGTTAGTAAGTTTATTAAAATATAAAACTTTTTAAATAGGGGGAGAAATGGATGAACATGAATGACAATGCAAGTGCAGGAAAATGTCCTTTTAGCCATGGAGGCACTACTAGTCAAACATCAAGTGGGACGACAAATCGTGACTGGTGGCCGAATCAGTTAAATCTAAATATTCTTCATCAACAAGACAAAAAATCTAATCCTATGGGGGAAGATTTTAAATACACAGAGGAATTCCAAAAGCTAGACTATTTCGCGCTTAAAAAAGATCTGGAAGCGTTAATGACAGACAGTCAAGATTGGTGGCCAGCTGATTACGGTCATTATGGTCCTTTCTTTATTCGTATGGCTTGGCATGCTGCAGGTACATATCGTACTGGTGACGGTCGTGGTGGCGGTAACACAGGCAACCAACGTTTTGCTCCATTAAACAGCTGGGCTGATAACGGTAACCTGGATAAAGCACGCCGTCTTTTATGGCCAATTAAGCAAAAGTACGGAAACAAAATCTCTTGGGCTGACTTACTTCTTTTAACTGGAAATGTAGCAATCGAATCAATGGGTGGAAAAACATTCGGTTTCGGTGGTGGTCGTGCAGACATTTGGCATCCAGAAGAAGATATTTACTGGGGTTCTGAAAAGGAAATGCTAGGTGACAACCGTTACACAGGAGATCGTGAGCTTGAAAATCCACTTGCTGCTGTGCAAATGGGGCTTATTTATGTGAATCCAGAAGGTCCAAACGGTAACCCTGACCCGCTTGCAAGTGCCCGCGATATTCGCGAAACTTTTGACCGTATGGGAATGAATGATGAAGAAACAGTCGCACTAGTAGCCGGTGGCCATACTTTCGGTAAAGCACACGGAGCTGGCGATGCTGCTCACGTTGGTGCAGATCCAGAAGCATCTCTTATTGAAGCTCAAGGCTTTGGTTGGACCAGCACTCACGGTAGCGGTAAAGGTCGTGACACGATCACAAGTGGTATTGAAGGCGCATGGACTGCAAACCCAACTCAATGGGATAATGGCTTCTTTGATTTACTTTTTGGTTACGAATGGGAGCTTACAAAGAGCCCAGCTGGTGCACACCAATGGGCACCGATCAATCCTGCTGATGAGCATCTTGCACCAGATGCAGAAGATGCATCTGTTCGCGTTCCAACAATGATGACGACGGCAGATATTGCTTTACGAATGGATCCAGCATACGAAAAGATTTCTCGTCGCTTCCACCAAAACCCAGACGAGTTTGCAGATGCATTTGCTCGTGCATGGTTCAAATTATTACACCGTGACATGGGGCCAGTTTCTCGATATTTAGGACCTGAAGTTCCAACAGAAGAGTTAATCTGGCAAGATCCAGTTCCTACTGCTGATTATGAACTAACGGTTGAAGAAATTGAAAAAATTAAACTATTAATCTTAGATTCTGGATTAACAACTAGCGAGCTTGTTACAACGGCTTGGGCTTCTGCAAGCACGTTCCGCGGTTCCGATAATCGCGGTGGCGCAAATGGTGCTCGCATTCGTCTCTCTCCACAAAAAGAGTGGGATGTTAACCAACCTGAACAACTAGCGAAAGTTCTTTCGGTTTATGAAGAAATTCAAAGCCATTTAGAAAAGAATGTTAGCCTCGCTGACTTAATCGTCCTTGGTGGTTCTGCTGCTATTGAAAAAGCTGCACAAGATGCAGGCTATGACGTAACGGTGCCATTCGCGCCTGGACGTGGTGATGCCACACAAGAACAAACAGATGCAGAAAGCTTCGATGTGCTTGAGCCAGTTGCGGACGGTTTCCGTAACTATCAAAAGAAACAATTTAGTGTAAGTGCTGAAGAGCTTCTAGTAGACAAGGCGCAACTACTTGGTCTTACTGCACCAGAGATGACTGTACTAATCGGTGGTATGCGTGTTCTTGGCGCGAACCACGGTGGCACATCACATGGTGTATTCACAGACAGAGTTGGTACATTAACGAATGACTTCTTCGTAAATTTATTAGACATGGGTGTAGCATGGACGCCAGTAAACGGCAACCTATTCGAAGGACGTGACCGTAAGACTGGTGAAGTGGTAAGAACAGCAACTAGAGTCGACCTAGTATTTGGTTCTAACTCTGTACTACGCGCTGTCGCTGAAGTGTACGCTCAAGAAGACAACAAAGAAAAATTCGTTCGTGACTTCATCGCAGCATGGGTAAAAGTAATGAATGCAGATCGTTTTGATTTGAAATAAATTAGTTAACGAAACTAGGTTCTAGCTTAGAAAAATTTCATTAATAAAGAATCCGAACTACTTCAACATTCAAACTGCTGAATGTTGAATGATAGTTCGGATTTTTGTTTGTTTAAATGTTCTTTTATTCCAGTCTCTTTCTTTAAGAGACTTAAACAATTCAATTTGTACTATGTATTTTTTGAATACTGAATTGCATCTTGGGAGATTTTTTAGGAGTAGTTGAACTTTATTGGCTTTATGAAGTTCATCCACTTCTTTTTTTTGACGCTAATTGAACTTCATACGCCTTATGAAGTTCATCCACTTCTTTTTTTCGGCGCTAGTTGAACTTCATACGCCTTATGAAGTTCATTTCCCATATAAACCGAAAGCCCGTTGTACTTCATTTTTGCACCAAAGTGTCAGTCCCCTCGATTCATTCCTAATTCATTGGACATACTAAATGGAATAGATATTGTGAAAGGTTGGAAGCGTTTTGAATGAAGTAATTCAATTTAAGGATGTCCACTTTTATTCTGATGATAACGTTCATATTTTAAAAGGAATTACTGGTTCCGTATACGAAGGAGAAATTACTACCTTTGTTGGTCCATCAGGGGCAGGCAAGTCGACATTGCTCAAATTATGCAACGGATTATTAACGAAAAAATCTGGTGAACTACTCATAAAGGGAAAACAAATCGAAGAATACGATCCGATTGAGTTACGAAAACTTGTAGGTATTGCCCTTCAAAGTGCACCAATGGTAAGTGGCGATGTTTTTTATAATCTAAATTTGCCTCTCCAGTTGCAAGGAAAAGTATTGGACGAGCAAGATGCAAAACACTTACTAAATGTTGTTGGACTAGGAGAAGCATATATCCAACGCAACATAAAAGATTTATCAGGTGGCCAACGTCAAAAAGTGTCCATCGCTAGAACGTTAGTGAACCGTCCGGAAATATTATTGTTAGATGAAATTACGTCTTCTTTAGACCAAGTGTCCCAAAAAGAAATTGATGAACTAATTGGGAGGGTTAGTCAAACGTACGGAACAACCATCATTTGGATAACCCACAACATACAACAAGCAATATCGGTCGGAACGTCTACGTGGGTGTTAATGAGTGGAGAATTAATAGAAGCTTGTAAAAGTGATAGCTTACTGAAGTCAAAAAACGAACACGTACAAGCTTTCTTAAAGGGGGATATCAGATGAACCCTTTAGCTTTACTCATCGCACTTGTTTTTGTATTTATTCCTATCTTTTTATCAAAAACGTATCGACTTGGATTGGAAAAGGATACAACCATTGCTGTCGTTCGTTCTATTATTCAACTTTTTATCGTTGGATACTTATTAACATTCGTTTTTGAAGCGGAAAGTTATGTATTTATCATCATTATAATCGTTATAATGATTGCAGCAGCTGTTCAAAATGTAACAAAAAAAGAAACGCCAATAAAAGGGATTGTGTGGAAAGTGACCGCTACCCTACTATTTATCCAAGTGTTAACGCAAGGGATTTTACTTGGATTTGGCATCATACCCGCAACTGCTCAATATATCATTCCGATTAGCGGAATGGTCATCGGAAACTCGATGGTGTTGGGTATTCTTTTTTTGGATCGTTTTATTTCAGAAGTGGAGTCGAGAGAAGATGAAATCGAATTAATACTTTCTTTAGGTGGGAATCCTAAACAAGCGATACATTCCCAACTAATACTTTCTATTAAAGCTAGTATGATACCTACAATTGAAAGCCAAAAAACAATCGGACTTGTCCAATTGCCAGGGATGATGAGTGGCCAAATTATTGCTGGCGCTAGCCCTATTCAAGCTGTTCAATTCCAACTACTCATATTATTTTTACTATTAACTACCGCGTCTGTTACGAGTGTTATGTTAGGGTTACTATCCTATCCTACACTGTTTAATAACCGAAAGCAGTTAATGAAAATAAGAGAGTAATGGACTCAAATTGGTGCCTGATCCACATTCATTAGTAACTTATACGGGATCAGGTACCAAACATAATCAATCACGACACTCTTTACACCTTTTGGGGTAAACAAATCCTTTTTGTTTATAAAATTCCTGTTCTCCTATGGTAAAAGTATAACGGTCCCAGCAATCCCAACATTTTAAGATAATATCCTGAGGAGCAGCCCCCACTAAAGCCTCACGTATAGTGTTATCTCGCATTTCTTTAGTTTTTCTGTCACATACGATATCGCGCTACTCTTCACTTGGTATAAACTACATGTTTTCAATATCTTCTATACGTTCTATTAAAGCCAAAATTTCTTCTTTATCCTTGGCAATAGCTAGACCTTTTTTAAAAATCTGCCTTGCTTTATCGTAATCTTTTTTAGGTCCAAAAAAGTACATGTCACCCCAGCCAACATAGCCCCAAGGGTTTTCAGGAAAATCCTCTACTAGCTTTAAGAATTCTACTTCAGCTTCTTCGTATTTCCCTAATCTAGCAAAAGATTCACCAATGGCACGTCGCATGTTATGTATGATTAGCTGACTTTCTTTAGGAAAAAGGGCACAAAATTCACGGCAATACGTAATTCTTTTTTCAAAGTATGTTGAATCTTCCAGACCCGCATTATAAAGCGCGTTCTCCAAGTCTTGACAAATATTTCTGATAAAAAAGCAGCCCTCATATTGTTTGTTTAAATAGTCCAAGGTTTGGAATACAGCATTAGTTCTATGCTTAATAGCCTCCCAAACTTGTAACCAAGTTTCACAAGCAGCAAGCAAGTTTGTATCTAAATTGTCATATCCACTTTTAATCATATCATCCATTTGTTCCAACGATAACTTATTTAGCGGAGCCATCCTTACCCACAGTACCCAAGCAGCAAGCCACGGGAAATCTTCTTCTAGCCCCTTAGCAGTAACTTTATATTGTTCAAACCAATTTTCCGAAATTGCTTCCGCAGAATAGAATCTCTCTATATCTTTTAAAAATAGTTCCTTGTTAAATGGAATGCCCATTTTCGCTAACTTTTGGGTAATTTCATCTGTACTTAGTTTATCTATTTTCTCATAAGTTAGTAATGGATTAGATATTTTCATTTCCTCTTGTTTCACTTTCAGTTCTTCTAGTTTTCCAATGCAACACTTCTTATATTTTTTCCCACTACCACAAGGACATGAATCATTTCTATTAATTTTGACCATGTTCCTATCTCCTTTGAATAATTGAATCAATTTCATAATTACTGTTCTTTTAGTGAAAAACAAATGTTAAGTTTATTATAATTAAATAACGTTCGATCTAAAACGTTATTTATAAGAAAGAATAGGTTCACTATTCGTTTTTCGTTTAGTAATTGTACATTATGAAACTCACTCAATTAGTAGTATATATTTTTTCTATTATAATAACGTAGAGTATACTAATCTCATTTAAAGATTTAATCCAACTATATGAGGTTATTATTCTACACTTTTCAGTATTTCTATATTAACTAATTTTAATACACTATAACAAAATTGCCAGCCCCCCAAACAGTAAGATTGTATTGTAGTGGGGGCGCTGGCATTTATGATTCTTTTTTCTTTTTCTCTACTTCACCAAATTTGATTGGTTCTTTATTTTCTGCTATTACAAGTCCATCTAAATCAATGACACGAATATGTGGTTCTTCTCCTTCGTATAGCTCGGAGTGTTTATAAAACTGTCGCACAACTGAATCAAGAAATACTGCCTGGAGGGAATTTTCTAGTGAATTACCTTCGTAATTGTTGAACACTAGTTCCACTGTATCAAACTCTACTAACTCGGCCCTTTCTAGTAGCAACTCACCTTGATCGTCCGCTTCGGTAAAACGGAATAATAGTTCATTAAAGGTTTCTGCTGATAAATAAATATCATTCCAATTAAAGTCTTTGGAATCAAAGTCCATGGTTTCTAGTTCTTCGGCTGTAGTAAAGTCCCCTCTAGCTTTTTTCCCTTCTTTTTGTCCCGCTTTGGCTTCATCTTTGGTCGATTCTTTTTCTGCTTCATCATTTCCACCACAAGCAGTCAACAATCCCATGATACAAACAACCACAAATAACTTTCTTATCAACTCGGCTATCCCCTTTCTGTTGATTACTTAGATGTGGTTATTATTTGCAAGATATGGTTTATTATCCATGTGAAATTGGGGCGGGGTTCGTTTCACATTTTCGAATCCTTTAAATGAGAATTGGGGACGGGGTTTGTTTTCTCATAAAGAATTTGAATACTCTATCAAGCGTATGTACCTCTCTTTAAAATAGCTTCCACCTCATTAGCAGGTAAAGGACGACTATAATAATAACCTTGTCCATATTTACATCCATTCCATTTTCAATTTAAAACTCCACTTGCTCTACTTTTTCAATACCTTCTGCAATTAAATCAAAATGCAGGTTAATGATTTAGAACACTAAAAAAAATATAAAGATTTAATAATGTAAGCCCAGTGTTTCCTTAACGGAGCACTGGGCTTTATTCAGGTCAGGGAGTTAAAGCCCACTTTCCTACCTTAAATATCTCCTAACCCGAAACCAACCATCCAACCCATTCTCATAAAAAATTGTATAGTTTTTCTTTTTATGTTGACTTTTCTTTCCAACGGTTTTATAGTTAATTACATAAGTAACTAACCAATTAACTAACTAAGTAAGTAGGTGATGAAATGGACTCACGTTTGATGGAAGACAAACCAATTTTCGTACAAATTGCAGAACAACTTGAAGCAAGTATATTGGATGGTTCCATAAGTGAAGGAGAACGGGTGCCTTCCACCAATGAGTTTGCAAAACACTATAAAATCAACCCCGCTACAGCAGCAAAAGGAATTAATCAGCTAGTTGATGAAGATATTTTATTTAAGAAAAGAGGAGTCGGAATGTTTGTGGCTGAAGGAGCTAGGAACAAAATCCTTGCGAAGCGTAAAAAAGCTTTCTACAGCGACTATGTTGTTCCATTAAGGAAAGAAGCAGAAAAGTTAGGAATTGACCCACAAGAATTACAAGCTTATTTTCAAAAGGAGGAATAATAATGAAAATAGAAATGCAAAACGTGACGAAAAAATATGGCGCAAAACTTGCATTGAATAACTTAAGTTTAACTTTAGAAGAAAATAAAATTTACGGATTGTTAGGTCGCAATGGTGCTGGTAAAACGACCTTAATGCAGTTGCTAGCAGGTTACATGCTTCCATCAAGTGGGAACATTCTTGTGAATGGAAAAAAACCTTTTGACAACCGTGAAGTATTAAAAGATATATATTTAATTAACGAAAGCAATAACTTTATGAGGAGCTTTAAAATTAAAGATACATTAAAAATGGCTTCTTTATTTTATCCAAACTGGTCCCAAGATACGGCTAATCGTCTTTTGAAAGTATTTCACCTTGACGAAAAAATGAAGGTAAAAGGCCTTTCTAAAGGTATGGAATCTGCTCTTGGTATTATTATCGGTTTAGCTAGCCGCACAAAAATCACTATTTTCGATGAACCATATATTGGATTAGACGCATCCGCTCGTTACACATTTTACGACATCCTCTTAGAAGAATACGAAGCCTACCCAAGAACCATTATTTTATCTACCCATTTAATTGACGAAGTAAGTAACTTATTTGAAGAAGTGATTTTGATTAAAGAAGGAGAACTACTTTTCCACCATACAACGGAACAATTACTCGAGCTAACAGTGAGTATTTCTGGCAGCAAAAAGGCAGTAAATGAATTTATTGAAGGAAGAAATGTTGTCCATACAGCCGAACTAGCAGGGCATAAAGAAGTCACTCTTTTCGGGGAAAAGTACGATAAGTCACACGCAAAAGAGCTTGGCCTAACGATAGAGCCAACCAATATTCAGCACTTAATGGTTTACTTAACCGAGGAAAAACAAGGGGGAAAACAATATGCTTAGAGATTTAAAAGCTATTCTTTACTTTTTTGCCATAGATATGAGATTTTCCTTTTCTATATTTTGGACTATATTTATCGCGAGTTCTTTTTTCTTACTAGCGATCTCGTACAGTTTTTCTGTAAATATGGTTGTATCCATAAGTGTAGCAACGTACGTTTTCTGCGGAATTGCAGGGTTTTTACAAACGAAAATAACTTTTCCGTATTCCATCAAATTTGGTTTTACGAGAACTCGTTACGTTCTCGGCAACTTAGTCTTTAACGTGCTACTTGCTGTAACTATGTCCGTTATTCATTTACTTGTTAATTCTTTATTAAATGGTGCTACGAGCATACTACAAACTACTTCTTTTTCCATTCTTACAACAGTAGAAGGAACAACATTAGCGAATACTTGGTATAACCACATGCTTGTAGATATTGTGTTATGCAGTTTGTTCTATAGCGTTTGTTTGTTGCTTGGATCGGTGTTTTATCGTTTAGGATTAGCTGGTGGGCTAATGTTGGTCGCACTTGTTACGGTTACTATATTCTTCCCTGAAACTAGAAACGTTCTAGTGGAACAATTTGTTGCGATGGATAATGGATCAATTCAATTATCTTTACCATTCACTCTTTTGATTACAGTAATAGTTTTATCAGCCTTACCAGTATGGCTTATGTTGCGTAAAGCTTCCACTATAGCCGGAGTAGCAAGATAAGAATCGGGGACGGGGTTCATTTCACATCACATTCATTCATTGAATGTGAAACGAACCCCGTCCCCATTTCTCACCCATTTTTCTCATTCTAAATCTTCCTTACTAATCCAACCTATTGTGTTTGTTTTATTTAAGGTGTGGAAGAACAACTTTTCGTTGTGAGAATTGGGGACGGGGTTTGTTTTCTCATAAAGGATATTAATAGTCTATCAAGCGTATGTACCTCTCTTTAAAATACATTCCACCTCATTAGCAGGTAGAGGACGACTATAATAATAACCTTGTCCATATTTACACCCATTTTCAATCAAAAACTCCACCTGCTCTATTTCTTCAATACCTTCTGCGATTAGATCAAAATGCAGATTTTCTCCCATTTTTATCATCGTTTTTACTAGTGCTGCTGTGTTAGAATTTGTTAAGATTTCTTTAATAAACGTTTTATCTATCTTTACTAAATTAATTGGTAAATGATTCAAAACACTTAATGAAGAATACCCTGTACCGAAGTCATCAATAGATATCTTTACTCCTAGGTTCCTTATTTTTTGTAACACGGTTGCACTATGGGAGATATTTTGCATCACGCTTTCTGTAATCTCTAAACCTAAATAATCTGATGACAATTGACTTTCGGATAACGCTTTCTTAATTTTTTCAATAAAATCTATGTCTTCAAATTGAATAGTGGATACATTGACGGCTACTTTTATCATAATTCCTGATGATTGCCATATTTTATTTTGTTTACACGCCTCTTTTAACACCCAGTTTCCAATAGGAACAATCATTCCTAAATCTTCCGCTATCGGGATAAATTCTATAGGAGGAATCTGACCTAATTCCGGATGTTTCCATCTTATTAACGCCTCTACCCCGTATATCTTCCCTGTTTCTAGATGTATTTTAGGTTGATAATGTAGTTCAAATTCATGGTTATGAAGTGCCTTCTTTAATCCTTGTTCCAATTTTCGTTTCCGGTCCATTATATTTTTATCTTCTGGTATATAAAATTGATAATTATTTCTACCTCGTTTTTTGGCCCAATACATGGCAGTATCCGCATACTTCATAAGTGTGGTAATATCTTGACCGTCCTTAGGAAAAATACTAATACCTATACTCGGTGTTGTATAGTACTCCTCACCTTCTATATAAAATGGTGCTGTAAAATCTAGTAAAATCAGTTCTGCTACTTGTTTTACTTTCTCCTTGCTTGTGTTTTCTAAATATAATATAAATTCATCTCCACCTTGACGAGCTACTACACCACCATCCACATTTGCCACTAATCTATCACTAACTTGAATTAAAAGTTTGTCCCCAGCAGCGTGACCTAACATATCATTAATCATTTTAAAACGATCAATATCAATAAACATGACAGCTAACATGGTTTGATTTTGTTTACACCTTTCAAATGCTGATTGCAGACTAAAATTTAGCATTGTTCGGTTTGGTAGTCCTGTTAGATTATCATGATAGGCTATGTACTTCAGTTTTTCTTCCATTTGTTTTCGTTCGGTTATATCATATGCTACACCATTTAATTTTAAAATTTTACCTTCTTCGGATCTCATTGCTTTTCCAAAGAGCTCAAACCAATGTACTTCTCTATTTTTGCGAAAAAATCGAAATTCACATTTTGCAGGATATCCTAATAGCAAGTCATGATAGAAGATATCTACTCTTTTTTTATCATCTGGATGGACTATTTTAAGCCAAAGGTCATAATCTTCTTCAAATTCTTTTGCCGTATACCCTGTACTTTTCTCAATCCCTTTGGACACTTTTATTCTGTTCGTTTTTAAGTCATTTTCCCATAGAAAAGAATAGCCATTATCAAAATGACTTTGTAATTCTTTTTTGCTTAGTTTTAACTGATTGGCATAGTATTGAAGTTGATCATGTTGCTTTCCAAACCACCACCCAAGGGCCGTGAAAATGATGGTAGCAATTGCGTCACTCATAGGAATATAACCTATAATTCTATAATCACTTATGATGAATACCATACAAAGCGAAAATACTAGTATCGTTCTCGATATTCTTCCCTTATATCGCATTAATGCTAACTCCTCTAAACAATCGAATTAGTGCCAGTTTACATGGAATATTCATTCCAACTATTAGTATTCTTATTCTTTTCAAAAGTTCTGAACATATTCTTTTTAGATGTGAAATGGGGACGGGGTTCATTTCTCATTCTTTAATTGAATGTGAAACGAACCCCGTCCCCAACTTCCCTTTTCTGAAATAACATTTTAAAAGGTAACTTGTAAGCCAAAGCACTTCTCAGATATACATAACAGCTTTACTAATAAAAATCAATCAAACGTTTGTTTAAAAATTAGTATGTTAATATAACCAATCAAAATCTTACATATAAAAAAAGTGCCATCCCATATCCGCTTAAGTTTGAACGAATTTAGGACTGACACTGTGTAATATACTTAAAACTCATTTATGTAAATTATAAAGTCGCTGTTCCACCGCCGTTGCTTCTTCATAATTAGTGGCAGGTACAGCTATTTTTGTATTTAGAAAGGCAGATTTATTACCTCTTTCCGGATATGGATCCACATAAATTAACATAGAAGCTAGGTTTTCTTCTGTCATCAACCAGCCAAAAAATTTTGTTACAATTTTATTATTTTCAAACTTTATATAGTTCATGTTACCGACGAAAAAGTCCATGTCAATCCATGCTTCGTCCGGATAGTCTTTTGTTATTTCGTATTTTTCGATAAAAATACTTCCTTCAAACTCTGATTTTCGAAAGAGTGGTCTCTTTATTTTACCTTTTACACTCACGCTTGTTACTTCACCAACTTCTTGCTCTTCATCACTATACTCATAAGCAGGATATTCCATGTCAATCTTCTTCGGAAAATCGTAATAATATAAAAAAGCCCCACTTGGAATCGGTACTAAAATAGCAAAACATATTAGTATAAGATCTATGTTTTCTTTTATCTTCAACATGTCAGTATCCTCCTGATTATGAGGGATTAATTTTATTGGTAATATTTACATAAGTTTATTCTCTACTTAACCTAAAAATCCCTTTTTATTTTGAAAAAGAGGGACGGGGTTCGCTTCACATTTTCGAAGTTTAAGGGAATGTGAAGCAAACCCCGTCCCATTTTCACATCTCACATAATTTGATTTTCATTCCTATTTATGATTTAATGTTGATAAATCGTAATAATTACTATTTTCAATTAGGCTGAATTAGGAGGTTTATTAAATGGCGAAAAAATCAAAAGTAGTGAAAGAGTTAAAGCGTCAGAAGCTAGTAGAAAAATATGCCGACCAAAGAAGAGCACTTATGGAAAAAGGTGACATTGAAGGCTTAAGAAAATTACCTAGAGATTCTTCCCCAACTCGTCTTAAGAATAGATGTGAGGTGACTGGAAGACCAAGAGGGTACTTACGCAAATTTAAAATGTCTAGAATTGCTTTTAGAGAGTTTGCTCATAAAGGACAAATTCCTGGTGTGAAGAAATCTAGTTGGTAAAGAACTGAGGTGTGTTGCATTGAATGAGTATTTTGCTAGTTACATGAAAAAAAGTATAATCTCTTCTCTTCCCCAAGAAAAGAAAATGATTTATAAATTCATTGAGGATATGGAAGGAAGCTATGAATCACAAGCTGAGACACCTGAACAATACTTTCAATTACTTACTAAAAATCATCCGTATCATATTGCGTCGATACATTTTAGTTTACCATCTGACGAAATTCGAAGAATGATACAAGAAGTTGAAAGAGAAATTTCTGTAAAACTAGATCAAAGACTTCAATCAGCATGCTTAATAGACTATACAAGTTCTTTTAATCAAAATGATAAAAAATTTTTCTTCTATTTATTATGACAGACGGGGATTGTTTCACATTATTAGTAGTAAAATGTGAAACAAACCCCGTCCCCATTTCACATCAATCGTGTTTATTACGAGCAAGTGGTAGCCACTTTAATACATCTTGAATTTGTGCATCCCAATAACCCCATTCATGATTACCTGGGCTAAAGGTTGAAGTTAGTTCGACGTTGGATTGCTCACAAACCTCTTTAAACTTTACATTTTGGTGGTATAAGAAGTCCTCTGTACCACAGCATTGATAAAGAAGGGGCATCTGATTTTCACCACTTTTTTGCTGCAATAACCAAAGCAAATCATTCTCCGTATCTTTTACTGCTTTATCACCAAAAATTAGCTCAAACCCTCTTTTTCTTTCTTCTGGCATTATTTCCATTGTATTCACAACATCTAATGCCCCAGATAAGCTAGCTGCGGCTGCAAATTTTTCTGGTTGGCGAAGTGCCCACTTAAAGGCACCGTAGCCTCCCATAGATAATCCGGCAACAAAGTTGTCTTCTCGCTTGTCAGATAGATTAAAAAATGTTCGAGCTACTACTGGTAACTCTTCTGATAAGAATGTCCAAAATCGGTGACCATTCTCCATATCCGTATAGTAGCTATGATGTACTTGCGGCATAACTACCGCTAAGCCTAATCCGTCTACATAACGCTCAATAGAAGTTCTGCGGGTCCAAATGGTATCATCATCACTATATCCGTGTAATAAATACAGAGTAGGAAGCTTTGTATCCTTCTCTATATTATTTAGTGGTTTTTGCGGTAATATTACTGTCATGGAAGTACTTAAACCTAATACTTCGGAGAAAAAATCACATTTTATTATTGCCATCTTTACTCTTCCCCCCTATAATTTAGCCTTCCAAACAATTGCTTCGTTAGGTCTTAAGAGCCTTGAATAAAGATAATGTGGCGGTCATAATTGACCACCACATTACTTTTATAGATATATAGCTATATTGTTGGAGTCTTCGTTCAGTAAGGACATTAATTTCTCACTATCTACGAACAGTCCGCCTTGACGGTATCTATTCGAAGTTGTTTCAGCCTCTATCTTTTGACCATTAATTTCCATATACCTTTCACCTGATTGTAGGTGGTACGTAAAGGTAACAGGTCGTTCATTATACTTATAAGCAAATGTTAGTCCATCTAAATGGTTTGGAAGTACTGGGTCTACTACTAATCCACCATTATCCTGACGGATACCTAGGCAATTACTAATAAGCTGGTTCATATAGATTCCAGGTCCACTGGAGTAAATACGCCATCCACCTTTTACTTGCACACTTCCATCACGTAATTTCCCGAACTGTTCTTGTGCTTCATAACGTGAATTGAATTTCCCGTCAGAACTACTGAAGTATGCGTTGCTTTGTCTACGTTCTGCATTCGGTACAACGTTTTGAATACCGATTGGATTAATCATGGATAAGCCTTTCCATGCTTCCTCTTCTTTACCTAACTTCGCCATCGCTTCTACAAAACGAATGTGAGCATGAACGTACTGTAAACCTATTTCTCTACCAAAGTTAGAAGCTTGTTCCGCACGTTTGAAGTGCTTACTTACTCCGCCTTCGTATTTCGCTGGACGGTTCATTAAGCGTACGCCGTCTGGGCAGTAAAACTCTTTTTTGATTAACTCATAGTGAGAAGCTGCTTGTTCTGGTGTTAATAGTTCACTAATCATACTTCTTGTCATCGGAAGTAGACGATAGTTAATACCAGTCTTTGTATCTTCTGGATGAACCATATATTCTACTTTTCCTGGCTCTTCCATGTAAACAAAGCCTGGAATTACGTCTGTTTTAAGCATATATTTCTTAAAGTCTGCTTCAATGCCCTCGGCTAACGCCATTAGCTCTGTTGCTTCCTCTTTGTTAACTTCCTCTAGTACAGTAGCAAACTTTTTCATTACTTGATACGTTAAAGAAACGGTCCAGCTACTAACCATGTAGTCTCTTAATTGTGCGTTAGCAGGTTGAAGCGTATCATCCCAGTCTCCATCACCATAGGAGCTTAAATACGTATCATGAACAAAGTTGTTTTTCATATAGTCAATTTGTTTTTTCGCGTGATCAAAAATAGTTGCTGTTTCTTCCGTTAAGTCAAACTGGCCACGAATTGTATACGGAACTTTTTCCTCTAGAATAGAGAAGTCCTTTGTAACGGATAAATAATCTGCAAGCACCTTTAAAGGCCATACGATAATGTCTCCATGACTTTCTCCTGCTTGAATTTTGTTATAACGGTCGAACATGAACCATTGAGGCCAGTTGCCATCGTCTTCAAATTGGTGACTGTACACTGTTTTCAAAATTTCTTTTACCGATTCATATTTCTGCGTAGCCATGAAATATTCTGTCGGCCCTTGGCATACATCACGAGTTCCCCAAGCTGCACCACTATACTGCTCTAAACCGTGTGGTACAGTGAAATGCACTAACATATTATGTGTGTACCACCATGCAACACTGTTCACTTTTTCTAACTCTTCTGTTTCTCCACCATTTTGCGATAAGTCAAAGCCATTCATACATTCGCGTAAAAATTCACGGTAACGTGCAATTTCATCCGCAGCATTTTTCTCTGTAAAAGGAACTTCCTCACCATATAATAAACCTTGAATCGTCATCGTCCAATCGCTAGTGCTATCAAGTTCTAAAACTACTAATGCTGCAGAATTAAGGTGTGCATTTTCTACTAATGCTTCTTCATTACTAATCGTCATGTTCGTACCATCAACACAGAACTTGTATGTTAACTCTGGATAAACATTTGCACTCATAGAAGATTCATGAGCTGTAAACGTCACAACCCCGTTTTCTTCTTCCATAACGTATGGTGTTTCTAACTCGTTCGCATTTACAACCACTTGGTTTGTCACAAGGTAACGGTATTGTGTCCCGCTTTCTGATTGAACATGTAGTTGAAGCTCTGGCGTGTCCACCATTGTGTAACTTGTAATGATGATCATATCTGTTGCTGTTTTGTAATACCAGCGTGCATAGTTAAAACCAATTTCATACATTGAAGGCATCGTTAATAGTTGGTACGTTCCTTCTACTTCTACATAAATACGTTGACCTGATGTTTTGAAAATATTTAATGCATTACGAGCATTAGAAAGCATCTTATTAAAAGAAGTATTTCCAACAACTACTTGAGAATTAAATATTCCGTACATATAAGATGTAGACGAGAACACATTTTCCTTCATTTTGTCATTTTGACCAGTCATGATAATATGACCGTGTGGACGTTCCACAACTAACTCTTTCTCTTTTAACACGACATGCTCATGTGTTTCTGTGAAGAAAGATAATAACGTATCTCCATCCCACTCTTCTTGACGTCTAGTCGGGAAGTATTTATTTACTTCATCGATTGTTAAGGATTCCGAATGGACTGGTGTACCAATTTTCTCAGAGATTCGAACCTTAGGTTGTTCCACCCCAAGTTCAACTACTGTCCCTTGGATACTTTCCCACGCAAGTTTCACTTCGTCTTCAAACTCTAACTCTGTAATTGCTTCTTCATGGTTTTCTTTAAATAAGCCATAGAACACAAACTGTGTAGCACCAGCTAGTGTTACTTTCTCAGATTGTAGTGCTGTATAAGCAAACTCATATTGGTATACTTTATTTGGAAGTGAATCTTGTAATAATACTTCTGGTATATCCGTCTCTTTATAAGGTAAACCGAAAAATTGGAAGCCATCTGTTAAATAGCCTGTTGCTTTTGTTAATGAACCTTGTTGCATATAAGGGAATCCACCAGGTTGTGGTTGGTTTTGTCTAGAACATACAACATAACCTTTTTCCCCTGTTTCAAAAACAGTGTGGTCTACATATTGGGAAACGTATGCTTCATTGTTACGAACAGCACCTTTACTCGCAATTGACATGTCTTGTCCGTAAATCACATCAACTTCAACATTTTCCCCTTCTACTTTCACATCCCAGAACCAAACACCGTGAGTAGTTAAATGGAATGTTACTTCATAATTTACTTCCTCAATGTTTCCTTTCCAAGTCATTGCTTTTTCCGATGCATAAAATGTGCTTGGAGATTTCACGCCTAGAAGAGGAAAAACTTGCATTCCCCCTTCACGATGTAAACGTAAGTAAATGTTATTTAATGATCCATCAACAGGGTTAGCTAATAGTTGATTAATCATCACCCAGTTATGACTTGCTTCAAATAAGTCACCACTGTTTAAGAATGTAAAGTTTATTTCTCCCGCTTTTAGATTGTATTTTGACGTTTCAATTGTTGTTGTCATGATGTCCTCCTATATTGCGTTATTTTACTAATACGAATTCTTTTTCTTGTGTTTCTACGCTGTTAGGACCAGCAAATGCAAGGAATTTTCCTGCATCACTACTAAACTGTAAATCAGCATGGTGGTAACGAAGCATTTCTTCTGTAATCGTGAATGTAACCGTCTTCGTTTCACCTGGATTTAATGTAATCTTTTCATACCCTTTTAGTTCTTTTAACGGTCGTACAACTTCTCCAACAAGATCACGGATATAGAGCTGTACAATCTCATCACCGGCTACATCACCGTTGTTCGTAACATCAACCGTTACAGTTATCGGTTGATCTACTGTAAGTGTATCGGTAGAAAGTGATACTTCACCGTACACATAGTTTGTATAGCTTAGTCCGAATCCGAATGGAAGAAGTGGCGTATTTGGAATATCTAAATATTTAGATACATATTCTGTCACAGGTTCATCCTGCGGGCGACCTGTATTGAAGCAGTTATAGTAAACTGGAACTTGACCAACTGAATATGGGAACGACATGGTAATCTTACCTGATGGGTTTGCATCACCGAATAATAAATCCGCAACAGCTGCTCCACCTTCTGTTCCTGGGTACCATGCTTCTAACACTGCATCTGTTTGGTCGATAACTCCGTGTAAATCTAATGGACGTCCATTGAACAATACTACTGCCATTGGCTTGGCTAATTTCTTTAACTGGGCAATTAAGTGAAGTTGTGCTTCTGGTAAACGAATATCTGCACGACACTTCGCTTCTCCACTCATTCTGGAATGCTCACCTAATGCAAGGACGATCACATCAGCATTTTTTGCCGCGTTGATTGCTTCTTGAAGCTGTTCTTCTGTTCCGGCCTCAATATCACAGCCTTGCGCTACGAAAAGGTTGGCTGGATCCATTTTCATCTTAAAGCCTTCATCTACTTTTACTGCAACCTCTTGTGAACCTTGCCAAGACCATGGGCCTAAAATGTCGCCATTATGTGCGAAAGGACCAATTAATGCGATTTTTTGTTCTTTTTGTAAAGGCAGCACATTGTCATTTTTCATTAAGACACATGATTTTGTTGCTAGTTCTCTCGCAACTTGACGATGTTCTTCACTTAAAATTAACTTTTCTTCTAGTTCTACATTTGCGCCACGATATGGATTTTCGAATAATCCTAGTTTTTCTTTTAATTGCAAAATACGTAGCACTGATTCATTTAGTAAGCTTTCAGAAATAGTTCCATCTTCAATTAGCTCTTTTAAATTAGAAATATAGCAAGGTGTCATCATTTCAATATCAACACCTGCTTCAATTGCCTTTTGCGCCGCTTCTTTTTCATCAGCAGCTACTCCGTGTGCGATGATTTCTTTTACAGCTCCCCAGTCAGAGATAATAACACCGTCAAAGCCCCATTCATCACGAAGTATTTCTCGCATTAATTTTTTATTTCCAGTAGCAGGAATGCTGTCCACTGTATTAAATGCTGTCATTACCATTTCACAGCCTTCATCAAGAGCTGCCTTATATGCTGGTAAATACGATTCACGAAGAATACGCTCGGACATATCTACCGTATTATAATCTCTTCCAGCTTCTGCAGCTCCATAGGCAGCAAAGTGTTTCACACAGGCTGCAACTCTGTTTGTATCATTCGTTAAATCCGATCCTTGGAATCCACGTACCATTGCTCTAGCAAAATCGGAATTTAGGAATGGATCTTCACCAGTTGACTCCATTACTCTTCCCCAGCGAGGATCACGAACTAAATCTACCATCGGTGCAAACGTTACATGCACTCCAGATACAGCAGCTTCTACTGCTGCAATTTCTGCACTTTTCTCTGCTAACTCCATGTCCCACGAACTACCAATTGCTAATGGAACTGGAAAAATAGTTTTAAAACCGTGGATGATATCTGCCATCATTAGTAAAGGGATGCCTAAACGGTTATTTTCCATGTATGTTTTTTGTATGTTCATAACTTCCTGTGCACCAGCACCACCAAGAACGGAACCGCTATTATTTACTATCTCTTCGTTAATCCCCATATCCTGCATCGGACCTGTAATTTGTCCTTCGTGTGAGGATCCTTTATAAAATAACGTTGCTAATTGTAGCAGCTGTGCTACTTTCTCATCTAATGTCATTTGTTCAAGTATTTGGTGCGAGCGACTTTTCGTCATATTACCCCTCCGTTAAACTATAAGTTTTCTTTTATCTTGGCTACATGCCAGCATAAATTATTTAATTTAATGGCTCTGTTAAAGACCGCTGTTGATTTCCGCGCAAGTCTCCGCTTTCCGCGGGCGGTAAAAAGGAAGGTTATTTTCACTGTCGTGAAAAAACCTACTCCTCGGCTTCGCCTGTGGGGTCTCCAGGCCACCGCTACTCCCGCAGGAGTCTACGACTTGCGCGGAAATCAACTGCTAGGTTGGTATCAAAAATCAACACTAACCTTTAACAGAGCCAATTTAATATAGTATCTGATGATTTATCAATAATTGAAACGTTACAATAAAAACTCAAAAAAATATTTCAATGAAAAAAAGATAGGTTTATTTACAAAACTACTTTTTCATTGAAACGTTTCAATAAAATTATTATATAGGTTTATGTATACGTTTTCAATGTTTTTATGACGTATTTTTGGAGCTTTTTATTTTTTAAATATATGAAGAAAAAGAGACTGTACAAAATTTTGCTAATTAAAAATATATAGGAGCTGCCCCAAAGAGCAAACAACCGTCTTGGGGCCAATTCAATTTATGTTCACTTGGGTATGCCAAAACCTCTTTTATATCAAGTTCATTCTTGAGTTTTTCTTTGGAGATAATGTTCTTGATACGTCTAATCAAGTTCATTTTTGTCTTTTTCTTTGACGATAATGAACTTGAGACGCCTTATCAAGTTATATTTGTAAAAAACAGCACAAAACTCATCCTTCATGCCGCCTCGCCTACCTTGACCTGTCCAACGATAATCTGGCAACCTTTTACCTATATCCTCAAGCATATGCAATGAGCCTTCTTGCGTTCCGATAACAAGTGGAGAATGGTCCAAAATTATTTTAGACACTTTCTCTATTCTGTATGGCCATGCATTACTACCATCCTGAGGGACATGAACCCTAATGTTAAACGTCATTACTTTTAGTTCCATCTTTTCACCACGCTTTTCTAATTGAAAATCGTGCATTATTTCTCTTCTACTTTTGTTAAACGTTCCGTAAAGAAGTTCATTCCGTGTTTAAATGCAGCTAGTCCATATAACATTGAACTCCAGTCAATTAACGTTACTTTCGTTGGATACCAGCGTTCTGGCTGTTCTAGATGCCACCAAGAGTAGCGATGTAATCCATATTGATAAGCAGCGCGGAACTTATTTTCATCCTCTTTATCATTTTCATTCGTATATACATCATACGGAATGTGAAGTTTGTACAACGCATATAGATCATGTATTCCCGCAGGATATACTGGAAGGAAACCAGCAACAATATATGCAGATGCAATATCGTGTGGTGCATTATTTATTTTATCCGCATGATATCCACCGAAAAGCCCATCATTTGGACCTGCTCCATAGCCCCATACGTAGGATGGAACATCATCAAGCTCTTTCCACTTTAAGCGATCGGCCGTACAAGCATTCTCATAAAATTCCTTATAAACTTCGCTATCCCCATAATTCGGTACAAGATAGAACGGGAACTGATGTACAAATGATGACAAGAAGTTTTTCCCTGCACTGTCCGTAAGTACTGGAATATCGCGGTAGTTGACGATAGGTAAATCTTTTATTTTATCTTCTGAGAAGTTTTTATACCATAGATCTTGGATGTCTTTGTTTTCCGGTTGCCCTAATAGTGCAAGGTAGGCAACGATGACATATTCGTTATATGCAGGAAGAGGAAGTGTCCCTTTTCCTTCTTTCACGACCATGTTAATGACACCCGTATCTTTATCAGCTACAACAACACTCCAGTCAATTTCCTTTAATAGCTCTTGTGCCATTTCTAGTATATGAGGTGCTTTTTCTTTAAAATGGTGGCCAGCAAAAAGAGCACCTGCTATTACGATTGACGTATCAATCGTGGAAATTTCTGATTTAATATTTTCACCTGTTTCCATATCAACGAAGTGAGCGAAAAATCCTGTTGATTCGTCACGAGCAACGGAGCAACCCTCTACTTCTCCGCGAAGAGCTTTTAATGTAGTAGTCACTTTCTCCTCCGCATTATCTGTCCATCCTTCTAGATCAGCGACACAAAGGCCAATTAGACCAACGCCTGTAGCTGCAACCGAGCAACGAAAATCTGGGTTTTCTCCTAATGTCATAAAACCGTCTGCATATAGGCCTGTCTTAGGGTGACGAGATGCTTCTAACAATTCATAGGAATCACGATACTGACGATCAAAGAACGTTTTTACGTCTTTTGGTAATTTTGAATAAAAATCTGTTATAGGTTTCATATAAATATTCCTCTCCACTTTGTTATTATTTGAATCAGTTTCATAATTAAGGTGTGTTAAGTGAAAAAAACAATTAATACTATATAATTTTGCATTTTAATACTATATAATTCTGCATTAAATGTTTATTATATTTATGAATCAATATTTTCTTTTGAAATCTTAAATCTATCGTCCGCGGTTCATAGATTAAAGATTCCATTCAACCTTACATGACATTTAACCTAACACTTCCATTGAAACGTTTCAATGAAAGTGTTATTTTTTATTCTAAAGTGATGAAAGCGTTTTATCAAGGGTTTTAACTAATTTATATAAAATTTCTAGAAAATGTCTTGTCTAGGAGTTGCAGCGAGTTTCTTATCTAACCAGATAAGAAACCCAGATTAAGCGTGATTTAGAATATTTACCTCTATATTACTTCTAGGTCCTCATTATCTGGCAATGCAGGGAATGGATTGTGCGGCGCCGCTTGATACCAATAGGCAACCGACGCAATTCATTATTACACCATTTCTACCATTGCAGATGAATTAGGATTTGAAACAATCCAGTCATTTAGCCGTTTCTTTAAAAATATGGAAGGTGCCCCCCCTACTTATTACAGAAGGAACACCGATTAATTACAAACGTTCCGTTGTGCGATTTTGTACTTAAACTATCGGTTTTATGTGGAAGGAAAATGAGTAAAATAGTATAAAAAAAGTGAATGAAGATACCATATTAAGCTAAACCTAAGCAGATAAAAAATTTTTGGAGGAAATTATATGCCAGAAAAATCAGCAATTACGTCATCTGAATTAGGTGTATTATGGCTTACGTATCAAGAAAAGACAATGATTTTACGTATGTTAGAATATTTTATAGAGCAAGCCGATGACGAAAAAGCCAAGACTATTATGAATAATCTATATGGAGAGATAGCCCCTTATGTTGGTACTATTATAGAAATTTTTCAAAATGAAGGGGCGGTCATCCCAGTTGGCTTCATAGCTGAGGATGTCAACAAAGAGGTGCCGAAATTATATGATAATGGTTTTGACATCATGTTTGTTCGCCTATTGAAACAAATTAGTACGGGGCTTCACGCATTAAATATGACGATGACTTATCGAGAAGATATTATACTGATGGTGAACGAGCTAGCTGCCATTACGCAAAAGTATTACAACCTTTGTACACAATATTTACTTGAAAAAGGATTACTTGTTAAATCTCCTCATGTTTCTATGCCAAAATCAGTTGAATTTGTGAAAGATAAGCATTATTTGACTGGACACTCCGTTAGTCCGTTTAGCGAAAAACGTTCATTAAATACAGTGGAAGTTGCGCATCTTCATCATTCGATTGAATCAAATATTACGGGTCTTCAAATGATTATAGGTTTTGCTCAATGTGCAAATGAAAAAGAAGTAAAAACCTTCTTTAATGAGGGTGCTGAACTTGCTAAAAGTATGATAAAGGAATTTAGTGAAGTCTTGCTTGAAAACGGGACACAAGTTCCTCAAACAGCAGGTGGCAATGCAACTCGTTCAACAATACCACCCTTTTCCGATAAGTTGATGATGTATTGCACGAGTCTTTTTTGTAGTTTTTCGATGGGAAGTGGCTCATTAGGGACTGCTTTGAGTTTACGAAATGATTTGCCACCTAAACTGGCGATTTTTATGAAAGATGTATTTGAATATGCTCATAAAGGTGCAAAAATTATGATTAAAAATGGTTGGATGGAAGAACCACCTCAAACAGAAGAACGCAATCATCTGTTGAAGTGAGTGATGGAGGATGAAGGAGTATAGAAAGCCTAAAAAACATGAAGCCTTATTATGGAATATAGCTTTACCAGGGTTCGGTCAGTTTCTAAATAACTTTTCAGCTCTTCAACTATCGCGTGGCGTTAGTTAAAGAATCAAATATAATCAAAGGACTTAGAGAACTGAAAATTTCTAAGTCCTTTTTGTTGTGAATTATACTGTGAAATGCAATGTGAAAGTGATGTGATAGCTATTGTGTATTGCCTTGCGATTTCCTGTTTTGCACCTCTGAAAATAGTAGTTGGTTTTTAATATCTTTGATAAAAATACAACCATTTTCCATTGGCCGTCCGTATCCAACTTCAACATTCCATTCGTGCCTATAGTTTTAATGGTCATTTCCGTAAATTGATCACCCTGTGTTACATTCGTCATTTCTACTGTTGCGTATTCAATTTCAACGCCATCTAAGATTTCATAATTTCTAACAATAATGACAGAAGATATCTAGGTGGTAATTCAATTGCTTCACCACCAAATAATAACTCACCATTTTCATAAATCACTGTATCTTGTGTTACTTCATCATAGTTACCGCAAATAAGAACGATTCCCTTCCATTTGTAACCTTGATTCATTAATACTGACATGGAAGGTCCCCTTAATTACTCTTTGGAATCTACTAATCCAACTTTTTTCATACCTTCTTGCACGTACTTATTTTTCATCATTGTCTCCCAAACAAAGTCTGATCGATAATTTTCTATCATTAGTAACGTGATACCTTTATCAATCCCTAAACTATCCTCTGCATACCAATGAGGTGTTAAATCTAAGTTAAAAGCTCCTTTAAGGCCGTGTTCTCCCCATAATTCTGGGAAGTTCTCATAATAGTTTTCTAAAGCCGCGATGGACTCTTCCGGAGTAAATACAATTGAACCAGCTGCACCAGCTGTCGCGATTGTTCCGTCTGTGAAATGTGCCGTGTTGTCATAACCAGAAGGAGATGAACCATATAAACCTTCATAACCTTTTGGACCGTCACTCGCTGTTAATCCCCACGCATCTGGACCAAATGTTTCAAACCTGTCCATATTATCAATAGAAAATTGTCTGCTCGCAATGGATGCAATGACCGAGTTTTCGAACCAGTCTACTCCCTCTCTATCCACTTTCCCTCGTAAGTCAAACCAAGCATGAGAAAACTGATACGTAAAGATAGAACCGAACCAAGAATGAATAAATGGCTCCCCATCTCCATACGCTTGCTCATGTCGGATAAAATCATAAAAAGTCTCTTCATTTACTGGATGTGTAGGAGATGCAACCGCAAGAAAATAAAGCATTAGCTGTTCAGCATAAAAATCCCAAGCTCCAGAGAATCCATCTTCTGGTGTGTAAGACATGTAAAACATATTACGGTCTGGATTTAAATACCATTCCCAGTTTACTTGCTTATAAAGTTCGTCTGCTTTTTTCTTAATGTCACCTTTAAAATATTCCCCAGCTTGTAGGGCACCGCTTACTAAAATGGCAGTATCAATAATGGACACTTCACTTTTTCCAGCTCGTTTTGCGGTGTTCATATTTAAGAAGTGATAATATACTCCATTAATATGTTCAGCGTTATTAAGCATCGTATCGAGCGTACCGTTTACGCGCTCTTCGGCTTCTTCTTTTGTAATCCAACCTCTTTCCGCACCAATCGTAATGGCTGTTAAGCCAAAACCGACTGATGCAATACTAGATAATGTTGGATTACCTGGAGCTCTGTCACGAATTAAGCCGTAACCCTGGCTATTATGATCAACATTTGCTTCGTTCCAAAAAAATTCAAAGTTTTTTTGGCTTTCTAATTCTAAAATTTCTGGTTCATCTTTATTTATTTTTACGGAATCATCTTTATTTGCTATAAAATTAACTGCAGCTGCAACCGTGAAAATAATGACAAGAGCAGCAATAGATCCTATTATTAGTGCTTGTTTTTTTGTTTTCATGTATTTATCTCCAGATTCATTTATTTTTTTAAACTCTGTTAAATACCGCAGATAATTTCCGCGCAAGTCTCCGCTTTCCGCGGGCGGGCCGGGAGCCTCCTCATCGCATTCGCGACTGCGGGTCTCCCGCTCCCCGCTTCTCCCGCAGGAGTCTCCGACTTGCACGGAAATCATCTGCTAGAGAGGTTTTTAAAATCAGCAATATACTTTAACACAGCCCAATTATGTCAATTCAACAAATAGCACTGAAACGTTTCAACCCTTTAAACAATTGAAGTCAGCAACCTAGATTGCTGACTATTTTCTTAATATTTACTCTCCAGTTATACCTGAGCGATCGATACCTTCTACGAACCATTTTTGAGTTAAGAAGTACACAACTAAAAGTGGTAAGATCGTTAGCATGGTACCTGCCATTCTTATACCTTCGTTGATGTTATTATCTGCTCCACCTTCTGCTCCTGAGTACAACTGATTGTACGTGGCAACGAATTTATTCAATTCTAGTGGTAATGTTGTTAATGAGTTACCAAAGTATAGAGCAGCTAAATAAGTTTCATTCCAATACCATACGAAAGAGAATAAGAATGAAATGATGAAAGCTGGCACCGCCATTGGAATTGCGATAGTGAAGAATATGCGGAAATATCCAGCACCGTCCAACTGAGCTGCTTCTTCTAAAGATTTCGGTATCATTCTAAAGAACTGATAAAAGATTAAAATGAATATAGCACTATTGATTCCTTGCCCTAACACAGCCGGAATAAAGAATGATTGAATGTTTCCTAGAATGCCTAGTTCATTAAAGAATACATATCTAGGGATCATTGTTAATTGCGGCGGTATGATAAATGTTGCTAAAACGAATACAAACAACGTTTTCTTAAATGGAAACTCAAATCTTGCGAAACCATATCCAATTACTGCCGCAACAGCAGTCTGTGCTACAGCAGGTAGAACTGTTACATACAATGTCTGAACTAATGTCGGAAGGAATTTTAGGACGTCATTGGCTCTTCCATAGTTGTCTAAATAAATCTGTGTCGGAATCCAATTTACTAGAGGATTTAGGATGTCCGATAGTGACTTTAAGCTATATGATCCCATATATAATAAAGGGTATAAATAAACAAAGCCAATTCCTATTAATAGGATGTATACGAAAGCCTTTAAAATCAGTCCAGTTTGCCCTCTATGACCGAGGAAAAATCGTAAAACCGAACTGCTAGCATGACTTATTTTTTCCTTATACTCTAATACTTTGCTTGCCACTATAATCCCTCCTTATCCATATTTTCTGTTCACTCTCATTGTAAGTAACCCTACACTTAACGATAATATGACCGCAATTACTAAGAAATAAATCCAAGCAAGTGCAGATGCATAACCTAATCCTGTATTAATGTTGAACATATTGACTTGAATATGATCAATAACTGGATTTAAAGCAAATATTGAATACATAACAATCGTGTAAATCGTATTAACGATGACCATTGGCATCAGGCTTGGTAGTGTTACTTTCCAGAAACATTCCCAATTAGAAGCACCATCAATTTTTGCCGCTTCATAAATTTGCTTATCCATCTTTTGTAATCCAGCTAAGAAAATTAAAATTTGTACACCTGAGAACCAAAGAATGAAAATAAGGTTATCCATTAAATAAATAACAATCGTATTTAAAAAACCTTCCGTCCCCGACATCATCATTGCAAAAATCGCATATTCCTCAATGGAAGGGATGGAAGTAACTCCTTGTTCCATTAACTCCCTCATAACAGGTCCACTGGCAATAATAACTGGTAAGAAAAATATTGTTCGGAAAAACCCTTTAAATCGAATCGGCATATTTAAAAGTAACGCGATGATTAAAGAGAAAACAATAATAATTGGAACAGAAAGTACTAACTCCTGTATGAATGTTAATATTTTTTGTGTAAAAACTGCATCTACAGCGAATGCATATTCAAAGTTTGAAAACTTTACAAAATCAGTTTGAATCCCCTCTGTTGTAACCCTCACCTTTTGAAAGCTTAAAAAGAGGGAATAAAATACCGGAAATGCCGTTAGTAGAGCAAAGCCAATTAGCCAGGGGGAAATAAATGCAAGGCCAATCAAACTTTTTTTCGTTTTCATCGAAAGGTTTTTCATGATGTCTTATCCCCCTTGTTCATGACCTGAAAACCAGATGCCTCTACTTGAACCCCTTCTGTCACAAACGGTTGATCCGTATAGTTGACAATGATAGATACTCCGTTTGAGTAGGTCACTTCCACTACACCTTTTTGGTGAACATAACGACTTTCAATCGTAGCACCTTCCACTTGACCAAGACTTTCCTGAACAAGTTCATACTGTCTTACAATTTCACTTTCCCATACAGAAAATTGTGACGTATATAAATCTCTTGAAGGTGTATTCATCAATAAATGAGATGGTTCCGTTGTTAAATAGAACGATGGGTTTGCACCATATTCTATCATTCTTAACACTTCTTCATCCCTATTAAAGTGGAAGTTTGAAAACGGAGCGTAATATGGTACATATCCCTTTAATACAATTTGCAAAAACGGAACCGTATCCGTTACAAAACTATAATTAGAAGAATACATTGGAATATCGTAGTAACGCCCTGTCTCTGACCATAAATAATCATTCGGCTTATATAAAGATAAAGGCCCAAGCTCTTCTGATAATAATTGATGCATTTCTGTATAGACAGTTACATTGTCGGAACGATTCGTTGTTCTTCTAGAATTGAAATCAGAAAATAACATGCTAGCTGTTAAATCAATTGCTATGTTAGAAATACCTAGTTTTTCGTATTCTTTCATGTCGTTTTGTGCCATTTCAAGAGAAACTGACGGACTTAATAAATAGTAGTCTCTGTCATACCTTTTAAATTGCATCGTTTCTCCATTTATTTTTCTAGCTACATCCGTGCTTCCAGAATAACCAGAAGCCCCTCTAAACGCCTTTGTATAATCTGTGTAGAAAGAAAGATCAATTTCTTTTCCTTCTAAAGTGTTAATAGCATCTTCAAAGTCAGAAGTACTACCTAATTTCTTTTCGATTGGGAACTTTTTCGGTAAGGTACCAGTTAACCCACCTTTTGACCATCCACGATAAACAACATTCATTTTATCTACATTTTGTTGTTGAAGCTTATCGATATATGTTGGCAAGTCATTAATACTAGTCATTTCAACAATGGTATCCCATATTAATCCTTTTTTCACTTCGCCGCCTAAAAATTCTAATCGTACATCCGCACGGTCTTCATTTTTCGCGAGCTTTCCAGATTCGACTAAATAGTCTTGATAGTATTTAGCCATTCCTACATAATCAGCATCCTCGTCCGCTAAAAATGCAATTCTTTGTTGAATATCGAACTGATTTCTTTCATTTTGATACGTTCTATAACCGCTCATACTTCTACTAGTTGGTTGGAAGTATTGGTAACGATAATGATACTCAGAATAAATCCAGTTGAAATCTGTCGATACACCAGCTGGATATGCGACAAGTTCGCTATTAAAGCTTCCGCTTTCAATAATCGTGAATAATCCATGTTGTTTTGCCCCGTGTACGAGTCCAAATACTGGCATCGAAATTTTTTCTGGTGGGCTTATATCATTGTTTGGGTCAGAGACTACTTGAGAATAGCCTTCATCTTTTCCGTAAACAAATGCTTGATAAGGTGAATTAGCACTTGTACGTTCACCAAATCTCATTAAGGCTCCACTACCATCCGGGATAAACATGTATCCATCTATTGTTTTGGATTCGACTGCTCCTAAGAACGGGTAAAGACGCATAGATACTAACTTCACTTTTCCGTCTTCGGTTAGTTTTTCCTCAGGAACATAAACCACAATGGAATCTTCTTCTAATGTAACTTGTAATTGAAAAGCAATACCTGCATTTTTATATTCAATATCTGCCGTAAAGCCATTCTCTATAAATTGCATATTAGGCTTAATGTTGTTGGAGATAAGGTCTTCGCTCGCTTCCTTATTTTTATCATCTACGTACGTAATGGTCACAGCAGAATTCGCCATATTTCTCCATCTTGTATTTAAACGATAATCTCCATCTTCCTCTAAACCTGAGTTCCAAACATAGCCAGTTCTTTGATCCATTATTTTCAAAGCTAGAGAATCAGGATGAACATATAGTGCTAATGTTGAATTTTGAGCAACCTGTTCAAAGCCATCCATGCTTGTTTCTACTTCAATAGGAGAAACATCTCTCTCTGGCTTTGTAAACTGATTGGAGGAATATCGGAACGTCTGTTTAGAAAGCTCCTCTTGTACTTCCGTCACTTCTGTTTCTGGTTCTTCATTAGATAAGGACGTCGCAATAACTTGTATTGGGAATATCAGAACAATTAGTAGCAATATCCATTTCTTAGACACGAAGAATCACCTCCTGAATGATCGATAGTACAAAGTCATAAACTTGGTCAAGTAAAACATAGATTACAAAGAATACAAGAACGATTATTAGCATCGTAAAAATTGTTACAAGTATATTACGGATCGTCTCGAAGAACGTAAAATTATGAATCTCTTGAATCATTATGAATAGTATAATCGCAGACCATACCGTAATAATCTGCATGGAGAACGTGTAAATAAACGATTCGTTTATTGTTAATGCATTGGACACGATGGCAATTGGGACTAAGAATAAAATAACTGGAACTAAGGAATAAATGGTTCCAATATAAATATCTTTAAATCTCCCTTCTCCATCTGTTATCGTACTAACTAAATAGTTAGCAGTGATAAATAAGAAGATAGGAACAAACAGTGTACCTATTTCCATAAATAGATTAATGTCGACTAGACTTCTATTGGAGAATAAGAAACCAGTCCAATAGATCGTCATTAAGTATTCTATAAATAAAATAATGTATAGAATCGTTGCAGCTAAAACCGAGACCTTATTCGCCCTCTTTATATAGTAGAAACTATCAATTGGATGTTTCATAAACTTAAGGATGAATAAAAGCTCCGATATTAGCTTTTGGTTTTTCACTTTTGTTAAAATGTCTTTCGCCGGTTGAAGGATGCCTTTCTTCTTATCGACAAATTTCACAGCAGACCATAAAATAAATAGCCCTACAAGTAGTAAAAAAACTTTACTTAAATTTTGTTGCATCCAGCTTTGACGAATTTCCCAATACGCGTCTGAATAGCCAACTTTATTTTCTGCTAATCTAAATTCTTCTAATGCCTCATCGTATTGTTGTTGTTTATAGAAGGCTTGGCCCATTGCAGTATGCGCTAAGCCAAAGGATGAGTTCAAATTTAATATTTCTGTCCAATTATCTTGGCTTTCCACATAAAAACCTTCTGCATATAAAGCGAGACCTTCATGTAGCTTTGCCGTAAAATCGGTTGGCTCAAAAATCTGAACCGTACCTTTTTCTTTATCTGCAATATATAATCTACCTAGGTTATCCACCTCTATACTAGTAGGCTGCATGAAAAGACCATTACGATTCGTTTCATCTTCTCTCCCACCAAATATAAATAGTAGATTTCCGAATCGATCATATTCATAAATTTTTCCATCATTACCGATTGTATAAATGTTTCCGATATGACCAATCGCAAGATCACGTAAGTTGCTAACTTCTGTAATAGCAGAAGGTAACATATTGGATCCAGCGATATTTAACTTTCGAATTACTTCCCAGTCTGTACCAGAAGTGATTGTATAAATTAATCCTTTTTCATCAATCGTGATGTTCGTAGGTGCAGGAGGAACCTTCATGAATAAATTTGCTTTTTGATTTTGTGTTGTAATTAAATCTTGCAAGAATGTTAAAAGTGATGGACGAGAGTTATTTACTCCGTAAAACCCTAGGAACGAACCATCTTGATTTATTTGAATGATACCGTTCGTCGATCCTTCACTAATAATGTAAATATTTCCGCGTAAATCTACAGAAACTTTTTGAGGTTTAAAAGTTGTCCTCTTTCCGAATAAAGGAGAGTCAGGACGCCCGTATTCCATAACGAGCTCCCCACTTTCTGAAAATCGAAACACTTTTTCGGCCGCATAATCGGCTACATACACATCATTCTCATGATTTACAAACACGCCTAAAGGCTGCTGAAGGATTCCTTCACCAAATTTCAATAATTCATTTCCTTGTTCATCAAACTTTGTTACGGATTGTGTACCAGAATCAGCAATGTATATATAGTCATTTTCATCGATAAAGACATGTTCTGGAGATACAATCTCTGCATCATTTTCAAATATTCCGATTGGAACATATGCTGTTTGCGTTTCGATAACATTTCCATCAGCCGATAAAGTTTCTGTCTTATACGGAACAGAACCGGCTGCAGAGGAATGTATGGGAAACAAACCTATTAACAGAAGGCAAAACACCACGATGAACGTTTTCCTCATTTCCCTTCCTCCTAACATTACTTAATACCTGAATGTGCCATTGTGTTCATTACCTTACTTTGTAAGAAAATGAAAATAACTAAGTTCGGAATAAACATGATTAACGATGCCGCAGCTGA
Source organism: Bacillus sp. FJAT-45066 (assembly GCF_002335755.1). Taxonomy (NCBI): domain Bacteria; kingdom Bacillati; phylum Bacillota; class Bacilli; order Caryophanales; family Bacillaceae; genus Bacillus; species Bacillus sp. FJAT-45066. Next base: position 2,603,991 of record NZ_NISQ01000001.1, read on the forward strand.
CATCCCTTGACCTGCTACAGAGTTACCAGTATCTGACGCTAATGTTGACATAAAGAAGGCAAATGTCTTTAAGTTTTCATCATTAACGTATAGGACAGATGTTTCTGCGTTATTCCAAACCATTTGGAATGAAAGAATCGCAATGGTCGCAATCGCAGGTTTTACTAAAGGTACGATAATGGTGGCGAATATACGGAAATCGGAAGCGCCATCCATTTGAGCTGCCTCTATTAATTCATTTGGTATTTGATCAATAAATTGCTTCACTAAGAAGAGGCCTACTGGCATTGCAAGTAAAGGAAAAATGTGAACAAAAAATGTATCAAGTAAGCCAACCTCTTCAATTAATAAATAACGTGGTATCCCTACTGCAGCTGGCACAAACATTAAAGCAAGTGTATTTATTTCAAAGATTGTCTTCTTTAATTTAAATCTTTTTTTAGAAAGAACATAACCTGCCATCGTACTAATTAAAACTGTAAGGAAAACTACTACTGAAGTTACTACAATACTATTAAACAAGTATCTAGATATCGGAACACCTGTTGCATTTGTAAGTGAAAACAAATCAGCAAAGTTTTGCATTGTCGGTTTTTCTGCAAAAAACCTTGGTGGATAAGCAAATAACTCATCTAAAGGTTTAAATGCGTGAGATATGATAAAGATTATTGGTAAAACCATAAATATCGCTAAAGGAATAAGAAAAAGATAAAATTTCAATTGACTTCGATGATATTTATCTGGATTTAACTTCGTCCCATGAAATGAAGACATACTCAGCTCCTCCTAATAAAGAAATTGGATGACATATAGATAATGGATTAGTCTTTTTCTGAAAATAACTTACTGGCAATTTTCGCAAAAAAGTAAATAAATAGTAATAACAATACAGAAATTGCCGCAGCATATCCCATTTCATAACGAATAAAACCAAAGTCTTCTAAATGGTTAACCATAAGTTGTCCGGAATATTGCGGAGTAGGGTTCGCTCCTGATAATTCAACCCCGATTGCTCCAGCTTGGAATGTTCCAACAATTGCCATTACGGCGCCGAAGAACATTTGCGGTTTCATCGAGGGAATCGTGATATAGATGATTTCCTGGAATCGATTACTTATTCCATCGATATAACCAGCCTCAAATACTTCCTTGTTAATATTTAAGACTCCAGATAGCATCGCTAAAAATCCAACACCCATGCTTCCCCATAAAGTTACCACAATCATAATTGTCATAAGATGTTCTGGTGATTGAAGGAATTGAATAGGTTCATAGATCATACCCATTCTAATTAAAAGGTTATTTAAGTATCCAAATTCGTCACCACTAAAAATGATTTTCCACACCACTCCCATGGCAACACCAGCTGTCATGGAAGGGGAGAAAATTATTAAGGCAAGAATGGTTCTTGGTAGCTTTGGAATTTGTGCCAGTGTCCAAGCTAGGATAAAGGCAAGAATGTATCCTCCTGGTCCTACTATAAATGCAAATATCAATGTATTAGGTAGTACGTATTGCATAAAGATATGGTCTTGCGTTAATAAATTGACATAGTTTAAAAATCCTACAAACGTTGGCATTTGGATTGCGTTAAAGTACGTAAACGATAATGCAATGGCCACTACTACTGGGATAATAATAAACGTAAAAAACAGAATCATATAAGGGGCCAGAAATATGGATGTACTTAAATGCTGATTATTTTTCATTATCTGTTCCTAGCCACCTTTCCACTTTCTCAATCGTTGGAATCGTATATGGTTTGACCACTTTCCCATTTTCCATATAACCAAATTCCTCTAACTTACGTCTCATTTCTCGATCAATCGTAATTACAGAGTCATCCACTGCGGAGCGAATATTTTCTCCATCGAAGACAACCTTGTTCCATACATTACTTATTTCACGTTCTACCATATAAGAGTACGGTGTTTTCGGTACTTCTCTTAAATGTTCCCATTGTTCTAATATCGTAGCTTTAAACTCGTCTGGCCAAGGTAATCTGTTAAATGCATGTAAATTCGCTGTGTTCCACATATACTCTGGACCGTAAAGTGTTTGTAAGCTTCTTGCATACTCAACTTGAGTCTCTGTAGACATCCACCACTTCAATACTTCCCAAGCTTCTTCTTTTAAGTCACCTTCAAAAATCATAGAAGCTTGAGCGGAACCAGTCGCCCATCTAGCTACTGAGCCGTCTTCCTGTTTTACTCCAGGGTGAAGGGAAATATCCCACCAACCAGAAATTTCAGGCGCTGCTGCTGTTAGCTGAACATACTCCGAAAATGTTCCAATACCAATTGGCAATGTGGAATATCTAAAGTGATTATAGAAGTTCGGAACTTGTAATGGTGTACTATAAATCGTATTTAACTCTGTCATGAATTGTATTCCACGTAACGCTTCTTCACTGTCAATCAAAGTGCCAATTCCATCTTCTTTGTATAAATCTCCACCAAATTGATAAATATATGGTGCTGTTGTTTGGAATGGTTTGAAGGCTACTGCACCAGCTATTGGTGTATAGTAGTTCAGTCCGTAGCGTTGAAGCTCTGGTAGAATACTAACAACGTCATCCCACGTATCTGGAACAGGTATATTTAAAGAATCTAAAATATCTTTTCGGTAAAACTGGACGAAGAAATCCTGTGTTTCTGGAAGAGCATATACCGAATCTTCTACGATTAGCGGTAAGAAAGCTCCAGGTGAAAACTGCTGTCCTACAGTTGCAAACTCATCAAACTGCCTTAAATCAACAGCTGCTCCACGAATTGCTAATTCATAAGGTAGCCAGTTACTTATACCTAATGCTAAGTCAGGCTGGCTATTCGCAGCACTTGCAAGAATAAGTTTATTTTCACTAGGCATTAATGAAAGTTTTACTTTAATTCCTGTCTCTGGCGTGAATTTTTGATCTAACATATGTTGAAGAAGGTCTACGAATTGCCTTGGACGGTTCACCCAAACTTCTACTGTTCCTTCTTCTACATTAGAAACTGCCATGTTATCTTGCGTGAAAGAATAGTAGAAATTCACGATAGAATCTTTCGCTCTAGCAAAAAAGCTTGCATTCGCTTTAGGTAACTCTTCTTCCCCATGTACATATATACGATCTAATAAAAGTGGCTGCTTTTGTAAGTCAATCATTAGATTTCCTAATAATTGTGCAGCTGAATTAGACCCTTCAGAAAGTTCCGACAGTCGGAACGGAATTTCATCTGGTTTATTTGCCAAAGCTTTTAGCTTGTCCACACTTATTCTTAATGAAACACTCTCTGTAGATTCCTTACCTCCACTAATTTCATTTAAATAAGTTCTTTCTTGTTCTAAAAGGTCTGCCCATTCTAATAATGATTCTTCAATTCCCGGAATGTATTCACTAATATTCCAATCTCTATTTTGATCGAGCTGATTACCAGTTAACTTTCGAATGGAAAGTGATAGTTGTTCGATACCTTTCATGATGTCTTCTACTGTAAAAATAACTCTTCCAAAAGGAGAAGCATCTGCCTTTAACGTAAGTGTGTTCGTCCCCTTATTCAAATAGAATTTATAAGGTTCGCCAGATTCATCACTAAACGTTTCGTTGTACCATTTTTTGCTGTTATCAAATCGATACTGTTCTACCTCTTGGAAAGGAATAGTTCCGTTCACAAGAAGAGTTCGGAATACGGGTGCTCCCGTTTGTTTATTTTGAAATGCTTTAAAAGAAAGATGATAATACCCCTCTTCTTCTGCATTAATTTCCCAAGTCACTGTATCCCCTGAAACACTCCAAGATTCACCACCAAATGAGTTTAGGAGAGATCGTTTCGTATCGTATGGATATACGGAGATACTATTTACTGCAAAAGGTCGTATATAAGAACTGTTTTTCTTTAAAGGATGTTCCGCCTCTATTGTGTAAAGTGTAGACACAACATCTTGATTTGATTCACCAATATATTCTTGATAAGTTGGTACTTGCTTTAGTGAAGTGATATAAGCATTTCCTACTAACATTTCACCTTTAAGATTCGATAAGGAAATTGTATTTTTCCCTGCTTCTAAATAAAACTTAAGCGGTCGTGCATGAAAATGTTTAGCATCTGTCGCTTTCATTTGATACCAGCGTTCAATAGGTTTTTGGTTTGGTACTATTTCATTGTTATAACGATCAAGTTCAAATTTATTTACTTCATTTTCCCAATCAACAGGAAAAACAATACGTCTACTTTCAAAATATGGAAATTCCCCATTTACTTTAATTGCACCTTCTATTGGCATAATTAAATCACCAAGCGGATAATAATCGAATCCGATTTCATATAACCCAGATTGATTGACTTCCACTTCAAAACTTACGGTTTGTTCATTATCCCAATAGACTACACTATCATTGTAGCCATAGCTTTTTGCTGCTTGTACTAGCTGAAGTTCATCTGTATTTTCAAATGAAATAGGAGAGATAGCACGCTCAAAAAGAGCAGTGCTACCTAGATTATTATTCTCCCATTCGTTGAGGACAAGACGATAATGAGGCTCTATTAATTGTTCGGTCGATTGCTCGATTAGATCCCCAGTCTCAGCATGAATAGTTGTATGTGGCATCAATAAAAGTAAAAGTAACGACCCTAATAAAGCCTTATATTTCATGTCTGTACCTCCCTCAACTTTCATAAAACACTAATTTAGTGCGTCAGCACCTTCTTGTAACTTTTGGTTCGCTAAATCGTTTAATTGAGAAATGTAATCTTCAATTTTCACTTCTCCTCTTACACTTGCATCAATTAACTGCCCGATACTTGCATTTGGAATTTCTGCATTTAACTGCACACCTGTTGGTGCATTCCAACGTGCATCAATATAACCAGGTACAATTTTCGGTAAGTTAGCAACACCGTTATCGATGTAATTGTAAGCTTCTAAAATCCCAGGTACATCTAATCTTGAAAAGAATTCATCTAATACTTCTTGGTCTGTAGAAATTGGTAAGTTGTTTATTTTCTCTCCATTTGCATCTGCAACTGCTAAACGCTTCATGAATCCTTCTTTACCATAAGTCATGTATTTCGTGAAAAGGTAAGCTTCTTCCGCATGCTTTGTAGATTTAGAAATTCCCATGAAGTCATTTACTACTACCGTTCTTCCACCAGGGATACCAACAAAGTCCCAGTTAAAGTCAGATTGCTCAGCCATCCAACCGATTGACCAACTTCCATCGAAGAAGAAACCAACATTACCTTGATTCCATACTTCTGTTGCATTTTCACCATTGAAGTTTGCTTTTTGGGTATCTGATAACCCTTCATCCCATACATAGTTGTTAGAAACGATACTATTCGCAAAGTTAATTCCACGAATAAATTCATTGCTGTTTAAGTTAACTTGACCATCGTTGAATGTGTAAATTCCCATGTTATCATTTGCAGCAGCTGGATACCATTCAATAATGGAGAATGGTTGGTTTAAACCAATAACCCCATTAGAAATATCAGTAACACTACGAATTGCATCAGAAAACTCATCAATGGACATTCCGTATTCTGGAGCATCTAGGTTTTGTCTATCGTAAAGATCTTTGTTCACATAGTAGCCTAAGAAATGCTGTCCAGATGGAAGCGCGATTACTTTATCATCATGGTATAATACATCTTTAACGGATTCAGAGATACTATCAAAATCAGCGTCACCCGCAACGATTTCACTTAAGTCATATAACCACTCGTTTTGGATTGCTACAGGAATATCTGCTATTTCAAATACATCTGGAAGATTTCCAGCACTTGCAGCAGTTGCTAAAGAGTCATTCCAAGGATCTGCGATTGATTCATCAATTTCAATTTTGATATGTGGATAATCTTCCATAAAAGCTTGAATCATTTGTCTTTCTAAGTTGTTATCTTCTTCCGTACCAAATCTCCAGCTTGCAACTTTAAGCGTTACTTCTTCCTTACTGTCTGTTACGTTGTCGTTTTTATTTTTGTCTGTTGTGGAATTATCTGTATTGTTTGATGAACATCCCACAATAAACGCAGTTAGAAATAAAACTGTGATTAATAAAGTTAACTTTTTCATCTGAAAATCCCCTTTTCATTTAATATTTATTATTAACCTACTGGCTAACAATTGAGTCAAAGGCCAAGTTGTTCAAAAGTTTCAACTAGATTTTGAGTAAGAAGAGTACGTGAACTTCACCCAAATAATCAATTGAATCGTTTCAATAGAAGGCCGTAAAAAACATCACTTACTAAAAATCGAATGGTTCCTCATATTTTAAGTAACGTGATGCATTTTAGTCTGGCTAGAAAATGTAGTAAACGCTTACGTTCGCAATTTCAAAGTATTATAATACTTTAACTTGACGAACGTTGTACGAATTCGATTGGTACTTCTGGTAAATCAGAATCATATTGCTTGTCCAACATTTCAAATAATGTTTTGGCTGCAATTTCTCCCCATAGTTTCTTTTGAATACGAACCGTTGATAGAGGAGGGTTAGCATATTGGGCCAGCGCGATATCATCAAAACCTACAATTGCTACATCATTTGGTACATGGAAGCCATTTTGCTGTAAAGCCTTAATGGCACCTATTGCCATCTCATCATTTGCACTAACAAATGCTGTCGGCATATCATCTTTATTTTCTTCGATATGTTTCTCCATTGCTAACAGACCGCTAATTTCTGTAAAGTCTGCTCGAATAAGATCTTGTTCATGGAAAGATAACTGTTTAGCTGTTAACGATTCTTTAAATCCTTCTAAACGTTTTTCTCCATCATACGAATTTGTATGTCCACCAATGAAACCAATTCTTTTATGCCCTTTTTCTACAAGGTGATTAACAGCTAAAGCCATCCCAGCCTTGTTTTGTAGGATTACATTATGAATGAATTTGTTTTCAATTTCGCGATCTAATGTTACGATAGGTAATTTCTCGCTGGCAAGATTGTCGATTAGTTGGTCATCTAAATGGAAATTCAAAATAATTGCCCCATCCACATAGCTCTCAACTAGCAATCTATGTTTTTGGTTTGATGCAGAAACAACCATTTCGTATCCATTTTTTATAACTACATCCTGAACACCTTCTAAAATTTCGTTGAAAAATGGACCGGTAAAACCACTTAAGAAAAATCCGATGATTTCACTTTTATTTTTCTTGAGGTTTTTAGCATTAGCGTTCGGACGGTATCCAATCTTTTGTGCAGCTTGGAGAACTCTTTCTCTCGTTTCTTTTGTAATTAATGTACTTCCATTAATTGCGTAAGATGCGGTGGATACACTAACATTTGCTTCTCTTGCGACATCTTTTAAAGTAGGCAATTTTCCTTCATTCCTTTAAGCTTAAGTAGAATTAGAAGTTGATCGTAATCCCCCTTGGATTATTTTTTTCTAAATTTGAAACGTTTCAATATCTAAATTATAATCCAATTTGAAAACGATTACAATATACTAATTTTAAAAAAACAACAAATTTCACAGTTAATTTCTACAATTTTCGCAAAACATTTTTTAGCTTTATTTTTAAAACTCTACAACACATCGAAATCCCCACCGTTCAATTTACCACTATATTACCATATTAAATTAATGATGATGGTTGTATATAGTCCCACTTTGATTAAGCCCCTATAACGATTTTTCTTTTATGAATACAAAAAAGTGTATGTTCCACTTGCAAATATTAGAAAAAACAGCCCAGTCCTACTTTGATAGTTCACTGGGCTTTATGGTTACTATTAATAAAATTTTTACTTTTTATTACCTGAATCAATTTCATAATTACGGTTCGTTTAGTGAAAAACGAACTAAACTTCACTCTAACTTAAGAAACGTTCGCCTATTATTGTACTCTTATGCATGACGCTGTAGAATAATTCGTTTTTCGTATAGTTATGATACATTATAAAACGGACTCACCTTTCCATTCTTCCTGCTTTATTACTCTACCTTCCTCAGATGACAAACGTGCCATTTCTATAATCTTTGTCATTTTAAGGGCTTCTCCTAATGAAACGACAGGTTCTCTTTTGGATAACCCTTCTGCTAGCAAGGAAAAAAATTGGTCATATCCTCCAAGCTGTATACTAAAATCTTGTGTATCTTCTATATGTAACGTTCCGACTTCTCTCATTCTCTCTTCATAAAAGGTACCATCTATTAGTTGAGGCTCCTGCATGTCTAAGCCACACTTCACAAAGCTACCTTTTGTTCCGTGCAATTCAAATCGAGGATAGTTGGAATTAATAAATGAATTAGAGCGTAAATATACTCGCTTTTCTCCGTAGTGGAGCACAATAAAAAAGCCATCATCTGTTTGTCCGTTCTCTCGTTGTGTCATTACTTCTGCATAAACAGCGTCTGGCTCTCCGAATAAAACAAGTGCTTGGTCTAGTAAGTGCGAACCTAAATCGTACAGTATACCTGAACCTGGTCCAGCTTGTTCTCTCCAACGATTTCGAACATGTGGGCGGAATCGATCAAATCGGGATTCTAGTACTTTCCAGTCTCCTAACGTACCTTCTTGAAGAAGTTTTTGTAAGGTTAAAAAGTCGCCATCCCAGCGACGATTTTGGTGAACAGACACAACAGATTCGCTTTTTTCAGCAAGCTGAATTAACTCTTCACCTTCTTCCACCGTTAAGAATGCTGGCTTTTCTACAAGAATATCTTTTCCTGCACGTATGCACTGTTTCATCATGTCAACGTGCATATTTGAAGGTGTCGTAATAATATATAACGTGGCATCGCTTTGTGTAAGAGCCTCATCTAACGTGGCGTATACAGGTACAGAACTCACATCACCGTATTCTTTTGATGCACCTGACCTAGAGACAACTCCAGCCACTTCGAATTTTTCAGAATGAACTAAATGTGGCAAATGAAACACTTTTGCAGCAAAGCCAAAACCTACTATAATAGTTTTTATCATATGAGAACAACTCCTTTTTTAGTTGGTTAGTTACCAGTTGTTAGGTTATAGTCTAACAGCTAATCACTATAAAGATAAATAGGGACGGGGTTCACTTCTCATTTTCGTAGTGTAAAAAAATGGGAAACGAACCCCGCACCTGATTCACTGCGCTATTTTTAAGTAAAATAATAGCGTAAGTGTACTAAAAACTGTATTATAGGAAATAATATAAATAAAAACATATGTAAAGGTGGATTAGTTTTATGAAGAAGAAAAAGCCTTATGACTTACCTTTACTTCCCGTTCATTTTAATGCAGAAACAGAACTGCAGTTTTATAAGTTAGTTGTTCAAGCCTCTTCTAAACTAGAAAGTTTAAAACAGAAACTTAGATACTCTGTTGTAAATGAGTCTTTTATTCAATTACTTACTTTGCACGAATCTGTTCAGTCTACTAGAATCGAAGGAACTCAAGTAACTTTTAGTGAAATGCTTGAAGATAAACTAGAGGAACAACAAGACTGGGAAAGAATTGAAGTTAGAAATTACCAGAATGCACTTAAGCTAGGACTCGAGATTATTCAGAATGGTTATCCTCTCACTGAACGTTTAATAAGAGATATACACAAACTCTTAATGAATAATGCTAGAGGAGCGACTGGGGCTGCAGGTGAATATAGAAAGATACAAAACTTTATTGGCCCTACAAAAGATATAAAAGACGCTTCTTATATCCCACCAGAACCACAATTAATGGCAGAGTATATGTCAAACTTAGAGCGTTATATTAACGGGCATCCATACGAAGTTCAAGTTGATTCGTTACATCCATTAATTAAAGCGGCAATAATCCATGCTCAGTTTGAATCCATACACCCTTTTCTTGATGGAAATGGACGTTTAGGGCGAATCTTAATTGTTCTATACCTTCTTCAAACAGAGCTTATTGATTCTCCATTTTTCTTTATTAGTGAAGAATTAGAAAGAGAAAAATTTAAATATTATACAATGTTAAATGGAGTAAGAGGGATTGGCAAAAAAGAGCCTGATTGGAAAAGTTGGATTGTATTTTTCTTAAACGCCACCATTCGTATGGCTGAACATCAATATAATAAATTGGATAAGGCTGAGAGATTATACAACGAAGGTTTAGCTACGCTAGACCAGCCTTCTACTAAAAAGGTGTGGCGTGCCATGTTTATTTATCCCATAGCTACTGTACATCAGATTGAACAAATAACAGACCTAGCACCACCTACCATAAGAAAAAGTCTAGCTCAACTTGTTCAATTAAATATGGTTTTCGGAGACGATAGAAAACGCAACAGAAGGTTTTATCAATATGATTTGATTAGTATAATGACCGACTAAGGGAAAACAGGGACGGGGTTCATTTCACATTTTCGTAGTTTAAGAAAATGTGAAGAAAACCCCGTCCTTGTTTTACATTTCATATAGTTCTAGAGGCAGTCCGTCTGGGTCTGCAAAGAAGGTGAATTTTTTACCGCTTAATTCATCCACTCGGATAGGTTCTATATCTAATCCTTTTCCTATTAGCACCTTTACGATTTCTTCTATATCTTTTACTATAAATGCTAAGTGACGTAATCCTTGTGCCTCCGGATAACTCGGACGCGCTGGTGAGTTCGGAAAGGAAAACAACTCGATTTGCACACCACCGGGAACTTGCAAATCTAGTTTATAAGAATCCCGTTCTTTTCTATACGTTTCTTCTATAATAGGAAACTGCAACATTTCTGTGTAGAAGCGCTTGGAAATTTCATAATTAGAGCAAATTATTGCTACATGGTGGACTCCTTCTATAAACATTTCGTCTTCCCTCCTTCTTCTAAATGCTGAATCTTTTCCTCTTTGGTCTTTATTATATTAAAACTCATTTAGTACAAATTATTCTACGGTAGTTATACTGGAAATAAAAGTGGATGTGGATGATTTTACTAACTTTACAGAATTGAGTGGCATACTTTTAGATAAACTTCGTCAATGAGAAATGTGAATGGGGAAATGTTCACATTATTGAACTATACTGTGAACATTTACCCCTGCTTTGGTTTAGGTATTAAGAAAGAAACCTTAGTATAGCTGATAAACTTAATAATTCGCCGATAACTTATTATTTTCGCCGATTAAAAATTTTTGTCGCTGATTGGATGTTAGTTTTCGCCGGTTAATCCCCTATTTTCGCCGATAGAATCAAGTCTTTCGCCGATTAACCTGAGATTTTCGCCGATAAACCCGAAATGCTTCATCAACAAACCTAAAAAAGCACCAACTTTTGCAGAATACTTCCATTGAAAACTCCAAAAAATAAATTTTTTTGGGGTAAACTTTCATTTTGAATTTTTTTGTTCCGATATTGGATCCCCTTTCCGATTTCTCATGACTACAATTGGAAAAATTGCACAGTATATATTTATATATAGTGCTAGGAATGGAGCTTGTGGATGTGATTAAATTCGGTATTGTTTTCTTATTGATATATGTTGCACTCGTTTTTTATATTGGTTGGAGTGGTTGGGGTTGGATGAAGTCTTGGGTGAAAGATGAAATTTCATGGAAAGTTAAACTCCTTTATATTGTCACACTTACATTCGTTTCTACATCGTTTATATTAGGGAGATTTTTTCAAAATACATTACTACATATTGTTGGCTCATTATGGATGGCGTTTTTTTACTTATTGCTTGTCCTTTTGCCTTTAGTACATATTAGCGTTTGGTTGCTTACGTTTACTCGACTTTCCAGAAGGCATCTTGATAGATGGTCGAGTATAGTAACGATTGGTTTGACTTTTTCTTTAGTTGGCTTAGGGTTATACAATGCGTATTCTCCAATCGTTCAAACATATGAAGTTCATATAGAAAAAAACACTCCTACAACTGAACGTCTTCAAATAGTGATGGCGTCGGATATGCATTTTGGCGTTCTTTCCAATAGAAGACATGCAGCTCGGATGGTGAAAGAAATAAACGCATTGAATCCTGATCTTGTCGTTTTTCCTGGCGATATTGTAGACGATGATATTGATCCGTTTGTAATCCAAGGAATTCACGAAGTGCTAGCACAGATTAATGCGCCACTTGGCGTTTACATCTCTCTCGGAAATCACGATAAGCATAGTGGTCCGATAGAAGATTTAATCGTCGCTTTAGAAAGAGGAAATGTCAAAGTATTATATGACGAAGCTGTTATGGTGATGGAAGATATTATTTTAATAGGGCGACGTGACCGAACGAACAGAGGTAGGCAGGATATAGCATCTCTGACTAAGGATATTCCATTAGATAAAACCGCTATTTTACTAGAACATCAACCTTATGATTTAGATGTTGCACAAGAAAATGGCATTGACCTTATCCTTTCTGGCCATACCCACCTAGGTCAAATCTTCCCCGGAAGCTTGATCACTAGACGAATCTATGAAAATGATTGGGGCTATATGAAGAAAGATTCGCTCCATTCTATTGTTTCCATGGGGTATGGATTTTGGGGTCCACCAATTCGATTAGGAACTCGGTCGGAAATAGTCCAAATAATCGTTACTATAGGGGGGTGAAACGGGGACGAGGTTCGGTTTCTCACTTTTATCGTGAAAAAGGCGGCTTTTTGGACGCGGAGTTATTTCTAAAGCTAATCATGCTGAAAATGTGAAATCAAACCCCGTCCCCATTTTGCACAGATTGACCACTGCTCCTGTTTGCTTTAGAATTATCCTTGCAAATCAAATCTAGTAAACACGAGCGTGATGCATGGTGAAAAGACATTTCTTCTTTCTTAAATCTAACTATATCTACCTAGCAATTACTTCCATAATTGGCTGTGCGCTTTTTTTACAGCAAGTTATTATTCCGTTTACTCCACTTTCTATAAACGGGGTTTTATTTGTTCTCCTTTCCATTTCCATCTTACTTTTAAATAGATTCAGAGTTGTTTTACCTCTTGTTGGTAATGGTTTCTCTATGGATACTTCGATATATTTGGCAACGATTTATTTATTTGGATTAGAAAATACTTTATGGTTACTTTTCATAAGCGCTTTCCTCATTTATTTGCTTGAACGAGTTTCCGAGTGGTGGAAGCAAGTATTTAACTTTTCTATTTATGCAATCATGATCTTTATTTCTTACCAATTTTTTATTTGGCTAGGGGGAGAGGTTGGAGCACTTTCTCTTGAATACTTACATGCTTATATTTTTGCTATCACCATCTATTTTTTCATAAATACTTTGTTAATCGCTTTATATTTTGCACTAGCTACGCAAGACAATGTTCTTCTAATCATGAAGAGTATTGCCAAGGATTCTGTTACTCACTATTTGAGTACCGTATTGCTAGCATTAATATTAACGATATTACTAGGGGTTTATCCCGTTTTTGGCCTTATAATTTTTACTTTGACGATCATTTTCATATCGATTAGTTTTAATAACTATTTCCAACTGTATGAGCAAACGAAGAAAGACAAAATATACAGAGAACAAATTTTAAATTCTTTACCAGTCGGAATTATTACCGCCGATAACCTTACTAACAAATATTCCTTAAACACCGCTGCTTCCAAATTAATAAAGATAGATCCTCTTGAAATCAAGTACTGGCAAAAGAAACGGCAAGAAAACGAACAATTTTGGAACATTCTTTTTTCTAAAGAAATATGCAAAAACCAAAAGGTTACGTTCAAAACAGAGAATGACAACCACCTTCTTCTCGTCTCGCAATCAGAGTTGCGCGACCAGCATGATAGCCTTATTGGGACAATTTTTCACTTTATCGATATTACGGAAACGGAAGAGTTACAAAATCGGATTCATCATTCAGAAAAGTTGGCATTACTTGGGGAACTTGCTGCCGGTGCTGCTCACGAAATAAGAAACCCTCTTACTGTAATTTATGGCTTTCTTACACTTATGAAACAGTCATTCACCAAAGAGGTGAGCAATAAATTTCAAGTACCCCTTTTATTGAAAGAGTTTGAGCGAATTAATACGATTGTGGAAGAAATGTTGATGATTGCTAAACCTGGTGCACCGATTGTAAAAGAAGCGACGGTGAGAGAAGTACTAGCTGATATGCCGAGTGTGATTGGAGATAGTCCGGAGTTAAGATTGGATTTACAATTAGATGAAACTCCGTTATTACTAGATACGAAGCAAATGAAACAAGTCTTTTATAATCTATTGAGAAATAGTAAAGAAGCCATGAATGGAAAAGGCACGATCTCTATTCACTCCAAAAAAGAGAGCCATTCATACCAACTGTTTATTTCAGACACTGGCAGTGGTATTGAGGGGTATATGAAGAAAACACTTTTCGATCCATTTTCTACTTCAAAAGAATCTGGAACTGGACTAGGTCTAACGATTGTTCAACGGATTATAGAGAATCATAATGGGAAGATAGAAGTTCATACCACTTCTAAACACGGCACAACATTTTTAATTACATTTCCACTTCCGTAAAAGTTGAAAGAGCCTTCCAATGGACAGGCTCTTTTTGCATTCTTCTTAATCTTGATAGCTAGATAAGTCTTGTTGAACGGATTGAAGCGATTGGATTGCTTGTTCAATTTTGTTTTTGTTTTCTGGCTTTTCCGCACAGCTTAATGCTTGTTGTAAACTACCCATTGTACTTTGAACAGACGACATACTTTGATTCACGTAATCTTGTGCATTTTGATTTTGCATTATGTAAAACCTCCTTTTCACAATTTCACCTTAGTTTTTGCACCAACGTGGAAAAATATGCATGTGAAATGGGGACGGGGTTCGTTTCACATTTAAACTAGGTTTCGAATGGGAGGTGAGCGAAAGAAGTGTGAGGATTGATTTGTTGTAAATTAATATGGTTTGGAGGAGGGGGGTGAATTGAAACACAAGACTTGCGGATTGAAACAGTAAAGTGCGTGATTGAAACACAACATGTATAAATTGAAACACAAATGTAAGGATTAACGTTTCCACATTAAAATTGAAACACAAGGCTTGTGGATTGAAACAGAAAGGCGTGAAATTGAAACACAACGCCAATAAATTGAAACACAATTCAATTGCATTGCGGGATGAAAATATATTTCATTCAACCTTAACCATAAAGAACAGAAAAAGACCTAATTACGTGAAAGTTCCTCTTTTCCACGAAACTCGGTCTTTATTTTATCCCACTATTCTAAACCGACCACAATTCCTGCACTAAACAAAATCCTTATGTACAATACTCTTAAACCTTTAGCAAGCCGCGGAAACCTCTTGCGGCATAATAGGAATCAGCTCCGTTGTGGTACATAAAGATAGTGCCGTAGCGACGATCGCAAAAGATGGCACCGCCAAGTTTTCTTATATTAGCAGGTGTATTCACCCAACTCGATGTTTTCATATCAAAATTTCCAAGTTTCTGCAACTCTCGGTATTGTTCTTCCGATAAAAGTTCAATGCCCATGTCATTAGCCATATCAATCGCGCTATTTTCTGGCTTGTGTTTTTTTCTTGATTCTAGTGCTTCACGGTCGTAGCAAACACTTCTGCGACCTTTAGGACTTTCCGCTGAACAGTCATAAAAGATGTATTCGTGTTTCTCTTTATCATAACTAACTACATCCGGCTCACCGCCGGTTCTTTCCATTTCACTAAGAGACCACAGTTTTTCAAGATTAGTTTCCAATTTTGCTTGGACTCTAGCCCATTCTATTCCTTCATGGCGGTTTATATTTTTCTCGAATCGGTCTTTCAATATTTGGAGTAAACCTTCACGTTGTTGTACTGTCATTTCCTTATCTATATTTGTCACAATAATTTGCTCCTTTAGCATAGGACTTAAATAATCGTTTCATTAGCCGTTGAAGTATCTGTTAATAACTTTTGTGTTGCTAATAACTTTTAGTTTATCTTTGTTTCCATATTTGCTGAAAAAGTTAACTCTTCCAACTTCCTCAAAGTGCCGATTCCATTTGAACATTTTAAAAAACAATTCAACTGTTGGCTTGTAATTTGATTTCTCTAATCCAAGTTTTTGTTTAAGAAATCTCTTTATTATTCGGTAGGTTCTAATTGAATACTTTGTATCCATATAAATAATCAAGTCTGCGGTTTCAAAACTTTTGCTCACCCAATCTTCATTATGTACCCCTTCGATAATCCAACTTTCTGATTGAATTATTGCATTTAAATGCTCTTCTCTTTCTTGTTCCGTTCTTCTTATATCACTAGAATTATTTCTTATCCAAACCACATTGTCTAATTCATAGTAAGGTATATTTAACGCCGACGATAATTCTTTTGCTAAGGTCGTTTTACCACTTCCAACAGAGCCAATAATATGTATTTTTTTGGGGATTGTTTTTTTCAATAATACCACCTAATCCATAATAGTTTTCTATACCATATTCTATTACGGAGTATGATTTCCCTTTTGAGTTATTAAATATGGGAGGGGGTATTTCTAAAGCACGGGGACGTTTCTAACAGGGGGCAATCGGAAGCTTTGCACGAAAATAGGCACAACTAGCGAATGATACTAGTTGTGCCTTAGCTTTTCTTTGCTTCTTCTTTCATTGATAGGTAATCATATATGACAATCCATAAGAAAAAAACACAGGTACGTAAGTAACTATCATACCTGGACCCATTAACTATTCCTGACGAACTTGTGGCTTTACATTTTGACCGTTTTCAATGCCATTTTCTTCTTGAACATTCAATTGTATTCTTTTATTTTCCATACTTTCCTGCTTCATCGTCACTGTCGAATGTACATTATTATTTCTACTAGCTTGATTATTCCAATCTGTCATCTTATTCACCACCATACTAAAAGTAACTTTTTTAGTATGTGAATTTCTCTACTATTTATTAGTATCTAATATTGTAAAATATATTTAGCACTCCATTTTCAAATGGAAAAACTGTTAATAGTGCCTGCAAATTACTATTGTAAAATTACTATTTAAAATGTTAAATTCACCTTCAGGCACATAGATCATTTATACATAACCAATCGAAACATTCTTTAATCAAACGTTTGTTTAAAAATTTCTATTTAGCTATCTTTCTAACTTAAGTGAGAAATTTAACCCCATCCCTCTATTTGCGCCAAAAAGTAGAACAGTCTGCCTTGTCTTGAATATTAAACTCAATCATTTTCTCCAGTAAAGAGTAATCCAGTGGGCCATTCCAAGGAATTCGGATAATCTCCTTTGTGTAGTCATAGCCTGCCTTAACAATGTCATCCTCTACATGAGAAATCGTAACGGCTTCAGGAGCAACAGCTAAATGCTTTTTAGAAACGCTAAAACCAATAATGTATGTACCATGGTCTGTAAACATCGGTTGCTTCCATTTTATTACTGACTGTAGGTTAGGGTATTTATCTTCTATCCAATTAAATACTTCTTCCGTTCTTTCTCGGTGAGAAGGGTTGTCCATCCCCGCTAAAAAATCAACTAAAGATTCCAAGTTGTTCTCTCCTATCTTCTTAATTAATGGCCAGTCCATCGATATAATAAGTATTAACGTAGGGGTGCTGGCCACAATGTGTTTGCTAAATATATCTTTATATTATCATATTCGAAACGAGCAGAAGGCACAGAAACTTGAATCACTAAATGATTCAGAGTGTCTGTACCCTCTGCTCTTTGTATTTCTTTTAATATTAAATTGTTTACCTAAAACAATGAAAGCCCTACCTCTCTTTCATCCTTACGGATCCTTGTCCGTGCCAGTGTGAATCAGGATTGCAAAAATCAAATGATTATTTTATCAGGTTGATAAAACTTCAAACGTTCGTAAAAGAAATTTAAAGGAGTTCGTTACAGTGTATGACTATTAAACGAACCGTAATTATGAAATGGATTCAATTAAAATGGATTAGATTGTAGAATTAACAAAAGAGGTTAATGGTGCTCTAAAAGTGAGTTGGAGCAGTTGAATGTTCTTTGAAATGATTTACTTTTAATACTACTAATTATATTCCCCAAAAATTTCAAGACATTTTCGGGAGGTGTTATACATGCTTTAATTAACCTTAACAGAAACTTTTTATTTGATTTTCAGTGATCCCTTTAATTAATCTCAGTTCACTAATTAAAAATTCATTTGCGTTTTTCAACATTTTCTTTTCGCTTGAATTAAGTGCATTTTCGTTCTTCATACGCATTAAATCACGTACAACTTCAGCACCTTCTTGTATTTTACCCGTTTTTATTTTGTTTGTGTTAACTTTAAACCTTTCTTTCCACGGAAGTAAACTATCTGATTCACCATTCTGGAAAATGTGTATGATGTGTTTTAATGCAATTATGTCAGTAACTGGACGTATACTTGAACTCACTATTTTACTAACAGGAATCATGACTTGCATATTACTAATTAACATTTTTATAACATAATACTGTTGTTTTTCCCCTGAGATTTCTTTCTCTTCGATGTCTTTAATAATACCTGCTCCGTGCATTGGATAAATAATGTTATCGCCAATTTGAAACAAATAATCCACCTCCATATTTGGTAACCTTCTTAATCTTACCATAAATACTTATTTTTATCAAAATTTTAATAATATCATAAATTTATTTTCCACGTCAATAACTTTTTCATTAAAAATTAAAGAAAGTAAAAAGAAAAAATAGGAGTCGTTTTGCTTACCAATAAAGGGAAGGTATATTTTTAAACGCAAATGCTTATTCCTCTACTAATTAACTTAGATTACTTTTCACTTGAAAACGATAGGTTGTATGTCTTTTAACCCCAAACAATTAACCATTACATCAAGCACTTGATCAAAACAACAATCATAATGACTTCTTTTTTGAGCTGCGTGATTGCTCTTCTTTTTCTTTGCGGATTTTTTCTATTCCCAACAACTTGAAATTCATTTTGTTTTATGATACAATAAAGAAGAATTATTTTTGTTCGGTGTAAATGATAGTATGAATAACTTTTCATCTTGATACTTTGGCAAGGATAGTAATACATTGTGTGATAACGCACTAGGAGGCAACAAAAATGGAACAAGGTACAGTAAAATGGTTTAATGCAGAAAAAGGTTTTGGCTTTATCGAACGTGAAAATGGTGACGATGTATTCGTACATTTCTCCGCAATCAATAGTGACGGCTTCAAATCTTTAGACGAAGGTCAAAAAGTAACGTTTGACGTTGAGCAAGGTGCTCGTGGAGCTCAAGCTGCTAACGTTCAAAAAGCTTAATCTTAAAATGTTTATACAAACAGGCTCTTTATAGAGGGCCTGTTTTTTTGTTCTCTGTATAATACTTAACAAACGTTCGAGTAGGAAAGTGGTACAGGTAATGGTAAAGGATCTAAAGTTTTTGCCAAAGAAATCGGGGCCAGACCACCAGTAAGTAAAGGTTTTACCGAACTGGGACTTGCCCCAAAGCCCCAAATTAACGACTACATACGTAAAAAGCTTAGAGAGTCCAGATTCTCTAAGCTTTTTTATCTTTTTTATTCCACTAGCTGCCCTTTACTTTAATAAGTCATTTATTTTATTTTCATCTTCTAAATATTTTAGGGTTAGTTTTCTGAGTTCTTCTTCACTCGAATACTCACTTAATTCTTTACCGTACCAATCTTGTAGATTTTCTTTTGTTATTTGGTATTCCTGATTTTCAAAATTAAAAGTAATCCATTCTGCATTCTGAACCAAAACGAATATGAACGTAGCATTATAAATTGCTGTTTCTTTATGCTTTTTTTCTATTTCCTCAGCTTCTATGCCTTTATAGTTTAAAATCATTCCATAAGGTTCTTCTTTTGTTTTAAGTTCAAATCCCTCTAAATTATCACCGCTTGGTAAGTTCCTAACAATGTTTCCAACTGCACTGTTATCTCCAATATACGAACCTTTAAACTCAAATAATTCCTTATTAGTATTATCTGCATTACAACCATTCAAGAAAGATAATATTATTAATGAAAAGAAGAAAAATCTTAATGTTTTAGTCACTCTTTATTCCCCCTAATATTTGAATCAATTTCATAATTACTGTTCGTTAGAGAAAAACGAATGTTCTGTTTATTTACTCCTTTTTTTAATGTGCGCCGAGGTTGAAAATAAAGGAATACTAGAAGATGACTATTTGCTTGACTTTTTCCGAAAGTAAAAATAAAGATGCTAGAAAGCTAGCCAAGTATTCTTTAGAACAAATACAAAGTAGAATTAATAAATAATGATTTAGAGGGACACCTTGAATCGTCAAATGATTCAAGGTGTCCCTCTAAATCAATTATTAAGGGTTCGTATTTATAGTTGTTTACCTGTTAAAACTTTCTCCATTGTTTTTAAACTTCGTTCAACCTCATAAACTATAACACCTTAGACTATGCGTTCTTATTTATAGCACTCAAATATAAGTCTAGTGAATCTTCTACTTCTAATGCCACTAAATTAATGAAATCATCATATTTTTTCTGCGTGTGTGCAACATCTAATGCTTCATAATAAGTTAGTCGGTTTTCAACCTTTATTACGATTGACGGAAAACCTTCCTTCATCAGTTCCAAAATTAATAACAGCCTTGATGTTCTGCCGTTTCCATCTATAAATGGATTCCACTTATGTAAGAACTAAAAATGAACTTGATTAGGCCTCTCACGTTCATTTCCACTTTTGAAAAAGTCAATAATGAACTTGATAAGGTCTTTCAAGTTCATTCCCACTAAAGAAAAAGTCAATAATGAACTTGATAAAGCTTCTCAAGTATTTTTTTACAATAGATATTAATCAAAATCTCCTTCATTATACTTTTCTAACAATCTCGCTTGAACGTACTGCCTACATTCTGGTGATAATGTAGATCTATCCCGATGGATGATATCTCCGTAGGGCATGCCCCCAACAAATTTAACCTCTCCTTCTAGCATCTTTTCAAAAATTGCGTCATAAATAGTTATTTTTACAAAGGTTGTTTTATGTGTAGTTGTTTCAAAATCAATAATATGTAAAGAATGCGTTTGGCTCATTTCATAGTCCTCCTGTTTAACGGTTTTATTTTTAGGCTATGTTAAAGTTCGCTGTTGATTTCCGTGCAAGGCTTCGCTTTCCGCGGGCAGTAAAAAGGAAGGTTATTTTCACTGTCGTGAAAAAACCTACTCCTCGGCGCATGCGCCTGTGGGGTCTCCCGCTCCCCGCTTCTCCCGCAGGAATCTCAGCCTTGCACGGAAATCAACAGGTATTAGTATTTAATTTTTAACACTAAACTTTAACATAGCTTATTTTTATAAAAGTACTGACATCCCTTAAGTCTTGTAATCACACTTAGGCATATACTGTAGGGAGAAAATAGAACTTGCTGGTAACATAAAGGAGGCAAATTCATTATTATGTTTGATCCGCAAAAGTTAACGGTTAATCTAATACCCCCGGCAACTTTTATGCAACCTATTCAAGGGCGTAAATACACCTTAACTCATTCTGATATTACAGGTGAATTATTTTTAGATATCGGCACCAATTATAATTATGAAGCAATCGATTGGAAAATGCGCGATGAAGTTTTAGCAGAATGGCAAAAAGATGCGTTCCATCGACTAAGGGTCGTTGGAAAAGCTCACGTTGATCAAGGACAATTTACAAAGGAGCAGTCCCAAATTCGATTTAACATCTTCCAAAAAGAAATGAGTACAGCATTAAAAGGAATGTTTTACGGTGATCTACCCTTTTTCAAAAATTACCCGTCATTGTTAGACGCGCCTATTTATATTGTGTATGAATCCACTTATCCAGAAATTAATCAAATTCTATACTATGGTACTCCTAGAGATTATTTAAATTTGTGATAGAAGGACAGACAACTTTATAGCATTTAATGCTACTCAATTTCTCTAATATTCCAGGTAATAAATTCTTCAGCTTCTTCTTCCGCAGATGATCGATTGCTGTATGTTTTGTTATAGAAAGCAACCAATATTTCGCTCGGGCAGCATCTCTTAGTCATCCTCTACAGCCTTATGTATTCGATCCTTTAAACAGATTCCCTTTTATTGTAAGATTAAATGATAGAAGAAACAATGTATATTATATATGCAACTGGCACAAACGTGACCTGAGTAACTTTTAAGTAGTTTAACAATTGCAATGACTACATTCATTAATATATAATTTATGTAACACACTAAAAAAGACCGAGTGCTGCAAACACCCGGTCAAGCAACTACATGCCGCATGAAGAGCGGCTGACCAACAGAAAAGAAGAAAATCAGAGAAGTAACCGCTTATTCCATTGCTCGTGGGGGCGGTTATTTCTCTTTTTTATTGGTGACAAGTGCAATCATTGCAACGAGTGGAGTTAGAGTTGTAACTAAGAATACTCCAAACTGAAAGAGCATGTTCATTGCTTCATACGTCACCATACAACCACCTCCCTTCTAGAGGAGATGGTCAACCGCCCATCCGCTTTATGTAGCTGCTAAACTAATTACACAAAACATACGTTCTATATTTCTATTAAAAAGTTTTAATATTCCTTTTCTTTCTCAATAGTTTGAAACAAAGAAACCGTCACATGACTTATTTTCACCATCTATTTCGAGGTGATATTACGTGGAACATATCAAAGGAAGCCAAAATTGATTTTCCACCATACACCCTCCTCCCTATTCATGAATCGGACCATGAATGGGAATTTTCACAACCTAAACATTAAAAAGCCGAACCTTCTATACATGGTTCGGCCTGTTACTTTATTGAATACTTGTTTTATCTATATTCTTTACATGTACTTGAATACGCTTTTTACGATATAGAATAGCATTTAATTCTGCTCCAACTACTAGAATGATACCGATAAGATAGAACCATAACATGAGCATAAACACTCCGCCTAGGCTTCCATATGTTTCTGAATAATTGGCAAAGTTACTAATGTAGTAAGAAAAACCTAAAGAAGTTAACTGCCATGCAACAGTCGCAAACACTGCTCCTGGTATAGCTGTTTTAAAAGGTAATTTTATATTTGGTGCAAAATGATAAAGAGCAGAGATTATTGTGACAATGATGATGAGACTTACAACCCATCTTAACACTCTTACCATCATTTCTACTTCGTTTGTCATATACACTAGAGAACCAATAGTAGTTATTAATAGATCGCCAAAAACAGGAAGTACTAATGCTACTAATAACGCAATGATTATTCCAAATGTTAATCCTATGGATAATAACCTTTTCTTAATAAAAGAACGGTTATCCTTTACGTTATACGCCACATTCTGTGCAGTAATAAATGCATTCATACCATTTGAAGCAGACCATATGGTTCCAATAATACCCACCGTAAGTAACCCACCATTAGGTTCTGTTAATATACTAATAATTTGTTCCTCAAAAACTTCCACCGTAGCACTAGGCATCACACTCTCTATTACTTCCATAGCCTGTGTAGGGTTAATATTTAGGTACGGTAAAATAGCAAAAATTAATACAATCATTGGCACAAAACTTAAAATATAATAGTATGCTTGCGCCGCTGCAAGTAAAGGTACATCGTCATTAGAAAACTCCTTTATCATTGCTTTACCATATGAAATTATCTTTTTCATATAATTCCTCCCAAATACAATCTTTTTTCCTTTTATATTCCCTATTCTTTTCTACTGAATCTCTTTTTTTGAAAAGGACTCTGTCACATCCAAATGGGAAAAAGAAAAAAAGGACCAGACCCCCAATACGGTAAAGTTTTACCGAACTGAGGGTCTGGCACTATAGCTGTCCCTCCTTTTTACGGGTTGTGGACATCTCTTACGATGGCGATTAGGAGCCATTGGTTGTCAGTTTGTTCGTAGACAAATCGTAGTGCTTGCCAGTAATATTCACCATATTCGCCTTCAGGTGGTGGAGAAAAGTAGTCTACATACACTGCATCTGGGTAGTTTTCATGGATGGTGTTTCTAACGCCACCACTTACATACGCTTGTTTGTTGAAAGTGACAACAGCGTAATCTAACACTTCCTTTGAATACTGATGCTTGAGTAGTATTTCCTTTACATAATTATTTGGTGAATATTCATGCCCTCTATCAGCATTATCATAGCCCCAAACATACGATGTATTATCATTTCCTAAATTAGCAACCTCAGACTTTGTAAACGTCAATTCGCCGCTATCAAAGCTTCCCAAGCTAGCATAGAAGGAGAATGTTAACCCTTTCTCTTCGTGCACATGCGTTGCGATGCCTTCCCAATTAAGATCCTCCAAATCTTTGAAAAGCGCCGCAGTCTTTTCTGTTAGTGTTAGCTCATCTTGTAACGAAGCTCCTATAGCGTCTTTTCGCTTCCAGGGTTCCTCCGTACTTTCTAACCAGTAACACCACGCGCTAAAGCTGCCATCAAATTGAAAGTAGATTTGTTCAATTTGCGGAAACTTCTCAAACGTTGCAGCTTTCAATACTTCGAATAACTGCTGCGCTTGTGCATTTGCCGGGCTAGGTGCGAGAAAATCTTTAAAATCAATCACTACCGTTCCGTTTTCATCGATCGCTACTCCATTTAACGATTGCTCGTTACCATACTCTAATAATCCATCGATAAATATCTTATTTATTTCCGCTTCTAATTGTGGGAACGGACTACCAAATGTTTCATAGTCAAAACCATTATCCACTTCTGCGAGCTGCTCCTTGGCGAGGCTTTCATATTTTTCTCCAAGCGTTATTTCATATAAGGCAACATGTTCTTTTTCTGGAATAAGAAGATAAATAGAATCCCCATCCGTTTTCAAAAATTTCTGTGGCAATTGCGGAGTTTCCATAAATTTTTCTTCCGGAATACGTATTCCTCCAACAATACTTCCTTCTCGGTCAAGCGCATACACGTGCGTTTCCGAAATAGATTCCATCACTGGTGGCTTTACAGTTTGCGTATACAAAACATGCTCTTCTCTTAAATCAAGAACCGCTCGTTCTGCTAACCCTAATTCTGAAAACAGCGTAATCTCCTCCATTTTCCCTCCTTTTAAAATTTGCAACGTAGATTCCTTACGATTCACTTGTTCTAGTTGAAATGGAAGTTCTTCACGATTCATGAACTCGTTAGTTTCTAAACTGAAAAACCGTTCCTGTCTTTGACTGACAATAATTTGATTATTTTCTAATTCTAATAATGAATCAGGAAAAAACGAATATACGCCTGAGAGTAAATGCGTTTCAATCAGATCTCCATTTTCACTATATTGATAAACTAAGTTTCTTTCGGTATAGAGAATATAGATATCCCCATTTTCGGACACTAAAATATCGTCTAAACCAACAGGTTTCAATCCGCTCTGTTGAATAGAAAATGAAGTAGTTTCTCCTTCCGCACTTTTTATAACTACTTGAGATCTTGCCTCATCTAAAAGATAAACGATCCCATCTTTCACATCGAAACCAGCCACACTAACCGGTAACGTATCTTTCATTCCTTCAAAATATAAGCCAACTTGACCTTCTTCATTTCCATAAGCAAACGTGTCGACCAATGTAAGCTTGGAAGTTTCTAGGATAGGAAATGCTTTTCCTATCTCCTCTGCTTCTTCGTTACTAAAGTTAGTAGATAATATAAAAATAGTAAAAACGAGAAGGACAGAAGCAGTGGCGAAAAACGGATAGAAGTTTAGGTTGAACTTTTTCTTCGTTTTTTCTCGTTGTATTCGTTGATGTAGCTCTTGAACAAACGCACTATTTGGTTCAAGCTCTGGACGTTGCTTTATTGGCTGAAGTAGTTGTTTAGCTTCTTGAAGCTGTTGTTCTATCTTTTTCATCCGAATTTCCCCCTTCCAGCAAGTGCAGTTCTTTTTTCAACAATTTCACAGCACGGTGAAAATCTACCCGCACCTTTAATTCTGTACATTGTAAAACTTCTGCGGTCTCTTTCACGGATAATTCCTGTATCCCACGTAGAATAAGTAAACTGCGATAATGTGGCTTTATTTTTAAAAGTACGAGTTGGATTTCTTCCCATTTTTCTTTTAAAAGTAATTGATTATCTAATGATTCATTTTCACCTTGCCTACTCAGTTTTTCTAATATTCCAGGTAATAAGTTCTTCAACTTCTTTTTCCGCAGATGATCAATTGCTGTATGTTTTGAAATAGAAAGCAGCCAATATTTCGCTCGTGAAGTATCTCTTAGTAAATGTATATTTTTCATCGCTTTTATAAACGTTTCTTGTGTAATATCTTCCGCATCCTGTTTGTTGTTTGAAAAATATAAAGCAAACTGATAAATATCTCTATAATATTGTAAATATAGCTCTTCAACATCTACCTCTTTACTCACCTACATCCCCCCCTTTACTAACAAGTCGTGTGACGTTTATATTTGTTTCAAAAAGATTAAAAAAATTTAAATAATGAAAATTAGGGACAGACACCTTATTTCACTTGATGCACTGAGGTGTCTGTCCCTAGAATACTTTTATTATAGTATACTATTTTTACCAACTATTTTGAGGGTGATTTTATGTGGAATATTTCAAAAGAGACGAAAAGAGAATTTGCAACATGTAACCTCCTCCCTATACATGAGTCGGACGATGTATGGGAGATAGCTTTAAGAGATGCACAAGAAGAAGGCGAAGACCTTTTTCCCGTTTAAAAGAAGAACTTGAAGAAGTAAAGGGAGAATTAGTGAAAGAAATGGAGAACAAGATTTTAAAAAACATTCCAAAAGTCATCGCTGACCTTGAAACCAATACTCTGAATGTGATTCCCTTACCTTTTCTTGTTCCATTTATTGAGTTTTTAAATCAAAATAGAGGATTTATGAAAGCTATGTTAGGGCCAAATGGGGATATAACTTTTCAATCAAAGTTGAAAATGTTTATGCGAAAAGCCCTATTTGATAGTAATAAAAATTCTGCTTTCAAGCGGGAAGACCTTCTTGTTCCACCAGAATATGTAGTTTAATAATTGCAATGACTACATTCATTAATATATAATTTATGTAACATAATAAAAAAAGACCGAGTGCTGTGAACACTCAGCCAAGCAACTACATGCCGCATGAAGAGCGGCTGACCAATTGAATAAACAGTTTAACTGAGAAGTAACCGCATTTCCATTGGTCGTGGGGGCGGTTATTTCTCTTTTTTATTGGTGACAAGTGCAATCATTGCAACGAGTGCAGTTAGAGTGGTTACCAAAAACACCCCAAACTGAAAAAGCATGTTCATTGCTTCATATGTCACCATACAACCACCTCCCTTCTAGAGGAGATGATCAACCGCCCATCCGCTTTATGTAGCTGCTAAACTAATTATACAAAACATACGTTCTGCATTTCTATTAAAAAGTATTAAGCTTCCTAATTTTTTTAATAAACCTTTTAGTTGAGCAAAAAAGGGACAGACCCCTTGTATCACTTGATTATACAAGGGGTCTGTCCCTGAATTTCAATCCTGCTCAAACTCATCCAACAATGCACGCACTTCATCTGTTGATTTCGTGTTCATTAGTTGATTTCTTAATTCACCAGCCCCACGGAACCCTTTCACATAAATTTTGAAAAAGCGATGAAGCTTTGTGATGGAACGTGGCACTTGTTCTGCATAATGATCTTGAAGATCGAGCTGCAGTCTTAAGAGATCAAGATATTCTTTACTGCTATGCTCTCTTTGCTCTTTTTCAAAAGCAAAAGGATTTTTAAAGATACCTCGACCAATCATAACGCCATCAATACCATATTGTTCAGCAAGCTGAAGTCCAACTTGGCGATCAGGAATATCTCCATTGATGGTTAGTAGCGTATCTGGTGCGATATGGTCACGCAATTTTTTGATTTCCGGAATGAGCTCCCAATGTGCATCTACTGCGCTCATTTCCTTTCTTGTACGTAAATGAATAGAAAGGTTCGCAATATCCTGTTTTAAAATATGCGTTAACCACTCCTCCCACTCTTTTACTTCATTAAAGCCAAGTCGTGTTTTCACGCTAACAGGTAGCCCACCTGCTTTTGCAGCTTGAATAAGTTCTGCCGCAACATCTGGGAAAAGAATAAGGCCGCTACCTTTCCCTCTTGATGCCACATTTGGGACAGGACAGCCCATATTAATATCGATCCCTTTAAAACCCATCTCTGCCATGCCGATACTCATTTGACGGAAATACTCGGGATTATCTCCCCAAATATGAGCCACCATCGGTTGTTCATCCTCTGTAAAAAGCAAACGGCCACGCACACTATCCTTACCCTCAGGATGACAATAGCTATCTGAGTTTGTAAACTCTGTAAAAAATACATCCGGACGACCTGCTTTACTTACTACATGACGAAAAACTACATCTGTCACATCTTCCATAGGTGCTAATACAAAAAATGGCTTAGGTAAATCACGCCAAAAATTTTCTTTCATATCAAACTCAAATCCTCTCTCTATCAATGCAACTTCTGACAACGGTCAAGAAATATAAAGTCAAATGTTCCAATTCTTTTATACTTATAACATGCTCCATATCTTGTTATCAAACACAAGTACATCGGGACAGTTATAGTTTGTGAAAATAATTTTGAAAGTCAACAATGTTTATTTTAACGAAAAATAGTGCCGAATGGTATGTATAAAATAGCCAATTTGAAAGGAAAGCACGGGGACGGTTCTCTTGCTTCCGAAGCAGAAGAACTCGTTTCTCGTAATTCCTAGGTAGCAGAACCGACGCTACACTAATCTTTTGCACAAAAAAAGAACCAGAAATTCTGGTCCCGATTATTAATATTCACTTTTCATCTTCTCTCTTTTTATCAACACAACATCCCCATTGGAAGATACGTGATAAAAAATACAATCAGCACTGCTAGTTCAAGGTTTATATAATACATAATACCCAAGTCGAAAAATGACAGTATAAAATATCAATCCATTAAGGCCTCATCTATATATACTTCCATTCCCTCATCTTCCAGACATTCACCAAAAAATTTAACTGCTTTCCGATAGTCATGTTTGAGTATATTTAAATCTTGGTCATCTGCATCATATACAGCCACAACAACATCATTTGCATAAAGAGTAATATAATTATCAGACCTCATTTTTAAATGTGCCTCAACGCTGAATTCTTGGCCTTTTATTACTTCTTTGTTTGATTTTAAAGCCTTAGATAGTAAGTGTTTAATTTCTTCCATTTATATAACCTCCAATAATTAGCTCTTCAAAACAATCTTCACATATAAATGTACCTAGAAATGATTTGAATGTTCTATCCCCTTAACTCATTTAGCCTAATTTTTCACGAGAAATAACCTGTTTAAACAGATCCCTAAATTGCTCCCGGTCTTCTGCTGTGAAAGGCTTTGGTCCCTTTGTTCGCTGTCCGCTTTTTCTAGCCATTGCACTTAAATAACGCGTTTGTAATAACTGGTCAATGTTTTCATTTGTATAGCTAAATCCTTTATGGTGGAGGACGTTAATTCCTTTTGCTAAACCTAGAGATGCAAGACCATAATCTTGCGTCACGATAATATCTCCTTTTTCCACTAACTTCACAATCCGATAATCTGCAGCATCTGCTCCGGAATCAACATAAATGGTTTCCACTCCTGAAGGCTGTTCTGCATTAGAAAAATGAGAAAAGCTTGTAACAAGGATAACCGGAATTTCAAGCTTCCTTGCTTCAGAAATAATAATATCTTTCACAGGACAAGCATCTGCATCCACATAAATTTTCATCTTTCTCCTCCTGTTAAGAAGTTCGACTTAATATTTAACTTATTCTTTCTACTATATAAGGGATGGTGACTTTTGTTTAATAATAAACAAGAGTATTTCTTTTGCCGTGTTTTTCTATCCTCATATTATACTTTATATAATTGCGTTAGCAAATGATCGTTCAATTGCCAACACAATAGGTTGCTATGTCAACTGATCTTTATTCTAGATTCATACTGAGGTAACCTCACCAATTCAAATTAATACTGGAAGTCAACTAAATATGTAATAGTTTTCCTGGACAATGAATCTGTCCCTTGTCCACTTTCATAGCGATATAAAAATCAAATTATATTTTCCATAAAAAATAAATAGAAAAACCTGTCTAAATCTAGTAAGATATCCACATATGACATTAGATGAGGGGTAAAAAAATGAGCGTATTAAACGTACAAGGTTTAAGTCACGGTTTCGGTGATCGTGCGATTTTTAATGACGTGTCCTTCCGACTTTTAAAAGGAGAACACGTTGGATTAATTGGGGCGAATGGTGAAGGTAAGTCTACTTTCATGAATATTGTTACTGGGAAGTTACAACCGGACGAGGGGAAAGTGGAGTGGTCACGAAAAGTACGTGTTGGTTATTTAGATCAACATGCTGTTCTTCAAAAAGGTTCTTCGATACGTGACGCTTTGAGTACAGCTTTTCAATATCTATTTGATGCAGAAGCAGAGATCAATGAGCTTTATGGAAAAATGGGTGATGAAGGTGCTGATATTGATGCACTGCTTGCAGAAGTTGGAGAGCTACAGGAAACGTTAGATAGTAATGATTTCTATCAAATTAATGCAAAAGTAGAGGAAGTTGCTCGTGGTCTAGGATTAGATGGTGTTGGACTTGATCGCGATGTTGATGACCTTAGCGGTGGGCAACGTACGAAAGTATTGCTAGCTAAGCTTTTACTAGAAAAGCCTGAGATTCTATTACTGGACGAGCCTACAAACTATTTAGATGAGCAACATATTGAATGGTTAAAGCGCTATTTACAAGAGTATGAAAATGCATTTATCTTAATTTCGCATGATATTCCATTCTTAAACAGCGTTGTAAACTTGATATATCACATGGAAAACCAAGAGTTAAATCGATATGTTGGTGACTATGATAACTTCTTAAATATTTATGAAATGAAGAAGCAACAACTAGAGTCTGCTTTTAAGCGTCAACAACAAGAAATTGCTAACTTGAAAGATTTCGTTGCTCGTAACAAGGCAAGTGTGGCAACGCGTAATATGGCGATGTCACGTCAGAAGAAACTAGACAAAATGGACGTTATTGAATTAGGAAAAGAAAAGCCAAAACCAGAGTTCAACTTCAAAGAAGCTCGTGCAGCTAGTCGTTGGATTTTCAAGGCGGAGGATCTTGTGATTGGTTACAATGAACCACTTTCTCGCCCTCTTAATTTGCAAATGGAACGAGGACAAAAAATCGCATTCGTTGGTGCAAATGGTATTGGTAAGTCTACTCTTTTAAAAAGTATTCTTGGATTGATTGATCCGATTTCGGGTAAAGTGGAACGTGGTGAGTATCAACACATCGGTTACTTCGAACAGGAAGTGAAAGAAGCCAACTACAACACTTGTATTGAAGAGATTTGGAGCGAGTTCCCAGGTTTAAATCAAGCTGAAGTCCGTGCTGCACTTGCAAAATGTGGATTAACGACGAAACATATCGAAAGTAAAGTCGAAGTCCTTTCTGGTGGGGAAAAAGCGAAAGTTCGTTTGTGTAAAATTTTAAACACAGAAACGAATATATTAATTTTTGACGAGCCTACCAATCACTTGGATGTGGACGCAAAAGAAGAATTAAAACGCGCGTTAAAGGCATATCGCGGGAGTATCTTAATGGTATCCCACGAACCTGATTTCTATCGTGACATTGCGACGGATATTTGGAACTGTGAGGATTGGACGACGAAGGTGTTTTAAATAGAATGAAAGGGATACCCAGGAGTAAGAGTTTACTTGGGTATCCCTTTATTAATATTATTTATAGCATCTCTAATATTATCAATGGTTTCTAAATGCGTCTGCACTTAAGTTTATCTAAAAAGCCATATCAATGTTATGACTATCTTACGTAATTGATTTGCTTTATCTAATCAGTGTTTTCTATCAAATATTTTTGGGCCCCTTCAAAATTAGAGCCCTCAAAAACTATATCATCTTGATTAAGAACATAGAAATATGGCGATTGATTGGCATTCAATGAAGGAAATTCTTTGTTTATTAGCTCCAAATCCATCGCGATTAAAACAACACCTTTATGCTCGTCTTGCAAATCTTGTAACCATTTTAATTGTTCTTTATGTTCTCCCTCAGCAACGATACCCGGAACAACATATACAACCTTAAATTGTTCGGCTGACAAAGCATAAGGTAGATCATTTTTCATTGAACAACCAAATAAAAATACTAGAGCTATGATAAACATAAAACCTATTAATACTTTTTTCATAAATTCTCCCCTATTGATAATATTATATTAGTCCAAAGTATACACTTCGCTACATGCAACTACGTTAACTTCTCTCAACATTGCTTATTAATTAAATCAATCTATTGGTAATTGGAGGATTATTTCATATAAACCATCTTTTTGATAATCCCAATAGCGACTAATAACACCTGATGTTACAGATTCATTAAAATAACCTAATTCATATACTACTTCTCCATTACTAATAAAATATAATTTATAATCAGGATTTCCTAGCTCTACCGCTTTTGTTGAATGATTATCAGATGAAGATAGTTCTTTTACTAGATTATTAATAAAATCTTGGTCCGTGACTTTAGCAACATGTTCATTACTTAACCAATCTACTACTTCTATTTCTGTAACTGTTTGATCAATGTTAAAATTGCTTATTTTTATTACTGGGTCTTCTTTAACCGTTTGACATGCTACGAATAAAGGCACTACAAAAAATAAGATGCATACTAGTTTTTTCATTTAATACCCTCCAACTTCCCCTGTACTGTTAAATTGTAAAATGGTGATAATCACCAGAAGAATAATACCATATATTAGGATTTTCACACCACTATATTCCTAAAAGAATATTACATATTTACTAGATGGTAGTTCTATATGATAAAGGGGAATACCGAAAAGAAAGACTACTTGTTAACTGTGACAAGTAGTCTTTTTCCATTTTTAAAACCTACATTTCTTGTTAAGTCAGCCTAATCCCTAAACCCTATATTGCTTCTCTTTCTTCTGCTTCTATATTTACCTTTGCTAACCCCATAAATTTAATGGTAGCAATTACGGAACAAATGCCCAGTACGAAGAATATTTTCCGAATGTCCATAAACTCTGCGAGAATACCAGTTAAAAATCCTGCTAATGGTAGTGTACCAAGTCCTAGCATCATTATTAGTCCGTTTACTCTACCAAAGATGTGTGTTGGGACCAATTTTTGGCGCATTGTTTTGAATAGAACGTTGAACATAATAACTGGTGCACTTTGAATAGCAACAGCAAGCAATAGTGTTTGCCAATTCCAGCTAAAAGCAACTGTAATGATTCCTATCCCACTTATCATGATATTTATTAACATGAGACGAATTGGATTTTTCTTGTCTCCTTGGTAGTTTACGATAGCAATGGCCACGATTTGAGCGACCGCTGCCCCTGCATACACCCAGCCGATTTGATCAGACGTAAGAAGCAATTTTTCACGGGAAAAATAGACTAGCATACTTATAAGTGCCCCATTGGCAATATTGACGATTAAAATGAGTAGCGTGAATGGTCCTAAGATCGAATGATGATAGAGGAAATCCGCTCCCGCACGAAGCTGTTCCCAAGAATTCGTGCTCTTTTTCGTTGGCGTTTCTTTTGTTAAGAACTTCAAGAATACAATAGAAACGGCAATTGGAATAAAGGAAAAGGCATCTAGTAAAAGCACATTGTAAACTCCAATTTTTCCGATTAATACACCCGCGAGCACACTTCCGAATAGAACGGACGAAGTGTCGATGAACTGGTGCGTTGCATTCACTTTTATTAACTTTTCTTTTTGAAATAATTGAGGGACAACAGTAGCATTCACCACAGAGAAAACTGCCCCTAAACTTGCCACGAGAAACCCTAATAAATAGATGTGCCATATGTGTAAAACTTGAAGCATGTGTAAAATTGGGATTAATCCTACTAACACCGCTTGCAGTAATGCACTCGAAATAAGTAACGTTCTTCTTGGTAATCGGTCTGCCAATACCCCTGCAATTGGAGAAATAAAGATAAACGGTAGTGTTTGCACAAGAAACATAACACCCATACTAGCTGCTGATTGTGTTAGTTCATATATGAGCCATGGTATCGCAATAATGTAGAATTTATCCCCTATCTTAGATAGAATCGTTCCAGAAAAATAGAGAACGGCATTTTGTTCTCTCCATATCGATTGTTTAAACACCCTTTTCACCCTTTCAAAAATCTTCGTATTTCCTATATTTGTATTAAACACTTTCTCAAAAGAGGTAAAAAGGGTAAAATATATTCAATTACGTCCCCTTTTATGGAGGTACTGAAATGAATGAACGATATTTATCTTTAAGAGCTCACCTTAAGCATTATTCAAATGAGGTAGACTACGAGTTTAAATTGGAAGAGGCAGATCAGATTTGGTTTTGCTCCCGAAAAAATACGAAGCGAATCTTACGTCAACTTAAACAAGCAAATCTTCTAGCTTATCAACCTGGCAGAGGAAGAGGGAACTCCTCAAAACTTACATATCCAATTTCTTTTCAACATGAAATCGAGAGATACATAGAGAAGTGTGTAAATGATGAGCAACTAGATTTGATTGCACAAATATTACGTTTGCCGATTCCAAAGAGTTGGGTTGCCAATTCTTCGAAAGAGATTCGAGAACTACTAGGATTTCAACGAGACGATTCCGATTCAAGGGATGTTCTACATACATTTAAAGCGAGAGATATCACAACGCTTGATCCTTTGAAGGTGTCCATATCGTTAGAAACACACCTTATTGAATACTTAGGTGACACACTTGTCCGCTACGATAGCGAAAAGGATTGTTTTGTCCCACACCTAGCCCATCACTTTCATGCAGACGAAACCAATACTGTTTGGACGTTTTACTTGCGTAAGTCCGTTTCCTTTCATAACGGAGAATATGTAACGAGTAAAGATGTTGCTTACACGATTGACCGAATGAAAACAAGCTCACCTTCTTACTCTTGGCTTGCACGTAATATTGTGAAAGTAGAATGTCCACACCAACATAAAGTAATTATGCACCTTGATAGGCCAAACGGATTTTTCTTACGTTATTTATCGGCAATCAACTTTTGCATATTGCCTGCAAATGTAGAATTTAATGAGTACGAGTGGATTGGTACAGGGCCTTTTCGTTTAAAAGAACGGACCGCACATAAACTAGTGTTAGAAGCACATGACACTTACTTTAAGGAACGCCCGTTAATTGATGAGATCCATTTTTACCAGGTAACAAAAGATGCCGCAAAAACGGTTTATTTATCCGGAGATGAAAATGCTACGAACATAACACCTAGCAATCATAAAATCAATGATGCAGGTATTAGATTATTAGCGTACAACTTGAAAAGACAAAACATTATTCAACAACCTTCTTTTCGAAAAGCAATCTATCATCTCTTTGATGTCCAGAAAATGGCTCAAGAGCTAAGCATGGAAATTAAAGAAGCAAGTAGTTTTGAAATCGAACGATCCAAACCTCCGAATAAGGATGCAAAGCGCATTATCGGATTACTTGAAGAAGCAGGTTATCATGGAGAACCAATCCATTTGTATCACTTTGACAATTATTATGCTGTCCTTGAAGCAGAGTGGATGAAAAAAGAAGCGAAAACGTACGGTATTTCTATACACTTACATCCTATCTCTTTCTGGGATTTTTCAGATGAAGGAATGGAGGATAATATTGATATACTCATTATGGGGCTAGCATTGTCGTTTGATAAACACCTTGCTTTCTCCTATGCATTTAAAAACAAAGCATTATTATTTAATCGCATGTTTCATCCTGACGTAGAAGCATTCATTTATAAAAAACTCGAAGATTTCGAGTTTGAGAGTGAAAAACATGAACGGGACAAGCTTATGCAAGAAATGGAGCAATATTTACAAAAAGAGTTCGCACTATTCTTTTTGTACCACCCAATCGTTACACGTGCCCTTGATCCGCTCATCCAAGACGTGGAGTCTCACTCATTTGGACATTTAGATTTTACGAAGTTGTGGTTACCGAGTTAGAAAAACGGGGACGGGGTTACATTTCTCATTTGGAAAGCATGAGAATTATAACCCCGTCCCTCATATAACTTATTCCAGACTGCTGGCACGTTGACGAGTAATGTGAATAATGATTGCTTTATATTATTTTAAATGTAAGGTTGGGTTTTAACTCCTGACTCCAAAATCCGGCCATACCAATATCTAAACTCTTTTATCAATAGCACTTAAATAAAGGTCTAATGAATCCTCTACTTCTGTTTCTACCAACTGAATAAAGTCATCATATTCGTTTTGTGTATGTGCTTTATCCAAAGCTTCGTAATAAGCTAGGCGATTTTGTACTTTTATTACGATAGGTGGAAAACCATTTTTCATCAGTTCCAAATTTAATAACAAGCGCGATGTTCTTCCGTTCCCATCAATAAATGGGTGAATACCAACAAATTCAGCATGTAGCATAGCTCCACGGGTAACCGGGTGCATTATTTTCGTTTTTTCAAGTCCATACCATTCCATTAACTCTTCCATCTCTTCTTTTATGAGTATAGGAGTTGGTGGTATATGATTAGCTCCTGAAATAAACACTTGCTGATCTCGATACACGCCTGCATATTCATCATCAATGCCTTTTAATACAAGACGATGTATATTCTTAATTTGCCACTCTGATAAAGGTTCTCCCTTTTGTACAATTTCCTCTACATATGTAATAGCATCACGGTGATTAATTACTTCTAAGTGCTCACGCAACGTTTTACCACCAACCGTAATTCCCTCCAGAACTACCTTCGTTTCATTAATGGTTAGTGTATTACCTTCTATTGCATTTGTATTATATGTCCATTCAAGCAATAACTTCTCACGTAAGCTCTTGACAGTATATTTAGGTAAAGGTCGATTTGCATCTAGAAGTGCCTTCTTCCCATCTATTTGGTTGAACATTTAAATCACCTCTCTTACCGACTGATTATATATTTTAATTTAACATTCGATAGTTTGGCTAAAATACCTTCTATTTTGACAACAATAATTAGTGAATTAGAGCTGCCTATTACTTATTATAGAGCTAATATGGATAGAGTCCATGTGGACATAGGGATAGGTTGTCCAAACAAATACTGGAAGTCAACTATATCTAATAATTTCCCTGCTCAATAAACCTTTACCTTTGTCCATCCTCTTAATTATGAAATAACAAACGAATAAGCCAAGTCTTATAACTAGCTTCATTCCGAAACTGTTCCAAGTTTTGATAACAAGAAATAAAAACTTCCTGAATAATATCTTCACATTCAACTTTATCGTTTACATACAAATAGGCGATCCGTTTTAACTCAGATCCATACTTCTGCATTAACTGTTACAAGAGGGCATCTTTATTTATTTCTAAATCATTACTTTCTTGAATAAACACCGCTCAACCTCCCTTCCAAAAATCAGACGAATGTAATGATGGCTTTGACCCGTTTATTTTATTTATCTTTCTATTTTAGTAAACTAAGTGGTTTATTACAGACAAAAAGCAGCCCAGTTGATTTCTTTTTTCAGGGAGATTGAGGCCTGACCCACAGCACCTAAATTTTTTCATGGCCGGGGGACTGCCCCAACGGCCTTCGTATCATTCTATCACCCCTACTTATGATAAGTTCCTATTGTTTTAATAAATCCTCATTAATACCTTCTCTGGTATTCTAGTATCTGTTATATATTTAATGTAAAAAAAGACAGCCACAACCAATTGGTCGGCCGTCTCATTGTACTATATTTTAGTGAAACAAAGAGGTGCTTTTTTCAACTCTGCTTCAAACTTAAGATGGTCACTTTCACCAAGATAATTCCCATACCTCCAAGCTGGGTTACTGTAAGCAGTTCACTCAGAACAATTAATCCAAAAAGGGATGCAGTGACTGGTTCCACCATTGCAACGATGGAAGCTGAAGTCGGTGATGTTCGTCTCAAACCAGCTACATACAAGAAGAATGACAAACCTGATCCGAAAATCCCTAAAAGAATCATCCAAAAAAGGTCAGGTGAGTAAAAGACGGAAGCTGCTTCACTGCGGTCAATGAAAAGCAGCGTAATTATAGTAAAGAAAAGGAATGCAATCGTTAAAATTCCTTGCGGCTGCCCATGGCGGGATGCATATTTAAAACCAAAAATGAACATTGCATACGATAACCCTGCGCCTAATCCTGTAACAAGTCCAAGCATCGAGATGCTATCGGAGCCAATACTGTAAACCTCTGTCAGCAATACCACTCCAGCCATCACAAAACCAATAGCCAGCCATTTAAATAATGACGCCTGTTCAAGACGGAAAATAAAAGAAATAAGGAGAACAAAAATGGGCGCAGTATACATCAATGTTGCTGCTACGGCAATACTGCCCTCTGAGATACTAACAAAGTAAAATATAAAATTCCCTGCTACACCAATACCTGCAACAATAGACCAGAACAGCAGCGGCTTATTCAACCGGGTCGGCTGGAACAAGAACCAAATAAGAATACATACTAAACCCACTGCTCCCCTATAAAAGGAGATGACCAAGGGATCCCAACCCATATCCAATAAAAAGCCGCCTAGTCCTCCGGAAATTCCCCATAAAAATGCTGCTAAAATTACAAATCCTAACCCACCAACACGCATATAGTTACCTCCACATATCACATTTAACATCTGTACATGTTAGGGACTATACCTCCTAGTAGAGTTTTTATAACTTAATTTTGGGTACTTGTTATCCGGAAGATATTGGATTTGAAAAGATACATAAAAGCCTCAGCTAATGTTGCAAAGGGCCAGACACCTTGTAGCAATGAATGCTACAAAGTGTCTGGCCCTTTAGCGCATCCTGGTGGCTTTAGACTTGTTCTTTAATCGGGGTTTAATATGTTATCAATTAACTGTAATTCTTCTGAACTAAATTCAAGATTATTAAGAGTGGCTACATTCTCTTCAAGTTGGCTTACTTTACTTGCGCCTATTAAACAAGAAGTAACCATTTGCTCACGAAGTACCCATGCAATTGCCATTTGCGCAAGGGATTGACTACGCTGTTGCGCTACTTCGTTTAATTTTTGTACTTTTTGAATGACTTCTTCTGTAATATCATCACGATTTAAAAAGCTATTTACTTTAGATGCACGTGAATCTTCAGGAATACCCTTTATATATCGATTTGTTAACAACCCTTGAGAAAGTGGAACAAAAGCAATACAACCTGCCCCTTCCTCTTGCAGCAGTGAAGTTAACCCATCCTCAACCCAGCGATTAAACATGGAATAAGCGGGCTGATGAATAAGTAACGGAGTCCCTAATTCTCTTAAAATATGGATAGCCTGCTTTGTTTCCTCTATTCCATAATTAGAAATTCCCACGTAAAGGGCCTTACCTTGCTTGACGATATGATCAAGGGCCATCATTGTTTCTTCAAGCGGTGTTTCTGGATCCGGTCTGTGATGATAAAAAATATCAACATATTCCAATCCCATTCTATTTAAGCTTTGATCAAGACTTGAAACTAAGTACTTCTTTGATCCCCAATCACCATATGGACCCGGCCACATTCCATAACCTGCTTTTGTAGAAATTATCATTTCGTCTCTAAACCCTTCAAAATCTTGACGAAGTATTTTCCCGAAATTTTCTTCTGCCGATCCAGGTGGAGGCCCGTAATTATTTGCAAGATCAAAGTGCGTAATCCCCAAATCAAATGCTTTTCTAATGAGAGAACGTCCATTTTCAAAGACATCTTCTCCACCAAAGTTATGCCATAATCCCAATGAAAGAGCTGGTAGTTTAATACCAGATTTACCACATCGATTATAAACCATTGATTCATATCTTTGCTCATTCGGTTGATATCCCATTATTCATTCCTCCTTATTCGAAGCCTTTTCCCCAGGTATATACCTGTTCTGCAATCGTTCGATTTAACAGAACAATTTTATCCTAATTGCATTATTTAATCAAAATGGGATGCAACAGGCTATGGGGCTGGAATCGTATCTTTAGATACCAATGTAAATAGTATCTTCTTCATTCCCACCATCTCGTTCCAACCTCTCCAAAAACACATCAAACATAAATTCCTCATAATTTTCCTTCCGCTTTTCTACAATGAAATTAGCGTATAACGTATTGTAAAAGTAGCCAGCAAAAGTAGAGTGAATCTTTTTCGTTTTATGCATGAAAATGGTAGTTTTAAAAGATTGTATAATGGCATCTATTAATTCTTCCAGCGGGCGATCAAATGGTATCTTGTTATAGGCGATCGTTACACGCTTCCACAATTGGAAAATCTCCATTGCACTGAAAAACGGGTCTGC
The DNA here is from genome assembly GCF_002335755.1 of Bacillus sp. FJAT-45066. NCBI lineage: Bacteria > Bacillati > Bacillota > Bacilli > Caryophanales > Bacillaceae > Bacillus > Bacillus sp. FJAT-45066. Next base: position 2,644,182 of record NZ_NISQ01000001.1, read on the forward strand.
AACTTTAATAAACTCCGGATGAACAAACGGAGGTAAAAATGTGCTATCTATGTATGCATAAGGGTTTTCTTTTAGCCCCTTCTTTTCTAAAGAAGAAGATGGAGGTGGTGTGGTATCAGTGGTCGCATTTTCTTCTTTTTCGATAAAAGGTTTTTTATTCTCACAGAGTGAATCTAGTTTCTTTTCAGTTTTATTAGGGTGGTCACATACGTGGTCATCAAGGGTGGTCATCTTAGTGGAAAAAGGTTGAATGACAAGTATGTTCACCCCTTGTTTGCCGTTTTCACGTACCGTATGAATTTTTTTAAGAAGCCCAATATCCACGAATTTTTTGATTGATCGTGTTACAGTACGAACACCTAAATTTAATGCAGATGCGATCGTTTGGTTTTTGGAAAAAGAAACACCTATAACTTTACACGAATGCTTAGCGATATACTGGATCACCTTAATCGCTCCGTTTGACAACGTTGATTTATATCTATATAAAAAACGACGAATCTCCTCATTCATTTCTTCCAAACTAGCAAAACTTTGATAGCTTTTCACTGTTTCGTATGTAAACTTTTCCATCCTATTTGCCTCCCTAATAAACAAACTCAAGAATATAGTAAGAAAAGATCATAGAAATGAAAAAAGGGAAACGATGAATATTCGTTTAATGAGAAAGTGGAAATGCAACATTTCCCTTAGGAAAATGTTACGTTTGGGTGGTGAGTTTGGAGGGATATTGGTTATATTGTGGAAAAATTCTTGGATCTTTTTCTTGAGGACAGACTGGTAGATTGTTTAATAGCTAGCTCTTAGTTAGAAAACTGGATAATGCTCAAAGTGACCATACTAAAAAAGGTTCCTTCTATAACTTAGAAGAAACCTTTTAATTTAGCAAAATCTCCTGTTTCGTGAAACATTTCTGTGAAACAAGATTTTTCGGGTCGTGCAAGGCACCTTAGTTCCTTATTATATATGTTGAATTATTTTCGATTCATCTAGCTTCAATCTGTCACTAAAACTCCACAACCCTTTATCAATAATTCGCCATTCACTCTCAGCATCTTTCACCAACTCTTGAAAAAAAACTGTATATTCTTCGTAGTGGCTCCATGACATTGGTTTTGTATACTTCTTTAAGTTCTCACCTTTATCCCACTTGTACGTTCTCCATACTTTCACATCAAGGATTGGAAAAGTATCCGGTTTCCAAATGTGAACATAAAAAGTTGGCAATACAATAGATGTTTTTGTCATCATTGAAACCACACCTTTAAATTCCTCATACGTAATTTGATCGTCGCGAAACTTAATAGCCAATTCTAACAGTTCTTCCGAAACAGCTTTTTGAATAAAGTTATGATGAGAAGTAGTCCCGCCTGAAATGCTAAAAGTAACACCTTTAGCTTCTCTATTACTCTCCACCGGAATTCTCGTTGTTGAAACTTTACCAAGTTTCCAATATACCAAAAATTCTACTGCTTCTTTTAGTTGTTCGGTTACACCTTTTTCTTGCTTTAAAATATTTAGATAGTGGTGGTAAAGCTCATGAGAATATTTAACCTCGTTAAAACTAGATGCTGCTATCATCAAATCTTCTTTAGTAAAACGATATTTCCACTTGTAATTTTCATTCATTTCATTATGAGATAACACAGTCCAGACCATCTTTACTCCTATATAGTGTCCCGACAATTCTGTTAATCTACCTCTTGCCCACGCTTTTTGTTGTTTTGTTAACCATGAATCTCCCGCAATATTTTCATATTCTATCTCATGGACAAAAGCTAAATAGTATTGTGTTGTATCTTGAGGTAATGTTTCCATATAATCTTTCACTTTTAAAATATCATCCAAAAATGGCTTGTCATTCCAACAGGATTTATATTTAACTTCTATGATTGCAAGAACAGATTCTATGTCATCTTTTAAATGATCACTATTCCCTGGCTTATCCTTAAGCTTTACCATAGCAATGTCTGCAATAGAGCCTTTGTAATGGAATTCTGTATAAATCCTTATGTTGTTTTTCATGAAAAAACTATTAAGGCTTGTACGCAGGTGGAAGTAAAGTGCGTTCTTTAGTGTATCTTCCTTCAGTAAATAGAAAGATTCGTAGTCTTGAGGTATTTTGGATACCCAGATATCTTTTATGAATCGGTCGATTGTTTGTTGTAAATTGGTTGTCATTGTTTCCCTACTTTCAGAGTGGTACAGTGGTTTTCAAACTTAGTACTATTTTTTATTGGTTAGTGTCTGTCCCTAAAAATCACTATATAAAACAGAGTATACTCTATCATTAACTGAGTCTTTATTTTCTAACTTTAATGCACCTTTTTTCGTTAAGCTATCTAAGTATTGGCATACTTGTGGATAGATTTTGTATCTACCAGTTGGATAGCATTCTGATGATGCACCTGCTTCGACCAGAAACTCACATAACTCCATTGCAGATGCTTTTAGTTGGGACATCAAGTAAAGGTTTATTGCCCCTTTCAACTCTTCGATATAATTGTTTTGACTAATAGGTGTAATAGGAATATTTATTCTTGGAGCAGTTTTTCTTGTTGAACCAACTTCCCCTTGCATTTTTATAACTTCTTTGAGATTCAGTACTTTCTTTGTTTTTTCTTCATGGAGGATTTGTTCTTGGAAGTATTTATCGAATTGAATTTGCCTTTGTTGGATTTCTTGCAAGAAGGCATCCCTATGTTGTTTTTCTAAACTTGGATTACTTAACTGTAAATCTTCTTTTGCAAGTAATGCTGTTGATAAGCTCATCTGATATCCTTTGTTTATAGAAAAAGCACGATAAGGCATTTGGTCATCATCTTTAATAAACCTTTGGACTGTAAACTCAATATTGGTTTCTGTTGAATGAACATAATATATACTGTAAACTTCATAGTTTTTAGGAATTCCCCTATACTGGTAGTTAAATATTTTGAAAATAGAATAATCTAGTGACAAAGAATTTAATGTCTCCTCCCAAACTAGATCTTCTTTCGTTTTTGTCGCAATATCTAACTCAGCTTCCCATAAGTGAATAACATGTTTATCTATATCTACCGACTGTTCCGCATCTTCAACAAACCAAATTGGCGTTAGTTTTTTAGATTTGAAGTATTTATTTCTATTTTTAATTTGCTTTACTAACTTAGAGTCTTTGTTGTATGTAACATCTGTAAGGATTGTTAGCGCAAATTCTTTCTCTTTATTTTTCAAAATAATGTCTGGATAGTACTTCCACTTCTCTGTACCTTTTGTAACATAACCATAATCTACGTTGATATCTTCATTTGTTTTTTCTTGTGACTTTAGTTCATCATAAATAATCTCTTTCATTACTGAATGCTTTTTCGATTCCCGTTTTACTTGCTTTTGATACACTTCACTAGCAATAGAAATTTCACAAGACCTGGAATGCCTGTGAGCAAAGTGTTCTTCCCTAATTTCACCCGATTTTAGGATTAAAGTTTCTCCACAATAAGGACAAGTAAAAGCTCCTTTATCTGCACCTTTTTTTAACTTTTTAATGGCTTCTTGCTGATTTTCTTTTGCATCTAAATAGGTCCTTAAGTCAAAAAAACTCCCCTCGTATATCGCCTCTTTCATTACAATTCCCCTCCACCACAATTAGTTCTATATGCCTGTATTTACAATAACATGAAAAAACTGGTAAGTTTAGTATGTAGGAAAAGGTGTACTGTAATCAGTACACCTTTTCGACGAATCTAAATAATTTATGTTTTCTATATTACGAAATAATCTCTTAAAAACCTTTCAAAGTTGATTTGCGTGATCTATACTTTTTGGATAAGCGCCTTTGAACAGAATGCGGAATTTGCGCATTAGGAAGTTGTGCCTGCCCCCATGGCTCAATAGGATAAGACTTTTTGGCCTTTACAAATTCGGAAAAGAGACCTGACCCCCAGTACGTTAAAGTTTTACCAAACTGGGGGACTGGATCCATAGCAGGGTTTATTATTTTATTTGTTATTTAATTTTATAACCACCGAATATCTTAGGTTCTGCAACCGTTTTAGCAAAAGTATCCACAAAGTAAACACTAGTCGTTTTACTAACTCCTGCATTTACTATTAATGTTTCCACTGTATTCCCTACTTGTTCAGCAAAACGTTCTTTCTCATGCTGAGCAGAATAATACCAAGCATCACTTACAACAACGTTAACAAGTGTCCAATCACCATCATTGTACCTTGGGGAGATATCAACAATAATCCCTCCACTAACTTCAATAATTTCTTGGATAGCCTTTACAAACTGTTCACTTCTCTTTTCTTTCACTGCTGTTTCATTTGGATAAGCTATGGTTACATTTTCAATTGAACCATTCTTCCCATTTTGATGATGAGCAACTGCTAAAGTACCCGTCATCTTTTCACCAAACTGTCCATAAATTACTTTTATACTATCTGGTTGAGGATGGTCATCTAGATTAAATCTAAACATTGCCATACCTCCTACTTCACCAGGTTCCCACTCACTTACATCAAATGTATGTTGTATTTTACCGTCTTTTATTTCTAAAAAATCACTAACAATATTAAAATTTGCCTCCATTAGCACTACTTCGAATATTCCACCATCTGGTACGTTCGAGGTGATATTCACATGTATCTTACCTTCTTCGGCTTTTAATTCCATATTACCCTTAAATTCTAATTGCGCTTTCTTTTCCTGTTCTTTTTTCTTTGCTTCTTCTTCAACTTTCTTTTTAGCTTCTTCTTCAGCCTTCTGTTTTTCTTTAGCTGCATTATCTTCTGCTTTCTTATCCTTCTCTTCTTCTGCTTCAGTTGAAGTGGTTACTGCCTCTATCTTAGTCTTAACTTCCTCTCGTGAGACTGTCTCAGTATCTGCTTCCCCAAAATACATAGTAAGGAAGAACAACCCGAAGACTGCTGATAATACAATATTAGTCTTCTTTTTAAAGTGCTCATACTTAAAAATTAAGAAAATACCAATAGGTGCAAAGAATATTAATAATAAAATAGCAAACCACTTTCTCTGATAGAATTTATTTGTTTTTTCCATATAATTCTCCCTACTATTTATTTGAACTAATGGTATATTCTACAATTTTTTTCAATTTCCTTTATATTTCTACAAAAGTTACAAATAACCGCATTTTTAGGTCATTTTCAGGTTACCAATTTATCTTAACACTTCATTAAAACCTTTTTCCCACGTAAACCTTGTTAATATTTAATAGTTATCTCTAAGAAAACTAGCTACTGCTCCAAGAGACCACACAAAAAAGCCTTACCGTCATAGGTTAAGGCTTTTTTGCTTATACTAATTCAATTTTGACTATACACTCCACATGTCCAGAGTGTATGTGGCAACACACGGGGTGCTGGTGAGTTTTATTCCGGAGAAAACGGGGCCTGACCCCCGGTACGATAAAGTTTTACCGTGTCGGGGGACTGGCCCCATAGCCACGTTTGACAAAGTTGATTTATATCTATATAAAAAACGACGAATCTCCTCGTTCATCTCTTCCAAACTAGCAAAACTTTGATAGCTTTTCACTATTTCGTATGTCTCTCAATAAGGTTTAACATATATTTCAAACCTACTACTTTTATTTTTAAAGTAGTCGGTTTCTTATCCATTTAAACAACAATGAATATCCATTATGTGTTAAAATTAATGTAGATATTGTAAATTTTTTATACAGGATGTTTATAAAAATTTATGGAGGACAACAATATGGAGTATAAGAATGTAATTCAAACTACAATCAGAGAAGTATATCCAAATTATTTAATAAAAACGTTACTTAAAAAACTAGAAGAAAAAGGGATAATTAGTTATAAAGCAGATCTATTATCTCAGGAAGCATTTATTTTTAGTAACGACGATGAAACCCCTTATCATCCTAGATATGACACAACAGAATTACTAATATCTTTAGATAATAAGACAAGTGATGTTATCTCAATGATTCAAGAACAAGAATACGATTCTGCATATAGCTATTCTGTTTTATTTGAGATTGAAGAAGAATGGGAAAATAACTTAAATCTTGCTATTAAAGAAGGGCTTATCTTACCTGTTGAATCAGATGAATATCTCCATGACCATTTATCAACTAACGTCATCAGCTGTATACCTTCAATAAAAAAAATTTCTAATGTGAATATCTTAAAATTCCCATTGCATCTCGTTGGATACTTACCTCAAGAAAACGACAATAAGCGTGAAATAGTTTATCCAATAATTTGTTTACTACACCCTGAAACTAATATGGTAGAAATTCGATTTGAGAAAGTGAAAGGATACATTAGCAACGGTGAAAGCGGATTTTATGTAAAAAAAATCGAAGAGGTTAAACAAAGATTAGAAAATATACTGGGTATTGAACTACTAGCTATTAACCTGTCTTCTATTGTAAAATACATTAAAGAAACCTTGAATGAATCTGAGGAAAATGAAGTAGCAATTTCAGCACAAGCATTAGAGTATCATACAGGTTCAAAAGCTGTATTAGATACAGGTAACAATGATAACATGATATTACCTTTGATTGGAAATTTGAAGGATATTTTAAAGAATAATGAGGAACTCTTTGATGCTAACAAAGAAACTAAACAGATACATACGATGCTTGAAGAAATAATTTTAGAAGCAGAGTATCTTTCTGATCATCCATGGATAACTTTAGCATGGAAAAATGAAGTGAAAAGCAAGGTTGTGAAAGTGAAGTTTCTTTTCAACTATCACGGTCAAGATTTCAGTGTTTTACAATATTACGGCAATAATGCCGATTCGGAGAGGATGTCTTATGTTACACAATTCATTTTTGATAACAAGCAAAAACTTGCCAATCAAACTGAATAAACAACAAAAAGAAGCTCTTACCCGTCTTTTTAAACTTTTCAAGCCAGGTCACTATGTATATCCTGGAGTTTTAATCCGCGAGTTAAATATTGGAATGAAAGTAGCATATCAAATTCTAGATTTGCTAAAAGAAAACGGATTTCTTAAAGAGTTTTATGAGGTTTACTGTCCGTACGAATCCAAGTCTATTGGTAAGATTTATGAGAACCTTTTAGATTTACTTGGGGATGATTTGAAGCAAGATTGTCCAGAATGCGGTCAAACTGTTAACATACAAGAAAGTAACATACTGATATATCGAGTTATTCATCAGGTGGATATTACCTATGACGAGCAAGTTTAATGGTTATAATGCATTAGATGTTCTATTTGAACAATGTAATAAAGAGGCTGTTGAATTTCAAAAAATATTACTACTTAATGAAGAAAATAAGGTTAAATTAGCTGCATTAATTGACAAAATAGATACGGGTGTATTTAGTACAGAAAAAGAAAAAGGCGACGCATTAGAACTATTAACCAGAGAAACTCTAAAAGCATTAAAGTTTTTTGATGCATTACCTAATATTCATACCTCAACAAATGAAATAGATTTCCTCTGTAAATTATCAGAATCTGGAAATATCGCTAAAACAAAAGGATACTTTCGTTTTGAAGATGAATTTTTAATAGAGTGCAAAAATTATGCACGGCCAGTAGATGTTACTTATGTTGGTAAATTCGCTTGTCTTCTATTAAGCCAAAGTAAAAACCTTGGCATCCTAGTTTCTAAAAAAGGAATAACAGGATCTAATTGGTCTGATGCCTATGGATGGACAAAAAAGTTATATTTAAAGCATGCTATACTTATTATCAGCTTTACTCTAGATGATTTTAGACAGCTTATAGAAAATAAATCCTTTTTCGAAATCATTGAACAAAAAAAGATGGACATAATAAACGATACTAATATAAGTTCTTATTTACAAAAACATCCCGCAATGAAAGATCCCCTTCAGAATTGAAGAGGATTTTTTTATTTGTTTCATTATCTTTGGTTTACCGTTATTTATGATACGGTTCACCGTAACATTGGATAGGGTAAAATAAATAATTAAGAAAGGTAGTGGAAAAACAACCACTACCTTTCATCTTGTTGAGTTAATGTTATTAACGGCGGGAGTCGAACCAATCGTCTCAGAGCATTATAATATCAATACTTGCGGGGGCAATTGATTTTTCGACTAAGTTTTTGGCTACAATTATATTTAATTCCAAAATAAAATTACTTAACTTTTAAAGCAGGTAAGCTTTCAATTATCTCAAGGGTTTTTAATGACATATTAACAACACTACCAATTAGTTTAATTATATACTGAGAGCTTTCGGAATACTCATTAGGATTATTATCTAAACCACTAGCTTTATCAACCTTATATTGATATTGATCAATTATCCATTCGACTGGTGATCTTCCATTAACGATATATTCGTAGGCTTTTAATGGAATATCTTGTATTGTAATCTGATTATTGTAAATGATTTTAGATTTATCTGTTTTTTTATCATTATCTTTACCAAACTTCATCTTTTGAACTATATAAGAAATATCCTGAGACGCTTCTTTTGTAATAAGATTTAATGGATAGGGTTCAATAATTTCATAATTTAAATGCAAATCAGCTAATTGTTTCCCAGCATTACAGAATGTCCAGAAATCCTCAACTAGTGGTATTCTAGGTATATCCTTCTTCAAATCATTATTATACTTCTGTCTGTAATCTTTTGAATGTAAAATGCCATATACATAATAGAATATATCTTCCTTAGTAATATCATTTGAATAAGTTTTCTTGTATAAATCTAATACACCGTCTGCAATATTATCATATCTTTCATACTCGACAACATCTTGGAACAAAGTGAATTCCTCATAAATATATAGAGAGGGCTATGGGGCCTGACCCCCGGTACATTAAAGTTTTACAGAACTTGGGGACTGGCCCCATAGCCCAGAGTGAATCTAGTTTCTTTTCAGTTTTATTAGGGTGGTCACATACATGGTCATCAAGGGTGGTCATCTTAGTGAAAAATGGTTGAATGACAAGTATGTTCACCCCTTGCTTGCCGTTTTCACGCACAGTATGAATCTTTTTAAGAAGCCCAAAATCCACGAATTTTTTGATCGATCTTGTTACAGTACGAACACCTAAATTTAATGCAGATGCGATCGTTTTGTTTTTAGAAAAAGAAACACCTATAACTTTACAAGAATGCTTAGCGATATACTGGATTACTTTAAGGGCTCCGTTTGACAAAGTTGATTTATATCTATATAAAAAACGACGAATCTCCTCATTCATTTCTTTCAAACTAGCAAAACTTTGATAGCTTTTCACTGTTTCATATGTAAACTTTTCCATCTTATTTGCCTCCCTATTTAACAAACTCAAGAATATAGTATGAAAAAGTCATAGAAATGAAAAAAAGGGAAACAATGAATATTTGGTTGGTGAGAAAGGGGAAACGTAACATTTCTCTTAGGAATGTGTTACGTTTGGGTGGTGAGTTTGGAGGGATATAGGTTATATAGGAGAAAAAGTTCTGAATTTTCACTGAGAGAAGGACAGGTACATTTTTTATTAGTTTTCTCTTAGTTAGAAAACTGGATACTGCTCAAAGTGGCCACACTAAAAAAGCCTTACCATAATAGGTTAAGGCTCTTTGGCTTATATTAATTCGATTTGACTACACACTCCACATGGCTTGGATGGTGATCGCAGACATATCGATGTAGTTGTGTTTACCTAAATTGACTTAACTACTGATACGGTTCACCCGTAATGTGTCTAAGTGCGGTTTCTAATAAATATTAATAGCCAATTCTTTCTTAACAAAATTTATTTGTTCTTCTTCTTTATAAGATAAAAATAGCAAATCTATTTTAATACCTAAATCTAAGCAACCAAAAAATTCTTTTAGTTCTTTTTTGATTTTAGAAATCTCTTCTAATGAGAATATATTATTATTATATGTTAGTAATATATCTAAGTCATTTGGCGATTTTTGATATTTAGCTGAACCAAAAAGATAAACTCTCATCTGGTCGCTTTCTATTAATGACGATAATTTATTATTTTTCTTAATCTCTTTCTGGAGGTATGTAATCAATGTATGAATTACCATAGTAATATATAGCCCCCATTAATTCAGAATAAGTAAATACAGCTACCCCATTTTCTTTACCCAACTTCTTTGCATCATACGTATATTGATTCCACAGACTAAGTACTAAAAGGGTATTAATAGTTGGATTATCTCTAATTATTTCAAATGTATCGCCTTCACCTAAGACATATGCATCTACAACATAAATTATTAAATTTTCATGAGGTGCTTTCCTAGTAACTTTTAAAATTTGATGATTAATATATTCTACATCTTCGACAGTTGGTTTTGATAATAGTCTCTCAACTAATTGTTTTACCCCTTGAGGTAATGGATTTATAACTCTTTCTCCATATTCCATTCTTCATCCCCCTAAAATATTATTTATGGCAATAGGAAATTTAGGATATTCCGCAATCCTTTCGGTTCTATTTTGATTATCTTTAAACCCTTCAGCATGTAATTTGAATTCCATAAACACCATTTTTTCTTCATAGTTCAATAAGTCTATATTTTCACTCAATAGTGTTATTATTTTATCATTATTAGGCACTATAAATTTTAATGCCATGCTTCTCCATGCTTCATGTTTTCTAGTTGTTAGATCAGCAGTATTTTCTGGTGTAGGACCATACATTTTAAATACCGTAGCATTTTCAGATAAAAGCAAATCCAATTCACTTTTTACTTGTAATCTAGTTTTTTTTTCACTAATCGTGCTAGAGCCATAATAATTATGAGTGGTTGAAGTGTTAATTGTAGATCCTCCAACTGCATTATTAATAGTACTTCCTTCTATAACAGAATCTTTTACTTCAACATTACCACTACTTTTTGGATGAATTTTTTTCAATAACTCTTGTAAATCTTCATCTTCTTGGATAGCTAATTCTAAAAACTTTTCATTTTTTTTATATGCTTCAGGAAATTCATTAATCTTAGATGCTATCTCATCTATTTGTTCCTCATCTATAATCCACTCTTGTAATTTTCCTTTAAGATATTCTGACGTAAGATTACCTATATACTTAATACCATCCCAGGCTAGTCCAGCCAATATTGTTGAAGTTAAAAAATCCATATAAACACCCCCAAGGTAAATTATACCAACTAAAAGTAAAACTGCCTACCAAATTAATCTAGGTAGACTGTTGTCTTTATAAATTTATTTATAAATTCAAAAACCGCACTTACTTATGATAAGGTTCACCGTGGTAATTTAAGAGGCAAATAATTAGGCCTTGGTAATTGACCAGTGGACAGAGGGACAGGTTCATTTAGATAATACCAGAAAATGTTCTAATTTTGAACTTGAGTACGGAACATATCTTACTTTAAAATAATTTAAAATGACATTTAAACTTTCTGAATTTATCAAGGTTTCATACATTCAAGAGCTAATAATAAATAATAATAATAAAAACTTTTGTGGGGAGTTTGTGGGCAGTTTTTTCAGGATAAAAAAGGGCTTTTCACAACCCTTCAAATAAAAAAACATACAAGTGTTATGATAAGCGGACTTTCGTTTTATATATATAATTGAAACTCACCATAAAACCATGTCCAAAAGTACTGGAAATGAAGGCCTCAGTGTAACTGCGGTCTCTTTATAAATTTACATTGAGGTAATGGCTATTGACTTTCTTCCAACAACAAATAATCATTTGATAAGTACACCATATTACAACTTGAAAGGTGATACAAATATTATGGAAGAAATTATAAATTTTAGAGATGAAAGGGATTGCAAAAGATTTAGCAATTTCACTTTCATTCGAAGCTAGTGAATTACTTGAAAGCTTCCAATGGAAAGATAATAACGCTGCTTTACAAAATATTGATCAAATTAATGACGAACTAGCAGATGTACTATATATTCAATCCTCTTAAGCCATGAACTAGACCTCGATGTTAAACAAATTATTATAGATAAAGTTGCTAAAAATAATGAAGAATATCCCATTGAAAAAGCATTTGCTACAAATAAAAAGTATACTGAATATTAAAGGTGACTTACTTCTAGTCAACCAAATTACACAGAAAACGCAGAGGTTTTAACATCCCCTGCGTTTTTCCATAATAGTATGAAAGACCGTTAACATCAATAAAATTTCTTAAAATACAATTTTAACGCACACTAATTTCCACTATTATTTTTTCGTATTCAGCAGTAAATTCATTAATATCTTTATATCTTTCTTCAGGATTATCCTGAGTTGCCTTTATAATTAACTGTTCAAATCCCTTTGCTTCGGTATATGTGTTTCTTGGTTTTTTACCTGTTAAAGTGAAATAGAGAAGCTTCCCTAATGAATAGATGTCACTTAGTTCTGTAGCTTGTCCTAACTTATCCATCTGCTCAGGAGCCGCATAAAGGAAGGCACCGTAATATTCTACGGAAGAATAATGAGTGTTCATAACCGCAAAGTCTTTACCCAAACCAAAATCAGATACCATTACTTGGTTACCTTTTAAAAGTATATTGTGTGGGTGGAGGTCTCTGTGAATGATTTTAAGAGCGTGAGCTTGATTAATAGCTGACAAAACTTGAGTGAATATTAATAACCTTTCTTCTAGTAAGATTTTTCCATTATGTTTTACTATGTAATCGTGTAGATTCTGGTCAATGAAAGGCATTATGTAATAATATAATTCTTCCTTTTCATCAAACTCCCAATCTAATATAGGAACAATATTAGGGGTACCCTTAAGCTTTTCTAACATTTCTATTTCTCTCTTAAATCTACTCTTATAGGCTGAATTGTCAATGTGCTTCTTCTTTAATCTCTTTAAAGCAAATTTTTCTCCTGTAGTACTATGTTTATATTTATGCACCTCACAAAAGTGTCCTGCCCCACGTATCTTGACATACTCTAGTTCAAAAAACAAATGCAGTTTTGATTGATCTTCAGTATCATCTTGATAATACCAATCAATCTTTCCCATAAATAACTCTAACCAATACCCTATTTCTTGGCTTTCTAGAAACTCATTGACCCTATCTGTTCCTATCTCTCCTGCAAGTATCCCCATTCCATCCATAAAAGAAGAAAATCCCTGATCGTTCAACTTCCTAAAAACTTTAATAATTTCGTCCAACATATCCGTGTAAGGTATATATTCTACGAGAGTGCTACCAGCTTCAGTTGCCAATAGATTTTGTAGTCTTCTAGCAGCATAACCAACTTCTTCTGGGTCATTTTGTCTTTGTAATTCTTTATTAATGAACCCACTTAATTCAGGAAAGAAACCAAAAAGCGGAATTGAGTCCATATATTGATATTCTTTATTCTCATAATACTTGTAATTTGGGTGTTGTTCTTTAAAAGTTGACATATTATTAATTAAACCTTTCGATAATGATTATTTTTTAGTTTAATGATTACACCATAAGCTTTTTATTTACTTTGACTAAAGGTCCGTGACTAGATAAAAAAGCAAACAGCAGATGAATTTTTCCCATCAACTTGTAGTGTAATCATTACTAAACTTTAATTCAAACGAATAATTATTCTTCTTTTATCTTTGCTCTTTTTCCAATTTATTCACTAAAAAAGTTTCAAGTAAATTGAAATCTGTAGCAGAGTAGAGCAGCCCTAGACCATCAACAAATTCAAGTTCAGTATCAATTGTTTCTTGATTAGTGGAAACTAGATAAGTGCCCTTGTATAATTGAAACATCTGCCATGGCACAGCATTAGTAATAGTCATTTTATCCCTAAGTTTTGAACAATGACCTTCTTTTTGCAGACTTTGTACTGGAAAAGCATAATTTCTATAAAGAGTAGCTGATTTCATAGTATAGTTGTCTGGCTTAGTAGAAAAATAGCAAATACCATCAAATGTAGAATGCCTGATCCATTGTAATAATAGTTGTGGAATAACATATTCAGGCTTAAATGTATGACTAGCATCTTTAACTTTAATTGAACATGCTGCAATTAATGGCCAAACTACAATATATGAAGTGAGTTCCTCAAATGTTTTTTGCATATCTTCTATTCCAAAAAACTGGTGAGTTAATATTAAACGTTCTATAACAGCACCAGGAGGAGTAGAAAAGTCAAGATAACTAGTTCCTTGAACTAAAAACAATGATGTTTGAACTGTATTTAAATCAGGTTTATTAAGTTCCTCCCAGCAGGTTAACGGAGAACTCCCCAAGTAAACACAAGGCAATCCTGGAATACTATATCTGTTTGTACTAACTAAACCTCGTAGTTGGAAGGGGATATGAAACATTTCATCTCTAGAATATATATGATTTGAACCTGTACGCATCTTATATAATTTATTAATAGAGGGATCATTAATAGTAAGAATATGATTTAAATAACCTTTAGGTTTAAGAAAAGTCTCAATTGTATTATCCAGCACCTCATAAGACGTATTAGGAAAACCCTCGTAATAATGCTGTAGTGATTTTAAAATAGCCTTACTCAAACCAACAATATTAATTAAATCAATCTCCTGCAACAGATTATATTCTTTGTCTATCTTTTCATGAATAATTTTTACAACAGAGATATATTTAGCTAAAACATTATCTATATAACCTTCAAAATCACTGTCATTTCTTGACAATGGAAGTTTTCCAACCCCAGATAATAACTCTATAAAAGGCAACACCTTAATTACCCAAGAAGTTAAGTACAAGATACGTTCTGGAGTTTTAAATAGTTCTACGGATACAGGCAAGACAACTTTGTTTCCCTTTGTTACTTCTTTCAATGGTTTTACCTTATCTGGGCCCTTATTTAAGTTCGGTTTCATATGTAATCCTTTATACAATTTATAAGCATTTTGGGCTTGTTCATCACTTATGACATCGGTACTCTTTATTTCAATTAGGTTAATAGCCAAATCAATTTGTTCTTTAGTTAATTTAAGTATTTTAATCACCATACTTTCCAACATATTCTCAAGATGCTAATAAAATTCCTTTATTTACTTAATTCCTAACCGTTCTTTTTCTTCATTTATTACCTTAAAATATTCAATTATCTCATCATGAGTAGTATTTACTGTTAGATTAAGCTCTTTTGCAAAAAGTTCCTTATATTGCATTGTAACCGCATAACGTTGCTTGCTTGTGATAGTTTAGGTTCCTGTACGTATTGGTTTTCATATTGCTCTGGATTTTTTTCGGCAATTAATTTTTAAATTAATTTTATTTCGTCCGTCCTTCCACCACCATAAGGAGTATAATTTTTTTCTGCTTTTATTTTTACCCATGCATGTCCAACGCTTATTATATCTATATCATGTTTCTTAAACTCTTTTGCAATTTTATTCATGTCACCTTTTGACAATAAAGACACCACTCATTGTTATTATGTTTAGCATTTAAATACCATTTTTTTAGCTTAGTAAATGTTAGGTTAAACGTGCCTTTACTATAACTCAAATGTATCAACCCCTTTTTTAGCTTTCTTCAATCGGATAATGTATCTCTTGGTTATTTATAGTAATGGTGTACGGCTCCATATCTTTGACCTTTTTCAACAATTGAACCATGTTCATTGAGTACCTGCTTATTCCGTTCATATTTACATGATAAATATTATTGCTTGTTCGCAAATTTACACCCGTTTGAAGATTAACTTCATTTATTTACAATGTTAAGCAGATTATTAATTCTGAAACAGAACCACTTGATTGATAATATGTGGTTCATCGACTGGAGTAGGGAACCAATTAATCCTGATAGAATACTGATTCATATGCGTAAGACCAATAAGATCGTTGGCCATCAAATACCCGTCTACAGTTTAAGCGATGAAAATATAAAATCCATTTTGTCCTCCTAGAGAAAAGTCTATCTCTGTGGGAAATGGTGAATCAGTAAGGCTTAATTAAATTACACAGTTACGAGAAGCTGTACGAAGCTTTGTATCAAGATTCAGTAGATATTGAATTATTAAAACAAATTGAGGAAACAGTTTATAACGTAGTAAAAAGTGATACGATTACCAACCTAGAAGTAGACATAGCAAGTCTACACTACTTAACGGATAGAGAAAGTTTCTTAAGTACAATTACTACTCCAACTGCAGTTAATGAAATTGCTGCTACGAGAACACTCGTTACATTTGCTGATATACAAGACCCTGACCAATTAGCGGCACAATTTACCCTTTCAGCTACAGAACTATCTATATCCAATGAAGATAATTGGATGTTCCATAAAATATGTAAATAGCTTAGCTATTAAGTAAATTTGCTTATTAAAGAAACTGTCGTAATCTTGCTGTTCAATAACAATGCTATTACATTCTTCAACTGAACCATGTATTTTTAATATATGACCAATATCAGTAGATTTCTTTTGGCGGATAACGTGTTGACCAACTATCCGCTTCATATTTAGGAAATAAGGCTGTTGTAATAATTGCCTGCGGACTCAATTTTTTTATCAATTCAATTTCATCTTTTAGCTCATGGTTATCAGCATCAAATTGCGCCATAAGATCAATTAGTATACTTGCAATTTTATATTTCAAATGAATACTTCTTGAAGATGATTCAAAAAGAAAAGGAGGAAACCGTTCTTCATCAGAGTGGTTTTTCCAAGCGTATGTACGATAATAATCAACCAATTCAGATGCTATTTTTGCATAATTGCCGTCGTGTTCTTGAATAAAGAACTGCATTGGCATATCAATTTCAGGATTTTCATCTATTAACTGTTTTAATAAACCAGACCAAGTAGGTGCGTTAATGTACCTTTGAGAGAAACCAGAACCAATAAATAATATTGGTCTACTTTTCATATCGACAATGAATTGCTTCAAGTATTCTAATAAACTATCTAAATATGAATCGTAATTCGACATTTCTCCAGCCCCTTGACATTTTGAGATAATATAATTTTACCATTATTTACCGACTTACACTACAAATAATGGAACAAATTGCAAACTATTGTCGAATCGCTTGAATTAGATTTTATAGTTTTAAAGTAGCTATTCTTATGCCTGACAAAATCTTGACCATGGCACTGGTTATTCTATAGTTTGAGGTATAAAAGAAGTCGACTTCCATTTCAATTTACAACGTCACCTATTGTCATTTTGATTCATCTCCCTTAACACCAATTTTATAAGAACTAGCGTTCTGAACGCCGATAACTTTAAAGACCACCTTTAAAGTGCTCTCTGACAAATATGTTGTAAAAAATTGAGCAGGTACTTATTTAATCTCCAATATTTCCTTCATATACTTTTTAAATGCATCATTTTTCCAGAATACAAGCCTTATCCCGTCAATTCCTTTAGTCATCAGAATATAGTGAATATTCAACACAAATAGAGTAAACTCTTGGGGATTTTCTGGGTTTTCATCTTCTTTGGAGAACTTGCCGTTTACATTATGAAAATTCTCTGGATTGCCGAATAACCGACCCTTTGCATCAACTTGAAGATCATTACCGATTAAAACACCGACTTTATTCAAATCGATTCCCTGAACTGCGAATACGGAGCCAATCTGGTCTCAGCATCGGCATCCTCTGAAAAAATCCAATTTTCTTTGGACATTGGGACAGGTACTTCGTCCACTTAGTTTGAGGTCGGACTGGCACCAAGTCTAAAATGATAGTAAATAAATAATAGGAATTAAGACTACTAATATGATGGATGAAATTAACCCAATTCTTTCTCGGTCTTTATATTTCTTTTCCGTTTTTTGTTTCGGTAAGATAATTAGTATACTAAGTCCAATATTCAATATAATCAGTGCGCCAATATATAACGCCTGATTTTCAGTCTCGTATGTTACGTTCAACCATACATATTGAATAACAGAAACAATTATCACGAAAAAAGGTATAAATGGAAGAAGCAGTTCTTTTGTTTTCAATGTATCACCCCAAAATGGATACAGGAATGAATCCCTGGATCAAATAAAATTGGTATTCATTCTTAGTAAAACTAAATGACTTAAGTTTTAAGCAGTTGCTCTAAATTGTTGGCAATAATACTCCTTAAACTAAACAGTAACCCCAAATTTAATCCCCTAAATAATCCTCTTTCCTTTCCGCCACTCTCATCTCCCTAAAAAACTCATTCTCCCCATAACTCACTTTAATCTCCTTCATCCTCTCCACCAAATACTCCTCCAACTCCTTATCCGTACAATAAACAAAACAGCCTTTTTGCCCACGAGTCATTAGCGTACGATATGTGTTTCTAATGATTTCGTCGGCTAGTTTTGTTGCTTCTTCAGGATTTTCTTTGAGCATTTTCTTTAGTCCTTTTAAGGAGTTATCTGTTCTCGCACGTTTTGTATGATCCGTTTGAACTTGTCCATCACGGTAGACTAGGTCGTCACCGATTATAACTCCGACGTAGTCGAATTCTAGTCCTTGGCAGGTGTGGATGCAGCCGATTTCGTTGACGGATTCTGGGTCGATGGCCCATGTTTCGGAGCTGCCTAGGTTCCAGCTCATGCCGAAGTTGTATTCTTCTAGTTGGATGTCGTGGTAGTCTGAGTTGTTTTTGCCTTCTTTGATCCAGTTCCAGCAGTAACCGGCTACTAGGCGGGATTTGTTTTTCACTTTGTTTAGCTTCTCTATTTCTTTACGTAGTTCGTTTGGGTCTGAATAAATTCGGAAGTCGTAGTTGCTTCCCATGTAGTTGGCGTTGGCTGTTTCTCGGATTTGGAGAACGTCGTCTAGCCATGCTAAATAGCCGTCGGAACCGTTGCAACGGAATTGAGAATCGAGATAAGTTCTTGTAATGGCTGCGCCTTGTTCTTCGGCAAACTTTAAGATACTACCGATACTACCAACGTCTTTTAAAGTTACACGTTGTCGTTCGTCGATGAAGAAGATAGATAGTTTCGATGCGTTGATAATTTCTTTTATTTGGTTTTCTCCAAGGTTAGCGAATAGACCTGACTTTTCATTTAGGCGATGTGCCTCGTCTACGATTAGTGCATCAAACTCATCAGCAGCAACATTAATATAGCTTCCTGAACCAGTAAAAAGGTTGTCGATGTGACCTTTTCTGAAATCACCCTTAAGCTTGTTGGCATATATTTTTCTAGGAGCAGCATTTTTTGTGACATACTGTGTGACTAGGCTATTTTTCGTTAGCTCCACTAATAGATTTATAGCAAGAACCGATTTTCCGGTACCAGGCCCACCTTCTACTATTAATACTTGCTTTGTGTTGGTGCGGATAGCTTCTTTTGCTAGTTGCAGGGCCGTTTCATAGACCACTTTTTGGTCGTCAATCATGATAAACTCTTGGTTGCCTTGTAGCATATTTTTCAGCGAATCTTGCAGTGACTTAGAAGGACGAATTCGACCATTCTCTATTTTGTATAGGTTTTCTTTGTTGTCTCCAAATTTTATGTACCGTTTAATAAAGTCACGAAGTCTTCTCGCGTCTCCTTTTACAAACACTGGCGCTTGTTCAATATAGTATTGATACATATCGTCTGTTAATGGGTCCTGTTCACCGGATTGGATATAGTTATGCAGGTACGCACAAGGATACATTCCTATGTTTTCTTGCTGGGCATTTTCGTTATAGTCTTGAATGAGCGCAGCATATGACCACGCTTGGTAAGATGGATGAGTTGTCTCGACGATGCTGCGATTCATCGCAGTTTTTACGATAGCTTCTTTTCCTTCTACCTTTTCAATGCTTTCCCACTGCTTCAGCTCAACAATGACAACTGAGTTCGCTTCGTCATCTTTCCCAGAGATTAATAAGTCCACTCGCTTCGATGTGTGCGGGATTTTAAACTCGATTGCTACTCCTGCATCAGCTGGAATGTCGGCATCACTTAATACCCGATACATATACTGCATCGAGTTATCCCAGGATCGAACTTCCCGCTCATTTATTCGACCGATTTTATTCGTATAGTTACTGCATATATTATTTACTAGCTTGTCTTCTAATACATCCGATAGAAACTCAGATTTGGTAGCTTCGTAGACGATCATTATGGCTCACCTATTTCGATTAGTTGTTACCTATAATTGTAAAGGATAAATTTAACATTAACAATGAAATCTAAGTATAAATTTGTAATATATGTTAGTTGTATTTGTAAATGCTTTAACCTCTACCCGTGAACAACATATCCGTCTCCGCGTTCACTAAAGAATCAAGAAACTTGGAATTAATTTCTTTTTTATAGGGAAATTTAAGCTGTGGGGATATGTTGAGGCCCATCATACGGAAAGGGAGTACAACGGAATGGTTAATAAAGATCTTAAAAAAGGTGAAAAGGGAGCATGGATTAGTATAGTAACCTACATTTTCTTGGCGTCGGTGAAGCTAGTGGTTGGTTATACAGGGCAATCGAGTGCATTAAGAGCTGATGGTTTAAACAATTTAACGGATGTGGTAGCTTCCGTTGCTGTATTAATTGGACTTAAAATTGCGCAAAAACCTGCAGATGAAAACCATAAATATGGACATTCAAGAGCTGAGACGATTGCATCCTTGCTTGCTGGAATCATTATTTTCACCGTAGGTTTACAAGTTATTATTACCTCCTTCCAACTATTCTTCAATCCTATAATAACTAAACCAAATATACTTGCAGCTTTTATTGGTCTTTTTAGTGCGGTAATCATGTTCTTTGTTTACCGGTTTAATAAAAAACTGTCCAAACAAATTGGTAGTAAGGCGTTATATTCAGCCGCACAGGATAATCGTGCAGATGCGCTAGTTAGTTTAGGAACAGTAGTAGGTATTACTGGTGCGTATTTTGGGATTGTATGGCTCGATCCGGTAACGGCTGCCATTGTCGGCATTATTATTTGCTTTACTGCTTGGGGCATTCTTAAAGATACGATTTATGAACTAACAGATGGGTTTGAAGCTAATGAATTAAATAAGATTGAGGATACCATTAGCACGACACCTGGAGTGAAATTCGTTAAAGAAATAAAAGGAAGATTATCTGGAAATCAACCACTAGTTGATGCCACTATCTTCGTTGACCCCTCCCTTACCGTTAGTGAAAGCCATGATATATCGGAAGAAATTGAAGCGCGATTATATAGTCTACATAATATTAAACAAGCTCATATTCATATCGAACCATTTTAACAGTGGACAAGGGGACAGGTTTAATGTCCAGGAAAATCCTTACAGTTTTAGTTTACTTCCAGTATAATTTGGACAATGAATGTCCCTCTGTTCACTATTGGGAAAGCGAATGATTTTAGGGATAAGGAAAATGAACTTTATTCATATAATAGGTCAGGTCTTTATTATTATTGCAACTAAACAATCTTCCTGTATCCTTTTCAAAGCTTTATTTTTCTTGTTTAATTATTGGCTCTGTTAAAGCCACTCTTGATTTCCGCGCATATCTTCGCTTTCCACGGGCTGGCCGGGAGCCTAATTATTAAATAGTTTGATAACATCATTAGATGTTAATTCAGGTTTTTCTTTACTGTTTTTGGCTTGAGCATAAAGCAAAGTTTTACCTTTTATTTCGACAAATTGAACGTGTAAAGAGAAATCATCAGGTGAAGGTATAGTTATAGCTGATCTATCTTCCAAAAAGGTTGCAACAAAAATGTGATAGTCGAATAATGGTTTTTCCCCAAATGGTAAATCGTTATTAGTTACAACAATTGCAGAGGCGTATTCTACCTTTACTGTTCCAATCTTATACCAAATCTAAGCGAAAAGCCTTCACAATAATCCCATCATTGGCAGGTTCAAAATCATGCTCCGGTACTCGAACAAATCCGAATTTTTCATATAGCTTTATGGCGTTTCCCATGAACTCTCCAGTATGTAACCCAATGGAAAATAAGCCTTTCCATTTTGTTCGGTTAATACATTCTGTCACTAAAACGGAAGCTACTCCTTTTCCTCGTACAGATGGTGCTACGGCAAGCATTCGTATCTCTGAGTGTTCGAGAGTATCTCCGAATCCTTCATAAGCTTTCAAATTTGGAGGATATAAAACTACACTTCCTACTAATTCTCCATCCATTTCTGCAACGATTATTTCGACGCCATCTTGCATATCAGTTTCGGAGAGGATGGATCTTTTTAATAATTTCCAATGGGCTTCTGGTAGTTTTTTTGCATATTCTTTATAAGCTTCTAAACGCTGTTCACGAATGAATGTTATTTCCGTTGCTTTTGCATTACGGATGTTCATATTTTCCACTCCTTAGCTTTCTATAAGAAACTTTCCATTGCTATCCTCGGCACCTATTAACAAGTTTTAGGTAATGTTGAAAAACTGAACGAGATCCTACTTCTATAATTATTATCTCTGTTAGAAATTGAGTATTATGGTATAGAATCTTAAAACATACAATTAGGCAAGATTATCCACTCTCAATCAAAATGATAGCAAATAAATAATAGGAATTAAGACTGCTAGAATGATGCACGCAATTAAGACAACTCTTTCTCGCTCTTTATATTTCTTTTCCTTTTTTTGTTTCGGTAAGATAATTAGTACACTAAGTCCGATATTCAATATAATCAGTGCGCCAATATACAGAGACTGATTTTCCGTCTCGTATGTCAATTTCAACCATACATATTGAATAACTGAAACAATTATCACAAAAAAAGGTACGAATCGTAGAAGCAATTCTTCTGTTTTCAATGTATCACCCCAAAATCGATACAGGAAAAAATCCCTGGACCTAATAAATATTGGTATTCATTTTTATAGTAAAACTATATGACTGAAGTTTAGAAACTTGCTCTAAATTGCTGGTCATAATACTCCTTAAACTAACTTGACTTCTAATATATCTGATAGAAACTCTAGTTTAGTAGCTTCGTAAACAATCATTAGGGCTCACCTATTTCGGTTAGTTGTTACCTATAATTGTAAAGGATAAATTTAGCATTAACAACGAAATATAAGTTTTAATATGCAATATATGTTAGTTGTTTTTGTAATTAAATGTTATATAATGTTTTATGTTGGAAAATGAAACTGGTTTGTAGGGGGAAACAAAGTGGATTTAGTTCGTAATACTAGGTTCAACTTTTCTGCTAATTTCATAAAGCGAGTGAAAATTGGTTATGAAGTTTTTATGGCCATTCTTGCTCTTGTATCGGTCATTTTTCTATTTAACGAGACAAATCTAGTTAAAATCGTGGACAAAGTAATTTGGCTTATTTTTGTACTAGATGTGAGCTATCGTTTTTTCACTTCAAAAAACAAGATCCAATACTTAAAGAAAAACCCACTAGATATCATAGCTATTATTCCATTAGACAGCATTTTCCGTCTTGCAAGGTTAGCACGTTTAGTTAGGTTAGCTAGAACTCTAGTTATCTTTAAACATTACACCGGCCACCTAAACGGAATCTTAAAGACAAATAGTCTTGATAAAGTATTAATTATCTTGGTTCTCGTAATCTTTACAACCTCAATACCGATTCGATACCTTGAACCTTCCATCACTACCTACACTGACGCAGTATGGTGGGCAATTGTAACTGCAACCACCGTAGGTTATGGTGACATTTCACCTGAAACGATAGTTGGAAGACTTATTGCAGTGTTTTTGATGGTATTTGGGATTGGATTGCTAGGACTAGTAACTAGCTCGGTAGCTACTTATTTTCTAAAAAATACAGAAAAAGAAGAAGACACAACCATCATTTATCTTAAGTCACAGCTTGATCGAATTGAAGAACTTAGTGAGCAAGAGATAGATAGGATGATAGTTGTTTTGAATACTTATAAGAAGTCTTCCTAGTTAGATTATCTTGGTTCATTTGCGGCAAGGACTGCACACGAAAATCTCCAATTATTTTTCTAAAATTACTATTTAAAATGTTAAATTCACCTTCAAGCTTATAGATCACTTATACTTAGCTATTCGACATTTTCTTTAATCAAACGTTTGTTTAAAAATATATATTCTGATATAAATTTGGGCCAGGCTCACAGTACGTTAAAGTTTTACTAAATTGGGGACTGGCCCACTAGCGGTTTGTCCCACAATTAGCACACTTTTTCCACTCTTTGAAAATCCAACTCTCCAAATCTCTTTTGCTTTCGATTTATGGTCACAGCTCGTACATTTTGCCACCCTTCTCTCTCCTCCGTTCTTTTATTACGGAATTCTAATAGAACAAGAAAAAATCAAGCAAATTAGAAGCGTTTGATTTCACATTATCACTCTTAGAAGGATATACTTAAGGTGGTGTTTCATAGGCTTAACGTATGATGAAATGGATGAGATTCAAGACATGGTCGTTAGAGAGCACAAGAATGACGATCCGTTCAAAACTTAGTGAACATGGGGACAGGTTATTTCGCTTTTATTATTTTTGGCGTTAGGTCTTTCTGTATAGCCTTAAAGAAACATAATAAGTAGTGGAGGAGGAACCTGTACCTTTGTCCACGTATGGGAGTATTGATTATGCAATTATTAATATTTTTTTCATTTCTATTAATTTATTTGGCACTCAATTTTTATGTAGCCTATAATGGCTGGGTTTGGTTGAAGAGATCCTTTAACTTTCGGTTTAAGAAAACTTATTTTCTCGTAATATTTGTCATTTCCATTTCCTTTTTCTTAACTGAAATGTTCTCCATTCCAGGATTCCGATGGGTTGGTTACATCTGGCTAGTAATGTTCGGCTATAGTTTACTGCTTTTCCCTTTATTAAACTTCATTTATTTTCTTAATAAAAAAAGGGGCATTAAATGGTTCGGTTTTTCTGCCATTGCTTTTTATTTATTTATTTTCACTTATGGTTCCTACAACATGTGGAGCCCTGTCGTTGTAACATATGACATTGAAATCGAGAAAGAATCTGAATTAGATGAACTGAAAATTTTATTAGTATCAGACATCCATATAAACGAAACGATTGGTCCTAAATCTATTAATCGTTTAATCAACCTCTCCAAAGAAGTAGGGCCAGATATCATTTTCCTAGCTGGCGACGTTATAGATAACAGTATTGAACCATACTATAAACATAACTTAAGTGAAATCATGTCCGGATTAACTGCACCAATGGGGGTGTATGCAGTACTAGGCAACCATGAATATTACGGGAATGATATTCCTATTTTCATAAAAGAAATGAACGAAATCAATATTGAAGTTTTAGTAGATGAGATTACTAGTATTGACGATCTCTTTTATGTTGTTGGGAGAAAAGATTACTCAGACCGTGACCGCGCAAGTATTCACGAACTTACTAATGAGCTAGATCCTACTAAACCAATTTTTTTAATTGATCACCAGCCAAGAGAGTATAGTGAAATAAGCGCTGCAGGAGTCGATTTAATGGTATCTGGCCACACACATAAAGGCCAGCTATTTCCAGCTAATTTCATTACGAACGCTATGTATGAAAATCATCATGGACATTTACAAGTAGACCAACTTCACACGATTGTATCATCCGGTTTCGGAATATGGGGACCCCCATTCCGAATTGGAAGTAGATCAGAAGTGATGGAGATAAATGTACGGTTTGTGAATTAGTTTTACGCTGGACGGGGAATCATTCTGAGGAAACTTTTTGATGCCTCTGCTAGTTCATTTGCGGCGAGGTCTTCTTTAAAAATCGCAAATAATTTTTCCGATATAACTACTTAAAATGTTAAATTCACCTCCAAACGTATAGACCACTTATACTTAGCTGTTCTTCACTTTCTTTAATCAAACGTTTGTTTAAAAATATATATTCTGATATAAATATGGGCCAGACCCTCCGTCACTAAAAGTTTTCGTGTGTGTGGAGAGCTGGCCCTTATTTGGGAGCCTCCGCTTCAACACATGTATTAAAAAACTCAACATTTTCTTGTTTCGGTTTTTTTGCAGTACAGGAAGGAAGACAATATATATCAGTCGTTTTTACTGCCGTATAAATTACCTCTTTATATTTAAAGTTTGAGTTATTCAGCATATCGTTCTTCAGTTCGATTTTTATATCATTCATTAATAACCTCCACCTTCATTCTCCATAAAGCTTTTTTTACTAAGTTAAACACTCCACTTCCTAATATGCAATTATTAACAAAAATGGTATATTACTAGTAAGATAAATTTTCGTAATATTAAGAAAAGGTGGTTGCTATGAAAAAAGTAGTATTTGGCTCATTAGTAGTTTTATTATTAGTGTATGGTTTTGTAATTTACTCCTATGCGCAGCCGGGTTACCTAGCTGGTGAAACGGAAGAATGGTCTGCATCATACGTTTCTGAACAGTCGGCAAAAGACATATGGAGAGGTGATTTTACCTGGGAGAAAAAGAGTGGAATTATTACAAAATATGAATTTAAGAAGAATGGACAAACAATCACAAACCTCGTGGAAAATGCAGAAATTGATATGGCTTCTACAGAAAAATACTCCTTTGCGTCTTTAGGGGAACCGCCTGTAAAGGGGGAAAACTATGAACTAGTCATAACATGGGCTTTTGAGGGGCAAGAGAAAGTGGAAACAGTCCAACTAGATTATCAAAACAGGTACTTTGTTGTTCCAAGGTTCATTTATAGTTTTAGTAATAATTAATGTATTAAAAAGAAGGACTCTCTTCTCTAGACAAGGGGAGTCCTTTGTAAAAATTACAATTTTTTTAAGAATAGGTCATGTGTATATGGAGCAGATCTAAGATTCTAATTTGAAAAGGTGGAGTATAAAATGCATATAAATTTTCTGTTGACTAGCATTCTGTTACTAGTTATTGTTGTTACCTTACTTATACTAATTAAGGGAAGAAACAAACTAATATCTTCAATACTAGGTGTTAATATTACTATCACTGGTTGCTTTCTATTAATATATTATGCTGTCACTGAAAATACTGATTCTGGCTATACGCTCTATTCTACTTTCATAATAATTTCAGGGTTGTTAATAAACGTGGTTAGTTTTCTATTTAGTAAGCAAAGTGAAAATTATAGATAACATGGGCAACAGGACAGGTTCAGTGCCAATTTTTTATAGAAAAACGGTTAGTCACTGCTTTTTAGAGTCCTTTTGAATTAAGGGTAGCTTTATTTTAAAAGGATACTTTTTAGTAACTGGTCACTCATAATTACCAATATTTCCTTATTAAGTATAATGCAAGACCCCCGCTACGCTAATGTTTTAACGAACTGGGAGTCTGGCCCTAATTAGTTATTTTACCGACAATCTCACTACCGCTTCTACATGTGCCGTTTGAGGGAACATGTCTACTGGTTGGATGTAATCAACTTTGTATGTTTTACTCAAAAACTGAATATCCTTCGCCAACGTTGAAGGATTACAAGAAACATACACGACTTTCTTCGGCTTCACCTGCAAAATAGTTTGCAGTAGCTTTTCATCACACCCTGTTCTTGGTGGATCGACCACTACCACGTCTGGTTTCCAACCTTCTTTTACCCATTTTGGCATCCATTTTTCGGCTTTGCCTGCTACGTAGAGCATGTTGTCGTAGCCGTGGTGTTTGGCATTCTTGTTTGCGTCTTCGATGGATTCAGGAATAACGTCCATGCCGCGGACTTCTTTTGCATTTGGCGCGAGCCACAATCCGATTGTTCCGACTCCACAATAAGCATCGACAATTTTTTCTTGCCCTGTTAATGCGGCTGCTTTTTTCACTTCGTCATATAATTTCACTGTTTGAACAGGGTTCAACTGGAAGAATGCACGGGCACTTAGTTCGAATGAAATATCGCCTAATGTTTCTTGAATAACCTGTTCACCACTCAAGTGAATTGTCTCTTCTCCAAAAATAAGAGATGTTTTTTGGCCATTTATGTTTTGGATGATGCTTTTCACTTTTGGTAAGCGCTTTTTAATTTCTTCTACTAAAAGTTCTTTTTTTGGCAATTCTTTTTTCGCTGTAATGAGCACGACTTGAATTTCGCCAGTTTGAAATCCAACGCGTGTCATGATGGTGCGTACAAGACCTTTGCCGGTACGTTCATTATATATAGGAACATTAAAATCTTGCAGAATTTGTTTTACCGTGTTCGTTACATCGGTTGTGTCTTGGTGTTGGACTGCACATTCGGAAATGTTGATTAAACGATGTGAACCTTCTCCGTAAAGACCTGCGATGACTTTCTCTTTTTGTAAGCCAACTTGGAATTGACTCTTGTTTCGGTAATGCCATGGGTTGTCCATGCCAAACGTTTGTCTAATATCTAGTTTAGAAATATTGAGTTTTGTGTGGCGTTCTAGCGATTGAATGACGATATCGCGTTTCATGTTCAGTTGCTCATTGTATTCTAGATGTTGCAGTTGGCAGCCACCACATTGTTCGTACACTGGGCAAGGTGGTGCCACACGATGTGGGGATTTTTTACGAATACGTTTTACTTTTGCCTCTGCGAAGTTTCGTTGAATGTTCGTTGCTTCTGCCACAACTTCTTCACCTGGTAGTGCTCCTTTTACAAATACGACGGACTTTTTAAAATAACCTACACCTTCTCCATTGATACCGAGACGTTTGATGGTAAGTGGAAATGTTTGACCCTTATCTAGTTTTACATTGGATTGTGTGTTGTTAGTTGGTTTGTGATTAGCATGTTTCTCGTTTTTCATATAATCCTCCGAATCTATTCAATGCTTCTCCATAAATAAAGGGAAGCGTAACTTAAGTATGGCTCCCATTCTTTTGTCCACTCTAGCATTTCTACTTGCGTTGGTTTGTTTGGTAAATCGAACAGTTTTTTCAAGGCATTTTGAATGCCGATATCTGCTAGTGGAAAAAGATTTGGTCTTCCTAAACCGAACAATAGTAAATTTTGAACTGTCCATGGGCCGATGCCACGGACTTTAATGAGCGTTTTCATTATTTCTTCGTCTGATTTTAGAACAATCTCGTCAAGAGGTAGCTCCCCGCTTGCGATCAATCGAGAAGTATCAATGATATATTCCGCTTTTCGACGGCTGAACTGCATTGAAGTTAAATCCTCGTAATCTAGGGCAGCAATTTTCTCTGGTGTAGGGTAAAACCAGACTCCTTCGTGTTGAAAGCCGAATGTATGGACAAAACGCTCTGTTAAAGTGTGAGCGAATTTTAAGTTTAGTTGTTGATGGATGAAGCATTTTATCAAACAGTTGTATGGTTCATAGTCTAACACAATTGGGGTACCTTCATGCTGTTTGAAAATAGGGGCTAGGTTTGTGTTAGCAAAATGAGCGTGAATTTCGTGAAGGGCTCTGTCCCAATGGAAGGTGCGCTCAATTTTATCTTGAACGTGCTCGGGCAGGATGGCTTCACTAGAGATGACGAATTCTGGGTCTGCGAACGTGCCTATTGCTTTAATCTTCACGAGGAGTGGTGCGTTTTTTTCTAAAAGAGGGACTTTGACCTCTTTGTTTTCCAAACTTACTTCATTTAGTGGATCCATTGCTAGTCGGTTTAATACTTGGTCAAAGTTGTATGGTCCTGTTAGTTTGCGGTTGTAAGTATACATGTTCCGTCCCCCTTTATCTGAAACAATTATAGCGAGTTTTTACGTGTTTGCCAAACGTATGGTCTATAAGGCTCTAGTCGTAATTAAAAATAATTCGGAGGTGTATGTTGGAAAAAGTTTCTATGCCTTACAATAGGTTTATACAGTTACGTAGAAGG
Source organism: Bacillus sp. FJAT-45066 (assembly GCF_002335755.1). Classification (NCBI taxonomy): domain Bacteria; kingdom Bacillati; phylum Bacillota; class Bacilli; order Caryophanales; family Bacillaceae; genus Bacillus; species Bacillus sp. FJAT-45066. Next base: position 2,673,743 of record NZ_NISQ01000001.1, read on the forward strand.
TTGGGATGATCATGAGGAAGTTGTTTATATTTGTGCTTATAGTGCTTGCGCTTTTTGTTGTGTATGAGTCAGGGAATTTTGCGAAACTATCGTGGAATCCATGGTCTACAGGGAGTGGCACGGATAGCGCAAAAATAAGTGGAGTGGATTTAATCGAAGTGGACGCTTCTGGTGTTGGTGTGACGATTGTGCCGCAAAAAGGGGATTCGGTTGAGGCCAAGTTAGAAGGAAAAGGTAGTGTTACCGTTAAGAAAAAAGGCAGTACGATTATGGTGGATTATGAGCGTGAGCGTTCGTTTCGTTGGTTTAGTTTTAAGAACAATAAGGTTAGGGTGTATATTCCAGAAGATTATAGTGAAAGTATGGCGCTTAGTTCTGGGGCAGGAAATATAAATTTTGAAGGTAGGTCTGCAGCAGAGCCGTTTCAACTTGGTCGTTTGACGCTGAAAGTTGGCGCTGGGAATATTACGTTGAAAAATATTGAGGCGGAAAGCTTTGAAGGAACTATTTCTGCTGGGAATGTGCGAGCTGATTATCTCGTTGTTGGTAGTGGGAAATTTGACTTAAAGTCAGGGAACGTTAATGTGAAAAAGTATGTTGGACCACTTGAGGCAAAAGTGACTTCTGGTAATTTTACGATGGAGATGGCGAAGTTGACTGGCGATGTGTCGGTGAAGGTGACGAGCGGGCGGATGGATTTAGAGCTTCCTAAAGATGCAGATTTTACATTGAATGGGAAAGTGACGAGTGGGAAAGTTTCTGTGCGACACCCGATGACGATTGAGAAAGAGAGTCGTACGGAAGTTGCCGGGACAAATGGTGATGGTACGTTTTCTGTTGATGTGCAAGTGACGAGTGGGAGTATGACGATACGGTAATATTTAGTGTTGATTGGAACGTTTGGATGTGAATTTGGTAAAAAGAGGATTTTTTAACTTCGATAACGAACTAGTCTTCTACAACAGGCTTAGGAATTTTACTAAGTCTTTTATTAATTAGTGGCTGTGTTAAAGATTAATGTTGATTGGAGCGCATGTCGTAGACTCCTGCGGGAGAAGCGGGGAGCGGGAGACCCCGCAGGCGAAGCTGAGGAGGCTCCCGGCCTGCCCGCAGAAAGCGGAGACATGCGCTCCATTCAACAGCGGTGTTTAATAGAACCTAATTAATAATTCAACGAGTTTTCAGTTTTATTTTTGTGCCAAGGATATCAAGCATTGGGTCTGGTATGGCTGATGGTGATGTTAAATGATCTAAGCTTTTGAATTCGTAACCTTCTTTTCGTAAATCATCAATTACTTTGCCAAGTGCATCGGCGTTGTCTTTGGAGACTGTGTGTAGCAAGATAATAGCACCTGGATGGATTTGCGACATGATGTTGTCGTAAGCATACTTCCATCCTTTTTGTTGATCTGTTTTCCAATCAACGAAAGCGAGTGACCAAAATACGTGTTGGTAACCTTCTTCATTTGCCATTGCCATTGTTCGTTCGCTGAATATGCCACGTGGTGGTCGGATGTAGCGCATTTCCTTAAGCCCGGTAATTTTTTCGTATTCATCTTTGACCATTTTTAGTTCTTTTCTGAAGCGTACATCATTAACGGTTGTTAAATCTGGGTGGTGCCAGGAGTGGTTGCCGACGGTGTGGCCTTCCCTAGCCATTCTTCTGATTAGTTCAGGTTGGTCTTTTAAATAATATCCCGTGACAAAAAAGGCGGCTGGTACTTTTTTCTCTTTTAATACGTCCAGTACTTGTGGTGTATAGCCGTTTTCGTATCCGTTATCAAAGGTTAGGAAGATTTCTTTTTTGGACGTGTCTCCTAAGTAAAATGCATTATGTTTTTTTAGTAAATTGTTGTATTGAGCTCCAGCGTCAGCTGGTTCGTGATTCCGACTTTTTTTGAAACCCCAGTGGATAGACGTGTTGGAATATCCGGCAGCTTCGGTTGTTAGTGCTGGTATGATTGGTATGATAAGAAGTAAGCATAACGTAATAATTAATCCATTTCTCACAACTTTGTCCTCCTTTACAAAATGTTTGTATCGTTAGTTTTCGTTTGAAGTTCCGGAACATACGGTGTATTGTTTTCCATTTTGCTGCAAAGAAAAAAAGCGCTTGGCTACTTTGGTTGAGTAGCTAAGCGCTTTTTGGTTTTATTATTTGAATACTGGCTCTTTAAATTGTGCTAATTTTTCTAGAGATGATTTTTCTACATCTTGGTGTAAGCTATTGCCGTGTGAGTCCATTGTAACAACTGCTGTAAAGCCTTCTACATTTAAGTGCCACATTGCTTCTGGAATACCGAACTCCATTAAGTCCACACCGTCTACACCTTTTATACAATCTGCGTAGTATTGTGCTGCTCCACCGATTGCGTTTAAGTACACTCCGCCGTGTTCGTTTAGGGCTGCAAGAGTTTTTAAACCCATTCCACCTTTTCCGATTACTGCGCGCACACCAAATCTCTTCATGATGTCACCTTGGTAAGGCTCCTCGCGAATACTTGTTGTTGGTCCAGCAGCTTTTACGTGCCACGTGCCATCTTCGTCTTTCATCATTACCGGTCCACAGTGGTAAATGATTTGACCATTTAGATCAACGGGTGCGTCGTTGTCCATTAAGTGTTTGTGGATTGCGTCACGACCAGTGTACATGCGACCGTTAATGTGGACAACGTCCCCAACTTTTAGTTCGCGAATTTGCTCTTCAGTAATTGGTGCTTGAAGAACCACTTCTCTATTTTGAGCTTGTGCTACTTCTTCTTGTTTTTCTGCAAGCTCTTGGTTGAAGTCGATCATGTCGCCTTCTTGGTATAACCATTCCGTTACTTCGCCTGTTTCAGGGTTAATTTTCATCCCTAAGCGACGGAACGCCCAACAGTTGTATGCAACTGAAACGAAGAAGCTAGCTGGAATACGGTTCATAACGCCAACTTTACATCCAAGTAATGTTGTTTCGCCACCGAAGCCCATTGTTCCGATACCAAGTTTGTTTGCATTTTCCATTACATACTCTTCTAGTTGACGTAGTTCTTCTACAGGGTTTACGTCGTCATTGTTGCGGAAAAGTTGCTCTTTCGCAAGCTCGTATCCAGAAGTGCGGTCTCCACCGATTCCAACACCGATGAACCCAGCGCTACACCCTTGTCCTTGCGCTTGATATACAGAGTGCATGATGCATTTGCGAATACCGTCTAAGTCACGACCAGCGCGTCCAAGACCTTCAAGTTCCGTTGGCAAGCTGTATTGTATGTTTTTATTTTCACAACCGCCACCTTTTAAAATAAGGCGCGCGTCAATGTAATCTTTTTCCCATTGCTCGAACTTGATGACAGGTGTACCAGGTCCTAGGTTGTCCCCACTGTTTGCACCTGTTAAGGAGTCAACAGAGTTTGGACGTAGTTTACCGTCTTTTGTAGCTTGTTCGATTGCTTTAAGAATAGCTTCTTTTATTTTTAGTTGGTTGACGCCAACTGGTGTTTTGATTTTGAATGTTGGTAATCCTGTATCTTGGCAAATTGGCGAAACGTTATCGTCTGCCATTTTGATGTTATTTGTAATCGTCGCAAGTGACATTGCCGCACGAGTTCCAGCGCTTTCGCTAAGTTTTGCCGTTGCAATGGCACGACGAACGTCTTTTGGTAACTTTGTGCTTGTCTCTACAACAAGATCGTACATGCTATTAAATAATTTTTCCATAAAAAGCTCCCTCTCCTATCCCCTATATTAGCGAGTTTTTATCGAGTATATATATTTTCACAGTTTTTATTATACTTGGAAATATGGTTTTGTTAAAGGATTTTGTAATCGGTTGCAGGTTTAGGTGGGAGTGGATGGTGGGAGTGTGGTTTTTGTAACACTTTGGTGTTTTTATGATACACTTTGAATTTTTTTGTTACATTTCCTCATTTTTATGTTACACCTTCTATTTATTTGTTTCACTTTGGTGCGTTTTTGCTACACCTTTCTATTTTTACGATACACATCGAAGAGTTTTTGTTACACTTCCTAACTTTTATGGTACACCTCTCTATTTCAAAAAAAGCCTAACGCCATCTACCTTAGCGTTAAGCTCTTCATCACATATTACTTATTCCCAATCCTTCTTAAACTGATTATACTTACCTTCCAAGTCATCTAACATTTGGATTAATCTGTCGATGTCCTCTACGTCTGTTGATTCTGGATCCATTGAATCTAACACTTCTAAAAACATATTAAAACGATCCTTCAAATAATCTACTTGAGAGTCTTTGTTATCAGTTGCTTTGCCCATCATTACCGCTCCTTTTTCACATGTCGCTTTCTATCGTACTTTATCCACTAACTAGTTGCAAGTTACTATTAAATTACCATCATATTTTCAAACCAAACATGATACAATGAAGGATAGTTTTGCTAGTAGAGGAGTTAATCAAGCCATGAAATCAATTTCCTTACCACCAATTACAACTTCCTTCGACCCGTGGGAAGCTTACTTAGATGTAAAAGAATATGGAAAAATGACGCTAACGAACGTTGAGTTCACAACAACGACTCTTTGCAATATGCGGTGTGAACACTGTGCGGTCGGATACACGCTGCAACCGAAAGACCCGGACGCACTGCCGCTTGAGCTTCTCATTCGTCGCCTAGAAGAAATCCCACATTTACGCTCCATCTCCATAACCGGCGGGGAGCCGATGGTATCCAAAAAATCTGTTGAAAACTATGTGGTGCCTCTTTTAAAGTATGCCCATGAACGCGGGGTGCGCACACAAATAAATTCAAATTTAACGATAGATTTAGATCGTTACGAGATGATTGTCCCCTTCTTGGACGTACTGCATATCTCACACAACTGGGGCACGTTGGACGATTTTGTAGAAGGTGGATTTGCGATGATGGAACGCAAACCAACTTTTGCACAAAGAGCAAATTATTTTGAGAAAATGATTGAAAACTCAAAAGCGCTTACGAAAGCAGGCGTGATCGTGTCCGCAGAGACGATGTTAAATAAGCGTACGCTCCCATATATCGAAAAAATCCACAAACAAATCGTGGAAGAAATGAATTGCCAAAGGCACGAGATTCATCCTATGTACCCAAGCGATTTCGCTAGTGGTCTAGAGGTTCTTTCGTTAGGAGAGATGCGCGATGCGATACATCGTTTGCTCGATATGAGAGATGAAAACGTGTGGATGTTGTTTGGAACGTTGCCGTTTTATGCTTGTAGCGATAACGAAGATGATTTGAAATTGTTAGATCGTTTGTACAAAGCAAAAAATGTGACGGTTCGAAATGATCCCGATGGACGCTCCCGCTTGAATGTGAACATTTTTGACGGAAATATTATCGTAACAGACTTCGGTGACACACCACCGCTTGGGAACATTCAAACAACAACTTTACCTGAAGCTTATGACAAGTGGATGGAAGGGGAAATCGCGAAGTCATTGAACTGTCATTGTCCTGCTGTTCAGTGCTTAGGACCGAACATTTTGGTGAAAAATGCCTATTATCCTGAGGTGGATTTTCAACAGAAAAAAGCGAATTTAGCTAAAGATTAAGCAGTATATTACTGGAGAGCCGTTTAATTTGATTAAATTGGCTCTCCTTTTTTTTCTTATAAAGATGAAGTGCAACTCCATCTTTTTTTCTAGCCTAGTTAAACTTCATAAGTCTTATGAAGTTCATCTACCTATTTAATTCTTAACCAAGAAAAACTTCATCTACATAAACGTAGTAAAGCAAAACAAAAACCATTTGTTTTTTGTCTTGCTCTACTAATAATCATATCCTTTATCTCGGTCTCTCCGTCGCTACATATAAGAATGAAACATGATCTTGCACCGGAATCCATGCGCCGATTCCTTGTGATGTTACGTTTTTCACTACAACGCTTTTCTTGCTTCCTTTTAACACAAGGAACACTTCACCGTATGTTACTTTTCCTTTTTCGTTAACAGCTGGTGCATACCCATACAAGTACCCCAACCTCTTCACTGGCACATTGTATACTTGGTCTTTTTTCGTACCAGCACCGATAATCGTGTTGAATGACAATGGAAGCTTTGTTTTTTCTGCCGCTTTAATCATCATCATTTGCTTTACTTCGTCGGAACGATCTACTTTGGAAGTAAGTCCGCCTTTCACTTGCTTTTGCGCTTCTTGACGATAACTAATTTGGTGTGGGGCATTACCGCCACGATTGTCTGCATAGTTTGTATTAATTTTTTGATACTCCCAGTTTACACTTGTTTCATTTGACTCGTATGAAAGTGGCCATTGACCAAGGTAGATTGTTGCACGATAACCAATCGCAACTGGAGATGGAGAAATGTTCGACTCATTTAACATTTTAATTAATTGCGGATTCTCGATTGGTACATTAGAAGAAGTAATCAGCTCTTCTGCTAATTCACTCGGTTGTAAATATGGAACATCTTCTGTTGGATTTGGATATGTATTGTCTTTAGAAATATCCAGAACAGAATTAGGAATCTCTAACTTCCCTTTTGTTTCTTTCTTCTCGCCTTCCGCCTGTGCACCAATGGAGTATGTTAACATGATGGTAGCAATGATGAGTACTTGAAAAAGACGCATGTCTGTTTTCTCCTTTCAAAATTAAGCTAAAATTTCAATTTCCCTTATTTTTTTCTTAATATCATTATTTATCCACCTTTTTAAAACTTTTTCCTTTTGGACATTTTATGAGTCCCATTCATAAATTAAAATGTGAACCAAACCCCGTCCCTATTTATCTAAAAAAACCGCAAGAGCGTTAACTCTTACGGCCGATATTGTTATAAAGTTTTTCGAGTATAGGGAAAAAGATTTGGATGATTGGTCCAACTCCGAAAGTGATAATGAATGTACCAACTCCAATTGGTCCTTTAAAGATAATGGCAAAAATTAAGGCGAAAATTTCCGCGAACGTTTTGGCTGTCATTAATTTCACTTTTAGTCTTTCCTGAATTCCAAGCATAAAGTTGTCAATCGGAATAAGTGGGAATTTCGCTTGTAAATATGTAGCGATACCGAATGCAAGGAAGATCATTCCTGATAATAATAAAATGGATCTCCATACAATTCCTTCTGGTGTCCAATCTGGGTAGACGACAATCAACCAAAAGTCGATAAAAACACCAACTAAAAATATTGTAATGACCGCTAAGTAATCTGGCTTACTTTTTCGCAAAAATGTATTGATAACTATAAGGATAATACCAACGATGAATACCCAACTACCTACTGTTAATCCGATTGTATTAGACAGGCCTACGTTCAGCGCATCCCATGCACCTGCTCCGAGATTAGATTTTATCGTCAAACTAACTCCGAACGATAAAACAAATAAGCCAATTAAATAAAAAAATGATTTTTTTAACACAAAGATACTCCCTCTCTAGAAACAGCAAAAGTTTAATGTGACGATTGCTTATAATACTTTGTTTTTACATTGTAATCGAAATCAAAAAAAATATGAAAAACTTTATTTTAGACGGAATATTTTAAACATTCTGTTTATATAGTATATTATATCTTGGATGAAGGAGGCGATCCTAAAGCAACACAACATAAGAAAGGGGGAAACACTCACCCAACAACTAGAGCTTTTTATCCTTTATTGGAAGTACTTAACCTTAATGCCTTTACGTGTTCTATGTTCATAGTTGCAACTCTGTTAGCTTTTACTGTAGCAGAGTTGTTTTTATTTGTATGGAGAGCATACCTTAGACTCCTTTAAAATACTACCGCATTGCATCCGGAAAAGTGTAAATACAATCATCTAATTCTTGGTTGTGTTTCAATCTGGATGGTTTGCGTTTCAATTTCAGAATGGAAACCTCGTTCTGTTACAATCTGCGATTTTGTGTTTCAATTTTGCTTTGTTCTGTTTCAATTTGTCCACTTTGTGTTTCAATGCTCCCCTCAACACTTCCCTCCTTTTTATTGTTTGATAATCACTTCGTTGTATACAAAAAAGACGCTGTTCTTTTTGAACAGACGTCTTTTACAAATTTTTATTATTGAAGTGGCATTGGATGAACATGCCAAATGCCATTTTGTTTAACCATTTGGAACGTTAAGTTGCTCACGTCTCCATCTTGTTTAAAAATAACTCTGCCTTCTTCTCCCTTTGTAATAACGGAGAAATCTCGTACTTCATTAAGCTTTTTCATAAATGCTTGCGTGTTTTCTGTGTTTGTTACATCTTTGCCTTCTTTAACAAACTGTTCCACTGAAATATTTAAAGCACCTTCTGGATAGAAATAGTACAAAGTTTCATAGTCTTCACCAGCTTGTGTGTACATGTATAGAGCAAATACTTCAAATGGCTCCAGTCCTTCTAGTGGAGTTGAACTTTTGGATTCTTTCACTTTTTCTAATGTTTTTACGAGTTGATCATTCACCTCTAATACGGACTTTTCCGTCTTCACATACGTTAAGCCTTCTACTGGAATGAACCTTTCAATTGTTTGTAAGTCGACTCTCTCATGATAGATAAAATCTACAGGTCCAGGCGCTAACTCGTTTAATTGTTCTGCAGCGAAATCTGTTAATCGGTAAGTTAGTTTCTCTTCTCCAAATGCTATTTCTATTAGACTTCCATCTTTTTTCACGTACTCAGCTTGTATTCGTTGATACATTGAATCATTGCTAACTGTGAATTGTTTTTTGACTTCGTTTGCTTTCTCCCCATTGTTTAAAAATACATCGATGGAGTAGTCACCTGCTGGCAGGGCTCCGATTTCTATTTCTTCTTCGAATTTTTCGCCTTGTTTGAGTTCAATCGTTTGAAGAGCTAACGTTGCGAGAGTTTCTTCGGAAAGTTGATACATTTTGTTTCCAGCACTGTCGTATAGAATGTAATCTACTGATAACCCGCTTGATAGATCGATTTTCACCACATCTGCCGTTTGGTTATCAACAGTGAACACTACTTTTACAGATCCGTTACCTTCGTTTGTTATAGTTGCATCTCTTACAACTTCACCAGCAATGACTTCTGTTTCGTTATGTTCAGGGTCTTTAGGTTTTGCCCCTGTATTTGTGTCCGTTACACCGCAACCTGTTAATAAACTCGCGACCATTATGGAGCTAAGTACAAAGAAAGGAATTTTTTTCATCATTCTCGTGCACTTCCTATTCATCTATTTTATTTTATATTTTATTGATTCCATATAGTTTGACGGAGGTTTTATTTAAAAGTTTCATCTGTTTTTGTTTAATAAAAAATAAAAAAATCCCCACTCTTTATAAGTGAGGATTTCAATGACCTTATACCAACTCAAACGTTTCAGTAAGTTCAATACTACCAACTACCGATTGGGCCATTGGGCAATTTTTGTTCGCTAATTCCATGGCTGAATGGATTTGTTTTTCTTTTCCTTCTAAACCTGTACCTTTAATTTTGTAATGAAGATGAATTTTCTCTAAGCGATTTGCCTCTTGTTCATTTCGAGTTACATCTGCATCGATTGTGATGTCTTCTATGACAAATCTTTTTTTCTCTAATATTTTGCGAAAAACGCCCCCGCTACATACAGCGATGGAAGAAACCATTAATTGATACGGACGGAATCCGTATTTTTCATCACCTGAAACGTGTAATTCCCCATATTCTACGTTTGTCACAAACCCTACTTCTTTCATTTTGAATTGCATCCGTCAATTCCTCCTAAATCTTTATAATTCTATTATAATCTCAAATGGCAGTGAAAAACACTTGTTGTGACTTACAATCTCTTGTAACATCAAGAAGGGACTGAGTTGAAGGGGATTTTAAAAATGAACAAACAAGTTTATCGATTTTGGGTGTTAGTATCGATTGTAGCCATTTCTGGTTTTTCGCAAGGTATGTTACTCCCTCTAATCGCCATTATATTTGAAAATAGTGGTGTCAGTAGTTCATTGAATGGACTACACGCTGCTGGGTTATATATCGGAGTTTTACTCGCTTCGCCATTTATGGAGCAGCCGTTAAGGCGTTTTGGGTATAAACCGCTAATTGTTGTCGGTGGATTATTAGTGATTGTTTCGTTAGCAAGTTTTCCCTTATGGCATTCGTTTTGGTTTTGGTTTGTGCTTCGCTTTTTCATAGGTGTTGGTGATCACATGCTACACTTTAGTACGCAAACGTGGATTACTTCCTTTTCTTCTGAAAAAAAGCGTGGCCGAAACATTGCACTTTACGGATTATTCTTTGGCCTAGGCTTCGCTGCAGGACCATTAATGACTAGACTGATTGATATTTATCTTTACTTGCCATTTATCATTTCATCTATTATTAGTTTGCTAGTTTGGATGACGGTTCTTTTTATTAAAAATGAATTTCCTGAAAAAGATATGGAGACAACATCTTTCTTTGGCACGATGCAGCGTTTTGCAAAAGTGTGGAAATATGCTTGGATCGCCTTTTTGCCGCCGTTTGGCTATGGATTTTTGGAAGCCTCGTTGAACGGGAATTTTCCAGTATACGCATTGCGAAACGGGATTAGTATCGAGGCTGTGTCTATTCTTTTGCCAGCGTTCGCTATTGGAAGCATTGTGTTTCAGTTGCCCCTTGGATTGTTAAGTGACAAATTCGGACGCCGGAACATCTTGTTAGTTGTAACACTTGCTGGTACTGCTAGCTTTTTTGCTGCAAGCATGTTGGAGCATTCGGTAGTTGGATTAATGATTTGTTTTACAATCGCTGGGATGTTGGTCGGATCGACGTTCTCGTTAGGAATAACGTATATGGCTGATCTTTTGCCAAAAAACTTATTGCCTGCGGGTAACTTAATGTGTGGAATTGCGTTTAGTGTTGGAAGTATGAGTGGACCGTTGTTAGGTGGAATGTTTATCCAATTTGCATCGGTGAGTTTTTTCTTCGTTATTGCGACGATGTTGTTAGGAATTTTTATTGCGTTGGTTATGTATAAAGAAAAGCCAGTTGCTCGAAAAGTTGTTGCAGCATAAAAATGGATGTTGGAGCAAAAGACCATGTATTCTATGGCTCTCACGTTCATTTTTATCAAAGATTAGTTCAAAAATGATCTTGAAGAGGGCTCTCACGTTCATTTTCATCAAACATAATTTCAAAAATGACCTTGAAGATGGCTCTCACATTCATTTTTATCAAAAATAAATTCAAAAATGATCTTGAAGAGGGCTCTCACGTTCATTTTCATCAAACATAATTTCAAAAATGACCTTGAAGATGGCTCTCACGTTCATTTTCATCAAAAATAAATTCAAAAATGATCTTGAAGAGGGCTCTCACGTTCATTTTCATCAAACATAATTTCAAAAATGACCTTGAAGATGGCTCTCACGTTCATTTTCATCAAACATAATTTCAAAAATGACCTTGAAGATGGCTCTCACATTCATTTTTATCAAAGAAAAACTTAAAAATAATCTTGAAGACGGCTCTCACGTTCATTTTTATCAAAAATAAATTCAAAAATGATCTTGAAGACGGCTCTCACGTTCATTTTTATCAAAGATAAATTCAAAAATGACCTTGAAGATGGCTCTCACATTCATTTTTATCAAAGAAAAACTTAAAAATGACCTTGAAGATGGCTCTCACATTCATTTTTATCAAAGAAAAACTTAAAAATAATCTTGAAGAAGGCTCCCACGTTCATTTTTATCAAAAATAAATTCAAAAATGACCTTGAAGAGGGCTCTCACGTTCATTTTCATCAAAAATAAATTCAAAAATGATCTTGAAGAGGGCTCTCACGTTCATTTTCATCAAAAATAAATTCAAAAATGATCTTGAAGAAGGCTCCCACGTTCATTTTCATCAAAAATAAATTCAAAAATGATCTTGAAGAGGGCTCTCACGTTCATTTTCACCAAAAATAAATTCAAAAATGATCTTGAAGAGGGCTCTCACGTTCATTTTCATCAAAAATAAATTCAAAAATGATCTTGAAGAGGGCTCTCACGTTCATTTTCATCAAAAATAAATTCAAAAATGATCTTGAAGAGGGCTCTCACGTTCATTTTTATCAAATAAAAACTTAAAAATGATCTTGAAGAGGGCTCTCACGTTCATTTTCACTAAAGATGGCCCCACCTTGTTATTAGGTGGGGCTTATTATTGTAGTAGACCAACGATTACGCGGCCTTCTTCCCTTCTCTTTTCAACCCTAACCGTTCATTGTTGACAATGATAATTCCAACCGTCACACAGACTAAGCCAATCAAAACGGTCCAGCCTAACACTTCGTTTAAGAATACCGAAGATAAAAACACACCAAACACCGGTACTAGGAATAAGTACATCGACACTTTTCCTACTTTGTTATACTTCATCACATTGTTCCATAAAATGAATCCAGCTGCTGATAGGAACGATAAATAAAGGAGCAGGCTGAACGTGTATAAGTTAAAGGAGATACTTAATAACCCTGCAGAAATTCCGCCAACGCCCAACAATCCGATAGATCCGAATAGCATTTGATAGGAAGTTAAGTAGGAAACATCCATTTTCGCCGCGCGTTCACGGGCCATAATGTTGCCGTATGCCGACACCATCATCGCTAAAACGAGCAACACTTCCCCTACACCAAACGAAATTCCTGCATCTACTTTTGGTAAGTTAACAATTAAAACTCCAGCAAAACCGAGCATAATTCCTAGCCATTTACGTCTAGAAAGAGAGTCATCACTGTACAGAAAGTGGGCAAATAATATTTGAAAGAACGAAGCCGTTCCTGCAATAACCGCACCTTGCATGCCTGTGGAATAGCTTAACCCTATATAAAACAACACATATTGTAAAAATGTTTGAACAAAACCTAGTTGTACAAGCGGTACGATTGTATCTTTTCGTAGCGTAAAGTTCTTTTTCATTAGCCAAAAAAACAAAAATATCATAACACCAGCTAAAAAGAAGCGATAGCCAGCAAATAGTAACTGTTTATCGAAATCAGTTGGTAAGATTTCTAATGCCTCGTAGCTCATTTTAATGGCAGGAAAAGCACTTCCCCATAAAAATGTCGCGCCAAAAGCTGCAAGTATAATACCAAGCTTGCTCGTATAAAATTTTTCCGCGTTCATGAAATGCATCCCTCTTTTCCAAGCATCATTATACAATCATTCCATGAGAAAAAATACGAAAAAATATTGTTAATCTGTTTGAGTCCCTCTTAAGATGTATGATTAGTATGCGAAAAAAGAATGTTACAACTGTTTAAAGTACAAAAACACAACATTAATCAAACATATTTGAAATTAGTAGAATATAACTCGTTTTTCACTAAACGAACCGAAATGATGAAATTGATTAGTTTAACTAGTAAACTAGATGGGTATGAACTATAATAAAGGTGATAAGAATTTAATATTAATGTTTATAAGAAAACTTTTGAATTAACGCTGCTATCCAGTTGGATGGCAGCTTTCGTCATTTATTAGGGGTATTGACGATGATTCTTCTTCTCATTAAGTAATGGGCTAGACAATATAAATTACCTAGATTATAATTATTATAAATTAGTATTAATTATAATTTAAAAATATATACACTATACAAATGATATTAAGGGAGGGGATTTTATATGCAAAATACGTACCAGCTTATGAAGCCTGTTGAAAAGGAAAATATGTTGGAAAAGGCAAAATTACACATTGAGTTAATCATGGCTATTTTGTCTGGAGCACTCATTCTGGGCGGGTGGATATTGTTGCGACTAGACATAACGGCAGCAGCAGTACCGGTGTTTATATTGGCATATGTTGTTGGAGGATTTTTTAAAGCAAAAGAAGGCATCGCAGATACGATTGAAAGCAAGCAACTGAATGTAGAGATGCTAATGATTATTGCAGCAATTGGAGCTGCTATCATCGGTTACTGGATGGAAGGTGCCATTTTAATATTTATCTTCGCGCTAAGTGGAGCGCTTGAAACATATACGATGAACCGAAGTAATAAAGAGATTTCGGCGTTAATGGATATTCAGCCGGAGGAAGCATTAAGGATTAATGGCAATTTTGAAGAAAAAGTACATGTGTCAGCATTAAAAATTGGTGATCAAATTCTGGTAAAGCCAGGAGAAAGAGTTCCATCTGACGGCGTGATTGTGCGTGGAGAATCAGCGATTGATGAGGCGGCAATTACTGGGGAATCAATTCCGCAGCAAAAACAGTTAGATGACCAAGTTTACGCAGGTACGATGAATATGAACGGATCAATTGTTGTGGAAGTGACAAAGCTTGCTAGCGAGACATTGTTCCAAAAGATAATTAACCTTGTACAAAATGCTCAGAGTGAGAAGTCCCCTTCTCAGCAGTTTATGGAACGTTTTGAAGGCCCTTATGTGAAAATTGTATTAATTGTTGTTGCGATTATGATGTTCCTTCCTTACTTTTTACTCGGATGGAGCTGGAATGAAACATTTTATCGCGCGATGATTTTACTAGTAGTTGCTTCTCCTTGTGCACTTGTTGCTTCTATCATGCCAGCGACCCTGTCGGCCATTTCTAATGGTGCTCGAAAAGGAATTTTGTTCAAAGGTGGCGTACATTTAGAAAGTTTAAGCAACTTGCAGGCAATTGCGTTTGATAAAACAGGAACGTTAACGAAAGGTAAGCCGGAAGTAACTGATATCGTCGTTCGTGAAGGTTTGGATAAAAATGAATTTCTCCATGCAGTTGGTTCGATAGAAAATAACTCCAATCACCCTTTGGCACAGGCCATAACAAATTATGCGAAGAAGAATGGCACCGATTCACTTGTTCGACCTGATAAAATGGAAGATCAAGCTGGCTGGGGAATTGTTGGCGTTATTAATGGAACGGAGTACAAGATTGGAAAAGCTGATTTTGTCGGGTCTCAGCTTGCAGATGAGTTTGCTGATGGAATTGCGAAGAACCTTACTTCAGAAGGAAAAACGATCGTGTATGTTGCAGACAGTGATGGTATTGCTGGACTAATTGCTTTAAAAGATACGATTCGAAAAGAAACGATTGAAGCATTGCAACATCTTGCACGTTTGAACGTAAACACCATCATGTTGACTGGTGACAGTAAACGTACAGCTGAAGCGATTGCAGCGGAAACAGCAATCGGAAGTTATATTGCGGAATGTTTACCGGAGAAGAAAGTCGAAAAAGTAAAGGAACTGAAAGCAAAGTATCATGTGGTTGCGATGGTTGGTGACGGAATAAACGATGCTCCTGCTCTTGCAACGGCAAACGTCGGAATTGCAATGGGGGAAGGGACAGATGTCGCCCTCGAAACAGCGGATATTGTGTTAATGAAAAATGATTTAAGGAAAATAGCAGAGGCAGTCGAGTTGTCAAAGCGAATGAATCGCATCATTAAACAAAACGTTGTGTTCTCAATTGTTGTAATAATGTTTTTAATCACCTCCAACTTTTTACAAATAATTGATTTGCCATTTGGCGTTATCGGACATGAAGGAAGTACTTTGTTAGTTATTTTAAATGGATTGCGGTTATTAAGATAAAAGCTCTGTTAACACCGCTATTGATTTCCGCGCATATCTCCGCTTTCCGCGGGCGGGCCGGGAGCCTCCTCGTCGCTTCCCGCTTCTCCCGCAGGAGTCTCAGATATGCGCGGAAATCAACCGCTAGATACGTAAAAATGAACAGTATTAAAAATCATCACAAAAATTAAAGCATCCCTATCGTTATAGATAAGGATGCTTTTTTGTTAGTGATACCCGTTCTGGCCGTTTGCGCTACCAGAAGTTTTGTTTTTCGGTTTATGTTTGGAATTTTGCTTTGTGCCGCCGTCTTTTTTTGTTTTCTTTGTCATGAAAGTGCCCTCCTAAATTGTAAGAGATGTCTTTCACTACATATCATGTCCACCGAGCCATTTTTCATGAAGGAAAAATTACACAGTCATTTCTTTTCGCTTTTGCAGTATGGCGTTTATTTCTCCACCAACAATAATTAAAAGTCCTGATAAATAAAACCAAATTAATAAAACGATAATACCACCCAAACTACCGTAAGTTGCTGTGTAATTACCAAAATTACTTACATAGTACGAAAATAAGTAAGATACTGTCATCCACCCGACTGTTGCAAACAATGCACCGATAAATACTTCTTTAACGTGTAATCTTTTATTTGGTGCGATAAAATATAATGCCGTAAAAACTAGTAGTAAAATGATAAAGCTTAAAGTAAATCGAATAGCGTTCCATACAACAAGAAATTCATCAGAATAACCTAAAGTCGTTGCGACTAGCATTCCAATCTCTTTTCCAAACACCGGTAGTAAAAGCGCTACAATAATAACAAATACCATCGCGAATGTTAATAGCACTGCCGTGCCGCGAGTAACAATGAAAGATCTATTTTCGTTCACGTCATAGGCGCGGTTAAATGCTCGTACAACTGCATTAATGCCGTTAGAAGCGGACCAGAGCGCAGCGATTAAACCGAAAGAAAGCAGGCCTCCACGTTGTTCTGTCATAATTTGTTGCACATTCGTTTCAATTAAGTTCATCGTTTCCCCAGGAGCATATTGACGAATTGCTCCTAAAACATCCTCTTGGGAAATTGGCAAGTAAGCAATGAGGGATAATATAAAAATTAGAAACGGAAATAACGATAATAAGAAGAAGTAGGCGAGTTCCGCTGACAAACCAAATACCTCGTCCCTACTAAATCTATGTAGTAGATCTTTCCCAAAAGAGAATATGGCCATACTTTAAATCCCTCCTCTTCTTATTTTTCCCCTATTACAACTCTTTTTTATCCTTATCTATATGCTTTCCGACAAATTCTTTCGTTTCCGACACAATGTCTAATATTTTTGGTGTCGTTTCTCTTAACTCATTCATTTTATCGCGTAAAAAATCTAAATCGCGCGAAACATCATCAACTGTATTTCGCACATTTTCCATATTCGCCTTCACCGATTGAACGACTTCGTTCGGATGTTGCACAACATATTTCATTTTACTACCCACTTTTTTGCTGTTAAGTAAAAAATGCTCGCGCGTTTCTTTGTCTAATAACGAAATAGCCGCACCTACCAAAGCACCAATTAGCATGCCATCCACCATTTTACTTCGTTTGTTCATGACTTAGCACTCCTTCATTAAAAATCCTTCTATTTCCCATATTACCATTATATACATGTAGAAAACATCTGTAGAGAGTTTGGATAATATTTTGCCCGACATTATTTTTTCTTATAAAACATGATACAATAATGAAAACGATAAGAACGGAAAGGAAGAATGAAGAATGAACTTAACGGTAAAATCTGTAGAAAACGTAGAATATATGATCGAGCAAATAAAAGAAAAATTAAAAGTGCTTAACCTTGGCGCAATCAAACCATCTCACTTCGACGACGAAATGTATGAAGAATTAAAAGAAATTTACGACCTAGTCATGAAAAAACCATCCTTCAGCCCAAACGAAATGCAAGCTTTAGTAGAAGAATTAGGCAGCTTACGCAAAAACAAATAATGATTAAAGAGCTTAGGAAATGGTCCTAGCTCTTTTTATTATTGAAGTAATTTAATTCTATTTAGAACCTAAAGTGAATTGGGGAGCGGAAGGCACTGCACTCCTGCGTGACATAGAGGAAAGGTCGAGACCTAGCAGGCAAAGCTGATGAGGCTCGACTTCCTCCCCGCGGAAAGCCAGTGCCTGAAGCGGAAAGGAACGGATAAGTTTTTTTCAATAATATAGTCCTAGAAGAGCCTTAAAAAATCAATCATGTACATGCACATCCTTTCATATGTTGTACTATGGGGGGATGTGCAATGGTTATTTTCTTAGGTTTTATGATGTTATTATTTTTAGCTACCGGGGCTTACCTATTTACTTTAGCTTATTCTTTAGATAGAAAAGATGCAGTGGAAGTAGATCCACTACCCTTACCACCTGAAGGGCCAACAGAAGAAGAAAAAAACGAGTAGAAAACACTTTCCGAGAGTGTTTTCTTTTTTATTTGAGTGAACTACATAATGTATGACTACTATATGAAAAACGATTAATTAAGTCCTTCCACATTAATAATACTTTTTACACGAACATACTGTACTATGCTACAGAAAAATATTCGTTTTTCATTAAATGAACCGTAATCATTAAAATTGATTCCTTCACAATAAAGATCTTATAATAAATGAAAATCCAATTTATAGCAGGTGAGGTTTCACATGGACACGATAACACATACCCTCTTTGGAGCAACTATCTATGGAGGAATTGATAAGCGAAACGACGATAAAAAAACAAAACGCGCTCTGTTCGTAACAGCTATTGCCGCAAGTCAAATTCCTGATATAGATGTTATTTCAAGTCTTTGGGACACGGAGGGCATGTACCAAATGTGGCATAGAGGAATAACGCATTCTTTATTTATGGTTCCCGTTTGGGCATTGCTCTTTTTTCTTTTGAGTATGCTTTATTTAAAGCGAAGAGATATTCGGTTTTTTTATGTTTCACTGATCGCCGTATTTGTTCACAATACGAGTGACTTGTTTAATGCATGGGGCACAGGGTACTTGGAACCCTTTTCTTCGACCCGTGTTACATTCGGGACGATTCCAATCGTTGATTTCGTATTTTGGCTTATCATGGGGGTTGGTTTTTTCTCACGTAAGTACTGGAAGGGTCACCGCCACCAGTTATACCGTTTAGTAGGAATGTTAATTGTTGCGCATGTCGCTATTCAGAGTGTACAAGGATATGCTTTGTATAAAAAATATGAAGCAGAATACGATCAACTAGCTTTATCTGCGAGCTTTATTCCGTGGCATTACTCGATTATCGGGAAGCAAGGTGATACGGTAACTATTAAAGATGTTGCTTTGTTTACGGAACCAAAAGTGCAATACACAATACAATCTGCAGAGGAAGCCGATTTAAACAAACTATTCTCTGAAGTCCCTGAAGCAAAAACGCTATACGAATGGTCACCATTTGTCGTTATCGTAGACGACGACACCCAACTAGGCATCTACGACCCAAGATTCTACCGAAACGGCCAATCGTTTTTGTTTGAATATATTGAGAAGCAGTGATTAGTTGTTAGTGGTTTACTATTGGCTAATAGATAGTTGGTAGCAAAAAAAATATTAATTTTATGGTATAACCTCCATGATTTTACAAATAGTAAGAAAGTCAAATGATGGGCTATTATGGCCAATTACATTAATCATGGAGGTTTCATCATGAAAAAGTATATTATTTCATTCATTATGCTCGTTACACTTATTGTCGCGACCGCTACTCCGTACATAGCAAATGCAGAAGCAACAGATGGCGATTCAATGGTTCGTATTTTCCACGCCTCACCCGATGCTCCTGAAGTAGATGTTTACGTGGATGGCAAACCTGTTGTAGAAGGTGCAGGTTTTAAAGACATGACGGACTACATCATGTTACATGAAGGTAACTACACAGTGGATGTGTATAAAGCAGGTACTCAAGAAGAAATACTAGTAGACCAAGCAGTTGCTATTGAAGCGAACAAAGCGTATAACATTGCTGTTATTAATAAGTTGGAAAACATTGAAATGAACGTTGTAGAAAACTCAATAGATGTTCCACTTAATAAAACGATGGTTCGCGTTGGACATCTTTCCCCCGATGCGCAAGCAGTTGATGTAAGAATGGTTGGTGGAGATTCCATTTTTCAAGACTTAACGTTCGGTGAAGTGACTTCTTATGTAACACTTGATCCAGGAACATACAATTTAGAAGTGGTAACAACAGGAGGAACAGCAGTATTAGACTTATCTGATACAGCTTTAGCTGCCAATCAAATTTACACTGTATATGCTGTGAATGTAGCAGATATGGTGGAAGCGATGGTAGTAACAGACTACACGATGGTCCCTGGCATGATGCCTTCTACAGGCCTTGGAGGTTCCGCTCATAGCATGCCATCTGTGCCACCGTTATTTATTGGGTTACTAGGCATGATTGTATGGTCGTTCATTACATTATTTAAAAAGATTAAAAGTGCGTAATCTAGTCCTTGTTGTTTGTGCTATTTGTTCGTTATCTTATTTTCTTCCTACACTAGCAGTTGCATCTAACTTGAAAGCTAAACCAGTAAAAATTCAAATTCCAAAATTACAGGTGGAAACTTCTATCTATGCAGCTCCTTTGTCAAAGGAAGGAAAGATGGAAATAACGGACAATGCAGATGAGGTTGCCTGGTTTTCTAATGGCATTTCCCCTGGGATGCCAGGTAGCGCTGTTATTGCTGGTCATGTGGATAACTACACAGGGCCAGCAATCTTTTTCTATTTAAAACGACTAAAGCAAGGGGATTCCATTTTTATCACGGACGAGTTTGGTGATCGGTTAGAGTTTATTGTCGAGAAGGTAGAAAAATATCCATATGACCAAGCTCCCATCCAGCTAATCTTTGGCCCATCAACTAGGAGAAAGCTGAATTTAATTACATGTACGGGTAAGTATGACCGGAAGACGAATGTTCATGCGGAACGACTTGTTGTTTATAGTGAAATGAAAGTATCTGAGGGGAACTGAACTTCAAATGGTTTTTGAAGTTCAGTTTTTTTAAATTGAATTGAAATTTATCCTACTCTTTTTTTCTGGCCTAGTTGAACTTCATAGACCTTATGAAGTCCATCTGGTTCTTTTTTCTGGTCTAGTTGAACTTTATAAGCCTTATGGAGTTCATCTGGCTCTTTTTTTCTGGCCTAGTTGAACTTCATAGGCCTTATGAAGTTCAACTAGCTCCTTTTTTCTGGCCTGATTGAACTTCATAAGTCTTATAAAGTTCATCTGGCTCTTTTTTTCTAGCCTAGTTGAACTTCATAGACTTTATGAAGTTCCTTTTCAGCACCAAGGTGAACTACATACCCACAAACTCAACTCTAATAGGTAATTAAACCTATCGCACTAATTACACAAACTCCCAATTGATAGTCGTTATGAATTATTTTCTATCAAATATGTATATTAATCTATAAAATTGGAAAGATAATAATAAACTAATAGATTACGAGGTGTAGGATATGTTAAAAACGAGTCGTTATTTTTTATCTGCAGGAGAGCGTGAACAAGTGGAACAGACATTAGTAGAAAACGGATTCCAGCTTGAAAGAGATTTAGTATCGTTAGATGATGAACAGATCGTTTTAATTTATCAAAAGATCCAAGTAGAACAACTTATGTTTAGCTAGGAACTGCACTCATTTTTATATATAAAGTGAAAGACCGCTGAACATCTCATTCGGCGGTCTTTTACTTTATATTTTATAAGAATGTTCTAACGTTATCGGTAATGCTTTGGCTAAATCAAATCGCGGTTTACAAACTTCCACATTCCATCCTTTTTTACGGTACTTCTCCACGATACTTTTTACATCAAGTGTTTTTTTACTAATCTCTACTATATCCGTACTCTTTTTCATGAGCATTCGCCTCGATTCGTATAATTACAGCATTTGTTTTACTAATGTAATTTCTGTCTCACGAATTTCTCCATTGCGGTAAAACGTAACTTTCATCGTATCGCCAATTTTCTTCTCATTATATAAGTATTTTCGTAGTTCTAAAGTATTCTTAACTTCTTTTCCATCCAGCTTTACGATAACATCATATCGCGTTAAACCTGCATTATCTGCCGGTGACGAAGGTTCAGTAGCAATAACAACAATTCCTCCCGTAACATCTTCTGAAAGCTTTAACGTGCCTCGCTGATGTTGTAACGACACTTCTGATAAGGAAGCTAATTCTATTCCCATATATGGTCTTCTTACTTCAGAATGCATTTCCAAATCTTCAATAATCGGTTTCGCTGCATTGACTGGAATCGCAAATCCAATTCCCTCTACTCGTGACTGGGAAATTTTCATCGAGTTAATACCAATAACCTCTCCGCGTAAGTTGATTAAGGCTCCGCCACTATTACCCGGGTTAATTGCCGCATCTGTTTGTATTACATCTGCTTCCCATTGCGGATTTCCATTTCTGTCATAAGCAACAGGTATCATTCGCTCCGTACCACTAATAATACCTTGTGTTACAGAACCAAAAAACTCTAACCCTAATGGATTGCCAATGGCGATAACTGGCTCACCGAGTGTGATAGCATCCGAATTACCAAGCTTTGCGACTGTTCTAACTTTCTCGCCATCTACTACTAAGACAGCTAAATCTGTTAGGCGGTCATGCCCTAAAACTTCCGCCTCTAGCCTTGTTCCATCTGACAAGCTCACTTCCACACGCGAAGCATTTTCTATAACATGTTGATTCGTCACAATGTATGCTTTTCCTGCTTCTTTTTTGTAAACAACTCCAGAACCAGTTCCAGCTTCTGTTTGACCTTGAGGACGAGCATCAAAAATACTCGCTCCCCCTTGCTGTATGTTCACAACCCCAACTACTGCTTCTGACGTCAGTTCAACAGCGTCTGTGATGTTTGTTTGAATTTTTTTATAGTCGACTTGGTCAGTCGGGATAACAGTTGATGTCTCTATGCTTTGTTGAGTCGTTTCTTGATTTGGCTTAATATAAGCCCCCCAATCTAGCAAGATAGGCAACATCGCAACAACAGCCAATGCACCAACCATTCCACCTAACACAGATGCAAAGAATACCTTTTTCATCGAGCCTTTTTTCTTATGCTCCGCTCGATTCATCATATGATCATCGTAATACCCCATACTTTTCACCTCTTACAAAAATCTTATCTACTATTATTTAACCAAAACTAGTTAAAAGTAATCTTAAAGATAAATGAGATTTTCATTAGAAATTATCTTTCGCTTCTTTTAGAATGATGGTAAACGTAGTCCAGCTTCCCTCTTCACTTGACGCAAAAATTTTGCCACTATAATTATTTACCATTCTTTTGGCAATGGAGAGCCCTAGGCCATGTCCACCTTTGTCGCGACTTCGCGCTTTATCTACACGGTAAAAACGATCAAAAATATGCTGGATTTCTTCCTTTGGTATACCAATTCCATAATCTTTTACCTCAATAGCAACTTCACCACTATCTTTTAAGTGCTGGATGGCTACGTCCATTTTTTTACTTTCTCCAGAATATTTTATTGCATTATCTAAAAGAATGATTAAGAGTTGCTCCATATGTCTCTCTGCCATTTTCACTTGGACATTTTCTATGTTTGCTTCATTGGCGAAAGTAAACTCAAAGTCTGGATGAACGACGCGCATTTTTTGAATAATATTTTCAATGACAGGAGTCGGGTGAATTTGTTCTTCTGCAATTTCAAATCTGTCTGACTCTAGTCTTGTTAACTCTAACAGTTCGAGCACTAGCTTTTTTAGCCGCTCCACTTCTTGTTGAGAAGCTTCTAGTGATTCTTCAAGGACGGCTGGATCATTTTTTCCCCACCTGTTTAATAGTTTTAGGTGCCCTTCTAAGATGGAAATTGGCGTCCGCAGTTCGTGCGAAGCATCTTCTACAAATTGTTTTTGTTTCTGGAATGAACTTTCCACATCATCCATCATTCCGTTGAACATGCTCGTTAGTTCTGAAATTTCATCCCGATTGTTAATATTATGCGCCACACGTTCTTTCAAACCTCTACTCTTTATTCTTCTAATTGTTTCCGTTAAAGCTGCGATTGGCCTTAACAGTTGCTTGGCAATTAACATTCCACCAATACCGCTTAGGAGAATTGCCCCCGCTCCCGCTGACACATTGACGAGAAAAATAAGTCCTCTTAAACGTTCGTAATTTTTCAAATCCCGAACGATTTCGATGTAACCGATAAAAGATGGCGTAATAAAAGGTGTCCGGTGAACTAAGTAATGCTTTCCATTCATTTGAAAGTGTTCCAGGTCTTTATTATAAATAGGTGTAACAATTAATTCCCTGGCCACTCCCGGTGCTGCAACCGCAACAACTAGATTGCCATCTTTATCAAAGATTCGAATTAATTCATTCATTTCGCTAGCACGTTCTAGAAACCGGCTGCTATTAATAATTTCTGTCCTGTCTATGCGGTATGGCTTGTCTGAAAAGTAGGCGTGAATTTCTTTCATTTTTTCTTGAATATTTCGCTCTTCTTGATCTAACATCCAAGTACGCAACACGTAGTATTGAAGAGAGTTGTATGTGACAAAAAGAACAAACAAAACAATGGATGACCAAATGGCTAACTTCCAACGAATCGGAAGGTGACCGTATAGCTTGGCAATTTTCATCATTGTCTCATCACGTAACCAGTTCCACGAACCGTCTGAATGTAGCTATCTTGTTTGGGCTTGTCTATTTTGTTACGAAGATAACGAACGTACACATCTACAACATTTGTTTCTGCGTATGTGCCAAGCCCCCATATTTTATCTAGCAGTAATTCCCTCGTTAGTACACGGTTTACATTTGTCATGAACATATATAGCAAGTCGAATTCTCTCTTCGTTAATTCGATAAGCTCGCCTGCCCTGTGAACGGTGCGCGCTTCTTCGTCTAGAACAATATCTTTGTAAGTGGTGATACTATGTTCTTCTTTTTGGCTTGTTTCTTTTGGTAACGAGCGTCGGATGAGCGCACGGATTCTTGCCAGCAATTCTTCTATTGCAAAAGGCTTGGATAAGTAATCATCCGCCCCGCTATCTAATCCCGAAACTTTGTCCATGACACTATCTCTAGCCGTTAACATGATAATCGGCGTTGCTTTAGCAGCTCTTACACGTCGGCATACTTCCATGCCGCTTAATCCTGGAAGCATTAAGTCTAGGAGGATAACGTCCCAATCTTCGTTGAGGGCTTTGTCTAATCCCTCTCGCCCGTCATAGCATGGGGTTACTTCAAATCCTTCATATTGAAGCTCGAGTTCAATGAACCGAGCTAAGTTTTTTTCGTCTTCTATGATTAATACTTTTCCCATATGGTGTGGTCACCTCCAGGTTAGAACGTAATTGTGTGTTTTGTTTGTATTAGTAGTGTTGACACCGTTGTTGGTTCTTAACAAAATGGTGGATATTTTAATATTACAAGAAAATGGGGGGGATTTGCATGAAAATTGGATGAGAAATTGGGGTTAATTAAATTTTAGTTGGTAATAGATATTGCTTCTACAATTTGTGTTTCAATTTCTTCCTCTTGTGTTTCAATCTTCTAATCTTCTGTTTCAATTCAACTCGTTTTTGTTTCAATCCCAATCTAAGGCGAAGCTTGTGTTTCAATTTCATTCCTTTGTGTTTCAATCTTCTAATCTTCTGTTTCAATTCATTTTGTTTGTGTTTCAATCCCTGTTTAAGGAGTAACTTGTGTTTCAATTTCTTCGTTTTTGTTTCAATCTTCTAATCTTCTGTTTCAATTCAACTCGTTTTTGTTTCAATCCCTATTTCTGGAAAAACCTCAAACCTATGTGGCTTTAATATAATATAAAAACTAAAAAAGCCATCACCACAAAAAGGTAATGACCACTGTTCAAAACTAAACTATTATCCTCCAAAAAAGAAATCAATTACATTGGATGCAGAGGAAGTTTGTTTATTATACAACTCGCTATATCCGCATTTTGTGCAATACACTACTAAAAATTTGTTATGTTGAATATCGAACATCTTTGATAGCCCAGTCCCAGTTGTAGCAATCTCTTTCGTTTTAGCCTCTGTATGCCCACATTTAATACAGCCTCTTTTAGCCATCCCCCATACCCCCACTTAAAAATCCTTCATAAATTAATACGAGATTTATATTTTAAAGTTTCTTCACTTCCCACAACATAGAAAAAATATGTTTCGACAAAAACCGGTAAGTGCCTGGCACCTGGTAGTAACCTGGTAATAATTCAAAAAGTTGACAATAAAATATAGTATTAAGCAGAAAAGGGCGTGTATAGCTATGATTTTTTGGCATTGGGTGAATTTCATCATACCTATCTCAGCGTAATTTTAATTGGATAAACCAATTTCATAATTACTGTTCGTTTAGTGAAAAACGAATATTCCGTTTATTATAATTAAACGTTCGATATAAAACGAAAATTATATTATAGGTTTAATATTCGTTTTTCGCTTAGTAATTGTACATTATGAAACTCACTCGGATATGTATTAAACCGACTCGCAGCCCTACAATATTTAAAACAAGAAGAAGAAAAATGAAAAGAAGGATTACAGAAACTAACTCTGTAACCCTTCTTCCAATTACTTCAAAAACTTATCATGTATTTTATTTTGATAATTTTTAAAAACGGCCGAATTTGTTTCTTGCTTCTTTTTCTCCATCAACTGGTTAAAACGAATCAATTTTTCGTTTAACCTCACTCTTAATCGATCTTCTTCTAGTGAGTCATGTGCTTTATCAATTAAATCTTCTATATATTGAATTTCACTTCGTACTTGCTCTTCTTCTGCCATGCCAGCATTTTTAATTATTTTATATGCCATTCTAAGTTCGGGTGGAACATTGGATAAGTCTTCTAGCTCTAACTTTTTACCATAACCAGGTAATTGTTCGAATTCGCCATCTTCATATGCTTTACGAATTTTATCATCGGTTATTCTCGAAAAGTCCATACTTACACCCCTTCCAAACAATCTATATTCCCAGTATATCCTATTCACACTGTAACAATTGTGAATATTTCTAAAACTTTTTCTCCTATTGTACAAATTTTACTATTGTCGTCAGACATCTTACCTATTATAATAGAGTCTTGTGGGTCCTGTGCGGCCGGGTGGGAGAGGGAAACTGAATAAGGATGTTTTACATGCTTCAATGGTTGAAAGGTTATTTTGATTTACCAGGTCATGAAACAACTCTGAAAAGAGAAATGACAGCTGGTCTAATTTCTTTCTTTACCATTGTGTACATTATTGCTGTTAATGCAACGATTCTTGCAGAAGCAGGTATTCCAATGGAAGCAGCGATTATCGGAACGATCGTCACTTGTGTGATTGGTTGTTTGCTCATGGGCTTTTGGGCAAATGCACCTATTATTCTCGTACCAGGTATGGGGATTAATGCGATGTTCACGTATACGCTTGTTCATTCCATGGGTCTGTCTTGGCAAGAAGCATTGGGCGTGGTGGTAGTATCAGGGGTTATTATAACGATTGTTTCCTTCACACGACTATCTCAGATACTACTCGAAGCAATACCTACCTCGTTAAAACACGGAATTACGGTTGGATTAGGGTTATTTTTAACATTAATCGGTCTTGAAAAAGGCGGCTTAATCATGAAAGGCGACAATTCCCTTCTCATGTTAGGCGATGTTACTAGCCCGATGGTGATAACGACAATCCTATCAATTATCATTGCTGTGTTTTTGTTTATGCGAAATGTGCCAGCTAATTTTTTAATTAGTATAGTGGCTAGTACGGTGATCGCAAGCTTGTTAGGTGTCGTAAGTTTTCAAGAAATGGGCGGCGGCGCTCTACCACTTGAAAGCTATGTTTCCTTATTTGGTGCCGTTTCATTTGCAAAGATTGGAGAGCTAGCATTTCTAGTAGCAGTCTTTTCTTTAACGATGGTGTTGTTATTCGAGAACATCGGATTAATAAACGGTCACTTAAATATGACGAAACGTCCAGAAAAGTTTAAACGTTCTTTCCAAGCTAACGGTATTTCTATTTTAACGAGTGGAATTACGGGAAGTAGTCCAACTGTTTCGACAGTGGAAAGTGCTGCGGGTATTGCAGCCGGAGGAAGAACGGGTATAACAGCAATTGTCACAGGAAGTTTATTTGTACTTTCTATTTTCGCGATTCCTTTTATAAAAATTATTCCAGGAAGCGCCATTGCACCTATTCTTATTATTATTGGTGTATTAATGCTACAAAGTGTGAAACAAATAGATTTTCAAGATCTTTCCGAAGGGTTTCCAGCGTTTTTAATTATCGTGATGATACCTTTTTCTTATAGCATAGCAGATGGAATTGCATTCGGATTTATTGCGTATCCATTAGTGAAGCTTGCTTTAGGAAAAGCGAAAGAAGTATCGGCGCCACTTTATGTGATTGCGGGTCTCTTCTTCTTAACTTTTTTAACAAATGTACATTAAGATTTTTGATGGAACCTTGATTAAGCTTGAACTGTTGAGTGCGGAAACACTCTGACGTTCCTAAAATAGGCTTTCTCAACACTCAAGGTTTTGTGAAGAATTCTTATTACTATATTCAATCCCCCTAAGATTAAAATATAGTATAGATAGGCGTTTAGCTGCTTTGATTA
Organism: Bacillus sp. FJAT-45066; assembly: GCF_002335755.1. Classification (NCBI taxonomy): domain Bacteria; kingdom Bacillati; phylum Bacillota; class Bacilli; order Caryophanales; family Bacillaceae; genus Bacillus; species Bacillus sp. FJAT-45066. The sequence goes on from NZ_NISQ01000001.1 coordinate 2,701,863, forward strand.
GTAGCTAAACGCCTTTTGTCTTTTACTCATCATCTTATGAACGCGGCATCCTCGTTTGCGAATGCGTCAACTAACCAGCGTGGGGGTAATGGCATTAAATCTGTTGGTAGCTCATGCGGCCCGAAAAACTGTACATGAGTTACTTCTTTTTGGGAAGGGCGTGCATGTCCATCCACAACTTCTCCTAAAAAATAAGTGGTGACAAATTGAACAAATTCACCGTTCGGATATTCGAATGTTTGAGAATATGGATCCGAATAGACACCGATTATTTTTTTCAGCTCCACTTTTAGACCTGTTTCGTTTTTAACACCTTTTATGGCAGCTTCTTCAATTGTTTCACCAGGTAAAGGATAGCCAGTTGGCAATCCCCATAATCCAAACTCTTTCCTTTTTCGAAAAAGAATCCTTTTTTGCTCATCAAAAATGATTACGGCAGTTGCTGGGTACATTGTTACGTCTTTCTTTTCCTGCATATCATTAAACCTCGCATCAATTTTTGTATAAGTCTACATTGGACAGCTTTGAGTTTCAAAGGTTTTAGTGGACTTGGGAATGAAAACAGTTCTTTTGAATGGTTTATTAGTGCCGTCAGGTGAATATGAACTAAGAGTAGCCTCATTCTTTTATACCCCTAGTTTACTTTTCTTGGGTTTGCAGTGGTGTTCGCCCGGATTTCGGACGATTTTGTCCGGAAGTCGGCTCAATTTGTCCGCATCTTGCTCCTTTTTGTCCGGAAATACCTCATTTTCGACCGCATCTTACGTTTTCTTGTCCGCATCCTATCGAAATACACATACAGGTATATGCACAATTGCAGTCATAATACTATTTTTGTGCTTCTGGCCCTATATTTTGTGCGCCAAGCCCTTAAACCTCGTTAGCCTACAGTCAAAATCTGTGCGCCTGGCCCCAAATTCCGTGCACCTAAGCCAGTTTTTCGTGCGCTTAGCTCTAATATACCCTCGCACAATCTTCCCCACAAAAAAACCAGCCCCACATCACCTCGAGCTGGTTACACCGTTCATATCTTTTATCTGCATTTTCGTTTTTTGTGTACCAAGTTCGTAAATCATTGTATAGACTTCATCCATTATACACTGTTGCTCCGAGCGCGTTTCTCTGGCATCTTTTTCCCCAAGTGGCTTAATTAAGATCGGAACCGGATCATACTCTGTTTTGTCTAACTGCTTGTACAACTCTTCAAACTTCAAAACATCTTCCACCGTAGCTAATATTTCATAATATTTCACTTTCCGATCAAACGGCTCGCGGTGCACTTCCCCTGTTTCCATTGTTACATAATAGATTCTTCTCTCGTCCATGCAACCTCTCCCTTACAAGCAAAATTATTGTTTTGTACTAGGTGTGCCTTGTTTTTTATTTTGATAATATTTGTATCCTTCTTTTATAAGTATCGGCAAAACTGCAATGAAAACTCTTCTAACTAATCTTCCCATTCAACATCGCCTCCTATATTCATAAATACCCGCATTACATGCAGTTTAAACAACCTACCACCCTTAGTTTTTTACACCGCCTCCTAACTATACCTAGTAACTATTCACAACATGAGCACATTAAAAGTTTTCAAAAGTTACAAAATTTATACAATACATATACAGGTTGTTATACATAATCTGTACAAAAAATATACATTGCATAAGTAGAGGAAAAAAATGAAGAAATTACGTTTGTTGATCGCAGTAGTCAAGTGTTATCGCATTTTCAGTTTTAGGAAGTTTTGCAGGTGTAAACTCTGATGCCTCTGTTCGTATCGTTCACGCATCACCTGACGCTCCAGCAGTAGATGTTTACGTAAACGGTGACTTAGTAGTAGAAAACGCACCATTTAAAGCAGCAACAGATTACCTACAAGTTCCAGCTGGTACACACACGGTTGAAATTTTTGTAGCAGGCACACAAGAAAATCCAGTTATTACAGCTGAGTTAACAGTGGAAGCAGGTGTATCATACACTGTTGCAGCCATAGTACAAGGGGAAAACGACACAGCACTTACCTTCATCGTAAAAAAGGTAGAGTCATCCCCTTACGACGCTGCACCGTTACGTAGTATATTTGGCCCTTCGACAAACAGGCAACTGAATTTAATAACGTGTTCAGGAACATATAACCGCAGTACACAAAACCATACAGAGCGGTTAGTCGTTTATACAGAATTAAAGGGTGACCATTGAGGATCACCCTTTTTGTTATACCGTTACCTACTTTTGACTAATAACTGAATTGCTTCTTCTACTATTTTGTTTGTGTCTCCACCATTTTGTTGTTCTTCAATGATGCACTGTTGTAAGTTTGTAGCAACAATGTGAGCAATTGCTTTATCAGCCGCATTACGTACAGCTGACATTTGGCTTACTACTTCTTTGCAGTTTTTCCCTTCATCCATCAATCGTAATACGCCACGTACTTGACCTTCTAACCGGCGTAAACGAACCTTCATATCATCTGTATATTCCATGAGAATGTCCTCCTTATATACCTATACTTGTATTGTTTAGTATTATCATATTCTTCTTTGTTGGTAATCACAAGCTATATACCAATTTATTCTAACTCATTTACCCCCACAAATCGACAACTTTTGTAGAACGTTGTTAAAGAATCTATTATAGGGAAGAATAGGTGAATTTTATGTTTTCAACTACTGAAATTGGAATTGATTTAGGAACAGCAAACACACTAGTTTATAGTAAAAATAAAGGTATTATATTTAATGAGCCTTCCGTTGTGGCAATTGATTTAGAAACGAAAAGAGTTCTAGCAGTTGGTACGGAAGCAAAAAACATGATTGGTAAAACGCCAGGCAAAATTGTGGCAGTTCGTCCACTAAAAGACGGAGTTATTGCCGATTTTGATGTTACAACAAGTATGTTAAAACAAATTATGAAACAAGCATCCAAAACACTTGGTTTCTCTATTCGTAAGCCAAGCGTTGTCGTTTGTACTCCTTCTGGCTCTACATCTGTAGAAAGAAGAGCGATTCAAGATGCGGTTAGAAACTGTGGAGCAAAACATGTGCATTTAATTGAGGAGCCAGTTGCGGCTGCAATTGGTGCTGATTTACCTGTAGATGAGCCGGTGGCAAACGTTGTAGTTGATATTGGTGGCGGTACAACAGAAGTTGCGATTATTTCTTATGGCGGCGTTGTATCTTGTAACTCGATTCGTGTAGGTGGCGATCAGTTAGATGATGATATTATTCATCATGTTCGTAAAAGATACAACATCTTAATTGGAGAAAGAACTGCTGAGCAAATTAAAATGGAAATTGGTTATGCACTTGTAGAGCATGCCGAGATTACGATGGAAGTTCGCGGACGTGACTTAGTGACAGGTTTACCAAAAACGATTGAACTTCAATCAACGGAAATTCAAAAGGCTATTCAAGAATCTTTACTATCTATTTTAGAAGCAATACGTGCAACATTAGAAAATTGTCCACCTGAATTAAGTGGTGATATCGTTGACCGTGGTGTAATCATTACTGGTGGCGGTGCATTACTAAATGGAATGCAAGAATGGTTAAGCAACGAAATTGTTGTGCCAGTTTACTTAGCGCCAAATCCGTTAGAATCAGTTGCGATCGGAACAGGTCGCTCGTTGTCGGTTATCCATAAATTGCAGAAGGCAGCTACTTGATTAGTTTTTAAGGAAGTGGCTGGTAGCGCAAAGGTGCCCGCAAGAACAACTTTTTTGTTCTTGCGGGCACCTTTTCCATTTAAATCCATTGTTTTGTCCGATCCTCTTTTTTTATATATTGATGAAGTTCATCTGCGTCTTTTTGGGGAGCTGGTTGAACTTCATCGACTTTATCAAATTCCTAAGCCATAAAGGAAACCATGCCCCCAGTTATAGAAGCATGGCATTTTCAATATGGATATTTTTGGTAAAAATAATTAGGTGATACTATTTTATCTTCGTACGGTTTATGAAAAATATGCGTTGTTGCTGGAGATACAGGCGGAATGAGCCATGTCCAATCGCCTGTTACATTACGACACGCGGCTCCTTCTTGTTCTTCAAAATGCTTAAACTGTGTTGCAGCTGTATGGTGGTCGACTATGCTTACGCCGTACTTTTTAAAAGAATGTAGAACAGCAATATTAAGCTCTATCAATGCTTTGTCTCTCCATAAGGTTGCATTAGAACTTGTATCAAACTGAAAAAGTTCTGCTACTTTAGGCAACATATTATATCGGAACGTATCTGCTAAATTTCTTGCACCTATCTCTGTTTCCATATACCAGCCGTTAAATGGGGCTGCTGTATATTCAATTCCACCTACTTCTAATTTCATTTCAGAAATAATCGGTACAGCATACCATTGTAAGGCTAAGTCTTCGAAAGCGGGCATCGTCGGATGTGTTAATGGAACTCTCAACACTTTATCTTCTGGAATGGCAAACCACTTTGGATCTTGTCCATCTATTTGTATGACTAACGGTAGAATGTCAAAGTTAGTTCCTTCCCCTTCCCAACCGAGCTCCATGCATTTTTTTGTAAAAGAGATCGAATGACTATCTCCAATCACACCATTTTCTGTTTCATACCCTGCATAGCGAATAAGTTGGTGGTTCCAGATTCTAATTTGTTTTCCACCTATTGCTTCTGGACGGAATATGGTGAGGGTCGGACGGATTTTCCCATCATTCGTTCCGTATTCAATATGATGGATTAATGCTTTTGCAATCTCTTTTTCTGTATTTAATGAACGTTCATCTATGACGTGTAAAGAGTTCCAAAAAAGTCTGCCAATACAACGGTTACTGTTACGCCAAGCCATTTTTGCGCCGTGCGATACCTCTTCATAGAAATGTTTGTATGTTCCTGTTTCTTCGATTTCGCATTTTACTTCTTTTAGTCTATTTTGTAATTGCTCATCTGATAAGTTCTGTTCTTTATAGCAAAGCGTTAAAAATTGTTCTGCCAGTTGCCATAGTTGTTCTTTTTGTTGAAGCAAAATGCTCACCTCAATTAGCTCATTTATGTTTTATACGTATTATTGTATAACGCTAGGTATGAAATGCATATGTACAACCTATGAACTTTTATTTATGCTTTTTTCGTACACTAAGTTTACTACTAAACATTTGCAATTTAATACAATCCGTGACTTTGCGCTGCAGGCACTGGCTTTCCGCGGGGAGCGCAGGGGAAGGTTATTTTCACTATCGTGAAAAAACCTACTCCTCGGCGTTCCGCCTGTGGGGTCTCACGCTTCGCTCTATTTCCCGCTGGAGTCCAGTGCCTTCCGCTCCAATCCACTATAATTTATTAACAACGCAAAGCAACAATTTTCACGAAAGCCTTTCATTTATTTATGAATATGCTTCAGTTGCCAAATTTCGTTTAAAACTGGCATTTCTTCTTTTTCTTTTTCTGTTACGAGTTCCCATACGATGCCTGTTGGTTTTTCATAAGGGCTATTCGTTTTTAAAATTTCTTTCTCCGTGACGATCCAGTCAACAGATAAGTCATATTCATCTTTTGGAATATCCTCTTCTACAAGTTGAGCACTCTGAATGGTTGCTACGACCGGGATTTCAGGATTTCCTAGTTCGCGAATGATGGCATATTCTCTATCTGCATACCCTTCTCCTTTTCCTAACCTTCGTCCGTCTTTGTGTAGTGCAACAGATCCAACTACGAGCATGTCAATCGTTGGGAGTTGGTCGAGTGGTGTAACTTTTCCGTATGACATAATATTTTTTAGACTGGCTGCTTTTCTTTCTTCCCCAGGTGGTACCCATGACGGTTGCACTTGAATAAATCCGTCTTTTAACCTTGGAGTTGGTACGAGCAATGTTTTTCCATCTTTGAGTACTTGGGCTCTTAATGGCAATTGTGGGGAATCTGGATTTACTTTTACAACTTTCGCTTCTTTATAAGCAGGCATCGTTGTCACTAAATGCGCAGCTTTTTCCGCACCTTTGAAATTTGGAATTCTACCGTGTAAGGGAAACGGAAACCTTCCTAACTTTTCTTCGGTAAGCTTGTCCCACACTTTATTTCGAATCTCATCTTTCCTGCTTCTATTCTCTGAAGTCATTGTTTCCACCTCTATGTCGTTAGTATTAACTAACTGTTCTCTTTTAGAATAGAAAAGGGAATTACTTCCCTTTTCTATCTAGGGATACCTTTGAAGTTTGGCACTCTTAACCATAATGTTACACCAATTTTGTTGCAGATTGTCAAATAATGCATGAGTGTGAGCAAAACGATTCCCGCATTCATTCCAATAATGACGCCATTCATTTGTAAACTCTGCATGGAGCCTAGTAACAATATCATCGAAAAGCCAATAATTGTCGACCAGATTGCATGTAGGAATGCATCCTTAATCATCCCTAAACCAATTAAGAATGCCTGCATCGGGATGACAAAAAAGTGAAACAAGAAATATGGCCATAATAATTGTAAGTAGTTGGCCGCAAGTGAAAACTCAAAAAATATGTTTGTAAGTGGTACAGCAAAGTAGTAGAACAAAATGACGGAAGGAATTCCGTATACAAAAGTAAGAATCATTACTTGTTGTAAAATGGTACGTAATTTCTCGAAGTCTTTTTTTGCATGCGCTTCTGAAACGGTTGGGATAAGAACGATTAGTAAGGAATGCGCAATAAACCCTGGGAAGAATCCAATTGTAAGGGCAACACCAGCTAGTAATCCGAACTGTTCTAATGCCAAAGCCTCTGGTAAACCAGCCTTTAGTAAAGCTATTTTTATAATAAATGGCTGGACAGCATGTGAAACAGAATGGAATATTCTCATGCTTGTCGTTGGTATGGAAATTTCTAATAAACTCTTTCTTACATCTCGTCCGATTAAAGATTTTGCAGTTTTTTCTCGTAACCTTCGAACTTGAAGGGCGAACATTGATAATAAGTAGATGGCGACTAATAGCTCTGTTACGATTAACGTGCATACGGCAATAAATATAGACGTATCTAATGGAAAGTGGAACAATTTATAGACAATAGTGAGTAAGATTAGTTGGATTGCTTTTCGTAAAAAGTTCGATATGGCAATGGTCCCCATTTTATGTAATCCCATAAAATAACCTCTTACGATGGAGGCAAACGAAACGATTGGGATAAGCAAAATGACTGCCCACTTAATAAATGGATGGTACTGATTAAATACAGGAATGTTTGGTAAGACAATGAGGGCGATGAGTATCATTCCGATTGTCGCAACAATCGTTAATTTTATTGCATGATAAAGCATACTCGCATGAAATTTTTCTTCTTTGGCCGCGACGAATTTCGATACAGATATCGGCAATTCCATACTAGAAATAACGACAACGAGAAAAATAACTGGCAGAATAGACATGTAAAGACCTAGTCCAACTTCCCCTAAATAGTTTGCTAGCAACATGTTAACAACGAACTCTAAACTTTCGCCAAGAAAAGCAGCGATGGCGAGTAAAATAACTCCTTTATAAAATCTTCTCATTTTTGAAACTCCTCCCTAGCAGCACTAACCTTTTATCATCATATGAGACAAGTTATAAAAATATATACTGTACTTTTCAGAAAAAGGGTAGAAGGGTAGGAAGAAGACAAGATTTTTGGACTGCTCTATTTTGAATTGGTCGAGCATATAATGGTATAAAATATGCTCAAAGGACTTTTGTTCTCTTTTGAAAGGAGAAAAATACATGACTTTTTGGTTAAACCTTACTGCTTTTTTGCTTGTTATTATTGTGAATTTTTTGGCGAACGCTTTACCTTTGAACGGGCAAACGACTGGTGAAATATCAAATAGGTTAGAAGTTTTAATCACACCAGCAAGTTTTGCGTTTAGTATTTGGGGGCTCATTTATTTCTTGCTTGGTGTTTGGGTGTTAAGGCAAGCTCCAAAACGTCGTCGCAATCTTCCACTATATAATGAGACGAGTTTATATTTTATCATTAGCTGTATTTTAAATAGCGCATGGGTTATATGCTGGCATTATGAACTGTTTATGACAACAGTTGTTATTATGGTTGGCTTGCTTGTTACGTTGATTGTTTTATATAAAAAGTTGATGGAAAGAAACGCAGGGTTTTGGGATAAAGTTCCTTTTTCTATCTATTTGGGCTGGATTAGCGTTGCAACGATTGTAAACATTAGTTACTATCTTGTTTTTATCGGTTGGGACGGTTGGGGTATTTCTGCTCCAACATGGACGGTTATTATGTTAGTTGTAGCTACGATCCTGGCGATTGTGTTTCGAGTTGAACATGCTGATTGGGTTTATCCGCTTGTGTTCGTTTGGGCATTTTTTGCAATCGGTGTGAAAAACATGGAAGCATATGCAAGCGTGGCGTACGTTGCGTATGCATTAGCTGCGGTTATTTTTATCATAACGATTTTAGGGAGAAGAAAGGCGTGATGGTTTGTTGTGATTTTAGGTAATTCAATTAGGTATGAGGACCATTTCTCCTTTTTTCTCGATCCAAGTTGGTCCTCATCTCGGTGATGACGACCATCTCTCTTGCTTTCTGGATCCAAGATGGTCCTCATTCCGTCGATGACGACCATCTCGCTTGCTTTTTCGATCCAAGTTGGTCTTCATCTCGGTGATGACGACCATCTCGCTTGATTTCTCGATCCAAGTTGGTCCTCATTCTTTTTCTTCCCTCCTCCAATCCATTTCCATACTTAAACATAAATAAGGCTCTTTTCCTAGTTACTTGTCCAATCCACTTTCCAATAAGTGGCATTAAATATAGAAGCACAATGACAAGTGAGAAGGAGTTTTCTGATGAAGACGGAAGTAAAGGTAAAGGTAAATAAAATATTTCAAACTGGAATGAAGTTTTTAGGGACACCTTATCAATTTGGCGCCCCTTCTTTTCAAGTAACGACGTTTGACTGCAGTTCCTTTGTTCACTATATATATGGATTGCATGGTGTTACACTGCCGAGGACTTCTCGTCAACAAGCTTTAATAGGTCAACGTGTGCCGGTTGAAGAAATGCGACCAGGAGACTTACTGTTTTTCACTACCCCTAAGCGTAAGAAAAATAAAGGGCTAAGTAGAGTTGGGCACGTTGCTATCTATATAGGGAATGATAGGATACTTCATACTTCTAGAATAGAAAAAAAAGTTTCTATTGCAAGTCTAGATCCGTATTGGAGAGGGGTTTTAATTGGAGTAAGGAGGGTAGTTTAAGCACATGAAAAAGCCAGGGTGTTTGAAGACCCTGACTTCCACATAACTGAGTGAGTTTCATAATGTACAATTACTAAACGAAAAACGAATATTAAACCTATTACTTAATATAATTTACGTTTTATATCGAAGGCTATTTAATTATAAAAACGGAACATTCGTTTTTCACTAAACGAACAGTAATTATGAAATTGATTCAACTATTAATCTATTCTTTCTTGTTTCATAGAAAGTATTTTTGTTTGGTCGTTTTCTTGACCGAGCTCAAAAGTGACTTTGTATTGCCTTGTCGATAGCCCACCTTCATCTCGTTGCCCGACAGTCGTTGTCGCTATCACTTCAACGTTTCTCCCTTTTGTTTCTGGGAACATAGCGTTGACTTCAATATTTACTAAGTCTATATATTCTTTACGTAAGTCTTCATATGATTTGGAAGATTGTAGGTCACTACCGAGTAAAGAATATGCTGTCACATAGTCTCGATAATTAATACTTTCGAAAAAATAATGAACGATATATGTTGCAATGTCCTCGTTCGTCGTACTGCTTCCTGAGTTGTTGCCAGGCATATTCACTCCAATACGAGGTAAGGACTTCATCGGTGTTTGAATCCATGTGTCAACAAGTGGTAAGACATTTATAATAGGAATACTAAATCCGATTACACCTTGTTCTAAAATAGCGGAGTTAATACCTATTACTTCTCCGGTTCTACTATCAATTAGTGGACCGCCACTATTACCAGGAGCGATTGGTGCTGAGATTTGATACATGTCGTCATAACGAAAGGCATCAATATTAAACGAGCGTCCAAGTCCACTTACGATGCCGGTTGTCACCGTATTTTGTAAACCTAGCGGACTTCCAAGTGCAATTACTTCGTCTCCAAGTTCTGCTTTTCTTGATTTAGCGATTCTCATCGGTACTATTCCTTCTAATTCTGGAACGCGAACTACTGCCACATCTGTATCGACGCTAATACCAATTACTTCACCTGTTAATTCTCTTGAATCTGCCGTATTCACTTTCACTTCTTTTACATTCGGAACGACGTGGGCATTCGTAATGATATCCCCTTTGTCGTTATATAAAAAACCAGAGCCGTATGAGCCATCAGGTAGTTCTATTTTTACTACAAGTTTTTGAGATTCATATATTATTTCTTTTAATTGTTGAGGCACCGTTTCATTACTTCTGTCTTCTATTGGTACATATAAGCTAGAAGGCAATGCAAGCTGTTTTGGCACGTTTTTTTTAATCCATTGGTAAGAGTAAACGCCGGCTACAACAATTATAATAGTTGTTAGGATACTAAAGATCCATTTTGCTTTCATTGCATTCACACCTTTTTAATCTAAGTGAGTGATTCTTTAAACGTATCATGTAACAAATCAATCTAAGTACCACGTAATATTTTCAATCTCTACTTTCACTTCTTCAAATATACCGAAGTAGTAATCTTCGAATTTTCCATATTGACTTTGCGGGATATGGTACGGATAAGCGGTTGTTTGGCGTGTGTCGATTATAACGCCTTCTTTATCTAAAATATTGTAAGTAATCGTTACAGAGTAAATTCCCGTTGTTGCGATATTATGAATTTGGCCTGTTACGGAAAGTCCCCCAAAGTCATCTAGTTCTGCTTCTAAATGAATGACTTCTACAGCAGCTGTTTTATTTTGCAAATCCTCTTTTTCTGCTGCTTCAATCGCTTTATCTAGTCTTTCTTGCTCAGCTAATTCAAACGCTTCTTGTTCTGATTGCACTCTATCTCTTAACGCTAATAGGCGGTCGTCATTTACAGCATATTGTAGCCCACGGTCGATAACAGAACGAGCACGGGTAAATTGTTTATTTTCTATCTCCAGTTCCGCTTCTTCCACTGTAAGTTGCACAATTCGATTTATCACTTGTTCTTTTACTGCCGCCCCATCTTCTGATGGTACAGAGGACAATACTTGAAGCTTTCGAGCTAGTTCGGAAACCGTCGTTAAACCTTCTAATTCTTCTACAATTTTACTTACTTTAATCGTAGCTTCCTTGTTTTCAATTTCTGATCGTAATTGTTTTATTAGTGGACCATCTATTCTTGGTAAACTTTCTTTAAGTTGGATGATCAACTTTTCCGCTTCTGCATACTCTTTTTCTAGTATTTTTTCATCAAGAAGTTGTAAGGATGTTTGAAAGTCTTGCATCAATTTAATAACTTCAATGTTATTTTTCACAATATGATAGTTTGGTCGAATATCGCTTGCTGCTTGTAAAATTTCTTTTGCTTTATCATACTCGCCTTCTAATGCAAATTCTTCTGCTTCACTTTGCATAGCGATTACTTTTGTATTCATATTTTGTTCGTGAAAATAATAGCTACTAATTATGGTGGCAAGCACTAGTAAACTAGCAATTGGAAGGATGACAGGCAAATAGTGTCTAAATTTACTCTGTTTCGCGCGAGAGCTTCTATCTAGCAACGCTTCCTGTTCCACATTCTCCCCCGACATATCTTCTTCTTTTAAATTGGCTCCACAATTGGAGCAATAATTAGCCTCTTGGTTAACTTTCGCTCCACACTGGTGACAAAACATTATATAATAGCCTCCATCACTTTTCTCTCTTTCTACCATTTTACAATAATTCCAAGCTTAACGGGGAAATATTGCCTCATAAAAACAGTTTTCAAATTTGGGAAATACTGGTTTAAATTTTACAAACTCCTTACAGGTGCCTGACACTCGTCATATTATATGGCATTTTTCATTACAGTAGTGTTACAAGTGCCTGTGGTCAAGCCCCCAAAAAATAGAGTCGAAAAAATAATTAGTTACGTTCTCTTATAACTACCGCGCTTACGCTTGGTGGCCCAGTCATTTGGTGAGGAATTTCACAATTCCACACCAAATGACTGGGATCATTTTTGTATATATTACGCTACCTTTATAAACTCTTTATAGTACTCTTTTGGTGAGTCATAACCCAGGCCTTTTTGGATTCGTTCTTCATTATAATACATGATATATTTCTTTAAATCTTTCTCAAATATAGCCTTTTTAGTGTTTGGATAGAAACATGGAAATTCAACTTTTAATTGAGAAAAGAAACTTTCAATCACGGCATTATCCCAACAGTTTCCTTTCCTAGACATACTTGGGGTAAACTTAAGTGTTCTCGACAATTTATTATGTTCAAAAGAACGGTACACGCTTCCTTGATCACTATGAATTGTAACCCCTTCTAAATCCTTTAGCTGACGCTGTTTTTGACCGGCTTCGATCGTACGCTTAATAAGCTCAGTGTCAGGGCTGAAACTAATCTCAAAGGCAATAACTTCTCTATTAAAAAGATCCATTAACGCTGAAATATAAAATTTCGTATTAAACACTTTAATTTCAGTCATGTCCGTAACCCATTTTTGGTTTGGGAACTCTGCATTAAAATCCCGTTCTAGAAGGTTATTGTACACATATCCAGCAGCTTTTTGTTTCTCTGTTTTCGTAGTGTTTTTTTGTCTAACAGTGGCTTTCATATTTGCTTCCTTCATAAGACGAGCTACTTTTTTATGATTTACTATGATACTCATCTTATTTTTCATGTACCCAGCAATCCTTTTTGCACCGAAGGTTCCCTTGTGCTTCTTAAAGACATTGCTAATCTTTTTAAATAGCTCTTTATCTCCATGTGAAACCTTCTTCTTAGGCCGTTTAAGATATGCATAATAACCACTTACAGATACCTCTAATACACGACATAATATAAACACTGGATATTCCTTTCTCAAAGCGTTGATACACTCATATTTCTTACTTACTTTTTCTCTTTGAGAAAGGTTTGGAACTTTTTTAGAATTTCGTTCTCCATTTCCTTTTCTTTTAATAATTTCTCTAATTGTTGAATACGTTTTTTATCATCTAAATTCACTGAATCAAAAGAGTTTACATGCTTATTAGTAGCTACTTTAAACGCAATAGGACCACTGTGTTTATACGTATTAACCCACCTATTTACTGTTTGACGAGTTACGTTAAATTCATCTGCGACAACTCTTACAGACATTCCATTCAATACTTTTTCTACAGCCTCTATTTTAACTTTTCCACTCAAATTAACCGATGGTTTCTTCTCCATTGTTTTTACCCCCTTATAACAGTAAAAGTCGTAACTATTTGTAACTACTTTATAACTCTATTATAAGGGGGTCAACTACTGGCACCTGATACACTTTTGTAATAAAGGCCATCTCGTGCTAGAGATGGCCTTTGTTGGTATTATTTAGTATGTTTTTTGTTGCGAGTTGGTGCGTTCTTTTTTTTCGGTTTAAATGTTCTTTGAGGTCTTTGTGGTTTTTCTTCTACTAGGTTACCTCCGAACACTTCACGTTTTTGCAAAGTGATACCGATTTCTTTCGCAATTTGCTTTAATGTACGTTCTTCTCTTGGTGTTACGATAGAAATAACCGTACCAGTTGCTCCTTGTCGGCCTGTTCGTCCTGATCGGTGTGTATAACTCGACGCATCTTGCGGAATGTCGTATTGAATAACGTGTGTTAATTCTTTAATATCTAATCCACGCGCAGCAATATCTGTTGCTAAAAGAATCGGATATTCAGCATTTCGGAACTCTTTTAATGCTGTTTCACGATCTTTTTTGCTAGAATCACTGTGTAGTACCCCTACGTCTAACTGTTTGAACGCTAGTTTTTCTGCCACAACAGATAAATTCCCGATGTCTCGCACAAAGGCTAACGCTTTTATTTTAGATTCACGTACAACGTTTGCCAAAATGTTTACCTTGTCACGTTGCTCACTTACAACATAAAAATGTTCTACTTTCGCTTTGCTTTTTGCATCGGTTTCTACTTTTACTAACTCTGGTTCTTTCATTAGTTCTTTTGCAATAGAAATAGCCGCGTCATTAACTGTTGCAGAAATAAGTAAAACCTGTCTATCTGCTAACGTTGCTTTTACTATATTTTTAATCGATGGTAAATGTTCCGAAGTTAATAATTGATCACCTTCATCTAAGACGACTGTTTTTACTTCATGCATTTTTATCTTTTTCATCTGTACTAGTTCGATTAGACGACCTGGCGTTCCGACAATGATTTGTGGGCGATCTTTTAACTTTTCCAATTGGCGTTTAATGTTCACGCCTCCAATAATGGAAGTTGTAACAATATCGCTACCTTTCGTCCACTTTTGAAGTTCACCAAGAATCTGCATTGCTAACTCTTTTGATGGTGCTAGGATAATTGCTTGAGGATGCTGTTTTTCTTTATTTATTTTTTCGATGATTGGAATTAAATAAGCTAATGTTTTACCCGTACCTGTTGGAGATTCGATAAGTAAGTCATCTCCGGTTAAAATTTTTGGAATGGCTAGTTCTTGAACAGGTGTTGCAGTTTCAAACTCTGACTTTTCCCAAACTTGTTGTAAAAATGGTTGTAAAGATGAAATAATAGGTGTTGTCATAACTTGCTCCTTTGCGTGCTTTATCCATTCATTCTACTCTTTTTCTGCTCATAATCCAACTATCGTTTATTTTCCCACCTTTTTAATCTAATAATCCCAAACTTCGACTTGCATACATGATTCTTCTTTAATTGGAAAAATTAAGTACACTGACTACTTAAGGAGGATTACTAAAATGGAAGCAGAGAATTATACGGATGGTTTACCGAAAGCGCCTGAGCCTTTTTGGCTTCGATCTACGGAGTTATCTAGTTATCCTAAATTAGAACATGATTTACATACAGACATATGTATTGTTGGGGCTGGTATTACCGGTATTACAGCAGGGTATCAACTTATACAAGAAGGGTTTAAGGTTACCATCATTGATGCTGGAAAGATCTTAAATGGAACAACTGGCCATACAACGGCTAAGGTTACTGCCCAACACGGTGTGATTTATGACGAGTTACTAAATCATTTTGGAAAAGAAAAAACGAAGTTGTACTACGAAGCAAATAATAATGCCCTACATTATATAAAAAATTTAGTAGATCAAAAACGAATAGAATGTGATTTTTCCCTGCAAGATGCCTGTATATATGCAACAGGTGAACAAGGAGAACAAAAAGTTCAAAAGGAGTTGGATGCATATCGCAAATTAGGTATTCAAAGTGAACATAGATCGGAAGTTCCTTTTAACATTTCCGCCTTATCTGTTGCGGTGATGAAAGAGCAAGCTCAATTTCATCCATTAAAGTATTTAAAACGTCTAGTTGAGGAGTTTACTGAAAAGGGCGGAGAAATCTATGAAGGTACTGTTGCTGTTGATGTGGAAGAGTCACCTCAGCTAATAGTGAAAACAAAGACCGGCAACAAAATTCATTGCAAAACGATATTAGCTTGTTCCCACTTTCCTTTTTACGATGGCAAAGGTTTCTTTTTCACAAGAATGTATGCTGAAAGGTCTTACATTGTCGCAGCTAAAACGGAGAAAGAGTATCCGGATGGAATGTACTATAGTGCCGACCAGCCAACAAGATCGTTACGTTTCACTACAGATGGTGACGAAAAATTAGTGTTGATTGGTGGAGAAGGTCATAAAACGGGACAAGGAAAAAGTACACTGGAGCATTACAAAGCATTAAAACAATTCGGAGAAGAAGTGTTAGGCATAAAGCAAATTCCGTATCGATGGTCTGCTCAAGACTTATATACATTAGACAAAATACCTTATGTAGGACCAATCACACAAGGAAATCCGCGTATTCTTATTGCAACAGGCTTTAGAAAATGGGGCATGACAAATGGGACAGCTGCTGCTTTAATGATGCAAGACTTTATTATGGAAAAAGAAAATCCTTATTTAGATTTATTTTCTCCTTCTAGATTTGTAGCAGACCCTAGTTTGAAGAAATTCATTTCTACTAACTTTGATGTTGCGGGGCATTTGATGGAGGGAAAATTAGACAGACCTACAAAGCAGGTAGAAGAACTAGAACTGGATGAAGGTGCAGTAGTTTCTATTCACGGAGAGCGTGCGGGAGCGTATAAAGATGAGCATGGAGTCGTGCACTGCGTAGATACGACATGTACGCATTTAGGTTGTGAAGTCGAATGGAATGACGGAGAGAGAACGTGGGATTGCCCATGTCATGGCTCGCGTTTTTCGATACATGGTGAGGTGTTAGAAGGTCCTGCTGACAAGCCGTTGAAGCAATTAAATGCTGACTAAATGAGTGAGTTTCAATAAACGAACCGTAATTATGAAATTGATTGAAATAAAAAATGAAAAAGCAAGTGACTCCAGACATATGAGTACACTTGCTTTTTCCATTATCCTACTTGTTTCTCTTCTTCCAATTGGCTATCTAATTTTGCTACGGGCAAAAGGATCGTTACTTCAGTTCCTTCATCTATTTTACTAGCATAGTTTATTTTTCCATTCATTGTTTCAATGATCCGAATGGACACCATTGTTCCAAGGCCTGTTCCTTTTTCTTTTGTTGAATAAAATAACGATCCGATGCGGGATAATTGTTCACTTGTCATTCCTTTACCGGTATCTTTAATCGTCAGGCAAACTTGATTATCACGTAAATGCAGGTTGACGCTAACTCTACCATCCTGTGGAGTGGCTTCAATCGCATTTTTCACAATATTAACAAGAGCTTGTTTTAACTGATTTTTATCGGTTTCAATGATAATATTTTTTTCTAAATATTGATCAATTTGAACCCCTTTTGTCATCGCTAATGGGTTGATCAATAGTAAAACGTCCGTTATTAGTTCGTAAAGATAAAATTTTTCAATCTTTTTAAACTCAGGTTTAGCAAAGTTTAAATAGTCATTGATAATCGCTTCGGCTCTTCCTAGTTCCGTTAAAACTAAAGAGAGGTATTGAAAGTTTTGGCCTTTTTCTTGTTTTTGCATTAATTGCAGGAAACCTTTTACAACGGTTAACGGATTACGCACTTCGTGAGCAATGGATGCTG
Organism: Bacillus sp. FJAT-45066; assembly: GCF_002335755.1. Lineage (NCBI taxonomy): Bacteria > Bacillati > Bacillota > Bacilli > Caryophanales > Bacillaceae > Bacillus > Bacillus sp. FJAT-45066. The sequence continues at coordinate 2,718,990 of NZ_NISQ01000001.1, forward strand.
CTAATTCGCCTAATGTGTTTAATTTTTCTGCTCTTCTAATTTCTTCTTTCATTTTCTCCCGTTCAATCGCACTTTCTAAGAGCATGGAGGCAAAGCCAACACCTATCACTTGAATGACACCGAAAGAGATAATGTATATTAACACCTCAATATTTCCATCTAGCTTCATTTCATAAATGTCGTGAGAAAGTAAATATACGATTAATACGGAAAGCATAATCAGATTTGGCCAAAGTCCAAAAAGTACTGCTGCTTCTATTCTTTTTTTCTTTGATTGTATTTTTTGGAATATCCCGACAAATAAAAACGGTACCGAAGCCGCTAATATTCCACTGATGTAACCAAACGCAAGCGCCTCTCCACCAAGATATGTACGTGTGGCTAAAATGCTACCTAGAACCATCAGCCCTGCTTTTGGCCCTCCATATAAAATGGCCAAAACTAGCGGGATATAACGAAGGTCCCAATAAAGTCCGTACTCGTGATGTGCAAAAAGTAGACATAGACTGGCCGCTATCCCTTGTAACGTACCAATGAAAAAAGGAGACTTCCCAAAACGGTTATTATCTGAAACAATATAGTATATAAGTACTGGAGCTAATATAATTAACACATGTAATAGTAATTTCTCTGCTAGCATTAACATTCTCCATCCTACTTGTGAAAGTTTTTATATCTTTTCGACATAAATAGAAAAAAACCTTTATTTACTTCCTACAATTTTTATGCTAATAGACGAGGATGTTTGTCTATTTTTGTCGAATATACATTTAAAATGAAGTTGGAGGTTTCTAATATGAACTGTATAGATTGTGGGGTTCCTAATTTAATAGAAACACATGGTACTCTTTTTGTAATATTTGAGAAAAAGGATAATATGGAGACAGCTCGTATCCCACATAGTGAATACACATATCACTCATTAAACGAACTAACTAATTTCATTGAAGAGCTCGTAGCTACGTTACCCGAAACTGATTCAGAAAAACTATTAGTTAAAACTTTGGATATGCCATCCTATGAAGAGGTACATATATTTCATGAATTGTTGGCTAACCAGGACTTGATTCGAATTATGAGAGATGGCTCCTTTAAGACATTTTTCCAACCAATCGTTGATTTACAGTCAGAAAAGAACGCTATTTTTGCCTATGAATGTTTATTAAGACCGATTAAAGGTGGAGAGTTTTTGCCACCATATCCGTTATTTGAATTTGCTAGAAACGCCAATCTACACAATTTTTTAGATCAAAAGGCCCGTGAAAGTTCTATTATTTCAAGTAGCCAAAAGCTTAATGAAGATGTGAAGGTATTTATTAATTTCTTACCTTCGTCCATTTATAATCCTGAATTTTGTTTGCGTCATACTTTTCAAATTGTGAAGAAATATAATGTTTCACCAGAGAACTTAGTGTTTGAAGTAGTAGAGTCTGAGAAAATTAAAGATTTAGGACATCTACAAAATATATTCCGAACTTATAAAAATTCGGGCATGAAAGTTGCCCTTGACGATGTTGGTGCTGGTTATTCAACATTGGAAGTATTAGAGGCATTGAGGCCAGACTATGTGAAAATTGATAGAGACTATATTTCTTTTTGTGATAAGGATGTCGAGAAGCAAATGTTCCTGCAAAATGTAATGGGTATTTCTCGAAGATTAAATTTAAAAGTGTTAGCTGAAGGAATTGAGAGAAAAGAAGAGTTAGTGTTTTGTAGAGAATTGGGCATCCATTATGCACAAGGATATTATATTGGTAAGCCTTCGGAGGAACCGATGAAAGAAGAAGATTTGACGATTTGATTTTATGTATAAAAAAAGTGCGGTTGCCTATTAAAATGGCGTCCGCACTTTTTTATTATGAAGCTTTGTCGTCTTCTTTTTTGTATTCTTTTACCCAGAAATCTGCATTTTTAATGCCTAGCTTTTCAGGGTCGAATGTTGGATCAAGCCCAGCTTTCTTTTGCTCATCATAATCTCTTAAAACTGCTATTGCAGGTTTTGCCAGAACTAAGATTGCAATTAAGTTGATCCAAACCATGAGCCCAAGTCCAATGTCCCCAAGTACCCATGCTGCTCCTGCTTCTCTAGTAACCCCGAAGAATACAGCAAGTAAAAGGACAACTTTTAATAAGAACATTCCAACATTTTTCCACTTACCCTTTTTGAATAAGTAAGCTATGTTTGTTTCTGCAATGTAGTAGTAAGCCATGATTGTTGTGAATGCGAAGAATAGTAATGCAATTCCTACGAACCCAGCTCCGAAACCTGGTAATACAGACTCAATGGCACCTTGCGTATATGCAGGTCCAGCCACGATCATTTCACCGATACCTACTTTTAAGAATTGTCCTTCTTCTGCACCATGAACGTTATACATCCCTGTGAAAAGAATCATAAACGCCGTTGCAGAACATACAAGTAATGTATCAATATATACAGAGAATGCTTGAACTAAACCTTGCTTAGCAGGGTGAGAAACTTCCGCCGCTGCTGCTGCATGTGGTCCAGTACCTTGACCAGCTTCGTTCGAGTAAATACCACGTTTTACACCCCAAGCAATTGCTGCACCTACCACTCCACCGAATGCAGAATCGAAACCAAATGCACTACTGAAAATTAGTCCGATAACTCCAGGTAATTCCGTAATATTCATTGAAATAATAATGATTGCTAAAAATACGTAAGCTACTGCCATGAATGGAACTACAATTTGTGCAACCGAAGCAATACGTTTTACTCCACCAAAAATGATAAGTCCGATAACAATAACTAATGCGATTGCTACCCAAGTTTTATCTGCGTTGAACGCATTGTTTAATCCTTCACCAATTGCGTTCGCTTGTATTCCTGGCATTAAGAAACTTGTTGCTAGGATGGCTGCTCCAGCAAATAATACAGCATACCATTTCCAGCCGATACCTTTTTCAATATAGTAAGCAGGGCCTCCACGGTATTGCCCTTCTTGTTTTTCTTTATAAACTTGTGCAAGTGTTGATTCGATAAAGGCACTAGATGCACCGATAAACGCGATCGTCCACATCCAAAAAACGGCCCCCGGTCCACCGAAAGCGATTGCAGTAGCCGTACCTGCGATGTTACCAGTACCTACGCGTCCAGAAAGCGAGATGGCTAATGCTTGGAATGATGAAACCCCAGCACTTGAACTTTTCCCTTTGAACGTGTGTGTTAGCATGTCTTTGAAAAGACGTACTTGCACAAACCTAGTCCAAATGGTGAACAGTAATCCAACCCCTAAACAGAAAACAATCATCGGTGTACTCCATAGAACATCATTTAAAAGATTAATAAATGCTTCCATCCAATCCCCCCACACTTTTAATAGTTTTATTTTTCAGAATATTACATATTCTCTAGAGATTATAGTTTATATATACAAACTAGGCAAGCGAAAAAGTATTAATTAGGACAAATTAAGAGGAAAAAGTTTTCGACAAGATTGGAGAGTAGGGGAGTTTATTACTACAGTTGATTTATTTGCTTTCGATGCGAGGAGATATCTGCTTTGTGTTTCAATCTGCTTAGTTTGTGTTTCAATTTTTTCTACTTGTGTTTCAATCATGGGGGTTTCTGTTTCAATTTCTATCGCACGTCCAACTTGTGTTTCAATCTACACTGGTTGTGTTTCAATCCTTGCTCCTTGTGTTTCAATCCTAATGGTTTCTGTTTCAATTTCTTTCGCACGTCCAACTTGTGTTTCAATCTACACTGGTTGTGTTTCAATCCTTGCTCCTTGTGTTTCAATCCTCGCTTCTTGTGTTTCAATCCACTATGTTTCTGTTACAATTTCACCTTCTTGCGTTTCAATCCCAATCACGCAACTTTTTTAATGTATCTAAACAGAAAAAAGCAATCCAGCCTAGTCAGGAACTGAATTGCCTATCTTCTTTACTTAAACTATCATTATCCAACAATCTCTCTCAACTGACTCGTAAACAAATCATGATAAAACCCGCCATAATCTAGCAACTCGTCATGCGATCCCTTCTCAATTAACTCTCCATCCTTCAACACTAAAATTTGATCCGCTTTTTGGATTGTATTTAAGCGATGGGCGATGACAAAACTAGTTCGACCTTTCATTAAACGTTGCAACGCTTCTTGAATCTTCACTTCGGTAATCGTATCAATACTACTAGTTGCCTCATCCAAAACCAAAATAGACGGGTCCGCCAACAAGGCTCTTGCAATCGACAATAACTGTTTTTGCCCTTGGCTAATTCCACTTCCATCTTGTTTTAGCACTGTATCATAGCCTTTTGGCAATTTCCGAATAAACGAGTGGGCGTTGGCTGATTTTGCTGCTTCTTCCACTTCTTCGTCCGTTGCATTTAATTTTCCATAGCGGATATTCTCACGAATCGTCCCTTCAAATAAAAACGAATCTTGCAACACAAACGCCATATGGCTTCTTAAACTTTCTCGCTTAATCGACTTAATTTCATGACCATCAATATAAATTTCGCCACTATCCAATTGATAGAACCTTGAAAGCAAATTAATCATCGTCGTTTTTCCAGCTCCAGTTGGACCAACGAAAGCAACTGTTTCACCTGCAGATACACGAAATGAAACATTGCGAATTGTTTGCTCATCTTCTTCATAAGAGAAAGTCGCGTTGTTAAACGTTACATCTCCTTTAACAGAACGCAGGCTAATCGCATCTTTTTCATCTTCCGCTTCTTCTGTTTCATCTAACACATCGAATACTCGCTCTGCTCCTGCTACTGCAGATAGTAGTGTATTAAACTGGTTTGCTAAATCATTTAACGGGCGTGTAAATTGACGAGAGTACTCGGCGAAAATAACAATCACCCCGATAGTAATTCCAGCTGTACCATTTAAGGCGAAGATCCCACCAACAAATGCAATAATAGCAAAACTTAAGTTATTTAATACGTTCATTAGTTTCGGGATAAATCCTGAAAACGTTTGTGCCCAATATGCTGTCTTCTTCAATTTAGTACTTTTTTCTCGAAACTCTCGCATCACTCGTTCTTCTTGAGAAAAAGACTTAACGATTCGTTGGCCAGAAATGGTCTCCTCAATGTAACCATTTAACTCGCCGAGATTTTTTTGTGTTTCTTTAAACAATTTCCCTGTTCGATTCGTAATCCATTTCAACCCAAAAAACATAACAGGTACAATCGTAAGTGTGATAACCGTTAGCAAAGGACTTAGATACAACATAACAGAAACAGTACCTACTATCGTCAATATACTAGAAACAACTTGTATAAACGAACTGTTTAAAGTAGAACTGACATTTTCCATATCGTTCGTCACACGGCTCATTAATTCCCCATGTTGACGTTTGTCAAAGTAAGGAATCGGAAGCTTTTGCAAATGGTGAAAAAGTGATGTTCTCATTTCAAACACTGTATCTTGAGCGACCCCAATCATCCAATAGTTTTGCAACCATGAGGATAACGAGTAAAAAATGTAAATGAACAATAACGCAACAAGTGCCTTCACAAATGTAGCGGTATCTTGGTTCACTATATACTTATCAATAGAAGTTCCAACAATAAACGGGCCGAGTAACCCAAGAGCAGAGCTTATCACTACCATAAACAGAACGAGCGTCAATAATCCTTTTCGTGCTGATAAATAACGCCATAATCTTTTTAACGTTCCAAACCAGTTGCGCACTTCTTTTTTCTTTTCCGGTGGTTTACTGTAATGCTTTGACATGTGCATCCTCCTCTCCAAACTGTGACTCGACGATTTTTTGATATAGGGAGGAATTTTTCATTAACGTTTCGTGGTTTCCTTTTGCAATTAACTGACCATCATCCATAAGTAAAACTAAGTCTGCTTCCATCGCTGTTGTCACTTTTTGGGTAATGATTAGAGTTGTGCAACGGTAATCCTTTAAAGCCCTTAACAGTTTTCCTTCTGTTTTTAAATCTAGCGCGCTTGTGCTGTCATCTAGCATTAAAATTCTTGGCTTTCTAACTAGCGCTCTTGCAATGGAAAGACGTTGTTTTTGTCCTCCAGATAAGTTAACTCCTTTTTGACCTAACTTCGTATCATAGCCTTTCGGTAACTTAGAGATCGTTTCATGAATCTGTGCCGCTTTTGTTGCTTCGATGATTTCTTCCATCGTTGCGTCTTCTTTCCCCCAAGCAACGTTTTCCTTCACGGAACCTGTAAACAACAATGATTCTTGAGGAACATAACCGATTAATCTTCTTAAAGTATCAAGCTTTAAATGTTGAATGTCATGTTTACCAATCTTAATCGTTCCATTATTTGCTTCGTAAAGCCTAGGTAGCAATTGAAACAGTGACGTTTTACCAGAGCCTGTTGCGCCTAAAACTGCCACAGTTTCCCCGTTTTTTGCTTCAAATGAAATGTTTTCTAACACAAGACTCTCGCTCCCTGGATACGTGAAAGAAACATCATCAAACTTAATGGTCATGTCAGTTAATCCGCCAGTTGTCTTATCTGTTTTTTCTGCATCGACAATATCTATGTTTTCATCTAAAACATCCACAATACGGTGCGAAGATGCTTTAGCACGAGAAAATGCCATGATAATAAAAGAGAAAATGGACAGCGCACCCGTTATTCTAGTTGTATAGTTAATGATGGCAACAATTTCTCCAACTCGTGCTTGGTCATTTTGAACGCCAATATTCCCGTACCAAAGCACAGCAAGAATCGTTAAGTTCATTAGCAAAAGTAAAATCGGCATCGTAATTTCCATTAAACGTAGAGCTTTTACGGTATCATTTTGCAAGCTTGCACTAGACTTTGTGAATCGTTTTCCTTCGTGATTTTTGCGTATAAAAGCTCGAACAAGTCTAATGCCTGCTAAATTTTCTCGCATTACGTTATTTACTGAATCTAGCTTTTCTTGCACGCTTTTGAATAATACTGATCCTTTTCTGAATACCCAAAATAAAAATAAAAATAGAATCGGGACAGTTATCACTAAAAAGAAAGCAAGCTTTGCATTTACAATGAGCGCCATGATTACTCCACCAATAATAATTAATGGTGCTCTCAACATAATTCGCAAACTCATGAATACAGTGTTTTGTATTTGCGTCACATCATTTGTCATCCTTGTAATGAGTGATGATGTTGGGAAGAAGTTAAAGTTAGAGAAAGAGAATGACTGTATTTTTTTATAAAGTGCATTTCGCACGTCAAATCCAAAACTTTGACTTACGTGTGCTGCAAAAAATGAATTTATAATACCAGCAGCAAAGGCAACAAATGAAAGCCCAACCATAATGCCTCCCCAATACATTACGACCGACATATCGCCTTGCATAATTCCGTCATCGATTATTTTCGCCATTAGCAATGGATGAAATAGCTCTACAAATAATTCCACAAACATTAAAAATAGAGCAATTGCCACAGCTATCCGATATGGCTTTAAAAAAGATAAAATTTTAACCATGATGTAAAATCCCCCATTTTAGGTGTTAGGTGTTAGCTTTTACATTAAAGGCTTAGTTAAAGTTCGCTGTTGATTTCCGTGCAAGGCTTCGCTTTCCGCGGGCGGTAAAAAGGAAGGTTATTTTCACTGTCGTGAAAAAACCTACTCCTCGCCGCATTCGCGACTGTGGGGTCTCCCGCTCCCCGCTTTTCCCGCAGGACAAGGAAGGCTACGGCAGCGATACATCGCACGAAGGAAATGCGTATGCATTTTCGATGAGTCTCAGCCTTGCACGGAAATCAACAGGTATTTGTATTTAAAATCAACACTAATCTTTAACATATCCATATTAAAAGTCACAACTATAGTTAGTAGCAAGATGTTTTGATATACGAAAATCTCGAATTAATATACAACTATGATACTCCTTTTTTATTATTTTTTAAATAGTTTGATTACTTTTTGTGGAAAAATATTTCGTGGGGCGAATTAAAAAAGATAGCACAGAGGACTCTACACTATCTTTCCACTTTTTATTATTCACCTTTTAACGAATTATAAATCTTCCTTTTCCAATCTAAAAAAGTAGGCTCCAAGAGTAATTCTTCATTACGAGGTCTAGGAAAAGGGACTTCTATATCCGCTTTGACGGTCGCAGGTTTGTTAGACAAAACGATTATTCTATCGGATAAAAACAATGCTTCTTCAATGTTATGAGTCACAAACAAAATGGTTTTTCTATTGCTTTCCCAAATGTTCATGAGCCACTTTTGCATATCAAGTCGAGTTAGCTCATCAAGTGCCGAGAAAGGCTCATCTAAACAAATAACCGGTTGGGGGCTTAGAAGTGCTCGAATAAAAGCAACTCGTTGTTTCATTCCACCTGATAATTCGTGAGGATAGGCGTGCAAATAATCACCTAGACCTGCCTTCTTAATCATCTCTTCAGCCTTTTCCTTATCTACTTTACCAACGATTTCTTGTCCTAACACCACATTTTGTAGCACTGTTCTCCATGGCAGTAAAGCCGGGGATTGCGGCATGTAGCTTATCATTCCTCTTTTGTTTGTAATGTTTTTCCCACTTAAAAAAATGGCACCTTCATCTGGTGATAGTATTCCACCAATAAGATGAAAAATGGTACTTTTCCCACTACCTGAAGGGCCAAGAATCGAGACGAACTGTTCTTTTTCAATGGTGAAATTCAAGGAAGAAATGACTTTATTTTCTCCAAACGATTTTGTAATATCTCTCATGACTAGATGACTCATCTTTCACCCCCACCTTTTTCTTTCCAACGTACGAACCATTTCTCCAACAAGAAAATTATCGCAAAAAACAATAAGCTAATAATCATAATCGTAAAAATGGCCACAAACACGCGATCTGTTCGGAATGAAGAAGAGGCTAGTGTCATGTAAACGCCAATCCCACGCTGCGCACCGAGCCATTCTGAAATAACAGCACCCATTACGCTATAGGTTGCGGAGATTTTCATGCCCGAAAGAATAGAAGGTAAGGAGTACGGTAATTCTACTTTCCAAAATAGTTGCCGATTCGATGCACCAGCCATTTTCATGTAATGTTTTAGTTCAGGTGCTGTTTGACGAAAACCATCTAGTGCCGCGATTGTAATGGGAAAGAAGCATACGAGCGTGATGACAATCATTTTTGGCAAAAGCCCAAATCCAAACCATATGACTAAAAGTGGTGCTAAAACAATGATTGGCACATTTTGCGAAAGGATAAGCAACGGGTATACGGATTCACGAACGATAGGTATTAAATGTAAAATGATTGCTGTTATAATCCCGATGCTTGCTCCAATCGCAAAGCCTAACACTGTTATTTGGACGGTCGATAACACATGTGGTTGAAAATTTACCCACCCGTTCCAAGCTTCCGCAAAAATTAACGATGGCGCTGGTAATAACCATTTTGGAACTTCAAAAAAAGTAACAGCCAGTTCCCATAAAATGAACAAAAGAAGGAGAACCAAAAATGGCCTCCAACTTTTTGTAAAAATATTTTTCATCATCCGTCATACTTCTCCGTTAATTGTCCTATTGTGATGCCTGTTGGCTGATACAAGACTTTTACTTGAGAGATTACGTTGCTACTTCCTAGCTCTATCATTCGCACGTTCATTTTTTCAATAATAGAAAATAACTGTGCCATATCGCCTTCCATTGTTGTTTCTAACGGCCCTACGCGATATGCCACACCTGAGTCTTCAATAATTTTAATAGCTTCATCTACATAAGGGATAACGTTTTCCCCTTTTTTTGTTTTCGGAATGATTTGAATGCTTACTAATGCATTTGCCATTTTTATTTTCTCCTCCTACTTACTCTGGAAGAAACTCATTAGTGAACGCTGCTTCCGCATCTAATTCACCTTCTAGTAGATCGTTTTCTATCATCCACTGTGCATAGTTCTCCCAAACTTCTAATTTTTGTTCTCCCCAACGTGGTGCGTCATTTTTATATTTGTCTGCTAACCACTTTTGGCTCGCTGTTACTAATTCCGCATCTAAATCAGGTACGGCAGCAATTAGTATTTCTGCCGCTTCTTCTGGGTTTTCGATTGCAAATTCATATCCACGAGAAGCCGCCTTTATAAACGCTCTAACTACATCGCTTTGTTCATCTATCATTTTTTCATTGGTAGAAAGTACGGGTGTGTAGTAATCAAGTGCATCGGAATAGTCTGTTAAATACACCATATTAATTTCTTCCCCGCGCAACTCTGCCTCTACACCTGTCCATCCGTAATAAATCCAAGCAAAGTCAATGTCACGACGAACAGCCGTGAAAAAGTCTGCATCTCCCATGTTAATAAATCGTACTTGTTCCACATCTGCATCTCCATCATTTTTCATTATGGATGCGATAACGGATTTTTCAACGGGAGCTCCCCACCCACCATAAGATTTTCCTTCAAAATCTTTCGGTGATGTAATGTTTTTTTCTGCAGGTGAAGCAAATCCAGATGTATTGTGTTGGATTATTGCTGCAATCGAAACGATTGGAATGCCTTGCACTCTAGCTTCTGTAATGGCTTCCTGATAGCTTACACCAAAGTCCGCACGGCCCGCTGCAACTAATTGGTCAGCCCCTGCTTCTCCAGGAAGTAATATTTCCACTTGCAAACCTTCTTCTTCAAAATAACCTTTTTCTTTTGCTACATAAAGACCCGTATGGTTCGTGTTCGGAGTCCAATCTAACACAACGGAAACTTCCTTTAACCCTTCCGCTCGGTTCTTATCTGCAGGCGCTGTGTTGTTGTTCACGTTTCCACAACCTACAAGCAAAACTGACGCCATTAAAATTGCGATCCATTTTTTCATTCTGTATTCCTCCAATGTTGGTTTGAGGTACTAAACGTATGTATCGTTTCTTTTCCATCTCATACAAAAAGCCTAGGACTGCTTTACCTAGGCATAGTTTTAACATATTTAGAGTAGATTATATGTTTCCTACGCTGGTATGAGCCAGATCAGGTTCAAGGGTCAGTGCCTTCGGACACAATCTCAGCTAGCCTACCTAGCCCCCCTACATGTTTAGTATTCTCTTTTTGAAACAGTATTATTATATCACTCTAAAGAATTTAAGCTAGTATTATGATGTTATTGTGATGTTATTGTGATGCTCCTCTTGCATCTACTTTCCAACAGTCTTTAATTACTCCATCTTCATGTACGTAAAACTCATTGAATTGGTTCACAACCGTACAAGCATGATTAGGAATAATTTGGACTTTGTCGTTTAAAGTTAAAGCCGTATCTTCTTTGAACGTTGCTACACCATGTTCTTCGGAAAGCCGCTCGATTGTTATGTTTGAGTGACCATTGATGTGCCCATGCCCTTTTACAGAAGCGTTTCCATGTGCACCTTTATCAAGGCACAGTGTTTTGCTTCCAGCATCTAATATGATTCTACCTTCCTCTTTATACGTTCCGACAACAGACGCAAGCACCGTCAGCGCACAATTTTTTCTTTCGGTCACACCTAAGCCTACTTGAATTTCATCGAAAAAAACGCTGTTGCCTGGTCTTACCTCTGTAATGCCATTTACTGCCCCAGCCATTTTATAAGTAGGGGTGGAGCCAACACTCCTCGTTTTGATTTTTATCCCCGCTTTTTCGCATACAGCCGCGCTAGTTAACACCGCCTCTGCTTCTGCTAGAGCAATTTTTTCTATTTCTTGTTGGGAAGTGGCAGCATACGAATGTCCCGCATGTGTAAAGATGCCGCCAAGAGTTAGCTTTGATAGCAGAAGTATCGCTTGAGCTAATTCAAGTGCTTGTTTACCAGGCTTAACACCACAACGGTTCAGTCCACTGTTCACTTTTATCCAAACTTCTATTGTATTTGGCGTTTTCTCTAGATGTTTTTGTAATAATTTTATCTGTTCCAAGCTATCTACAGAAACTTTGAGTTGTGACACTGTTGCGAGGAGGTTTATTAATCGTTCTATTTTAGTAGGACTTGAGATCGGATAAGCGATGAGAATATCCTTTATCCCCGCTTTTGCCATAATTTCGGCTTCGGCAATTTTAGCTGTTGTGATGCCAACTGCACCTGCTTCTAGTTGAAGCTTTGCGATTTCGATGGATTTATGTGTTTTAATGTGAGGTCTTAATTGGATGTTATGATGTTGGGCAAATGTTGCTGTATTTTGGATATTTTTTTTTAGCTTTTTTAGGTCGACTAGTAATGACGGAGTGTCTAGTTGGCTGATTGATTTTCCGATTAATGGGTTCATTAGGGCGATCAGTCCTTTCTACGTATAAATAAAATGGTAAGCTTCATTGGGGAGTTTAGCAAGTTTGGCGTTGAAGATTAATTTTGGATGCCATTTTTGTATGACTTTCTTGTCTTTTTGGTACTTTATGCAATTCTATATGTACTTTTTAATGTTCTATCGCTACTTTTTAAGGCCTCTATCTATACTTTTATTTTCCATCGATACTTTTTTGAGTTCTATCGCTACTTTTCAGAACTATAATAAACGCTTTTTCTTCGGTGACACAGCTAGGTTTATCCACACCATTTATCCCCTATAAGATAGGAAGTAAATGGTATATCACATACAATCTTTTTTAGACTCTTTATTGAACTTACAAAGGACTTACCCATCCATTCAGGGTAAGTCCTTTGTTATGTTAGAGGCAATATAATCCGGAAAGTCGTCCCTGACTCGGACGACGATAGCAACTCAATGCTACCGTTATGATTTTCTATAATTCTTTGAACAATTGTTAAACCTAACCCAGTACCTGATTCTTTTGAACTTAAAAACGGATCGAAAATGTTTGCTTTTATTTTCTCAGGAATACCTGGTCCCTCATCTGTAAACAGAATCTCATAATTATCTTCATGCGCATAGGATTCGATCGTAATCATACCTTTACCTTCCATCGCTTCACTACTATTACGAATGAGATTATATAATACTTGTTTCATCTGTTTCGGATCCACTTGAAATGGCTCTTCACTTAAATGCAATGTAATATTCAATTCGTTTTCTGCAGACTCATTTATTAGAGGTAAAATCTCTTCTAAAATAGATGCCAATTTTTTCGTTTTCACTATTGGTGCACCTGGCTTGGAAAGCATTAACATCTCCTCGATAATGGCATTAATTCGATTTAGTTCGCCTAGCAATAAAGGGATATGGTATTGTGCATTTTCCTCTTCTTTGAAAGATTGATTCATTAACGAAATAAAACCATGTATAACAGCAAGTGGATTACGAATTTCATGAGCCGCCCCTGCTGCTAACTCTCCAACTAATGCAAGTTTATCGGATTGCTGTATTCTTCTTTCTAGCTTTTCTATCTCTGTAATATCAACGAAATAGGCAATTCTACCAATCTCTTGATTAAATTGGTTTAATAGTTTGGAATGGGACATTAATAAATTGTAAGTCTTATCTTCTGTTTCATACGTTACCTTTTTATTTTGACATTCGTGATCTGAAACAATCATCTCCCAAAACATTGCGTTTTTCGTAGCATCTTTACGGACAAGCTTCTCCACTTTTGTTTTGTCTATATTTAACAAAGATTTAGCTGTCGTATTTAATGTGTACGTTGTATTCTTATTGTCAATAGAGACGATACCTACAGGTAGAGAGTTTAGAACTTGCTCATGATACATTTTTTCATCTAATATAGCTTGGAATGATTCTTTTAAACTATAAGACATTTGATTAATAGAGTTAGACAAATTTTGCAATTCAATTTGCTTTACTCTTGGGACGGTTAAACCGTATTGACCGTTAGAAATTTGGTCTACTTTATCCACCAGCTTTTCTACAGGCCTTGTCAAACTAGCACTTATACGATAAGAAGCGTATACAGATAAAATAATACTTATAATAGTAATGAATACTAATATCCATAAAGAGTTTTTTATAATAACTGGGATGTTAGATGTTTTCGTTTGTAAAGATTGGAATGTGTGTACTTTTGATTCTTGTAACTCATCCATTAGTAAAATTACTTCAGGAATATATGTATTTTGTAAAAATGCTTTTGCCCCGACCTCGTTCTCATATAATAGTAGGTTTTCCACTTCATTAGTAATCATGAAGTTAATAAGATTAACTCTCATTTGTAATGGAGTTAAAGTGGATGGGGGGGATTCATATTCTTTTTTAATGGAGTCCACGACATCTTCATCAATAAGTTTATACGATTCCATAAAATTACAACAATAGGCACCGTTCACATAACTTTCTGCTAAAAACTTCTTTACGTACATTTCTTCTTCCCAATGTTTGATCCAAATCAACTCGGGAATACTTTTTTCATCCATTTCGTTCGTAATATCATTTATTTTTTCTATGAAATAAACAAAAATTAAAGAGAAGGTGGAAAGCAAAAGCGTTATGCTTAGGAGAGTTATTAATATTTTACTTCTAAGCGATATTCCGTTGGTTATTCCTCTCATCATTCCTTTTCCCCCGTCTTATTGCATCTTCTATAGTTGCCAACCTGTTTCATAATACTTCTGAATTTCATGCTCAATTTTTTCTAATTCTTCTTCTGAAAACATTGGTCCAAATGGTGCCAAATAAAAGATGTTGTCATTTTCGGTTAACATGACCCGACCTTGCGGGATGCCTTCATCACTTAAGAAGTCCTCTACTATTTTTTCGTACACGCCCGGAATATCATTTACGATACTTGTAAGAACTACTTCTGGTCCTAAATGACGTTGGTCTTCAATATAACCGATTACGTAAACATTTTTATCTTTTGCATAGTCAATAACATCACGATTTAATGCATTTCCTTTTGAAAAGAAAACATCATAGCCATCCTCTATTAATTTTTGCATGGAAGCAATTGCTTTTTTTCCATCATCTCGTGTATGAATGACTTCATAACGAAATTCTATATTTTCGTTAATGGATTTTGCCCCCTGTTCGAAATAGTTCGGCATATTACTTAGATCAATAGGATCGAGCATTGCAACTTTATTGGTCGATGTTTTCATCGCTGCTGTTGTTCCAGCAAAATATTCTAAGTGACCATGATTAAAGGTGTATACTGTTTGGTTAGGTTGCGTTGCTGTTCCATGAATCGTGACGAAATGAGTGTCTGGGTGCAAGGAAGCGAATCTTTCAAAAATAGGCGAAAACTCTCTTCCTTGACCTATGATCAATTTCACATCGTTCTCAATCGATTCTTTTACTTTTTCTTCTATTTTCACCGTGGAATTTAATTCGGCATATAAGCTGATAGTAACTGGAAAGCGTTCTAATATCTTTAACTGACCTTTGTAGGCAAGGCTCCCCCAACTTTGGTCTGCTATTACGTCTGACGTAAGGATGGATACATGTGTGGTTGGTTTCGTTGCCGTCTTATCGGTCAATATATTGTTCACTTTTATGATGATTGATAGCATGAGTGCTGAAAGTATAAGGAATGTAAAAATGGATATCCATCTAAGTTGTTTATTTTGTTGAGGCATAGACTTTCCACTCCTCTTACTAGTGTTTGTATATACTAGTTTCATTGTACCTAATACTTGTGGCATATTGCTACAATTTTCGATATTTTTTAAGAGTATCTATTTAATGTATGAATACTGAATACTAGCTGATAAACGAGTAAGGACTAGTATTTGTAAGGTTTTTATCTTTTTTTAGAACATACCACAATATCAACTATACATAATCACGTTTTTCACTAAACGAAACGAGATTATGATATTAACCTAAAATGAAAAGAAGCCACCAATGAGTAGAGTAGCATCCTTCACTGGTGGCTTCTGTTTTTATTTATTTTAATCTTCGTCTTTTACATCTATATCTTCTGGAATTGGTTCGTTCATGTATTCTTCTAATATTCGCTTGCCTTTTTCTACTTGTTCTTTATGCAGTTTGAATTGAGAATTGTTGATTAAGTATTGTTCTCCATCAAAGACTGCTCGAATTTTTTTATGTTGGATCAATTCTTCAATATAGTATTCAGGGAAATTTAAGTATTCGGCTGTTTCTTTTATTGTTAAATACATTCTTTATACTCTTCCCTCCACTTAGAAACGATCTTGTTTGCTGTTTGTTCTCCGTTTTCAATGCAGTCAGCAATTCCTACACCGTAGTAGGAGCAGCCTGCTAGTATTACCCCTGGGTATTCTTGGTTTAGTCTTTCTTCAAGCGTTGCTACATCTTTCGGATGTGCAATTTGGTAGGTTGGCATATTTTCTACCCAATCCGTTACTTCGCTTACAACTGGTTGTGCTTCTATTCCAAGGCTCTTCTCTATATCTTTTAAAGCAACTTGTAGTATTTCTGACTTGTTCATTTGCTTTAAAGCTGGGAAGGATGGAATTGAGCTCTTATAGAATAAACGTACAAGCAGATTTCCTTTGTCTGATGTATGCTCCCACTTTCTACTTGTCCATGTACAAGCATTGCATAAGACATTATCTGAGTTTGTTGAAATAAAACCTGTGCCATCTTCAGGTAAAATACTGTCTGGAACATTGAAGCCTAAATATACACTTATTAACGAACTGTTTTTGAAGCTTGCGAATGCCTCTTTTAAATCTTGATTTTTTAGTAATGGCACAGCAGCTGTATGTGGGATACTTAAGACAACATGATCCGCTACTATGTGGGTGTCGTTTTCAAAAGTCACTTTATATTGGTTAGACTGCTTTTCTATTTGAACCGCTTTATGGTTTTTATGGATGTTGACTGTTTCTAGTTTTCTTTCGTATGCATCAATGAGGGCACTCATCCCGTCTTGGAAGGAAATGAACTTCCCTTTTTTACTTTGGAACTTTTCCTTGTTGGCTTCTAACCCTTTAATGATACTGCCGTATTCGTTTTTGTAATCAATTAAAAACGGAAGAGTCGCTGCGATGGTTAGGTCTTTTAGTGTGCCAGAGTACACACCTGATAAAACTGGCCCGATTTGTTTTTCAACTAATTCTTTACCGAAAAAGTGCTCTAGAAAATCGCCAACCGAATCATTTTTCGTAAACGTTTCGTTTTTTGTGTGGAGGTCATTTAATGCTTCTTCCTTACCTTCTGCTGAGATAAGGGTAGAGTTGCGTAAAGATTCGACACTCATAGGGATTCCGAAGATGGTGTCTGCTGGGATGGGTTTGAGTTCACCTTCCGTATATAAGAAAGATACGCCTGTTGCGTTGTAAACGATATCGCTTTCTAAGCCTAGTTCTTTTATGAATGGCATGGAGATGGCTTTTCTCGCAACGATAGAGTCTGCTCCAACTTCCATTGCAAATCCATCTGTTTTGACGGTGCGAATTTTCCCACCTAATGTGTCGCTCGCTTCTGCTAATATTAGCTCCACGTCTTCATTCTTTTCCAGTTTCCATTTTTGTAATTCATAAAGTGCTGATAAACCAGTTATTCCTCCGCCTATAACTAATACTGTCTTCATTATATTTACACCTCTGCTTAGGTTTTCTTTTAAATGATAGCTAAATGATACCATAAAAGGTGTCTAGTTATGGAATGGCAGTTGTTACAAAAGGGTGAAATGGGGAGTGGTTTGGTGTTTTGGCTTTTGAATCGGTCACTTCCACTCTCGCTTCGGTCACTTTGCCTCTGCTTCGGTCACTTTGCCCTCCTCTCAAAAGTCAATCGAGCCACTTCCCACCAATTTATTCGAATCTGATTAATCACTCTACTCACAAAAAATAAGCCAGTCTCCTCACTGCATCAGCAGAGGAAATGGCTCACCTTATAAAACAAGTAGTTCACTTAGGTTAAAAGTTCAACAAAACCTACAAATTCTCTAAAAACAACCTTATTACATCCGCTCCACCAATAATTGTACCTAGCGTGCTTCCTAAGTTCGCCAATACAACAATAAGCAAGATGCGTGTGACTTTATTATTCCAAAACCCTTTTACACTGTACACATCTTCCGCCAACGTCTCAAAATCCGCTACATTTGGTCGTCTAATAAATGCTTGTACTAGCCCTGCTAACCACCCGGCAGCTAGAAGCGGGTTTAACGATGTAATTGGCGCTGCCACAAACGCCGTTAATACAGCAAGAGGATGTCCCATCGCAATTGCCGCCCCTAATGCTGAAAAGGAACCGTTCCATAATACCCAACTAATCGTTTGTTGCATTCCTGCTGAAGGATTCGCGTAAAACGTATAAGCAATAACAGATAGTATCAAGATTGGAATCATCCACGCGATGATTTTCGGTGCCGGTGATTTCGGTGGTACCGCTGTTAACTTTCTCAAATCATGTTCTTTATGTATCTCTTGCGTAATACCAGGTACGTGCGCTGCACCTAAAACAGCTACTACTTTTTCTCCTGGTGCATTTCTAATTTTCTCCGCTAAATATTGGTCACGCTCATCAATTAAAGGTGTTTTCAATCTTGGAAAAGCAACCGTAAACTCATTTAGCATCGCATTTAGCATATCTTTCGATTTCAGCTTCTCCAGTTCTTCTTCTGAAACTGTCTCATTACTAAAAATGCTATAAAAAATTTGTAACATTAGCTTCGCTTTTCCGAACAAGCCAATTCCATTCCAAATACGAGAAAACGTCACTTGAATATTTCGATCTGCTAACACAAGCTCTGCACCAATTTCTTTGGCAGACTCAATACCTTGTATCATTTCTTGTCCAGGTTTAATACCAACTTGTTTCGCCATTCGCTTTTGAAACGAAGATATAGCAAGGTTCATTAGTAATAACGTTGCCTTCTTTTCTTTTATAACTTTAAATATATCCATCTCTTTCCATTTGTTGCCGTCCATAATAGATTGATATCTTTGCTCATCTAACTCTACACAAACGGAATCTGGCTGTTCTGCTTCTATAACCTCTTTTACTTGCTCTGCACTTTTTTTCGAAACGTGTGCGGTACCGATTAAAATAATCTCTTTGCCATTTACATGTAACCGAGTGATATTTTCTTCAGACATAAGTACCTTCCTTTATATGAATAAATTTCATCGTTATTTTTGAAATCATAAATATGAAGTTTTCTCTTGTACATTTTTCATAACTAATTGTATTCATTCTACCATTTTCTAGCGGGAAAGGAGAAGAATTAACAAAGTTTTTTTACAAACACTCTGTTAAACACCGCTTTTGATTTCCGCGCATATCTTCGCTTTCCGCGGGCGGGCCGGGAGCCTCCTCGACGCATTCGCGTCTGTGGGGTCTCCCGCTCCCCGCTTCTCCCGCAGGTGTCTACGATATGCGGTCCAATCAACAGCTAGTCTGTCATTAGAACTTATACTCTATTGTTATATATAAAAAAACCTCCCTGCAAAAGGAAGGCTTACTCATAATCACTCGCATCTACAAAAAGCACATATGCTAAATAAATAACCATGCAAATTGCCATCGTAATAAAGCCCCAACCGAGGGTTATTTGTTCAGACAATAAGTAGTTATTACATAACTGCACAGGGGATAATGTATATAACATCCCCATCCCACTGAAAGTTACGGAAAACCCAGTCCACACAACGTTTTTAACTCTCCTACTCAACTTTAGCCAACTATCTCGTAACGGCACACCAGCTAATAATGGAAGACCAATATATTTAAACCATTGAACGGCCCACGACGTTAAAGCATCATCCATCGTCCGTGGTAAAAGCCAGTACGCCATCACAATAGAAAACAACAAAATGCCTGGAGTACCATCCTCATTCCATTTTGCAAATAAAGAAGGAAACCTCTTTTGAAAAAACGAGCCCATTAAAAAACCAGCAATTACTAGCAAAGGCATCTGCATATGCATATGAACAATCATGATGGACTCCATTAATTCCGCGACTGGAGGAAAGATAAGCAAGATGAATAACAATAATCCAAAGAAAGCCATCATCTATTCGTCCCCTCCTCGCCTAAAAGAGACATCACTCTGCTCGCTGCTTCCACCGGCTTCTTATAATCTAATACATCCACTAAATATCCGTTTCGATCTACAACATAAAACGCCGAGTTATGAGCAAAGTTCCCGTAATCATCAGGTATGACAATGACACCAAACCTTTTCAACAATTCATTCAACTCAGCTTCATCGTTAATCCTTGCCATTCTCCACGTTTCCTCGTCACTTTTCACATAACCGCTATATCTCGCAAGAATCGGAGGCTCATCCCTTATCGGATCAAAACTAATACTTAAAAATACAACATCTTCACCAAGGAGCTCTTCTGGCAACAGCCTATACACTTCTCCCATATTCATCTCAAGCTCCACACAAACCGTCTGGCAGTACGTGTAAAAAAAGGTGATGAACACATATTTCCCTTCGAAGTGTGAAAATGGATACACCCTTGCTTTACTGTCCTCCAATACTACTTCCGGAAACTTCGGTTTATCCAAAAGCAAGCCATTGACCCTCGCTTTTTCTGCCGTAAAGGCCGTGAAGCCGTCTGTGCCGAAATAAAACAAGGCTAATCCAAATAAGAGTATTAGAATAATAGCTTTTCTTGTATATTTGTCGTTGTACATGATGACTTCACTTCCTTTTAATAACAAGCAAATTATCGCTAATTGGAATGCTAGTAATGATGACACTTACAGTTATAGTCCTGGTCATGACCGTTTTTCTTTCTCGAACTGGTCTAATCGGTCTTGAGGACCCTTCTCATGACCGTTTTTCTTTCTCGAACTGGTCAAACCGGTCTTGAGGACCTTTCTCATGACCGTTTTTCTTTCTCGAACTGGTCTAATCGGTCTTGAGGACTCTTTTCATGACCGTTTTTCTTTCTCGAACTGGTCTAATCGGTCTTGAGGACTCTTTTCATGACCGTTTTTCTTTCTCAAACTGGTCTAATCGGTCTTGAGGACCCTTCTCATGACCGTTTTTCTTTCTCGAACTGGTCAAACCGGTCTTGAGGACCTTTCTCATGACCGTTTTTCTTTCTCGAACTGGTCTAATCGGTCTTGAGGACTCTTTTCATGACCGTTTTTCTTTCTCGAACTGGTCAAACCGGTCTTGAGGACCCTTCTCATGACCGTTTTTCTTTCTCGAACTGGTCAAACCGGTCTTGAGGACCTTTCTCATGACCGTTTTTCTTTCTCGAACTGGTCAAACCGGTCTTGAGGACCTTTCTCATGACCGTTTTTCTTTCTCGAACTGGTCTAATCGGTCTTGAGGACTCTTTTCATGACCGTTTTTCTTTCTCGAACTGGTCAAATCGATCTTGAGGATCACCACGTTTTAAATGGTGGAGAACCAGGCGGTGCATTTTGGATAAACTCTACTAACGGTATGACGTAGCCCATCGCCACAAGGAATAATAGAATAATAACCCAATTCCCCCAACGCTCTGTCCAATATGGCGTTTTCGCACTATTTTCTTCCGGTTCTGCAATTGGGAATTCTGTGTTTCCTTTTGGAGCAAAGAACATTAAATGGAATACGTTATACACTTGAAGCACAACCCCGATAAATAGTAACGTTCCACCGATTGCAAGGAAGAATAAATATGGATCCCAACTCAATGCCGTACTATTTTCGAAGTAAGTTGTATAGGAAGTTCTTCTAGGTGCCCCTAATAAACCAACCCAATGCATAGCCCCAGACATGAACACCATACCAACTGTCCAAATCCACGTTTGAATTACTCCAAGTCTATTAATCTTAGGTGTTAATACACGACCTGAAACGAACGGAATTAACCAGTAGCTAATACCGAAGAAAGTTAATATGACTGTCGTTCCTACTGTTAGGTGAAAATGTCCAACTACCCATAGTGTGTTATGAACTACTTGGTTTAATTGATTAGTAGATTGGACGATACCACCTGCGCCGCCTGGGATGAATGCGATCATACCGATCATCGGAGCCAGGAAGCGGACGTCACCCCAAGGTAACTTCTTATACCAAGATACGATTCCTCTACCACCTTTTCTTCGAGCTGTTTTTTCAAAAACAGAAAACATTGCGTATGCTGTCATTAACGATGGGAAGGCAATCGCTAAACTCATGAATACGTGCATAAATTTAATTGATTCTGTAATACCAGGGTCAATGATTTGATGGTGGAAACCACCTGGAATATTCATTACTACTAATAGAATGATAACAACACGAGTTAGTGTGTCACTGAATCTTCTTCCACCGATTACTCTTGGTACGATTACATACCAAGCAGAAACTGCTGTTAAATACCATATATTTACGAGTGTATGACCAAACGCCCAAAATAGCGTTCTACTTAACATAACGTTAATGGTTTCGACCCAACCGAAAGCCCATGGGATGATCATGAAAACTTCTAACGCAACTGGAACACTGCTGAAAAATAATAGGACAAAAACACCTGTTGCAAAGTAAGAAAGAATCGGCAAGTGTTTGCCTTTATTTTGTTTACGCCAATGGGCAACATTTAGAAAAACACCGAAAGCACACATCCAAATGCCGAGTACTATGAACACTAATCCTATATAAAAGTATGGAGATGCCGCCATTGGTGGATAAAAGGTAAATAGTACGGTTGCTTTGTTTAACAAAATTGGTATAACAGCCATGACCAGTCCGACCATTTGCATCCAAAAACCAATCCAAGCCATTTTTCTTACTTTAGGAATAAGTCCACCTAATGTGTGAGAAATCGCTGTATAAAAGTAACCGATTGTAAAAAATGCGGTTAACACTAAAACTAGCAAAACACCGTGTGCGGTTAACACTTGATAATAACTAAACCATGTTGGCATTTCTAAAAGGCCCGCGCGATTCAGTCCTTGTACTAATCCAAGAATACCTCCGATTAACAATGCAATAAAAGCTACACTCAAAAACGACTTGGTTATCTTTGCATCTTCAAGAGGTATTTGTAACGTCGTTTTCCAATTCGTATTTATATTTGAAGATATGACTGGTTCCATGATGATCGCCTCCTATTTCACCGTGATGGTTGTTGCCATCAGTTGATGACCAACACCGCAATATTCATTGCATAAAACTAAATATTCACCAGGAGTGTCGAATTTTTGCGTGATTCTTTGGATATGTCCCGGTGTTACCATCGCATTCATATTTGTACCTGCCACTTGAATACCGTGAATAACATCTTTAGAAGTCATAATAAAATGAACGGTTGCACCGGCTGGAATTTCAATGTTATTAGGGGTAAAACTAAAAATTTGTAATGTCATGACTAATTCATATTCGTTGTCACCAATTTGCTTTAGTCCAGGATTATCGAACGGTGCTGTTTCGTCCACTTTTTGTGGATCAATCGTTTCCATTCCACTCGGCGGCCCCATTCCTAATGCAAACGTTTGGTAACCAGTTATGAACATTGCTCCAATTAAAATTCCGAAACTTACCACTAACCACACTACTTCATCGCGACGCATTTTCATGACTTTGACCTCCCTTAAACTCTTTCCATGTAAAGCCAGAATATTCCAACATAAGTGAGTAAAATAACGGTAGCCACTACCCCAACTGAAAACCACGTACCTATTCTTTCATTTTCTTGGACTATTTTCGTTTCGCGGTCAACCTTTGGCATCTCCATCCTAATCAACCTCCTAATCTCTTAGTCAACTTCATCTTAACTGAGAACCCCTTTCAATTAAGTGAATTTAATCACACTTTTCTGTTTATTGGAGAGGAGGTATAGAAGATCAAAAACCCTTATTATAGCAACATTTTCCACTACATATTCAACTACATTTACCAATTACAATTGTGAACACTTTTCGAAAGATGTATTTTATATATTGCTTTTAAATGTTTAAGTATTAGAATTAAAGATGTATTTAATATAAATGTTTTCATATATGAATTTTATTTATTAGAAAAGGGGTAATTGAATGACAACTTCTACAACAGCTTTAGATGCAAGAACAATTGAAATTGTAAAGTCGACTGTACCTGTTTTAGCAGAACACGGGGAAGCAATTACAAAACGCTTTTACGAAATGATGTTTATGAACCACCCGGAATTACTAAATGTGTTTAACCACGCGAACCAAAAGCAAGGGAAGCAACCACGAGCACTTGCGAATACGGTATATGCGGCTGCACAATACATTGAGAACTTAGAAGCAATTATTCCTGTTGTAAAACAGATTGCACATAAACATAGAAGTTTAGAAATTAAAGCAGAACAATACCCGATTGTGGGAAAACACCTTCTTTTAGCGATAAAAGATGTATTAGGTGAGGCTGCTACTGATGAAATTATTGATGCTTGGGGTAAAGCGTACGGAGTGATTGCAGATGTATTTATTCAAGTGGAAAAAGAAATGTATGAAGAAGCTGCAGCACTAAATGGTGGCTGGAATGGCTTTAGAGAATTTGTTATTGATAAGAAAGTAATAGAAAGCGATGTTATTACTTCTTTCTACTTAAAAGCTAAAGATGGGGAAGCTATTTCCTCTTTCGTACCTGGTCAATATATTAGCGTTCGTTGCAAAATCGAAGGTGAACAGTACACACATATCCGCCAATACAGCTTATCGGATGCACCTGGAAAAGACTACTACCGCATTAGTGTAAAACGTGAAGAAGGTGCGGAACACATTCCTGGTGGTGTTGCGTCTAACTTCTTACATGAACACATTCAGGTTGGAGATGTTATTGAGGTAACTGCACCAGCTGGAGATTTTGTGCTAGACGTTAATAGTAACGAGCCTGTTGTATTAATTAGTGGCGGGGTTGGATTAACACCGATGATTAGTATGCTGAATATGATCGCGGAAAAACAACCTGAGCGTAAAGTTACATTCATACATGCAGCAATAAACGGTAACACGCACGCGATGCATGAGCATGTAAAAGAGGTAGCTGGTGCAAATGAAAATGTTAACTATTTTGTTTGCTATGAAAAGCCGACAGAAGAAGACCGTTTAAAAGGTGAATTTGATAAAGAAAGTTTTGTAGACAAAGAGTGGTTGAAATCGGTAGTTGGTGAAAACATCGATGGCACTTTCTACTTCTGTGGCCCTGTGCCGTTTATGAAATCTGTTAATCAGTCATTGAGAAGTTTAGGAATACCGACTGAGAAAGTTCATTTTGAATTTTTTGGTCCTGCGGATCAATTGAACTAAACTTATAAAAAACAAGAGGAACAGTGTTTAGTGTACTGTTCCTCTAACTTTTCCATCAATTAATTATTCCAAATTATGTATTGGTTACGCCCTTTATTTTTCGCTTCATATAACGCTCTATCAGCTAGGGCAATTGTTTTATATAAATTATCTTCTTTGTCTAACTCTGCCAATCCGATAGAAACAGTGACTCGTATGACGGTAGAGTCCTTCGTTAGAAATTCACTATTTTCAACTTTTTTTATTAATGACTCGGCAAAATTTCGGATTTCTTCTTCATTTTCCCCTTTAACATGGATAATGAATTCTTCTCCACCATATCTTCCGACAATTGAATGTTTATTTTTTTCAAGCGTATGCTCTAAAATAATTTCTGAAAATCTTCTTAATATTATATCTCCACTAATATGCCCGAACGTGTCATTTATTTTCTTGAAATGGTCAATGTCCAACATTGCGATGTATTCTCTTTCTTCTTTCTTACTTTTAGGTGTCAATTGCACCATTTTTTCAAAACGTCTAACATTATATAATCCTGTTAAAGAATCATGTTCTGCGTAGAATTTAAGTTGTTCCTTAAGATCTATTTCTTTTTCTGCGCTTTTAATAAAAAATGCAAGAGCAAGTGTTGTTAATAACAAGGAAACATATCGATAAAATGCATATTCTGTAAAAAAAGTAAATCCATCCGGCAAAATAAAAATCATTGGCACATCTGACACAAGCCACGCGAATGTAACTATATAAAGAACTGTAGCTATACTTAATTGAGCTTTCTTCCATCTATGAAATAGTAAGGAAACAAGAATAGGCAACGTCATCCCGAAAATCACTCCAAGAATGGCACCTTCTCCTCCTATATTTAAACGCCAAAGGCCCGTAATGATTAACGTTGATATAGCATATTTCCATCCCCATTTAAAACCTAGAATAACAAGGGGGATTAATCGCAAATCAAAGCGAAATTCTCCGAAATGAATGGGAAAGTACATAATGCTTATGACGGCTAAGCTTGTAATAGAAATCATACCGACAGGAAATAGAATAGGACGTGTTAAATTCTCTCTATTTACAATTAATAGATTAATAAATAGGTGCATAACAAAAATAATTGCTATGTTGGTCAGGATCGATTGTATAGCTTCATACATATAAAACACTCCAGTATAAATACAAAAAATAAACTTCTAGAGAAACGTATCATATCAGGGAAACTTAAGCCAATCTATCGTGGAAAAATACGGGGAAAAATAATGGTGAAATTGTTAATATTTAACATTAATTGAATTAGCAAAGGGCAAGTCTCTCAGAAAGGCTAAAAACTTTCTGAAAGACTCACCCATTTACTTTCCATTATATCTAGGGGCTTGTGGGGGACTTTCCAACCACTCATATTTAATTAGTATCTCGGTTCCGTCTTCTGCATATTTCAATACTTCTTCTGACAAACGATTAAAATTAAGACCTAAATCCCGTCTCATCGTTGTAGATATCGCAACACCGTAATTTGCTACACCTTGGGCATTTAATAAACAAACTAAGTTTAAAATAAGTTTATCAGAAAAAGGCGCCTCGTTAGAATCAGTAATACCTGCATTCCAAGCAGACGGCACAGGCAATTCTTCTTTTTGTAGGGAAGTTGATAGAACGTCAATATGTTTTAAGGCAATCTCTTTTCCTCTAAGTAAGTACGCTTTTAACTCTTTGTTTTTTGTTGTTTGGATAAAGCTATTCATTAATGCGACTCCAATAGAGTTTGTAAGGATATTGTAGAAAAGATTCGCTATTTCCACACCTACAAGTGGTCGTTGCTCCCCGATCCAGCCATCGAAAAAACTTTCTCGTTTCACGGTATCGACGTTTTCTGGAACAGGTATGTATGGTGAGCGTATCCATAGGCCTTTATTTAACAGTAGTTCTCTTGATGACCTTAACGTTTGTACACCTTCTCGAATAAACCTTTCAAAGAAAGTGAAAGCATCTTCCCGAGCTAATGTGTTTAGAGCAACGGAACCAAATGTTAAGTTGCCTTTACCAAAGAACCATTGAAAATAAAGAATAAACGGGTCGGTATAAAGCCTTGTCGCGTTAAGATGAACATCTTCTTCAACTGAAAAACCAATCGGGATTGGAAAGTTTTCCGCATCAAAGATGGTTCGTATCTCTTCTAAATAGGACACACAATGTTGTAACGATTGTGTATTAACTTTCTTTATTTCTTCGTCTTCTACTATTTCATCAAAATACTTCAATAAGCATCTATTTAAACTTTGACTTTGATATGCTGACCATAAATAACTCATTTCCGTTGCGGTTAAGTTGATCTCATTCTTGTTCATTGTTTCACCTTCCTAGTAAATAACATTGGTATTAGTATTTACACTAGTAGGGAAGATTATTAAGCAAAATGAATTATATAAAGGAACTGAAGTTCATCTCGGGCAAATATTTCGTGCAAGGTGGTCTTCATATAGGAGATGAAGCTTATCTGCACATAAAAAAAACAGCACCTACTCCTTGACACGGAGGAGGTACTGGTTTTTTGAACCTTCATCCAACACTCTTCAACACTTGCTTAGTTTCCTGCTCTAGTTCAGGGTGCAAAGTGCGTACAACAGATGGCCTTGCTAGGATAAGTGTAAGGGTGATAAGAAGAACTGCTGATACGATAAGTACCCATTGAGCTGGGAGGATATCGTAAAGGAATCCGTATAACACCATTCCGAGTGGCATTAAGGCCATTGACATTGTTTCAATGATGGAGAATACACGGCCTTTGTAGTCATCATCGATTGTTTTTTGCAGCATCACTTGCAACGGTGTGTTTATTAACATTATGCACGAGCCAAAAGTAAACATAAGAATCATATAAAAGCCAACGATAAGACCATAGCTTAAATCTAGAACTAATGGGATGGATACCGATGCGATAATGAATCCTATTGAGACGATACCCCACTTTGATACTAGCATCGGAAAACGGATTTCTTTTCTAATCGAGAAGTATATGGACATTAGAATCATTCCTAACGAAAAAGCTCCTTGTGTAAATCCGAAATGTTGCGCTTCTATCTTTAACTTTTCAATAAGAATGAACGAGTATCCTACTTCAAATGCACCAAACAAGAAGTTAACCATTAGCCCTAGCCACATGATAACTAAAATGATTGGTTGCAATTTCAAATATCCTAACCCCGCCTTCATGCTTTGCCACATTGTTTCTTTTTTGTCGTGAATGTTATCTTTCACTGATGCAAAAAGTTTGAAATCCATAGTGGATTCGAGAATTACTGCAATGGTAGAGGCAACAATATAAATGATTAGGAAAACTGGGATAGAAACCGTACCGTATAACATCCCACCTACTGCAGGACTCCCTATTGAGGCAAATGATACCGCCATTTGGTTTAAAGACATTGCTCTCTGAATTCTTCCTTTATCAATTAAAGCTGTAATAGAAGATGTAAAGGCAATTCCAGAAAACGTGGACGTAAGAGATAGAATACTCGTAGTAACATAGATTGATATTAAGGATAAACCTTGTGTTAAGGTCACGATAAGAAGTCCGGCAATTGTTAAGGTGGTTGCTATTTGGGCGATGATGACAATCATCTTTTTGGAGTAGCGGTCAATGATGGCCCCTGCGAATGGGCCAACAATCGTACGTGGTAAAATACCGCAAATTAAATTTATGGCAAAACTCGCTGCTGATCCTGTTAGTTGTAAGATGTAGAAGCTAATCGCGAATGTATACACTTGCGCACCAAAAGTTGATGTTAACTTACTAATCATAAATGTATAAAGGTGATACGTGGCTCTTCTAATCTTCATTTCTTCACTCATGAAAACACCCCGTTATTTAAATGTTTAATTTAATTAAACAAATCATACCATACTCTTTACTTCCATTTCAACAAAAAGTTTAATATAATTAAACAAATAGGCATTATAAGGAGTTGTCGTTACATGCTTGGTGAACGGATAAGAAAATTGAGAAAGCAGAAAAAGCTTACATTAGAGGGGCTAGCAGGAAAAAAATTAACGAAAGGTATGCTAAGCCTTATTGAAAATAATAAAGCACAGCCATCGATGGAAAGTTTGACTTATATTGCGGAGCAGCTGGAAGTGGATATAGCTGAGTTAGTCGGTGGGGCCAATACAGAACATGTACAAGATATGTTAGATCAGGCGGAAAAGCTGTTTAGTAGTGAAGATAAAGAGGTGAAGTATAAAAAATTATTGGATCTTATTTCAGTAGAAGACCTCTCACAAGGTTATGAAGCGGCGCGGTTGCTTGAATTATATAGTTACGCTATGTATTGGGAAAAAAAAGAAGGGTGGCAGCCTTATTTGGATCAAGCAGCAAAGCTCTTTGATGAGCTTAATATTTCTTCCAACCGGGCTTCTATAGGTATTTTCCGGGCGACAACAAAATTTGTGGAGCATGACTACCAAGGTGCATTGGACATTTTTGTAAAAGAAAGAGAAGAACTGGAAGCGAAGCATTTACACTTGGAACCATTAACAAAGTTAGAGCTCGATTATCATGAGGCTGGACTACTTTTTGCGGTAGGAAAAGAAGAGAATGCTACGGAAGTGATGGAGCGAGCAATTCAATTCTCAAGAGAAAAGCGAATCTTTTACTTAGTGGATGATTTATACAGATTAGCTGCAGCGTATTCAATGGTTGCAGAAAATCATGAGAAGCGAGAATATTATTTAAAAAAATTAAGACAATATGGAGAATTTGCTGACCATGCTTCTAGCATACTGTTTTATCATTTGTTAAATATAATGACTTTAATTTCAGAAAAGAAGGAGTATGAAAAAGCTTTACAAGTCGCGGATAATTCATTAGCTGCTATTCCAGTCTTGTATGAACCTTATTTTGTACTAGAGCGTGGAAAAGCATTATTTTATCTAGGTAGATATGAAGAGGCGTTAGAAGCTTTTGAAAAAGTCGTGCCACCAGATATTCATCATCCGATTGATTTATCCTTCTTTTATGTGATTGATTGCTATAAGGCGTTGATAAAGTATGAATTTGGAGAAACATTAGAGGCTGTTAGATTAGCAGAAAATTCTGTTGAGAATTTCAAGTCGATACCGCCTTCGCTTTACAAAAAATTCAGCATGGACGTATTGGAGATAGTGAAGAAGGAGTGAGATGGCTGTCTCACTCCTTTGTTATTACATGAATTTCCCTATAAAGCTCCATACTGTGTTCCAATATGTTTCTGGGTCTACTTTTTCTGCATCCCCGTGGCCTGCGCCTTTAATGATAAGTTTTTCTTTTTCTACTGTTGCCGCTTCATACACTTCGTATAACATTTCATATGGAACGAACGTGTCTTCATCTCCGTGGATGAAGAGGATTGGTGTTTTGCTTTTTGCCACTTGGTTGACGGCAGACGCTTCGAAAAGGTCATATCCTGCACGTATATTTGTTACAGTATTGGCTGCGTTCAGTACCGGAAATGGCGGTAGTCCGAATAGGTCATCGAGTTGGTAGGTGAATACATCGCTAACAGAAGAGTAACCACAGTCTTGTACAATTACTTTAACGTTGGAAGGTAGCTCTTCTCCGGATGCCATCATGACTGTAGCTCCACCCATTGAAACTCCGAATAACACAATTTCGGCATTTGGGTCTTTTTGAATGATTTCGTCAATCCATTGTAGCATGTCCAACCTGTCATGCCAGCCCATTCCGATATAGTTCCCTTCACTGTTGCCGTGACCTCTGAGATCTGGAGCTAACACATTATAGCCTTGTTCATGGAAATTGCGGGTGTATCTTGTCATGCTGGATGCTCTACTCGTATATCCATGTGCAACAATTGCCCATTTTGAGTTGGCTTCTTCATTTTCGTAGATGTAACCTTGAAGTTTTAACTGTTTTTTGTCGTTAGAGATGATGGATGTTTCTGTTGGTGGGTGGTCTAATTTAAATTGATTATCTGCTTGCTCTGCTACCTCCGCAACGTCAGCCATAACCGCCACACTTTCTTGTAAATGTGGATTGTCTTCCATAAACTCTTTTTCGTCTTGGGCATTTAAAGCATAATTGTAAAAATAGTTTCCGATAGCACCGTATGCAACGAGTAAAATTACTAGAACAATAGACGAGTATATAATTAGTTTCTTTTTCATCTTTTTCCCCCTATATATGTTTTATTATGTAGTAAATAAGTACTTTATAAAAGTATAAAATATATTGAGTAAAAAATTTGTTTTATTTACAATTTTAGGATGTATTTTTTTGTATATGAAACTATAATAGTTATAAGCTTCTAATTTTAAATTGGAGCAATACATATAGTGGGAAAGTACTTTGAAGCGTTCAACAGAAATGATTTTGGCAGTTATTGGTATTGTCTTGAGTGGGCTTTTATCCATGATTGGATTTTTGGTAAATAGCCTTGCAACAAACTCAGACTTTCAAGATTCAATGAAGGATGAACTAGCAGCTGATCCTGCTTTAGCAGCAGAAGATTTAGAAGGTTTCTTCGGCATGATTGAGTCTGTAGGGCCTACGCTTATTATTGTTGGAATTGTGTCACTTATTTTAGGATTAGTTGGTACTTGGGCGATAAAAGGTAATAAAAAACCTATTCTTGCAGGTATCGCTCTTATTCTTGCAGCAGTTGTCATAACAGTTGGAACAGTTGGATTTGGGTTCTTACCTGGTTTACTTTTCTTGATTGCAGGAATCATGTGTTTCGTTAGGAAACCTAAGGTAGTAACTCCGGAAGTTTGATGAGAAACGGGGACGGGGTTTGATTCTCATAAAGATTAGTAACCACCACTTTAATAGACAATCGTTACAGAAGCAACTATTACTCTAATAGTTGCTTTTTATTTTTCTTAATTCCCACCAAAAGCTTGGGGCCTGGCACTGAAATCCGATGACCATGCTCATTCCTTCCACAAACGCATAGGATAGTTTTATGAAATGTGAAAGGATGGAGGAAAAATGCACCACTCTCATTATTTGTATCCGTATCAAAGTTTTTACTCGTCTCAACCGTCTCAACATCCCTATTATGTGAATGTTCCTAACTATGAAAGACAGTTAGGCCACTGGACTCACCCTTATGTAAACAACTCTTATCACCAATACTATTGCCACCGTTATTCGAACGAAAATGGAGGTATAGCATTACAAGATTACGGCCCAAATCCGTTTGTTGTGGATATCAATAAAGCAACGCTTCAAAATGATACTTTCCGTACAGCTTTATGGACAGGATCACAATTTCAAATTACATTGATGAGCCTTAATGTTGGCGAAGACATTGGATTAGAAATGCATCCAGATGTTGATCAATTTTTACGAATTGAACAAGGAGAAGGAATTGTTCGGATGGGGAATAGAGCAGATAACTTAACGCTACAGCAAGAAGTTTATGATGATTATTCCATCGTTATCCCTGCCGGAGCTTGGCACAATCTAACGAATACAGGTAGTACGCCACTGAAACTTTATTCCATCTACGCACCGCCGAATCACCCGTTCGGTACGGTTCACGCAACGAAAGCTGATGCCGAGGCTGCGGAAGAACATGACCATACAAATGGGAATACCGTTGTTTTTGGCAAAACTCCAGAAGAATGGGTGAAGTACACAGAGTTTTTGGTAGAAGAAGGGTTAGAGGATGTGCAAAGAGGAATAAATGCTACGCACATTCTTCAAGAATTTATTCTAATGGGCGTTCTAGTAGGCAAGGGCTACTCCCCAGAAGAAGCATACGAAACAGTTGAACGCTGGGAACAAACAGGAGAATCGAAACTTCTTCAGCAAAGTAAGAATATGTAGTGAGGATATGGTGGATTTTAGGGGGCAGGGCAACTACTCCTGATCCCTAAAACCCATTAAACAGTCATTTTCCAACTTGACTGCGCTAACCAACTTTCCTGTTCTTTATAGTCTGGTGATATTTTTCCG
Organism: Bacillus sp. FJAT-45066; assembly: GCF_002335755.1. NCBI lineage: Bacteria > Bacillati > Bacillota > Bacilli > Caryophanales > Bacillaceae > Bacillus > Bacillus sp. FJAT-45066. The sequence goes on from NZ_NISQ01000001.1 coordinate 2,751,900, forward strand.
ACAAGGCGCCAGAAGGAACGGTCGTGATTCAGATGCACCATATGACACATTTCATGGACAACTACATAATCAATCACTTTAATCGGGGCCATTGCCAGCCTCCAATTAAACGTTAACTTTAATTGGGAATCACAAGTTCCCCACGTAGTTTTACTATCAGAAATACGGATAGAGCGAGGTTTTACTTTAAAGTTATTTTGATAGTGTTTTATACTTTTCTCTACTAAAGCCTTACATTCTTGATAATAGAACCGCTTCAAGGCTTGTTTTATCTTTTCGTCCTCCGCCTGTTTCACATATACATTAATATGTTTTTCGTCAAACATGGCATAGTCTTGTTGAATGGTAGTATCTTGAATAATTTTTACAGGAAACGTTTTCCCTAAAAAAAGAACACTTTCCTCTTGATTATAGGCCTTCTCCTGCTGCCCAAGCAGTCTATCCTTCATTTCCTTTGATTTTTGCTGAATCAGATCCCATTTTTCTTCTAACAATTGAATCACTTTTTCATCTGGCGTACCTTTAGGAGCTTGGACCTCCACATTTCCATAACCGTCTATACGTATCCCAATCGATGTGCGATTTTTGTACTTTACCTCAAAATGAATTGTTTCTCCTGAATAAGTATGTATCATTTTATCACCTTACATATCATGTACTTTTTCAATATAGTGAGAAACCGGGACGGGGATAATTTCTCATTAAAATAGAGCATTGTGCCAATACGGTATAACTACTGCATTCACCATCTTACGGAACATACGTGTATCTTTAGTCTGTAGCGTTCTAAAAAAACCTCAGACCATTAGTCCGAGGAAACGTAAAACAATCTTTACTCAAGTTATGCTACGAACTAAATCTTCCTCACTATTTTAACTCAATAAGCGCAACGGCTTCACAATGCGTTGTCTGTGGGAACATATCAACTGGCTGTACTTCAACCGTCTTGTATCCGCCGCCTTCTAGCACTTTCAGGTCACGAGCTAATGTCGCTGGATTACAAGAAACGTAGACTACTCTCTTAGGCTTCATTTCAATAATGGTTTGTAAAAGTGCGTCGTCACAGCCTTTTCTTGGTGGATCGACGACAAGGGTGTCTGCTTTTATACCTTGTTTATACCAGTTCGGAATGACTACTTCTGCTTCCCCAACGGCAAATTCTACGTTGTTTATTTCATTTAAAGTAGCGTTTCGCTTCGCATCTTCAATTGCCTCAGGTACTATTTCTACTCCGTACACTTTTTTTGCTTTTTGCGCTAAAAATAACGAAATGGTGCCAATGCCACAATATGCATCAATGACATTTTCTTCTCCCGTAAGCTGAGCGTATTCCAAAGCCTTCCCATATAACACTTTCGTTTGCTCTGGGTTGACTTGATAGAACGAGCGTGCTGAAATGGCGAATTTTATATCACCAATGAAGTCATAAATATATTCTTCTCCCCAAAGTACGTTTGTTTCATCGCCAAAAATGACGTTCGTCTTTTTGGAGTTAACGTTTTGAACGATAGATTTTACGTTAGGTACCTGCTCTGCGATTTCTGCAATAATCTGGTTTTTATTAGGTAATTCAGCCGTTTTCGTTACCAGGACAACCATTACTTCTCCTGTTACTAGACCGTAACGTGCCATAATATGACGCAGTACACCTTTGTGCTTTGGTTCGTCATACGCTCTCACACCATATTTTTCGCAAATTGCTTTAACTGTTTGGACGACTTCATCGTTTTTTTCTTGTTGGATTAAACATTCTTTCATTTCAATGATTTCGTGGGTACGCTGTTGGTAAAATCCTGCCACGAGACCACCTTCCCGCTCGCCAATAGGCACTTGCGCCTTGTTACGGTAACGCCACGGTTCGCTCATGCCAAGTACAGGGTGAACTGGGACATCTTTTAATCCACCAATTCGCTCAAGTACGTCTTGTACTTGCTTTCTTTTCGCTATTAATTGACCTTCATAGCTTAAGTGTTGAAGCTGACATCCGCCACATTGTTTATAGATTGGACATGGTGCTTCGACACGGTACGGACTCTCTTTATATGTTTCTATCAGGCGGCCAATGGCATATCCTTTTTTCACTTTTATAACTTTAATGTTTGCTTCCTCTTCAGGTAAAGCACCAGACACAAAAATAGGATAGCCATCTATCTTAGCTACCCCAGCTCCGTCATGTGTCAAATCTTCAAATGTCACATGATAGTATTCGTTTTTCTGAACTGGAGGTATGGTTGTATTCATATCAGATCTTCCTTCACGTTAAAATGCTTATCCGATTGTACCATATTCCACTCTGTTCATTCCAGTTCACTAAATGATTTAATCTGCGTTTCGAACAAATAAATACGCAATAAAACCTAAAGGGCCAAGGATAAAGACGATTAGTGCCCATAAACATCCAATGTTTGTGCCACGTTTATCGGCAGCATCATTGTAAACCCAAAATAAAGCTACAATTCCGATAACCCACCATAATAGAAAAAATATTTCCATTTGAAATCCCCCTATATATCTAAGTTTCTAACAATCAAATATGCTAAAAGCCCAATCGGTCCTAAAATTAGTACAACTAATGCCCATATACAACCAATATTGGTACCTTGTTTCTTTTGTGCATCAAAAAACACCCATAAAAAGGCGATTAAACATAACAGCCAAACAATCGGAAAAACAAGTGCCAATAACGCAATATCCATCGCGGCCACTTCCTTTTATTTTGTAAGATACCTTATGTCATATTTACGTTATAATAATGTAAAAGTTTCTAAATTTCGTATTATATTAAAAATAAAATTCGGTGTGAAATGGGGACGGGGTTCGTTTCACATTTAACTAAACACATTAGTTAACGAAGGTTATTCGATAATGTGAAATAAACCCCGTCCCCATTTCACACTTTAAAGATTGGCGGATGATTATTATGTATACACCGAAGTATTATAGGTTGGAAAATGAGGATAACGTGTTTCAAGTTATAGAGGAAAATTCGTTTGCTACTGTAGTTTCTTATAAAGATGGCGTGCCAACCGCAACTCACATACCATTGCTGGTACATAGGGAAGAGAATTATTTATCTGGTCATTTTGCACGTGCTAATAAACAGTGGAGAGAATTGGATGGACAAGAAGTGTTAGCTATTTTTCATGGACCACATAGTTATATTTCTCCATCTTGGTATGAAACAACCGATGCGGTACCTACTTGGAATTACGTAGCTGTTCATGTTTATGGAAAAGTAGAGATAGTAGAAGATGCTGAAGAGGTTAAAGCACTGCTTTCTAAAATGGTTGATAAGTATGAAGGAGTGGACAGCTCTTATAAGCTCGAAAATGTATCTGCGAGTTACTTAGATGGCTTATATAACGGACTGGTTTGTTTTAAACTTCCTATTAGCAGAGTGGAAGCCACTGCAAAGTTAAGTCAAAATCATTCCGTTGAAAGGCAAGGTCGAGTAGTGAATGAGTTGCAAAAGGTCGGTACTGATCAAGCAAAAGACGTTGCGAAATGGATGAAGGGTTGAGAGATATGTTATGACGGTCGGTTTCGTCTATGTGAAATCAATTCCGTCTCTTTTTTTATGTTATCATGATGTGTGTAGATGTAAACTGGGGACGGGGTTTGATTTCACATTCCTTTATAAATGAGAAATAAACCCCGTACCGGATTATCATGGAGGTGAGCTTTTTGGAGATTAGAAGACCCGCTCGTTTTTCTGCTAGGTTTTTAGCAAGTTTGCTTGATTCACTTATTGTTACTGGTGTTGTTTTGACATTTATTACTTTTGTGGCAAGCGACCAGTTAAGTGATTTATTAAGAGGGTTAATGGTACAACTACTTTACACCGCATACTCAACGCTTGTGCCCTCTTTATGGCATGGTTATGATATTGGTAAAAGGATTTGCAAAATTAGAATACGTAGATATAAGGACAATGAATTTGTTACATTTCCAAATATGATTTTACGTGAATTTGTCGGCCGATTTCTCCTTACTTTTCTTACATTCGGCATAAGTATTATCATTAGTATCTTCATGGTTATATTCCGCGATGATAAAAGAGCAATTCATGATTTTATTGGAGGAACGTATGTGAGTGAGGACTAATCTAAGATGAAAATTGGGGACGGGGTTAGATTTCACATTGGAATGTGAAATCTAACCCCGTCCCCAATTTCTTATTTTTCTGCTCTTTCTTTCGATACGATAAATTCTACATGTCTGTATAGGTTTTCGAATTCTCCTGGCAATAAGCCACCGAATTCGCCATCTAAGTTAAGTTGCATTTTTTCTTTTGTTTGTATTTTGATACGGTTTGCTTTTGTGTAGATGATATGTGAATCTTTAATATGCTCTCCACGAAGAGCTAATGTTGCTACTTTAATAAAGTCGGCGATGTTCGCCTTTTTTAAGATAATAAGGTCAAACATTCCATCGTTCAAACAAGAATCTGGTGCTAGTTTTTCAAAACCGCCTACTGAATTGGTTAGTGATACAAGAAATAACATAATTTCCCCTTCGTACACTTTTCCATCGTATTCAATATAAACATCTGACGGCCTAATAGAAGGTAACATCTCGATACCTTTTAAGTAGTATGCTAATTGACCAATGGCTGTTTTTAGCTTACTTGGTACATCGTATGTTAGTTCCGTCAATTTTCCGCCACCTGCAATGTTAATAAAATACTGCTGACTATCACCTTGTACCACTTTTCCAATATCAACGGGCATTGGTACCCCGTTTGCAATCAATCTAGCAGCTTCTAAAATATCTTCACGAGGCAAGCCAAGAGCACGTCCAAAGTCGTTAGTCGTACCAACAGGGATTACTCCGATCTTTGGTCGATATTCTTGTTCTGCAAGACCGTTTATTACTTCATTAATCGTACCGTCTCCACCTGCAGCGATTACTAAGTCATACTTACGCTCGACTGCTACTCTCGCTGCACTAATCGCATCACCTGAGCACGTTGTCGCATGACAAGAAGTCTCGTAGCCTGCTTGTTCCATTATCGCCAACACTTCAGGTAAATGCTTCTTAAACAATTCTCTTCCAGATGTAGGATTATATATAATTCGTGCTCGTTTCATGTATTCATCATCCTATTTTTTAATTTCGGCTTATCATACAGTCTTCTCATCCTCATACCAAATAAAGGGAATAAATATCCGCTAGATTACATATTAGCTCAAATAGCCTGTATAAAGCAATTATTATGTCTGAAAACAGTATAGTATTCGTAGCAAAGTGATGAAATTCGTCGGGGGAAAATCTCCCATTTAAAAATTAAAGCCACCAGCGAGAAGATGTTCGTTGGTGGCCTTATGCATTTGATTAGTCTTGTTGCTTATCTTGGCCAGTTGGCTCTGTGCTGTTTTGTTTTACTGCATTTTTGGCTGCGATTTCGTTTGTTAACGAGTCGATGCTGCCACGCACGTTTGCTTTTCCAGAGAAGTTTTCGATTAACTCTTTTACATCAATGCCAGAAGAAGCTTTTAATGATTCTTGTAGTGTGGACATTAAGTTTGTTGCGTAACCAGTAATTTTGTTAGCACCGCTGTTCTCACCGTTTCCACCAGTATCGACAACTGTAATTTTGTCGATGTTGCTAAGTGGGCTTGCAACTTGTTTTGCATATTCAGGAAGCATTTTTAAAATCATATCTAGAATTGCGGCTTGACCGAACTGCTCGAATGCTTCTGCAATCTTTTCTTTCGCTTCTGCTTCTGCTAAACCTTTTAGTCGGATAATCTCCGCTTGCGTTTCCCCTTGCGCACGTTCTGCATCTGCTTTTGCGATACCGTCGATACGTACTTTTTCTGCTTCTGCTTTTGCCATTGCTTCAATACGGTATTTTTGAGCATCGGCTTCTGCCATTTGACGAGCTTTATCTGCCGCAGCTGCTTGCTCTACAGCGTAACGATCCGCATCTGCTTTCTTCTTTACTTCAGAATCATATTGACGCTCACGGCGAAGAATCTCTTTTTCTTCTAGTTCAATTTGTTTTTGTCGCTCAATAATTTGAACTTGCATTTGTTGCTCTGTAACTTCTTGCTTCGAACGCGCTTCTTCTAAATGGTACGCTTGGTCAGCACGTGCTTTGGCACTGTCTTGCTCTCTTCTATATTCTGCTACTTTTAGCTGATTAATTTTCTCTGCTTCTGCAATTTCAGTTGCACGTTCTAACTCAGCACGTTGCGCATCCTTTGATGCTTCCGCACGTTTAATACGTGTTTCTTTATCCGCTTCAGCTGTTGCAATATCTGCGTCACGTTTTACTTGGGCAATACGTGGACGTCCAAGAGATTCTAAGTATCCATTGTTATCGCGAATATCACGGATGGTAAAAGATACAATAATTAGACCCATTTTTGCTAAGTCTTGTGAAGCAACACGTTGAACTTCTTGAGAGAATTTTTCACGATTTTTGTAGATTTCTTCTACTGTCATCGATCCAAGAATAGAACGTAAGTGACCTTCTAATACTTCACGTGCTTCATTCTCTAAATCTTCTTTTCTTTTTCCTAAAAATTGCTCCGCAGCTGTAGCAATGTCACCGATGGAGTTACCGATTTTAATAATCGCTGTACCGTCTGCCATTACTGGAACACCTTGTTCTGTATATACCTCTGGTGTTCTTACGTCTAATTTAATAGATAGTAAGCTTAGTGGTTCTGCTTGTTGGAATACTGGAACGATAAATGCACCGCCACCTCGGACGATTTTAATTTTATTTCCCGATTCGTCTACATGAACATTTTTCCCACCTAAGTAGCTACCTGTTATGATTAACGCTTCGTCTGGACCAACTGTCTTATACCTTGCTACAAATACACCAATTAGTGCAAGAAGTAAAAAGACTACAATACCAATAATGATTAAAATTTCTGCTTCCATTGTGTTTCCCTCCTATTGATTTGTCTCTAAAAACTCATTATATGGAGTAACGAAAATTACCCCTTTTTGAACATCGATGATTAATACTTCTGTATCGTAAGGAATCGCTACATTGTTAAAACTTTGCGCCGATCGATTCACCGTACTACCACCAATGGACATAACTACTTCCCCAAAACCATCTTCCGGTATAGATATGATTACTTTTCCTACTTTCCCTTTTAAATCTTCATCTGAATATCCAAGTGACGTTTCTGCTGACTTAAGTGGGATGAAAACAAAAAGATAGAGTAACGTTACTAGAAATAGTGAAATGATAGAAGAAATGATTAGTGTGACACCACTACTTACTCCTATAAACTTTTCTAAAATGTATCCTGATGCAGAAAAGATCGTAAAAAATGATAAAATAACGGATGGATTAAAAGGACCAGCCTCCACTGCACCAAAAATTCCATCAAGAATATCTCCTAGTAAAATGTAAAGCAATGTAAAACACCCAAATATAACTAATGACCATAAATAAATGCTCACCATGTCCATGCCAAACAACGTCATACGCATCTTCTCCTACTTATGTTTTCATTGCATTTTTCCCTACCTGAGAGAGTTTCATAATGTACTATTACTTTACGAAAAACGAGTTGAAACTAATTTTTATCAATCAGTAAGTAACAAAATTACAAACATGCTACTTAATTGGAAAGTAATAATTTCGTTTTTCACTAAACGAAACTCAAAAAAATTTCCCTACCTTTACTAATTATACAAAGTATTGTAAAAACCTTTCTACTTTATTACGAAATATTAATTTAAAAGTTTCAAATTTAGGAAATTATTTTATAATGAAATTACAAGGAAGAATAAGTTTAAAGGAGAGCCATTTTGAAAATTCATCATTTCGGTTTATCTATTGTAATATGTCTAATTGTAACTGGATGTTCAAATTTATATTCTGTAGAAATAAAGGAGCAATTATTAGTAGAGAAACACGTACAAAAAACGATTGAGTTAAATGCAAAAAGATATGACCTGAACGGATTTCTCGTTGTAAAAGTGGAAGAGGAATTAGAGAGTGAAATAGTAGAATCTCCTCCAGTTGTCGAAGTAAAGCCAACTCCAGCAGATAAGCCTAAGGAAGAAGAGAAACCGAAGCAAGAGGAAAAACCTAAAAAGAAAGACGTACCAAAGGAAGAAGCGATCCCTGTAGTATCTAATCCTACTGCAGTAGCAGTTGTCGTAAATAAACAACGAGCATTACCTAAAAATCACCGTCCTAATGACCTTGTACGTCCGAATGTGCGGTTTTCTTTCGGCGATAAAAAAGTAGAAAATGCACTACTTCGTAAAGAAGCATCTAAGGCATTAGAAAAAATGTTCCATAGTGCTGAAGCAGAGAATATTATTTTTTATGCTAGGTCAGGTTATAGATCTTACGAAACACAATCATGGTTATTTGATCAAGAAATTAAGAATTATGGTTATGAAAAAGCGGTGTTATATGTCGCTAGGCCTGGTACAAGCGAACATCAGACTGGACTAGCAATGGATATAACAGCTAAGAGTGTTAACTTGCAGTTAACCGAAAAATTTGAGAAGACTGAGGAAGGTAAATGGTTGGCTAGCCATGCACACGAATATGGTTTTATTTTACGTTATCCTAAAGGAAAAACCGATATAACAGGCTACGCTTTTGAACCATGGCATTTTCGATATATTGGTGTGGAATTAGCAACAGAAGTGTTTAATAGTGGACTTACTTTGGAAGAGTATATGAATGGGATTGGGGAGATTTAGTTTTAGGGATTAGGGGTTGTTAGATGCTTGGCTAAAAGTGGTCAGGTATTTGCCAAAGTGAACTTCATCAGCCTTATCAAGTTTATTTTCTATTGTTTTCTTGGCCAAAGTGAACTTCATACGACTTATGAAGGTCATCTTCCTCTTTTTTTCTCGTCCGAAAAAATTCTATAATTTCCTTAAAACTAAAAATCCCCGCTCCAATCGAGAGCAGGGACACCGAACTAACTTAGTATATATTTTTACCTCTTCTTCATTTCCTCTAACAAAATCCCATTTACCATCTGCGGGTTCGCTTGACCTTTTGAAGCTTTCATAATTTGACCAACTAAAAAGCCGATTGCTCTCTCTTTACCCGCCTTAAAATCTTCCACAGATTGCGGATTCGCATCAAGGGCGTCCGTAACCATTTGACGAAGTGCACCTTCATCCGAGATCTGGACTAAGCCTTTTGCTTTTACAATCTCTTCAGCCTCTCCACCATTTTCAATTAACTCTTTAAATACCTTTTTCGCTATTTTAGACGAAATAGTACCTTTTTCTAGCAGCTTAATCATACCAGCTAATCCACTAGGAGTTAGCGAAGTATCTTCAAGATCTTTGCCCTCGGAGTTCAAATACGCAGAAACCTCTCCCATTAACCAGTTAGATGAAAGTTTTGGATCTGCCCCACTGTCAACCGTTTCCTCAAAGAAATCTGCCATTTCTTTCGTTACCGTTAATACTTGGGCATCATAAGCTGGCAAGCCGAGCTCGTCGATATATCTCTTTTTACGAGCATCAGGTAATACGGGAATCGACTTTCGCACTCTTTCTTTCCACTCATCATCAATATGTAACGCTAATAAATCCGGTTCTGGGAAATAACGATAGTCGTCCGAACCTTCTTTTACACGCATTAAAATAGTCGTTTTCGTTGCCTCGTCATAACGGCGAGTTTCTTGGCGAATTTCTCGACCTGCATTCAATACTTCTGCTTGACGCTTTTCTTCGAACTCTAATCCTTTTTGAACGAATGCAAAGCTGTTTAAATTCTTCAATTCCGTTTTCGTCCCAAACTCTTTTTGCCCAACAGGACGTAGTGAGATGTTCGCATCACAGCGTAATGATCCTTCTTCCATCTTACAATCTGATACACCTGTATATTGGATAATGGACTTTAATTTTTCTAAATAAGCATATGCTTCTTCAGGTGTACGAATATCCGGCTCTGATACAATTTCCACTAACGGCGTACCTTGACGGTTAAAATCGACTAATGAATATCCTTCATTTGTATGTGTTAATTTTCCTGCATCTTCTTCTAAATGAAGACGAGTAATGCCAATTCGTTTTTTCTCTCCATTTACTTCAATATCAATCCAGCCATTTTCTCCGATTGGCTTATCAAACTGAGATATTTGGTATGCTTTCGGGTTATCTGGATAAAAGTAATTTTTACGGTCAAACTTCGTATCTGTTGCAACTTCACAGTTTAGTGCCATTGCGGCTTTCATCGCAAATTCCACCGCTTGCTTATTTAAAACAGGTAAAACACCTGGATATCCTAATTCTACAACACTTGTATTCGTGTTTGGCTCAGCCCCGAATTCATTTGGACTTGCTGAAAATATTTTCGAACGTGTTTTAAGCTCTACATGAACTTCCAATCCAATAATTGTTTCAAAACCCACATTTCTCACCCCTTACAAGTTTGGCTTTTGTTTATGATAATCTGTTGCTTGCTCAAAAGCATGTGCTACCTGATAAATGATTGCCTCATCAAAATGCTTTCCGATAATTTGTAGACCAACAGGCATCCCATCCACGAATCCAGCCGGTACTGAAATTCCTGGCACTCCTGCTAAGTTCACTGGAATGGTTAAAATATCGTTTGCATACATTGTCATTGGATCGTCCATCTTCTCTCCAACCTTAAAAGCAGGTGTAGGCGTAGTAGGTCCAACAATCACATCGTATTTCTCAAAAACTTCTTCAAAGTCTTGCTTTATTAACGTACGCACTTTTTGCGCTTTTATATAGTAAGCATCATAGTGCCCAGCACTTAAAGCGTATGTACCTAACATAATACGACGCTTTACTTCCGGTCCAAAGCCTTCGCTACGAGTGTTCTTATACATTTCTAGTAAGTTTTTCGCATTGTCGGTTCGGTATCCGTATCGAACACCGTCAAAGCGAGCTAAGTTCGCAGAAGCCTCCGAAGATGACAATAAATAATACGTCGCTAAAGCATATTTGGAATGTGGCAACGAAACCTCTTCCCACGTTGCTCCAAGACCTTCTAACACTTTTAACGCATCTAATACAGACTGACGAACCTCTTCTGTTACACCTTCTCCTAAATACTCTTTCGGAACGGCGATTTTCAACCCACTCACATCACCAGTTAAGCCTGATAGAAAATCCGGCACATCTGCATTAGCAGACGTCGAATCCATCGGGTCTATTCCAGATATCGCTTGAAGCAAGTATGCATTATCTTCCACAGTTCTTGTTATTGGGCCAATTTGGTCTAAACTTGACGCAAAAGCTACTAAGCCATAGCGAGATACACGTCCATAAGTAGGTTTTAAACCAACCACCCCACAAAATGCCGCTGGCTGACGGATAGAGCCACCCGTATCAGTTCCAAGTGAGAAAAACACTTCCCCAGCTGCAACTGCGGCAGCAGAACCACCACTAGATCCCCCTGGAACTCTGTCTAAATCCCATGGGTTGCGCGTTGTAGCAAATGCAGAATTTTCATTCGAAGACCCCATACCAAATTCATCCATATTGATTTTCCCGATTGTAATGGTTTGGGCTGCTTTTAATTTCTCTACAACTGTCGCATCGTAGACTGGATCGAAGTCTGCTAATATTTTACTCGCACAAGTAGTACGAATTCCTTTTGTAACAATATTGTCCTTAATACCGATTGGTAGTCCGAACAGTAAGCCATGTTCTTTATCTAGACCAATCGTTTCATCTAAAGCTTTCGCATAACTTCTAGCATTCTCTTCATCTAATGATAGGAATGCTTGTACTTTACCATCGACTTCCTGAATTCTTTTATAAGACTCGTCTACTAAGTCTGTAATAGAGATTTCTTTTTTATGAATTAAACTATGTAGTTCAGATATTTTTTTATCAAATAATGACACTACTACCCCTCCTTACTGCTCAATGATTGTTGGAACGCGAATTTGCCCATCTTTATGGTCAGGGGCATTTTTTAACACTTCTTTAATTTGTAAGCCGCTACTTACAACATCTTCTCTCATTACATTTTTCATATGTAATACGTGTGATGTTGGTTGTACATCTTCTGTATCTAATTCATTCAACTTTTCAGCGAAAGTAATGATGGCATCTAATTGCTTTGTAAACATTTCTGCCTCTTCTTCTGAGATGGCAAGTCGCGCTAAATTAGCAACATGATTTACTTGATCTTTAGAAATACGGGACATCCTTTTCACCTCGGTATGTTCAGATATGAATAATATACTAATAATACTAAACTTTTCATGCAACTAGCAACGCAGACGGAATTCCACTCAAAAAAGATTCGTATTTCTTCTATATAAATAGTAGAATATTTGAACGAAAAAGTTCGTTATAATATTCAGAATAGTTTTACTTTTATTATTTTTCAAGAGTGCTTTATGCCTATAGTAGCAACGGATGAACTGGGAAATCTTGAACGAAGGAAACGGTTTAATCACTTGAATAAAAGGGAAAACTTTGTTAGGTTATATAACCGTAGCCAGTTAGCGATATTTCGAACGCAAGGAAATGTCGCAAAATAGATAGATAATAGGGAGTTGGTTTTATGGATACTGGTACCTTTATTTCATTAGCGTTATACTTCATTGCCATGTTAGGGATTGGATTATACGCGTATAAAAAATCTACAAGTGACCTGTCCGGTTATATGCTTGGTGGACGCCGTCTTGGTCCAGGGGTTACAGCATTATCGGCTGGAGCATCTGACATGAGTGGTTGGATGTTAATGGGTCTTCCAGGTGCGATGTATGTTTCTGGTATATCAAGCATTTGGATTGCAATCGGTTTAACAATCGGTGCGTATTTGAACTATATTATCGTTGCCCCACGTCTTCGTACTTACACAGAAGTAGCGAACGATTCCATTACAATCCCAGATTTCTTTGAAAACCGTTTCTTTGACGGTACTCGATTACTACGTTTCGTATCTGCGGTCGTTATTATTATTTTCTTTACTTTATACACATCTTCGGGTTTAGTAGCAGGCGGGACATTGTTTAATAGTGCATTTAATATGGACTATAAAGTAGGCTTATTTGTAACTGCAGGTGTAGTTGTTGCCTATACTTTATTTGGTGGATTTTTAGCTGTTAGTTTAACAGACTTTGTTCAAGGGTGTATTATGTTCTTAGCACTCGTACTAGTCCCAATCGTAGCTTTTACACACCTTGGTGGTCCTGCACAAACATTTGATGAAATCCGTGCAATTGATCCTTCGTACCTGAATTTATTTTCGGGAATGACTGTTTTAGGAATTATTTCTTTATTAGCATGGGGCTTAGGTTACTTCGGTCAGCCACATATTATTGTTCGATTTATGGCAATAAAAAATGTGAAAGACTTAAAAGCTGCACGACGTATCGGTATTAGCTGGATGACGGTTTCTATCATTGGTGCGATGGCTACTGGTCTTGTCGGTATTGCTTATGTATCCCAAACTGGGGTAAGCTTTTCCAATGATGATGCGGAAACAATCTTTATTGTGTTATCGCAAATCTTGTTTGATCCCATAATTGGAGGGTTTTTACTTGCAGCCATTTTAGCAGCAATCATGAGTACAATTTCTTCTCAATTACTAGTTACATCAAGTGCCCTTACAGAAGATTTTTATAAAACATTTTTAAGAAAAGAAGCAACGGATAAAGAGTTAGTTTTAGCAGGTCGTATTTCGGTATTGATCGTCGCTTTAGTTGCGATTATGTTATCTTATACACCAAACGACACTATCTTAAACCTTGTTGGTAATGCGTGGGCTGGATTTGGTGCTGCATTTGGACCAGTTATCATTTTAAGCTTGTACTGGAAGCGAATGAATCGCTGGGGTGCTTTAGCTGGTATGTTAACAGGTGCGTTAACGGTACTATTCTGGATTTACGCTCCAATTGAAATAGATGGACAATCATTAAGTGGTTGGATGTACGAAATGGTTCCCGGTTTTGTCCTTGCAACCATTGCAGTAATTGTTGTGTCTTATTTAACAAACTTCCCACGTAAAAAAGTACGTGAAGGCTTTAAAGAGATGGAAGATACGTTAGAAGAGGAAACAAAATAAGTAAAAAAGGTTATGCTGAGCAGTGCCTTGGCATAACCTTTTTTGTTATTTTGGACTTTATGTTTCAATCCACTGGCTTTGTGTTTCAATTTTAAGTGGTTGTGTTTCAATCTTTGCTCCTTTTGTTTCAATCCTTCATCTGACACTTGTTTGTGTTTCAATTTGATCACTTTCTGTTTCAATTTCTACTGGTTGTGTTTCAATCCTGCTGACTTGTGTTTCAATTTCACTCTCCGACCATAATAAAAGCCCACTACCTCCAAATAAGGTAATGGGCTTCATTATATTATAACGTCTCTGAAGTTGTTTTAGCTTGCATGTGTAATAATAGGTAGTCCGGGCCACCAGCTTTAGAGTCAGTACCAGACATGTTGAATCCACCAAATGGTTGGTATCCAACGATTGCACCTGTACAACCACGGTTGAAGTAAAGGTTACCTACGTGGAAGTCTTCGCGAGCTTGTTCAATATGGTCACGGTTGTTCGTGATAACAGCACCAGTTAATCCATACTCAGTGTTGTTTGCGATTTCTAAAGCATGATCAAAGTCTTTTGCTTTAGAGAATGCTACAACAGGTCCGAAGATTTCTTCTTGCATTAAGCGAGCTTTCGGCTCTACATCCGCAATGATAGTTGGTTGAACGAAGAAGCCTTTAGAGCTATCTCCTTCTCCACCAGCCATTAAGCGGCCTTCTTCTTTTCCGATTTCTACATAGCTCATAATTTTATCGAATGCAGCTTGGTCAATTACAGGGCCCATGTAGTTCGTAGGGTCTGTTGGATCGCCAACTACTAATTCTTTTGTTAACTCAACAGCACGAGCTAATACTTGATCATATACATCTTCTACGATTACCGCACGAGAACATGCAGAACATTTTTGTCCAGAGAAACCGAACGCAGATTTTACGATAGATTGAGCAGCTAATTCTAAATCGCCCTCTTTATCTACTACGATAGTGTCTTTTCCGCCCATTTCAGCGATTACACGCTTTAACCAAATTTGGCCAGGGTTTACTTTAGAAGCACGCTCATAAATACGTAATCCAACATCACGAGATCCTGTGAAAGAGATAAAACGAGTACGTGGGTGGTCTACTAAGTAGTCCCCAACTTCTGCTCCACTACCTGGGATGAAGTTTAGTACACCTGCAGGTAATCCTGCTTCTTCCATCACTTCTACGAATTTAGCTGCTACAATTGGAGTTGTAGAAGCTGGTTTTAATAATACAGTGTTACCTGTTACGATTGCTGCTACTGCTGTACCAGCCATGATCGCGAATGGGAAGTTCCAAGGAGAAATGATTACGCCAACACCTAGTGGAACATATCCGTAACGGTTGTATTCACCAGGACGGCTTTCTACTGGAACACCATCTTTAATTTTTAACATTTGACGAGCATAAAACTCTAAGAAATCGATAGCTTCTGCAGTATCTGCATCTGCTTCATTCCAAGGTTTACCTGCTTCTTTTGTTAAAAGAGCAGAGAATTCATCCTTACGACGACGAATGATCGCTGCTGCGCGGAATAAGATATCAGCTCTCATTTCCGGCTTTGTTTTACGCCAAGTGTTAAATGTTTCATCCGCAATTTGCATTGCTTTTTCAGCTAGCTCTTGGTTCGCTTTTGATACACGACCAATAACCTCTTCTTTATTCGCTGGGTTCACGGATACGATTTTTTCATCAGTCGTAACACGCTCGCCTCCAATTACTAAAGGATAATCTTGTCCTAAATAAGATTCTACAAGTTTTAAGCCTTCTAAATAAGCTTTCTTGTTTTCCTCATTAGTGAAATCAGTAAATGGTTCATGTTTGTAAGGTAATACCATTACATTCGCCTCCTTATACATTATAAAGCGCTTGCACACAATTCTCATTCTACCTTATAAATCCTAACCTTTCAAATATTGTTTTTAAGGATATTTCGATAGATTTTAGCTTGTTTATGTAAATGAATCAATTTTATAATTACTGTTCGTTTAGTGAAAAACGAATGTTCAGTATATTATTAAATAACGTTCGACTAATTTTCCGCTGCTAATCGTAGATGTTCGTGGCAGGCATTCGCTTTCCGCGGGCGGACGCGGGAGCCTCCTCGGCGCAAGCGCCTGTGGGGTCTCCCTTGTCACGCTTTTCCCGCAGGAGTTTCATGCCTGCCACGAACATCTACTTTATTCTCTATAAAAATGAGAGAGACTTTCATATTTCAAAAGTCCCTCTTTTAATTCAATTTTAATTCAATGATTAATAAATATGCACAAATGGTTTTTCTGCTCCAGCATCTCTTACGATTAAGGCTTCAGGTCCTTTGATGGACATGATAGACAGTTGTAGATTGATGTGAGCTGGGAAATGTTCTAATACTAGACTTGTTACGTATTGAGTAAAACCAATTAACTCGGCTTTACCGTGGTAATCCATATTTATTCTAATTGTTAAACTTTGTAAATCCTCTTCAATAAAGTGTCCAGTACCAACTACACCGGTATGATTTGGAAAATAATCTTCAATGTCGGCCTTAAAGTTCTGAAACCTTACTGCATCATCACGAAAATCTCTCATTGCAGCGGATGAAGGAAAATATTGATAACTTTCATTTATCGTTTCCCATCTTCCGACACTTGCACTATTTTCTCCAACTGTAGCTTTTGCTATAAACGTACCGGGAACAATTGAAGTATTTGGACTTTGTTTATACAGTGCCACCATTATTGGGATGCCACTACCAACTTCATTTCTTACACGTGCAACGATTTCCTCAGCCATCCTTCTGCCTTCTGACTCTATACGGTTATCTGGTATATCATAATCTCTTGCAACTGGCACTCCACTTTCTAACACCATTTCATAACTATGAACGGTGTTAAGCGCTAAACCAATGGTAACGCCACCTAATTCTACTGCCCCGTCATTTTTTCTTACTAAATAATTTTGTTCTAATATATGAGCTAAGATAATTGGACTACTTTCATTTGTTTCTTGGTCATTTCCCCCTATTTTAAGAGGAGGATTTAAACCTAAACTTTCTTCACCTTCATTGCGACTTAACCAAGCACTGACAGCATTTCTACTTATTGTTTGACCATCTTGATAAAGATAAGTAGATGACGGAAATTGCGTCAATGAATGTCTCATTAAACCTGTTTCAAACTCATCTACATCATATCTACTACCTAGCCTTGGCACTACTTGACCACGTGTTTGTCCTGGTTTAAACGGTAAGATTGTTTGGTAATATTCATCTGATATTTTATACCGCGGAACAATTGCTCTTTCTGCCTCTTCCTGTAATGGATCTTGTATAACCTCTTCTTGTTTTTCAAAACCAGGTATACATCCAGTTAACAAAAGAGAAGCACCAAGGAGAACGGTTATATACCTATTCACCTTCAACACCTCTTATGATTTTATTTCTTGTAACATTCTTGCTTCATCCCAAACTTCAATTCCTAGCTCGGTAGCTTTGGAAAGTTTTGAACCTGCATCTTCCCCTGCGATGACTAGGTCTGTACTTTTACTAACACTACCCGTCACTTTTCCACCTAAGCGTTCAATAGCTTCTTTCGCGTCATTACGTTTCATCTCTATTAGCTTACCAGTTAATACGACTGTTTTGCCAGCAAAAACTGAATCCACATCTTCTGCACTAACAGGCTTAGGTCCTTTGTATTCCGTATTTAAGCCTAATTCTTTTAATTCTGCTATTAATTGTTCTACTTCTGGTTGTTCAAAAAATGTCACCACTGAATCTGCCATTTTGTCACCAATCTCGTGAATCGCCACTAGCTCTTCCTTCGAAGCTTGCATTAAGCCATCCATATTGCCGAAGTGTTGCGCTAATGTTTTGGCTGCCTTTGCCCCAACTAATCTTATCCCTAATCCAAAAAGCAGTCTCTCTAACGAGTTATTCTTCGTTTTCTCTATAGCCGAGAGTAAGTTATCTGCTGATTTTTCTCCCATTCTTTCTAATGCAACTAATTGTTCTTTCGTTAATCGATAAAGGTCTGCTACATCTTCAATTAATTTCTCTTGGAAGAGTTGCGCAATTACTCTTTCTCCAAGACCGTCAATATTCATGGCATTTCTAGAAACAAAATGGATGAGCCCTTCACGAATTTGAGCTGGACATTTAGGATTAATACAGCGAAGTGCTACTTCTCCTTCAATACGAACTAAGTCACTTTCACATTCTGGGCAATGTGTTGGCATCGCGAAGTCTTTCTCTTCACCTGTTCTTTTTTCTACTAATACATTTACCACTTCAGGAATAATATCACCAGCTTTTTTTACAACAACGTAATCCCCTATTTTAATATCTTTTTCTCGAATAAGATCTTCGTTATGTAAAGAAGCACGCTGTACAGTCGTTCCAGCTACTCGAACTGGTTCTAATATAGCTGTTGGCGTAACAACACCTGTTCTTCCAATGTTTAACTCTATATCTAAAAGTCTTGTCGACACTTCTTCTGCAGGGAATTTATAAGCAACCGCCCATCTCGGACTTTTAGCTGTGAAACCTAATTGTTCTTGCTGCTCTATCGAGTCCACTTTGATTACGATACCATCTATATCGTATGGTAAATCTGGACGCTTCTCATGCCAACCCGTTACATATTCAATAACTTCCTCAATACTTGAACAAGTAACGAGCTCTTTATTCGTTTTGAATCCTAATATTTCAATGTAATCTAAAGCTTGGCTATGGGAATTCATATCGAGGTCTTCCGCATTTGCCATACTATAAATAAATACATCTAAGTTTCTCTTAGAAGCAATCTTTGGATCTAGTTGCCTTAAAGAACCTGCCGCAGCATTGCGAGGGTTAGCGAATGGCTCTTCTTCTCTTTGCATTTTTGCTTCATTAAGCGCTATGAATGAGTTTTTTGGCATGAACGCTTCCCCACGGACTTCTAAAGATACAGTTTCCTTTAGCCTTAAAGGAATCGAGCGTATCGTCTTTAAGTTCATCGTGATATCTTCCCCTGTGGTGCCGTCGCCTCTTGTAGCCCCTAACACAAAAAGACCATCTTCATATCGCAATGATACAGCTAGCCCATCAATCTTAAGCTCGCATACATAAGAAACATCCTCACCAACAGCTTGTTTTACTTTTCTATCGAAGTCTCGTAAGTCATCTTCATTAAATGCATTTCCTAGACTTAACATCGGTGTGCGGTGTTGCACTTTCTCGAACATACCTAACACGTTTCCACCAACACGTTGAGTTGGTGAGTCTGGTAGTTTTAATTCTGGATACTGTTGTTCTAATTGGATTAGTTCATTTAGTAATGAATCATATTCCGCATCTGAGACAGATGGTTTGTCTATCACATGGTATTCGTAATTGTACTGATTAAGTCTATCATGGAGTTCTCTCATGCGACTTTCTGTTTTGTTATCCATCTTGCCATTCCTTTCGTCATAAGGAGTATGGTTGTCCTCCTTGGAAAAAGAAAAGAGGACAACCTATATTAGCTTATTCTTTCGTAATTGGTGCAAACTTGGCTAATAGTCGTTTGATACCAATTGGACTTGGGAAGGCAATGTCTAATTCTTTGCTTTCTCCTTCTCCTTTTACACTAACAACTGTGCCAGTGCCCCACTTCCCATGGGATGCTTTGTCGCCTACGTTCCAATCAAGTGTATCTCCACCTGTCGTTTTGGGAGACGGCGTTGGCTTTCTTGCTGCTATAGGACTTGTAGTTCTTGCCGGAGACTGTCCAAACGGTGAGCGTGCCATTGATCCAAAGGGTGATGGTTTACTTATCTTTTCCTTTTCTAATGCCAACACATCTTCTAACAATTCTTGTGGTATTTCTTTTATAAAACGAGAAGGAGGATTCATGCTTGTACGACCGAACAGCGTACGCATTTGTGCATTGGAAATGAATAGTTGTTCTTCCGCTCTTGTTATTCCTACGTATGCTAAGCGGCGTTCTTCTTCCATCTCTGCTTCTTCAAATAGCGAGCGACTATGTGGGAATACCCCTTCTTCTAAGCCGATTAAAAATACAATTGGGAACTCTAGCCCTTTCGCTGCATGAAGAGTCATTAATGTAATAAACTCTTTCTCTTCTGTTTTATCTTCCCCTAATTGGTCAATATCTGCTATTAGAGCTAAATCTGTTAAAAATCCTACTAAAGTTTTGTCATCATTTTTTTCTTCAAAGTTTTTCGTAACAGATAAAAACTCTTCAATATTTTCTAGCCTGCTTTGTGCTTCTATCGTTTTTTCTTGAATTAACATTTCGCGGTAACCAGCTTTATCCAACACTTCATCCACTAGCTCTGTTACAGATAAGTATTCTTGCATTTGTGTGTAATTGTTAATGAGCGAGTAAAACTCTTTTAATGATGAGGTTGCCTTACCACTTACACCGATTAGATCTACTTCCGCCAATGCCTGAAACATTGAGATATCATGGTTTTGTGCATAGTTAGCTACTTTATCAACAGATGTCGTTCCAATTCCTCTTTTAGGAACGTTAACAACACGCATTAAACTAATGTCATCGTCAGGATTCGCAATTAATCGTAAATAAGCTAGAATGTCTTTAATTTCTTTACGATCGTAGAACTTTGTTCCGCCGACAATCGTGTAGTTAATGTTAGATTTAACTAATGTTTCCTCCATTACACGTGATTGGGCGTTTGTTCTGTATAAAATCGCAAAGTCAGTTAGTTTTTTGGTTGGATCTTTTTGTAAATATTCTTTAATTTTCCCTACAACGAATTGTGACTCTGCATTTTCTGAGTCCGCGTGATAGTAAACAATTTTGTTTCCTTCTGCGTTATCTGTCCATAGTTTTTTCGCTTTACGGTTCATGTTGTTTTCAATTACTTTGTTTGCAGCTTCGAGAATGCGTTTCGTTGAACGGTAGTTTTGTTCTAGTAAAACTGTTTGGGCGTTTGGATAATCTTTTTCAAAAGAAAGGATATTTGCAATATCTGCTCCACGCCATCTATAAATAGACTGATCCGAGTCTCCTACTACACATACATTTTTCAAGCGATCGCCTAGTAATTTAACCAGTTTATATTGAGCATGGTTCGTATCTTGATACTCATCTACATGGATGTATTGGAATTTACGTTGGTAATACTCTAGTACTTCTGGAACTCGCTCGAATAAATGAATCGTTGTCATAATAAGGTCATCAAAGTCTAACGCTTGGTTTTTCTTTAAGCGCTTTTGGTATTCTGTATAAACGTTGCTAACCGTTTCCGTATAAAAATCGAGTGCTTGTTTAGCAAATTGCTCCGGAGTTATCAGTTCGTTTTTCGCTGAGCTGATGGAACCTAAAATAGAGCGAGGTTCGTGTTTTTTCGGGTCTAAGTTGCGATCTTTTAAGATATTTTTAATAACAGACAATTGGTCAGTTGTATCTAAAATAGTAAAGTTACGATTCATTCCAATTCGATCTATGTCTCGACGTAAAATTCTTACACACATGGAATGGAAGGTAGAGATCCATATTTCTTCTGCTACGGATCCGCCCACTATCGTTTTAATACGTTCCTTCATTTCTCTTGCTGCTTTGTTCGTGAAAGTAATCGCTAAAATATTCCAAGGTGGCACTTCTTTTTCTGCCATTAAGTAGGCGATTCTATGTGTTAATACGCGTGTTTTTCCACTACCTGCACCGGCCATAATTAAAAGAGGTCCATCAGTTGTTCTTACAGCCTCTTGTTGCATCGGGTTTAATCCATCTAATAAACGTTGACTAATATATTGCATGTTTACTCCCACCGCCTTATACAAACATTTGTTCTTATTATATTATAAAACCTGCTCTTTTGCTACTTGTACAGTTTTTAATGCTTCTTCTAAATTATCGTAAATAAGGTTACCGACGACTATTGTGTCTGCGTGCTCGGCCATTTCTTTTGCTTTTTCAGAATCTGTAATGCCTCCACCGTAAAAAAGCTGTGCTTCATCTAGTGTGGCGCTAATTTTTTTTACAAGCTGTACGTCCCCATATGTTCCACTATATTCTAGATAGAAAATCGGGAGCTTGAACACCTTTTCAGAAAGTCTAGCATACGCTATTACGTCCTCTTCGGAAAGGTCTGTTTGTGCATTGGTTAATTTTGCTGCTTTGCAGTCGGGGTTTAAAATGCAGTAACCTTCCGTCATCACTTCGTCCCAATCCATCACATCACCGTATTCCTTTAGTGCTTGTTGATGTAGTCCTACAATCCATTCAGGATTAGGGCTATTGAGGACGGTAGGGATAAAATAAAAGTCAAATCCCGGTGTAACGGATTCTATGTTTGATACTTCTAGAACACATGGCACCGTATATCTGCGAATGCTGCTCATTAAATGGAGAACATTATCAATCGTAACTCCGTCAGTTCCGCCAACTATGATAGCATCTGTACCTGATTCACATATTTGTTCTAATGTTTTGTCGTCCATTGGTTTGTTTGGATCTAATTTAAAAATGTGTCTCCATTCCCGTACATTATACATAAAGAAAGTCTTCCTCCAATTCTTATTCCATTTTTTCATTATATCAAAATTAAGGGAAGGCGAAAAAGGGAATGGTTGAGGAAATATGATGAGTTTTTTAATGGTTGTTACTGTTTTGGTGCCGGATTACTACCCGGGTGGCTTTGGGTGAGTAGTTTTAATTGGTTTGTTAATGTTTTTAGTATTTGGGGTTCGTATTAATAGATTTTTTGTTACACTTTGAGTAATTTATGCTACACCTCGTTTCTTTTTTTACTACACTCCCTCAACTTTACGCTACACCTTAACACCTTTACCCTGTCGCTAAATATTTGTATAATATTTCCTTAACCCCCTACCAAAAGTTTCATCTTTCTGTATTCGGGTATACATAAAAACATACAACCATACTGTTATATCAGGAGGTGTTGAAAATGCCTATTTGGGCTTGGTTCGTCATTGGCTTTTTAGCCTTACTCGTATTTGGAGCAATCGTTGACTATGTAAACAAGCAAAAAAGAAAAGGTTTAACAGACACAACCGATGCATATGACGTAGATGATGTAAAAACAAAACAACATTCCAATCCATACCTTTAAATGATGTAGATATAAGAACTAAAAAATGGATGTTCACCTGATAATCTAGTGAACATCCATTTTTTATTTTTCTTCTGTATCCGTAATTCTTTCTAGGGCCATTTCATATGCGTCATTGCCGTAATTTAAGCATCTTTTCACACGAGAAATTGTTGCTGTACTTGCTCCCGTTTCTGTTTCTATTTTATGATAGGTAAATCCATCGCGAAGCATTCTTGCTACTTCCAGACGTTGTGCTAAAGATTGAATTTCATTCATTGTGCAAAGGTCATCAAAAAAACGATAACATTCTTCTACATCTTTTAATGAAAGAACTGCCTCAAATAATTGATCGAGTTCTCTTCCACGCAGCTTATTAATTTGCATTACTTTACAACTCCTTTATTCATAATGAACGAAATCTAAAGATGGAACTATGTTAACCCACGTTTTCCCTGGGGTAAATGGGACAGGTTGACCATCTTTTACAGGAATTAACCTTCCATTATCTTCTTTCCATTCAAGTTCATAACGTTTACCTTGTTGAATTAATACAGCACGGCCACCAGCTGTTAAATTTATCTCTCGTCGTCCAACTTTATCTACTACTTCATGTGCTGTTTCTATTATAAATATATTTTGAGCTACAACATCTTCTAACGTTTCTAAGTCTTTTGTTCTTTCACCACCGCTGTATCGTTGAAAAAGCTCATCTTCTTTACTATACTCGTAAGCAACTTGTGCGACAAGGCGTGTAGAATAGTTTATCTTTACTTTATTTATTTCTACTCCATTCAACTCTTGTTCTTCATTTTGCGATAGGAACAAATAAGGAGTCGTTTCTCCTTCCATATTAAACCCTAATTCAGACGCACCTTTTTCAATATTCTCGAAAGAGATATACGAGTTATGTGGGGCTTGACGGAAAGATGCTCTCTTAAATAATGTGCCATCATACAACATGCCGTTGATGGAATCTAATTCTCCTGCATCTAAACGTTGCTTTGCAGCTGGACTATAGCCATGTGCTACAAAGATAGGATTATATGGTTTAGCAATATCTAAAAAATAGTCTCTGGCACTTCTTACTGGCCCGACTTTTTCAGGTAGTTCACTTTGATAAATGGCAATAAGCCTAGTAATATCACCTTCAGATAATATTTCCACCACCACATCAGCTTTATAAAGACCCGATTGTGGTCTAGCTTTAACGTCATTGTTAATAACTACAGCGATTGGTCGTTTAGTTACTTCCTCATCTACTTCCAATCCAGTTAATGGTGCAGTAATTCCACTTGGTTCTTCGATTATTTCTTCCTCTTCTATTTCTTCCACAGGTGTTATCTGTTCTTCGTTGTTTTCTGTTACACTTTCTTCGGATTTACAGCCTACAAGTACTATTGTTAGTAAAATTGATAGTAATAAATAACTATATTTTTTCATATTCTCCCAACCTTTATCCCCATTATACTTTCATATTTTAACGCATTATAGACGGAAAGAGTACTGTTTTATTCATAACGTCGTATATTCCTACTGGTGTAATTCGTATATACGGTAAATGAGTGGACGATAAAAACAGCAACGTATAAACAGGGTCGTTGAACTTATATCCTCTTTTCATTAATTGTTGACGTAATACTTCTTCCTCTTCTATTAACTTTGGCATTTCTTCTTCAGACATCATGCCTCCAATAGGGAGAGAGATTTCACACACAATTTCTTGATTTTCGGCTAAAACAATGCCGCCTCCAATCGCTTTCATTCTTTCAAAAGCAAATAGCATATCTTCTTTATTTTTACCGATTATAATGATGTCTCCAGTATTGGAATAGGAACTAACAAGTCCACTCACTTTATGACTAAATCCTTTTATTATCGTGTTTACACGCCATTGACCATTTCGATCTATTAGCATTAGGAAAGATTGATCATCTTCTAGATTTAATTTTTCCCCACTAACATCTACATTTACAGAGTATGGTTTCATAATTACTTCGTTTACCATTTGTAGGCCCAGTGCCATGGAGAACTGTAAATCATCTATTGTTAAGTCCCAACTTAAATCTAGTGGACCTAGGTCAAAGCTCTTCCAATCCAGATTGCTATTCAATGGATATTCTAGAGTCTGATCAAACTTCTTCATCCATTTGCCTGATGCAAGTACAGCTCTTGGTGTAGCATTTGTTTTACTTTCAAGTATATTGATATGTGCTATTCTGCCAGGTGCAATGCTGCCATGTAAATGATCAATGTTAAAATGTTTCGCTGTATTAAAGGTAGCCATTTTATATGCTTCGATAGGATTTACTCCTTTTTCTATTGCAATATTAATCATAGCATCTAAAATACCTTCTTTATAAAAATTTGGTGTCGATCCATCTGTTGTAAAAAACGAATGGTCGTAATACGGAATATCCATCTGTTCTAATTCTTCGATTATATTCGGTAAATCAGGACGTATGGACGAAAAACGTAGAGCTGTACTATACCCTTGACTTATACGCTTTTTTACATCTTCACCGGTCATCGATTCGTGGTCACTATCCACACCAAATAATTTCATTTTCGTTAACGTTTTTTCCGAGGCACCTGGTAAGTGTCCTTCTACTGGCTTTCTTCTTCTTTTCGTTTCTTGAATCCATTCTAAAATTAAATCGTCTCCATCCATCAGCTTTGGCCAACTTGTTAATTCGCCACCTTGTAAAACAGAGTCTTGGTCTAACCAATCTTTTATGTTAGGTGTCGAAAAAATTTCTTCTTCCTTTTTAATCTCTGTTTGCGCATCAAAACGGCTCCACCAATAAGTAGTTACAGGTAATCGATTCATCTCTCTTATAAAAGAAAACGCTTTCTTTTTTCTCAATTGTAAAGCGAGCACCAAGTTATCATTTACGACTGTAGTTGTTCCAGAAAGGGATGCATATTGTCCAAAACTAAGGGGATTATATAACTGAAAAGGATGAACATGAGGCTCAATATAACCTGGTACTAAAAAGTAAGTTGAGCAGTCCACATATTCTGTATTTTTGTCATTCGAAGGAAGTGCTTCACCTACATAAATAATGCGATCTTCATAAATCCAAATGTTTGCTTGAAGCCATCTTTTTAAAAACACATTTAAGTAGGTGGCGTTTTGCAAAACAATTGTAGGTGCTTTTACGCCGTCAATGACAGCTACATGCTCACGTATTTTTTTATTCGGCCATTTATATTTTTGTTCCATAATTGCTCATCTCCTGAAAAACGTACAAATGAAAGTTATTTTAATATAACCTCTTCTTTCAATCGTACCATAATTAACGTATTCATGCATTAACGAATTACAATTTGTTGGAATTTTAAAAAAATATTCTCTACTAAAGTTTTTTGTCATTCTAGCTGGTGATTGGAGCGCATATCGGAGACTCCTGCGGGAGAAGCGGGAAACGGGAGACCCCACAGGAGCGGAAGCGACGAGGAGGCTCCCGACCCGCCCGCGGAAAGCGAAGATATGCGCGGAAATCAACCGCGAATTTTAACACTTAACAATAAGGAGGAGTTCTTTATGAGACCGAATATCGGTATTATTAATGCACTTGTACGTATAACTGGAGGTTTAACTATTTTAGCTTGGATCACAAGCAAAATGGTAAGAAGACCATATCGCGATTCGTACATTTTAGTTGCTATGCTAGGGGCAATGAAAGTAGCAGAAGGTATTTTAAGATATTGCCCATTAACAGATTTATTTGATCGTTACCAAGACTATCGTTATGATGAAGAATTCGAGTATGACGATTTCCATTGCGATGAATTTGTGTGTGAAGGTGACGAAGAAACATATAATCCTTCTTAAAAAATTCGCCAGGCTCTAATCCGAGCCTGGCTTCATTAGAAAGGAGTGTAAAGTGATGCTTGAATATCTTACAGATATGTCTTTTGTGTTAATCGCGTTAATCGGAAGTATCGTTGCGTTACTGTTTGTTTTTATTAAGAGGAAACGCCCTCGATAGCCTTATGGCCAATGTCTTTTCGATAAAAGAGGGCGCTGCTTTTTATTTTTGTTATTTCTTTGTACACTTTGTCGTATGCTTCAGACAAACCATCCGCTTCTGCCGCTAACAGCAACACTCTACCGCCATTTGTGATTATCTTATCATTATGTTTTTCTGTACCAGCATGAAAAACCAACGCATCATCGATTGATTCTAATCCTTCAATTAGCTCTCCTTTTTCATATGCCTCAGGATATCCTTTTGCCGCTAGTACAACTCCTACTACTGCCGAATTATTCCATTCAATTGTGTAATTCTTTTTTTCTAATACATGTAAAAGAACTTCCGCCAAGTCATCTTGCATACGTGGAAGAACAACCTGTGTTTCTGGATCTCCAAACCTCGCATTAAACTCGATTACTTTCGGACCTTCATTCGTTAACATTAAGCCTGCATACAAAATCCCACAAAAACTTCTACTTTCTGTTACCAACGCTTTTGCTACTGGTTTTAAAATTGTTTCAACGGATGTAGTTATTACCTCATTTGGGATTTGTGGTACAGGTGAATAGGCTCCCATTCCTCCTGTGTTTGGACCTTTGTCTCCATCAAAAGCACGTTTATGATCTTGTGCGATAACCATCGGATAAACGTTTTCGCCGTTGACAAAAGCCATTAAGGAAAACTCTTCACCTTGTAAAAATTGTTCCACGACCACTTGGCTGCTTGCTTCCCCGAATTTCTTTTCCGCCATCATCGACCAAAGGGCTTCTTTTGCCTCCGCAAGTGTTATGGCAACAACGACGCCTTTTCCTGCGGCTAATCCATCCGCTTTTATGACAATTGGTGCACCTTTTTCTTCTATATATTTAAGTGCTTCTTCATACGAGTTGAAAACTTCGTATTTTGCAGTTGGTATGTTGTATTTTTTCATTAAATCTTTTGAGAAGCTTTTACTTCCTTCAATAATAGCTGCTTCTTTTGTTGGTCCAAAAATGGGCAGTCCTTCTTTTTCAAACTCATTCACGATGCCAGCTAATAAAGGTGCTTCAGGGCCAACGAATGTTAAGTCTATTTCGTTTGTTTTGGCAAAATTTATGAGCTCGTTCATGTTTAATTCATCAATTGGAACACGAGTGGCTAGTTGTTCCATTCCTATATTACCTGGAGCAGCGAATACTTTTGTGACAGAAGGACTTTGTGCTAGTTTCCAAACGATTGCGTGTTCTCTTCCTCCACGACCGATAACAAGTACTTTCATTTTTTCCCCTCCAGTTATTAATACCGCTGTTGATTGGAGCGCAAGTCTCCGCTTTCGGCGGGCGTTAAAAAGGAAGGTTATTTTCACTATCGTGAAAAAACCTACTCCTCGGCGCATCCGCGCCTGTGGGGTCTCCCGTCCCTCGCTTCTCCCGCAGGAGTCGGCGACTTGCGCTCCAATCAACAGCTAGATAATAATTTAAAACTAATAAAAGTCCTTAATAACACTCATCTTCTCATTAATGTTTGAAATGACGGACTCCTGTGAAGACCATTGTGATTCCGTGTTCGTCTGCTTTTTTGATGGAGTCTTCGTCTCGGATGGATCCGCCTGGTTGAATGATAGCGGTAACTCCTGCTTTTGCAGCAGCTTCGACGGTATCGTCCATTGGGAAAAATGCATCAGAACCAAGGGCAGAACCTTTTGCTAAAATTCCTGCTTGCTCGATGGCAATTTTCGCAGCGCCAACTCTGTTCATCTGGCCAGCACCTACACCTACTGTATTATTGTCTTTTGCTAGAACGATAGCATTTGACTTTACATGTTTTACTACCTTCCAAGCTAATCGTAAATCTGCCCACTCTTGTTCTGTAGGCTCGCGTTTCGTTGGAATCGTTATTTTTTCTTCATCAAAACTTAATGTATCTTCTTCTTGTATTAATAGACCACCTGTAACAGAAGAGTATTTCTTTTCTACTTCACTATTTGCTGTGAATTCAACCGTTAATAGACGGATGTTTTTCTTTTGTTTTAATACATCAAGTGCCCCAGGTGAGAACGATGGAGCAATAATAATCTCTAAAAATATTTCATGTAACAGTAGAGCTGTTTCTTTATCTACTTCTCTATTAAATGCAACGATTCCACCGAAAATGGAAGTAGGGTCTGCCTTATATGCACGCTCGTAAGCTTCTAAAACTGTTTCTCCCACTCCAACTCCACAAGGATTTGTGTGTTTAATCGCAACTGCAGCTGGTTGTGTGAACTCTTTTACAAGTTGAATGGCTGCGTCGGCATCATTAATGTTGTTATAGGATAATTCTTTTCCATGTAATTGTTTGGCTGATGCAATGGAATAGGATTTTTCGAATGACTTTTTATAAAACGCTGCTTTTTGATGTGGATTTTCGCCATAACGTAAGTCTTGCACTTTTTCAAATGTAATCGTTAATGATTCTGGATTCTCTTCACCTACTGACTCTGTTAAGTAGTTAGAAATCATAGAATCATAGGCTGCTGTATGGCGAAACACTTTTGCCGCTAATCTTTGACGAGTTGTCAATTGTACTGTTCCGTCACGCTCTAAACCGGTAGCAACTTCTTCATAATCTGTTGGATCGACTACAACTGTCACTTGCTGATGGTTTTTTGCTGCCGAACGGAGCATCGTTGGTCCACCAATATCAATATTTTCGATTGCTTCTTCAAAAGTCGTACCTTCTTTTGCAATTGTTTCTTTAAATGGATAAAGATTCACGATTACTAAGTCTATTGGAGTGATGTTGTGTTCTTGTAATTGTGCTTCATGACTTTCATTCCCACGCATCGCAAGTAATCCACCATGAATCATTGGGTGTAACGTTTTAACACGACCGTCTAAAATTTCTGGGAAACCAGTAACTTCTGAGATTCCAATAACATTCACACCATGGTCTTGTAACGTCTTTTTCGTACCACCTGTTGAAATCACTTCTACACCTAGGGCAACTAAACGTTTTACAAATGGCACAATACCTTCTTTATTCGATACACTTACTAATGCTCTCATGATAGGGTTGACTCCTTCTCTGTTTGTAAGATTTTTTGTAATGTTTTTGGGTATAAAATATGTTCAACTTGTTGAATCTTTTTTTGTAATGACTCTTTCGTTTCTTCAGGTAAAATTTTTACAGGTTGTTGGGCAATGATTGGACCTGTGTCCATTCCCTCATCTACATAATGGACCGTAACTCCTGTCACTTCCGCTTTTGCTTTAATCGCTTGACCAATCGCATCTAACCCCGGAAAAGCTGGGAGAAGAGATGGATGAATGTTTATCATTTTACCTTCGTAAGCGTGTATTAGTGTTGGACCTACTAGTCTCATATAACCAGCTAAAATGATGTAAGCGACATTTTGTTGCTGTAATTTTTGAAGAATCTCTTGTTCAAACGCTTCTTTATTTTCGTACATTTTAGGGAGAAAAGTAAAAACTGGTATGGAAGCTTCGATAGCTCGTTCCACCACTTTAGCTTTTGGTTTATCACATACTAGCAGAACAGGGTCAGCTTGCAATTCCCCTTTTCTACAAGCGTCAATTATGGCTTGCACATTACTTCCGCTTCCAGAAGCAAAAAGGGCGATTCGTTGTCTTGTCATCTAAGTTCTCCCCCGCCGAATGTAATTCCTTCTCCTTGTTTCACCCGACCAATGATATATGGCGTTTCGCCTGATTTTTCTAACGTTGAAATGACACCTGTTACGTCTTGTGGATCAATGGACAACACCATGCCTATACCCATGTTAAAGATGTTAAACATTTCTTCTTTTTGTAAGTTCCCGTACGTTTGTAACATGTCAAAAACAGTTGGAATTGGCCATGAGCCGTAATCAACCTCAGCTTGAAGACCTTTTGGCAACATCCTTGGAATGTTTTCTACGAAACCGCCACCTGTAATATGTGCCATGCCTTTTATGTCATACTTTTTAAGTACTTCTAAGATTGTCTTCACATATATTTTTGTTGGAGTTAATAGTATTTCTCCTAGTGTTTGGTTTGTGTTTTCTAGTTTTTGTGTAAGGTCTAGATCACTATCTGCAATAATTTTTCTAACAAGTGAGTAGCCGTTACTATGAATACCTGATGATGGCAAACCAATAAGGACATTACCTGCTTGAATGTTTTCACCTGTAATTAGCTTAGATTTTTCCACAACACCTACTGTGAAACCAGCAAGGTCGTATTCTTCTTGGTTATACATTCCTGGCATCTCAGCCGTTTCTCCTCCGATAAGAGCGCAACCAGCTTGTTCACAACCATCTGCAATACCTTTAATGATTTGCTCGATTTGATCAGGTGCTGCTTTTCCGCATGCTATGTAATCTAGGAAGAAAAGCGGTTCGGCACCTTGTACGACAATATCGTTGACACACATCGCAACTGCATCCACACCAATGGTATCGTGCTTATTTAGCTGGAATGCAAGCATAAGCTTTGTACCAACGCCATCTGTGCCAGAGACAAGTACTGGTTGTTGGACATTGATGCTTGATAGGTCAAAAAGGCCACCAAATCCGCCTAGTCCTCCCATGACTTCTGGTCTCATCGTACGAGCGACATGCTTTTTCATTCTTGAAACGGCTTCATAGCCAGCTTCAATATCTACTCCTGCTTGTTTGTATGCATTTGCCATATGTGTCCCTCCAAAGGTATATTTCCAAATAAAAGCAATTGAAAGAGGTTGAGACAAGAGTATAGGCGTGACCGTAAATAATAATAGGCTATTATTTTGGCCTCTTCTATTCACTTGTTTTACCTCAATATCTTGTGTATCAAGTTCATTTTTGAGTTTTTCTTTGGTGAAAATGATTGTGAGAGAACTCTTCACGTTCATTTTTGAGTTTTTCTTTAGTGTAAATGATTGTGAGAGACCCCTTCACGCTCATTTTTGAATTTTTCTTTGGTGAAAATGATTGTGAGTGACCCCTTCACGTTCATTTTTGAGTTTTTCTTTAGTGAAAATGATTGTGGGTGACCCCTTCACGTTCATTTTTGAGTTTTTCTTTAGTGAAAATGATTGTGAGTGACCCCTTCACGTTCATTTTTGAGTTTTTCTTTGGTGAAAATGATTGTGAGTGACCCCTTCACGTTCATTTTTGAGTTTTTCTTTGGTGAAAATGATTGTGAGTGACCCCTTCACGTTCATTTTTGAGTTTTTCTTTGGTGAAAATGATTGTGAAAGGCACTGAATCCATCGGTCTTTTGTACCAGCTTCTAACAGCTAATCAACACTTCTCATGCGGCATTACCGTATCGGAATAAATTTCTGTCGGATACTTCCCAGTAAAACATGCCATACACTGCCCGCGATATTCTCCTTCATAAGGACGACCTATCGCTTCTAACAAGCCGCCTTCACTCAAGAACGACAGAGAATCGGCTCCTATAATTTTACGAATCTCCTCCACAGAATGATTCGATGCAATTAACTCCTCATGAGTAGACGTGTCTATCCCATAAAAACAAGGATTCTTAATTGGCGGTGAACTTATACGAACATGAACTTCCGTAGCCCCTGCTTCACGAAGCATATTGACAATCCGACGACTCGTAGTTCCTCGAACAATCGAATCGTCTACCATCACAACTCGTTTGCCTTCTACTACACCGCGAACAGGGGACAACTTCATTTTCACCCCTTGTTCACGTAACGCTTGAGAAGGTTGAATAAAGGTCCTACCTACGTATCTATTTTTAATTAAACCTAATTCATAAGGAATATCTGCCGCTTCTGCATACCCGATTGCTGCTGAAATACTTGAATCTGGCACCCCTGTTACAACATCTGCCTCTACAAAAGATTCCAACGCCAGTTGCTTCCCTAAATTCTTCCTCGCTGTATGAACATTAATTCCATTAATATTACTATCAGGACGAGAAAAATAAATATATTCCATACTACACATTGCTCGTTGAATGTGCATTGTATAACGCTCTGACTGTAAGCCCTCGTCGCTAATAATTAACAATTCACCAGGTTCTACGTCACGCAAATATGTTGCACCAACAATATCCAATGCGCATGTTTCTGATGCAACAACATACCCGTCACCAAGCAAACCTAATGAAAGGGGACGCAAGCCATTCGGGTCAAGAGCGACCATCATCTCCGTCTCTGTCATAATGACAAAAGCGAACGCCCCTCTCACCATCGATAAAGCATTTTTCACACGATCCTTCAACAAAGGATAGCCACTACGTTTTATTAAATGAGCCAACACTTCTGTGTCAGACGTTGTTTGTAAAATACTTCCCTGGTTTTCTAACTGATGCTTCAACGCATTCGCATTTACTAAATTGCCATTATGCGCTAAAGCTAGACTACCAGTTTGCGAGTGGAACAAAAGTGGCTGGACATTTTCGTAGCCGCCTCCACCTGCTGTTGCATAACGCACATGGCCTATGGCTGCTTTTCCAACAAGGTCATTTAACCTACCATTGGAGAAAATCTCATTAACAAGCCCTTCGCCTTTTACACAACTTAATTTCTCCCCATCTGTTACAACAATTCCCGCACCTTCTTGCCCGCGATGTTGTAAACTGTGCAACCCATAATACGTAATTTGCTCGGCTTCAGGATGTCCCCATACACCAAACACGCCGCACTCTTCATTTAAGCCTTTGATTTCAGCAAGCATGGGATAGCCCCTTTCCAAGCCTTTCTCATTTCATCTACTGATAAATGAATGATCGATTCATTATTTTCTCCATTTATCTTTAATTCTCCACTATCGGTTACATGGCCAATTTTCACTGCATCAACAACTAACGTTTCAAATGCTTCTTTATTTTCTGGCTTCACCGAAACAACGAAGCGAGATTGTGATTCACTATATAACGCAACAGTCGTATCACCTGACACAACGATCTCCGCTCCAAGGCCCGTAGCACTCATTAAACTTTCCGCTACTGCAACAGAAAATCCACCTTCTGAAACGTCATGAGCCGAAGCCACATAACCGTTACGAATTGCTGCCAACAACTTCGCTTGTCTTGATGCTTCCACTTGTAAATCAATAGAAGGAGCTTTACCAAAAATCTTGCCATACGTTAGCTTTTGTAACTCACTTCCACCAAACTCTTCTTTCGTATCCCCAATTAAATAAATGAAATCTCCATATTCTTTGAAGCCTTGTGTTGTAATGTGTGCAATATCATCAATTAATCCGACCATCCCAACTACAGGTGTCGGATACACTGCTTCTCCGTTTGTTTCATTGTAAAGAGATACATTCCCACCGATTACCGGCGACTCTAACATACGACAAGCTTCACTCATGCCATCGACCGATTTTTCTAGCTGCCAGAAGATTTCCGGTTTTTCTGGGTTACCAAAATTTAAGCAATCTGTAATAGCTAGTGGTTGTGCCCCAGAACAAACGACATTACGTGCTGCTTCTGCAACCGCAATCTTGCCACCAACTTCTGGGTCTAAATAAATGTAACGAGAATTACAATCTGTTGTCATCGCTAACGCTTTTTTCGTACCGCGAATACGTACTACTGCCGCATCAGAACCTGGGCAAACTACCGTATTCGTTCTAACTTGATAGTCATATTGATCGTAAACCCATTCTTTACTTGCAATCGTTGGTTGCTGTAACAAACTCATTAACGTTTCATTGTAATCCGTTACCTCAGGCACTTCTACTTCCATCGCTTGGAACTCTGCATAATAAGCAGGCTCTTTAGAAGGCTTATTGTATACAGGTGCTTCTTCCGCTAATGCATCAACTGGCACCTCAGCAATCACCGCACCATCGTGCACTAAACGGAGCATTTTGTCGTCCGTTACTTTACCAATTGCAACAGCCTCTAAGCCGTACTTTGAAACAATCTCTTGCGCCTCATGCTCGCGGCCTTTTTCTACAACAATTAACATACGCTCTTGTGATTCGGATAACATCATTTCGTAACCAGTCATACCTGCTTCACGTTGTGGCACTAAATCTAAGTTCATTTCAATTCCAGAGCCAGCTTTTGACGCCATCTCTGCAGACGAACTCGTTAATCCCGCAGCACCCATATCTTGAATGCCCACTAAACCGTCCCACTTCACAATTTCTAAACAAGCTTCTAATAAAAGCTTTTCCATAAACGGATCGCCAACTTGAACAGCTGGTCGCTTTTCCTCTGATGCATCTGATAATTCTTCTGAGGCAAATGTAGCGCCATGAATACCGTCCCTACCTGTCTTAGCACCAACGTACATGACAGTATTGCCCACACCCTTCGCCTGCCCCTTTTTTATATCTTCATGAGCAATCAAGCCAACACACATTGCATTTACTAGCGGGTTACCTTCGTAGGCTGCATCAAATTGTACTTCTCCACCAACAGTCGGAATCCCTACGCAGTTTCCGTATCCAGCAATACCTGCTACTACTTCTTCAAACAAATACTTCACGCGAGGATTCGTTAATTCTCCAAAGCGAAGCGAGTTTAATAGTGCGATAGGACGTGCTCCCATGGAAAATACATCACGGATAATTCCACCAACACCTGTTGCCGCTCCTTGATATGGCTCAATCGCAGAAGGATGGTTGTGACTTTCAATCTTAAAAACTACCGCTTGGTTATCACCGATATCCACGATTCCAGCGCCTTCACCTGGTCCTTGTAAAACTTTTGGACCTTCTGTTGGGAACTTGCGTAAAACAGGCTTTGAGTTTTTGTAACTACAATGCTCTGACCACATAACAGAAAACAAGCCGATTTCTGTATAGTTAGGAAGACGACCTAGGATATTCTCTACCATTGCAAACTCATCGTCTGTTAAACCCATTTCACGGTATATCTTTTCTTCTTTTATTTTTAATTCATTCGGCTCAAGAAGTAACGACATGTGATTCCCTCCAGTTTCGTACAATCGATTGGAATAGTCTTAATCCGTCTGCACTACCTAGTAATTCACTAACAGCACGTTCAGGGTGGGGCATCATTCCTAGCACATTCCCTTGTTTATTCGTAATCCCTGCTATTCTCTCTAAGCTTCCGTTTGGATTGTCATCATCGTAACGGAAGACGATTTGGTTATTTTCTTGTAGCTGTTTTAACGTTAGTTCATCACAGTAATAGTTTCCTTCACCGTGTGCGATAGGGATTTTGATTTCTTCCCCTTTTTGATAGGCAGTCGTAAACATTGTTTCGTTGTTTTCTACTCGTAACGTAACCATACGACACATAAACTTTAAATTTTTATTACGACGCATAGCCCCTGGTAATAAACCAGACTCTAGTAAGATTTGAAATCCGTTACATACACCTAATATTGGCTTACCAGCTTCTGCAGCTTTTACAACCTCTGCCATCACATTGGAAAAACGGGCAATCGCACCGGAACGCAAGTAATCTCCGTAAGAAAAGCCACCTGGAAGTAAGATGCCGTCAAACTCACTTAAGTCTTTCGCATCGTGCCATACATATTCCACTTCTTCACCAAGCTCATCTTTGATCGCATGGTACATATCTACATCACAGTTCGAACCTGGAAAAACGATACAGGCAAATTTCATCGAACGACAACCTCCTCCACTTCATATCGGTAGTCTTCAATTACCGTGTTCGCAAGCATCTTTTCACACATTTCTTTTACTAACTCATCTAAATTGCGGTTTGTTTCTGCAATTGTTAACTCTAAATACTTTCCGATACGCACTTCTTGAACTTCTTTATACGATAAACTGTGTAGGGAGTTTTTCACTGCATTTCCTTGTGGATCTAATACACTTTCTCTTAACGTTACGAATACTTTTACTTTAAACATGGGCTTTTCCTCCAATACGATTTAAAATTTGTTCATAAGCTTCTGTTAAACTACCTAAATCTCGACGAAACACATCTTTATCTAGCTTTTCTAATGTTGTTGCATCCCATAATCGACATGTATCTGGGGAAATTTCATCAGCTAGCAAAATAGTACCGTCCAATGTTTTACCGAATTCTAGCTTAAAATCTATTAATTTAATATTCTTACTTACAAAAAATTCCGATAAATAATGGTTCACTTTTTGCGCTGAAAGTTTAAGTAAATCGATTTCTTCTTTTGTTGCTAATTTTAATAGTGTAATGTGGTCTTCTGTAATAAGTGGGTCACCTAACGAATCGTCTTTGTAATAAAATTCTACGATTGGGTGTTCAAGAGGAGTTCCCTCTTCGATTCCTAGCCGCTTTGCCATGCTACCTGCACAAACATTTCGAACGACGACTTCTAATGGAATGATGGAAACTTTTTTTACAAGTTGTTCTGTGTCAGAAAGCTTTTGGATGAAATGACTTTCGATACCAACTTCGTGAAGTTGTGAAAATAGGAAACTAGTAATTAAATTGTTCAGACGGCCTTTGCCTTCGATGCTCATCTTTTTTTCACCGTTAAAGGCAGTTGCGCTGTTTTTGTATTGGATCCAGACGGTGTTTTCATCATTTGTGGAATACACCATTTTCGCCTTGCCTTCGTAAAGTAACGCTTGCTTTTGAATATCCATCTAGTTTGTCAGCTCCTTTTTTAGCTGTTAGGTGTTAGCTATTAGCTGTTAGCCTTTTGATCTAAGAATTAGTAAGGGGGAATAAATCCCCCTTTTTTATAGTTCTAAGCGGTTGAAAATAGTGTCTACGTGTTGTAGGTGGTAGTTGTAGTCAAAGCAATCTGCTATTTGTTCTGCTGTTAGTCGAGAGTTAATAGTTGGATCAGCTTCTACTAGTTGGCGGAATGGGACTTGTTGTTCCCACGCTTCCATTGCTTTCGGTTGAACCGTGTCGTATGCTTCTTCGCGTGACATACCTGTATCGATTAGGGCGAGCAATACTCGTTGTGAGTATATTAAACCTAGTGTGCGATCCATGTTACGTTTCATGTTTTCTGGGAATACCGTTAAGTTTTTCACGATGTTACCAAAACGGTTTAACATGTAATTTAGAGCAATGGTTGCGTCTGGTAAAATGATTCTTTCTGCTGATGAATGAGAAATATCACGTTCATGCCATAATGGCACATTTTCATAAGCAGTCATCATGTATCCACGAATAACGCGCGCAAGGCCGGTCATGTTTTCAGAACCAATTGGATTACGTTTATGTGGCATCGCAGAAGATCCTTTTTGTCCTTTTGCAAAGAACTCTTCTACTTCGCGTGTTTCACTTTTTTGAAGGCCGCGAATTTCTACTGCAAATTTCTCAATTGATGTTGCAATAAGCGCGATTGCACTCATATAGTGTGCATGGCGATCACGTTGTAATGTTTGCGTTGAAATTGGTGCTGCTTCTAAACCTAACTTCTCACAAACATACTTTTCTACAAAAGGATCGATGTTTGCGTATGTACCAACTGCCCCAGAAATCTTCCCAAACTGTACTCCCGCTGCTGCTTGCTTGAAACGCTCTAAGTTACGTTTCATTTCTTCATACCAAAGTGCAAGCTTTAAACCGAAAGTTGTAGGTTCTGCATGAACGCCGTGTGTGCGGCCCATCATAACTGTATATTTATGTTCTTGTGCTTTTACTTTTAAGATTTCTACAAATCTTTCTAAGTCTTGAAGTAAAATGTCATTTGCTTGTTTTATTAGGTAAGAGAGGGCTGTATCTACAACATCTGTAGACGTTAATCCGTAATGCACCCACTTTTTCTCTTCGCCTAACGTTTCCGAAACAGCTCTAGTGAATGCCACTACATCGTGGCGCGTTTCTGCTTCAATTTCATAAATTCTGTTCATGTTAAACGAAGCATTTTTGCGTAGTTTTGCTACATCTTCTTTCGGTATTTCACCAAGTTCTGCCCATGCTTCACATGCTAGTATTTCTACTTCTAGCCAAGCTTGGAATTTGTTTTCTTCCGTCCAAATAGCACCCATTTCAGGTCGTGTGTAACGTTCAATCATCGTAATGCCTCCACTTCTTCTTTGTTCCAACTTGTTATTTTTTCTGCTTTTTTTAAAGCAAGGTCCATTGTATCAGCTAAAACGTTTACATGTCCCATTTTCCTTTTTTCTTTTCGTTCTTTCTTTCCATATAAATGAAGTTTGACATCATGGTAGAGTGGAATGTTATCTAGAGCATATTCCACATGTTCTCCTAATAGATTAACCATTACCACAGGTTTCCATAAATTTGTTTCACCGAGTGGTAAACCGCAAATGGCACGAATGTGTTGTTCAAATTGGGATGTCTCACACGCATCGATGGAAAAGTGTCCCGAATTATGTGGTCTTGGTGCTAGTTCGTTAATGAAAATGTTTTCTTCTCCTACAACGAACATTTCGATAGCGAGTGTCCCTACTACGTTTAAGTGATTCGTTAAGGTCATTGCCGCTTCCATCGCTTTTTGTTGTAACTCCATAGAGATTCTTGCTGGCACGATTGATTGGTGTAGGATATTACTCACATGAATATTCTCTGCCACCGGTAATGTTTTCACTTCACCAGACACACTCCTTGAAACAATAACCGAGATTTCCATATGAAATGGTAGCCATTTTTCTAGAATGCACTCTCCCGATTGTAGTAATTCAGAAGCAATCTCCATGTCTTCTTTTTGACGAATCACAAATTGTCCTTTTCCGTCATAGCCGAATCTACAAGTTTTTAAGACAGAAGGAATACCAATTGTTCCAATTGCCTTTTCTAGTTCTTCTTTTGTAGAGATGATTTGAAATGGTGCAACGGACAAACCAGCTTCTTGAATCATTTTCTTTTCTACACCACGGTGTTGTGTCATTTTTAAAACATGGCTACCTTGTGGTAAATACGTGTTGTTTTCTAACCAAGACAAAGTAGTAAAGTCAATATTTTCAAATTCATATGTGATAACGTCTGAAATGTTAGCTAGTTGTTGTATCGCCTTTATGTCATCAAAGCTTGCTGTTATTTCTATATCTGCAATTTGTCCGCACGGAGAATTAGGTGTCGGGTCTAAAACGGCTATTTTATATCCCATTGCTCTTGCGGAAAGAGCCATCATTCTGCCTAATTGTCCTCCACCAATTATGCCAATCGTCGAGTCAGGTAAAATTGTTTTAAACAAGTTCTTCACTGCTTTCTAACACTTGATTTTTGATTTTTTCTCTTCTATCTTCTAATCTCATTGCGAGTGATTCATCAAATGCACTGATTATTTGTGCAGCAAGTAATCCAGCATTCGCGGATCCCGCTTTTCCGATTGCAACAGTGGCTACAGGAACACCAGCCGGCATTTGTACAATGGATAATAAAGAGTCTAACCCGTTCAGTGATTTAGATTGCACTGGAACTCCGATTACAGGTAGTGTTGTTTTAGCTGCTACCATTCCAGGTAAATGGGCTGCTCCTCCTGCCCCTGCAATAATGACTTTTAAGCCTCTAGCGCGAGCGCTTTCTGCATATTGAAACATAAGGTCAGGTGTTCTATGTGCGGAAACTACTTTTTTCTCGTATGGTACTTGTAGTTCTTCTAATATGTCGCAAGCATGTTTCATCGTTTCCCAATCAGATGTACTTCCCATAATTACGCCAACTTGTGCCGCCATTTGAAAATCCCGCCTATCTATATATATTTTAAGTGTTATTCCCTATTAAAAACGACAATATAAAAAGCCCAGGTATAGACTACTTTCCGGTATGAGGGAAAGTAGTCTACCTGGGCTTTGTGTCGTAACTAAAAAACAAAGCCAAGTAGCCGGACGTCAATAAAGATTGACGTGGACTTCCCTCATAGTCCAACAATTTACGGTTGTCGGGTAGAAACTTATGGGCCATATTCCCAAGATTATATGAGGTCAATATCGTTGCTTCTGCCTTTATTTTATGGTGTTTATTCGTTATTGTCAACTCATTTTCGAACGATTCTATATTATTACATTATAATGTTCGTGTTTTGCGTATTCTTTAATCTGAAATTAGTTTTCCTTCAAAAAAAATTTTTCGTCCACAAGGGACCACTTCCATTTTTCCATTTACTTTTTCTTCTTTGAAAATAGGTTCTTCCATGCGCCTTACTGGCATGTAGCCTTCTTTTTTCATACGGTCTAAACATTGGTCAATTGTTTCCTTGTCCATTAATTCGAATTTTCGTTTTCCTTTTGCTTTTTGTGCCATGCTTTTATTTTCCTTTCTTTCACGTTCTTCACCCAGAATCCACCATGTATCGTTTTTGGCTCGTAAGCGATTATGAATGCTTTTGGATCGTACTCTTTAATTGTCGTATAAAGACTTAACTCATATTTTCTAGGAGTTAAAATTTGCATCGCCATCCGGTCACCTTCTAAGCCGTGTGCTTGCCAATTTGTCACTCCATATCCTTTTTCACGAAGTAGTTTTGGTAAATCCTTATCGTACTCTTTTGTAATAACATTCACAGTTGTATGACCTAGTGCTAGTTTTTCTTCAATTTTCATTCCAACAACAACACCAATACCGTAACCGAAAGCATATGCTAGCAGGTTTTGTATTTGATTTAAGTTATCTAAAACTAACCCAAGACCTACCACATAAATAATTACTTCAATTGTACTGATAAAAGCTGCTAAATATCGACGACCTTTTAACGTCAATATCATACGTATTGTAAAAAATGAGACATATATAATATTAATTATAATGATAATAGCTACCATTACAAAGGCGTTGTCTAACATATTTAGAAACCCCTCCTTCATCTTAAATTAACTTAAGTTGTAATTGATACGGTACTAATCGTTGTTTGCACGAGGTACTCGCTTTCCGCGGGTGGTCTCGCACCTCGTGCTAACAACAACTTTATTAATATGAATAATTCATGGTGTTATACTAACATCATACGTATTTTCAGCTATGATTCATTTAATATTAATAAGTGTCCATTGTAAATGATATGGAAGAAAGATGTAAACAAATAAGGCAATATTTTAGTATAAAGTGCCTATGGATGTTAAAATAGTATAGCTTTTCTTTTCTAAACAAATACTTTTTATAAGAAAGAAGGGATGCAACATTAATATCAAGAGGAGATGTATAGCATGAAAAAAACAACCCCTGTGTTTTTAGTTTCAATCATTGTAGCTGTCTTATTCATTATTTGGGGAATCATTCCGCTTGGGAATTTGAGCTTAAACAATGTTACTACTAACTTACAGTCATTTATCGTCAATAAATTTGGATGGTTTTACTTATTAACAGCGACTGGCTTTTTATTATTTTGTATTATTCTAATTTTTTCGAAGTATGGTAACATCCGACTTGGAAAAGACACAGATCGACCTGAGTATAATTACATAACTTGGTTTGCAATGATATTTAGTGCTGGTATGGGTATCGGATTAGTATTTTGGGGTGCTTCAGAACCGATCTACCATTTTCATTACCCTCCAACTGGAGAAGGTGAAACTGCTGAAGCAGCCAGAGTAGCAATGCGCTATTCATTTTTCCATTGGGGTTTCCATCCTTGGGCGATATATTCTGTTATCGCACTAGCCCTTGCTTACTTCCAGTTCCGTAAAGGATCACCTGGAGTAATAAGCTCTATATTAAGACCTGTACTAGGAGACAGAGTAGATGGTTTTACAGGCTTAATCATTAATTTTATTGCTGTATTTGCCACTATATTTGGTGTCGCAACATCACTAGGGTTTGGGGCAATGCAAATTAGTGGTGGACTATCAAGTATAGTCCCAGCGATAAATAATACTTTATTCACTCAATTAGTTATCATTTTAGTTGTTACTGTATTGTTTATGATTTCTTCTCAGACTGGCTTAAACCGTGGGATTAAGCATTTAAGTAACTTTAATGTTGTATTAGCACTTTCTTTATTGCTCTTTTTACTTTTTGCAGGACCGACTAACTTCATTATGGATTTATTTACAACGACTATTGGAGGGTACATTCAAAACTTACCATCCATGAGCTTCCGCTTATTCCCGTTTGATCAAGAAAACAGCTTTGTTCAAGACTGGACTGTGTTTTATTGGGCCTGGTGGATTGCTTGGGCACCTTTTGTTGGAACGTTTATTGCTCGTATTTCAAAAGGGCGAACGATTCGTGAATTTTTACTTGGTG
Source organism: Bacillus sp. FJAT-45066 (assembly GCF_002335755.1). Lineage (NCBI taxonomy): Bacteria > Bacillati > Bacillota > Bacilli > Caryophanales > Bacillaceae > Bacillus > Bacillus sp. FJAT-45066. The sequence continues at coordinate 2,794,948 of NZ_NISQ01000001.1, forward strand.
TGTTATTAGTTCCTACTATTTTCGGTGGTTTATGGTTCTCCGTATTCGGAGGTTCCGCTATCTTCTTAGAATATTTTAATGGCGTTTCTGTTTATGATGTCATTAATAATGAAGGAACGGAAGTTGCACTATTTGCAGTACTTCAACAATATCCACTCGGATTAATTATGTCTGGTATTGCTATATTATTAGTATGTACATTCTTTATTACTTCTGCAGACTCTGCTACATTTGTGCTTGGAATGCAAACGACTAACGGTAGTTTAAATCCTCCAAACTCATTGAAGTTTGTTTGGGGTATTGTTCAATCCGCTGCAGCCGCAATTTTGTTGTATTCAGGTGGACTTGGTGCGCTACAAACAGCTTCAATCATCGCTGCTTTCCCGTTTGCTATTATCATGATATTAATGGTGGTTGCGTTGATGAAGTCGTTTAAGGAAGAAAAAGTGCCAATTAAAGGATATAAACCAGTTGATGAAGAATAGAAAATTAAAAAGAAGAGTCAACCTTTGTTACGATATAATGGAGGTTGACTCTTTTACTAATTATAGGTCTTTCTCGGATTAAAAGTTTCATCGGTGTTATCAAGTTCATTTTTATTTTTTTCCATGAGCAAAATGAACTTCATTCGCCTTATCAAGTTCATTTTCCTTTTATTCCTTGAGCAAAATGAACTTCATCGGCCTTATCAAGTTCAACTTCTTCTTTTATCGCTGGAAGAATGAACTTCATTACTCTTATCAAGCTCATTTTTTTAGGTCCTCACCTCTTCCATTTCTCATATCACCTTCTAAACGTAAAAGAATACACTATAGGTAAATACCTATTACGGAGGGGAAACCATGTCCTTCAATCAGTTCAAACATTTTCACGATTGGCGAAAAAATTGGGATCAGTTTTTTGGAGAGGATTTTTGGAATGGCTTTGAGCCAATGATTCAAAACATGCATACACAAACAAACTTGTATAAAAAAGAAAATGAAATCCTATGTATAATTGCGTTACCAGGCCTCAATCAACCAGAGGATGTGGAGGTGTATATCCGAAATCAAAAAATCGAAGTGAAAGGGGTCACTCGTATTCCTATTCAAGGTTTTGAGCTAGTAGATGAAGGAATAGCACAAGGGAATTTTGAACGAATAATCGAGTTACCATATCCAGTAAGAGACGATAAAGTTGAAGCAACTTATGAGAACGGTCTTCTCTACATCCATCTCCACCGCTACATCCCCGGAGACACGAAACGAAAAATTATCATTGATAAAAGCACTGAACCAGGAAGGAAATTCATCACACCGAGCGAATAGTCATTTGTTCGGTGTTTTTATTTGCTCTAAAATATTTTTAAAAAGCGATGTTAAACCTTAGTGTTGATATTTAACTATTTATTAGCTGTTGATTTCCGTGCAAGGTTGAGACTCCTGCGGGAGAAGCGGGGAGCGGGAGACCCCACAGGCGCTTGCGCCGAGGAGGCTCCCGGCCCGCCCGCGGAAAGCGAAGCCTTGCACGGAAATCAACAGCGGTCTTTAACACAACTAAAAAAAGATAAAATTTTCGTGAACGATTTATACACAAGAAACGTCTTATGTTTGAATTCACTAATTGCTAGCATTTAGTACAATAATAATAGAAAAGCCAGAAAGGAGGCATCCGCTCATTGAATGAAACAGTAGATAACGAAATTGAACTAATTCAACAAGCTCAACAAGGAGACGATGATGCCTTCACTCAATTATTTGAACGTCATTATCCGTTCCTGTTTAAGTATTTATTAAAGCTTACATTAGATGAAGATAAAAGCAGTGATATTGCCCAAGAGGCTATGTTAAAGTGCTATCAACATTTATCTTCTTTCAAAATGGAAAGTAAATTTTCCACGTGGATGATAACGATAGCTTCCAGATTATATATGGATGTTCTTCGTAAAGAAAAGCGAGAAAGAAAATGGCTAGAACAAATTAAAACGACACTATCGAGGCAACTATCTTGGAGAGCAAAATTAAGTGGAACAGAGTTTAGTGACACTTTCTCGGACTTTAATCAATTAGATGTTGAAGTACGTGTCCCAATTTTACTAAGACATTATTACGGATACACATATGATGAAATTGCAGATATGTTGAAAATTAAAACCGGAACAGTTAAATCTAGAGTTCATAACGGTCTTAAACAATTAAGAAAGGAGTGGGATGAAAATGAACAAGAAGCCAGACCAAGACACACTCACCAAGTTAAAAGCTGACTGGGAAAATGTTGATGCTTTATCAGAAAAACATCTTCTCCCAACTCATTCTGTAAAAGAGCAGTTTCAACTATACAAACAAGCTAGACAAAAGGCTTTTCAACGGGAATTGATGTTGTTTATTGCAACTGCCATAACGTTACTAACAATATTTATTTTAATCGCTTTGAAAGCACCAATCGTTGTTCTATTCATTTGGGCAGGCTCCATTCTTATTGCACCAATTATCTTTTTCTATTTAAGTAGATCAAAGAACTCTCTGGAAGGAGATCTCTTATGATGACAGAATTAGCAGAGACAGATGTTATCATTCTTATCTCCATCGTCCTTCTCCTATTGGTGCAAAGTATATGGCTGTTTATAGATGCAAAAAAGCGTGGAAGCTATGCGTGGTTTTGGGGTATCTGGGGGCTTATCCAAGCACCAATGCCTACTATTTTTTATCTGATTTTTGTCATATGGTTACCAAAAAGACGTCAACAAAAAATGAATAAGTAAAGGTGGTATATTTTATGGAACAATTAGTGGAAATTAACTGGGCAATATTCGCTCCGATCATAGTATTACAAGTAATCCTTGCGGTATTCGCTCTTGTAAATTGTATAAAACAAGAAGAAACGAACGGACCGAAGTGGATGTGGATTTTAATTATATTATTTGTAAACTTGTTCGGTCCAATTCTTTACTTCGTATTCGGCAGAAAAAACTAAGGAGTGAATCCATTGCTTGTACAAATAAACGAACTCCAAAAGAAATTTAAAGATCACGAAGCGGTTAAGTCTATATCCTTTCAAATAGAGCGTGGGCGTTGCATTGCCTTACTTGGCCCAAATGGTGCTGGTAAAACAACGACATTGCAAATGTTAGCCGGGTTGTTAACACCTACTAGTGGAGGAATCACTTTTAATGGTGCGGATAATAAAGATTACCGACCATATATCGGCTTTTTACCGCAACACCCTGCTTTTTTCAATTGGATGACACCAAAGGAATTTTTACAGTTTGCCGGGAAGCTATCTAATATTCCAAATAATATATTAAAAGATAGAATCGAAGAATCGCTTACTTTTGTCAGTTTACTAGAAGTTCATAATAAAAAGATTGGCGGATTTTCCGGAGGGATGAGGCAGCGTTTAGGGTTAGCTCAAGCACTGCTTCACAAACCTGAATTGCTTATATTAGATGAGCCAGTTTCCGCTCTAGATCCTGCTGGAAGAAGAGATGTACTGCAAATTATTCACGCTTTAAAGAGTGAGATGACAATCCTTTTTTCCACTCATGTGTTGCATGACGCAGAGCAAGTATGTGATGAAGTGATTATGCTAAAGGATGGGGAAATAAAGTGGGATGGCACCCTTCCTGCTCTAAAGGAGACATTTGCTACTTCTGCTGTGAAAATTAGAACAGATAAAACAATATCGGGATTAGATTCATTAGGTTTTGTAAGGCAAGTTGATTTTACAAATGAGTTAGAAGCAATTGTCTACCTTCAAGATGATAAAGCGAATACGAATGAAATGCTTCACTATTTATTATCGAATGGCTATACTGTAAACCATTTTGAAAAGTTACAAGATTCATTAGAAGACGCATATATGAGGGTGATGGAGTCATGAAAAATATGCTAGTTTTATTAAGAAAAGAAATGGTTGAAAGTGTGAAAAATGGGAAATGGATATGGCTACCCATCGTCTTCGTTATCATAGGAATTACCCAGCCGATTAGTAGTTATTACATGCCGCAAATTATTGAAATGGCTGGTAACTTACCGGAAGGGGCAAAAATTGAGTTGCCAATTCCAACTGGCGAGGAAGTGTTAGCTGGAACGCTTGGCCAATATGGCACGATTGGCACACTTTTATTTGTATTAGCGACAATGGGTGTTATTTCTAATGAACGACAAAACGGTTCATTGACACTAGTTATGGTTAGACCAGTTTCTCCTGCTCAATATATTTTAAGTAAATGGATAGGACAACTCATATTAACCCTCGTATCCTTATTTTTAAGTTACGGTCTTACTTGGTATTATACGAACTTACTATTTAATCAAGTATCAATGTCTGCTTTTTTCTCTAGTTTCCTCATGTATAGTTTATGGATCGTGTTCATCGTCTCGTTGACGATATTACTTGGAACTGTTTTACCGAATAACGGTGGCATTGCTGGGGCGAGTATATCTATTCTTGCAGCTTTATCATTATTAACTAGTCTACTAACTAAGTTTATGGAGTGGAGTCCAGCTACTCTACGTAATCAGGCGACAAACATACTACTACATCAGGAAGTTTTGGAAACATTTTTCATCGCTACTTCCGCTACGATTATTCTCTCTGCTAGTTTTGTTGCACTTGCTATATTTAATTTCAAAAGGTTAGAGAGATTTTAATTAGTAATAGAAAAAAGACACGAAGATACTTAATCTAAGTGTCTTTTTGATTTAAAACCAATATCCATTCATTCCTTTTAAAAACTCCTTCGTTATTGGATAACCAGAACTTTCCCCAATAATCGAATCAATTCCACATTTCGGACACAATGCTGTTTTACCATTATCAATCCACTCTGTAATCATATTCGGATTAAACACTTCCATACAAAAAAAACAGCCACAAACGTCAGCTGTATCTAATTCTTCTCGATGATTACTACTAAACTTATGGGCTTTTGTGATTTCATCGCTCATTCTTTTTCCCCCTTATTGTAAATTAGTAACCTAAGCATACAGTAATTTAATTGCTGGTACATCATATCTTTTTTTTCAGACAGTTGTATTATTAGTAAAAAGAGAAATTAAACGTATAAAATCTATTGAGAAGTAGGTATGATTAAATGAAAATTACAATCAGACAAGAGCAAATGGAAAATTATAAAGTCACCGAAAGTTTAGTTAAGCTTGCATTTGAAAATATGGAGTTTAGTGAATTAAATTAATTAGCATACCTAGTAATTAAGGTATCAGATTTTTTATCAAACATTTTTTTACTAGATGTAATTAAGACTAATGGTCTATAACCCCTACTGAATTCATCTTTTTGAAACTTTAACTCATACTTTAGCCTATTCTTATCTTGAATGACAAATATTTTCTCCTTATAACTAGACTTAGATTCTTCCAGTTCAAAGGTCAGCCCTTGTAAGGTATAATCCGATTCTATTAACTCCATGTCCGTAAACTCAACTTTTAACGTGTTAATCTTTGATTTTAATGGTTTGTTCAATTCAATTAGAACTTTGTATAAGTTCCCTTCTTCCTTTGTAGTTAACGTGATCGTAACTTCCTCATTATGTTTAATGACTTGTTTCCATCTAAAATCATCAATAAAGTATGTAATCAAAAATATGATGAGTGACAAGAAGAATATAGATAATTTCCAGTTTGATTTAATAATTGACACACAAACAACCTCCCTATTCTAAACGGTCTTATTCTACTAATATATGTATTTTTCCTTCAAAACTCGAAAAAATTAGCAAGTATATCATCATAATGTGATATTATTTTCCTTATTAGATTCACGTACAAAACTGACAAAGGGGGACTACCCATATGAATTTCGTACTTATCTTCGGGCCTCAAGCCGTTGGTAAAATGACAGTGGGGCAGGAGTTACAAAAGATAACAGACTTAAAGCTTTTTCATAACCATATGACAATCGAGTTAGTTAACCCTATTTTTAATTATGGAACAGAGGAAGGAAAAAGATTAGTAAGCTTGTTTAGAAAAGAGATGTTTGAAGCTGTGGCAACAAGTGATCTAGAAGGGTTAATCTTTACTTATGTTTGGGCATTTGATCAACGACCAGATTGGGAGTATATAGAAAGCGTTTGTGCAATTTTTGAATCACATGGAGGCTCCGTCTTCTTTGTTGAGCTAGAGGCTGATACGGAAGAAAGGATAAAGCGTAATAAAAGTCCACACCGTCTTGAGCATAAGCCAACTAAGCGAGATATCGCATGGTCCGAAGAACAATTAATTAATACAATGGCACAATATAGACTTAACTCTTTATATGGAGAAATTAAAAGAGAAAATTATATTAGAATTAATAATACGAACTTTAGTGCAGATAAAGTTGCTACCATTATAAAAGAAACTTTTAAGTTATAAGTAGGTAAATTACTCGTTTTAGGCAAAAGGAGCGGCAAATGAAAATACGAAGATTATTCCGAGAAGAAATAGCACCTATGGAATTACTACTGTTAGCAGATCCATCTACATCTATGGTTGAGGAGTACTTAAAAAGAGGAGAATGCTATGTTTGTGAAAGTAATGAAGAGGTTGTTGGTGTTTATGTTCTAGTAGCCACTAGTCCCGAAACTGTTGAATTAGCTAACATAGCTGTTAAAGAGGAATTACAAGGTTGCGGATTAGGTAAAAGATTAGTAATCAATGCTATAGAAACTGCTAAAATAAATGGATATAAAACAATAGAAGTTGGTACAGGTAATTCAAGTATTAGCCAACTGGCACTATATCAAAAATGTGGGTTTAGAATTACTTGTGTCCATAAAGACTTTTTCACCGAACACTACCCAGAAGAAATATATGAAAATGGGATTCAGTGTAGAGATATGATTCGTTTAACACAAGATTTATGAGTTAAATAATGTTTTCTTATTATGCTAATAAAGGACTTTTTTAAAGGTCGCTGTTGATTTCCGTGCAAGACTTCGCTTTCCGCGTAAATTTCTAGTTTCTCTCGCACGGATATCAACAGCTCTTAAGTAATTAAAATCAATAGTAAGCACTAACAGAGCCTAATATAAAAAAGACAGTACAGAGGTCTCCCCCCTATTACTGTCTACTTAGTCTTTCTACTTCAGCTTCTAATTTATATACTCTTCTATTTAATACTTCTGTGCGATCATCAACATGCTCTACAATCTTTTCTGTATATTCACCAAGACTTATCGACTAGATTTTTTTGAAGCTTTAATTGACCTACTTCTAACCTTTGTTGTCCTAGTTTTAATTCATTCATATCATTTTCTAATCTGCTTTGGCCATGTTCTAATCTACTTTGCCCTTGTTCTAATTTTTCTTGTCCTAGCTTTAGGCCACTGATGTCAGTTTTCAAACTTGTTAATTCAGCTAGAATTTCTTTTAACAATTTTTCCATTTGACTGGCCTCCTATATCAATAGGATTCATTCTCTATTATACCATTCAAAAATTTACTCGACTATTATTTATTACTACATTATACGAACAAAAAAAAGCCCAGCGTCGTCACACTGAACTTTTTTATCTTTGCCTGGCAACGTCCTACTCTCACAGGGGGACAGCCCCCAACTACCATCGGCGCTGAAGAGCTTAACTTCCGTGTTCGGTATGGGAACGGGTGTGGCCTCTTCGCCATCATTACCAGACATATGAAATTTTGAAGGATGTTCCTTCAAAACTAGATAACATATTTTCATGTCAAGAAAGTGATTGTATCGTTCTAATTTGGTTAAGTCCTCGATCTATTAGTATTCGTCAGCTACACGTGTCGCCACGCTTCCACCTCGAACCTATCTACCTGATCATCTTTCAGGGATCTTACTAGCTTGCGCTAAAGGAAATCTCATCTTGAGGGGGGCTTCATGCTTAGATGCTTTCAGCACTTATCCCGTCCGCACGTAGCTACCCAGCTATGCCTTTGGCAAGACAACTGGTACACCAGCGGTGCGTCCATCCCGCTCCTCTCGTACTAAGGACAGCTCCTCTCAAATTTCCTGCGCCCACGACGGATAGGGACCGAACTGTCTCACGACGTTCTGAACCCAGCTCGCGTACCGCTTTAATGGGCGAACAGCCCAACCCTTGGGACCGACTACAGCCCCAGGATGCGATGAGCCGACATCGAGGTGCCAAACCTCCCCGTCGATGTGGACTCTTGGGGGAGATAAGCCTGTTATCCCCGGGGTAGCTTTTATCCGTTGAGCGATGGCCCTTCCATGCGGAACCACCGGATCACTAAGCCCGACTTTCGTCCCTGCTCGACTTGTAGGTCTCGCAGTCAAGCTCCCTTGTGCCTTTACACTCTACGAATGATTTCCAACCATTCTGAGGGAACCTTTGGGCGCCTCCGTTACTCTTTAGGAGGCGACCGCCCCAGTCAAACTGCCCCCCTGACACTGTCTCCCACCCCCATTAGGGGTGCGGGTTAGAATTTCAATACAGCCAGGGTAGTATCCCACCGACGCCTCCACCGAAGCTAGCGCTCCGGCTTCTCAGGCTCCTACCTATCCTGTACAAGCTGTACCAAAATTCAATATCAGGCTACAGTAAAGCTCCACGGGGTCTTTCCGTCCTGTCGCGGGTAACCTGCATCTTCACAGGTACTATAATTTCACCGAGTCTCTGGTTGAGACAGTGCCCAGATCGTTACGCCTTTCGTGCGGGTCGGAACTTACCCGACAAGGAATGTCGCTACCTGAGGACCGTTATAGTTACGGCCGCCGTTTACTGGGGCTTCGGTTCAAAGCTTCGCTTGCGCTAACCTCTCCCCTTAACCTTCCAGCACTGGGCAGGCGTCAGCCCCTATACTTCGCCTTGCGGCTTCGCAGAGACCTGTGTTTTTGCTAAACAGTCGCCTGGGCCTATTCACTGCGGCTCTCTCGGGCTTTAACACCCTAACAGAGCACCCCTTCTCCCGAAGTTACGGGGTCATTTTGCCGAGTTCCTTAACCAGAGTTCTCTCGCTCACCTTAGGATTCTCTCCTCGCCTACCTGTGTCGGTTTGCGGTACAGGCACCATTCTCCTCGCTAGAGGCTTTTCTTGGCAGTGTGAAATCAGGAACTTCGGTACTAAATTTCCCTCGCCATCACAGCTCAGCCTTTATGAGAAGCGGATTTGCCTACTTCTCAGCCTTACTGCTTGGACGCGCATATCCAACAGCGCGCTTACCCTATCCTCCTGCGTCCCCCCATTGCTCAAACGGAGTGCAGGTGGTACAGGAATATCAACCTGTTCTCCATCGCCTACGCCTTTAGGCCTCGTCTTAGGTCCTTACTAACCCTGAGCGGACGAGCCTTCCTCAGGAAACCTTAGGCATTCGGTGGATGGGATTCTCACCCATCTTTCGCTACTCATACCGGCATTCTCACTTCTAAGCGCTCCACCAGTCCTTACGGTCTAGCTTCAACGCCCTTAGAACGCTCTCCTACCACTGTTCGTAAGAACAGTCCGCAGCTTCGGTGATACGTTTAGCCCCGGTACATTTTCGGCGCAGAGCCACTCGACCAGTGAGCTATTACGCACTCTTTAAATGGTGGCTGCTTCTAAGCCAACATCCCGGTTGTCTAAGCAACTCCACATCCTTTTCCACTTAACGTATACTTTGGGACCTTAGCTGGCGGTCTGGGCTGTTTCCCTCTTGACTACGGATCTTATCACTCGCAGTCTGACTCCCATGGATAAGTCTTTGGCATTCGGAGTTTGACTGAATTCGGTAACCCGATGAGGGCCCCTAGTCCAATCAGTGCTCTACCTCCAAGACTCTAACACATGAGGCTAGCCCTAAAGCTATTTCGGAGAGAACCAGCTATCTCCAGGGTCGATTGGCATTTCACCCCTACCCACACCTCATCCCCGCACTTTTCAACGGGCGTGGGTTCGGGCCTCCATTCAGTGTTACCTGAACTTCACCCTGGACATGGGTAGATCCCCTGGTTTCGGGTCTACGACCACGTACTCATTCGCCCTATTCAGACTCGCTTTCGCTACGGCTCCGTCTCATCGACTTAACCTTGCTCGGGATCGTAACTCGCCGGTTCATTCTACAAAAGGCACGCTATCACCCGGGTTTTTTCCGAAGAAAAAACATAGGGCTCTAACTACTTGTAGGCACACGGTTTCAGGATCTTTTCACTCCCCTTCCGGGGTGCTTTTCACCTTTCCCTCACGGTACTGGTTCACTATCGGTCATTAGGGAGTATTTAGCCTTGGGAGATGGTCCTCCCTGCTTCCGACGGGATTTCTCGTGTCCCGCCGTACTCAGGATCCACTCAGGAGGGAACGAAGTTTCAACTACAGGGCTTTTACCTTCTACGGCTGACCTTTCCAGGTCGCTCCATTTACCCCGTTCCTTTGTAACTCCATGTTGAGTGTCCTACAACCCCAAGAGGCAAGCCTCTTGGTTTGGGCTAATTCCGTTTCGCTCGCCGCTACTCAGGAAATCGCGTTTGCTTTCTCTTCCTCCGGGTACTTAGATGTTTCAGTTCCCCGGGTCTGCCTTCATTACCCTATGTATTCAGGTAAAGATACTACTCCATTACGAGTAGTGGGTTCCCCCATTCGGAAATCTCTGGATCAAAGCTCACTTACAGCTCCCCAAAGCATATCGGTGTTAGTCCCGTCCTTCATCGGCTCCTAGTGCCAAGGCATCCACCGTGCGCCCTTAATAACTTAACCTCGATATCGCGAATAGATATCTAATAAAGAAAATTTACTAAGATGAACGATACTTTTGATGTATCTTGACATTACTTATGTTATCTAGTTTTCAAAGAACATGTTTCGATAGCTTTTATACTGTCTAAAGTTTGAAAGAGGAATGCTCTCTCAAAACTAAACAAAACAACAAGCGTATTATACCTTAGACAGGAGGTGATCCAGCCGCACCTTCCGATACGGCTACCTTGTTACGACTTCACCCCAATCATCTGTCCCACCTTAGGCGGCTGGCTCCTAGGCACAACTTAACTTCCTATCATAATTATAAGAGGCTAAGTTGTGCCCAGGTTACCCTACCGACTTCGGGTGTTACAAACTCTCGTGGTGTGACGGGCGGTGTGTACAAGGCCCGGGAACATATTCACCGCGGCATGCTGATCCGCGATTACTAGCGAGTCCAGCTTCATGTAGGCGAGTTGCAGCCTACAATCCGAACTGAGAACGGTTTTATGGGATTGGCTCGACCTCGCGGTTTTGCTGCCCTTTGTACCGTCCATTGTAGCACGTGTGTAGCCCAGGTCATAAGGGGCATGATGATTTGACGTCATCCCCACCTTCCTCCGGTTTGTCACCGGCAGTCATCTTAGAGTGCCCAACTTAATGCTGGCAACTAAGATCAAGGGTTGCGCTCGTTGCGGGACTTAACCCAACATCTCACGACACGAGCTGACGACAACCATGCACCACTTGTCACTTTTGTCCCCCGAAGGGGAACGCCCTATCTCTAGGGAAGGCAAAAGGATGTCAAGACCTGGTAAGGTTCTTCGCGTTGCTTCGAATTAAACCACATGCTCCACCGCTTGTGCGGGCCCCCGTCAATTCCTTTGAGTTTCAGTCTTGCGACCGTACTCCCCAGGCGGAGTGCTTAATGCGTTAGCTGCAGCACTAAGGGGCGGAAACCCCCTAACACTTAGCACTCATCGTTTACGGCGTGGACTACCAGGGTATCTAATCCTGTTTGCTCCCCACGCTTTCGCGCCTCAGCGTCAGTTACAGACCAGACAGTCGCCTACGCCACTGGTGTTCCTCCACATCTCTACGCATTTCACCGCTCCACGTGGAATTCCACTTTCCTCTTCTGCACTCAAGTTTCCCAGTTTCCAATGACCCTCCACGGTTGAGCCGTGGGCTTTCACATCAGACTTAAGAAACCGCCTGCGCGCGCTTTACGCCCAATAATTCCGGACAACGCTTGCCACCTACGTATTACCGCGGCTGCTGGCACGTAGTTAGCCGTGGCTTTCTGGTTAGGTACCGTCAAGGTACCGGCAGTTACTCCGGTACTTGTTCTTCCCTAACAACAGAGCTTTACGACCCGAAGGCCTTCATCGCTCACGCGGCGTTGCTCCATCAGACTTTCGTCCATTGTGGAAGATTCCCTACTGCTGCCTCCCGTAGGAGTCTGGGCCGTGTCTCAGTCCCAGTGTGGCCGATCACCCTCTCAGGTCGGCTACGCATCGTTGCCTTGGTGAGCCGTTACCTCACCAACTAGCTAATGCGCCGCGGGCCCATCTGTAAGTGATAGCCGAAACCATCTTTCAATAAAGAACCAGGAGGTTCTTTATATTATCCGGTATTAGCTCCGGTTTCCCGAAGTTATCCCAGTCTTACAGGCAGGTTGCCCACGTGTTACTCACCCGTCCGCCGCTAATCTGACTAAAGCAAGCTTTTATCAGATTCGCTCGACTTGCATGTATTAGGCACGCCGCCAGCGTTCGTCCTGAGCCAGGATCAAACTCTCCGAAGAGTGTTTGAGCTTATGCTCATTTTGTTGCTGACTAATGTCAATTAATTGTTTGTTGTTAATCTTAAAGATTAACTTACACGCTGTTGTTTTGTTTAGTTTTCAAAGATCATTCATTGCTCTAAAGCAACTTTATTAGTATATCAACTTCAACTTTCGAAGTCAACAACTTTTTTATTTTATTTTTATCAACTTAATCAAAAAAATTAATTAGTTGATGGATTAGTATCATACCTCATATCACCTTACGGTTCAACCTGTAATATTTGGTAATAACTAGATTAAAAAAGGAATAGATGTTAAATCTATTCCCTGCCTGGCAACGTCCTACTCTCACAGGGGGACAGCCCCCAACTACCATCGGCGCTGAAGAGCTTAACTTCCGTGTTCGGTATGGGAACGGGTGTGGCCTCTTCGCCATCATTACCAGACATATGAAATTTTGAAGGATGTTCCTTCAAAACTAGATAACATGTTTTCCTGTCAAGAAAGTGATTGTATCGTTCTAATTTGGTTAAGTCCTCGATCTATTAGTATTCGTCAGCTACACGTGTCGCCACGCTTCCACCTCGAACCTATCTACCTGATCATCTTTCAGGGATCTTACTAGCTTGCGCTAAAGGAAATCTCATCTTGAGGGGGGCTTCATGCTTAGATGCTTTCAGCACTTATCCCGTCCGCACGTAGCTACCCAGCTATGCCTTTGGCAAGACAACTGGTACACCAGCGGTGCGTCCATCCCGGTCCTCTCGTACTAAGGACAGCTCCTCTCAAATTTCCTGCGCCCACGACGGATAGGGACCGAACTGTCTCACGACGTTCTGAACCCAGCTCGCGTACCGCTTTAATGGGCGAACAGCCCAACCCTTGGGACCGACTACAGCCCCAGGATGCGATGAGCCGACATCGAGGTGCCAAACCTCCCCGTCGATGTGGACTCTTGGGGGAGATAAGCCTGTTATCCCCGGGGTAGCTTTTATCCGTTGAGCGATGGCCCTTCCATGCGGAACCACCGGATCACTAAGCCCGACTTTCGTCCCTGCTCGACTTGTAGGTCTCGCAGTCAAGCTCCCTTGTGCCTTTACACTCTACGAATGATTTCCAACCATTCTGAGGGAACCTTTGGGCGCCTCCGTTACTCTTTAGGAGGCGACCGCCCCAGTCAAACTGCCCACCTGACACTGTCTCCCACCCCGATTAGGGGTGCGGGTTAGAATTTCAATACAGCCAGGGTAGTATCCCACCGACGCCTCCACCGAAGCTAGCGCTCCGGCTTCTCAGGCTCCTACCTATCCTGTACAAGCTGTACCAAAATTCAATATCAGGCTACAGTAAAGCTCCACGGGGTCTTTCCGTCCTGTCGCGGGTAACCTGCATCTTCACAGGTACTATAATTTCACCGAGTCTCTGGTTGAGACAGTGCCCAGATCGTTACGCCTTTCGTGCGGGTCGGAACTTACCCGACAAGGAATTTCGCTACCTTAGGACCGTTATAGTTACGGCCGCCGTTTACTGGGGCTTCGGTTCAAAGCTTCGCTTGCGCTAACCTCTCCCCTTAACCTTCCAGCACCGGGCAGGCGTCAGCCCCTATACTTCGCCTTGCGGCTTCGCAGAGACCTGTGTTTTTGCTAAACAGTCGCCTGGGCCTATTCACTGCGGCTCTCTCGGGCTTTAACACCCTAACAGAGCACCCCTTCTCCCGAAGTTACGGGGTCATTTTGCCGAGTTCCTTAACCAGAGTTCTCTCGCTCACCTTAGGATTCTCTCCTCGCCTACCTGTGTCGGTTTGCGGTACAGGCACCATTCTCCTCGCTAGAGGCTTTTCTTGGCAGTGTGAAATCAGGAACTTCGGTACTAAATTTCCCTCGCCATCACAGCTCAGCCTTTATGAGAAGCGGATTTGCCTACTTCTCAGCCTTACTGCTTGGACGCGCATATCCAACAGCGCGCTTACCCTATCCTCCTGCGTCCCCCCATTGCTCAAACGGAGTGAAGGTGGTACAGGAATATCAACCTGTTATCCATCGCCTACGCCTTTCGGCCTCGGCTTAGGTCCTGACTAACCCTGAGCGGACGAGCCTTCCTCAGGAAACCTTAGGCATTCGGTGGATGGGATTCTCACCCATCTTTCGCTACTCATACCGGCATTCTCACTTCTAAGCGCTCCACCAGTCCTTACGGTCTAGCTTCAACGCCCTTAGAACGCTCTCCTACCACTGTTCGTAAGAACAGTCCGCAGCTTCGGTGATACGTTTAGCCCCGGTACATTTTCGGCGCAGAGTCACTCGACCAGTGAGCTATTACGCACTCTTTAAATGGTGGCTGCTTCTAAGCCAACATCCTGGTTGTCTAAGCAACTCCACATCCTTTTCCACTTAACGTATACTTTGGGACCTTAGCTGGCGGTCTGGGCTGTTTCCCTCTTGACTACGGATCTTATCACTCGCAGTCTGACTCCCATGGATAAGTCTTTGGCATTCGGAGTTTGACTGAATTCGGTAACCCGATGAGGGCCCCTAGTCCAATCAGTGCTCTACCTCCAAGACTCTAACACATGAGGCTAGCCCTAAAGCTATTTCGGAGAGAACCAGCTATCTCCAGGTTCGATTGGCATTTCACCCCTACCCACACCTCATCCCCGCACTTTTCAACGTGCGTGGGTTCGGGCCTCCATTCAGTGTTACCTGAACTTCACCCTGGACATGGGTAGATCACCTGGTTTCGGGTCTACGACCACGTACTCATTCGCCCTATTCAGACTCGCTTTCGCTACGGCTCCGTCTCATCGACTTAACCTTGCACGGGATCGTAACTCGCCGGTTCATTCTACAAAAGGCACGCTATCACCCGGGTTTTTTCCGAAGAAAAAACATAGGGCTCTAACTACTTGTAGGCACACGGTTTCAGGATCTTTTCACTCCCCTTCCGGGGTGCTTTTCACCTTTCCCTCACGGTACTGGTTCACTATCGGTCACTAGGGAGTATTTAGCCTTGGGAGATGGTCCTCCCTGCTTCCGACGGGATTTCTCGTGTCCCGCCGTACTCAGGATCCACTCAGGAGGGAACGAAGTTTCAACTACAGGGCTTTTACCTTCTACGGCTGACCTTTCCAGGTCGCTTCATTTACCCCGTTCCTTTGTAACTCCATGTTGAGTGTCCTACAACCCCAAGAGGCAAGCCTCTTGGTTTGGGCTAATTCCGTTTCGCTCGCCGCTACTCAGGAAATCGCGTTTGCTTTCTCTTCCTCCGGGTACTTAGATGTTTCAGTTCCCCGGGTCTGCCTTCATTACCCTATGTATTCAGGTAAAGATACTACTCCATTACGAGTAGTGGGTTTCCCCATTCGGAAATCTCTGGATCAAAGCTCACTTACAGCTCCCCAAAGCATATCGGTGTTAGTCCCGTCCTTCATCGGCTCCTAGTGCCAAGGCATCCACCGTGCGCCCTTAATAACTTAACCTCGATATCGCGAATAGATATCTAATAAAGAAAATTTACTAAGATGAACGATACTTTTGATGTATCTTGACATTACTTATGTTATCTAGTTTTCAAAGAACATGGTTCGATAGCTTTTATACTATCTAAAGTTTGAAAGAGGAATGCTCTCTCAAAACTAAACAAAACAACAAGCGTATTATTCCTTAGAAAGGAGGTGATCCAGCCGCACCTTCCGATACGGCTACCTTGTTACGACTTCACCCCAATCATCTGTCCCACCTTAGGCGGCTGGCTCCTAGGCACAACTTAACTTCCTATCATAATTATAAGAGGCTAAGTTGTGCCCAGGTTACCCCACCGACTTCGGGTGTTACAAACTCTCGTGGTGTGACGGGCGGTGTGTACAAGGCCCGGGAACGTATTCACCGCGGCATGCTGATCCGCGATTACTAGCGATTCCAGCTTCATGTAGGCGAGTTGCAGCCTACAATCCGAACTGAGAACGGTTTTATGGGATTGGCTCGACCTCGCGGTTTTGCTGCCCTTTGTACCGTCCATTGTAGCACGTGTGTAGCCCAGGTCATAAGGGGCATGATGATTTGACGTCATCCCCACCTTCCTCCGGTTTGTCACCGGCAGTCATCTTAGAGTGCCCAACTTAATGCTGGCAACTAAGATCAAGGGTTGCGCTCGTTGCGGGACTTAACCCAACATCTCACGACACGAGCTGACGACAACCATGCACCACCTGTCACTTTTGTCCCCCGAAGGGGAACGCCCTATCTCTAGGGAAGGCAAAAGGATGTCAAGACCTGGTAAGGTTCTTCGCGTTGCTTCGAATTAAACCACATGCTCCACCGCTTGTGCGGGCCCCCGTCAATTCCTTTGAGTTTCAGTCTTGCGACCGTACTCCCCAGGCGGAGTGCTTAATGCGTTAGCTGCAGCACTAAGGGGCGGAAACCCCCTAACACTTAGCACTCATCGTTTACGGCGTGGACTACCAGGGTATCTAATCCTGTTTGCTCCCCACGCTTTCGCGCCTCAGCGTCAGTTACAGACCAGAAAGTCGCCTTCGCCACTGGTGTTCCTCCACATCTCTACGCATTTCACCGCTACACGTGGAATTCCACTTTCCTCTTCTGCACTCAAGTTTCCCAGTTTCCAATGACCCTCCACGGTTGAGCCGTGGGCTTTCACATCAGACTTAAGAAACCGCCTGCGCGCGCTTTACGCCCAATAATTCCGGACAACGCTTGCCACCTACGTATTACCGCGGCTGCTGGCACGTAGTTAGCCGTGGCTTTCTGGTTAGGTACCGTCAAGGTACCGGCAGTTACTCCGGTACTTGTTCTTCCCTAACAACAGAGCTTTACGACCCGAAGGCCTTCATCGCTCACGCGGCGTTGCTCCATCAGACTTTCGTCCATTGTGGAAGATTCCCTACTGCTGCCTCCCGTAGGAGTCTGGGCCGTGTCTCAGTCCCAGTGTGGCCGATCACCCTCTCAGGTCGGCTACGCATCGTTGCCTTGGTGAGCCGTTACCTCACCAACTAGCTAATGCGCCGCGGGCCCATCTGTAAGTGATAGCCGAAACCATCTTTCAATAAAGAACCAGGAGGTTCTTTATATTATCCGGTATTAGCTCCGGTTTCCCGAAGTTATCCCAGTCTTACAGGCAGGTTGCCCACGTGTTACTCACCCGTCCGCCGCTAACCTGACAAAAGCAAGCTTTTATCAGATTCGCTCGACTTGCATGTATTAGGCACGCCGCCAGCGTTCGTCCTGAGCCAGGATCAAACTCTCCGAAGAGTGTTTGAGCTTATGCTCATTTTGTTGCTGACTAATGTCAATTAATTGTTTGTTGTTAATCTTAAAGATTAACTTACACGCTGTTGTTTTGTTTAGTTTTCAAAGAGCTTCTTTATTATCTTGTCGCCCAGAAGCGACTTTTCTAATATAACACGTTTCAACAATACATGTCAACATGTTTTTGAATTTCTTTCTTGTCAACCGAGCTTGTTAGTCTCGTGAGGACAAGAATTAATATACCACGTATTACAATAGTACGTCAACTGTTTTTCTAGAATAATATTATTTATAGTGTCGGATGCTTTTGTCACATCTTATAAAACCCCCGAATCTGATCCAAGCGCGTCTCAACTATCACATATTGGAATTTTATAGCAATTAACTAAACTAACTAGTTTCTTCTATATAATATCTACACTTTCCAGAGATTCAATTAGTCACACAAAGACAAGTATTCATCACAACATTACCTAATCATATGACTAGGAAGATGTTTTTGACCATTTTTCGATCTTCCGGTTATTTGTGTTTCAATTTTAGATATTTATATTTCAACTTGATTAGGTTGTGTAACAATTGCCACTGGAAACATAATTCAACTCGACTTGTGTTTCAATTATCCAACTTGTGTTTCAACTTTATACATTTCTATTTCAATCTTCATACTTTGTGTTTCAATACTTTTTCACCATCACCCAAAGCACAGAACATACAAAAAAACACATGCACCTAGAATCAGGTGCATGTGTTCAAGAGTAAATTTTCTATTCTACTAAGAAGATGAAGTACAGGATAAAGATAAAGAACAAACCATACATGATTGGGTGAATCTCTTTCCCTCTACCTTTTAAGATCATTGTAATTGGGTAGAAGATAAATCCTACCGCAATACCAGTTGCGATGCTGTACGTTAAAGGCATTGCAATAACAGTTAAAAATGCTGGAACAGCGATTTCGAAACGATCCCAAGCAATCTTCCCTAAAGAAGATACCATTAGCACACCAACGATAATTAACGCTGGAGCCGTAACTGGTGCAGTAATTACAGATAATAAAGGAGAGAAAAATAATGCTAGCAAGAATAGTCCAGCTGTTACAACGGATGTAAAGCCAGTTCTCCCTCCCGCCGCTACACCTGCAGATGATTCAATGTAAGATGTTGTCGTAGATGTACCTAATACAGAACCGGCAACTGTTGCAGCTGAATCAGCAAATAGCGCTTTGTTAGCACGAGGCAACTTGCCATCTTTCATGAAACCTGCTTGGTTTGCAACAGATACAAGTGTACCTGCAGTATCAAAGAAATCAACGAATAAGAAAGTTAAAATAACAACTAGCATTTGAATCGTAAAAACATCACCTAAATGAGTAATTGCTGCTCCGAAAGTTGGACCTAAGCTTGGTACAGGCCCCACAACATCACTTACTGTTGTAGGAGCTTGAATTAATCCAACTACCATACCAGCAATAGCTGTAATTACCATTCCGAAGAAAATACCGCCTTTAAAGCCTCTTACCATTAAAATGACTGTTACTACTAATCCAAAGATTGCAAGTAGCGTATTACCATTCGTTAAGTCACCTAGTTGAACTAGGGTTGCATCTTGTGAAACAATAATACCTGAGTTTTGGAAACCGATAAATGTAATAAATAATCCAATACCCGCTCCAACTGCATATTTCAATTGTTCAGGGATGGCATTTATAATTTTTTCACGAACACCGAATAATGTTAAAAAGATAAAAATAATACCGGATACGAATACACCCGCTAATGCCGTTTGCCAAGGAATACCCATTACTAACACTACCGTATAAGCAAAGAATGCGTTTAACCCCATTCCTGGTGCTAGTGCAATTGGGTATTTAGCATAAAGACCCATAATTAAACATCCGATTGCTGCTGCTAATGCAGTAGCTGTAAATACCGCACCTTGATCCATTCTCATGGAATCTGGAAGATCAGGAACAGATCCTAGTGATAACATAAATGGATTAACAATTAAGATGTATGCCATTGCTAAGAATGTTGTCAAACCAGCAATAGATTCCTTCCTGTAACTTGTACTGTGCTTTTCAAACTCAAAATAACGCTTCATATGGTGCATCCTCCTCGAATATAAATAAAATTAAAAAAAGCGCTCTTTCTAACCAGAGCGCTTAACATACGAGGACATAGAAAACAGAGATTCAACCCAATTCAAAACAATAAAAAGGGCATCTATATTTTACAATATCTCGTAGTCAAGCTATTTAAGGTAGCCTGGTAGAAACTTTCGGGCCATATTCCCGACATTATACGACATATGAACTATTAAATTATTACTCTCTCATTTTATTTCACACCAAAAGAAAAGTCAACTAAAAAACGAACATTCTTTAAAGAATGTTCGTTTTCATTCGTATTTAAACTAGAAATTACTTATTCCCACTCGATAGTTGCTGGTGGTTTACTTGTAATATCGTAAACAACTCGGTTGATATGATTTACTTCATTTACAATTCTTGTCGAAATAGCTTCTAGTACATCCCATGGAATTCTAGCCCAGTCAGATGTCATTCCATCAATAGACGTTACCGCGCGAATACCAATTGTGTAGTCATACGTACGCTGATCTCCCATTACTCCTACAGAACGAATGTCAGGTAGTACTGTGAAGTATTGCCAAACATCACGCTCTAATCCAGCTTTTCTAATTTCATCACGTAAAATTGCATCTGACTCACGGACGATCTCTAACTTTTCTTCTGTCACTTCTCCTAAAACACGAATACCTAATCCTGGTCCTGGGAAAGGTTGACGCCAAACCACTTCGTCTGGCATACCAAGCTCAGTTCCTAACGCACGAACTTCATCTTTAAATAGCGTGTTTAATGGTTCGATTAATTGGAACTGCATATCTTCTGGAAGTCCACCTACATTATGATGCGATTTAATCGTTTGAGCCGTAGCTGTACCACTTTCAATAATATCCGTGTAAAGTGTACCTTGTGCTAAGTAATCAATACCTTCTAACTTAGAAGACTCATCATCAAATACATAGATAAATTCGTTGCCGATAATTTTACGTTTTTGCTCAGGGTCAGAAACACCTTTTAATTTTGCCATGAAACGTTCTTTTGCATCTACTTTGATCACATTCATGTTAAAGCCTTCTGTGAATGTTTTCATTACTTGTTCCGCTTCACCTTTTCGCAATAGGCCGTGGTCAACAAAAATACATGTTAACTGGTCACCAATTGCCTTATGAATTAATACTGCTACCACAGATGAATCTACCCCTCCACTTAGGGCACAAAGAACCTTTTTATCTCCAACTAAGTCGCGAATTTTGTCCATTTCTAACTCAATGAAGTTTTCCATTGACCAACTTTCCGTACATGCACAAACTCCGAAAACAAAGTTCTTTAACAAGTCATTTCCGTATACAGAATGGCGTACTTCTGGGTGGAATTGCACTCCATAAAGGTTACGTTCTTCATTACTAATTCCAGCAATCGGACAAGAACTACTAGTAATGTCCGTTACAAAACCTTCTGGCGCTTCCACTACAAGGTCACCATGGCTCATCCAAACCACTTGTTGCTCAGGTAGTTCGTTATAAATTGTTGATTGATTTGTTACGGTAACAGTAGCTTTTCCATACTCACGGTGTGCCGCTTTCTCTACTCTTCCACCAAAGTGTTTTGTCATTAATTGCATACCATAGCATATTCCAAGTACCGGAACACCTAAGTCAAAGATTCGCTCATCACAGCTAAATGCATCTTCTCCGTATACACTGTTTGGTCCGCCAGAAAAAATGATACCTTTTGGGTTCATTTCTTTTATTTCTTCTGCTGTAATCGTATGAGGGTGTAACTCACTATATACACCAAACTCACGAATACGACGAGTAATTAACTGATTATATTGACTACCAAAATCTAAAACGACGATCATTTCTTGAATATTTTCCATCCTTCTCACACCCCATATACAGAATTGTGTTGTAGACTTATTTTTTCCTATAGTAGAAATTTCATGTCTTGAATAAACAAAAAAGACTAAAATTCTATTCTCCAAATAAGTATGAAGAAGGCAGAATCCTAGTCTACTAGAAAAAAACTGCCTTCATAGTCAGGTCATTTACGGCGACCCGGTAGAGACTCTCGAACCATATTATCGAGGATATATGAAGCCAATATATATAAGTTGTTCATTTAATGTTTCTTATTCTATCAGTCTGTCACACTACGGTCAAGATGATCTCTTTTTAATTAAATTTTCCCACAATTCAATGGATTTTTCCCATTCTTCTTTTGAAGAATTACCTCTATAAATGACACGCTCAAAACGATCAGTCAACGTCTGCATTTCCGAAGACTTAAAATAATGGTCTACTTGTTTGGCGTATTCGCGCAAAGTTTGCCCTTGTTCTCTCGTAAGTCCATTGGCTTGCATGTGCTTTAATAATTTGGCATAGGCAAGCGAGAACACTTTATCATCTTTTCTATTCTTATATAGAAGAATGTATAGATGCGGGGACCATTTTTTCCTTGTCGTCCATAACAACAAGAAAGTTAAAGCGAACGCTCCAACAATCAAACCGACAGCCTTCCAAGAAAAAGTAATATCTAGCGCAAAGTCAATTCCAGTCGTATTGTTTCTATCAGCTTTTTCTTCTGGTAACTCACTTTCACTTCTATCACGACCATCTACATTTTCTTCCGCTCGTTCTGGAATTTGGTCTTCTCCATTACCGTTTTCTCCTTCACCTGAAATGGATTCATACGTAAAGCGGTATGGGTTGTTAAAACCGCTAGTCGGTTCAAACGTTACCCACCCTACTTCAGGGAAATACACTTCTACCCATGAGTGTGCATTATTGTTGGCTACTTCATATACTCTTGTTCCATCAGCATTTAGTGTAACAAATTCTCCTTCAGAATACCCTTTTACCCATCGAGCTGGTATTCCAACGGATCTGAGTAGTACAACCATTGAGGTTGAAAAGTTATCACAGTAACCCATTTGCGTTTCAAATAAAAATTGATCCACGTAATCTTCATTACCTCTTGGAACAGCAACGTTCGTTGTTTCATATTCAAAGTCATTACGGGCAAAATATCTTTCCACTGCTACTACTTGATCGTATCTCGATTGAAAAGATCCTGTAATTTCTTCTGCTAAATTTTTCACACGATTAGGTAAAGAAGATGGCAATTGCGTATATCTATTATAAAAATCCTCATCACTTTCTGAACCCGTTCCACTTTGCACTGCTTTTAAACGTTCAATATAAAATGTAGGATATTCATATTCCACCATATAAGAATCTAACAGTACCTCATTATTGTTGGAACTGTTTCTCGTTACAATTTTTTGTGTAGCTTCATTAAATTCATACCGAACTTCAACGTCTTCATCGAGTGCTTCCACGTTTGTAACACCAATCGGATAGTTAATATGAGGGTATTTTAACTCCATAAACAACTTTGCAGTCAAATTATCTGTTGATACTTCGTCCGCAAACCAAGGAAAAGCAGATATATCACCGTCATCTACACGATTGATAGCATCGTCCGTATTATCCCAACCTTTTCCGGTGTATATGTCCTTTGATTCTACTCTCCAATAATGTCTACGCTCTACCTCTGCTTTAAAAACGACAGTAGGATCGCCAATAAATGGCCCACCAAGACGACTATCATCTTCTCCATAGCCAATTTTCTTCACATCGCCAGTGCCATTACCTATCCCTTCACCGACACTTGTTAAAAATGGAACTGGATCTGGCCATACCGGCTCCGCTTTAGGAGAAAGGTAACCGAATGCAGTGGATACTAAAACGAATACGACAAGAGGAGTTCCCCAAGCAATCCAAATTTTCTTATCTTTGAACAAACCCTCTTTTTCTCTTAATCGCTCCATATAAACAAAACCAACAATCAACATACCTACAAACATTAGTCGAACAATAGCCATACTACCATCATATATGGTGAAAGTATCTAGTATTGCTACATATGATATCGTCATCACGACAAACAGAAACATTTTTTTACGATGTAAAATCCAATAGATTAGTAAATAACTAATTAGCCATAACAAAATAAACAATAGCAGCGTTCTAAACAGATTGCTCATCGCAGACCAATCGTTCACCAGCATAATATTAAAGTTATATTTCATGTGACTCCAAAAAGCTTCTAGCCATGCTTTGCTCAAAAAAGATTCCATGAAATATAGACTATGCAAAAAGTAAAGTAAAAAACCAGCTTGTATCGTGACTTTTATGATTGGAACTAATTGTAGATAGGAAATTGTAAAGGCCACACCAACAAACACTACGAAAACATATAAATTTGCCGTATCTGTTATCTGATTTAGAGGCCTAACCCATTCTAACAAAAGTAAGAAACCGAACAAGTGCATTAATAATGAATACATGGTTCTTTCTGAATGAGTCGAGTTGGACATAGTTAACTCACCTCACTAAACATAGACGTGTAATGTCCTTTTGATATTGTCCTCACATCTACGTTCCTTCTTTTTAATGACTCCATAAGCGTTAGTTCTTCTTTAGAAATTTTCTTACCATCATCCTTCGTGAGGTAAAGTTGCAAATTCATGTTGCGATAAGTTAATTTTTCGATCGTTTGAACGGTATCCTTTTCTAACTTCCCAGTCACAAATATAAACGTAACATGCGGAGAGACTTTTCCGATTTCCATTTCAACTGTATTGCCGAAGCTAGACAGGTTGTTTGGTTGCACACGTGCTAAATGATAATACATTTCTGCAAAATGTTCTTCACCGCTCCTCATACTAAAATTGGAGCGATCTTTTCCAATGGATACAAGACCTACTTGTGAACCATACTTTAATACAGCTTTCGTCAAAGCCGCCGTTACACTAACCGCACTTTCAAAGGAAGATTGTTGTGAGCGGTCTAATATAATTAACACATCATGACTTTGTTGCTGTTCGAACTCTTTGGTCATAATATCATTTCTTCGTGCTGTAGCTTTCCAATCAATCCAAGAAAATCTGTCTCCAGGTTGATATTCACGAACACCAACTGTCATTGATGTATCACGAATTAACTTCATCTTGGAGGAAGTTGAACCTTGGTCAAATTTATTTTCGTTTTGCTTATAAACCATTTCTTCATAATGAGGATATACTAGAAATGAATTTTTCACACGGATGATTCTTTCTTTTTCTACAAGACCAAAAAAATCACCACATTTTACACGAACAGTTGTGAACGTATGCTCTCCACGCGGTATGCGTTCTAGAGCATATTGGAAAGTAAAAGAACGTTTGAACCATGGGAAAAATATTTTTTTAGCTTGTGTAGATTGTTGACAAAAAACTAAGTCAGAGGGCATTATTTCTTCCACTAATAAGTAACTGACCGGAAACGGTAAAATGCGATTTATTGTAATCGTCCCAATTAATCTATCTCTTGCTCTATATTTCTCTTTGTCTAATGTTCTGGATACTTTTATATCTCTTAACGGGTATAACAATATCATAAAAGAGTAGATAGCAAATGGCAGGAAGCTGAAAAATAAAAACCAACTAACAAAACCACCTTGAAACATTGCGAATACAAAGAGAATGGCGACAAGAAATAAAAAAGTAGATAACTTCGAGATCTTTTTTAGTTTCTTGAATTTCATCATGATCTACTCATCGACCTTTGTACTGGAACAGGTGTGCGATTTATTACTTTATCTATAACTTGTTCTGCCGTAATTCCTTCAAACTTCGCTTCCGATTTTAAAATAATACGATGTGTTAAAGCATATTTTGCTAAGTATTGAACATCATCTGGAAGTACATAATCTCTGCCTTTAACAAAAGCATAGCTTTGCGCCGCTTTCATAAGTGCAACAGATCCACGAGGACTCGCTCCTAAATAAACCGCTTGATGGGTACGTGTACGATTCATCATATCTACAATATATTCTTTTACCGTTTGGTCTACATGCACTTCTTTTACTTGTAACTGCATTTCTCGTAGCTCTTCTAAAGTCACAACCGACTCTAATTCATGGATTGGTTGGCGCTTTTCTGTTGAATTTAAAATATCCACCTCTTCTTGTGGTGTTGGGTATCCCATATTCATTTTAAACAAGAAACGGTCTAATTGCGCTTCTGGTAGTGGATATGTCCCTTCATATTCAATCGGATTTTGAGTAGCCATAACAAAGAAAGGTCTATCGAGTTGCAAAGTGTTGCCATCAACCGTAACACTTGCCTCTTCCATACCTTCAAGTAACGCAGCTTGTGTTTTTGGAGAAGTACGATTAATTTCATCTGCTAAAATAATATTGCCCATAATTGGTCCTGGACGGAATTCAAAACGTAATTCTTTTGGATTGTAAACGGAGCTTCCGGTAACATCTGAAGGAAGTAAGTCTGGGGTAAATTGAATTCTTTTAAATTCTGCTCCAACTGATTTTGCTAGAGCTCGAACCATCATTGTTTTTCCTACTCCTGGAACGTCTTCTAATAAAACGTGTCCGCCTGCTAATAATGATACAACACTTAACTCTGCTACATGTTGCTTACCTATCATTACTTTTCCAATATTATCTATAATTCTTTGCACTTGTGGTTGCATGTTCTCCATATTCCTCTCGTCCCCCTATGTTCTATCTTTATCTTTTAATTTTTGACAAAATATCCTAACTTACTTACTATTCGAGACCTAACGCTTGTTTCCCTTTCTTATTTTCTAAATTTTCCTTATATATACATAATAACAAATTAAAGCTTCTAAAGGATAATGTGAGGTATGGCCAATTTTAGGTAAAAATAGATCTACTATTAAACAGTTATAAGAACGCATAATAGATAAAAAGGTTTCATTAAACATTACACCTCTGTTGATTTCCGAGCATGTCATCGCTTCTCCTGCAGGTGTATACGTTGTAAGGAATAATATTTTATCAAGGTTATCTAGCTAATGATTTCTGCGCATGTTTAATCATTTAGCTTTGTTAAAGTTTAGTATTGATTATTATATACTAATACCTGTTGATTTCCGTGCAAGGCTGAGACTCCTGCGGGAGAAGCGGGGAATGGGAGACCCCACAGACGCTTGCGTCGAGGAGGCTCCCGGCCCGCCCGCGGAAAGCGAAGCCTTGCACGGAAATCAACAGCGAACATTAACACAGCCAATCATTTAAAGAGGCCGATGAAGTTCATCGGCCATTAAATATTGGGTGCAGTTGTACTTCATCGGGCTTATGAAGTTCATTGGGCATTAAATATTGGGTGGAGTTTTACTTCATCAGGCTTATGAAGTTCATTGGGCGTTAAATATTAGGTGTAGTTGTACTTCATCAGGTTTATGAAGTTCATCGGCCATTAAATATTGGGTGGAGTTGTACTTCATCAGGTTAATGAAGTTCTTTTCTAGAGAGTTCATCAAGGATTATCTTTCGTATCAAATAATTTCTTTGTTCCATTAATAAGTAGAGGCCCGCAAGAACAAAAAATGTTCTTACAGGCCTCCTCAATTTAGTTCGCTGGTTTTGTCCCAGCCTTTAATTATTATTCGTTATCTTGGTCGTGTTCTACGTCAACTTCTGTTCCATCTTCAAACGTAATTTTTACTTCTAGTTTTTCATAGCTTTCATCTAAGTTGAATCCATCAATTACAGCTCTAAGTATTTCTTCTTCTGTCATCATGCTATTAATATCTAACGATTGGAAGATTCCTTCTAGCTCTGTATAAGCTTCGTCACCTTCTAGGTTCATACCAGTTCTTGCATCATCGATTTCTGCATGAACTTCGTCTGTTTTGTGCTCATAATATACTTCATAATTTTCTCCCATACCTTCATAGCTTGCCTTCATATCAAAATGAGTAAAACCAAATGCTGTTGTTGCTGGCTCTTCTTCTTCAAAAACCTCTCCATCGTCACCATCCATGTCAAAACCATCATTCTCATCTTCTACTACTACATCCTCTGGTGCTGGATTATCTACTTCCGTGTCTGTGTTACAACCAACTAAAAATAACGATGCTGCAAATACCCCTGTTAAAATGTAAGATGTTTTTTTCATTTACTTGTCCTCCTTGTTTTGTATACAAGGTAAGTAACCGAATACGAATATACGTAAACATAAATAATCTTTTTTTATAACGATAGGAATTTTGTCTGACACGTCATTATTCTATATTCCATCAACATATTTCGAGTTTTTCTTACAAATGAAACTTGAAAAAATAGTAAATTTGAACCATAATACTTTTGTCTACATTTGTCAGTTATTTGTAAACTTCATCAAGACTACCGATAGGAAGCAATGAATTCGAAGCATATTTGTTAGCTAATCGTGATCAAATAAAAGGTGTATCAAAACAGCAACGAGGTAAATTTGAAGCATTGATCATGAACATTTTTGAACACTTATCAGATTAATTTATAAAAATGCAGGACAAAAACCTAATCGTTTTTCGGTCCTGCTTTTTATTGTCCTCGATTAGCTTACTATATTCTTTATATACAGTTATTAACTCAATTACTCCTAACGCTTTCGCATTGGGACTCAGTTTTACTTTCTTCACACTGGAAAATAGGTATCGTTACCGACACTTTTGTACCGACTCCAATATTACTCTCTATTCCATATGTGCCACCCAATTGTTGCACCAAAGATGCTACTATAGCTAATCCAAGACCTGTGCCTTCTTCGGTTGTTTGTCCATTTACACGATAAAATGGTTGGAATACAAAAGGCAGGTTATGTTCCTCGATCCCTATACCAGAATCTTCAATATGAAATATAACACTATTTCTTGAAATCGCTACATTTAGTGACACTTTCCCAAACTCCTTGTTGTATTTAATCGCGTTAGAAAGAAGGTTAAGTAATATCTGATTTAACCTATTTTCATCACCGTAAACGAACGTATCTCTTAACGGATAATTATTTGTTAAAACTATATTCTTACTTCGCGCTATTCCCTCTACTGCTCCACACGCCAGCTTCATAGATTTTATGATAGAAAGTGGTTCATTATTATATTTCACATTACCAGACTCAAGGACAGAAAAGTCTAGTACGTCTTGTAGCAATCCATTCAACAATTTGGCCGAATCATATATTTTATTGATCCAACTATTTTGTTTCAACGAACCTTCCTTTTGCATTTGTAATAGTTGAGCAAAACCAAATATACTATTTAACGGTGTTCGTAAATCATGACTTACTTGGGATAAAAACAAATTTTTAGCTTGAGTGGCATTTTCCGCTTCTCTTTTTGCTCTCGCTAACGAATCTAACATTTGTTTCATATCCGTTATATCCGCTCCGACAAACACATATAGCGTTTTATCACCACTTAGTCGTATCGGTATGAAATCTACTTTTAAGTAACGACCATCCTTCAACTTTATTTCCCAATCTCTAACAGGTGCTCCTACTTTTATTATCTCTATTGCATAAGGAAAAACAACGTCTGGCTCAGCCATATTAGGAGTTAAAAGTTCAAACCATTCTTCTACCGTTAAGCCTTGAATATTTTGTGTAATAGGGTCTAAATAAAAATATTCATACCCTCTACTATTAGACATGACCATACGCCCATTCTCTATTACAGAAACACACATTTGTAAAGAATCTAACAGTTTTTGATTAAAGTTAATAGATTCTAATAACATATCTTTATAATGCTTTTGTACTGTCTTATCCCTGGCATTCACAATCACAAACGTTTTATTCTCTTGCTCATATTTTGTTAACGTGACATCTACATACACATTTTCATTATATTTATTCAAATAAACAGTATCGATAGATTCCGATATGGGATCTTTTGTTTCTAAGTATTTCTTCTGCGTATCCATTGCAACTTGATGATAGTCTTGGTGCAAGATATCATTCATTCTCAAAGTTAGAAATTCTTCTTTACAATATCCAAGAATTTCTAACATTTTCTCATTCACATCTATCACTTTAGGTTCTAAGTCATTCAGTTCAAGTAAAATCATTCCATCGTCTGCACAATTGAAGATGGTGTTAAAATTAATATCCTTCATTACATTATGGAAAGAAACTTTAGTAAACGTTATTAATTTTCCACCCTTTTGTTGGTCTTCTTCCAATAGGGTGATTGTGTATTGATACGTTTTCCCATTAATGACAATATGTTCACTAGTTTCTTTGTTTAAATCTATCGTTCCGCCTTCTGATTGATTAGCAAAAAGACTCTCCATATCTTTCCCAACGGAATCTTTTTTATCAATTTCAAAGAGTTTTTCACACGCCTCGTTTATGAAAGCAACTTCATTTTGATCCGATACGATAACGATTGCTTTCTCCAACTTATTAAGAGCCATAGACAGTAAGTTCATATTCACAACTCCTATACAGCAAAACTAGCGAAATATTCTAAATTTGCTTAATTTTTTACTTTTATTAATTTTATCAAAAAAACTAATTTCCTTAAATGTTTTATTGTAGGAATAGTCCATATGAGATTATTTTTATAAAATCCAGTTGAATATATTTTGTACACAGTAAAGTATTTTTCTGTCATACTTCTATCTTCATTCCTAATCAATTACTTCTTAGCTATGATAAAATAAAGGATGCTTTCGTTTAGTATAAAGTATCTTTTAATCTAGGAGTGTTTTTAAATTATGAATAAAAAAGACATCGCACATTTTCGAAAACAATTTAAACCTGAAAACGAAGCTTTAAAAATAAGCGACATTTTTAATGTGTATATACTGAAGGAATCAAATGACATATACCACCACCAAAGCCAACCTTTCGAAATGCTAGATAAAGACCAACAAGAATTGTTTTTAAATAACTTTAAAAAAATGCTTGGTGGTCAACTAGACGAGAAACTATTTGAACTAAAGTTTCGTCGCGATGCGGACAATAATAGCCAGCTTATTTTGCATCAAGGGTTATTAAGCCCAGATGTTGACGGTTGGAGAGAGCAGATGCTTCAAGTAATAAGTAAAATGCTTGCCAGTCGCCAATATGAGATGGATATCGTTGTTACATTTATACGTGGCGAATACAGAAAGAAGATGAAGCGCGGAGGAGATGATACAGAAGAAAATGATAGAGGTACCGTTTATTCTCATCCTTTTATATTGTGTAGTATTAACAACACACAAGAACCGAAGAAAGAACTGCTTTTTGATTATGTAGGAAAAGAGTTTAAATACAATTTTGTTTTAGACCCCGTTATTAACCTTAATGCACCAATTGCAGGATTTCTTTTCCCAAGTTTTACGGATAACGCAGCAGACGTTAATCACGTTCTTTACTCCGCAGGAAAGGTGCACGAACCTGATCATACGTTCATAGAGGACGTCCTAAATGGCGAAGAGACGATGACAGCAAAAGATGATAAGATCGTTTTTGAAGAAATTATTAAAAACGTGACAGGTGATCAATTAAGTACTTCTACACTCTCGAATGTGTATGATGAAATTCACCGTATGATCCAAGAGAATGAAGAAGAAGAACAACCGAAATTGGACTACGAAGACGTCGGTCGTGTATTAAGAATGAGTGGTGTAGAAGAAGCAAGTACGGACAAAGTGGAATTAGCTTTCCAACGAGTTATTGATGACGAAAAGTATGAAATTAAAGCAAGTAGTGTTTTACCAAAATACAATTCTAAATCTATTAAGATCAACACAAAAATAGCTAATATCTCCATCAGTCCACAAGACTTAAGGTATGTAAAACAAATTCAGTTTAGTGGCAAAAGTTATTTAATGATAGAAGTAGAAGAAGATACTGTAATTGAAGGATTTAAAATGATTCCGGAGGCTTTTGGTGAGGAAAAGTAAGTAGCGTTGATGAAACTATCGAACTCGGTAACCTGCTCAAGTTCATTTTGGCCAAAAGCTAATTCCATAATGAACTTGATATGGGCTTTCAAGTTCATTTCGATCGAGGAATTATCCCATAATGAACTTGATACGGTCTCTCAAGTTCATTTTGATCAAAGAATTATTCAATAATGAACTTGATATGCTCTCTCAAGTTCATTTTGGCCAAAGCATAATACGAATGTGAATATGAGGTAGGCGTCTTACCAACTACTTCCAGTCAACGTTTAGACAGGGAAGTCTATTATAAAAAGACCATCCAGTCACCGTATAGGCAGGATGGTCTTTTACTTTTATGCTATCACTTCATCTGAGAGAAGGGAATTACGCCCACCACATATCGGTTGGTTTCTCTTCTATAATAATCGAATTTAAGTTCTTCACTGCTCTTGCAAAGCCTTCCTCAACAGACATTAATGGATCTTCATGTTCAATACTAACGACGTAGTCATACCCATATGTGCGTAATGCACTGATCATGTCGGACCATTCTTGAATGCTGTGGCCACAACCGACGGAACGGAATGTCCATGCTCTCGTTTGGACTTCGCCGTATGGCTGCATGTCCACTAGACCATACATATTGACATTTTCTTGGTCAATGTATGTATCTTTTGCATGGAAATGGTGGATGGCATTAGCTTTTCCTAAAATTTTAATAGCCGCTACTGGATCAATTCCTTGCCACCATAAATGACTAGGGTCTAAATTAGCACCGATTGCATCACACGTTTCTTCACGAAGTTTCAGTAACGTGTATGGTGTATGAACTAAAAATCCACCGTGAAGCTCTAAGCCAATTTTTACGTTATGACTTTTTGCGTATTGGCCCATCTCTTTCCAATAAGGGATCAACTTTTCTTCCCATTGCCATTTTAAAATTGCGCCATATTCTGTAGGCCACGGTGTTACTGGCCAGTTCGGGTATTTTGCTCCTTCGTGGTCACCAGCAGTACCGGAGAAGCAGTTTACAACGGGAACTCCCATTAAGCTCGCTAGTTTAATTGATTTCTTTAATGCTTCGTTTGACTCTTCAGCGAAAGCTTTTTCTGGTGAAATAGGATTGCCATGACAACTAAACGCACTAATTTCTATTCCTCGAGAAGTCACTTTTTCTAAATACTCTTTGCGTAATTCTTCGCTTTCAAGTAACGCATCGATATCACAGTGTGCATTTCCTGGATAGCCACCTGTTCCAATTTCAACCGCTTTGACGCCTGCTTGTTTTACATAATCAAGCATTTCATCTAAGTTTTTTTGAGAAAATAATACGGTAAAGACACCTAATTTCATATATATTACCTCCTTTTATAATTGTACGCTTTTACCTGTTTCACTACTTAAGTAAATAGCATCGATAATTTGAGATACGCGCATTGCTTCTTCTGGCTTTACAACTAATTCGCTTTTACCTAAACACGTTTCAACGAAATTCGTTACTTGCGCAAGACCTGGGTTTATTTCACCTGGAATCCAGTCAACTTTACTACTCGTTAACATTCCGTGTTTTGCTTGATTTAGTTCTAATGGGAATAAATCGATTCCGCCCTTATCCCCTGAAATGCTAACACCTTCTGAATCCTCTTTTACATTAGCCGCCCAAGACGTTTCAAATAGCATCGTTGTTCCATTATCAAATCGAATGTACGCTGTAACATGATCGTCCACATCAAATGTATCATGGTTAAAGCTTCCCCACTCATTCACTTGGTTCGGCATTTTGCTTAAACGGTTATACGATTGACCGACAACTTCCACTGGCTTCGGATTTCCTAGTAACCAAAGGGATAGATCTAAGAAGTGACATCCCCAATCAATAAGGCTTCCGCCACCTTGAAGTTCTTTATTCGTAAAAACTCCCCATCCAGGAACCTTTCTTCTTCTCATCGCATGAACTCTAGCCACCATTGGTTTACCAATTTCATCTGCCAAAATTAGTTTCTTCGCTGCTTGGGCTTCTTTTGTAAAGCGATAATGGAAACCTATCGATAATACTTTTCCTGAAGAGTTAGCAGCTTCAATCATAGATGCCGATTCCTCAGCTTTCATCGCCATTGGCTTTTCACATAAAACATGAACACCCGCTTCTAATGCTGCAATCGTTATTTCGGCATGGAATTTATTTGGGGTACAAATCGTTACGGCATCTACTTCTCTTAGTAATTCTTTATAGTCTGTGAACACTTTCTTTATCCCGAATTTTTCAGCAACGGCGTTCGCAGCATCTAGGTTAACATCACAAACCGCTTCTAACATCACCATATCTTCTATTTGTTGGTACGCCGGGATGTGACGGTCACGAGCAATCCCGCCCGTGCCGATAATTCCCATTCTTAACTTCGTCATTATTTCTTCACCACTTATATTTTTGTAATTTGTTTTGTTTCATTAGATGCTAGCGCAGCTAAAACGACTTGAAGAGATTTCATTCCTTCTTCACCCGAAACTGGTGGTTCTACATCATTGATGATGCTATTAATAAATTGATCGATAATTTGAGAGCTTGTTTGTCCTCCAGAATCGTTCGTTTGAATGCCACCTAACTCATATTTCACTACTTCACCCGTTTTGTATTGAACGATAACAGAGTTAACAGGGTCATCTTCCAAACGTACAATGGCGTTTTCTGCATAAATAACTGTAGCGTTATCTTCTTTTGAAACGTAAGACCAACTAGCTGCTAACGTACCGATAATGCCACTTTCTGTTCTTAATACACATACAGCTGTGTCATCTACATCTGTATTTTGTTTTGCACTAGTCTCGATAAATGCGCCTACTTCTGCAAATTCTTCTCCAAGGATATAGCGAAGAAGGTCTGTTTTGTGAACACCAAGGTCTCCCATTGCTCCGATGAATGCTTCTTCTTTATTAAAGAACCAGCTTTCTTTTCCGTCTGCACTCCATCCTTCTGGACCGCCATGACCAAATGCTGTACGGAAGCTATAAATTTTCCCAAGCTCGCCACTTGCCACTAATTGTCTCGCTTTTTGATGGGAAGGTACAAAGCGTTGGTTATGGGCGATCATTAGCTTTTTATTCGTTTGCTTTGCAACTAGGATCATTTCTTCTGCTTCTTCTTTAGATGTTGCCATAGGTTTTTCACATAAAACGTGTTTTCCAGCCTTAAGTGCTGCAATCGAAACAGGAGCGTGTAGATAGTTTGGTGTACAAACACTTACTGCATCTATTTTAGGATTTGCTAAAAGTTCTTCATAGTTCGTATAAGCTTTCGCGCTGTACTGTTCTGCAAATTCGTTTACACGCGCTTCCACGATGTCACATACAGCTACAATTTCAACTTGCTTATTGTTCGCATACTCTGGTAAATGGCGATGTTTAGCGATACTTCCGCAACCAATAACTCCAATTTTTAATTTACTCATAAAAATTCCTCCTATTTATTTCGATTATGAATTGCATCTCTATTTTTGTTTCTAGTGAATTTGTAACTTCATTGCATTACTAGTTTTTCGGTTTAATTTCTTCAAGTGGCTGTGCGTTTCCGTAAACAGGGTAAGAACGTTTTGTTGGCGCCGCCCATCTTACACTGTTTTTAATAACCTTTTGGATTTCTTCATTATGATAAGTTGGATATGTTTCATGTCCAGGACGGAAGTAAAAAATCTTCCCATTTCCTCTACTATAAGTACATCCGCTTCTGAATACTTCTCCACCTTCAAACCAGCTTAAGAACACTAGTTGTTCTGGTGCTGGAATGTCAAAATGTTCTCCGTACATTTCTTCTCTTTCTAGCTCGATTTTTTCTCCAATTCCTTCTACGATAGGATGACTTGGGTCTACCACCCATAGCCTTTCTTTTTCATCTGCTTCTCGCCACTTTAAGTCACATGACGTTCCCATCAACGTTTTGAAAATTTTTGAAAAGTGACCGGAGTGAAGGACAATCAGTCCCATTCCTTCTAATACGCGTTTCTTCACTTTTTCTACTACTTCATCGCTTACTTCATCGTGAGCAATATGGCCCCACCAAATTAAAACATCTGTTTCCTTAAGCACTTCATCTGTTAAACCATGATCTGCTTCATCTAAAGTTGCCGTTTTTACGTTATGCTCTTCTTTTAAAAAGTTAGCGATTGCACCGTGAATACCTTCCGGGTAAATGTCTCTAACTACCGGATTTTTTTGTTCATGACGAAATTCATTCCAAACTGTTACATTCAACATATTATTTCACTCCAAATTTTTGTTTTAAGTAGTTTATACTAATTTCAATACTTTCTAATGGCGTGCGTCGGCTCACATCTTGCTCGACAATCCACCACTTTACTTGTTGCTTTTCTCCGATTTGTAGAATCGATTCCATATCTACGCCACCAGTACCAAGTTCAGCAAAAAACTTTTCGCCATCTAGCGTCATATCTTTTAAATGGACAAGCGGCGTTCTTCCACTATAGCGATTTAGCCATTCTGCCGGATTTTCTCCTGCCTTTGTTAGCCAATACACATCAAACTCCGCATTAATAGATGTGTCTTCCAGTATTGCTTCCAATATTTTTCTACCATCGCTCAGCTTTTCTAGTTCAAAATCATGGTTATGGTAGCAAAGAGTGAATCCTTGCTCTTTACACGCAACTTCCGCCTCTTTTAAAAAAGAAATAAGCGATAGGTAACGCTCCTCATTTTGCTCTTCTGGCTTAATATAAGGGACAACAATATACTGAGTTCCTAAAATTCTTTGTTCCTCTATTACTTTGTCCAAGTTTTCCTCTAATTGCTCTAATGGGACATGACTAGAAGGTGCTTGAAGTCCAAATTGATCAAGCAGACTTTTCACTTCTGTTACATGTAAGCCAGCATAACCCGCTAGTTCCACACCGTCATATCCTAGCTCAGCCACTTTTTTTAACGTTCCAGCAAAATCGTTCTCTATTTCTTCTCGCAACGTATACAATTGTACTGCAATTGGAATTCTCATCGTATGCCTCCTCTTTTCATCTTATAGATAAAAACGCTTTCATATATGTAAACATCATAAAATAGATAGAAATTATACAAAATAGATAATATAATGGAAACATGAACTATTTTGCTATTTATTTATAGATTGGAGAAAAATCTTTGGACACATATATTCGTTTTTGTGGGTATTCCTATCATACAAAAGGTTATTATTCTCAAGATACGGACGCTTTAACAGGCTATTTGATTCGGTTACAAACAGAAGGAACTAGTGAAATAACGCTAAATAACGAAAAGCACAGTATGAAAAAAGGAGATTTATTATTCGCTATACCTGGCGATTTTTATGAACTGAAAATTGAGGAAGAGGAAGTTAGTGCGGATTATCATTTATCTATATCCGGATCATGGATAGAGGAATGGTGGAACCGTTCAGAAAAACCACGCCTATCAAAAATCGACTTAGAAGATAGAATATTATCATTATGGAGACATCTTACTTTAGAAAAGCGTAGACCCCTATCGGAAAAAGGTAATGAACTACCCTCTCATTTATTGAAAGCACTTTGTTTAACTTTAGAACGAGCCGTGAATGAGACAACTTCTGATATCACTAGACCCTATGTTGTAACAAGGATGCTTCGTTATATAGAGGAACATGCCACCATTGGCCTTATGGTGGAGGATGTAGCTAAACATGCTGGTCTAAGTGTCTCCCGAGCAGTACATCTTTTTAAAGATATAACAGGAAAAACAATCATTGAATACGCGCAAGATATCCGAATATCTGCTGCAATTGATCAAATGAAGTACACGACAATGACACTCGAAAACATCGCAGAAAACTGCGGCTTTAGCTCGTACGCCTATTTTCATCGAGTATTTAAAAAGAAATACGGAGTTTCACCTGGGGTGTATAGGAGTAGGTGAGGATTGAAGGCGCAAGACCCCCGTACAGTAAAAATTTACTGCATTGGGGGTCTGCACCAAATTTGAAATGGATTAAGTTGTAGAAATAACAAAAGAAGTTAGTGCTCTAAAAATGTTTGGAGGAAGTTGAGTGTGTATGTTGTACATTTAATAGTAATTATTTTCCCAAAAAATTCAGGACATTTTTGGGAGATGTATGCTTAATAAATAATTAACCTTAGCAGAAACTTTTTATTTGATTTTCAGTGATTCCTTTAATTAGTCTAAGTTCACTAATTAAATATTGATTTGCGTTTTCTAGCATTTTTTTTTCGCTTGTATTAAGTGCTTTTTCTTTCTTCATACGCATTAAATCACGTACAACTTCAGCACCTTCTTGTATTTTACCCGTTTTAACTTTGTCCGTGTTCACTTTAAACCTTTGTTTCCACGGCAGTAATCTATCTGATTCTCCATGCTGAAAAATGTGCATAATGTGTTTTAATGCAATTATGTCAGTAACTGGACGTATACTTGAACTCAATATTTTACCCTTAGGAATCATGACTTGCATATTGCTGATTAACATTCGTATGACATAATACTGTTGTTTTTCCCCTGATATTTCCTTTTCTTCCAGGGAATTAATTATACCTACTCCGTGCATTGGATATACAATGTTATCGCCAATTTGGAACAAATAATCCACCTCCATATATGGTAACCTTCTTAAGTATAACACATATATTATTTTTTATCAAATTTTTAATAATATCATAAAATTACTTTACGAGTCAACTACTTTTTCTTTAAAAGTTAGGAAAGGTAAATATAATAGAAAGTGTATCGAATTTCCAAAAAAGAGAAATTAATTTTCCCGTATATATTCTGTATCTCTACCTATTAACGTAGATCGATAACTTAATCATTATGAGCTCTTTGTTTGTATTGCATAATGCTCTTCTTTTTCTTTGTGGATTTTTACTATTTTTGCTAAATGAATCAATTTCATAATTACTGTTCGTTTAGTGAAGAACGAATGTTAACTTTATAATAATTAAATAACGTTCGATATAAAGCGCAAATTATATGAAAGAATAGGTATAATATTCGTTTTTCGTTTAGTACTTGTACATGATGAAACTCACTCAAATGACAAAAATTTGTATTTTCTTACGTTTCATGATATGATAAAGAAGAATTATTTTTGTTCGGTGTAAGGGATAGTATGAATATTAACTTTTCATCTTGATGATACTTTGTCCAAGGATAGTAATATAATGTGTGGTAACGCACTAGGAGGCAACAAAAATGGAACAAGGTACAGTAAAATGGTTTAATGCAGAAAAAGGTTTTGGCTTTATCGAACGAGAAAATGGAGACGATGTATTCGTACACTTCTCAGCAATTCAAACTGACGGCTTCAGATCTTTAGACGAAGGTCAAAAAGTAACGTTTGACGTTGAGCAAGGTGCTCGTGGAGCTCAAGCTTCTAACGTTCAAAAAGCTGCTTAATCTTATATCATTTATCCAAACAGGCCCTTTATCAAGGCCTGTTTTTTTATATTCTCTGAATAATACTCCATAATAACCCAAAAATGGTGCCTGTATTAATGGGATACACATATATAATAGAAGAGGCTTCTGACAAGTTTATACAACTCGTGAGAAGCCTCTTTTCATTACCTGACTTAAATGATTAAATTACCTCTCCATTTTTAGATCCCCTCAATAAGATCTTTAACTATTTCTGGGCGGTCAAAGAAATATTCCTCCAATAAAGGAATGATCTCAAAGGTCAGAATTCCATCATACCATTCCTGTTCATCCATATATTCAGGTTTCGATGTGAAGAAACTATGACCAATTGCATAACCAGGTCCTAACTGGATATCACCGATTATTTCTTTATTCATTTTCTCGACGGCAAGCAGGATTCTGTTTACCATAACAGTAGATACACCAGATTCTTGAATGGCTCTTCTCCACCCCTCATTAAATGCTGGTTTAAGTGTCACGAACGCAAATCTACGGCGAATTGCTACTTCTAATTGGGCTGAAGCACGCGATGCTGTATTTATTGTTCCTATCAGGTATACGTTATTTGGTACGGTGAATTTCTTATTAGAGTACCCCATTGTGACATATTCGCCACGCCTATCACTTTCAATTAGCATAATCAATTCACCAAAAACCTTAGACAGGTTACCTCTATTAATTTCATCAATAATAAAATAATAATCCCGTTCTGGATTTTTTAGGGCACGCTCACAAAACTTATAGAAGATTCCATATTGTAGCGAAAACCCGTTTTCATCTGGTCTATATCCCATAATGAAATCTTCATAAGCATAATTTTGGTGAAATTGCAGCAATTCCACACGTTCTGAATCTATTTCCCCCATTAAAGAGTAAGCAAGTCGCTTTGATAAAAAGGTTTTCCCAACACCCGGCGGTCCTTGAAAAATTATGTTCTTTTTATATTGTAAAAGATCCCTGATCGTATCATATTGGTTTTCATCTATAAAAACTTCACTCAAAAAATCCTCTTTTGTGTAACTGTTGAATGTTTGGCTATTAATTTCAGCCACCTCCTCTTTTGAATCAAGCTTTAACTTCAAAGGTTTTGGTAAATAACAACCACAATGAATTGCAAAATTCTATCAACTCTTAGTTTTTTAGAAATGATGTCTGCGTTAAAGGTTTAATCTAGTGGAGGTATGGCACCATAAGGGAGAAATTTTTTCTATCAATAAAAGTTTGAGGTTTTAATTATGCTTTTAGATTTATTTTCGAAGTAGAGTACTGTAGAATTATTTGCTTGACTATATATTAATTTCTAAACATAAATAGTGTCAATATTAAAAAAATCGATATTTTTTTCAACTCCACAAAAAAAAGAAAAGGCTTCTCACAAGTTTTAACAACTCACGAGAAGCCTATTTATTATTAATTGCGTTAGCAAATGTTAGCATAAACTATTTTTTTGACATAACATTTAGATAATGCAGTTTACCTCTTTTATTTTGGCTCTGTTAAAGTTTAATGTTGATATCAGCAGAAAAACTAGAACTTCCATATAATTGGGAGTTCTAGTTTGAATTATTGTCGCTTTTAACTATCAAAACAACTTTTAGAGTTTACCAGTCAATATATCTTGCTTCACCAGTTCCGAATAATTTATCTGCAATTAGATTACCATCTTTATCAAGTGCTCTTATTGTCCATGTTGCCTCAGAATACTCATCTAGTACAAAGAAGGCATGATTATCAACTAGCTCTTTGACATGGTAGCTATCGGGATATTTCTCAACCGTTTCCATATTGAAGTTGTAAGGCTCTGATGGCGTTAAGCCTTCCAGGTGGTTACCAACCACAATATATTTTATATCTGGATTACCAGTTCTAACTCCAATCATAAAACCATCTTTTTCATCACTTCCAAAACCAGCAGCCTGGAATGGTTCATCTCCTTCAAGTGTGTAGCCAGAATTGCCACCTGAGTAATGATACAAAAACCCAATACTTCGATGCATTTTCGCCAAGCCAAATGTATCGTTATTTACATTTTCATATAATATTGCTTTCCCGTAAGTTGTTTCTTTACTTTCTATTGGTTTAGTGCCATTAGGTAAAGCACTTGATGCAGTAAAGCGAAAGCCTACTAGGAATAAAGTACCTATTATTATTAATATGGTTACTACAATGGATTTCCACGGCTTCATTTTTGTAAACATTAAAAAAAGTATTATTCCAATAAAAGCTATCGCTAAGAAAACCAGCAGATTATACATATAATCCCCCTAAGCAAAAAACCTCCTAATTAGTTGACTAAGAGATAATAAATTTTATATTTCGAAACTAGATAACCAAAGTGTATCATAAGATTCCTTATTTTGGATTAAATTCCCTTTAATAATCAAGTCATTCATAGTTACTTCATTTCGTTGGTTTTGATAAAGCCCTTTTGAGGGTTGGGGAGTTAGTTGCTCTTAATTGGAAGGATATAGACTTTATTAACCACACTATAAGTATTACCAAGACTTATTACAATCCCAATAATAATACTTTGGAGTACTTATTAGTACCTCCGGAAACCCGAAAATCCAAGCGGAAAATTGTTGTAGATGAAGAAGTAATTCAAGCTTTAAAGAAGCACAAAGAAATCCAGAACCAAGTAATTAAGCGATTAGGTAAAGATTACTACAATAAAGATTTTATCTTTGCAAAGATGGAAAGACAATTTTGTTATCCTATTGTAATTAAAACAGTCCAAAATCGAATGAAGAGACTTCTTACTATCGCCGAACTAAATACAGACTTAACACCACACTCTTTGAGACATACGCATACATCTCTCTTAGCAGAGGCCCGTGTCTCACTCGAACAAATCATGGATCGTCTCGGTCATACCGACGATCAAGTTACGAAAAATGTGTACCTCCACGTAACCCAAGAAATGAAAAAAGAAGCCTCTCAAAAGTTCAGTGAACTCATGAGAAGCCTCCGTTAATATCCTCAATGTTAGCAAAATGTTAGCATTTCACTCTCACCTTACCAACAAACCCAGTCATACCAAGGGTTTCAGGGGCAGATTACATCATGCCGCCCATTCCACCCATGCCGCCCATATCAGGCATGCCGCCAGCACCTTTTTCTTCTGGAAGATCTGCAACTACAGCCTCAGTAGTTAAGAACATTGCAGATACGCTTGCTGCGTTTTGAAGTGCTGAACGAGTAACTTTCGTTGGGTCTACGATACCAGCTTCAAGCATGTTTACCCACTCGCCAGTTGCTGCGTTGAAACCAATTCCAACTTCTTCGCGTTTTAGACGATCTACGATTACAGATCCTTCTAAACCAGCGTTGAATGCGATTTGACGAACTGGCTCTTCGATCGCACGTAATACGATGTTTACACCAGTAGCTTCGTCGCCTTCTGCTTGAATTTCAGCAACTTTGTTGTAGATGTTTACTAGAGCCGTACCACCACCAGCTACGATACCTTCTTCTACTGCAGC
This sequence comes from Bacillus sp. FJAT-45066, assembly GCF_002335755.1. Classification (NCBI taxonomy): domain Bacteria; kingdom Bacillati; phylum Bacillota; class Bacilli; order Caryophanales; family Bacillaceae; genus Bacillus; species Bacillus sp. FJAT-45066. Next base: position 2,837,348 of record NZ_NISQ01000001.1, read on the forward strand.
GCGAGTAGAGTTTAGTGCATCTTCAATGCGTAGTTTACGCTCTTTTAATTCTGTTTCAGTAGCCGCTCCAACTTTAATTACAGCAACACCACCAGCTAATTTAGCTAAGCGCTCTTGTAATTTTTCACGGTCGAACTCAGAAGTAGTTTCTTCTAATTGTGCACGGATTTGGCCAATACGAGCTTTGATTTCGTCGCTGTTTCCATGTCCGTTAACAACAGTAGTGTTTTCTTTTGTTACAACGATTTTGTCCGCGCGTCCTAATTGGCCGATGTTTGCAGATTTAAGGTCTAAGCCTAATTCTTCTGTAATCACTTCTCCACCAGTTAGTACAGCGATGTCTTGTAACATAGCTTTACGACGATCACCGAATCCTGGAGCTTTAACAGCAACTGCATTGAATGTGCCACGTAATTTGTTCACTACTAATGTAGCTAATGCTTCACCTTCAACGTCTTCCGAAATCAGTAATAAAGGTTTCCCTTGTTGTACTACTTGCTCAAGAACTGGAAGGATTTCTTGAATGTTTGTAATCTTTTTATCTGTAATTAAGATATATGGATTGTCTAAAACAGCTTCCATTTTATCAGAGTCCGTTACCATGTAAGGAGAAGCGTATCCACGGTCAAATTGCATACCTTCTACTACTTCTAACTCTGTAGTGAAACCTCTAGACTCTTCTAATGTGATAACGCCGTCGTTACCTACGCGCTCCATTGCTTCTGCGATTAATTGACCTACTTCTTCGTCAGCAGCAGAGATAGCAGCAACTTGTGCGATTGAAGCTTTACCTTCGATAGGTTTAGAGATCGCTTTTAGCTCATTGAGAGCTACAGCAACTGCTTTTTCGATACCTTTTCGAATTCCCATTGGGTTAGCTCCAGCAGTAACGTTCTTTAAGCCTTCACGAATCATAGCTTGCGCTAATACTGTTGCAGTAGTTGTACCGTCACCAGCGATTTCGTTTGTTTTACTAGCAACTTCAGCTACTAATTTAGCACCCATGTTTTCGAATGCATCTTCTAATTCGATTTCTTTTGCGATTGTAACACCATCGTTCGTGATTAAAGGAGAACCGAACTTCTTCTCTAATACTACGTTACGTCCTTTTGGTCCTAATGTTACTTTTACAGCGTCTGCTAATTTATCTACACCACGAAGCATAGAACGACGAGCTTCTTCACTGAACTTAATATCTTTTGCCATGATCAAGACCTCCTCAGAATATGTTCATATATCTTTTTAGTAATTTAATATTATTTGTTGATTACAGCTAATACGTCAGCTTCTTTTAAGATTAAAAATTCTCTGCCATCGTATTTTATTTCAGTACCAGCATATTTAGAGAAAATAATGCTGTCGCCTTCTGCCACTTCTAAAGCAACGCGCTCACCGCTATCTAGTACGCGACCTGTACCTACAGCTACTACTTTTCCTTCTTGAGGCTTTTCCTTAGCAGTGTCAGGTAATACGATACCACTTGCAGTTTTTTCTTCTGACTGGACAAGTTCAATTACAATGCGATCACCTATTGGCTTTAACATGTGAAACAACCTCCTCAAATGTACGTTAAGTATAGTTTTTAATAATTATGTCTTTATTAGCACTCGTAACACTTGAGTGCTAACACAATTATTATATTAAATAATCAAAACCAATTTTGCAAGTATCTTGCATAATTTTTTTCTCTTTACAGCCCTTTCCATTATGTCACATTAGAAAATAATCTAAACATTAATTTCCTAATAGAGCGTACACTATAAACATCTATTGTTTTTTACATTACAAAGACTACTATATGTACTTACAGACCTTCCTAGTACAGGTCAAATGTATTTATATGGTACAATACGATGGAATCATCACATAAGGAGTAAACTATGACTAAGACTTATTGGAAAGTAATTATCGCATATGTTGTTATGCAGTTTTCTGGAATAATTGGAGTTCCTATTATGTTAAAGCTTGGAGTCGGAGAAGGATTAGAACAGGCTGCGAGGGAGTCTTTATTATTTAGCTATTGGATAACTATTAGTTTCATTGTAGGACTTCTCGTTATTTTATGGATACTTCGTACAGACTTTAGAGAGAAAGACTTTAGAAGTGCACAAGCCAGCTTGTCAAGTACCATTCTTTGGTCCGTATTAGGTTTCTTTATGGCTTTATTTGGACAAGGAATTGCGGCATCCATCCAACAACTAGTTTTCGGGATTGAACCAGGTTCGGAAAATACTCAACAGATTATGAATTTAATCATGTCTTCAGCTGCTATCATTGTTGCTGTTACAGTTGCGGGACCTATATTAGAAGAAATCATTTTCCGGAAAATTATTTTTGGAACTTTATATAAGAAATATAACTTTGCTGTAGGGTTGATTGTAAGTTCTTTATTATTTGCACTGGTGCACCAAGATTATAAACATTTATTAATTTACTTTGTAATGGGTTCTATCTTTGCATTTCTATATGTAAAAACAAATCGTATTCTTGTGCCGATTATAGCCCACGTTGCGATGAATTCGTTTGTTGTACTCGTTCAATACGTTTTTAGAGACCGAATCGAAGAATATATCGAGCAATTGGAACAGATGCAAGGGTTTATTAAGTTTTTTATGTGAGTCTGTTTCTTAGTCATCCATAAAGATGAAACTAACTCATGTAACAGTAATATTGGAGGAACGATTGTATGCGCATTACCCCTATTAAAATAGCTTATTTATATTTGGTTATGGGTTTTCTATTTCTCTACATTGCGATTATGTCAGTAGGAGATACTATTTGGCAATTTCAAACTATCTTATTAATGCTTTTCGCTACATTCAATTTTGGCGTTACCATTCGAGCGTTTATTTTGCACGACAAGGTTAAAAAGATGAAGGAGAAATAAATGGGTTGGGACAAAAGATCGATGAAGTTCATCTTCACTCAAATTTTTATCGGCTTTGAACTTCTTAACCGATGAAGTACATCTTCACTCAAATTTCTATCGACTTTGAACTTCTTAACGCCGCTGAAGTTCATTTTCACTCAAATTTTTATCGACTTTGAACTTCATAAGGTTGATGAGGTTCATCTTGACTAAAAATAGGTCAGGACAAAACCCGGTGAATTTATAGGAAGAGGCCCCAAGAACATTTTTTGTTCTTTGGGGCCTCTTTCTTTTTTGGGCGCTAGTTTTCTCCCAGCGTCTTTTTATTGTTCATTATTCATTTTTTCTAATTCCATCTTCGTTTCTGCTATTTTTGCTTTTCGATAAGCGAAACGGGAAATAACAAGACTGATTTCATATAAGATAAATAACGGTACCGTTACCATTAAGTGCGATAATAATTCTGGTGGCGTGATAAACGCCGCGATCACTAATAGGATAAAGTACGAATACTTTCTAGCTTTTACTAAAAATTGTGGTGTGACAATTCCTAGTCTTGTTAAGAACATAACTACTACGGGCATTTGAAACAAAATACCGAATGGAATCGTTAGTTGAAACAAAAACTGAAAATACTCATTAACCCCTATCACTTGGTTAATATCTAAACGTTCCGCTAATTTGTTCATAAAGTTAAGAACAAACGGAAATAAAATATAATACGAAAATGCTAGTCCACTTAAAAATAAAAGTAAAGAAATAGGTATATAGCTAAGCGTAACTCTTCTTTCTTTTTCATATAAGCCAGGACTAATGAAAGCCCACAGCTGATATAGCGTTACAGGGAAAGTGATAATAAACGCGATTAAAAAGGCAAATTGCATGAAGATCTTTATCGCATCTGTTGGACGAAACGCATGCAACGCAAACAATTGCGCTTCATCAGACTGTTGTAAATACACAATGATAGGTTCCGCTAAGAAGAAGCCGCCAATTGTTGATACAACAAAGAAGCTTGCAATGATGAATAACCTTTTACGCAATTCCCCTATATGGTCATATACCGTCATTTCTCTATCTATCATAAACGTTCATCCTTCATTACTTCTTCTGATCTTCTTTTTTTTCATCGTCATCTGCTAAACCTTTTGTTGCATTTTTAAATTCACGCAACGTGTTTCCTGCAGCTTTTCCAAGTTCAGGTAACTTTTTCGGACCGAAAATTAAAAGAGCGACAAGGCCTATAACTACGATACTTCCCATACCTAATGGCATAAATAGTCACCTCCTCGAAATATACTTATTCTACTACTTTTTTATTCTGATGGATAGTGTTTCAAGAAATATACCAAAGATTGTAATTCAACTGCTAAATCAATATGATGAATTCTAACATGATCAGGCACACTAATTCTAGCTGGAGTAAAGTTTAATATACCCTTAATACCTTTTGATACTAGTCTATCCGCTATTGGCTGTGCAACATGTGCTGGTACTGTTAGAATGGCAACAGTTATATCATCATCTAACTCTTCTTCTAGTTTATCTAAATCATAAACAGGAACGCCACCTATGTCTGTACCTATCTTTGATTTATCGACATCGAAGGCCAATTTAATCTTCGTGTTGTTATTTTTCGTGAAGTTGTAATGTAGGAAAGCAGTTCCTAAATTACCAACACCTATTAATGTAACATACGTCACTTCATCTTGGTCTAGCGTTTTACGGAAAAAAGTTAACAAATATTGAACATTATACCCATATCCCTTTTTCCCTAATGCACCAAAGTAGCTAAAATCTCTGCGTATTGTCGCTGGGTCTACTTTTACCGCTTCACTTAACTCTGTAGATGATACTCGTTGTTTGCCCGAGGAGCTTAAGTTTTGAATGAATCGATAATATAGTGGCAAGCGCTTTGCTGTTGCTTGTGGTATTTTTATTTGTTCGTTATTCATCTTATTCCCCCATTTACTCTATCTATATCATATCTATTATTCTGCTCTTTATTCTGTTTGCATCACATAATAAGTAAACGATTTCTTTTTGTTTTAAACATTTAATTAATTCTTCCTATCTCCATTGTTGAAAGAGATGGGAAAGAAAGATAAACTTAATCTAGACATATTGAGGTGAAACTTATGATTATTTTACAAGTTAATCAGTTAAATAAATATTTTGGTGCTGAACTTATTTTATCTAATATTAAATTAGAAGTACAATCGAGAGACCGAATTGCCCTAGTTGGACGAAATGGTGCTGGTAAATCCACATTATTGAAGATCATTTCAAATCAACTATCATATGATAGTGGTGAAATTATTAAGCCGAAAGATGTTTCGATTGGCTATTTAGCTCAAGACACCGGATTACAATCAGAACGTTCCATTTGGGACGAAATGCTGTCCGTTTTTTCTCATTTTAAACAATATGAAATAACCATGAGAGAACTGGAAGCAAAAATGGCTGACCCTGTCTTTATTAATCAGACAGAAGTTTATGAACGTATTTTAAAAGAATACGATCTGCTGCAAGAAACCTATAAACAACAAGGTGGTTTTCAATATGAGGCAGATATTCGTTCTGTCCTTCATGGATTAAACTTTGCTACCTTTGATTATAACACACCCATCTCAACTTTGAGCGGTGGACAACGAACTCGATTAGCTCTTGGTAAATTACTATTAACTAGGCCTGATTTATTAATACTTGATGAACCGACAAACCATTTAGATATTGAAACGTTGTCATGGTTAGAGTCGTACTTACAAAGTTATCCTGGGGCACTTTTAATTGTGTCTCATGATCGCTATTTTTTAGACAAAGTAGTGTCGGTTGTATATGAAATTGCCCGCAACCAGTCTACGAAGTTTTTAGGTAACTATAGTAGTTATTTGCAAGCGAAAGCTGATCAATATGAGCGTGATTTGAAGATGTACGAGAAACAGCAAGACCAAATAGAGAAATTGCGCGATTTTGTACAGCGAAACCTTGCACGCGCTTCAACGACAAAAAGAGCGCAAAGTAGAAGAAAACAGCTAGATAAAATGCAAGTGTTAGATAGACCAAATGGGGATGAAAAGTCTGCGTCTTTCGCTTTTGAGATAGAAAGACAAAGTGGGAACGATGTATTGAAGGCGAATTCTTTATCCTTTTCCTATGAAAGCCAGCCTGTTTTTGAAAATGTAGATATATCTCTAACTCGTGGCGATAGTGTCGCACTTGTTGGACCAAATGGTGTTGGTAAGTCTACACTATTGAAGATATTAGTGGAGAAATTGAATAAGCAAATTGGAAAAATACAATTTGGTGCCAATGTGACTGTAGGTTATTATGACCAACAACAGGCAGACTTGAAGTCTAATAAACGTGTGTTAGATGAGTTGTGGGATGACTACCCACACATGGCAGAAAAAGATGTCCGTACCGTTCTCGGTAATTTTCTTTTCTCTGGAGAAGATGTGCTAAAACCTGTCTTAAGCTTGAGTGGAGGAGAAAAAGCTAGGCTTGCATTAGCTAAGTTGATGTTACAGCGTTGCAATGTTTTAATATTGGACGAGCCGACAAATCATTTAGATTTAGATAGTAAGGAAATTTTAGAAAATGCTTTAATTGATTATCCAGGTACTATTTTGTTTGTGTCACATGACCGCTACTTTATTAATCGAATCGCTACGAAAGTTATTGAACTTTCGTCTACAGGTGCAATAGAGTTCTTAGGTGATTACGATTATTATGTGGAGAAAAAAGAAGAACAGCTTGAATTAGAGGCGATAGAAAGTCAGATGGATAGTACGATCCAGTCGAAACAGAAGCAATTGAAGTCTGATAGTACTGAGCCGAAAAGTTATGCACAAGAAAAAGAGCAAAAGAAAATAGAACGTCAACGAAAGCGAAGAATTGAAGAGATAGAAACAGAGATAGAACGCTTAGAGGAAAAGGTAGAAGAAAACGAAACACTACTTTGTGACCCAGACGTATACCAAAACCATTTGAAAGTGCAAGAACTGAACATGGAAAATGAAGAAGTTCAAGAAAAGCTTCTACTGTTAATGGAAGAATGGGAAGAGTTACAAGACTAAGTAATCCGGTAATCTACTTGTGCAACTATTTGGAGAAAACCAACTATAAATGTCGAAAAAAGCATGGCGATGAAAATTTCAAAAGCCATGCTCTTTTTTGTGTATAAGTTTGAGTAGTTTTTTGTTAATTCACATATTAACTAACATATCCACAAGCAAGTTACCAATTTTAGTGCGGTTTTACTAGTTATCCATAGGTTTATACACACTATCCACAATAAATTATTATTTTATCCACAAGTTTTATACACAAAGTTTTAATAGTTATCCATAAATACAATAGAGTTATCCACATACAAAACCTTACAAGTGCCAGGCACCACTCGAATTTTGTCGAAATTAAATAGAACCGGATTCATCCGGTTCTTTGTTAGTGTAGTAGGTATTAATTTTTTTCTAAGTCCAATCCTGGATTGGCATTCATATCATAGGAGGACCTTTTTCCAAGTCGATACATGACACTACCTACCGTGGCAATCATCGCTGCATTGTCTGTACATAACGATAAAGGTGGAATAACTAACTCCACACCATCTAATTCACTAAATTTTGCTTCTAATGCTGCACGGAGTCCTTTATTTGCTGCTACTCCACCTGCTAACAATACTTGATTTACTCCATACTCTTTTGTAGCAGCTAATGTTTTCGTTAGTAACACATCTATGACGCTCTGTTGAAAACTTGCTGCTAAGTTTGCCGGCTCAATCATGATTCCTTTTTGGGTAGCATTATGTAGCGTATTTATAACCGCTGACTTTAATCCAGAAAAGCTAAAATCATAACTACCTTCTTCTAGCCACGCTCTCGGTAAGTTGATCGTTGCTTCTCCCTCATGAGCTAATCTATCAACATGAGGGCCACCTGGATATGGCAAACCTAATGTACGCGCGACTTTATCATATGCTTCTCCCACTGCATCATCTCGTGTTTCTCCGATTACTTCAAAAGAACCATGCTCTTTCATATGAACTAACTCCGTGTGCCCACCCGAAACGACTAACGCTAGCAACGGAAATTTTAATTCTGTTATTAACTGATTCGCATAAATGTGACCAGCAATATGATGCACCCCAACTAACGGTTTACTTTGAGCAAACGCTAATGCTTTAGCAGCGTTAACCCCAACTAATAGTGCCCCAACTAGTCCTGGACCTTCTGTTACCGCAATAGCATCAATATCATCCATTGTAAGACCTGATTGTTCCATTACCTCTTCCAATACAATAGTCACTTGTTCGACATGGTGTCTGGATGCAATTTCAGGTACTACTCCACCAAATCGTTTATGACTTTCAATTTGTGATGAAACTACGTTTGCCACAATTTCTTTTCCATTTTTAATAATGGCCGCGGCCGTTTCATCGCAACTCGTTTCAATTCCTAAAATGTATTCTTCTTTTTGTATATTCATAAGTTCACCCACATCACTAATGCATCTTCTTTGTTATCTACATAATATTGTTTGCGTATTCCACCATTTTGAAAGCCGTGCTTTCTATACAAACCTTGTGCTACATGATTCGATACTCTTACTTCCAATGATAAAACATCGGCACCTTTATCTTTTGCGATATCTTTTGCCTTTTTTAATAGTAAATCCCCAAGCTTCTTACCCCGGTAAGAAGGGAGTACTGCGATATTTGTTATTTGAGCATCGCCCATTACATTCCAAATACCACAATAGCCAATAACTTTCTCCCCATCTTTTAAAACAATATAATGAGCATACGGGTTATTTGTTACTTCATAATAAAAGGCCTCTTTTGTCCAAGGAGTAGGAAAGGATGCCACTTCCACTTCATAAACAGCTTCAATGTCTTCTACTGACATTTTTTCTATTACAATTGTTTGCATCTATTATTACCTACCCTTTATTTTCTTCTAACCATTTTGCTTCTGCTTCAGCCAAACGAGTATAATTCGGGACAAAATGGTGTACATTAGTTGGCTCCATTTCCATTCCTATTTTACACAATTCACTTGGCCTACCATTATGTTGAACAAAAGAAGCCAGATGTGCCATCTCACCAAGTTGTCCTCGAATTACTTCTTTAAACTTATCCACATCTTCACCAACAAATAACACTTTTTTATTTAACATTTTTATTTCTTCTAACCAATCTGTTAATAAAATGTTGATATCTTCTCGTTTTGTTACTAACCGATCATTTTCCCATTCGTACAATCCTGTAAAAACTTGACCTCTTCTAGCATCCATAATAGGACAAATTACTCCAGGAAAATAACGTCCATTTGCAGCTAACAATTGTAAACTGGAAACACCAACTAATGGAATGTTTAAACTCCACGCTAACGTTTTTGCGATTGTGACACCTAATCTTACACCAGTATAGGATCCTGGGCCATTAGCCACCACTATTCTATCTAAATCTTTTGGTGTAATACCGCACTCTTTCATAAGCTGTTCTACTGCAGGCATTGCTCTCAAAGAATGATTCTTCTTCAAGTTTGTAATAAGTTCACCTACTACCTTTTCATTATCTACTATTGCAATTCCAAGCACATAAGTAGAAGTGTCTATCGCTAATACTTTCATTGTCTTGTTAACTCCTTACACAATTGTTCATAACGTGTTCCAATAGGTTCTAAAATAATCATTCTTTCACTATCCCCTTGATGGAATATCGAGACTTCCAATCTCTCTTTTGGTAAAAATTCTTCAATAAACTGGGCCCATTCCACAACACAAACGCCATCGCCTGAAAAATAGTCATCAAAACCTAAATCTTCATCACTGTCTTCTAATCGATAAACATCCATATGAAAAAGTGGTAATCTCCCTTGATATTCTTTTATGATCGTAAAGGTTGGACTATTTACATTACGTTTAATATCTAGCCCTTTAGCTAAACCTTTTGTAAAGGTAGTTTTTCCAGCACCTAAATCTCCTTCTAACAGAAGTACCTCTCCACCCATAAACAATCTCGCCATCTCTTCCGCTTGTTTCATCGTTTCATCCGATGATGTTGTATGTATTTCGTACTTGCTCATTTTGTTCAACTCCTAACGATTCTGGAAATGGTTAAAACCTGATTTTTCCAGCTCTTCTACCTTACCATCTCTCTTCAAAAATACTTTTCCTGTACCATCTACTACTTGTCCAATTTTACATATATCTATATTCTTTTCTTTACAAATGTGTAGTAGTTTAACCCAATCTTCAGATGAAATCGTTCCAACTAGTTCGAAATCTTCTCCACCAGTCAGTGCCCATTTCAAAGCATTAGATTTATTATAGTCTAAGACATGTTGACTTATAGGCAAACTTTTTTCTTCTATATAAATATTCACATGACTTGCCTCGGTAATTTCTAGCAATTCACTTGCAAGTCCATCACTTATATCGTTTAAGGACACTCGTTCGTAGGAGCTTAGGATCCTTCCTAATTCCACTCTAGGGGAAGGTTGTTGATGAGCACGTATTAGATGAGTATATGGCTCTTGATCCTTTACACTTTTCAATAGTAAATCTAGACCAGCAGCTGAATCTCCAAGTGTACCTGAAACAAACACGACATCCCCTTGTTTTGCATTAGACCGTAATAACCTCTTTCCTTTCTCTACTTTCCCGATTACTGTTACACTTAACACAAGCTTTGAAGAGGAAGATGTGGTGTCACCGCCTATTAAGTCCATCTGAAAGTCTACTGCTAACTTTTCCATACCTTTATAGATTTCTATTAATGAATTCTCATCCCAGTGTGGTGGTATCGTAATCGAAACTAAATAATATAAAGGAATTCCACCCATTGCTGCAATATCACTTATATTAGAAGCTAGTGCCTTATAGCCTATAGAATAGGAGTCCATCGTACTATGGGCAAAATGTACATCTTCCACCATCGTGTCCACGCATATAACTTGGTCATAGCTATTTTCCACTGTAAGAATGGCTGCATCATCACCAATTCCTACTATTTGTTCTTTATGAAAAAGATTGTTTGGTTGTATTTTTTTTATAAATTGAAATTCATCTGAGATAGACATGTTTACACCCCTCAAATTTTAACCACTATCCCTTATTATAACGAAACATTGGAAACAAAGAAAATATACAGTTCATTCTGTTTCCTATGTATTAACATACATTTTAATTTAGTACATTAACCAATACGAATTTACGTAGTTACATAGACTTAAAAAAATTTGTCAAAAAATTTTGAAAAAGAAGGGATTTTCAACTTTTAGTAGAATAATTATTCTAGCCAATAAATATTAATCATTAATGGTTAAAACAGAATATTATTTAGGAGGAATGGTAATGCGTTTAAAAAGTTTTTTCATCCTTGCACTTATTTTATTTTTATCAGCATGTGGTAAGTCAGAAAGTAACGGAAACAATGGAGGAAACGGAGATTTACCTGACTTAGCAATTTCATTTGAAAACGAAGCTGGTCAAAGTTTTCAAATTGTCCATGCATATAAATTGTTAAATCCTTTTTTTGAAGAAGTGCGAAATGTACCGGCAAGTGAGCAAACAGAAGTGTACGTATCATCTGTTATCGAACCTATTAACGAAGCGTGTTTCAAAGATGGAGAATATGCAAGTCTAGCAAAATCCATCACAGAAGAGGCACCGAAAAATCGTATTGCAACACAAGACGTTATCAAACGTTTAAACTACGATGATTTAAATAACTCTATTAAAGAAGCACTTATGGCAGCTTCTGAAAAACTACCAACAGAAGGTACAACTACGGTATGTATTTTCCCTACAACAGAAACATTACAAAATGTAGTTTTAACTGCTGGTGCTGGTAAAATTACGGTTCTATTCAACCGTAACTTTAACAACGATATCGTAAAGGCGGGAGTTGCTAAAGAATACCCTAAGAGCGTTTGGACAGAAAAAAATGGTGCTCCATCTACTGTACTTGATTATTTAGTACTTCACGGAAAAGGAACGATGTTCGGTAAAACATTATTTCCTGACGTAACTTTTGTAAAAGTTAACCCTGAATTTAAAGAAGAAAACTGGTCTAAAATCGAAGGCGACTTAACAAAAGCTGACGAAGAAAGAGCCCTTCAAATCTTAAGAGGCGGTGGAGAGCTTCCAGCGAACTACGGCTATAGCGAAGGGTATAAAATGGTAGAGGCTTTCTTAGAAGCTAACAGCAGCGTTTCTGAGGAAGAATGGGTAATGCTTTCAGCTGAGGAAATCTTCGAGCAAGGAAACTATGCAGACAATTACTAATAAGCTATTTTTGGACATCTACTGATAAATTTCAGTAGATGTTATTTTTTCATAGGAGAAAACAAATGCAAATAACATTAGAAAAAGCCAATTGTTCAGATGCAGAAATAATACATGATATACAAATAAAGGCTTTTCTACCCCTATTAGAAAAGTATAAAGATTATCATACTAATCCAGCAAATGAAACGATTGATAAAGTACTTACTCGTATAAATGATCCTTCAGGTAGTTTTTACAAAATTTATGGGAAAGATGCTATTATCGGTGCAATTCGTGTTTATCCAGAGATTCCGTCTAATTGGTGGATTAGTCCCATGTTTATTTTGCCATGTTATCAAGGAAAAGGCATCGCTCAAAAAGTACTTAAAATAATAGAAGAAAAAACTCCTGAGGCAAAAACATGGAACTTAGCAACTATATTACAGGAAGAGCGAAATTGCTATCTTTATGAGAAGATGGGTTATATGAAAACTGGAGAGTATAAGGAAATCAATGAATTAACTACTCTCGTATACTATAAGAAAAAATGAATGAAAGCATAAAAGGGAGAGTGCTATGTACGAGTTAAAAACGAAAGAAAACGATCGTAGTGTTATACAGTTTATAGAAAATGTGGATAGTCCAAAGAAACGTGAGGATGCTTATAAATTATTAGATATCTTTACTGAGACATCTGGTTGTCATGCAAAAATGTGGGGCCCTAGTATTATCGGATTCGGTTCTTATCATTATAAATATGATTCTGGTCATGAAGGAGACGCACCTCTTGTTGGCTTTTCCCCTAGAAAAGCAAAAATAAGCTTGTATTTTGCAACAGGTGATACAAGAAGAGAAGAACTATTAAGCCGCTTAGGAAAACATACAACTGGAAAAGCTTGTGTGTATATAAACAAGGTGGCTGATATTAATGTTGATGTGTTACGTGAACTAATTAACCAATCGATCGATTTTCTAAAAATTACATACCCTAAGCAACAGTAGAAGGTTTATATCACTCTTATAAAGGATTAAAAGAAAATGGAGTGCGTCCATAAACGACGCACTTTATTTGTTTACACATTAAGTTATTAATCTGAACTAGAAAAGCACTGCATAACTTTTCATCCACAAAGTTATATTTTTTTAAGTAAAAAAAATCCTTAGGACTTTACCTAAGGATAAAAAAGGATTAACTAAATGTAGTTAACCGCGCATTGTATTAAAATAAGGGGAAAAAGACATAAAAAAAACGAAACGTAGTTTCGTACAAGTAAAAATATGGCGGTCCCGACCGGGATCGAACCGGCGATCTCCTGCGTGACAGGCAGGCATGTTAACCGCTACACCACGGGACCTTTTGGTTGCGGGGGCAGGATTTGAACCTACGACCTTCGGGTTATGAGCCCGACGAGCTACCAGACTGCTCCACCCCGCGATAATAAAAAGTATTAATATTTTTATTCCTTTACGCATTTAAACTCAGTTAATACTGACTGTCCCTTCCTCTTCTAGCAAATTCATAGAAGTGAATGCGTCGGGACAACTCGCAGATTATTCAAGGAGTAACGCTCGTTGCTCCACCCCGCGATAATAATAATATTAATTACATAAGCCTGGCAACGTCCTACTCTCACAGGGGGACAGCCCCCAACTACCATCGGCGCTGAAGAGCTTAACTTCCGTGTTCGGTATGGGAACGGGTGTGGCCTCTTCGCCATCATTACCAGACATATGAAATTTTGAAGGATGTTCCTTCAAAACTAGATAACATGTTCTCCTGTCAAGAAAGTGATTGTATCGTTCTAATTTGGTTAAGTCCTCGATCTATTAGTATTCGTCAGCTACACGTGTCGCCACGCTTCCACCTCGAACCTATCTACCTGATCATCTTTCAGGGATCTTACTAGCTTGCGCTAAAGGAAATCTCATCTTGAGGGGGGCTTCATGCTTAGATGCTTTCAGCACTTATCCCGTCCGCACGTAGCTACCCAGCTATGCCTTTGGCAAGACAACTGGTACACCAGCGGTGCGTCCATCCCGGTCCTCTCGTACTAAGGACAGCTCCTCTCAAATTTCCTGCGCCCACGACGGATAGGGACCGAACTGTCTCACGACGTTCTGAACCCAGCTCGCGTACCGCTTTAATGGGCGAACAGCCCAACCCTTGGGACCGACTACAGCCCCAGGATGCGATGAGCCGACATCGAGGTGCCAAACCTCCCCGTCGATGTGGACTCTTGGGGGAGATAAGCCTGTTATCCCCGGGGTAGCTTTTATCCGTTGAGCGATGGCCCTTCCATGCGGAACCACCGGATCACTAAGCCCGACTTTCGTCCCTGCTCGACTTGTAGGTCTCGCAGTCAAGCTCCCTTGTGCCTTTACACTCTACGAATGATTTCCAACCATTCTGAGGGAACCTTTGGGCGCCTCCGTTACTCTTTAGGAGGCGACCGCCCCAGTCAAACTGCCCACCTGACACTGTCTCCCACCCCGATTAGGGGTGCGGGTTAGAATTTCAATACAGCCAGGGTAGTATCCCACCGACGCCTCCACCGAAGCTAGCGCTCCGGCTTCTCAGGCTCCTACCTATCCTGTACAAGCTGTACCAAAATTCAATATCAGGCTACAGTAAAGCTCCACGGGGTCTTTCCGTCCTGTCGCGGGTAACCTGCATCTTCACAGGTACTATAATTTCACCGAGTCTCTGGTTGAGACAGTGCCCAGATCGTTACGCCTTTCGTGCGGGTCGGAACTTACCCGACAAGGAATTTCGCTACCTTAGGACCGTTATAGTTACGGCCGCCGTTTACTGGGGCTTCGGTTCAAAGCTTCGCTTGCGCTAACCTCTCCCCTTAACCTTCCAGCACCGGGCAGGCGTCAGCCCCTATACTTCGCCTTGCGGCTTCGCAGAGACCTGTGTTTTTGCTAAACAGTCGCCTGGGCCTATTCACTGCGGCTCTCTCGGGCTTTAACACCCTAACAGAGCACCCCTTCTCCCGAAGTTACGGGGTCATTTTGCCGAGTTCCTTAACCAGAGTTCTCTCGCTCACCTTAGGATTCTCTCCTCGCCTACCTGTGTCGGTTTGCGGTACAGGCACCATTCTCCTCGCTAGAGGCTTTTCTTGGCAGTGTGAAATCAGGAACTTCGGTACTAAATTTCCCTCGCCATCACAGCTCAGCCTTTATGAGAAGCGGATTTGCCTACTTCTCAGCCTTACTGCTTGGACGCGCATATCCAACAGCGCGCTTACCCTATCCTCCTGCGTCCCCCCATTGCTCAAACGGAGTGAAGGTGGTACAGGAATATCAACCTGTTATCCATCGCCTACGCCTTTCGGCCTCGGCTTAGGTCCTGACTAACCCTGAGCGGACGAGCCTTCCTCAGGAAACCTTAGGCATTCGGTGGATGGGATTCTCACCCATCTTTCGCTACTCATACCGGCATTCTCACTTCTAAGCGCTCCACCAGTCCTTACGGTCTAGCTTCAACGCCCTTAGAACGCTCTCCTACCACTGTTCGTAAGAACAGTCCGCAGCTTCGGTGATACGTTTAGCCCCGGTACATTTTCGGCGCAGAGTCACTCGACCAGTGAGCTATTACGCACTCTTTAAATGGTGGCTGCTTCTAAGCCAACATCCTGGTTGTCTAAGCAACTCCACATCCTTTTCCACTTAACGTATACTTTGGGACCTTAGCTGGCGGTCTGGGCTGTTTCCCTCTTGACTACGGATCTTATCACTCGCAGTCTGACTCCCATGGATAAGTCTTTGGCATTCGGAGTTTGACTGAATTCGGTAACCCGATGAGGGCCCCTAGTCCAATCAGTGCTCTACCTCCAAGACTCTAACACATGAGGCTAGCCCTAAAGCTATTTCGGAGAGAACCAGCTATCTCCAGGTTCGATTGGCATTTCACCCCTACCCACACCTCATCCCCGCACTTTTCAACGTGCGTGGGTTCGGGCCTCCATTCAGTGTTACCTGAACTTCACCCTGGACATGGGTAGATCACCTGGTTTCGGGTCTACGACCACGTACTCATTCGCCCTATTCAGACTCGCTTTCGCTACGGCTCCGTCTCATCGACTTAACCTTGCACGGGATCGTAACTCGCCGGTTCATTCTACAAAAGGCACGCTATCACCCGGGTTTTTTCCGAAGAAAAAACATAGGGCTCTAACTACTTGTAGGCACACGGTTTCAGGATCTTTTCACTCCCCTTCCGGGGTGCTTTTCACCTTTCCCTCACGGTACTGGTTCACTATCGGTCACTAGGGAGTATTTAGCCTTGGGAGATGGTCCTCCCTGCTTCCGACGGGATTTCTCGTGTCCCGCCGTACTCAGGATCCACTCAGGAGGGAACGAAGTTTCAACTACAGGGCTTTTACCTTCTACGGCTGACCTTTCCAGGTCGCTTCATTTACCCCGTTCCTTTGTAACTCCATGTTGAGTGTCCTACAACCCCAAGAGGCAAGCCTCTTGGTTTGGGCTAATTCCGTTTCGCTCGCCGCTACTCAGGAAATCGCGTTTGCTTTCTCTTCCTCCGGGTACTTAGATGTTTCAGTTCCCCGGGTCTGCCTTCATTACCCTATGTATTCAGGTAAAGATACTACTCCATTACGAGTAGTGGGTTTCCCCATTCGGAAATCTCTGGATCAAAGCTCACTTACAGCTCCCCAAAGCATATCGGTGTTAGTCCCGTCCTTCATCGGCTCCTAGTGCCAAGGCATCCACCGTGCGCCCTTAATAACTTAACCTCGATATCGCGAATAGATATCTAATAAAGAAAATTTACTAAGATGAACGATACTTTTGATGTATCTTGACATTACTTATGTTATCTAGTTTTCAAAGAACATGTTTCGATAGCTATTATACTATCTAAAGTTTGAAAGAGGAATGCTCTCTCAAAACTAAACAAAACAACAAGCGTATTATTCCTTAGAAAGGAGGTGATCCAGCCGCACCTTCCGATACGGCTACCTTGTTACGACTTCACCCCAATCATCTGTCCCACCTTAGGCGGCTGGCTCCAAAAGGTTACCCCACCGACTTCGGGTGTTACAAACTCTCGTGGTGTGACGGGCGGTGTGTACAAGGCCCGGGAACGTATTCACCGCGGCATGCTGATCCGCGATTACTAGCGATTCCAGCTTCATGTAGGCGAGTTGCGGCCTACAATCCGAGCTGAGAACGGTTTTATGGGATTGGCTCGACCTCGCGGTTTTGCTGCCCTTTGTACCGTCCATTGTAGCACGTGTGTAGCCCAGGTCATAAGGGGCATGATGATTTGACGTCATCCCCACCTTCCTCCGGTTTGTCACCGGCAGTCATCTTAGAGTGCCCAACTTAATGCTGGCAACTAAGATCAAGGGTTGCGCTCGTTGCGGGACTTAACCCAACATCTCACGACACGAGCTGACGACAACCATGCACCACCTGTCACTTTTGTCCCCCGAAGGGGAACGCCCTATCTCTAGGGAAGGCAAAAGGATGTCAAGACCTGGTAAGGTTCTTCGCGTTGCTTCGAATTAAACCACATGCTCCACCGCTTGTGCGGGCCCCCGTCAATTCCTTTGAGTTTCAGTCTTGCGACCGTACTCCCCAGGCGGAGTGCTTAATGCGTTAGCTGCAGCACTAAGGGGCGGAAACCCCCTAACACTTAGCACTCATCGTTTACGGCGTGGACTACCAGGGTATCTAATCCTGTTTACTCCCCACGCTTTCGCGCCTCAGCCTCAGTTACAGACCAGAAAGTCGCCTTCGCCACTGGTGTTCCTCCACATCTCTACGCATTTCACCGCTACACGTGGAATTCCACTTTCCTCTTCTGCACTCAAGTTTCCCAGTTTCCAATGACCCTCCACGGTTGCGCCGTGGGCTTTCACATCAGACTTAAGAAACCGCCTGCGCGCGCTTTACGCGCAATAATTCCGGACAACGCTTGCCACCTACGTATTACCGCGGCTGCTGGCACGTAGTTAGCCGTGGCTTTCTGGTTAGGTACCGTCGAGGTACCGGCAGTTACTCCGGTACTTGTTCTTCCCTAACAACAGAGCTCTACGACCCGAAGGCCTTCATCGCTCACGCGGCGTTGCTCCATCAGACTTTCGTCCATTGTGGAAGATTCCCTACTGCTGCCTCCCGTAGGAGTCTGGGCCGTGTCTCAGTCCCAGTGTGGCCGATCACCCTCTCAGGTCGGCTACGCATCGTTGCCTTGGTGAGCCGTTACCTCACCAACTAGCTAATGCGCCGCGGGCCCATCTGTAAGTGATAGCCGAAACCATCTTTCAATAAAGAACCAGGAGGTTCTTTATATTATCCGGTATTAGCTCCGGTTTCCCGAAGTTATCCCAGTCTTACAGGCAGGTTGCCCACGTGTTACTCACCCGTCCGCCGCTAATCTGACAAAAGCAAGCTTTTATCAGATTCGCTCGACTTGCATGTATTAGGCACGCCGCCAGCGTTCGTCCTGAGCCAGGATCAAACTCTCCGAAGAGTGTTTGAGCTTATGCTCATAATGTTTGCTGACTAATGTCAATTAATCGTTTGTTGTTAATCTTAAAGATTAACTTACACGCTGTTGTTTTGTTTAGTTTTCAAAGAACATTTATAATAATTGGAGCGGGTGATGGGAATCGAACCCACGACATCAGCTTGGAAGGCTGAGGTTTTACCATTAAACTACACCCGCATGAAATTTTAAAATCGGGAAGACAGGATTTGAACCTGCGACCCCTTGGTCCCAAACCAAGTGCTCTACCAAGCTGAGCTACTCCCCGTCAACTCTTTAATGATGGATCGCATTCATAAAATCAAAGTGGCGCGCCCGAGAGGACTCGAACCCCTAACCTTTTGATCCGTAGTCAAACGCTCTATCCAATTGAGCTACGGGCGCTTTATTTAAATGACCAACCGCCACAGTGGCGACTTTTCTATAGTATCAAATCCAAATCAGAATGTCAACTCTTTTTAAAAACTTTTTATTTAAAGTGCGGCCGAGAGGATTTGAACCTCCACGGGATTACCTCCCACTAGGCCCTCAACCTAGCGCGTCTGCCATTCCGCCACGACCGCATAAATTGGTGCGGGTGAAGGGACTCGAACCCCCACGTCAATGACACTAGATCCTAAGTCTAGCGCGTCTGCCAATTCCGCCACACCCGCTATTAAATTAATAACTAGTTTAAAAATTGGCTGGGCTAGCTGGATTCGAACCAACGCATGTCGCAGTCAAAGTGCGATGCCTTACCGCTTGGCTATAGCCCATTATTGTTATGGTAATATTCGAGATATAAATGGCGGTCCCGACCGGGATCGAACCGGCGATCTCCTGCGTGACAGGCAGGCATGTTAACCGCTACACCACGGGACCAGGTTTATAATAAGAAAAGTTATTTCACTAGCGTGAGTGAAGGAAGATTATTTTCACTAGCGTGAGTGAAGGAAGATTATTTTCACTAGCGTGAAAAAATCTTGGTGGAGGATGACGGGCTCGAACCGCCGACCCCCTGCTTGTAAGGCAGGTGCTCTCCCAGCTGAGCTAATCCTCCTAGGATAGAAATGGGAGGCAAACATTAATGTTTGCTTCCCATTATTTGTGATGACCCGTACGGGATTCGAACCCGTGTTACCGCCGTGAAAGGGCGGTGTCTTAACCGCTTGACCAACGGGCCATTTTATATGGCGGAGAAGGAGGGATTTGAACCCTCGCGCCGCTTACACGACCTACACCCTTAGCAGGGGCGCCTCTTCAGCCACTTGAGTACTTCCCCATATATGGCTCCACCAGTAGGATTCGAACCTACGACCCTTCGGTTAACAGCCGAATGCTCTACCGCTGAGCTATGGTGGATTAATAAAATTGATACGGTCACATTTATTGAATCGAAATATCTTTTATGCGACTTCTTTCATTTTAATTAGACTAACAAAAAAAGTCAAGCAGATTATTATTTCATAGAGCATATTTTTTAACGTCGCTCATCATATCAAATGCATCTTAGCGACTTAAATAAATTATCATAGAATAGGAAATGTGTCAACAACACTTATTGACTCTCTTGAAGTTTCCCTCTACATTTTCCACACACATATTTTTCTGTATTGATTCTTCTTTTCCTCTTATAAAGAGTGGAGCAATCGATACATTGATAAAATGTAAACTTCACTTCTCTATTCCCTTTTTCAATAGGTATAGAAGAGCAAAATCTCGGAGCACCAACTTGTTTTAATAAATTCCGAAAATCCGCATCACGGTGTTTATAACCCTTCCCTTGGATATGAAGATGGTAATGGCATAGTTCATGTTTTATTATCCCAACTAACTCTTCCATGCCAAATGCTTCATAATACTTTTTATTTATATCAATATTGTGACTTACTGTTAAATACCTTCCACCGGTTGTTTTTAATCGTGGATTAAAGTAGGCTCTATGTCTAAAAGGCATCTGAAAATCTTTAAGCGAAATGTCTTCCACTAGTTTTTGTAGTTCACTGTTTTTCATGTGTTCCCCCAAGTTTAACAAAAAATTAATTCCAGCATAAGATGATACTACTCTCAACCGAAGCTATGAAAAGGGAGGTATCATCTAATGCCTACATGGTTTAAAAATCAAATACAGAGAGCTTATTTAGAAAAAGATAGGTACCAAATAAAGATGTTAAATCAATGTTGGTTCTTTTATTACAAAAAGAAAAAGTAATCATTTCTGAAAGGGGAACGTGCGAATGGTATTCTCACGTTTTCTGTAGTTATACTTCTTGTTTTTCTGGTTGTAACATTGTTAAGGCAACTCTACCTTTTGTTTTATCAACATCTTCTACCCATACTGTAACAATATCCCCTACAGAAACGATATCTAATGGATGCTTAACAAATTGGTTGCTTAGTTTCGAAATGTGCACGAGGCCATCCTGTTTTACACCAATATCAATAAATGCACCGAAATCCACTACGTTTCGAACAGTACCTTCTAGTTCTAATCCTTTTTGCAAATCTTCTAATTGTAAAACATCTTGTTTTAGAAGAGGTTTTGGCATATTATCACGCGGGTCACGTTCTGGACGCACTAGAGATTCCATTATATCAGTTAACGTTACTTCTCCAATTTCAAACTGTATTGCAGTTTCCGTGACATCAAGTTCACTTAATGCTTGTTGTAACGGAGCAGATCCGATATCAGAATTTTTCATCTCCAATTTTTCTAACAGTTTTTCTACGATTGGATAACTTTCAGGGTGTATTGCCGTACGGTCTAACGGATTCTTTCCATCCACAATCCTTAAAAATCCGATACATTGTTCGTATGTTTTTGCACCTAGTCTAGGTATTTTCTTTAATTGTGCCCTACTTGTAAATTTACCGTTTTCTTCTCTTTGTTTAACCATATTATTTGCAACAGTTTTGGATAAGCCCGCTACATATTGTAGTAAAGAAGAAGATGCTGTGTTTACATTTACTCCTACTCGGTTAACAACTGTCTCCACTACGAAGTTTAACGATCCTGCTAGTCTTTTTTGTGTAACATCATGCTGATATTGCCCTACTCCAACAGATTTCGGGTCAATTTTCACTAGTTCTGCAAGAGGATCTTGTAATCTTCTTGCAATGGAAATCGCACTTCTTTCTTCTACTTGCAAGTTCGGGAATTCTTCTCTTGCCAAATCAGAGGCAGAATATACACTTGCTCCTGCTTCATTAACAATAAGATATGAAGTAGACAATTCATTTTCTTTTAATACTTCAGCAATTAATTGCTCCGTTTCACGAGATGCCGTTCCATTACCAACAGCAACTACTTCTGCTTTATGTTTATGAATAGTTTTTACAATTTTCTCTTTAGCTTCTGCTCTTTTATTTTGAGGTGCGTGTGGATAGATGACACTTATCTCTAATACTTTTCCTGTTTCGTCTACCACCGCCATCTTACAACCAGTACGAAACGCCGGATCTACTCCTAGTACGACTTTACCTTTTAACGGTGGTTGTAATAGTAGTTTTCGTAAATTCTCTGCAAAAATATGAATTGCTTGTCCTTCCGCTTTTTCCGTTAATTCTTTTCTAATTTCTCGCTCTATAGAAGGTTCTATTAATCGTTTAAATGCATCTTCTATCGCTTCTGCTACGTAAGATACTACTGGGGAATGGTCTTTTTTTATGACACGTTTTTTTATGTACGTAATGATTTTGTCAGATGGCACTTGAAGACCTATACGAAGTATCTCTTCTTTTTCGCCTCTATTTAACGCTAGAACTCGGTGTGGCAAAATCTTTATTACTGGTTCTTCATATTCATAGTACATAGAGAATACTTTTTTCTCGTCTTTCTCTTCGTTCTTTACAGTTGATATGATGGAACCTTGTTTGAAGGTTATATCACGAATCCATTGCCTAAAGGCAGCTTCGTCTGATATTATCTCCGCTATTATATCTTTTGCCCCTTGTATCGCTTCCTCTGGAGACATTACTTCTTTGTCTTCATTAATGAATTTCTCTGCGTTTTGAAGTACATCTACTTGCAAAGGGAAAGTTAACAACCATTCTGCTAGTGGCTCTAAACCTTTTTCTTTCGCAACAGTAGCTTTTGTTCTACGTTTTTGTTTATATGGACGATATAAATCTTCCACTTGTTGGAGCTTTTCAGCTCTCAGAATATCTTTTTTTAGTTCTTCTGTTAATTTGCCTTGTTCTTCAATTAAGCGGACAACTTCTTCTTTCCGCGTTTCTAAATTTAGAACGTATTGCCATTTTTCTGCAATCTCTTTTATCTGAACTTCATCTAGCGCACCTGTTTGTTCTTTACGATAGCGAGCAATAAACGGTACTGTATTCCCATCATCCATTAAATCAATGACAGTTTTTACTTTGTTTTTTGGTATATTTACTTGTGCTGATACTTTTACTAATAAAGTTTCATTACGTTCATTCCAGTCCAATCATAACTCCTCCAATCATTTATTCAATTATATTATCCTATATCGCATAAAACTAGGCTCTGTTAAACGCCGCAGTTGATTTCCGCGCAAGACTCCGCTTATTATGTATAAAAATCAATACTAACCATAAACAAAACCAAAAACTAAAAACAAGACTAACACCTAAGCGTTAGTCTTGTTTCATTATATCATTTCTCCAGCGATTAACGTAACATCGTCCATTCCTGTGCTAGAAAATTTATTCACTATCTCAGATAAAGAATCAGCAGATGGTACAGATTTAATGTACGATTTAACAGAAGGTATATTTATCCCATCTGAAAATAGGAAAAACTTCATATTTTTTTCAAAAGGAAATCTATGGATTTTAAATGATTGAGGCTTACCTGATAAGTAACCTTTTACAGGTAGAGGATAGATTAATTTTTCTGAGGGAGGATAAAGAAAAAAGCGTATGTTTCCTACACTACAGTACTCTACTTCCTCTTTCCTATAATTCACTTTTAAAATAGAGACAGCAGCGCCTCGTTTATTTTTCAACGCTTCATTACATTTACTGATTAACGCAGAAACATCCTCATTCACTACATTCTGCACAGCGGTGATTACTGCTTGTGAAGCTTCATGTGCATGTTCTCCACTTCCTAGCCCATCCGCTAAAACACATAAGAAATAATCATCCGCTGCAGTTATGTAGTAACTATCTCCACAAAAATACATACCTTTTTTAGCTATTTGATAAGCATTAACTGTATACCTGTTCCCTTTATACTGTTCGATCATGTAAGAATCTCCGAGTTAAGGTTTTCTTTTGATATAGCATCTTTCAATTTCGTTAACGCTTTTCTTTGTAATCTCGAAACATGCATTTGAGATATCTCTAGCTTGTCACCTGTTTCCTTCTGACTCATATTTAAGAAGAATGTACATTCAATAATTTGCTTTTCTCGTTCACTTAGTACATGAAATACTTTCTGAAGCAACAATTTTTGATCTATTTTTTCATAACCGGATTCTTGACTTCCTACAATATCTAGAATAGTTACTGTACTTCCATCTGAATCCGCCTCAATTGCATTATCAACAGAAAGTGCTTGATAATTTTGACTCATCTCCATCGCTTCTAGTACTTCTTCTTCTGTCACTTCTAAATAATCAGCTATTTCGACTACTTTTGGCGAACGTTGAAGTTCGTTCGTTAACGTTTCTACAGCTGATTTTATTTTAGGACCAATCTCTTTAATTCTTCTTGGAACATGTACGCTCCACGTTTTATCTCGCAAAAACCTTTTGATTTCTCCAATTATCGTTGGTACAGCAAAAGCTTCAAAACTTCTACCGAATGAAGCATCATAACGTTTCATTGCCCCTAAAAGACCAATCATCCCTACTTGTGAGAGGTCTTCTTGGAACGATTTCCCTCTAGAATATTTACGAGCTAACGCTTCTACTAATTGCTTGTAATTTTCTACCAAAATTAATTGAGACTCTTCGCAAGCACTTTGTTGATAGCGTTCTAACAGTTCGTTGACATCTATTTTATTGGGCTGAGATCGCTTCTGCATCCCTTTCCACCTGCTCTCCTTGTCGGTACTTTGTCATGAAGACTGTTACACCTTGATGGTTGTGAACTTTCACATCATCCATCAATGTCTGGATTAGGAATAACCCTAAACCTCCTTCTGGCAAAGTTTCTACCGGTTGGGATTTCGAATATGGACCTAACTCTTCTTTTACCGCTTCAAAATTAAAGCTATCTCCATTATCAGCTACGATTAATTCTAAACGATTTGAGTAGATACCAAAGCCTATTCTAATACTGCCATTCTCTTTTCCTTTATAAGCGTGTTCAACCGCATTCGTACACGCTTCACTTAATGCAATTTTCATGTCTTCAATCTCATCATAAGAAAAGCCCATTCGGTTGGCAATTCCTGATAAAGATAATCTAATAACTCCAACATATTCTGCTCTTGCTGGAAAAAGCATTTCTATATAGTCATATGCTCGGTTCATTGTTCCCCCACCTTTGACGACCTTATTTTATCTCCATAATACTTGCGAGTCCTGTTATATCAAATAAACGCTTCAACCTATCAGATAACCCTTCTAACCTGAAAGTTCCATTGTTACTTTTAACTTTTTTAAAGAATCCAACGAACATTCCAAGTCCTGTGCTATCCATATAGATAACGTTCGTTAAATCAAATGTTATTTCTCCACCAAAATCCTCTAATAATGGCGAAACTTTTTCTTTCACCTGTGGAGTTGTGTAAGCATCAATTTCTCCTGATACTTCAACAAAAATACTCTTATTACTTTCATTAATCTTTATATCCATACTCATACAGTTCACCCCATGTTTTTTATGTCTATGAATAATGATAACAACTATTTTCTCTATAAATAATCATCCGTAAGCATTAGCCCACTATTTAAATACCCACTTTTATTTATCTTAAACATTTCTTTTTAAAATAATTAAAGTAAAGTCATCACGCAATTGAAAGTCTTGGAGTTTTTCCAAATCTCTATAGACGAGTTCAACCAACGCTTGGGGTGGTAACGCAATATACTTCCTTATGAGGTTATTTATAGTATCCATACTAATAAAATCTTGTTCTGTTCTACACTCCGTAACTCCATCTGTAAAAAGAACGATCATATCATCTATCTCAACCTTTTGTTCATATTGAGTATATTTAGCGTTTATATCTATTCCAAGCACTAGACCTTTAGCTTGAAGTTCTGTGAATGTGCCATCCTTTGCTTTATATAACAAAGGTGGTTCATGCCCTGCTGATGCATAAGTGAAGATGTGCCTCTTCCAATCGTATGTTCCATATAACATCGTAATAAACATTCCAGCATCCACATTTTGTTCAACCACTCTATTTATGTTACTAAGAATATAGCTTGGATCTTTCCTCACATCAGGCAAGCTATCCATTGCGTACTTAATCATAGACATACACATGGCTGCAGGTATCCCTTTTCCGATAACATCTGCTACCGCGACACTAAAAGAATCAAAGTCATCTTGCACAAAGTGATAATAATCCCCACTCATATGTTTTGCTGGGACATTAATTGCTCCAATTTCTACAGATGGAATATTCGGGATTTTTGTTTCTAAAAGCGTTTGTTGTACATTAGCGGCTATTTCGATTTCCGACTCCATTTCTCGTTGGCGATGCCTTAAATTTTGATGTTCACGATAGGCTATCCCATAACCAATCATTACTTCCAACAAAAAGTCTAATGAATGTAATATATCTTCTGAAACATGAGGACAAACTTCTTCGATTATTTTTTTATGAACAGAAATTAGTTCTTCAGGTGAAATTTTATCCGTTAGCATTTTTTTACTGAGTTCTTGCCCCTGGTACAGCACTTCTTCTGTTTGGCTTTCTATGTATGAAGAAAGTATTTGCTTATAAACATCTTGTAATTTCTCGTACTGCATAGGCATTTACCTCCTTTAACGCACCCACTTCATCGCATCAATCCTAGTACCAGTTCCTACTGTAGAGTCAATCTGGAACGTGTCCATTAATCTTTTCACACCAGGCAACCCTGCACCAAGTCCACCAGAAGTAGAATAACCATCTTCCATTACTAATCTAATATCAGCAATACCTGGCCCTTCATCGGAAGCGATAACACGTACTCCTGTCTTTCCGTATTCATTAATTTCCTCTATACAGATAGAGCCAGCTCCTGCATATAAATAAATATTTCTAGCTAATTCAGAGATTGCCGTTGTTATTCTCGCTTGGTCTACCGTTCCAAAGCCGAGGTCTTTTGCAACGTTCCTCCCCATTTGGCGAGCAGCAACGATATCCCACTCATTTCTTATCGTCACACAGGATTGGACAGTCATACTTTTACTCCCCCAATTCCTGTTTTAGTTTCTCAAGGCCTTTTTCTAGATCCAACGCCGTTAATACGTCATCTAATTGAATACCTAGTTCGACTAATGTAATAGCAACTGCTGGTTGTATCCCAGTTAAAACAACTTTTGCACCCATCAACTTCGACATACTAATAACGTCTCCCAAAACTTTAGCAATAAAAGAATCTATCATATCAACTGAAGTTAAATCGATGACAACACCACTCGCTCCAGTTTCATGGATTCTATTCAGCAAATCTTCTTGGAATTGTAATGCCGTTTGATCATCTAATTCCCATTGAATAGAAATCAACAAGCAATTACCTAGTTTTAATATTGGTATTTTCAACCTTGATCCCCCACAGTCACTATTTTTCTATTCGTAATTTCAAGCGCCGTTTCAATTCCTTTTTTCAGCGAGTTTTTCGTTATGATTTGATCGAGATTAATACCTAAGTTTACGATGGTCTGCGCTATTTCAGGACGTATTCCCACAAGTAAACACGTAGCTCCTACTAAACGAACAGCTTCAGCCGCTTGAATGATATGATGTGCAACCATCGTGTCTACTACCGGTACACCAGTAATATCAATTAAAACTACTTCCGCACGGTGTTTTACTACACCTTGAAGTAAATTCTCCATAATTTGTTTAGCTCTTTCTGTATCAATTGTACCAACTAGAGGCATGACGGAAATTTTATCAAAAACAGGGATTAACGGGGCAGCCAACTCTTGCAAAGCAATTTTCTGCATGGATACAGTGTGCTCCCATGTACCTGTATACGTTTTTACGATCTCGTTATAAACAGGTCTTAACCATTTATCAAATTCGTACATTAATGATACTTTAGCGTTATCATCGCTGTTTTCCGTCATTCCTTCGAATATGATTTTTCCAAATAAAGATAAACCTTCTGTTACATAAACTAACGGCCATCCAAATCGTACAATACGCTCAGCAAAATCATTAAGTTTAATAGAAAGTTCATTCGTGTCCCTGCTGATATTATCAAGTAATAAGTTAATATACTCTCTACTAGTGCTTAAGTACATTTTGTCCGAAATAGGTTTTAGTTCTCTTTTTTCCTCACCTAATTCATCCATGCTTTCTATCCATAGCTTGTATATCGTTTCACGATTTTCTTTAATGTAAGTTAAAATTGTCGGATTCATCTTTTATCTCCTTTATCATTTTTCCTTTCTGCTTGTGCAGCAAAAACGAAACTCTCTCTTTTAACTATAAGTTTAGAGTAATTTCTATGTCAAACAAAATAAGCTGAAAGTTTTGTTATATTATGGTTAATATGGGGTAATCGAGGGTAGATATGTAGAAAGAATTGCCCTGTAAAAGCAAAAATTAAAATAAATATATAAAACATATTACATATACCCTATAAGAAAAAAGTTAAAACATTTTTTAATAAAATAAAAAAGCTACTCAACCTGTGAATAGCTTTTTTGGTAAATGGATTAAAAATCAATGAGACCTAAACTAATTTGAAGAGCTTCATCGACTTTGTCCATCATCTCTTCATCTAGGTGTGTAATTTTATCCGTTAGTCTTTGTTTATCTATTGTTCTAATTTGCTCCAGTAATATAACTGAGTCTCTTTCAAAACCATAACGCTTCGCATCAATTTCTACATGAGTAGGAAGTTTTGCTTTTTGAATTTGAGCTGTAATTGCTGCAACAATAATAGTAGGACTAAACCGGTTCCCTATATCGTTTTGAATTACAAGTACTGGTCGAACGCCTCCTTGCTCAGATCCAACAACAGGGGATAGATCAGCAAAATAAACGTCACCGCGTTTGACAATCAATGGATTAACCCCCGCTTACTAAGCGTTCTACCGTGTGCTCTGCCTCATATTCTGCAAGAAAAGCTTCTGAAGCTATGTTTAGGTTAATTTTAGCCATTTCCATATAACCACGTCTCATAGATTCACGAATTTGTCTTTTTTTGCGCTCACGAAGATACATTTTAGTCGCTTGATAAATTAGTTCATTTCGATTGCCGTTTTCTTGCTTTACTAAGCCGTCTAACTCCATTACTAAGTTGTGAGGTAATCGAACTAAGATTTCAGTTGTTGCGCTGGATTCTGACACAGCATACACCTCCAAGAAACTACAGACACTTTTTATATAATACTTTTCCATCTACCATCATAACATTAAAAAAGCCGAATTAAAAGTCAAATTAACAGATTCCTTCTCTATTATCGGCTATTTCCTTGATTTTTTATGCAGAAATTATCGGATTGGGTAATATTTAGTTTCCTTGTAAATAATTTATCACTTCTACTATTTGATTATTTTTCTTAAACATTCTCGGAACCCGGTAACTAATCATACATGGAATTTCATAGTTTATCGTTTCTAGTTTTTCTGCGAGATCGTTACAACTAATGACTTCGTTTTCTTGACTTCCGATTATAGTTACTTTCGTTCCTACTGGAAGCTCGTAAGGGAGGCGAATCATAAATTGATCCATGCAAATACGACCTACAATAGGTGCTTTTTTCCCATCTACTAACACATCTATTCCTTGTAATTTGCGTAGTAATCCATCTGCATACCCTAGCGGAACCGTTCCTATCCACTCATCTTTTTCGGTTGTGTAAGTTGCTCCATAACTAACAAACTCACCTGGTTCTAATCTTTTCACATGCACTAACTTAGTATGAAGAGAAAAAGCTTCTCTTAAGTTAAATGGTAATACAGGGCTCATTTCTAATGATGGGGTCATACCGTACATCGAAATTCCTACCCTTACCGCATTAAAAACTTTGTTCGGAAATCTCAATGCTGTTGCACTGTTTCCGCAATGTTTAATGGGAATAGAAAGATTCCATTCTGTTTCAATATAATTCAACATCTTATCAAAGCGATCGTATTGAATATTTAAGTAATTATTGTTTAATTCATCTGCAGTAGCAAAGTGAGTATAAACGCCTTCGATTGAAAATTTTACAGAAGGGTTAGCTAGAGTTAATATACCGTCAACCTCATCTATCGTTCTAGCTCCTATTCTTCCCATACCAGTATCTAATTTCATGTGCAACTTCACAATAGATTGACCTTTATAAAAGTTAATCGCTTCTTTTATCCAACTTTCTTGAAAAACAGTAAGGGTAATGTTTTTCTCTGCAGCTAGGGAAATATCCGAAACCCTTGATGCTCCAAGCACTAAAATTGGCGCAGTAATCCCTTGAGCGCGCAACGAAATAGCTTCATCTAAGAAGGAAACAGCTAAATACGAAGCACCAGCCTCAAGTGCAGCTTCTGCAACTTGTGCATCACCATGCCCATAAGCATTTGCTTTTACAACTGCTATTACATTAACAGATGAAGGGAGATGTTTTTTTATGTTTGTTACATTTTCTTTAATGCAATCAAGATTCACTTCTACCCATGAATCACGGTGAAAACTTGACATTATGACGCACATCCTTTTATCTAGCCACTTTTTCTTTTTCTTTTTTTATTAATACATCATAACGGAAAAAGGATGAAAAGTCATGATATTATATAACTCATTTTTTTCACTACCTTTTCATTCTATGCTATTGGAAGTATATTTAGAATGTGGATTTTTATTGAAAGAAGTTTCAGGAGGAGTTACTTATAAAAAGGTAAATAACAGGCCCATCTCAGGGCCTGTTATACAACTTATTTTACATCGTAAACTTGAACAGATTTAGCAACCATGATCATTTCTTCTTCAGAAAGATCGTTAGAAGCTAACATATAGTCAACACCTTGGTATGTCCATTTTATGGATGTAGAAGTTAATGCACCGATTGCAAAATCTAAATCGACTGGTTTACCATTTACAGTCAATACTGTACTAGCTGGTGCTACAGTCGCTTTTTCTTGAATTAGCGTAAATGTTTTGTCACCAGTATACGTCATGATAACGCGCTTACCGTTTTCTGTTGCTACTTCTGTTTGTTCACTTAAAGATGAACCGGCCGGAGTATCACCAGGAATTAACACAGTAAATGCAACATCTTCCTCACTAACTGATCCCATAGTCGGTAATTCTACACCTAATTCAATTTGCATACCTGTCATGTTTTTGTCTACATTAAAAGCATCCGCATCGAAGCTTGGGTTAAATTCAACGTTTGAAAATTCAACTAATACTAACGTGTTTCGATCTGTATCCATCACTTTCACCGAAACTGGAGAAAAGTCTTTTGCAAATGTAATTTCTTGAATTGGTAAAAGCTTGTTGTTTTGATAGTTTGTTTTTGTTTCAAATACGTATCCTTCTTCCGTAGCTGTGAACACAGCTTCAGGGTCTGCGACTACATCCCCAACTAATGACTCAAACAAATATGCTTGGCTGCTGTTTTGCGGCCATTCACTTTGGAAACGGAAGCTTTTGTTTAAAGCTGGCGTTAAGACGAAAACTCCTTCATCATTACGAATAATCATTTGATGTTGGTCTTTTTGAGCGTTTTTCAAGTTTACTTTGTAGTAATTTGGCTTCTTATGAGAAATTTCTACTTCGTATACTTGTGGCTCTGCACCAGTTTGTAATGTCATTTTTGCATTTGCTTTATACCCAGTCATCTCTTCTACTTTTTTGCCTAATCCTGCCGTTACATCTTCTTTTGACTTTGCTCCACAGCCAGCTAACAGAAGCACAGATACTAACCCAACTACTAATAAAAGCCATGCTTTTCTCAACATTTTCATCCCCTTTGCCTTTATGCATGTTTACATTAGAGAAAAAGCGTGAATACAGAGAGAATATCTAATAGTTCGTTTTTTTGTCGTAAATCTCTAGTAGGTAGATATTTTTTCTGTATTGTTTATACACCTTGTCTCCTCTCTGAATTATGTATATGAGGCAAAGAATACGAATATGCAGACTAGCTTGACAAGCTTTCAATAATTACTTGCGCAATTGCATAATGTTCACTATGTGATATGGACAAGTGAACTGTTAAGTCGGTTGGCTTTTCAATATATGGCTTACCACTTTCTTCATTATTAATTTGTATGTCTTGAAAACTCAAATCTCTTCCAATACCTGTTCCTTTCGCTTTTGAAAAGGCTTCTTTTGCAGCGAATCGGCCAGCTAGAAATTCTATTTTTCTTTTTTGATTTAGTGAATGAAACTTTTCTTGTTCAAAAGGAGTTAAGACTCTCGTAATAAATGATGGTTGTCTAATCATCAGTTTTTCTATTCTTGATAGTTCTATAATATCTATTCCTATCCCAATAATCATACAAACACCTAGCTTTCTCATAGTATAATAGAAGTATATAGTTTTTTGGGGTTATGTATCTGGTCAGTATTTATTTTAAAGGAGTGAAATTATGTTTGTCCGCACCGAAAATTTTAATACGTTCACACGACTATATCCTATTGTAACAGGTATTATTGTCATTCACCTAGTGTTCTGGGTTTTAGCAACCGTTTCCAATCCTTTTTATTATTACACATTAGGAATAAATGGCTATATATCTGGAGGGGAGTATTGGCGTCTACTTACACCAATTTTTTTACATGTTAGCCTTATGCACTTATTGTTTAATTCTTTCTCACTTGTTTTGTTTGGTCCTGAGTTAGAGAGAATGTTAGGGAAAGTGAAGTTTGTTGCTGTTTATTTATGTGCTGGAATTATCGCCAATGTGGCCACACTTTTTCTTGAGCCACCTACTTATGTACACCTCGGGGCATCTGGAGCAATTTTTGGTTTGTTCGGCTTATATTTATATATGGTTTTCTTCCGACCTGACTTATTAAGTTCTTCCAATGCACAAATTATTGTTATTATTTTAGTGATAGGGCTTGTGATGACTTTTGTTAATTCTAATATTAACTACACCGCTCATATTTTTGGGTTTTTAGGCGGGTTAGCACTTGCTCCTATTTTTATTGGAAAAGGATCTTTCCAAGGGACAAGATCGTTACGACATATTTTCCCACGGGGGACATTTGGCCATGGTAGACGGAGTGGAGGACTTAATTTCGTCTGGATCCTTCTAATTCTGCTGATTGCTTTTGGATTAATGTCTCGATTATGAAAAAGAGGACTCTTAAGAGTCCTCTTTTTGCTTTATTGTTTTGATCATGTTCATTTTTCCTTTTTTCTGATGCATCATGAACTTCATAAGTCTTATCTTATCAAGTTCACTTTCTTCTTTTTTCTTTGGCAAAATGAACTTCATCGACCTTATAGCTCACTTTCTCCCATTTTTCTTACCAAAATGAACTTCATCGTTTAAGACTTTGGTTTATAAGAGTACCACTGATATAGTTGTTCTCCGTGTTTTTTATCTACATCGACAACCTTAAAGTATTTCGATCCCCAACTAGATTTTACCGCAGTTGCGATCGTAACAACTTTCCTTCTTCTTTGGAAAAAGGATTCGACTAAGTCAAAACATTGCATTCTGCGCTTTTTCACTAGAACAATATTTTTGCTTAGTACACGATAAGACAACTGCAAATCTACTTCTGAAGAATACCAACCCGCGTCTTTATAACGGAAAAAAGCTAGCAATAATGCAAGTGGAATTAAGATAAAGGATATAAACCCATATGGAGCAAAAAAATAAGAAACTACTCCACTAATTAAAACAGCTGGCACTACTAACTTAATGTTATATCGTAAAAACGAACGCTTCGGGACACCATTGACATTACTTCTTAAATTATAGTCAGGCGTAAATTGCGAAAGTAATCCAGCAACATCTCTTAATTTCACTAGCGGAAACAGAATAGTGGAAGTATCCCCTTCTCCACTTGAACCTCCCGCACTTTCTACATATACTGTCGCTAACCCAAAAGGCTGCCTTATAATGTTTTGTGAAATTCTTACTGCTTGAATTCTCCCCAAAGGAATGGTCATTTGCTTCTTCTCAATAATTCCGCGAGAAACAATTAACTTATCTTCTTTTTTTACTACATGAAAGTTACCATATCTTAGCATCGTCAACCCAATCGATATAATCCACGATACAAGCAACACAAAAAATATGATGGTAGAAATAAAAATAATACTCGTTTGTAGTAACTCTCCAAATTGGTTAAATACTCTTTCCATCGGCAGTAACTGTTCTATTTGGGTTGTAAATGCTATTACCCCAGATAAAACAACCCCAACTCCACCGGAAGTAGAACCAACGATTAATAGATCCTTCCATGTTACTCGGTAGGTCGACTGCTCTTCTTCGATTACTTTTTCAGGTTGCAACACAACTTCTCCATGTTCATCCAAATGGACCACTTCTTGTTCTTCGTCTGTCTCACGCGCCTTATTTTTCATAAGTAAAAGTTCTTTTAAATGCGCTGCATCTTCCTTCGTCACAGCAGTCATAACAGCCTCTGCTTCATTTCCACTTCCTGCTGTTTCTACCTGAAGTTTCACAATCCCAAACATACGCTGTATAATACCAGCAGATGTATCAATCGTTTGAATTCGCTCTAATGGTATAAATCTTTTTTTCTTAACAAACACTCCATGTTCTATTCTTAATTCACCATCTTCAACCCAATAATAAAAGCGTAACCACGTAAAGACCCCTATAGCTAGGGCAAATAGCAGACCTACTCCGATTGCAATCATATAATAAATATTAATCGAATCGCCCCTTGTTCCGAAAAT
The DNA here is from genome assembly GCF_002335755.1 of Bacillus sp. FJAT-45066. Lineage (NCBI taxonomy): Bacteria > Bacillati > Bacillota > Bacilli > Caryophanales > Bacillaceae > Bacillus > Bacillus sp. FJAT-45066. The sequence goes on from NZ_NISQ01000001.1 coordinate 2,871,955, forward strand.
AAAAAAGAATAAAAACGGAATGAGTAGTTCACGCAGTTGCCGAACAAAAGATACGATCGCTGCTGCAGGATGCATTCTTCGTTTTTCAAATGTCATCATCGTCTGTCACCCTTGCAAGCTTTGAAATATAATCCCTCACTTGGTCAGCTTCTTCCTCTCCTAATGCAGGTATCTCATGTGTGGTTGCCGCAGTAGAAATGATAACAGTAGATAGCTTATACCTCTTTAAGATTGGTCCTTGTCTCGTGTCTACATGTTGCACTCTAACCATCGGGACAAGTGTGCGTTGTTTTACAAGTATGCCTCTTTGCAAGTCAATTTCGTGTTCGTGAACATCATAGCGCCATCTTTTCCATCTCATTGCTGGCAATAGCCATATATTTAGTGATGCATATACTACAAGAAGTGTCGTCCCTATGTATGCTGGCCATAAAGGCCAATCATTTCTAATGATGACAAAATAAAGCCCTACTATTAGTGCTAGAAAAATTAACGCATTAATACCACTCGCTATTCTCCACACTGTTAACGCTTTTCTATGTATTTTTCGCGTTGGCTCTGGTCTCATTTATAAATCTCCTCTCCAGACAAGTCTTTTCTCATTATACAATAAAATATAATTTTCGGTAGAATTTTACAAAACCTTAAATGAAGCACCATCTATCCTTTCTATATTATCATATTGAGTAATTTCATCCATCAAGCGAAAAAGGGCGTGATCTTTCTTTTTCGCTTCTATCATACAATCTATTTGAGAAACACTTCCCTTTGTTTTGTCCAGAAACTCTTTAAACATTTTTACGTCAATGTAATCTGCATGCGCTCTGAAATTAGCTGTATCACGAGGACTAGAGATATGCATTTTAACAGGCAAGGCTGAATCACCCCACGTACGAACTACCCTTTCCCAATCTTCCTCCCAATTTTCATATTCATGATTAGCTAAATGGTGATGATAGTCAAATACGAGAGGGATATTTAACTTTTCACATAAGTATAATGTGTCATGTAGATGGAACGTTGTATCATCATTTTCTAAAATAATCATCTCTTGAAGAGAATGAGGAACTATTCCCCAATTTTGGATAAACTGCTCTAGCGCTTTTTCTTTATCTTTATAAGCTCCCCCAACATGAAGAACACATCTATGTCGCCGATTTACCTTCATTCCCTTTAAAAGTGCCTCATGCATAGAAAGCGTCTTTATCGTCTGGCTTATGATTTCTTTTTTAGATGAGTTTAATATAGCAAAATGATCTGGATGAAAGTCAACCCTCATTGGGTTATGCTCTAGGAAGTTAGCTATTTCGGTTAGTACACCTTTTAAAGATCTCATATATTTCCAATCTTTAACTTCTTCATGATTCGCAAGTGGTATTAATTTTGAGCTATAGCGAAAGAACTTAATATCATGACCAACATTATGTTTTAAAAGACGCAAACAATTTTCTAAGTTATTCACAGCGATTCTTTCTAGTTTATGAATTGCCGCTTCTCTGTCTTTTAATTTTTGAAATTGTGCATATGTCATTGTTTGTGATGGAGATGCATTTTTTAAGTGCACACTCATTGCAACGTAACCTAATCTAACTACTGTCAATTTCAGTTCCTCCTAATTTTGTTGTGGTTTTTATTAGTCTTCCCTATTAAAGATAGAAAAATGGGTTAGGATTTTGGTGATATCGGCTGGAGAATTAGTGAAATATAAAAAAGGCCAAGCGAGATAGCAATTGCTACATCAGCTTGACCTTTTTGTATAAAATTATACTTTCTCTTTACGAGAAGAACGTTTGAATCCTTGGCGTTTGCTGTTAGATGCGCCACCACGGTCAGAACTTTTTCTGTCTCTGTCACCAGAGTTTGAGCGCTTATTCCATTGACCGCCTTTACCGCCGCCTTGGCCACCCTTGCCACCGCGAGAACGGTCTCCACCGCGACCTCCACGGTCTCCACCACGACCACCACCACGTAACGGAGATTCTTCCGTTAAGTTAATTGGTGTCATGTCTGGCTCATTTGTTAACAATTTTAATGCTGCACAGATAAGCGTCATAGAATCATGCTCTTCTAATAACTGCTCTGCTGCAGTACGATAGTAGTTTAAGTTTTCTGACCCTAACGCTTGCGTTAATTTTTCCATTGAAAGTTTTTGTTTACCTTCTAATGCTTCGTCAAGTGTTGGTGACTTCATTTTTTCCATTTTACGTTTCGTTACTTTTTCAACATGGTGCAAGTAACTGATTTCACGAGGGTTTACAAAAGTAATCGCTTGACCACTTTTCCCTGCACGACCAGTACGTCCAACACGGTGAACATAACTTTCCGGATCTTGTGGAATGTCAAAGTTGTAAACGTGAGTTACACCAGAAATGTCTAATCCACGAGCAGCAACGTCTGTTGCAACTAATACATCAATGTGACCTTCTTTAAATTTACGTAATACACTCATACGTTTTGCTTGAGAAAGGTCACCATGAATACCTTCCGCAGCATAACCACGAACGGTTAATGCTTCAGATAATTCATCAACACGACGCTTTGTGCGACCGAATACGATAGCTAGCTCTGGAGATTGAATATCTAAAAGGCGTGTTAACACATCAAATTTTTTCTTTTCTTGTGTCTCTACATAATATTGTTGAATGTTAGGAACCGTTACTTCTTTCGATTTAACCTTCACATTGATTGGATTCGTCATGAAACGTTCCGCAATCGCACGAATTGGTCCTGGCATTGTAGCAGAGAAAAGTAATGTTTGGTGTTCTTCTGGCACTTCACTTAAGATTTTTTCAATGTCTTCAATGAATCCCATGTTTAACATTTCATCTGCTTCATCAAGAACAGCAACTTTAACGTTATTTAACTTCATTGTTTTTCTGTTGATGTGGTCTAATAGTCGACCTGGCGTACCAACTACAATGTGTGGATATTTCTTTAATGAGCGCATTTGACGTTGAATGTCTTGCCCACCAAAAACAGAAAGAACTCTAACTCTTTTATGATAACTTGCTTTATATAATTCCTCCGCTACTTGAATTGCTAACTCTCGAGTTGGTGCAATAACAAGACCTTGGATGTTGTCGTTGTTTGGATCGATTTTCTCGATTAATGGTAAACCAAACGCAATTGTTTTTCCTGTTCCTGTTTGCGCTTGACCAATAACATCATTACCTTGTAATGCAACTGGAATGGTCTCTGCTTGAATTGGTGTTGCCTCTTCAAACCCCATTTTTTCTACTGACTTCATTAAATTTTCTGATAAACCTAGTTCTTTAAATAATACCAAATTTTTTCCTACTCCTTATCTATACATATTAAATAATCAGATAAGTTTTACACTCACCCAATTGTGTAATAAGTAGACGTTTTTTGTGTAATAAGCACACGGTTTTAAAACACATTACCTGTTATAATAACACATATTTAAAACAAAAGCAACAAAGATAAACAATAGATAGCGGAAGAGCTTAATGTTAGTATTCACCTAAACAAAAGAATTTTGCATAATTGAAATTTGAAGTTTTCTCCAATAGAGCCAGCAATTCCACCTCACTTCCTAATTGACATGACTTCTTCTAACCATTAATACCGATTACTACCTCTTCTAATTTCATACCACGAGAAGCTTTAACTAAAACTATGTCATTGTTGGTCAATTTTTCTAATAGTGCCGTGATTAGAGCATCCTTATCTCGGAAGGAACGCACACGATCTTCACTCATTTTTTTGCGAGCACCTTTTGCAATTTCTTCTCCCAATAATCCATAAGTAAAAACAAAGTCAATTTCCTTTTCATTAATATGACTACCTGTTTCTCGATGGAATTGTTTTTCTAAATCACCAAGCTCCAACATATCACCTAATACGACTATCTTTTGATTATATCCGGTTAATTCCGTTAGTAAGTCGATTGCTGCTTTCATAGATGTTGGACTAGCGTTATATGCATCGTTAATAATCGTCCAACCACTATTCGTATGAATTACTTCATTGCGCATTCCAGTAATGGAAACTTCTTTTAATCCTTTTCTTACATGCTCATCAGTTAAACCTAAATGTTCCGCTACAGCCATCGCTGCTAATGCGTTCGTAACATTATGTTTTCCTAATATAGGAATAAAGAACTCTTTTCCACCTACACTAAATTTAGTGCCATCAGGTTTCATATTAATCGCTTCAGCTACAAGGTCATTATCTACACTGATTCCAAAACGAATAACATTTTCACTTTGACAGACTTTATTATTCGTAAGAAGTGGTTCATCGCCATTGATAATTAGGACTCCGTCTTCTTTAAGTCCACTTGCAATTTCTAGTTTGGCTTCTGCAATACCTTCTCTACTTCCTAGATCCTGTAAGTGCGACTCTCCAATGTTCGTAATGATTGCAGCGTCTGGTTTTGATATGTTAGATAGTAATTCTATTTCTCCTCTACCGCTCATTCCCATTTCTAACACTGCTACTTCTACATCTTCACTCATAGATAAAATGGTTAAAGGTAGCCCGATATGATTGTTGTAGTTTCCTGCTGTTTTATGGACTGTGTACTTCGTTTGAAGAATGGTCGTTACAATATCTTTAGTCGTCGTCTTTCCATTACTACCTGTTACCCCAACAACTTTAACGTTTAGTTGATCGCGGTAACTACTCGATAAATTTTGCAGAGCTTCAATCGTGTCGTCTACCAAAATGAGAGGCACATCTTTAGGCGGAGATGATTGGTCTTTTTGCCAAAACGACGCAACTGCTCCTCTTTCTTTTACGGCTTTCTCTGTAAAAACATGCCCATTAAAATTTTCCCCGACAATTGGAACATATAAACATCCAGTTAATTCTTTTCTTGTATCATTTGCAACACCTTTTATGTTCAACTGTTCAAATTTCGAAGCAAGTCCTTCACCTTTTGACATTTGCTCCACTTGCTTTAATGTTCTATTTATCATTTTTTCGGTCTCCTTATTACTAGAAAGGGATGCTTATATACGAAGCATCCCCTTGCAATTATTAAAATGTATGTTTGATTTTTTGCTTTTCTGCATGGCGCTCTAGTGCAAGGTTTACTAATTTTTCAATTAATGAAGGATAATCTACTCCTGTATTTTGCCATAAAAGCGGGAACATACTAAATGGTGTAAAACCAGGCATTGTATTTACTTCATTTATATACAATTTTCCTTCTTTCGTTAAGAAAAAGTCCGCTCGTACAAGACCTGCTCCATCAATTGCTTTAAAAGCTGTTACAGCCATTTCACGAACTTGTTTATCAATAGATTCATCGATTTCAGCTGGGATAATCATAGCTGTATCCCCATCTTCATATTTTGCTTTGTAATCGTAAAAGTCTTTTTTCGCTACAATTTCTCCTACAACAGAGCATTCTGGCTCATCATTGCCAAGAACACCGATTTCGATTTCACGTGCTCCAACAAGTCCTTCTTCAATAATAATTTTACGGTCAAAATCGAATGCCTCTTTAATCGCTTCCGCTAATTCCTCACGGTTATTTGCTTTACTGATACCAACACTTGAACCTAAGTTTGCAGGTTTTACGAAACACGGATAGCCAAGTTGTTCTTCCACTTCACTGTAAACCTTGTCAGCTTCTTTTTCCCACTCTATACGAAGATAATGAACATAATTGACTTGTGGAAGTCCAGCTTGTGCATAAAGGTTTTTCATAATGACTTTATCCATACCTGCCGATGAAGCTAAAACTCCGTTCCCAACGTAAGGTAAATTCAATACTTCTAATAATCCTTGTACTGTTCCGTCTTCTCCGTTTGGACCGTGAAGTAGTGGGAAAATAACAGTACATTGGTTTTCACTTTTTGTATCTTGCAACACCATTGGAGCACTTGAAGTTCCTTCTTCTAGCAACTGTAATTCTTTTACATTTTCTACTGGAGCATTGATTTGGTTTCCTCTAACCCATTCACCGGTGTCCTTAATATATATTGGATGTACTTCAAATTTATCCATGTCTAATGCTTTCGTTACAGCTAATGCTGTTTGTAGTGATACTTTATGTTCGGCTGATTTTCCACCATATAATAGATGTAGTTTTGTTTTCATGCCGGTCCCCTCGATTCCTCTATTTTAAAAGCGATTTTTTCATTATGTTTTTTCGATTTATTATAGCACTTTCCTATACAATTTCGAAACTTCTACTTATATTTCCGTACGTTGCGATTTTAAAACATCAATCACTATTTATTTACTATATGAATATATAGCTTGTTAGGATAATATGGGGATTTTTTCGTATTCCACATATTCCGACAAAATCTTTCCCTGGGAAATAATTTGGTATTTCCTTTATTAAAGGCTGTGTTAGAACACCGCTGTTGATTACCGCGCATACCTGCGCTTTCCGCGGGCGGGCCGGGAGCCTCCTCGGTGCTAGCGCCTGTGGGGTCTCCCGCTCCCCGCTTTTCCCGCAGGAGTCTACGGTATGCGCGAAAATCAACCGCTGGTTATGGAATCTAATCAACAAATTTATTTTTAACATAGCCTTATAATAAAAACACTCGTTCTCCACTATTGAGGAACGAGCGCCGTTATGGTGATTACCATGTGATTTTATGAGCCGAAATGTTTTTTGGTGAGACAGCATATAGGTGGTCACCGATGTATAAGACTCGATGAATGTCTTCTTCCCATGATTCATAATAACTTCTTTCACTCTTTGAATGTGAAATTTCTAAGTGGCGGGTAAATCCTTTTTCTAAATCTATACCATATACAAAAGCACCTTGGAAATCTAATCGATAATCGTATTTACTACCTTGTTCATAGATTACGATTGGGAATGCAAAAATGTCTTTTTCTTTATGAAATAGTAATGCTTTATGATCATAGTTCAGTTGTGAATAAGTTGCTCTTCCACCTATAATTTCGGTGAACTTTTCCTTTGGGTCTGTAGGGTCAGAAACGTCAAATAGTGATAGTTTTACTCCATCTTGAACAACAAATGGTCTATTGTCGTGTCCTTTTTCAAGTGTAGTATTGTACCCAAAGCCAATTAAATGATTTTCATCATATGGGTGTAAATAATTACTGAAACCAGGTATCTTTAATTCCCCTAGAACTTTCGGGTCTGTTGGATTGCTCAAATCAAATACGAATAACGGATCTACTTCTTTGAATGTAACAACATAAGCTTTTTCGCCCATGAACCTTACCGAATAAATTCGTTCACCACGCGCTAAATCTTCTACACTTCCAATTACCTCAAGAGTTTGGTCCATTACAAACAAATGATTGCCTGATGGAGCGGTTTCATCCCACGCATTCCCCGTTGTCGTTGCAACTCGGAAATGTCCTTCAAATTCATCCATGGAAAATTGATTTAATAATCTACCAGGCACCGTACCTGTAGCCTTGTATTCTATATTCGATTTATCTACGTTGAATTTATAAATTTCTGTTTCCGTATGGTCAAACCAATGGCCAATTCCATCAAATTCTGGATAAGTAGGAACCGTAATATATAAGGTTGAACGAGACATAAATATTTCATTTCCGCTTCCAACGTACGTTACCGTATTAACTTTTTCGTTTTGCTTTTTTATGTTGATTGCTACTATGTTCATAAAATTCGGTTCGGTTGAGCCAGGAATATGGTATATTTTCTCGTAGTCCACGTATTCCAATTCTTCTTTCTTGTCTTCACCATTGAGTGATGTAGAAATATGAGGTCTTAAGTCTACTTCTATATCCTCTTTTAATGTCCATACGTTCGGGTAATGATTCGTTATTAGATAAACATAATCGTCTACCTTTCTCGTAGATAGTAAATTACCTTCTATTGTAGTACTTTGTATTTCTTTAAGTTCTTTTTTATTGGAAAAATCATAAACAATTGCTTTGGCAGCACTGTACATTGGCATTATCGGCATAATGCCAACATCACCTCTTGTTGGGTAATGGGATGCCCCACCATACTCGTATCCGATAACTACTACATGTTCTTTGTCTACATAAAGTTGACTAGGAGTGAAATTGTTATAACGTACTTCTGTTGTATGTTCAATTTTTTCAGGAGCGTTCACTTTAAAAATGGTTAATTTATTATCCATAATTTGATAAATAAACGTTCCATCTGTTTTTACGATATCCCCTTCATCTACTCCCGCTACTTGAACATTCGTTTCGGAAAATTCACTACTTTGTGGAGTAGCAACTTCTCCGTCAGAATCATCCATAGCCTCACTTGACATGTCGCTTCCTGCTCTTCCCATAGAGAAACCACTAAAAAGCCCCTTTTCCACTGTTTTTTCCATACTTGCTAAATGGTTTTGGAAAAGTGAGTTTAGTTGTTTTTTGTTTTTAACCGATTGCAATGTTTCATGTATATTAAATTCTACTTTCATTTCTTCCTTAATCGGTTGACCGTTTTTTGCTTTAACACCTTTGGAAACAACGATACTGTATGGTCCGTTCTTTAGTTCATAGCCGTCTTTAGGTGGATGTACTGTAATGATGCGATTATCTAGGAGTTCTATATGAACATCGATATTCTTTCCTTTGCGGTTTTGTATAAAAACAGTAGATGAATTAACGGTAGATTCTTTTAAGCTCTCGGAAAAAGCAAAAACCCACTTCTTATTCGGTAACACATCGATCGCTTCTTCACTGTTGCCAATACCGTTTATCATATAAGGCTTTGCATTAAAATACCAAGCACCTATACTTACGCACAAAGCTACGATTACAAACAAAAATACAAACCCTGACCTCTTCATCCCGTCCATATCCTCCTTCAATATTACAAATACGTTACAGGTGCCAGGCACTTTTAACATGTTTGTAATATATGGTTCTGTAGGATTAGACGAGGGGTGGGTGGAAATGTTACATGGTTTGAGGATGAATTTTTGTATTTTACTGTTCCCAATTATATAGTCGTTCGTCTAACCTATTAAAAAGGGGGAGAGCCATTGAATAGCAAAGAGAATTTCTTTGAACAGTTATATTTAGAATATAGTGACCAAGTGTATAGTTATGTATTTTTAATGGTTCGAAATGCAGCAGTTTCTGAGGATATTACGCAAGATACTTTTGTGCAAGTTTATCGGAAACTTGATACTTTTCAACAAAGAGCTTCCATCTCAACTTGGATTATATCTATTGCTCGTAATAGAACGATTGATTACATAAGAAAGCAAAAGAAATTCATATTTTTTTCTATAGAAAAAAGTGTAATCAAAGACAATAATCCTACTCCAGCAGAAATAATAGAGAAAGGGGAAGCCGTTGTTGCTCTATTTGAAGGCATCAAACAATTAAAGTGGGAATATCAAGAAATATTAATCTTGAGAAAAATAAAAGAACTATCTATGGAAGAAGCTTCTCAAATAACAGGATGGTCTATTAGTAAAGTAAAATCCACTACCACAAGGGCTCTTGCAGCGTTACGAAAAGTGATGAAGAAGGAGGAGGAACGGTTATGAGTCAATTTTTTGATAAAGAGTTTAAAGCCTTACAGTCCATCTCTAGGTCTGAAGAAAAGAAAATTTATTCATTCTATGAAATTAATAAAAAGAAACGCATAGAAGAAAAATCGAAATCGTCCTGGAATCGAAACCTTTTACTACCTTTAACTTCTTTACTAGCTATTTTGATTATAACCATTTTTGCAGGTACGAACCTCCTCCAAAAGTCGGCTCAACTCTCAGAAGACCATTTTATGCACGGAATCTCTTCTTCACAAATTATGAATACGTTCGCAGCACCTTCTGAAAACATAAACTCTTTTAAAGCGAGACAGCAAGAAGGCATGCCTCTTACAGGTGTACGAAGATATGAGCCATCAAGCCAGTGGCATATTCTATTAGTAGAAGCTTTTTCAAACGCCGAAGCAACAAGCGTAACTATAAATGACAATCCACATATAGACTTCTTAATTCAGTTAGAAGGAAAACGACCATTACAACTTAAACTTTGGCTTTATCCAGATGGGACTGGTTACATTCGTCAACATGGATCAAGTGAAATTTATCAATTAAAAGAAGGAAACGTTATTCAACTAATTATTGCATTCAACGACTTAATATCAATGGAGGGATAATTTTTGAACGAAAAAGTAAAATTTTTTAAACCACTTGGGTTTATAACTATTTTGATGTCATGTATACACCCTTTAGGGTTTATTGATTCTATATCAGTCTTTTATACGATGCTTATTACTGGAAATCTATTAATGATGATCCCTTTAGTAATTGACTCCCGTTCATAATTACGGTTCGTTTATTGAAAAACAAATATTATCGTTTAATGTACAATAATAAGTTCGTTAATTAAGGTATAGTAATAAAGATAAAGTACCTATCATTCGTTTTTCGTATAGTAGTCATACACCATGAAACGGACTCAATTGATAAAATTATAGTAAAAAAACAAAGGTTGACCCATTTAACTTAGGTCAACCTTTTTCCTTTTATCCTTATGCTTTTTCCATCTCACCTAATATTTCTAACTGCTTCTTATCAATTTTCCCTACTGCTGTTTTCGGTAATTCGGTCAGAAATATAATTAATCTCGGAATCTTATAACCTGCCAAAGCAGAACGACAATACATTTCTATCTCCTTAGTTAATAAAGGAGCTGAATCTTCTTTTACTATAAAAGCAGCAACCACCTCTCCCCACTGCTCATCTTTCAAACCGACTACTGCTACTTCTTTTACATACTTATGTTCTGCGATTACATGTTCCACTTCTATAGGATATACATTTTCTCCACCTGTAATAATCATATCTTTTTTACGACCGACAATATAAAAGAAACCATCTTCATCTTTTTTACCCAAGTCCCCTGTATGTAGCCATCCTTTTTTTATTGCTTCTCGAGTCGCGTCAGGACGATTCCAATAATAATGAAAGACGTGTGATCCTTGAATAATAATTTCTCCAACTTCCCCATTATTAACTTCTAGTCCTTCTTCATCCACAATCTTCACTTTATTATAGAGCATCGGTTTTCCGACCGAGCCTCTTTTCCTTTTTACATCTTTTGGATCAATATAAAAATTATTCGGTCCGGCTTCGGTTAGTCCATATCCTTCTTTAAACTGCAATCCTTTTTGTTCAAAAGCTTCATAAATTTTATAGGAGCAAGGTGCACCACCAGATAAAAATGTGTGCATAGAAGGAAAGTGACTCTCACGGAATTCCTGCGTTTCAATCATAAAATGGTACATAGTTGGTACAAAAATGGCAATAGTTATAAAGTATTTGTTCAGTAAACGAATTGCCTCTACCGGGTCAAATTTATCTCCAATAACAACCTTTCCACCAATATGCAATACAGGGAGCGTTAATACATTCAGTCCACCTGTATGAAACATCGGTAGAAAAGTTAAGGTTGTATCGTTAGCCGTAATATTCCAACTGTTGATAGTATTAATTGTATTATAAAAAATAGATTGATGAGAAAGCACTACTCCCTTAGGCTTTCCTGTTGTACCGCCAGTATAAATTATCGCTAATGGACAATCTACCTCTATTTCTGTGTATTCTCTATAACCGATATTAGTAATCCAACTACTATATGTCTTGTCCTCTACACTATATGCTTTATCCATATATTTTTTTATTATGAAGTGACTCGTGTCCCTAGTATAAAAGAGCAATTTTGGTTTACAATCTTCTAAAACCACATGCACTTCATTTGAAGATAGTCTCCAGTTCATCGGCACAAAAATTGCACCAATTTTCATACATGCAAAAAGTATATCTAGGTAACAAATGGCATTTGGAGAAAATAACGCAACTCGATCTCCCTTTTCGATACCTTGTTTTAATAAAGAACATGCTAAATTTTCGGCTCTTCTATTTAATTGACTGTACGTCCACTCTTCTCCCGAAGCCCCATTAACAATGGCCACTCTCTCTGGGGTAATACGAGCTCGATTTGTTAACCAATCAGTATCCCAGCTCATCTTACCTCCTCCTTTACCATCAACTTATAATACAAGAATAATAGATAAAAGTTGCATATGAGTTACATAGAAAAGCGGAGAGCGCTCGCTCTGCGACGTAAAAACTGGAGCACTCCGTAATGAGATAAAAGAAAGCGGCGGACACCCTCGAGCAGTCAGAAAAAAAGCTGCCCCCCATCTTTATTCAAGATAGAAGCGCAGCCCGATTTACATCATTATTCCACCATCCACATGAAGTGCAGTACCGTTCACATAGTCAGCATCATCTGAAGCTAAATATAAATAGGCTTTAGCGATGTCTGTAGGATTTCCAAGTCGCTTAAGCGGGATAATACTTCTCATTTTATCTAACACACTTTCTGGCATTTTCGCTACCATATCGGTCTCAATAAATCCGGGTACTACTGCATTAACATTAATACCTTTGCCACCATATTCTTTTGCCCAAGATTTTGTCATTCCAATAACACCTGCTTTTGTTGCAGCATAATTAGTCTGTCCTACGTTTCCATATACACCAGACACACTAGAAGTAGAAATAATCTTTCCTTTACCTTGCTCAATCATGTGTGGAATTACCGCTTGTGTACAGTAAAATACACCAGTTAAGTTTACATCGACTACTTTTTGCCACGCTTCTGGAGTCATTTTATAGAGCATAGCATCTGAAGTAATACCTGCATTATTTACTAAAATATCAATGCGCCCAAATTGCTGGATAGTTTGCTCCACCATTTTTTGTACACTAGATTGGTCTGCCACATTCACATGAACTGCTATGGCATTCCCTCCAAATTCATTCATATCCGCCACCACTTTTTCAGCAGCTTCTAAATTATAATCTGCAACTACTACATTGGCTCCTTCTTTACCAAAAGTAAACGCAGCCTCTTTTCCTATTCCGTTTCCTGCTCCTGTAATAATAGCTGTTTTATCTTGTAATCGCATTATTGCTCCCCCTGTTTTTTCAAAAACGTTGTCATCGAATAAATTAACTGTTGTATATCATCTATTAGAGGTGAGTGACCGCAACCTTTTAAATAGACCAATTCTCCATTATCCCCTAAATCCTCTTTTATTTCCTTCGTCATATCCGGTGTTATAACTAAATCCGAATCTCCAGCTAGAATTAAAACAGGCTTTTGAATTTTTTCTACCTCACCAGAACCCTCTACCAATCCATTATGAACCGTACTTATATTAAATGTATTTAACGCTTGATATACTTCTGTTAAATTCCGTTGCGTCATCATATCTTCTAAATACTCATCATATTGTTGCTCACTAGGCTGATTCATTGTATAAATTAACATGTCCCATATATTTTTCAGAAAAGCTTTATCTCCTTTAGCATACGCTTCTTGGATAGGAATAGATTTTGTGGCATCTTTTTTCACTTCATCTAAAGTAGCTAACCTTACCCATTCTCCTGTTTCATTTACCGTCATAAACGGATATCCACGAGTAGATCCGGAAGCTAAAAGGATAATTTTTTTTACATCGTCTGGATAATCAATCGTATATTGGAGTGATACCACTCCTCCAGTTGACCATCCAACAAGAGTAATGTTTTTTAATTCAAGCGAGTCTACTAATCCTTTAACGTCATCAGAAAAATCTTTTATTCTAGTAACTGGAGTTTTATAGGAGGAAGCTCCAAACCCTCTCATATCTATAGCATATAGCTTATATTCAGAAGGAAAGGCTTCCATTAAAATGTCCCAATGTTTAGAAGATGTCATATTTCCATGAACGAGAAGTATAACCTCTTCTCCTCCTTCACGTTCACGGTACGCAATAGTTTCCCCATTACTTAATTGAACCTCTTTTAATGTAGATGTTAGCATACTAGATATCCTCCTTTTCATTTCCCCACTTTATGACCGATGCTCCCCAAGCATACCCGATCCCAGCACTTACAAGGACAACTATATCCCCATTTTTAATTTTCCCTTGCTCTAAAGCGAGCTGCAAAGATAAAATTTGATCAAACTGGCCCATGTGGCCATAGTCTTGTAAATAAATAGTTTGATCTTCTATGAGACCTAACTCCTTTAACATATAGTCATGTGCTGATTTCTTCATATGCAAGATAGCTAGATAATTAATATCTTCTCTATCGTATCCGCTTTTTTGAAGTGCCATGTCCACTACTTTAATGAAATTAACTAATGACTTCTCCTCCAAACGTTGCTTCATTCCCTCTGGATCTAAAACATCTAATTGATGATGGCCAGCCTCAATTGTAAATACACTTGTTGGCATTTTTGTTCCACCAGCGACAACCACTACGTCTTCTGAAAAAGTCCCATCTGTCATAATATGACTCTCTAGCAACTGATTATTAGCATAGCCTTTCTTTAACAGGATGGCGCCACCACCAGCAGACAGGTTATACATAAATCTAGTTCGAGGATTCGTATAATCAATAAAATCTACATTTCTGTATCCCCCTGCTAGTAGAACTGTTTGAATTGATGTATCAGCTATCATCATACTCTTTGCTACTTTCAAGGCCATAATGGTCGTTCCACAACGTTGTGCTACATCAAATGCCCAGGCGTTGACAGCACCTACTTCTTGCTGCAGTTTTATTCCCGCCGTCCATAAAGGATATTCCTTATGCTCCTCCCCAATATAGATAACTAAATCAATTTCTTCTGGGTTCACACGTGCTTTGGCGATTGCTTCTTTTGCAGCATATATTCCCATCTGACAAGTATGGTCTTTCATACCTGGAATCGGCTTTTTTCTAATCCCCATCTTCTTTTCTATTATTTCTAATGGTATATCGGACACTTTTGCAATTTCCTCACTCGTCATCCAATGGCTAGGAATGTAAACTCCAGTACTTAAGACGCCTATTTCTACCTTATTCATTAGACTTTCACACTCCGAATCCTCTAAATCTACAGGTCTTTATTAATCGTTTGATCTTTCATCAGTTGTTTTCCAGCTTTTTTATACTGATATTTTGCCCACCAGTTTATTGTTGTCCCGACAATTCCTTTTGGGAAGAACATGACTACTAATATAAATATTGACCCAAATAGGATAATCCATCTCTCAAAAATCCAATGTACTTTTGCTAAATCCATTAATCCGTGCTTAGCAAATTCAATGAGTGCCGCTCCAACAATCGATCCAAATAATGTTCCTACCCCACCAATAATCGTTATTAAAAGTGCATCTAGGGTAAGTTGAACAGAGAGTACAGACGTGTTGACAAACCGCAGACTCATTCCGTATAAAATCCCAGCCAAACCAGCAACAACTCCCGCTACAATGTTGGCCGTTACTTTATAATGCATAATCTTAAACCCAAGCGATTCTACTCGGGATTCATTTTCTCGTATTGCTTGTAGAACACGCCCCATTGGAGACTCTGTGAATCGCTTTAATATTAAGAAAATAATCACCATAAATGACAATGCAACAAGATAAAACATCATCCGGTCACGGAATAGTTCCGGGATTACAAACGTAAAACCATCATTTCCCATCGTTACAGAACGCCACTTTTCCGCTAAGACGACAAACAAGCTGGATACCGCTAGCGTTAACATCGCAAAGAAATGACTTTTTAATCGCAAAGTAAGAATTCCTAATAAAAAGCTGACAATAGAAGTGAAAATAATCGTAATGAATGCAGCCAACAAAACGACTTGTATACTAGGTCCAAAGGTTTTCAAACTAACTCCTACCGTATACGCTCCTATACCAAAAAACATGGCATGCCCGAACGAAACGATACCAGAGTAACCTAGTAAAATATCATAACTCATCGCAAAAGCCGCAAAGATAAAAATTTGTGTAAACATTATTAGTAATGTTCTAGAATCATTAACAAATGGAAAGGCAAATAATCCAGCTACAATCATCGCTAATACTAGCTTGTAACGAGGAATTTGTTGTAGGCGCAATACACTACTCATTTAACCGCCTCCTTCATTCCCATTAAGCCAGATGGTCTAAAGACTAATATGGCGATCATGATAAGAAAGTTTACGGTAAGGGAAATTTCTGGTAGAAAAAAGGCTGCATAAGCACCTAACACTCCTACAAGCACTGCTGCTAGCATAGAACCTAACACACTTCCCATTCCACCTATAATAACTACGATGAAAGCTAATATTCCGTACTCTAAACCAATTTCAGCATAGATTACTCCTGAATATGGTCCAAATAGTAGACCAGCTAGTCCTGCCATCCCTGATCCAAGCATAAATACAAATAGAAAGATTTTACGTATATTAATACCTAATGCTTGCACCATTTCCTTGTTTATTACACCTGCGCGAACAATTAATCCTATCTTCGTTTTATTTAATAAGAATAAAAGACCAATAAATACTAATAGCCCTACTCCAATAATAAACAGTCGATATTTAATAAGTAGTATATTTCCAATCTCCCAACTTCCCTGCAACCAACTTGGGTAAGGCGCTACCATAATGTTTGGCCCCCATACAACTTTTACGAGTTCACTTAATACGAGCATGGCACCAAGTGTTATAAGAATTTGTTGTATGTGATTACCGTAAACTGGCTTGATAATAAAACGCTCTAGTAAATATCCAAGTGCAACACCAGCTACAATAGCTGCTATTACTCCAACGATATAGCTCCCACTATTCACAAATGCCCATATCCCAGCGTATGCTCCCCATAAAAACAAGGCACCGTGAGCAAAATTTAAAACATCCATTAGTCCAAAAATTAAAGTTAATCCAGCTGCAAGTAAAAAGATTAACATACCGGTAGCCAATCCGTTTATTGTTATACTAATAAACTGTTCCATTGCCTTCCCCCCTTATTTACTAGGCAATGCCTAAATAGTGACGTTTCAACTCTTCATTATCTTTCAACTCTGTCATTTTACCTTCATGTTTAGATACACCATCGTCTATAATGTAAAAATGATCCCCAATTGTACTTGCCATCACAAAGTTTTGCTCCACTAAAACGACTGTTGTTTTCTCTTTCATTTGCATAATAGATTCCATTACTTTCTCAACGACGATAGGAGCTAATCCTTTGCTAGGCTCATCAATTAGTAATAGGCTGTTGTCATTTACATATGCTCTAGCTATGGAAAGCATTTGTTTTTGACCTCCACTTAAATGACCACCATTCTTTTTCCAAAACTTCTTTAAATCTGGAAAAAGATTTAAAATCCAGTCAAGCCTTTCGAGTGTTCCATCATCTTTGTTCTTCATCGCAACTTTCATATTTTCCTCGACTGTTAAACTACCAAATATACCTTGATCTTCCGGTACGTATCCAATCCCTAAACTTGCTATTTTGTGCGTTGATAAACGATGAATATCGTTCCCTTTAAATTGTATGGTACCTTCCTTCACTGGGTTTAAACCCATAATAGACCTTAACGTCGTCGTTTTACCTGCACCGTTTCTACCTAGAAGGACCGTTACTTCTCCTTCTTTTACTTCAAACGATACACCTTGTAAAATATGGTATTGTTGGATATATGTTTGAATTTGATCTACTTTAAGAAGCGTCAATGGACAGCCCTCCTAAATATGCTGATTGAACTTGTTCGTTTTTCATAATTTCATTAGGGTCTCCATCCGCTAACAAACTACCGTGGAATAACACCATAATGCTATCGGACAAATCTAAAACCATGTCCATCTTATGTTCAATTAATATAATTGTCCGGTTTCGGTCGTCTCTTATTTTTCTAATGACATCTAGAATCATAGGTACTTCCTCTAAGGACATACCTGCTGTTGGTTCGTCTAATAAAAGCACTTCACTCTCTAAAGCTAAAAGCATCGCTATTTCCAGCTTGCGCTTTTCTCCATGCGCAAGGTTAACAGCAAGTTCATTCGCCTTATTATCTAACATCACCGTACTTAACAGTTCTTCTGTTTTTTGGTTTATTTCTTTGTATTGTGTAAAATGTTTTATTAAGTTATATCGAACGCCAAACTGAGACTGTACAGCAAGGCGAACATTTTCGTGACATGAAAGTTGCGGGAATACATTTGTAATTTGAAAGGAGCGTCCTATTCCTAAACGCGTCCTCGCTGTTGGGGAGAGGGAAGTAATGTCTTTCCCTTTATACATAACAGTTCCATCCGAAGGTTTTAATTGCCCACTAAGCATATTGAAAAAAGTTGTCTTCCCTGCTCCATTTGGCCCAATAATAGATTTCAACTGGTTTCGCTCAATTTGAATGGAAACATTATTTACCGCAACATGCCCACCGAATTTTATAGTTAAGCCTTTTGTTTCTAAAATTATGTCCATCCTTTTCACTCCTTCGCTTAAATGATAGAAAGGACGACCGCTATGTGCATAGCACGTCGCATCTCGGTCGCCCTTTTGCAATCACTTATCTTTTATTCATAATTGGTGGTGCACTCTCTTCTGGAGAAAGTTCACGTACTAAAACTGGCACCGGATAGTCAAAGCCATCTACTTTTTCTAAAGTAATCGCATACATCGTTTGCAACGCTTGATGATCTTCTGGACGGAATGTCATAGGTCCTTTTGGCGTATCAAATGTCATTCCTTCCATTTTTTCAATTAAAAGATCTGTGTCCGTAGAACCATTTGTATCTTTTAATGCTTGAACAATAGCCATCGCCGAAGCAAATCCACCTGGTGTAAATAAATCTGGCATTTGTCCGTTATGACGTTTTTGGTGCTCTTCTACTAACCAATCGTTAATTTCGTTGTTTGGTAATGTATGATGGTATACGGTAAAGCCTTGCATTCCTATTACCGCTTCCATTGTGTAAAGTGCAGCGATATCTGGAGCACCTGTAGAAAGCTTAATTCCTCTTTCTTGTACTTTCATATCATTAAGCTGACCCCAAGGAGAGTTTGCTCCTGCCCAAATAACAAACAAATAATCCGGCTCAGCATTTATAATACGTTGAATGTTTGCTGCAAAGTCTACTCCAGCTGGGTCTCCATATTCTTCATGCACAACATCTGCTCCTAAACTTTCAGCTGTTCTAACAAACGCACTAACTCCATCACGTCCGAATGCATTGTCCTGTGCTAATGTAGCTATTTTCACCCCTTCTTTAGCAATAGCAGCTGCTCCAGCAATAGCATCTTGAGAAGAACTACGACCAGTACGGAAAATATATTTGTTCCAGTTTTCTCCAATAATACTGTCTGCCACCGCTGGCTCTACTACCATAATCTTTTTATATTCTTCCATTAGTGGTAGTACCGCTAGCGTGTCACCCGATGAAGAAGATCCAACGATAAAATCTACTTTATGATCTTCTAGTAATCTAGTTGCTTTTTGTACGGCAACATCTGGTTTCGTTTCTGTATCCTCAATAATGAATTCAATTTTCTTCCCTGCTACTTCCATCGTTCCACCAGTTGCATATTCCAAACCAAGCTCAAATCCTTTAATTGTTTGGGCTCCATATGCTTCAAGCGCACCTGTAACAGATGTTAATAAACCAATTTTAATTACTTCTTTTTCCCCATCTGCCGGTTTTTTATCTCCATCCGTAGATGTATCATTTGAACTACATGCTACTAACATAAATAGTGCTAAAACAACTCCTACCCACCCTAGCCATTGTTTCTTTCTCATTTTTTCTCCCCCTTGATTAAAAATATTTAATTATTAATTATTATGAGGGACGGAAGTTACATCCAAGTTACACCATTTAAACCCTATCCCCCTATACATATGGCTAGTATATATGGTGGGAGTTGCAAAGAAGTTACACTGTTCTATAGATGATAAGCCCACAAAAAACGGGTGCTGATGAAGGCAACCCGTTGGTGGTGTAAAATGCATAAGATGTTTTAGAGATTATACAACGTTATTTGCTGATACCGATTCTCTTAATAAGTCAAGCACCCTCACCGTGGACTCCATTGGCTCCACTCCCAGTTCCTCTTTTAAATGCTTTTTACATTTTTCAAAAATTCTTATAGCATAAGATCTATTATTTTTTCTGTAATGACAATACATTAATAAACGGTAAGCTTCTTCCCAGCAACTATCCAGCTTAACAATCTTTTCACATAATGAAATTGCCGTTTCAAAGTTTTCTTCCGCTACATAAATTTGTGCTAACTTCTCTGCTCCATGTAAATAATGTATTGACAGTTCTTCTTTACATTCTGTACACCAATCTTCATAGCGACGAGCTGGTAAGTACTCTCCTTTATAAAGGGCAAGCCCTTCTTCTAATTTATTTTTTGAAACCGCTCTTGATCGCTCATCCAATCCTTTTTCCACTAATTCTTTAAATTGGTAGGCATCAATCTCTACTCCAGCATTTTTATTAATCCCATACCTAGTACCATCTCTCAAAATAAAGAAAGGAGTTTCCCTTGGTTTTCGCTCTGGTTCTAACACTTTGTTCAATGCATTTAATGCAACTTTAAAATCTCTTGCAGCAGCCTCTTCGTCTTGCTCCCCCCACAAATGATAGACAATTTCCTCTTTCGATAGTAGCTTGTTATTGTTTGTAACAAAAAGTTGAAACATTTCTTTAGCCTTTTCTCGTTTCCACTCTTTGTCTAACACTTTTCTTTGCCCTAACCAAATCTGAAAATCCCCAAGTGTTTCCACTTTAAGGGTATAACCAGGGTGAAACGAAAGGTCTTGAAAACCTAACTGATTCAATAGTCGTTCTAGAGTATACCCCACTTCTTTTTTCGCACTAATAAACATCGGTATCATTTCTTGAATATCTTTTGGCCCAAAGAGAGTAAGCGTTTTCAAAAAGAAAGGAAACTCCTCTTGTTCTTGTATAAATCTTTTTAAATACATAGTGGATAGTTCCTTATTTTTCGTTACATTAGCTAAATTACTTAGCCAATAATGATTAACCATTTTACCGTAAGCACAGTGACACTCTGTAAATCCTTCTTCACTTAGTGCCAATTCTTTTTCTGCCATTGTAAAATTATCATTGTAGTAATGGGCAATTCCTAACGCTAAATGTATATAAGAAGATAACCATACATCTTTCACTCGATTAGGTTCTTCTAAAGCCATTCTTCCGGCTTTAATAGCAAGTTCATATTCTCCAATTCTTCCATACAAAACGCATAGACCCATATATGCCTCGGATTTACCTCGCGACATATTAATTTCATCCATTAAAGTTAATGCCGTTTCATAACATTTTATTGCCAATTTCGTATCATACCTTCTTTGTATTTGTACAGCATGACCCATTCTTATCCAACCACATGCCTCTACAAAAGGAGACTTACGGTTCGCTCCCCTTAATATACCTGTCTCCGCTAAACGCTTTGCCCTTTCTGCATCTCCCATATAGGAATAGACAATGGATAAGATTAAATCTGTTTCTCTATGAGATTGAGAAAGTCTATTTTCTTGTACTAAATTTCCTTTATTAATTTCTAACAATTGCTTTGCCTTTTCTAGTTTCCCCGTACGTAAATATTGTCTCGCTTCAAGCTCTATCTTTTCAAACGCACTCTTTACTTCTCTGCATTTTTTTAACCACGTTTCCGCTTCTTTCGCTTTTCCAAGATTCACTAAATTTTCGGCCATCAAGCTATATAGATGAATGATTCTATTCTCGTCTTCTTCTTTCCCTTCCATTAACATGATTGCTCTAGCTAAATAGCTACTAGCTTTTGCGGGTTGGATTGTATCTAAAAATATTTTTGCTTTTCCTTCGTTCCCTAAACTTTCTAACCGTTTTTCTTTTATATACTGAGCATTTTCTAATAATTGGTCATAGCATGTAAACGCTTTCTCATAATGGCATAAATATCGGTTTATTTCTCCTTCTACGAAATAAACAATAGGATATTTTCCTTTTATCGATGTTGGCAATCGATCAATTACTTCTGCTAGATAATCGATTTTCCCACCTATCAACATGCTTTGTCCATGTACCTCTAATAAACTTCCTACTTTATCATTATTCTCCATCTGCAAATAATGATATATTGCCCGCTCTTGCTGGCCTTTTTGTTCATAGTACATACCCATTTTTGTATGCAGCAATTGGAATAACGGTACATTCATCCTTAATTGCTTTTCTAAAAAATCTTTAAATAGGGCATGATATCGATACTGATTTATACCGACTTGATAGATAAATAAGTTTTGGTTCAATAGCTCATTTAAGTAAGTTGTGGCATTTTTTATATCTAATACATCTTCAATCATATTAATATGTAAATCATCTATTATACTCGTTGATATTAAAAAATATTTTGTTTCATCTGGTTGATTCGTGAAGATTTCTAACGCTAAATATCTAAATAACTCTTCCCTTGTCTGGTCTTCCCAATGATGGAATAAAACATTTCCATTTAATTTCATTTGTTGCCAGATCATCTGAATTGCAATAATCCATCCTTCTGTTCTTTTCATTATTTCCAATACATCTTTCATCGTCATTTCCATTCGATAACTATCAGTAAATAATACTTCCACTTCCTCTTCTGTAAAAGTAAGGTCTGTTTCCGTAAGTTCAAGCATATCCCCATGAACTAATAGCTTTGTGAACAAGTCCCATTTTGGCCTGATCCTACTAGATAAGACAAAGTGCACATGTTTTGGAAGATGTTCAATAAAAAATAAAACAAAACTCTCTATAACTTTCGAACTCTCCATTGCATGAAAGTCATCTAGCACTAAAATAAACGTTTCCCTTATTTTATATAACTCGTTAATAAACTCCGTGCAAAGATAAGACACTTCTCTTTCAAGTGTAATGGCAGATTCTGAATGAACGTATTCCAGAAGCCGTTGACCAAAATTAGGATATGTATGCTGAATAGCAGAGATGATATGAATGAAGAAATGAGAAAAATGATTTTCTAGAGGTGTAATTGTATACCAGCAATATTTTTTCTCTTGATTTGTTAACCAATTTGCGATTAAGGTACTCTTACCGTAACCAGGGCCAGAGTGAATGAGTGTCATTTTATATTGCTCAAAGCTTTGTAACTTTTTCATTACATGCTTTCTATGTATATTGGTTTCTTTTATTAAAGGAGGCGTAAACTTCGTTTTCACAATCGGTATACTTTTAATCATGATATAACCTCTCTTTTTGTCCGAAAATTCTATTATTTTAATAGTAACATAGTAGGTTGCTATTTAGGAGAAAACGAGTTCAACTTATATCGACAAGAATGGACAAACTCCTTAGTGAGAATAAGCTATTTGATTCTAAATTATTCTTTACCACAAAGTTGTTGATTTTTTTGTACAGATTTATTTTTCAGGCTATGTTTAAGCTTAGTGTTGATTTCATTTGAATCTAGCTGTTGATTGGAGCGCATATCGTAGACTCCTGCGGGAGAAGCGGGAAACGGGAGACCCCACAGGAGCGTATGCTATGAGGAGTAGGTTTTTTCACGATAGTGAAAATAACCTTCCTCTTTAACGCCCGCGGAAAGCGAAGATATGCGCGGAAATCAACAGCGGTCTTTAACACAGCCATTTTTTAAAAATCAAAAAAGAGAGGAAATAATCTCCCTCTCTCTTGCTTTATGCGTTATTCACTGCCGTTTTTAGTTCTTCGAATCCAAATCGATTCACAAACTTCGCTAACACTTCTCGTTTTTTCCCATTTGTAGCATAAATATCAAGTAGTGTTTCGACTGTTTTGTATAGGTCTTTTTCTGTTAACCCCTCAGCGAAAAGCTCTCCTGTCCTTGCATCTTTACCTTTCGCTTTTCCCCCAACATATAGGTCGTAATGATCTTTCATTTTAATAACACCGATATCATTTACTAGCGGCTCGCCACATGCTGTAGGGCAGCCAGTATATGCCGGTCGTACCGTAAATGGTACAGGCTTTCCTGCGATACGGCGGTTCAACTCAATTGCAATCGGCATACCTTCTTCTTCTGCACCTTTACAAAAGTTACACGTTCTTAAGCTTTTTACAAAGTTGCCAACAGGGTAACATACTAATCCTACTTCTTCAAAAGCACGTTTTGCTTCTTCTACTTCACTTTCCAAAACGTCGATATATAGTTGTTGAAAGGTTGTTAACTCTATTTCATCTTCTTCCTTCATATAACTAGCTAGTACCAATAATTGTTTACTAGTTAACTTCGCACCAAAACTAATTCCCCCATTGACTGCGAGCTTTACTTTTTTCTCCAAATCGTAACACCCCTTCATTGAGACATATTACTCTGTAATTTCTAATACAAACGGGAAAGCGTAAACCGTTCCATCGAGTTTAAATTCTGCCCAAAGTTTATACATACCTGGCTTAGAAAAGTGCGCTTCAAACACAGGTAATTCTTTACTTGATGGATGGACGTGAATGAATTCTTCCATTACTTCATCAATAATAACTACATGCCCTAAAGCACCTAAATATGGCTCTGGTTCCCCACCGTTTATGTTAAACGATAAGACAATATGGTCTTTCATCGAAAACGAAGATACATCTAACTCTACTTCGTAGTCACCAATGACTTTCACCCAATCTGATTCTTTTTCTAAAGTTGCAGGATCCCCGTGATGGTGGTGGTCGCCAACCATTAAGGACATTGGAGCTATTCCGTATGACTTTTCGTTTGGTTTAATATCCACATATACTTTATACATACCTTCTTCAAGGTCATAGTTTGTTTGGAACGTACCACTAGTTACTTTTTCTGGATGTAAATGAATAAAGGTTTCTAGGTCTTCCTTCACAATGATTAAATGCATTAATTTTTCATGTGTTACTTTTAAATCATCAAAAACATTTCCGTCAAGGTCATGCAACGTTACCGTTAGTTTATTGCCTTCTTTTTCAATAGAAGGAATTACTTCCGATTCGCCGTGTGCATCCCCATGATCTCCATGCTCGCCATGGTCATCACCGTGCTCTTCTTCGTGACCTTCTTCGTGATGTTGATTTTCTTCCTCATCGACTTGATGGTCGCCATGATGATCCGCTTTCTCATCTTCTGCATAAAAAGAGTAAAGGGAATATCCACCTATAACTAACCCAACATAAAGTACTCCTGATATAACCCACTTTAGCAAATTACTCACCTCTTAAAGTTTCACTTTTTGTAATCGTAAAGCATTTAATACAACGGAAACGGAACTAAATGCCATCGCAGCTCCCGCTACCCAAGGTGCTAAAAACCCTAGTGCTGCTATTGGAATCCCCATTGAGTTGTATGCAAACGCCCAAAATAAGTTTTGTCTAATGTTTCTAATTGTTTTTTTACTCATGATGATAGCATCGGCAATGCTGTTTAAATCGCCGCGCATTAATGTGATATCCGCTGCTTCCATCGCTACATCTGTCCCAGTACCGATAGCCATACCGATGTTGGCCGTTGCTAATGCTGGCGCATCGTTAATTCCGTCTCCAACCATCGCAACATTTTTTCCCTGCTCTTGTAACTTCTTAATCTCATCTGCTTTTCCTTCAGGTAAAACCTCTGCAATAACATGGTCAATACCAACCTCAGCTGCAATGGCTTGTGCCGTTCTTTCATTGTCACCGGTGATCATCACAACTTCTAGCCCTAAATCTTTTAAACGTTTGATTGCTGCTTTGGACGTTTCTTTTACCGTATCAGCTACAGCAATAATTCCCGCATACTTATCATCAATAGCAATCAGCATCGCTGTTTTTCCGTCTGTTTCCAAATCATTCATTTGCTCTATTGCTTGTTGAAAATCTATATTATGTTGAGTCAGTAATCTTCTTGTTCCAACTAAAATAGCTCGATTATTAATAGTCGCTTCTATCCCAAATCCCGGTATCGCTTGGAAAGAGGACGGGCTTTCTAAAGAGATCCCTTTTTCTACAATCCCTTCCACAATCGCTTGTGCTAAAGGATGTTCAGATTGTTTTTCAGCACTCCCTATAAGCGCTAACACTTCACCTTCTGAAAATCCATCTGCTAATAAAACATCTGTTAATACAGGTTTACCGTTTGTAACTGTCCCTGTTTTATCTAACACAACTGTAGTTAATCGATGTGTTTGCTCTAAATGCTCTCCACCTTTAAAAAGAACCCCTAGTTCTGCTGCTCGCCCTGAGCCAGCCATTATAGACGTAGGTGTTGCCAAGCCTAATGCACATGGACATGCAATAACAAGTACAGCAATGACGTTAATTAATGCTAAAGTAAAGTTTCCTGGGTCAACGATAAAGTACCATACAAGGAAAGTGATGATTGCAATGACCACCACAATCGGAACGAATATACCTGATATTTTGTCTGCAAGACGTTGAATTGGCGCTTTAGAACCTTGCGCTTGTTCGACTACTTTAATAATTTGAGCTAACGCTGTTTCTTTTCCAACTTTTGTTGCTTTAATTTTAATAAAACCGTTTTTATTGATCGTTGCACCAATTACTTCGTCTCCAATTTTTTTATCAACCGGAATACTTTCTCCCGTTAACATGGATTCGTCAACCGCTGTATGACCTTCGATTACCTCTCCATCAACAGGTACTTTTTCCCCGGGCTTCACATAGAGAATATCACCAGCTATTACTTCATCTAATGGAATTTCTTGTTCTTGACCATCACGGAATACAGTCGCCGTTTTCGCCTGTAACCCCATCAATTTCTTTATTGCTTCTGACGATTTTCCTTTTGCACGTGCTTCGAACACTTTTCCAAGTAAAATTAATGTAATGATAACAGCACTTGTCTCAAAATAAAGATCTACCATATGAGCGTTCGTACCTAATGCCTCTATTCCTAGGTAGATACTATAGAAATAAGCGGCAGATGTACCGAGCGCAACTAGCACATCCATGTTGGCACTTTTATTTCTTAGTGACTTATAAGCGCCTTCATAAAACTGCCATCCAATATAAAACTGTACTGGAGTTGCCAGTGCCATTTGCACCCAAGGGTTCATAAACATATCTGGCAAATAAATAAAACTAGTAAAAGAGAAATGACTTACCATTGCCCATAGTAAGGGCAAAGTTAATATTGCAGAGAAAACGAATTTTCCAGTAAGTTTTTCTAATGCCGCTTGCCTATGATCTTTCGTATCCGCTTCATTATCTACTTTTAAAGTAGCGCCGTATCCAGCTTTTACGATACGCGCCACAATATCTTTTGGAGATAAAATAGAAGGGTTATAGGCAACTATCCCTGTCTCTAATGCTAAGTTGACTGTTGCTTTGTCCACACCTTCCATTTTGTTTAACACTTTTTCAATACGACTAGAACAAGCAGCACACGTCATACCAGTAATAGCAAACTCTACTTTTTCTTTCACTACTTGGAAACCTAACTTATGGATTCTGTCTTCAATTTCTTGCATGGAGACTTTTTTATTGTCGTACTGTATCGTAGATGTTTCTAACGCTAAATTGACATTTGCCTCATCTACTCCATCCATTTTATTTAAAACTCGCTCAATTCTACTCGAGCACGCTGCACACGTCATACCGCCTATTTTTAAATGTGCTTCCTGTTTGTTTTGTTCAGCCATTATTTTGTTCACCGTCCTCTATTTTATTCATATACCACGCGGGGGTATATTTTATTGGTGAAAAAACGTGCTTTATGTGAGCACGTTATTCTACTTCATAACCTTCTTCGTCAATTGTTTCTTTAATTTTTTCTACTGTAACTTTAGAAGCGTCAAAGTCTACCGCTACTTTTTTTGCGCCTAAATCTACAGCTACCGTTTTGACACCGTCTAAAGAACCGACACTATCTTCTACTGCTTTCACACAATGTCCACAGCTCATACCATTTACTGTTAATGTTACGTTTTCCATCTTAAACACTCCTTTTATTTCATCAGTCTTTTGACTGTAACTAATAGTTCATCAATTACTACTTTGTCACCTTCTTGAATGCGTTCGACAACACAAGATTTCATGTGGCCTTCTAGTAGGAGTTTTCCCACACTATTTAAAGCAGATTGAATTGCAGCAATTTGTGTTAATACATCATCGCAATACGTATCTTCTTCAATTAAACGCTTTACGCCGCGCACTTGACCTTCTACGCGGTTAAGCCGTGAAATTAAACTTTTTTTATCTGCTTCCGAGTGATGACTTTTTCGTTTATTATCTAAGTTAGAGTGGCAACAACTTTCTTCTGTTGTTTCTGGCAGTTGTTGCTCAGGTAGGTTTTCCATCTAGTTGACCCCCTTTTGATTATAGAGTAACATACCCCTATACGGTATGTAAACCCCTATAAGGTATGTAAAATAAAAAAGTTTAAAAATTATTACGGTTATTGGAGGTGATTTCACGATGAATGTTGCTGATTTTTTTATCGATGTATTAGAGGCAGTTGGGCCACTTGCTATTCTGTTGAGTATTATGGTCAATGTTGTAATTAGCATACTAGGCGTGGTGCCAAGTTTTTTTATAACAGCCGCAAATATTGCCGTGTTTGGCTTTTGGACCGGTACAGCTGTGTCATTTTTAGGAGAGTCGCTTGGGGCGATTGTTAGCTTTTACTTATATCGTAAAGGAATTAAGGCTTTTGCTCCAAATGTGTTGGAAAAATATGAACCACTAAGGAAATTGCAACGAACATCAGGCTCTGAAGCATTTTATTTAGTTGTAGCTTTTCGTTTGTTCCCTTTTATGCCGTCCGGGTTAGTAACATTAGCAGGTGCAACAAGTGGAATGGGCTGGCTAAATTTTGCGGTGGCGAGTACGCTTGGAAAGGTTCCAGCTTTGTTAATAGAAGCGTATTCCGTTTATCAAGTTATGCAGTGGACCTGGGTCGGACAAGTTATATTAGTTGGTGGTGCGATTGTGTTGGTTGGGATGGTGTTTATAAAAAGGCGGAGAAATTAGCTTGTTAATATATGGTAGGTGCAGAATAACATTGGTGCACCTCAACTTTGCACGATAAAGATTATCCCTCACTAACTTCATAAAAATAAGTTGTTGCTTTAGTGTTACTTTTTTCGTTAGGTAAATTTAGTTGTTTGATTATCCGATAGGCAGCATATCTAGACACATTAAGAAATTGAGCAATCTCCGCTACGGTGAAAGTTTGACTTATTAATAAGGCGTAGTGCCTTACAGAGAAAATATGTGCGTCCGGGGATTTGAATAGACAATTTGGACATGTCCAATAATGATTCTTTCTTATCATACCGATTAATTTGCAACTCGGACAATGGATACCTCTTACTAATTCTGATTTTTTAACGTTGTAACCTGAAAGAGTGTCTTGAACTTTTTCAAAATGACTTTTCAGGAGTAATTTAGTTATTTTTCTTATATTGGTTTTGGAGAAGTGTTCTGTAGTATATGCTGTTAGGAGTTTTTGTATTTTTATCGGTACGTTGTAACCATGAAGAACACGCTTTGATATGTTAGAGTTAAATCTAGTAGTTTTAATTATCGTCTTGGGGTTACTAAAAACAACAAGAGGAATGATTGGTATAGAAGGAAATTTATTTTGCTCCATCCACTCTTTCAGTTGAATTTCTTGGAGAAGTACTTGGGATATTGGATTTCTCATCCCCTCATCAAATCCGTTTAAACTTCTAATAACTTGTTCAAACTCTCCATCAAAAAGGACTGTGCCACTCCAATTCTTCACTTCAATTATTATCATTACACATGCAGATACGATAAGTGTATCAATCTGAAATGTCTTGGAACCTACAGAAATTTTCAAATCATGAAAAATGTGGAACTCTTTATCTTGAAAGAAACTCAAAAAATACTCTAATTTTCGTTCCCCACTAAATCCTACTCTCCACTTTGTCAAATCAGCTAGAATTGTTGGTTTAATGGAATGTCCATTAGGCAATCTAATATCCATTGCTTCTAAACTTTCAAGAATAAGTGGTAATTTCCTTTCTTTTTGTACTACCAAGGTTTAATGTCTCCTTTCAACATGATTTCGTAAATATCATAATATATTTTTGAGTAATTTTCACCTTCTATTGGAAAGTTTTCGGGAGAATTCTATTAAGTTTAATTCACTAGTTTTGAATGGTTTGCTTTTCTGATAAGTTCAGCTGATTTTTTGTTCTATTTATGGTTTTTTTTACTGGTTTTACTGCTCATTTTTAAAAAAATACTAATTAATAGTCTTTTTGAGCATACCCTCCTATGTTATTTTGCTAATATTAGATAGTTTGTGTGTGACTAGAGGCTATTTGTGTGTGCCAACCATCAAAAGTGGTGCACCTAGACCTCCATTTGCGTTCGACTAGAACAAAAAACCGTGCGTCAAGAGTCCGTTTGTGTGCGTCATTCCAAATTATACCCCCTCCCCCCTATCCATTATTAAGTGAAAAGCCGCCATATAAAAAAAGTAGCCACTCCTTCCAACACCCTGGTCAGATAAAGTGGCCGACTTGATTCCTACAACAAAGCTATTTATTCTACCCCTGCCACTCCGTCCAATAAAAACACTTCCCTACCCTTACCTACAAAGGCGAGGCGGTGCAGCGGTCGAGTCATGGCAACGTACAATAATTTTATATCAATTTCTTGCTTTACAAAATTTTCTTCTAACGAACAAATAATTACTGCATCAAATTCTAACCCTTTCGCTAACGTAGCGTGAACAATTACTACATCTTTTTGATTAATTTCCTCGTTCTCACGCAAAAGTTGTGTGGCAAAAGGAGTGCCAACTCCATTCAACAACTTCTCGATATTCTTGCACTCCCGCTCCGTCTTTCCAACAATCGCGATCGTTTTCATTCCTTGACCGCGAAAGTTCTGAATCAACCCATCTAGTTCAGCTGCGACTTCATCCTCTTCACAGGCCAAAAACCTCGGTACTTCGCCGTGACGAACAACCGGTTCTACTTTAGGTAAGTCCATCCGTAACAATGACAATATTTGATTGGCTATATTCATAATTTCTACCGTTGTCCGGTAACTTTTTTGTAACGTCGTATATGTAGCACGTGGGAAAATCTCTTGTTTCACTTTGTGCCAGTCTGTAATGCCTCTATAAGAGTGGATACCTTGGGCTAAGTCACCTACTATTGTAAACATGTCCGTTTCCAAGGCACTTTTCAATGCATATAATTGAAAATAACTATAATCTTGCGCTTCATCAATCACCACATTTTTCACACGTAATTCTTTGTCTACTCCGAACAGCTTATGTCGTAAATACAAAAGTGCAGCCAAATCTTCCAATTCATAAGAACGTTTCGCACGTAGCTTCATGAAGGAATCATACATAAAAGTAATTTGATACTCATCTAGCTCCCCATTACTGTACTTTCTTAACAAAGATTTGCTAGACATTAACCGATCATAATAAGCAAATAGAGTATGTTTATTAATATTTCTAACATAAGCATTCGCCGCTGTCCTAGATTCTTTTTGGATTTCACTCAACATTAGCTCTTTTTTATCCATTGCCTTTATTACATAACTGCGACGTTTCTCTGGATCAACTTTATCGTTAAACAAAGCTTTCTCCAATTTATCATCATAAAACTTCTCCACTTTTAATAGGAGCTTTTTCTTTTCTGTTTTCACATAGTTTTGAAGTACTTCTTTTACTTTTTCTAATCGTCGGTAGTATGGAAGATAACTATATTCCACCTTCATTAATCGAGCTACTTTCTCCGCACTATATAGTTTAAATTGCGACAAGTAAAAGTCATCTTTTGGCACTAATTCTTCTAAAATATCTTTCAAATAACGGTCCAATACATCACGGAACTCAAGTGACCCTTTGTAACTAGCTAACCAATGAACCATTTCTGGATTAGCATGACTGTCATCAATAAATTTCTGTAGTTTTTCTGAAGGTGGTGATAGTTTTACATTTTTGCCGATACAACTTTTCACGTAATCTGTAAAAGTGGATTGTTTAATGTTATCGACTCCCAGCTCCGGTAGTACTTCCGAAATATAATCAATGAACAAATTATTTGGTGCTAATATCATTAATTGCTGCGGTAAGAAATGTTCCGCGTATGTATAAATAAAATAGGATAAACGATGAAGGGCGATTGTTGTTTTCCCACTTCCCGCTGCTCCTTGGACGATAATTGGTTTGTTTAAATCTGCACGAATAATTCTATTTTGTTCTTCTTGAATGGTGGAAACGATATCTGTTAATCGATTGCTTGAGCTTCCTGCTAGCGACTCTTGTAACAACTCGTCTGTTGTTGTTAAGTCTACATCTCTTATATCTTGCAAACTTCCTTCTTCAAAAACAAACTGTCTTTTTAGTGATAAGTAGCCATCAAACTCTTCCTCTTCTGCCACATATGTAACTTCACCTAGTCTGCCATCGTAATAAAGGTTGGCAATGGGAGATCGCCAATCGACGATGATAGGATCTTGTGTTTCCCTATCAAATAATGAGGCTTTTCCAAAATACAATACTTCTTTCGTCTCTTTACCATTACGCAAAAAATCTACCCTAGCAAAATACGGCTTCGGGTAAATTGCTTTAAAATTACGAACCTCTTCTCTCGTTCGTTGCAACAAATTGGTATTTGTTAACATATTAATATAACTAAAACTACTATCTTTAAAATCCGCGCCGTCTAACGTTTCTTTTACGTTCTGTTTAAAGGTTTCTTCGTCGAGTTCTGATGCTTGAATGACAATATCCATATAAGTTCTAGTGAACTGTAGTCGATCTAATTCTTCTGCCATTTGAGGATGCGTTTTCTTTTCTCCCAAAATCGTTCACACTCCAACTTTTTACTTAGGCTATGTAATAAAGCACCCTTTAAACACAGAGCTTATTACTTTCATAAAAGGCAAAAAACCATGAAATGGCCAAGTCCAAATTCCATGGTAATACGTATGTTAGTCCTATGATGTGCAAGTAATTTACAGTTCTATTTCATCTAGAAAATAGATTATATCTCTTTGCAACAATTATTACAACTTTAATTTGTAATAATTGTAAAAAAATATATAATTTTTCGAACTTTTATTATATTATAAATATAGATATAAAATTTATAAAGGGGCTGACTTGCATTGAATAACTATGAAACAAAACACATATTTTTGATCGGCAGTATTGCGGCATTAATTTTTATGCCTTTAATCATCTTATTAGGACCATTTATTTTCCAAGGAATCTTGTTCGATTCTAGGTCTGTATGGCTACTTCAAACACCAACAGAATCTAGATGGATGTTTACCATTGGCTCTGGAGTACTAGCAGTATTCTTATTTTTAGCCTTTTTATTTCACCGAAAAGGTGTTCTAATTACAGTTGCCGGATCAATAATTGCACTAACCTTATTTACATATGGAACTTTAAATTTTCAG
The DNA here is from genome assembly GCF_002335755.1 of Bacillus sp. FJAT-45066. Classification (NCBI taxonomy): domain Bacteria; kingdom Bacillati; phylum Bacillota; class Bacilli; order Caryophanales; family Bacillaceae; genus Bacillus; species Bacillus sp. FJAT-45066. The sequence goes on from NZ_NISQ01000001.1 coordinate 2,905,093, forward strand.
TCGATAAGCACAGAGGAAATTGTATGGAGTGAGCCAGGATCATTAAAAGTACAAAAGTACTCGTGGACAGATGTATCTGAAGTTGTTCTTCGAGTACCAGAGCAAAGAGGCGAGTTTCATAAAATGGAATTTTATTTTCATGATGGAAAAGTTGTTAGTTTCGAACGAAATATCGACTTCAACTTAAATTTTTACAGATTCCAAGAATTAAGAATGTACCATAACATTCCTTTTAAAGCGTCAAATAGAATGTAATTCTTATCTAGGTTGATATTCCTATCAACCTGGATTTTTTATTTATACATCCTATGAAAGGTAATAAAAGTAATAATTGTAATATTTTTAAAATATTATGAAACATTCCGGAAATATTATCGTATAATTATGGAAGATAAGTAGTAAGGGGGCATATAAGTCATGAAAAACCATGAATCGAAGCATTATTATATTTTGGCAGGACTTGCTACATTATTAATAATGCCAATTTTAGTTTATGTAGGACCTTTTGTTATGCAAGGGATTTTGTTTGATTCAGCTTCTGTGTTCTTAATAAAAATCCCAACTCACTCTAGGTGGATGTTTGCCATCGGATGCTTAATATTAGCTGCTTTCTTTTTTATTTCTTTTTTCTTTCACCGAAAAGGCATCATTATTTCGATTGTTGGCGTTTTAGCGTCGCTTGTATTCTTTGTAAACGGTACATATTCGTTTCAATTACTCGGCCAAGATGAAATAGCTTGGAGCACTCCCAATACATTAAAAGTAGAAAAGTACGCTTGGACAGAAGTGGAAGAAGTGGTACTTCATATTCCTTCCTACGAGCAGCGCCGCTTTGAAGGCTTAGAACACTTAATGGTATTTACATTCAAAGATGGCAATACGCTAACAATGGTCAGAGATAAAGTATTTACTGATCAAATCGGAAATATAGACGGCTCTATAAGACGTTATCAAGTTTCGTACCGTACAGAAGATATGTAAAAAGCTAGGAATGGTCGTAAAAAACCATTTCTAGCTTTTTCATTTATTGCCTACTACTTGTGTCGACTGCTCTCTTAGCTTAAATTTTTGAATTTTTCCAGATGCAGTCATTGGGAATTGATCGGTAAACTCGATAAATCGAGGAATTTTATGTCGCGATATCTTTCTACATTCTCTAGTGACTCTCCTATCGTTGTGTTTAACAGAGCAGCCATTATTTTCCCCTATATAAATACATGGGCTACATACTATTGTTTTACAAGTTAAGTGAGTCCGATTCATAATGTATGACTACTATACGAAAAGCGAATAATAGCATCGTATTCTGTATTTATACACCTAATAAACGAACATGTTTTTTGTATATAACTAAAATATTTGTTTTTCATTAAACGAACCGTAATTATGAAATTAATTCAAGTATTAACAAAAAATTGCGAATAATTAAAAGGATAACCTATAAAGGAAAACCGATAAAAAGTAGCAAATTCGGATATAAGTATAAGTACTATGTTTAAGATGACAAACTATGAGGTATTAAGACGTATAAGGAATTATATCAAATAAACCCTTAGGAGGAACATTCTATGTTATGGACAGTATTTGTTGTATTACTATTACTTTGGCTTTTAGGTTTTTCATTTGAAATTGCAGGAAACTTAATTCACATCATTCTTGTATTAGCGTTAATTTCTCTCGTATTTAATTTGTTTGCTGGTAGACGAACATAATAAGCTAAACGAAACAAAAGCTTGGACTATTTAGTCCAAGCTTTTTTCTAAAATATTTTTTGCTTTTTGAAGTGGTTTTAGGAATCTTTCTAATAGTCCTACCTTCTTTAATTCCATTTCATTCAATTCTGGTGAGTATAGTTTAATATTGTTTTTTCCGTTATTTTTAGCGAAATACATTGCTTTGTCAGCATTTTCGATTAATGTTTGTTTCGTCTGGCCATCGTCTGGATACATACTGACGCCTATACTTAACGAAATCTTCGCTTCGTTCTCGTGGATCATGTACGGGTTCGAAACATTTTCCAATATCCTTTTTGCTATTTCTTCAATTTCATCTTTATTCGTCTCTTCAAAAACTACGATAAATTCATCTCCACCAATACGAGCAACTAAATCTTCTTCTCTAATACAAGCATTTATTCTCGTCACAACGTCTTTTAGTAGCATATCACCTGCATCGTGTCCTAAAGTGTCATTCACTATTTTGAAGTCATCTAAATCGATAAACATTAACGTAAAATTGTGGTGATGACGCTTTGACCTTGCTAAAGCTTTCTCGATATGTCGGTCTAACGCTTTACGGTTAGGGAGATCCGTTAAGTCATCATGAAAAGCCATCTGCTTTAGTTCTTCTTCCAGTTGTTTCCTTTCAGAAATATCAATTAATTGACCATTTATTTTTAAAATGGAGCCATCCTCGCCTAAAACAGGTTGTGAAATATTTACGATCCACTTGGCACCATGCTCTTTATGCAAGATTCTATATTCTACTCTTGTTGATTCCCCTGCACGTAATTGCTGCTCATTTTTTATAACAATTGGCAAATCTTCTGAATGTATAATGGCTTTCCAAAAATTTGGGTTTTGAATAAATTCATTTGCACTATATCCAGTGATGTCTTCCATTCCTTTTGAGAAGTATGTTTCATTTGTCTTTACATCAAATGAGAAAATCGCACCTTCTAACGAATGGAACAACATTTCATATTCTTGATTTTTATATTGGAGTTTTTCTAGTTCTTTATTTAACTTGTTGTATTCTTCTTTATGTTTGTTCAAGTCTTGTCGTAGACTTATAAGTTGTTTATACATGAACCAACTGCAAACAATCGCCATCATAATAAGAACGCTGTGAATGAAAAGTCCTGTTTTAATGATTAATATTTGATGCAAAAAACTAAAACTTAAAGAAATAACACTAACTGCTATCAATATTTTTGCCTTGTTTCGCATATTTGCACCTTTTTTATCAGATTTTTCCAGAAACGAAAAGTGACAGTATTTTTCCTACATCTATTATATAAGGAAACTTCCCTACTTTTCTACAAAAATCGACATACTGATTTTGGAAAATAAAAAAGAGTTGTGCATCAATACGCACAGCTCTCTCTAACTCTATTTTTTTCTCACTTTTTGAATTAGATTATCATACTCTAATTGGACGATCAGTTCATCAGTTAGTAGTCGCTCTTTCAGTTGATTTAGAACAGCTTTTTCTCGATCACTCATATTCTGTAAATCAAACTTTTTATGAAAAACAGAATATAGTTCATAATCGCGTAGCTTTAAAAACAGTGGAATTCGCTTTAGCCAGTCATCCGACATTTCATATTCCTCTAAATAACCAACTAAGAAATGGTATAGCATCTCTGCACCAAAGGCAGAACGACTTTGTAAATTTTCGTCTCGGTGTACAAACCAGACGGAATAATAAAGAGGTATTGCAATGTCACTCACAAGATAATGATAGCTACTATCATCAAAATCAAAAACGTGTATCTCACCTTCATTGTAAAAGAAGTTACCTGGATGTATGTCTGAATGGATTAAGTTAAACACATCCGGCGATTGTGGCAGTGCTTTTACTATATTTACTAACTTATCCGCCTCTGCTATTAATTTTTGTTCTGGCATATACAGATGAAAATCTATTAAATCATTATCATCCCAACGTAATCTTTTATGGCTTCTAGCTTCATAACTTTGCGTAACTTTGTGCATTTTACCAGTAACTTTCCCCCACAATGTGAAAAGTTTTGATCCAAACAAATCACTTTGCATTTTGACTAACTCACCAGGAGCTTTATCAAACATGCTCACAAAAAAAGAGGAATCCCCTACATCCAGTTGCTCCACTAATCTTCTATTTTCAGAAGTATGGGCAAGAGAAACATTTAATCCGTTAGCATGTAAAAAGTTTATCCAATCTAATTCGGCCTCTACTTCTTCCATTGATCTATGAGAACTATGGGTAAGGCGCAAAATAAATGGTTTGGAATCCTTCGTTACTTCAAAAACATAGTTTTCAAAATCGCCTAATTTCTTTGCCTCCGTACTATCTGCACCGTACTTACCGGCAGCTTTTTTTAATATGTCATCATTAAACAACTGTTCAACCCATTTTTCCATATGGACGCACCTCTTTAAAGAAGATAATTACCTCGTCTTATTTCGTTATACTATTTTCTATTTCCTGCATCTAATTGGAGCTAATTATAGTGATGAAGAAAATAAATAATTCATACATTGAAACGTGGAAACTTTTTACACTAGTGAATCGTATATAAAAATGTAAAACCAAAAATAAAGGGGTGTTTTTAATGGAAACGTTCGGGAGAGGTTGTCTTTATATCGTTATTGGTTTTTTTGCCCTATTTCTACTAGCACTGGTGACACAGAGTCATATTAATATTCCATTCTTTATTGCAATTCCGCTTATCATTCTAGCTTTCTGGATGGCTAAAAAGAAAACAGATGAAAAAAGTAACGAAGAATAAAGAAAAGCCTATTGTTAGTGTTCATAGAGCTTAACAATAGGCTTCATTGGTTTTTTTATATTTTCTTTACGAATTCGGACTTTAACTTCATTGCACCAAGACCGTCAATTTTACAATCAATATCATGGTCGCCATCCACTAGTTTTATATTTTTTACTCTTGTACCCATTTTCACAACTAAGGAGCTACCTTTCACTTTTAAATCTTTAATAACAGTTACTGTATCGCCATCATTCAAGACGTTTCCATTCGAATCTTTTATTACGTTCTCTTCTATCATTTCTGATTCGGATTCTACAGACCACTCATGAGCACATTCTGGGCAAACATAAAGCATTGCATCTTCGTATGTATATTCTGAACTGCATTTTGGACAGTTTGGTATAGTTGCCATTACTTTTTCCTCACTTTCCTAACATTCCATACTCATTTTACCACAAGAAAAATGAAGAGTATGGCCATAACCCATACCCTTCTACTTATAATTTACTTATAATCATTCATTGTAAGTTTTTATATTATTTCTTCCTGCTTCTTTTGCCTCATACAATGCTTTATCTGCTCTTCTCATTAAATCCTGCGAACTATCTCCATGGTACGGATAATAGGCAACTCCAATACTAGATGTCGTATTAAATTCATGACCTTCAATATTCCAAGGTGTTTGCAAAGAAGCTAGAATCCTTTCAGCAATCATAATCGCATCTTGCTCTTCTTTTATTTCTGATAACAAGATGATAAACTCATCTCCACCTTGTCGAGCTAGCGTGTCACTTTCTCTTAAACTATGTTGTACTCTTTTAGCAAACTGTACGAGCAATTCATCGCCAATATCATGCCCAAGTGAATCGTTAATTTGCTTAAATTTGTCCATATCCATATAGAGAAGAGCAAATTTACGATGATATCTTTCTGCATCTTTTATATTTTGATCTAGCCTTTCTTGGAAAAGTCTTCGATTCGGTATACCTGTAAGTGGGTCATGGTAGGCCATTTCAGCTAACTTTGCTTCATACATTTTTCGCTCTGTTACATTTCTTGATATAACTTGAATATGCAAAAGGTTGCCTTCTTCATCTAATACCGGCTTACCATATGCTTCTACCCAAACATCTTGACCGTTTGCATGTTTAAAGCGAAACTCAGCAACTCGGTTTTCTTTTAACATGACCGCTTCTCCAAACTTCTTAGTAACACCTTCAAAGTCTTCCTGGTGTATTAAATGAAAGGGATCCTTTCCTACTAAGTCTCGTGGGTGAAACCCTAATACTAACTTGTATGAAGGAGAAACATATTGATACACTCTATCAGGACCTATAATAGACACTAGATCTGTCATATTTTCCGCAATTAATCGATACTTTGCTTCACTTTCTTTTAGTTGGTTTTCTGTTTTCTTTAAATCTGTTAAATCTTTTGCAATACCATACACCCCAATAATTTCACCGTTTACAATAATAGGTACATTCGTTACATTTAACGGAATGATTCGCCCTGATTTATGATAGATTCTACACTCGTAGCTCTGAGGCACACCATTCGCCGCTTTTTTAAACTGTTCATTTGTATAGTCTAAACATTGAGGGAGAACCATTTGTCCGTAATGTTTCCCGTATGCTTCTTGTATTTGATAACCTGTAATTTTCTCAAACATTGGATTAGCGCTTAAAAAGTTGCCATCCTTTTCCATTGTAAAGACTGCATTATAATTGTATTCATATAACGATTGATAACGCTGTTTACTTATTTGTAAAGCTTCCTCTACTTGCTTTTCGCCTGATATATCATTACGAATCGAAACATATTGATATGGTTTTCCTTCACTATTTAGAAACGGTACAATGGTTGTATATACCCAATAAATGCTACCATCTTTCGCTCGGTTCTGAATTTTCCCGTGCCATGTCTTCCCTATTGCAATCGTTTGCCACATTTCTTTAAAAAACTTTTTTGGATGGTACCCTGAATTTACTATTCGATGGTCTTTGCCTAGTAATTCTTCTTCACTATACTTTGAGATTTCACAAAACTGTTTATTCACAAACGTTATAACACCTTTATGGTCTGTTATAGCAATAATGGACGACTCATCTAGTGCTCTCGTAACATCTTCTAGTTCCTTTTTTGAGGACTTCAATGCTATCTCGCTAATATTCAATTTTTGATCAGATTTCTTTTTTTCTTTCATAGAAATTTTAGACACAAGTATAAATAAGAACACTGCTGTTACTAAAACATACAGTACTTTTTTAATGAATAATATCATGGAACCTAATCTAGGGTCTGTTATAAAATTTTCAATTAAATAGTCTGATAGAAAGATCCAAATAACTCCTGCAATAACATATAGCAGAGTGATTTGTAATGGGGTTTTATAGTGAATATAGCAATTTATTATACTTTCCTTTTTCATTAACTTTTCTCCTTTGGTAGCCCAGCCGTCATAGCATTACACCTTAGACCTGTGGCTTTGCGTCCTTATTTTTCAACAAGTATGCCTTTTTCAAATGACGTACATATTGTTTTAAATGTATCATTTTACTACAATTTGCGACAGTACCTAATTTTTACAATCCCCTAAAACATTTCAATCTAAAAGCACACAAAAAGACGAAACCTATTTAAGTACTACTAGATTTGCGACTATAGAATATCAAAACAAAGATTTTAACTGAATATATTTTCCTATATAACACAAGTAAATACTATCACACTTGATTCTCATTTTATAGTTCTATACTCCTATATTTTGTTATTTATTGATTTTTCTAAGCATAAAAAAGACGAAAGCAAGGAATGTTTATCCTTACTTTCGCCTATCCATAATTTATTATTATTCTACTGTTACTGATTTTGCAAGGTTACGTGGTTTGTCTACGTCACAGTCTCTGTGAAGAGCTGCGTAGTAAGCGATAAGTTGTAATGGGATTACAGATACTAAAGGAGATAATAAGTCGTAAACTTTTGGTACAACAAAGCTATCTTCTTCTGTTTCTAAACCTTTCATGGAGATGATGCAAGGATTAGCTCCACGTGCTACAACTTCTTTAACGTTTCCACGAATGCTTAAGTCTACATGCTCCTGCGTAGAAATAGCAATAACAGGCGTACCTTCTTCAATTAACGCGATTGTACCGTGTTTTAACTCTCCACCAGCGAAACCTTCCGCTTGGATGTATGAGATTTCTTTTAACTTAAGTGCACCTTCTAAACCTACATAGAAGTCTACTGTGCGTCCGATAAAGAAACAGTTTCTTGTTGTAGATAAGAATTTGCGAGCGATATCTTCTACTTCTTCTTTCATGTTACATAGTACTTCCATTGCATTGGCAACGATGCCTAGCTCTTGAACTAAATCAAAGTCTAGCTCCATACCTTTTGTTTCTGCCGTCACTGTAGCTAAAATAGCTAACACACCTAATTGAGCTGTATATGCTTTTGTTGACGCAACAGCAATCTCAGGGCCAGCATGTAATAATAACGTGTAGTCCGCTTCACGAGATAGTGTAGATCCAGGAACGTTTGTAATGGTTAATGCTTTGTAGCCTAATTCTTTCACTTGTACTAATACTGCACGGCTATCTGCTGTTTCTCCAGACTGAGAAATAAAGATAAATAACGGACGTTCAGAAAGGATTGGCATATTGTAGTTGAATTCACTTGCTACGTGTACTTCAACTGGTACTTTTGCAAGTTGTTCAATCATTTGTTTTCCAACAAGACCTGCGTGGTAGCTAGTACCTGCAGCAATAATATATAAACGATCAGCTTCGTTGATAGCACCGATGATTTTTTCATCGATTGCTAATTTGCCATTTTCACTTTGATATTTTTGGATAAGCTTACGCATTACTAATGGCTGCTCATCAATTTCTTTTAACATGTAATGTGGGTATGTGCCTTTTTCAATGTCGCTAGCATCTAACTCCGCTGTGTAAGGAGCACGCTCAACGATTTCACCATTTAATTTTTTAATCGTTACCGATTCACGCTTTACGATAACCATTTCTTTGTCCATTAGTTCCACGAATTGATCCGTTACTTGTAACATTGCCATTGCATCACTTGCAACTACGTTAAAGTTATCTTGACCAACACCTACTAATAATGGGCTTTTATTTTTTCCAACATAAATGGTATCTGGCTCTTCGTTGTCTACTAAAGCAATCGCATAAGATCCTTTTAATATAGAAAGAGTTTGACGAAGTGCTTCTTCCACTGTGCTTCCTTCATTAACAAACTTATCGATAATTTGTACGATTACTTCTGTATCTGTATCACTTACAAGCGTTACATCTTGTAGATATTCACGTTTTAGAATAGCATAGTTTTCGATAACACCGTTGTGCACTAATGTAAGACGCTTTGATTCACTTTGGTGTGGATGAGCATTCACCTTACTTGGAACTCCATGTGTTGCCCAACGCGTGTGACCAATACCAACTGTTGCTGTAACATCCGTTTTCACTACTTCACGTAGGTCAGCGATACGACCTTTTTCTTTAAATACGTGAACTCCATTTTCGTTCACTACAGCAATACCAGCAGAATCATAACCACGGTATTCTAATTTTTCTAAGCCCTTTAATAAAATTTCTTTCGTATCTTGAGTTCCAATATAACCAACAATTCCGCACATAAGTTGTTTTCCTCCCGTAATTGTAGGGACAAGAAGACATACCTTAAGTAAGGGCCATCTTGCCCCCACATTTCATGTTTTATCATTTTTTCAACCATGCACTTATCTTTTGTACAAAAAGTCACCTTTTTGTTTTAAATAAATGCTTTCAGTTTGGTTGTAAACTGGGAGGTATCCGCCGAACTTCTCGATAATCCTCCTCCTCGTCAACTAAGCTAATTTTCGAACGTTGCTTAGTTCAGGCGCTTTAAAAATATAGTGAATAATGTCGCTCCTTTCTTTTTTAAAATAACATGTTTAATCTTACACACATATTCAAATTACGTCAATAGAACTGTCATTCTCTTTCCAAATCTGTAATAAGATGAAACAAACTCATATAAAAAAGATATGCGTTGACGGCTCTTATGGTGCCATTTACGCATATCTTTCTTCTAACCTCTTTTAACCTATTCTAAACCCATCTCTTCTTGAACCACCGCAACTATTTTATTAACATATTCAAAGCATAGTTCCTCCGTTGGAGCTTCTGCCATTACACGTACTAAAGATTCTGTCCCAGAAGGACGAACTAGAACTCGACCATCTCCAGCCATTTTTGCTTCCACATCTTCTATAACAGCTTTAACTCGTGCATTTTCTGTCACACGGTGTTTATCTGTTACTTTCACGTTAACAAGTAACTGAGGGAATTTATTCATTTCAGAAGCAAGTACTGAAAGACTCTTTTTCGTTGCTTTCATAATGTTAACTAACTGTAAACCTGTTAACATACCATCACCAGTTGTAATGTAGTCTAAGAAAATGATATGGCCGGATTGCTCTCCACCTAGCTGATAGTTACCCTTTTTCATTTCTTCTACAACATAACGATCTCCAACTGCTGTTTGTTTTGTTTCTATCTCATTTACTTCTAAACCTTTATAGAATCCAAGGTTACTCATGACAGTTGAAACAACCGTTTTATGACGCAAACGATTTTGACTGTTTAAATATTTTGCACAAATAAACATAATTTGATCGCCATCAACAATTTGTCCTTTTTCATCTATAGCAATAATTCTATCACCGTCACCATCGAAAGCTAATCCTATGTCCGCACCTTTTTCCACCACTAGCTTAGCAAGTTGCTCTGGATGAGTAGAGCCTACCCCTTCGTTAATGTTTAGGCCGTTCGGAGATGTTCCCATCGTCGTAATATCCGCGTCTAAATCAGCAAACAAGTGAGTTGCAAGGGACGACGTAGCACCGTGTGCACAGTCTAATGCGATATGTAGACCGGTGAATTCTTCGTCAACAGTTTGTTTTAAATATTGTAAGTACTTTTGACCACCTTCGAAATAGTCATTAACTTGCCCTATTTCTCCACCTACTGGTCTTGGAAGTTCATCTTGCTCTGCATCTAGTAGTGCTTCGATTTCCGCTTCTTGTTCATCAGAAAGCTTAAAACCATCTGGTCCAAAAAACTTAATACCGTTATCTTGCACAGGGTTATGAGAGGCAGAAATCATAACACCAGCTTGTGCACCAAGAGCTTTTGTTAAGTAGGCTACTCCAGGAGTAGAAATAACACCTAAACGCATTACTTCTGCACCAATGGATAGAAGTCCTGCAACTAATGCTCCTTCTAACATATGTCCAGATATTCTAGTATCACGTCCAATTAAAACTTTTGGTCTCGTTTGGTCTTTCGTTAATACGTAACCACCGTATCTCCCTACTTTAAATGCTAATTCAGGAGTAAGTTCTGAGTTGGCTACACCACGAACTCCATCCGTTCCAAAATATTTACCCATTATAATTCTCTCCTTTTTCGTCACTACTTGAGTCCGTTTCATAATGTATGACTACTATACGAAAAACGAATGATAGCATAGCATTCTGAATATATACACCTTAAAAAACGAGCATATTATTATGAATTACACTAAAATATTCGTTTTTCATTAAACGAACCGTAATTATGAAATTGATTACTTAATTTTCCGTTATGGAAATTCGCACATTTCTCCTCGGTAATTCCCATGAAATATTTTGTGGTCCATTTACTTCTAGTGGGACATCATGTTCCCCTATACCAAGGTCTGTCACATTTATATATAGTTCCATATCTTCACTACTTACATCTTCTAACACACTAGGAGCTCCTAATATTGTCAAATCGATAACTCCATTTTCCGGATTAACAAACGCTAACTCTAACCCTGAAGACAGGCCGATATAATTTACCGATTTACTTAAGAACGTTTTTTGTGTTTCTTTTTCAACTTCCACTCTTATTGTAATTTTTTCCGGGACAACTCTTCTTACTCCATCTGGTACTGGAATTTCTACTTCTATTTCTGTTGTTTCATCAATCTCTGTTAAATCTATATCGATGTTATCAATAAACTCTATACTATCAATCACACTCTTCGGTCCGTATATTGTCACTTCTGATGGAACAGGTTCTATTCTTGTTATGCTTAGATTTTGCTTAAGTGACCCTTTTCGATTTATACGAAGAGGTACTGATTTATTTGGACTAGTAACAGGTACCGAAACATCTACTACTGGTGGCTCGACTTCGACATTCAATGTGTTTCCTTCACGATCGTAAACAACAACGCGGGACTGTTGCTCCATTGATTCATTCGCACCCTTTAAATCAACTCTAGCTTTCACAAGAGCAATTCTACTAATTAGTTCACTTGAGCCTGTAACCTTAACAATATTCGGTTTAACGATTGGCTGCTCTGCTTGGTAGCCTTCTTCTATTTGATGTAAATTAATGAAATCCACTTCTACAGGAAAATCTCGAGTTACTTTTTCGTGAATGGTAACAGTTGTATAGCTTGGTTCAATTTTCACCGTTAATTTATCGGATAAATTTCTATATTGCAGTGGCACTTGATGTGTTCCTAAATCTAAATCTACTAAGTTAACAAACACTTCTAAGTCCCGCTGCATGGCAGCTGGCTTAACTATACTTGTTGGACCTTCTAACGTCACCGTTACATTTTGAGGTACACCTGAAACGACAAGATTTTCCCTGTCAAAATAGGCATTCACTGCTATGTCGGTAATTGTTTCAGTGTCTCTACTTGAAACGGTAAACGTATTATCAAAAGGTTGTGACGGGTTTGTATCAATATTAATTGACATATATAGCATAAAAGCTAATAGTAGGGCAATAATCTTCATGAACCAACGATTTTCAATAAATTTATCCATCTTTCTTCCCCCTCCATTGCCAACGTGTTGAGGAAGCATTCTTCGATGTTGCTTGCAGTTCCTTCGTTAATAGTTCACTAAATGCGTTTGGGTCTAAATCTCTATGTAACTCTCCATTTTTCGTAAGCGAAATACTACCTGTTTCTTCTGACACGACAATTGTTAAACTATCTGTCACTTCACTTATTCCAAGTGCTGCTCGATGTCTTGTCCCTAGTTCTTTTGAGATAAAAGGGCTTTCCGATAAAGGCAAATAGCATGCTGCTGCTGCAACCTGGTTTTTCTGTAAAATAACTGCTCCATCATGTAATGGTGTATTCGGAATAAAGACGTTTATTAACAACTCCGATGATATCTTTGCATTAAGCGGTATCCCTGTTTCTATGTAATCTCCCATACCCGTTTCTCTCTCGATGGATATTAAGGCTCCAATACGCCTTTTTGCCATATACTGAACAGATTTCACAACAGCTTCCACTGTTTTCACATGTTCTTCCTCTTCCGGCACTCCGCTTCTTGAGAAAAGTTTACCTCTTCCTAATTGCTCAAGAGCACGTCGTAACTCTGGTTGGAAAATAATAATAACCGCCAAAAATCCCCATGTAAGTGCCTGATCCATTAACCATTGCAACGTACTAAGTCCTAAAAAGCTACTAAGTATACGTACGATAACGATGACAGTAATCCCTTTTAATAGTTGTACTGCTTTCGTACCTTTAATGACAATAATCAGCTTATATATTACAAACCAAACTAATAGTATATCTAAAATGCTTATAAAATAGGATAAGATTGGATAATCTCCAACTGGTATTCCAAAAGGCATTTTCACACTTCCTTTAACAGTACAAGATTGATCTATTAAGTACGAAAACGTAACATTCCTATTATATCATATTTTTTAACAAAACTTACAATGATAAAAAGGGTAACTCCTTATCCAAATGGAATTACCCTTTTTCTTTATTTAAATATATTTAAAGCTTTAGAAAACGTATCTTTCATTGTAAACCACATGTACTCAAAAAGTTCGTTAATTTCTTGAATATCACCAGTTACATTACCAGCTGAAGCAAGATAGTTTTCTCCATTTAGTATTTCACCGTTTATCACAATTACATTCCCTTTTACTTCTCCATCCACTTGCAAATTACCATTTCTGACAGTAACATCACCTTCAATAATTTCCCCTTTTGGAACAACAACCGTGTTGTTTTCAATTAACAAGTTCGGCTGATTAGAAAACGAAAGTTTATTATCGTCTTGCCATCCTCCAATAAAGCTGCCTCCCATTAATAGGAGGAAAATAGACGCAGCTACTAAAAACGGATGCGAACGAACCCATCGATTAACACTAATAGATTTTTTCTCTTTTGGTAAATTACTTAATACATTTTGCGTGAAATTACTTGGCGCAGCAATATGTGAAGTACTTTGCACTAAACAAATAGCTTTTTCTATCTCATGGAAGTGTTGATAGCAGTCATGACAATTTTGAAGATGTGACTTCAATACTTTTTCCTTTTCAACATCCAAATCACCGTCTAAGTAATCATGCATATAATTTTTTATATGCGTTGGACATTTCTCCATTTTAAATGGCACCTCCAGGACTAAACATTACGTAACTGTTGTCTAAGAGCTTCTCGCCCACGGTGTATTCTCGTTTTAACCGTACCAACAGGTAGTTCTAAAATTTCACTTATTTCTTTTAAAGATAGTTCATCAATATATTTAAGTACAATCACTGATCGATATTTATCAGGTAGACTTAAAATTTGTTGTTGTATTTCTTCTTGAAGTTCGAGGCTTTGCAGTTCTTCTTCTGGTAATTGTACATCGGCAGCAACTTGTGAGTACATAGTTAAACCTTCTGTTCCAGCCACTTCAGCATCTAAGTAATAATCTGGCTTCTTTTTTCTAATTCTGTCTATGGTGAGGTTAGTAGCAATTCGATACAACCAAGTTGAAAACTTTCTATTCGTATCGTATGTGTGAATGTTCATATACGCACGTATAAACGCTTCTTGTGCTATATCCTCTGCCTCATGAGCGTTCCCTACCATTCTGTAACTAAGTTGATAAATCTTATCTTTAAATAAATCGACGATTTCGCCGAAAGCATCTTGATCGCCTTTTTTTATTTGCTTTATTCTCTTTTTAATTATCTCTTCCATACCTTACCTCCGCTGTTGGCGGTCCTCTATAATACGAACCAAGCCTAAAAAGGTTTCATTCTCCCTAAAATTTATTTTAACAAATAATCCCTAATATTGTTTAAAAAAGGTTTATAAAAATTTGAACACGGGTAAATAAGGGTAAATAGTACTAGTAATTAACTATAAGAGGTGATGACATGCCACATACATTATGCCAATTAAAAGATGCAATAGAAAAAAAACGTACCGAGATGATAAACTTATCAGCCAGTCACCACTTACAATCACAAGAAGTTATCGAAGCAAGCACAACACTCGATACACTTATTAACCAATACATAAACTTAAAACATAAACGAAAATCAGCAACGTATTAATTACGTTGCTGATTTTCCTATTGTAGACAAAGTTAGATATACTATCATTTCAGACTGAATTTTGTATTTCTATAATAATTTCTCACCGAAAAGAGAACCCATTAATGCAACAGCTACGGAAGCTGTTTTATTTTTTTCATCTAATATCGGATTAACTTCTACAAATTCAGCTGAAGTTACAACATCTGCTTCTGCTAACATTTCCATTGCCAAATGACTTTCGCGATATGATATTCCTCCAATAACCGGTGTTCCAACCCCTGGTGCATCGTGAGGATCTAATCCATCTAAATCTAAAGAAAGGTGTACGCCATCTGTACGCTCTCTTAAATAACTAATAGCATCCTCCATTACTGCTGTCATGCCCATTCTATCAATTTCATGCATGGTATACACTTTTATACCTATTTCTTTTATTAATTGTTTTTCACCCTCATCCAACGATCTTGCACCGATTATAACAATATTTTCAGGCATGATTTTCGGCTCATAACCTCCAATTTTCGTTAAGGTTGAATCTCCAAGTCCTAAACTAACAGCTAAGGGCATTCCGTGTATGTTACCTGAAGGAGAAGTTTCAGCTGTGTTCAAATCTCCATGTGCATCATACCAAATGACGCCTAGGTTTTTGTAGTGTTTAGCTACTCCAGCAATAGAACCAATCGCAATACTATGATCTCCACCAAATATTAATGGAAATCTCCCCTTTTTTATTTCTTGATCTACCGTACTAGCTAATCTTTCACTAGCTTCCGCAACCGCTTTCAAATTCTTCAAGTTGCTTTCACGGTTACTCGTTCTTTCGGCACTACCAATTTCAATATCTCCTAAGTCTTCAATATGTAAATGTAGATTTTCTAATTTCTCAACTATTCCAGCATATCGAATAGCACTAGGGCCCATGTCCACTCCTCTACGCGTTTGCCCTAAGTCCATCGGAACTCCAATTATCGAAATCTCTTTCTTCATTCTAATTCCTCCTTTAATCTACCTATCCCAATATACATATTGTATCCTCAAAATAACGATTGACTCAACTCCACAATTTTTTGAATATATATGCAATTAGAAAAGCGTATGGGGCATATTTAAAATTTTTGTCGATGAAGTTCACTTTCTTTTTTTCTTGAGCATAATGAACTTCATCTGTCTTATCAAGTTCACTTTTTTTTCTTGAGCAAAATGAACTTCATCGATCTTATCACATTCACTTTCTTCTTTTTTCTTGGGCAAAATGATCTTCATTGACTTTATCACGTTCACTTTCTTCTTTTTTCTTAGTCAAAATGAACTTCATCCGCCTTATCGAGTTCACTTTCTTCTTTTTTCTTGGACAAAATGAACTTCATCAACCTTATCACGTTCACTTTCTTCTTTTTTCTTGGGTAAAATGAACTTCATCTGCTTGGCTTTATCACGTTCATTTCTCACTCTTTATTCTGGCAAAGGTAAATTTCAAACACCCTATTTTAATTATATTTTCTCAATCAAAGTAAACTGCATTTTCTCACCTGACCAAGTATTCACAATTAGAAGCATTTATAATTTCCTTAACAACAAAAAAGCCATAAACTATTGATTAGTCTATGACTTGAAAAATGTATTATTATGGTGGAGCCTAGCAGATCGAACCGCTGACCTCCTGCGTGCAAGGCAGACGCTCTCCCAGCTGAGCTAAGCCTCTAAAAAAACTCATAAAAAAATAAGCAGTCTCTTTAGTGAGACTGCTTACGTTTCATTATGTGCCATGAAGGACTCGAACCTTCGACCCTCTGATTAAAAGTCAGATGCTCTACCAACTGAGCTAATGGCACTTGGCTGGGCTAGCTGGATTCGAACCAACGCATGTCGCAGTCAAAGTGCGATGCCTTACCGCTTGGCTATAGCCCAATAAGTTTTAATGAAAGTAGTTTTATACTGAAAGCCATCAATACCTTACATATACTCTCACAAAGTTAATAAATATATACCTTTTTTTCAAACAAAAACCTCGTCCATAATCTACGAAGTTAAATGGTGGAGGGGGACGGATTCGAACCGCCGAACCCTGAGGGAGCGGATTTACAGTCCGCCGCGTTTAGCCACTTCGCTACCCCTCCATATACTCTTTTTCAATATGAAGTAAACTTCTGGTGGAGGATGACGGGATCGAACCGCCGACCCCCTGCTTGTAAGGCAGGTGCTCTCCCAGCTGAGCTAATCCTCCATAATAATAAGTAATTTATAATCTAAAATTAAGTAATTTAGTTAAGTTATTTTCGCTTCGCGAAAAAAAACTTTGGTGACCCGTACGGGATTCGAACCCGTGTTACCGCCGTGAAAGGGCGGTGTCTTAACCGCTTGACCAACGGGCCGGAATGGAATTTTTTAAGCTTCCAACCGGGCTCGAACCGGTGACCTCTTCCTTACCATGGAAGTGCTCTACCTAACTGAGCTATGGAAGCATGGCTCCACCAGTAGGATTCGAACCTACGACCCTTCGGTTAACAGCCGAATGCTCTACCGCTGAGCTATGGTGGAACGGTAATAGAGAAAATATTAACTGTTTTAAAAGTCTGTTATAATCTCGTCTCAGTTAGTTATAAAATTAAATAGCCTGGCAACGTCCTACTCTCACAGGGGGACAGCCCCCAACTACCATCGGCGCTGAAGAGCTTAACTTCCGTGTTCGGTATGGGAACGGGTGTGGCCTCTTCGCCATCATTACCAGACTATTAGTGTGACATAAAATAATTATAGTCACTTTTGAAAGAAAATCAAGAGTTTTTCACTCTTTTATGTTCCTTCAAAACTAGATAACATGTGTTCATATCAAGAAAGTGATTGTATCGTTCTAATTTGGTTAAGTCCTCGATCTATTAGTATTCGTCAGCTACACGTGTCGCCACGCTTCCACCTCGAACCTATCTACCTGATCATCTTTCAGGGATCTTACTAGCTTGCGCTAAAGGAAATCTCATCTTGAGGGGGGCTTCATGCTTAGATGCTTTCAGCACTTATCCCGTCCGCACGTAGCTACCCAGCTATGCCTTTGGCAAGACAACTGGTACACCAGCGGTGCGTCCATCCCGGTCCTCTCGTACTAAGGACAGCTCCTCTCAAATTTCCTGCGCCCACGACGGATAGGGACCGAACTGTCTCACGACGTTCTGAACCCAGCTCGCGTACCGCTTTAATGGGCGAACAGCCCAACCCTTGGGACCGACTACAGCCCCAGGATGCGATGAGCCGACATCGAGGTGCCAAACCTCCCCGTCGATGTGGACTCTTGGGGGAGATAAGCCTGTTATCCCCGGGGTAGCTTTTATCCGTTGAGCGATGGCCCTTCCATGCGGAACCACCGGATCACTAAGCCCGACTTTCGTCCCTGCTCGACTTGTAGGTCTCGCAGTCAAGCTCCCTTGTGCCTTTACACTCTACGAATGATTTCCAACCATTCTGAGGGAACCTTTGGGCGCCTCCGTTACTCTTTAGGAGGCGACCGCCCCAGTCAAACTGCCCACCTGACACTGTCTCCCACCCCGATTAGGGGTGCGGGTTAGAATTTCAATACAGCCAGGGTAGTATCCCACCGACGCCTCCACCGAAGCTAGCGCTCCGGCTTCTCAGGCTCCTACCTATCCTGTACAAGCTGTACCAAAATTCAATATCAGGCTACAGTAAAGCTCCACGGGGTCTTTCCGTCCTGTCGCGGGTAACCTGCATCTTCACAGGTACTATAATTTCACCGAGTCTCTGGTTGAGACAGTGCCCAGATCGTTACGCCTTTCGTGCGGGTCGGAACTTACCCGACAAGGAATTTCGCTACCTTAGGACCGTTATAGTTACGGCCGCCGTTTACTGGGGCTTCGGTTCAAAGCTTCGCTTGCGCTAACCTCTCCCCTTAACCTTCCAGCACCGGGCAGGCGTCAGCCCCTATACTTCGCCTTGCGGCTTCGCAGAGACCTGTGTTTTTGCTAAACAGTCGCCTGGGCCTATTCACTGCGGCTCTCTCGGGCTTTAACACCCTAACAGAGCACCCCTTCTCCCGAAGTTACGGGGTCATTTTGCCGAGTTCCTTAACCAGAGTTCTCTCGCTCACCTTAGGATTCTCTCCTCGCCTACCTGTGTCGGTTTGCGGTACAGGCACCATTCTCCTCGCTAGAGGCTTTTCTTGGCAGTGTGAAATCAGGAACTTCGGTACTAAATTTCCCTCGCCATCACAGCTCAGCCTTTATGAGAAGCGGATTTGCCTACTTCTCAGCCTTACTGCTTGGACGCGCATATCCAACAGCGCGCTTACCCTATCCTCCTGCGTCCCCCCATTGCTCAAACGGAGTGAAGGTGGTACAGGAATATCAACCTGTTATCCATCGCCTACGCCTTTCGGCCTCGGCTTAGGTCCTGACTAACCCTGAGCGGACGAGCCTTCCTCAGGAAACCTTAGGCATTCGGTGGATGGGATTCTCACCCATCTTTCGCTACTCATACCGGCATTCTCACTTCTAAGCGCTCCACCAGTCCTTACGGTCTAGCTTCAACGCCCTTAGAACGCTCTCCTACCACTGTTCGTAAGAACAGTCCGCAGCTTCGGTGATACGTTTAGCCCCGGTACATTTTCGGCGCAGAGTCACTCGACCAGTGAGCTATTACGCACTCTTTAAATGGTGGCTGCTTCTAAGCCAACATCCTGGTTGTCTAAGCAACTCCACATCCTTTTCCACTTAACGTATACTTTGGGACCTTAGCTGGCGGTCTGGGCTGTTTCCCTCTTGACTACGGATCTTATCACTCGCAGTCTGACTCCCATGGATAAGTCTTTGGCATTCGGAGTTTGACTGAATTCGGTAACCCGATGAGGGCCCCTAGTCCAATCAGTGCTCTACCTCCAAGACTCTAACACATGAGGCTAGCCCTAAAGCTATTTCGGAGAGAACCAGCTATCTCCAGGTTCGATTGGCATTTCACCCCTACCCACACCTCATCCCCGCACTTTTCAACGTGCGTGGGTTCGGGCCTCCATTCAGTGTTACCTGAACTTCACCCTGGACATGGGTAGATCACCTGGTTTCGGGTCTACGACCACGTACTCATTCGCCCTATTCAGACTCGCTTTCGCTACGGCTCCGTCTCATCGACTTAACCTTGCACGGGATCGTAACTCGCCGGTTCATTCTACAAAAGGCACGCTATCACCCGGGTTTTTTCCGAAGAAAAAACATAGGGCTCTAACTACTTGTAGGCACACGGTTTCAGGATCTTTTCACTCCCCTTCCGGGGTGCTTTTCACCTTTCCCTCACGGTACTGGTTCACTATCGGTCACTAGGGAGTATTTAGCCTTGGGAGATGGTCCTCCCTGCTTCCGACGGGATTTCTCGTGTCCCGCCGTACTCAGGATCCACTCAGGAGGGAACGAAGTTTCAACTACAGGGCTTTTACCTTCTACGGCTGACCTTTCCAGGTCGCTTCATTTACCCCGTTCCTTTGTAACTCCATGTTGAGTGTCCTACAACCCCAAGAGGCAAGCCTCTTGGTTTGGGCTAATTCCGTTTCGCTCGCCGCTACTCAGGAAATCGCGTTTGCTTTCTCTTCCTCCGGGTACTTAGATGTTTCAGTTCCCCGGGTCTGCCTTCATTACCCTATGTATTCAGGTAAAGATACTACTCCATTACGAGTAGTGGGTTTCCCCATTCGGAAATCTCTGGATCAAAGCTCACTTACAGCTCCCCAAAGCATATCGGTGTTAGTCCCGTCCTTCATCGGCTCCTAGTGCCAAGGCATCCACCGTGCGCCCTTAATAACTTAACCTCGATATCGCGAATAGATATCTAATAAAGAAAATTTACTAAGATGAACGATACTTTTGATGTATCTTGACATTACTTATGTTATCTAGTTTTCAAAGAACATGGTTCGATAGCTTTTATACTATCTAAAGTTTGAAAGAGGAATGCTCTCTCAAAACTAAACAAAACAACAAGCGTATTATTCCTTAGAAAGGAGGTGATCCAGCCGCACCTTCCGATACGGCTACCTTGTTACGACTTCACCCCAATCATCTGTCCCACCTTAGGCGGCTGGCTCCTAGGCACAACTTAACTTCCTATCATAATTATAAGAGGCTAAGTTGTGCCCAGGTTACCCCACCGACTTCGGGTGTTACAAACTCTCGTGGTGTGACGGGCGGTGTGTACAAGGCCCGGGAACGTATTCACCGCGGCATGCTGATCCGCGATTACTAGCGATTCCAGCTTCATGTAGGCGAGTTGCAGCCTACAATCCGAACTGAGAACGGTTTTATGGGATTGGCTCGACCTCGCGGTTTTGCTGCCCTTTGTACCGTCCATTGTAGCACGTGTGTAGCCCAGGTCATAAGGGGCATGATGATTTGACGTCATCCCCACCTTCCTCCGGTTTGTCACCGGCAGTCATCTTAGAGTGCCCAACTTAATGCTGGCAACTAAGATCAAGGGTTGCGCTCGTTGCGGGACTTAACCCAACATCTCACGACACGAGCTGACGACAACCATGCACCACCTGTCACTTTTGTCCCCCGAAGGGGAACGCCCTATCTCTAGGGAAGGCAAAAGGATGTCAAGACCTGGTAAGGTTCTTCGCGTTGCTTCGAATTAAACCACATGCTCCACCGCTTGTGCGGGCCCCCGTCAATTCCTTTGAGTTTCAGTCTTGCGACCGTACTCCCCAGGCGGAGTGCTTAATGCGTTAGCTGCAGCACTAAGGGGCGGAAACCCCCTAACACTTAGCACTCATCGTTTACGGCGTGGACTACCAGGGTATCTAATCCTGTTTGCTCCCCACGCTTTCGCGCCTCAGCGTCAGTTACAGACCAGAAAGTCGCCTTCGCCACTGGTGTTCCTCCACATCTCTACGCATTTCACCGCTACACGTGGAATTCCACTTTCCTCTTCTGCACTCAAGTTTCCCAGTTTCCAATGACCCTCCACGGTTGAGCCGTGGGCTTTCACATCAGACTTAAGAAACCGCCTGCGCGCGCTTTACGCCCAATAATTCCGGACAACGCTTGCCACCTACGTATTACCGCGGCTGCTGGCACGTAGTTAGCCGTGGCTTTCTGGTTAGGTACCGTCAAGGTACCGGCAGTTACTCCGGTACTTGTTCTTCCCTAACAACAGAGCTTTACGACCCGAAGGCCTTCATCGCTCACGCGGCGTTGCTCCATCAGACTTTCGTCCATTGTGGAAGATTCCCTACTGCTGCCTCCCGTAGGAGTCTGGGCCGTGTCTCAGTCCCAGTGTGGCCGATCACCCTCTCAGGTCGGCTACGCATCGTTGCCTTGGTGAGCCGTTACCTCACCAACTAGCTAATGCGCCGCGGGCCCATCTGTAAGTGATAGCCGAAACCATCTTTCAATAAAGAACCAGGAGGTTCTTTATATTATCCGGTATTAGCTCCGGTTTCCCGAAGTTATCCCAGTCTTACAGGCAGGTTGCCCACGTGTTACTCACCCGTCCGCCGCTAACCTTCAAAAAGCAAGCTTTTATCAGATTCGCTCGACTTGCATGTATTAGGCACGCCGCCAGCGTTCGTCCTGAGCCAGGATCAAACTCTCCGAAGAGTGTTTGAGCAATGCTCATAATGTTTGCTGACTAATGTCAATTAATTGTTTGTTGTTAATCTTAAAGATTAACTTACACGCTGTTGTTTTGTTTAGTTTTCAAAGAACATTTTTAACTCATCGCTCAGAAGCGACTTTATTAATATAACACACTGAGATTTTCATGTCAATATGTTTTTTATTTTATCGCTTTGTGAATGCTTGTGTTCCGTAGCGACGAATAATAATATAACATCTTTGTAACATTTAAGTCAATGCTTTTTATTAAATAAAATTAATATATGTTTTTATGGTTATAGTATTGTTTATTTCTTATGTATTGAACACATTCAGAGTGCGGCGCTACTCTCGTAAATACTTGAAATAATAATTGATATCTCTCTTCCATTGCATGCTTCACCACTCGATCGATTCTTTTATCTTCAAAGTCATGCAATAATTCCTCTAATTCTCTTTTTAATAAGTATTCCACTTCTTTAATTTCCTTTTTACTTAACAGAAGCCCTAACATCCAATCACCTCAAGATTAATTTGTACTATTTTTTCCACTAACTCTTTTTTTATGAAACATTTTTATAAATTTTTCCTAGCATAAGTTCTGTCCGATTGAATACGTATTAAATAGAGACGTGGACAAGGAGAGGATGGCATGAATTTTTTCTATGTAGTAAACGGAAAGAAGCTGAAACAATTAGCTATTATTGTTATTACTGCTTTTTTTACTGCGGGTATTTTATATATAGAGAACATTTCGAATCAACCAGTGTTTTCTACGAAAAAAGGACCTGTTGCTGTTTATAAAGGGGAAGGAAAAGAAAAGGAGATAGCCCTTACCTTTGATATTGATTGGGGAGATGAGAAAGCTATACCCATTTTGGATATCTTAAAAGAACAAGGTATTACCAACGCGACGTTTTTTTTATCGGCATCTTGGGCAGAGCGCCATCCACAAGTTGTTAAACGAATAGTGGACGATGGTCACGAAGTTGGAAGCATGGGTTATCAATCAGAAAATTACACTTCTCTTGATAACGCAAAGGTAAAAAAAGATATTCTAAAAGCTAAAGATGTATTTCAAAAGCTAGAAGTAAAGAATATTCACTTACTTAGACCACCAAACGGCAACTTTAATAAAGAAGTGTTACAAATCGCCACCACATTAGGGTATTCCGTTGTACATTGGAGCGTTGATTCTCATGATTGGTTAAATCCAGGTAAAGAAATCATTGTTTCAAACGTCATATCTAAAGCGGATAAAGGGGATATTATTTTAATGCATGCATCAGATAGTGCAAAACAGACGAAGGATGCGTTACCTGAAATCCTAAACTATTTAAAAGACAAAGAATTAAAAGTGACTTCTGTTTCTGAACTTATTTCTAACACAAAAACAAAGAGCTCTAATATAGATTAATCTATACAAAAAAAGTGCGTCCTTTTTAAAGATTAACCTCTTTAAAAGGACGCATTTTTTATTTTTTCTTCCTTTGTTTTAATGCTTCTTGTTCTAGTGCTGATTTTTCGTTTAACTTGTGAAGTACCAGTATTTGATATGAGTTACATGCTAGCAACGGAAAAAGCATTAGTAATAACCAACTTGGATCGTTTACACGTACAACCGGAAACCATTCCGCTGTTGTAACAACAATCATGAAGAAAAGCGTAGGAATAAATGCGTGATAGTTTGTTTGTGCTGATTTTACATAAGCAACTAATAAAGCATAAATTAGCATAAATACAGGTATCGCGAAATATGGTAACCATGACTCCCCTTCATATGCAAAGAAGTAGTAACGGAAATATACTAAGTCAAATAATATGAAGGCAATTAAAACAACTTGTACATATGTCCAGTAGGAACGGAATATTCCATGTCCAAAGCGGTGAATGGTTAGATAGGCGAAGAAGCCCATTTGACTTATAACACTAAAGATTAAACCTACGCCAATAAACCAAAATGTAACAGATAATATATCTAACACTTGAAAGTTTTCAAATAGTTCTTTATGCCTGTCCCATCTAACTACAAAACCGACGATAGCTGTTGAAAGCCCACCGATGAATAATGTGTTAATAAACAAGCGTACCCAATTACGACTGTTCATGTTTTTCCTCCATTTTTCTTCAAATATCTCTACTGATTGTACCAACAGCAATGCGAAAAATCTACCTTTCCCAATATTTAATTGTGTATATTTCATTAAATCTGATACATATTAAGCGTAGTAATATTAGTAGAAAGGAGCTGTCTGACGTATGAAGAGACGGCTTTTATTGCTCATTATCATTTTTGCTCTCTCTGGATGTGCAGCCGCAGATCAAGGCGGAGGACAAATTGATTATGAAGAAACAAAGAAAATGGTCGTGGATATATTAAAAACAGATGAGGGTAAAAAAGCAATCGAAGACGTAATGGCTGACGAGAAGATGCGTCAAAACCTAGTATTAGATCAGCAAGTCGTAACGGAATCTATTGCTCAAACTTTGAACTCTGATACTGGTGCGAAATTCTGGACAAAAACCTTTGAAGATCCAAAGTTTGCAGAAGCATTCGCAAAAAGCATGCAGAAAGAACATGAAACATTAATCAAAGATTTAATGAAAGATCCTGAATATCAAGAACTAATGATGCAAATTTTACAAGACCCTGAAATGCAAAAAGAATATTTAACCGTTATTCAAAGCAAAGAATTTCGAGTACATTTGCAAAAAGTAATGACAGAAACATTTGAAAGTCCATTGTTCAAAGCAAAGCTACAAGCCATACTTCTTAAAGGTGCGGAGGAACTTCAAGCTGGCCAACCTTCCGACCAAGGTGGTGGAGGGCAACAAGGAGGTAGTGAAGGCGGAGAAGAATCTGCACAAAGTGGTAGTGGCGGTAACGGTGGTCAAGGATAAAAAAAGGATGGCCAGTGTATAATCCTACACTTTGCCATCCTTTTTGTTTATGCTAAATCTGTTACTTGCTTTGCCATTTCTAAATAAATTTTTCCTAGTGGATGATTCTCTTGATATACAGAAGGAGCAAAATCTTCGTCATTCCAATCAGGTTGTTGTAACGGAAGTCGACCTAATAATGGTGCCTGAAGCTCTTTTGATAGCTTGTCTCCGCCACCTTTTCCAAACACATACTCTTTTTCACCAGTTAGCTTACTTTCAAAATAAGCCATATTTTCAATAACACCAATTACTTCATGGTTTGTTTTTATTGCCATAGCACCAGCACGTGCTGCAACAAACGCTGCAGTTGGATGTGGTGTTGTAACTATAACCTCTTTACAAGCTGGTAACATGGAATGAACATCTAAAGCTACATCTCCTGTACCTGGAGGAAGGTCTAATAATAAATAGTCTAGCTCTCCCCACTCCACTTCGCTAAAAAAGCTGTTAAGCATTTTTCCAAGCATTGGACCACGCCAAATAACAGGTGAATTATCCTCTACAAAGAAGCCCATAGAGATAACTTGGACGCCAAAACGTTCTACAGGAATGATACGCTCCCCTCGAACAACTGGTCTCTTTGTAATACCCATCATATCTGGCACACTAAATCCATAAATATCTGCGTCGATTAATCCTACTTTCTTACCTAAACGAGCAAGTGAAACTGCTAAGTTAACCGAAACCGTTGACTTACCTACTCCACCTTTTCCGCTAGCAATAGCAATAAAAGTTGTTTTGTTATTATCCATTATCGATTTTTCTTCTTGAGGTAAGCTCTCGCTATATTTCGCTAATGTTTCTTCAGGTAGATCTGTAAAGCGCAAACCTACAGAATCAGCACCTGCTTCTTTTAGGCGTTGAACAATAGTACCTTGTAATTGCATTTGTTCAGCTGTACCTGTTTTTGCGATAGCCACTTTCACACTAACATGATTCTTTTCTTCTTTAATAGATATTTCTTGAATGGCATTTGTTTCTTCTAAAGTCTTATGTAAAAAAGGGTCCTTTAAACTATTTAATTGTTGTAATACTAACTCTCTTGTAATCACACGGTTCACCCCTATTAAGTTCTATGAATTCGTTTACAAAAATAGTATATCACATTGTCCCTATGTTGCGAACGTAACCGTATTTTGTACAGGAAAAAAGATTGGTGACGTTAATTTTTTTGTCATATTTTCATAAAAAATAAAACCCGCCATTAATCTGGTGGGTTTAGTTCGTTTGTGTAATTTCTCATTATGCCATTATAAATAGAACCTGCTAAAGCCTTTTGATATTCTTCTGACCTTAACAATTCACGTTCACTAGCATTAGATAAAAAGCCTACTTCCACTAATGCGCCTGGAATATTGGCATGCTTTAATAAATAGATGCCATTAATTGATTTTGCACTTCTATCTGTATTACCTAAATTCGTCCTTAATTCATCTTGAATAAATTTAGCCAAACGCTCATTGTCTTCTAAAGAACGATAATAAAACGTTTGTGCTCCTCTCCACTTCGGAGAAGGTATCGCATTTAAATGTAAACTAATAAACATATCCCCATTCGAGTGATTCACCATTTCCACTCTTTTACGCAAGTCTTCTATCTTTCTTCTACTGTAACCTTTAGTAGTAGGATCTGCTAAATCCACATCTGTCTCCCTTGTCATTAAGACGAAAGCTCCTTGTTCTTGAAGATAATCACGTAAGTATAAGGACACTTGAAGTGCTACATCTTTTTCTAGTATGTCTCCACCTACTGCACCACCATCAGGACCACCATGACCAGGGTCTAAGATGATCACCTTTCCAGTCAACGGTAAATTCCATTGCTCCCATGTATCTTCATTAAAAAATTGGAATTGAAATAAGTATATTAATGTTAACGCACCAGTAATGAAAGCCCATATATGCTTTTTTCTCAAACCTAATCCCTCCCGCAAGTCCCTACTAACACTATATGGGACAAGGGACAAGTTTATGAATAATTAGTGCAAACGCATACGGTACCTTTTTAACGATTTATGGAATCCTTCTTTCCACCAATAGTCAATATACATTTCACATTTATAATAAAAAGATTCACTTTCAAATTCATTCTCACTGATGAAACCCCAATAGGTAAAGTAATCATAAAGTGTGTCTATTAAGTATTTTTCTTCCACGTAGCACCTTGTTTTTACTTTTTCTACTTCTTCACCTAAGTAGCCAAATTTTCCATAGGACGCCCCGAGTAAGAAAGACTCAATCGCTAAATCAATACACCCTTCTTCTACCTCAACGATCGGTCTTCCTTTTAAAGAGAGTTGCGGACCGAAGAATTCTTTTGTCTTTTTTCTCAAAACTTCGAGAGAAATTTCCCTTAATACTTTTCTTTCGTAATCCATTTGCTTCTCTCGTTGCTTTTCTTTGAAGGTTGTTACTACAGTCATTCTTTCACACCCTTTCTCGGTTATTGTTTGACCGAAAAACACTCATCATGCGTAAAATGAATGAGTACGTTTTTCCAAGAAAGGAAATGAAAATTAAAAAACTCCCAAACCAATAAGGCTTGAGAGTTTGAACGTCCAAATTAACGTTTTGAGAACTGAGGTGCTTTACGAGCGCCTTTAAGTCCGTATTTTTTACGCTCTTTCATACGTGCGTCACGAGTTAATAATCCAGCGCGCTTTAACGTTCCGCGGTATTCTGGATCAGCTTGTAATAGTGCACGAGAGATACCGTGGCGGATTGCACCAGCTTGACCAGTGTAACCTCCACCTTTCACGTTTACTAATACATCGTAGCTACCTTCTGTTTCAGTAGCTGCTAAAGGTTGCTTTACTACGTTACGTAAAGCTTCGAATGGAATATAGTTTTCGATTTCACGATCGTTGATCACAATGCGTCCGTTACCAGGAACTAGACGTACACGAGCAACAGAACTTTTACGACGACCAGTGCCGTAGTATTGTACTTGTGCCAAAGTAATAACCTCCTTAATAATTAACCACGAAGTTCGTAAGCTTCAGGTTTTTGTGCTTGGTGTGGATGCTCGTTACCAGCATACACGTTTAATTTTTTGAACATTTGACGTCCTAAGCTATTTTTTGGAAGCATTCCTTTAATAGCTAGTTCTAACATCTTTGTAGGATAGTTAGTACGCATTTCTAATGCCGTTCTTTGCTTTAATCCACCTGGGTGCATAGTGTGACGGTAGTAAATTTTGTTGTTTAATTTATTACCAGTTAAATGGATTTTCTCAGCATTGATAATAATTACATGATCTCCAGTGTCTACGTTTGGAGTGTAAGTTGGTTTATGTTTACCACGTAAAATGGATGCAACTTCGCTTGCAAGACGACCTAAAGTTTGACCTTCAGCATCGACTACGTACCATTTACGTTCTACTTCGTGTGCTTTCGCCATAAACGTTGTACGCATTGATTTCCCTCCTAGAAAAATAAAAATTATTTTCGGTCATATTATATTTTTACACGATGAAACTCTTCCGGGGCTTTATCGTGGGGTTAAAATACATACCATGTGATATCTTACATCTTATCTGCCATATTGTCAAGAAAATGTTACACCAGGTTTAGTTGTCATTGAAAAGTGCATTAACACATTCCCAACCTTGGCTTACCAGTACTCATTTTTAACAAAAAACATGGCTTTTAACACTTTTCTACGTCTTTATAATTCACTTTCCATAAATATAACCCATGAGCTGGTGCTGTTTTTCCTGCCGATGACCTGTCTTTCTTTTCCAGTATGGTAAATATTTCAGTAGAATCTTTTTTTCCTTGTCCAATTTCTAATAAAGTGCCAACAATGATTCGGACCATGTTGTATAAAAAGCCATTGCCGACAATTCTTACGGTTAAGAATGAATCCTCTTCCAGTAATTCTAATTCGTAAATAGTTCTAACTTTATCTTCTACCTCTGTTTTAGCGGAGCAAAAACTTGTAAAGTCATGCGTCCCAAGCAAATAACTCATCGCATTTCTGATAGAACTTTTGTTCAATTCAAAAGGATAGTGGTATGCGTAATTTCTCATAAACACACTCTGATCTTTACTTATGTCAATTTTATATCGATATTCTTTTCGTTCCACATCGAATCTAGCGTGAAAGTTCTCACTAATTTTTTGGGATGAAACGATTCGAATATCCGACGGTAAATTTGCATTTAGTGCTTTTTTCCAAGCTTCTTCATGTAAAGATAATGGTGTATCAAAATGAATCACTTGACCGACTGCATGTACTTTTGCGTCGGTTCTCCCTGACCCAGTAACTTTCACTTCTTCACCCTTATGAATTTTGGATAAGGTTTTCTGAATTTCTCCCTGGACAGTTCTTTCATTAGGCTGTACTTGATAGCCTTGAAACGACGTACCGTCATATGAAACAATGCACATAACTCTATTCATTAAATATTCTTCACCTACTACGTACGGATTGTAAACAAGACAATAGTTACAATAGCAAGGATAGCCATTAACATAGAGTCTCTTGTTTTCCATTGTAATAACCTAAATTTCGTTCTACCTTCACCGCCACGATATCCTCTAGCTTCCATCGCCGTAGCGAGCTCTTCAGCCCGTTTAAAAGCACTAATAAATAGTGGCACAAGTAAAGGTACTAATGCTCGCACTCTATCCTTAATTGGGCCACTAGTGAACTCTACACCTCTTGCACTTTGTGCTTTCATAATTTTATCAGTTTCTTGCATTAAAGTTGGAATAAAGCGTAACGAAATTGACATCATTAACGAAAGTTCATGAACAGGTGCACGATAGCGCTTAAGTGGACCTAAAAGTGTTTCCATCCCGTCCGTCACTTCAATTGGTGTTGTAGTTAATGTTAAAATTGTTGTTATCGTAATCAAAAAGATAAAACGGAAGGAAATAAAGATTGCCTGTTCTATGCCCTCTTTATACACTTCAAGAAAGCCTAATTTAAATAATAATTGCCCATCCTTCGTTAAAAATACATGAAAAATCATTGTGAATAAAATGATCCATATAATCGGCTTTAATCCCTTAAGAATAAATGAAGGGCTAATCTTTGTAAGCAATACTAATGAACCTACAAAAACACCTAAAACTAAATAACCTACCGCATTATTTGCTAAAAAAACAACGATGACAAATAAAAATACTAATAACAACTTTGCTCTCGGATCCATCTTGTGAATGATTGACTCGCCAGGAACATATCTACCAATAATAAAATTATTCATTGTTCGTATCCCCCTTCAAGAGAGATACGGTAGCCTTCGCTACTTCCTCTATCGTAAGGCAAGGTTCACCATACGTTTTCCCTAAACTTTTCTCTAGTTCTTTTACAAACTTAACAGTCTCTGGGACATCTAAATTTAACTCTTTTAGCAGTTCATATTCATTGAAAATAGATCTAGGTGGGCCATCTAAGACAACTGTCCCCTTGCTCATTACAATGATTCGATCTGCATATTTTGCAGCATCTTCCATACTATGTGTAACGAGTACCGTACTCATCTTCTTTTCTTTGTGCAGATTATAAAATAAATCCATTATCTCCTTACGACCTCTTGGGTCTAAGCCAGCTGTAGGCTCATCCAGGACCAAAACGTCTGGTTCCATAGCTAATACACCAGCTATCGCTACACGCCTCATCTGACCACCACTAAGATCAAATGGAGATTTGAATAAATACTCTTCTCCCAAACCAACTAGTAGTATTGCTTCTTTCGCTCGAGCCTTCGCAACATTTATAGGCACACCAAAGTTTAATGGTCCAAAGCATATATCTTTTTCAACCGTTTCTTCAAAAAGTTGATGTTCTGGAAATTGAAATACAACACCCACTTTTTTACGAAGTGCTTTTAAGTTTTTAGATTTTTTATTCGCTCTTATTACATGTTCCCCTACATGAATAGATCCCTTTGTTGGTTGTAATAGAGCATTTAGATGTTGTAGTAAAGTGGATTTACCTGAACCAGTATGTCCAATAATCGCTGTATAAGAGTTAGATGGAATTGTTAAGTTAATATCAAAAATAGCTTTTCTTTCATAAGGGGTTTTCATTTGGTATGTATGCTCTAAATCCGTTATTTTAATTTGCATAACTCTTCCATCAACCCTTCATTGCTGATTGTATCTTCTAAGACGATTCCATGATTTTGTAATTCCATTCTTAACTTTAAAGCAAACGGTAAATCTAGTCCAATCTCTACTAACTTATCACCTAATGCAAATACCTCTTTAGGTGTTCCCTCTGCAAAGATTTGTCCATTGTTTAAAACAATTATTCGATCTGCTTTCGTTGCTTCCTCTAAATCATGCGTTATAGAAAGTACAGTTAACCCTAACGCCGCGCGGAGTTCTTGCAACGTTTGAATGACTTCCAAACGGCCATGTGGATCTAACATGCTTGTAGCCTCGTCTAGAACGATAATAGCTGGCTGTAACGCCATAACTCCAGCTATTGCTACCCGTTGTTTTTGTCCTCCAGAAAGCTGATGTGGTTCTTGGTTTAGAAAAGATTCCATCCCCACTTTTTTAATGGCTTCGTCTACACGCTTTACCATTTCTGCTCTTGGTGTTCCGATATTTTCTAAACCAAACGCAACATCGTCACGGACAGTTGATCCTACAAATTGATTATCAGGGTTTTGAAATACCATTCCAATTTGTTTACGAACTTCCCATACCGTATCTTCTGTTAATGTAATACCATTCACTTTTACGTCACCTTCAGTAGGCATAAGTAGACCATTTAGTATACGGGCTAGTGTTGACTTTCCTGACCCATTATGCCCAACGACTGCTATCCATTCCCCTCTCTTAATAGATAAATCGATCCCTTTAAGAGTAGGTTCATTTAATGTCTCATATTGAAATAGTAAGCTATCAATTTGCAAGATAAAATCGTTCACGTAAATTCTCCTCTCCACTCATCTTAACTCGTCTCTTCTGTATTGAATCCGTTCATATTATATGACTTACTAAACTACTAAACGAATAACGCATCGTTTCATTGTATCGATACATTACAATCACTTTATAACGAGAACATCAAATATAACAACGAAAAATGCTCGTTTTTCATTAAGCGAATCGAAATTATGAATCCAATTCCATTATATTAAAATTCAGATTAATTGGGTAAAAAAATAAAGGGCATAGATCAGTCATTACAACTGTCTGCCCTTCTATTATGACTGTCGTCTTAAATTATACTAACTCGATAATTACCATTGGTGCGCCATCTCCGCGACGAGGTCCAAGTTTCATGATACGAGTGTATCCACCTTGGCGCTCTTCGTAACGTGGAGCGATATCACCGAATAATTTTTGAACTGCGTTTTCACCAGTTTCAGCATTTGCAACTTCATTACGAATGTATGCAGCAGCTTGACGACGAGCATGTAAATCACCACGTTTACCTAGAGTGATCATTTTTTCAACTACTGAACGTAATTCTTTTGCACGAGTTTCAGTAGTTTCAATGCGCTCGCTGATGATTAAATCAGTTGCTAAGTCACGTAATAATGCTTTACGTTGTGCACTTGTACGACCTAATTTTCTGTATCCCATGTTGAGGTTCCCTCCTTTGTTGAAAGTTTTGAAACGTTCAAACACATAAAGATGCCTAGTTTTCCACTTAAAAACTAGTCATCTTTACGCAGGCCTAAGCCAAGCTCTTCTAATTTGTGCTTAACCTCTTCTAAAGATTTGCGGCCTAAGTTACGAACTTTCATCATATCTTCTTCAGTTTTATTTGCAAGTTCTTGAACAGTATTAATTCCTGCACGCTTTAAGCAGTTATAAGAACGAACGGAAAGGTCAAGCTCTTCGATAGTCATCTCTAAGACTTTTTCCTTTTGATCTTCTTCCTTTTCCACCATTATCTCAGCGTTTTGAGCCTCATCAGTTAACCCAACAAAGATGTTAAGGTGTTCTGTTAAGATTTTTGCACCAAGAGCAGCTGCTTCTTGTGCTCCAATACTTCCGTCAGTCCATACGTCTAATGTAAGTTTATCGTAGTTAGCTACTTGACCTACACGAGTATTTTCAACAAAATAGGATACACGAGAAACTGGTGTAAAGATAGAGTCAATTGGTATAACACCAATTGGTTGATCTTCGCGTTTGTTACCAACAGCTGGTACGTATCCACGGCCACGTTTAGCAGTAAAACGAATACGTAAGTGTGCGTTTTTTGCTAACGTTGCTATATGAAGGTCAGGATTTAATATCTCAACATCACTATCATGCATGATGTCACCAGCTTTCACTGAACCTTCACCTTTCACGTCAATCTCTAACGTCTTTTCTTCATCTGAATAGATTTTAAGCGCTAGTTTCTTAACGTTTAAGATAACGGATGTAACATCTTCCACGACACCTTCAATTGTTGAGAATTCATGCAGTACACCATCTATTTGGATAGATGTAACAGCGGCACCAGGGAGTGAGGATAGTAATATACGACGTAAGGAGTTCCCTAAAGTTGTACCATATCCACGCTCGAGTGGCTCGACGACGAATTTTCCGTAATTGGCGTCCTCGCTGATTTCAACCGTTTCGATTTTTGGTTTTTCGATTTCTAACATTCATAACCCTCCTTCAAAACGTCGAAACCCCGGAAAGACACGTAGAATGTCTATCCGAAATTCCTCATTGGTATGTCCCGTTGTGCACAACAACATTTAATATTTCTGTATTTTTTCTAAATATACTATAACATACGCCATTATTGACAAGTATAACAAATTTTATACAGAAAAATTAAACACGGCGACGTTTTGGTGGACGGCAACCGTTGTGAGGAACTGGAGTTACGTCTCTGATAGCTGTTACTTCAAGTCCAGCTGCTTGTAATGCACGGATAGCTGCTTCACGACCAGAACCAGGACCTTTAACAGTAACCTCTAAAGTTTTTAAACCATGCTCCATTGCTGTTTTAGAAGCAGCTTCAGCAGCCATTTGAGCCGCGAATGGAGTAGACTTACGAGATCCTCTGAATCCAAGTGCACCAGCACTAGACCAAGAAAGAGCATTTCCATGAGCATCTGTAATTGTTACGATCGTGTTATTAAAAGTAGAACGGATATGAGCAATACCAACTTCTACATTCTTTTTCACACGGCGTTTACGAGTATTAGTTTTACGTGCCATAAGTGTAATCTACCTCCTTACTCTATTATTTCTTCTTGTTCGCTACAGTACGACGAGGACCTTTACGTGTACGAGCATTGTTCTTAGTGTTTTGACCACGAACTGGTAAACCACGACGGTGGCGTAAACCACGGAAGCAACCAATTTCGATTAAACGTTTAATGTTTAGAGAAACTTCACGACGAAGGTCTCCTTCTACTTTAATACGGTCGATAACTTCACGGATTTTAGATAATTCATCTTCCGTTAAGTCACGAACACGAGTATCTTCTGAAACACCAGCTTCTGCTAATACTTTTTGAGCTGTAGCTTTACCGATACCAAAAACATAAGTTAAAGATATAACAACGCGCTTGTCGCGAGGAATATCAACACCAGCAATACGTGCCATTCATGCGCACCTCCCTCAAATTATCCTTGTTTTTGTTTATGTTTAGGGTTTTCACAGATAACCATTACTTTTCCTCTTCTACGAATAACTTTACATTTTTCGCAGATCGGCTTTACAGATGGTCTCACTTTCATCTTATCTTACCTCCTTAGTAGTACGGAGTGCTGAAATTAGGGTTCTATTTGAAACGATACGTAATTCTACCGCGTGTTAAATCATAAGGAGAAAGTTCCACTGTTACTTTATCTCCAGGTAGTATACGAATAAAATGCATACGAATTTTACCCGATACGTGAGCTAAAACAGAATGACCATTTTCCAACTCAACTTTAAACATCGCATTCGGTAATGTCTCAACGACCGTACCTTCCACTTCAATTACATCGTCTTTAGCCATTAATTAAGTTCTCCCTTCTTCAAATCAGTAACATGTTCGTTGACAAACTTTGTTAAGGCAAATCGCATTTTTCCATTTGTCACACGACCAGTTTCGGTAATACTGTTCTGAACTTCTGGAGACACGTAATCAAAAAACTCCAAGTGATGAATGTTCTTTTTTTTAGGACGATCAAACTTACGCTTTTCTCCATCTGCTAATAATACGAAACGTTCATCTAGAATTTTTATAATTACGGCATACTGTCCGGCATCTCTGCCTTGAGTAATCAAAACAAATTGACCTACTTGAGGACTCGAATGTGATTCGATCAATCCATATCACCAACCTAGGCTTTTGTTAAGATCTCATAACCTGTTTCTGTTATAGCAACTGTGTGTTCAAAATGAGCACACATTTTCCCGTCAACAGTAACGACTGTCCAGTTATCTGCCAACGTTTTAACATAGCGACTTCCCGCATTCACCATTGGCTCTATTGCTAGAACCATACCTGGTTTTAAGCGAGGGCCTTTGTTAGGAGGGCCATAGTGTGGGATTTGTGGGTCTTCATGTAAGTCTTGACCAATACCATGCCCAACATACTCTCTTACAATTGAAAGATCGTGAGATTCCACAAAAGTTTGAATCGCATGAGAAATGTCAGATAACTTTGCACTTGGCTTTGCTTCATCAATCCCTTTATAAAGAGATTGTTCCGTAACTTCAAGTAGTCGCTTCGTATCTTCGGAAATAACTCCAACTGGATAAGTCCATGCCGAGTCTCCGTGGTAACCATTATACTTAGCACCAATATCTATGCTAATGATATCCCCTTCTTTTAAAACTCTCTCTCCGGGAATACCATGTACAAGTTCCTCATTAACAGAAGCACAGATGCTTCCGCGAAAACCATTATACCCTTTAAACGATGGAATTGCACCCGCCTTGTGGATAAAATCCTCAGCAAGTTTATCCAATTCTTTAGTCGTAATTCCAGGTACAATATGTTTTTGCAATTCTTTATGGGTTAAAGCAACAATCTTACCTGCTTCTCTCATGATGTCAAGTTCACGAGGAGTTTTGCAGATGATCATGAATGCTTCTCTCCAAGAAGAGTTACGATATCTTCGAATACTTCGTTAATATCTTTTTGGCCGTTAATATTCTTTAAGTAGCCTTTAGACTCGTAAAAATCTAATAACGGTTTAGATTGTTTAATATTTACCTCTAGGCGATTGCCAACCGTTTCAGCGTTATCATCCGCACGCTGATACAATTCGCCACCACATTTGTCACATACACCTTCCGTAGTTGGTGGATTAAACACTAGATGGTAAGTCGATCCACAATCTTTACAAATACGTCTACCAGTTAAACGTTCTAGAAGTATAGATGAGTCAACATCAATATTGATAACATAATCAATTTTACGTTCTAGCTGTCCCATTAACTGTTCTAAAGCATCAGCTTGAGGAACTGTCCTTGGAAAACCATCTAAAAGGAATCCGTTTTTGCAATCATCTTTTTCTAATCTTTCACGAACGATACCGATAGTAACTTCGTCTGGAACAAGTTGACCTTGATCCATGAAAGATTTTGCTTTTAGACCTAGTTCGGTTCCTTCCTTCATTGCAGTACGAAACATATCTCCTGTTGAGATATGAGGGATGTTGTATTTCTCAACGATACGTTCTGCTTGAGTACCTTTACCAGCACCTGGAAGTCCCATTAGAACTAAATTCATGTTAATGCCCCCTCAAATCTTATGAAGCTTTGGGATAGAATCTATCCCAATACTTCATTACTTAATGAATCCTTTATAGTGTCGCTTCACTAACTGGCTTTCTAGTGTTTTCATCGTTTCTAGGGCAACCCCTACAACGATCAGTAGACCAGTTCCGCCAATTTGTACAGCAGGTGGTAGATCCGCTATAGCCATAAAGATTACAGGAAGAATAGATATAGCTGCTAAGAAGATAGAACCAACAAATGTAAGTCGGTAAAGAATTTTTGTTAAAAATCCTTGTGTATCTAATCCAGGTCTAATTCCTGGGATGTATCCACCTTGTTTCTTTAAGTTTTCTGCCATTTGTTCAGGGTTCACTTGAACAAATGTGTAGAAATAAGTAAAGGCGATGATTAACGCAACATACACAAGCATTCCAACTGGTTTTGTATAATCAAAAGTCGCTTGAATCCATTGAGTAGTGCTAGTATCACCGAAGAATGACGCTATTGTTGGTGGTGTAATAATAAATGAAACCGCAAAGATTACTGGGATAACCCCGGCAGCGTTCACCTTTAATGGAATATGAGTTGAATGTCCTCCAACAGGGTTTCTTCCAGCTAGTTGCTTCGCATACTGAACAGGAATTTTACGTAACGCTTGTTGAATGAAAATAACTCCCACAATTACAGCCAAAATAGCTAATCCAATTAACGCTACGATTACAAGGTTTAGGAAAAGAGCTTCTCCCGCATCTTGAATCTTTTGTGCATATATTTGGTTAATGCCATTAGGTATTGCAGCTACGATACCAGCGAAGATAAGAATAGAAATACCATTCCCAACTCCGTTAGAAGTAATTTGCTCACCTAACCACATTAGAAAAGCAGTTCCTGCAGTAAGTACAATTGCGATAACTAAGTATGTTGTAAAACCAGGATTATTAATTAATTGACCACCCATTAAATTATTAAACCCGATAGACATACCAATAGCTTGGATGAAACCAAGCACAATTGTGAAATACCTAGTGAACTGGGCAAGCTTTCTACGACCTACTTCACCTTGCTTTGACCATTCAGTAAACTTCGGAACAACATCCATCTGTAAAAGTTGAACGATGATGGAAGCTGTAATGTAAGGCATAACGCCCATTGCAAAAATGGAGAAGTTTTCAAGAGCCCCACCACCGAATGTATTTAGGATTCCAAATACATTCATCTCGTCTGAAAATTTAAGAATATCAGCATTCACTCCAGGTACTGGAATGAATGTACCGATACGGAATATTACTAACATTATAAGGGTGAAGACTATTTTATTTCTAATGTCACCCACGCGCATAAAATTGGAGAATGTCTGGAACATTAAATCACCTCAACTGATCCGCCAGCTGCTTCGATCGCTTCTTTGGCTGATGAAGAGAACTTGTGAGCACGAACAGTTAGCTTTTTCTCGATAGAACCGTTACCTAATACTTTAAGACCAGCGTTTAATTTGCTAACTAAACCTGTTTCTATAAGTAATTCAGGTGTTACTTCTGTACCATCTTCAAAGCGATTTAAAGCATCAAGGTTGATGATTGCGTACTCTTTACGATGAATGTTTGTAAATCCACGTTTTGGTAAACGTTGGAATAGAGGTGTTTGACCACCTTCGAATCCTGGACGTACGCCACCGCCTGAGCGAGCATTTTGACCTTTATGACCTTTACCAGAAGTTTTACCGTTACCAGAACCAGTACCGCGACCTACGCGATTACGGACTTTACGGGAACCTTCTGCTGGTTTTAACTCATGAAGTTTCATTGTGGCACCTCCTTATATTATAAACGAAACAATTATTTATTGCTCTTTCACAGTAACAAGGTGAGATACCTTGTTAATCATTCCACGGATAGCTACGTTATCCTCGTGGATAACTGTTTGATGCATTTTTTTCAAACCAAGTGTAGCAACAGTTACACGTTGGTCTTGTGGACGACCGATTACACTGCGAGTGAGGGTGATTTCTAATTTGTTTGTCATTTGATTTCCCTCCTTATCCTAACAGTTCTTCTACCGTTTTACCACGCAATTTAGCAACGTCTTCTGCACGTTTTAATTGCTTTAATCCGTCGATTGTAGCACGAATCATGTTAATTGGTGTGTTAGATCCTAAAGATTTAGAAAGGATGTCTTGAACACCAGCTAATTCTAGTACAGCACGAACTGGTCCACCAGCGATAACCCCAGTACCCTCAGAAGCAGGTTTTAATAGGATTTCACCAGAACCAAATTCACCTAGTACTTGGTGTGGAATTGATGTACCAACGATAGGTACAGCAACTAAATTCTTTTTCGCATCTTCAATAGCTTTGCGAATCGCTTCTGGTACTTCTTGAGCTTTACCAGTACCGAAACCTACGTTGCCGTTTTTGTCACCTACTACTACTAGAGCAGCAAAGCGGAAACGACGTCCACCTTTTACTACTTTCGCAACGCGGTTAACCGTAACAACGCGTTCTTCAAGTTCTAATTTGTTTGAATCAATACGACGCATCAGTGTCCCTCCTTTGTCTATTAAAATTCTAAGCCAGACTCACGTGCAGCATCTGCTAATGCTTTTACACGTCCATGATATAAATAACCACCGCGGTCGAATACTACGGATTTAACTCCCTTTTCAATCGCACGTTTTGCAACTAATTCTCCAACTAGTTTTGCAGCATCAACGTTGCTTCCACTCTCAACAGAAACTTCTTTATCAAGTGTAGATGCACTTGCAATTGTTACTGCATTTATATCATCAATAACTTGAGCATAAATGTTTTGGTTTGAGCGGAAAACGTTTAAACGTGGACGAGTAGCCGTTCCTGATAATTTAGCACGAACACGAGCATGTCTTTTCTTACGAGTAGAGTTTTTATCAGGTTTAATAATCATCTAACAGTCACTCCTTTCTTCCTATTAAGCGGTATTACTTCGCAGTTTTACCTTCTTTACGACGAACAAATTCGCCTTCGTAACGAATACCTTTACCTTTGTAAGGCTCTGGTGGACGAACATCACGAATGTTAGCTGCTAAAGCACCAACACGTTCTTTGTCGATTCCTTTAATAAGGATCTTTGTATTTGCTGGAACATCAATTTCAATACCTTGTTCAGGAGTAATCTCTACAGGATGAGAGTATCCAACGTTTAGAACAAGCTTGTCACCTTGCTTTGTAGCACGGTATCCAACCCCGATAAGTTCTAATCCTCTCTCGAAACCTTTCGTTACACCTTCTACCATGTTAGATAAAAGAGCGCGTGTTGTACCATGTAAAGCACGGTGCTCTTTGTTATCAGTAGGACGAGAAACAGTTAGTGTGTTCTCTTCTAAGCTGATAGTAATATCTTGGTTAAATGTACGAGTTAATTCACCTTTAGGTCCTTTAACTGTTACTGTGTTGTTATCGTTAGTGATAGTAACACCAGCAGGAACCTCGATAATTTTTTTACCTACGCGTGACATATAGTTGCACCTCCGTTCATTTCAAAAAATTATTACCAAACGTATGCTAATACTTCTCCACCAGTTTGCTTTTGACGAGCTTCTTTATCAGTGACAACACCTTGAGAAGTAGAGATGATCGCAATACCTAAACCATTAAGTACACGAGGTACTTCGTTAGCTTTAGCGTAAACACGTAAACCAGGCTTACTAATACGCTTTAAACCAGTGATTACGCGCTCATTGTTCGCACCGTATTTTAAGAAAATACGAATGATACCTTGTTTGTTATCTTCAATAAGTTCTACATCACGGATGAAACCTTCACGCTTTAAGATGTCAGCAACTTCCTTCTTCATTTTTGAAGCAGGAATTTCAAGCTTCTCGTGACGTACCATGTTCGCATTGCGGATGCGAGTAAGCATATCTGCAATAGGATCTGTCATAACCATTTAATTTACCTCCTTCCCAATTATCGGGTTTTACCAACTTGCTTTTTTAACGCCAGGAATTTGGCCTTTATAAGCTAATTCACGGAAACAAATACGGCAAAGCTTAAATTTACGGATTACAGAGTGTGGACGTCCGCATCTCTCACAACGAGTATAAGCTTGCACGTTATGTTTCGGTGTACGTTTTTGTTTCGCAATCATTGATTTTTTAGCCACATTTTCGCCTCCCTTTTACCATTACCTTGGTATTATTTTTGGAATGGCATACCGAATGAAGTTAATAGTTCACGAGCTTCTTCATCAGTGTTAGCAGTCGTAACGATAACGATATCCATACCACGTACTTTATTTACTTTATCATAATCAATCTCAGGGAAAATAAGTTGTTCTTTCACACCTAGAGTGTAGTTTCCAC
The DNA here is from genome assembly GCF_002335755.1 of Bacillus sp. FJAT-45066. Taxonomy (NCBI): domain Bacteria; kingdom Bacillati; phylum Bacillota; class Bacilli; order Caryophanales; family Bacillaceae; genus Bacillus; species Bacillus sp. FJAT-45066. Next base: position 2,946,462 of record NZ_NISQ01000001.1, read on the forward strand.
GACCATCAAAAGATTTCTTAGAAACCCCACGGAAGTCACGTACACGTGGTAAAGAAACAGAAACTAATTTATCTAAGAATTCGTACATACGCTCACCGCGTAATGTAACTTTTGCACCGATTGGCATTCCTTCACGAAGACGGAAACCAGCGATAGATTTTTTAGCTCTAGTAACTACTGGCTTTTGACCAGTGATTTGTCCTAGTTCTTCAACAGCGTTGTCTAATGCTTTTGCGTTAGCTACTGCATCACCAACACCCATGTTGATAACGATTTTCTCAAGCTTAGGAGCTTGCATTACAGATTTATAGTTAAACTTGCCCACAAGAGCAGGAATGATTTCTTGTTGATATTTTTCTTTTAGGCGGTTCATCTAAAGTACCTCCTTTCTTACTAATTATTTATCTAATTGTTCACCTGATTTTTTTGCAACACGTACTTTTTGACCGTCTAATACCTTGTATCCTACTCGAGTTGGTTCACCAGACTTAGGATCTAAAGGCATAACGTTTGATACATGAATAGGTGCCTCTTGGCTAATGATCCCACCTTGTGGGTTAGCTTGAGATGGCTTTGAGTGTTTTTTTACAATGTTAACACCTTCAACAAGTACTCGGTCTTTTTTAGGGAAAGCTTGAAGAATTACTCCTTGCTTACCTTTGTCTTTACCAGAGATAACTTGGACTTTATCACCTTTTTTTACATGCATCCTTTTGCACCTCCTTGGAAAACAAAACTTTGTTCTATTAGATAACTTCTGGAGCTAAAGAAACAATCTTCATGTAGTTGTTGTCACGTAATTCACGAGCAACAGGTCCGAAGATACGAGTTCCACGTGGACTCTTATCATCTTTAATAATTACACATGCGTTCTCATCAAAACGGATATATGAACCATCCGTACGACGAACTCCACGTTTTGTACGTACAACTACCGCTCTAACAACGTCGCCTTTTTTAACAACGCCTCCTGGTGTTGCTTGTTTCACAGTACATACGATAACATCACCGATGTTAGCATAGCGACGACCAGATCCACCTAGAACTTTAATCGTAAGTACTTCACGAGCACCTGAGTTGTCAGCAACTTTTAAACGACTTTCTTGTTGAATCATACTTGGTACCTCCCTTCGGATTATTTATATCCGAACTTTATATATTAGATAATTACAGCTTTTTGTACTACCTCTACTAGACGGAAACGTTTCGTCGCTGATAATGGACGAGTTTCCATGATTTTCACGATGTCGCCTATTTTAGCAAGACCGTTTTCATCATGTGCTTTGTACTTTTTAGAGTACTTTACACGTTTACCGTAAAGTGGGTGAGTTTTGTAAGTTTCCACTAGTACAGTGATTGTTTTGTCCATTTTGTCAGAAACAACACGGCCTTGGTATACCTTACGTTGGTTACGTTCACTCATTCCCGCGAACCTCCTCTTCATTATTTATTAGAAGCGATCTCTCTCTCGCGAATAACAGTTTTCATACGAGCGATTGACTTACGCACTTCGCGAATACGAGTAGTGTTTTCTAATTGTCCAGTCGCTAATTGAAAGCGTAGGTTGAATAATTCTTCTTTTAAAGATTTCACTTTTTGTTCAATCTCAGCAGTGGTTAGATCACGGATATCATTAGCTTTCATTAGATTCACCACCAATTTCTTCACGTTTTACGAACTTACATTTTACAGGTAACTTGTGAGCTGCTAAGCGTAATGCTTCGCGTGCCACCTCTTCAGATACACCAGAAATTTCAAACATAACTTTTCCTGGTTTAACAACAGCTACCCATCCCTCAGGAGCACCTTTACCGGATCCCATACGTACCTCTAATGGTTTAGCAGTATATGGTTTTGAGGGGAAAATTTTAATCCAAACTTTACCGCCACGTTTCATGTAACGAGTCATAGCACGACGTGCAGCCTCGATTTGACGATTCGTGATCCAAGACGCTTCAAGAGATTGTAAACCGAACTCTCCGAAGTGTACTTCAGTACCGCCTTTAGCTTTTCCGCGCATCTTTCCACGGTGTTCGCGACGATATTTAACGCGTTTTGGCATTAACATAATTATTTTCCTCCTTCCTCAGTTTTCTTCTTCGTAGGAAGGACCTCTCCACGGTAGATCCATACTTTCACACCTAATTTACCGTAAGTTGTATCAGCTTCTGCTGTACCATAGTCAATATCAGCGCGAAGTGTATGAAGTGGAACTGTACCTTCACTGTAATGTTCAGAACGAGCGATGTCTGCTCCGCCTAAACGACCAGATACCATTGTTTTGATACCTTTCGCACCAGCACGCATAGCACGTTGAATAACTTGCTTTTGTGCACGACGGAAAGATACACGATTCTCTAATTGACGAGCAATGTTATCTGCAACTAACTTAGCGTCTAAGTCAGCTCTCTTAATTTCTAAAATGTTGATGTGTACACGTTTACCAGTTAACTGGTTTAAAGCTTTACGTAAAGCTTCAACTTCTGTACCACCTTTACCAATAACCATACCAGGTTTTGCAGTATGAACAGTTACATTTAAGCGGTTTGCCGCACGCTCGATTTCTACTTTAGAAACTGACGCGTCATGTAAACGTTTTGCAATGTATTCACGGACTTTGATATCTTCATGTAACAGAGTAGCGTAATCTTTCTCTGCGTACCACTTAGACTCCCAGTCACGGATGATTCCTACACGAAGACCGATCGGATTTACCTTTTGACCCACGGATTATCCCTCCTTCTTTTCTGATACCACGATTGTAATGTGGCTAGTACGTTTGTTAATTTGGCTTGCTCTACCCATAGCTCGTGGACGGAAACGTTTTAAAGTTGGACCTTCGTTAACGTATGCTTCCGTTACTAATAAGTTATTAGCATCCATCTCATAGTTGTGCTCTGCGTTTGCAACAGCGGATTTTAGAACCTTTTCGATGATTGGAGAAGCTGCTTTAGGAGTTAACATTAAAATTGATAAAGCTTCACCAACTTGCTTTCCTCGAATTAAATCCATAACTAGACGTGCTTTACGAGGAGCAATACGAACTGTTCTTGCAACAGCTTTAGCTTGCATGTAAATGCCTCCCCTCTAATTAGCGTTTTGTTTTCTTATCATCATTAGCGTGACCTTTGTAAGTACGAGATGGAGCGAATTCTCCAAGCTTGTGACCTACCATATCTTCTGTCACGAATACTGGTACGTGTTTGCGACCATCATAAACAGCGATCGTGTGACCGATGAACTGTGGGAATATAGTAGAACGACGAGACCAAGTTTTTACAACTTGTTTTCCATTCGTTTCATTTAATTGTTCAACTTTCTTGATTAAATGATCATCTACAAAAGGCCCTTTTTTTAAGCTACGACCCATTTGGAAACCTCCCTTCGTGATTGCTCTACGGTTCCTGTGAACCGTAGTACAACCCCGTTATTTTTTACGACGACGAACGATGAATTTATCAGACTTGTTTTTCTTCTTACGAGTTTTGAATCCAAGAGTTGGTTTACCCCAAGGAGTCATTGGTGATTTACGTCCGATTGGTGAGCGTCCTTCACCACCACCGTGTGGGTGATCGTTAGGGTTCATTACAGAACCACGAACTGTTGGGCGGATACCTAACCAACGAGAACGTCCAGCTTTACCAATGTTAATTAATTCGTGTTGTTCGTTACCTACTTGACCTACAGTTGCACGACAAGTAGAAAGAATCATACGAACCTCACCAGAGTTTAAGCGAACTAGTACATATTTACCTTCTTTACCAAGTACTTGCGCAGAAGTACCAGCAGAACGTACTAATTGTCCACCCTTACCAGGTTTTAATTCGATATTGTGGATTACTGTACCAACTGGAATGTTAATTAGTGGTAAAGCATTACCAACTTTAATATCTGCTTCTGGACCAGACATTACAGTTAAACCTACTTCTAAGTTTTTAGGAGCAAGAATGTAACGTTTTTCTCCATCCGCATAGTTAATTAATGCGATGTTTGCAGAACGGTTTGGATCATACTCTATTGTAGCAACGCGTCCTGGTATACCATCTTTATCGCGTTTGAAATCGATGACACGGTATTGACGTTTGTGTCCACCACCTTGGTGACGAACTGTCAATTTACCTTGATTATTACGACCACCTTTTCTCTTAAGAGGTTGTAGTAATGACTTTTCTGGTTTGTCTGTAGTAATCTCAGCGAAATCAGAAACTGTCATTCCACGACGTCCGTTAGAGGTCGGTTTGTACTTTTTAATCGCCATCTTGTTTCCCTCCTTCTTGTTGAATTATTTTTTTATTTATTAAACTTCGAAGAATTCAATCTCTTTGCTATCAGTAGTAAGTGTTACGATAGCTTTTCTACGACGGTTAGTTAATCCGCTGTAACGACCTACACGACGGAATTTACCTTTATAGTTCATGATGTTAACTTTTTCAACTTTTACGCCAAAGATTGCTTCAACAGCGTCTTTTACTTCAGTTTTATTAGATTTAACATCAACTTCGAATGTATATTTCTTCTCTGCCATTAAGTCAGTAGAACGCTCAGTAATCACGGGGCGCTTAAGAACATCACGATGATCTCTCATTATGCAAGCACCTCCTCTAATTTTTGAACAGCGTCTTTCGTAAAGATTACTTTGTCATGGTTTACAACGTCTAATACGTTCACTCCATTTGCAGATACTACAGTTACACCAGGAATGTTACGCGCTGATAATTCAACGTTTTCAATTGCGTCACCAGTAACGATTAATGCTTTACGGTCAACGTTTAATCCTTTTAATACAGAAATCATTTCTTTTGTTTTTGGAGCATCAAAAGTAATTCCTTCTAATACTAAGAATTCGTTTTCTAATACTTTAGATGATAATGCAGATTTGATAGCTAAGCGACGAACCTTTTTAGGAAGTTTGTAGCTGTAGCTTCTTGGTGTAGGACCGAATACGATACCACCACCACGCCATTGTGGAGAACGGATTGAACCTTGACGAGCACGACCTGTACCTTTTTGTTTCCAAGGCTTACGTCCACCGCCCGCAACTTCCGAACGTCCTTTTACTTTGTGAGTTCCTTGACGTTGAGATGCTCTTTGCATCATGATAGCGTCAAATAATACAGCATTGTTTGGTTCAATACCGAACACAGTATCATTTAACTCGATTTCGCCAACTTGAGAACCTGTTTGGTTGTATAATGCTACTTTAGGCATTTGTAGTTCCTCCTTTCCTGTTCAATTACTTAGCTTTAACAGCAGCTTTAACTGTGATTAATGCTTTTTTAGGACCTGGTACGTTACCTTTAACTAATAATAAGTTACGTTCAGTGTCTACACTAACGATTTCAAGGTTTTGGATAGTAATGCGATCTCCACCCATACGTCCAGGTAATAATTTACCTTTGAATACACGGTTTGGAGCTACAGGACCCATCGAACCAACGCGACGGTGATAACGAGAACCATGAGACATTGGACCACGAGATTGTCCATGACGCTTAATAGCACCTTGGAAACCTTTACCCTTTGATACTCCAGTTACGTCTACCGCATCGCCTTTTGCGAAAATATCAACTTTGACTTCTTGACCAACTTCGTACCCTTCTAAGCCATCAATCTCACGAATGAAGCGCTTAGGTGTTGTACTAGCTTTTGTTGCATGACCTTGTTCAGGTTTGTTTGATAACTTTTCACGCTTATCTTCAAAACCTAATTGAATAGCTACATATCCATCAGTTTCAACTGTTTTCTTTTGAAGTACTACGTTTGGAGCAGCTTCGATAACAGTTACCGGGATAAGATCACCGTTTTCAGCGAAAACTTGAGTCATACCGATTTTTCTTCCTAAGATTCCTTTGGTCATAAGTCACACCTCCTAATAATATAAGTATTTATTCATTAAAGTTTAATTTCAATGTCTACACCAGACGGTAAGTCTAAACGCATTAACGAATCTACAGTTTGTGGTGTAGGGTTTACGATATCGATTAAGCGCTTATGTGTGCGCATTTCAAATTGCTCACGAGAATCTTTGTATTTGTGTACCGCACGTAAGATTGTGTAAACAGATCTTTCTGTCGGTAATGGAATTGGACCAGATACAGTTGCACCAGAACGTTTTGCAGTTTCAACGATCTTTTCAGCTGATTGATCTAAAATTCTGTGATCATAAGCTTTTAAACGAATACGAATTTTTTCTTTTGCCATTATTTTCCCTCCTTCTTTCGCCTATATTTACTCATAGACATTCTCCGCGGAAATTAACCTGCACACTCGCCATGGCAAAGCGGCCGGGTGTGTCAGCAACCTTCCGTTTCATCGCAAGTCAAAGACCAACATTATAAATTATACATGATGTTTTAACATAATGCAAATGTTTTTTTAATGTAACTGTGAGCACTTAATTATTATAACTACATCGTGGTAAGAATGCAACCTAAGTTGTATTAGATTTATGCAATCATTTATTTCCAGTTTGGGTTTTAATGTTTTTGCACTGATAACGCTTGGATTTATATAGAGAAGATTAAAGTTCGATTAATTTATAATTGAGTGATTTTCATAAAGTACAATTACTAAACGAAAAACGATTATAAACCTATTCATTATTATAATTAACGTTATATATCGAACGTTATTTAATTATAATTAACAGAACATTCGTTTTTCACTAAACGAACAGCAATTATGAAATTGATTCAATTACTAGTTGTTTGTATTAAAATCGAGTTCCTTCTATATAAATATATGTAAACAAATATACTAATTAAGTTAGCTTATGAACTTCTATTCGAGTTATAGATTAAAAGTCTAATTCCTGGGAGAGTTTTACTTACTATGTATTATTAATATACTTGTAACACTATATATAGCTTTTGATTCACTTTAGATCTTTTATAATATACTCTGGGGACTTTGTGCAAAATCTTATTGGTTTGATGATACACCTCACATGCTTCTGGATACATGTTATGCTTTTACGCTACCTCAAACTTTTATATTCAGCAGTATATTTTCAATAATTTGAGAGATATTAAATATTCATATAAAAAAAGCTGACGTGTAAACACGTCAGCTTTTTTAAACAAAAATTACTCTTGAATTGTAGCTACTACTCCAGCACCTACAGTACGTCCACCCTCACGGATAGAGAACTTAGTACCTTCTTCGATAGCGATTGGAGCAATTAGTTCAACAGTCATCTCGATGTTGTCACCAGGCATAACCATTTCTACGCCTTCAGGTAAGTTACAAATACCAGTTACGTCAGTTGTACGGAAGTAGAACTGAGGACGGTAGTTTGTGAAGAATGGAGTATGACGTCCACCTTCTTCTTTAGATAAAACGTAAACTTCAGCTTTGAACTTTGTGTGTGGAGTAATTGTACCAGGCTTAGCTAATACTTGTCCACGTTGGATGTCGTCACGAGCAACTCCACGAAGAAGTGCACCGATGTTGTCTCCAGCTTCAGCATAGTCAAGAAGCTTACGGAACATTTCTACTCCAGTTACTGTAGTAGATTTAGGCTCTTCAGTTAAACCGATGATGTCGATAACGTCACCAACTTTAACTTGTCCACGCTCAACACGTCCTGTAGCAACTGTACCACGACCTGTGATTGAGAATACGTCCTCAACTGGCATCATGAATGGCTTTTCAGTGTCACGAGCAGGAGTTGGAATGTACTCATCTACAGCGTTCATTAATTCAACGATTTTCTCTTCCCACTCAGCATTTCCTTCAAGAGCTTTAAGAGCAGAACCTTTGATTACAGGGATGTCGTCTCCAGGGAAATCGTACTCAGATAATAAGTCACGTACTTCCATTTCAACTAATTCTAATAATTCTTCGTCGTCTACCATGTCACACTTGTTCATGAATACAACAAGGTAAGGTACACCTACTTGACGAGATAAAAGAATGTGCTCACGAGTTTGTGGCATTGGACCATCAGCAGCAGATACTACTAAGATTCCGCCGTCCATTTGAGCAGCACCAGTGATCATGTTTTTAACATAGTCAGCATGTCCTGGGCAGTCAACGTGTGCATAGTGACGGTTTTCAGTTTCGTACTCAACGTGAGCTGTAGAAATAGTGATTCCACGCTCTCTTTCTTCTGGAGCTGCGTCGATCATGTCATAAGCCATTGCAGCACCTTTACCACTACGCTTAGCAAGAACAGTAGTGATTGCAGCTGTTAAAGTTGTTTTACCATGGTCAACGTGTCCGATTGTACCGATATTAGCATGAGTCTTGGATCTATCGAATTTTTCTTTACCCATTAGTATATCCTCCTTGAATTTCAATGAAATTTTTATTTTATATGAGATGGTAATAAATAGAACCACTTATTACCCTACATACTATTTATAAAACAAGTTTAGGCGAAAATCAATTATTCACCTTTATTTTTTTTGATGATTTCTTCTGAAATCGATTTAGGTACTTCTTCGTAGTGGTCAAAGTGCATTGTAAATACTCCGCGACCTTGAGTGTTTGAGCGTAATGCAGTTGCATATCCGAACATTTCAGATAGTGGAACCATAGAGCGAACAACTTGAGCGTTACCGCGTGCTTCCATACCTTCTACACGTCCACGACGAGATGTAATACCACCCATGATATCACCCATGTACTCTTCAGGAGTTACTACTTCAACTTTCATAACTGGCTCTAAAATTACTGGGTTACATTTTGATACTGCGTTTTTAAGTGCTAAAGAAGCAGCTACTTTGAACGCCATCTCACTTGAGTCAACATCATGGTAAGAACCATCTACTAATGCAGCTTTAACATCGATTAATGGGTAACCAGCTAATACACCGTTTGCCATTGAGTCTTCTAGACCAGCTTGTACAGCAGGAACGTATTCACGTGGTACTACACCACCAACGATTTTGTTTTCAAACTCAAAACCTTTTCCTTCTTCGTTCGGTTCAAATTCGATCCAAACGTGTCCGAATTGCCCACGACCACCAGATTGACGAGCGAATTTACCTTCTACTCGAGCAGATCCACGGAACGTTTCACGGTATGCTACTTGAGGAGCACCAACGTTTGCTTCTACTTTGAACTCACGCTTCATACGATCAACTAGGATGTCTAGGTGAAGCTCACCCATACCTGCGATGATTGTTTGACCCGTTTCTTGGTCAGTATGTGCACGGAAAGTAGGATCTTCTTCTTGTAGTTTTTGTAATGCAGTAGTCATTTTGTCTTGGTCTGCTTTAGATTTTGGTTCAACTGATAACTGGATAACCGGCTCAGGGAATTCCATAGACTCAAGAATAACTTGGTTTTTGTCATCACAAAGCGTGTCACCAGTAGTAGTGTCTTTTAATCCAACTGCAGCAGCGATATCACCAGCATAAACAACAGGAATCTCTTCACGGCTGTTTGCATGCATTTGCAGGATACGTCCTACACGCTCACGCTTACCTTTAGATGAGTTAATTACATAAGAACCTGAGTTTAATGTACCTGAGTACACACGGAAAAACGTTAACTTACCAACATAAGGGTCAGTCATAACTTTGAATGCTAGTGCAGCGAACGGTGCCTCATCACTAGATTCACGGATAATTTCTTCCTCCGTATCAGGAACGATACCTTTAATTGAAGGTACATCAGTTGGCGCAGGTAAGTAATCAATTACCGCGTCAAGCATTAATTGTACCCCTTTATTTTTGAATGCAGAACCACAGATTACAGGGTAGAATTCAACGTTACATGTACCTTTACGGATTGCAGCTTTGATTTCTTCCTTTGTAAGTTCTTCACCCTCTAAATATTTCATCATTAACTCTTCGTCTAATTCAGCAACAGCTTCAATTAAGCTATTACGGTACTCTTCTGCTTGCTCTTTGTATTCATCAGGAATTTCAACCGCATCAGAACGAGTACCTAAGTCATCTTCGTAGAAGTATGCTACGTTTTCAACTAGGTCAATGATACCTTCGAACTGGTCTTCTGCACCAATTGGAAGTTGAATCGGGTGTGCGTTGGCTTGAAGACGATCATGGATTGTACCTACAGAGTATAAGAAATCTGCACCGATTTTGTCCATTTTGTTAACGAACACGACACGTGGTACCCCGTAAGTTGTAGCTTGGCGCCAAACTGTTTCAGTTTGAGGCTCAACACCAGATTGTGCATCAAGTACTGCTACAGCTCCATCAAGTACACGCAGAGAACGTTCTACTTCAACAGTGAAGTCTACGTGTCCTGGTGTATCGATAATGTTTACACGGTGTCCTTTCCATTGAGCTGTTGTAGCAGCAGAAGTGATAGTAATACCACGTTCTTGCTCTTGCTCCATCCAGTCCATTTGAGAAGCACCTTCATGTGTTTCACCAATTTTGTGAATACGTCCAGTGTAGAATAAAACACGCTCAGTTGTAGTTGTTTTACCAGCATCGATGTGAGCCATGATACCGATATTACGCGTGTTATTCAAGGAGAACTCTCTTGCCATTTGGGTATTTCTCCTTCCTATTTAAGTATCGTTTTATAATTACATCTAAAACTGCTATGTAGCTACATAACAGTTTTAGATGGTATGTTATCCTACCAAGAGAAATTCAAAGCTTTTACTATAGGAAAAGCTTTGAATCCTACCAACGGTAGTGAGCGAATGCTTTGTTTGCTTCCGCCATTTTGTGCATATCTTCACGTTTCTTAACAGCTGCACCAGTGTTGTTAGCAGCATCTAAGATTTCGTTAGCTAAACGCTCTTCCATCGTTTTCTCACCGCGAAGACGAGAGTAGTTTGTTAAGTAACGAAGACCTAGAGTAACACGACGATCAGGACGAACCTCAACTGGTACTTGGTAGTTTGCACCACCAACACGACGCGCTCTTACTTCAAGAACTGGCATGATGTTTTTCAGTGCAGTTTCAAACACTTCCATTGCATCTTTACCAGAACGCTCAGCAACTAAGTTGAATGCGTTGTAAATAATAGCTTGAGATTTTCCTTTTTTACCATCGATCATCATTTTGTTGATTAAACGTGTAACTAATTTTGAGTTATATAACGGATCAGGTAACACGTCTCTTTTTGCAACAGGACCTTTACGTGGCATAATATTTCCTCCTTTCAAGTAAGTTTATACTTAAAGTTTTATTATTTTTTCGGTGCTTTTGGTCTCTTTGTTCCGTATTTAGAACGACCTTGCATACGGTTGTTTACTCCAGCAGTGTCAAGTGCACCACGAACGATGTGGTAACGTACCCCTGGTAAGTCTTTTACACGACCGCCACGGATTAACACTACACTGTGCTCTTGTAGGTTATGTCCGATACCTGGGATATAAGCAGTTACCTCGATGCCGTTTGTTAAACGAACACGCGCATATTTACGTAATGCTGAGTTCGGTTTCTTTGGCGTCATTGTACCCACACGAGTACATACTCCACGTTTTTGTGGAGAAGACACGTCAGTTTGTGACTTTTTGAAGCTGTTGTAACCTTTATTTAAAGCAGGTGATTTTGACTTCACCACTTTACTTGCACGACCTTTACGTACTAATTGGTTAATAGTAGGCATTTGTATTTCCTCCTCCCTCAATTTTTAAGACCACACATCCAGGTGGTTCATTTTAAAACAAAAAACAAAGTTTTTGCAAACAATTTACAAAAACAGTTTTTATCTAATTATTGCAACAGCTGCAGCTCCTACTTCAATTCCGCAAGCTTTGCCAAGCTTTTTCATAGAATCTACCTTTGTGATAGGAATTTTGCATTCATTGGCAGTTTGGATAACTTTATACGTTACTTTCGCATCAGCATCTTCCGCAATGATCACTTCTGTAGCTGTTCCTGCTTTCAGCGCCTTCACTGATTGTTTTGTTCCAACAATGAAAGTCGTTGCCTGTCTCACTTTATCATAAGACATATAATATATCCTCCAAAGTTACAGGTTATATAAGCACCTTTGCTATATTACCATCATAATTTTTAATTGTCAACTAGTTTTGCAATAACATTAAAAAGAAGGTGACCTGTAGAACCTGATTAAACACATGAATGTTTAATCAGGTTCTAGCTTTTGGTCAACCTACTCTACTATTCTACAGTTACAGGCTCTTCTTGACCAACTTCTTTAGTAAGTTCAAATTTACGGTAACGGTTCATACCAGTACCAGCTGGAACAAGTTTACCAATAATTACATTTTCTTTTAATCCTAGAAGTTCATCTCGCTTACCTTTAATTGCAGCATCTGTAAGTACACGAGTCGTCTCTTGGAACGATGCCGCCGATAAGAACGAGTCAGTTTCAAGAGATGCTTTTGTAATACCAAGTAGTACAGGGCGAGCTGTTGCAGGAACTTTGCCTTGTAGAATGACTTTTTCGTTCGCATCAGTAAATTGGTGGATTTCTAGTAATGTTCCTGGTAATACATCCGTATCTCCAGCATCGATTACGCGAACTTTACGAAGCATTTGACGTACCATTACTTCAACGTGCTTATCCCCAATTTCTACACCTTGCATACGGTATACTTTTTGAACTTCAAGCAATAAATATTCTTGTACTGCTGTCATGTCTTTTACTTTCAATAATTCTTTCGGATCGATAGAACCTTCCGTTAAAACTTGACCTCGTACAACCTCTGCATTCACAGCAACTTTTAGTCTTGCTGTATAAGGTGCAGTATATGTTCTAGTTTCAACTTCGCCTCTAACTGTTATCTCATGTTGACGATCTCTGCCTTCATTAACAGCCGTAACAACCCCATCAATTTCAGAGATAACTGCTTGACCTTTAGGATTACGTGCTTCAAACAGCTCTTGAATACGCGGTAAACCTTGAGTGATATCGTCTCCCGCAACCCCACCTGTATGGAATGTACGCATCGTTAACTGAGTTCCTGGCTCCCCGATAGATTGAGCAGCAATAATACCAACAGCTTCTCCTACCTCTACCTCTAATCCAGTCGCTAAGTTACGACCATAACACTTCTTACATACTCCGTGGCGAGTGTTACACGTAAATACGGAACGAATCCATACGTCTTCAATCCCAGCATCTATGACTTGTTGCGCGATATCCTCAGTCACTAATCCATTTTCAGCTACTAACACTTCTCCTGTTTCTGGGTGCTTAATAGCTTTTCTAACATAACGTCCAATTAGACGCTCATCAAGTCTCTCTACTACTTCAGTACCATCTTTTAATGATGCTACGTGTAAACCGCGGTCAGTACCGCAATCTTCTTCACGCACAATAACATCTTGAGCAACGTCAACTAGACGACGCGTTAAGTATCCGGAGTCAGCAGTTTTTAGAGCAGTATCAGCAAGGCCTTTACGTGCACCGTGAGTCGAGATGAAGTATTCTAATACCGTTAAACCTTCGCGGAAACTTGATTTAATCGGTAACTCAATGATTCGCCCAGACGGGTTGGCCATTAGTCCACGCATACCAGCTAACTGTGTAAAGTTAGATGCGTTACCACGGGCTCCCGAGTCACTCATCATGAATATATGGTTCGAGTTAGGTAATGAGTTCATTAATTTTGCTTGGATAGCATCTTTACATGCGCTCCAGATCGCAATAACTCTGTCATATCGTTCTTCTTCCGTAATCAAACCACGACGGAACTGCTTTAGAACTGTATCAACTTTTGTTTGAGATTCTTTAAGCATCTCATCTTTTTCAGCTAATACAACGATGTCAGCAACACCAACTGTAATACCTGCTTTAGTTGAGTATTTAAATCCTAAATCTTTCATGCGGTCAAGCATGCGAGATGTTTCTGTAATCTTAAAGTTTTTAAACACTTCAGCGATAACATTCCCTAAGATTTTTTTCTTAAATGGCTCTACAAGCGGTTGGCTAGCAATTAATTCTTTAACGTTTGCACCTTTTTCCACGAAATATTTCTGAGGCGTTTCTTGCTCTAGATTATATCTAGTAGGCTCATTAATATAAGGGAATGATCTAGGTAAGATCTCGTTGAAAACTAATTTACCAACAGTCGTTATTAGCAATTGTTTGTTTTGTTCCTCTGTAAATGTTTCGTTATTTAAAGATCCAGCATGTACCGCGACACGAGAGTGCAAATGAACAAAACCATTTTGGTATGCTAATAATGCTTCGTTTGTGTCTTTGAAAACCATGCCTTCTCCAGTTGCATTCTCACGTTCTAATGTTAAGTAGTAGTTACCAAGTACCATATCCTGGGACGGAGTAACAACTGGCTTCCCATCTTTCGGGTTAAGAATGTTTTGTGCTGCTAACATTAAGATTCTAGCTTCAGCTTGTGCTTCTGCAGAAAGCGGCACGTGAACAGCCATTTGGTCACCGTCAAAGTCAGCATTGTATGCTGTACATACTAACGGGTGAAGTCTTATTGCGCGACCTTCTACAAGAGTCGGTTCAAACGCTTGGATTCCTAGTCTGTGTAATGTTGGGGCACGGTTCAGTAGTACTGGATGCTCCCTAATAACAGATTCTAATACATCCCAAACTTCAGGTTGAACACGTTCAATTTTACGTTTTGCACTCTTAATGTTGTGAGCTAATCCTCTTTCCACTAACTCTTTCATTACAAATGGTTTGAACAGTTCAAGAGCCATTTCTTTCGGAAGACCACATTGGTACATCTTCAAGTTTGGTCCTACAACGATAACCGAACGGCCTGAGTAGTCAACACGCTTACCTAAAAGGTTTTGACGGAAACGTCCTTGTTTTCCTTTCAACATATGTGAAAGAGATTTTAACGGACGGTTACCAGGTCCTGTTACAGGGCGACCACGACGACCGTTGTCAATCAACGCGTCAACAGCTTCTTGTAACATACGTTTTTCATTTTGTACGATAATACTTGGTGCACCTAAGTCTAATAAACGTTTTAAGCGGTTGTTTCTATTGATAACACGACGATATAAATCGTTTAAGTCAGAAGTAGCAAAGCGTCCACCGTCAAGTTGTACCATTGGGCGTAACTCAGGTGGTATAACAGGAAGCACGTCCAAAATCATCCATGATGGTTCATTGCCAGAACCTCTGAAAGATTCTAATACTTCAAGTCGTTTAATCGCTCTTGTACGACGTTGACCTTGAGCAGTTTTTAACTCCTCTTTCAAACCTTCTACATCTTTCTCTAAATCGATGTCAGATAGTAACTTTTTAATTGCTTCTGCACCCATTGCTGCATGGAATGTATTACCGTATTTTTCACGATACGCGCGATACTCTTTTTCAGAAAGAAGTTGCTTCTTATCTAATGGAGTATCACCAGTTTCTGTTACTACATAAGAAGCAAAGTAAATAACTTCTTCTAGTGCACGTGGGGACATATCTAAAACTAATCCCATACGGCTAGGGATACCTTTAAAGTACCAAATGTGTGTAACAGGAGCTGCTAGTTCAATATGACCCATGCGCTCACGACGTACCTTTGCACGTGTAACTTCTACGCCACATCGATCACAAACTACACC
The DNA here is from genome assembly GCF_002335755.1 of Bacillus sp. FJAT-45066. Lineage (NCBI taxonomy): Bacteria > Bacillati > Bacillota > Bacilli > Caryophanales > Bacillaceae > Bacillus > Bacillus sp. FJAT-45066. The sequence goes on from NZ_NISQ01000001.1 coordinate 2,961,906, forward strand.
TTTGTAGCGAACACGCTTGTATTTACCACAATGACATTCCCAATCTTTTGTTGGACCAAATATACGTTCACAGAAAAGGCCGTCTTTTTCCGGCTTTAATGTACGATAATTAATTGTTTCTGGTTTTTTAACTTCCCCATGAGACCAAGATCTGATCTTATCGGGGGAAGCTAAACCAATCTTCATATATTCAAAGTTATTAACATCTAGCAAGGGGCCTACCTCCCTCTTAATCTACAGGTTCTACCCAAATGCTTACCTTTTTATCGTCAACTATTCTTTTGTTACTGTTTCTTTTTCAAGTTCAGGTTTATCTGTTTCAGCAGCTAAATTCTCAGCCGAATTCTCATCGTCATCATCCATGTCTCTCATTTCAATCTCTTGATCGTCACCAGACAGAATTTTAACGTCCATACCTAAACTTTGTAATTCTTTAATTAATACTTTAAACGACTCAGGAACCCCTGGTTCCGGTACGTTCTCACCTTTAACGATTGCCTCATACGTTTTCACACGCCCAACTACATCATCCGATTTTACTGTCAAGATTTCTTGTAGTGTATATGCTGCACCGTATGCTTCTAGTGCCCAAACCTCCATCTCACCGAAACGTTGTCCACCAAACTGTGCTTTACCACCTAATGGCTGTTGCGTTACTAATGAGTAAGGTCCAGTTGAACGAGCGTGAAGTTTATCGTCAACCATGTGCGCAAGTTTAATCATGTACATGATTCCTACGGATACACGGTTATCAAATGGTTCACCTGTTCTACCATCAAATAATACAGTTTTCGCATCACGTGCCATACCTGCTTCATCAAGAGTTGACCATACATCTTCCTCACGAGCACCATCAAATACTGCGGATGCAACGTGAATTCCTAAATATCTAGCAGCCATACCTAAGTGAAGTTCTAGTACTTGCCCGATGTTCATACGAGATGGTACCCCTAATGGATTTAACATGATATCAACCGGAGTTCCATCTGGTAAATAAGGCATATCTTCTTCTGGTAAAATCCTAGAGATTACACCTTTGTTACCGTGACGTCCCGCCATTTTATCTCCTTCAGAAATCTTACGTTTCTGAACGATATAAGCGCGAACAAGTTGGTTTACTCCTGGGGGAAGCTCATCTCCATCTTCACGGTTAAATACTTTTACATCTAAGACGATTCCGCCACCACCGTGTGGTACACGTAAAGAAGTATCACGAACTTCACGAGCTTTTTCTCCAAAGATTGCGTGTAATAGACGCTCTTCAGCAGTTAGTTCTGTTACACCTTTAGGAGTAACTTTACCTACAAGAAGGTCTCCGTCTTTTACTTCTGCACCGATACGGATAATACCACGGTCATCTAAGTTCTTTAAAGCATCTTCCCCTACGTTAGGGATATCTCTTGTAATTTCTTCAGGTCCAAGTTTTGTGTCACGAGATTCAGACTCGTATTCCTCAATATGAACTGAAGTATATACATCGTCTTTTACAAGACGTTCACTCATGATAATAGCATCCTCATAGTTGTATCCATCCCAAGTCATGAATGCAACCATAACGTTTCTACCTAGAGCTAATTCTCCTTTTTCCATTGAAGGACCGTCTGCAAGGATTTCTCCTTTAACAACTTGGTCTCCAACTGAAACGATAGGACGTTGGTTGTAACATGTACCTTGGTTTGAACGAACGAATTTAAGCATGCGGTACTTATCTAAGTCACCTTTTACTTGTTGTCCATCTACTTCTTGAATACGACGTACCCACACTTCACGTGCTTCTACGCGCTCTACAACACCTGGGTGTTTACAAATAACTGCAGCACCAGAGTCTCTTGCTGAAACGTGTTCCATACCTGTACCTACGATTGGTGATTCAGGGTTTAATAAAGGAACAGCTTGACGTTGCATGTTCGCTCCCATTAACGCACGGTTCGAGTCATCATTTTCTAAGAACGGAATACATGCTGTTGCAGCAGATACTACTTGCTTTGGTGATACATCCATATAGTCAATGCGTTCGCGTTTCACAACTGTGTTTTCACCACGGAAACGTGATACTACATTTTCATCTAAAAATTCTCCGTCTTCACCTAAACGAGCATTCGCTTGGGCAACTACGTAGTTATCTTCTTCATCTGCTGTCAAGTAATCAATTTGACTTGTCACTTTTCCTGTGTCTGGATCAACACGACGGTAAGGTGTTTCAATGAAGCCGAATTTATTTACTTTAGCAAATGATGATAAGGAGTTAATTAATCCAATGTTTGGTCCCTCTGGCGTTTCAATTGGACACATACGACCGTAGTGAGAATAGTGAACGTCACGCACTTCGAATCCAGCGCGCTCACGCGTTAATCCACCAGGTCCTAATGCTGAAAGTCTACGTTTATGTGTTAATTCTGCTAGTGGGTTAGTTTGATCCATGAACTGAGATAGCTGTGAACTACCGAAGAACTCTTTAATTGATGCTATTACAGGTCTAATGTTGATTAATTGCTGTGGTGTAATGGTAGCTGTATCTTGAATGGACATTCTTTCACGAACTACACGTTCCATTCTCGATAGACCGATACGGAACTGATTCTGTAATAGTTCTCCAACAGAACGTAAACGTCTGTTACCAAGGTGGTCAATATCATCTGTATCTCCTACGCCATGTAGTAAGTTAAAGAAATAACTAATAGAAGCAATGATATCTGCAGGAGAAATATGTTTTACTTTCTCTTCGATATAACCGTTCCCGATTACTAGAATTTCTTTTTCTCCTTCACTGTCGTTTGGAGCATAGATTTTTATTGGTTGTAATGCTACTTCGTTTGTAATTACACCAGCACTTGGGTGAGATGATTGTAGGTTTACACCATTCTCTAAGTGTGGGATAATTTTGTCCAAGTTTCTGCGGTCTAGTAGTGTACCTTTTTCTACTAAGATTTCTCCTGTTTCATGATCCACTAAAGTTTCCGCAATTCTTTGATTGAATAAACGATTTTTAATATGAAGCTTTTTATTAATCTTGTATCTTCCAACACTTGCTAAATCATAGCGTTTTGGATCAAAGAAACGAGATTCTAATAAACTCTTTGCATTTTCAACCGTAGGTGGTTCACCCGGTCGTAAACGCTCATAAATTTCTAGTAATGCTTTTTCTGTACTTTCCGTATTATCTTTATCAAGTGTATTGCGTAAGTACTCATTATCACCTAATAAGTCGATAATTTCTTGATCCGTACCATATCCAAGCGCACGCAAAAGAACCGTTACTGGTAGTTTACGAGTACGATCGATACGAACGTATACTACATCCTTCGCATCTGTCTCATATTCTAACCAAGCACCACGGTTTGGAATAACAGTAGCAGAGAAACCTTTTTTCCCATTTTTATCTACTTTCCCACTGTAATATACAGATGGAGAGCGAACAAGCTGAGAAACAATAACACGTTCTGCACCGTTAATCACAAAAGTACCAGTATCCGTCATAAGTGGGAAATCTCCCATAAACACATCTTGGTCTTTCACTTCGCCTGTTTCTTTAATAATCAAGCGAACTTTAACACGTAATGGAGCCGAGTATGTAACATCTCTCTCTTTTGATTCTTCTACAACATATTTTGGTTCTCCAAGACTATAATCAATAAATTCTAATGATAGATTTCCAGTGAAATCATCAATAGGGGAAATATCTTGGAACATCTCCCTTAATCCTTCATCTAAAAACCATTGATAGGATGAAGTTTGAATCTCAATTAAATTTGGTAATTCTAACACTTCACTAATGCGAGCATAACTTCTGCGTTGGCGGTGTCGTCCATACTGAACAAGTTGACCTGTCAACTGATTCACCCCTCGTATCAAGCGTAATTAAGAAAAAATTTATGTTTTAACATAAGTATTTCTACTATGCTAAAAAAGAAAAATGGTTTCTAATAGAAAACCACATTTTTACATACGCGCTATTGATTTTACTATCTTTTCCAAGCATACTAATTTTATACATATAAATGTAGAAAACGCACAAAAAAATAGACGCTCAGAAAAATACATATTGGCATTAAACAATGCTATCACAAGAAAAATTAAACGTCAACCTTTTTTTGCTTTTATGATATAATAACCTTTTTTCTTTACCACTACTTCTACTTCATCAAAAACATCTGTAAGTTTATCGATAGCTGAAGGAGCACCTTGCTTTTTCTGTATCACGATCCAAAGCTCACCTTTATCGACTAATCTATCAAATGCATTTTCTAAAATTTCATGGACAACTTTCTTCCCAGCCCGAATAGGTGGATTGGATAGGATGGCTGCATACTTATTATTCTGCACACTTTCATATATAAAGCTTTTTAAGACTGTTACGTTTTTCACTTGATTTTTTTCAGCATTCTCTGTAGCCAATTGCAAAGCTCTTTCGTTTACATCTACCATCGTAATTTGTTTGTCGTTGTACCTTTTCGCAATGGAGATTCCTATCGGGCCATAACCACACCCTACATCTAAAATTCCTCCATCTGTTTCGGGAGATACAAACGTTTCTATTAATAAGCGTGATCCGAAATCTATCTCTTTTTTTGAAAACACTCCTGCATCTGTTATGAAACTAAATTTCGTTTCATTTAACATAAAATCGAAAGACTGCCTATTACTTTCAACAGAAGGGTTATTTGTATAATAATGATCCGCCACGACGCAACCTCCTTTGTAGATTAAAAATCATAGCATAACAACTTTATTATTATCTCTTTCGAGTAAAAAAATATACGTGGAAAAGCAGTAAAAAAGCCCGCTAACACGTTAGCGAGCTTTTAGCAATATTACTTAACTTCTACAGAAGCTCCAACTTCTTCAAGTTTAGCTTTCACTTCTTCAGCTTCTTCTTTAGCAATACCTTCTTTAACAGCTTTAGGAGTGTTGTCAACTAATTCTTTAGCTTCTTTTAAGCCAAGACCAGTGATTTCACGTACTACTTTGATAACTTTAATTTTTTGAGCACCAGCAGAAGCTAATACTACATCAAATTCAGTTTGCTCAGCAGCAACTTCAGCGCCACCAGCAGCAGCCATTGCCATAGGTGCAGCAGCAGTTACTCCAAATTCTTCTTCGATAGCTTTTACTAAGTCGTTTAATTCTAAAACAGTCATGTTTTTAACTGCTTCAATGATTTGTTCTTTAGTCATTGTTATTTCCTCCTTGTGATTGTTAAATAGTTTTATTTTTAACTAACTTGCAAGTTGTAAATTAAGCGCCTTGTTCTTCTTTTTGTTCTGCAACTGCTTTCGTAACAAGAGCCATGCTGCGCATTGGAGCTTGAAGAACAGATAGTAACATTGAAAGTAAACCTTCGCGCGATGGAAGTTCAGCAAGAGCTTTCACTTCTTCAACAGACGCTACGTTTCCTTCAATTACACCAGCTTTAATTTCTAATGCTTCATGCTTTTTAGCGAAGTCATTTAAAATTTTAGCAGGAGCAACTACATCTTCTGTAGAGAACGCGATTGCGTTCGGGCCAGTTAACGCATCGTTAAGACCGTTAATTTCAGCCGCTTCTGCAGCACGACGAGTTAAAGAGTTTTTGTAAACTTTGAATTCAACTCCAGCTTCACGAAGTTGTTTACGAAGTTCCGTTACTTCAGATACTGTTAAACCACGGTAGTCTACAACGATTGTTGATACAGACGCGCGTAATTTCGCAGCGATATCTTCAACAACTTGCATTTTCAATTCAACTGCTTTGCCCATCGTTACACCTCCTATTAAGTGATTACTACTTATACCGATCGGTGTACATTAAAATACCCCCACATGACATGGAGGTAGAAATTTAATCGTTAAAACAAAATTGCTTTATCGTCAAATTTACACCTCGGTAGGGAATTAAGCTACTAAGTAGCACCTACTGTCTACGGTACAAACAATATTATATTTTTAACACAACGATTATTATAATCGCGTGAGTTATAAAAGTCAATATGTTAGTTTTTTACAGTGAAAGTAGAAGGATCAACTTTTACACCAGGTCCCATTGTAGAAGTAACTGTAACGTTCTTCACGTAAGTACCTTTTGCAGCAGCAGGCTTCACTTTTAACAAAGTATCATAGATAGTTGCGAAGTTTTCTACTAACTTCTCGTTTTCAAACGAAACTTTTCCGATTGGAACGTGAATGTTACCAGCTTTGTCAACGCGGTATTCTACTTTACCAGCTTTGATTTCGTTAACTGCTTTCGTTACATCAAATGAAACTGTACCAGTTTTAGGGTTTGGCATTAAACCTTTAGGTCCTAATACACGACCAAGCTTACCAACTTCACCCATCATGTCTGGAGTAGCAACGATTACGTCAAAATCAAACCAACCTTGTTGGATTTTAGTGATGAAATCTGCATCCCCTACATAGTCAGCTCCAGCAGCTTCTGCTTCTTTCGCTTTTTCACCTTTAGCAAATACTAATACACGTTGAGTTTTACCTGTTCCGTGTGGAAGAACTACAGCACCACGAATTTGTTGATCGTTTTTACGAGGGTCAACTCCTAAACGGAATGCAACCTCTACTGTAGCGTCAAACTTAGCAATGCTAGTCTTTTTCGCTAATTCAACCGCTTCTGTAACAGAGTATGCTACTGTACGGTCTACTAATTTAGCAGCTTCAATAAACTTCTTACCTTTTTTAGCCATTTTAAACGTCCTCCTTATGTGGTTTTAGCGGAATAACCTCCCACGAATAAAGGTTGCGAACTGGCCATAAACCGATTCGCAACCCTGTAAACATTTGCCTAACAGTTAATGGTATTAGTCTTCAATAACAATACCCATGCTGCGAGCTGTACCTTCAACCATGCGCATTGCAGCTTCTACACTTGCAGCGTTTAGGTCTGGCATTTTAGTCTCAGCAATCTCGCGTACTTTGTCGCGCTTAACTGTTGCCACTTTATTACGGTTTGGTTCACCAGAACCAGACTGGATACCAGCTGCAACTTTTAATAATACTGCTGCAGGTGGAGTTTTCGTAATAAATGTAAATGAACGGTCTTCAAAAACCGTAATTTCAACAGGGATAATTAATCCAGCTTGATCTGCAGTACGAGCGTTGAACTCCTTACAGAAACCCATGATGTTAACACCTGCTTGACCTAATGCCGGTCCAACTGGTGGTGCAGGGTTTGCTTTTGCTGCTGGAATTTGTAATTTTACCATTTTAATTACTTTTTTAGCCACGAGACACACCTCCTTAAGTCCGTGATGTGGTATTTGGGATTGCTCCCTCCCACTCTCCAAATTCTTTATAATAAAAGATAAAGAATGTTAAAATTAGAACATCTCATTTTGAGACATACTGACCTTTGAAATAATACCATTTATTAATATTAATTTCAAGTTCTTTTCGATTATATTTTTTCTACCCCAGTAAAGTCAAGCTCTACTGGCGTTTCTCTACCAAACATATTAACTAGAACTTTTAATTTCTGCTTATCTTTGTCTAGTTCTTCAATTGTTCCAGTAAAGTTCGCAAATGGACCTTCTTTTACTTTCACTGTTTCGTTTAGTTCGAAATCGAACTCAACTGTTTTCTCTTCCATTCCCATACGCTTTAAAATGAAATCTATTTCATCTTGTAATAATGGTGTAGGTTTTGATCCTGCTCCACTAGAGCCTACGAAGCCAGTTACACCTGGTGTATTACGTACAACATACCATGAATCATCTGTCATAACGATTTCAACTAGAACGTAACCTGGGAAAACTTTCTTCTTGGTAACTTTCTTTTTCCCATTTTTAAAATCCGTTTCTTCTTCTTCAGGAACAACAACACGGAATATTTTATCTTGCATCCCCATTGATTCTACACGTTTTTCTAAATTTGCTTTTACTTTATTCTCATAACCAGAATAAGTGTGAACGACATACCAGTTCTTTTCCATCCGCAAGGACTAATGTCCGTCCCCCCTCAAAAATATATTTTTAGACAAATGAAAAAACCCGTTGAACGGGTTTCTCGAGTTACAATATTATTCACATTATACCATGAATAGACAATCGTTATTCAACATTTTAGAAAAATAATCGAATAATCGATTTTGTTTCGTCCTAGATCACTACTAAGCGAACCTTGAATATGAAATTAATTAACTCAATTATAAGATATTACGTAAAAGTGCAGAAATACCTGTGTCAATCAAACCAAAGAATACCGCAACTAAAGCGACTGTTGTTACAACAATAACTGTATAGCGTGTTAATTCTTTTCGCTTTGGCCAGCTAACCTTTTTCATTTCACGAACTACATCACGGAAAAACTTAGTTAATCGTTGCATTCATGTAACCTCCAACCCCGTAAAGTCCAAATCTATTTTGTCTCACGATGAGCAGTGTGAGCATTGCATACTTTGCAAAACTTATTTATTTCTAAACGCTCGCTTTGGTTAGTAGCATTTTTAGTGGTTGTATAGTTTCTTGAACCACAGCTTGTACATGCGAGCACTACTTTTTTATTCATTGTTTTATCACCACATAAATTTTTATGTCCTTCAAACTGTAACACAATCGTAATACGAGTGTCAATAAACCGTTTGGTCTACAGAGTAATCTCTCGTAACTCTAAGTACCTCTCTAGTTTTCTTTTCACACGTTGGAGTGCGTTGTCAATCGACTTTACATGTCGGTTTAAATCTTCTGAAATTTCTTGGTATGAACGACCATCTAAGTAAAGCACTAGAACTTTTCTCTCTAAATCGCTTAATAGTTCTTCCATCTTTACTTCAATATCATCAAATTCTTCTTGATTGATAATTAATTCTTCTGGGTTCATCACTTTTGCTCCAGAGATTACGTCCATTAATGTACGATCTGATTCTTCATCATAAATTGGCTTGTCCAAGGAAACATATGAATTTAATGGAATATGTTTCTGTCTAGTTGCCGTTTTTATTGCCGTAATAATTTGCCTTGTAATACACAACTCTGCAAATGCCTTAAAGGAAGATAACTTGTCCTCTTTAAAATCACGGATAGCTTTATACAAACCTATCATTCCTTCTTGGACAATATCTTCGCGGTCTGCACCAATTAAAAAATAGGATCTTGCTTTGGCACGCACAAAGTTTTTGTACTTATTAATTAAGTAATCTAAAGCTTCGCTATTACCTGCATGCACTAGTTCTACGACATGTTCATCTTCCATATGTTCCAATTTATCATGTGCCAATAATTGGTCGCTAATCACCACAAGAATCCCCCCGACCGTACAGTAGATAGCAATATTATACAGTAGTTATAAAAGTCCGGTCAACCTATCATCGCTTCCCTCGACGCCATTTTTCGAAAATTTGTGAAATTTCTTCATTCAATTCAATTCTTTTAGATGGTTTTTTATTAGAAAAACTAATAACTCGCTTTTGAATTTTTAATTCTATTGCATTGATTTCAGTTAATAGCTCTCTAGCAGATTTTCGAAGTGCACCTTGCCCAAAAATTGCCCATTGTTCAGTAAAATCAGATGTAGCAACATGAACTTGCGTCTTAATATTTGAAAGCTCGATTGCTAATTTTTCTATCCGTTCATCTGCGGTTTCATTTTCCTTCGTATATATAACTTCCACTCTGTAATTATTATATTTGGTTTCTACCCCTTGTGTTAAATGAGCATCAAACACAATGATACAACGAAAGCCTGTATATGCTTGGTATTCAGCCATTTTAGAAACGAGAATATCTCTAGCTTGCGCTAGATCCTCGTTTCTAATTTGGCGTAATTCATGCCACGCGCCAATAATGTTATAGCCGTCGACTAGTAATATGTCCATTACCTATTATTCCCCAACAGGGTTTCTTTTTCTATACACCTCATACATTAACAAACTTGCCGCTATTGAAGCGTTTAGCGAAGTGACCTTTCCTACCATTGGTAGTGATAATAAAAAGTCGCATTTTTCCTTTAGTAATCGACTCATTCCTTTACCTTCACTACCAATAATCAAGCCTAGGGGAAGTGAACCATCCATCTGGCGGTAGTCTACTTTACCCTTTGCATCCGTTCCGAATATCCATAGTCCTCTATCCTTTAATTCATCGACCGTTCTCGCTAAATTCGTAACCCTCACTACTGGGATATGCTCTATTGCTCCTGTAGATGCTTTCGCAACTGTTGCTGTTAAACCAACTGACCTACGTTTTGGAATGATTATTCCATGTGCTCCAATAGCATCAGCTGTTCTCATGATGGACCCTAAATTGTGCGGGTCTTCTAATTCATCAAGGATAAGAAAGAAAGGCGCTGTACCGCTTTTTTCTGCATTTGCAAATAAATCGTCCATCTCCGCATAGTCATATGCCGCTACAGATGCAATAACACCTTGATGATTTCCTTCTGCTAGTTGGTCTAACTTTTTCTTCGGTACGAATTGAATGATTATATTCGCTTCTTTAGCTAATCCAATAACCTGTTGTATGGAACCTTTCGTTGCACCTTCTCCAACCCAAATCTTATTTATTTCTCGGTTTGCTTTAATCGCTTCTAATACAGGGTTTCTACCAATAATAAATTCTTTAGACACGCCCTACACCCCTTTCATCGTCTACCATCTGCATGCATGTATTAATAAATTGTTCCATTCTTTCCTCTTCATCATTTAAAAATAAATGGCCAATCAAAGCCTCAAACGCGGTTGAATAACGGTATGTTTGGACATCAGTATTTTTCGGTACTGTCCCAGACTTCGCGTTTCTCCCACGCTTAATTACTGCAATTTCTTCCTCTGAAAAAAAGTTCTTATCCATTAACTTGTGTAAAAGGTTAGCTTGTGATTTTGCAGATACATACTTTGTACCTGTTTGATGAAGTTGATTCGGTCTAACATTACCTTGCTCTAGTAAATGCAACCTCACATAACTTTCATAAATGGCATCTCCTACGTACGCCAACGCTAAACTATTCATTTGTTTTGCATCTAAATTCTTTTTTACTTTCACCTTTTATCCTCTTTTCCACCTTGTTCCTTGCGGAGTATCTTCTAAAATAATATTTCGTTCTTTTAATTCATCTCTAATTTTATCTGCAAGAGCAAAGTCACGGTTTTTTCTCGCATCAATTCGTTGCTGAATTAACAATTCAATTTCCTCATCCAATAACTCTTGCTCTTTTTGCATTGTAATTCCTAACACATTGAAAAAATCATCAAATGACTGAATGAACGCATATATTACACTTTCAGATGTTACATTTTCATTTAAATACAGGTTAGCTTGCTTCGCTAAATCAAACAAAGTAGAAATAGCGTTCGCCGTATTAAAGTCATCGTCCATTGCCTCAATAAATTGTTGCTTAAAACTAGCTACTTTTTCTAACCAATCTTCTGTATTATGTGCTAAATTTGTACTACTTTCTAAACGATGTTTCAGATTAAAGTAAGATGTAGATAATCTCTCTAACCCGTTCTTCGTATTTTGCAATAATTCCTCATTATAGTTGATCGGATGACGGTAATGTACGGAAAGCATAAAGAAACGAATTAATTGTGGGTCGTGTTGCTTAATAATATCGTGTACAAGTACAAAGTTTCCTAGTGACTTAGACATTTTTTCGTTATCAATATTAATATACCCGTTATGCATCCAATATTTTGCGAATTGTTTCCCAGTCACTGCTTCTGATTGAGCAATTTCATTTTCGTGGTGAGGGAATGCTAAGTCTTGCCCCCCTGCATGTATATCAATGGAATCTCCTAGATACTTTTTTGCCATGGCAGAGCATTCAATATGCCAGCCAGGTCTACCTTTGCCCCATGGACTATCCCAAAAGATTTCTCCTTCTTTTGCCGCTTTCCATAAAACGAAGTCTAATGAATCTTGCTTTTTCTCCCCAACTTCAATACGGGCTCCTAGCTGTAATTCATCAATAGATTGGTGAGAAAGCTTTCCGTAGCCTTCGAATTTTCTCGTTCTATAATAAACGTCACCACCAGATTCGTAAGCAAAATCTTTATCAATTAATGCCTCGATAAATTCAATGATGATGTCCATACTTTCTGTTACTCTAGGGTGTGCATCCGCTTTTTTGCATCCTAGTGCAGCCGTGTCTTCAAAGTACGCCTCAATGAAACGCTCTGCGATTGTTGGAACATCTTCGCCTAATTCATTTGCAGCTTTAATTAACTTGTCATCTACATCTGTAAAGTTTGAGATATACTTCACGTCATATCCGCGGTACTCTAAATATCTTCTTACTGTATCAAATGCAATGGCTGGACGAGCATTCCCTATATGAATATAGTTGTAAACAGTAGGACCACACACGTACATCTTTACCTTTCCTTCTTCTAACGGTATGAAGGGTTCTTTTTTACGAGTTAACGTGTTATAAAGTTGAATAGCCATATTATGACCTCTCTTTCCATTTCTGTAATTGTTCCTGTAGTTCTTTCACTTCATTTTCGAGTTCTAAAAATCTATCTGCAATTGGATCTGGTAAGTCTTGATGGTTTAGATCTTTCTTTACCTTAACACCGTTTTGAATAACGATTTTTCCAGGAATACCAACAACGGTAGAGTTATTAGGGACATCTTTTAGTACAACGGAACCCGCTCCTACTTTAGAGTTTTCACCAATTGTAATATTCCCTAACACTTTCGCTCCAGCTGCAATTAGTGCATTGTCTTGCAAGGTCGGGTGTCTTTTCCCCTTTTCCTTACCGGTACCTCCGAGTGTAACTCCTTGATATACTGTTACGTTATCGCCAATTTCACACGTTTCTCCAATGACTACTCCCATTCCGTGATCGATAAAGAACTTTCTTCCTATTTTTGCCCCAGGATGTATTTCAATTCCCGTAAAAAATCTGCTTATTTGCGATACAGATCTCGCTAGGAAAAACAACTTACGTTTAAACAAGCCGTGTGCTAATCGATGCGCCCATATGGCATGTAGTCCAGAATAAGTTAAGATGACTTCTATATAACTTCTAGCTGCTGGGTCTTGTTCAAAGATTACTTCAATATCTTCTTTTAACATTTTCCACATTTTCGTTCCTCCTTTACGAGGGGTTTTATTTTTCTTTTTTCAACATACCTTACATTGCTAACTGTTGATTTCAGCTGCAGGTGTTCGCTTTTGGCGCCTGTGGGGTCTCGCTTGACGCGCTTTCCCGCAGGAGTCTCACACTCGCAGCTGAAATCAACTTTTTTGCGTTTTAAAAAACTAAAAAAGTCTCTGTGTCATATTGACACAGAGACGCTTTCGGCGCGGTTCCACTCTGTTTAGATATAGTAAATGCGCTTTACTATTTCTCCACTCTTCCTCGTAACGGGAGGTTAGCCGCTATTACTTACTAGGCTAGCTTTCAAGCTTTTTAGCAATAGACTCCGAGGTGCACTTCAAAGGACTGATTCATAAGCTACTCTCACCAAACGTAGCTCTCTCTGGAATGACTCAATTCCATTTACTCTCCTCTTCTTCGTTCCAATATTATTTTAATAACAGTTCGTTTTTCGATAGCCATAATTTTAAAAAGGCATTTAGTACTTATACTATATTACCTTTTTAAAGATTTGTTAACTAAAATAATTTCATAATGACAGTTCGTTTAGTGTAAAACAAAATTTTTGCCAAAATAACGCTTATTCATCCATTAAGTAATGGTCTTTGTTTTATATGATAGTAATCAGTTTTATTATTTGTTTTTCGTATAGTATTTGTACATTACAAAACTAACTTAACTAAAAAGTTTTTCTAATCGCGCTAAAACTGTTTCTTTACCTAATAAGCTTATTGCTTGTGGTAAGTCTGGGCCGTGTGTTTGACCCGTTGTAGCAACACGTATTGGCATAAATAAGTTTTTACCTTTTTGGCCAGTTGCTTTTTGAACAGCTTTTATTGCAGCTTTAATATTGTCTGAAGAAAAATCTTCTAAAGCTGATAGCTCTTCATGGAATGCTTTTACTACCTCTGGAACTTGTTCTTGAGCTAAAACTTCTTTTGCTTCTTCTTCATACTCAATATGAGTTTTAAAGAACAATTCTGTTAGTGATACAATTTCTGCACCATAGCTCATTTTTTCTTGATGTAACGCTATTAAATCGCGTGTCCAATCTTTTTTTGCATCCGTCATATTTTCTGGTAGAAGACCTGCCTTCATTAAGTGTGGTAACGCTAACGTAACAAGTGTATCTACGTCTAACTTTTTAATATATTGATTGTTCATCCATGTTAATTTTTGTGTATCAAAAACAGCTGGTGATTTGGATAGTCGGCTAGGATCAAAGATGTTAATAAATTCTTCTTTTGAAAACAATTCTTCTTCTCCACCCGGAGACCAACCTAACAAGCCAATAAAATTAAATAGCGCTTCTGGTAGGTAGCCTAACTCTTCGTATTGTTCAATAAACTGAATAATACTTTCATCACGCTTACTAAGCTTTTTACGGCTTTCATTCACAATTAACGTCATATGACCAAATTGAGGAACGTCCCATCCAAGTGCTTCATAAATCATAATTTGTTTCGGTGTGTTAGAAATATGGTCATCACCACGAAGAACGTGTGTAATTTGCATTAAGTGATCGTCAACCGCTACTGCAAAATTGTACGTCGGTGTACCATCTTTTTTCACAATTACATAGTCACCAATGCCTTCTGTTTCAAAGGATACTTCCCCTTTAACCATATCAACAAACTTTATATCTTTCCCGGTTGGTACGCGAAAGCGGATGCTAGGTAATTTCCCTTCTGCTTCATATGTTGCTCTTTGCTCCTCTGTTAAATCACGATGTTTCCCGGAGTAACGAGGATTCTCGCCTTTAGCCGCTTGCTCTTCACGCTCTGCCTCCAATTCTTCTTCCGTGCAATAACATTTGTAAGCTAAACCTTTTTCAAGTAGCTCCTCATAATACTTCTTGTAAATGTCGTTTCGTTCTGACTGACGATATGGACCGAACTCTCCACCAACATCGACACTTTCATCCCAGTCCATTCCAAGCCATTTTAAAAATTTTAACTGACTTTCTTCTCCGCCTTCAATATTGCGCTTTTTATCTGTATCTTCAATGCGAATAATAAACTTTCCATTTTGGTTGCGAGCATATAAGTAGTTAAATAATGCTGTTCTGGCATTTCCAATATGTAAGTGCCCTGTTGGACTTGGGGCATAGCGTACACGTACTGACATTTGTAGTTCCTCCGTTTTCAATAAAATCCTTGCACTATTTTATCATAAAAAACTAAAAATAATAGGAGTTTTTAGTTTTTCATTAAAAGTACTGTCGCTTGGGAGGCGATACCTTCGCCACGACCTGTAAATCCTAACTTTTCAGTTGTTGTTGCTTTTACGTTTACTTGATCTGACGATGCTTCTAAGAGCTCCGCTATTCTTTCTCTCATCGCTTGAATGTGCGGTGCCATTTTGGGCATTTGGGCAATAATCGTACAATCGATATTTCCTAGGCTATAACCACGCTCCGTAACTAACTTCCAAACATGTATTAATAATTGGGCTGAATCAGCATCTTTAAATGCTTCATCTGTATCTGGAAAATGTTTTCCGATATCGCCTTCTCCAATAGCTCCTAGACATGCATCCGCAATAGTGTGTAATAACACATCTGCGTCTGAATGACCTAATAATCCCTTTTCATAAGGGATTGTAATTCCACCAATAATAAGTGGTCTTCCCTCTACAAGTTGATGTACATCAAAACCTTGTCCAATTCGAAACATATCGATATCCTCCGTTAACTATCACTAATTGTTCTTTGATAAAATTGCATTTGCGTAAAGTAAATCTTCTTGAGTGGTAAGTTTAATGTTCTCATAGTCTCCCTCAACAATGTGAACGTCCACACCTATTCTCTCTACAAGACTAGCTTCGTCTGTGCCTAAAAAGTTATCTTTCTTAGCTTTTTCATGAGCTTCATCTAATATGGAAAAACGAAAAGCTTGTGGTGTTTGGATGCTCCACAAGCTAGACCTTTCGATTGTTTCCGTCGCAATACCATTAATAACTTTTTTGATGGTATCTTTTACAGGTACAGCTAAAATTGCTGCACCTGTTTCTGTTGCTTTCTCTACTAACCGATGAATGAACGTTTGACGTATGAATGGTCTTGCACCATCGTGCACTAAAACAATTCCATCTTTCTTTGCTGCCTTCACCCCATAGTAAACACTATCTTGACGCTCTTTTCCTCCGTGTACAAGCTTTTTCACTTTTGAAATGCTGTACTTTTCCAGAAGAACTTGGAACATATCTATTTCTTGCTCATTAACAACCATTAATATTTGATCACATAGTGGGTCATGTTCAAAAACTAGTAATGTATGAATAATAACAGGCTTTTGTTCTAGTTCAATAAACTGCTTGTTCATTCCAGCGTTCATCCGCTTTCCTTGACCTGCTGCAGGAATGATTACTTGATAAGACATACTAATTCTCCACTCTATTATAATGCTTTTTCTAAAAGTTTAGGCTTTGCAAAGATCATACGGCCAGCAGACGTTTGTAGTACACTTGTTACTAACACTTCAATATGCTTTCCGATATAATCTCGACCTTCTTCTACAACAATCATCGTTCCGTCATCTAAATAGGCAACCCCTTGGTTATATTCTTTCCCATCTTTAATAACTTGAACGGTCATTTCTTCCCCCGGAAGTACTACTGGCTTCACAGCATTAGCTAAATCGTTAATGTTAAGAACCGCTACGTTTTGTAATTCACATACTTTATTTAAATTAAAGTCATTAGTAACAACAACGCCAGAAGTTAATTTAGCTAGTTTCACTAACTTACTGTCCACTTCTTGAATCTCTTCAAAGTTGCCTTCATAAATTTCTACTTTGATAGCTAGTTCTTTTTGAATTCGATTTAAAATATCTAAGCCACGACGCCCTCTATTTCTTTTTAATACGTCAGAGGAGTCTGCTATATGTTGAAGTTCTTCAAGAACAAAGCGAGGAATGACAATCGTTCCCTCTAAGAATCCAGTTTGACATATATCCGCAACTCGCCCATCTATAATAACACTTGTATCTAAAATTTTTAATTTTTTAGAAGAAAGATCCACCTCTTCGTCTTCTGTGGCTTTCTTTTTTCCAAATTTAGTAGAAATAGAAAATAAACTTACTAATTCATCACGCTTTTTAAATCCTACTTGGAACCCTAAATAACCTAATAATAGCGTTACAAAAATCGGTATTACCGTACTTACAATTTGAAAAGGGATTTTCTCTAATGGAATAACAGCTAAGTAAGCAACAATTAAACCAAGTATCAAGCCTAAACTACCAAACAAAACGTCAGTAACTGGAGCTTTTACAATGGACTCTTCCACCCACTTAATAAAGCCAACTACATAATCAACAAACCAAAAAGTAAGAATAAAAAATATAATGGCACCAAAAATGGCAACAGTATAAGGCTTGTTTAGCAGTTCTATACCACCTAAATTTAATAATGAGAAAAGTTCAGGAATAAAAAATATACCTAGCATTCCACCTATAACAATAAAAAATAATTGAACAATGCGCCTTAACATTGTTTCACCTCCCTTTATACATTATAAACAGTTTCAAACAATTGAAACGTCATTATGCTTAGAAAAATATTTTTTGTTAAGTTTTTGACATGTTTCTGCAATATTGTTGTCACGAAAGTCGCCTCTTTTGGTAGAAAGTTATATTTGCCTATCAATTAACAGTTGATCCTGAATACGTTTTAAGCCTTCTTTTATCTTTCTCGCCCTTACTTCCCCAATACCTTCTACATCATCTAACTCTTCAACCGAAGCAACCATGGTATGCTTCAATCTTTTAAAACGGGTTACTAAGTTTTCGATGATTACTGGTGGGAGGCGTGGAATTTTATGAAGAACTCTATATCCTCTGGGTAAAACTAATTCTTCTGGACTTGTAAAGCTAGAATAACCTAATAGCTTTAATATGATGTTATCATCTAACAAGTCTGTATTGGAAAGCTTCTGTAACTTTTTTAATATAACAAATGCATCTTCATTTTTTTCCACACAATAATCCTTAATTAATAAAATTGTCTCTTCTTCCATATGTGCGATTAACTCTGTAAGCTGAAGACGGATAAGACGACCTTCTGTTCCTAATTCATTAATATAGCTAATGATTTCATTTTTTATTCTTAATACCATTTCTATACGATGTATAACCTGCAAAAGTTCCATAAACGTAACTTGTTCCTCAAATTCTAGTGCTCCTAAATTCGTTATACTTTGATCAAGTACCGATTTATACTTTTCTAACGTTTGGATTGCTTGATTTGCTTTCGTAAAAATTACTCCGATATCTTTTAATGCATAGCGAAATTCACCTTTGTATAAAGTGATAACGTTACGTCGTTGAGAAATAGCAACAACAAGGCTCCCAGTTTGCTTTGCCACCCGCTCTGCTGTACGATGTCTCATTCCTGTTTCGGTAGAAAGGATAGTTGGATTAGGAGTTAATTGTGCGTTTGCATATAATATTTTAGTGCCTTTTTCATTTAATATAATGGCTCCGTCCATTTTAGCTAACTCATACACATAAGCTGGACTAAACGAGCAATTTATAGAAAAGCCGCCGTCCACAATTTCTTTTACTTTCTCGTTATATCCAACAACAACAAGACCACCAGTATTCGAACGCAAAATATTGTCTAGCCCTTCACGAATTGGGGTGCCAGGTGCAATAAACTGTAAAATTTCTGCCACTAGCTTTTCATTTTGATTTATATCTTCCATTCTTGTCTCTAACCCCCTAGAACATATTGCAATGCTTGTTCTATCGTTGCAACCCCTATAACTGCAATCCCTTCTGGAGCCGTCCAACCGCCTAAGTTTTTCGCTGGTATAATGACACGTTTGAATCCTAACTTTGCCGCTTCCTGAACACGCTGCTCTATTCGTGAAACCCTCCGAATCTCTCCAGTTAATCCGACTTCTCCAATAACTACATCCGCTGCATCTGATGCTTGATTTCGAAAACTGGAAGCGATACTTACTGCAATTGCCAAGTCTATAGCTGGTTCATCGAGTTTGACACCACCAGCAACTTTCAAATAAGCATCTTGGTTTTGTAATAATAGTCCCACTCGTTTTTCAAGTACAGCCATAATTAAGTTAACTCGGTTATGATCAATGCCAGTTGCCATTCTTCGTGGATTTCCGTAGCCTGTCGCGGAAATAAGTGCTTGTATCTCTACTAATACCGGACGGGTTCCTTCCATAGATGCGACTACCGTTGAGCCTGCCGAACCTTTTGAACGCTCCTCTAAAAATATCTCCGATGGATTTTGCACTTCCGCTAAGCCAACTTCTTTCATTTCAAATATTCCAATTTCATTTGTCGATCCAAAACGATTTTTAACGGATCGTAATATTCGATATGTATGGTGACGCTCTCCTTCAAAATAAAGAACTGTATCTACCATATGCTCTAAAAGACGCGGCCCAGCTATTGCTCCTTCTTTTGTTACATGCCCAACAATAAAGGCAGCGATGTTTTTTGTTTTGGCAATTCTCATCAATTCTGCTGTACACTCACGGACTTGCGATACGCTACCAGGCGCAGAAGTAACTGCTGGGTGATAAACTGTTTGAATCGAATCAACAATCAATAATGTTGGTTGTACCTCTTCTACCGCTTTTGCAATCAAATCAAAGTCTGTTTCCGATAATACGAAAAGCTCATCTGCATTGACCTCTAAACGATCGGCGCGTAATTTTGTTTGCTGAACAGATTCTTCACCAGAAATATATAACACTCTATGCTTCTTTGTAGCTAATTGAGAACAAACTTGCAAAAGAAGTGTAGACTTTCCTATACCAGGGTCTCCCCCTATTAATACAAGGGAACCTTGTACAATACCTCCACCTAACACACGGTTAAATTCCTCCATGTCTGTAAAAATGCGTGGTTCTTTCATCGTTTGAATGGAAGTGATTGACTCTGGCTTTCTTATCGTTGCAGCACCTGTTGTAAAAGCACCTCTTCTGCCAGTACTTCTCTCCTCTACCTCTTCTGTCATCGTATTCCAAGCATTACACCCTGGGCACTTCCCCATCCATTTTGGTGATTCATACCCGCAACTCTGACAAATAAACTTCGTCTTACGTTTTGCCATACTAAAACCCTCTCCAGTTAAAAATACCATTGTTTTCCTAATTTTATGATACAACATTTAATATGTACAATCTAATTTTAGCTATTATTTTTTCCTGAAAAGTGAGTTTCTACCTATACAAGAAAGAGGTAAACACATTTTGCTTATGTTTACCTCCAGTCAATTAGCTTTTTGAATTATTTAACTTTTTCTACAGGGCGGACAATAAATTCGTTTTCAATGACATCTAAAACTATTTTTTGTCCTTTTTCGATTGTTCCTTTTAATAGCTCTTCTGAAAGCTTATCTTCAATATGCTTTTGAATAGCACGGCGTAGTGGTCTTGCCCCGTACTCTGGGTCATAACCCTCTTCAGAGATTTTATCTTTAGCTGCTTCCGTTAATTCTAACTCAATATCTTGTTCTTTTAAACGTTTTGTTAGTTGATCAGCAAGTAATGTAACAATCTCTTTTAAGTGTGGCTTCTCTAAAGAATGGAACACAATCATTTCATCGATACGGTTTAGGAATTCTGGACGGAACGCTTTTTTCAGCTCATCCATCACTTTTCCTTTCATATCTTTATAATTTTGGTTTTCATCTTGTACGTTAAAACCAACATACTTATTACGTTTAAGAGCTTCTGCTCCCACATTGGACGTCATAATTAAAATAGTGTTTCGGAAATCTACTGTTCTACCTTTAGAATCTGTAAGTCTGCCGTCTTCTAGTACTTGTAGTAAAATGTTGAACACATCAGGATGTGCTTTTTCAATTTCATCTAATAAGACAACAGAGTAAGGCTTACGGCGAACTTTTTCTGTTAATTGTCCACCCTCATCATAACCTACATACCCTGGAGGAGAACCCACTAAACGCGATGTAGAATGTTTCTCCATAAATTCAGACATATCAATACGAATCATAGAATCTTCATCACCGAACATAGACTCTGCTAAAGCTCTTGCAAGCTCTGTTTTACCTACCCCTGTAGGCCCAAGGAAAATAAAGGAGCCGATAGGACGCTTCGGGTCTTTTAAACCAGCACGTGCACGGCGAACAGCTTTTGAGACAGCTTTTACTGCTTCATCTTGACCAATAACACGTGCATGCAACAATTCCTCCATGTTAAGAAGCTTATCTGTTTCTGTTTGTGCTAATTTGGATACTGGAATTCCAGTCCAGCTAGCAACAACTAAAGCAATATCTTCTACAGTTACTTCATTATTTTCTTGTCCTTGCTTTTCTTTCCACTGCTTCTTCGTTTCTTCTAACTTTTCGCGTAAACGCTGCTCTGAATCACGTAAAGAAGCTGCTTTTTCAAATTCTTGGCTTTGGACCGCTGCATCTTTTTCATTTCTCACTGTTTCAAGCTTTATTTCTAACTCCTTTAAATTTGGAGGAGTTGTAAAAGAACGTAAACGAACTTTAGATCCTGCTTCATCAATTAAGTCAATTGCTTTATCAGGTAAAAATCGGTCAGAAATATAACGGTCAGAAAGTTTCACTGCCTGATCAATCGCTTCATCCGTAATGGAAACTCTGTGATGCGCTTCATAGCGATCTCGTAATCCAGTTAAAATTTGAATCGATTCTTCAATTGTTGGCTCATCCACTCTAATTGGTTGGAATCGACGCTCTAGTGCTGCATCTTTTTCAATATATTTACGGTATTCATCTAACGTTGTTGCACCGATACATTGTAATTCTCCACGAGCTAAAGACGGCTTCAAAATATTCGATGCGTCAATTGCTCCTTCTGCACCACCAGCGCCAATTAACGTATGCAACTCATCAATGAATAAAATGATATTTCCTGCCTGGCGAATTTCGTCCATTACTTTCTTAAGACGATCTTCAAACTCACCACGATATTTTGTGCCAGCAACAACAGTTCCCATATCTAATGTCATGACTCTTTTATCACGTAAAATCTCTGGAACCTCATTATTTACAATCTGCTGGGCTAATCCTTCAGCGATCGCTGTTTTCCCGACTCCAGGCTCACCGATTAGTACTGGGTTGTTTTTTGTTCTTCTACTTAATACTTCAATCACTCGCTGAATTTCTTTACTTCTACCGATAACAGGGTCTAAACTACCTTCACGTGCTACAGCAGTTAAATCTCTCGCTAAGCTATCTAAAGTAGGAGTATTTACATTAGAAGTAGATCCACCTTGGTGTGAACTCGATGTTTCACTGCTTCCTAACAGTTGGAGTACTTGTTGACGTGCTTTGTTTAAGCTCACACCTAAATTATTTAGGACGCGTGCCGCAACACCTTCACCTTCACGAATTAATCCAAGTAAGATATGCTCTGTTCCAACATAAGAATGACCTAACTTTCTTGCCTCATCCATTGAAAGCTCAATCACTTTCTTTGCTCTTGGTGTATAGTGAGGAATAGACTGTGTATTTTCTTGTCCGTGTCCAATTAAATTTTCTACTTCTTTTTGAATCTTTTCTGGTCCAAGTCCTAGTGCAACTAATGCTTTTGCAGCTATACCTTCCCCTTCACGAACTAAACCAAGTAAGATATGTTCTGTTCCTATATTGTTATGACTTAATCTAAGTGCTTCTTCTTGAGCAAGTGCTAATACTTTTTGTGCTCTCTCTGTAAATCTACCGAACATCATACATCATCGCCTCCAGTTTCTTTCGTTTTTTCTAATTGTAGTCTTTCTCTTATTAACGTTGCTCTTCTTATATCACGCTCATTCGGTCTTAGTGGACCGCCTGCGTATTGTTGTAAAAATCCTGGTTGGGTTACAATCATTAATTCATTTAATATCGTTTTTGATACTTGTTTTATGAGTCCTAAGTCAATACCTAGTCGAACATCTGACAAACATTTTGCAGCTTCTTTTGTTTCAATGATTCTACTATTTACTAGAACACCATAAGACCTAAACACTCTGTCTTCTAATTGTATGTGAGAAGTTTTAAGTAATGCTTCTCGTGCAGATCTCTCTTGCGTAATTAATTGATTTACTACACTTAATAAGTCTTCAACAATGTCTTCTTCAGATTTTCCAAGTGTTATTTGATTAGAAATTTGAAAAATGTTTCCTAAAGCTTCGCTACCTTCCCCATAAATTCCTCTAACAACTAATCCTAACTGATTAATTGCAGGAACAATTCGATTCATTTGCTGTGTAAGAACTAATGCAGGTAAATGCATCATGACAGATGCACGTAAACCGGTACCTACATTCGTAGGACAACTTGTTAAATAACCGTATTTTTCATCAAATGCATAGTCTACCTTTTCTTCTATCGCATCATCCAACTCTTGAGCGACTATTAATGCCTCTTCTAGCTGTAAGCCAGGAAATAAGCATTGTATGCGAATATGATCTTCTTCATTTAACATGATGCTTATGCTTTCATCTTGAGAAAGCAAACATGCCCCGTATGGTGAATCTTCAGCTAGATGAGGGCTTATTAGATGTTTTTCTACAAGCACCCTTTTTTCTACAGGTTTCAAATCACTAATCGTTACAAGCTCCAGTTCTTTAAACAAAGCTGATTCAACCATTTCTTTTGTTAGTAACTCAACAATTCCCTTTGATTCTTCGTTTGAAGCAACCGTTGGGTAATTAATATCTTCTAAGTTCCGAGCTAGACGAACTCGACTGCTTAATACGATGTCAGAAGCTGGCCCTTCATCGTTCATCCATGAGCTCAACGCAAGGTTAAGAAACTTTTCAAGAGACATTTTACTCTTCCCCCTCTTTACTTAATTTCTTCTCTAACGCTCTTATACTATCGCGAACTTTGGCGGCTTGCTCAAATTCTTCCTGTTTAATTAATTCCTTTAATTCTACTTTTAAAGATTCTAGTTCTTTCTTTACATGT
Source organism: Bacillus sp. FJAT-45066 (assembly GCF_002335755.1). NCBI lineage: Bacteria > Bacillati > Bacillota > Bacilli > Caryophanales > Bacillaceae > Bacillus > Bacillus sp. FJAT-45066. Next base: position 2,985,853 of record NZ_NISQ01000001.1, read on the forward strand.
ATGCTACCACCGATTCGCTTTGGAACTTTTCCAGCATGCTCAGCATTTCCACTGTGCAATCTTTTTACAATTGGCTCTAAACGAGTTTGGAATGCTTTATAACATTGCGAGCACCCAAACCTTCCTACTTTTGCAAATTGGCCAAACGTCATTTTACATTTCTCACATTGAATAACTTTTTGTTCTGCAAAAGCATTTTGACTCGCTTTATTAATAAGTGGTTCTGTGTTTAGTAAGCCACCTAATAAGTTATTGATGGAAAACCCAGCATTACCAGGAAAAGAAAACATTTCCCCTTTTTCTTGCGCACATACTTCACATAAATGCACTTCTGACTTTTCACCATTTATTATTTTTGTAAAGTGCAAGGTAGCTGGTCGTTGTTGACATTCTTGACAGATCACGATACATCTCTCCCTTACCGATACTTTAATGTAGTAATCATCGCATGTAACATGCGAGCACGTAATTCATCTCTTTCCGGAAGTTCTAAGTATAAGACAGAACGGTCCATTACACTTATCATAATCTTCGCTTCTCTAGAAGAAATAACTCCTTCTTCTATAAGTCGAAAAATCACATCTTCCGCACTAGATTGCGATATTCTGTTATGAACAATAGTTAAAACTTGGTCAATAAGGTGTAAGTTATCATGAGGCTTAATCTTAATGATGCGAATATAACCACCACCGCCACGTTTACTTTCCACTACGTAACCACGCTCTAAAGTAAATCGCGTATTAATAACGTAGTTAATTTGAGAAGGTACACATTCAAACTTATCAGCAATTTCACTTCGTTTTATTTCTGCAAAATTTTCTTCATTACGTTCTACTATTTGCTTTAAATATTGTTCAATTATATCTGAAATGTTTCTCATGCTACCCCTCCCCTCTGACCTTGACTATCTTTGACTATAATTAAAATATATATAAACTTAAAGGATTTTTCAACTATTAAGTACCTAAACAGAGTTCCACTTTTTGTTAGGAATTAAACATGAATAAGAAAAAATAATACATTTTTCTATGTAATTATTAAATATCAACTAATGTTTGAATTGTTGCAGGGTAATGACAAATTGATGTAGAAAAGATTAATTCATTGGGAAAAACAATGCGTGTAAAAAGAGGAATGAAAGGAACATATATGAGAAAAATACCAGAAAACTATTCAAACATGATAACTGCTATTCATAAAGAGAAAGGACGAGAATGGTTAAACAACCTCCCCTCTCTAATTTCTTATTGCGAAAAAAAGTGGAACTTTTACATACAAGAGCCTTATGAACTTTCATACAACTATGTTGCTCCAGTAATTTGCAGGGATGGAAAGAAGCTCGTATTAAAATTATCTGTACCTAATCATGAATTTGAAGATGAACTAACCGCTATTTCATTATATAAAAATAACAAAGGAATGGTTAATTTAATAGACTGTGAAAAAGAAACTGGAATAATGCTTTTAGAGCAACTGGTACCTGGGATACCGTTATCCACCATCAAAAATGATCAAGCTACTACTCTTCTTGCTGCCCAAGTAATGAGACAGTTATGGAAAGAAGCTCATTTGCACACACCATTAAAAACTACCCAACAAAATGAATTTTCGTTAAAGAGAATTATTCAACAAAATCCGAATGGCATTGGTCCCTTTTCAATTGATTTGTTGTTAAATGTTTTATCTATATTTAGCCGTTTGAATTCTAGCATTCAAAAATATTATGTATTACACGGGGATTTGCATCATTATAATATATTATCCTGTCATGCCAGAGGATGGGTTGCGATTGACCCTAAAGGCTTAGTAGGCGAAAGAGAGTATGATGTTATACAGTTTTTATTAAATAGATTGCCAAATGATAATAAGACCCACGTTATTCAAAAACGTATAGAAATTTTTGTGGAACAATTAGATTTGAATAAAGAAAGGTTATTACTTTGGGGATATGTTCACTCGATTTTGTCTGTTTGCTGGTCAATAGAAGAAGGCGGAGACTGTAATAAGGACTTTTTCGAAGTAGTAGATATCTTTAATAGGTTATACTTGAGTGAGTTTCCAAATGGGGGTTATGGAAAACAATGAACTTTCTCGGTCTATCAAGTTCGTTTTCTTCTAATTTATAACTAAGTTTCACTTCATCTTTTACATACAAAAAAGCCCATCGCCTAAACGCTTAACTTTTCTTTTCTCATTGCCCTGGCAACGTCCTACTCTCACAGGGGGACAGCCCCCAACTACCATCGCACCGAAGAGCTGAACTTCCGTGTTCGCGGTGAAACCAGATGAGCTTCGAATCTCTTCGTCTGCTTCCGTCGCTACGTTCCTCACGTACCCTCGCAAACGTACACTCTGGTACTCACTCCGTCGCATCCTCGACCTTCTCGCTCCTCTGGTCCCGCCGAGTATCTGGTTTATATTTTATCCTGTATTCCTACTTTATATTAGACCTTCGGTCTTTCATCCCCATTCCTCACACGAACAAAAAAAGCCCAGCGTCTAAACGCTGAACTTTTCTTTTCTCATTGCCTGGCAACGTCCTACTCTCACAGGGGGACAGCCCCCAACTACCATCGGCGCTGAAGAGCTTAACTTCCGTGTTCGGTATGGGAACGGGTGTGGCCTCTTCGCCATCATTACCAGACATATGAAATTTTGAAGGATGTTCCTTCAAAACTAGATAACATGTTTTCCTGTCAAGAAAGTGATTGTATCGTTCTAATTTGGTTAAGTCCTCGATCTATTAGTATTCGTCAGCTACACGTGTCGCCACGCTTCCACCTCGAACCTATCTACCTGATCATCTTTCAGGGATCTTACTAGCTTGCGCTAAAGGAAATCTCATCTTGAGGGGGGCTTCATGCTTAGATGCTTTCAGCACTTATCCCGTCCGCACGTAGCTACCCAGCTATGCCTTTGGCAAGACAACTGGTACACCAGCGGTGCGTCCATCCCGGTCCTCTCGTACTAAGGACAGCTCCTCTCAAATTTCCTGCGCCCACGACGGATAGGGACCGAACTGTCTCACGACGTTCTGAACCCAGCTCGCGTACCGCTTTAATGGGCGAACAGCCCAACCCTTGGGACCGACTACAGCCCCAGGATGCGATGAGCCGACATCGAGGTGCCAAACCTCCCCGTCGATGTGGACTCTTGGGGGAGATAAGCCTGTTATCCCCGGGGTAGCTTTTATCCGTTGAGCGATGGCCCTTCCATGCGGAACCACCGGATCACTAAGCCCGACTTTCGTCCCTGCTCGACTTGTAGGTCTCGCAGTCAAGCTCCCTTGTGCCTTTACACTCTACGAATGATTTCCAACCATTCTGAGGGAACCTTTGGGCGCCTCCGTTACTCTTTAGGAGGCGACCGCCCCAGTCAAACTGCCCACCTGACACTGTCTCCCACCCCGATTAGGGGTGCGGGTTAGAATTTCAATACAGCCAGGGTAGTATCCCACCGACGCCTCCACCGAAGCTAGCGCTCCGGCTTCTCAGGCTCCTACCTATCCTGTACAAGCTGTACCAAAATTCAATATCAGGCTACAGTAAAGCTCCACGGGGTCTTTCCGTCCTGTCGCGGGTAACCTGCATCTTCACAGGTACTATAATTTCACCGAGTCTCTGGTTGAGACAGTGCCCAGATCGTTACGCCTTTCGTGCGGGTCGGAACTTACCCGACAAGGAATTTCGCTACCTTAGGACCGTTATAGTTACGGCCGCCGTTTACTGGGGCTTCGGTTCAAAGCTTCGCTTGCGCTAACCTCTCCCCTTAACCTTCCAGCACCGGGCAGGCGTCAGCCCCTATACTTCGCCTTGCGGCTTCGCAGAGACCTGTGTTTTTGCTAAACAGTCGCCTGGGCCTATTCACTGCGGCTCTCTCGGGCTTTAACACCCTAACAGAGCACCCCTTCTCCCGAAGTTACGGGGTCATTTTGCCGAGTTCCTTAACCAGAGTTCTCTCGCTCACCTTAGGATTCTCTCCTCGCCTACCTGTGTCGGTTTGCGGTACAGGCACCATTCTCCTCGCTAGAGGCTTTTCTTGGCAGTGTGAAATCAGGAACTTCGGTACTAAATTTCCCTCGCCATCACAGCTCAGCCTTTATGAGAAGCGGATTTGCCTACTTCTCAGCCTTACTGCTTGGACGCGCATATCCAACAGCGCGCTTACCCTATCCTCCTGCGTCCCCCCATTGCTCAAACGGAGTGAAGGTGGTACAGGAATATCAACCTGTTATCCATCGCCTACGCCTTTCGGCCTCGGCTTAGGTCCTGACTAACCCTGAGCGGACGAGCCTTCCTCAGGAAACCTTAGGCATTCGGTGGATGGGATTCTCACCCATCTTTCGCTACTCATACCGGCATTCTCACTTCTAAGCGCTCCACCAGTCCTTACGGTCTAGCTTCAACGCCCTTAGAACGCTCTCCTACCACTGTTCGTAAGAACAGTCCGCAGCTTCGGTGATACGTTTAGCCCCGGTACATTTTCGGCGCAGAGTCACTCGACCAGTGAGCTATTACGCACTCTTTAAATGGTGGCTGCTTCTAAGCCAACATCCTGGTTGTCTAAGCAACTCCACATCCTTTTCCACTTAACGTATACTTTGGGACCTTAGCTGGCGGTCTGGGCTGTTTCCCTCTTGACTACGGATCTTATCACTCGCAGTCTGACTCCCATGGATAAGTCTTTGGCATTCGGAGTTTGACTGAATTCGGTAACCCGATGAGGGCCCCTAGTCCAATCAGTGCTCTACCTCCAAGACTCTAACACATGAGGCTAGCCCTAAAGCTATTTCGGAGAGAACCAGCTATCTCCAGGTTCGATTGGCATTTCACCCCTACCCACACCTCATCCCCGCACTTTTCAACGTGCGTGGGTTCGGGCCTCCATTCAGTGTTACCTGAACTTCACCCTGGACATGGGTAGATCACCTGGTTTCGGGTCTACGACCACGTACTCATTCGCCCTATTCAGACTCGCTTTCGCTACGGCTCCGTCTCATCGACTTAACCTTGCACGGGATCGTAACTCGCCGGTTCATTCTACAAAAGGCACGCTA